>NZ_BAAFHC010000001.1:0-3976056 GCF_041155135.1 Marinobacterium sp. BA1
GGGGACTCAATACCTACGTTTACGTGAACAGTAATCCAGTGATGTACATCGATCCTTTGGGACTTACTGCGCTTCAATATGACCAATCAAGTGGCACTCTTACAGTTGATCCGCAAAATGGATCGTCTCCATATAACATTCCGTCATCATCTGGGCGAAATGGTTCAACTGATCAAACTGCAAGAAATCAGGGACCAATTCCTACCGGTGGATATACTGGAAATGCAAGCAATTTAACTAATCCCGGATTCTTTGGCGATTTAGCACGTAATACACGAGGCGACTGGGGTGATTGGCGAATGCCATTAAATCCAAATGATGGAACAAACACCTTTGGTAGAGACGGCTTTTTCTTACATGGTGGTAGTGGGGATGGGTCTGCTGGTTGTATTGATATAGGTGGCGGGATTACCGGAAATGACCAAACGGATGGACTATTAAATGATATTCTTAATGACCCCGATGGCATAATTCCTTTGACAGTAATTCCATAATATGAAAATTAGTAACCCAATCTACATCGGTGTAATTCATATAGCTTGCTTCATTGTTGGATATGTGATGATGCAAGTTATATTTTCACACTCGGATTCACGAAATGCATATTCATTAATTAATGCTTGGTGGCTAAGTCTATATGTCGGTTTGATAGTAGGTGAAAATTTACGGTGTTTGATCGCTGCCTTTCCAGTGGCTGCTGTTGGCTTAACCGTGCTATATCTTACCGGGTTAGGGGATAGTTTTTATCATGATGCTCCAACCACTTTATCCTTCAAATTAGCTTTTGTGGTTTTTATGCAGAGTGTTGTGATAGTTAGTCCGATATTGATCAACAGTGGTGTGGGTTTGGTTACAAAAAATAAAATGAACGTGGAAAATAAATAGGACACTCACTTTAAATAATGGCCCGCAATGCGGGCCATTAATGTTTTAGGGTTATTTACCCCTTCGCAGCTTTCCCCATGACCTTAGTCATCCGCGAATTCAACTCCGAAGTGCGACACCCGCCTATGCAGCCTGAAGGTATTCCTGGAATACAATTTCGGGCTGCCTGAACCCGAGGCATTTGCGAGGCCTCAGGTTTAACTGTTTTTCTGCCTTGCGGACATCCTCGCCGGTGATCATCCGCAGATCCGTACCTTTCGGGATGTATTGGCGTAGCAGGCCGTTAAAGTTCTCGTTCAGCCCTCGCTCCCATGACGAGTACGGGTGGGCAAAATAGAACTCCGCGCCCAGCGCTTTGGTTATAGCCTTGTGCTCTACGAATTCGCTCCCGTTATCCGCCGTAATCGTGTGCACATACGCCGCATAGGGCTTGAGCATATCGATGATGGCATCCCGCACATCACTGGCCCGTTTGGCTGCTACTTTGCGGACCAGATACAACCTGCTTTTGCGCTCAGCCAAGGTAACTAGGGCACCGCTACCATGCTTGCCCAGCACCGTATCAACCTCCCAGTCACCGAAGCGCTCTCGCGTATCCACAATCGACGGGCGCTCATCTATCGAGCGCGGATCAGGGATCACCGAACGCTTGCTGTTGGCGCCTCTACGATACCGTTTATGGCCCTGGCGCAGCGCTTTGTAAAGCTTGCCGCCACGCACCCTGTCCGCCGCCACATGGCGGTAGATCCACTCGTGGCTCACCGGTAGGCCGATGAGCTTGCTGACGCCGCTGATCTGTTCCGGGCTCCACCGCCAGGATAAAGTCAATTCCACATAGCGAACGACCCGTTCCGGCAAGCGGTATTTGGCGGCACCTGTACGCCTCCGCATGGCCTGTTGATGCGCTTTGCCGGGATTGTATGCCTCTCGGCTACTGTTGCGTTTCAACTCCCGATAGACCGTCGAACGATGGACTTTGACTGCTTGGGCAATCGCTGTTGCTGGACTTCCCTGCGCAAGAAGAACCGATATCTGGTATCGTTTCCCCTCGGTCAACTGCTGATAACTCATGGTGATACTTACTTCTACCTTTGGCGAGATGAAGCGTACCACTGTCAGCAGTTGGCTACCTCTCGCCGTTCAACCATGAGTGTCGCACTTATTATCTGAATTCCCGTACTCCCAGGGGCAACAGCGGCTTGCCCAAATGCATCATAGTCCGCCCGCCAGACCACCGTTCCCTGATTATCACTCACGACCTGCGGTGTATTGAGGTGGTCAGTATGTATGTAGTATACGACGGCTGAAGCGGGGCCTGAATGAATCACCGCCAGTGGCTGTGTGCCCAACCAGACATACTCCACCTTTGTCTGCCCGCTATGATCAAGCTCGGCCAGCAGCTGCCCGGATTGATTGTACAGGTAGTAGGTGGTTTGGCCATTAACAGTCTTACTTGTACGCTGACGATGAGCATTGTACGTGTAGGTTGCGCTTACCGTGCCGCTCACACTGGTGAGACTGTTGTAGCGGTCGTAGCTGAAGCTCAGGCCCCCTTTACTCAGTACATTGCCATTCGCGTCTTATTCCCCACAGTTTCCCACGTAGATTTATCACGTTTCTGAACCAAAAGGTTGCCACATCAGCCTATGAAGCTGGTTGACTGACATAGAGTTTTGAACCTCCTTTTGTATGCGCTGGCCTCGAATGCACAGCCTGCTGGCTAGGCGTGCACACCGAAACCAGGGTAATCCCCCCCGAAAAGGTGGCACGCTATGCTGGTGAAAATGACAATTATTTTAATAAGAAAAGGGCCAGCATTACGCTGGCCTATATAATTATTTTTAAAATAATTTTTACTGATAGAACTTACTACATTTTTTTAAAAGGCTTGCCAAACTTTCTTCTTTTTCACTGAACTTAAATTCAATAGCTGTTAAGAAATCGATTAGTAGTTTTTCTAGCTCTATTTTAAGGTTGTTTTCATAATCAATCTTAATATAAATCTTATCGTCAATGATGGACAGAACTATCTTGTTTCCCAAAGAATCATAAGCCTTGTATACATCATTCTGAATATCAACGGCTTCTATAGAGTCTTGTACGCTGGATACAGACATGTAAAAGTTAACATCTAACCCTTCAGCAATAATAATCGGAAAGTTATACATATTCATTAGAATCTATCCGTCCATTTCTTATCGTGCGGGCTAGGTTGGAAAGGTCTATGTCTATTAATTCCCTGTCCCGGCTGGGTTTGACCATCAGCTCCCGGATTGCCTCTACGGTGATAATGCGGCCAGCGACCATACTTATGGTTGGTTCTGTTACCATACGGAGCTATTCGTATATCTTTACCAATCTTATATTCCTTGCCAACCTTAAAACCTTTGTACAACCAGCCACCAGCTCCTGTTACGGGTACTAAAGTGCCTCCAGCTTCACCAGATTGATATAGGGCAGAGCAATGATCGACAGCCCCATTTGTACCCATTTGATCTCTGAGCCAATCAGTCAGGCCAAATGAAATACCATCACCAAAGCCCGCAGCAACATCAACAGTGCCTTGTGGTAAAGGATCACCCCATGCCCAAAGACCATAAGGATCGTAAAACATGATGGGATTGTTATAGACGTAAGCGTATGTATTGAGCCCCCCATCCAACCCAATCGGATCACTCTGAAGATACCGTCCCGTACTGGGGTCGTAATCCCGATAATAGTTGTAATGTAGCCCCGTTTCACTGTCAAAATACTGACCAGGAAAACGGAGGTTGAATGTCAGGATACTCCCAGGGGCAACAGATGCTTGCCCAAATGCATCATAGTCCGCCCGCCAGACCACCGTTCCCTGATTATCACTCACGACCTGCGGTGTATTGAGATGATCAGTGTGTATGTAGTATACAACGGCTGAAGCGGGGCCTGAATGAATTACCGCCAGTGGCTGTGTGCCCAACCAGACATATTCCACTTTTGTCTGCCCGCTATGATCAAGCTCGGCCAGCAGCTGCCCGGATTGATTGTACAGATAATAGGTGGTTTGGCCATTAACAGTCTTACTTGTACGCTGACGATTGGCATTGTACGTGTAGGTTGCGCTTACCGTGCTGCTCACACTGGTGAGGCTGTTGTAGCGGCCGTAGCTGAAGCTTAGGCCTTTACTCAGTACATTGCCATTCGTGTCTTATACCCCACAGTTTCCTACGTGGATTTATCACGTTTCTGCGCTAATAAGGTTGCCACATCAGCCGATGAGGCTGGTTGGCTGACACTGTACAAGCTTTGAACACCCTCGAAAGGTGTGTACACGATACTGGTAAGAATGCACACACCTAATTCTAAGATAAACTCAATTTATAATTTATTCTGGCATTAATATTAAATCATAATTAACCCTTCTTAATATAATAGACTCTTTTTTTAATAACTCTATAGGGTCACCAGCTTCGTATTTTTCATCGGAATATAATTTAACCGACCCAATCTTCTGGTTTTCTATGTTTATGAAAGTCAAGTATTTCACATTCCCTGTAATAGTGCTTTTATAAGAAGATTCTATAACAATGCCTTTAGCTGGCGTAGCATCATATAAGACCTGATCTAAACCAAAAAAAATAAAAAAAACCAAAATTAATAATGGGTATAATATCTTATTCCAGTCAGGAAAAAAACTTTTTATATAGATGATATAATATTTCATTTTCCTTTCTTCGCTAGCAGTCAGGAAGATCATAAGGTGTTGGGTAATCAAATAGATCACAAACATTCTGTGGTGCTTCCCCCAGAGCACAGGAATTTTTTATACCACAATCGAAAACAGATAAGCATAAACCGGGGACTTTATTCCCCTTTTTCTTTTTATCTGGGTCATTTGGTTTTGGTCTTGGCTCGTATGGCTGTTCAGTTTTTCCCTTTTCGTCAACAGGATCCGGTATTTTACGTCCACTATCAGGGAAACCTGGATCATCGTCAGACAAGCCTTCTGCAATTACTATGAGCCATTCAGCTAGCTTTTTTCTCCATCTTAGCCCATCAGGATCATAGTAATTGAGCGGATTACCTCCCACATAAAAATAAGTGTTCAGTCCTCCTCTTAGCCCAATCGGATCACTCTGAAGATACCGCCCCGTACTGGGGTCGTAATCCCGATAGTAGTTGTAATGTAGTCCCGTTTCACTATCAAAATACTGGCCAGGAAAACGGAGGTTGAATGTCAGGATACTCCCAGAAGCAACAGATGCTTTCCCAAATGCATCATAGTCCGCCCGCCAGACCACCGTTCCCTGATTATCACTCACGACCTGCGGTGTATTGAGATGATCAGTGTGTATGTAGTATACGACGGCTGAAGCGGGGCCTGAATGAATCACCGCCAGTGGCTGTGTGCCCAACCAGACATACTCCACCTTTGTCTGCCCGCTATGATCAAGCTCGGCCAGCAGCTGCCCGGATTGATTGTACAGGTAGTAGGTGGTTTGGCCATTAACAGTCTTACTTGTACGCTGACGATGAGCATTGTACGTGTAGGTTGCGCTTACCGTGCCGCTCACACTGGTGAGACTGTTGTAGCGGTCGTAGCTGAAGTTCAGGCCCCCTTTACTCAGTACATTGCCATTCGCGTCGTACGTGTAAATACTTTGCGTTGAACCACTGATCTCGAGCAGACGGTTGCTCCAGCTGTCGACGTAGTACGTATCCACCGACTGGCCAGCTGTTTCACTCAAGCGGTTTCCGTTGCTGTCGTAAGTCCAGCTTAGGATAGTGGAGGGTGTTTGCGCATATTCCAGCCGACGCAGAGGGTCATAATCAAAGACTAACTGACCGGTGACCTCCTGATTGATACCTGTAATATCATCGTTGCCATTAAAGCTGTAATTCCGGTCGAGTAACTGGCCGACCTGAGTATCGGTGAGCCGGTATTGGCTGTCGTATGTGTTGGTTAGCGTTAGCCCGTTGCCGTAGGTCAACCCACTGACAGGCCCGAAGGGGGCATGGGTAATGCTGTTGGCCAGCGTTGTCGTCATATCTCGACTAACAGCACCACATGCACGGCAAACCAGCAGGCCCTGTCACTTTCACCGGCCCAAACACATGTAGGCGCTGGCCTCGAATGCACACCCTGCTGGCCAGGCGTGCACACCCAAACCGGAAAGGTGTGCACACCGTGCTGGCCACATGGAGCATTTGGCCAAAACATTAATGAGGTGCTACGGTATATCTAGCACCCAATAAACTCATTCCCTTTTTAATTAATTAGCGAATCTGTTCTCTAACATTCCTCGACATGAAAATACGACAACTTCTGAATCATACATAAGCGATGACAAGCTCAAATCTTTATTATATAAAGCATACTCTCCGCCTGCTATATACCCCTCATCCCCGTTTTTTGTCCGAACCAAAAGCACAAAATCAGTTTTAATATCCTGACAATCGATCACGTATACCTCATCACCAGAATTTAGTTTGGTAACAAAATTTCTACCCGATGGTGGATCAACAGGACTCTCACCTAATGCCAATTCTTCTTCAGCCCGCAGAACAATAATCTCTGGCCAATAATAAAAATAGGCCATTATTAAAAGTAAGAATAATGGAAATACAATCCACAAAAAGTATCGCATTGTATGGCCACACCTGTTTTCTAATTAGATTCATATCCAACCGGATTATGAGTTCCAGGATAATATATATTTCCTTTCACTCGAGGAGAGGAATTAATTATTTTATATATGTCATAAGGGAGCACCCGAGCTTTATCACTCGAATCAACAACTCCAAGTTTTTATAGACAACCTACCCAAGGACTCCCGCAGTTATTAGTAATGCCATTGTAATCATCATAACCCTGTATGCATTGCTGTAACTGTGCTTCTTCTTCAGGGGGCAAATCTAGGACAATTCCACGACCTCCGCGATCAATATCTGGATCAGCCTGGCGATTGGCATAGTCCGAAAATGTTGGATATTTTGTATCCCAGCCATGTGGACCATATGACCAATTTTTACCATTAACATTACCCGAAATGTGTCCCCATCGTCCTGTAAACCCAGGTGATCTCCCCCACTGGACTATTTCAGTGTAGAGCCCCCACGGATCAAGCCAATTAGCTGGATTATTTTGGACATAAGCATAACTGTTAAGCCCTCCTGCTAACCCAATCGGATCACTCTGAAGATACCGCCCCGTACTGGGGTCGTAATCCCGATAGTAGTTGTAATGTAGTCCCGTTTCACTGTCAAAATACTGGCCAGGAAAACGGAGGTTGAATGTCAGGATACTCCCAGAAGCAACAGATGCTTTCCCAAATGCATCATAGTCCGCCCGCCAGACCACCGTTCCCTGATTATCACTCACGACCTGCGGTGTATTGAGATGATCAGTGTGTATGTAGTATACGACGGCTGAAGCGGGGCCTGAATGAATCACCGCCAGTGGCTGTGTGCCCAACCAGACATACTCCACCTTTGTCTGCCCGCTATGATCAAGCTCGGCCAGCAGCTGCCCGGATTGATTGTACAGGTAGTAGGTGGTTTGGCCATTAACAGTCTTGCTTGTACGCTGACGATTGGCATTGTACGTGTAGGTTGCGCTTACCGTGCCGCTCACACTGGTGAGACTGTTGTAGCGGTCGTAGCTGAAGCTCAGGCCGCCTTTACTCAGTACATTGCCATTCGCGTCTTATTCCCCACAGTTTCCCACGTAGATTTATCACGTTTCTGCACCAAAAGGTGCATCACATCAGCCTATGAAGCTGGTTGACTGACACAGAGTTTTGAACACCCTCATCAGGGCTCGAATATGGGGCGTGGTTCGTGCATTCTTATGTGGGTTGTTCATGTCGGTTGCTCTGTGCTGTTTATTTGGCGATAACCAGCATCCCGAACTTAACCGGCGTGAACAACCTCCTTAGCACCCAAACCTAATCTACCTTTACACCTTTAGATATCTATTCATGACTGGGTAGTAACATATCATCAATATGATTTTTGTAATAATTGAGTATTCTCCAAATAAAACAAAATCATATTTTTGACCCAATGTGGCTATGATAATTATTCCCAATAAAATAGATGTCCCTATTGATGCAGCGATGCACGCAAACACTACAGCGAAAAACTTTTTCATGCATTTATCACCGTTCTTCCCATTCGACATCTACAACAGTTGAAGAACCAACTGTCAATGACCAACTTGCATCCCAGCCAAAATCGATTTTCCCATGTGATACGTTCCATGCCTCTCCTAGCTGTGTAACACCAGACCCGTAACCGGCCCATAACATAGACCATCCCACTTGATCGGAAACATACTGTCCGTTAAATAATTCAGGCTTTATAAATTCGAATGGTTCTGTAAACTCAACGCAACTGCTTGCTGTTGTTACATCAGCTCCAACACCTAGGGCTGGCCCAACCCCGATAACGGTAACAGTCGCTCTCTTTCCGTCTACCCAATCTGAAGTGAGTTCATAGCGTGTCGCTGTAGCTCCTACTCCACCAACTACACCAACACTTGTCGCTGTTCCTCTCCAACGTAGGAGCCCGAACGGATCACTATAAATCAACGGATTATTTTCTACATAACCATACGTGTTCAATCCACCCTGAAGCCCAATCGGATCACTCTGAATATACCGCCCCGTACTGGGGTCGTAATCCCTGAAGTAGTTGTAATGTAGCCCCGTTTCACTGTCAAAATACTGGCCAGGAAAGCGGAGGTTGAATGTCAGGATACTCCCAGGGGCAACAGATGCTTGCCCAAATGCATCATAGTCCGCCCGCCAGACCACCGTTCCCTGATTATCACTCACGACCTGCGGTGTATTGAGATGATCAGTGTGTATGTAGTATACGACGGCTGAAGCGGGGCCTGAATGAATCACCGCCAGTGGCTGTGTGCCCAACCAGACATACTCCACCTTTGTCTGCCCGCTATGATCAAGCTCGGCCAGCAGCTGCCCGGATTGATTGTACAGGTAGTAGGTGGTTTGGCCATTAACAGTCTTACTTGTACGCTGACGATTGGCATTGTACGTGTAGGTTGCGCTTACCGTGCCGCTCACACTGGTGAGACTGTTGTAGCGGTCGTAGCTGAAGTTCAGGCCACCTTTACTCAGTACATTGCCATTCGCGTCGTACGTGTAAATACTTTGCGTTGAACCACTGATTTCGAGCAGACGGTTGCTCCAGCTGTCGACGTAGTACGTATCCACCAACTGGCCAGCTGTTTCACTCAAGCGGTTTCCGTTGCTGTCGTAAGTCCAGCTTAGGATAGTGGAGGGCGTTTGCGCATATTCCAGCCGACGCAGAGGGTCATAATCAAAGACTAACTGACCGGTGACCTCCTGATTGATACCCGTAATATCATCGTTGCCATTAAAGCTGTAATTCCGGTCGAGTAACTGGCCGACCTGAGTATCGGTGAGCCGGTATTGGCTGTCGTATGTGTTGGTTAGAGTTAGCCCGTTGCCATAGGTCAACCCACTGACGGGCCCGAAGGGGGCATGGGTAATGCTGTTGGCTAGCGTTGTCGTCATATCTCGACTAACAGCACCACATGCACGGCAAACCGGCACAGCCATTCACGCCACACCAGTAGGCCCTGTCACTTTCACCGGCCCCCACACTTGCAGGCGCTGGCTCCGAATGCACACCCTGCTGGCCAGGCGTGCACACCCAAACCGAAAGGTGCGCACGCCGCGCTGGTCAGAATTCACGGCCAAAATCTATTCTAGGCATATTTATTTTTTATTTAGATAAAAACTTTCAACAAATAATTTCACATCTGATTTTTTATCACACTCTTTATCATTCTTTATTCTACTTATATAATTTTCATCAAGGGATACGGCTTCGTTAAAAAATGCAATGCTGTCAATTTCTGTCAAAAACAAACCAAACCACCCTTTCAAAAAATAAGGTTCAGCCCAAGAAGGGTCTTTAGCTATAGCTTTGTCAACAAAATCAAGCATTATTTTTTTATCTTTTAATTTAAACGCCCATCTTGATAATTCAATAAAACACTCAGATACCAATCGCTGATCATAGTTATCGTCTTTATAAGTATTAGCTAAGTTTTTAAAGTAGCATATATCCTGTTCAACATTAATTTCTTGAGCAATTTTCAGGCAAATGCCAAAGTATCTCCACCAAAACCATTCACCTAAATGGTTTGTATTTTCATTTCGCCCAATGACGCCTTCCAAACTTTTCTTATAAGCTTTCCTTAAATTATTTTTTCTTAAGGCTCCCTCAATCATCCCGTAACGAATACTATTAGGAACTTTAACATTAAATTTTAATATACTTGTTGAATTGAACATAAAAATATTTCACCGCAGATGATTTACGTACCTAATATACATAAGAAGTAAAATGCCATACCTTGAGCGGCACAATACGTTGCAGAACCTCCTGCTCGTTTACAAGTCTCTGTTATTTTCTTTGCAATTTTACCGCAAGCATTATTCGGTGGTTCCCTATTAGTATCGAAAGGCAGGTCTGAAGTCGGCACTTCACATATTTCCGTATTCGTATCAGTCCAAGGATCCAAAGGCTTAGGTAACTCATCGGGCCATTCAATATCACTACTACTTTGTGGATAAAGTGTAGGATCCATAGGGTGATAGCCGTTATAATCAAAACTACCAGGACCTCCTAATTGATTACCCGCACTACCAAATATGGAGCTTCCCGCAGCAGCCCCTGTGGCACCAGCTACTGCATTAACCCCTGCTGTCGCAGCTGTTCCGGCTAAGCCCATAGGGTCATAAAAGGTCAACGGATTGCCCTCTACATACGCATACGTATTCAACCCACCCTGAAGCCCAATCGGATCACTCTGAATATACCGCCCCGTACTGGGGTCGTAATCCCGATAGTAGTTGTAATGTAGCCCCGTTTCACTGTCAAAATACTGACCAGGAAAGCGGAGGTTGAATGTCAGGATACTTCCAGAAGCAACAGATGCTTTCCCAAACGCATCATAGTCCGCCCGCCAGACCACCGTTCCCTGATTATCACTCACGACCTGTGGTGTATTGAGATGGTCAGTGTGTATGTAGTATACGACGGCTGAAGCGGGGCCTGAATGAATCACCGCCAGTGGTTGTGTGCCCAACCAGACATACTCCACCTTTGTCTGCCCGCTATGATCAAGCTCGGCCAGCAGCTGCCCGGATTGATTGTACAGGTAGTAGGTGGTTTGGCCATTAACAGTTTTGCTTGTACGCTGACGATGAGCATTGTACGTATAGCCGCTCACACTGGTGAGACTGTTGTAGCGGTCGTAGCTGAAGCTCAGGCCACCTTTACTCAGTACATTGCCATTCGTGTCTTATACCCAACAGTTTCCTACGTGGATTTATCGCGTTTCTGCATCAAAAAGTTGCTGCATCAGCCTATGAGGCTGGTCGGCTGATGCAGAGTTTTGCACACCTTCTAACGAACCTGGAAGAGCAGCTGGACGGAGTAGCCCAACTAATTCACTTCGAAATTAACAGGGTGGTAAAAGTTTGAAGAGTCAAAAGGTTAGGCGCTCTTCGATCTGATCGCACCGCAATTTGGCACAGCCGTTCACGCCAAACCAGCAGGCCCTGTCACTTTCACCGGCCTCCACATCTGTAGTCGCTGGCCTTGAATGCAAAACGTGCTCGTCAAATGTGACAACTGAAACCGGAAAAGTGTGCATACGCTGCTGGTGAAAATGACAGTTTTGGAACAAAAAAGGCCTACTAATGCAGGCCAATTCAATAGCTGTACAGGAAATTTAGAGCTCCTGAATCGTTTCTTTAATTAAGACTCGTATTTCATTGTTTTTCGATTTTTCTAGTAGATCATTTAAAAAAACCTTAGATTTATTGGGAGCTATATTCGCAGATATGGTAAGTATAGAATCGGCTAATTCAGCATTATCTTCATCCCATATCTTACTCATCCAAAAAATGGATTTTTCAGTTTGCTCCTCTGTTATAGGCTCATAAATCTCAGATGCCTTATTTATCAAATTTAGCAGTGCGTCAGAAAACTCTAGTTCCGTATTAATTTCCAAGTCTGATACTGATAATAGTTTATCAATTAAGCACCAAGTTTCATCTTTAGATGGAATAGTTGGAGCATTAGCAATTTCAATTTTTACATCTTCTAGTTTCACTTTAGCCCCCTATGGTAAGAGAGGTATATGCACTAATGGTGCATTTTGTTCACTTCGAGCATTTCTAACAGTTGTACCTGTAGAAGTTACTGTTCTTCTATTTACACGTAAAGTCATTGTAGGGTTACTTCTTGAATAACTGCCTTGCGGAGCTGTTGGGTTTGGCCCATGACCCCATGCTTCAAAGTTAACGCCATTGTTACTCCAGCGATATCTAAAACCACTTGGTAACTGTTCAGATGAGCGCCAAGTATTTGGTACTCCGCTAGGAATAATGCCTTCTAGATTACTTTGAGATACCTGCCCATTTCTCATGAAATTAGGAAGTTGGGATGCACCAGGGCCGCAGAATCCAGAACTTTGAGCATTGTTTAGATATTGTTGCAATGAGGCAACATCACTTCGATTGTATCGACCCCGTGGTCCTGATGGGCGTACAGTTGAATAACTAAAAGCAGGATCATATCTTCTAATCTGATTCCTTAGGATATTAACCTGTAAGTTTGTTGCTGCTTGCCCAGGAGGCGGAGCCCACGAACCAAATCGAGAGTTATTTCTTAACCCTCTCAGACCTTCAGGGTCAGTGAAGATTAAAGGATTGCCATTCACATACGCATATGTGTTGAGGCCACCCTCAAGCCCAATCGGATCACTCTGAAGATACCGCCCCGTACTGGGGTCGTAATCCCGATAGTAGTTGTAATGTAGCCCCGTTTCACTGTCAAAATACTGGCCAGGAAAGCGGAGGTTGAATGTCAGGATACTCCCAGGGGCAACAGATGCTTGCCCAAATGCATCATAGTCCGCCCGCCAGACCACCGTTCCCTGATTATCACTTACGACCTGCGGTGTATTGAGGTGGTCAGTATGTATGTAGTATACGACGGCTGAAGCGGGGCCTGAATGAATCACCGCCAGTGGCTGTGTGCCCAACCAGACATACTCAACCTTTGTCTGCCCGCTATGATCAAGCTCGGCCAGCAGCTGCCCGGATTGATTGTACAGGTAGTAGGTGGTCTGGCCATTAACAGTCTTGCTTGTACGCTGACGATTGGCATTGTACGTGTAGGTCGCGCTTACCGTGCCGCTCACACTGGTGAGGCTGTTGTAGCGGTCGTAGCTGAAGCTCAGGCCACCTTTACTCAGTACATTGCCGTTCGCGTCGTACGTGTAAATACTTTGCGTTGAACCACTGATTTCGAGCAGACGGTTGCTCCAGCTGTCGACGTAGTACGTATCCACCAACTGGCCAGCTGTTTCACTCAAGCGGTTTCCGTTGCTATCGTAAGTCCAGCTTAGGATAGTGGAGGGCGTTTGCGCATATTCCAGCCGACGCAGAGGGTCATAATCAAAGACTAACTGACCGGTGACCTCCTGATTGATACCCGTAATATCATCGTTGCCATTAAAGCTGTAATTCCGGTCGAGTAACTGGCCGACCTGAGTAGCGGTGAGCCGGTATTGGCTGTCGTATGTATTGGTTAGCGTTAGCCCGTTGCCATAGGTCAACCCACTGACGGGCCCGAAGGGGGCATGGGTAATGCTGTTGGCCAGCGTTGTCGTCACACCGCCCTGGACTGTGGAAATAGACTCAATATTCCCCACGGCGTCTCGCTGAAACAGTACGACCCGTCCACTCGGGTAAGTGATTGAAGACAAGACGTCGGCGTCGTTGTATCCATACTCAATGGTCTGGGCAATGCCACCCAGTACGTGGGTAACGCTGGCTTTCAATCCTCGCGCTGTATAATCGTAACTGATATTTGTGTTCGGCCCTGTGATATTGGTGAGTTGACCAATACCATAACTTGCGTTGGGGTCATCGTACGTCAGGGTTATCGTCTGACTCGGATCATAAGGGTCTTCGATCTCGATCAGACGATTGAGTGCATCGTACGCGTAATGGGTTTGCTGTCCGTTAGCATCAGTTTCGCCTGTTAGGTTGCCGGCGGAATCATAGGTGTAGCTCGTTGTCCCCGTATCAGGGCTGATTTGCTGCACCCTGTCACCGTAGCCATTGTAAACATACTGGGTGGTGTGGCCATTTGGATCAGACACGGATGTCAGCTGGTTCAGACTGTCATATGAATACAATGTCTGCCCTTGCAAGGCGTCTGTTGTCTGTGTAAGCCGGTTCAGGGCATCAAAAGCATGCGCAGTCGTGTTGGCTTCCCCGTCGATGGCTTGGACCAGGTTGCCATTTAAGTCATATTGCCGTTGCTGACTGCCATTGAGCCCCACCACCTCAAGCAAACGCGAGAGTTCGTCATATACTTGAGCACGGGTATAACGCAGGCTTTCATTTGCATCCAGAATACGCTCTTCGACTCGATTGCCTGCGGCGTCTAAAACATACTCGATGCGGTTGCCAAGCGAGTCGGCAATGGCACTCACACGACCGGTATCATCGTAGAGGTAAGTAAGTGTTGTTTGGTCGGGTAAGGTGATACCGGTCAGATTACCGATAGCATCATATGTAAAACCGGTGGTGGCGCCGGCGGTGATGCGCGTTATCAGTCGGCCAAGGCCATCATAGGCCAGCGTCGTTAATACCCCGTTAGGGTCAACTAATGTCAGAGGCCGTCCGTCGGCATCATGCGCAGTGATCTCACTCACTTGGCCAAGGGCATTGGTCACCTGAATCAAGTTGCCTTGCGCATCGTAGTCGTAACTGGTGACATCTTGCACATCAGTACGGGGGCCATCAGCTGTTGCCAGCTGGCCAGGAATCGGGCCATTTGTCCCGGCAGTATCGGGATGATAGGTGTAAGTCCAGCTGCGATTAGCGTGCGCCGCGTTGACGCCTAACGCCAGTAATAAAACGCCGCCTAGCAGGTGTGTGCCCAAATGCTTCATCATAGTGTCATTCCTCACGTATTGTCCTTGTATGCCATATCCACCCTGGATGGCAGCTCCGATAGTGTTCAGGTTTGAAAACTATCAGGGCTGCGGCGTCACCACCTGACTCAATAGACGCCCGGTAGCGTCATACGTCATCTCAGTGACTCGCTGCGGCTCGGTAATCATGACCGGTAGCTGTAAAGTCGGGTGCCACTGGGTTGTGATTGTCCGTGCCTCAGGGGTCCCGCTTGCTTCCGTTCTACTCGTTTCCAGTCCGCGACTGTTGTATTGGTAAACGGTCACAATCCCGCGTTCATCTGTTTTGCTTGTCAGTAAACCCCTGGTGTCATAGCTGTAGCTGGAGTTACTGGCAGGGCAATTAGGCGTTGGCTCGCCATCTATCGATGCTATACGCTTCACACCGTCAATGACGACGTAGTGGTAGGTCACTTCACGACCAAGCGCATTTGTGACAGTCACCGAACCATCGGTGTTATAAACGATGCTGGTCTCATCAGCGCCGTCTGCATGAACGCTTTTAGTAGCGCGTCCCGATGAGTCGTATTCCCAGGTGACATAACGTATCCCCCGCTCATCGGTGATGCCCGTCAGGAATTGCGGGTAAGTAGCGTTCTCGTAGTGAAATGTGCGCTCAAACGTCTGACCACCCGCCAGGGTAGTAACCTGAGTCAGACGTGACGAATCGTAGGTGTAAGTGGTCGACAAAGAGCTAGTGACCAACGAAAGCGGTTGGAAGTGTTCATCCTGAGTGAATGTCAACTGACGGCCAAATGTATCTTCTACCAGTACATCAGTTGCACCATAGGTCAGCACATGAAATTGTCCGTTGATATTGGCCATCCGTGTGAGACGCCCCTGACTATCGAAGTCGAAAACGTCCTGCCTGGAAGAGGTATATCGCCACCCAGTACCGCTTTGTTCCAAGGTTCCCAACTCTGCTGGGCTGGGAGTGATCGTGCTGCCAGTAACAGTAAATGCTGACTCACGACCATCAGCTAGGATTAATGTGATGAGTCCACTCGTGATGTTCAGGCGTGTGGAATAATTGTGCCTCCAGTAACCATCTACACTGTTATAATGCCGAGCGAAGAACAGTGGATACGGCCCATTCGCACGATAGTCTTCTTCCTTCTGGAATTTGTTACCGATCGCCGTGTTGATGGGATTCCCCTGTGAATTGCTGGGTGCATCACAGGCAAGGGTTTCGGGTTCACCTTTATTCTTTCCTAGAGTGACCTCAGGGTCGTAGAACAGGTTCATGTTGTCCGTTGCACTGCATCCGCCGGCACTTCCTGATACTGAAAAGAAATTGTTACCTTCTCTCAGGTTAACAGACACTCCACGCGTTTCCAGGAAACTCACGGCAGCGGTAAAAGATCCTGAGTAATTGAAAAATGGGGTGCCGTTTAGGGTGGCGGTAACGGTGCCATAGTCACCATGCTGAGCATCCGCACCACCTTGACCGTATACGGTGATAGTAGATGACCTGACGGTCGTACCATCACTGGGTGACGTAAACTGTAGCGTACATGCAGCATTTGCGATCGAAGAGAAGCCTTGCGCTGCAAGCAGAAGCCCTGTGACCGATGCAATTCGAAGCATTTTGCTCATCATTAAATCCTTTTAAAGTGTTAATGCGTTATATAGATCACGCTCTTTCCACTTCACTTATATAAAGTGTCCAGAACTCTATGACCAAGCTTGATGTGGTTTATTAGCAGCAATGTTCATGCTTATCTTAATAAATCCATGACGTTATATTGATGATATCAATGAGCCACGATGAGTTAGCCCAGCAGGCCTAGCGTCTAACGAGCAAGATGCTTCCACTATTAATGGGCAACGCGCGATGCTGGCTTCCTTGACTCTGGTGTTTCGTGCAGAGAATTTTGACTGACTGAAAGATCGCGGGGCAAAAACGACACGACTCAAAATGCTGGTGCAATTTGCCCTGCGACTGCGACTGCGACTGCGACTGCGACTCGATTGAGGTGAGCGTTTCGGAATGGCGTATATGCTGCTACTGTGAAATAGTATTTTCAGCTTCATTTGAACATCCTTGTTTGTCGCTGAACAGCATTAAAAACAGCGTGTCAAAAAAACGACACTAATAAATCGCTATCTTTTGCGGAATTCAAAAGCATTCTCATTGAGTCTAGCATTACATAATAAATTAGCAACACCAATTATAAGCACTAGAAAGGTTGTTCACCCTGTACAAATCATTTCCAGTTGCACGTAAACGGGCTGGGGTTTGCATAGCTACGCAGCACCTGTGTAACCGCCTCACTCACTCTGCAGCGCCAACACCGGGTTTAGGCCGGCGGCGCGCTTGGCCGGCAATACGCCCGAGATAAGCCCCACCAGTGCGGAGAGTGCCAGTGCCAGCAGCAGGTAAAACGGGTCAAGCTGTATGGGCAGACCGGGGATGCCCAAGGCCAGTGCGGCCAGTGCCAGACCGCTGAGCAGAATGCCGGCGATGCCACCCAGCAGCGAGAGCAGTACGGCTTCACCCAGAAACAGCCACATCACCTGCCGACGGGTTGCGCCAACGGCGCGCAGCAGGCCAATTTCGGCGCGGCGTTCATGTACGGTGGTGACCATGATGGTCACGATGCCGATGGCGCCGACCAGCAGGGATATGCCGCCCAGTCCACCAACGGCCAGCGTCAGGATACCGAGAATACGATCAAGGCTCTTCAGCATCTCATCCTGAGTGATGAGGGAAAAGTCCTCGACACCATGGCGGTCAATCAGCCGCTGGCGAACCTGTTCGGCCATGGCGGATGCGCTGATCCCGGGGCGATAGGTCACGTCGATCTCCATCAGGCCGCTGCGGTTGAACAGGCTCAGGGCGCGCTCCACCGGGATGTAGACGATGTCGTCCAGATCGAAGCCCAGCATCTGTCCCTTTTCGGTCATGACACCCACCACCCGGTAGCGTTCGCCCCCCACGCGGATGAACTGGCCAAGCGCACTCTGTGTGCCAAAGAGTTCCTGTTTGACCTTGTGACCCAGTACTGCCCAGGGCTGTGGGTAACCGTTGCGACTGTCGGGCAGAAAGCGTCCCTGAGCGATCTCGAAGCGCCAGGCCGCGGCCATGTCGCTGCCGCTGCCGATAATATCGGTGTGACGTACACGCCGGCCGAATTCAATGGCGCCGCTGCCCTGAACCACCGGAACCACATGTTCCACAAAGGGCAGAGACTGCAGGCTCCAGGCATCCTCAACCAGCAAGGGGCGGGTGCTGGCAAGCAGGCCTCCTGTGCCGCCGGTCTGGGATTTTCCCGGGTTGATGGCGATGATGCGGGTGCCGAACTGGGAAAAGTTTTCCAGCACATAGAGACGAATGCCTGCGCCCAGCGTCGTCAGCAGCACCACCGCACAGATGCCGATGGCGATGCCCAGAATGGTCAGGCTGCTGCGCATGCGGCTGGCGCGCAGGCTGGTCAGGGTCAGGCGGATATAGTCAGCGCTGCGCATCGGTAATGCCCTTGAGTGCCAGAACAGGGGGCAGGCGGGCGGCCTTGCGTGCCGGCAGCCAGGCAAACAGCAATGCCACTGCGATGGCCAGCAGAATGGCCCCGGCCAGCGCCCACCCCGGAACCGAAACCGGGAACTGCGGCCAGAGCCAGTGGCCGGTCCAGAGCAGCGCATAACCGATCAGTACGCCCAGTGCGGCACCCAGCAGTGCCATCATCAGTGCCTCGCTGAGAAACAGGCGGTGCACCTGACGCTCGCTGGCGCCCAGAGCCTTGAGCAGCCCGATCTCCGAGGTGCGCTGGCTGACGCTGATCAGGGTGATGTTCATGATCAGAATGCCGGCGACCACCAGACTGATGGCCGCAATGGCCCCGACCGCCAGTGTCAGCAGTTGCAGAATGTCATTGAAAACGCCCAGCAGGCTGTCCTGTGTGATCAGGGTGACGTCTCGCTCGCCCTGATGACGTGCCTGAATCAGATCAAGAATGGCCGGTTTGAGGTCATCGGTCATGTCAACATGGCGGACCTGTACAAACAGCCGGAACAGTCCCTGAGTATCGAATAGTTGCTGTGCGCTGGCGACCGGGATGATCACCGCCTCGCTCATGTCAGTTCCAAGGGAAACGCCACGATTTTCCAGCACTCCAATGACGCGGCAGCGCCGGTCAGCGGTGCGCAGCCAGCGACCCAGTACCGGTGTCTGGTCGAACAGGTCCTCTCGTACGCCCTGGCCGATGACGCAGACCGGCTCGGCCCGCTCCAGTTCCAGTGCTGGCAGCAGACGTCCCTGGGCGGGGCTGAGCTGTCGAATCTGGAAAAATGCCTCACTGGTACCGACCACCATCAACTCCCGGTTGCGACCGTTGGCTTCCGCCTGCGTCAGCCCTACGACCAGAGGGGCAACGGCCTTGACCCCCGGCAGCCCCAGTACCGCTCGGGCATCATCCAGCGTGAGGTCGCGCGTGCCTTCGCCGGTCAGGGGTGGCAGGCCCCCGGTGGTTTCCTTGCGCCCCGGCAGCACGATCAGCACATCGTTGCCCAACAGGCTGAACTCTTCCAGCACGAAGCGGCGTGCGCCTTCCCCCATGCCGGTCAGCAGCAGTACGGCCGAGACACCGACGGCTGTAGCCAGCAGGGTCATCAACGTACGAAACCATTGCCCCGTGAGCAGGCGCAGGTTGAATCGGATCAGATCAGTGGCCTGCATCTCGCTCATCCTTCAGCAATCGGCCATCCTGCATCCAGAGCCTGCGCCGGGCACGTTTGCCCATGGCGGCATCATGGGTGACGATCACAAGGGTGATACCGTCCTCGTTCAGCTCTTCCAGCAGTTCGATCACATCCTGTCCCGAGTGGCTGTCGAGGTTGCCGGTGGGCTCGTCCGCCAACAGCAGGCCGGGTTTGCGGATCACGGCACGGGCGATGGCGACACGCTGGCGCTGGCCGCCGGAGAGCTGATGGGGCAGGTGGTTGGCGTGGCGTTCCAGTCCCAGCCGTGTAAGCAGTTCGTCCACCCGTGGCCGGCGCGCGGACGGCTCGGTGCCGGTCAACACCAGTGGCAGTTCAATGTTCTCGCGGGCCGTCAGACGGTCAATCAGATGGTAAGCCTGAAACACGAAGCCGATGCGACGGTTGCGCTCGGCGGCTCGGGCTTCCTCTTTCAGCGTCATCATGTCCGTGTCGTCGAGCCAGTAGTGTCCGCTGTCGGGGGTGTCCAGCAGTCCCAGCATGTTCAGCAGGGTGGATTTGCCGGAGCCGGAGGGGCCCATGACAGAGAGGTATTCACCGGCTTCGATCTCAAGGTCCACATGGTCCAGCGCCTGTACCGGTTCGTCCCCCAGCTGATAACGCTTGCACAGTTGCTGCAACCGGATCATGGCGCCGGTACCACCCGGGCGCCGTCGTCTGCCCCGCTGTCCAGTGAGCGCAGAATGCGGTCGCCTGCCTCAAGTCCCTCGACCACTTCGGTCCAGGTCCAGTTGCCCAGCCCTGTCTTGAGTTGCACGGCCTGCAGGGTGCCGCTGTCGTCGTCATAGCGCAGCACGCGGTTGTTCTGCAGCAGGGTTTCAGTCGGCACACGCAGCACGTCTGCGTGCTGCTGGATGATCACTTCAATATCGGCACTGTATCCGACCAGCAGGTGAGCATCGGTGGGTGGGGGGGTGAAGCGAACATCCACATCGACGGTGCGGGCCTGTTTTTCCAGTTCGGAGACAAAGGGCGCAATGCGCGAGACCTCGCCGGCAAAACTCTGACCCCGGAAGGCGTCCAGCGTGATACGTACCGGCTGACCCACCGCCAGCCGCGCGGCCTCGACTTCATCGATGGGGGCACGCACATACAGGCAGCTGTCGTCGATCAGGTCAACGGCCGGCGGTGTAGGAACGCCGGGCGGGGAGGGAGTGACATACTCGCCCACTTCGCCATTGATCTCGGCGACGACCCCGGCAAAGGGCGCCTTCAGGGTGGTGTTATCGAGCAGTACCTGGTGCAGTTTGAGCGTGGCGTGGGCCTGTTCTGTCAGTGCCTGAGCCTCTTCGCATGCCAGTGCCGAACGGCGTGCTTCGGTTTGGCGCTGATCCAGCAGATCGTCCGAGGCAAGCCTGTCGTGAGCCAGGGTCTCGGTACGACGAGCCTCGCGCTGCGCCAATGCGGCTGAATGGCATACCGCTGCCGTATGAATCTCACGGGCTTTCAACGTGGCGGCAACTTCTTCAAGGCGTGCCTTAAGGTCGGCATTCCAGAGTTCAAGCAGTGGCTGCCCCTGTTCTACGTGATCGCCCTCGTCAACCAGAAGCCGCTCGACGCGACCACCCTGAGGCATCGACAGGCGAGAACGGCGGCAGGCACGGACGGTGCCGGCACGGCTGTTGGCGGCGAGCTGTTCCACAACGCCGGTTTCAACGCTGGTCAGTGAGACTTCAATGGGCTTGGGCCGGTTCAACCAGTAAAGGGCCATGCCGGCAAGGATTAACAATAACAGGAAGGTGAGCAGCTTTTTCATCCGGCGGGGCTCCTTGTGTCACGGATGCAGTATAGGCAACTCAGCTGCGGTGACGCATGTCGGTTCGGTGCAGCTCAAGGCCATGGTCGCGGCAGCGCGCATAGTTCTCGCGGGTTGCGGCCAGCACCTCGGGGGTCTGAATAACGATCTCGACAATGCGTTCGAATTCGAATGCGGTATCGGGAAGTCTGCCAGACAGGTTGATAAAGACTTCACGGTGATTCGGCAGCTGCTCACCCTGGCCGATCTCGATCGGTGAGGCGGGCAGTCCACCCAGCAGAACATGGGGGACGAAACTCTGTGGACGTGCGGTCCACAACTGCTGGTCCAGCTGGCGTGCCGCTGTCTCATGCTCGGTACTGATGAACACACGCATACCGAGCCCGAGAATTTTTTCGCACAGGCGGCACAGAAAGGCCGCCCGGCTTTCGGGCTCGGTGTCCGGCAGAATGTAATAGTCTGCGCGGGACACGCTTATTCCCCGTGGTCGTGGTCGTGCTCGTCAATCTCGACCTGCTCGGCCAAATCCAGCAGGTACTGACACAGCATGGGCACGCAGCGTCCGGTTGCGCCCTTCTCCTTGCCGTTGCTGTTCCAGGCAACACCGGCGATATCCAGGTGAGCCCAGTTGTACTCCTTGGTAAAGCGGGACAGGAAGCAGGCAGCGGTGATGGTGCCTGCCGCTCGGCCACCGATGTTGGCGATATCAGCGAAGTTGGAGTCCAGCTGTTCCTGGAACTCATCCCACAGCGGCAGCGGCCAGCCGCGGTCGGCTGCATAGTCACCGGCTTCCAGCAGTGCGGAGGCGAGTTCTTCGTTGTTGGACAGTACACCGGTAGCCTGATGGCCCAGGGCGATGATGCAGGCACCGGTCAGGGTGGCAATATCGACCACGGATTGAGGCTCGAAACGACCGGCATAGGTGAGTGCATCACACAGCACCAGACGGCCTTCGGCATCGGTGTTGAGAATCTCAACGGTCTGTCCGGACATGGTGGTGACGATGTCACCCGGCTTGGTGGCCTTGCTGCCGGGCATGTTCTCGGCGGCGGCAATGATACCAACTACGTTGATCGGCAGCTGCATCTCGGCCAGCGCTTCCATGGTACCGAGTACGCTGGCCGCACCGCACATGTCGAACTTCATCTCGTCCATGCCGGCGCCCGGCTTCAGGCTGATGCCGCCAGTGTCAAAGGTGATGCCCTTGCCGACCAGTGCATGGGGCTTTTCATCGTCCTCGCCGCCACGGTATTCGATTACGATCAGCTGTGAAGGCTGGGCGCTGCCTTTGCCAACAGCCAGCAGTGCGTTCATGCCCAGCTCGGCCATCTGTTCTTCATCCAGCACATTGACCTGCAATTCCTCGAATTCTTCCGCCAGTGCCTGTGCCCGCTCGGCCAGATAGACAGGTGTGCAGATGTTGCCCGGCAGGTTGCCCACTTCGCGGGCTGTATCAACGCCGTTGGCGATGGCCACGCCATCGAGCAGGGCGCCTTCACCCAGTTCGATGTCCTCTTCGTCAAGCTTGATCATGATCTGTTCAAGCTTGATCGGATCGGCTTTCTTGCTCTTGGTCTCATCGTACTGATAGAAATCAGCCGAGATCCATTCCACCAGCTGACGGGTTTCGCGGTACACATCGTCCTGTTCGCTGGCGCAGCCATCGAGTGCAAACAGTACTGAGCCGATACCCGACTTTTTCAGGGTGGCGGTGATGCCCTTGATCAGCTTGCGGTAATGACGATCCTTGCGCTCCTCAGGCTTGCCCAAGCCCACCAGCAGGACACGATTGGCCTTGATGCCCGGTACCTTGAACAGCAGCAGCTGTTCACCGGCCTTGCCACTGATGTCGCCACTGTTGATCAGGTCGCTCAGGTAGCCGTTGGCAGCCGTGTCGATCGCCTCTGCGGAGGGGCAGAGTTTACCCTCGGCTTCCAGTGCAACTACGATGCATTCGGTTTCCAGTGTTTCGACACTGCCGTTGATAATCTCAAAATCCATGACGACTCCGTACAAGACATTGCAGACTGATTGGGTGATAATGCGGGGCTTGCTTGATGTCAGGCATCCCGGTGATGTAACCGGTCCGGTGCCGAACGTTGTGCCGCGCAGTTCATAGCTAGATCCAACGCGCACTATAAACCATTTCTCCGATTGGAAACCATGGCGGTGAAAGGGAATCTGTTTTGATTATCTTCCGTTACCTCGCCCGTGAGGCGTTGATTTCAACTCTGGCTGTTACCTCTGTACTGCTGCTGATTATCACCAGTGCACGCCTGATTAAATATCTGGCCGATGCTGCGACCGGCAAGCTGGATGCAGCTTTTGTGTTCTGGGTCCTGCTTTGGCGTATTCCCGGTTTTCTCGAACTTTTGCTGCCGCTGGGACTTTTTCTCGGCATTCTGCTGGCGTTCGGACGGCTCTATCTCGACAGCGAGATGGTGGTGTTGAGGGCCTGTGGCATCAGTCAAAAAAGGCTGGTGCTGTATGCGCTTGGGCCGGCTTCGCTGGTTGCACTGCTGGTGGCGGTGATGACGCTCTGGCTTGCTCCCCTTGGGGCTACCAAGTCGGAAGAGATCTTCAGTATTCAGGAGTCCAGAAGCGAACTGGAGCTGCTGACACCGGGCCGGTTCCAGTCTCAGACGGGCGGCCGGCAGGTCACCTATGCTGAATCGTTTGACAGCGAAAGCGGCCAGCTGCGCGAGGTGTTTATTGCACAGCGCAACGAGAACGGCGAACCGGTGGTACTGTTGGCCGAGCAGGCTGAACGCGTCATTTTGCCGGAATATGGGGGCCGCTTTCTTGTGCTGCAGCAGGGGTATCGCTTCGATGGTGTGCCCGGCTCGGCGGAGTATACCCGCACCGGTTACCGGGAGTACGGCATAAGCCTGCCCGAGGCAGAGTTGGCGCGTGAGGTGACGGAGCTGGATGCACAGCCGACGCTGGCTCTGGTAGACAGCGTGCAGCCGCGTGAACAGGCCCGGTTGCACTGGCGTCTGTCTTTGCCGGTGCTGGCCTTTATCGTGACACTGATTGCGGTGCCGATGAGCCGAACCAATCCACGTCAGGGCCGCTTTGCCAAACTGATTCCGTCCATTGTCTTGTACCTGCTCTATCTATCATTGCTGACCAGTGCGCGTTCAGCCGTTGAGGATGGAGAGGCTGGCGTGTGGCTGCTGTGGCTGGTGCATGCGATATTCCTGACGCTGGCTGCCAATCTGATTCTGGCGGAGCGTTTCTGGGGCGCACAGATCAATCGTGTCCGGAAGCGTCTGCCGCATGTCAGTTGGAGGAAGTCTGCATGATGAAGCTTGAGTGGTACATTGCCCGTCATGTTATTGGTGCCATTCTGGCTGTATTGCTGGTGGTGGTCGGTCTGGACCTTGTCTCGGCGCTGCTGGATCAGTTGGATGATGTCGATGATCACTACACCTTTGTGGGTGTGCTTGAATACCTGATGTTGACTACTCCGCGCCGGATTTATGAGTTTATTCCCTTGAGCAGTCTGGTGGGTTGCCTGATTGGCCTGGGTATGCTGGCCAGTCACAGTGAACTCACCGTCATGCGAGCGGCAGGTTTTTCTACCCGACGCATTCTTGCTGCGGTGTTCAAGCCGGTGCTGGTGTTGGCGCTGTTCGCGCTGGTGTTGGGTCAGTTCATCGCGCCCTATACCGAACAGCGTGCCCAAAGTCTCAAGGCGCTTGCACAGGCCGGTGGTGGTGCGCTGAGTTCACGCTATGGTATCTGGCACCGTGAAGATCGCCTCTTTATTCATATCAATGCGGTAGAACCGGGGGGCGTGATTCATGGCGTCACCCGCTATCGGTTTGATGAGTCCCGCCAACTGGCTGAGGCGAGCTATGCGCGAATTGGGCGCTATGAGTCCGAACGGTGGCAGTTAGAGGATGTCAGCACGACCGAGTTCACCGAAGGGCGTACCCAAGCGTCGCAGCAGTCTCAAGAGTCATGGGAGAGTGGACTGACGCCCGATCTTCTGTCGGTGATCGTGGTTGAACCGGTGGACCTTCCGATCAGTGGCCTCTGGTCCTATTCGAGTTATCTTCAGGCCCAGGGGGTCAATGCGGATACCTATCTGCTGGCGTTCTGGACCAAGCTGTTACAGCCCCTGGCAATTTTGGCACTGGTGCTGATTGGTGTTTCATTCATTTTTGGTCCACTGCGCAGCGTGACGGTCGGCCAGCGGGTGATTGCGGGGGTTGTGTTCGGTTTACTGTTCAAATTTGCACAAGACCTGCTTGGTCCGGCCAGTACCGTGTTTGGCTTCCCGCCCTTCATCGCAGTAGTGCTGCCAGTGCTGCTGTGCATGGTGGCAGGTGGCTGGCTGCTGCGTCGAGCGGGTTAAACTTCAGATTGATTACGGTTTTTGTGGTGAGGGTTTGGGCAGCTGAACAATACAGCTGCCTGACCAGCGGTCATGCCAGCTCAAGCGCTCATCCGTAAACAGCATCCAGAGCAGTCCTATGCCGAACAGGCCCAGGGATGGGATGGCGCAGAGGAATCGCACCAGCGCCTTGCTCCAGCTCAGGCGTCCGCCTTCAAGTGTCTGAACCCGGAGGCGCCAGGCGAGCATGCCCAGTGTCTGTCCATTGCGGGTCCAGAAAAAGCCGAAAAACAGAAATGTGATACAAAACAGCGCCGAGTTGAACAGGGCAACCGCTGACGGTGAACTGGTCTGAGCGCTGATCGCTTCGCCATCGTTCAGCATGACACCGATCCCACCTACAATCATCCAGATCGCAATTACCAGCAATGCGTCATACACCATGGCCAGCAGGCGCTTGACCAGTGAGGCCGGGCGGGTGTCGGTAAACTCTTCAGCAAAGGGGCGGTGCATCGGCATGTCCGGATCCATCGGTTGGGTTGGCGACGGATTGTAGCACCAGGGCGGTATCAGGGTGAAACCCTGCCAGCGGTGCTGGCAGGGAGAGGGCATTACTTGAATGGCGTGACGAACTTGGCCTTGTAGCGCTCGGCCAGAGACTGGGCTTCCTCCAGTTGAGATTCATCCAGCTTCATCAACAGGCGAGCCTCGATGGCGCGGGCAGTGCCGTTGCCCATTTCGGCCGCGTTGTGCATCCAGGCGTAGGCCAGAATGTTGGTATCGATGCTGGTGTCCTGTCCATGACTGTTGGAGTAAAGCGTGCCCAGGAAGAACATGGCATCCATGTGGCCCTGCTCAGCCGCCTTGCGATACCACTGTTCGGCCTGAGCGTAGTCCTGCTCAACACCCGTGCCGAAGTTGTAGCTGCGGCCCAGGTTATGCCAGGCAGCCACTACATCCTGATCGGCGGCACTGCGATACCACTTGAGGGCTTCGTCATTGTCGCGGGCAACGCCCTGGCCGAACTCATACATTTCGCCGATACGGTTCTGGGCTTCGGCGTCACCATTCTGAGCCTGAGGCAACAGGCGATCAAATTCGACCTTGTATTCCCGGTTCTTCAATGCGCGCAGGCTGTTGACGCTATCCAGATGCCCTTGCCGGGCACCGCTTTCATAGTAGCGACGGGCCATATCGGTGTTTTTTTCAACACCCCAGCCGTTCTCGTACATCTGGCCCTGCAGGTTCAGTGCGGCTGGGTCCTGATTCTTGACCAGGCTTTCCAGCTCGGAAAGGGCTTTGGTGTAATCGCCGGCATCGATGGCGCGTTGGGCCGCGTCGACGCTGGCAGCAAGTGCTGATGTGGTGTGCAGGGAAAACAGCAGGCCTGCTGCTGCAAGAAGGGTAGATTTGTTCATTGAAGCCATGCCTTCATCATCGTTATTGATGCATTTCAGGAAGTCGTGTTGTAACGGCTTCCACCGAATCGGGTGTACAGACGGATACAACAGTTGTGACCGGACTGATAGTACAAGATAATGCCTCAACCTTTAGTACGAGTTGAAACTTGAGCTTTCATCCGTATAAGCCACTTCTAATATGTCTATTGTACAGGAAAAGATTGCTCAGCGGCACCTGCCCTGAATCTTCTGCTGAACGCCTGACAGGAGCCCGAAATGCTGAAACGAATGACTATCAGGAGCAAACTGGTGCTGGGATCGGTGCTGCCGATTATCGGTCTGCTCGTTATTGTGATCACCTCCTTGGTTGAATTGAACAAGGCTAACCAGGGCATTGATCAGCTCTATGTGGACCGAATCGTACCGCTTGAACTGCTGAAAAACGTCTCGGATAACTATGCAGTTAACATCATTGATACGGTCAACAAAGTCGACAAGAGCCTGATGAAAGCCGAGGACGGCCTGGCCGTTGTCATTCAGGCGCGTGAAAAAATCAAGCAGGACTGGCAACACTATATTTCCACTGACCTGACCCCGCAGGAACAAAAGCTGGTACAGGAAGCCGATGGTCTGCTAAAGCGTGCGGACAGTGCGATCGAAAAACTGATAGAGCGCCTGAAAACACTCAGTGGACTGACCTACGGTGACATGTACGGGTTTAACGGGGACCTCTACGCCGATGTTGACCCGATCAGCGAAAAGGTGGCAGAGCTGGTTGACCTGCAATTGAGTGAAGCAGATCAAATGCGTCAGGAATTGTGCCAAAGGTATGAACGTCAGCGCGCATTTCAGATCGGTTTGTCAGCTGCCGTTGTGGTAGTGCTGGCGTTGCTGGGCTTGCTGATTTACCGCTCCATTCGTCAGCCGCTTGAGCATTTACAGGATGTAATGGATAACGTTGCCACCAATTCTGATCTGCGTCTGCGTGCTGAAATCGAGGGTGACAACGAACTCAGCCATATCGCTGGCAGCTTTAACAAGATGCTGGCCCAGATGCAAAGTCTGGTAGGGCATATCTCCGGTGCGACCACTCAATTGGCAGCTGCAGCTGAAGAGATGAGCAGCATCAGCAGCCACTCAAGCCAGACGATCAACAGCCAGCGTGCCGAGGTGGAACAGGTTGCGGCAGCCATGAACGAAATGGTGTCGACGGTACAGGAAGTGGCCGGCAGCGCCGAACGGGCGGATCAGGAAGCGCGATCCACGCATGACGAGGCCGATTCCGGCAATAGGGTTGTCGTGGATGCGGCGCGTGCGACCAGTGATCTGGTCGATCAGGTGCGCAAGGTTGCAGCGCAGATAGCCGTGGTGGAGCAGGACAGTGAAAGCATCGGCAGTGTGGTCGATGTGATTCGCGGCATTGCAGAACAGACCAATTTGCTGGCCCTGAACGCGGCCATCGAAGCGGCTCGTGCAGGTGATCAGGGGCGGGGCTTCGCTGTGGTGGCGGATGAGGTTCGTTCACTGGCTCAGCGCACCCAGGAGTCAACCGAAGAGATTCAGCAGGTGATCGGCCGCCTCCAGGTTGGAACGCGTGATGCCGTTACGGCGATGAAAGTGAGCCAGGAACGTGCAGAACTGACCGGCGAGCAGGCCGAGAAAGCTGGTGAAGCGCTGCGCCGCATTTCAGAAGCGGTCAAGCGCATCACCGACCTGAACGCCCAGATTGCAAGTGCATCTGAGGAGCAGAGCAGCGTTGCCGAAGAGATCAACCGCTCTCTGGTGACCATCAACGACAACGCTCAGGAATCCGCAGCCGGGGCAACCCAGACCGAAACTGCCAGCCATGAACTGTCACGGCTGGCAGCGGAACTACAGAGCATGACGGCGAAATTCCGTACCTGATGCTATTAGGCTCAGTCCCCGCGCTGGGGGCTGAGCAGCTCGATCATGTACCCGTCAGGATCGCGCACAAATGCCAGAATCGTACCTGAATTTGAGTTCTTCATCGGACCGGCTTCTCGCACAACCTGTCCTCCTTTTGCCTTGATCTGGTCGCAGGCCTCGTACACATCATCCACTTCGATGGCGATATGACCATAGCCGGTGCCAAGGTCATACTGATCGGTGTCCCAGTTGTGGGTGAGTTCCAGAACGGTATTGTCAGTTTCGTCACCAAAGCCGACAAATGCCAGCGTGAAACGGCCTTCCGGGTAGTCCTTGCGGCGTAGCAGACGCATCCCGAGGACTTCAGTATAGAAGGAAAGCGATTTTTCCAGGTCAGTAACCCGGTACATGGTGTGCAGCATGCGCATCGGTACACCTCGTGTTTAAGAGTGGAACTGAATTAGAATCTCAAGTCTAACGCACCAGACTTGCGGCTTTCAGTCTATAGTGATTAATTATGTATACTCACAACAAGTGCCAAGGGGGCAAACAATGTTTCAGGATATGACAAAGCAGATGACCGAATCGATGGGTCCTTTCCGTGATCTGGTGAACATCCAGACCAAAATGCTGGAGGAGCTGACCCGCCAGCAGATGGAGTGTACCAAGGCCTGCATCGAAGCAACCATGCAGCAAACCAGCGAACTGCAGAAGTGCAAGACGCCGAATGACCTGATTGAACTGCAGCAGGCCTATGCCAAGGAGCTGGAAGAAACCCTGCGAGCGGCCAATGAACAGAATCTGAAAGCCCTGACCTCAGCTCAACAGGCGATGCAGCAGCTGGCACAAGGCTCCATGGATGCCATGACCGGCAATAAGAAGTAAGCTGTACCAGCGTTATCAAGCAGCCCGCAGGGCTGCTTTTTCATTTATGTACAGGACATGGTCACCTTTCCACCTGAGCGCATATGGATACGCGCAGGCGGCTGATAATCGAGAATTGCTATGAGTACCCCCATCGGCCTGTTTTATGCCAGCACCACGGGCAACACTGAAATGATTGCAGAGCAGATTGCGGCGCTGCTGCCTGAACAAATTCATTTGCATGACATTGCGACCGAGGGTGTGGTCGAAATGGCACAGTATCAATACCTGATCATGGGTATCCCGACCTGGGACTTTGGTGAGTTGCAGGAGGACTGGGATGAGCATTGGCCTGCCTTGCAGGCACTGGATTTCAGCGGCAAGAAGATCGCTCTGTTTGGCCTGGGGGATCAGCTTGGCTACGGTGAGTGGTTTCTGGATGCAATGGGAGCGCTCAACGAGGTGTTGCGGGAAGCAGGTGGGGAGGTGGTTGTACCCTGGCCGGTAGACGGTTACCGGTTCGAGGCGTCAAAAGCTTTAACTCAAGACAAGCGCTACTTTGTAGGCCTGGCATTGGATGAGGACGGTGAGCATGGCTTGAGTGAAGAGCGAATCCGTACCTGGATGCCTCAGGTATTGGCCGCATTTGAGGCCTGACGGGCTCCCCGCCAGCGACAGATCAGGTACCAGAGCAGGCCAGATAGCTGCAGCAGTGTTGCCCCCGCCAGAGCCCAGCGAAAGGCCGTGGCGGGATAATGTTGGCCATCTTCGGATGGCCACAGACTGATCACCGCACCCATTCCCCATTGCACAATGAATGCACCCAGAAAAATGCCCAGGTTCAGGCTGGTGCTGACCCGTGCACTGATCGCAACCGGAAACTGCTGACTCAGGCCTGCGAACATCAGTGTACCTGACGTCCCGAAAAAGCCGAATACCGCCCAGGCCAGCAGGTTGGCCTCACCGGGCTGAATCTGGATCCACAGCAACGCGAGCGTGAAGCACAGCATGCCGGTAAAACTGACACTGGGCGTGCTGATGCCCAGCCGGTTCAGGCGACCGGTGATGAACCCCAGTAACAGAAATCCGGCTACCATGCTGGCGGCAGAGACAAACAGCACGCCGGCAGCGGCACTGGCGCTCAGGGCGCTGACTTGCTGCAGCCACAGGCCGGCCCAGAGAGACTGGGTCGCGATAAAGACCGACTGCGACAGCATGCTGGCCGGCGCCAGTTGATAGAAGGCCGGGGTGCGCACGACGGCCCAAGTCTGGCTCAGCAGGGCCACGATGCCCTCTGAAGGCCTTTTCATTGCCGTTTTGGGTATGCACCCGCGTACCAGGGCTGCGATCAGGATGCTGAACACGGCTGTCGCCATGAAAATGCCACGCCAGTCGGTGAATGTCAGGGCAAATTCGACAGGGGCGGTAGCCGTGAGCGCGCCGAGTCCGCCACTGGTCAACTGCAGGCCGTTGATTGCGGGAAGCTGATCCCGCTTGAGCCAGCTGGTATAGCACTTGAAGGCCGCCATCAGGCAGGCCGAAACACCGATGCCGATCAGGCCACGCCCGATCCAAAGCATAAGGCTGCTTTCGGCCATTGCGAAAGTGAGACTGCCGGCGGCGGCGAACAACAGCAGGGCGGATGCTACATCTCGAGTCTGATAACGGTCCAGCAGAATGCCCAGCGGAATCTGGCAGGCTGCGAAGGTCAGAAAGTAGGCACTGGAAATAAGACCCAGAGTGGCAGCGCTGATACCCAGCTCAGCCATGATCTCGGGGGCAACCACAGCATTGATGACACGAAACAGGTAGGACAGCCAGTAGCCCAGTGCAAAGGGGATCAACAGTCGCAAGGTGAAAAGAGTGGAAGTCTGCATGAAACGTGCTGTCTGCCAAAAAGACTCAAAGTATACCCCTTAAATCGGGAACTTGTTTGATTAGGTTGCGCTCATATAGAATTGCGTTCAGACCATCAATGAAAAGGGAAATCGATATGAAAAAGATCGCAATGCTTGGATTGGCAGGGGTTATGGCGCTGGGCAGCACGGCTGCACTGGCGGCAGAAGCGGAAGACGCCATCAAATACCGTCAGGGCGTATTCAGCGCTGTTAAATGGCACTTCGGCACTATGGGTGAAGTGGTCAAGGGTAAACAGGATTACAACGCAGAAGACTTTGCACGCCGTGCAGATATTGTGGCTCAGCTGAGCAAGCTTCCGCTGGAGGGTTTTATTGCAGGCTCCTATGAAGGTGATACCGACGCTCTGCCGGCGATTGAGCAGAACTGGGACAAATTTGAAGGTGGCATGAACATGTTTGCCGAGAAGGCTGATGCGCTGGCGGCTGCGGCCAAAACCGGTGACATGGACCAGATTCGTCCGGCTTTCGGTGAGGTGGGCAAGACCTGCAAGGGTTGCCACGACAACTTCAAGGACTGATCCGCAAGCGGTTAGAACTTGAGTTGAAACAGGGCGCCTCATGTGGCGCCCTGTTTGTATTCAAAGCAGGTTGAGCAGGCTCCAGACAATGGCGGCTGCAACGAGGGCCAGCAGCAATCCACGCAGGAACGGGGCGAACGGGTAGCTTGGCGCATCTGCTGCGGCTGGCTTGCGCCCGTGCAACATGGCCTGAACCAGCTTCTCGCGCTTGAACAGCTGATGGTAAATGACGCCCAGCAGATGCAGGCCGATGGCGATCAGCAGAATATCAAACAGCCAGCGGTGCCATCGTGTGATCTCAACACTCATACTGGAGCTGACCAGACTGGCCAGTGGGCCTTCGATGAAGACCTCATCATTTGCAAATAGGCCGGTCCCAGCTTGAGCGGCTGCAAGCAAAAGCAGTAGTAGTACCATCCATCCACCCAGCGGGTTGTGACCAAGGTGATGGGGGGCCTTGCCCGTCAACATCTGTCCTGTGTAGCGAAGCGTAGCAGAGGGCGAGTATACAAACTGAGTAAAACGAGCATAGTAGCTGCCGGCAAAACCCCACATCAGGCGGAATAGAACCAGCGCCAGCACGGTGTAGCCAGCGTACATGTGCCATGTCATAACATCGAACTTCAGACTAAGGCTCAGCCCCAGCAGGCTGAATGTCTCATTCACATACCCTCCGGTGGTACCACTCCACCAGGCAAACAAAATGCTTGCGGCCAGGGTCCAGTGAAACAGACGCACATAAATATCCCAGACGGGTTTCCTTTCCAGTTTGGCAGAGTGTTCGGTCATGTCAGAGTCCAGTTAACCAAAGGTGACAGAAAATGCTGGCCACATAACCCAGCAGGATGGCCCAGCTCCATTTCAGATGGCTCATGAAGGTATAGGTTCCCTGGGCCTGCCCCATTAAAGCCACGCCGGCGGCTGAGCCGATTGAAAGCAGCGATCCACCCGTGCCGACAGTCAGGGTCGCCAGTAGCCATTGATCAAGCGTCATCCCTGGGTCCATCGTCAGTACGGCAAACATGATCGGGATATTATCCACCAGCGCTGAAAGCAGACCGATCAGGCTGTTGGCCAGGGGTATTCCAAGACTGCCATACAGCAGCGTGGAAAAATCAGCCAGGTAGCCCAGTGTGGCCAGGCCACCCACACACAAAACGATACCGTAAAAAAACATCAGAGTGTCCCAGGAGGCACGCTCAACTACTTTGAAAATATCAAACCGACGCACTACGCCGGTGTGGTCGCCACGCAGCATGCTGTGGTTGCTTGTGTTCTCGGCATGGTGGTGAGTGATATGACCCTGTTCACGAAAGACAGGGTCATGCAGGCTCAGGTAGTAGCCGTACAGTTTCAAGACCCCAAGCCCGGTCATCATGCCCAGAACTGGTGGCAAATGCAGCATGCTGTGTACCAGTACAGAGGCGATAATGGTACCGAGAAACATCAGCATGATGGTAACACCGCCCTTTTTCATGCGTTGATGGCGCTGGCTGCCGGCAGGACGTCCATTTTTAATGGCAAGGCTCATCAGTACTGCCGGTATCAGCCAGTTCACCAGCGCCGGCAACAGTAGATACGAGAACTGAGTGAAAGAGACATGTCCCTGCTGCCAAACCATCAAGGTGGTAATGTCTCCAAATGGGCTGAAGGCACCACCGGCATTGGCGGCTACAACCACATTAATGCAGCCCACTGAAATAAAACGATAATTATGGTTGCCGACAGCCAGCACAACGGCACCCATCAGCAGGGCGGTTGAAAGGTTGTCGGCAATGGGGGATATGCAGAAGGTCAGTACGCCGGTGATCCAGTAGATACTGCGCAGTGAAAAACCGCGTGAAACCAGCCAGGTACGCAGGGCCTCGAATACACGCCGTTCTTCGAGCATATTCACGAAGGTCATGGCGGCCAGAAGAAACAGGAATAGTTCGGCATAGTCCAGAATATACAGCCTCAGCTCGGCCCCGGCGGTGACTTGATCTCCCTGCTGGCGATAGGCAAGCCCGACCAGTACCCAGATCAGGCCTGCCGCCACGATGACCGGCTTTGACTTGCGCAACGCAAGCCGCTCCTCCATGACCACGAAGACGTAGGCCAGCAGGAAGATCAGCAGTGCCAGATAACCATAGACACTGGCTGTTAGATCCAGAAGTTGAGGCGTTTCCTGCACACCTGCCTGAGCCTGCGATGACAGCAGCGCCATAAATGCCGTTGGCAGAAGATGTTTCCCTATCATGCGGCCCTCCTGAGTCGATCAGGCCATTCTTGCTGACCTTGGCATGCAAGTCGAGTATACAGGCAGAGATTGAGGAACTGTTGCACAATCGTTCAAACAGGGCCGAGGATCAGTTAGAATACCTCCCTTTTTCCAAGCAGCGAGTTTGTAGCCCCACCATGGAAATCAATCCGATTCTCAACAGTCTGAAAGAGTTCAGCGAGCGCACTCAGTCGCTGCGCGGCTACCTTGATTATGATGGCAAGCGTGAACGGCTTGAAGAGGTTGAGCGTGAGCTGGAAGATCCGGGTGTGTGGAACAATCCAGAAAATGCACAGCAACTTGGCCGTGAGCGCTCTGGTCTTGAATCGGTGGTGAAAATCATCGACGAGCTGACCATTGGTATCAGCGATGCCCGTGATCTGCTGGATATGGCGGTAGAAGAAGACGACGAAGATACTGTCGCCGAAGTTGAAGCAGATGTCGAGCGTCTGCGCTCCCAGTTGGAACAGCTTGAATTCCGCCGCATGTTCTCCGGTGAGGCCGATGCGAACAATGCCTTCCTGGAGATACAGGCCGGGTCAGGGGGAACCGAGGCACAGGACTGGGCCAACATGATGTTGCGCATGTACCTGCGCTGGGGCGAGAGCAGAGGCTTCAAGACCGAGTTGCTGGAAGTGTCCGGCGGTGAAGTTGCCGGCATCAAATCTGCCACTATCCGATTTGAGGGCGAATACGCCTATGGCTGGCTGAGAACCGAAACCGGTGTTCACCGTCTGGTGCGTAAATCGCCGTTCGACTCCGGTGGTCGACGCCACACCTCTTTCTCCTCGGTATTTGTCTCGCCGGAAATTGACGACAACGTGGACATTGAAATCAATCCGGCTGATCTGCGTGTGGATGTATACCGTGCATCCGGTGCCGGTGGTCAGCACGTTAACCGAACCGAGTCAGCCGTGCGTATTACCCATGAGCCTTCCGGCATTGTGGTGCAGAGTCAGTCGGCGCGTTCGCAGCACCAAAACCGTGATACCTGTATGAAGCAGCTGCGTGCCAAGCTCTACGAAATGGAGATGATGAAGCGTCGTGAAGCGGCACAGGAGCTGGAAGACTCCAAGGCTGATATCGGCTGGGGCAGTCAGATCCGTTCCTACGTGCTGGATGACCAACGTATCAAAGATCTGCGCACTGGCGTACAGACTTCCAACTGTGATCGCGTGCTTGATGGCGATCTGGATCAGTTTATCGAAGCCAGCCTCAAGGCCGGCCTCTAAGCATTCGTTTTAAGGTAACCCCGATGTCAGACAACAACGTGCAGCAAACCGTGCAGCAAGATGAAAACCGCCTGATCGCCGAGCGTCGCGAAAAACTCGCCGCCCTGCGTCAGGAAGGCAATGCCTTCCCCAATACCTTCCGCCGTGACAGCTACGCCGAAGATCTGCAGCAGGCGCATGGCGACAAGAGCAAGGAAGAGCTGGAGCAGGCCGGTATCCGGGTCGCCGTGGCGGGCCGTGTGATGCTCAATCGCGGCGCCTTTATGGTGTTGCAGGACATGAGTGGCCGTATTCAGCTGTACGTGAACAAGGAAGCGCGTGCCTTTGCCAAGACCGTCGACTTGGGGGATATCATCGGCGTCAGCGGCGTGCTGCACAAGTCCGGCAAGGGTGACCTGTATGTGGACATGGCTGAGTTTCAGCTGCTGACCAAGAGCCTGCGTCCGCTGCCCGACAAGTTCAAGGGGCTGCAGGACATGGAGATGCGCTATCGCCAGCGTTATGTCGACCTGATCATGAACGATCAGTCGCGCAAGGTGTTCGAGATGCGCTCGAAGATTGTCGCCGGCATTCGCAAGTACCTGATCGATCGACGCTTCATCGAAGCCGAAACGCCGATGCTGCACCCGATTCCTGGTGGTGCCACGGCGCGTCCGTTTACTACGCATCACAATGCGCTGGACCTGCAAATGTACCTGCGTATCGCACCGGAGCTGTATCTCAAGCGTCTGGTGGTGGGTGGTTTTGAGCGCGTGTTCGAGATCAACCGCAACTTCCGTAATGAAGGGCTTTCGACCCGGCATAACCCTGAGTTCACCATGATCGAGTTCTATCAGGCCTACGCCGATTACAACGATCTGATGGACCTGACCGAAGACATGCTGCGTACTGTGGCCCAGGATGTATTGGGTACCACAGTAGTGGTCAACACTGTGCGTAACGAAGAAGGCGAAGTGCTGGAAACCTTCGAGTACGACATGGGCAAACCGTTTACCCGCATGAGCGTGTTCGATTCCATTCTGCACTTTAATCCGGAGATTACCGCCGAGGCGCTGGCCGATGATGCGGCTGCTCGCCAGATCGCCGAGCGCATGGATATTGATGTTAAGGACAGCTGGGGGTTGGGCAAGGTACAGATCGAAATTTTCGAGAAGACTGTCGAACACCGCCTGCATCAACCGACCTTTATCACTGAGTACCCGACTGAAGTCAGCCCGCTGGCGCGTTGCAATGACAACAACCCGCACGTGACCGACCGATTCGAGTTCTTCGTGGCCGGCCGTGAACTGGCCAACGGCTTCTCGGAGCTGAACGATGCCGAAGATCAGGCCGAGCGTTTCCGCAAGCAGGTGGAAGAGAAGGATGCCGGTGACGATGAAGCGATGCACTATGATGCCGACTACATCAACGCTCTGGAATATGGTTTGCCGCCGACAGCGGGAGAGGGGATCGGTATCGACCGTCTGGTGATGCTGTTTACCGATTCAGCCTCCATTCGTGACGTGTTGCTGTTCCCGGCCATGCGTCCGCGTGGATGAGAACTGACGGCGGGCAGTGAGTTATCCACAGGGCCACTTTAAAGTGGCCCTGTTTGTTTACGGCGTGAATTTTCGGGAGACCCCCATGGCACTGGACAAGGCACCCAGCTGGCAGCCCTGGCTGCAGCAGGAGTTTGAACAGCCCTATATGCAGACCTTGAAACAGTTTCTGCAGGCAGAGAAGGCTGCCCACAAAGTCATTTTTCCGCACTCCAGTGACTGGTTCCATGCGCTGGAAGCCACTCCGCTTGATCGCGTAAAAGTGGTGATTATTGGTCAGGACCCCTATCATCAGCCTGGACAGGCTCACGGCCTGTGCTTCTCGGTAAAGCCGGGTGTGCGCATTCCGCCTTCGCTGGTGAATATCTACAAAGAATTGCAGTCCGACCTGGGTATCGAGCCGGTCAACCACGGTTACCTGGAGTATTGGGCGCAGCAGGGTGTATTGTTGCTGAATGCGGTTCTGACCGTAGAGCAGAGCAATGCCAACGCGCATCAGGGCAAGGGTTGGGAGCAGTTTACCGACCGTGTCATCGAACTGGTCAACGCGCGGTGTGAGCATGTGGTGTTCATGCTCTGGGGCAGTTATGCACAGAAGAAGGGGGCTCGTATCGATCAGAACAAACACCGGGTGCTCAAGGCTCCGCATCCCTCACCACTTTCTGCCCATCGCGGTTTTCTGGGGTGCCGTCACTTCAGTCAGGCCAACCAATGGCTCTTGGAGCAGGGACGTGAGCCTATTGGCTGGCAGTTGCCTTCATCCCCTGCGGCTTGACCTGAATGTGCTTCAGGCCCCGGGCTTTTAATATCGGGGACAATGCCAGAGTGAGCGGATCAGGACAGGGGGAGTATTGATCGAGTGTCTTAAGGGGTACAACTCAAACAGACCGGCTCCTTTGAGCCGATCCATTTGAAAGTTGTCATTGCTTAACGGCGTCGGGGCAGCATGGCCTTTATATCGCGATTCAGAGGCAAGCTGAAATCGTGGGAACCCAGGATAATGTTGTCGCTGGTACGCACCAATCGTACGTTAACATAAACGTAATTACCGCCCATGGCATAAGTGCCAAGCAGTACGGCTTGCGCATCGTGGGCTTCCACAAGGCTATTCAGTTTGCGTGAGAGAATCAGCTCTCCGGTACGCTCTTTGATAAAGAGGCTTTCGCGCATTTTGACTTCAATGACGGGCAGTCCCTTGCTGGTCAGCGCACTGGTAAATTGCTCGGTAAGCGCACGACCAAAAGTGGAAGACTGCTGAAGATCATCGATATCCGCAAAAGTTGCAGCCAGTAGAGGATCGTGGCTGTTGATGCCTGAGGATTTGCTGATCAACTGGTTGGATGCTTCACGTACTTCGCTGATCAGGTCAACTTCTGCGGAATGAGCTGAAGCTGTTGGCTGGCTGGTACTGCATCCTGCGGTGCCGAGCAGCATCACAGCTACCGCTCCCGCCGTCAGGTAGTGTTTGCAACGTTTAAGCATGTTGGGCTCCTCCCTGATTACCATTGATTGTTGACCTGAACGGTCTTGGTGGTTTTGGCGGGAACCTTGTAGTGATCGAAGTCACCCGGATTGATGTAGTAGATGCTTGAATTTGAGTAGACCACTTGATCAGACAGGGTAACCTGGGTGGTTATTACGACCTCTTGATTTGTCTCGCTGGTCCAGCTGCCGCTGAACAGGTCTACAGCCCCTGCGGCCGGAATCAGCGCAAGAGCGGGCTCTGCCCAATGATTGAACGGAATTGTTGCAACGGCAATTCCTGCTGCCAGAGTCGTGATGGCGCCTTGAGGTGCACGGATGGGGCCGCGGTCTTTGTGCTCTACCACTTGAACCTTGTAGCTGACCTCGGCAGCCTGGCTTGGGCTGGCTTTAATGTATGCGCCTTTGGAGACCAGTTGGCTGGTCAGCAGGTTGTCAAACGCCGTGCTGAAAGGTGTTGCCGTATCGGCACCCTTTATATAAAGCGGCTGGCTTTTGATCATGTCACTCTGGATCAGCATGTCAGCCTGGTGCTGTGCAAGCACATCCCAATGATGGGCTGCCTGCATTTTCTGCTGCTCAGTGATGGGGTAAGTGGTGGCGATGGGCGCCTGAGATGTGTGAGTGCCAAAGCATCCTGCAAGCAAAGTGCTGCCGATGCCCAGGAGGCATACCTTCCGAAGCATGGTGAGTTCCTTTATTTAGTGAGTCCAGAGCAAAGGATAGCGTAAAATTTACTCAGGAAATAAGCTCGTTCCGTAAAAAAACCAGATTTAAGGCTTTGTGAATCTGTTCAGTACAGTGTGAGAATAACAAAAAACTGTTTTATACACTTGGGTGTACATCAATAAACGTGATGCACGCCCAAGTTTGGAGTTGTATTGATCAGCGCTTGCTCTGGAATAAAGCTGGATCCAGCTCGTAAGGCAGCGGTAGCAGTTGGAGCAATGGCCCCTCGGGGTTACCCAGATGCAGTGGCTGATTTTCAGCCTGATCCTTGGCGATGACAGCCAGCAGCCTGTAACCGCCTGGAATATGGGCTGCACGCACGACTTGACCCACATTGTCTTTCTGTTCAGAAGCCAGTGTATCGCCCGGACTGGGGGCGTCTTTGCAGTGGACCTCAGCAAGGTACATCGGTTTTTTTAGCTGGCCGCGATGCTGCAGGCGGGTGACGATCTCCTGTCCGGTATAGCACCCTTTGGTGAAACTGACGCCGTTAATGGCTTGCAGATTTGTCATCTGGGGAATGAATGCCTCAGAGGTGACAGGTGCCAGCTCGGGTACGCCCGCATCAATTTCAAGAAGTTCCCAGTCATTGCGCTGTGCAGGGCTGGCGCTCTGCTCTACCAGTTCCAGCACTTGTGGCATCAGCCGGGTTTCAAACCAGCATTCACGCCGGGCTCCGGGGCGCTCTGTGACCAGCAGGTGTGCAATCCCGAAGGCGCTGCTCAAGCGGTCGCCAATCTCGGATGCGTTAGGGCCCTGCAGCCCGATGCCGATCAGGTCTTCTTCCAGTACGGCCTCTGCCTTGGAGAAAACAATGTATTTCTTGAGCAGCGTGAGGGCATTTTCAGCCATGTCGGTTCGAATGCGCAGCCAATAGCCTGAGTCGCTGGCACGCATCACCTGATACAGGCTGTGCATGTGGCCCTTGATATTGCAATGAGCACCAGGCAAGGCCCCCATACGGTCCACTTCGCTCAGGTCACAGGTCAGCTGTCCCTGCAGGAACTTGTGAGCATCAGGTCCTTTCACTGAAATAATGCTGTAGTCGGTCAGGGGCACATAATGGGTACTGTGCTCGGCAGACGGCACCTTGATCAGTCTGTTGCCTTCCAGTTCGAACTCCGGCTGCTTGAGCCGGTTAACCCAATGTGTATTCATGCTTTTCTCCGTTGCGACCTGATCTGGTTGCAGTGTAATGCATCGGCCAGCGCCTATCAGCCGACAATTGGCAGGGCTATTGGTTCTGCGCTGCCTGACCCAGTTGCTCACCCATGCGAACTGCGCTGCCGGCCTTGAATGTGTCCTGCCAGTTCATGCTGTCTTTGGGGAACAGCAGAATGACGGTTGACCCCAGCTTGAATCGGCCCATCTCGGCACCCTTTTCAAGCTGTGGCGGGGTGGTTGCATCAAATCGGTCCAGTATCAATGGCTGGCGTGGAAGCGGCGCGACTTGCCCGTTCCAGACTGTTTCGATACCGGCTACGATCATGGCGCCCACCAGCACCATTGCCATGGGACCCAATTCAGTCTCAAAGATGGCTACCAGGCGCTCATTACGGGCAAAGAGGTTATCGACACCCTCGGCCGTAGTGCCATTGACCGAGTATAAATCACCCGGAATATAGACCGTTTCCTTCAGCGTCCCCGCCAGCGGCATGTGTACACGGTGATAATCACGCGGTGACAGATAGATGGTTGCGAACTCGCCATTGATGAAGGGTTCGGCACGGCTCGCATCCCCACCCAGTAGGGTTGTCAGGGCATAGCCGCGTCCCTTGGCCTGAAAAATGCGGCCATGCTCAATCTTACCCAGCTGACTGATGGCGCCATCGGCCGGTGACAGCACAGCGCCCGGTGTCGAGTCCAGAATACGCGCATCGGGTTTCAGGGCGCGTGTAAAAAAGGCATTGAAGTGTTCGTATGCTTCAGGATCGGGCTGCAGGGCCTCGCTCATGTCTACGCCGTAGCGTTTGCGGAACCAGTTGATAAACAGGTTCTTGAACCAGGGGGTGCGGCACTCGGCGAGGCGCCCGACCAGTCGCGACAGCAGATGCTGTGGCAGGAGGTGTTGCAGCAGAATAAACAATGTATCTTTCAACGCGAATTTCACTTATGCAGTAGTGGATTGTTCAACGGGCAGTTCGGGGCGGTTACCCCATTCAAACCATGAGCCGTCGTAGCAGGAAAGCTGTTGCATGCCCAGCCAGGTGCCGACCAGCCAGGTGAGACCCGAGCGTCGATGGGTCTGGCAATGGGTCACGACGGGTTGGTCAAGGCTGATGCCAGCCTGTTGCAACAGTTGCTTCAGTTCGGCTACGGGCTTCAGCCGCGGCACTGGGCCAGGCTGCACTAGATCGGTCCACTCCAGATGGCGTGCCCCCGGTATATGTCCGCCCTTGAGGGCATTGACCACTTTTTCACCGGAAAATTCGGCAGCCGAGCGAGCATCCCACACGGTCAACCGCTCCTGTTCCAGAGCGGCCACAATGTCCTGAGCGCTCATGAGCAGTTCGGGACGGCTGAAACTGACCTGGCGTATGGCTGGGGTTGGGATATTGGCCGATGTCTCCAGCTCAAGACCAGCTGCCTGCCAGGCGGGCAGTTGCCCGTTCAAAACCGATGCGTGGCTGTGACCGATGCAGTTAAGTGTCCAGACCAGTCGTCCAGCCCAGGGGCCCATCTGGTCATCATAGGCAACGACCTGGGTTTCGGGGCGGATGCCAAGCTCTGAGCACAGATCGGTAAGCTGCTCTTCGGTCGGTATCAGGTTGGGGACGGGGCCAGTACCTCGCAAAAGTTTGGCCGCATCCAGCCGAACAGCGCTGGGTACATGGCCCCGATCGTAATGTTCCTGGCTGGAGAGGTCGATGATCAGCAGGTCAGGGTGGCTCAGTTGAGCCTGTAACGCCAGCGGCTCAACCACCAGAGGGAGTGTCAGCATAGTATGGACGACCGTTCGGATGTGATGGAGTTGATCATAACGAAGCCTGCGATAAGTCTCAAAGGCTCTGCCTAGAGACGTTTCAACGCAAGGGTTGCCGCGGCGCAGAGCTGGCGGAATTGCTCATACTGGAACTCCGACAGATGCTCGGCATCATCGCCGTCATCGGCATACAGTATCGCCAGCGGCTCGCCCTTGTGGAAAACAGACATCAGCAAATAATCACCGCTGTGTGCCGCCTCAATAAAGGGATCCGGCAGCATCGGGCGCAGGGTTTTGCGTTTGGCTCTGTCCAGCCATATGCCGGCAGGCTTGTCGGTCAGGCGCTTGAACAGGCTCGGAATTTCGATGTCGATTATGAGCTGGTTGATCGCCGCCGTATCAGCTATCCCCAGCGTGCGAGCACAGTGTAAAAGCCGTTTTTTAGGGTTGATCAGCAACAGGGCTATGCGACCAAGACCGAGGCCCTGGTGTAACCCCTGCAGCAACGCCTGCAGTATGTGTGCCGGCTTGGTATAGAGTGAATAGCCATCCTGAAGACGCTGCAGGATCTGTGTGTAGAGACCCTCACTCGCATGAGTGGTGACTGCGGGGCGCTCACGTGTATGGTGCTCTTCGCGGGGCGGCTCGGGTTTCTTGAGCACGGGTTTCTCGGGTGGCGGGTAATGCTGCTTAAGTTGTTGCAGTTCCCGGCTCTCGATCAGCCCCGAGAGGGTTTCTTCAGAGGGAAGAAAAAGCATCTGTGCTGCCGGGCTCAGGGTTCCGGGTACATGATACTGGCGTGAGGCCTCGGCACAGGTCTGGTGCAGCTGTGCGACCAGTCTGTCGCGTGGCCAGCTCAGAAAGTCGGCGGCGATGTCGTAGAGGCGAAGAGTTTTCTTGCTTTGCCAGCCGCGGGTGCTGGTCAGAGCCAGCCAGTTGCCCAGTTTGACCGGGAAAAAGCGCTCCTGAGTCAGCTGATTGATTTCGCGTTGTTCCAGTTGGCCCAGTCTGGGGTCTTTCAAGGCGCGACGATGCAGCAGCTGCAGGTCGGAACGCGATGGGGAGGTGTCGTGGTCCAGCGCAGCCAGAGTAAGCTCTGGCAGGCCCCAGTGTTTTGCCAACTCGGCACTGAGTGCCTGTACCGTGCAACCAAACACATCCTGCTCTGCCAGTGCAACATCCACTTTTTCCAGCAGTACCTTTTTCTGATATTCATGCTTGTGTAGCGGCGCATGCAGCCACAGCAGCCAGTGACCAAAGCCATACAGCAGAGCAGCCAGCCGTACCTCCTCGACGAAAGGCAATCCGCGTTGCCGGCACAGTTCGGCTGCCTGGCTGGAAGCGTGCAGGCTGTCGGCGATGGCACGGAAGTACATTTTTTGCTGCATGTTGCGTGGGCTGATCTTGAGGCTTTGCAGGCCCTCTGCTAGCAAGGCTAGTTGATCGAGCCCCACTGAGTTGACAGCGTGGTCGATGCTGGTAACGCTTGAGCCCTTGGCAGCATGTAATTTTTGCGCAATGCGCGTGACCTGAAGGCTCAGTACTGGGTCGGAACGGATCAGTTGCGACAACTGTTGCAGCGTTGTGTTGTCATCCTGCAGCAGGCGCTTGAATCGGGTCAGTATGCTGACCCGGACCGGCAGGGTGCGTTCGGCCAGATACTCGGTCCAGGCTTCGGACCCGTAGAGGCATGGGGTGCTGCTCATGACTGTGCCGAGTCCTCCATCGTTCAGCGGTTGTCCTGCATGGAATTGAGAATCTGGCGGTAGCTGTTGAAGCGCTGCTCACTGATACTGCCGTTATCGACCGCTTCAAGGAATGCGCACCCCGGCTCCTGCTCGTGCCGGCAGTCTCTGAAGCGACAGTGCCCCTGCAGATCCGCCAATTCACGAAAGCCGCTGAGCACCTGATCTTCAGTCATGTGCCAGAGGCCGAATTCGCGGATGCCGGGTGAGTCAATCAGATCTCCGCCATCCGGGAAGTGGAACAGCCGTGCAGTGGTGGTAGTGTGTTTGCCCTTGCGGGACTGTTCTGAAAGTGCGCCGACACGCAGATCGGCACCGGGAAGCAGGCTGTTGATCAGGGATGATTTGCCCACGCCGGACTGGCCTACAAACACGCTGATGTGATCGGCCAGCAGGGCCTTCAATTCATCCAGGCCATGGCTGCTGGCCGTCGATGCCTGCAGCGTGCGGTAGCCGAGTGAACGGTACTGCTCCAGCAGAGGCTCAAGCCGCTGGCGGTTCTCGTCATTGAGCAGATCGGCTTTGTTCAGCAGCAGCACCGGCTCAATGTCGCTGGCCTCGGCCGCAACCAGATAGCGATCAATCAGGTTGGCATGCGCATAAGGCTCCACGGCGATAACAATGACGATAAAGTCGATGTTGGCAGCGACCGGTTTCAATTCGCCATGGTTGTTGGGGCGCAGCAGTTCACTGTGACGATCAAGTGCGGCCACTACAACACCGCTGTCAGGGGAACGACGCCAGATGACGCGGTCGCCTGTGACCAGTTGGCCCAGATGGGTACGCAGATGGCAACGCAGGATCTCGCCCTTGCTCTCACCCTCAAGTGCCTCCACATCGACCTGGCGGCCAAAGTGGGAAATGATCAGACCATGCTGCTCAGGGCCCAGTTCACCCCCTTCCAGCTGATCTTCAATCAGGGCGTCTTTACGCTCTGCGCGGGCAGCCCGTTCAGACTGAATCTTGTCGATGCGCCAAGCCTGGCGACGATTAACCTTGCGTTTTCCCATCCTGCGGGTATCACTCGCTCACAGCTTTATTCATTGACGTGCTAAGGTATTCTAATCCGAGAAAAATTGACAGTATTGCCAGGGGAGAAAGGGTGCATGGCGCTGAAGGAAAATCTGGTTTGGGTGGATCTGGAAATGACCGGTCTGAATCCGGACACAGACCGGATCATTGAAATGGCTGCCATCGTGACGGATGCGGATCTGAATCTGATTGCGGAGGGGCCGGTGATCGCGGTACACCAGCCAGACGCCGTATTGTCGCGCATGGATGAGTGGTGTACCCGCCAGCATGGCCAGTCCGGGCTGACTGACAGGGTGCGTGCCAGCACTATATCCGAGGCCGAGGCGGAACAGCAGATGCTGGCATTCCTGCTGCAATACAGTGAAAAGGGTGCATCACCCATGTGCGGCAATAGTATTGGTCAGGATCGCCGCTTTCTCTGGCGTCATATGCCTGACCTGGAGGCTTTCTTCCATTACCGAAACCTTGATGTGAGCACGATCAAGGAGCTGGCCAAGCGCTGGAAGCCCGGCATTCTGGATGGCTTCAAAAAGCAGGGCGCGCATTTGGCGCTTGATGATATCCGCGAGTCGATCGAAGAGCTGCGCCACTATCGTCGGCATTTCTTCCGCCTTTGATGTCGGGGCTGTGGTCGATCTACTCGGGCAAGCGGCCTGCGCCGGGGTGATCGAGCAGCGGCAGCGAGCGTGGTGCATGGCGTTCGCTCAGCTGCTGCAGGGCCCAGTCGATATGTTCGATCAGCATCTCTGAAGCTGTTGCTCGGCGGTTGCGCAGTGCTTCCATGACAGCGTCACCTCCATTGCTGTTGCCCAGCGCAACCGCCAGATTTCGCTGCCAGCCTTCATAACCGGTACGGCGAATCGCCGACCCCTCAGTACGTTTCAGGAAAGTGGTCTCGTCCCAAAGAAACAGTTCCAGCAGCGATGCCGTGTCGAGTCCATGACGGGGCTGAAAGTCAGGTTCGCTGGAGCGGCGGGCAAAGCGGTTCCAGGGGCAGATCAGCTGGCAGTCGTCACAGCCAAAAATACGATTGCCCATCAGGGGTCGAAGCTCGTGCGGGATGCTGCTCTTGTGCTCAATGGTCAGATACGAAATACAGCGGCGGGCATCCAGTACGTAAGGTTCGGGAAAGGCGTTTGTTGGGCAGACATCCAGACAGGCACGGCAGCGGCCACAGTGCTGCTCTGTCTCAGGTGCGTCCACAGGCAGAGGCAGGTCGATGAACAGCTCCCCCAGCAGGAACCATGAACCTGCATGGCGATTGAGCAGCAGAGTGTGTTTGCCGATCCAGCCCAGCCCGGCATTGCGAGCCAGTGGCCGCTCCAGCACCGGGGCACTGTCCACAAAGGGTCTGAACTGTACTTCGATTCCCTCTATCTGGCTGTTAAACCACTGGCCCAGCTGCTTCAGCCGCTTGCGCATCAGTTTGTGATAGTCGCGCCCAAGCGTGTAGCGGGCGATGTAAGCCTTGTCAGGGTTGCGCAATACGCCGGTGATCGGGGCTTCTGTCGGCAGATAATCCATTCGCAGCATGATGATGCGGCGTGTGCCTGGCAGCAGCAATGTTGGATCGAAGCGCTTGTCCAGGTTTTCGTTCAGGTACGCCATATCGGCCTGGTAGCCTGCTTCAAGCCATCGCGTGTAGGACTCACTTTCGGCACTGGCGTCGGGCAGGGTAATCGCGCAATCGTGAAACCCCAGTTCTCGGGCCTTTTCTTTAAGGGCCAGGCTGAGCTGTTGCAGTTGTGCGGTTGTATAGTCAGACATGGGGAACCGGTTGCCATGGCACTCAGTCCATCCACTATAATGAACTGATAACAAAAAGGAGTTCGTGAATCATGAGCAGATCAGACCTGCCCGGTGCATTATACACGGCTGCCCAGAGTCGTGCCCTGGATCGAACCGCAATAGAGCAGTTCGCTGTCCCCGGTTTTCGGCTGATGCAGCGAGCAGGTCATGCCGCCTTTGCCGAACTGTTGGGGCGCTGGCCGGGAGTGCGCAGTCTGACCATCGTCTGTGGTACCGGGAATAATGGTGGCGACGGCTTGATTATGGCTGGTCTGGCCTGGCAACAGGGCATTCAGGTTCAACTGCTGGTGCTGGCGGAAGATTACGTTGATCGTTTGCAGGGTGAGGCGCTGGACGCCTGGCGCTGGGCGGACGCGGTGGGTGTGCAGTTGAAGTGCTGGCGGCCTGGCATAGAATTGGCCGGTGAAGTGCTGGTAGATGCGCTTTTGGGGACTGGTATCAGCGGTGAAGTCACTGGTGAAGCAGCTGAGTTGATTACACATATCAATCGAAGTCATCGGCCCGTACTGTCGGTGGATATTCCTTCAGGCCTCTGCAGTGATACCGGTGCCGTACTGGGGGTAGCGGTCAGGGCAGACATGACGGTTACCTTTATTGCCCTCAAGCAGGGACTGTTGACCCATGCTGGTGTGGACCATTGTGGTGAGCTTAAATTTGATGGACTGCTGTTACCTGATGAAGTGTATGAGGAGATATCGCCCAGCGCTTTTCGTACCGATCGCGACGATCTGGCCAAACTGCTGCCGCCACGCAGACGGTCGTCGCATAAGGGGCTGTTTGGGCATGTGTTGGTAATCGGTGGCGATTACGGCATGGGCGGTGCTGCTTTGATGGCAGCTGAGGCCGCTGCGCGCAGTGGTGCGGGGCTGGTATCGCTGGCGACCCGGCCCGAGCATGTAACCGCGGCGCTGACCCGGGCACCGGAGGTGATGGCGTCAGGGGTCAACTCAGGTCAAGACCTGCAGCCGCTGCTGGAGCGGCCTGATGTGCTGGTAGTAGGCCCTGGCCTTGGGCAAAGTGCGTGGGCCGATCAATTACTGCAAAAGGCACTTGCCAGTGGCAAGCCGCTGGTTCTGGATGCGGACGCACTCAATCTGTTACAGCAGCGCCAACATCTGCAGGCGGGTCGTCACGACTGGGTTCTCACCCCGCATCCGGGGGAGGCGGCGCGCCTGTTGGGACAGGAAACCGCACAGGTGCAACAAAACCGTTTTGACGCAGTACGTGAGCTCCAGCAGCAGCTCGGTGGTACGATTGTACTGAAAGGAGCGGGTAGTCTCAGCTTTGATGGTGATGGCATGCACCTGTGCAGTGCCGGTAATCCGGGTATGGCCTGTGGTGGCATGGGGGATGTGCTCTCCGGTATCATCGGTGCCTTGCGGGCGCAGCGGCTCAGTGCCATCGATGCTGCGCGTGCCGGTGTGTATGTACATGCGCGTGCAGCTGACCTCTGTGCTTTGGAGCAGGGGGAGCGCGGGTTGCTTGCAACTGATCTGATCACCCGAGTAAGGCGTGTGCTCAGTGGGCTTGACTGAGGGTAACAAGGGGATGGAGTTTTTTCTGGCCGATGAAGCCGAAATGGTACGCTGTGGTGAACAGCTGGCTCAGGCCGTCGATGCTGGTGGTGTAGTCTTTTTGCATGGCGACCTGGGCATGGGGAAAACCACGTTCAGCCGTGGTGTGCTGCGTGGCTGCGGTCATCAGGGTTCGGTGAAAAGCCCGACCTACACGCTGGTCGAACCCTACGAAACGCCGGCAGGCCAGGTGTATCACTTTGATCTGTATCGCTTGGGTGACCCGGAAGAGCTGGAATATCTGGGTATCCGAGACTATTTTGCCAACGATGCTCTTTGCCTGATCGAATGGCCGGAAAAGGGGGCGGGGCTGCTGCCGACGCCGGATCTTGAGATCCAGATTACGGTTGATGGCATGGGGCGCAGGTTAAGCCTGGTGAGTAATACTCAAAAAGGGGCCGCTGTTGCCGATACACTATTGAAAATCCGCAATACGGATACGGGTTGATGAATACATTGCGCATACTGAGCTCACTGCTGTTGATGTTGCTGCTTGTGCCGCTTGCTCAGGCAGCGCAGGAAATCCAGAATGTTCGTGCCTGGCTGGCACCGGACAACACACGTCTGGTGTTTGACCTCAGCGGCCCGGTTGAACATAAACTGTTCACGCTGTCAGGCCCTGATCGAGTGGTTATTGATATCGACAAGGTCCAGTTGCAGGCTTCCCTGAATGATCTTGGGCTGGAAGATAGCCCGGTCAGTCAAATCCGTCACAGCACCCGCGGTGATGGTCTGCGCATTGTGCTGGATCTCAAGAGTGATGTGCGCCCCAAGAGCTTCGACCTGAAACCGAATGAACAGTATGGCCATCGGCTGGTGGTGGATCTGGCGATGCGCGAAGAAGCGATAGTCACCAAATCCGTTGTACCGGTGCCGGGCGAGGAGAACAAGCGGGATGTTGTCGTGGTCATAGACGCTGGACATGGCGGTGAAGACCCGGGCGCCATCGGTCCTGGCGGGGTCAGAGAAAAGGATGTGGTGATCAAGATCGCTCAGGAGCTTAAGCGCCTGATTGATGCTGAGCGTGGCTACCGTGCAGTACTGACCCGTACCGGAGACTACTATATCAGCTTGCGTGGCCGTACAGGCAAGGCGCGCAACAGCAATGCCGATCTGTTTGTGTCCATTCATGCAGATGCATTCAAGGATCCTCGCGCCCGGGGTGCATCGGTTTGGGTGCTTTCTGGCCGAGGTGCGACCAGTGAGATGGGGCGCTGGCTGGCTCAGCGTGAAAACAGCGCCGATTTGATCGGTGGTGTGGGTAGCCTGAGCCTGGGTGACAAGGATGATGTGCTGGCCAGTGTTTTGCTCGACATGTCAATGAACGCTAGTCGCAAGGACAGTCATCAGGTAGCGTCCAGAATCCATGCCAACATGGCCAGCTTTGCGCGCATGCACAAAAAGCATGTTGAGCAGGCCGGTTTTGTGGTGTTGAAGTCACCCGATATTCCCTCGATTCTGGTTGAAACCGGCTTCATCTCCAACCCGGAAGAGGCGCGCAAGTTGAAAACTGCCAGCTATCAGCGGCAGATGGCGCAGTCGATCTTTCGTGGCATAACAGGTCATTTCTGGGAAAAGCCTCCCACTGGCAGCTATATCGCCTGGGCAAAACAGTCCGGCAGTCAGCTGGCGGGTGGTGAGCGTCTGTATAAGGTGGTCTCGGGTGATACTCTTTCCGTCATTGCGCAGCGTAATGGAGTGTCACTGCAGCGCCTGCGGCAGGCTAACCAGCTAAGCAGTGACAGTATCCGCATCGGTCAGGTATTGCGTATCCCGACCGGCTAACCCTTTCAGGTTTCTGATGACACGAATACATCTTCTTTCCCCTCAGCTGGCCAACCAGATTGCCGCCGGCGAGGTTGTTGAACGTCCCGCATCCGTAGTAAAGGAACTGTTGGAAAACAGTCTGGATTCGGGCGCTGATCGGGTCGAGCTGGATATCGAACAGGGTGGGGTCAAGCTGATCCGCCTGCGTGACAATGGTGGCGGTATCGAGAAGGCTGACCTGCCGTTGGCATTGAGCCGGCATGCTACCTCCAAAATTGGCATGCTTGAGGATCTTGAGGCTGTAGGTAGTCTTGGTTTTCGTGGCGAGGCGCTTGCCAGTATCAGTTCCGTGTCACGGCTTACGCTGACCTCACGGCCACCTGAACAGGACAGTGCATGGGCTGTGTCTGCCCAGGGGCGCGAGATGCTGGCAGAGATCATTCCTGCGGCACACCCAGTCGGTACCACGGTTGAAGTACGTGACCTGTTTTTCAATACGCCTGCGCGGCGCAAGTTTCTGAAAACCGAAAAAACCGAATTTCGTCATCTTGAAGAGGTGGTGAAACGTCTGGCGCTGAGCTGCTACCGGGTTGGCTTCAGTCTGCGTCATAACGGCAAGGTGGTACATCAGCTGCGCGCCGCCGACAGTGAAACCGCGCGAGAGCAGCGTCTTTCTCAATTGCTGGGCAAGGCGTTTGTGGCCGAGTCGGTGGCGCTGGATGTTATTGCCGAGGCATCGGGCCTGCGTCTGTGGGGCTGGATGGGGCTGCCAACCTTTTCCCGTGCTCAGCCGGATCAACAGTATTTTTTCGTCAATGGCCGCGTCATTCGTGACAAGGTCGTTACCCATGCCGTACGCCAGGCATACCAGGATGTGCTGTATCACGGCCGCCACCCGGCCTATGTGCTGTATCTGGAGCTTGATCCGGCGCTGGTGGATGTCAATGTGCATCCGACCAAACACGAAGTGCGCTTTCGTGAGAGTCGCCTGGTGCATGACTTTATTTTCCGTACCCTCTATCGCGTGATTGCAGACATGCGTCCGCAGGATACCCCTCCGCCTGCCGGCTCAGCCGAAGTACCCGTGCAGCCGGCTACAGCGAGCTGGTTCCAGCCGGGTATGAGCAGCACGGTGGCCGAACCGGCTGCCAGTCATGCCATACAGTCAGGTACTGCGGGGTACACCGGTCATGCCGAACGTCTCCCAAGTGGTCCACAGGTGCGCGAACAGATCAGTGCCTATGGCGCTCTGCACCGGCCTTCTGGTGTTGCACCGCAGCCTTTACAGGCAATGCCTGCAGTCGAGCAGGGGGTCGAAATGCCACCGCTGGGCTATGCGCTGGCGCAGCTGCACGGTATCTATATTCTGTCTCAGAATGCACAGGGGCTGGTGTTGGTGGATATGCACGCGGCACATGAGCGCATCGTTTATGAACGCATGAAGCTTGCGTTCGAGCAGGACCGTATCCGCAGCCAGCCCCTGTTGGTTCCGGTCAGTGTGGCTGTCAGTGGTCGTGAAGCGGATCTGGCAGAGGAGCAGCCCGAATATTTTGAGCGTTTGGGCTTTCGGCTGGAACGTATGGGTGAAGAAACGCTGGTGATTCGTGAAGTGCCGATAGCTTTGGCCAAGGCGGATGTGGCGCTGTTGTTGCGTGATGTGCTGGCGGATCTGTCCCAGGTGGGAGCCAGTGATCGAATTGAGGCGCATCTGAATGAACTTTTGGCCACAATGGCCTGTCATGGTGCAGTACGTGCCAATCGACAACTGACACTGCCCGAGATGAATGCACTGCTGCGTGATATGGAGCAGACCGAGCGCAGTGGACAGTGCAATCATGGGCGACCAACCTGGACGCAGTTGAGCCTGGGGCAACTGGATAAACTCTTCATGCGAGGCGAATAATGCAACAGTTGAGCGTGAACCGGCCTCGGGTGATTTTTGTGATGGGACCGACTGCGTCGGGTAAGACGGATCTGGCCATGAGGCTGTGTGACACATTGCCCTGTGATCTGATCAGCGTCGACTCGGCCATGATCTACCGAGATATGGATATCGGTACCGCCAAGCCCACCCCGGATGAGCTGCGAGCCTATCCTCACAGACTGGTGGATATTCTGGATCCGGCAGAGGCTTACTCGGCGGCGCAGTTCAGGGCGGATGCATTGGCAGAGATTGCCGATATTCAGTCGCGTGGGCGGATACCGCTGTTGGTGGGGGGGACCATGCTGTATTTCAATGCTCTTCAGCAGGGCTTGGCCAACCTGCCAGAGGCGGATCCGAAATTGCGTGCTCGGCTTGAGGCTGAAGCTGCCGAGCTGGGCTGGCCGGCCATGCATAAGCGCCTGGCTGAGGTGGATCCCGAGGGTGCACGTCGACTCAAGCCAACCGATGCTCAGCGGCTGCAGCGGGCGCTGGAGGTGTTTGAATTGACGGGCAGGCCGATCAGCGATCACTGGCGAGAACAGGCTGAGGCAAAGCTGCCATTTGATATTTTGCCGCTGGCGCTCATGCCGCAGGATCGCTCCAGGTTGCATCAGCGAATTGAACAGCGTTTTGATCTGATGCTGGCAGCCGGTTTCGAAGAGGAGGTGCGTCAGCTATGGGAGCGAGGTGATCTGCATGAACGGATGCCATCAATTCGTTGTGTTGGCTATCGACAGATGTGGTCCTGGTTCAGCGATGAATATGATCGCGACACCATGCGTTACAAAGGGGTAGTGGCTACGCGACAGTTGGCAAAGCGGCAATTGACCTGGTTGCGCAGTTGGCCGGATGTGAATTGGCTTGACAGTGAGGCGTCGAATTTAGTTTCCCATGCCTTGAAACTCGCGGACCCTGCCGTTATATAATGAATTGCGGTATGATCGCGCGCAAACTCTGTGCATACAGGTGTATGATGCCGGGTCAGTAACAATAGAATTAATTACAACTACATAAACAGCTATCCATTCTGGAAGGAGTTTGCAATGTCAAAAGGGCAATCACTACAAGACCCTTATCTTAATGTTCTGCGTAAGGAACGCGTTCCGGTATCCATTTTTCTGGTAAACGGCATCAAGCTGCAGGGACAGATTGAGTCTTTCGATCAGTTCGTGATTTTGCTGAAAAATACCGTCAGTCAGATGGTTTATAAACATGCCATTTCCACAGTAGTGCCTTCGCGTCCGGTCAAGCTGCCCGTGGCCGATGAAAAGCCTGCTGAATGAGGTATTAATTGTTTTTCGAACGTCCTGAATCTGGCGAGCGCGCGATCCTCGTCCATATCGAACTGGCCCGTGAGGCAGATCGCGAAAACCCCCGTGAACTTGAAGAGCTGGCGTTGTCAGCCGGGGCCGATCCGGTTGAATTTCTGACCGGGTCGCGCGCCGATCCCAGTCCCAAATTCTTTCTTGGCAAAGGCAAGGTGGAGGAACTTGGTAATCTCGTGCGTGAGCACGAAGCCGAGCTGGTCATCTTCAATCATTCCTTGAGCCCGGCACAGGAGCGCAATCTGGAGCGTGAGCTGCAGTGTCGTGTGCTGGACCGAACCGGCCTGATTCTGGATATTTTTGCCCAGCGTGCGCGCACCCATGAAGGTAAGCTTCAGGTTGAGCTGGCTCAGCTCGAGCACATGTCCACCCGATTAGTACGCGGCTGGACTCACCTGGAGCGACAGAAGGGCGGTATCGGCCTGCGTGGTCCTGGTGAAACCCAGCTCGAAACCGACCGTCGTCTGTTACGCGTTCGCATCAAGTCCATTCTCAAGCGACTGGAAAGGGTGCGCAAGCAGCGTGAGCAGGGGCGGCGGGCACGAAAACGCTCGGAAATACCCACCATCTCTCTGGTGGGGTATACCAACGCTGGCAAGTCTACCCTGTTTAATCGTCTAACTACGGCCAGTGTCTATGCGGCTGATCAGCTGTTCGCAACGCTGGACCCAACGCTGCGCAAGATTGAGCTGGCTGATGTGGGGTCGGCTATTCTGGCGGATACGGTGGGATTCATTCGTCACTTGCCGCACAAGCTGGTCGAGGCTTTTCGTGCTACCTTGCAGGAAACCACTGAAGCGGGTCTTCTGCTGCACGTGATCGATAGCTATGACGAAGAGCGCCTGGGTCACATCGAGCAGGTTGAAGCGGTGCTGGAAGAGATCGGTGCGGCAGAAGTCCCCGTACTACAGGTGTACAACAAGATTGATCAATTGCCGGATGCGCAGCCGCGCATAGACCGAGACGAGAACGGCGTGCCCTGGCGGGTGTGGGTGTCGGCGGTCAGCGGTGAAGGTATTGACCTGTTGCTGGCGGCAATCAGCGAACGCCTGGGTGAAGAGATGTTCCACCAGAAGCTGACCTTGACTCCAAGGCAGGGAGGTCTGCGTTCGCAGCTGTATGCGCAGGGCGCAGTGGTTACTGAAGAGGTGGATGACAGCGGCCAGATGCAGCTGGAGGTAAGGCTGCAGGTGAAAGATTTCAGACGGATACTCAGTCGTCTGGGGATTGATCAGGAACAATACCTGCCGCAAGGGGTCGACTAAGCGGGTCGGTTGCGGCGACAATGATATCCAATACAGTTAATCAAGCGGTTTAGTACGGAGAGCACTATGGCCTGGAATGAGCCCGGCGGGAATGGCAATAACCATGACCCCTGGAGTGGCGGCGGTGATAATCGCGGCAAGCGTGGTGGTGGCAATGATCAGGGTCCGCCTGATCTCGATGAGGCGCTGCGCAAGCTGCAGGATCGCCTGGGCGGTATCTTTGGGGGCGGCAAGAAGAAAGGTGGCTCCGGTGGCGGTTCGGGCAAGGGGCCGAGCAAGGCTGCAGGTGGCGGCTTCTTTGTTGTCATCATCGTACTGGCAGCCCTGTTTTGGGCAGGTATGGGGTTCTACACCGTCGACCAGCAGGAGCGTGGTATCGTGCTGCGCCTTGGCAAATACCACGACACGGTACAGCCGGGTCTGCAGTGGAATCCGCCGCTGATCGATGATGTTACCAAGGTGAATACCACCCGTATCCGTTCCTATGACCATCGCTCGTTGATGCTGACTGAAGATGAAAATATCGTTGATGTCGATATGACCGTTCAGTATGTGGTGGCAGACCCGGTCATGTACATTCTCAAGATTCGTGACCCGAGCGACAGTCTGGCACAGTCTTCGGAGTCGGCGCTGCGTCATGTGGTCGGTACTTCCGAGATGCACGGTATTCTGACGGAAGGGCGTGACACCCTCGCCCTGCAGGTGCAGGCGCGCTTGCAGCGCTACATGGAAGATTATTCGACGGGTCTGCAGATCTCCAAGGTTAACATCAAGAATGCTCAGGCACCTCGCCAGGTGCAGGATGCGTTTGATGATGTGATCAAGGCGCGAGAAGACGAACAGCGTGTAATCAACGAAGCTCAGGCCTATGCCAACGGTATTATTCCTGAGGCAAGGGGTCAGGCGCAGCGTTTGATGGAAGAATCCAATGCCTACCGTGAGGAGGTTGTTGCCAAGGCAACGGGTGAAGCCAGTCGCTTCACGGCACTTCTGACCGAGTACACCAAAGCGCCAGAGGTAACGCGTGAGCGTCTGTACATCGATACTTTGCAGGATGTGCTGAGCCGTACCGGTAAGGTGATGGTCGATGTGGAAGGGGGTAATAACATGATGTACCTGCCACTGGATCGCTTGACGGAGCAGCAGCCGTTGCGCGATACGTCTGGAAGGCCAGTCAGGTTGGATGAAAATACCCTGAATCAGCTGGCTGAGCAGGTACTGCAGGAGGCGCGTCAGCGTGCTCAGACAACCTCTGGCCTGAGGGAGGGGCGCTAATGAAACCGACAACATTGTTTGGGCTGATCGCCCTTCTTCTGGTCGTCATGGTGGGCTCCAAGTCCGTTTACATCATCAAGGAAACCGAGCGGGCAATTAAGCTGCGCTTTGGTGAGGTGGTTGAGGCTGATATCAAGCCGGGCCTGCATTTCAAAATTCCGTTCGTGAACACCATTCGCAAGTTCGAAGGGCGCATCATGACGTTGGATGCACGTCCACAGGCGTTCCTGACGCTGGAGAAAAAACGTCTTATCGTGGATTCCTTCGTCAAGTGGCGCATTGATAATGTAGAGAAATACTATACCGCGACATCCGGTGACGAGTTCCGGGCGGCTGATCTGCTTTCAAGCCGCATCGAAACCAGTCTTCGTAACCAGTTCGGTGAGCGCACGTTGACCGAGGTGGTTTCAGGTGCTCGTGAAGAGGTGATGGGTGCGGTCATTCGTGCACTGAGTCAGCTGGCGCAGAATGAGCTCGGTATCGAAGTCATCGATGTGCGTGTCAAGCGTATCGAGCTGCCGCAGGAAGTTTCTTCCTCCGTATATGAGCGTATGCGGACCGAGCGTCTGCGTTTGGCGCGAGAGTTGCGCTCACGCGGTAAGGAGCTTGCCGAGGGTATTCGTGCTGATGCGGATCGTCAGCGTACGGTGATCCTGGCGGATGCTTTCCGTGAAGCCGAAATTGTGCGCGGCGAAGGTGATGCCGAGGCAGCGGGAATCTATGCTGAGGCGTTTAATCGTGATGCTGAGTTCTACGGCTTTTACCGTAGCCTCAATGCCTACCGTGAGGCTTTCTCTGGAGCAGGTGACCTGTTCGTGCTGGATCCGAAGAGCGAATTCTTCCGTTATCTGAACAGTGCGACCGGAAACCAATAAGGTAAAGTGACTGTTGCCCAAAACCGGGTGCCTTTGGCACCCGGTTTCATGGTATAGTTGAACAACCGGGTTTGTGCCCGGTTTTTTTGTGATTCAGATCAACTGATGACAGCGGAGTAATGCATGGCCTTGGCAGATCGCTGGTTGCTGCCCGACGGAATTATGGAGCTGCTGCCGCCACAGGCGCGGCAGGTGGAGCTGATGCGGCGCAAAGTGCTGGATCTTTATGACAGCTGGGGTTACGACCTGGTCATGCCGCCCATTGCAGAGCATCTGGAGTCCCTGCTGACTGGCGTAGGGCATGATCTGGATCTCAATACCTTCAAGGTCACCGATGGTATCAGTGGGCATACACTGGGCGTACGCGCTGACATGACACCCCAGGTAGCACGCATTGATGCCCATCGTCTTCGTACGGAAGGCCCCAGTCGCCTCTGTTACTGTGGCTCGGTACTGCACACTCATCCCACCAATATGCTGGCTTCTCGCAACCCGGTCCAGCTGGGTGCGGAGCTTTACGGCCATGCGGGCCCCGACAGTGATGTTGAGGTGATTGCACTAATGCTGGAAACGCTGTCGGCGGTAGGTGTTGCCGGGCCAATCAGCCTGGACCTGGGTCATGTAGCGGTATTCAGTCGGCTGATGCAGCTGTGTCAGTTGAATCAACAGCAGCAGGCTGACTATCAGGATATGCTGCAGCGCAAGGCACTGCCTGAGATTGATCGGTTTGTTGCCGCACTCGGGCTGGATGATCGCTCAACTACCTGGTTACAGACGTTGCCTCGCTTGAATGGCTCGGTGGATGTCTTGGCGCGTGCGCGTGACTTGTTTGCCAGCGATGTTGAGCTTGTGCGTGCAGTTGATGCGCTGGACACATTGGCGCAACGCGTTGTGCTGCGCTGTGAGGGTGTATCAACCTATTTTGATCTGAGTGAGTTGCGCGGCTACCACTACCACACAGGCGTGGTGTTTGCGGCATATACTCCCAGCTATGGTCAGGCGCTTGCCAAGGGTGGACGTTATGACAACATCGGTCGTGATTTTGGCCGTGCCCGCCCGGCAACCGGCTTCAGTGCTGACCTGAAAACTTTGATTGATCTGTCTGCTTCCCGGCCTGCTGCCAACACCAACGCTGTGCTGGCTCCCGCAGGTGAGGATCAGACGTTGCAACAGGCGATTCGTCTGCTGCGTACCTCCGGTGAGCGAGTTGTACAGCAGCTGGATGGTGAGATTTCCGAACCCGGTCGCTTCCGGCGGCAGCTGGTTCCAAAGGGTGGTGACTGGGTCGTTATCGACCTTTGAGCGCATTTTTTTCTGATATCTAACGAGCATTCGAGACAGCAATGGGTAAAAACGTCGTTGTTCTGGGCACCCAGTGGGGTGATGAAGGCAAGGGTAAGATCGTTGATCTACTGACCGAGCAGGTCGCTGCCGTAGTCCGCTTCCAGGGAGGTCATAACGCAGGCCATACACTGGTGATTGATGGTGAAAAGACAGTCCTGCACCTGATTCCATCCGGCATTCTGCGTCAAAATGTACTTTGTCTGATCGGCAACGGAGTGGTGCTGTCACCGGAGGCTTTGCTGAAGGAAATTGCTGAGCTGGAAGGGCGTGGTGTGCCGGTGCGTGAGCGTCTGCAGCTGAGTCCGGCCTGTCCTTTGATTTTGCCCTACCACGTTGCGCTGGATCAGGCGCGTGAGTTGGCGCGCGGCAATGCCAAGATCGGTACTACTGGTCGTGGTATCGGCCCGGCATACGAAGACAAGGTCTCCCGGCGTGGTCTGCGCTTGGGTGATATGGCCGATCCTGAGCGTTTCGCCACCAAACTGCGGGAAGTGCTGGAGTACCATAACTTCGTGCTGCAGAACTACTACAAGGTAGATGCCGTCGATTTCCAGCAAACGTTTGATGAAGCCATGGAAATGGCCAAGACGCTGGTGCCGATGATGACGGATGTGACGGCCAAGCTGCATCAGTTGCGCAAACAGGGTGCGAGCATCATGTTTGAGGGCGCACAGGGCTCCTTGCTGGATATTGATCACGGCACCTATCCTTACGTGACATCGTCCAACACCACTGCAGGCGGCACTTCGACCGGAAGCGGCTTTGGTCCTCTGTATCTGGACTATATTCTGGGTATCACCAAGGCCTACACCACGCGCGTTGGTGGCGGGCCTTTCCCGACCGAGCTGCATTGTGGTGTGGGGCAGCGGTTGGCTGAGCGCGGTCACGAGTTTGGCTCAACCACGGGGCGTGCTCGTCGCTGTGGCTGGTTTGATGCGGTGGCACTGCAGCACGCTATTCAGATCAACTCGGTTTCCGGTATCTGCCTGACCAAGCTGGATGTGCTGGATGGTCTTGAAGAGATCAATATCTGTACGGGCTACCGTGACAGTAACGGCAACAGTGTGACTTCGCTTAACGGCAGTGAAGACTATGAGCAGATTCAGCCGGTTTACGAGACCGTGCCGGGCTGGCAGGAGTCGACCCTTGGTGCGCGTACACTGGAAGAGTTGCCGGCTAATGCGCGGGCATACATCGCCCGTCTTGAGCAGCTGATTGAAGCGCCGATCGATATTATCTCGACCGGCCCTGACCGTAACGAGACCATCGTGCTGCGTGATCCGTTCGATGCCTGAGATTCACTGATCTGCAGCTGAAAAAAAACCGCATCCAAGGATGCGGTTTTTTTTGGCTTAAAGCAAGCTCGATCAGGAGCGAGCTGAATGAATCAGCGTAACCCTTCGGCAGTGGCCGGGTGCAGTGTGCGCAGCAAGGCCTTGAGAATCTTGGAGTTGGCCGTGACCAGGTTGCCGCGTTCGCTGTAGCTGTTGCCGCCAGAGAAGTCGCCGACCAGGCCGCCAGCCTCACGGATCAGCAGCAGTCCTGCCGACAGCTCTGAAGGGCTGAGACCGATCTGGTAGAACCCATCCAGCCGTCCTGCTGCCGTGTAGGCCAGGCTCAGTACAGGAGATCCGCTGTTGTGGAGGGTTGCGCCTGCCTGCATGATTTCCTGCATCATGCGAACATGAGATTCCAGCCAGGGCTTGTCGCTCTTGCGTGCGTGATAGCCGGTACCGATGATGGCGCCTTCCAGTGAGGTGCGGTTGCTTACTCGCAGGCGCTTGCCGTTCAGCTGTGCGCCCTTGCCGCGGCTTGCGGTGAACTCTTCGCCAAACATGGGGTTGAATACCACGCAGTGTTCAGCCTTGCCGTTGACGAAACCGGTGATGCTGAGCGCGAACATTGGCAGGGCGTTGGAGAAGTTGGTCAGGCTGTCAATCGGGCTGATATGCCATTCACAGTGGCCTGGGCCTTCACCAATCGGCGCATGTTGACCCGTATACTCACCGATCAGGCTGTGGTGCGGGTACGCCTTTTGAATGGTGTTGGTAATCGTGCGTTCAGCCTGCTGGCACAGATCACTGATGAACTCAGCAACATCGGCCTGTTCGGACTTGATCAGGTCAAGGCGTTCGAGGGTGCGGGAAATCTGTTCGCCTGCGAGTCGTGCTGCCCGCAGTGCTATATTAACCATCGGTTGCATCAGTGTCGGTTTCCGGTCTTCGTGGTTGTCAAAGTCCTATTGTAGCTTAGTCGGAGCCTGCGCTGAACAGGTGGTCTGCAACTCGGTGATGTTCTGATAGAATAGCCAGCTTTTAACGGCGTGCCTCCCTATGTCTGATCACATCAGAATCGTACTGGTTAACACAACCCATCCCGGTAATATCGGTGGTGTCGCGCGAGCGATGAAGAATATGGGTGTCAGTGATCTTTGTCTGGTAGAGCCCAAGAGCTTTCCACATCCTGATGCCGATGCCAGAGCCTCGGGTGCGACCGATATCCTTGAAAAGGCCCGCGTGGTGTCTACCCTGGATGAGGCATTGGCGGATTGTGGGCTGATTTTCGGTACCAGTGCACGTGAGCGTCATATTCCCTGGCCGCTGGTAAATCCTCGCGAGCTGGCTGCCATCGCGACTCCGCTTGAAGGTAAGGCGCGTGTTGCCATTCTGTTTGGCCGCGAAGACCGGGGATTGACCAACGAGGAACTGCAGCGTTGTCACCACCATGTACATATCCCGGCTGTTGAAAGTTTTAGCTCGCTCAATATTGCAGCGGCTGTACAGGTTATTACCTACGAGTTGCGAATGGCACAAGTGGCCGATCAACAGGCGGCCCGCCCCCAGTGGGGGACTGACTGGGATATAGAGCTGGCAGAGCAGCGTGAGCTGGAACTGATGTTTGAACACCTTGAGCGTACGTTGGTGGAGATTGAGTTTCTTGATCCGAATAACCCGCGTCAGTTGATGCCCCGCTTGCGACGTCTGCTTCAACGTGCTGTGCCGGATAAAGTCGAAGTGAATGTATTACGCGGTATCCTTACGGCCATCGAGCGCCGTTCGGGGCAAGTGAAAAAGGACAAATCCGATGTTTGATCAGGTTCGTGAAGATATTCGCTCGGTATTTCACCGGGATCCTGCTGCACGTAATGCCTTCGAGGTGTTGACGGCCTACCCTGGATTGCACGCAATCTGGTTTCACCGTATTGCCAACTGGTTCTGGCACAAGGGCTTGAAATGGCTGGCGCGAATGATTTCCAATCTTGCGCGGTGGCTGACAGGTATTGAAATTCATCCCGGTGCGACCATTGGGCGGCGTTTTTTCATCGATCACGGTATGGGGGTTGTGATCGGGGAAACCGCCGAGATTGGTGATGATGTAACGCTCTATCATGGCGTGACTCTGGGCGGCACCACCTGGAATAAGGGGAAGCGCCATCCCACGCTTGGAAATAACGTGGTATGCGGTGCAGGTGCGAAGGTGCTGGGTCCCATTATGATCGGCGAGGGTGCGCGTGTTGGCTCCAATGCCGTAGTTACGCGTGACGTACCAGCGGATGCCACAGTGGTCGGTATTCCCGGGCGCGTGATTCGGCGCCATCCCGATGAAGACTCTCCTGAAGAGCAAAAACGGCGCCAAATGGCAGATAAGGTTGGGTTTGATGCCTATGCGGTTTCCCGTGAAGTGTCTGATCCGGTGGCACATGCCATTCGTTGTCTGCTGGATCACATGCAGGCGATGGATCACAAGGTTGAAACCATGGGTAAGGCGCTGTGTGAGCTCAAGCCGGGCTATTGCAACGAGGAGCTGCCTGAGCTGAAGTCGGAAGATTTTGAAGCCGCGGTGGATGAGCCTGAAACGTTGCGTCCTGCAGCGGAGCGCAAAGACCCGGTGAACATGTCGGACAAATAGTTGACTAATTTAGTAGGGATTTGCATAATACCCACAGACTCGCAAGAGTGGGTGTGAGGGATAATTATGCGATTGACAACTAAAGGGCGTTACGCCGTAACGGCGATGCTTGATCTGGCATTGCACGAAGGCAAGGGGCCGATCAGCTTGGCTGATATCTCCGAACGGCAGGGAATCTCTCTGTCTTATCTGGAGCAGCTGTTTGCCAAGCTTCGCCGCAACGAGCTTGTGCGCAGTGTGCGTGGGCCTGGTGGAGGATATCAGCTCAAGCGAGAGCAGGGTCTGATCAATGTGGCTGAAGTGATCGATGCGGTCAACGAGTCGGTGGATGCAACCGGCTGCCAGCACAACGGTGGCTGTCAGGGTGGTGAAGTATGCCTGACGCATCATCTCTGGTGCGACCTGAGTGATCAGATTCACGGCTTTCTGAGTAGCATCAGTCTGGCTGATCTGGTTGCACGACGAGATGTCCAACAGGTGGCAGATCGTCAGCAGCGGCTGATCGCCAGTACTACCGAACAATCAGCGCGCCACAAAGCCGCTGTGTGAGAGTTTTTTGGAGAGATGAGATGAAACTGCCGATCTACCTTGATTACGCTGCAACCACACCGGTTGATCCGCGCGTGGCTCAGAAGATGACCGAGTGTCTGACACTGGACGGGAACTTTGGTAACCCGGCGTCCCGTTCCCACCTGTTCGGCTGGAAAGCTGAAGAAGCGGTGGAAAATGCGCGTCGTCAGGTGGCTGATCTGCTGGGTGCGGACCCGCGTGAAATTGTTTGGACATCCGGTGCCACCGAGTCTGACAACCTTGCAATCAAGGGTGTTGCCCACTTCTATAACAAGAAGGGTAAACATATCATCACCTCGAAAATTGAGCACAAGGCGGTGCTTGACCCCTGCCGTCAGCTGGAACGTGAAGGTTTTGAGGTGACATATCTGGAACCGGACAGCAACGGTATTATCAGTCCGCGCCAGGTTTCCGAAGCGCTGCGCGATGACACTATTCTGGTGTCCCTGATGCACGTGAATAATGAAATCGGCACCATTACCGATATCGCGGCCATCGGCGAGATTACCCGTGAAAAGGGTGTTCTCTTCCACGTCGACGCGGCTCAGAGCGCTGGCAAACTGCCAATCAATCTCAACGAGCTAAAGGTGGATCTGCTGTCGGTCTGCGCACACAAGATTTATGGCCCCAAGGGTGTTGGTGCTCTTTATGTACGCCGCAAGCCGCGTGTACGCATCGAAGCACAGATTCATGGCGGTGGTCACGAGCGTGGCATGCGTTCCGGTACCTTGCCGACCCATCAGATTGTAGGGATGGGTGAGGCTTTCCGTATCGCAGGTGAAGAGATGGCGGCTGAAACTGCCCGGCTTGAAACACTGCGCGCACGTCTTTGGGATGGTGTGCAGAATATGGAAGAGGTTCACGTTAACGGCTCCACCGAGCAGCGCGTACCGGGAATCCTGAATATCAGCTTTGCCTTCGTGGAAGGCGAGTCGCTGCTGATGTCGATAAAGGATCTGGCGGTTTCCTCAGGCTCTGCCTGTACCTCAGCAAGCCTTGAACCGTCCTATGTGCTGCGTGCACTGGGGTTGAATGATGAGCTGGCACACAGCTCCATCCGTTTCTCGCTGGGTCGATTCACCACTGAAGAAGAGGTGGATTATGCAGTTGAACAATGCCGTCACGCAGTGGAAAAACTGCGTGAACTGTCGCCGCTGTGGGATATGTATAAAGACGGCGTCGATTTGAGCAAGGTTGAGTGGGTTCACCACTAACACCGCTAAAGTTTTTGGAGGTTTATCATGGCTTACAGCGAACAGGTAATTGATCATTACGAAAATCCGCGCAATGTCGGTAAAATGGACGCCGATGACCCGCATGTAGGCACCGGTATGGTTGGTGCCCCGGCGTGTGGTGACGTAATGCGACTGCAGATCAAGGTCAGTGACGAGGGTGTAATTGAAGATGCACGCTTCAAGACCTACGGCTGCGGGTCAGCCATTGCATCCAGCTCTCTGGTGACCGAGTGGGTCAAGGGGATGACACTGGATCAGGCATCCGAGCTGAAAAACTCTCGTATTGCCGAAGAGCTGGCATTGCCGCCGGTGAAGATCCACTGCTCGGTTCTGGCCGAAGATGCGATCAAGGCTGCAGTAGAAGACTACCGCAAGAAACAGCAGAAGTGAGTGAAAGCGGGGGCTGGTGCCCCCGTTACTGGGGTGATTATGGCGATTAGCATGACACAGGCCGCGGTTGACCATGTCGCGCGCTACCTGGAACAGCGAGGCCACGGGGAAGGTATACGCCTTGGCGTCAGAACCTCGGGCTGCTCCGGCATGGCTTATGTGCTGGAATTTGTTGATTCCGGCGAGCCTGAAGATGAGGTGTTTGAGTTCGGTGGAGTGAAGGTAATGATTGACCCCAAAAGCCTGACTTACCTTGACGGTACTGAGCTGGACTTTGTTCGAGAAGGGCTCAACGAAGGGTTCAAGTTCAACAACCCGAACGTACGAAGTGAATGTGGTTGCGGTGAAAGCTTCAACATCTGACCCGTTCGGGGTTATTGAGGTCGGTTGATGGATATCACGCGCAACTATTTTGAATTTCTCGGCCTGCCGGTCGGTTTTGATATCGATCAGGCCGAACTCTCCTCGCGTTACAGGGAGCTGCAAAAGCAGCTTCATCCTGACAGACATTCACATCAGTCTGACCGAGAGCAGCGTCTTGCGGTTCAGTATACTGCCTATCTGAATGAAGCCCTCTCGACTCTCAAGTCACCGTTGCGGCGAGCGCAGTATCTATTATCCCTCCAGGGTATCGATACAGTGCATGATTCACGCGTACAGCTCGATCCCATGTTTCTCATGGAACAGATGGAGCTGCGTGAGCAGGTAGCTGAAGCGCCTGAATGCAGTGACCCCGAGGCGGAGTTGGAGCGTTTGACGGCGTTGGTAGAAGCTGAGCTGCGCTCGCTGGAGTCCGGCTTTGCTCGTGCCTGGGAAGCCCAGTCGCTGGAGCAGGCGGAGCTACAGGTGCGCAAGATGCAATTCATGTCCAAGCTGCAGACGGAAGTCGCAGCGCTCGAAGACAGACTGTTCGAAGACTAACGGAAGCACTATGGCACTACTGCAAATAGCTGAACCCGGACAGAGTCCGGAGCCGCACGCGCGCAAGCTGGCGGTCGGAATTGATCTGGGTACGACGAACTCACTGGTGGCATCGGTGCGCAGTGGGGCTGCTGTTACCCTGGCGGATGCGCAGGGGGGACATCTGTTGCCCTCAGTTGTGCGCTATCGCGCCGGTGAGGCTCCTCTGGTCGGTGCTGGAGCGCTGGCAGGTGCCGCCCAGGATCCACACAATACCATCAGTTCAGTCAAGCGCCTGATGGGGCGTGGCGTAGAGGCGATGAAAGGGCTGGGTAACGAAATGCCGTATCATCTGGTCGCGTCCGATTCTGGCATGCCCTATCTGCAAACGGCGGCCGGGAACAAGAGCCCGGTAGAGGTCTCGGCTGATATATTGTCTGAACTGGCTGAGCGTGCGCGTGCAGCGCTGGGTGGTGAATTGGAAGGTGCCGTTATTACGGTCCCTGCCTATTTTGATGATGCTCAGCGTCAGGCAACGAAGGATGCGGCGCAGCTTGCTGGACTTAAGGTGCTTCGCCTGCTGAACGAACCGACGGCTGCAGCGGTTGCTTATGGTCTGGATCAGGAAGATGAGGGCGTGATCGCCGTCTATGATCTGGGCGGTGGAACCTTTGATATCTCCATTCTGCGACTGAACCGTGGAGTGTTTGAAGTGTTGGCTACCGGTGGCGATACGGCGCTGGGTGGTGATGATTTCGACCGCATGCTGGCGGAATACCTGTTGCAGCAGAGTGGTTTGGCTGAGCAGCTGGATGCGTCATCGGCACGCAGCGTTTCAGCCCTTGCGCGACGCATAAAAGAGCGCCTTACGAATGAAGCTGAGGTGACTGAGACTCTTTCGGCCGGTGGTCGGGAGGTGGAGGTGCATGTTTCCCGTGCTCAGTTTGATGCGCTGATCGAACCGCTTGTGAGCCGTACCCTGCGTACCTGTCGACGTACATTGAAGGATGCAGGCATAGATAAGGCTGATATCGCTGAAGTTGTCATGGTGGGCGGCTCAACCCGCGTACCGCGTGTACGCGATGCGGTGGGCGAATTCTTTGGTCGAGCGCCACATATTGATATAGATCCGGATCGTGTGGTGGCGATCGGAGCGGCGCTGCAGGCGGATGTGCTGGTTGGCAACAAGCCTGACAGTGACATGCTGCTGCTGGATGTCATTCCCCTGTCCCTCGGACTTGAAACCATGGGCGGGCTGGTTGAAAAGATTGTACACCGTAATACGGCGATCCCGGTTGCAAGGGCGCAGGAGTTCACCACCTATCAGGATGGTCAGACCGCAATGGCGATCCACGTGCTTCAGGGCGAACGTGAACTGGTCAGTGACTGCCGTTCACTGGCACGCTTTGTTCTGCGCGATATTCCGCCGATGGCCGCGGGCGCAGCCAAGATTCGTGTGACTTTTCAGGTTGATGCTGACGGTTTGCTCAATGTGTCCGCGCAGGAGCTTTCAACAGGTGTGGTCAGCAGCATTCAGGTGAAGCCGTCCTATGGCCTGAGCGATGACGAAATTGCACGTATGCTGAAAGAGTCCTACAGTCATGCGGCGGAAGATCTTGAGGCTCGAAATCTGCGCGAACAGCAGGTTGAGGCCGAGCGTATTATCGCTGCACTGAGGGCGGCCATGTCGCAGGATGGAGGCCTCCTGAATGAGGCTGAAGTCTCCATGCTGCAGTCCGAAATTGCAACGCTTGAGCGACTGGTTGCAGAGGCTGATTACCGTCGCATCGAAGCGGGGGTTGAGCAGTTGGCTAAGGCCAGTGACTTCTTCGCTTCACGTCGGATGGACCAGAGCATTTCCCGTGCCCTGTCCGGCCATACCATTGATGAAATCGATAAGGAGACCCGCTGATGCCACAGGTAATCTTTCTTCCGCATGAGGAATTGTGCCCTGAAGGCAAGGTCATAGAGACAGAAGGCGGCATCACAATCTGTGATCTGGCACTGGCCAACGGCATCGAAATTGAACATGCCTGCGAAAAATCCTGCGCCTGTACCACTTGTCATGTCATTGTACGTGAAGGCTTTGATTCTCTTAATGAGGCGGATGAGCTCGAAGATGACATGCTCGACAAGGCCTGGGGGCATGAGCCGGAGTCGCGTCTCAGTTGTCAGGCAGTTGTGGATAGTATGGATCTGGTAGTTGAAATTCCCAAGTACACCATTAATCAGGTGTCAGAACAGCACTGAGGTGAGTTATGGGTCTCAAGTGGACGGATGTAAACGATATTGCCATAGAGCTGGTTGAGCGCTTTCCGGAACAGGATCCGCTGAGAATCAGTTTCCCCGACCTTTATAGTCGGGTGATGGAACTCGATGAGTTTGATGATGATCCTGATCACTGTGGCGAAAAAATCCTCGAAGCGATCCAGATGGCCTGGATCGAGGAAATGGATTGACAGCTTTGATAGTCGCTGCTGTTCAGTAAGAGGTGCTTTGCGTATAATGTTGCGCCTTATTGACCTTAGTACTATAGATTGGGGATGTTACCTATGGCAGTTGAACGCACACTTTCCATCATCAAGCCGGACGCAGTGGCAAAGAACGTAATTGGCGAAATCGTTAGCCGTTTTGAGAAAGCTGATCTGAAAATTGTCGCCATGCAGATGAAGCAGCTGAGCAAGCAAGACGCTGAAGGCTTCTACGCTGAGCATAAAGAGCGTCCGTTCTTTGCTGATCTGGTTGCCTTCATGACTTCCGGTCCGGTTGTTGTGCAGGTGCTGGAAGGCGAGAATGCAATTGCTCTGAATCGCGAACTGATGGGCGCGACTAACCCGAAAGAAGCGGCTGAGGGCACCATTCGCCGTGACTTCGCCGAGTCCATTGATGCCAATGCGGTACACGGTTCCGACTCTGCCTCTTCTGCCGAGCGCGAAATCGCCTATTTCTTCGGCGCCTGATAGACCCTTCGGGCTGCCCGTCCGGGCAGCCTGTTACCCCAAAGACGAGTAAACATCCGATGTCCGAGTCCCCCACCAAGATCAATCTGCTGGGACTGTCGCCCACCAAGCTGGAAGACTTTTTTGAGCAGATGGGCGAAAAGCGTTTTCGTGCCACTCAGGTGCTTAAATGGCTGCATCAGCAGGGCGCATCCAGCTTCGATGAGATGACCAATATCAGCAAGGCGTTGCGTGCTCGATTGGTTGAAATGGCTGAGATTCGCGAGCCTGAGATCCTGTTGGACAAGGTGTCCAAAGACGGGACCCGCAAATGGGTCATTCGGATGGATGGTGGTTCGGCGATCGAAATGGTGCTCATTCCTGATGGCGACCGACGTACGCTGTGTGTGTCATCACAGGTCGGGTGCTCACTTGATTGCAGTTTCTGTTCGACCGGCAAGCAGGGTTTCAATCGTAACCTGTCAACGGCTGAAATTATTGCTCAGCTCCGTGTGGCTATCCGTGCCTATGGCCCGTTTGATCCGTCAGAACGCCGGGTCAGCAACGTGGTGTTGATGGGCATGGGTGAGCCGCTTATGAACTTCGACAATGTTGTTGATGCGACTCAATTGATGATGGATGACAATGCCTACGGTCTGTCTAAACGTCGCGTTACGCTGAGTACGGCGGGTGTGGTGCCTGCACTGGACAGGCTGCGTGAAGTCAGTGACGTGTCATTGGCCATTTCGCTGCACGCACCAAACAATGCATTGCGTAACGAACTGGTTCCAATCAACAAGCGTTACCCAATTGAAGAGCTGATCGCCGCCTGCAATCGTTATCTTGAGGGATTGAATGACAAACGTGTGATTACGGTCGAGTACACTCTTATTGAGGGTGTTAATGATCAGCCTGAGCACGCGCGGGAGCTGGTTAAGGTGCTGCGCCAGGTGCCCTGTAAGTTGAACCTCATTCCGTTCAACCCTTTCCCCAATTCTGATTATCGTCGCCCATCGGAAGGGGCGATTCAGCGCTTCAAGGATATTATGCTGAAAGCTTCGATCATTACGACGGTAAGGCGTACCCGTGGCGATGATGTGGATGCAGCTTGTGGGCAGCTTGTGGGTCAGGTTGAAGACCGTACCCGGCGTAGCCAAAAGTATATTCCTGTGGTACAAGAAGAGCCTGTTCACGTAAAGAGTCAAAGGTTATAAGGGGGTAGAGTGAAACGATCCGGTGTGTTGATGTTGCTGCTTGCAGTAACGCTGATGGCTGGCTGCGCGAGCCAGACCACCGGTTCCGGCAATGCTGCCAATTCACCTCAGGATGCACTGGAGGCCTATACCAATCTTGGTCTGCAGTATCTTCAGGCGGGCAATACCGTCAATGCCAAAACGTCGGTTCAGCGTGCCATAGCAATCGATTCTGGCTATGCCCCGGCCTATAACGCAATGGCGCTGATTTTTCAGACCGAGCAGGAATTCGAGCTCGCTGAAGAATATTTCCGCAAGGCGATGTCGGCTGACAGAACCTCCGCCATGATTCATAACAACTACGGAGCCTTCCTGTTCTCGCAGCAGCGTTATGGAGAGGCATGTGAGCAGCTTAACCAGGCAACCACTGATCCTTTTTATCAGCAGCGTGCGCAGGCATTCGAGAATCTGGGCCGATGTTACCTTTTGATCGATACACCTGAGAAAGCGGAAGAGGCCTTCAGGCGCTCTCTGGCAATTAATGGTAACCGGCCGGTTGCGTTGGTCGAGCTGTCTGGGTTGTTGCTGGATAAGGGCGAGAATGCAGCATCCAATCGTTTGTTTGAACGTTTTCGTGAACTGGTTGATCAGCAGCGTACAGAGCACAGCTCCAGAAGTCTTTGGTTGGGGATACGGCTGGCTCGCGCAGAGCGTAATGTGTCCCGTGCTGCAACCTATGCGCTGCTGCTCAAGAATTTGTACCCGAAGTCGCAAGAATATCGGCTTTATGAGGAGACAGCTCAGTGAGCGAAGAAGCCCGGTCCGAAAGCACAAGCAGCGATTTTCCAGCAGTTCAGTTCACTCAGGCCCGTGAGCAGCAAGGGCTGAGTGTTGAACAGGTATGCAGGCAGCTGAATTTATCCAAGGCGGTTGTACAAGCGATTGAAAAGGGGGACCTGCAGTACCTGTCTGATCCCGTTTTTTCGCGTGGCTATATACGTTCCTATGCCAAGTTTCTCAGGCTTGACGCAGATGCAATCGTTGCCAGTTATAATCGTGCAAGCGGTAATGTCCAAATGGCCAGTGCGGTTAAGGCCATCGGCACGGTTTCAACCGTACCGGGTCGTCATCAGGGGCGTCCATTGCTCAAGATTGGCAGTTGGCTTTTTGTACTGGCATTGATTGCGGCCAGTGTCTGGTGGTGGCAAACCCAGCAGGGCCTCACGACAGCAGATCGTGAACCACTGGATAACAGGCCTTTATCAATAGAAACTAGCGATGGAAACACCTTGATTTTACCTCAGTTGGATGATCTTGCCCCTGAGGGGTCTGCTTCAGACAAGAGTGAGGACGTTGTTGCCGCGCCCATCGCAGCGGCCGATGAGGAAGAACCGGTCTACCTTACTGAAGAGCAGATCGAACAATTGCAGGACGAGCAAGAGGCGGCGTCCTCTGCGGCTGAGCAGGAGCGGGAGTCTACTCCTGCTACGTCGGTTTCCAACGGTCTCGAAGTGGCATTCAGCGATGACTGCTGGATCAGCATTCGTGAGGTTGGTGGGCGCACGTTGTTCAACGGTGTGGCGCAGGCAGGCCAGTCGCTGAATTTCCAGAGCGACTCCACGTTGGCTGTGGTTATCGGTAAGGTCAATGCCGTACGTATGCTCAGCTATGAAGGGGAGTCCATTGATCTTGCCGTGTTGAGCAAGGACAATGTCGCCCGTTTTAGTCTACCTCTTTAAAAGTTCCCACATATTCTCATCGAAACAGGAAAGCTGACGTTTTGAGCAAAATTAAAGCCATTCGCGGCATGAATGACATCCTGCCGGACCAGACACCGGTTTGGCAGTACCTTGAAAGCACTGTAAAAAATGTACTTGGTAGCTATGGCTATGCTGAAATTCGCATGCCGGTGGTAGAGCAAACTGATCTGTTCAAGCGCTCAATAGGTGAAGTAACCGATATTGTTGAGAAAGAAATGTATACCTTTGAAGATCGCAATGGCGAAAGTCTGACACTGCGGCCAGAGGGGACGGCATGTTGTGTTCGTGCCGGTGAAGAGCATGGCCTCCTGTACAATCAGACGCAGCGTCTCTGGTATCAGGGGCCCATGTTTCGTTATGAAAAACCACAAAAAGGTCGTTATCGCCAGTTCCACCAAGTAGGTGTTGAAGCTTTTGGTATGGCCGGACCGGATATTGATGCTGAAATTATTCTCATGAGTGCCGCTTTGTGGCGTCAACTGGGCCTGGACCAGTCTGTAACGCTGCAGCTGAACTCACTGGGCAGCAACGAAGCGCGCGCACGTTACCGCGATGCACTGGTGGAATATCTTAGCAGGCATTCTGACCAGCTTGATGAGGACAGCCTGCGCAGGCTGGAATCAAACCCTCTGCGTATCCTGGACTCCAAGGAGGAGGGTACGCGCAAACTGCTTGAGCAGGCCCCGGTACTGACAGACTACCTCGATCAGGAGTCTGCGGCTGACTTCGAGCAGCTGTGCGCAATTCTGGATGCTGCCGGAGTGCAGTATGAGGTTAACCCTTATCTGGTTCGTGGTCTGGACTATTATTGCAAAACCGTTTTCGAATGGGTAACAGACCAACTGGGGGCTCAGGGTACTGTATGTGCCGGTGGTCGCTATGATGGGCTGGTAAAGCAGCTTGGCGGGAAACCAACACCTGCGGTTGGTTTTGCAATGGGTGTTGAGCGTTTGATTCTTCTGCTTGAGACTCTGGCGCTGGTTCCTGATCATGTGCGCCAGACCTTTGATCTTTACCTGGCGGCAGAACACAAGGGGTTGCAGGCGGACCTGATTTTGCTGGCCGAGCAGCTGCGTGAATGCCTGCCGGGGCTCCGTATTCGAACCCACTGCTCGGGACTGAAAAATATCGCGGCCAAAGCTCGTCAGACCGGAGCGCCGGTAATAGCGCTACTCAAGCAAACCGAGTCCGATGAGATGCAGGCATCTCTTTGGTATCAGGAACAGACAGTATATGATCTTGGCATTCAGCAGCTGACAGACCAGCTGAAACAAATTTTTACACGCTGAAGTTTAGCCAGGCGATTCAATTTAGCAGGAGTGGACAGTGGCAGAATTGCGTACCGAAGAAGAGCAGGTGCAGGCGCTCAAGGATTGGTGGAAGGAAAACGGCAAGGCATTGGTAGTTGGTGTCGCGGCTGCGGTGGCAATCGTGCTCGGCTGGAAAGCCTGGCAGAGTAATCAGGAGCAGAAAGCAGCCAATGCGTCTGCCCTTTACCAGAATCTGACAGAAGCGGTACAGCTGTCTGCCGGTGGTGTGAATGACTCTCAATATGCAACAGCGGTTCATCTGAATGAGCAGCTTCGCTCTGACTACGCTGACACGGCTTATGCACGCTATGGTGCCCTCATGATGGCAGCAATGGCCGTTGGAAATGGAGAGGTTGAGCGCGCGTTGCAGGAGCTGGACTGGACCTTGGGCGCAACGGATGAAGTCGATAATATTGTTCGTGTGGCTACACTGCGAAAGGCAATGCTGTTGAGCCAGCAGGGGAACGCGGATACTGCTATTAGCCTGCTGGAGAATGCTGATGCGGGTACTTATGAGGTGCAGTATCAGGAACTTCTGGGAGACCTTCATGCCAATAACGGTCGACCGGCTGAAGCTTTCGCAGCCTATGATCGAGCCCTGCAGCTGGGCGGCGGCGAACAGCTGCGTCCGCTTCTGAAAATGAAACGGGATGACCTTGCAGGAGCCGAGTCATGAAATGCTGGGTAAAAACAGCCGCAGCGATTGCCGTGAGTGTTTCCCTTGCTGGCTGTGGGTTGTTCAGTAGCGAAGAAACCGTTGAGCCAAATCCACTGGTTGACTTCGAAGCCGAACAGCAATTTCAACAGCTGTGGAGTCTGAGTACCGGTGGTAGTTTGGGCTCCAAGTTTCATCAACTGGTTCCTTCCATTGATGAACAGCAGATTTTTGCAGTCAATGTTGAAGGTGATCTGGTTGCAGCGGATCTGGCATCCGGGCGTATCAATTGGCGTGTCGAGTTGGAAACTCCGATAGGAGGTGGTGTTGGTGCCGGAAACGGTATCGTGGTCCTCGCGACAGAGTCGGGTGAAGTGATCGCTTTCGATACCACAGACGGTAGTGAGCGTTGGCGCTACCAAGCTTCCTCCGAAGTGATTTCCCAGCCGCAGATGAATGCGGAGCTCGTTGTTGTACAGCAGCTGGATGGCAAGATTACGGCACTTGAAGTGGGCAGTGGTGAACGGCGCTGGAGTTATGACAGTCAGATACCACGTCTCAGTCTGCGCGGTACAAGCGCCCCCATTGTGGCTGCTGACCTGACTCTGGCCGGTTTTGCCAATGGCAAGCTTGTTGCCGTCGAGAATGCATCGGGGCGGCCTGTCTGGGAGCAGCGTATTTCGCTGGCTGAGGGGCGGTCGGAGCTTGAGCGTATCGTTGATATTGATGGTAAACCGCTTGTCTACAACCGTATCGTTTATGTTGGCAGCTATCAGGGACGCTTGGTGGCACTGAATCCAGGTAATGGACAGGTTGTCTGGAGTCAGGATTTGTCTACCTATCGTGGGCTTGCTGGTGGTTTCGGTAATGTGTACGCAATTTCGGATGAAGACCATGTGCATGCATTCGATGCGCGTAACAGTGCCAGTGTGTGGAGCCAGGATGGTCTTCAGTATCGACGCCTGACTACACCGGTTGTGCTCGGTAACTCTCTGGTTACGGCTGATGCAGATGGTTATCTGCATGTGTTGTCTCAGGTTGACGGTCATTTTACAGCTCGCCATCGCGTCAGCTCCTCCGGTGTCCAGAGTGATCTGCTGGTACGTGATGATGTGCTTTATGTGCTCAGCAATGATGGTCGTCTGACTGCGCTGAAATTTAAATAATCCGGATCTGTGGGTCCATTATCGGCGGCCGCTGTTATCCACAGTGGCCGCCGAGTTGTTTTCAGGTGAAATCCTATGTTGCCCGTAATTGCACTGGTTGGTCGTCCCAACGTTGGCAAATCCACACTGTTCAATCGTTTGACACGCTCGCGTGATGCACTTGTTGCAGATTTGCCGGGTTTGACCCGTGACCGCAAGTACGGAGAAGGCCGTGTTGGCGATTGTGACTACATTGTTATCGATACTGGTGGTATTTCAGGGGATGAGGCCGGCATTGATCAACGGATGGCCGAGCAGTCACTGTTCGCGATAGAGGAAGCGGATGTAGTTCTGTTCCTTGTAGATGGTCGTGCAGGCCTCAACCCGGCTGATGAAATGATTGCCGATCACCTGCGGCGCAACAATAAGTCATGCTGGCTGGTTGTGAACAAGACCGACGGGATCGACCCGGATACCGCCATGGCTGATTTTCATGCGCTCGGTATTGGTGAGCCTGTTGCCATAGCCGCTTCACACGGGCGTGGTGTCAGTCAGCTGATTGACGAAGTGCTGGCGCCCTTTGTTTCTGAGGAAGAGGAGGGCGGCGAAGAGGCGGCTAAGGAAGCCTATACAGATAATATTCGAATTGCCGTGATCGGACGCCCGAACGTGGGTAAGTCAACCCTGGTTAACCGGATGCTGGGCGAAGACCGCGTGGTTGTCTTTGACCAAGCGGGCACAACACGTGACAGTATCTACATTCCTTATGAACGTGATGAGCAGAAATATATTCTGATCGACACAGCGGGTGTACGAAGGCGGAAAAATATCAAAGAAGCGGTGGAGAAGTTCTCCATCGTAAAAACGCTGCAGGCAATCAAGGATGCAAATGTTGTTATCAGCGTGATTGATGCGCGTGAGGGTGTAACCGAGCAGGACTTGAGCATGCTTGGGTTTGTCATTGACTCCGGGCGGGCATTGGTTGTTGCACTTAATAAATGGGATGGCATGAGCCCGGACGATCGTGCCGATGTTAAAAAGCAAGTAGAACGAAAACTGGAATTTGCTGCATTTGCTCGCTTTCACTTTATTTCTGCGCTGCATGGCTCGGGTGTTGGTGATCTGTATATCTCTGTTAACGAAGCTTTCGATTCAGCAATGGCGAAATGGTCTACCAATCAGCTGACTCGACTGCTGGAAGATGTAGTGGCTGACCACCAGCCGCCGGCAGTAAACAATCGACGCATCAAGTTACGCTATGCACACCAGGGTGGCTCCAACCCGCCAATCATCGTAGTGCATGGTAATCAGACGGATGCGTTACCCGGCTCTTACAAGCGCTATCTTGAAAACCGCTTTACCAAATATTTGAAAGTACGTGGAACACCGATTCGATTTGAGTTCCGTACGGGCGACAATCCTTTTGCTGGACGCAAAAATACCCTGACTGCTCGCCAAGAAGCCAAAAAGGAGCGCAGTCGTCAACACATCAAAACGCTGAAGCATAAAGCCAAGAAGCGAGCTCGACGTGATGGCTAAGTCTGTAGATTCACGATCAGAATATGCCATTGGTGTATTTGACTCCGGTGTTGGCGGCTTGACCGTCCTTAATGCGCTCAGGCAAGCCTTACCGGAAGAACATCTCGTCTATCTCGGCGATACCGCAAGAGTGCCGTACGGTACAAAAAGTGCCTTGTCGGTCCGGCGTTATGCCGAGCAAGCTGTCTGTGCTCTGAGTAGTCGCCAGATAAAGGCTATCGTTGTTGCCTGCAACACAGCCTCGGCCATGGCGCTTGAGCATTTGCAGGCCTGCTACCCGGATCTTCTGGTACTGGGTGTAATCGAGCCAGGTGCTGATGCAGCGTGCAGAGTGAGTCAACAGGGGCATATCGGTGTTATCGCGACCGAAAGTACAACAAACAATCAGGCATATCAGAAAGCTATTCTTCGTTTGAGGCCCGATGCACGTATTCGTGCTCAAGCATGCTCTCTGTTTGTTGCTTTGGCGGAAGAGGGTTGGCATGAAGGCGACCTGGTAGAGCAGATAGTCGCGCGTTGTCTTCAACCCCTGCTGATGGCTGATAGTCAGTTTCCGTTGGACACGCTGGTATTAGGCTGTACTCATTTCCCTGCATTGAGGGGTGCTATAGCAGCAGTGACCGGTGACGATATTCAGTTGGTTGATTCAGCTCAGACCACCGCTGAAGCGGTAAAGTGCGAGCTGGAAGCCAAAGCGCTGCAGAACAAGAACCAAATACGGGGCAGTCTGACTTTTTTGGTGACAGATGGGCCAGAGCGCTTTGCACGAGTGGCGACGAACTTTTTCAATGAGCGAATCGATCCGGGTTCGGTTGAACTGATCGATATCCAGCACTACGCTTCTGAGTGTTAAAAAAGTTTTGACAGGGCGTTGACAGCGATCCGAATCGCTGTAGAATACGCCACCTCATCAGCGCTGACCGCGCGTTGTTTTCTCCGCCAAGGCAGTGAAAACAAACGAAAAAAAACGGTTGACACTGAAACGGGTTGCGGTAGAATACGCGCCTCGCTTGAGACAACAGGTTGCACCGAACGGTGCGGTTGGCCAAGCCCGCTATTTAACAAATTGATCAGGTAATATGTGTGGGCGCTTGTCAGGATTGAGCACACAAAGCTTAATCAAGGCAAGCAACCTAACTGAATATTCATTTAGCGTTGTGTAATACCTTGAGCCGAATGAAAAGCTGCTTGCAGCTTTGAATTCACAAGATTTTAAACTGAAGAGTTTGATCATGGCTCAGATTGAACGCTGGCGGCAGGCCTAACACATGCAAGTCGAGCGGTAGCACAGAGAAGCTTGCTTCTTGGGTGACGAGCGGCGGACGGGTGAGTAACGCGTGGGAATCTACCTGGTAGTGGGGGACAACAGTCGGAAACGACTGCTAATACCGCATACGCCCTTCGGGGGAAAGTGGGGGATCTTCGGACCTCACGCTATCAGATGAGCCCGCGTCGGATTAGCTTGTTGGTGAGGTAAAGGCTCACCAAGGCGATGATCCGTAGCTGGTCTGAGAGGATGACCAGCCACACTGGGACTGAGACACGGCCCAGACTCCTACGGGAGGCAGCAGTGGGGAATATTGGACAATGGGGGCAACCCTGATCCAGCCATGCCGCGTGTGTGAAGAAGGCCTTCGGGTTGTAAAGCACTTTCAGCTGTGAGGAAAGGCGAGTGGTTAATACCCGCTTGCTGTGACGTTAACAGCAGAAGAAGGACCGGCTAACTCCGTGCCAGCAGCCGCGGTAATACGGAGGGTCCGAGCGTTAATCGGAATTACTGGGCGTAAAGCGCGCGTAGGTGGTTCAGTCAGTCAGATGTGAAAGCCCCGGGCTCAACCTGGGAACTGCACCTGATACTGCTGAGCTAGAGTACGGTAGAGGGTAGTGGAATTTCCGGTGTAGCGGTGAAATGCGTAGAGATCGGAAGGAACACCAGTGGCGAAGGCGACTACCTGGACCGATACTGACACTGAGGTGCGAAAGCGTGGGTAGCAAACAGGATTAGATACCCTGGTAGTCCACGCCGTAAACGATGTCAACTAGCCGTTGGGGGACTTGATCCTTTAGTGGCGAAGCTAACGCGATAAGTTGACCGCCTGGGGAGTACGGCCGCAAGGTTAAAACTCAAATGAATTGACGGGGGCCCGCACAAGCGGTGGAGCATGTGGTTTAATTCGAAGCAACGCGAAGAACCTTACCTACTCTTGACATCCAGAGAACTTTCCAGAGATGGATTGGTGCCTTCGGGAACTCTGAGACAGGTGCTGCATGGCTGTCGTCAGCTCGTGTTGTGAAATGTTGGGTTAAGTCCCGTAACGAGCGCAACCCTTATCCTTATTTGCCAGCGAGTAATGTCGGGAACTCTAAGGAGACTGCCGGTGACAAACCGGAGGAAGGTGGGGATGACGTCAAGTCATCATGGCCCTTACGAGTAGGGCTACACACGTGCTACAATGGCCGGTACAGAGGGCTGCAAACTCGCGAGGGCAAGCTAATCTCACAAAACCGGTCGTAGTCCGGATCGCAGTCTGCAACTCGACTGCGTGAAGTCGGAATCGCTAGTAATCGTGAATCAGAATGTCACGGTGAATACGTTCCCGGGCCTTGTACACACCGCCCGTCACACCATGGGAGTGGGTTGCACCAGAAGTAGCTAGTCTAACCTTCGGGAGGACGGTTACCACGGTGTGATTCATGACTGGGGTGAAGTCGTAACAAGGTAGCCCTAGGGGAACCTGGGGCTGGATCACCTCCTTAAACGATTGCGAAGTTCTGGCAAGCGTTCACACATATTACCTGATCATAACGTTAGAGAGAGCGTAGAGTTGTCGATCTGAATCGATAGCTCGCACAGTAGGCTTGTAGCTCAGTTGGTTAGAGCGCACCCCTGATAAGGGTGAGGTCGGTGGTTCAAATCCACTCAGGCCTACCAATTTTCCATTCGGTTCCGGCTGTTTGGAATATCTCGTTGGGGCTATAGCTCAGCTGGGAGAGCGCCTGCTTTGCACGCAGGAGGTCTGCGGTTCGATCCCGCATAGCTCCACCATTCCTTGCCTGGAATGGTGATTGAATGAGTTTTAAAACATACGCTCAGGTATCCATCACTGGACAGTCTGTCCCTTGCATCAATACCGAGTCTATCTTTTAAAGCATCATGCTTTAAACGCTCTTTAACAAATTGGATCTGAAAGATTGTCTTGTATTGTTTGATACAAGCGCCAATCGGCGATAATCGTTACGAACCATTCATTTGAACAGACGCCTTCGGGTTATATGGTCAAGTGAATAAGCGTGCACGGTGGATGCCTTGGCAGTCAGAGGCGATGAAGGACGTAGTAACCTGCGATAAGGTTCGGGGAGCTGGTAAACAAGCTTTGATCCGAACATTTCCGAATGGGGAAACCCACCCGCTTGCGGGTATCTCTTAGCTGAATACATAGGCTTTGAGAGGCGAACCCGGGGAACTGAAACATCTAAGTACCCGGAGGAAAAGAAATCAACCGAGATTCCCTTAGTAGCGGCGAGCGAACGGGGACCAGCCCTTAAGCTGTGTTGTGGTTAGCAGAACGCTCTGGAAAGTGCGGCCATAGTGGGTGATAGCCCCGTATGCGAAAACCTATATGCAGTGAAATCGAGTAGGACGGGACACGTGTTATCCTGTCTGAATATGGGGGGACCATCCTCCAAGGCTAAATACTCCTGACTGACCGATAGTGAACCAGTACCGTGAGGGAAAGGCGAAAAGAACCCCTGTGAGGGGAGTGAAATAGACCCTGAAACCGTGTACGTACAAGCAGTGGGAGCCGTTTTCGGACGGTGACTGCGTACCTTTTGTATAATGGGTCAGCGACTTACTTTCAGTGGCAAGCTTAACCGTTTAGGGGAGGCGTAGGGAAACCGAGTCTTAATAGGGCGATCAGTCGCTGGGAGTAGACCCGAAACCGGGCGATCTATCCATGGGCAGGTTGAAGGTTGAGTAACATCAACTGGAGGACCGAACCGACTACCGTTGAAAAGTTAGCGGATGACCTGTGGATCGGAGTGAAAGGCTAATCAAGCCCGGAGATAGCTGGTTCTCCTCGAAAGCTATTTAGGTAGCGCCTCATGTCTCACCTTGGGGGGTAGAGCACTGTTTCGGCTAGGGGGTCATCCCGACTTACCAACCCGATGCAAACTCCGAATACCCAAGAGTGCAATCATGGGAGACACACGGCGGGTGCTAACGTCCGTCGTGGAAAGGGAAACAACCCAGACCGCCAGCTAAGGTCCCAAAGTTCTGGTTAAGTGGGAAACGATGTGGGAAGGCTCAGACAGCTAGGAGGTTGGCTTAGAAGCAGCCACCCTTTAAAGAAAGCGTAATAGCTCACTAGTCGAGTCGGCCTGCGCGGAAGATATAACGGGGCTCAAACCAGACACCGAAGCTGCGGATGCCTTAGGGCATGGTAGAGGAGCGTTCTGTAAGCCGTTGAAGCCAAAGGTGTAAACCATGGTGGAGGTATCAGAAGTGCGAATGCTGACATAAGTAACGATAAAGGGGGTGAAAAACCCCCTCGCCGGAAGACCAAGGTTTCCTATCCAATGCTAATCAGGGTAGGGTGAGTCGGCCCCTAAGGCGAGGCAGAAATGCGTAGTCGATGGGAAACAGGTTAATATTCCTGTACCGGCTGTAACTGCGACGAAGGGACGGAGAAGGCTAGGCCAGCGCGGCGATGGTTGTCCGCGTTTAAGGGTGTAGGCTGGGAGAGTAGGAAAATCCGCTCTCCCTTAAGGCTGAGACCTGATGACGAGTCTCCATGTGAGACGAAGTGGTTGATGCCATGCTTCCAGGAAAAGCTTCTAAGCTTCAGGTTACAGGCGACCGTACCCCAAACCGACACAGGTGGTCAGGTTGAGAATACCAAGGCGCTTGAGAGAACTCGGGTGAAGGAACTAGGCAAAATGGTGCCGTAACTTCGGGAGAAGGCACGCCGATGTCGGTGATGGAATTTACTTCCTAAGCTGATGTCGGTCGAAGATACCAGGTGGCTGCGACTGTTTATTAAAAACACAGCACTCTGCAAACACGAAAGTGGACGTATAGGGTGTGACGCCTGCCCGGTGCCGGAAGGTTAATTGATGGGGTTAGCTCACGCGAAGCTCTTGATCGAAGCCCCGGTAAACGGCGGCCGTAACTATAACGGTCCTAAGGTAGCGAAATTCCTTGTCGGGTAAGTTCCGACCTGCACGAATGGCGTAACGATGGCCACACTGTCTCCACCCGAGACTCAGTGAAATTGAACTCGCTGTGAAGATGCAGCGTCCCCGCGGCTAGACGGAAAGACCCCGTGAACCTTTACTATAGCTTCACAGTGGACTTTGACATTACTTGTGTAGGATAGCTGGGAGGCTTTGAAACCGGGACGCCAGTTCCGGTGGAGCCAACCTTGAAATACCAGCCTGGTACTGTTGAGGTTCTAACTCAGATCCGTTACCCGGATCGAGGACATTGTGTGGTGGGTAGTTTGACTGGGGCGGTCTCCTCCCAAAGCGTAACGGAGGAGCACGAAGGTACCCTCAGGCTGGTCGGAAATCAGCCAATGAGCGCAAGAGTAGAAGGGTGCTTGACTGCGAGACAGACACGTCGAGCAGGTGCGAAAGCAGGTTCTAGTGATCCGGTGGTTCTGTATGGAAGGGCCATCGCTCAACGGATAAAAGGTACTCCGGGGATAACAGGCTGATACCGCCCAAGAGTTCACATCGACGGCGGTGTTTGGCACCTCGATGTCGGCTCATCACATCCTGGGGCTGAAGCCGGTCCCAAGGGTATGGCTGTTCGCCATTTAAAGTGGTACGCGAGCTGGGTTTAGAACGTCGTGAGACAGTTCGGTCCCTATCTGCCGTGGGCGTTTGAGATTTGAGAAGAGTTGCTCCTAGTACGAGAGGACCGGAGTGAACGAACCTCTGGTGTTCCGGTTGTCACGCCAGTGGCATTGCCGGGTAGCTACGTTCGGACGGGATAACCGCTGAAAGCATCTAAGCGGGAAGCCCCCTTCAAGATGAGATCTCACCGGGGCCTTGAGCCCCCTGAAGAGCCGTCCGAGACCAGGACGTTGATAGGCAGGGTGTGTAAGCGTTGTAAGGCGTTGAGCTAACCTGTACTAATGGCTCGTGAGGCTTGACCATATAACGCCCAAGGCGTTTGAAATGAATGGTTCGACTGGAAACAGTCAAAAACACGATTATCGGCTCGCAAGAGCACCGATTGAACGCTTGTAGCAACAACACAGACAATCAGAGCAACGTGACATATAGGCACGAGGCTCAATCAGATCCGGTTTGTACCAGTTTCGCCTGGCGACCATAGAGACGTGGAACCACCTGATCCCATACCGAACTCAGCAGTGAAACGCGTCATCGCCGATGGTAGTGTGGGGCTTCCCCATGTGAGAGTAGGTCATCGCCAGGCACTTAATACCAGAAACCCCGGCCTCGTTGAGGCCGGGGTTTTTGCGTTGGGGCGAAGCACAGGCAGACGGCAGACAAAAGAAAGGGCCCGGCGCATTCCCTGCGGCGGGCCCTGTCACTGACTTCCCTGTCAGTCGCCGTTACCTTGCATTTATTGTGACAATAGCAGGCCATCGCCCACTATTTTATTTATGCATGCCTTCAGGTCGGCTGCTGTTTCTGAGTGCTTGAGCCCAAATGCCAGGTTGGCCTGCAGCAGGCCCGATTTGTTTCCGCAGTCATACAGATCACCGGACATGGTAAAAGCGTGAAGAAGGTCTCCCGATTCCACCAGTGATTTGATTGCATCAGTGAGTTGTATTTCTCCACCTGCGCCGGCTGTGGTTTTACGCAGCAGGTGCATGATCTTGCCTGGCAGGATATAACGACCGACTATGGCAAGGTTGGACGGTGCTTCGGACCGTGTGGGTTTTTCAACCAAATTATGCAGCTTTGAACTTGTACCGATGGCAGGCGGCATACCACCACAGTCAACGATTCCGTATCGCTCCACCTGATGTTCCGGTACCGCCTCAACCATGATCTGGCCGCACTGGTGCTCATAGTAGTGTGCAACCATTTGCTTTAGATCGCTGGACTCACCATTAGTGTCGATCAGCATGTCTGGTAGCATAACCGCAAAGTCTTCCTCGTCATGAATCAGTTGAGCCGCACAGAGAACCGCATGTCCCAAGCCTAGGGCCTGATCCTGACGTACTGATATGAGCTGTGAACCTGTCGGGAGCGTATTGCGCACTGCCTGAAGCAGTTCCTCCTTGCCTTTCGCAGTCAGAGCCTCTTCCAGCTCCGCATTGCGATCAAAGTGATCCTCGATCGATTCCTTGCCACTACGTGTGACCAGAATGATCTGAGTAAATCCTGCAGAAACCGCTTCTTCGACTACATATTGAATGACCGGTTTATCGACAACAGGCAACATCTCTTTTGGAATCGCTTTGCTGGCAGGCAAAACTCGAGTCCCAAGCCCGGCGACTGGAATAATGACTTTATTCAGCATTTTCGGATTCCTTCTGTTGTCGTGACTGTTCTTCCTGCCACAGTCTCAACTCTTCGTAATAGGTGTCCCACACGCATGGCTCGCAGCCATTTTCGCAGCACTCGCCATCTGCAGGTGGTGTCGGTTTGTCGCTCATTATCGACTCCATCAAAATGGCCTTCATTCTAACTGGTCATGCTGTTTTGCTCCACGAACAGCTTCCTTAATCATGGCAGCGAGTTTTTGCACCCCGGGTCTAGCCAGCTCACCATCGGTTAGGATCAGGTAAAGGTCAGCATAGCGTTCGGCACCGACTTCAAGCTGAAGAGGCTTGAGCTGTCCAGATTCAATCGCACTGGCTGCATGTGTCATTGGGTACCATGCATATCCGATACCTTTTGTTGCCGCCATTATCGACGTGGAAACATTACTGAGAGTCCAGCGCTGGTCAGCCCCAAGCCAACCTGCGTCATCATTGCGACTGCCAGAGTCACGTACGACCAGTTGGCGGTGTTGACGCAAATCCTCCAGGCTCAGTGGACGGTCAAGTTGATGAAGGGGATGTTCAGGATGTGCACATGCTAGAAAGCGAATCTGCAGTAAACGCTCACCCAGAAAGCCTGGCGGGAGTCGACCGCTGATGGCCATGTCTACGTCTCGCTTGAGCACGGCTTCGTCACTGCCGCTGAGGACCGTTTCAAGCAAGGTGATGCGCGTCTGTGGATGGGTGGCAGCATAATTGGCGAGGGTATCGAGCATTAACTCCTTCGGGAAAATGGTATCCATTGCGATATGAATTTGTGCTTCATAGCCCATCCCAAACTGTTCAGCCAGTTGTTCAGCCTGCTCCGCCTGTTCGAGCAGGCGCCTTGCATGATGACACAAGGCTTCTCCTGCTTCAGTGAGGACTGCCCGGCGCCCTTCCAGCCGAAACACGCGAACATTAAGGCCAGACTCCAGTTTTTGAACCGAATAACTGATGGCCGACTGGCTTTTGCCAAGACGTTCGGCTGCCTTGGCGTACCCTCCGGCATCCACAACTGCCAGCATGGCCTGCCACTGTTCCAGTGATATCTGCATACGCCCTCGAACGATCTATTTTGTTGTTCAAACCAAACATGATTTTACTGTTTTATATAGACCGTGTTGATATGAAAATGTTGCCTGAATTAACGATTGAGGCTGGACTTAAACAATGGCGACTCTTCTTCATATACGCAGCAGTATCTTTGGTGACAGCGGGCAGTCGTCCGTATTGGCCAATGATTTCATTACACAGTGGCATCTGAACCACGACAAGGCTGAGGTTATTACGCGTGATCTGATTTCAGACCCTTTGCCTCTGCTTGATGCCGAGTTGGTGTCGGCGTTGGTGAGTTCAGCTGAAAGTCGCACAGCGAAACAGCAATCCATCGTGAATTTGGCAAATCGCTTGCTGGCAGAAGTCCGCTCGGCCGATCAGATCCTGATCGGAGTTCCAATGTACAACTTTGGAATCCCAGTGCAGATGAAGGCCTGGTTCGACCTGCTTGCTCGTAGTGGTGTGACATTTAAGTATACGGATCAGGGGCCTGTCGGGTTACTTGAAGACAAGCCGGTGGTACTGATTGCAACGAGAGGCGGTCAGTATAAGGATGGGGGATATGACTTCCAGATTCCATTTGTAAAACAGTTCCTGGGCTTTCTCGGCCTCAAGGATGTACGAACCGTTTACGCAGAAGGCCTGCATATGGGGGAGCCTACTCAGGCTGAGTCTCTGAGCGCCGCACGTGCAGAACTTCAGTCGTGAGACGTTTTTATACAAAACATAACTTTGCTGTTGAGGAGCCTTGTGGCAAGCTCATGAAAAATAAATACAAAAAGCAGGAAACAACCTGTGTTTTTTTCACGCTTGCACCACAAACTGCTGTTGCTCTGGCTTCTGTCACTAGCCGGAGCATTGATGTTTGTTGGCCTGATATTCACACTGATGCTTGGGCATACAAGGGAGCAGCAGTCACTCCATGAGTTGGAACAGGCGCGTCATTTTCTGGCCGGGCGCTGGGATACCGCCCGGCAGGCTGTAGAGGAGCAGCTGGATCAGCTGGCAGGACAGTCAGAGCTTGCTTTACCTGATTCACCCGGTAATAACGAGAGACTCGAAACCGAACTGGAGTTACTTGCATTGAGGCTGCTCCGTCGGCTTGAGACACGAGGTCTGGACTATCTCGCCATCCATGATGAGCGAGGTCAGTTACAGGCCATGGCCTGTCGGTGTCAGGGTGGTGACAGGCTTTATGCCTACAATACAAAGCCCCTTGGCCGCACCGGTTTCCGTATACGACCCTCAAATGATGAACCCTCCTACCAGAGCCACTTCCTTCCGTATGATTTGTTGCGACTGTCCCTGTCCAGTCATTCAGAGCCTGTGATTGCTCGCACGCGAGACCAGCTCTACCTGTTGGGGTGGCATGACGTGCCGGGTGGTTCAAGGCTTCAAGGTGGAGTAAAACTCAGCGATGATACGGTAGGCCACCTTGCGCACCGGCTTGAATACCCGGTGCTGTTACAGGCCGAAGAACTCAGTGTAGGGCAAGGATTCGAGTCACGACTCTCGTTACAACGCTTACAGCAACTTGAACGGAGTCAGCAAGGCTGGGTCGGGGCGGATGATGAATACTACGGTGCTATTACGTTTGCTGAGCCAGGAATTGAAGCGCGATTGATTTTCGCGGTACCGGTTAAAGGCTTGGGCCATGAGCTGGAGACGCTTGGGCAGTCGATGCTGGTACTTTTACTGCTTGCTCTGGTTGGGTTTACCCCGTTGGGTGGCTGGTTCATAAGTCGGGTGATTACACGCCCGCTGGGCAAGCTGTCGCTTGCAGTACAGAACCTGAAAGAAGGCAACTATCAACGTATTGAGGGATTTGATCAAAAAAGCGACCTGGGTCGCCTGGCATCGTCATTCAACACCATGGTGACGGCGCTCAATGAGCGTGAAGAAGCGCTAAGGGACAGTAGTCGTGAATTGCGGCAGTTGTCTGCTGCACTGGAACAAAGTCCAGCCTGTATTATCATCACGGATCTCCAAGGCATTATTCAGTATGTTAATCCGGGTTTTTGCCGTGTGACAGGCTATAGCGCTGCTGATGTGAAAGGGCGGCCGGTTAGTCTGCTTAAATCCTCTTCAACCCATGCTGACACCTTTGGTCAGCTCTGGAGTTCACTAAGCAGTAAGGGCGAGTGGCATGGCGAGCTGCTCAACCAGCGCAAGAATGGTGAGCAGTTCTGGGTGGCGGCTACCATTTCAGTGTTGCGTGACGAGCAGGGTCAGCCAGATCGCTATCTGGCCATTGAGGAAGATATTTCACTGCGTAAAAGTTACGAAGAGCAACTGTTTCACCGCAGCAATTATGATGCACTCACGGATCTTCCAAATCGAGAATTGATCCAGGATCGTTTGCAGCAGGCAATTGAAATGGCTGAGGCGCAGCAGCATCAGGTTGCTGTTCTGTTCATCAATCTATTGCAATTCCGTCGCGTGAATGAAGTCCAGGGTCATCAGGCAGGAGATACACTACTCTGTCAGGCCGCTCAACGCTTGCAGCAGGTACTTTCGCCCCTGGAAAGCCTCGGTCGGATTGGCAGTGACGAGTTTGTGGTCGTTGTTCCAGAAGTGACTCGCATGCAGGCGGTTGAAAATCTCACGCGCTGTCTGTTACAGCAGTTTGATGTCCCTTTTCAGCTTAGTGATACCGAGGTCCGTGTGGCGGCCTGTATCGGTATTGCCCTGTACCCTGACGATGGATTGCGCGCTGATATGCTGCTGCGTCATGCTGATGCGGCAATGCAACAAGTGCGCATGCGCAAGGAAGCGGGTTACTGTTTTTTCATGGAAGAGATGAATGAACATGCACGGCACTCACTTGAGATGGAGCAGGCGCTGCATGATGCGCTTGAGCGAAACGAATTTGTACTTTGGTATCAGCCACTGCTTGATCTGAAAACCCGCCGCATTACAGGTGTTGAGGCACTTGTGCGCTGGCACCGTCCGGGTTACGGGCTGGTTCCACCGGACGAATTTATTCCAAGGGCTGAAGAAAGCGGTCAGATTTTGCCACTCGGACACTGGGTACTGGCTGAGGCCATTCGTCAGGCAGCCAGTTGGCAACGACAGATGGGGCTGAAGCTGAATATCGCAGTGAATATTTCTCCCCGACAGATTCAGCAGCCCGATTTTGTGCAGCAGGTTAAACAGCTGTTGATTATTCATGAGCTGACGCCAGGCAGCCTGGAGCTTGAAATTACCGAGTCTATTTTTCTCGATGTTGAAGCAGAAGGCCGCACTATTGAAACATTGAAGCAATTGAGAAGCTTTGGTGTACGCCTGTCGATTGATGACTTTGGTACGGGGTTCTCGGCTCTGGGTTACCTGAAGCGTTTTCCTGTAGATATTCTCAAGATTGATCGCCAATTCGTGCGAGATATTCATATGGATCAAGACGCTGCAACGCTGTGTCAGGCGATTATCTGGATGGCCAGGGGACTGCACATGGAAGTGATTGCCGAGGGTGTTGAACTGGAAGAGCAACTCGACATTCTGGCTGAATCGGGAGCCGATGTAGTGCAGGGGTATTACATCGCGAAACCGCAGCCGGCTGAATGTCTGCCTCAGGTCTTTGAACGATATGAAGACAGAAAGGCAATTTGACGTAATTTGAACTAGAAATTGGAGCGGGAAACGAGACTCGAACTCGCGACCCCGACCTTGGCAAGGTCGTGCTCTACCAACTGAGCTATTCCCGCATTTGGATGGCATCCCGTAGGGGGTTCGAACCCCTGTTACCGCCGTGAAAGGGCGGTGTCCTGGACCACTAGACGAACGGGACGCGGTACAATCAGACTGTGCCTGACAGCGGTGCGAATATTAATAACAGAGATTTTTCCGGTCAAGCGTTTTCTTTCGTTTTTTGTTATAGAATCAAAGTCTTCTGTTTAACTCGGATGGACATGTGCCGATGAGCCCGACTGAAACCGGCCTAATCATCGTGGCTGTAGTGGTGGTGATGGCGATGATAGCCTTCAGTATTCAGACGGTCGAAAATCAACGTCGTGAACGTCGCATGCGCCTGCTTATGCTGAAAGACCAGATTCGCCGGGCTGATCATCTGCTGCACACTTTGCCTGAGCATTACATCACCCGTGAGATTCGCGATGTGCTGGTCAGATATCTGCAGAATCGCTGGAAGCAGGTGATGGAGCTGGAAAACACATCTGAAAATCGACAGAAACTGTCTGAGATGGAAGCCTTCGCCGCTCAACCTTTACCTGTGGTTGAACATCCACCCGGTTCCATGACGTTGCACACTGATCGTAATCATGCTCAACGCACTGCAGCTCTGTTGCGGGAGCTGTTCCAGTTTTTGACAGAGCTGCAGAACGGTGGGCTTCTGCCTCCGGCCACAACACGGGATGTCATCTATCAGGTGAAGGAAGCCTATACCCGTACACGCATTGATGTTGAGATTATGGAAGCGCTTGAGGTCGAGCAGCAAAGAGGACCGGCCCCAGCCTTGCCGCGCTATCGTACGGCAGCAGGCAAGTTGCAACGGCTCAATCAGACCCAGCAATTGGATCGCCAGATCTATGAGCTAAGTGCGCATATGGATAAACTCCAGGCGCTTGTTGAGCGTGAACGTCTGCTGCGCGAAGCGGAAGAGGAGCGCAAGCGGGCCGAAGAGGCAGCAAAAGAAGACAAGTTCAAGCCTAAATCGATTACAGACTATCGGCGTTAAGTATTCACGAAGCCGTCATAAATCTCTACAATCGCGTGCAATTAAGAAATTGCTTATATAAAAGGCGCTTGCCAGCAAGAATGTGCCGTTTACAATGCCGAGGGAATCTGTGCCCCCACAAACGACCAGCCTTAACACCTCCGTTGATGAGCAGTTGCGCATCATGCAGGCGAGTCTTGAACATCTTTCTGATCTTGTGGTGGTGACGGATGCGGACCTGACGCCCCCGGGTCCGCGTATTGTCTATGTCAATCAGGCCGTTATTGAACGTACGGGCTATGACCGTGAACGGCTGATAGGCGCCAGCCCGCGTCTGTTTCAGGGAAAAGATACCTGTAGAGAAGCGCTGAATCGAATCGGCAATGCCTTGCGCCGCGGTGAAAGGGTGCGCGAAGAGTTGCTGAATTATACCAGCAGTGGCGATGCGTATTGGATCGGCATCAGCATAGTGCCTCTTTTTGATGACAGCGGGCAGCTCACACACTTTGTCAGTACCCAAAGTGATATTACCTCACGCAAGCGCATTGAATCCGATCTGCTGCTGTTTCGCCAGGCGATCGACCAAAGTCCTTCCAGCGTCATTATTACTGACAACAATGGGCATATTACCTATGTTAATAACGGCTTTGAGATCAACTCCGGCTACAGTCGTGACGATGTTTTGGGGCGAACCCCCGGCTTCCGGGCCTGGGCACCTAAAAGTGAGGTTGAAAAGAGGGCTTTCTGGGACCGTCTGGATAGTGGTTTGCCCTGGCGAGGTGAGTTCGTTAATCGGCATAAACAGGGACACCGCGTGGTCAAGCGTGCCGTAGTTTCACCGGTGCGTAATCTGGAAGGAAACATCAGCCATTTCCTGTCGGTCGAGCAGGATATTACGGCGGAAAAGGAGGCCCTGTCTCAACTGGAGTATTTGGCCTACCACGACCCCGTGACTCAGATGCCCAACCGTCGCCTGCTGCAGCAGAGGGTCGAAGCATTGCTCCATGCTCCACTCATTGCTCCGTCAGCTGCACTGTTGCTGATAGATCTGGATGATTTCAAACGGATCAACGATGCGCATGGTCATGGATTTGGCGATCGAGTGCTGCAGAAAATCGGCTCTCGTCTGCAAAAACAGCTGTTAAGTGAGAGCGAATTGGTCGCTCGCCTTGGGGGTGATGAGTTTGGCGTGCTTTTGTGCGGCCGAACAACAGATGCCGAGTCTGACCTGATCTGGAGATTGGAGGCCTTGAGCCAACAGTTGGCCAGACCACTCAACATTGATGGTGAAACACTACTGCTTGCCGGCAGCATTGGTGTTGCCAGAATTCCGCAACATGGTCGCAGCTTTGTAACCCTGCAGCGCAATGCCGATCTTGCTCTGTACAAGGCCAAGGCAGATGGTAAGGGAGGCTACGCCACGTTCACGGCGGAGCTGAACGTGGCGGCTCAACGCAGGGTAAGGCTTGAAGAATCACTTCGCCTCACGATTCTGCGGGATGAGCTCAGCCTTGCTGTACAGTCACAGTTCGGGCCCGCTGGCGATATTCGGGGGGCCGAGGTCCTGGTGCGCTGGTTGCGTGGCCCGGAAGGCGTTCCGGTGTCGCCCGCTGAGTTTATACCGGTGGCGGAAGCTTCCGGTCTCATCAAGCCTCTGACATTGACGGTGTTCAGGCAGGCGCTTGAGATTGCGGCGCAACTCAAGGCTGCCGGCTTGCGAATTCCGCTGTCAATCAATCTCAGTTCGGATCTGTTCCGTGATAGTGCGCTGATCGATGCACTGGTCGATCTGGTGGCTGATAGCGTTGTAACACCTGACGCGTTGATGCTTGAAATTACCGAAAGCCTGTTTATCGATACTCATCCGAACTTGTTGCGGAACATGGCGCGGCTGGCGGAGCTGGGGTTTGCCTTTTCATTGGACGACTTCGGTACAGGGTACTCCAATCTGGCCTATCTGAAACGTTTGCACTTGAGTGAGCTCAAAATCGATAAGAGTTTTGTGGATGGTTTACCGCAGGATGAAGATAACCGGGCCATTGTACTTTCGATTATCTCGATCGCTCGCCAGTTAAGACTTAGAGTTGTAGCAGAAGGTGTTGAAACGTCTGCGCAGGCTGACTTTCTTGTCGCCCATGGCTGTGAGCTGTTGCAGGGCTATTTGCTTCACAAACCATCGCCTGCCGAGGAGTGGCTGGGGCAGCTAATGGACGGTATAGAAAAAAAACTGTCGAAAGGGGGTTGACCACTAAAAGGCCCATACGTAATATATGCGCCTCCTCGATGAGGAAAGCGAAAGCGCTCAAGACTGTGTCCCGTTCGTCTAGTGGTCTAGGACACCGCCCTTTCACGGCGGTAACAGGGGTTCGAACCCCCTACGGGATGCCACTCACTCGTGAGTGATGGTTTTGAGAGTAAAGCGGGAATAGCTCAGTTGGTAGAGCACGACCTTGCCAAGGTCGGGGTCGCGAGTTCGAGTCTCGTTTCCCGCTCCAAACGTTTTTGCAGGCTGCGTCCCATTCGTCTAGTGGCCTAGGACACCGCCCTTTCACGGCGGTAACAGGGGTTCGAACCCCCTATGGGACGCCACTCTCTGACAGAGATGCTATAGTAAAATCTCTGAAAGAAACATGCGGGAATAGCTCAGTTGGTAGAGCACGACCTTGCCAAGGTCGGGGTCGCGAGTTCGAGTCTCGTTTCCCGCTCCAAATTCAGTACAGATTGTCAGCACACAGTGTTTAATACGATAACCATCCGGCGAAAGCTGCATGGTTTTTTTCGTTTCATGGTCTGTACATTGGTTCCGTAAAGCAAAACCTCAGGCCGGGCATGCCTCGCACAGAGGGGATGGCCCGGCATAGGTACAAGAGTGTCTTCAGTGTCGGGTGTCTGATGCATCCCCAAGAATACTCTGTCGCAGTGACAGGTAATCTACAGGGTTGTTGCTGGCCTCAAGCTCAGCCTGTGTTTCATCAAGCTGCTGGAACTGCTCGATCTCCTCGTCGCTCATAAAGTGCAGACACTCGCCGCCAAACAGCCAGAAGAGGTCACGTGCCAATAGTGGTACGAATTGTGGGTAGCCACGTACCAGTCGGACCAGCAGGGTTTGGCCATCTTCGTATGCTTCTGGGCGATGATGTTCGAAATCATTCACCACTGCGGCAAACTGGTCCAGAAACTCAAGCTCCTCGCTGGCCTCGGCGTCCTTGAAGGTTGGCTGCTGAATCAAGTTGTTATAGGCAATCTTGAGCAGGTTCAGATGAAAGCTGTGGCGATCGGTCACGGGGTACTCCGGTTGTTGCAGTCACGGGAGCGGGCATCGGATGTCCGCGCAAACGGGTACAATGGGGGGCGGCGGTTGAAATTTCAATCCCCGGCCGCATCTACCCACATCTACACTCCATTCAAAGGCAAGGCATGACAACGGCGCTTTCGATACAGGATTTAAGAAAGGTATACGGTAACGGCTTCGAGGCTCTCAAGGGGATCTCTCTGGACGTGCAGCAGGGAGACTTCTTTGCCCTGTTGGGCCCAAATGGTGCCGGCAAATCAACAACGCTGGGGATCGTTTCCTCGCTGGTCAACAAAACTGCCGGCAAGGTCAGTGTGTTTGGTTACGATATTGATACCCAGCTGGCGCAGGCCAAGCAGTGCCTTGGGGTTGTACCGCAGGAGTTCAACTTCAACCCGTTTGAAAAAGTAGTGGATATCGTTGTCACTCAGGCTGGGTATTACGGTATTCCGCGCAGGCAGGCGTTGCAGCGTGCTGAAATTTACCTGGGCAAACTTGGGCTTTGGGAAAAGCGCGATGAGCGTGCTCGCATGCTGTCCGGTGGAATGAAGCGCCGCCTGATGATTGCCCGTGCATTGGTGCATGAACCCAAGTTGTTGATTCTGGACGAGCCGACTGCAGGGGTCGATATCGAGCTGCGCCGTTCCATGTGGGACTTCCTGAGTGAAATAAACGCTGCAGGGACAACCATTATCCTCACCACACACTATCTGGAAGAAGCTGAAAGCCTGTGTCGCAATATCGCCATCATCGATCATGGCAGCATCATCCAGAACACCAGTATGAAAGCACTGCTGCAGAAGCTGGATACGGAAACCTTCATTCTGGATCTGCGCCAGGATTTTACCGAGCTGCCCAAACTTGATGGGTACGTGATCCGGCCGCGTGATGCACATACCCTTGAGGTCGATGTGCCAAAAGCGGCAGGGCTCAATGCGTTGTTCAGCCACTTGGCCGAGCAGGGGCTGGAGGTGAGCAGCATGCGCAACAAGGCCAACCGGCTGGAAGAACTGTTTGTGTCGCTGGTCGACAAGAATTTGAAACAGGAGTCAAAATGAATTCCCGGCTGCTATGGACCGCGTTCGTCACTATCGTCGTCAAGGAAATCCGTCGCTTTACCCGTATCTGGGTTCAGACCCTGCTGCCGCCAGCGATCACCATGACGCTCTATTTCATTATTTTCGGTAACCTGATCGGCTCTCGCATTGGTGACATGGGTGGCTTCGATTACATGGAATATATCGTTCCGGGCCTGATCATGATGTCAGTTATCACCAACTCCTACGGTAACGTGGTGTCCTCTTTCTTCGGCACCAAGTTTCAGCGCAATATCGAGGAACTGCTGGTCTCGCCGGTGCCTAATTGGATTATCCTGGCCGGCTATGTGATTGGCGGCGCCACACGAGGGTTGATGGTAGGCTTTATCGTGACCCTGCTGTCACTGTTTTTCACCAAGTTGCAGATCAACCACCTCTTCATCACTATTACTGTGGTATTGCTGACCGCGATTCTGTTTTCGCTGGGTGGTTTCATCAATGCCGTGTACGCCAAAACCTTTGATGATATCGCGATCGTACCTACCTTCATCCTGACCCCGCTGACCTATCTGGGTGGCGTGTTCTACAGCATCCAGCTGTTGCCGGGATTCTGGCAGGGGGTGTCACAGCTGAACCCGATTCTGTATATGGTAAACAGCTTCCGTTATGGCATTTTGGGCGTCAGTGACATCGATATCGGTTTTGCCTTCGCCATGATTATTGGGTTTATTGTCGTGTTGGGAGGCGTTGCCATTCATTTGCTGAATACTGGCAAGGGGATTCGAGAATGAGCGAACATGATCAGGTAAAGGCATCCCCGCTGGGGCAGGATACGATCTACGTCAATGAGTACGACGCCTCGTTGCTGTACCCGATTCGGCGTGACCTGAACTGGGAGGTCAAGGGCGTCAAACGCAGTAGCCTGCCGTTTCGCGGACTGGATATATGGAATGCCTATGAGGTTTCTTGGCTGGACGCCGGCGGCAAGCCGGTGGTACGGCTGGCTGAATTTCGTATACCGGCCAGCTCACCCTGCATCATTGAATCCAAGTCGTTCAAACTGTACCTGAACTCTTTCAACCTGAGTCGCTTTGCACAGGAAAGCGAGGTGCGCGAGCGGATGCAGGCGGATCTGTCGGCGGCTGCAGGTGCGCCGGTGCAGGTCAAATTGATCCCGCTGACTCAGGCTGTTGAAGTGAGCCAGCTCAAGGGGCGATGCCTGGATGATCTGCCACTTCAGGTCGAGCACTACTCGCCGGCCCCTGAGTTGCTGAACGCCTCAGGTCCTGTTACCGAGGAAACTCTGGTCAGTCACTTGCTCAAGTCCAACTGCCCCGTCACCGGGCAGCCTGATTGGGCCAGTGTGCAGATCCGATACAAGGGGGCTCAGATCGATCACAAAGGGCTGCTGGCCTATCTGATCTCCTATCGTGAACACGGCGACTTTCACGAGCAGTGTGTCGAAAATATCTTCATGGATATCTGGCAGCGCTGCCGACCGCAGAAACTCAGTGTCTATGCGCGCTATGTCCGTCGCGGTGGTCTGGATATCAATCCCTACCGCTCCAGTATCAACGATGAGCCGCAGAACCTGCGCCTGTCACGCCAGTAAAAGGATAGTACCATGGATGCACTCGACGCCCTGATCAACCGTACCTCATGCCCCCGCTTGGAAGGTCCGGCTCCAACGCCGCAACAGCTTGACCTGATGTTGCGTGCAGCTCTGAGAGCGCCGGATCATGGATCGCTGCGCCCTTGGCGCTTTATTATTACGGAAGGCGAAGGTCTGGTACGCATGGGTGAGCTGTTTGCCCGTGCCGCTTTGAAGGCTGATCCGGAGTTGCCGCAGGCAAGGCATGACAAATGCCTGCAAATGCCGCTGCGGGCGCCAATGATCATCACGGTAGTTGCTGTCACTCGAGAGCATCCCAAAGTCCCGTTGGACGAACAGTTAATCTCGGCAGGATGTGCGGCTCACGCCATCACCCAAGCGGCTTTCGCGCAGGGCCTTGGGGCGATGTGGCGCACCGGTGAAATGACCCATAACTCGCATGTGCGATCAGGGCTGGAACTGGCCGAACATGAGCAGGTGGTTGGCTTTATCTATCTGGGCCAGCGCTGTCGCGAGCGCGAGGCTCCGATGCTGGATCTTGCCGAGTTCGTGACTCGCTGGGAGGGCTGATGAAAACCGATACGGTTGAATTCCTTGGTTGGCTCAAGACCCAGATTCCACTGCTGGAACACCTGGGTATTTCACAGCTGACATGGGATGGTCAAACGCTGAAGATCCCCACGCCGCTGGCACCCAATGTAAACGACAAGGGAACCGGTTTTGGCGGTTCTCAGGCGGCGATCGCCACTGTAGCGGGGTGGTGCCTGACGACCCTGTGTCTCAAGGAGCGCGGGCTGGAGTGTGACGTGGTGGTCGCTGACAGCCATCTCCAATACCTCAAGCCGGTTACGGCGGATTTTGTGACACAAGTTGAGCTGATCGACACCGCCGCTTCTGATGCCTTGGCCGAGCGTGTAGTGGAGCGGGGCAAGGGTAAGCTGGCGTTGGTGGTAGAGGTCATCTGCAATGGTCAGGTCTGCATGCGTCTGGAAGGACTCTATGTCGCGATAAAGCGCTGAGGCCTGTTCCTGTTTTAGACGGTGGCCTACTTGCCCTGCCGGGTCGCCGTGATAGTGCGACTGAGCAGAATGACCGGCACAATTCCAACCAGCACAATCAGCATCGCAGACAGTGCACTGGTTTCCAGCATTTCATCTGACGCATACTGGTACACATAGGTTGCCAGCGTATCGTAATTGAACGGTCGCAGAATCAGAGTGGCCGGCAATTCCTTCATGGAGTCGACAAAAACTACCAGAACGGCCGTTAACAATCCGCCTCGGATCAGTGGCAGGTGGACGCGCCGGAGGGTTTGCAGTGGGTTAAGGCCGAGAGAGCGCGATGCCATGTCCATGCTGGGTGTAACTTTGGCCAGTGATGACTCCACGCTGCCGGTTGATACCGCCAGAAAGCGCACGGAATAGGCAAATACGATGGCGAAGGGTGTACCGCTCAGTAGCAGGCCCGTACCAAAGCCGAAGTGACGTTGCATGAACGCGTCGACGCTGTTGTCGAAAGCCGCCAGAGGAATAATGACACCGATCGCAAGAACTGCACCTGGCAAGGCATAGCCCAGGCTGCTGAAGCGAGCGGCCACTGTAAGCGAGCGTTGCTGCGGATAAAGTCGCTTACTGTAGGCCAGTACAACTGCTATCACGACTGTCAGTGCAGCAGCCAGAGCGGAAAGGGTAAAGCTGTGCACTGCATTGGCAATAAAGCCGGGCTCGGCGAACTGGTCCAGCCGCCGCAGTGCATAGCTTCCGAGCACGATAAAAGGAATTGCAAAACCGAGCACGACCGGCAGGGCGCAAGCCAGTGTCGCCATCAGTTGTCGTGCGGGGCTGAGGTGGAAGCGTTCAATTGAACGGAACCGGTCGGAGCCGCTGAACTGACGCTGACGGGCACGTGCAATGCGCTCAAGTGAAATCAGCAGTACTACAAACAGCATCATCAGGCTGGCAATCTGGGCGGCGGCTCCGAGGTTACCCATGTTCAGCCAGGCATCATAGATACCGGCAGACAGGCTTTTGACCGCGAAATAGTCAACCGTGCCAAAGTCGTTCAGGGTTTCCATGGATACCAGTGCAAGGCCCACAGCGATGGAGGGCCGGGCAATGGGCAGCGAGATGCGCAGAAAGCTTTGCAGCGGAGTGCAGCCAAAGATGCGGCTGGCATCCCGAATGCTCATCGACTGTTCAAGGAAGCTGGCGCGAGCCAGCAGATACACATAGGGGTAGAGGACCAGCGTTAGCATGGCGATGGCGCCGCCAAGGCTTCGAATATCGGGAAACCAGTAGTCGCGCGCAGTTTGCCAACCGAACAGCTCACGCAATGTGCTTTGTACCGGGCCTGCATATTCCAGCAGATCGGTGTAGAGGTATGCTATCACATACGCGGGCATGGCGAACGGAAGCAACAGGGCCCACTCAAACAGGCGCCGACCAGGGAAATGACACATGGTCACAAGCCAGGCGGTACTGACACCGATTACGACTGACAGGCTGCCGACACCGGCCAGCAACAGCAGGGTAGAGCGGATGTAAACCGGCAGTATGGTATCGACCAGATGGGGCCAGATGTTTTCGGTGGGAAAAAGCGCCAGCCACAGAACGGCCAGAACCGGCAGCATCACCAGCAGAGCGCTGCCCCAGGCAACGGAATACCAGCCGGGCATGTAGCGGCGCTGCTTGCGGGTATCAACCAGCGGGGCAGTTGCGGTAGCGGTTTCAGACATAGGACGGTGAACGCACAGAAACGGTAGCCGGGAAGACTACCGCTTCAGGTCGCAGCTGTCGATTGTCAGGCGCGAATCAGTTGTCAAAGCCGACCTTGTCAACCAGTCGTGATGCTGTTGCGCGGTGTTTGACTACATCACCCAGGTTGATGTCATCAGCCTTGAATTCACCCATGTGCTCCTTGAGCAGGGCAGACCACTCGATGCCGGGACGCACCGGGAACTCGTAGTTTACTTCCGCGTACATTTTCTGGGCCTGCTCGCTGGTCAGGAACTCGATCAGCTTGATGGCAGCTTCAGGGTTGGGCGCATGCTTGGCCAGCGCAGCACCGGAGATGCTCATGTGCGCACCGCGACCATCCTGGTTCGGGAACAGCAGATTGACCGACTTGGCCCACTCGATCTGCTCCGGCTCTTCCTGGTTGGTCAGCATCTTGCCATAGTAGTAGGTATTGCCCAGCGCAACATCGCACTGTCCTTCCATAACCGCCTTGACCTGGCCGCGGTCATTACCCTGTGGGCGGCGTGCCAGATTATCCTTCACGGCGCTGAGCCACTGCTCGGCCTGCTCTTCGCCCTTATGTTCAATGATTGATCCGATCAGGGACAGGTTGTAGGAGTGTTTGCCACTGCGGGTGCAGACACGGCCTTTCCATTTCGGATCGGCCAGGTCTTCATAGGTCTGGATCTCACCCGGCTCCACACGATCCTTTGATGTGTAGATGATGCGAGAGCGTGCCGTCAGACCAACCCAAAGATCATCCTTCGAGCGGTACTGAGCAGGTACGTTTTCTTCTACGGTGCTGCTATTGATCGGCGCAACCAGTTGACGCTCGACCGCATCGTGCAGTGGGCCGACATCCGAGGTCAGAATGACATCGGCCGGAGAGTTGGCACCCTCGTGCTCCAGTCGTTCCAGCAGGCCGCTTTTGGAGAAGATGACATTGGCCTTGATGCCGGTTTCGGCGGTGAACGCCTCCAGCAGAGGCTTGATCAGGAACTCTTGCCGATAGGAGTAGATGTTGACCTCATCGGCTGCCTGCGCAACGGCGCCAAAGGTAGAAAAGGCCAGACCAGCAAGAAGGGCGTGTTTCGCGTTCATGTACATCTCCATCGGTTGTGGCGCGAGCCATGTAGTCCGAATATCAAAAACTTAATGCGAATTATTATCACTGTTTGCGTTCAAGTCAATGCTAGTGCATCTGATTCTTGTTTCCGCTAGAGATTAAAATAGTATATAGATGTAAAGGGAGAGCATATATTGAGGCAGATCATACCGGCAGCGGAAACAGACGCGACAGTAGAACGGGGACAGCGGTTTCAACCCGTAAAATGCGTGGCCCCAGATGAATGGCTTGCAGGCCAGCCTGCTCCAGCTTTTCCACCTCATAAGCGATAAATCCGCCTTCAGGACCAATAGCCAGAGTGGTTGGTGTATCCATCGGAGCCGGGCAAGGTGCCGCGTTGTAGGGGTGAGCCACCAGTGCGCGGGTATTGTGGGCCAGTGTGGGCAATTCATCCTCCACAAAGGGTTTGAACCGCTTGCGAACCTCCACCCGGGGCAGGCGGGTGTCACCGGACTGCTCCAGCCCCAGCAGCAGGTGTTCATGCAGGCGTTCGGGGTGCAGCAGGGGGGTGGACCAGTAGCTTTTATCGACACGGTAGGAGTTGATCAGCCACAGCTCCTTGACCCCCAAAGTAGCGATCGTCTCGATGCAGCGCTTGAGCATTTTCGGTCTTGGCAGGGCCATTACAAGTCGCAGAGGCAGTACAGGAGGCGGAGCCTGATTCAGTCTCACCTCGAGTTCCGCACTGTGCTGATCCAGGTGGATCAGTGTTCCCTGCCCGATCAAGCCATTGAGAACTCCCACCCGGAAATGTTCACCAACCTGTCCACGGTGAACCTCCTGCAAGTGGCGCAAGCGGCGGCCGTCGAGGCGGACTCGGTGCGGGCCGATAAAGTCTGAGGTATACAGCAGAATCAGGTTCACGGTAGTTTCATCATGCAGGCTGAAAACCGGCGATCATAGCATCCCTGCCGGACCGGGGTCAGTGTTCAATCACTGTCCAGTTTTTTCAATCGATAGGCCAGCTGCGGCCGAGTCATCCCCAGCAGACGAGCCGCCTTTGAAACGTTGCCCTCAACGCGGTCCATCGCGGTTCGGATCAGTTGCTCTTCCATTGCTTCAAGGCTGAACTCTTCGCTCAATAATTGATCACACAGCAGGTCCTGCGGCAGCATGCCGCTGTCTGATTGCAGTGGCTGGCGGTCCAGCGGCAGGCGCTCGGCCCCCAGAGTTCCATTGCGCTTGATACTGTTAAGCGGATGAGTCGGCTCCGATAACGAGGGGAAAAACGCATCCAGATCGATGGTGTGGTTGTTATCGGTCAGAATTACACCGCGTTCGATCATGTTTTCCAGCTCGCGGATATTACCGGGCCACTTGTAGTTCATCAGGGCCTGCATTGCCAGATCGGATACACCCAGCGTGCGCTTGTTGTACAGGGTGTGATACTTCTCGAGAAAATGCTCAATCAACAGTGGAATATCCTCTGTGCGGTCTCGCAATGGTGGAATATGCACCGGATACACATTGAGCCGATAGAACAGGTCAGGGCGGAATTTGCCGTTGCGAACCGCCTCTTCAAGATCTTCGTTGGCAGCAGCCACCACACGCACATCGATGCGGCGGGTACGGGTATCGCCCACACGCTCCATTTCGCTTTCCTGCAGCACGCGTAACAGACTGGCCTGGGCGCGCGGTGATAGCTCGATCACTTCATCCAGGAAGATTGTGCCGCCGTGAGCGCGCTCGAACTTGCCTTCGCGGGACTGAACCGCACCGGTAAAGGCTCCCTTCTCAACCCCGAACAGCTCAGCTTCAATCAGGTCCGGCGGAATACAGGCGCAGTTGACTGCCACAAATGCCTTGTCGGCACGGTCTGAGCTGAGGTGCAGGCCGCGGGCGACAATCTCCTTGCCAACGCCGGTTTCGCCCTGCAGCAGTACCGTGACGCGACTGGAGGAGGCGCGGCGAATCAGCTGACACACATTCTTGAACGCGCCTGAGCGTCCCACCGAGTTGAACAGCAGGTCTTCACTCTGGTCAGAGCTGCGGAAGTTGTCGCGCAGATCACTTAGCTGGCTCTGCAATGAAAACAGCTCTTCGGCGATGGGGTCAGGCAACAGGTAGCGCTCCAGCTCGGCTTGGTCATCCCACTGCTCGACCGGCTTACCGACAATATGGCAGTGATCATGTCCCATGCCGGCGCATTGGGTTTCCTTGAAAATCACCTGTTGGCCCATGAAATAGGTCGTATAGCCGCTGGCATAGCCGATCAATGTCCAGCAGATAGGCTCCTCTGCAGGGCCAAAATCGTGCAGGTGCACATCGGCCTCATATGAGTCGAACCAGTCGAATTCTCCATGGAAAATGCCGTTATCCATGTCGATATTGAGCGCAACGGGTTTAACGTTAACCATCCCTTTGATGCAATGCAGCTGGGGGCCAACGAAGAAGGCATCCTCTTTTGACATGTCTGGCCTGACCTTGGCTACCAGTTCGGCATCTTTCCAGCCGGAGTGGTAGCCGAAACGCATCAAGAAGCCCTTGGCACGGTTGATGCCCAAAGTGTCAATCAGCTCTTTGCGCAGCAGACCCATTACACTGGAATGGATCATCAGCATGCGCTGTTCATTCAGCCAGATCTTGCCTTTGTCGCTTTCAAAGCGGATCTGTGACAGTAGGTCTCCGCTGCCGGGAAACTCTAGTTCTTGTGTAGTTGCCATAGTTGTTTTTATACCGGCTTGGTGTGAGCGATGTTCTGTGAGCGGGCCTGCAGCCCTTTTTCATTGTTGAAAGATTTCATGCGGATTTGAAAGAGAAAGTGCAAAACATACGACTAAAGTATCATTCGGTGTTCTTATCAAAATCAACGCGTATTTGATCATCTCATCAAAAAAATTCCTGAAATTTTATGAAATGAGCATTTTTTCAAGCGTGACTATTCATCCATGCAACGCACTGTTGCGATATTGTTTACATCGAATTGGGTGTTTTTATCTTATTTAAATCAATAGCTTGGTAGTTTATTGGGTGTCGTGTTTCAGCCGTTTTTTCCAATCTGGCACAGCTGTTGCTCTCTTCATTAACGAATGCATACGCCGATGAGCTGAGGACAACAATGACAAAACTCACACTGCACTCACGAAATGATGATCTGCCAAAGCGCTCGGATTTTGATCGCCTGACCAAATTCATTCGGGTGCGAAGCCAGCCCGGGGCTCGTTTCGTCGAGTTCGATTTTGCCATTGGTGACCCCTCCCTGTTTGTCGAGCTGGTGATGCCAAAAGGCGCGTTCGACGAATTTTGTGCCGCCAACGATGTTGTCCACATGACCGAAGATCAGATCCGTGAAGTCGATTCCGAAATGGAAAAATGGCGTTATGGAGAAGATACGCTCATGTCACACAACCACGATCGTGATTCCGAATAACAACAACTGCAGCTGGGAAGAGTTCCATGACCATTGAAATCAAAACAGCCACGCTGGAACCGGTTCGCAATACCTATGCCAACGTAGAGCGCCGCTTCGGCGACAAGCCGGCTACCCGCTATCAGGAAGCAACCTACGACCTTCAGTCTGAAACTAATTTTCATTACCGCCCACTGTGGCAGCCGGACCTTGAGCTGAATGATACTCGCCGTACCGCCATCCAGATGGCTGACTGGTACGCCCTCAAGGATCCGCGACAGTTCTACTACGGCACTTACGTGCAGCAGCGCGCCAAAATGCAGGAAAACGCCGAGAGCAACTACGCGTTCTTTGAAAAGCGCGATCTTGCCCGCCATCTGAGCGAAGAACGCCAGGCCGAGGTAATCCGCTACCTAGTGCCGCTGCGTCACCTGGAGCACACCGCCAACCTGAACAACATGTATGGAGCGGCTTACGGTTACGGTACCGCGATCACTCAGGCGTTGCTGTTTGATGGCATGGATCGGCTTGGCATTGCACAGTATCTCTCGCGTATCGGTTTGATACTGGACGGCAACAGCGGCGATGCACTGGCCGAGGCAAAACAGCAATGGATGGAAGCCGACATCTGGCAAGGGCTGCGTGCGTTGTGTGAAGAGATGCTGGTAACCGAAGACTGGTTTGAAGTGAGTGTCGCTCAGAACCTTGTTGTGGACACCCTGGTGTATGACCTTGTCTACGCCCAGTTTGATCAGTACCTGGCAGACAACGGTGCTCAGGATGTCGCCATGCTCACCGAGTTCATGCAGCTCTGGTACAAGGACACGACACGCTGGGTAGATGCCGTAATGAAAACGACAGCGGCTGAGTCCGAAGAAAACAAGGCGCTGCTGGCGCAGTGGATCGAGAAGTGGCGTGGCAAGGCTGCAGAAGCCCTGGCACCGCTTGCATCCGCCATGCTGAATGACGAAGCGCTGGCACAGTCGCTGGCAGAACTGGATAAGCGGGTCGCGAAGGCCGGCATCAAATAACAACAAGGAAATGCCCCATGTCCAAAGTATATATCGCGCTGCAGGATAACGATGAATCTCGCTACATCGTCGAGGCTATCGAGGAAGACAATCCTGAAGCGACCGTGATTCACATGCCGGCCATGATTCGCATTGAAGCCGAAAACTATCTCGCGGTGAAACGTGAAACCGTGGAAGAAAAAATGGGACGTGACTGGGACGTGCAGGAGCTGCACCTGAACCTGATCACGATCGGTGGCAACGTCGACGAAGACGACGATCAGATCACCCTGACCTGGAACTCATAACAAGAAGGTAACCCCGATGGCAGCCAAGAAACTCAACATCAAAGACAAATATCGCCTGCTGACCCGTGATCTGGATTGGGACTTTTCCTATCAGGATCGTAAAGATGCATTTCCGTTCGAAGAGTTCGAAGGGATCAAGATTACCGACTGGTCCAAATGGGAAGACCCGTTTCGCCTGACCATGGATTCCTACTGGAAGTATCAGGCTGAAAAAGAGAAAAAGCTGTACGCCATTTTTGATGCGTTTTCTCAGAACAACGGCCAGCTCAATATCTCCGATCCGCGTTATGTCAACGCACTGAAAATCTTCCTGACCGGTGTTTCGCCGCTTGAGTATCAGGCGTTCCAGGGCTTTGCTCACACCGGTCGCCAGTTTGGCGGCGTTGGCGCTCGCGTCGCCTGCCAGATGCAGTCCATCGATGAACTGCGTCACGTCCAGACTCAGGTTCACGCCATGAGTCACTACAACAAGTTCTTTGACGGTCTGCAGGACTGGTCGCACATGCACGACCGCGTGTGGTACCTGTCTGTTCCCAAATCGTTCTTCAACGATGCGCGTGCAGCGGGTCCGTTCGAGTTCATGGTGGCAATCGGCTTCAGCTTCGAATACGTGCTGACCAACCTGCTGTTTGTACCCTTCATGTCCGGCGCAGCCTACAACGGTGATATGGCCACCGTAACCTTCGGCTTCTCGGCCCAGTCCGACGAAGCGCGCCACATGACCCTTGGGCTTGAGGTGATCAAGTTCCTGCTGGAGCAGCATGAAGACAACGTGCCGATCGTACAGAAATGGATCGATAAGTGGTTCTGGCGCGGCACCCGTCTGCTTACCATCGTGGCGATGATGATGGACTACATGCTGCCCAACAAGGTGATGAGCTGGAAAGAAGCCTGGGAAGTGTACTTTGAAGAGGCCGGTGGCGCTTTGTTCAAGGACTTGGCTCGCTACGGCATCCGCATGCCGAAGTATGCCGATACCATCGAGAAGGAAAAGGAACACGTTTCGCATCAGGCTTGGTGGACCTTCTATACCCATGGTCATGCGGCCGGCTTCCACACCTGGATCCCGACCGATGAAGAGCTGGACTGGTTGAGCGAGAAGTACCCCGATACGTTCGACAAATACTACCGTCCGCGCTGGGAGCTGGCGAAAGAGATGGAAGCCCGCGGTGAGCGTTTCTATACCAAGGCTCTGCCTCAGCTGTGTACTACTTGTCAGATCCCGATGCTGTTTACCGAGATGGATGATCCGAGCCAGACCTGCTATCGCGATTCGGTCTACAACGGTGATCGTTACCACTTCTGCTCGGATGGCTGTAAGGACATCTTCGATGATGAACCGGAGAAGTTTGTGCAGTCCTGGCTGCCGGTGCACCAGATCTTCCAGGGCAACTGTGGTGGTCCGGGTGTTGAAGACATCCTGCGTGACTACTACCAGATGAACGTCGGCGTCGACAACATGGACATCAAGGGCTCTCCGGACGAAGAGCGCTGGAAGAAGTGGAAGGGCGTTGCCTGAAGTCACTGAGAGGCGCGCTGCACACGCAGCCGCTTCTCAAGTCGGTGTATCTACACGAGTTTGAGGATAACAATAATGCCAGTACATGCCATCACACCCGACTATAAGGGTGATGTTAAAGACCGTGTTGAAAATTTCCACGGCAATCAGATCGTCTATGTAGGCTGGGACCATCATCTGATGTTCTGTGCCGCCTTTGCCTACCCGCTGCCGCCGGAAACGCCGTTCCGTGCGCTGCGTGATGAGGTAATGCCTGAGGGTTTTTCACTGCACCCGGAGTGGTCCAAAATCGACTGGTCCAAAGCCACCTGGCTGCTCGATGGCCAGCCGTTTGAGCCGCAGCTGGATGTGTCCCTCAAGGATCAGGGTATTGGCCACAAGTCCCTGTTGCGCTTCCAAACCCCTGATCTCAAGGGTTACAAGGGCGCGGGCGTTTGAGGAGAGCGTTATGAGTTATGAAGTCAGGGTCGAACCGACCGGTGATGTGATCGAGGTCGACGATGGGCAGACCATTCTGGATGCTGCCCTGCGTCAGGGGGTCTGGCTGCCGTTTGCCTGTGGTCATGGAACCTGTGCCACCTGCAAGGTGCAGGTACTTGAAGGTGATGCCGATCTGGGCAACGCCTCACCCTTCGCGCTGATGGATATGGAGCGTGAAGAGGGCAAGATTCTGGTTTGCTGTGCCACACCAGAGAGTGATCTGGTGATCGAAGCCGACATCGACGTCGACCCCGATTTTCTGGGCTACCCGGTACAGGACTACGTCGGCACCGTCACCGACATCGTCGATCTGTCGCCCACCATCAAGGGCATCACCTTTGAACTGGACAGTGCGATGGAATTTCAGGCGGGGCAGTACATCAACCTGAAAATTCCGGGCGTTGAGGGTACGCGAGCCTTTTCGATTGCCAACAAGCCCAGTGATGACCGCCATGTCGAACTGCATATTCGTCGGGTTCAGGGTGGCGCCGGCACCACCTGGCTGCATGAGCAACTGCAGGTGGGTGATACACTGGATATTTCCGGTCCCTACGGTCAGTTCTTTGTCCGCAAGTCAGATGATCAGGACGTGATCTTTATCGCGGGTGGTTCCGGTCTTTCTAGTCCGCAATCGATGATTCTGGATCTGCTGGAAGCGGGCGACAATCGCCAGATCTATCTGTTCCAGGGCGCGCGTAACGTCAGTGAGTTGTACAACCGTGAGATGTTCGAAGCGCTCGACCGTGAGCACGACAACTTCCACTACATTCCGGCTTTGAATGAACCTCTTGACGAGGATCAATGGCAAGGCTTCAAGGGTTTTGTGCATGAAGCGGCCATCGACCGGTTTGATAACCGCTTCAGCGGTCACAAGGCTTACCTTTGCGGGCCGCCGCCAATGATCGATGCTGCCATCACTGCGCTGATGCAGGGGCGCCTGTTCGAGCGGGACATCCACATGGAGCGCTTTGTGACGGCTGCAGACGGTGCTGATGAGCAGACCCGTTCAGCGCTGTTTAAACGAATCTGATCCCGAATCAGGGATGGTTTCACCCGCTTTCGGGATTTCATGTTTCCATCTGAGGCGGTGGAAACCCCGGCCTCGAGGCGGGATTATCAGACATCACGTGAGGTCTGAATATGAATAACAACTATAACGCATCGACTCCGGAAACACCGCAGCGCCACCGTATCGAGCTGACGGATGAGGAGACCAGCTTTAACGCCAGTTCGGAGTTGAGCCTGCTGGTCGCCATGGAACGGGCAGGGCAGGCGCTGATACCGGTTGGTTGTCGTGGCGGCGGGTGTGGCAAATGCCGCATCCGGATTTTAAAGGGTGAGTATTTCAGTAAACGCATGAGCAGAGCCTGGGTTTCCCCCGAACAGGAAGCTGAGGGCACTGTGCTGGCCTGCAGGGTCTATGCCCGCAGTAATCTGATAATCGAACCTGATCCGCCCGAAGTCGCCACCAGCTGTGGTAAGGCAGATCGAGCAAGCTAACAACTATAAGGAAACGGCTATGAAAAAAGGTGTAATGCGTCCCGGTCATATCCAGTTGCGCGTTCTGGATATGGATGAAGCTCTGAAGCACTACGTTGACCTGATGGGCATGATCGAAGTTGATCGTGACACTCAGGGGCGTGTCTACCTCAAGGGCTGGACCGAAGTGGATAAATTCTCTCTGGTACTGCGTGAGGCGGATCAACCAGGGATGGATTTTGTCGGTTTCAAATGTCTTGATGAAGCCACCATTGATCGTCTCAGTGCCGAGCTGCAGGCGGCGGGTGTTGCCACCGAAGAGATCGCAGCCGGTGACCTGAAGGACTGCGGCCGTCGCATCGCCTTCACAGTGCCGACTGGGCATCGCTTCGAGCTGTTTGCCACCAAGGAGCAAACCGGCAAGTGGGGCGTGGGCAACCGCAACCCGGAAGCCTGGCCGCGCGATCTGAAAGGCATGAAAGCGACTCGCTTTGACCACTGTCTGTTGTACGGGCCGGACGTGCCTGCTACCGTCAAGCTGCTCACTGATGTACTGGGTATGGACCTGGCCGAACAGGTTGTCGATCCTGAAGGCAAACAGCTGGCCGGCTTCATGACCGCAAGCATGAAAGCACACGACGTAGCGTTCATTGAGCATCCCGAACCTGCCAAGCTGCACCATGCATCCTTCTTCCTGGAAACCTGGAACGATGTGTTGAAAGCAGCGGATCTGATCTCCATGACCGATACTTCCATTGATATTGGTCCGACCCGTCACGGCCTGACCCATGGCCAGACCATCTACTTCTTTGACCCGTCAGGCAACCGCAACGAAGTATTTGCCGGTGGAGACTACCATTACCCGGACCACGAACCGGTGACCTGGGATGCCGAACAACTGGGCAAGGCGATCTTCTACCATGACCGTCAGCTCAACGAGCGTTTCCTGACCGTTTTGACCTGATCCTCTGCTCTAGCTGTATCAAGCCCGCTCCGGTTCGTTCCGCAGCGGGCTTTTACGTACAGGGCGTACGGTATGCTGCGGGTGCATGGATGCACAGGAGCATCGATGACGTGAAGGTACACAGTGATGCTGGCAGATTTCCACATATTCGCTATGCTGATTTGACCGAGACATCTTTCATCTTTGCTCAATGGAGACAGCAATGACACAGGACAGCATGAAAGCGGTGGTCTATCACGGCCCGAGTAAAAAGTCTTTGGACACCGTACCGATGCCCAAGGTGCAGAAACCCACCGATGCGGTGGTCAGAATCGTCAAAACCACCATCTGTGGTACCGACCTGCACATTCTCAAAGGCGATGTGCCTGCCGTGACCGAAGGCCGAATTCTGGGCCATGAAGGCGTGGGGATTATTGAGTCGGTTGGCGATGCCGTCAGCAACTTCAAACCGGGTGATCGAGTACTGATCTCATGCATTACCTCCTGCGGCAAGTGTGAATACTGCAAGCAACAGATGTATTCCCACTGCGAGGATGGCGGCTGGATTCTGGGCCACCTGATTGATGGCACTCAGGCCGAGTATGTCCGCATTCCTCATGCTGACAACAGTCTCTACCCGATCCCCGAAGGCGCGGATGAAGAGGCGCTGGTAATGCTCAGTGATATCCTGCCCACCGGTCACGAGATCGGTGTGCTCTACGGCGCGGTCAAACCCGGTGATACGGTTGCGATTGTGGGTGCAGGCCCTGTGGGGATGGGCGCACTGCTGACGGCGCAGTTCTATTCCCCCGCCAAGATCATCATGGTGGACCTGGACGATGGCCGGCTGGAGATGGCCAAAACCTTTGGCGCCACTGACCTTATTAACAGCGGCAGTGGCGATACGGTTGCACAGATCATGGCGCATACCAAAGATGGGGTGGATGTAGCGATTGAAGCGGTGGGCATTCCACACACTTTCGATATCTGCCAGCAGGTCGTGCGTCCGGGCGGGCATATTGCGAACGTGGGTGTACACGGCACCAAAGTGGACCTGCAGATTCAGGACCTGTGGATCAAAAACATCACCCTCACCACCGGCTTGGTAAATACCAACACCACTCCCATGTTGTTGAAAACCGTTACCTCGGGCAAATTGCAGCCGGAGCGATTAATCAGCCACCGCTTCAGCTTCGACGACTTCATGGGCGCCTATGAAGTGTTCGGCAACGCCTCGCGTGAAAATGCGATGAAGGTGATCATTAATAACGACTAACTATCCTTTTCGATGATTTGAGATACGGATGCATTTGTCGGCTTAAGAAGGCATGCCACTCTGCAGCAGACCGCGATTAAGCCGCCTGTATCCGCCGCCCCAGCATGTTGCCGATCACGCCACCGGCGATCATGAAGACCAGGAATATCCAGCCCGACAGAGAGAAGTTGGCGATCGGGGTAAACAGGGCGCCCACGTTACAGCCATTGGCAAATCGGGTACCCAGGCCCATTGCCAAACCGGCGATGACCAACATGCCCGCTTCACGCGCCGTCAGGCGCATCCGTGACAGACCGCTAAAAAAGCGCCCAGCCAGCAGCAGAGCCACTACAGAACCCAGCATGATGCCCATGTTCTGCACATTCACCGGGTGGCTTAAGAATGGCATGGTAAAGGCCTGTATCGGACGGTCGGCGAAGGCTGCCACGGCTGCCGGGTCGATACCGATCAGAATCAGCAGGCGACCAAACCAGAGACCGAAGGGGGTGGATGCTCCCCAGCCTGAACCGGTAACACCCATCAGCAGAGTAAACAGCACCACAATCATGGCGATGCCGGTGGTCATCGACCAGCGTGACACAAACAGCGCTTCATAGGTGTGGCGGCTGAAGAACGGATGCTCACCCAGGTTGGAGGGCTTGCTGTTCAACACCTGATGTTCTGAATCTACCCCGATATAGGTGTTGTCGCGACGACGGTGGTGTTCGTAGCGATGGGCTAGCCAGCTCACAAACCCTGCTAGGGCTGCCGTAATCACAATGGCCCCAAAATAACCACCCAGTGGGTCGCTCGGGAACAGGTCAGGCAGGTAAACGCCCTTGTCGGCATAGGTCGGGGTCGAGATCAGTGTGTCTGTGATCCAGCTTTCCTGTGACTGTAACGGGAAGCCAAGAAATACCCCCATACCGAAGCAGAACAGAATCAGCGCCGGGCGTGCCAGGTTACTGGAGAAGTAGGTCAGTACACCCGAAGCACAGCAGCCCGCGAACGACATGCCGAAACCGAACATCAGCGCGCCGACCACCAAACCGAGGTTGATCGGGTTGACCCAAAGGTTCAGATCATGTGGGTTCTGGTTGTACAGAAAGGCGGTTGAGGCCACGGCGGTGGCGGTAAACATCAACATCAAACCGCGCATCAGGCGGGTTGAGCCGGCACGATAGGCGCGGTTGACGCTGCCGGCAAAACCGAGCGCAGCGCGGGTCAGGGCGTAGCCCAGACCCAGGCCGACCAGCAGACGGAAAAAAATGGCTGAATCCAGCAGGGCATTGCCCAACAGCAGGACAGCGGCCAGCAGAGCAAAGCCGCTGAGGTTTTCTTTAGGGTTCATCAGTTGTATCCAATCATTCAGTAACACTGAATGCGGATTCTAATGCCCTTAAAGAATAAGGCAATCAGTAGATAATACTAATATGCTATAAGCTAATGCCTTCGGGTCAGCGCTCTCAGGGATCAACCCGGCATAAACGGATAATCGGTATAGCCTTCAGGCCCTGATGCATAGAAGGTGCCGGGGTCCTGCTCGTTCCAGTCAGCGCTGGCTGCAATGCGCTGTGCCAGGTCAGGGGTGGCAATGTAGGGTTTGCCGAACGCCACGGCATCCGCCTTGCCGCTGGCCACATATTCCTCTGCCGATTCGCCGTTGAAGGCTTCGTTGGCGATATAAACACCACCAAAGCGCTGCTTCAGCATCGGACTGATGCTGTCATCGGCAACATGCTCACGGGTGCAGATGAATGCCAGCTTGCGCTGTCCCAGTTGCTCGGCCACGTAACCGTAAGTGCCTTCTCGATCAGTCACGCTGACATCGTGTGAATCGGCACGTGGGGACAGATGCATGCCCACCCGATCAGCTCCCCATACGTTGATCACCGCATCAGTTACTTCCAGCATCAGACGGGCACGGTTTTCCAGTGAACCACCGTATTGGTCGGTGCGCTGATTGCAGCCATCCAGCAGGAACTGTTCCAGCAGATAACCGTTAGCGCCGTGAATCTCCACGCCGTCAAAACCGGCTGCCTTGGCGTTCTCGGCGCCTTTGCGGTAGGCCTCCACAATGGCCGGAACCTCATTGGTTTCAAGCGCACGCGGCGTCGGGTACTCGGTTTTGGGGCGGATCAGGCTGACATGTCCAGCAGGCTTGATCGCACTGGGTGCCACCGGCAGTTCACCGTTGAGATAGCTTGTATGTGATATGCGGCCCACGTGCCACAGCTGCAGCACGATCAGCCCGCCTTCGGCGTGAACGGCATCGGTGACCTTTTTCCATCCGGCCACTTGTTCGTCCGACCAGATTCCCGGGGTGTCGGGGTAGCCAACGCCCATGGGGGTTACGGACGTGGCTTCTGAAATAATCAGACCCGCACCGGCACGCTGGCGGTAATACTCCACCATCAACTCACCGGGGACGCGGTCGGCCTCTGCCCGGCAACGGGTCAGCGGAGCCATCACGATACGGTTGCGCAGCTGCAGCGCGCCGGCCTGCATGGGCTGGAAAAGTGCACTCATCTAATACTCCCGGGTTGTCTGTCTGATTGTGTAATGCTGATTACATCAATGTGTGGGCCGCCAATGCATTTTTCAAGTAGCGCCAGGCAGTAAAGAATATAACAGGCTCAGCAAAACTGTCGCCAAAAGGCATTTTTTATTACAATCCTTTGCTGAATTTTTATGCAAGTGTTTACAGGGCAGGGTAGTGCAGTGCGTGATCGCCTTCTTTGGTTGATACATTCCCCATTTGCGCTGCCTTTCCCTATTCTCTTTTGGGCGCTGGTAGTGGGGCTTGCTTACTACCACAACGACCGGACCTTGCAGCATGCCGGCTTCGATCTGGCCAAACAGCGGGGGGAAGTTGCCTTTCAGCTGATCCAGACCATGCGGCATTGGAACGCCATACACGGTGGCGTCTATGCTCCGCTGACGGAACAGACCCCAGAAAACCCCTGGCTTGAAATACCGGAGAAGACCATCACGTCGCCTGAAGGTGTTGTCCTGACCAAGCTCAATCCGGCCTACATGACCCGACAGATTGCCGAACTGCTGGAGGGAGGAAGACTTGAGATTCACTTGACCAGCCACACTTTGATGAATCCCAACAATCAGGCTGACCCTTGGGAAAAGCGCGCACTCACGCAGCTGGAAGAGAGCGGTGACGCCTCGGTTGTTGAAATTGTCGATGACCGGTTCCGCTATATGGCGCCACTGCACATTGACCAGAGTTGTATGCCCTGTCATGCGAAAATGGGGTTTGAAGTCGGTGACATGCGGGGTGGCTTGAGCGTGTCCTTTCCGGTCAGTTACGCCCAGCGTCTGACTACTGGCCTGCGTCGCGACAGCATACTGATTCATCTGGTGACCTTTGTGTTGCTGTCGGTCACTGGAATGGTTGCGCTGACAGGCCTGCGACGTCTACTGCGCAGCCTTCAGCGAGAGCGCGATGATCGCGAGTCGATCATTGTCGATCGTACTGCGAATCTCAACAAAGAGATCAAACGACACCGCCGCTCTCAGGAGGCGCTGACCTATCTGGCCCATCATGATGAGTTGACCGGCGCCCGCAACCGGCGCTGGATTTTGGCTCAGCTTGGCTACCTGAAGCAGGAAGCTGAACAGTGCTCAGGGGCACTCGCAGTATTGATGCTTGATATCGACTACTTTAAGCATGTCAACGACCGTTATGGTCATCAGAAAGGGGATGAGGTACTGGTCACGTTCGTATCCCGTCTTCAGAGCGAACTGCGCCAGTCGGATCAGCTGGGTCGTTATGGCGGTGAAGAGTTTCTGGTGCTGTTGCCGGATACCAGCCAGAGTGATGCGGAAAAAATCGCGCAGCGGTTGCGTCATGCCATTGCCGATACGCCATTTCAGATTAACGATGAAGTGCTGGATGTCACCACCAGTATCGGACTTGCCTGCCTGGAAGCAGATGTTTCGCTGGGTCAGGATGAACTGGTGGGGCGAGCTGATGTGGCGCTGTACCTGGCCAAACAGACCGGTCGCAACCGTGTGGTGTGCTGGAATGATGAAATGGCACATTGATCATTTGCTCAACACTCTGTTGCTGAATTGATGATTTAATCAAAGAGAGTTGATCAAGTTTCCATTTTGTAACGTAAGCAATTACCCGAGTTGGTCTGTTTTCTGACCCTATAACCCCAGTAATCATGCAGGTTTCAGCCTTGTCGCCAAAATGAGTATCCATTTTGGCACAGCTGTTGCTCTATCCGGATGAAGCCGAACTTTCGTGCCCACATTCATCCAGAAGAACAACAAATGATGAGACTGAAAACCGAACAGACCGCCGTGCAGCCTGCGGGTACACGGCACTCAAGATCTTCATTTCCCTTTCGCCTTGGCATCGTGCCCGGGCTGATTCTGTTGGCCGGTTGTGAAGCGCCGCTCAATCTGAGTGGTGTTGAGCAACAGCTGCAGGAGCCGGTACGCCGTACAGATCAAATTCAGGCCGTCGTTACGGCGCCAGGTCTTGAAGTGGCGGTTGGCAGTAATGGCCTGGTACTGCACCGTGACAACAGCGACTCACCTTGGCAACGTCAGGTGCTCGACAGTCAGCCCAACCTGATCGATGTGGAAATCTGTCCCGACAGCACTTTGATTGCGCTTGGCTTTGAGCAACAGCTCTGGCGCAGTGATGACAAAGCCCTCAGCTGGCGGCCTATCGACCTGCCAACCCCTGAAAATCTGCTGGATATTGCCTGTGCGCCTGACGGCAGTTACTGGGCGGTAGGCAGTTTTTCAACCCTGCTGTCCAGCCATGACCGTGGTGATACTTGGGAAGAGAACAGCCTGGGTGAAGACGCCATGCTCAGCAGCATCCAGTTTCTTGCGGACAGTACAGCCTATGTTACCGGTGAGTTCGGCATTGTGGCTCGCAGTGACGATGCAGGCCGTAACTGGGCGTTGCTCGACTACATCCCGAATGATTTCTATCCACAGGCCGCTCACTTCACCACCCGCTGGCGCGGTTGGGTCGTTGGGCTCGATGGCATGGTACTGCAAACCGAAGATGCGGGCATGAGCTGGCAGGTTGAACCCACGCCCGTCGCTGCGCCTCTGTACGGCATTGTAGAAGCAGGGGGTGAGCTGGTGGCGCTGGGTGAGAACGGTACGGTTCTCAGCCGTCGCAAGGGACAGTGGCAGTCGCTGGACGTTCCCGTGATCCCAGTATGGCTGCGTGACGCCGCCCAACAGGAAAACGGCCAGCTACTGATTTCAGGTGGCGCAGGCACGCTGCTGTCGCTCGATATCCAATAATAACAACTCGACGGTTCTATCATGGATAAACGATCTGCCAAGGCTCACAAGGCCACCCACTGGTTGCACAATCTTGACCAGAAACTGTTTAACCACCCCAAAATCATTTTGTCGCTTATTTTTGCGATTACGCTGTTCTTTGCCGCTCAGATCCCCGGCGTCAAAATGTACTCGGACTTTGCGGATCTGCTGCCGCAAACACATCCTTACATCGAGTTGCACAACGACATAAAAGAGTCGTTTGGCGGGGCCAACGTGATTATCGTTGGGGTTGAGTTCACCGAGCACGATATCTTCGACAATGAGGCGCTGGCACGCATCCACCGCATCACTCAGGCGGTCGACTCACTGCCGGGGGTTGATCACAACCTGGTAACCAGCGTGACCCACCGGAACTCTCGCAAGGTGTGGCTGACGCCCGAGGGCAACGTCAACTCGGAACCCTATTACAATCCTGAGCATACCGATCTGTCCGAGCAGGAACTGGCGATCATGCGCAAGGACGTGGCAGCAGACCCTCGCGTGTTGGGTCCGCTGGTCAGCCCTGACCTGAGCATGGCTCTGGTCAAGGCACAGCTGATTGAAGGGAAACTCGACTACGCCGCCACCTTTGAACATATCCAGCAGATGCGCGCGATTGAAGCGGCTGAAGGCGTGAAGATCCACGTGACCGGTCAGCCAATGCTGGTGGGCTGGGCATACCAGTATCTGGGCCAAATCATCGAGATCTTCCTGTTCACGGCACTGATCATGCTGGCGCTGCTGGTGTTCTATTTCCGCAAGGCGTACGGCATCTTCATCCCGCTCGCCGGGGTGATTGTTTCCTCGATCTGGGGTGTTGGGATCATCTCGCTGTTCGGCTATAACCTTGACCCGCTGAGCCTGGTTATTCCTTTCCTGATATCGGCCCGAGCCATGTCACATGGCATTCAGCTGGTCGAGCGTTACTACCTTGAGCTGAATGAACACGACAACCAGCAGGTGGCGGCTCGGCTCACGTTCGAGAGCCTGTTCAGGCCCGGCAGTCTGGGGGTTGTGTCCGATGCCATTGGTCTGCTGCTGATTGCCATTGGTTCCATTCCCCTCAATACCAAACTGGCGCACTACGCTTCTATCTGGGCACTGAGCATCATTCTGACCGTACTGCTGGCAGTACCACTGTTGCTGTCCATTTTGCCCAAGCCAAAAAATACCACCATCAAACATAACCTGTTCCGCAAGGTGGGTTATGTCTGTGCGGACCTGATCAGTGGTGAAAAGGCGGCCAAAAAGGCGTTGGGCATATCCGCCGTGCTGCTGGCAGCCGGGTTCTATTTCTCATCCCATGTGGTGATCGGCGAATCAGAGCCGGGTTCGCCCATTCTGTATCAGGATCATGACTACAACCTCTCATCCAAGGCGATCAATGACAGCTTTCCGGGCTCGGAAGAGATGTACATCGTGGCTGAAATGGATGAAAAGGGTGGTATCAAGCGTCCCGAGGTGTTGGCAGCGCTGGCAGATCTGCAGCGTCACATGATGCTGGACCCCGGTGTCGGTGGCTCCAAGGGGATTCCTGATTTGGTGAAACAGGTCAACCGCCTGTTGCACAACAACGACCCACGTTGGGCGCAAATTCCGGATGACGAGCGATATGTGGGTGGCTTGATGTTTACCTACATGATGTCGAACCCGATTCCTGGGGCGCTGAAGGAGTTTGTCGACAGCGATGAGCGCGTGGCCAACCTGGTGTTCTATTACAAGGATCACAAGGGCGAAACCCTGCGCCGTGCCATTCATACTGCCAAGCAGTGGATAGCCGAGAATGAAGGCAAGGTTGAAGGTCTGACCATCCGCCTGGCCGGCGGCACCATCGGGGTGATCGCCTCGCAGAACGAAGCCGCCTTTGAGACCAACCTCTGGGTGCTGCCGCTGGTATTCCTGCTGATCTTCGCCATGGTCACCTTCTTCTACACCTCGCTGATGGCGGGCGTGATGATGTTTGGTGCCATGCTGTTTGCCACCACGCTGACGTACGCCTACATGGGCCTGAGCAGCATGGGGATCAACTCCAATACCGTGCCGATCATCGCGGTGGGTGTGGGCATCGGTATCGACTACTCGATCTACATGATGGATCGCATCCGTGCCGAGATGGTGGTACTGGGCGATCTGAGTGCCGCCGTACAGCGAGCCATCCGCACCACAGGGCTGGCGATCAGTTTCACCGCCATCACTCTGATTGCCGGCATCGTCATGTGGGTCGTGCTGTCGGATCTGCGCTTCCAGGCCGAAGCGGCACTGCTGCTGATCGTGATGGTGGTGCTCAACGGCGCGGCCGCCATGCTGCTGGTGCCGAGTTGGGTACTGGTATTCAAGCCCAAGTTTATCTGTAAAGCCTATGCGGACGAGGATGGTGTGATCCATGCCGACTCGGATGCAGAGGATTCGTGTGTCATGACAACCAAGGCATAAGAGGCCAATAACCATGTCGAAAACAATAACAACGACATTTTCTCATCTCGCAGTCGGCGTTGCGGCGGCGCTGGGTACCGGACTGGCGGTACCGGCCTTCGCAGCGGATACCACCTGGGCCGGCTATGTGGAAAATGCAACTTACTTCCGTGATGGCGTAGGGCTGTCCAAGTTCCGCAACACCGGTCAGGCACAGTTTGAAACCGTGTTTGAAACCGACAGCCTGCGTTCACTCAGGCTGAACGGTACCTTTCGCGGCACCTATGACGGCGTGTATGACCTGAATGACAGTGAGTTCGGCAAGGGGGCTACCGAGGATTACCTGGGGGCCAACTGGCATGACAACTCCACGCTGTCATCCAATACCATTTTGAATGCCGGGCAGGGCGGTGTTTCTTTTCCATGTGAAAATGATCCGACGTTGTGTAACAACCTGGATGGCTACATGGATCATGAAGAACGGGATGCCAGGTTTCCCGACTTCAATGATCAGCTCGACTTCATCCGTGAACTCTATCTGAGTGCCGACAAGGAACTGACCAACGGAGACGTACTGTCCTTCCGCTTGGGTAAGCAACAGGTGGTGTGGGGTAAGACAGACCTGTTCCGCGTACTCGACGTGATCAACCCGGTGGACTACTCGCGTCATAACATCTATGACGAGCTTGAAGATATCCGTATTCCGCAATGGATGCTGACTGCCGAATGGCGCATGGGTCCGAACAAAGTATTGGATGACTCCAACCTGTCCATGGTGTGGAATTTTGACAAGTTCCGCCCCAACAATCTGGGTACCTGTGGCCAGTCATATCGAATTGTGGATGCCGGGTGCTTCTTCAGTTCATATCTTGGCCCGGTTGGCGCCGGAATACCGATCATTCATGACGTGGAAGAGCCAAACTGGAGCCTTGCCAACACTCAGCTGGGTCTGAAGTGGGAAGGTGTCTATGGTGATACAACCTTCTCCCTGAATGCCTTGACCTATCGTCAGCAGATGCCTTCGTTGCATTGGCGAAATGCAAACCCGGCCGTTCCCTCGGCTGATGGTGTATTCAATATCGAGTTCCCACGGGTAAACCTGCTGGGTGGTTCAATCGATTACTATTCGATGAATATGGATGCTGTATGGCGTCTTGAACTGGCGTACACCCAGGGCGAGGAACAACCGCGAGACCTGTGGGGGCATCAGGAAACCGACATGCTGCGTTACGTCATCGGTTTCGACAAAAACATCATCATTCCTGAACTGGGCACCCGCAGTGCCTTCCTGTTCTCAACTCAGTTGTTCGGTGAACATATTCTTGACCATGTAGCGGATATGCCAAATGACGAAGACAACTGGATCGCTACCATGCTGTTCAAGGGTTTCTACAAAAACAATCGCCTGAGCCCGCAGATCATTGTTGCACATGACTTTGCTGCCGAGGCCACGGTGTTTGCTCCGAGTGTGTCCTGGACACCCGATAACCACTGGATGTTCAACGTTGGCTTGAACGTAAAAACAGGTGGCGACAAGAAGTTTCCCTGGAACCCGACCGGTGGTGCGGCTGGACCGGAGCAGTATGAGCCTCTGGCCCGATTCCTCAATGGCCCGATTGGTGTAGCCAATCAGGAAGACGAACTCCAGTTCAGCGTGCGTTACAGCTTCTGATGTACGACAACGATAATAAGGATACCAACATGTTGAAAAAGACTTTTTTCTCTGCGGCTATCGCCATGACGATGGCAGCCGGTGTTCAGGCGGCTGATATTCCAGAAGAGGTAATTCAGCAATCCTTCTACCCTTACAAGGATGGCGTGCCCAGCTTTAACGGGCTGCAGCCGGGCATGACCATTAACCAGAGCAACGTGGACCAGTTCAAGGATGCGTTGGACCCGGCCATGTACATGTTCGTCAAGAACGGCGACACCGAAATCAAGGTTGGAGAAACCACCGATTTTTCGCTGCACCCGAGTTACGTAGAGGCTACGCGCAAGTACTCGGCTGATGTGCAGTTGGGGGCTGGTCATGGTGAAATTTCGCCCACGGTTGCAGGTCGCCCGTTCCCGCAGGAGCCTTCACTGGATGACCCGCGTGCGGGTGAAAAGCTGGCCTGGAACTACAAGTACGGTTACAACTGGGGTGACTCCGCTGCCATCATGCCGTTCTACTGGACCACGCGTGACATGGCTAGCGGGAAGCAGGAACGTACCATCAAGATGAACTTCCACTTCCTGAACTTCACCCACCGTACTTCTCAGGAGCCCTATCCGAAGATTGAGCCCAACCCGTCAGAACTGTTCCGTGGCATCTACGTGCAGGTGCTGGAGCCCTACGACGTGAAGGACACGCAGCTGCTGATCCATCGCTTCGAAGATGACACCAAGGTGGATAACGCCTACCTCTATCTGGGTTTCCAGCGTCGAGTGCGCCGTCTTTCTACCGGTCAGACAACCGATGCCTTCCTGGGCACCGATGTCATGATCGAGGACTTCGAAGGCTACAACGGCCGTATCAGTGACATGAAATGGACCTACAAAGGCACCAAGTACCTGCTGATGCCGATGTATAACCACAATGACATGGAGCTGGATACCGAGACCCATCAGGATGAAGATGGCTATCAGGTCATCGCCTTCGGTGGCAAGGGTGGTTGTTTCCCGAACATCACCTGGCAGCTGCGCAAGGTCTATGTTGTTGAGTCTGAGCCGGTTGATCCGAACCACCCGATCAGCAAGCGTGAGCATTACATGGATGCCCAGACATTCATCATTCCGCGCAACATCACCTATGACCGCAAGGGCGACATGTGGAAGAGCTGGACCATCGGTCAGGCGCATCCCGATCACCATCTGCCGATCAACAAGGGCACTGGTGTCGCGATCGATGACTCGTTCACCATGATCGATATCCAGGCACAACACTGCACCACCGGACAGTTCAAGGGCATCGTCGATCCAGAGATGAGCCCTGTGGATAAGTTCAGTGTGCAGAACATGCGCGCCTCCGGCCGCTGATCCACTCCCTTCACTCATCATGTCAACATTTGCCCGGGCACTGTCCCGGGCTTTTTTTGCCTGCGCCTGAGCTTCGATTTTGCTAAACTCTCGCACTTTCTTGCCCCAATACACTTAACCAGACAGGTATCGCATGTCACGGCGTCCCGACCTGCTCAACGCGCCCATCCGCCCGACACTGGTGCGCATGACGGTCCCGATGATGTTCGGCATCGTCAGCCTGATGCTGTTCAATCTGGCCGATATCTGGTTTGTATCCCGCCTTGGTACCCAACCAATGGCGGCACTGGCGTTTACCTTCCCGGTTTCATTCTCGGTGGTCAGTCTGGCGATCGGTTTGGGTATTGGCACCTCGGCCACACTGGCGCGGCTGATAGGCAGCGGCAGCAGCGAAACCGCTGCACGGCTGGCAACTGACAACCTGCTGCTCACCTGTGTACTGATGACGGTGGTCGGAGCAGGGGGCCAGTTTCTGATCGAGCCCATATTCAGCCTGATGGGCGCAGCCTCTGAGCTGATGCCGCTGATTCGTGGTTACATGCAGGTCTGGTTTGCAGGCTCCGTGTTTCTGGTGCTCAACATGGTGTGCAACAGCACCTTCAGGGCTTCAGGCGACACGCGCCTGTCGGCCAGCATCATGCTGATCTCGTCGCTGTTGAACATGGTGCTGGACCCGCTGCTAATCTTTGGCTGGGGCCCCGTGCCGGCCTTCGGCATTGAAGGGGCGGCCATGGCCAGCGTACTGGCCTGGTCGATCACCACACTGTTGGCACTGCATCTGCTTTACCACCGCAAGGGAATGTTGCTGCTGGCGTTACCACAGTGGCAGCCGATGCTGCGGCACTGGCGCCAGCTGCTCTCGATCAGCCTGCCTGCATCGCTTTCCAACATGATGACACCGCTGGCCAATGGTGTGCTGACAGCACTGGTGGCGGTACATGGTGCCGAGGCTGTGGCGGCCTTCGGTGCCGGTGCCCGCATAGAATCCCTGTCGTTGCTGTTCTGTCTGGCCTTGTCGATGACGCTGCCACCGTTTATCAGCCAGAACTTCGGTGCCCTGCAGCTGGAACGCGTCAAATCTGCCTACCGGGGTGCCATACGTTTTGCACTGATGTGGCAGCTGATCATTTTCGCGCTGTTGGTGCTGCTGTCTGGCCCGATCTCAAGAATGTTCAGTGACGATCCTGAAGTGGCGCACTGGCTGCAGCTCTGGATGCTGATAGTGCCTGCCGGCTTCGGCTTTCAGGCTGTCACATTCCTGAGCGCATCATCCTTCAACGCCCTGCATCAGCCGATGCGTGCCATGCGCATCAGCCTGTTCCGGCTGTTCCTGATGTACGTTCCCCTGGGCTGGCTGGGTAACCTGCTGTTTGGCCTCACCGGCATGTTTGTTGCGCTGGTGATCGCCAACGCCATCACTGCAATGGTGGCGCGTTACTGGGTGCTGCGCTATCTGCGCACACTGGATGCCGAGTCCGGTGTCATCGCCGCTTCATAGTCCGGCGCTACAATCTCCTTGCACCAAAGTCATACTTCTGCCATGGTCAAAACAGACTATGATGGAATCAATTGCTGCACAGATTTTAAAAACAAAACAACAACACAACGCACCAAAAATGCCTGACGGCCCCCAGCCTCGCAAGAGGCGGAGCAGGCGCTCACTTTATGGAAAAGGGATGTAAACAATGAGTAAAAAAGTTGCATTGGTAACCGGTGGTACTGGTGGTTTGGGTGAAGCAATCTGTCGCAAGCTGGTCGACGCCGGCTTTCATGTTGTAGCGGGATACAACAGTGGCGGCAACCACGACAAAGCCAAAGCCTGGCAGGAAGAGCAGCGCAAGGCGGGTTATGAAATCGATGTGGCCTATGGCGATGTCACCAGTGAAGAATCCTGCGCTGCCTGTATCGAAACCGTCAAAGAACTCACTGGCCGTAATGTGGATGTGCTGGTGAACAACGCGGGTATTACCCGTGATGGCCAGTTCAAGAAAATGAGCTGGGAACAGTGGAATGAAGTCCTTAGCGCCAACCTGGACTCCATGTTCCACATGACTCGCCTGGTGATCAATCCGATGATCGATCAGGGCTTCGGTCGTGTCATCAACATCTCCTCGGTTAACGCACAGAAAGGTCAGTTCGGTCAGACCAACTACTCTGCAGCGAAGGCCGGTATCCACGGCTTCACCAAGGCACTGGCGCAGGAAGTGGCGGCCAAGGGTGTTACCGTCAACACCGTATCACCGGGCTACGTGATGACGCCGATGGTTGCCAAGATCGATGATTCCGTGCTGGAAAAAATCGCCAAGTCCATTCCGGTAGGGCGTCTGGGTGAGCCGGACGAAATCGGCCGTATCGTGACCTTCCTCGCGGAAGACGAATCGGCCTACATCACCGGTGCTGACTTCTCTATCAACGGTGGTTTGCACATGTTCTGATACATGTGGGAGAGATAACAAAAAGGCGGCCCAGGTTGGTCGCCTTTTTCGTTGTATGCCCTGTTTTCGCTTGCAGGCAATATCAAGTAGCAAGAGTTGTCATCTCGATGAAGGGTAGATTCCATTATCACAGATTGTGTACGTAGTGCCATTCGGTGCAGCGGAACGCAGGTCGGGCAGTGCAAAAGTGGTTGTACCATTACCGCCAAACGTTGTGCCCAGCAAGCTGTATAGTGCCGTGTTGTTGCTGATGCTTAAAAGCTGACCCGCCGCGGGTATACCCACTCCTCTATTACCAGCGGTCAGTATGATTTCACCAATGAAGCAATCCCGGCCGTTGCCTGCAAGGCCTCTGCTCGTGTTGCTACCAAAAATCCCGACAGTGCCAGAATCACCTTGTGGTCCTTGTGGTCCTTGTGGTCCTTGTGGTCCAGCAGGGCCAGTGTCCCCCTGTGGACCAGCGGGACCCACAGGCCCTTGAGCTCCAACAGCGCCAGGCAGCCCTTGAATACCTTGCTCACCCTGGGGGCCCATAGGTCCTTCTGGTCCTTCTGGGCCAGCCGCGACTCCTGCAGCACAGGGGCCCAAAATCCCTGTTGCCTTATAGCAAAGCACTGTATCGGCTTCGGGAGAGCCTGGAACGCCAGGCATCAGTATCGTTCCGTCATCGTTGATCCGGAAAAACTCGGTGCCTGTGGTGCTTTCCACAACAAAACCGCCGCCGGAACTTGGCAGGGTGGCGGTAATATCACCACTTGCCAGCAGAGGAGCGGAGCCGGTACCCAGAGTAACTAGCAGTGTAATTGGTAAAGCATGAGTAAACTTGAGCATATCAATGCCTCTTGAAAGAGTTTTACGTCTCAGGCGGGCCTGCGCTGCCTGAGACCACAGGCGGCGACAATAGCCAGAAGCAGAGCAAGGAGAGCAAGGGGCAGTAATCCTAGAGTAGGTATGGCAACTGCCGGTGTAAAACCTGTGCCTATTTGAACATTGCTGGCAAGGTTTACATTGTTGCGAATGACTTGAGCGCTGGGCCCAAGGATGATTGTGGCTTGACTGCCATCGTTGGAAAGCAGTTGCAGAGGCGTTGTTCCATTGCCCTGGAGCGTTAGAGTACCGTTGACCGTTAAAGCACGGCCGCTCGGCAAAAAGATTGAGCGACCACCGTTATCAATGATGGTCAGATTATTGAACACAGTGTTGCCGCTAAATACGACATCAGAGGTGCTGCAGCTGTCATCGATGATGACAGTACCATTACCCGGATTGAAAACGCCTTCATTCTGCCAGTTTCCACTCAACTGTATAATGCCATCACCGCCATCGAGCTGGCCGCCACTGGCGATGTCGACATTCATAATGTTGGAAACTTCGGCATTGTTAAGGGACAGGCCGCCCTGTACGTCCAAAACACCGCATGAAAGATCAAATGTGCTGTCTGCCGGCAACGAAAAGCTGGCGCCATCGGGAATCAGCATGTTGGCGTGGGCGGGTGGTATCAGGAGTAGGAATAGCGCGGTGAGCAAAACATGACGAAAGTAATACAATAATAGATGCATTTGATGAAAGTCCTTTTCATGTCTTTCGCCCCTTATGAGCCATATCGAAATAATATGTATTTGTCTGCTAAGGGAGACGATTTTGTTTTATTTTTCTTTTAAAACATTAGTTTGCATTCATTATGGATCGGTTGTCAAACGAGTTTTTCAATGACCGTTTTATTGGAAACAGGAGAAGTTGTTAAATAGGATTCTTGACCCTATACCCCACTTCAGGGTTTATGCTTAAGCCATCGAACACCATCACATGAGGTTCAAGATGGCCATTTATCAGTTTGCCCTGCACAACGTGCGCTGCGCCGGTTGCGTGCGCAGTGTCGAAAAATCCCTCAACAGTACCGAAGACATTCAGGACTTCGCGATCAACTTTGCTGACCGTACCGCCTCGGTACAGACCGATGCCGACCCCAGTGTAGTGATCAGGGCGGTGGAGGCAGCCGGCTACGGTGCTGACTTGATGCAGGATCAAGACGACTACGAGAAGCGGGCCGAGCAGGAGCGTGAAGCCTATCGCCTGACCCTGCGTAAAAGTCTGGTTGCATTAACGGCAGGCGGTGTATTGATGCTCGCCATGCTGATCGGCTGGATGCCCGACCTGCATACCACAGGGGGAGTGCTTCAGGGCGTCGCGCTGGGCGTGGTCACTTTGGCAATCATGGTTTACAGCGCAGGCCATATCTATAAAGGCGCCTGGCTGGGGCTATTCCGTGGTGACCTGAACATGGATACCCTGATTGCGCTGGGTACCGGCACCGCTTGGGTCTACTCCACCGGGTTGCTGATTATCACCGCGAGCACTCCCGGCATATTGCCTGACGCCGCGATGCATCTGTATTACGAAGCGGCGGTGATGATTCTCGGTTTTATCCTGTTGGGGCAAGCGCTGGAAAGCCGCGCCCGCGGCAATACCACCGATGCCCTTCGCAAGCTGCTGGATCTGCAGCCGCGTGAAGCGATGCGGGTACGTGATGGCGAAAGCAAGTCAGTACCGGTGGCAATGTTGTTACCGGAAGATCATGTGCGTATTCGCCCCGGCGAGCGGGTCCCGGTCGATGGCAAAGTGCTGGAGGGCAGCAGCCATGTGGATGAGTCCATGCTCACCGGCGAGCCGGTACCGGTCAAGCGCGAGCCCGGTGATCTTGTCACGGGCGGTACCGTTAACGGGCAGGGCAGTCTGCTGATCGAAGTCAGCGCCGTGGGGCAGAAAACCGTACTGGCACAGATTGTGGCCACTGTACGTGAAGCCCAGAACGCCAAGCCGGCGTTGGGCCGGCTGGCCGATCGCATTTCGGCCATCTTCGTACCGGTCGTGATCCTTATCGCGCTGCTTACAGCTGTGTTCTGGCTCTGGCTGGCACCGGCGCCTGCCTGGCCCTATGCAATCGTGGCGGCCTTGACCGTACTGATCGTTGCCTGCCCCTGCGCCCTAGGGCTGGCGACGCCGATGTCTGTGATGGTGGGCGTGGGGCGTGCAGCCGAACAGGGTGTGCTGATTCGCAACGGTGAAGCGCTGCAGCAGGCGCAGTCGATCACCACGTTGGTGCTGGATAAAACCGGCACCCTCACCGAAGGCAAGCCACAGGTTGTCGGCCTGCACTGCGAAGGTGATGAAACCGCGCTGCTGCGGCTGGCCGCCAGTGTCGAACAGCATTCCGAACACCCATTGGCACAGGCGGTGGTTGAATACGCCCGCGACAAAGCGATCACACTGACAGACACCCAATCGTTTGAAGCTGCCGCCGGCAGTGGGGTGCAGGCCGAAGTCGAAGGCAACAGCATACTGTTGGGCAATCAACTTTGGATGCAAGAGCAGGGGGTTGATACCACTGAGTTTGAGCCACATGCCGAGCGCTTCAGTGAAACCGGACGCTCTCTGATCTGGATGGCGGTGGACAAACAGCCGGTGATGTTGCTCGCGGTAGCCGATCCGCTGCGCGAAGACAGCACCGAAGCAGTGGCTCAATTCCATCGCCAAGGATTGGAAGTGGTGATGCTGTCGGGTGATAACGAGCGCACCGCCAACGCGATCGCGAAACAGGCGGGTATCGACCGTGTCATCGCCGAGGTCAAGCCGGAGCAGAAACAGCAGGTGATCAAGGATCTGCAGGCAGAAGGCAAGATCGTTGCAATGGTGGGTGATGGCATCAATGATGCACCGGCGCTGGCGCAGGCGAATATCGGTTACGCCATGGGGTCGGGCACCGATGTGGCGATCAGTTCTGCCGATGTCACACTGATGCGCTCCAGCCTTACGTCAGTTGTGGATGCCATCGCCATATCGCGGGCAACAGTGCGTAACATCAAACAGAACCTCTTTGGTGCTTTTATCTACAACAGCCTGGCCATTCCGGTGGCGGCAGGTGTGCTGTACCCGTTGTTTGGCCTGCTGCTCAACCCGGCCATCGCCGGCGCAGCCATGGCGCTATCTTCAGTCACTGTGGTAGCCAATGCGAGGCGGCTTAAGAATATTGCATTAACTTGCCATCGTTCATCGTAGTGACTAAGCTGTTCATCTGAACAGTTTGAGGTGATCAAATGGAAGCGGCGCATATCGCAACTCCGAAAAAAGGGCCTGTTACTGCGAAAGCGCCAAGGGCAGGCAGTATTCGGCCTGTCTCGCAGCGCCAGACGCAAAAGGTTACGCGGTCAGGTCAGGGTTCTACTCTAGTCTGCGTCGTAACGGGTGTTTGTAATAACGACCACAGTGCAATTATTGGTCGTATTCGTGATGGCCTGCCTGCCGCTTCAGTCCAGATGCTTGAGGAAGCCTACGCAACTACTCGGGCAGAAATGGTCAAGTGTCTTTCCATGTCCATTGCAACCCTGAGGCGGCGTCAGAAAGAGGGCTACCTGCATGTTGATGAATCGGATCGCGTTGTACGCCTTGCCAGAATCAAGGACCTTGCGCTTGAAATGATGCAGGGCGACGATGCGGCTGCAGTCGAGTGGCTGCAGACACCTCATGACCTGTTACAGGGTGAAGCCCCCATGTATTACGCCAGTACAGAAATGGGAGCACGTGATGTTGAAGACCTGATCGGGCGCATCCGCCATGGAGTATTCAGTTGAGGCTAACGGGTTGGCGTGTTGCTGACCCAGCCTTTGCGAGCACGCCCGAAGCGATGCTCTCTGGTGAGGGGGCATTTCTGTACGGTGGCCGTTGGAACAGCAAAGGGGTTCGGGTTGTGTACCTCGGTACCAGCCTTGCCCAGGCAGCGCTGGAACTGCTCGTGCATCTGCGCCGTCCCGACATTCTGAGGCAATATGCCAAGCTCGAAGTCAGCTTTGATGCCACGCTGGTCACACATATCGATCTGAACGACCTGCCTGATAACTGGAACAGCCCCCAGCTGGCAAGTGCTGTTCGAAATGTTGGGGATAATTGGGTCAAGGATGAGATCTCACTGGTTATGCAGGTTCCCAGTGCTGCAATCCATGGTGAGTACAACTACCTGCTCAATCCGGCGCACCCTGATATCAGCAAAATCAGAGTCGGTGCAATCACTCAATTTGACTACGATCCGCGCCTGACTCTCTGACTTGTATGCCGAAACACGGAGTGTGTACGGGCTGCAATTGAACCGTTTTCCGCTTCGGTGTGGTCTTCGCCACCAATGCTTCATGGATATTGCATTGAGATAAATCAATATCCAGGCATAAAACGAATGTTTATTAGAACAACAGAATGTTTTGCAGTAAACTAAGCTTATTTTTAAACCCCCTGCCTATGTAAGGATTAAAGATGAGCAAACTCAGACTGAAGGGTAAGCTGTTGCTCCTGTCTCTGGTGCCCCTGCTGCTGGTGGTTGCGGCCATCATGATCATTGTTCGCGTGCAGATGCAGGCGATGGGTGATGAAGAGGTGGAGCGCATCCGTAAGGATATGCTGGCCACCAAGCAAACCGAGTTGCGTCACTACGTGGAGCAGGCGATCAGCGCCGTGCAGCCTTTGTTGGCGCGCAAGGGCATCACCGACGATGAAAAAATGGAGCGGGTAACCGAAGTGCTGAATGCCATGCGTTTTGGCACGGATGGTTATATCTTCGCTTTTGATCCTCAGGGGGTCACGAAAGTTCATGGCACGAACCCTTCGCTTATTGGCAAAGATCTTTCGGGCCTGAAAGATCCGAAAGGTGTTCTGTTCACCCAAGAGCTGGTCAAGGCAGGGCGCAGCGGGGGAGGCTTTGTTGAGTATTCATGGGAAAAGCCACAGCTGGGGCGTGATGCACCGAAACTGAGTTATGCACAGGCGCTGCCGGGTAAGGATTGGGTTGTCGGCACCGGCTTCTACATCGATGATATTGATGCCGCCGTTGCGCAACTGGAAAATCAGATTCGCTCTTCAGTCGCAACCACACTGGGCATCATCGGTATTTCTGCGCTGATCCTGCTGGTATTGGTATCGCTGGTAACCCTATATGTCGCACAGCGTATGGTACGCCCGCTGCAGCAGACTGCTGCGGCCCTCAAGGATATCTCGCGCGGCGAGGGTGACTTGACTCAGCGCCTGCCGGTTGAAACCGATGATGAAGTCGGTGATGTGGCCAGGGGGTTCAATGACTTTGTCGAAAAAATCCAGCAACTGGTACGCGAAGTGCAAACTGCGGTGCGCTCACTGAGTCAGTCAACCGAGTCGATGAAACATGTGGTTAGCCAAACCCATGAAGATGCCCATAAACAGAAAGGTGAAACCTCACAGGCCGCTGCCGCCATTCACCAGATGGCAGCCGCGGTTCAGCAAGTGGCTGGCAGTGCTGCTCAGGCAGCCGATGCCGCTCGTGAGGCCGATGGCGAGTCGGTAAATGGGCAAAAGGTGGTTGAGCATACCATCGAATCGATCAACCGCTTGGCTGATGACGTAAACCGTTCGGCAGAGGTCATTGCCAGCCTCGGCACCGATGCCGATCAGATCGGCACAGTGATCAACGTTATCTCGTCCATCGCGGAGCAGACCAACCTGCTGGCGCTCAATGCGGCCATCGAAGCGGCTCGAGCCGGCGAGCAGGGGCGTGGCTTTTCCGTTGTTGCCGACGAAGTGCGCACCCTGGCAACTCGTACTCAGCAGAGCACCGACGAAATTCAGCGCATGATCGAACGGTTGCAGTCCGGCGCACGCAATGCGGTTATCGAGATGCAAAGCTCGCAGGCACAAAGTCAAGACACCATCGAACGGGCCGATGAAGCACGCAACTCGCTGCAGCAGATTACCCACTCGGTCAGTACCATTACTGAAATGAATACCCAGATCGCCAGTGCAGCGGAAGAACAGACCGCGGTGGCTGACGAAATCAGCAAGAGCGTACAGCAGATTGCCGATATTGCTGACAAGGCCACGCACAATGCAGAAGAACTGGCCGGCACCGCCAGCCAGATGGGCGAACTGGAAACACGCCTGAACCAGCTGGTATCCCGCTTCAAGGCGTAACCGGCGCCACTTGCTACCCGATAATCCCTCGTTGACTGAACCGCCCGCATTTCGAGCGCGTATCAGTGAGCGGGGGATTTTTTATGCGTATACTTCGTCACATCTTGGTGTCAGCTCTGTTGCTGGCGACCGTTCAGGCAGCTGCCGCTCAGGTCGGGGTGGGCACGGGTTTTGTGTCGCCACTGAATTTGTACGGCACTGAAGCGTTATACAGCGTTGAGCGCAAAGGCAAAACCATAGGTCATTATCGGCTTCGGTTTGACCAACAGGCCGACCGACTGCAGGTCGATATAGAGATGCAGCTGCAGATTCGTGTACTGGCACTGTTCAACTATCATTTTGAGTATGCAGCGCAAGAGCAATGGTCGACTGATGGACAGCTGCAGAAATTGAACGTCAGAATTGATGACGATGGAGCGCTGACATTACACCGCATTGAGCGTCAAAATGATCGGCTGTGCCGTGTTGAGGCGGCAGTTTGTGAGCCTCTGGGTCAGCGACTGCTTACTTCAAATCACTGGCACCCTCAGCTTCCACTACAGCAGCAGCTGCTGAATACACTGACCGGCGAGGTGAGCGAGTTGAATGTCACCGAACTGGGGCGTGAAACAGTGCAGCTTGGCAACGAAGCAATAGTGGCCACTCACTACCAGTTGGGAGGGGATCTGGACGATACTCACAGCTGGTACGATCAAAATGGTCGCTGGCTGGGCATGGAGTTCAGTGCTCGCGATGGCAGTCGCATCCGTGTGCGATTACAGCCTGAGCCAGTGCCATTGGCGCTTAAGGAGGCACCATGAATATCAACGGCATTCCACGTTGGCCCTTGGTATGGATCACCGGTGCCGGCACCGGTATTGGCCGGGCCACGGCCCTCAGGCTGGCAGAGCAGGGCAGTGATGTCGTCATCAGTGGGCGTCGACGTGAAATATTGCAACAGGTGGCGGATGATGCCAGAAAAGCCGGTTATATCGGACGTATACTGCCGCTGGAAATGGATGTCACCCAACCCGGTGCCAATCAACGGGCACTGGACTGGATCGAGGCGCAATGGCGCCTGCCTGACCTGGTGGTCTTCAATGCAGGTAATCATACACCCATGACACTGGACGAGCTGTCGGTGGAAACCTGTCGCAGTCTGATGGACATCAACTTTCTGGCGGTCATGGCCGGGCTGGAAGCGGTGCTGCCGCGCATGCGCAAGCGAGGGCATGGGCAAGTGGCATGTGTAGCTTCATTGGCAAGCTATCGAGGTCTGCCGACAGCCGCAGCCTACGGAGCAAGCAAGGCGGCTTTGGTCAACGCCTGCGAAGCACTGGCGGTCGAGCTACAGGGGAGTGGCGTGCAGTTGCAGGTGGTCAACCCCGGCTTTGTGCGCACTCCTCTGACCGACCAGAACCCATTCGACATGCCGCAGCTGATCAGTCCAGAAGAGGCCGCGTACCAGCTGGTCAAGGGGCTCGGAAGCCGCCGTTTCGAGATCCGCTTCCCTTCGGCGTTTGTGCGTACGCTGGCCCTACTGCGCATGCTACCCTACGGTCTCTACTTCAAACTCATCAAACGCAGCACTGGGTTTTGAGCACAATCATCATGGAAGCAGACACCACAGAACTAGAACAGCAGGCGCGCGATTATGCCGAGGCCTTCGCAAGCCTGACGCCTGACCGGGTAAACGACCTGTGCGAGCGGCTGGCACCAGATGTGCACTTTCGTGACCCGTTCAATGATCTTTACGGACGCCACTCGGTGCGGGCGCTGCTGAATGACATGTTTGAACGTACTGGAAAGCCGGCCTTTGAACTGCTCGAAGTCTGCTGGCATGAGCCCAACCAGTGTGCCTGGCTACGCTGGCAGTTTGCCGCTCAGGTGCCGGTGATCGGTGAGCTGAAGGTAGAAGGCAGCAGCCGAATCCGGCTGGATCAGGCGGGCAGGGTTGCGGAGCATCTGGACTACTGGGACAGTGCCCCAGTGTACCTGCAATTGCCGCTGATCGGCGCATTGCTGCGGCGGGTTAAACGCAAAATGGCACTGCCGCCTCCAAACTGAAACCGTTCACAGACGCTGAATATTAAGGTTTCAACGCGTATACTGGCAGCTTGATGTCAGCAGCGTGAAACATTCTCCATGTCAGTAGCCCCACATATTCCGCACTATGAGCGCCGTCACTCACGCTGGTATGAGAGGCTGCTGCTGGGGTTACCGTTTCAATTTGTGCTTGGCAGCGTTTGCCTGTACCTGTTGCCGCTGGGGCTGCTGGCACCGGAATACATGCAGTTGCGCTGGTCAGTGGGTAGCGTAACACTGACTGCCTTGGTCGGTGCTTACCTGTTAAGTCTGTTTTTTCTCAGCCGGTTGCGCATCTATCCCGGTGCGCGTTCGCTTGCACACATACTGCCAACGGTATCCCTTGCCTGGTTTCTGGTCAGCGCCATTATTCTGTTGCTAAACCAGCCGGTACTGTGGCACTGGCACCTGTATGGCTTCATTGCGGCCTGTTTCTGGAGTGGCGCAGCCATTTTTGTAGGACGTCGCTTTCGTACCCAAAAAATCGCCGTAGTACCTTCAGTCAGAACAGAACGGCTTGAATCGACCGCATTCTATCGGTTTCACACCCTGGCCGAGCCGAGTTTTGGCGGTCGTCGTTTCGATGCCGTAGTAGCTGATCTTCACGCGGAACTGTCGCCCCAATGGCAGCGCTTTCTGGCCCATGCCACGCTCAATCGCATACCGGTTTATCATATCAAGCAGCTGAACGAATCCATTACCGGCCGTGTACGTATCGATCACCTGTCCGAAAATGAGTTTGGCAGTTTGCAGCCATCACCCGCCTATGAGTCACTCAAGCGGCTGATTGATATCATCATCGTGCTGGTCACATTGCCTGCCTGGCTGCCACTGATGCTGTTGGTTGCGGTCGCCATTAAGCTGGATTCCCCCGGGGCGGTACTGTTTATTCAAGAGCGGGTGGGGCAGGGAGGGCGTCCTTTCAAAATCTGCAAGTTTCGCAGCATGCGTCATGATGCCGAAAAGAATGGTCAGCTGCTGGCACAGTCGGGGGATGAGCGCATCACTCGGTTGGGGCGTTTTTTGCGGCGCTCGCGGCTTGATGAGCTGCCGCAGTTCTTCAATGTGCTGAAAGGGGACATGAGTTTGATAGGGCCACGCCCTGAACAGTCTGTATTTGTGGAACAGTTTGAGCAGGAAATCCCTTTTTACGCCTACCGTCATGTTGTTAAGCCCGGGATTACGGGGTGGGCGCAGGTAATGCAGGGGTATGCTGGTGACAGTGACGAAACCCGCATCAAGATCGAGCATGATTTTTACTACATCAAGCACTTCTCGCTGTGGGTGGACCTGTTGATTGTACTGCGCACTCTGCGTGTCATTCTGACCGGTTTTGGCGCCCGTTGAAACGAGCTGAGGTGTGCTTTAATGGCGTGTTTGCATCATGCCCGGATCTTCCAGCATATCTGAGCTGAATTCATCAAACTCCGGCTCTGCCGCTATCTGATACCCCTCACTGGCCCACTCACCCAAGTCGATCATGCGGCAGCGTTTTGAGCAAAACGGTCGGTCCGGGTTATCGATGGAGTAGAGGGTGGGTATACCGCACTGAGGGCAGTCGAGCAGTTTGCCGGCCATTTACACCTCCTCCTGTGCCAGTTGCAAAAGTTGAGGGTGCAGGGCGTTGACCGACTCGCGCAACTGATCTTCGTTGCCACTGTTGTCCAGCACAAAGTCAGCGTGCTTCAGGCGCTCTTCACGTTGCATCTGAGCCGCCAGAATCTGGCGTACCTGTGCTTCCTCGATATTATCGCGAGCCATGGTGCGACTGATTTGCAGTGCCTCGGGGGCATCCACCACAATCACCTTGCTGATCAGCAGGTGCTGGTCGGTTTCGAGCAGCAGGGGTGAAGCCAGAATGGCATAGGCGTGGCCCTGTTCGTCCAGCTGTTCAAGTGTATCCAGAATGTGATCGCGAATAAGAGGGTGCAGCAGCGCCTCAAGCCAGTTGCGTTCGCGTTCCTTGTCAAACACGATACGGCGCAGTGCAGCGCGGTCGAGGTTGCCATTGGCCTGGATGACGTGGTCGCCAAAGTGAGCGGCAATCTTGTCCAGTGCCTCACTGCCGGGTTCTACTACCAGTCGAGCTACACGGTCGGCGTCAATCACCGGAACGCCCAGTGAGATAAAGCAGTCGGATGCAGCGCTCTTGCCACTGCCGATTCCACCTGTAAGTCCTGCTACCAGCATCAAAAGCTCCCCAAATAAGCGGAAATGATCTGATCACCCCAGACCAGTGCGATCCACCCGGCAATTGCCAGATAGGGCCCAAACGGAAGTGGATTTTGCGCGCTATGGCGACGTAATGCAATCAGGCTGAACGCCAGCACGACACCCACCACCGATGACAGCAAAATCACCAGCGGCAGTACCTGTACCCCGCCCCAGGCACCGATGGCAGCCAGCAGTTTGAAGTCACCATAGCCCATGCCTTCTTTGCCGGTCACCAGTTTGAACAGCCAGTAAACGGCCCAGAGTACAAGATAGCCGGCGACCGCACCGAATACGGCACTTTCAAGCGAGGTAAATACACCTTGGGTATTCAGCAGCAGCCCCAGCCACAACAGGGGCAGAGTGATACTGTCGGGCAGCAGTTGGTGGTCCAGGTCGATAAAAGTGAGCACAATGAGCGCCCAGCTCAGCACCACCAGTGCCATGCCCTGAGGTGTCAGGCCGAAATGCCAGATCAACCAGCCCCCAATCAAACCTGTGATCAGCTCGACCAGCGGATAGCGTACCGAGATGCGCGTGCCGCAATCACTGCAGCGGCCACGTAAAAACAGCCAGCTGACCACTGGAATGTTTTCGTACCACTGAATCAGGTGGCCACAGCTACCGCAACGTGAACGAGGCACCATCAGGTTGAAGCGCTCCTGAGGTACGGGCGCAGACGCATCAGCCTCAGCCTGCAGCATTGCATCCCACTCGCGCTGCATCATAACCGGCAGGCGCAGTATCACCACATTCAGAAAACTGCCCACCAGCAGTGAGATAACCAAAGCAAAAAGAGCCGCAACCAGCGGCTCTGTCATTAATAATTCAATCATTGCTTAGCCAACCACCTGGCCCAGCTGGAAGATCGGCAGATACATGGCAATAACAAGCCCGCCCACCAGCACGCCAAGAATGACCATAATCATTGGTTCCAGCAGGCTGGAAAGGTTGTCCACGGCATTATCCACATCTTCTTCATAGAAGGTAGCAACCCGGTCCAGCATATGATCAAGCGAGCCGGCCTCTTCACCAATGGAAATCATCTGCACGGTCATCACCGGGAATACACCCGTCATCTGCACGGCATGTTGCAGTGCCTGTCCAGTGGAAACACCATTTCGAATCTGAACAATCGCATTGCGGTAGACCACATTACCGGCGGCCCCAGCGGCTGAGTTAAGTGCCTCTACCAAAGGAACACCGGCGGAAAACGTAGTTGCAAGTGTGCGTGCAAAGCGAGCGACAGCTGCTTTCTGTAAAATGCCACCAAAAACAGGGAGGCGCAGCACAGCTCGGTCAACCAAGTCAGAGAACTTTTCAGACTTGGCTTTGAGCTTGGTGAATACAAAAAACAGCGCCACGATGGAGAGCAGAACAACAAACCACCATTTCTGCATCCACTCCGACATACCCACTACAAGCTGGGTGAACGTAGGCAAATCTGCACCAAAGCCTGTGAAAATGGCCTCAAACTGAGGTACAACCTTCACCAGCAGAATGGCAGATACGGCAATACCGACAACAATAATCGCGATGGGGTAGGTCATCGCCTTCTTGATTTTTTTCTTGAGAGATTCTGTCTTTTCCTTGTAAGTGGCAATGCGGTCCAGCATGGTCTCCAGCGAGCCGGACTGTTCCCCGGCCTGCACAAGTGAACATACAAGGCTGTCGAAGTAATCCGGGTGGCGCGACAGGGCGCTGGCGAAATCAAGGCCACTGTTAACGTCGCCTTTTACATCGTAAATGAGCTTTTTAAGTTTGACCTTCTCGGCGCCATTACCCACCAGATCGAGTGCCTGCAGCAGTGGAACCCCTGCTTTCATCATCGTGGCCAGTTGGCGGATAAGGTAAGCTATATCAACAGGTTTAATTGGCTTATTGCGGCTGCTGAAAATAGATGTGCTTTCACGCTTGATGCGGTGGGGGTTGATTCCCTGGCGTCGAAGCAATGCCTTGGCAGATGCAAGGTCAACAGCATCAATTTTACCCTTGCTGATGTTTCCGCTTTTATCCTTGCCTTGCCAGGCAAATGTAAGCTGTTTCTCATCTTTCTGATTGCGCTTGGCTGCTGTTGCCATAATCTATCCCTGTCAGGTTTTGATCACCCGGTTAACTTCTTCCAGACTGGTTACCCCGCTGGCCACTTTTAACAGGCCAGACTCCCTTAATGTTTTAAAACCTTGCTGCTTGGCCACTCTGAGTATATCGATAGAATTACCGTTATCCATAATACACTCAGCGACTTCACCACTCATGCTCAACATTTCATAGATACCGACGCGCCCCTTGTAGCCACGGTTGCAGCGGCTGCACCCTTCAGGGTTGGCATCGTACAACTGTAAACCAGGAATGTCTTCAGCGCTAAAACCTTGTTCCAGCAAGGCGGCTTCCGGCAAATGTACCGGCACCTTGCAGCTTTCGCACAGCCTGCGCCCAAGTCGTTGTGCAATGATAAGGCTGACGGAGGTGGCGATGTTGAATGCGGGTACACCCATATTACGCAACCTCGTGAGAGTCTCGGGTGCACTGTTTGTGTGCAGAGTCGACAAGACCATGTGACCGGTCTGGGCCGCCTTGATCGCGATTTCAGCGGTTTCAAGGTCGCGTATCTCACCCACCATCACAACATCGGGGTCCTGACGCAGGAATGAGCGCAGTGCCTCGGCAAAGGTCAGACCCACTTTGGCATTAACGTGTACCTGGTTGATCCCTTCCAGGTTGATCTCGACCGGGTCTTCCGCTGTAGAGATGTTGCGCTCTTCTGTATTCAGAATATTCAGGCCGGTGTACAGCGTTACGGTTTTACCCGAGCCGGTGGGGCCTGTGACCAAAATCATGCCCTGTGGCTGCTCAAGTGTACCCAAGTAGACCTCTTTCTGGTCGGGCTCAAAGCCCAGCGCTTCAACCCCAAGCTGAGCACTGGTGGGGTCCAGTATACGCAGCACAATCTTTTCACCCCACAGGGTGGGCAGGGTGTTTACACGGAAGTCAATCGCACGCTTGGCCGATACTTTGAGCTTGATGCGACCATCCTGTGGCAAGCGTTTTTCGGAAATATCCATTTTCGACATGACTTTCAGGCGTGCCGTCAGGCGCGAGGCCAGATTCAACGGTGGCCGGTGTACTTCCTGCAAAATACCGTCAATGCGGCAGCGAACGCGGTACGTTTTTTCGTAGGGTTCAAAATGGATATCAGAAGCCCCTTTTTTAATTGAGTCGAGCAGCACCTTATTAATAAAGCGTACCACCGGGGTTTCGCTGGCGGCCTCTTCAGCAGTCTGCTCTTCCTCTTTTTTAGCGGCGCCATCATCACCGAGATCGATGCTGTCCAGCTCTGCATCGTCCAATTCGCCCATGGCATCATTGGCCTTGTCGAGGTAGTGCTCAAGGCGGCGTGTCAGCTTATCATCTTCAACGATGACCGCTTCGGTGGGCGAGCCGATATGAAACTTGATCTCATCCAGTGCCTGGATGTTGGTCGGGTCAGACATCGCCACAAACAGGCGCCCGTTACGCTTCAGCAGTGGAAGGGCGCGGTGCTTGCTGACCAAATCGTCAGAGATCAACTCATGCTCAAAAAAATTGTCGGGCAGGGCGTCAAGATCAAGCAGAGGCAAGCCAAACTCTTCAGATGCCGCAACCGCCGCGCGATTGGCACTGATCAGACGGTGCTTGATGATATGAGTAATAAAGGCTGTGTTGGCCTCACGGGCTTCGGCCACTGCATCCTGTGCGACCTCGGCCGAGAAAACACCGTCGTTGACCAGTCGTTTGGCCAGCCCCGAAAGGGGTTGTGATCCTCTTTGCACCGTAACTCCTGTAAGGCTGAGCTATGTAATGTGGTGAGCTGTAGTGTAAGCGGCAATCATAGGCGCAATCAAAGCACAGCGGCACTCAAACTGTAAACAGCCAAGGGTAAAATGGCTCTTGCTTGATTCAGCTCAACTTAATTTAGCGTTAAGTTTGTGTTAAGGCTGGACACGCGAAATGGGGTGTCCTAGTATCAACTCAGCATCAGAGGCGACAGGAGTTGTCCTCGGTGTCGTATCGATGGAATGTTAACTCGCTGGAGAGACAAACAATGAAGAAACAGATGATGACCCATAACCAGAAGGGTTTTACCCTGATCGAATTGATGATCGTTGTAGCGATCATCGGTATCTTGGCTGCGATCGCGCTGCCGGCTTATCAAGATTATACCCGCAAGGCGGCAGATAATGCATGCTTGGCTGAAGCGAAGGGGGTCGCTAACTCTGCTTTAATCGCCTTCTCTGAGCAAGAGAATATGGTTGCATTTACACCGACTGCTTGTAGTGCAATTACTGGCGTGATTGCAGGCGCTACCCCTGCAGCCGCACCGACAATTGGTGCCACATCTGCCCTGCCGGGTACTGGTACAGTTACTTGTACAGCATCGGCATCCTGCACTGGTAGCTGGTAATAGGTAACTAAAGGGTTATCCCTTTCAGAAATGATAAGCCCCGATTTAGGGGCTTTTTTGTTGAAGGCACTATATTAACCCGGCGGCAGTTTCTGTCGGAAAGATGCCAGTAACCGTGAGGCTTTCAGCCGGATCTGGCAGACCTAAATTGCCACCGGTTCAATAACTAGCAAAATGTGGAAATATGTAGTTAGAAAACTAGATAATGATTTTGGTTATAGGTGAGGGTGTGATGAGCAGGCAACAAGGGTTTAACTTAATCGAGTTAATGACGGTTGTTGCAATCGTCAGTGTCTTGGTAGCGATTTCCTTGCCTGCATATCTTGATAATATCCGGCGTTCTGCTAATAACGCATGCTTGGCAGAAGCTAAAGGCTTCAGTAATCTTGTCTTTGTTGCGCTCAATGAGGCAGCCAGTTCCTTGCCTGTTCCTGTCACTTCTGCATGCTCTCGTATCACCTTGTCACCTGATAGGACCAACGTGACTGCATACCCTCAAGGATCAGGCGATATCGGTGTTTTTTGTGATTTGGATTCTAACAGCGTGTGCCGGCTGGATGGGTCTGTTTTGCCATGAAGAGGAAGAAGGAGAAAAGGGTACGGGCCCATGACCTGCCCCCAACATTTAATCCAACCGGCTTCTGGTAATGTCGTTGGTTGTTGATTCTGTTATCTGCCTCCGAAATGCTGAGGCGAATTCCAGCGGTGTCTGATAGCCCAGTGATGAGTGCGGTCGTTGTTCATTGTAATCGACTCGCCATTCGAAAAAGGGGTCAGAGTAAAATTAATCATTCCGCCATGTGGCCTTATCCGCTACATTGAAGCAACGGATGCATAACGATATTTGACAGGTATAGTCTTGAGAAAATTGATCATTGCAGCGCTGATCGCGGTAGCAGGCTGGAGCTACTACCAGAATCGCGGTATTTTGCCATCAGCGACAATCCCTGATACGCACGCTATCTCTACACACCGCACAGTGTCACGCGAGCCTTCGCCCGTATCTACCTCCAAATCCGTAAAACCTGCACAGACCTTCACCTGTGACGGTCGGCAACACTGCAGCCAAATGCGTTCAAGAGCCGAAGCCGAATACTTCAATCGTTACTGCCCCAATACCAAAATGGATGGCGACCGTGACGGCATCCCTTGCGAGAACGACACGCGGTTTTGAGTAATGGTCTCCAAGAGCGTGAACTCCCTGTGAAATTAATCACTTGATGAATTTTAGATCGGCCTTGCGCCGTTTCTTGGCTTTCTCATAAAAATTCTCGTGCGGGCCTATGTTCAGAAGATGCAGAGTAAGCTGCTCTTTTTGCCAGTTGTAGCCCAGTAGAACCTGTTGCCCATTCAGGCTGAACTTGTGGACGCGGAGATAGCTGAGGTCTCCTTTTTTCTGCTCCCCGATTTCAGGATCGTCAATGATGGTGTCTATTTCATCCTCAATGATGACGACATCTTCATCAGGGAGTCTATCGAGCGCCTTCTTAAAGACAGGGCTCTCATACACCTTAACGTGTTGTGCGTTTTGTTCTCCGGACATACCTGGTTACCTGACCGGCGGTGACAGCCTCACGGGCGATCAGCGCCTCGCGGATGAACTCATAGGTAAGATCTGGATTGTCTTCGACAATTTGCCCAATCTTCGCCCAGTGTTCAATCTGCTTCGGCACTGTACGGTGAGAGGCTGCTGAGTGAATTTTTACGTCCTCAACGAACTCGTCGTCAAGGCGGACACTAGTAGCCATTTTTCTTTCCTCATTGCGTTGTAAGCGGACTTTTCTTTCAGTTATCAGTGTTTTTTCAGTTTCTTTGTCGTTGGTTTTATGCTTGGTCTTATCTTGCGACAAGTTGTCGCAAAGCGCAACATGTTGAAGGGCTGCATCGCAACCCTGAGCGGAAACTAACCGATAGTCGGCTGATGACTTTCGTGTTTTTCCAAAAGCATCTTGGCTTGTTAATGGGTGTATTTAGGTATATTTTTTATACCTATGAGACACTTCGAGTATGATGAGCAGAAGAGCCGCGCTTTCTTGTGGTCGGTAGAATTGATGGCAAGCATTGGTCTGCTGTGATCACGTATCGTGGCGAAGCTATCAGAATTATTTCGGTCAGGCGCTCACGAAAGGCAGAGGTAGCAATCTATGAAGGCTAAGGCGTTCGATAAAAAGTTTGATGATGACGAACTGGATATTGTGGATGATTTGGATATGGCAACGGTGTCCCGTCCCAACCAGAAGCAACGCCGTGTCAATGTCGACTTCCCGACGTGGATGATTGAGTCACTTGATCGCGAGGCTAATCGGCTCGGCGTGACGCGTCAGTCAATCATCAAAGTCTGGCTGGCTGAACGGTTGGAAGAGGTCGGGGAACACCGGTCTGGCAGGTAGAAAGATGTGTAACCGGGATTTTTTGGGGGGGGCTGAGATCCTCCAAGGTATTCAAGAAATCAAGCAACACAAACGTGGCAAGCTGTTACTGAAGATAACTGATCTATCGGAGGCTTATGGCTGCCAGTGGCTGCCAGCCGAGAAAATATTTCACTCAATGACCTGGCGCGTCGTGCTTTGAGTGAATATATCGTGAGTCATGCAGTACAGTGATCAAATAAAAAGAGACTGATGAGTGGTAAACAGGAGTAACCATGGCAAGTCAGCATCACGACACCGGGTGCAAAGAGGTTTTTAGCTACCCTGAGTTCGTTCAGCAGTTGGTCGAGGGCTTTTTTCCGCCCGAGATTTCACGGATCATGGACTTCAGTACCCTGAAGAACCACAGCGGTAACTACATCACGCCCTTGTTTGAAGAAAAGTTGGAAAAAGGGTCAGAGTAAATTTTTGCCTTCCACTCTGTGACGGTAACTGTTGGCAGCAGAGCTAACTTGTCAGCATGATGTTTTGCAACTATAGTTGGTCGCAAGAACAGGAGGTTCGATGGGTAAGAGTGAAAAGTTGCTGTCCAAGCTGTCGTCTGCAAGCAATACGTTTGCGTGGTCTGACCTTGTTACGTTACTTGCCCGTCTGGGCTATGAAATGCAGGAAATGGCAGGCTCACGGGTGCGTTTTTATAACGCGGATACTGGTCATATGTTGCGTCTGCACAAGCCTCATCCAGAAAACCATATTAAAGGCGGCGCATTGAAAGATGTACGCGCTGCGTTAAAGCGGGAGGGCTATTTGTGACATATCTCAAGTATAAGGGGTATCTGGGTACAATCGAGCCAGATATCGAAAGTGGCACCCTATATGGAAAGCTGGCATTTATCCGCGATTTGGTCACATATGAAGCCGTTGATCTAAAAGCACTTGAGCATGAGTTCAGGGCTTCGGTTGATGGCTATCTTGAAGATTGTATTGCGCTTGGTAAAGCGCCCGATACTCCCTGTAAGGGATCGTTCAATGTGAGGGTCGGTCACGATCTTCATATGGCTGCCAGTGTGGTTGCCAGCCGAGAAAATATTTCACTCAATGACCTGGCGCGTCGTGCTTTGAGTGAATACATCATGAATCATGCAGGGCAGTGAGAGCAAAAATGAGGAAAAAGGGGGGCAGAGTAAAATACCGCCATCTGCTCCATGTTTACCGGCGTTTTTTAACAACGCAATAACACTGCCTTATCTGGTTGCGAAACGCTTCCCCGGTCGTTGCCCAGTCGAGAAGGTCTACGCGCCATGGCAGGTCCGAGTCGGAAAGCTCCGCGTTCACGCGGGCCAGCAGCTGAAGCGGTAAAGGTTCGTTGCTGATGATCGCCAGATCAAGATCAGAGTAACGTTTGGCGCTGTGCCGCGCTCTTGAGCCGAAGGCCCATACTTCATGCTCGGGCAGTTGCTGTTCGAGGATGTCAGCCACAATTGCCCAGTGGTGGGGTTCTATTTCGATATCAGGCAAGGGGAGTGGCATCGCGCAAAGGGGTTAGATCCAGAGTGTAGGGTGGAGTTGTGGTCATTGGAACGATCCCGGTTTTGTCAGTAGACGAAAGCGTGGCTGTCACTTGAACGTTGATTAGTTTAACGTATTTCGACCCGAATTGGAGACCAAGGCTTGTAGAGGACAAAGATATGTTGGCCGAGAGCCTTGAGGTGCTGTTGGGTAAGCATTGAGCCGTGTTGGGCTGATATCAATCGACTGCACAGTGGTAAACAGGAGTAACCATGGCAAGTCAGCACCACGATACCGGGTACAAAGAGGTTTTTAGCTACCCTGAGTTCGTTCAGCAGTTGGTCGAGGGCTTTTTTCCGCCCGAAATTTCACGGATTATGGACTTCAGTACCCTGAAGAACCACAGCGGCAACTACATCACGCCCTTGTTTGAAGAGAAGTTTGAAGATGTCGTCTGGTCGGTCGAGGTCAGCTGGGACGGCATCACCCAGCGGGTCTATCTGTACATCCTGCTGGAGTTTCAATCGCAGGTGGATCAGACCATGCCGATCCGGCTGATGCACTACGTTGCCTGTTTTTACGATCACCTGCTGAAGCACAAGGAGGCAACACCCACGCAAGGGCTGCCCCCTGTGCTGCCGATTGTGTTGTATAACGGTTCGCAGCGTTGGACGGCCAAACAGGATATCTATGACCTGGTTCAACCGGAACCACCGGCTTTTCTGCGGGTCTATCAGCCGCATTTGCGCTACTATCTGGTGGATGAGGGGCGTTATTCAGACGCAGAGCTCGGGCTGAAAACGACGCCCCTGAGTGGAATGTTCAGTGTCGAGAACGCAGGCGATAGTTGGGCATCGCTGCAGCGTGCTGTTGACCGCGTTGTCGCGATCATTCAGGCTGACCCACACAAGGACCGCACCGACCGGATAGTTACCCGTTGGATCAAGCGTCACCTGAAGCGCCTGGGCGCGGATGTGCATCTGGATCAGCTCAACAGTTTGGTAGAGGACAAAGACATGTTGGCCGAAAATTTAGAGAATCTGGTCAAGAAAGAGCGCCTGCAGGGCGAGCAGGCCGGGATCCAGCGTGGTCGGCAAGAAGGTCGTCTTGAAGGTCGCCGTGAAACACTGGTTGCCTTGATTGAGTTGAAGTTCGGCCCGTTACCTGGCTGGGCTGCACAGCGAATCCATCATGCAGAGTCCGATCAGTTGGATGCTTGGACAAAAGGCATTCTTGCAGCCGAGAGCCTTGAGGTACTGTTGGGTAAGCATTGAGTCGCCGATCTTGAGAAGCCAGGGAGCGAGGCCATGTTACAGCCAGTTACTGCAGCCGCCATTGCGGTCGCACTGATACTCACGACTCAGCAAGCCGCTGCACAGGTATACAGCTGCACCGTCGGCGACCGCAAAGTCTACCAAAGCACTCCCTGTGAGGCAGGCGGCAGGCCGGTTGAGCTTTATGTTCCAGCGCCTGCAGATAAGCCCGCCAATCATACGCTGGATGATCATACTCAGCGATATATCCAGCGACGTGAACATAAAGCCCGTGAATCAGAGCGAATAGTTGATCAGCGTGCCCGTGAGGCTGTTGCTTCGCGAGAGGCAAAAGAGCGCGAACAAGCCAGAAAAGATCGCATCACCTCAGCTAAATTCAACCGTGAGGTGATTATCGGGATGACCGAAAGCGACGTGCGTGATGCCTGGGGCCGTCCTCTGGAAATTAATCGTTCACAGCACAAGTCTGGTGAGTATCGTGAGCAGTGGGTATATAAGCGCGATGGAAAGCGTCAGTACGTGTACCTTGTTAACGGTAAGGTGGCAGGGCGGAACTGAACCGGCTGCAAAATGCTATACTCGGGTTTGTATGGCAGTCACACAAGGAGTGGGTAAGTGTTTCATGCAAGGTTGTGCTTCGAAGATGGTCATGAAGCCAACGTCAACCTGGCGGCGCGTCCCTTGGTTGGAGAGTTTGTTGTGTTTGAAAATGACCGTTATCGCGTAAAAGATGTTTCGCACCACGCTGTTCAGGCTGGCGGAGTAGATGAAGAGCCCATGGTTGTCATCAAGGTAGGCATCGGGCGCAAAGGTTCTCACCGTCATGTGCTTGAGCGCTCGCCTCGTGGCTTTTATACGGGGTCTGACTAGCATGCTCTTGCTTCTGATCAATATATAACCGGTAATGCATCAGTTGAACTTGCTATTTGGTCTTTATGTTGCTTTATTGTGGACAGGAAGGCTGTTGAAGCACGATAGAGGTTGCAACGGTGAATCTTCAGGACCGACGGAGTAGTCCATGTCGGCGGGTTTTCTTCCCTGCCTTGGCTGCTGCTGTGTAAGCCTGTCGGTTCTCTGCCATAATGAGCGTATGTCGGCGCTTAAAGGAGATATAGCGTGGAGTCCGAATACTCATTGAATGTACGTCGCACGCTTGATGCAGGGTTTTCTCTGGTCGAGGTGATGGTGACGGTCGCAGTTCTCGCGATCATCCTCGCAATTGGCATTCCCAGCTTTCAAAGTTTCTTCGAAAACAGTCGTCTCAACCGTGCCAATGATGACTTCATTGCTGCCGTGAATCTTGCACGATCTGAAGCAATCACTCGTGAGTTACCGGCCGGTGGGGGGGTTGTGCTGTGTGAGCGAAACGCTGCCGGTACGGCCTGCAGTGGGGACGCTGCTTGGGCTGATGGGCTAATGGTGCTTGAGATGGATGCGGGAGGAAATGTGCTGCAGGTTATTCGTGCCTGGGACCCGGTCGCGACTGCAGCTGTAGCGGCAGGTGCGAATCAAATCACCTTTTCGCGTGATGGCCGGGCGGACCCTGCTGTTGGCTTTTCAGTAAATGTGCACGGTGAGTCACAAAATTATTGCCTCAGGCCAACAGGGTCGGTGTTTAAAGGAGGGTGCCCATGAAGAATCGGATGAGGCGACAATCGTATACACCTATTGCAAAGCAATCGGGTTTCAATATTGTTGAGGTGATTATCGCAATGCTGATTATCACCATCGGGTTACTGGGATTGCTGTCCATGCAGGTATACACGCTTAAGGGCAATCAAAGTTCCTACCTGCGATCACAAGCTACTATTCTGGCTTACGAGTTGGCTGATGCCATGCGGGCACAACGCTTTGAAGCGCTCGACGGTGACTTCGATGATGGTGCAGGTGGGTATCGTACCAACTGGGATGCGCGTTTGGCCGCTACCCTTGGTGGTGGTGCGGCAGCGAACGTTGTACGAAATGATAATGCGGTTCAAATTACCATCAACTGGAACGATCAGCGCGGTGAGGTGGTGGATGATGCTGGAGATGCCAGCGATGATGCGGACGTTGGTTCCTTGACTTTCCAAACGGACATTTAAGTATGCAGCACAAGCCTTTAAAACAGCCCAAAGCGCAGGCGGGTATGAGCCTGGTAGAGCTGATGATAGCTCTTGTGATTGGTCTGCTTATTTTGATGGGGGTCTTGACGGTGTACCTCAGTGGTGCCCGCACGGCGGCAACAACTGAGGCCTTGTCTCGTGTGCAGGAAAGTGGACGTTTTGGCATTTTCTTTTTGTCGCGGGATATCCGCCAGGCAGGCTTTAAATCGGCTTGCCAAGGTGAGGTAAACAACCTGCTTGATGAAGGCAGCGCTGCTTATGATGACACCCTGTTTGATCTGAATGATCCCATTGTTGGCTGGGATGATTCAGCAGGTACACTTGCGGCAGCTCTGCCTGAGTACGTGAGAGGTGATGTGCTGATGTTGAAGAGTGCATCTACTGTTTCTGGTGTGACGGCGAGTGGTAATACACCCGCAAATGCTGCGGCTATCTCACTTGATGGGCCCAGTGGTATTGAAGCAGGTACTATAATGTTTGTAGGAGACTCGCAAGGCTGTGACCTGTTTCAAAAAGGCAATAATGCAAACGCACAAAGCATTCAAAGACCAGCGAGCGGTACCCCGGGCAACAAAAATCCTAATACAGAATGGAGTCATGCTTATGATGACTCTATGCAGATTTTCCTGTTTCAAAGTACAGCCTATTACATTGGTAATGGCATAGACGGCCAGCCAGCGCTTCGCCGTGCGAGCTTTAACACAGGCGCTGCGGTCGATGAAGAACTGGTTAACGGTATTGAAGACATGCAGCTGCTATACGGTGAAGATACTGATGGTAACCAAACGGCAGACCGCTATGTGGCAGCAGGTGCTGTAGCCGACTGGGATGATGTTGTGGCTGTTCAAGTGAATCTGCTTGCCTCAAGTCTTTCAACAAATGTCATTGATGAGGCTCAGGCATTACCAGTACCTTGGGATGCACTGGCTGACCCAGGCGACGGCCGCCTCAGAAGGGTCTTCACGACAAATGTAGGAATCAGGAACCGGTTGCCATGAGAGAAATCAGGCCAATTCAAAGAATGCGGGGTGCAACATTGGTTGTTGCGCTGATCATGCTGATTTTGATAGCCATCATAGGATTTGGGGCCATGCAAACAACAACCATGGAAGAGAAGATGTCAGGCAACCTGCGTGATAAAAATATTTCCTTTCAGGCGGCAGAAGCTGGCTTGAGAGAGCGCGAGGCTTGGCTGCGGGGATTGAGCACGGCACCTCCTATTGCAGGGTGGTTAACCAAGTCTGGCGACTTGGATTTGACCTTGGGTTTTCCGTTTGGTGCTGTGGCCATGGAATATGGTGATGAGGGTGTTCAAGATATGCAAAATGTATCGTCCGATCCTGTCATGGTAATGGAAGAGATGGAGTTTCTCCCAGATGACCTGGTAACTGGTTTTGATGTGCGCAAAGGGCGTGATTTTTACAGGGTTATTTCTGAGGGGCGTGGTCAAACTGTCAACTCGACGACTGTATTAGAGACTACTTATGCTAAACGCTTTAATTAAGGTGACTAATATGAAATGGCCAAATATTTCTGTAGGAATGCTGTTTTTTATTTTATTTAGTCCGTCGGTTCTTGCTGTTAATAATCTTTCAATACCCAATGAGCCTCTGACCGTTTTGTCTTCACGCGTAGATCCCAATGTTATGATGGTTGTTGATAACTCCGGCAGCATGAATAATGTTATTTGGCATGAGGATTATGACCCAACCACTATACCCAACTCTGACTATACAGCGGGTAATGATTGGGTATATCGCAATAATAACGGTAGTTGGTATTATATTAATAACCGAAGTGATTATACGCTTAGCAACATTCGTAGAGAAAGTGGATGGTATGTATTTGCTTTTTATAATGGGAGCTTTAATCAAGTAAGGGTTAAGTTGCCTGATCCTGTTGGTGGTAGAAGTAGCCGCTACAACGGGCATTACATTAAATGGGTTTTGGATGACTTTGCAACAACCTACTCGACTGATTTAGAATCTGTTTTGCCCAATGAGTATAGGATGGAAGTTGCTAAAACTGTTGCCAAGTCAATCGTTGATGATGTTGAAGATGTACGTTTTGGTATAACAAAGTTTTACAACTCACAGGGTGGTAAAATTGTAGCTGAATGTGGGGCGGGTACATCAACGCTTCATAATGCTATTGATGATCTTGATAGTGAAACCTGGACACCACTTTCAGAAACTTATTATGAAGTCACACGTTACTTCAGAGGTTTGCGCGGAATATGGGGTGATCGACCATATTTTAGATCACCCATACAGTATCGCTGTCAGAAAAACTTTACGGTTATTATAACCGATGGTGAGCCTACGGAAGATGGTTTTGAAAGCAAAAATATATCCGGTGATACAATAGTGGGAATACCAAAAGTACTCCCTGATTGGAATAATGATGGCTCAAGCCTTTACTTGGATGACATTGCCGAGTTTGCTTGGGAGCTGGATATGAAAACATCGGGTAATGACAATGCAGGTGTGAGCTATAATGATCCTGAATTCTTGCGCCAAAATATGTACACATATACGGTAGGTTTTGCGCTTGATCACCCTTTACTGAAGGCTTCAGCTGAAGCAGGTAATGGTCGCTATTACACAGCTAACAATGCAGAGCAGCTAACAGCCGTACTTAAGAGTGCACTCGCTGATATTTCTGATAAAGTCCTCAGTTCTGCTGCGTCCGCATCGACCCAAGGCACATTAACACAGGATACGGTCTCAATATTTCCCGAATACAATAGCCAGTATTGGTCAGGCAATCTGAGTGCTTATAGGTATGATATAGACCCTTCAAGTAATACTTATTTGCAACTGGTTCCAGCCTGGACGAATGCGGCTGACCTGATCCCGGGCTGGAATTCACGTCGAATTATATACAATCGAGGTAACGAGGGACGTGCTTTCCGCTGGAATGTTCTCAATACTGAAGAGCGTGACTTGCTTGAAAATAATGAAAATGTTCTCAAGTACATACGTGGCGACCGCTCACTGGAAGGGGTTGCAGTACATAATTTTCGTGAAAGGCGCTCGGTATTGGGAGATATTGTATATTCAGCGCCAAAATATGTAGGAGCACCAGCGTTCCGCTACCCTAATGATTTGGAGGCGGATAACTATTCAGATTTTAAAGAGTCTAATAAAAATCGGGATGAAATGATCTACGTAGGTGCAAATGACGGGATGCTGCATGCGTTTGATGTAAATACTGGTGTTGAACGCTTTGCTTTTATTCCTTCTAACCTGATGGGTCAGCTTTCTCAATTGACTAAGCAAACGTATGAGCATCGATTTTATGTTGATGGAAGTCCGACAGTGGTTGATGCCTATGTAGGCAATAGTTGGAAGTCTGTGTTGGTGTCAGGGCTAAATCGGGGCGGTCAGTCCGTGTTTGCGTTGGATGTAACAAATCCTTCAAATTTGAACGAAGCAAATGCCAATAATGTTTTTATGTGGGAATTTACTGACCCTGATTTGGGGTACACCTACAGTCAGCCTGCAATTATAAAACTTAGTACTGGCACGTGGGCCGCTGTCTTTGGTAATGGTTATAACAATACAGATAGCGATTTTGATAGTAAGGTCAGCAGCACAGGTAATGCGGTTTTATATGTTGTTGACCTCGCTACAGGTGCGTTGATCAAAAAAATTGATACGGGCATTGGATTTGACGATGATCCAACTAATAATGAAAGGCCTAATGGCCTGGCTACGGTGGCACCTGTAGACATTGATAACGATAATATTGCTGACTATGTTTATGCGGGTGACCTCTTTGGTAATTTATGGAAGTTTGATTTAACATCTGATAATACTAGTCAGTGGGATGTGGCTTATACACAAGGCCAGAATAAATTGCCGTTGTTTACTGCTTGTCATGGTAATACTTGTACTTCATCCAATCGGCAGCCGATTACTGTTCGCCCTACAGTTTCTCGCCATCCTAAAGGAGGTTTCCTGGTTTTCTTCGGTACTGGCAAATATTTGGAAACAGTTGATAAAACAGCCGGTAGTACAGATGGTCAAAGTTTCTACGCGGTATGGGATAAAAATGAGGGTAGTAACAGTGATCGTGTAAGCAGTAGAAGCTCTATGCGCGAACAGAGCGTGCTTTATGAAGGTGTGCAGACTTATGGGTCTGAAACCTATACGTTGCGTACAACAAGCAAGCATGAGCCAAATTGGTCAAGCCACAGAGGTTGGTATATGGACCTGCCGACAACGCGAGAGCGCTCAACCCGTAATCCGATATTGCGTAACGGTAAGATTATATTTACCACATTGATTCCGCTGATCCAGGAGGATCCGTGCAAAAGTGAGTCTGAGGGCTGGTTGATGGAGCTTGATGCTGTCACAGGCAGTGCTTTGTCGTATTCAGTCTTTGATCTTAACAAGGATAGTCGTTTCGATGGGCTTGATGTTGTTCCTGGCGGACGAGGTGTGCCCAGCGGCATGAAGTTTAATCAGGAAATAGTTGAACCGACTATTATCGCGATTGATGAAAATACAGAGCTCAAAGTTATCAATAAAGATACAGTAATCACTGAAAATCCGGGTACAGGTGCTCTTGGTCGCCAAAGCTGGCGAGAACATTATTGAAAGGGTCTTTAGCATGCTGAATATTAATAAGTCAGTCTGGATTGGGCTTACAATGGTTGTTGCTATGACAGCCCATGCCGAGAAGGTGACTTCGTCGGGTGGGCCTGAGGAAGAAGGCTCTGGTATAGTTGAAAGCGTTGATACAGGTACACGGATTATTACCATTGACGGTTCTCATTTTCAGATTCATTTGACTACGAAGGTGGGGCAGATCGTCTCGTGGCCAGGTAAATACATCGAGACTGATGCTTCTTCTCTTAGAGTGGGTGATCAAGTGTTCTTTGACGCAGACTTTTCAAAACCGGAGCCCTATAAACTTGAGTACATACATCGGTTGATTAAATGATGAAAACGAAAGGCTTCACCCTGATCGAGCTTATGATTGTAGTCGCGATAGTCGGGATATTGGCAGCCATTGCCTATCCTGCATATCAGCGCTACGTCGAAGACTCGCGACGTTCCGATGCACGGGCTAATCTTGTGCAGTTGGCCCAGTTTATGGAACGGTACTACACAGCAAACGGTCGGTATGTTGATGCTGCAGCCAATGCGCCTGTGTTGCCCTTTAATGAGGCACCAAGGGATGGCAATACCAAGTTCTATGATTTGCAGCTGCAAAATGTGGATGCACAGAACTACACTTTGCAAGCCGTTCCCAAGGGAATCATGGCAGGTGACCGCTGTGGGACCCTGTCCGTGAATCAGGCCGGGGTGAAGGCAGTTACATCAGGAAGTGTCGACGATTGCTGGTAATCCTGTGATGCAATGGGCGCAGTTGTTAACAACCCAGCGCTACGGTCATGCAGAGCTGACGCCCGATGAAGTCGGGCGTTCGCATTTCCATAAAGACCATGATCGGATCATTTTTTCAAGCGCCTTCCGTCGTCTTGGCCGCAAGACGCAGGTACATCCTTTTGCCCTCAACGACCATATTCATACCCGCCTGACGCACTCGATGGAGGTCGGCAGCCTTGGCCGTAGCCTGGGTATCCGAGTAGGTGAGCTGATAGCGGATGAGTTGCCTCCTTGGGTTACTCCGCATGACTTGGGCATGATCGTCCAGTCGGCCTGCCTGGCGCATGATATTGGTAACCCGCCTTTCGGCCATGCCGGTGAATATGCCATTCGTGACTGGTTCAGTCGCCATCAGGATGACCAGCGTTTAGAGCCTCTGTCTGAGCTTGAGCAGATGGACCTGCAGGTGTTTGAAGGTAATGCACAGGGCTTCAGGGTGGTCACACGCATTGAAAACCATCTATTTGATGGCGGGCTGCGTTTAACCTTCCCGACGTTGGGCACGCTATTGAAGTACCCTTGGGAAGTGGAGCATGCAGGCCGGCGAGGCAAGTTCAGTGTGTTCTGCTCTGAACATGAAATTCTGAATGCCTTGGGGCGTGACCTTGGTTTGGTTTCTCAGGGGGAGGGACGCTGGTGCCGCCACCCTTTGGCCTACCTGTTGGAAGCAGCGGACGATATCTGCTATGCCATCCTTGATCTCGAAGATGCCATAGAGTTACATATTCTCAGTTTTGAAGATGTAAAACAGATTCTATTGCTGTTGTGTGGCGATCTTGAATTTGATGATGCCATCTTTGCGTCTCAGGCATCAGCCCGTCGCAAGATTTCTGCCTTACGGGGTAAGGCAATGGAGAATATGGTCAACTCGGTAGTGCAGGTGTTTGTACAGCGGTATGAGGCGATCATGACGGGTGCGTACAGCGGTGAATTATTGTTGGATGGTGACCCTTTGGTGCGGGAGGGGATCAGCACCGCCAAACGTGTGGCGCGTGAGCGGGTGTTCCCCGATACGCGCAAGGCGGAACTTGAAGTGGGCGCTTATACAACACTGGGCATTCTGTTGGATGCATTCATGGAATCGGTGTATGAGCAAAACTGCAAAGGCCGTGGCGGGTTGGGGTATCGCAGCCAGAAGATTATCAGTTTGATGGGCATACATGCCCCTGAGGCTGATTGGCCGCTTTACGATAGCTACCGCAGAGCACTGGATTTTATCTCAGGCATGACTGATAACTATGCGAGTTATCTTGCCCGCCAAATTGGTGGGGTTGGGCTTTAAGCGCCATAATAGAGTTTGGTTTTTAGATCAGAATCAGTATTCAGGGTATTAGTACGCTATGGCTAGTTTACGTGACCAACTCGGTGGCTTGGTATATTCAACTGAAAGTGGTCAGCACTGTCCGGATTGTGGCGAGGCGAAAGGGCAATGCAGGTGTGACGAGCTGAGCGAAGCTGAACGTTTGGCTACACTTGATGGCGTGGTCCGGATTCGTCGCGAAACAAAAGGGCGTAAGGGTAAGGGGGTTACGACTATCAGTGGTGTACCGCTTACCAGTGCAGAGTTAAAAGTGTTGGCCAAACGACTGAAGCAGCGTTGCGGTACAGGCGGGGCGATAAAAGAGGGGGTGATCGAAATTCAGGGCGATCATCGTGAAGTGTTGAGGCAGGCTTTGGAAGCTGAAGGCTACAAGGTGAAACTTTCAGGCGGCTGATAGTCAGGAGAGTACAGGGATGAAAAAGTGTATTTTTTTATTGGGTATGTGTCTTTCAGCTCAGCCAGTTTTTGCTGAGGTTTATCACTACGTCAATGAAGACGGACGCAAAATTTATGTGGACCGGAAGAGTCAGATACCTCCACAGTACCGTGATGACATTGTGGTGAAACAAAGCCGTCAGGTGAATAACAAAGTGGAAACTGCCCAGCTGCCAAGTGCTGATGGTACAGGTGATGAGTCAATTGAAAGTCAGATTGATTCGATGCGTGCATACATGCGTCAGCTGGAAACTTCGGTTGAAATCAAGGGTAATAGTGTGATGGTGCCTGTCAAGGTGACGGTTGGGCGCCGGAATACCACCTTGAGTCTGATTCTCGATACTGGCGCGACCTCTACGATTATTCACGATGATGCGTTACGTGGGCTTGGCGTAGGGACAAGCAAGGGCGGAAGGGCACAGGTTGCCGGCGGGGCGATGATTGAAACTCGAAAGGTGACACTTGACCGGTTTGAAGTGGGCCCTTACAAGTTGCAGTCGGTCTCTGCCAGTGTTATCGAACATGAGCAGCCTGGTCGATATGATGGTCTGCTGGGAATGGATTTTCTCCGTTCGGTAAAATACGACATTGATTTTGAGCGTGCAGTGGTTATTTGGGAAAGAGATAAATACGATACGGCGCGTCGGAATTTGGAGAAGCTACAGGCGCGATTGGAAGAGTCACAAACCACGTCTGTAGCTAAACAGGATGAGCCTACTCAGCCCTGAGCCAGGTGCCGTTCGGCCAGTCGCAGGTCGAGGGTAGCCTTGAGCAACTGATACAGCTGGATTGAGGCGTCAATTTCGGCTTTGCGGTTGGTCAGGCTTTCAATATTCAACCCCAACGGCAGGCCCAGCGGCAGGCAGGCATCCAGAATCTGTTCCAGGTTGTTCTGGCAGATACGTATCGATTCCGCCAGCGGCTTTTCCGCATCCAGAATGCGGTAGCGGGTGGCTTCTGGAACCGATATGCCCAGCCACTGCATAAACTCCAGCGTTTTGGCACTGCCGCAGGGGGTGAATGTCAGAATGATCCGCTGTGGTGTAAGGCCCTTTTCCTTGCAGCTGCGGGCATAGGAGGTGAGCAGGTCGATGGTGGCCTGTGCATTGTATACAGCCTGCGATACAAAAAATTCACAGCCGTTACTCATCTTGCCCAGCAGGCGTTCGTGCTCGTTGCCTTTTACCGCGTGGCGTTCGGCGATGGTCACACCGCCCAGATGAAACGGGTGCTGGTGTTCCTGCAGGGCGGTGTAGGCCTCGCTCAGTGACAGCTTGATGTCGCCTTCAGATGAGGGGCTGCCCACCAGTACTAGGTTGCGCACACCGTACTCATTCCAGCTTTGTTCCAGCCAGTGTTCAAAATCGGCGCGGTCACGTTGGGCAACGCTTTTGTAGGTGATGATCGGTTTGCCGCTTTTCTGGCTGAGCAGGCGTGAATAGTCACGCGGGTCACGGGTTTCCATGTAGGGAAAGGGGCGCGGCGTGTCAATGCGGCTGCTCTCGTCCTGGATGTCGTAGACGATCAGGCCGTCATACTCCAGTGTGTCCAGCCTGGCCAGCAGGCGTTCGGCGATCTCCTGCATCTGCATCTCCTCGGTGCTGGCCTTGGGTGGGGTGGTGCCCACAAAACAGACGCTGCGGTGAGGGTCGGCAAATTTATGTTGCAGGGTATCGCTCATGGTGGCTTTCCATTATCCGGTTGGTCTTGATTGTTTTGTGAATTATATTCATTTTAGTGAAGAGGATGATGAAATCTTCTGCAGACTCTGTGAGGCATCTTCATGAGTACAACGTTTGACCCCGCGCAGCTGAGCTCGCAACTGAAAGGCGAGGCTGAGATTCCGCCGCTGGAAAAGTGGAACCCGGCGTTCTGTGGCGATCTTGATATGCGAATCGCGGCGGATGGGCGCTGGTTTTACGAGGGTTCTCCCATTGGGCGCGAGGCGATGGTCAGGATGTTTGCGCGTGTGCTCTGGCGGGAGGGGGATAAGTATTTTCTGAAAACACCGGTCGAGAAAGTCGGCATACAGGTGGATGATGTGCCTTTTTGGGTCACCCAGGTGGAGCATCAAGTGGGAGATGACGGGCCGGAGTTGATCTTTACCACGTCCACTGGCGACCGGGTACGGGCCGATGCTGAACATCCGATACGGGTCGAGACCGATCCGAAAACCGGCGAGCCCTCACCTTATCTGATGATTCGCTTTGGCATGGAGGGCAAGCTGGCGCGCAATCTGTTTTATCAGTTGGTGGAGCGGGCTCGCATGATAGAGCATGGGCATAGTGCCGAACTGGTGCTGGACAGTGCCGGTGAGGTGTTCAGTCTGGGCAAGCTGTCGTAGCGGTTACAACAGCAGCAGCGTTCCCAGTCCCAGAAAAGCCACAAAGCCCACCACGTCGGTCACGGTGGTCAGGATGACCGAGCCTGACAGGGCCGGGTCGATCTTGAAGCGTTCGAGTACCACCGGGATCAGGACACCCGAGAGCGCGGCAGCGGCGATGTTGATCACAATCGCCAGCGCAATGACGACACCAATGGCGGCGCTGCTGAACCACAGCGATGCTACCACCCCTATGACCAGTGCCCACAGCACACCGTTCAGGCCGCCTACACTGAGCTCCTTTTTCAGCAGTGGCATCATGTTGGCGGTGGTGATCTGCCCCAGTGCCAGGCCGCGAATGATCAATGTCAGCGTCTGGCTACCGGCGATGCCGCCCATTGAAGCCACGACAGGCATCAGTACGGCCAGGGCCACGATCTGCTCCAGCGTGCCTTCAAACAGGCCAATGGTCCAGGAGGCCAGAAAAGCAGTGAGCAGGTTGATGCCCAGCCAGGTTGCGCGGCGGCGTGAACTGCGCATTACCGGCGCAAAAAGGTCTTCTTCCTCATTAAGGCCCGCTGTAGCCATCAACTGGGCTTCGTAGGTTTCATGCAGAATTTCTGTGCTCAGGCGCTGCGGCATGCGACCCAACAGCAGGCCGTTGTCACCCACCACCGGCAGTGCGGCTACGGCCGCCAGTTCAAAGCGGTCGGCGGCCTCTTTTAGCTCGGTTTCGGCCTGAAGTGGCTCCAGATCAGAATCGCACAGCTCTGTCAGCGGCAGGTGTGAGGCCGCGCTGAACAGGGCTGTGATCGGAACCGCACCGGTATAGCGGCCAGTTCGATCCACCAGCCAGAGGTGTTCGGTATATTCGGGCACCGCACGCCGCAGCAGTCGTTGAGCATCTCGTACGCGGCTGTTATGCGGCAGTATCAGCAGTTCATGGTCAACATAGCGCCCAATGGCGTTGTCGTCGTAACGGGCGCTCTGTTCGTAATGCGTGCGCTGTTTGTCATCCATGCGTGCCAGCGCGATATCCACCACCTCTTCAGGCAGAGACTCGGCCAGCTCTATCAGCGTTTCGGCATCCAGGTCCGAAATCAGTTGATCCAGAGTGGCACTGTCAAAGTGACGCAGCAGACTCTCGCGTGCCTCGCCACGCATGGCGACCAGTACATCTGCATGCAGCTCTGCCGGTACATGCTCCCAGGCATGCTGACGTGCATCCAGTGGCAGTGATTCCAGCAGCAGCGCGATTTGATCCGGTTCCAGCGCTTCAAATGACTCAGGCAGAGGCTGTCCGCCGGGGTTGTCATCGTGGCGGATCATCTGGTCTATGTGCTGGCTGATGTCGTCACTCATGGGGCGTAAGCCTTCTTTCTATGCGCAGGAAACTCATGCGGATCTTAACCTGATTGCTTCTGTTTGGGTAATCGGCGCTGATTTCGGGGTGGTTTGGGTGGTTTTTGATCTGTCGCAAAAAAATAACAAACAGATGTCAGCTTTGGTCAGCTTTCCACTTTGTATATCTGCTATAAAAACAAACACTCGTTTTCTTCAGCTCGGCGTAAAGGACAGACGTATAATGTTTAAAAAGACTCTGCTAGCCACTTCACTTGCTCTGGCCATCACTGGCTGTTCTGTTACACCGAACAGCATTTCAACTGATCAGCTTGCGACAACTGCCCAATCGGACCTTGAGTTGCTGACCCAGGACGTGGCTGTTGAAAGCGCTATTTCTCTTGATGAAGCAATCGCTCGGGCTGTTGTAAATAATCGCGATAGAAAGCTGAAAGCACTGGAAGCGGCTTTGGCTCAGGGCCAAATTGATCTGGTTTCACACGAGATGCTGCCCAGTCTGACTGCATCGGCAGGGTATTCCAAGCGTGATGAATATGCAGCCTCGCAGAGCGCTACCCTTGATCCCGTTACCGGCGAACTGACGCCTGCAAGTGGCAGTTACTCTGTGTCCCAGGATAAAGAAAGGGGCACGTATGATGTGGCCTTTGCCTGGAATGTGCTCGATTTTGGTCTTTCCTATGTTCGTGCGGGGCAGCATGCCGACCGCTATCTGATCAGCAAAGAGCGTGAGCGTAAGGTTCTGCATAACATCACGCAGGATGTTCGCGCAGCATACTGGCGTGCGGTGTCTGCTGAGCGTCTCCTTGGCAAAATCAATCCGTTGATTAATGAAGCCTCCGGTGCCCTGCGAGACTCACAGAAGGTTGAAAGCCAGCGCTTGCTGCCGCCGTTGGAGGCACTGTATTACCAGCGCGAGCTGCTTGATGTTCTGCGTGCCCTGCAGTCTTTGCGCCAGGACTTGATGGGTGCAAAAACCGAACTGGCAGGTCTGATGGGCCTCAAGCCAGGCACGCAGTTTGACCTGGCCGATGTTCAGGCACCCGACTTCACTGTGCCTCAGCTGTCAATGCCAGTGTACAAAATGGAAGAGCTTGCCCTGCAGCAGCGTCCTGAGCTGATTGAAACCCATTACCAGAAGCGTATATCGGCGGCCGAGGCTCGTGCAGCCATCATCGACATGCTTCCGGGAATCAACCTGACTGCGGGTGTTTACAACGACAGCAGTGACTATGTGCTGCATCAGGACTGGACCAGTTTTGGCGCACAAATAAGCTGGAATCTGTTTGATGTGTTCAAAGTGGGTGCCGAGCGCCGCATGGCCAAAACCCGTGAAGCGCTCGCGGAAGAGCAGCGTTTGGCTGCTTCGATGGCTGTTTTGACTCAGGTTCACTTGGCACGCATTCGTTACCAGGAAGCGATGAAAAGCTTTGATCTTGCCGGGGACTACTTGAGCGTAGCTGAACGTATCGGTGATCAAACACGCAATGCTGCCCAGCTGAAACGTACTTCGAAACTTGACCTCATTCGCGAGTCACTGAATACCCTGCTGGCTGAACTGCGGCGTGATGTGGCCTATGCCGACCTGCAGAACAGCTATGGCCGCATGTACGTCAGCATGGGCATGGATTTGCTGCCGGAGGACTACGCTACTTACTCGTTGGAGTCACTGAGCCAGCAGATCGGGGAGCGCTTCAGTGCGTGGCAGTCCGAGCAGCCTGAAACGGGTGCTCAGGTGTCCGCTGAAACGGAAAGCGACACCTCTGAAGATAAGGTGATTTGATGCGAGTAAAGCTGTCAACGGGTGTTGTTGCCACCTGTTTGACTTGGCTGCTGTCACCCCTTGCGGCAGCTCAGACCTTCGAAGCGCGGGCCGTAATCACGGCTCCGCATCGAGCTATTTTGTCCGGTGAGCTGGCTGCCCGCGTTGCCAGCTTGCCTTTCAAGGTGGGAGAACGATTCTCCAAAGGCGATGTAGTCGTGGGGCTGGACTGTGCTTTGTATGAAGCTCAAAAGTCCAGGGTAGCGGCAGAGGTCAGAGCGGCGCGTATCAAGCGCGACAATGCACGTGAATTAAGTGCATTGAACTCCATTGGTGAAATGGACGTGGCGCTTGCGCAGTCTGAGTACGCTCAGGCACTTGCCGAATTGAAAATTGCTGATTTGAATACAGACCGATGCGAAATCAGAGCGCCATGGGATGGTCGTGTTGTCAGCGTGTTGACACGGGCGCATGAAAACATTCGCCAGCAGCAAGAGTTAATTGAAGTGGTCGCGGATCAGCAGCTGGAGGCAGAGGTGGTTGTACCTGCTGCCTGGTTGACGTGGCTTGAGGCCGGAATGTCGGTCCACTTCAGTATTGATGAGCCGCCTGTGAGTGCAGAAGGCGCGATCGCGGCGGTCAGTCCAGCAATTGATGCGGTCAGCCAAACCGTCCTGCTGCGAGTCTCGTTGCAGGATAATCCAAATCTAATTCCGGGAATGAGTGCAACCGCTGTATTTGCTGCACCTGTATCTCAATAAAAAATACCGGCGACACTTTGTCGGCCCCGTCCATGAAGGGATAAAAACATGAACAAGCAGAACTCAAGCCCAGTCCGCTTTCGTCGTAAACCCCTGATTACTGCGCTGGAACCGCGCATCCTCCTTGATGGTGCGGCGGTCGCAACGACGGCTGAAATGACAACGGATGTAGCGTTTCAGGATGAGGCAGTACACAGTGAGTCGGCCGAGCAGAGTGTCCATTTTGCAGCTCCGGCACCCACGTCGAGTGACAGTGGCAATCGTCGCGAAGTGGCATTTGTTGATAAAGGGGTAGAAGACTATCAGGCGTTGGTTGAAGGGCTTGGTGACGATGTCGAAGTCTTTTTGCTTGATGCTGACCAAAACGGTCTGGAGCAAATGCTAGCCACCCTGCAGGGAGAAAGCGGTATTGATGCCATTCACCTGTACAGCCATGGTGATGTCGGTACCTTGCAGCTGGGCACGGTTACGCTTGATGAAAGCAATCTGAGTGACAACGCGCAACTGCTTGCTGAGCTTGGGCAAAGTCTTTCAGAAGATGGTGACTTGATGCTGTACGGCTGCTCGGTCGGTGCAGACAGCGAAGGCCAGGCGTTTATTGATCAAATTGCTGAGCTGACTGACGCTGATGTGGCGGCTTCAACTGACCTGACGGGGGCGCAGGAGCAAGGTGGTGATTGGGAGCTGGAAGCCAGTGCTGGTGCAATCGAGACTACAAGCCAGGCCGTTGACGGTTACAGCCATATATTGACCATTGCAGGCTGGTCCGACCAAACCTATACCGAACAGCAAGGTGAAATATCCTTGGGGAATGGCGTCACACTCAGCAATGGCGACAACTATGGTACAGGCTATGTTCGGTTTGAAGTGACCGGTGGCAAGCAAGTTGAGGATATTCTGCGGCTGAACAGCTCGAATAGCCCGACAGTTAAAGACCAGGTGTCGGTGCAGGGCAGCACTGTCTATATCGGCCAGGGGGCCGGTAATGCCTTGCTTAAAATTGGCACAATTGACAACTTCCATAACGGACAGGGTGGTCGGGCACTTCAGATCAATTTTGACAATGCCACGATTCCGGGCACCAACCCAGTTACCAACGGTGACTTCTCGCGCCCGTTTAACGAAGGTTGGAACGCCTATACCTCTCATGTGAACCTGGGATCTACCACCATTACGTTCAGCAATGGAAAAACCTGGGTAATTCCTGAGCCGGGTTCACAATACTACCCGTCCCAAACACCTGGCCGTGATGACAATGACCGTCATCCTTCAAGCACCACCTATGGCACCTATGACAACGGTATTGTACAGATCAGTGGTAACCGCCTGCGTCTTGAGGAAACAAGCCTGACGACTACCGGGTATGGTGTGGTGCATGGCCCTGCAGCGTATAGCGACTCTTTTGCTGCAAGTACCGGCATGGTGCTGCAGTTCGATTGGGAAGCCAATAATATCAACGATGACTACCATGTTGTTGCTTACCTCATGAATGTGGATACGGGCGCTGCGCAGCTGGTGTTTGCAGACTGGGGTACCCGTGGCGCCGGTACTGAGTTTGTATCAGTGCCCGCAGATGGCAATTACAGCTTTGTGTTTGTGTCAGGCACGTTTGATAAAACAGGCGGTACGGCAGCTGGCGCTTCAATGTATATCGACAATATCAGGGTAGAAGAGGCCGCTGTTACAGACGAGGTACTGTCGAACCTGGCGCTTCAGGTGATGTACCAAAACACCTCAGATAATCCAACAACTTCCAAGACGGTTACGCTTTCAACACGTAACATTAACGGCGTGACCGAAAGTGACACCATGGCGTTGACCGTAACGCCGGTAAACGACCCGTCTTCACTGGCAGGTGATGCACAGTTGCCGACCATTCTGGAAGATCAGGCCATCAACGACGGGCGTACGGTATCCCAGCTGTTCGGCTCGTTGTTCTCGGATGTTGATAACGGTGACACCCTTGGTGGCGTGTTTATCACTTCCAATCCGCTCGCGGGTGACGCCACCGATGGTGTGTGGGAGTACCAGGTAGCGGGAAGCTCGACTTGGCACGACATTGGAACCGTGAGTGAAACCGACGCGCTCTTGCTGGCAGCCGATACGCGTATTCGCTTCAACCCTGCCGCTGATTACAACGGAACCCCGGATGCCCTGAGCCTGAAAGGTGTCGACCAGACCCGGGCAGGGCAAGGCGCCGGCACAACCGATGGCAGCCGCGTGACATACGATACCACTCAGGCAACCCCTGAAGATGGTCTGAGTTCGCAGACACGTACACTGTCCATATCGGTTACGTCGGTGAACGATATTCCTGTTTTCGACAGTACGGAAAACAGCACCAGCCTGACAGAAACCAGCGATGTTGATGCTGTCATTGGAGATTTGACAGTTCAGCCAGGTGATGTACTGACAGGCCAGTTGCAGGTTAGTGATATCGAAACCGATGCAGCTTTACTGGCACTGGTGATTCGAGGTGGTACTGAAACATCGGCAGGTGTTTGGGAGCTGTCAGGTCGCTATGGCACCCTGGTACTGGATACCAACAACAGCAATACCTGGACCTATACGCCGGACAAGTGGGATGCAATCAACGCCTTGCGCGAAGGCCAGGTTGTCACTGATACGTTCCAGTTCAAGGTCAGTGATGGCGATGGTGGGGTTGCGCTGCAGGACTTCACCATCACTCTTAACGGCGTGAATGATACGCCCCTGCTTGTGAATGCATTGCCCGGGCAAAGCTTCACCGGTGATGGAACCTGGACTTGGCAGGTGCCGGCCAACACCTTTACAGACGCCGAAGGTACAGGGCTAACGTACAGTGCATGGGTAACTGAAGTTGATGGCGTTCCGGTAACACCTTATGAGGTCACAGGTGTTAACACGGCTGACGGCAGTGCAACTGACTGGCTCACTTTTGATGCGGTCTCGCGTACACTGAGCGGTGATCCTAGTGCCACATGGGCAGACAAGGATCTGACCATTGAGATTCGTGCCAATGACGGTGCAGCTCAAGCGACAAGCGCCTTTACGCTGGCGTTGACTGACACGGCCAATAATCAGGCCCCTGTTGTTGTCAATGAGATGAACTGGGCATCGATTGATGCGCAGGCAGCGCCGTGGACGCTGCAGGTTCCGGTTGATACGTTTGCAGATACCGATAGCCCTGATGGGTTGAGTTATTCCGCCTTTATCATCGATCCGGTAACAGGTGTTGCAACCGCTATTGATGGCAGTCAAGCGCCAGGTCTTGTATTTGATGCCAATAACGGCCAGTTGTCAGGAAGTGGTGTGATTCAGGATCGGATTATCAGGATTGTTGCCACAGACGATAAGCAGCTAGGTTACTCCCAGGCCAGTGCGTCTACTGAATTCCAGCTGACAGTTTACAACTCGGGTGACAGCACACCGGCAGTTACTGCAACTCCAAACGCCTCAGGTGTGACGGGTTTGCTCATTGATGGCGCCGGTGAGGGTAGCTATACACTGCCAGCCAATGCTTTTGATATTGAAGCGCCGGCAAACAGCACCGTTACCTATGCAGCTGAACCGACTGGCGGCGGAAGCCTGCCAAGCTGGCTGATTTTTGACACTGCAACCGGAACCTTCTCGGGCAACCCGCCAGACGGTACTGCCGATCTTGACATCGTCGTCACGGCAACGGTTGATGATGGAGTTTCTCCCGTAACGTCCGATCCCTTGGCCTTGACGCTGCAAGTTGCCAACCCGAATGACCCTATCGTACTGGCAACGGCGCCGTTGGATGACCAGACGATAACCGCTGGTACTCAGCTTGGTCTGACGTTTGCGGCACCCTTTAGCGACCCTGACGGTGTGTTAACCGGTTATGAGACCAATACCGGCGTGCCGCGCGTGGATGGTATTGACTACGAAGCGGTGATTGTTGATGAGAATGGTGATGAAACACCGGCTTCCGACTTCGGCCTGACACTGGCTCAGGACGGTACGGGCAACCTGACCTTGAACGGTAACCCGCCGGGTGGTTATGCCTATCTCAACATTGTGATCAAAGGCACTGAAGTTGATGGTGGCAGCACTAAAGCAACATCTTTCACGCTTTACCTGAATGATGCTAATGCTAATGATGACCAGGATGTGGCCGCTTACAGCGCCAACGATGCCGGTGTGGTCACTGTTACGGGTACGGCCACCCAAGGACACACGCTCACAGCCTCCACCGCTGATAATAATGGCCTGACAGGTACACCGAGTTACCAGTGGCAGGTTTCATCTGATAACGGCGCTACCTGGCAGGATATTGCACGTCCGGAATCGCAGGCCGCGACACTGCAGCTGACACAAGCCGAAGCGGGCAAACAGGTACGCGTGCAGTCGTTCTACACCGATGACAGTGGCGTTTTTGAAAGCCCGGTGTCAGATGCGATTGCTGTGGCTGACCTTGATGATGCGGGTGTCATATCCGTTTCCGGTCCTCAGACCGTTGGCGGCATTCTGTCTTCTACACTCACTGACGCAGACGGCCTCACTGATGCAGATCCGCAGTACCAGTGGCAGGTGTCAACCAATGGTGGCTCAACCTGGACCAACATTTCAGGAGCAACCTACAGCACCTATCAGGTGACCGCCAACGAAGGTGGGCATCAAGTCAGGGTGCAGGCATCCTACACGGATGATATGGGTAACAATGAAACGGTAACGTCTGAAGGCAAAGCGATTCAGTTGGGTGCTGTTGCTCCGGTTGCGGTCAATGACACAAACGAGATTACCGAAGCCGGTGGCGTTGACAACGCAACGCCTTCCACAGCGCCGGTATCCGGCAATGTGCTGACCAATGACTCGGATCAGAACAGTGGCGATACACTGACGATTGCAACGCTGAGAACAGGTAACCTGGAAGGGTTTGGCGTTGAAGCAACTCATTCGGGCAACTTCACGCTCAGCGGCTCCTACGGCCAAATCGTGATGGATGAGAGCGGCAATTACACCTATACCCTTGATGAGACCAATGCGGCAGTGCAGGCTTTGGCATCAGGCGATACGCTGACTGAGTACTTCAACTACTCCGTCAAGGACTCAACCGATCTGTTTGATCAGGCTGTGCTGTCGATCACGATTCGCGGGTCCAATGATGCACCGGTAGTGGACACGCCCACAGCAGATGAAACGGATGAAGCTGTGGATGGTTCTGCACAGGATATTCTGGTAACCGGCAGTCTCCGTTTCGATGATGTCGATACCGATGATCTGATTGATGTCCTCTCCAGCAGCAATAACGATATGGTCTGGAGTGATGGCACCTTGCCTTCAGGGCTGGCGAGTGCTCTTTGGGCCGGGTTAAGCTTGTCAGGAACCGATCTGAGTGCGCCAGGTAGTGTGGACTGGACGTTCAGCGTGTCGGGTGTGGATCTGGACTTCCTGTCAGTAAATGAAACGATCACGTTCAGTTATGACGTCACCGTAACGGATGCGTTGGGCGCGACCGATACGACTACACTGAACTTTGTCATTAATGGCACAAATGATGCTCCGACCATTCAGGTCACTCAGGCGTCAGACTTCACCGAAGACGGTGATGCTTCGGCGCAATCGTTGACGCAGAGCGGAACCGTAACATTTGATGATGCGGACACGAATGACCGGATTGCAATCAGCTCAAACGTTAAAGATGATGTGGTCTGGAGCCATGGCACGCTGTCATCATCGCTGGCTACCCAGCTGAAAGATGGCTTGTCGGTTACGGGTACGGGTCTTAACGCCCCGGGCAATGTCGGTTGGAACTATGATGTTTCCGCTGTAAGCCTGGATTTCCTGGCAGAAGGTGAAACGATCACGTTCAGCTACGATATCGTTGCGACAGACCTGACCGGTACAGCGACTTCTCAAACATTGCTGTTCACGATCCGCGGGACTAACGACCTGCCTGAGATTCAGGTTACGAAAGCCTCTGACTTTGTTGAAAGCGGAGATGCCAGTGCGCAGAGCCTCTCCCAATCCGGCAGCGTATTCTTCAATGATGTTGATACCAACGACCGGCTCAGAATCGACAGCAGCAGTAATCGTGATATGTCCTGGAGCGGAGGTACGCTTGACGCAGGGCTTTCCAATCGCCTTTGGAGCGGTTTGGCGGTCAAGGGAACGGGTCTGGCAGGACAGGGCTCGGTTGCATGGAACTATAACGTATCGGCGGCTGATCTCGACTTCCTGGCGGCTGGAGAAACCATCCGGTTCAGTTACAGGATCACTGTTACTGACTCATCGGGTGGAGCCTCATCCGACACCCTGACCTTTACCATCCACGGAACAAATGATGCGCCTGTCGTAAACGTGTCTTCTGCAGCTGACTTCATTGAAGCGACAGATGCCGAGAACCAGTTGTTGGCGCAAACGGGCACTGTGACCTTTAGTGACGCAGACAAAAACAACGTGCTCATCAACGTTAATTATGATGCGAACAATGATATTGTCTGGGTACGCAATGATGGGTCGGAAGTTGCAGAACTGCCTGCAGGTTTGGCAGCTCAGCTGACAAGCGCCTTCAGCACCGGTGTTAAGGGTGCGGCCAATAATGGTCAGATTGCCTGGGAGTTTGACGCCGGTACACTTGATTTGGACTTCCTCAATGAAGGCGATCGGATCACGTTCAGTTACACAGTCACTGCGACAGACGAGCGAGGTGCCAGCCACTCTGATCAACTGACGTTTACGATTGTAGGAACCAACGATACACCTGAAGTAACCTTTGTTGAGCTGACGCGCGAAGAAACTACGGTTCAGATGGGTGAAGAGTATCAGCTCGATATCAGCGTACTCTTCGATGACAAGGACAGCACACTCAGTCGAGAGCGGACCAGCCTTGAGATCCAGGGCTTACCTGATGGTCTTGTGTACGACAGCGTGACGGGCATCATCAGCGGTGCAGCGCAGCAGTCTGGTATCTTTAACATCATACTGACTGCGACTGACGCAGAAGGTGCTTTTGTTCAGCGGACGTTCGAGCTGACCGTAACGGCTGTCATTACGGACGACGGTAACACCAATGACAAGGGTGATAGCTCTGAGCCACCTGCACCAGAAAACGATACACAGTCCATCGATACAGGCTTCACTTCCATGCCGACAGGTCTTGTCAGTAATGGAGGCAGTTCTGATCCGACGGGTGACAGCGGGTTCATGAAGGGCAACACCGAGGGCTTTGTGGCAGGTGGTACTGGCACCGGTGAGGCAGAAGGTACCGCGGGAGACAATGGTGCACCACAACAGGAACAGCCATCGGGAGACACCGGCGAAGAAAGGATTGTACTGTCTGAAACAGGGGCTTTGGTCACTGAAACCCGCACGGCGGATGGCAGAATCAACCTGAAAGCCTCGGTTGATGTTGTTGTTACCGATTCGGGTGAAGTGATCTTCAGCGATGCACAGAAAGAAGCATTCGGTGTTGTGTCGCTGGCGGTAGCGAGTATCAGTCAAACGGCTGATTCCGAGATTGTTATTGATATCGAAGATACAAGCCCCAACGCCGCAAGCCAGGTGTACAGTGGCACGTTGGGTGATGGTACGCGCCTGCCTGACTGGATCAGCCTTGATCCTGCCACGGGTACAGTCACCATCAACAATGCGCCCGTGGGTCAGAAAGAAGTGATTATCCGCGTGCAGGCGATTGGTGCGGATGGTCAGGTTCGTGTGCTTGAGCTCAAACTGGATCTGGAAGAGCTGCTGAAAAAACTGAAAGAAACGCAGCCTGATGTCGAGCCGGAAGTCAGCTTTGTTCCCTTGTCGGAGCAGTTGGAAACCGAACTGGTAGCCCGTGATCAGTATGGAGCAAGGCTTATGGCGCTACTACAGTCTGTCTAAGGAGACTTCGTGAGCGATACTGTTGCGGCCCTGCTTGGGTTGGAGCAACAACTGCGCAAGGCATCAGACCTTGCGCAGTTGTTTTATACGCTGGTCAACCAGACGCATGCCTGTGTGCCGTACACACAGGCAATTTTGCTTATTGATGAAAAACTCCAGCGGCCTAAAGTGGAAGCAGTGTCTGACCTTCCTGCCGTTGATTACACATCGCCCTTTATCAGCTGGATTGAGCGCTTGAATAAAGCGCTTCTTTCGCATGAGCAGGGTGTCGTGCAAAGAACGGTACGCCGGTCAGATGTAGACGCAGATCTTGCCAGTGAATGGAAAGAGTTTGGTGCCCCTGATTATCTGCTTTGGCAACCCCTGCTGATAGAAGCAAAAGACAATGAAGCAACGGGTGTTTTGCTGCTGTTTCGTGAGCAGGACTGGTCAGAAATGGAAAAAGGCATTTGCCAACATATCGGCAACAGTGCCGGACATGCCATATTTGCACTCAAGCGTCACCAGCCTCTGCGGCGCCTGTGGCCTCGCCTAAAACAGCGCAAGGTTGTTATGGGCGTTGCAATCGCGTTGGCTGTCTTGATGGCCATTCCCGTACGTTTGAGCACCCTGGCCCCCGTTCAGGTCATTCCATCCAGGCCGCATGTGGTTGCGGCTCCACTTGATGGTGTGATTGAGTACATACAAGTACAGCCCAATCAGGAAATTCAGCAGGGCGATGTATTGGCTCAGCTGGAAGAGGGAGAGTTAAGCAGCGAGGCATCCATTGCTCGGCAATCATTTCTGTTGGCCCAGGCTGAGTTGAAAACGGTTCAGCAAAGCGGCTTTATGGATCCGCGTCAGAAAGCGCGCCTGGCAGAGCTGGAAGCACAGGTAAAGTTGCAGGCTCTGCAATGGGAGCATGCTCGCGATCGGCTGGAAAAAACGCATATTCGTTCTGAAATTGCGGGTGTTGCCGTACTTGATGACCCTATGGAATGGCGGGGCAGACCAGTCAAGGTTGGCGAACGCATCATGTTGGTTGCTGACCCGGAGCAAATTGAACTGGAGATCATGCTGCCGGTAAAGGACTCAATCGTATTGTCGCCGGGAGCTGATATAAAAGTGTTTCTCGATAATGACCCGATACATGCGTGGTCTGCCGTCTTGCGTCATGCAGCATATGAGCCCCGCTCGACCGCAACCCAAGAAGTTGCTTATCGTTTGATTGCAGACTTAACCGGCGATAATCAAATGTTGCCCCGTATTGGCCTGAAAGGAACAGCAAAAATTTACGGCGAGCGCGTAAGCCTTTTCTTCTATTTATTCCGGCGGCCGCTTACAAGCCTCAGGCAGTGGATAGGATGGTAGAAGCGCGATTACCTGTATTAAGGCAAAACCTTAAACTTATGCCCGGTGCGCATGATGAAGATGGTGCACCCAGGTGGCTGTTGCATGATCGGGTGCGTAACCGCTATTTCAGCCTTGTAAGGCCTGCTCTGGAGTTGATACGCCATTGGCAGCCAGGCGTTACACCGACAGAAATGGCAGCATCACTGAATGAACTGGGGCTTCACTACGACCCCGAGGAAATTCGTGCATTTGCAGATTTCCTGATTGCCAACAACCTTGTCCTGGCACGATCAGAATCGGCATCGGCTTATTTCCATCGCCAGAAAATTCAAAACAGAAAAAGCATCTGGAACTGGATGCTGCATAACTACCTTTTCATACGCATACCACTGGTACGGCCAGACCCCTTTTTGTCTAAAATCATGCCGCATATCCAATGGCTGCTTTCAGGAGCTATGGAAAAGTGTGTCATGCTGGCGGGTGTTATCGGACTTTTCCTCATAATCCGACAGTGGGATACATTTGCAGGTACTTTTCTGCATTTTTTCAGCTTTGAGGGGATGCTCCTGTATGCAATTACCCTGGTGATGGTTAAAAGTGCACATGAATTAGGACATGCACTTGTATCGCGTCGTCTGGGGTGTCGGGTCGCATCGATGGGTGTGGCTTTTCTGGTCATGTTTCCGGTACTTTATACCGATACAACCGATGCGTGGAAGTTGCGATCCCGCAGAGATCGGCTCAGGATCGTTACGGCGGGGGTAAGAACAGAGCTTTATCTTGCCATGCTTGCCAGCTGCTTATGGGGTATATTGCCTGATGGTGCCCTGCGTAGCGCTGCTTTTTTTGTCGCGACAACCAGTTGGGTTACATCGTTACTGGTCAACATCAGCCCGTTCTTACGCTTCGATGGCTACTATGCCTTCTCGGACCTGATCGGAGTTGAAAATCTTCAGCAGCGCTCTTTTGCCTTAGGGCGATGGAAACTGCGCCAGTGGTTGTGGGGGATAAATGATCCACTGCCAGAGCCCCTTACTCTTTCCAAAACACGTACTCTAATTCTATATGCGTGGTTTACATGGCTATATCGATTTTTTCTCTTTCTGGGTATAGCACTGCTGGTGTATCACTTCTTTTTCAAGGTGCTCGGCATTCTGTTATTTGTTGTGGAGATTATATGGTTTATTGCTATGCCCATTGTGAAAGAGCTTAAAGTTTGGCGAGAACGCTGGAAAGACTTCAGCTTCACGCCAGTAAGAATTATGTTATGGAGTATTCCTGTCATGGTGCTGGCGGCAGGGCTTCTACCCGTAACCTCAGAGGTTGCTGTCCCCGCTGTTATAAAATCAGACAATATCCGTTATGTATTTGCACCAGAGTCCGCACAGGTAAAGACACTTGATACAGCACCCGGACATGAGGCGAATCAAGGGGATGTGCTACTTCAACTGTATGCCCCTGAGTTGGAAAACAGCATGCAGCTGGTGCACGAAGAGCTTCAATTGGCAGAGCTGCGGCTATCCAGGTTGGCAAGCTCGGTAGAAGATAAAGCTGAGCAACATATCAACCGCGAACGCGTAAGACAGCTGCAGGCGCAAATGCAGCGTTTACAGGCACGGCAATCGAGGCTGACGGTAATGGCTCCAATCCAGGGGCGTATATCGGATATGGATACACTTCAACCTGGTCAATGGGTTGGGGAAGGTCAATATTTGATGACAATTGTGGCGTCATCCGAACTCAAGGTAGAAGGTTTTTTGAGCGAGCGCGAGCTTGATCTGGTAACCGAGAATACCACCGGAATCTTTGTAAGCAGTACAGGTCAACGCAGAGCGCTGCCGGTTGTGATTGAGAAAATAGACCTCAGCGCAGTATCAGCACTGCCTTTCCCCGAACTTGGCTCTTTATCAGGTGGGCCGATTGCAGTACGCCAGGCCGAAGAAAGGTTGATACCTGAAGAGTCTCACTATCGCGTTAGCCTGAGACTGACAGAGCAAGAGCCGTCTTATACAGTTAACGTTCGTGAACCTGGAGTGTTGATATTAGAAGGAAGCCCCAGAAGCTGGTTGTGGAGTAATGTAGAGCGACTGGCTGCAATCGCCATTCGAGAGTCTGGTTTCTAATGCGCGCCAGACAGTTGATACAAAAAAGCTGTGTGCTGTTTTTTATCCTGTTTTATTGGGGGTTCGCTGTTGCCGATACCCAACAGATCGTCGCGTTGGGCCATGAAAAAATTGTTTTTGACCAAGGGCAAATCAGCGTTTACAAAGATCCTTCAGAGTCACTCACCCTTGAAGATGCCATTGCTTTAAACGCCCAGAGAAAATTTATACCAACACGTGACGCCATTAGTGAAGGGTATATGCGTTCCGCTGTGTGGGGATATACAAAAATATCAAGGCCTGAAGAGGCATCCAGAGTATGGGGGTTATCGATCACACCCTCATATCTGGACCAGGTTGATATATTTGTTTTGCATGAGGGCGAGTTAATTGAGCACTTGGTCGCGGGTGATCAGGTTGTTGATCCGAAACATGATTTGCATAATCGACATCATATAGTAGAAATGGATTTCCCTGTCGGTACTTTTGATTTGTATTTTCGGCTTAAGACTACCAGTACATCTTTAATGCTTTTGAAGATGATTCCTGAGGCTGAAATAATTAAATTTATAGATTTAAACGTAATACTTGAAGGTGCTTTAATTGGTGTTCTGTTTACGATGCTGATTATTAATTTGATAAACAGCATTTGGCTAAAAAGCTCTCTTTTTCTTAGTTTTTTCCTATATGAAATTGGAATTATTGTAACCATCCTTTTGTCAGTGGGGCTTGGCTATATAGTATTCCCCAATCTTGATAGTTCTGATCATAACACGGTTTTCAAGATTGGAATAATGGTTACTGCCATTATGGCATTTCTGTTCTTTTATAGACTTGTTGATTTTTACTTCAAGGGTAGGGCTTTGGTGGACCTGCTCTTTCTGTTAGGGATACTCCACTGCTGTTATGGTATCTATATGACTTTGACAGGCAGGTTTGTTGAGGTCATGAACTATTTGAATTGGTTTGTTGCTCTGTTTCCTATCGCAGTGTCTGTCATAGTACTACCAAGTTGGAAGGAATTTGATACTGAGAAAAAAATCAGGTTTTCTGGTTTTATTGTGTTCGGTTTTTTCACTTTCGTGAATTCCATGTATGTTAATGGTGTTATAGGCGCTAGTGGCTTGAAATCTCTTATCCCACCAGTCATGATTTTTTCTTTTCAGTTGACTTTGCACTTCGTCATAATGTGCTCAATCCGAAAATCGGAATCGGTTGTTGAACAGGCGCAACGAGAAGCTTCCTTGGCAGCACGTGATGCATCCGCAGAACGTTTGCAGAGAGAGCGTGATCAAACCTTTCTGGCCATGCTCTCCCATGAGATCAGAACTCCTCTGGCTGTTATTGATTCGGCTACACAAGCTTTAATCCGGAAAAATGATCGTACAGAAAAAGACGACTATAATGGTATACGCTATACTCGTATTCGAGATTCAGTTAAAAGAGCGAATGAGCTTTTGGGTATGAGCCTCATCAAAGCACGATCAGGTAAGAATGCTGGCACAGAATATGACATAATTGAACTAACCTGGAGCGTTATAAAAAGCTTTGATGACCACGATAAAAAAAGAATAAAGTTTTGGTATCCATCCTCTAAAATGATTAATTCATATCGGGTATCAGAGGATGCTATACATATTGTTATGCGGAATTTAATAGATAATGCATTAAAGTATAGTCCTGTTGAATCGCCTGTTGATATAACTGTTCGCGAAGGAAAACACGGATTATATTGGAGCGTTCAGGACTATGGGCCTGGCTTGAGTGAGCATGTCAAGAAGCATATGTATGAGCAGTTCTTTCGTGCAGATGAACGCGCGTCTGTTCCAGGGCTTGGACTTGGTTTGTATGTGACAAAACAGATAATGGAAGAGCACGGTGCTGATCTGGTGGTTGACTCTGGAAGGAATGGCACTATTTTTACCTGTTGTTTATGATTAGGCTGATAAGGGCGTGAATATGAAAGAGTATCAAATTGCTATTCTTGAAGATAATGATGCTCTTAGGGATGAATTGCATAGTCTTCTGGTTGATGAAGGTTATAAGGCTGATTCATTTCGCACTGCAGCAGGTTTTAAGAAGGCCCATGCTGATAAAAAATACGATACATTGATTCTTGATTTGGGTCTTCCTGATATGGATGGCATGGAATTGGCTCAAGAAATCAGCCGTCAAGATGAAATTGGAATTATCATGCTGACTGCGCGCAGTGAATTAAGAGATCGTATTGACGGCCTATCTATTGGCGCTGATGCATATATTACCAAGCCCTTTGAATTTGATGAGCTTTTGGCTCAGTTGAATGCACTGTTGCGTCGCCTGGGGATGCGAAAGGCAGAACTAAAAGCATGGAAGTTACATGTCATTGGGCAAAAGCTGTACTCCCCCCATCATACAGTTGTACTTGAATTGACGGCTTCTGAAACAGTGTTACTGGTAGAGCTGGCCACATCTCAGCCGTCTCATGTGTCACGTGCACACCTGATTCGTGCACTCGGAGAAGACTTCATGCTTTATGATGAGCGTCGACTGGAAAAAATCATCAGCCGTTTGCGCACAAAGTTATTGGACAGTTTTAATGCTAGCCCAATCAAGGCAATTCGTGGCAAGGGGTATATTTTCAAGGAAAACATAGAATTACACCATTCGGCAGATCAAATACGTTGAGGTTGGCTTTATAAGCGCTATACTCTTTGTGTTTTTTATGGATTAAGCTGGAATGGCCCAAAACGCAACCGTATTCAAAGCTCACCTGCAGATTGCAGACATGGATCGGCACCATTATGCCGATTACAGCCATACACTGGCGCGACACCCCTCTGAAACCGACCTGCGCATGATGGTGCGATTGTTGGCATTCATGCTGCGCGCCGATGAACGATTGGAGTTCACCCGTGGCCTGTGTGTCGATGACGAACCGGATCTGTGGCGGAAAAGCTACTCTGATGAGATCGAACTGTGGATCGATACCGGTTTGCCCAGTGAAAAGCGTATCCGCAAGGCGTGTAACCGATCCAAGCAGGTTTTACTGCTGGTGTATGGAACTGACCAGGCGGTAAACCCCTGGTGGTCGGGGTTGCAGGGTCAGATTGGCCGTTTTGATAACCTCGAAGTGCTGCGTATTCCACCAGAGCAGAGTGATGCACTCGCCGCGCTGGCTGAGCGCGGCATGCATCTGAACTGCACCATTCAGGATGGACAGGTTTGGATCAGTGGTGACCACGGTGAAGTTACTATTGAACCCAAAGTGTGGCTACCAGCACTTTGATCAATCGATAAGCTTCAGGTGTACAGCTATCTTTAGGATCTTACACTGGCCCGAATGTCCCCAGCGGTAATGACAGCTTTTGCCAGCGCCCCAGCATTTCCAGCAACAGGAAAGCCCGCTTTTCGCCATCATATTCCAGAAATACAGCGTTCAGGTGGCTGAGAGGGCCGTCTTCAATTCGAACAGGCTGTTGCGGCCGCAGCTCGCTCCGAGCCTGAACCTGTGTACGCAGGTTTTCGACCACGTCATCAGGTACTACTGCGGGCTTGTCACCGAAAGTCAGAATCTGCGCAACGCCTCGTGTGGAACGAATGGGGCGCCAGTTACTGGTCAGTTCTGACAGCTCAATGAAAAGGTACCCGGGAAACAGAGGTTCAACACAGGTGACTCTCTTGCCCGCGCGTATGTGCTCAACTGTTATGCTCGGACAAAATACTTCAAAGCCCTGGTTTTGGAGCTCCTGAACCGCTCGCTTGGTCTGTCCGGGCTTTGACCGGACCACGTACCACCGATAATCAGCGTTCATGTGCAGCTCCGACAGTACAGATTTTATATAAGAATTGATGCATGTAACCAGCGTTAAACAAATGATTGAAAGCGGTTGTTTTTTGTTCGTTTTTTAAACATGTTATGTGTATTGTACTGCATAGAGTGGCCATGGATGGATGAACCGTCTGGTCGTTGAGTTCAGAATTTCACGGGAAAACTGATCATGAATAAAAAACTCCTTGTACTGGGCGCGTTTGTTTTTGCAACTCAAGCAGTTGCAGTCGAGGTCATTCCACAGGATACCGTTGTACAAGGCAGTCAATGTGTAGGCACTGACTGCGCGAGTACGCCAGAGTTTGGGTATTCGACGATTCAGCTGAAAGAGAACAACCTCCGAATCACGTTCGATGATACGAGCTCTTCGGCCAGCTTTCCCAACATCGATTGGCAACTGACAGCAAATGATACGGCTAATGGTGGCCGCAATCGCTTTTCAATTGAAGATCTGACCAACTCGAGTGAAATCTTTACGATGATGGGGGGCGCGCCCAGCTATAGTCTCTTTGTTGGCCAAAGCGGTGATGTTGGGATTGGCACAGATCAACCGGATGCCGCTGTGCATGTTGTACGATCCAACTCCCCTGTGCTGAGGCTTGAGCAGTCAGGGACCGGTGGTTTTCCGGCGGCGGTGTGGGATGTGTCTGCCAATGAATCAGGGCTTCAGATTGCCCTGGATGGCCAGAGTCTCCTGACAGTGGATTCAACCGGTAACGTACGGCTGGCTGGGTCGCTCACGGCAGGTACTCCAGCGTCCACTTTCCCTGATTATGTGTTCAACCCACAATACCGTTTAATGCCCCTGGAAGAATTGCAGGATTTCGTCGCTTCAAATCGTCACTTGCCAGACATCCCTTCGGCGGATGAGGTAGGAGAGAGCGGCCTGAACATGACGGAATTTCAGGTCAAACTCCTGAAAAAAGTCGAAGAGCTGACTCTTTATACACTTCAGCAGCAGGAAGAAATCAAGGCGTTGCAACAAGCCCTCATGCAGCAGTAATGACTCTGACCTGACTTTCATGAGGTGAGCTATGAAAACATTATTTTCGGGTGTAGCCGCGGCGATATTGCTGCTGATCGCGCCTTCATCCTGGGCCGCACTGTCCTTTAGTCAGACGTTTGGTGTCAATGAGCTTGATGTGGGCAACAATACCAGTTTGACGTTCACAATTCAGAACACGTCCCCAACAGAGGCTTCCTGGGATATTGCCTTTGATTCCAGCTTGCCGGCCGGCCTACGTATTTCTGATGTACAGGGATTGGATAATACCTGTGGTGGCATCTTTGTGGTGGACGATGTACTTGGGAATATTTCGCTTTCCGGTGGCCGAGTTGCGGCAAGCGAAAGCTGTTTGGTGAAGCTGAATGTTACATCTGACACCGCAGGGTTGTATACGTCCACCAGTGGTGTGTTGCGTGACCAAAACAGTGGTGACTACGGTAACAGCGGCGACACATTGACGGTTGTTGAAAACCGAATGAGTTTCTCGATGGACGTGAGTTCTTCCACAGCTGAGCTGGGCGACACGATCTCGATGACCTATCACATTCAGGGTCCTGGCGGCGTCTACACCAGCATCCAATTCTCACATCAATTTCCGGATGGCATAAAACCACGTAACGGCACTGCTCCCGTCCGCTCAGGCATATGTGGTGGCGCTAGCATCAATCTGTCGGAAGATGCATTTACCCTGTCTGGTATGTTTGTGACCGATACAAGTGTCTGCGAGGTCACAATCGAAATGGATGTGGTGGGTGTTGGTGAAATTGAGTTGCAAACATCCAATATCAGTTATTCTTCCGGGTCTACCGGCTTCGCGACCAATGTCGTGTCTGTTCAGCCGCGCGTGTTGAATCTGCAAAAGACCGTACTTGCTGATTCGGTATTGCCCGGCCAGCCGTTTGACGTGACATACCGTTTGAGCAATAACAGTCGCAGCGACACGTTGACTAACATTGCTTTTTCCGATGATCTGGATGCAACAATATCTGGCCTGGCTGTTGTCGGCATGCCTGCCAGCCAGGCGTGCGGTACTGGCTCAATACTGGGTTGGGACGCGGGAAGTGGGCTTGCTGCCCTAAGCGGTGGCTCTCTCGCGCCGGAAGAAAGCTGTGAATTTACCCTTACGCTGCAAGCACCCCCAGGGGTATCCGAAGGCGAGTATAGCAATGTCGTGCAAGCGTCTGCTGACAGCAGCAGTGGCGTTGTGCTCAGTCAGGAAAACGCTACCCCCATTCCTGTCATTCCCCAACCGCTGTTGGATATCTCGCTGAGTGAAAGTGTGTTTTCCGATCAAGTGGATGTCACCTACACCCTCACCAACACCAGCAGTGAACACGCACTGAACAGCATCAGTTTTCAGGATGCTTATACCTTTGGTATTGCATCAGCCACGGTAAAGTCTGGCAGCAACACCTGTTCGTCGGGTTCTCCGTTTATTCTTAATGTGGCCGCAGCAGGCGATGTTCTTGGATTTGAGACATCAACCCCTCTTGCCGCTGGTCAGAGTTGTGAATTCACGTTCACCATTACGTTTTCTCCTGGCTCCAAGGGTGTGTTTGAAGGTGCTCTTGTTGAAGAAGCTTTTGGTGAAATTAATGGGGTTAAGCGTTTGGTGAAGGTGCAGCGTGAGAGCGGCCGTGTTGTGAATCAAGCGCCCATCATTCAAATGACACCTTCGCGCACCACAGTTACCCCGGGCGAACCCTTTGACATCAATATCAGTGTGCTCAATGGCGATGGATACCCGGAAGACTTGGATGGGTATACTGATTTCAGTGATATCGAGTTCACTTTTAATGGTGGCGGTTTTATTGATCCTGTCAGTCTGACTCAGACCTGCCCGGGCCTTTCTCAGGTCGGGAGTACCTTTAGCTTGCCTTCGTTGGGGGCTGGCGAGGGTTGTACTTTCACGCAACAGGCGTCAGCTGTTTCTGCAGCCAGCGGCAGGAATGTGATGTTCGGCCTGACAAATATTTCGGCTCAGGTTGAGGGGATATCAGTCAGTGGTGCGGATGTTGATACAACTATCCGTGTAAGTGGCCTTATGATCGACACGGTGGTGGAACCGCGCGCGGTGGAGGTGGGGCAGCCCGCCAGAGTCACGCTTAATTTGCAGAACGTGAGTGCATCCGAGGCTGTCACTAATCTTTCCTACCAGGTTTCTACTCGCAATAGTACGCCCTATGCGTTTGCTGTTTCTGTCAATGCTGTAGATGTATGTGGTTCGGGCTCTCAGCTGAACACCTTCCCCGTGAGTACAAACACGACCCTACAGCTAACGAATATAAGCCTGGCGCCGGGAGAGCAATGTCAAATTCCGGTTGATATCATGATCAAGCCATCAGCAGCGCCGGGCCTGTATACGATCCTGCAGAAGAACCTTAGTTACGTTGAGTCGAGTAATTCGCTGGTGGCCTTGAACACGGGAGCCATACTTGAGGTGCTGGAGGTTGGAGGTATCAGTGATATTTCCGAGCAGCGTAACCTGGATGAGCCAAACCCGGATAACGACCCGTTCGATACCACCACCGAGCAACAGGCGGGTGACCTCAACGGGGACGGTACCGCTGATGCAGTGCAAAGCTTTATTGCCAGCACGATCAGCCCGCTTACCGGCAGACCGGTAGGGCTTGAAGTTGATCCGCAGTGCACAATCAACAGCTTTGAAATGGTGACAGCCGCGAGTATCGGAACGGTGCAGCCCGGTGTGTCGTTCCCTGAAGGGATGGCAAGCTTCAGTATCAGCTGTGCTCAGTCAACTGTGAGATTGTACCTGCCAGGTGCTGACTTCTCGGGTAATCAGGCGATTCGCAAATATGGCCCGCAGGCACCAGACTTTGCCGGTGGCAGCAGTTGGTACGAACTGCCAACCAGCCGCATCGACACGGCAGCGCACATGATAGAGTTCGTACTGACGGATAACGCCTTGGGTGATTCCAACCCGGCGGTCGGGGTGATTTCAGACCCGATCGGGCTGGCCGACTTGCCACCGACACCGAGCAGTCAGCGTGCCATACCCGTTGCCGGGGTTGGCTGGCTTGCTCTGTTGGCAGTGCAACTGCTGCTGGTGGGAGGCTACATGCGAAGGAAAAGGCGTATACAACGATAATAAACGTGTACGTCGTGTAATTCTTAAAAGCCGGTATCGCAGTCATGCGACCGGCTTTTTCATTTCTGCCTCAAACGGCCGTATGCCGCTTTGGATTGCAATGCCACAAGTGGGCAGTATGATGGCAACCCTGTACATGTGTGCATAATGTATATGAATGATTTCACTGAAACTGGCCAAGGGTGTTGAGGATTGCCCGAGCGAACCTTTGGGCGGTAGCGTGTCTGAAACGGCAAAAGGACCTGCCAACATGAAGCTTGAACATCATGGCGCCCGCAACGGCGTTACTGGATCATGCCACCAGTTACATATAGATGACGCTGTAAGCCTGCTGATCGACTGCGGTCTGTTTCAGGGGGACGAAGCAGACAGCATCGAGCACAACGCTATCCACTTTGATATCAGCAGTGTCAGAGCGCTGGTTGCAACCCACGTGCACATCGACCATGTAGGGCGTATCCCCTGGCTGCTCGCCGCCGGTTTTGATGGGCCGATTATCTGCTCGCAGCCCTCGGCCAAACTGCTGCCACTGGTGCTGGAAGACGCCTTCAAGTTGGGTATCAGCCGCGACAAGACACGGGTCGAACGTTATCTGAAACAGATAGAGTCACGCATCGTTGCCCTGCCGTACAAACAGTGGTTCACACTAATTGATACGCCGGAACACAAAGTGCAGATCAGGCTGCAGCGCGCCGGGCATATTCTGGGCTCTGCCTACGTTGAGGTGGATGTCAGTCAGCCAGGTATAAAGCCAAGTGTCCGTGTTGTTTTTTCCGGCGACCTGGGGGCCAGCCACACGCCTCTGTTGCCTGCACCCAAGCCGCCGTACCGTGCCGATATTCTGGTGCTGGAAAGCACGTATGGCGACCGTAACCATGAAAGCCGCGCCACGCGTAAACACCGGCTAAAGGCTGCGATCGACCGCGCACTGCACAACAACGGCACCGTACTGATTCCGGCTTTCAGTATTGGGCGTACTCAGGAATTGCTATACGAGCTGGAAGAGTTGCTTGACGACGAGTTGCCGGTCATTCTCGATTCGCCACTGGCATCAAAATTCACTGCAGCCTATCGAGAGTTGAAACCCTTTTGGGATGATGAAGCTCACGCCCGGCTGAAACAGGGCCGCAAGCCACTGGCCTTTGATACACTGCTGACCGTAGACAGCCACCACGAACACCTGAAAATGGTCCACCACCTGTCGCGCTCCGGTCGCCCGGCCATCGTTATCGCCGGCAGTGGAATGTGCAACTCTGGCCGTATCGTCAACTACCTCAAGGCGATGTTGGGCGATGAGCGGCACGATGTATTGTTTGTAGGCTACCAAGCTGAAGGTACACCGGGGCGTGCGATACAACAATACGGCCCGCAAGGCGGCTGGGTGGAACTCGACAACGAACGCTACAGCATCCGCGCCCGTGTCGAAACCATCGGCGGCTATTCTGCCCATGCCGATCAGCAGGGGCTGGTCAATTTCGTCAAGGGCATCAAGCATAAACCGCAAGAGATTCGGCTGGTACACGGGGACAAGGGTGCGAAGCTGGGGTTGAAAGAAGCGTTGGTACTGGCAGGTATGAATAATGCGGAATTTACACTATGACTGAACAAGACATTCGCTGGCATCAGCGTTACCAGCAGTACTGTAACGCCTTCGCCCTACTGGAGCAGGCCATCCGTATTCAGCAGCCCAGCGTTGTTGAGCGTGCTGGCATCATCCAGTTTTTTGAGATGGCGTTTGAACTTGCCTGGAAGCTCCTGAAGGATTACCAGCAGGCAGAAGGCTTCGATGTGAACAGCCCGCGCTCAGCACTTAAGCAGGCATTTCAGAACGGACTGATCGAAGATGGCCACCGCTGGATGCAAGCGCTTGAAGACCGCAACCTGACCACGCACACCTACAACGAAGCAACAGCCATCATCATCGAGCAGAAAATCCGTGATGATTATTACCCATTGTTGGTGCAATTGCGTGACCGGTTCGCAGGTATGGTCAACTCATGAGCCTGGAGCAGCAAACGGGCCTCACGGCACGCGACGTTGAGATGATCACCCAGGCAGCTGCACGTCAGCCAGAAATCGAGCACCTGATATTGTTTGGCTCTCGCGCAAAAGGCAATTATCGCAAAGGCTCAGACGTTGACTTGGCAGTGCAGGGCGCAGATGTCACCTATGACAGCATCACAACCCTGGCCGAACAGCTCAATGAGGTGCTACCGCTGCCCTACATGTTCGATGTACTGGATTACAACACACTGGCAGAACCGGCACTCAAGGCACATATAGACCGGGTAGGGCTTGAGGTCTACTCAAAGACCAACTCGTAGCATTGGCATCCATAGCGGAACTATTTTAAACAACCATGCGCCTGACCCCAATTTCAGATATCACTCCATGTGTAACCATAAGTGCTACAATGTAAGACAAATGAGCACAAAACGGAGGGTGTGATGAAAACTGATATGCTCAGTACCCGCATTGACCACGAAACCAAGGTCGCGTTTACGCATATATGCGACGAAGTGGGGTTAAGCCCATCGCAAGCCATTAAGTTGTTTGCCCGCGCAGTGATCAACTACGGTGGCATACCGTTTGAACTGAAGGCCCCGCAACCAAACGAAACAAGTGCCGCTGCCATGCAGGAGTTGCTGGCAGGTGAAGGGCACAGTGCCGAGTCACTGGACTGCCTGATGGATGAGCTCACGGAAGGCAAAATCACGCATGCACCGTCTTGAGTACGCCACACAGTTCAAGAAGGACTTCAAAAAAATTACCAAACTGCCAATTCCGGATATTTTGGAAGTGGGCCGCGTCATCTCGATGCTACAACGGGGGGAGCCGCTTGAGGACAAGCATGTTGATCACCCGCTAACGGGTGGCTGGCAGGGGTTCAGAGATTGCCACATAAAGCCGGACCTTGTGTTGATATACAGGGTGCACGAAGGGGCACTTCAGCTTGCACGTATTGGCAGTCATAGTGAACTGTTTTAGCCACCCACACGCCATACACGCCATCAAATCTGCCGTTGCCGCTATCTTCGGTGCAAACGCTGAAGTCATACTGTTCGGCTCACGTACAGATGACAACGCCAAGGGTGGTGATATTGACCTGTTGGTCAAAGTTGCACATACCGTTGAACACCCCGCCTGGGACGTGGCTCGGCTGCAAGCCAGCATCATCAGGCAACTGGGTGAGCGCAAAATCGATGTGGTTTTGGATACGCCCGATACCCCCAAAGCGGCGATTCACCGGATCGCTGAAGAAACAGGAATCATCTTGTGAACGCACCAAGCGCAATGCAGGAACGGCTGAGCTTCATCGAAAACGCCCGCACCCTGTACGATGCCATAAGCACAGCAGCTGCCAATATCGATATGTTCAAGCGGTTTGCGGCCAGGCTGGTGGAACAAGTCACAGCATTGAACGCATGACAATGCGGATAAATTCTACTCTGATCCGAACTTCAGAATAAAAACCACTCCACGGAAGGAGTTAGCATGAAAAAGATCATCATTTGTGCCGATGGCACCTGGCAGTCGCCGGAATCCGATAGCGTCACCCACATCCTGCGTATCGCTCGTGGCATTGCACCCGAAGATACCGATGGCAATAAACAGATCGTATTTTACGACTGGGGCATTGGTTCCGACAGCGATGCACTGACTGGCGGTATCACCGGCAAGGGGATCGATAAAAACATACTCGATTGCTACCGGTTCCTGGTCCACAACTATGACTCGGGTGACCAGCTTTATCTGTTTGGCTTCAGTCGCGGAGCCTATACCGTTCGTTCGTTGGCGGGGCTGATCGGCAATTGTGGCATCGTCCGACGTGAGTATGCGGCCAAAATCACCAGTGCCTACGCGCTCTACCGCAGGCGCAGCAAAAGCGCTGCCCCCAATAGTGAACAGGCCGCCGCCTTTCGCCACCAGTACGCAGTAGCGGAATCGCCCCAAGTACACTTCATTGGTGCACTCGATACAGTCGGCGCACTGGGCATACCGGCACCGTTTTTGGGCACGCTGGGCAGCGAACGTTACCTGTTTCATGATACCGAACCGAGCAATGTGATTCGTCATGCCCGCCATGCGGTGTCAATCGATGAGAACCGACAGGACTTTGAACCCACGCTATGGACGCCCCGTGCCGGTGTTGACCTGCAACAAGTCTGGTTCGCCGGTGTACACTCTGACATAGGCGGTGCCTATGCGGATCGTACGTTGGGTGATCATGCTGGCCAGTGGTTGGCCCGCGAAGCGGAAACCTGTGGCCTTGCATTCGAGCCACACTTTGTAAGCGATCTGGCCCCTGACCATACCGGCCCGTTACACAATGAATACAAGGGCTTTTACCGCGTGCTGCGCCGACGTGTTGTGCGTGAAGTGGAGCCCGTGCTGCACATCAGTGTGCGCCTGCGCTGGCAGGATCATTCGGTACGTTATGCCAGTCCGGCGCTTCGGGCACTGTTGGCGCGAGTGAATAACGATTGGGAACGGGTGCGGGTGGTGGATTAAACTGACCGACGCACTGCAGTGAAACACATAAGTTGATAAGGCAAGTTAACAGTGAAAGGCATTATCCTCGCCGGCGGTTCCGGCACCCGTTTGTATCCGATCACGAAGGGCGTGTCCAAGCAGTTGCTGCCGATCTACGACAAGCCAATGATCTATTACCCACTCTCGGTGCTGATGCTGGCGGGTATTCGTGACATCCTGATCATCTCAACCCCCGAAGATCTTCCCAATTTTGAAAAGCTTCTGGGCGATGGCAGCAGCTTTGGCATTCAACTCAGTTACGCCGAGCAGCCCAGCCCGGACGGCCTTGCACAGGCCTTCATCATCGGTGAAGAGTTCATAGGTGATGACAGTGTCTGCCTGGTGCTGGGTGACAATATTTTCTATGGTCAGGGGTTCTCGCCGAAGCTCAGGCAGGCGGCCGCCCGCACGTCTGGTGCAACCGTGTTTGGCTATCAAGTGAAAGACCCAGAGCGCTTTGGTGTGGTCGCCTTTGATAAAAACAACAAAGCAATCTCGATTGAAGAAAAGCCAGAGCAGCCAAAATCGAATTACGCCGTGACCGGCCTCTACTTTTACGACAACGACGTAGTGACAATTGCCAAGCAGGTGAAACCTTCGCACCGAGGAGAGCTGGAAATTACTACTGTAAACCAGGCATACCTTGAACGTGGCGACCTGAATGTAGAGCTGCTGGGGCGTGGCTTCGCCTGGCTGGACACAGGCACCCACGAAAGCCTGCTGGAAGCGAGTAGTTTTGTAGAGACGATTGAGCACCGTCAAGGATTGAAGGTAGCGTGCCTGGAAGAAATTGGATTTAACAATGGATGGCTTTCAAAAGAACAGCTGAAAGAGCAGGGTATAGCGCTCAGTAAAAATGGCTATGGTCAATATTTGCTAAGGTTGGCAGGGGAAAGAACATGATCCCGGTAACAAGACCATATCTCCCAAACCGTGAAAAGCTCGAAAAATATATCGATGGTATATACGAGCGCCAATGGCTCACCAATAATGGTCAATTGGTACAAGAACTTACCCGGCGGCTTGAAGCCTATCTGGGGGTTGAAAACCTGTTGCTGGTTTCAAACGGCACCCTTGCTCTTCAAATTGCCTACCGTGCCCTTGGTGTAAGTGATACTGACCGTCATAGGGAAATTGAAGCCATCACCACGCCTTTCACCTTTGTGGCTACTGCCAGCTCCTTGAAATGGGAGGGTATTAATCCGGTATTTACAGATATTGACTCAAACACTTGGTGTCTTTCACCGGATAAAATCGAAGCCGCCATTACTTCGAACACCCGCGCTATCGTACCTGTGCATGTATTTGGTAACGCCTGCGATGTTGAAGCAATTGATGGTATTGCCACAAAGCACAAACTGAAAGTCATCTACGACGCCTCCCATGCCTTCGGTGTCACCTATAAAGGCGAAAGCCTGCTTAAACACGGCGACGCAGCCACTCTTAGCTTTCACGCCACCAAACTATTCCATACCGGCGAGGGCGGTGCGATTATCTTCAAGCACAAAGAAGATCTGGAGCGGGCGAAGAAAATGATCAACTTCGGCATCACCGGGCCTGAAACCATTGAGGAATTGGGTATAAATGCCAAGATGAATGAGCTGCAGGCGGCGATGGGTTTGTGTGTGTTGGATGAAATAGAAGTCAACCTGACAGCCCGTGCAACCGTGTGGCACCGTTACGCGCAATCACTGAGCCAGGCCCTGCAACTGCAAGCAAAACCGGAAGCTCTGGGTTACAACTACGCCTACTTCCCGGTGGTGTTCGAGAGTGAAGAGCAGGCTGTGCGAGTAGCAGCTGCTCTGAAAGAGAACGGCGTGCTGGCGAGGAGGTATTTTTACCCGTCGCTGGAATCGGTGGAATGTTTGGGCTCAGATGCAGCACAGTCCGTATCCAGAGATATCGCCAGCAGAATACTCTGTCTGCCGATCTTTGATCAACTCTCCCAGCACAACCAGAAAAGTATTATCAATTTGATTGAGGCGGAGCTGAAAGGATGAAGCTTGCTGTTATGCAGCCATACCTATTCCCCTACATTGGCTACTTTCAACTGATCTACGCAGCTGATCTTTTTCTGATTTATGACGATGTTGCCTATATAAAACGTGGATTCGTGAACCGTAACAATATATTGGCACCAAGTGGCGTAACTCGATTTACAGTTCCGGTACCCGGAGCTTCCCAGAATAAGCTATTCTCTGATCTGCAATTTTCAAAAGACGTAGATAAGATCCTTAAGACTATAGAGCATAGTTACTCTAAGGCTTCTTATTTTGAGTATGTATTCCCAATAGTTCGGCGGGCTCTAGAGCTGGATGATCGTTCGATCGCATCCATTTGCCAGAAAAGTTTTGAGGATATATTTTCCTATCTTGGGCTAGAAAAACAGTTCAAGAAAACCAGTGAACTTGAATACGACCGCTCTGCCTCTGCCCGTGACCGCCTGATAGCTTTGTGTCATCTGTTCGATGCCGATTGTTACGTCAACGCATCGGGAGGCAGGAAGCTGTATGCCAAGCAAGATTTTGCCGAGCAAGGGATCGAGTTGAAGTTTGTTGACACGTTGCCAGTGAAGTATTCGCAGGGGAATATCGATTTTATTCCAAACCTATCTATTATCGATGTATTGATGCATTGTTCACCCCAAGAAGTTAAATATTTCTTAAGCTGCTACAAATTGACTTGATATCATATGTGATGCTAGAAACTTGACCAATAAGTTCGGTATTTTGAGTAAGGGTTTCTTAAATATCCGAGTCTTTATATGGTTGATGATAGGAAGTGGATGTCCGTTTTATAATAAGGTTTTCACTATCTTGGAGTGAGAGTATTGAAAATAGTTATACTATGCTCGACAAATGCCAGTGTGCTGAAAAGATATTTTTATGACTTTGATGATTCTGTCGATTTTAGTATTTATAGTGATCGTAAATGTGGTGCTATAGATTTTGCTAAAGAAGCCAGTATTGATTTTAATGTTTATGAGGCTAAATCAGGGTTGGAATTTTCTGACTTTTTGGCTAAAGAATTTGAAGGTGATGAAACGACTATCTTTTTTTCATTCTATACAAAGCTTTTTAAGGGGCGATTTATAAAAGAGCATGCAGGTAGAATTATAAACTTTCACCCATCAATTCTACCGGCTTGTCCTGGTCAAGATGGGTTTGGCGATACGATCAAATCGGGCTCTAGGTTTGTTGGCTCGACAGTACACTTAGTTGACGAAGGCATGGATACGGGCACTCCTTTGATTCAAGCTGCATTCCCTCGTGATCCAAAAATGAGTATTCCAGATCTGAGACATAGAGTTTTTTTGCAGCAGGTAGTATCACTTGCACAGGTTATTCAGTGGTTTTTGGATGGTAGAGTTGAGTATACTGATAATACTCTTTATGTTCATGAATCAAAATTTCTGGTAAGTGAGTTCTCACCTAACTTGGATGAGCATTACCAAGAATATTTTTCAAGGGCCACTGAGTGTCATTAAATAAAAATATTCTAGCCAACTACATCAGTCAGCTCTATGTGACGGGTGTAGGCATATTGATCCTTCCGCTCTATATAAAATATATGGGGGCAGAAGCCTATGGTCTGGTTGGTTTCTTCACAATGCTGCAAGCCTGGTTTAGTTTGCTGGATATGGGGCTAACACCCACAATAGGTCGTGAAACAGCACGTTACCACGGTGGTAGTATGTCAGCTTTGGCGTATCGTCAGCTCTTTCGTGCCCTTAGCCTGATTTTTTTGGCGACTGCAGTGGTCGGCGGCAGCGGCCTGTTTCTACTGGCGGATCTTATTGCAGAGCAGTGGCTTAATATTGAATCGCTTGATATGAACGCTGTAGTAATAGCTGTTGAAATTATGGCGATCAGTGTTGCGCTTAGATGGATGTGTGGGTTGTACCGTGGGGTTGTGACGGGCTCTGAGCGCTTGGTATGGCTTAGCAGCTATAACGTGTTGATTGCCACGCTGCGTTTTGTTGCTGTTTTTGTGAGTATGTTGCAATTCGGCTTTACGCCTTTAGTCTTTTTTATTCATCAACTAGTTGTCGCACTGGTAGAGTTGACAGGCCTTTGCTGGATGGGTAATCGTTTACTGCCTAGCAAAGCAGGTCTGCAGGGAAAGATTGGTTGGTCATTCAAACCCATAAAGCCAGTCCTGAAGTTTGCGCTGACAATTGCGTTTACTTCATCAGTCTGGGTATTAGTAACACAAGCCGACAAGCTAGTGCTTTCAGGTATTTTGCCTTTGGCAGAATACGGCTTTTTCACACTGGCTGTGTTGGTTGCCAGTGGAGTTATGATTCTGAGTGCTCCGGTAAGTACTGTCATTATGCCTCGTATGGCTAAGCTTCACGCTGAAGGTAAACATGAAGAAGTGATCCAAGTATACCGCAAGGCAACACAGTTGGTGAGTATAGTGGCCGGTTCAGCCTCGCTCATTATTGCATTTTTTTCCGGGCAACTGCTTTACGCATGGACAGGTGATAAAGAAATTGCCGATAATACTGCACCGATTTTGACGCTATATGCGCTAGGTAACGGAATACTGGCTATATCCGCCTTTCCATATTACCTGCAATACGCATTGGGTAACTTACGTTACCACCTGATGGGAAACCTTATCACCGTAATCACACTTATCCCTGCCATAATTCTGGCAGCATCGGAGTATGGTGGTGTTGGAGCAGGCTGGGCGTGGCTAAGTATTAATAGCTTATATCTAATACTTTGGGTCGGCTATGTGCATCAAAAATTACAGCCTGGTGTACATAAGGTGTGGATAATGAAAGATGTTTTATGGATTTACGTATCAGTTATCCTACTGTTATTGCTTACTAGTACCTATATTAGTTATCAAACACGACTAGAGGCTTTTTTAGAATTGGTTGTTTTTTCATTAATTGCTCTTATTGTTGCAACAGCTTCATCTTCTGTTGCGCGTGGAATTATTAAGCAAAAAATATTTGGTTTTAAATCATGATTTCAGATATCAAAGTCTCGGTATGCATTGTTACTTACAATCAAGAAAAATATATAGAGCAGTGTGTGAGAAGTGTTTTAGAGCAGAAGACCCAGTATGAATTTGAAATTATTATTGGAGATGATGCCTCTTCCGATGATACAAGAGACATTCTTTTCAAGCTGAAATCTCAGTATCCAGATAAAATAAAGTTGTTGTTGCATGATAAGAATATTGGGCCATCTAATAACGTAATTTCTGTATATAGGGCTGCCCGTGGTGAATTTATCGCTCATTTAGATGGGGATGATTATTTTTTACCAGATAAAATAGAAAAACAGGTTGGTTTAATGGATGTTGACCCTAACTGTGGTATTACCTTTCATTCAGTAATGAAGCTTGACCCGAAAGGTACGTTGGCCTTTGAAAAAATTAATTGCAAAGGGATGCCTGATGACGGTTGGCGTAGAAAAGATCTGATATGGTTGATGGCTTTGGGAGTAAATTCATCAAAGATGTTCAGGCGTGAATTATTTTCCAGTTTTCAAGACCCGGGTTTTCCTCTCGTTGATACCGTTTTAAATTGTCTGATTATAAATGATAAAAAAGTCAAAGTTATTAGTGATGTTGCGCTCGGTGTATATAGAAGTTCGGTTGGTATATCCTCTTCGGGTGTGAGAACTAAAGCTGCTACAGTCGAAGGATATGAGTATTTGCTGTCATTTTTGCCTAAAGAAAATAAAGTGGCTATATGTTCGGTAGCATTTTTCTTAATGCTTCTTGATGTGAAAAATTTACGCGCCACGTGGTATTTATATTTTAGACTTTGGTTGAAAAGTTTTGATTTAGGTTTTTTGATTTTTCTCTGGCGACATGGCTGGTTTATTAGGTAACTTACTTTTTGTTTTTTTAAACTTTTATTGTTTGGTTTTTAATGATAGTGTCGCCTTTTTTTATAAATGTAGTTTTTTTGCTTGGTCTATCTGCCAATGCTTTGATTTGCTTTTTTTTTATTTTTCGCGATTTGGTTTCTGGTAAATCAAGTTATTTTGTGTCTTATGTGTTTTTATTTTTATTATTGAGTTACGTTTTAAATCCTTTTTTTGTGTATTTTTACGAGTTTGGAATGACTCCGCATCAAAATGATGTATCAAGTTTAAGACCTGTTATGGTTGTTGTGAACTTCATTGTCATGTTGTTCCTTGTTAGCTCCATGATTGGTTTTTCTTTATCTTTTTCAAGGAATTATGTGGAATTCTATTTCGTAAGGTCTAAATGGTTTTTCATAGTTGCTTTGTTTTTTATTGTTTTGTTTGCATTTTGTTTTTTTGTGATTTCTTATGGTGGCTTGGATTATGTGCTGAATAATATATCTAGAATTAGGAGTGGAACTGATGAAAATAAAAACTACCTCGGTGCTTTTGTACGTTTGTTTACATATTATATAGAGTTTCTGGTTTTCTTTTTTTATGTTCGATTTTATAAGTATAGAACCTTTTTAAGTTTTTTCTTGTTTTTATTAATTCTTTCATTTGGTATTGCTAAGGCGGTTTTGGATGGTGGTCGTGGTGGATTGATTAACCTATTTGTCGGAATATTGTTTTTGTCTATCTATTTGAAGGGAGGTCGACTTCCAGTTCTTTATTTGTTTTTTATATTCTTAATTTCGTTAGTTGTCGGTATATATGGAAAGCTTTATATATTTCAAGCTGTTGGCTCTGAAAGTATAGTTATGCCTGAGTTAAGCTATCTCGAAAAAATTGATAAGGTGCTTATGGAATATGCACATCAATATTACTCTTTGGTTATTGCTGTAAATCAAGGTTTGGGCGCCGATAGACTCTTTCAGGATCTTTATGTCTGGCTTCTAAAGCCATTGATTTTATTTGGTTTTCATGTTCCTGACTCTATTTCATACTACAATACTTTCACCCTTAAAGGTGAATGGGATAGTGAAGTACCACCAGGTATTGTTGCTTTTTCTTATTATCAAGGTGGTATCTTTTTTGTCCCTTTAATTGGTTTTCTATTTGGTTATTTGATGAGGTATATTGATGCTCTTGTTGTGAATACTATAAGGGCACAAGGGGATGTGGCTTTAAGCTTTCCTTTACTCGCTGTTATTTCAATATATTTGCCTTTTGCTTTTATGAATTCCGATCCGGCCCTTTTTGTTCAGTGGGTGTTTGCTTATAGCTTGCTTTTCGGTATTTTTATTTTTACTAGAAATATAAAATTTCATCGCTTAAGTTGATTGTTGAAAATATTATGTGTGGTTGTTTTGGTTTTTTAGGTGGCAAAAAAGCTTATTTTGGCGTGTTGGATGTTGTGGAGAATAAGCTATACCATCGCGGCCCCGATGACTCGGGCACTTGGTATGACGAGAGACAGACTATTGCTCTCGGGCATACTCGTCTTGCAATTGTTGACCTATCCCCCGCAGGCCACCAACCCATGGCTTCACCCTGTGACCGCTTTGTAATCGCGTTCAATGGGGAGATATACAATCACCTTGATCTGCGTAAACAACTTGAGTCACAGGGCTCAGCACCAACAAGTTGGCGCGGGCACTCCGATACTGAAACCCTGCTTGCTTGTTTCAGTGCTTGGGGGATTGAAAAAACGCTGCAATCAACTGTCGGAATGTTTGCGCTTGCGCTTTGGGATAAACAAGAGCAGCAACTGACGCTTGCTCGTGATCGTTTAGGTGAAAAGCCGCTCTATTGGGGATGGTGTGGTAGTGCTTTACTGTTTGGCTCGGAGCTTAAGGCGCTGAAAGCATATCCTGACTTCAAGGCAGAAGTGGATCGTGGCGCTTTAACTTTGCTTTTGCGTCATAACTATATTCCAGCGCCTTACACAATTTACCAGGGTATAGAAAAACTACCTGCCGGCCAGTATGTGCAGATCAAAAAGGGGCAGCTGCGTGCAGACGTTCAGCCCAAGGCGTATTGGCAGTTGAATCAGGCGATTGAGCGCGGACTGGCAAGTCCGTTCAGCGGAACGGATGCTCAAGCAACGGACTTGTTGGAACATGTAATCAGCCAAGCGGTACGCGGACAGATGCTGGCTGATGTCCCTTTGGGGGCTTTCCTCAGTGGCGGTGTGGATAGCAGCACCGTTGTGGCTCTTATGCAACAGCAATCCAGGCAACCTGTTCGCACCTTTGCCATTGGCTTTGATGAACCGGGTTACAATGAAGCGGAGTACGCCAAAGAAGTTTCGCTACATTTGGGGACAGATCACACAGAGCTTTATGTCAGCGCGCAGGATGCGCTGGATTTAGTCCCGCGTTTGCCTGATATCTATTGTGAGCCTTTTGCCGATAGCTCTCAGTTGCCAACATTTCTTGTCAGCCGAATGGCAAAACAGCATGTCACCGTTGCACTGAGTGGCGATGGTGGTGATGAGCTTTTTGGCGGCTACAACCCCTATCAATTTGCGCCGCGTGTGTGGAGCAAGCTGAGAGTGATGCCCTTGCCACTGCGGCAAATCGCATACCGTTTGCTATCTGGGCTGCCACTACCGGATAAGTTCGCCAAGCTTTTGCGCGTTTTGCCTGCGAAAGACAAAGAGCAGTTTTATCACATTCTAATGAGTCATTGGGATAACCCTGATCAACTGGTTATCGGTGGGCAAATATGCTCGACATTGATCAGTAGCCCTGAGCAATGGCCGCAAACCGATAGCTTTGAACACTGGATGATGGCAATGGATGCTGGTCAGTACATGACCGATGACATTCTGGTAAAAGTTGATCGCGCAGCCATGGCCAACAGCCTGGAGACTCGTGTGCCTTTGCTTGATCATCGTGTTGTGGAATTGGCTTGGCAATTGCCGTTGAACATGAAAATACGCGCAGGAGTGGGAAAATGGATACTCAAGGAAGTGCTGTATCGCCATGTGCCACGTGAAATGATTGAACGGCCCAAAAAGGGCTTTTCTGTCCCGCTCGGTCAGTGGTTACGTGGCCCCTTGAGGGATTGGGCTGAAGCGCTGCTTAATGAGCAGCGTTTGGCACAAGAAGGCTACTTCGTTCCCAGTGCTGTACAACGTATTTGGTCAGAACACCTGCAAGGTAAACGCAATCATGCGCGTAAGCTTTGGAGTATTTTGATGTTTCAGGCCTGGTTGGAAAAGCAGTGAAAGTTACTCACATCATCATCGGCCTTAATGTCGGGGGCGCTGAATTAATGCTCAAGCGCTTGATCGAGTCGCACCGTGAACAGCAGAGTATTGAGCATAATGTAATTTCGCTCACCGACAAGGGGGTATTGGGGGATCAGTTAGCCGAACAGGGGGTAGCGGTCCATTGCTTGGGTATGTCCTCCATAATTAAAGGCCCCGCAACCTTTTTCAAATTGCGCAAGCTGTTGCAGACACTGAGCCCTGATGTTGTTCATACCTGGATGTATCATGCCGATTTGTTGGGTGGGCTTGCGGCCCGCAGCATTGGCATATGCAAGATCGTTTGGTGCATTCGCAGTACCGATATTCGTAAAGGTGGCAGCAAAGTTACTTTGTTGATTCGTAAACTGTGCGCCTTACTCTCTGGCTGGTTACCCCGTGTGATAGTGTGTGCTGCAGATGCATCACGCCGTGTTCATGAGTCGGTTGGTTATGTTTCGAATAAAATGCAGGTCATACCCAACGGGTTTGAATTGGATAAGTTATTGCTCTCGGACGCCAACGGTATCCAGTTGCGAGATCAACTCGGTATAGGTACTGATTGTACGTTAGTGGTATCTGTAGGGCGGTTTAACCCGGTTAAGGATCACAAAACATTTATTAAAGCGGCCGGTAAGGTCGCCGCACAGCGTAATGATGTTAAATTTATGCTGGTTGGGCGTGACCTTGAGCCTTCTAATCAACAGGTTATGGACTTGATTGAGGCAACGGGACAAGCAGATGCGTTTTATCTTTTAGGCGAGCGTAATGATGTGCCTGCTTGTTTGAAGGCAAGCGATGTTTTCTGCCTGCATTCTATTACTGAAGGTTTCCCAAATGTTCTGGGTGAGGCAATGGCTGTAGGTCTACCCTGTTTAACTACAGATGTGGGTGATGCCGCCTATCTGTTGAACACCCCAGAATGGGTGGTGCCTGCTGCATCACCTGATCGATTGGCAGAAAAGCTCAGTGCAATGCTTTCTCTTTCTGCTGCAGAAAGGGCACAGTTGGGGCGAACATCAGCTAGCCGAATTCGTGAAAATTTCACAATGGATGTAATCAGTCGGCGTTATTACGACCTGTATGCTTCACTGGTTGATTCCAGATAGCCCTCGAATGTTACTTTTTGACGTGTTTGGACTTTAAATTTATGCAAGATATACAGATAGCCATCATCGGCCTCGGCTACGTCGGCCTGCCACTCGCTGTCGAATTTGGCAAGCAATACCCCACGCTGGGCTTTGATATCAACACGGCTCGCCTGGCTGAACTGCAGCAGGGCCACGACAGCACTCTGGAAGTGGACGATCAGGAACTGGCAGAGGCCAGGCATCTGTCCTACAGCAGCGCGTTGGATGATCTCAAAACCTGCAACGTGTTTATCGTTACCGTGCCGACGCCGATCAATGAGCACAAACAGCCCGATCTCACTCCGCTAATCAAAGCCAGTGAAACCATCGGCAAGGTACTCAAGCAAGGTGATATCGTGATTTACGAATCCACGGTTTACCCCGGTGCCACCGAGGAAGACTGTGTTCCGGTGTTGGAACGTGTATCAGGCCTGACCTTCAATAAAGACTTCTTTTGCGGGTACAGCCCTGAGCGTATCAATCCCGGCGATAAGGAACATCGTGTTACTTCCATCCTTAAAGTAACATCCGGCTCGACACCTGAAGTGGCGGAAACCGTGGATCAGCTGTACCGCTCCATCATCACTGCGGGCACGCACAAGGCCAGCTCCATCAGGGTGGCAGAAGCTGCCAAGGTGATCGAGAACACTCAGCGGGATGTTAATATCGGACTGATCAATGAGCTGGCGCTGATCTTCAATAAGCTTGGGATCGATACCGAAGAGGTACTGAAGGCGGCTGGTACCAAATGGAATTTCTTGCCGTTTCGACCCGGTTTGGTAGGTGGGCACTGCATTGGTGTGGACCCTTATTACCTCACTCATAAGGCACAGTCGGTGGGGTATCACCCCGAGATTATTTTGGCAGGCCGCCGCCTGAATGATGGTATGGGGGCTTATGTCGCCAGCCAGCTGGTCAAGGCGATGCTGAAGAAAAGAATTCAGGTTGATGGTGCACGTGTGTTGGTAATGGGCCTGACCTTCAAGGAAAATTGCCCGGACCTGCGTAACACCAAGGTGGTGGATATCGTCACCGAGCTGGCGGACTATGGTGTGCAAGTGGACTGCTACGATCCTTGGGTGAATCCCGAAGATGCAGAGCATGAGTATGGCATCACCCCGATTTCTGCTCCCAAGGCGGGTGAATATGATGCTGTTGTGGTTGCAGTTGCACACAAGCAGTTTACCGAGATGGGCGAAGAGAGGATTCGCGCACTGGGTAAGCCCGCGCATGTGTTGTATGACCTCAAATATATCCTGCCGGCGGATGCCTGTGATCTGCGCCTCTAGGCCTGATTTTTGTAATTGTGTTTTTCTTGGAACGGACTAAGGACGCTCTGCCCCAATAAAAGGGCGGGTGCATGGGACTATGACTGCCTATTCAAAACTGCTTGAAACCCTCCCGGCCAACCCAAAAACCTGGCTGATTACTGGCGTGGCCGGTTTTATAGGCTCGAATCTGCTGGAGCACCTGCTCAAACTGAACCAGCGTGTCGTCGGTCTGGATAATTTCGCAACCGGCCATCAGCATAATCTGGATGAAGTTCAGAGGTTGGTCAGCCCGGAACAGTGGGTGGGTTTTACCTTTATCGAAGGTGATATCCGCAATCTGGATGATTGCCACAAAGTGTGTACCGGTGTGGATTATGTGCTGCATCAAGCAGCACTGGGATCGGTGCCGCGCTCCATCAATGATCCCATCACTACCAATGCGACCAATATCAGCGGCTTTTTGAATATGCTGGTCGCCGCTCGCGATGCCGGGGTCAAGAGTTTCACCTACGCCGCCAGCAGCTCGACCTACGGTGACCACCCAGCACTTCCCAAGGTGGAAGAGAACATCGGCAAGCCCCTGTCACCCTACGCGGTTACCAAGTACGTCAATGAGTTGTATGCGGATGTGTTCGCCAAAACCTACGGCTTCAACACCGTCGGCCTGCGTTATTTCAATGTATTCGGCAAACGTCAGGACCCCAATGGCGCCTATGCGGCGGTGATACCCAAGTGGGCCGCATCCATGCTGCTGGGTGATGATGTTTTCATCAATGGTGATGGTGAAACCAGCCGTGACTTCTGCTTTATCGAAAACGCCGTACAGGCCAACCTGTTGGCGGCAACAGCGGAGGAAAGTGCCAAAAACGAAGTCTACAACGTGGCCGTGGGCGACCGTACCACGCTGAATGACTTGTACCGTGCGCTGCAGGCGGCCCTGGCGGAAAACGGCAGGCCTTATGAGAATGCGCCGGTGTACCGCGACTTTCGTGCCGGTGACGTGCGCCATTCACAGGCGGATATTGGCAAGGCAGCAACCAAGCTGGGTTACGCGCCGGAGTATCGCATCATGGACGGTATCGCCAAGGCGATGCCTTGGTATATTGAGAATGTGGGGTAAGCATTCGACAAGAGAAGCCTGGCTTGGTGACACTGCCGCATCCCAAGTCAGAAGTGCCCAAAGGTACGCTTAGAAGCATCTGGAGGCAGGCAGGGTGGAAATGATTTTGTGGCATTGGATGCTCAACAATAGAGGTAAAGGCAATGCGTTTTTCAGTTGCACTACACACTGACAATGGCAAACAGTTCGGTGTTACGGTGCCGGATATCCCAGGGTGTTTCTCAGCAGGTAATAGTGAAGACGAAGCCCTGGACAACGTGAAAGAAGCAATTCTCGGCCATTTAGAGTTGCTGGCAGAAATGGGTGATGAGATACCCACTGCTCAGGCAATAACTGTCCATCGCGCCAATCCGGACTACGATGAAGCGATCTGGGGCTTTGTCGAGGTTGATATCACTCCATTTCTTGGCAAGGCGGAGAAAATCAACATCACAGTGCCCAGCCTGGTGCTGAGACAAATTGATCGCTATGTGCAGCAGCACCCTGCAGAGGCACGATCCCGCTCGGCCTTTCTTACCGAAGCGGCGCTGGAACGCATGCGTAAGGCGCAGTCTTCGTCAACCACACACGTATAGCTGAATTAATTGTCTGTGTTCAAAATCAATAATGTTACATATCAATAGGCCTGCGAAACCTAGCGAATGAAAGACGCCAGTAAAATATTCCTGCTTATAGCGGGCTATCCTGAATCTTTGTTGAACTTTCGGGGTCCGCTACTGCGGGCTCTGGTGGCAAAAGGTCTCGAAGTTCATGTAGCCGCACCGGATTTACCGCCCAACAGTATGATCAGGCAAAAACTTGAGGGTTTGGGGGTTCGGGTACACGAGGTTGCTCTGAAACGTACCGGTATGAATCCACTGGCTGACATGACGACTGTGTACCAGCTTTGGTGCTTGATGCGTCGAATCAAACCTGATTTTTCACTCGGTTACACCATTAAGCCGGTTATCTACGGCAATATTGCGGCTTGGCTTGCAGGTGTGCCGAGCCGTTTTGCATTGATTACCGGTCTTGGCTATGCATTCCAGGGAGAAGGAGGGCAGCGCTCTTGGCTCAAACGGATAGTACAAGGCTTGTACCGAATGGCGCTTGGCAAGGTTCACAGGGTGTTCTTCCAAAACCCGGATGATGAGGCGCTGTTCCACTCGTTGGGCATTACCAACAAATCAGATCGGAAAACGGTTGTCGTCAATGGCTCTGGAATAGATGTCAGCCGCTTTGCGGTAGCGCCGTTGCCGAAAGTCACTCAGTTTTTGCTGATCGCCAGGCTCCTTGGTGACAAGGGGGTAAGGGAGTACGTAAAAGCTGCCACCATGGTGCGTCAGCAGTATCCCTGTGTACGCTTTGGACTCGTAGGTTGGATTGACGATAATCCAAATGCAATTGGTGAAGATGAGCTGGAGCATTGGATCGAATCAGGCGATGTGCAGTTCTATGGCCGTTTAGCCGATGTGAAGCCTGTCATAGCCGAAAGCAGCATTTATGTTCTGCCTTCATATCGCGAGGGAACACCGCGGACAGTGCTGGAAGCCATGGCCATGGGCCGTCCAATTATCACGACGGATGCACCTGGTTGTCGGGAGACAGTGGTAGATGGTGACAACGGTTTTTTGGTACCGGTCAAGTCGGTGGATGAACTGGCAATTGCAATGCTGAAATTTGTTGAGCAGCCTGAGTTGATTATCCGTATGGGCAAGCGTTCGCGCCAGATAGCGGAAGAGAAGTATGACGTGGATAAAGTGAATGCGCATATGTTGAGGGAAATGGGAATCAAGTGATCAAGCGTCTTTTCGATATTGTTGCGTCCACAATTGGCCTGCTGCTGCTTGCCCCCGTGATCGCTGCCGTCGCCTTCCAGATCCGCCGCAAACTCGGTTCTCCTGTTCTGTTCCGTCAGGTGCGCCCCGGCAAAGACGGCAAGCCCTTTGAAATGATCAAATTCCGTACTATGCGTGATGCCATAGGCAAGGACGGCAACCCGCTGCCGGACTCGGAGCGGATGACGCCTTTCGGGTCGTTCCTGAGATCAGCCAGTCTGGATGAGCTGCCAGAGCTGTGGAATGTACTCAAGGGCGATATGAGCCTGGTTGGGCCACGGCCTTTGCTGATGGAGTACCTGCCTCTGTACTCAAAAGAGCAGTACCGCCGCCATGACGTTCGCCCCGGTATCACCGGCTGGGCGCAGGTGAATGGTCGCAACGCGATAAGCTGGGAAGAGAAGTTCAAGCTGGATGTGTGGTATGTGGATAACCGCTCGCTCTGGCTCGATCTGAGGATTATTTATTTGACGGTCAAGAAAGTGCTGGTCAGGGATGGGATCTCGGCTGAAGGTGAGGTAACCATGTCGAAGTTTACGGGTAGTGACAAGTGAAGCGTCTGGCAATTTTGGGTGCCAGCGGGCATGGCAAGGTTGTTGCCGATATCGCTGAGTGCAGCGGCTGGGATGAGGTTGTTTTCTTCGACGATGCTTGGCCCGGTGTGTCAGCGAACGGCGATTGGACTGTTGAAGGCACTTGCCAGTCATTGGCTGATCGTTTGGATGCGTTTGACGGTGTTATCGTAGCGATTGGTAACAACACTATTCGCGCGGAAAAGTTGCACTGGTTGTCTGACATTGCGGCGCCTGTAGTGACGCTGGTGCATCCGTCTGCGGTAATCAGCCAATACGCAAAGTTGGATATAGGCACAGTCGTGATGCCAGGCGTGGTGGTGAATGTATCTGCCTGCATCGGTAAGGGGGTGATTCTCAATACCGGGTGTAGCATCGACCACGACTGCACCATTGGTGACTGTGCGCATATTAGCCCGGGGGCACGATTGGCCGGCGGCGTTAAGGTTGGCATGCAAAGTTGGGTAGGTATTGGTGCTTCCGTAAAACAGCTCATCAATATTGGCCGCCAGGTTACAGTAGGTGCTGGCGCGGTAGTGTTGGTAGACCTGCCGGATGGTGTTACTGCGGTTGGCGTGCCGGCGAAGCTGATGTGAATCGCCTACTCACCTGAACATAGGGAGCGCGGACGACCGTGCTGAAGCGGAGAAGGAATCTCACTTGCATGGGTTACCATAATGGTAAATAATCAATTAAACGTGAGCGCCTATGTTGGTGTGCCGCCATTGGAAGGCGCACCCCGAGACATTTCAGGCGGACCGTTGTATGAGCCTGACTGTGTGTTGGCGGTTTTACACCAAGGGGTGTTATCTACACGTGCTTGGACGCGCAAATGCATACATGATCTACAGAAATATACGTTGGATGGACAAGACGTTGTAGTGCTGTTGAAAGAGGCGCTTCGGAATGGGCGTTATAGGAATTCTGAATGGTGTCAGCAGCGTCCGATAGGCCCCTGGGCTGCCTGTGATGCGTATACATTGACCAGGATGGAATGGATACCTTATGCGTACAAAGAGTTACCGGTTGAGTACTACATCAAGTTTGCGATCGCTAAAACCGGCACCGTAATACTGTTGGTATCCTGTCACTTGCCGGAAGATCGAGGTTAGGTATGATCAAATCAGCTGTTTGTCCCATTTGCGGGGAGGGTTCATTGACTCCTCAGGTCGAAATGGTTCCGGCGGAATACCGCGGAGTCAGCAGGCAGATCGTAAGTCATATATCCATATGTGATTGTTGTGGGTCCGAACAAGCTGGATCTGCAGAATTACGTGCAAACAAGCGCGCGATGGTCGCATTTAAGAAAGAGGTGGATGGTCTGCTTACAGGTTCGCAAGTGCGTGCGCTGCGCGAGCGTCTTGGGATTAGTCAGAGTGAAGCCGCTAAAATTTTTGGTGGCGGCCCGGTAGCTTTCTCAAAGTACGAAAGTGACGACGTGAGCCAGTCTGAGGCCATGGATAAGCTGCTGCGTATAACGGATGCGCTGCCCGAGGCTTTTGCTATTCTTGCTGCCGAAGCAGGTGTGTCACCTGCGAAGCCTGAAGGTTTGTGGCAAATGGTGCCTGTTACGGCAAAGCGTAGCGATGTGACACGCCTCAAACAAAGGCCCAGGTTGCATGTTGTGTCGTCTTCTAATCATGAAACGGTAAGGGAGTACGCATGACCATTTCACCCTCCCTCCAAAAGGCTATAGATAGCCTGAAGCTACAGGACGTATATCTTCGGGATAACTTTTCTCACTGCCATGATGACTTTGACCCGAAATATTCGGATGAGCAGGAAGAGTTGGATGTTCAGCAGATGCACGTAGTGCGTCAAACCGTGATCGCCGACCTTGAAGGTAATGGGAAGCTGGTGCGCGTGTTTGTGCGTTTTGGTGTGCGTTGGGTCAACCCCATTGTAGAGCGCTCTGCAGATGAGCACGGCGCGCTAGAGGTTGTGGCGAATATTGAAGCGGAGTTCATCGCTGAATATACGATTGATCAAGAGATTAAACAAACGTGTATTGATGAGTTCGCTACTCAAAATGCCAGTCTTCATGTGTGGCCATATTGGCGTGAGTTTCTCTCGTCGCAATGTGAACGCATGCGTTTACCGCGCATTGTGCTGCCTGCCTGGCAGCTGTCGCATCACCGCCGGGGAAAAAGTACCGGGCGTTAAAACTTCATACTTCTTGGGTAAACCATGCTAAACGGACCTTTTTCCCCCTGGCCCTCTTTCACAGAGGAAGAAGCCGACGCTGTGCGCGATGTTCTGCTGTCCAATAAGGTCAATTACTGGACCGGGCAGGAAGGGCGTCATTTTGAACATGAGTTTGCCGAGTATGTTGGCACTGAGTATGCCATTGCGCTTGCCAACGGTACGGTCGCACTTGATCTGGCGTTGAATGCGCTGGGCGTGGGTGCCGGAGATGAGGTAATTGTGACCTCGCGTACCTTCCTGGCGTCCGTTTCCAGTATCGTCAATGCCGGTGCCGTGCCGGTGTTCGCCGATGTGGATGCCGACAGCCAGAACATGACCGCTGACACCATTGCAGCCGTGATTACCCCGCGCACCCGAGCTGTTGTTTGTGTGCACCTGGCTGGTTGGCCCTGTGATATGGACCCGATCATGGTGCTGGCGCAGCAGCATGGACTGTATGTGATTGAGGATTGCGCCCAGGCGCATGGTGCTCGTTACAAGGGGCGCGCGGTTGGTTCAATCGGTCATGTGGGCTGCTGGTCGTTCTGTCAGGACAAGATCATGACCACCGGCGGTGAAGGTGGAATGGTCACCACCAACGACAGGGCGCTGTGGTCAAAAATGTGGTCGTTCAAGGATCATGGCAAAAGCTGGGAAGCGGTCTACGAGCGCGAGCACCCGCCGGGCTTTCGCTGGGTACATGAGTCTTTCGGCACCAACTGGCGCATGACCGAGATGCAGGCCGTGATTGGACGCATTCAGCTGGGCCGTATGCCGCAATGGCATGAAACTCGTCTGCGTTATGCGCAGCAGATCTGGCAAGCCGCCAGCCAGTTGCCCGGACTGCGCGTGCCCGAGGTGCCTGACGATATCGTTCATGCGGCTTATAAGTGCTATGTGTTTGTTGATGGTACTGCCGCGCAGCGTGATCGCATCATGCAGCAAATCCATGAGCGTGGGGTACCCTGTTTTTCAGGGTCATGCTCTGAAGTCTATCGTGAAAAGGCGTTTGATGGCACAGGGTGGCGTCCCGAAAAGCCCTTGCCTGTGGCGCATCGGCTGGGCGATACCAGCTTGATGTTTCTGGTGCATCCGACGCTGACTCAAGCCGAAATCGACAAAACCTGCGCGGTGTTGGCAGAGGTAAACCATGACGCAAACAGATGATATTCGTTGGCATCAGCGCTTACAGAATTACCGATCTGCATTCAATGAATTGGATGAGGCGGTTGCCTTAAGCAACCAGCGCGGCCTTTCCAAGCTGGAAGAGCAGGGGCTGATTCAGGCCTTTGAATATACGTATGAGCTGGCCTGGAACACCATCAAGGACTTTTACCAGAATCAGGGTGAAACCGGCATACAGGGCAGTCGAGACGCCATTCGCCTGGCCTTTGAGCGCGGCTTGATCGAATCGGGAGAGCAGTGGATGGCAATGATCAAAAGCCGTACGCTGACATCGCATACGTACAACCGTGAAACAGCCCGCTTGATTGCTGATCAAATTCTGAACAACTACCACCCGCTGCTTAAAGCGCTATTGGTGGCACTGGAACAGCGACGTGACCAGCACTAAGGCATTGACGGGGCTACCAACGGGTGTGCTTGAAACGCTCCAAGCTGAGTTGAGACGTTATCCCGAGGTACAAGGTGCGATTCTGTTTGGATCGCGCGCCATGGGCACCCATCGACATAACTCGGACATTGACCTCTGCCTTGACGCACCTACGCTGCCGTTTCAAAGCTTCCTGCAGCTTGCAGCGACACTGGATGAACGGTTGTTACCCTACAGTCTTGATCTGATACTCAAGCATCATATTGATAATCCGGAACTGATCGCACACATCCAGCGGGTAGGTCAACTTGTGTATGATCGTGAGATGAATTAACCCTGACACTCCACGGAAGGAGTCCATATGAGAAGGCGCTTTATTGCTAAAGGGATTACGCCTTTTTTACAACACAGTAGCACTGGAGAATCTGTTTGCGAAACGCTTCTCCAGTTGTTGCCCAGTCAAGCAGGTCAACCCGCCAGGGTAGGTCGGAATCTGAAAATTCAGCGTTGACTATGGCCATCTTTTGCAGCGACAAAGGTTGGTCACTAATAATGGCCAAATCAAGGTCAGAATAACGCTTGGCATTATGGCGTGCGCGTGAGCCGAATGCCCATACGGTGTAGTCAGCAAGATGTTTTTCCAGTATGTCTGACACAACCGCCCACTGGTGCGGCTCGATATCAATGTCAGGCATGGGGAGTGGCATTGCGGGACTCCAGCGCTTGCAGTAGATCTTTTGCGTCGTGGATGAATATTTTGGTTTGTTGCCAGACGCGCTCGGCCTTTTCGTGATCGTAGGTGTGCGACGTGATATTGCGCATCTGTCGATAGGTAAGCCAGGCTTCAACGTTACTTAGTAGTCCTTTCTCGCCACCTGCGCGCAGCAGGTCACGAAAACTGGAGTGGTCGATCTCTTCGGGGCTGGCGGCTTCGAGTTCCAGTTGTCTTCGCAGCATCTTGATACAAATCTCATACACGAATTCAAAGTTTTGAATAACACCGGCAATGAGGGTGTTTCGTACCTTTTGGTTCTGCTGGTTAAGCCATGCATTGTCACTGACGACCTCGATCCCGTCTTCCAGCGATTGTATTGCATCCTGAAGCGGGCTTAGGTCCAGTATGTAGGGGGGCATGGTGCTGGTCATGTGCAGAACCTTTGAGTGCATGAGGATAAAGGTGGTGCAGGTTTGTATTGGATATTTGTGCCGCTGGAAGCCGTAGTCTATCCTGCTTTTCTGCGGAATCCGAGCCTGATTGCGTTGCGAGACTCTAATCAAAAGGAAAGATAATCGGGGTCAGAAGCAGCACGGTCAAACTGTACATGACGGATACCGGCAGTCCGGTCTTGAGGTAATCCTGCAGACGATAGCGGCCTGGTGAGTACACCATCAAGTGGGTTTGGTAGCCAAAGGGGATCAAAAAGCAGGCGCTGGCGCCATAGGCGACGGCCATGATGAAAGGCATCGGGTCTGCATTGAATGCCTGTGCCGTAGACAGTGCGATCGGGAAGGCCAATGCCGCAGCCGCGTTGTTGGTGACGGTTTCCGTCATCAGCACTGTAAGCAGAAAAACACCAACAAACGCGGCGTAAACCCCGTAGCCGTTGAACAGATACTGCATTCCATCGGCCACCAGTGCCGCCGCACCTGAGGCCTCCATTCCTTTGGCGAGCGTGAGCGCTGAGCCGATCACCAGAAAGAGCTCAAACGGAAAGCGGCGGCGCATTTCGTTTATGCTGAGTAACCCGCCGATCAGAAACAGTGCCATCAGGCATAGCAACGATTCAAATAAACTCAAAAGGCCCAAGCTGGCGCATACAATGGCAACAGCAAATCCGCCCAGTGCGGCCAGGCTTTGGTGCAGGCTTAATCGGGGGCGCTGCAGGGTGCCGCTCAGCAGGTGAAAGTTGCGGTCAAGGTTGTGGTGTTGACTGAAATCACTGCCCACGGCCAGTAGCAGGCTGTCTCCTACCTTCAAGGGAATGCGTCCCAGTTGCCCCTCCAACCGGCGTTCTCCACGCCTGATCCCAACGACGCCTGCGTTGAACAGGGTGCGAAAGTCCACTTCCTGCAGCGTGCGGTTCGCCAGTATGGATTCATGCGAGATAACCACTTCAACCAGGTTGCTGGTCAGCAACTCATCCGCACTTTCCCCCAGCAGTCGTAACCCCGAAAAACGCTGCAGCGTTTGCACTTTGTTGACCTCGCCGGTAAACACAAGCAGGTCACCCGCATGAATGATTTCGTCAGGGGTGACGGGGCTGATCAGCCGTCCGTCTCGTTCAATTTCGAGGAGATATAGCCCGTCCAGCTGCCGCATCGCGTTGGCTTCGATGGTTTTGCCGATCAAGGTAGACTCAGGCATCACCTCGGCAGACAAAAAATAGGGTAATGATTTCTGCTCTGTTGCGGTGTCATGTCGTGGCAGCCAGGATGAGCTGATCAGCAATGTGAAAATGCATACCAGCGCGACCGGGATGCCCACAAGGCTGAACTGAAACATGGATAGTTCCCCCAGTCCTGCGCTGGTGGCAAAAGAGCTGACCACCAGGTTGGTTGAAGTACCCACCAGTGTGGTAATGCCGCCGAAAATTGAAGCATAGGACAGGGGAATCAGTAAGCGTGAAGGTGCAATGCGGGTTTGACGTGAAAGTGTGCCGAGAAACGATGCCACGATAGCTGTATTGTTGAGAAACGCCGATAGCAACGCCCCGGTTCCCATTAACTTGAGCAGTGCCGGTTTTTCACGTCCCGCCAGAATTTTGGCTGCAAGCAAGTCAAGCAGAGGTGAGCGTTCCAGTGTCAGTGAGACCAACAGCAGAAGAATCAGGGTAGCCAGGGCAAGGTTGGCAAAACTTGTCAGCATGACGGGCAACTCAACCAGCCCCGTAATCAGGAATGAGCCTGCCAGGGTCATGAATGCAATGGCCGGTTGCACACGTCCACTGGCCAGTACGGCCAGCAACAGTAAAATGGAACCCAATACCAGCCACGCCATTATGCATCCCTCGCAGCAGCATAGAACGAAAAATGCTATTGTATCAGCCCATTGCTGCCAGCGGCGATATGCATCAACAGATCAGACTTTGAGTACATTTTTGAGGAAGCGAATGTCTCTTACACATTTGAAGCGATTGGAAGCGGAAAGCATCCACATCATGCGCGAAGTGGTGGCTGAAGCGGAAAACCCGGTGATGCTCTATTCCATCGGCAAGGACAGCGCCGTGATGCTGCACCTGGCACAGAAAGCCTTTGCGCCTTCGTTACCGCCGTTTCCGTTGCTGCATGTGGATACCCGCTGGAAATTTCGTGAGATGTACGCGTTTCGGGATCAGATGGCCAAGAAGTTGGGTATGGATCTGATTGTCCATATCAACCCGGAGGGCGTTAAAAAGGATATCAACCCCTTTACCCATGGTTCTGCCCTGCATACCGACATCATGAAGACCGAAGGCCTTAAACAGGCCTTGGACAAATACGGTTTTGATGCAGCGTTTGGTGGCGCACGCCGCGATGAAGAAAAGTCCCGTGCCAAAGAGCGTATTTTCTCTTTCCGTACCGCCCAGCACCGTTGGGACCCAAAGGGCCAGCGGCCTGAGTTGTGGAAGCAATACAATGCCCGCAAGCACAAGGGCGAGAGTATTCGTGTGTTTCCGCTCTCCAACTGGACTGAGCTTGATATCTGGCAGTACATCTACCTGGAAAATATCCCCATTGTACCGCTGTACTATGCGGCCGTGCGCCCGGTGGTGGAGCGTGATGGAGCCTTGATTATGGTGGATGACGAGCGTATGCCGCTGAAGCAGGACGAGGTGCCGATGATGCGCAAGGTGCGCTTCCGTACACTGGGTTGCTACCCCCTGACGGGTGCGGTTGAGTCTGAGGCGGATACTTTGCCTGCGATTATTCAGGAGATGTTGCTGACGAAAACGTCAGAGCGTCAGGGCCGTGTGATCGACCATGATTCGGCTGCTTCCATGGAGAAGAAAAAGCAGGAGGGTTATTTCTGATGGCGCATGTTTCAGACTTGATCAGCCGCGATATTGAACAGTACCTCAAACAGCATGAGAACAAGGGTCTGCTGCGTTTCATCACCTGCGGCAGCGTGGATGACGGCAAGAGTACGCTGATTGGCCGTCTGCTGTTCGATTCCAAGATGTTGTTTGAAGACCAGCTTTCGGCGATTGAAGCCGACTCCAAAAAGTATGGTACCCAAGGTGAAGAGATCGACTTTGCACTGTTGGTGGATGGTTTGGCCGCCGAGCGTGAACAAGGCATCACCATTGATGTGGCGTATCGTTTTTTCTCAACCGATCGGCGCAAGTTTATCGTTGCCGATACCCCTGGGCATGAGCAGTACACCCGCAACATGGTGACAGGTGCCTCTACGGCTGATGCTGCCATTCTGATGGTTGATGCGCGCAAAGGTATTTTGACACAGACTCGCCGTCACAGCTTTCTGATGTCGCTGATTGGCATTCGCAACATTGTGGTCGCGATCAACAAGATGGACTTGATGGATTATTCCGAGCAGGTCTTCAACAGGATACGTGACGAATACCGTGAATTTGCCGGCCAGCTCGGTCTGGATAACATTACGTTTATCCCCATGTCGGCATTGAAGGGTGACAACATTACCGCACACAGCGATAAAACGCCCTGGTATCACGGCACGACGCTTATGGGGTATTTGGAAACCGTTGAGGTGGATGATGACCGGCTTCAGCGTAACCCCTTCCGTATGCCGGTGCAGTGGGTTAACCGCCCCAATCTGGATTTTCGCGGCTTTGCCGGCACGCTGGCCAGTGGTGTGGTTCGCCCGGGAGACGAGATTCGTGTGCAGCCCTCTGGCAAGACAAGCCGCATTGCCAGTATTTATACCTACGATGGCGAGCTGGATGAAGCGGTGGCCGGGCAGTCGGTTACACTTACGCTGACCGATGAGATCGATATTTCACGCGGGGATGTGATCTCGGGTATCGATCAGCCGGCACAAACAGCCGATCAGTTTGAGACCAGCATTGTCTGGATGCATGAAGAGCCGATGCTGCCGGGGCGACCCTATCTGTTGAAGATTGGCACGCGTACCGTGACAGCCACCATCACCGATATCAAATACCAGGTGAATGTGAACACGCTGGAACATATGGCCGCCAAAAAGCTTGAACTGAACGGTATCGGTATCTGTAATATCAGTCTGGATCGTGCCATCGCGTTCGACCCCTACACAGAGAATCAGGACACCGGCGGTTTTATCCTTATCGACCGCATGAACAACAACACTGTTGCTGCCGGGATGATCCACTTTGCCCTGCGTCGCAGTCAGAATATTCACATGCAGCATGTGGATGTGGATAAAGCGACGAGAGCTCGGGCCAAAAACCAGCAGCCCTGTGTGTTGTGGTTTACGGGATTGTCCGGCGCAGGCAAGTCAACCATTGCGAATAAAGTGGAGAAAAAGCTCCACGCGCTGGGGCGCCACACGTACTTGCTGGATGGGGATAACGTTCGTCATGGCTTGAACAAGGATCTTGGCTTCACCGATGCCGACCGGGTGGAGAATATCCGGCGTGTCGCGGAGGTTTCGAAGCTGATGGCAGATGCGGGGCTGATTGTGTTGAGTGCCTTTATCTCCCCGTTCCGTTCTGAGCGTGCCATGGCGCGCGGCATGGTGGAGGACGGTGAGTTTGTTGAAATCTTTGTCGATGCACCTTTGGATGTGGCGGAGGGCCGTGATCCGAAAGGACTGTACAAGAAAGCGCGCCGCGGTGAGCTGAAAAATTTTACGGGCATTGATTCTGCATATGAAATCCCGGAAGCGCCGGAAATTACCCTTGATACCACCCGGTATACGCCGGATGAAGCGGCGGATCAGGTGATTCTGCACCTGCAGGAATGTGGTATCGTTCCTGCCACTTAAGTGACTTCAGAAAGATTTAAGGGATAGATTAATGACCGACATCGCTTTGTCAGAGCTGCTGGACCAGGTCGAACAGATTGCGCTGGATGCAGGTAAAGCCATTCTGGAGATCTATGGCCGCGAGTTCACAGTGGAGGAAAAGGAAGACAAAACCCCGCTGACTGAAGCAGACAAGGCTGCCAACAGCATTATTCTTGCCGGGCTCGAGGCGCTTCCAGTCGACATTCCCGTGCTAACCGAAGAGGCTGTTGAGGCTTTCACCGGAGCGGATAGACAAGGGCGTTACTGGCTGGTTGATCCGCTGGATGGAACCAAAGAGTTCATCAAGCGTAATGGAGAGTTCACGGTCAATATTGCGTTGATCGAGCAGGGACAACCGGTACTGGGTGTCGTGTTTGCCCCGGCACTGAATGTAACCTATTTGGGCGCCGAAAACGTGGGTGCGTTCAAGGTTGATGGGGCAGGTGAGCGGCAACCGATCAAGGTCGTTGAGCATCTGGTGGGTACGCCCTGGCGCGTGGTGGGTAGCCGTTCTCACGCCAGTCAGGACACGCTGGACTGGCTTAAGGCGCTGGGCGATTATGAGCTGGTGCCTATGGGCAGCTCACTCAAAATTTGTTTGGTAGCCGAGGGCGTGGCTGATGTTTATCCTCGCCTTGGACCAACGTGCCTTTGGGATACCGGGGCGGCCCATGCTGTGGTGAATGCGGCCGGTGGACGCCTTACAACACTGGACGGCGCTCACCTGGACTACGGCTCGCCCGAGACAGTCCTGAACCCCTGGTTTGTTGTGTGTGCAGAGCCGATAAGCTCCACCCTGCAGTGATCCCAACGATGCGTTTTCTTTATTCTGCCTGTAAGGACCCCCGATGATTCTGGTAACGGGAGGAGCGGGTTACATCGGCTCACATACAACCCTCGACTTGCTTCGGGCTGGGCATGAAGTTGTGGTGCTTGACAACCTGGCCTGCAGTTCAAAATTGTCTTTGGCACGTGTTGAGGCTCTCACGGGCAGCCGTATACCTTTTATAGAAGGTGATATCTGTAATCCGACTGTTTTGCGCAGTGTTTTTTCTCAATTTCCCGTGACTGCTGTCATTCACTTTGCAGGCCTTAAAGCCGTTGGCGAGAGTGTTGATCGGCCGCTGTATTATTATGAGAATAACGTGCTGGGTACGATTAATCTTTGCCGAGCCATGAGTGATGCAGGGGTTTTCAAAATAGTATTCAGTTCTTCTGCAGCCGTTTATAGCCCCGCGAATGAAATGCCGGTCAGAGAAAATTCATTGACGGGTGGGGGAATCAGTCCCTATGGAAGAACCAAACTGTTTGTTGAGTCTCTGCTGCAGGATCTTGCTCATGCTGACCCCCGCTGGAAGATAGCCCTGCTACGTTATTTCAACCCTGTGGGCGCTCATGAAAGCGGTTTGATTGGAGAGGCCCCGTTAACGCGGCCGGAAAACCTTTTTCCCGCGATTATTGATGTGGCTCTGGGGCGGCGTCCGGAGTTGCTGATTCATGGCGCAGACTATCCTACACCTGACGGTACTGGAGTGCGTGATTTCATTCATGTGATGGACTTGGCACAGGGGCATCTGAAAGCTCTGGATAAAATAGACGCGACTTCGGGCGTACAAACATGGAACCTGGGGACCGGTATCGGCAGTAGCGTGTTGCAGTTGGTTCATGCGTTCGAGAGGGCCTCAGGTAAGCCAATCCCGTATCGGGTGGTTGGTCGCCGCAAAGGCGATTTGGCGACCTGTTGGGCTGATCCGTCAAAGGCAGGTGCTGAGCTGGGCTGGAAGGCGTGCAGGACCCTTGAGGATATGGTGGCCGACGCCTGGCGTTGGCAGCAGCTTAACCCCAACGGATATTAATGGTGCTTTGGCATTTAATGAAGTCGACGGAATAGGCAAGTATGGATTCAATAGGTTTGCACTCACGGTCCGTTCACTATCGTGTGTTGACGCTGGGACGCCGGTATAAAAAAGCGCTGATGGTATTGGCGGATTTTATCGCCTTGCCTGTAGCCCTGTGGTCGGCGTATGCACTGCGCCTGACACAGTGGTGGCCAGTGGATTACCTGCAGCCTGTCTGGTGGCTGTTTATTGCTACGCCCATTGCCGGCCTTGTCATCTTCACACGGCTTGGCCTCTATCGGGCAGTGGTGCGTTTTATGGGCGCACAGGCCATTTGGGCAGTTGCCAAAGGGGTCATGATGCTGGCAGTGCTTATGTGGGCCTCTGCATATTTTTTTGAACTGCAAAAGTTTCCGCGCTCTATTCCGATTAATTTTGCATTGGTGGCGCTGGTGTATGTTGGCGGTAGTCGCTTGTTTGTGCGCAACTACTATCATTGGTTAATAGGCCACTATATCAATAAAACCCCTGTTCTCATTTATGGAGCCGGCAACTCAGGTGCTCAGCTTTCCGCTGCGCTTTCTGCTGGAGGGGAATATGTGCCGATAGGGTTTCTGGATGATGACCCTGCGGTAAGGAAAACAACTGTAGCGGGGCTGCCTGTTTATGCACCTTCTCAGGTAGGCGAATTGATAGAGCAGCGGAATGTTACGCATGTTCTGTTGGCGCTTCCTTCCGCTACGCGCTCTGAGCGTCGCCGTGTGCTCGAACAGTTGGCGAATCATGCTGTACACGTCAAAACAATACCTTCCATGCAGGAACTGGTTTCAGGTGAGTCGCTTGAGTCTCTGCGAGATGTTGATCCTGAAGATCTGCTGGGCAGGGAAACTGTTCCCCCCGTGGAGAAATTAATTACCACCAGTATCACGGGTAAGGTTGTGCTGGTTACGGGGGCCGGCGGTTCTATCGGTTCAGAAATTTGCCGTCAGGTCTTGCGCAATCAGCCCAAGGCATTGGTTCTGTACGAGCTGAGTGAGTTCGCGCTTTATAAAATTGTTCAGGAGTTGGAGTTAATTGCCAGGAATGAAGGGTTGGCAGTGCCTGTCTATCCCTTATTGGGCTCTGTGTTGGATCAAGTCCGTGTTGAACGGGTGATCAGCCATTTTGAGGTCAAAACCATATACCATGCGGCTGCCTACAAGCACGTGCCATTGGTTGAACATAATATTTTTGAAGGCGTGCGTAACAATGCCATGGGCACGAGAGTGCTGGCAACAGCAGCCCAAAAAGCGGGGGTTGAGCGCTTTGTATTGATATCAACGGACAAGGCTGTTCGTCCCACCAATGTAATGGGAGCTACAAAAAGACTGGCTGAGCTGATCATTCAGAGTCTCGCCGTTGAGGGCAATGAAAACAATAAAGGCTCAACTGTATTTTCCATGGTGCGGTTCGGTAACGTTCTGGGGTCTTCCGGCTCGGTGGTGCCACTTTTTAAACAGCAAATCCAGGCAGGGGGGCCGGTAACTGTTACGCATCCGGATATAACCCGCTTTTTCATGACGATTCCCGAGGCGGCTTCGCTGGTGATTCAGGCAGGATCAATGGCGGAAGGAGGGGATGTATTCGTTTTGGACATGGGAGAGCCGGTGAAAATTGTAGATTTGGCGCGCAGAATGATCCAGCTGATGGGCTATGAAGTGCGTTCTCACGAGTATCCTGAAGGTGATATTGCCATCGAGTTTTCCGGTTTGCGTCCCGGCGAGAAACTGTTTGAAGAGCTGTTGATCGGTGAGCATGTAGTGGGGACTGAACATCCCAAGATCATGCGTGCGCATGAGGAACGCCTGACTCAAGCGCAATTGGAGCAGGTTATGCAGGGCATTGAAACGGCCATGCTGCAGGGTAATTGTGAGGCGGGCATTGAGTGGCTGCAGCAGGCAGTGAGTGGGTTCACGCCTGCTACCTCGGTTGATTGGCTTAAAAAAGCGACGTCATGACGCGTTACAGGCTGCCCTGCGTTTGCGAATGGCGCCCATGATAAGGGCAACAAATATGCCGGCCATAAAGCCCAAAATTGCAGAAAGCGACAAAATCAAATTCTTGCTGGGGGTCGTTGGAGTCTGATCGGTAACGACATTGCCACTGATAAAGTTGAGAGCTAATGAATCAGGAAATTGCTGACTTTCAAGTTCGATCAGTTGGCTCTTCAGATCTATGATTTCTTCGCTGAAGTCACCGTCATTACTGCGTGCAGCAAGTATTTCTGCTTCTCTGTTATTGGACTGTGCGGCCAACATGGCCTCCAGTTCTCTGACCTGACTATCAGGGTAATGATCGGTCGGGCGGTTTTTAAGTTCTGTCAGTTCGGCCTGCAGCAGCCGGGTGCCTCTAAGGTACAAAGGGTCTGACAGGCTACGAATATCAGCACTGATGACGACCTGTCCACGCACCTGGTTATTCAGCTGTGACAAGGAAACCGGTTCATCAAAGTTCAGAGCTTTTGCAATTGTAAGGGCTTCCTGAAGGTTGATGATGCGGTCTCTTAAACGTGCGTCATACAATTCCTTTTGTGCCTTGAGTTGATCCTGAAGTTTTATAATTTCAAGAGCGTGTTGTTCTTCCAGGCGCTTGATGCGGGATTGGCGCTTTTGCACCTCGGCTGTTTCCAGTGCTGTAATTTCTCGGTGGATACGAGCCTGTTCTTCTTGACGTAACTGATTGAAGTTTTTCCGTAGTACGTCGACCAGGTACTGATTTGCCGTGTTTACATACTCGGTCAGCATTGCATCGGCGGTTGCCGCGGGAGATGCTGCAAGCGTAATACTGCCTGATTCAATTGCGCTCGTTTTTTCGGTGTCGGGAATTTGCAACTCAATCATGCTGTTCAACCGCGTGATCAGGTGGTTGCTGCTGGTATCGGTTGGCAGGTAGTCGTTTACTGTATCGCTGAGATTATCAATGAAGTACCGTTTGTACTCATTCGAATTCAGGGTTCTGAAGTACATATTGGTTAACTGACTAGAGGTGAGGTCGTTGAGACCATAGAGCGCTTTGAGCGGGGCAGCGGTATGAGCCAGCGGTTGCTGAATTTGAGCAGTTGCTTTGTAAACGGGTGTTCCTGAAAAAGCATAGACAGCGCCAGCTACCACCGCCAAGGCTGTAATGATGGCAACTGTCCACTTGTGTTCCCAAATACTCTCCATGAGATCAAAGAGATCGATTTCGTCATTTGGGTAGTGATTGGCTGACTCAGGTCTGGAACTCATACTGCTGTTCTCCGGCTCTAAAAGTGACGCGCTATTTGTACTGATATTCTATTTATTGTTTGCAATACTTGATATTTTTTTGTTTTCAAGCCAAGACCATATAATAATTGGAGTCACGGCTGGTATGATAAGAGTGTTGAATTGATAACCAATGGCAATTATTTCATTAACAAGGGGAAAGTCCACTTTCTGGGTGATGAAATCATGCATTAACGCATTGCCGAAGAAAAGCTCTTTCATGGATTGAAATAAAATGCCCATGACTATGATCGGATAGAGTATGATAATGCCGATTAGTATCTTGTTGAAAGTTTTTTCATCTGATGATGCCAACAACAAGGAAACGATGAAAGGTAGAGAGTAAGATAAAACTTTAGGGTTTATTTGATACGCGATTTGATTGCCTGCTTCTTTTGCAGACATGATCATACCATTGAGTTCACCCAGCTTGGTGATTAATACAATATTACCTTTATGTAACTTCAAGCTATCGAAAACGTCGGGTAGTATGGATTCAAGAGCCAGGCTTGAGATTAATATTGCCGGTTGTATGAGGAGGTCATGGAGCAGGTACCAGAAAACAAAGCTACAGCTCATCCAAAATATTACAGCAACGAAGAACTTTTTCAGGTTAAACTGTGCAGATTCATGACTCATGCTGAGGCTCCTCTTGACTGTGTGCCTTTGGCAAGAATCGTAGCCAGATCAGGAATACAATCAGTACATCAAGCATGATTACGACTGGCCAAATGTATAGGTGCGCCCATTCAAAAATATCAATATTCCATTGCCCAATATAAAAAAGACTTATAATTCGGCCAAGGTTGAATATCTGTATGAAAATAAAACCGAAAAATATTGCGTAGATTTTATGCTTTATCGAAGCGGGAAATGCGATAACGGCTGCTGCGAGAACTATGATCGCCTCTACACCGTTACAGCCAGGTTCAATTGATACGGCAAAGCCGTTTTCTGTGCTTTGAATTATTTTTCCGTAGGATATGACATTTTCGTCAAACAATCGGATAAGGGTCGCACTGATGTCGGCAATCAAGCTGGTGAAAGGGGTGATTACATGTACCTGAACAGGGTTCAGCAGCTCTATTGTGAACAGTGATACAAGCAAAACAAAAAATATGGTTCCAAATCTAAGCATGCCATGAAGCTCCAATCATCCTGATTATAAATGTAAGCCGGCTTATTAAACCGGCTTCATCTATGCTTGTCTAATCCGCGTATGCATCCAGAGGTATACAACTGCAGAACAGATTGCGGTCGCCGTAGACGTTGTCGATGCGGTTGACCGATGGCCACAGCTTGGACTCCTTCAGCCAGCTGGCCGGGAAGGCTGCCTGCTCGCGGCTGTAGGGGCGGTTCCAGTCCGGGTCGATCAGGTCGGCCTGTGTGTGTGGAGCATTTTTCAGCGGGTTGTTGTCCGCATCCAGCTCGCCCGCTTCCACCAGCGCGATCTCCTCACGAATCCTCACCATCGCTTCAATGAAGCGGTCCAGCTCGGCCTTGGATTCGGACTCGGTCGGCTCGATCATCAGCGTACCGGGTACCGGGAAGGACATGGTCGGTGCATGGAAGCCGAAGTCCATCAGGCGTTTGGCCACGTCTTCCTCGCTGATGCCGGAGCGCTCCTTGAGCGGGCGCAGGTCGATGATGCACTCGTGTGCCACGCGGTCGTTACGGCCCGAATACAGCACCGGGTAATGTGCCCCCAGTTTCTTCGCCAGATAGTTGGCGTTGAGAATGGCGTACTCGGTCGCCTGACGCAGACCTTCGCCGCCCATCAAAGCGATATACACCCAGCTGATCGGCAGGATGCTGGCGCTGCCCCAGGGTGCAGCGGATACGGCCCCGTTTTCCGGGTTGGGGCCGTCAATGCCGACCACCGGGTGGTTGGCAACGAAGGGTGCCAGGTGTGCCTTGACGCCGATGGGACCCATGCCGGGACCACCGCCGCCGTGGGGAATACAGAAGGTTTTGTGCAGGTTCATGTGCGATACATCGGCACCGATGTCCGCCGGGCGGGTGATCGCTACCTGCGCGTTGAGGTTGGCGCCATCCATGTAGACCTGACCACCATTGGCGTGAATGATGTCACAGATATCGCGGACACCTTCCTCATATACGCCGTGGGTGGAGGGGTAGGTGATCATTAGGCAGGACAGGTCTTCGGCGTGGGTCTCGGCCTTGCTGCGCAAGTCGTTGATATCCACGTTGCCCTTGTCGTCGCAGTTGACCAGTACCACTTTCATGTCCGCCAGCGCGGCCGAGGCCGGGTTGGTGCCATGAGCGGAGGTAGGGATGAGGCAGATGTTGCGATGGCCCTGACCCTGTGACTGGTGGTAGTTGCGGATGGCCAGCAGGCCCGCATATTCACCCTGAGCGCCGGAGTTGGGCTGCATGCAGATCGCATCGAAGCCGGTGACGGCCTTGAGCATGGTTTCCAGCGAATCGATCAGCGTTTTGTAGCCCTGTGCCTGCTCGACCGGCACGAAGGGGTGCAGGGCGCCGAACTCGGGCCAGGTGACCGGGATCATCTCGGCGGTGGCGTTGAGCTTCATAGTGCAGGAACCCAGCGCGATCATGCTGTGGGCCAGCGACAGGTCCTTGTTCTCCAGCCGCTTGAGGTAGCGCAGCATTTCGGTTTCGCTGTGGTACTCGTTGAATATCGGATGGGTCAGGAAGGCTGAGGTGCGTTCCAGTCCGGCAGGAATACTATCGGAGCCGTTGCTAACCAGTTCTGCATCCAGTGCGCCGATATTCAGGCCATGATCAGCGCCCAGCAGAGCGGTCCACAGGGCCTCAATTTCATTGCGGTCCGTGCGTTCATCCAGGCTGATGCACAGTCGATCATCTCCCAGTTTGCGCAGGTTGAAGCCTGCAGCCTGAGCGGACTCATACAGTGCATCGCGCTGGTCGCCGGCTTCAACACAGAGGGTGTCGAACCAGCTGTCATGTACCAGCTTCAGACCTTTTTCCTGCAGGCCTGCTGCAAGCAAGTCGGTCAGACGGTGGATGCGACCGGCAATAGTCTTCAGCCCTTCAGGGCCGTGATAGATGGCGTAAAAGGCGGCCATGTTTGCCAGCAGTACCTGAGCGGTACAGATGTTGGAAGTCGCCTTTTCTCGGCGGATGTGCTGCTCGCGGGTCTGCATCGCCATACGCAACGCCGGCTTGCCGCGGGTGTCCACCGACACACCGATGATGCGGCCGGGCACTGAGCGCTTGTACTCGTCACGGGTGGCAAAGAAGGCGGCGTGTGGGCCACCGTACCCCATGGGAACACCGAAGCGCTGGGCAGAGCCGAACACCACATCGGCCCCCATTTCGCCCGGCGATTTCAGCAGTACCAAGCTGAGCAGATCGGCGGCGGCGCAGACCAGTGCCTTCTGTGCGTGGGCCTTTTCTATTAGTGCCGAGAAATCGCGCACCACACCGCTGGTGCCGGGGTACTGAACCACTGCGCCAAAGGCTTCGTGCTGATCCAGCAGGGCCTCCACATCACCGACGATAACCTCATAGCCCAGTGGTTCGGCACGGGTCTGAATCACGCTGATGGTCTGGGGGTGCAGTTCTTCATCGACTAGAAATACATTGGCGCGCTTGGCCTTGCTCATGCGCTTGCACAGGGTCATCGCTTCGGCGGCGGCAGTGGCTTCATCCAGCAGGGAGGCGTTGGCCAGATCCAGTCCGGTCAGATCCAGTACCATCTGCTGGTAGTTCAGAATCGCTTCCAGACGGCCCTGCGACACTTCTGGCTGATAGGGGGTGTAGGCGGTATACCAGCCCGGATTTTCCAGCACGTTGCGTAGAATGACATTGGGCGTGAGTGTGTCGTGATAGCCCATGCCGATCAGAGAGCGCTTGATTTGGTTCTGGCCGGCAATCGCTTTCAACTCGGTCAAAACCTGGGCTTCGGTCTTCGGGTTACCTAATGCAATCGGCTGCTTGACGCGAATGCTGCCGGGCACGGTTTCATCGATCAGTGCCGCAAGGCTGTCAACGCCCAGTTCTGCCAGCATGGCGGCGGCTTCGTCTGCTGAAGGGCCGATATGGCGGCCGATAAAGGCATCCTGCTGTTCAAGGGCATGCAGCGGGCGCAAAGACAGTTCACTCATGGCAGATCGATCCCGAATTGTTCATCAAATGGGCGCTATTCTAGCAGGGAAGAGGGGAGCGGCGCAGCAGAACTCTGGTCGTAAGAGAGGCAGGGCACAGGTCGTGTTATCAGCGGAAGGTTATTCACAAGCATGAAAAAAGCCGGCGTTGCCGGCTTTGAAGGGGAGGAGTGATGCTTAGAATTGAACGTTTATACCGATATAGGCTGAACGCCCCATACCCGGTACTGCGATGCCCCAGGGGATGCCATTGATTGACATGGTACGCCCCTGACCGGTGTATGCACCGCCGGTTGGGAGCGCATAGCTGCGATCAAACAGGTTTTCGACGCCAAGGTCGAGGCGCACCTGATTCCAGCTGTGGCTGGAGCGCAGGTTGAGCAGGCTGTAACCGGAGGTGTCAATCTCATTGCGTACATCTGAACCGTCTTTCTTGGAGTCCACAACAACCCATTCCACTGCGTTGTCCCAGCCAGCTTTTTGGTGAGTCAAGGTGAAGCTGCCGTTCAAAGGCATGACGTTATACAGTGCATCGCCGGTATCGCGGTTTTCGCCGTTGGTATAGTTGATGACGCCCTTGAAGCCCCATTGACCCCATGCATTACTGCCCAGCGGTACCTGTGCAGACAGGTCGATACCGTAGAGTCTGGCCGACTGATTCGCGTACTGGAGTACGTTGAACTGATCATCACCCCAGGCCGGCAGGGCAACAGCATCAATATAGTTATCGACGTGGGTGTAGAAGGGGGTTGCCGTTACATTCCAGCTGCGATCAGCTGCGTGCCAGTCAAAGGTGGTCGACAGGGTATAGGCTGTTTCCGGTTCGAGGTTTACATCACCCACATAACCGTTGCCGTCACCGACAAAGTTGTTCATGGTGGCGGCCATGGCCCAGCTGGACCAGGTGTAGCGCTCGTACAGGTTGGGAGAGCGTACCTTGCGTGCCAGTCCCATTTCGATATCCAGCTGGTCGCTGTATTGGTAGCGAGCGAGCGCCGTCACATCGATATTGTCATCGGTCTGTGAGCGATCCTGTGCATTGAAGGTCGCGGATTCAGCCCCCTGATTTGCCATCATGCTGTAGCCATGCACTTCGTCTGCGTCCATGCGAACACGCTCATAGCGAACACCCATCAGAGTGGTCCAGCGCGCATCATGCTTAGACTCAAGCTCTGCAAAAAGGGCTGCACGGTCACGTTGACCATTGTTGATGTTAAGGAAGGTGTCAGGGCCCATGCCACCACCGGAGGCTGTCCAGTAGTCGTCGAGGCGATAGCGCTGCAGTTCAGTACCAACGCGCAGCAGACGGTCTGAATTCAGATTGATATCGGCTTTCAGGCTCAGGCCGGTGTTTTCACTTTCAGAGTACATCGGCATCCCTGCGGCACATGTATTCATCATGCCATCGACCATAAAGCCAATTGGGCTGCAAGGTACGCCTACTGTTGGGTCGGGTGTGTTGGAGAGAGCGCCGTACCAAAAGCGTTTATCCGCTCCAAAGTCCATAAAGTGATCAACGGTTTCATGGTATGCGGCTGCTTCCATGACCCCCCAGTTGAAATTACGCGTCCATGTAAGGTTCGCAAGCTTTTGTGTGTTTTCCAACAGGTCCATGCGCTGATTGGGGTACAGCTGCTCAGGCATGTCCTGGTAGCTGAATCGGGACTCGAACACATTGTCCCCGGCCTTGAAGGCAAGCCCCAATGCGTGGTTCTGCGTTTCGTAAGCGGTCGAGCCAACTTCATCCAGGCTCAATGTATGACCCAGCGTGCCGGTTTCGACAAAATCCTTGAAGTCGGCACCTGCGGTATAATTGTCAGCCTTGCTCCATGAGCCACTGTAGTTGATGCTCAGGTCCTCAGTTGCATGAGTGGCACTGAGATGACCGCCAACGGCGTCATTGTTGCTGCGATAAAAGGCGCCAACCTCTCCTTTGGTAATACTGTCATTGCCGGCGTGAGCAAACTCAGGCTCTGGTTTCTCGACAATGATGGTACCTCCAATGCTGTCACCCCCCACACTGACAGGTGAGATGCCGGCATAGACTTTCATCAATCCAATGTTGCTCGGCTCAACGTATGAGAGGGGCGGATTCATGTGGTTGGGGCAGGCCGCAATCAAGTCCATGCCATCCACCTTGATGCGTAGACGGTCGTCTGCAAGTCCACGAATCGAGGGCAAACTGGAAACACCACCGGCGCCGTTCAGGCTGACGCCAGGCATATCTCTGAGCAGGCTGGCACTGTCATTGGTTGCGGCTCGAAGCATGTCAATCACCGCAGGAGACTGCTGTACAGAATGGTCCAGTACCTCTGGCGCGGGTTTGGTTACGATGAGCACGGACTCTGCTTGCCCAGGCTCTGCGCAAACAGCATGAGAAAGTGAAGCACATGCAATCGCAGTCAGCAGTTGACGCTGTTTGAACCGGGAAGCCTTGAAGGTGTTACTCATGATGTCTCCTGTGTATTCCCTGATGCGGGTCATGCCACAAGTTTCACCTTGTGGTGCCGCATGAGAGATGTCCATAAGGGCGAAAAATTGGAGCTATTCTAGGGGAATGCGACATACCTGACTTGAGACATAATGTCGCAGGGGAGCCTGCCGAGGCGTGAGGCCCTGGTATTTACCCCCAATCGCTGGTTCCCCCCCTTTATGCAGAGCTGCTAAATTTCACGTTTATACAACCGTTATAAAAATAAGACACTCACAGGTAGCGTTCGATGGCCTGTGGGTTGAAGAGGACAACAGATGCACCTATGGCCAGGGAAAAGCTCGGCGGATCAAACACTGGATCAGTCACTGATTGCGGTAGTCATGATTGATGAGCGCAACCGCATCAAACGCTACAACCGGGCTGCCGAAGCGTTGTGGGGCTACAGTCGCGAAGAAGTGATCAATCGCAACGTGTCGATGCTGGTGCCGCAGGAGCACCAGAGTCGGCATGATGATTATGTGGGCCATCACCGTAAAACCGGTGAAAACAGAATAGTGGGGACCTCGAGAGAAGTTGAGGTCGAACGCAAGGATGGCTCACGCATCTGGGTTCAGCTGGCGCTGTCGCAGGTTAAGGTCGGGCGCAAGAAATACTACAGCGCTTTCGTGCGTGACGTAACGGCCGAGCGCAGTGCACGCGAGATGATGCAGCAAACGCTTGAGCAGGCGCTGGATGCGGTGGTTTGCATTGATGAGCGCAATAGCATCACCCTGTTCAACAAGGCGGCCGAGGTACTTTGGGGGTGTTCTCGTGATCAGGTGATGGGGCAAAACGTCAAAATGCTGGTGCCCCAGATACATCAGCCACGCCATGATGAGTATGTACGCCGCAATCGCGAGGGCGGACAGGATCGAATTGTCGGCACGTCACGTGAAGTTGATATTGAGCGCCTTGACGGTGGTCACCGCTGGGCGTTGCTGTCTCTGTCCAAGGTGGCGGTGGATGATCGCGTCACCTACACAGCCTTCCTGCGCGATATCACTGAAGAGGTCGAGCGGCGCGAAGAGATGCGCATGCTCAGTCTGGTCGCGGACAAGACTGAAAACTCGGTGGTTATTACCGATGCGGAAGGCTGTATCGAGTATGTGAATAACGGCTTCATTCGTATGACTGGCTACACGCTGGCTGAGGTGCAGGGCCGCAAGCCAGGCAGCTTCCTGCAGGGTGAAGAGACCAGTCCTGAAACCATTGAGCGCATCCGTCAGCATCTGCGTGATCTGGATGTGTTTTATGATGAAATTCTCAACTACAACAAGGCTGGCGAGCCCTACTGGGTGTCGCTGTCGATCTCACCGGTTCTGGATGAGCGCGGCCACGCAGACAAGTTTATCTCCATCCAGGCGGATATTACCGAAACCAAGCGCGAAGCACTGGAATCTGAAGTCCGTCTCAAAGCGATCAGTGAATCCCTTCTGATGGTTGAGTACACCCCTGAGGGCCACTTTGCATCGGCCAACACCTACTTCACAAAGCGCAGTCGCAACCGTGCGGAGCAGGTCGCTCACAGCCTGTGGCAACAGATTGAACCGCAGCAGCTTAACCGGCTGAAAGAGCAGGGTGAGCTGGCCTGTAAGCTGGGGATTACCCTCGCCAGTGGAGACCCTCTGACGTTGGATATGCGCTTCTGTGCCCTGCGGGACTTCAAACGAAGGATTACTCGCCTGGTTGGCTTTGGTATCGATATTTCTGATCGGCGGGTGGCGGTGACTCAAACACTGCAGGCGATGAGTTCGGTAGAGGAGGTCAGTGACCGTATCGCCAATATCGTCACCAGCATTAACCAGATTGCTGAGCAAACCAATCTTTTGGCACTGAATGCCGCCATTGAGGCAGCGCGAGCAGGAGAGGCGGGTCGAGGCTTCTCGGTGGTAGCGGACGAGGTACGTGGGCTGGCTCAGCGATCGGGTGAATCGGCCCGTGAGATCGGACAATTGGTCGAAGAAACACACACGCGAGTAAACGAATTGTCGGGTGCCATGCGTAAGATCGATCAATGAGATTATTCTTATACAAACAGGTGTTCAACTGTATTAGAATAACTACATGTTTTATTCAGGACTGCCCCCACTCAAGGAGTTTCTATGCACATTAGTCTGTTCGGCTCGATCAAAAACCTGCTTCGCATGCTTGTGGCGCTTTTTCTTCTGGTGGTTGTGGCCCTGACCGGCTTCGCCATGTATGGCCTCAAATACGAAGCGTTTCAGTTTGATGATAACTTCGACCGTCGCATGGTGCCGCTGTATCAGGTGGAGCGCATTGGCGGTTTGATGGGGGATATTCGTGCGCAGCTGCTGTTGAGTATTCAGCACCAGCCTGGGACTGAATTCGTCAAGGCCCACAACCATCCTACCAGTCTGCATACCAATCTGGTTCGTGACTACGAGCAGCAGGTTCGAAACCTGTGGCAAGCATTTATGTCAGTCCACCACGGTGAAGAAGCAGCACAGTTGTCCCGCGCCTTTGAACAGGAGTTCGAGAATTTTTTTGAAAAAGGGGTGAATCCGACTCTGGACCTGATTGAAAAGGGTAATTATGTGGGGGCGAACTGGCAGATTCTGCAACAGGTCAATCCACTCTTTGCCGCGGCTGACAAGGCACGTGCCGACTTGAGTGACCGCAAGTTGAGGGGGGCGCAGGAAGCACGCGCTGAAATGAGTGCAACTGCCGTGATGTTGAACCTTCAACTACTGGCCGTTGGTGTTCTCGGCCTGTTGCTGGCGTTTGGTTTCGCTTTATTCGTGACCCGCCGTATCAACCGCGGCATGGATAATCTGGGCAGTATTGCCGACAACATGGCGGCTGGGGATTTCCGGGACCAGTCATTGCCGTTTGCTTCGAATGAGGATGAAGTGGGGCGTATCACCCAACGCTTCATCCAGACCCGCAACAGCCTTGCCCAATTGGCACGTGAAATTGGTCAGGTTGGTGAGTCTCTGAGTGAGCAGGCCGAGCGCGGGGCTGCCATGGCTGAGCAATCGCGCAGTGGCATTCAGGCACAAAAGGCTGAAACCGATCTGGTGGCAACTGCCATGTATGAGATGAACGCCACCGTGCATGACGTAGCCAAGAGTGCGGCAACCGCTGCTGAAAGCGCTACGGCCGCGGATGAGTCGGCTCACCATGGTCAGTCGGTGGTGACCGACAGCGTTGATGGCATGAACCATCTGGCATCCGAGGTTGAGTCAGCTGCTCAGGTAATAGCGGAACTGGCCGAAGATGCTCAGGCGATAGGCAAGGTTGTGGATGTGATTCGGGAGATCGCGGAACAGACCAATCTGTTGGCATTGAACGCAGCCATTGAGGCTGCCCGTGCCGGTGAGCAGGGGCGTGGCTTTGCGGTGGTGGCGGATGAGGTGCGCAGCCTGGCAGGCCGCACCCAAACGTCAACCACTGAAATTCATGACATGATCAGTCATCTGCAGGGGGCTGCGGTCAAGGCGGCCAAAGTGATGCAGCAGGGGCAGCAGCAGGCCACTGATGGAGTGGAAAAGGCCGCGCGTGCCAATGAAGCGCTGGAGACGATTATTCAGCAGATCATGCGAATGAATGATATGAATACTCAAATCGCCAGTGCTGCTGAAGAGCAAAGCTCAGTCGCTGATGAGATGAACCAGAATCTGACTCGCATCAATATGGCTGCGGATGAAACATCTACAGCGGCTGACAGTGTAGCGGCGACCAGTCAGGAGATTGCGGCGCTTGCCATGCAGTTGAAAAAGGCTGTCAGCAAGTTCCGGCACTAAGCCTGCATTAATCCAGTCGGTGCCAGCGATTCTTGCCCAGTGCCTTGGCACGGTACATGGCGTCGTCGGCACGGGTCAGCAGGGCATCCGCGCTGCTGCCATCCTGTGGATAAAGTGCAATGCCGATTGAGGCGGACACCTGCAACTGCAGTTGGCCGCGCTTGACCGGGCGGCTGAGACATTCCAGCAGCTTTTCTGCCACCTGCTCTGACGCTTCTGTTGTGGTGACGGTTTCCAGCATTACTACAAACTCATCTCCACCAATGCGTGCGCAGGTGTCGGTACCACGAAGCTGCTCTGTAATGCGGCCGGACAACACCGACAGCAGGTCATCACCGGCATCGTGTCCATGCAGGTCGTTGATCTGCTTGAAACCGTCAAGATCGATGAACATAAGCGCAAACTGATTGCCTTCGCGATGAGCGCGACGCAGGTTGCGTCCCAGGTGCTCGTTGAGCAGGCTGCGGTTGGGCAGTCCTGTCAGCGGGTCGTGCATCGCCAGAAATCGGATGCGTTCGATGCGCTTGTGTCGCTCCATTGCGATCGCGGCCAAATGGGCCATGCGCTGCAGCAGCTGACGCTGAGTGTCGTCCGGCACCGCCGGGTTGTGTGGATAACAGGCGAACACCCCGATCACTTCATCATAGGCCGCTATGATCGGCTGGGCCCAGCAGGCAGCGATGCCGTAGCGTTGTGCCTGATCACGCCAATGGTTCCAGTTGTTGTCCTGATGGATATCCGGGCAGATTGTAAGCCCACGGCTGAGGTACGCCTGTGCACAGGTGGTACCTTCTGCCGTCAGGCCCAGTCCCTCGCGGCGCTGCAGGAAATGTCCGGGCAGGTTCGGAGCGCTTTTGATATGCAGGCGTCGACCGCTTTCGTCAGGCAGGAGTATTGCCGCGCTGGCGCCCGGCACAAGGCTTTCAACAGTATTGCACAGCTGCAGCAAGACCTCTTCCAGCGAGTCACCGGTGGCGATCAGCTCCAGCACGCTGCGTTCCAGCCGTAATATGCGTTCGCTGGCGCGCAGGTGTTGCTCGCGTTTGACGGCATTGGTGATGTCGAGGCACTGCACCAGCGTCAGGTTACTGTGGCTGAGCGGTTTGATCAGGATCGATTGGTACAGGGGCGTCTGTTCACCCCCGGGTCCGCGTCGCCAAAGCGGAAGCAGTCGTTTGTGTAACTGATGTGACAGAATGCGGCCCATGCGCAGCCGGCATCCGCTTTCAATGGCGTCCAGTAAAGCGAGGGGCAGTTGTGCGGAAAACAGACTTTCAATGGTGTGGCCAACAATCTGCTGTTCGGTCAAGCCTGTGTGGCGGCTGAACCAGCGATTACAAAAAATGATGCGACACTCATCGTCCAGCAGCAAGACACCGCCATCGAGGCTGTGCAGCAGTTCGGTGCAGTCGAGGTTTTCGAGGCTATCGGACAGGCAGGCACTCTGGAGTTCAGTCTGGTGCATATGCGATTCCTGCTTACAACAACTCAGCAAGGTAGCTGCGAAGGGCGGTAATAAACGTATCAGCCGAGCGCAGATCAATAATGAAGGCTAAATAGCCGCGCAGTGCACTGTGTCGCAGACTGAAATCGATTTGAACCAGCATTACCAGCGTGTTTTCGTTGTCTGAGTCGTACAGGCTCAGGGTGCTGGGCAGGTCGGCTGCACTGACGCTGAACGCTTTGGGAATATCGGTCTGAACCTGCTGCTTCAACTGATTGGCCAGCGTGGCCAGGCAATTGTTGAGCAGGATGTTGCCCAGCTCTGCCAGGGTCTCCTGTTCCAGTTCGGTGATCTCATCGGCACTGAGTTCTTCACCGATCATGGCGTTTACCAGCTCCAGGCTTCGGGCTTCCGGGAACAGCAGCGCGGCACGGCCATTGATAAAGCCTTCAAAATCCTGCAACACACCGGCCAGAAATGAGGGCAAGTCCTTGCGGAAGGCTGCCTGAGCTTCGGGCACAGAGATGAACTCTACACGCGGGACCGACAACAGGACTTCGTCATTGACCAGCTGTGACAGGGCGTTAGCAGCACGGCCAACCCCCAGATTCATCAGCTCTACAATCAGGTCATGCTCATCGGCGCTGAACAGGTCCATTCACGCCTCCTGGCAGACAAAGGCAGCGAGCTGCTCGGCGGTGGTGGGCTTGGGCAGGAACGCCATGCCCATGTCGCGGGCGCGCTGGGCCAGTGCGTCCTGTATGTTGGCGGTCACCAGTGCCATCCGCAATTGCGGAAAACGGGCACTGAGCGCCTCGGCCAGTTCGAGGCCATCACGACCGGGCATGTTGAAATCGATCAGGGCGATATCGGCGGCTTGACTCTGCAGCAGGGTTTCGGCTGCATCAGCCGAATCAGCCTCCAGCAAATTCAGTTCCAGGCCCAGAGATTTCAGGTGACGGCTGAGACTGAGACGTGCAATACGACTGTCATCAACCAGCAGCAGGTTGATCGGTTTTGTTGTTGTCATGGTGTCAGCGTGTCGTTGCAGGAATAAAGCGAGAAGTTTAACAAGTGAAGCAATTTTAGTCAGCTGATTTACGGAATTACCCTTAAATCAGCTGACGTTGATACAGATATTAAAATGTATAGGAAACGGCAAGAGAGCCGAAATTATGGTTGCCCTGCTGAGTTTCAAACTGACGTGTGCGGTAGATGCGGGCGTAAGACAGCTTCCACTGTTGCCACGTGGCCGCAATGCCAAAGGCGACATCGCCGACCAGTGGTTCCTTGTCGACACTGTGACTGCTGCGCCAGGTGTTACCATCAAGAAAAATGTCCCGCAGTACCCAACGGCCGTCAACAGACACAAAGCCGTGAATGCCCCAGTGATGTCGAAAGCGAGGATCGCCCCGTCCCGGAACGCTGTTGTCGCCCCCCGGGCGCAGCGCCGAGGTGCCAAAGTCATGTGGCAGGTGCTTGCCGATACGATACTCAGCCCCGGTATTCAGATAGGTTGCGACGTTGCCGAGGCTGCCACCGGCATGCAGCAGGACTTCATGCTCCCAGCCTTTGCCCAGTGACTGACGTAGCCAACGGTTCTTGTGTTCATACACCAGCTGCAGCCCCGGTTCATTGCGCAACTGGTTATGCCAGCCGTTAAAATTGTCGATACCGCGCAGGTCGTGGATGAAGTCCTGTGACTCCTGTGCCAGTGCGGCAGGACCAACCATACCAAGATTCACCTCAAAGGAGTTCATCCGATCTCGGGTTTGGGTATGGTAGCCAAAGCCCATGTACAACCAGCCTGCATAGGGGCGGTCGGTTGGGTCGATGCTGGTACGCTCGCGATCCTCCGGCGTATACATCAATTGCCCCAAGGTGAAGATCAGGCGGCGGCTCACGTCTTCGCCAAGACGAACAGGCTCGGGGTCAAGCGGTGCCAGCAGGCGGTTGGCATCACGCATCCAGCCGGGCAGGTCTGGGTCATCGATAAAGTTGTCGATTTCCGGCGATACAAACGATAGCCGCACACCGTTGGTGTATTGCTGGTCAGTATCGCTGAACAGGTCGTTTTCAAAATAGAAATTGGCTGTCCAGCTTTGATCCGGGTTGAGCGAGGGCGATTCTGCCGGTGGTTGTTCGGCTGCGGTTACCGCCGAGGCCAGGCAGCCTAGGCTCAGTAGACAGAGAGTTTGCTTCACTTTCGACGCCACTGACCGTTACCGTCCTGAATATACTCTCCGGCTGGGGTCATTTCCTGCAGGCGCTGGCCTGTACGCAGTTCCATTACGTCCAGTGAAACCCCGGCCTTGCTGGCTTTTTGTTGATACAGCGCGCGGCGTTTGTTGTTGATTTCATTCACCATCGCCTTTACATCGGCACTGGGGTTGGAGGTCACGATGCCGAGGTAGCCGGTGGCTCTTTCACCTACAACGCCGCTGGATTTGGCTTCGTCCAGTGACAGGGCAAAGGCGGGCATGCTCAGGCTTACAGCCAACAGGCCTGTGGTCAGAATTTTACTCAATGTGCGCAACATGGTTCGCCCCTCAGAAAAGTTCGCTGTTTTCATCCAGCATGGAGTCAATTTCCTTGTCGACCTTGACCAGAATCTCATGCTTGATCTTGACGTTGAGATTGATGGTGATCGGCTCGGACGGCGCGGCCACTTGCACGGTAGGGGTGCAGCCGGCTGCGACAAGCAGACCAAGCGCGCAGAGCGTGGCGGGCAGCAGTTGTCGGCTGAGCATAATAGGTTCCTTTTCTTGCTGGGCTGTATGCGGTCTGACACAGAATCGCATCAATGGTTTCCATTGAGCAGCAGCTTAGCTGAAAGCAGCCTTAACGGAAACGGGCTAGCGGCGGAAACGACGGTCGATGGAGTCGGTGACACGGCCTGTGAGCTGAAGCGTGCGTAACAGGTCAAGCAGGTTCTCCTCTATATTCAGGTTAAGATCGACCGGTCGGCCCTGCTGCCAGCCAGGATTGTGTCCCTTAAGCCGGGCTCTCATATCGGCATCACCGTTGGGCTGGTAGTCCAGCTTAAGGTCCAACAGTTCAAAGCGCAGGTCTGTCAGGGCACCCAGTGCCAGTTGAATGCCGGGGTTCTGTTGTCCCATCAGCGCGACTTCAGGGGAGGGTTGATAGCGGATTACGCCACCTTCTGCGCCGCTGAGCAGATGGCCGTTTTGGATGCTGACCTTATTGCCGTTGATACGGATGGGCAGCTCTCCACCCAGCACACCGCTGCCATAAAGGCCCTCCTGGGGGTACAGCTCCAGAATCCGGCTCAGGTCAAAGGCCGAGACGGCCAGGCGAGTGTCCAGATCAGGCTTGAGCGGATCAAACCCCAGCGCCGGTACTGCGATGATGCCATCCAAGGCTGACAGGCTGAAAGGGGTCAACTGCAGCCAGTATTGGCTGTTGCCATAGCCGGTCAGGATGTAGTCGAGGTCAGGGCCATGGACCCTAAGGCCCGTATCGGTATGGTCGATACTGAAGTTGCCGCGTGCGCTGAAACGTCCACTTGGCGCAAGCTCGATCTGGCTATCCAGATTCAGGCTGTGGATATGAGTGTTGTCCAGGCTGAGATTGACTCTGGTCAGTGCTGGCCGCAGCTCCAGTTGCCAATCACCTTTACTCAAACGGAGTTCACCCCCGGCCTGAAGTTGCCCCTGGTGAATATCAGGCCAGGTTGTCTGCTGAGGCAGTAAACGTTGTAATGCCGGTAACAGTGCAGCAAGTTGAACGGGTTGCAGGTTCAGGCTGGCTTGGCCATTGAGGTTGGCATCCAGTGTCAGTTCGGTGTCCAGCTGCAACGGAGGTTCCTGTGTGCGCAGGCCGACCACACCATTTATTTGCATAAGGTGAGGCTGCAGTTGCAGGTCGGCACTCAAACTGATCGGCGGTAATTCTGGAATATCCGGTTGCTGGAGTACCAGCCGGGTTGAGGGTTTCAATTGCAGGCGAATTGAGCCATCAAGGAATTGCAGGCCGGCTTGCAGATTCAGATTGCTGCCGGGCATGGAATTTTGGCCGGGCAGCCTGAGCTGAGCGGCAATGTCGTGCCGACTGTCGAGATGCAGCACTGTTTGCGCGTCAGGTGTCAGCTGGACCGGCAATTCCAGCTGACTGTTAAGCTTCAGTACGCCACTGAGCCGGCGCACTTCTTGTGGCAGTGAAATCTGCAATGACTCAAGAGCAGGGAGCAGGTGCTGGAGATGAACCGTGGTATCGGCTTCAAAACGCCAGTGTTGTGCGTCAGGAGACAGCTGTAGTTGGCTCTGCAGTAATGGTTGCTGGGTGTTGCTCACACTAAGCTGCAGCTGATAACCGGGATCAAAGTTGAGATCGAGATAACCAAGCGGTTGCTGGTCCAGTTGGATCTGCATTCGGCTCTGCAGCAGCTGAGGCTCCATGTCCACATTGCCAAGCAAGGTCAGGGGTGGCTGCTCCGGCGCTGTGTAGTTCAGCTCCAGTTGGGCAATCACCAATCGTTTTGAGGGGGCGTAGCTGAACAGCTGCCGTGGGTGAAAATGGGTCAGATCGATCGGGTCGGGTTGTCGCTGAAGTTGTTCAGTACGGCCCTTGAGCGAATGATCAGCCTCGATATCGAGGCGAGCCTGTTGCACGCGCAGCTCGGCCAGCTGTCCCTGCAACAGGTTGATCGGGTCGAAATGCAGCTCAACATGATCGGCGCTGAGTGTTACACGCCGGCCATCGCCGGTTTGACTGACACTTAGGTGATCAATATGAAGCTTTTCCCATGAGGGGTGGCGCATATTGAATGCGGGTGCAACGAAGCCCTGTTCAGTCAGCCAGCGCTCGATCAGATACTGGGCGCTCCACGGCAGGGACAGCCACACCAGGCCTGCCAGCAACAGTGGTAACAGAAACAGCAGGCCCAGCCACTTCTTCATGGCAGCTTGCGGACTACGTTAAGGCCGTCGCGCACGGTCAAAAACACGTTTTCCACCTCGGGATCGGCGGCGATGAAGCGGTTGGTTTCAACCAGAATGTCGTCAATCTCGGATTCGGGCTGTACCACCTTGCCTGACCAGAGCACGTTGTCGAGGATAATCAGCCCACCGGGACGGGTCATCTGTTTAACGCGCTGATAGTAGTTGAGGTAGTTACGCTTGTCGGCATCGATGAAGGTGAAATCCAGCTCCAGATCCAGTGTTTCCAGCGTATCCAGCGCACGGCCGAAAATTACCTCGATCTTGTGACCGTGCTCGCTGCGATCAAAAAAGCCCTTGGCAAATTCGATGGCACGAGGGTTGGTTTCACAGCAGATCAGCTTGCCATCGGCTGGCATGCCTTCTGCGATTGATAGGGCGGAGTAGCCGGTGAACATGCCGATCTCCAGTGCCTGCTTTGGCTGTGCCAGGGCACTGAGCATTTTCAACGTGCGGCCTACCAGGCGGCCCGACAGTTTTTGCGGCCAGCCCATGTTGAGGTTGGTCTGGTCGATCAGCTCCTGCAGCAGTGGCGGCTCTGAGCGAGTGTTAACAAAGGCATAGTCTTCAATGGTTTCATCAACCAGAAAGTCGGGCATGGTGGTGTACCTGAATCACAAACGGCAAAGTGCAATTCTAGCATTACCCCGCAGCACTTTTCCCGGTCAGGGATATTGATACCGAAATGCGGCCTGATCTTTTACAATCTGCGCTGATTTGAAGGAGAGTTCTGATGTACGAAGCTTTGTATCTGTTTCTGGCGACGGGCCTGGTGTCCATGTCGGCGGCACTGAGTGCCGGAGCACTGAACAAGTTGCCGGAGGAGAAGCGCCCGGCGTTCATGCAGACCCGCAACGGTGCGGTGACCGTAGTGATGGCCGGTAACCTGGGAGCGCTGACACTGATCGGCGCGCTGGCTTATGGCATTCGGCATCTTGACTGGTGGATTCCCGTCAGTTGCCTGTTCATCACCTTTCCGGTGGTGCATCTGGTGCTGGTTCAACGCCTGCTGGGTGACCTCAAGGCGTTGTTGCTGATGCTGCCGCTGGTGTTGGCGTCCATTGTGGCGCTTTGGTACTTCTGGTAACGCCATGATTTCCGTTGTGGGGTATGGCTCGCTGCTGTCGGAGCAGTCCGCGCGCGAAACTGTTCCGAATCTAAGCAATTACCGTTTGGTGCGAGTGCCAGGCTATCGCCGCGTGTTTGATAAGGTGGGCATCGTGTTCATCAGTCGGCATGGCATGCCGCCGGACAGTTTGGAGCTGGCCTCATGCTCCACCGAAGCGGCAGACGGTATCGACATCATTGCCGCTCAGTTCGAGTGCAGCGAGTCTGACTTTCTGGAACTGTACGAACGCGAGCATCGTTATCGCTGGATCGAGGTGGAAACGTGTCATCTGGACACGGGTGAGCTTTCTCGAGGACGCATGTGCACAGGCTATTCGGATACGGATTACCGCCTCAACAAGTGTGTCACTGAGGCGGAATATCAGCGCCGGGTCGGGCAGTATTACGCGGGTCCGCTCTGGCGACGCGATATTCTGCCCAACCCGCGCTATCTGGCTTTCTGCCTGCAGTCTGCGGCCACTCAGGGCGAGTCGGTGCTGCAGAATTTTCTTGATACCAGTTTCACCGCTGACGGACGCTCCGTGCGCCAGTATCTGGCGGATAACCCCGGCCTGATTCCGGCCGAGGTGGTTGAGTACAGCTACCGCTGATCAGCTCAGCAGCGGTTCCAGCCAGCGTGCGATGCGCAGCAGGTCGTCATCGCTGTGCGGTTGCCCGATCAGTTGAATCCCCAGCGGCAGGTTGTCGGCATCCGTCAGCCCCGGCAGTGTTACCACCGGCAGCCCCATCGCTTGCCATGGGCGGCTCATGTGAGGCGCGCCGGTGCGTTCGTGTCCTTCGGGCGCCACGCCCGGTGCGGCCGGTGCGAGGATGGCATCTACATCCGGATAGCGTTGAGCCAGCGTGTCACGGATACCCGCCACCGCTTGCAGGGATGCCAGATAATCGGCGCGAGGGGTCGCCAGGCCCGTTGAGATCAGATCCTGCAGCGCCGGGCTCAGAAGGTCCGGTTTACCTGATTCAAGTGCCAGGTTGCGAGCTGCTTCATACGCCATGATCAAACCATGATGTTGTACCAGCTCACCCAGCCAGTCACTGTTGTCGGGCTCTATTACGTCCACCCCTTGAGTGCGCAAAGTGGTAGCGGCCCGCTCGATGGCGGCTGCCATGTCCGGCTCGACCTCACCGGCGGCATCGCCCCGACACAGAAGGATGCGTTTTGGCTGTAGTGCGTCGGATGTGGTCATCGGCTCTGGCTGGCGCAGCAGAATGGCGCGCAGCAGTTCGATATCTTCAACCTGGCGGCTGAACAGCCCGAGCGAGTCCAGTGATTGTCCCAGTGGCTGGATGCCACGCAGAGAAAACTCTCCGCGAGTCCCCGCATACCCCACGGTACCGCAGTAGGCGGCGGGCCGGATGACGGATGCAGCAGTCTGTGAGCCCAGTGCCGCCGGCACCATTCCATCGGCGACAGCCGCCGCCGAGCCACTGGACGAGCCGCCTGGGGTCCGTTTCAGATCGCGTGGGTTGGCGGTTTTGCCGGGTTTGAAATAGGCAAATTCGGTTGTGACCGTCTTGCCAATAATAATGCCGCCGGCCTGGCGCAGAAGTGCAACACAGCTGGCATCGTCAACCGGCTGGCGACCCTTGTGGATGGGGGACCCCATCTCGGTCGGCATATTGGCGGTGTCGATGATGTCCTTGATACCGATGGGCAGTCCTTTCAGCAGGCTGGTTTCATAAAACGACTGGTTATTGCGGTAATGTTCCAGGCAGGTTTTGGCGTCAAGGCGGTGCTGCCAGGCACCGACCTCAGGCTCGCGTGCCTCGATTTGGGCGAGGCAAGCCTCCAGCAGTTCCAGTGCGGTACAGCGACCTTCCTCGATAAGGGTAAGGGCCTGTCGCAGGCTAATGGGGGTTGCCAACTTGTTACTGTTCATCTGCACCACTCCACAGGGTCAATACGGCGGGGAAAGGGTTGGGGCATCAGTTTGGCGTCATACGGGGCAAGGGTAAAGCACCATTAATCAACTCGTTACAAATTGTTACAGGTTTTTACACCACATGTATCACGTATGGTTGCCTGAAAGGGTAATCAGCATTACCCTTTTCGTCTGCTGCATGCGACTCCTACCAAAGTAGCAACATAACAATAATGAGTGTGCCCCGATGAGTCTCTACCAGAGTATTGAAAAAACCTTCTTCCACAGCCTGACCCGTAAAATCTGCGGCAATGTGCTTTTCCTTGTGTTCCCCAGCCTGATTCTGATCGGCCTTGGCTATTGGCTGCATTTATCCCTGCGGGATCTGCAGGTGGTGTTGGCCGATACACCCGCGGCAGGAGAACAGGTGGCGCAGCTGGCGCACACCACCGGTATGATCGCGGGTGCCATGTTGGTGTTCACTCTGGTGATAGCCGCTTTCGCCCTGTTTTTCATGCGTCATCTTTTTCTGCGACCGATTCACAGCATGACGCGGGTCCTGCGGGCGGTGAAAGACAAGGATGGTGATATCTCGGCAACTTTGCCGGTACAGACTCAGGATGAGATCGCACGCATGGCGGAAAGCTACAATGATTTCTCGGCCAGCCTGAAGCAGATGATTGCCGATACCCGTCAGCGCAGTGTGCGAGTGTCGCTCAGTGCCAGTCAGCTGCAAAAGGTGGTGCTGGCGGCAAAGGGGTCGGCCGAAGAGCAGGTGTCGAAGGCGCAGGCCGTGTTTCAGGCCAGTCAGGAGTCCACCACGGCGATCGAGGGAATCGCTGCACATACTCAAAGCATTTCGGAGCGCAACAGCCATAACCTGGCTGAGGTGAAGGATTCCAGTGCAGAGCTCATGCGGGTCAGTGAGCAGGTAGCAACCATCGAAACTCAGGTAAAGGAGTTTCAACAGGTGGTGGGGCAGCTGGCGGAAAATTCCGCCAGTATCATCAGTATCCTTTCTCTGGTGCAAGGGTTCTCTGAGCAGACCAACCTGCTGGCACTGAATGCGTCCATTGAAGCGGCGCGTGCCGGTGAAGCTGGGCGGGGGTTTGCCGTGGTCGCGGATGAAGTGCGTACGCTGTCCCAGAAAGTGAACACCGCCACCGGCGAAATCGACAGCAAGATCAACGCAATGGTGTCGCTGGTGGAAAGTACCCGCAGCGGGGCTGAAGTGATTATGCAGAACGTCTCGGATACAGATGGCTTCATCTCTCAGACCAGTCGTCGCTTCAGCACCATGGTGAGTGATTTTGAAGCACTGAACAGCCAGTTGGGCGAGATCAGTGCCGCCATTGAAGAGCTCTCCTACACCAACCGACACAGTCATGAACAGGTGTCCGATATAACCCGGTTGGCTGACAGCATTCGGCAGGAAATGGAAGTGTCGAGCCAGCACTCGCAGGAGCTGGATGGTGCAACCGAAGAGATGCAGGAGCTGCTGTCGCGTTTCACGATCGGTTATGGCGGTTTTGAGCAGATCATCACCACAACCCGGGAATGGGCGCGCATGGTGGAGGCCGAGCTGGAAAACCTGGCGGCTCAGGGGCTGGACCTGTTCGATACCAATTATGTTCGTACCAACAAGGACCAGTTGCCGGAGAAGTATGATACTCGCTACACGGATGCCTACGAAGCCAGGCTACGGCCACTGTTTGACCGCTGTATTACCGAAAACGATGCCTTCCTGGTGGCTGCTGGGTTTGATTTGAATGGTTACTGCCCGGCGAACAATACGCGCGTATCCAAGCCGCTTACGGGTGATTTTGAAGTGGATAACGCTCAAAGCCGTCACCGCCGCATTTTTGCCGGAACGCGCGCCGAAATCCGTCGTGCTTCCCACGACTCCCCGTTCCTGCTTCAGACCTTCATCCGTGATACCGGCGAAATTCTTAACTCCTTGTCGGTTCCCCTGTTCGTAAATGGGCGTCGCTGGGGCAGCTTCTGCGTTGCCTTCACACCTGATCACCTGCTCAACGCGACCCGCGACTGACGCTCACAGGGTCATCTGAAGGCGGCATACCGACATCGGGTTGCCGCTTTTTTTTCGTCAAAATCCCAAAACTTAAGGCTATAAAAATCAAAATCAAATATTGATTATTTTGCGTTTCGTCAAAATAAAGTTTTGAATAATCATATGTTATTCAAAATTAAATATTGATGATGGTATCATGAAAATAAATTGATTTTATTTTAACCAGCGGCAACTCCATTCACCCTTGGGCAAAACAGGTTGCTGAAAAATAACGAAAAAACGCTAAACAACGGCAAAAACTTGCCGATATAAAATAACGTGCTGGTTGTTGATTTTTTGACCATGTACCGGCGATACTTACTCGCAGCTTAATTCGGTAGCTGTTTGAAGAACTGGCCCGGATTTTGCGTGTAATATGGCAACAGAGATGAAATCAGGGTTATCCCCTTCCGCCTGTCCAGCTGGGTTCAGAGCACACAATATGGTGACTGCACATAACATGATCGTTGCACTCGATATCGGCACCTCAAAGGTGGTGTGTCTGGTGGGCGAGTTGACCCTTCAGGGCACCATCGAAATTATCGGTGTTGGTGCTCAGCCTTCGCGGGGGTTGAAACGCGGTGTCGTGGTCAACATCGAATCGACGGTCAGTTCGATCCAGCGCGCGGTTGAAGAAGCAGAACTGATGGCTGGCTGTAAGGTTCACGGCGTGACCGTGGGCATTGCCGGCAGCCATATTAATAGCCTGAACTCTCATGGCATCGTTGCCGTGCGCGATCGAGAAGTATCCGACTACGATCTTGAGCGAGTGATTGATGCGGCACGTGCCGTGGCCATTCCGGCAGACCAGAAAATCATCCATATTCTGCCGCAGGAATACCTGATCGATAATCAGGAAGGGATCAAGGAGCCGCTGGGAATGTCTGGCGTCCGACTTGAAGCCAAGGTTCATCTGATTACCGGCGCAATTAACGCGATTCAGAACGTCGAAAAATGTGTCCGCCGCTGCGGTCTTGAAGTGGATGCGGTGGTGCTGCAGCAGCTGGCATCCAGTTACTCCGTACTGACGGATGACGAAAAGGATCTGGGTGTCTGTATTGTTGATATTGGCGGTGGCACCACTGACATTGCCGTATTTACCGGCGGGGCTATTCGTCATACAGCCGTCATCCCAATCGCCGGCGATCAGGTCACCAGCGATATTGCCATGGCGCTGCGCACCCCGACTCAGCATGCCGAGCAGATCAAGATAAAATACGCCTGTGCACTGGCGCAGCTGGCCAGATCGGATGAGATGATCAAGGTGCCCAGTGTCGGCGACCGCGCACCACGCGACCTGTCACGTCAGGCACTGGCTGAGGTGGTCGAGCCGCGTTATGAAGAGTTGTTCACGCTGGTGCAGTCGGAGTTGCGCCGCAGCGGGTTTGAGGATTTGGTGGCAGCCGGGATCGTGCTTACCGGTGGAACCGCCAAGATGGAAGGCGCCGTAGAGTTGGCGGAAGAGATTTTCCATATGCCGGTACGGCTGGCTAAACCGCAGGGTATCCGTGGTCTGGAGGCTCAATTGAGCAACCCCATTTATGCCACTGTTATCGGCTTGCTGCACTACGCACGCCAGGATCACGGACCGGTCAGCCCGGTGCCGGAAATTGAAGAATATGAAGACAGCCTGCGGCCACAACGCAGGGCTGAAGGCAGCTTGATCTCGCGTATGAAGAACTGGCTGCAGGGCAATTTTTAAGTTTGGGCAAACAGCGGTACCCGGCGACAGAACGGGGCCGCGCGAATTCAACTCCGAAGTGCGACACTCGCCTATGCAGCCTGAAGGTATTCTTGGAACACCATTTCTGGCTGCCTGAATCCGAGGCATTTACGCGGCCTCAGGTTTAACCTCTTCTCTGCCCACCGCACATCTTCATCCGTAATCAGCCTCAGATCCGTACCCTTCGGGATGAACTGCCGCAGCAGCCCGTTGAAGTTCTCGTTCAGTCCACGCTCCCATGAGGAGTACGGGTGTGCAAAGTAGAACTCCGCCCCCAGCGCTTCCGCTACGGCCTTGTGTTCGACGAACTCGCTGCCGTTGTCCGCCGTGATTGTATGCACATGGTCCGCATAGGGCATGAGCATATCGATGATCGCATCCCGCACGTCCGTAGCCCGCTTGGCGTCGACCCTGCGGACCAGATACAGGCGACTCTTGCGCTCCGCCAGCGTGACCAACGCACCGCTACCATGCTTGCCCAGAACGGTATCGACCTCCCAGTCACCAAAACGCTCTCGCGTGTCCACGATGGCCGGACGATCGTCGATCGAAATCGGCTCCGGGATGACCGCACGCTTGCTGTTGCTGCCCTTGCGGTACCGTTTGTGTCCTTGGCGCAATGTCTTGTAGAGCTTGCCGCCACGGGCCTTATCGGCAGCGACATGACGGTATATCCACTCATGGCTCACCGGCAGACCAATGAGCTTGCCGATACCGCTGATCTGTTCCGGACTCCAGTGCCAGGACAATGTCAGTTCCACATACATGACGGTCTGCTCCGGCACTCTGTATTTGCGTGCCATGACTCGACGTGCATGGCTTCTGGCATGCGCTTCCTCGGGCTCATACACCCCGTCATGACTGTTACGCTTCATCTCCCGGTAGACTGTGGAGCGATGAACTTCAACTACAGTAGCGATCGCTGCCGGCGAATATCCCTGCGTAAGGAGAGCCGATATCTGGTATCGTTTCCCCTCGGTCAACTGCTGATAACTCATGGTGATACTTACTTTGACTTTGGCGAGCTGAAGCGTACCACCTTCGGCAGTTGGCCACCTCTCGCCGTTCAACCATGAGTGTCGCACTTATTATCTGAATTCCCGCGTATCTGGAGGGGATAAATATGTTTGAGCTGGTGGATAGTGTACCTCAGAGTGCGGTAATCAAGGTGGTCGGTGTTGGTGGCGGCGGTGGTAATGCCGTCAACCACATGGTAACCACCGAACTGGAGGGTGTGGATTTCATCTGTGCCAATACCGATGCGCAGGCACTGAACAGCATGGCGGCCAAAACGGCACTGCATATCGGTGGCGAACTGACCAAGGGGTTGGGCGCCGGTGCCAACCCTGAGGTGGGCCGTCAGGCTGCACTGGAAGACCGTGAGCGTATCGCGGCAACCCTGTCCGGTGCTGATATGGTCTTCATTACGGCTGGCATGGGTGGCGGTACCGGTACCGGTGCCGCTCCGATTGTGGCAGAAGTGGCTCGTGAAATGGGCATTCTGACCGTGGCGGTCGTGACCAAGCCATTTCCGTTTGAAGGTCGTCGTCGCAAGAAGATAGCCGAAGAGGGGATCCGTGAACTGCAGGAACATGTTGATTCACTGATCATCATCCCGAACGAAAAACTGCTGCCGGTACTGGGCAAGAACTGTACTCTGGTCAGTGCCTTCGGTACGGCCAATGATGTGCTCAAGGGCGCAGTGCAGGGGATCGCGGATCTGATCATCCGCCCTGGCATGATCAACGTGGACTTTGCCGACGTGCGTACCGTTATGTCTGAAATGGGCATGGCGATGATGGGTACCGGTGTCGCCCGCGGTGAAAATCGTGCTCGTGAAGCGGCCGAAGCGGCAATTAACAGCCCGCTGCTGGAAGATATCGACCTGAAAGGCGCCAGCGGTATTCTGGTTAACATTACCGCCGGCCTGGATCTTAGCCTGGGTGAATTCTCCGAGGTCGGTGATCTGGTCGAAGAATATGCCTCTGAAAATGCCACTATTGTGGTAGGGACCGTCATCGATCCTGAACTGTCTGACGAGCTCAAGGTCACTGTTGTCGCCACGGGTCTGGAGCGTGCTCAGGCTGCCGAGTCTCGTGTTGTGAACGGCGATACCAGCGCTCCGCGTGCTCAGTCTTCCCGTACGGTAAAGACGGCTGACTTCAACCAGCTGGAGCTACCGACAGTATTGCGCAACCGCCAGAGTGAAGAGAAAGCACGTCCGGTGCAGAATGAGCTGGCTGAAACGCAGATGGATTCAGTGCCGATGAAAAAGACCGGCACTGACGATATGGATTTCCTGGATATCCCGGCGTTTCTGCGCCGTCAGGCTGATTGATTAAGTGATCACCCCCGGGCAGTGCTCGGGTCCCCTCCTGAATTCCCGCCCGGCCTCAAGGCCCGGCGGGTTTTTTTGTTAGCTGTCTGGCAGGGATAAAACTCAGTGCTCTCGCGCAAGACTGCGCCTGAACAGTCCCAGTGTCAGCAGGAAAAACACTAGCCCTATACCTGCTGTAGCCAGGAAAGAGGGCCAGACCACGGCAAGGCCGGCGCCTCGGTAGAGAATCGCCTGGGCAAAGCTGACAAAGTGCGTGGTGGGTGCCAGCAGCATCAACTGCTGGACCGTTTCGGGCATGCTTTCGCGGGGGGTAATGCCGCCACTGAGCAGCTGCAGGGGCAGAATGGTTAGAATCAGCAGCAGGCCGAACTGAGGCATTGAGCGAGCCAAAGTACCAAGGAAAATTCCAATACTGCCAGCGGCAAATAGATGGATGGCGGCTCCGGCCAGGAACAGGGGGACCGAGCCGCTGACCGGGACGCCCAGCGCCCACTGCACCACCAGATACAGCGACAGGCTGGCGGCCAGGAGGACGACGCAGGCGTTAGCGGTCAATTTGGCCAGCATGATCTCGGCGGGGGTAAGCGGCATCACCATCAGGTGCTCGAGGGTGCCGTGTTCACGTTCACGAATCAGAGCGGCTCCGGTCAGGATGATCGACAGCAGCGTAATGTTGTTGATGATCTCCATGACGCTGCCGAACCAGCTGCTTTCAAGATTGGGGTTGAACCAGACACGGGTTTCCAGGCGAATCGGCAGTTCGCTGTTGTCCGGGCGGTCGTTGAGTGTCTGCAGCAGTTCCTGCTGAACGATCTGCTGTATGTAACGGCTGCCGAGGAAAGCCTGGGTCATTCGGGTGGCATCGATGATCAGCTGCAGCTCGGGCTGCTGGCCTGCCCGCAGGTCCGCTTCAAAACGATGGGGAATAAACAGTACGAAGGTGTAGTTGCCCCGGTCCAGCGCGAGATCTACCTGCTGCTCTTCAAGCAGGTCTGGCGCCTTGAACCAGGGAGGGGTAAACAGTGTCTGGAGTCGTGTCGACAGTGGCGATCGATCCTGGTCGACGATGGCAATGGGGGCGTTATGGACCGCCACCGAACTGCTTTTGGCCATCGCGTAAATGCCGCCACTGAAGGCCCAGATAATCAGCAACAGTAACACCCGGTCATGCCAGAGGCTGCGCAGTTCCTTGATGCCCAGCTGGGCGATATTGGATACCTTCATGTCAGCGCTCCTGCTGCTTGAGCAGGACCAGACTCAACAGCGTCAATACCGGGATAAAGGCGGCCAGCATCAGCAGGTGTGGCCAGAGTTCGGCCAGCCCCAGTGATTTGGTGAAAATACCGCGGCTGATGGTCAGGAACCAGGTGGTTGGATAACCGTTGCCGACCAGGGCAGCGACCCCTTCCAGTGATGTGACGGGCTGGGTCAGTCCGGAGAAGTTGATCGCCGGCAGCAGCGTTATGATGGCGGTGCCGGCCAGTGCTGCTACCTGTGTTTTGGTGAAGGCCGAAATGCACAGTCCCAGTCCCGTGGTTGCTGTCACATAGAGCAGTGTCGCCAGTGTTAGCAGCAGAAAGCTGCCTTTTAGCGGTACCTGGAACAGGATGACCGAAATCAGTACAAGACCGATAAAACTGATCATGCTAAGCAGGATATAGGGCAACTGCTTGCCAAGCAGGAACTCCAGCCGTGTTACCGGAGAGGCGTAGAGGTTGGTGATTGAGCCCAGCTCTTTCTCGCGCACGACGCCCAATGCCATCAGGATCGATGGGATGAAGATCAGCAGAATCGGAATCATCGCCGGAACCATGGCGTTGAGGCTGCGAAAGTCCTGGTTGTAGCGGTAGCGGGTTTGGAATCCGGCTGGTTGCAGTGCCGAAATGTCCATCCGCATCTGGGAAGCCATTTGTAGCAGGTATTGCAGGTGCATGCCCTGCAGATAGCCGTGAATGGTCTCGCCACGAAAGGGCATGGCGCCGTCGATCCATACACCGGCCTCTGGAGATTGTCCCAGCTTCAGCGCACGGCCATATCCGGCCGGAAGAATCAGTGCGACGGCGAGTTTGCCGCTGCGCATGCGTTGTTCCAGCTCGGCTTCCGAAACGGCATCCGCTTGCCGGTTGAAGTAGCGTGAGCCGGCAATGTTGTCGATGTAGGCCCGGCTTTCCGGGGTACGGTCATGATCCAGCACGGCAAATGTCAGGTCTTCCACATCGAACGATAGCCCGTAGCCGAGCACCAGCATCAGAATTACCGAACCTAGCAGTGCGAAAGCCGTGCGTATGGGGTCGCGAAGGATCTCCAGCGTTTCGCGGCGAGAGTAGGCCAGCAGGCGGCGCGGGCTGAACAGACGATTGGGGGCTGTGGTTGCCGGTTCGGGCCGGGTATCGGCTTCCGGCTTTGTGTCCGGGGGGGTGTCAGTATCCTGTGTCTCAGCCTGAAGGTAATCGATGAACGCTTCTTCCAGCGTCTCCCGACCCTGTCGTCGGATCAGTGCGTCGGGTGTGTCGCAGGCGAGGACCTGACCGGCATGCATCAACGAGATGCGGTCACAGCGGGCGCCCTCGTTCATAAAGTGGGTTGAGATAAAGATGGTGACCCCTTGCTCGCGAGACAGGCGAACCAGTTCGCGCCAGAAGTCGTCACGCGCCCGTGGATCAACGCCGGAGGTGGGTTCGTCCAATATCAGGATGTCGGGTTCGTGAATGATCGCCACTGCCAGAGAAAGGCGCTGACGGATACCAAGTGGCAGAGCGGTGGCCAGCTGGTCGCGATACTCGGTCAGGCTAAACTGATCCAGCAGCTGGGCGACGCGGGATTCCCTGTGCGCCGGCGGCAGCTGAAACAGGCGCGCATGCAGCAGCAGGTTCTGGATCACGCTCAGCTCTTCATACAGGGAGAATGCCTGCGACATGAAGCCGACGCGGGCGCGGGTCGCCAGATCGCGAGCATTCAAGGGCTGCCCAAACAGTAGCGCCTCGCCTTCACTGGGTTCGAGCAGGCCGGTCAGCATCTTCATGGTCGTGGTTTTGCCGCAGCCGTTGGAGCCGAGGAAGCCGAAGATCTCGCCGCGCCGGATTTTGAAGCTGACATTGTCGACGGCGGTGAAACGGCCGAAACGGCGAGTCAGCCCCTTGGCTTCGATGGCGATGCTTTGGTCATCCAGCTCAAGGGGCGGAATCTGCAAGGGCTGGTGGGTCTTCCCTTCGGACTCGGGGAGCAGGCGGACAAAGGCGGTATCCAGTTCCAGAGCGCCCGTGCGGGCAAGCAGCTGCTGCGGGCTGCCGGTCGCCAGCACCTGGCCGGCGTTCATCGCTACCAGCCAGTCGAACCCCATGGCTTCGTCCATATAGGCGGTGGCGACCAGTACACTCATGCCGGGCCGCTGACGGCGGATGCGCTCGATCAGTTGCCAGAACTGGCGACGGGACAGCGGGTCCACACCGGTGGTCGGTTCATCCAGAATCAGCAGGTCGGGGTCATGGATCAGGGCACAGCAGAGCCCAAGTTTCTGCTTCATGCCACCGGACAGCTTGCCAGCCGGTCGATCGCGAAAGGGAGCCAAGCCGGTGCTGTGCAGCAGGTCGTCAATGCGTGCCGCGCGAACGCGTCGGTCCTGATCAAACAGGCGGGCGAAAAAGTCGATGTTCTCCGCCACCGTCAGGGTCATGTAAAGGTTGCGCCCCAGCCCCTGGGGCATGTAGGCGATACGAGGGCACACCTGGCGGCGAAAGCTCGGCTGGCTCAGGTCGCCCTCGAACAGGCGGATAGTGCCCGTCTGGATCTTGCGCACACCGGCCAGCAGGCTGAGCAGGGTGGACTTGCCGACGCCGTCCGGCCCGATCAGGCCGATCATGCAGCCGGCAGGCAGTGCCAGGGTGGTGGGTTCCAGCGCGGTCACGTCGCCATAGCGGTGGCCGACACTAACCAGGTGGGCCACAGTGTCCGACATGGTCATCTCCTCAAAGTGCGTCGGCAGTGGTCAGGCCGGCAGGCGGTGTCAGCCATTCCGGCCAGTGGACCTGAGGATCCAGGCGCAGATAGCTGATGCCAGGCAGGCCTGTCTTGACCTTGTCACGGTGCTGTTCCAGTACGGCAGGATCGATACTGACCTTGACGCGAAACATCAGCTTGTCGCGCTCGCTGCGGGTTTCCACCTCTTTGGGGGTGAACTGGGATTGCGGAGAAATGAAGGTGATGCGGGCCGGGATGGCAACCTCCGGCAGGGCATCAACCAGGATGCGCGCCTCGTCACCCAAGTTCAGGCGACCGATTTCGGCGGTCGGCAGATAGACCGGCATGTAAACCTGGCCGATATCAAGCAGGGTTATCACTTTGCCCCCGGCGGCGAGTACTTCGCCCGGTTCATTCAGGCGGTAGAGTACCCGTCCTGCGACTGGTGCGGTTAGCAGGGTGTCATCCAGCAGGCTGCGAATCTGCTCCGCGTTCGCCTCGGCGGCCGTGATTTGGTCCAGTGCCAACTGAGCTTGGCGCTGCGCCGCGAGCAAGGCGGCCGCTGCGCTTTGGCTGGCGTTGAGTGCTTGGTCCATTTTGTCCTGGGAAGCCAGTTTCTTATCGACCATGCTACGCACTCGGGCCAACTCCTTTTGAACGAGTGTATGACCACTCTCGCGTTGCTGAACAACAGCAAGGGTGTACAGGTGCTGCTGCTCGGCTTGGCGTACTGCGGATTCGGCGGCCGCCAACTGGGCCTCCAGCTGACGGCTATCCAGTCGCGCCAGGGGTTGTCCCTGTTTGACCAGGTCCCCTTCATGCACCATAACTTCAACGATCCGGCCGGCTACCTTGGTTGCAATATCGATCTCCGCTGCTTCGATACGACCGTTGGCGGCGGTTAGTCCTGGCGGCAATGCGTGTTCGTCACTCAGTGGGTTGAACAGGTAGATGCCGGCAGTGGCCAGCAGGGCGAGTATGACAACAGAAGGAAGCAGGTGGCGCACGTTTAACTCCTTGTAGCCGGGTACCTGTTGTGTCCAGTGTACTGCTCTGGTCCGCACGGGGCCAGAGCAGTGGGTCTGATCACATCTCGTGACGCCACTTGAGGTTGTACAGATCGCGCCTGCGATCTTTCAGGTTGGTGACCGAACCTTCGTTGCGGATCACACGGATCTGGTCCAGATCCAGATCTGAGAACATGATCATCTCGGTGTTGGGAGTGGTTTCGGCCATCACGGCATCATGCGGGAAGGCAAAGTCAGAAGGCGAGAAGACGGATGACTGCGCATATTGCACGTCCAGACTTTCAACCGAAGGCAAGTTGCCCACACTGCCGCAGATGACGGTGTAGCACTCGTTCTCGATGGCCCGTGCCTGAGCGCAGTTGCGCACCCTCAGGTAGCCGTTCTTGGTGTCGGTCCAGAAAGGCACAAACAGAATATCCATATCCTGATCCGCCAGCAGGCGGCCCAGTTCGGGAAACTCCACATCGTAGCAGATCAAGATGCCTACACGCCCGGCATCGGTTTCGAATACACGCAGCTGGTCACCGCCACGAATGACCCAGTCACGTCGCTCATGCGGGGTAATGTGGAGCTTGCGCTGCTCTTCCACCGTACCGTCACGGCGGCAGAGGTAGCTGACGTTGTAGAGGTGGTCACCTTCCAGCAGCGGCATCGAGCCGGTGATGATATTGATGTTGTAGCTGACCGCAAAGTGGGACATCTCATTACGGAACCGCTCGGTGAACCCTGCCAGAAAGCGAATGGCGCTGGTCTGGCTGGTTTGATCGGTCAGGCCCATCAACGGTGCGTTGAAAAACTCCGGGAACAGCGCAAAGTCACTCTGATATTCAGACAGTGTGTCGACGAAATACTCGACCTGTTTGAGCAGCTCTTCCACCGACTCCACTTCACGCATCTGCCACTGGATGGCGCCGATTCGAACCTGGGTTGGACGGCTGCTGATCACGTTGTCTTCGGGCTCGAACAGAATATTGTTCCATTCCAGCAAGGTGGCATAGCCCTGAGACTTGGTGTCTTCCGGCAGGTAACTGCCCAGCAGGCGCTTGACCTGAAAATTGTTCGACAGCTGGAAGGTCAGGATCGGGTCGTATAGCTCGCGCTGTCGCACCTTGCCAATGTACTCACTGGCGGTCATCTCGCTGGCGTGTTTGTAGTAATTGGGAATGCGTCCCCCTGCCAGGATCGAGCGCAGGTTGTACTGACGACACAGCTCCTTGCGTGCCTCATACAGGCGGCGACCCAGGCGAAAGCCGCGGTACTCCGGGTGGATCAGCACATCCAGACCGTACAGGGCATCACCGTCGGGGTCATTGAGGATGGTCATCCGCTTCCCGATCAGATCTTCATAGGAGTGAGGGTTGCTGAAGCGGTCATAACGCACCTGTGCCGACAGCGCGATGCCGGCCAGTTCATCACCGTCAAATACACAGATCTGGCCTTCAGGAAATTCATCGATCAGCTTGTTAATGGTGTGTTCGGGCCAGGACCCGCCAATATCATCATAGACACGGTCCATCAGCACTTTCAGGCGGGGATAGTCCTCATGTTCCAGATTGCGGATGACAAGGTGCATGTCTTCGATGCGCATGATCGGTCCTCTTTAGCGGAATTCGCTTGCAGTGTGCGGCAGGGCGGGAATGGGCGCAAGTCAGCCTTGCCGACGAGCGGCGAGCAGGAACTCGCGATTGCCATCACCACCGGTAATCGGGCTTTCGTTCCACCAACAGGGTAAAAGGTTATTGTCGCGGCAACAGGCTTCAATTTTCTGACGTATCCGTTCATAGATGGCGGAGTCACGTACCAGACCACCCTTGCCGATATGTTCAGGGCCGGCTTCAAACTGTGGCTTGACCAGCGTAATCAGCAGACCCTCGGGTCGCAGCAGAGGAGCGAGTGATGGCAGGATCAGGGTTTGTGAAATGAATGAAACATCCATGACTGCCAGCTCGAACCCGAGTGCTTCGGGAGTGTGCTCACGCAGTGACGGTTCCAGTGCGCGGGCGTTATAGCCTTCCAGACAAATGACCCGCGGATCCTGGCGCAGGCGCGGGTGCAGCTGATCGTGACCAACTTCAATGCCAACGACTTTGGCAGCACCGTGTTGCAGCAGGCAGTCGGTGAAGCCGCCGGTGGACTGACCCACATCCAGTGCGGTGATGCCTTCAACACCAGGGTTGAGTGACGCCAGTGCATGCTGCAGCTTGAGGGCACCGCGTGAAACAAACCGGTCTTCGTCACTGCTCTCCACACGCACGGGAGTGTCAACCGGCAGCTTGAAAGAGGGTTTGTCCAATCGCTGCCACTGCCCCAGCTCAGCCTCGACGCGACCCTCTTTGATCAGGCGCTGGGCACGGGTGCGTGTCTCGGCAATGCCGCGTTCCACCAACAGCAGATCCAGTCGTTGCATGGCGATGATCCTGAGTTAAATTGGGTCATTATACCGAAACCCTATGCGATAGGGTGCCTGATCTGGATTGTGCTCACTACAGACAGTGATTGCTCCTGTGACACTATGTCGCATTGGATTATATGTTTTTATACCTAAAATGGCGCCATGAAAAATAAGGGGGCGCCATGGATATATTAGTAAAAGGTGGTGTAATAACCTGGATACTTGTTGCCTACTCGGTCGTGGGATTTTCCATAGTTATATCGGCCTATTTGCGCCTCTTAAAAGACCGGGGGGCTTACTCAGATCCTCTGGTGCCTGATAATTCTACCGGTGAATACAAAGAGATATTTCAGCGCCTCACGGTTGCACAACAATCAGGCCTGGATCAGGAGTCTCTTCGTGTTCTTGCTCAGCGTTTGATAACCACGCACATACGGTATTTTGAAACCGGGCTAAAAACTCTGAGCGTACTCGCCAATACGGCTCCCTTGATGGGGCTTTTAGGCACCATTATTGGCATGATATCGGCATTTCGTGTCATTGAGTCAGAAGGTGCGGGCGTCAATGCGCAGATGCTCGCGGGCGGTATCTGGGAGGCCATGCTTACAACAGGTGTAGGTTTGGCGGTTGCCTTGCCTTTATTGTTCTTCCTGCATGCATTGGAGTCATTGATTGAAAAGCATCATTGGCAGCTATATGTAGCTGTTTCTGAGGTAATTCATGAGCCTGTTGAAAGTCAAGGGATCTGATTATAGGAAAATGCCATGCAGTATTATCCTCGAAAGCGGTTATCCAATCAGAGTATTAATATAACGCCATTGATTGATATTGTTTTCATTCTTCTGGTGTTTTTCATGCTGACATCTCATTTTATCAATGAAAAACGATTCGAAGTCAGCTTGCCCGATGCCAAAAGCGGGGATGAAGGAAATATCGATGAGCCTGTGTTCATCAATATAAGTTTGATGGGTCATTTATATCAGGCTGACCGGTTACTGTCTGATGAACAGTTGGATGCGTTGCTCTTGCAGATGGTTGAAAAGCAACAATCACTGGTACTGAGGGTTGATGAGCGTGCTCCATTTGAGCCGGTTATGGCGTTGATGGACAGGGCGAGACAGCAGGGAGTATCAACTATCGGTTTTGCCGTTGAAGAGCCGGTGAGGTAGCTGAGCATGATCTTCAAGGGCGTGCTGCTCTCCTGCCTGATGCATGTGATGTTGACCTGGTTTTTTTTGGACCTGGACTGGTTCAGAGGAGTGACGCACTCACCGGACTATACAGCTGAGCCCATATTGGTGGCCGTTTATCAATCGAAGGCACCTCCCCTTCAGGCTCCGTCACCTCCCGTTCAAGCTCCGCCACCTCCCGTTCTGGCTCCGCCAAGTACCTCATCAGCAGCTGTAGCGGTAGCCACTGAGCAGCCAAAACCAAGCGTCAGGCAAGACAGTATTGTTCAGGAAAAGCCGCACGTACCTGCCGAGTCTGCACCTTCCCGGAGGCCGACCACGGTTTCTCACATGAAGGAAGATGTCACGGCGTCTGTTGACCAGACAGCAAGCCTTACTGCTGTAACACCGCCACCATCCGCTGAGTCGGCAGTTCCTGCGCCACCAGTGAATACTGCGCCCAAACCGCTTAAACCCAGTTATGCCCAGCGTCTTACTCAGCGCATCGAGCAATATAAAACCTACCCACGCCGCGCCCGAGAGAGGGGGCTGTCCGATGAAGTGCTTTTCAGCGTCAGTGTTAATGACACAGGAGAGATGCAGGCATTTCATTGGTTGGAAGGGCATACCGCGTTTCGCACTTCGACGCTGCAGGCGGTGCGCCGAGCCTTGCCCTATCCGCCCGATCCGGGGCAGGCGCCAGTCAGTGTGCAGGTTCGCATGATCTATTCGCTTCAGGACAGGATCTAACCATGAAAGGATATAAAAAACTCTGTGCCGCCATGTTGTTGGCGGGTTTGCCGATTGCCGCTGTACAGGCACAGGAGCAGGTGATTCGGGTGTACTCCTCGACTATCGAGGACCGTTTCGGTGAGGACAGAACTCAACCCAGTTCCACTGTGTCGCTTTCGCGGGAAGAGATCGAGCAGCAGCATGCGCAGAATCTTCAGCAGGTATTGCAGGCGATCCCCGGCATCACCACGGATCAGTCCGGCGGTGAGGATATCAAGATCAAGATCCGGGGGGTCGAGAATCAGCGCTACATGGGTGAGCCGCCGGGCGTGGTGATCGTGATTGACGGCGTGCCGGTGTTTGAGCGCACCGGCAAGGTCAATATCGATCTGGATAACATCGAGTCCATCGATGTGGTCAAGGGCGGAGCCTCCTATCTGTTCGGTGAAGACGCGCTGGCTGGTGCTGTCATCATCAAGACCAAGCGTGGTTATGCGCAACAAGGCGTTTCGCTGGAGCATGAGCGAGGCAGCTTCGGCTATGAGCGCTCCGTACTGAGAGCTGGCGGCGGGACCGACAACTTGCAGGCGCATGTTCAGTACGCCGACCGCAGCAGCGATGGTTTCTATGCGTTGGGTAACAGCTGGGCAGAAACCCTGTCGGGCAACATTACCTGGTATCCGGATGAAGTTAGCGATCTGAGTTTCGGCTTCGAAAAGTCGGACCGTTATCGGGATCGCAGCGGTTCGGTCAAGGGAGCGACCCAGGCCGCGACCGACCCCGAGGGCAATACCGCGTCACGTGACTATACCCGTAACTTCGATGTGGATCTTGAACGCCTCAATCTGGCGTATTCACGTGAGCTGAACGATAGCCTGAGCCTGCGTGGCCTGGTCTATCAGTACACGGACGACACCAGCTTCTGGTCCGGCCCGATGAGTTATGATGGCACGGGTGCGCGTACCATTGCGGCGGATGATTACAAGTACGATACCGATTATTCCCAGACCCAGCGTGGCCTGAAGCTGGAGCTCAACCACAGCGGCGACCGCCTGGGGACACTGCTGGGGCTGGATCTGCGCCGGGACAGCACGGACAATGCAGTACGCGCGCTGAGGGACTATCGCACCTTTTCTCGGGGCGCGACCACGGCTGCGGGCACACTGCTCAGCGAGGATGAAGGTCAAACCGACACCCAGGCGCTGTTCGTGGAGTTCAAGTATCAACTGGCGCAGGACACCACTCTGACCGCCAATGCCCGCCATGACCGAATTGAGGTTGAGTACCGAGACCATCTGAGTGACGCCGACGCTGACAAGGCCTTCAACGTCAACTCCTGGCGTCTGGGGCTGACCCACGACCTGACCCCGGGCTCTACACTGTTTGCCAGTGCCTCCACCGGTTTCAGAACGCCGACGTTGTCGCAGCTGTACCGCACCGATCTCAGCGGCGACCAGGCGGTGGCCAACAATCCGAATCTGGAACCCGAAGAATCGTTGACCTACGAACTGGGACTTCGTCAGGCTTTCAATCTCGGTGGCTGGCCCAGTGCTCTAAGTGCGTCTGTTTTCCAGGTCGAACGTGATGATTTCATTCTTGACACCAGTGGTCAGTACAGCCCGAACAGCGCCAGTCATGATGTGACGGGTGAAGCGGCTATTTACGACAATATAGGTGGTACGCGAACGCGCGGTTTTGAGCTCCAGTTAACCACCGAGCCGCATCAGGATTTTGCGTTCGACCTGTCCTATACCTGGCTGCACTCAGTCTTTACCCGCTACGACGATTTCTATCAGGCGTTGGGCAACCCCTACGGGCGCTTCGGCTATGTCGATCCGGCCAGTTTCAATGACCCGGTGAACAGCTACACCCTGGTGCACCACGACAACACGGGCAACCGGGTGCCGCGGGTATCTCCTCACCAGATCAATGCGCGGCTGCACTGGTTCGGCATCGACAACCTGAAACTGACCACTGAAGTTGATTACCGCTCCACCGCCTGGGCCGATGAGATCAATCAGGAGAAGTGGGCCGGACGCACGCTGGTGAACCTGATGGCCGAGTACAACCTTAGGGTTGGCAGCGGTGAGCAAGACAACATTCAGCTATTCATGCGTATCGACAACCTGTTCGACAAGGAGTACTGGGTCATCGCCCGCGGTGTCAACGACAGCAATGGCAGTCCGGCCACCGGCATGGAATATGACGGCGTCTACAACGCTGAAGACCTGTCCATCATTCCGTCCACCGGTCGCCGCTGGCAGGCCGGTGTACGCTATCGCTTCTGAGGAGCCTGAGCATGTTGTCGAGAGTATTGACCGGCCTGGTGCTGTGTCTGTGGGCAACGGCGGCCAGTGCGGCCGATGTGGTGCTGCTGACCACCGACTTTGTACTGGGGAAGAAGCTGGATCAGGTTGCGCAGGCAGCCAGGAGCGAAGGTGTGGATCTGAACTGGCATGATGTCAGCCGCACCGATGACGTTGCACTGGAAGCTGCTGTCAAGGCGGCCCGGCTGATCATTGTCGATGCCCCTCGGCAGGAAGATATCGCCGAGGTGGACAGTCAGGCAGGCGATTACTGGCGTCGTTTTGCCAGGCCGGTGGTGCATATCAACCGGATGAACTGGATGAGCCGGCTGAGGGCCGAACGGATCGAGTCAGACTTTGCAGAGCGCCTCTACGCCTATTATCTGGGTGGGCGTGAGCAGAACAGGGCCTACCTGGCTCAGTTCCTGGCGCTCTGGCTCAAGGGCGAAGACTGGACGCAGGTGCCCGATGCCGTGCCGATGCCAGATGGCGCCATCTACCACCCGGATGCGCCGGGCGAGCTGTTTACCGATCTGGCTGATTATCTGGAATGGTGGCAGCAGCGTATGAGCAAGGACTGGAAAGGCCTGCCGGTGGTCGGCATGGAAACCAGCTCAAGCTATATCGCCGATGCGCAGAACCGCATGCTCGATGAATTCATTCTGGGCGCGGAGGCTCGTAATGCTGTCCCTGTTGTGTACTACCGCGATGCGCGCAACCTGACGCCGCCCAGCCGTGAAGGTCGTTCCGGCGGTGGGCGTCCGGAAGGTAGTCGACCGGGAGCTGGCCAGCCAATTGCAGCGGCGGAGCAGGGTGAGCCGGTGATCGAACGCAATCCGGGCGATTTCCCCAATCCAATGGAACTGGCACCGCATCAGTTGGATGAACCTCTGATTACGCTGGGTGACGAACGGGTCGTCGATGTGATGACCGTCAACACCTTTCTCGGTGTCGGACCGGACCAGCGGCTGGCGCGCTACCGGGCGCAGAATATGCCGGTACTGAACGTGATCAACTACCGCAACGGCAACCGCGAGGAATACCAGGCCGATCTGGCCGGTATCAGCACCTTTTATATCCCGTTCCAGCTCTCGGTGGCCGAGTACATCGGCATTCAGGACCCGGTAGTGTTGTCGACCAATGAGGGTGGCGAGATGGTGCCGATGCCGGAGCAGCTCGATCTGCTGTTGGGCAAGGCGGTCAAGCTGGCACAGTTGAAACGCAAGGCCAATGCCGACAAGCGGCTGGCGCTGGTGTTCTGGAACACCCCGGCCGGGGAGCAGAATATCAGTGCGTCCAACATGAACGTGCCGCGCTCGGTCGCTAAATTGATTGAAGACCTCAAGGCCGAGGGCTACCGGCTGGAGAGCCGTGACGAACAGGCGCTGATCGACAGCTTCGGTACGCTGTTGCGGCCTTTCTACCGTAAAGAAGCGTTACAGGAACTGACGGCGACCGAACACTGGGCCTTTATGCCGCTGGCGGACTATCAGCGCTGGTTTGAGGCGCTGCCGGCCAGCGTGCGCAGCGAGATCACCGGGTTCTGGGGCGATGCGGGCAGCAGTGGCTGGCTGGTGGAGAAGGACGGGGAAAAGGGCTTTGCCATCCCGCGTATTGAGGCCGGCAATCTGGTGATCCTGCCGCAGCCCAAGCGCAGCGACCGGCCCGGCGACGAGCGCGAAAAGGACCTGTTCCACGACACCAAGGTGCCGCTGCACCATGGCTATCTGGCCACCTATCTGTGGTTGCGGGAAGGCTTTGGCAGCGATGCCATCATCCACTTCGGTACCCACGGCTCCCAGGAGTGGACGCCGGGCAAGGAGCGCGGACTCTGGGCCTATGATTATCCCAACCTGCTGGTGGGCAATACGCCGGTGCTCTATCCCTATATCGTCGACAACATCGGCGAAGCGATCCACGTCAAGCGCCGTGGTCGCGGTGTGATTATCTCGCACCAGACGCCGGCCTTTTCCCCGGCCGGACTGGCGCCGGAGCTGACGGCGCTGAATGACCTGCTGCGGGAATATCACGGCGTGGATGAGGGCATGGTCAAGGAAACGGCCAAAGCCAACATCATCGAAGCAGTGATCGAGCAGAACCTGCACAAGGACGTGGGGCTGGAAGAACAGGTCTGGCGGCAGAACTTCGAAACTCACTTGCGCCGGGTCGAGGACCATATCGAGCTGCTGGCCGGAGCCCTGCAGCCCCTGGGACTGCACACCTTCGGCGACACCATGACGGACGAGTATCGGGCGATGAACCTGATGCTGATTCTGCTCAAGCCACTGGCCGCCGAGCTGGGGATCGACAACCCGGATGCTCTGTTCGTGGCGGACTATGAGCAGATCAAGCAAACCGAGCCCTACCGCTTCGTACTCAGGTATGTGGTGCAGCAGGCCGTAACGGACGCCCTGCCGCCGACGCAGCAGCAGCTGGTCAGGGAGGCACGTCAGCTGGCGGACAACTATGCCGCCGAAGCGGAAACCCGGGCGCTGATCACTGGTCTGTCCAGCGGATTCATCGATCCGAGCTATGGTGGCGATCCGATCCGCAACCCCGATGCGCTGCCGACCGGGCGCAACATCTACGGCTTCGATCCCAACCGGGTGCCCACCAAGGCCGCCTATGATGCCGGGGTGAAGGCGATGCAGGAGCTGATCGACAACTACAAGGCGCAGCACGGCCGTTATCCGCAGAAACTGACCTTCACGCTCTGGAGTACCGAGACCATGCGTCATCTGGGCATGCTGGAGGCGCAAATCTTCTGGGCACTGGGCGTGAAGCCGGTGTGGGATCGCGGTGGCCGAGTGACCGGCATTGAAGCGATTCCGCAGCAGGAACTGGGGCGTCCGCGCATCGACGCCGTGATTTCCCTGACCGGGCTCTACCGTGACCAGTTTCCGGTGGTGATGGAGCGTTTCAATGAAGCGGTCACCCTGGTGGCGGCGTTGAAGGAGCCGAAAGAACTCAACTTCGTCCGTGCCAACACCGAGCGTATTCGTGCAGAGCTGGTGGCACAGGGCATTCCTGCCGAGCAGGCGGAAAATCATGCGCTGACACGGGTGTTTGGCACCGAAAGCGGCGACTACGGCACCAAGCTGCCCGAGGCCACGCTGGGATCGGACCAGTGGGAGGAGGGCGACGGCAAGCTGGAGGAACTCTATCTGTCGCGCATGTCCTGGGCCTACGGCCCCGATGCCAGCCAGTGGAGCCGCAAGCTGACCGACGCCGAAGGCAAGGTGGTCAACACCTATGCTCAGCATCTGAAGGGTACTGACGCGGCGGTCTTCTCGCGCTCTTCCAACCTGCGCGGACTGCTGGATACCGATCATCCGTTCGAGTATCTGGGCGGCATCTCCATGGCGGTGAAGTATCTGGATGGCGAGGCACCCCAGCTGTACATCTCCAACATGCGCGACCCGCGCAAGGCACGGTTGCAGGATGCGGCCAATTTCATGGCGATGGAGCTGAGGTCGGTTTACCAGCATCCGAACTGGGTTAAGGAGATGATGCAGGAGGACTATGCCGGCACCCTGAACATGCTGAAGACGATCAACAACTTCTGGGGCTGGCAGGTGATGGATCGCAATGTGGTCAGGGACGACCAGTGGCAGGCCTTCCACGAGGTGTACGTCAAGGACAAGTACGAACTGGGGCTGCGCGAGTGGTTCGAACAGTCCAACCCCACGGCGCTGGCGCAGATCAGCGAACGCATGATCGAAGCGATTCGCAAGGGCTACTGGGAGGCCAGTGATGAAACCCTGCGTGAGCTGGTCGAGGTGTATACCGAGATTGCGGCCAAACATGATGTGTACACCGAAAACCGCACCTTTGCCCAGTTCGTGGCAGACAAGGCGGCTGGCTATGGCATCAGTGCCGCCCCGGCGCCGGATCAGGCCAGCAGTGCCGCCACGCCACCGCCGGAAGGTGTCAATGAGCCTCAGTCCCAGGGCGAGCAGGTTAGCGGCCAGAAACTGGAAGAGGTAAGTCAGGAGGTGCAGGACAGTCCACTGGACTACTGGCTGTTTATGCTGTTGCTGCCGATTGCGGCGGGATTCTGGCACCAAGGGCGCCGCGCCCGTGCCTGATGTGAGCCTGAAGTGAATCTGATCAAAGGAATCAAATGAGATGAACCAACTGGAACAATGGCTGTACAGCATCACCGGCATTTTTCTGACCCCGGTGTTGCTGGTGCTGATACTGATGTTTGTTTATGCCCTGTTCATGCTTGGGCAGTTTTTGATGGAGTATGTGCAACGGCGTACTCGACCCGAGCGCACCGGGCCACTGGAACGGGTAGCCCGGCATCATGGCCGGATTGATCAGGAACAGCTGGAGCTAGCGCTGCTAAAGCAGACCGAGTGGCCGCGGCTGATCAACCGCATCGCGCCCATGCTGGGGTTGATCGCCACCATGATCCCGATGGGGCCTGCGCTGATGGCGGTGGCGGCCGGCAACACCCTGAGCATGGCTGACAATCTGGTGGTGGCCTTCTCGGCGGTGATCATCGCGCTGTTGGCGGCGTCGGTCAGCTACTGGATTCTGTCGGTACGCAAGCGCTGGCTGCTGGAGGAGTTGCACCAGCTGCTGAGCCAGCAAGAGGCGGCATCGGTGCCACTCAAGGAGGCTGCATGACGACACAGCGCCGACCCCTGTCGATCCTGCGTGACGACGAGGAAGATCCGATCACCAGCGTGGTCAACCTGATCGATGTGTTTCTGGTGATCATCGCCGTGCTGCTGATCGTCATCATCCAGAACCCGCTCAATCCTCTGACCAGCGATTCGGTGGTCGTGGTCAAGAACCCGGGACAGGACAACATGGAAATGATCGTCAAAGAGGGTGAAACGCTCAAGCACTACACTTCCTCAGGCGAAGTGGGCGAAGGTGAAGGCGTAAAGGCCGGCATCACCTATCGGCTGCAGGACGGCTCTATGGTGTATGTGCCTGAGGGCTAGGATCCGTGGTGTCTTGTGCGCGACTTTTATTGTGTTCGTATTCAGGGCCCCGGCCGCTTTCATTTTGCAAACGGCCGGCAAAGGATTAACATGATGCCGTTCTACTCATTGATCTGGATAGAGAATTTCGGTGTCAAGCCAAGACCTGTGTACCAGTCGTAAAGCCGCTGAATTGCTGGGAGTAACCCCTCGGACCATACAGCTGTGGGCGGACGCCGGCATTTTGCATGGCTGGAAGACACCAGGCGGACATCGACGCTTCAGTCTCGGCGCGATTGAGCGTTTGGCCGAAAAGATTCGCAGTGGTGAGGCTGTCACAGCTGCAGCGGATGTGGTGCGCCCCGAGCCAACCCGTCCGGTGAGGCTGCAGGTGATTGAGGATGAGCCCGCGCTGCAGCGGCTCTATGCCCTGACTATTCGCAGCTGGGGGCTTCCGGTGGAGTTGCGCCAGTCAGTGGACGGCTACCAGGGGCTGTTGGAGTTGGGGCGCTTTGAGCCCGATTTGCTGATACTGGATCTTAACCTGCCGAATGTTGATGGCTTCAGTGTTATCGAGGCGCTGGTGCGTCAGGAGCTGCTGCAGCAGATGCAGCTGATTGTGGTTACTGCATTGGGGATGAGACAGGTACAGGATCGTATCGACGCGATCAGCAGGGGTATAGAGGTGTTACCCAAACCTATCCCATTTGCGCGCTTGCGTGAAAAGGTTGAACAGATTTTGCTGGGAATGTCTGATCAGATTTGAAATTCACTTTCTTTCGCTTTAGAATCGGAAAAAACGGAAGCCGGAGTCGGTTTTCGCGTTATGGTCTGAAAGGCTGTGTCGGTTAGGTGGGGGCCAATCCGATACAGCTGAATAGGACCACCCCCTTCCTTTTTTACCTTCGTTCTCGTTCTGTCCGGAACTTCATCTTTGAGTCTATGCTCAGCTGACACGTTTGTTGGCGAACTTCAGTGCCTGTGTGCTCGTCTCTGAGTGTGGCTGGCGGTATTCACTGCCTTGTGTGCTTTATGGCAGTTGAAAAATCTTCTTTTGAATTTTTATAAGAGTATTTTTCTATAAATATATATAAATACGGAAAATAAATACGTCATTTTTGATCCAGAATAGTGACTTCTGTTGCATAACGATGAACATGAAGGTGTTGCTATGCGTGTGATTATTCTTGGCAGTGGCGTTATCGGCGTGACCAGTGCCTGGTATCTGGCCCAGGCCGGCCATGAGGTGGTGGTGATTGATCGCCAGCCGGAGTCGGCACTGGAAACCAGTCATGCCAATGCTGGCCAGATATCACCGGGATATTCGGCCCCTTGGGCGGCCCCCGGAGTGCCGCTGAAGGCGATCAAATGGATGTTGCAGGATCTGGCGCCCCTGCGTGTGGCACCACGTCTGGATCCTGCCATGTTGCGCTGGCTGGTCAGTATGCTCTCAAACTGTACCCGGTCAGCCTATGCCCGTAACAAGTCGCGCATGCTGCGTATCGCAGAATATAGCCGAGACTGTTTTATCGAGCTGCGCCGGGAAACCGGTATCGAGTATGACAACCGGGCTCAGGGGCTGATTCAACTGTTTCGAAGCCAAAAGCAGCTTGATGCCTCGCTTGAGGATATCCATATCCTGGAATCCTGCGGCGTTGCCTATGAATCGCTGAACCGAGAGGGAATACTGCAACATGAGCCAGCCCTCGCACATGTGCGTGACAAACTGGTTGGCGGTTTGCGTTTGCCCGGTGACGAAACCGGTGACTGCTTTCTGTTCACTCAGGCACTGGCAAAACGCTGTGAAGCGTTGGGGGTAGAGTTCAGGTTTGATACAACCATCGACTCTATTGAGGCCGAGCAGGGGAGAGTCAAAGGCGTTAAGACTTCGGGCGGTGACGTACGGGGTGATCGTTATCTGGTGGCGCTTGGCAGCTACAGTCCCCAATTGCTTAAGCCTTTGGGGATGCGTTTGCCAATCTACCCGGTCAAGGGATTTTCGCTCACCATCCCGATTACGGATGCATCGAGAGCACCGGAATCAACGGTAATGGATGAGACCTACAAGGTTGCGGTCAGCCGGTTGGGTGATCGCATTCGTGTAGGGGGAACGGCAGAGCTGACAGGTTATGATCTGTCTACGCCCGAGAGTCGGCGCGCCAATGTGGAATTTGTGGTCAACGACCTTTTCGGTGGCAGTGGGGACCCGTCGCAGGTCGAGCTGTGGACAGGGCTGCGACCGATGACGCCCGATGGCACCCCGATTCTGGGCCCAACGGGGTATCCCGAGCTGTTTCTGAATACCGGCCACGGTACGCTGGGGTGGACCATGTCACTTGGCTCTGCCCGCTATATCACCGATATAATCTGTGGTCAGACGCCGGCAATTGAAACGGAGGGGCTGAGCCTTGACCGTTACGCTGGTTGAAACACAGCATTCTCTGGCAGTAGAGGCAATTTGCGCTATAGTCTGCCGATTCCATTTATCATCAAGCACAGGAAAATAACATGTCCAATCGCAGCATCATCAGCACTGAAAACGCTCCGGCCGCCATCGGAACCTACTCTCAGGCGGTTCGTGTCGGCAATACCGTGTATCTTTCAGGTCAGATTCCGCTCGATCCGGCGACCATGGAAATGGTGACCGACTCGTTCGAGGCTCAGGCGGTGCGTGTATTTGAAAACCTGAAAGCCGTTGCAGAAGCCGCTGGTGGTTCACTGGGTGACTTCGCCAAGGTGACGATCCTGTTGTCTGATCTTGAGTATTTTGCACAGGTAAATGAAGTGATGGCGCGTTACTTCAGCGAGCCCTATCCGGCCCGTGCGGCCTACGCCGTCAAGGCGCTTCCCAAGGATGCCGATATCGAGGTGGAAGCGATCATGGTGTTGAAGGGCTGACAGTCAGCCGGTGGAGGGCAGGGCATGAGCCGTAAAGTGCGCGCGGATATCCATCTGGATGCGATCGTTCACAATTACCGTTTGGCCAAGGCACAGGCGCCAACGGCGATGGCGGCTGCCATCGTCAAGGCGAACGCCTATGGCCACGGTGCAGTGCCGGTGGCGCGTGCATTGGCCAATGATGCTGATGCTTTTGGCGTTGCCTGCATTGAAGAGGCAATGGAGCTGCGTGAAGCCGGGCTGCGCCAGCCGATCATTCTGCTGGAAGGTTTCTTTGACGCGGATGAATTGCCATTGATCGCCGAGCACGGTTTCTGGCCTGCATTGCACAGTGAGCATCAGGTGCGCTGGCTGGAGCAGTTCAGCAGCACGGCGCGCTTCCCCGTGTGGCTCAAGCTGGATACCGGCATGCACCGCCTGGGTGTGGCACCCGATCAGGTTGAGGCGCTGGTGGCGCGTCTGCGTCAATGTGAAGTGGTTAGTGAGGTATTGCTGATGACCCACTTTGCCCGCTCCGATGAGCCGTCATTGCCGATGACGCGCGACCAGCTGGGCTGTTTTGATCGAGTTGCGGCGCAACTTGGTCTGGGGGCAAGCCTGTCGAATTCCGCTGCCGTGATGGCATGGCCTGAGGCACACAGACAGTGGCTGCGCCCCGGCATCATGCTCTATGGAGCAACGCCTTTTGGTGAGTCGAACCCGGTGGCGGATCAGCTGCGGGCCGGTATGACGCTCAGCTCCGAAATCATCGCGGTGCGAGAAGTGCCAGCGGGTGAGACGGTGGGCTATGGTGCGACGTTCAGTTGTGATCGTCCGCGCCGTATCGGTACCGTGGCCATGGGCTACGGCGACGGTTACCCGCGTCATGCCCGTAATGGTACACCCGTGCTGGTCGAAGGCGTCAGAACCTCACTGGCAGGCCGGGTATCGATGGATATGCTGACAGTTGACCTGACCGATATCCCGCAGGCAGATATCGGCAGCCGGGTAGAGCTTTGGGGGCCGCGGTTGCCGGTGTCTGAGGTGGCGCAGTGGTGCGATACCATCCCCTACACGTTGCTGACCTGCCTGACCCCACGTGTACCGCGCGTTTACTCTGACTGATCCAGCAGGCGCACCAGAAGCCGTTTGACTGTTTCGGGTTCAAACGGCTTGTCGGTGAGCGCGTTTACCCCCGCATGCTCGACATGACTCAGGTGGGTTTCATTGGCCTCCGAGGTCACCATCAGAATCGGCAAGTGAGAGTGAAGTTCAGAGCTGCGAATGAATTCAGCCAGTTCCAGTCCATTCACTTCCGGCATGTTGTAGTCGGTGACCACCAGGTCGACCGTTTCACGCTGCAGCAGCTCGATCGCTTCGCGCCCGTCCGCCGCTTCCAGCAGGTGTACGATGCCCAGGTTGTGCAGCACACGATGGATCAGCTTGCGTGCCATGCGGCTGTCGTCCACGATCAGCACCCGCAGGCTTTCCACGTCATAGAACTCCAGCTCCAGCTCATCCTTGCCCAGCAGATCCAGGGTAGCATTTAAGGCGGACCCAAGATGTTGACGGGTAAAAGGCTTGGGCAGTATGGCGACCACGCCAGACTGCTTGAACACTTCCAGCTGTGGCTTGCGGGTCTCGCTCGATACAAGCATGAACGGCAGGTCGGCCAGCTCCGGTAAGCGACGAATGGCACCCAGCAGCTCAACTGCGCTGCCATCGTCATAGTGCAAAGCACTGATCACCAGGTCGGGTTTTACCTTCATGATCTTCTCCAGCGCCTCATGCAGGTTGGCGGCGGTATCGATCGCCATGACCTGCTCATCCTGCAGCTGCTGAATCATGATTTTGCGCTGCATGGCGGAAGGCTCGACCAGCAGTATGTTCAGTTCACTGACACCCAGGGTACTCATCCGCATTGTCCTGCCATTGGTGGGGATTTTTGGACTGAGCGTATCAGTTGTTGCAGGATGAGGACAGAGGCAAGGCCTGATCGGCGTCAGGCCCGCAGTGATTACCACATCAGATCGTCGGGAATCTGATAATCGGCATAGGGATCATCCGGCTCAGGGGTGTCGTCCACAGGGCGTGGCAGAACAACATCCTGCAGGCGTGCTTCGATACGCTCAACGACTTCGGCCGGGATCAGGTGGTAGCCATTGTCGAGTACGGCAATACGCAACTGGCCGCGGGCAAGCTGGTCGATCTGCTTCTGCTCAAGATAGAGATGGCGGATGGTGGTGCCGTGTACAAAGTTGTAGTGCAACTCAGCCTTGGGCGACAAAGGCAGTCGATGAGTCTCGATCAGCTGGCGGACTTCGGCCTGGGCCGCTTTTTGTGCCTGCTCTTGTTGACGTTGACGGTTCAGTTCACGGTCGCGCTCAATCTTTTCCAGCCGTGCCGCCTCAACGGCTTCGCGCCGCTGGTGTTCTTCATCGACGCTGGCCTGTCCGCCCCGTTTCTGTTTCGACTGTTTGCGTTTAAGATCCTTGGCTTGTTTGGCCTGTTTTTTGTTTGCCAGGCCTGCGTTGAGTAGCTGGTCCTGAAGTGAGCCTGCCATGGTGAACCCTCGGATACCTGATTCATGGTGATAACGGCGCAGGACTATAGCATAGTCTGCCTTGGCGGGCATGATCGACAGTGGTCTGAACGGGTCATCAGGGAGTTTTAAGGAGAGAGTAATGTCATTGATGTTGTGGTTTTCGTTGCTGTTGATCTGTGTGCTGGGGGCGATGTCGCCGGGCCCCAGCCTTGCGGTGGTGCTGCGTCAAACCGTCAGTAACGGTCGGGGTCATGGCATAGCTGCCGGGTGTGCCCATGCGCTGGGGGTTGGGCTGTGGGCGATGGCAACGGTGTGGGGGCTCGGGCTGCTTGTAAGCCGTCATGAAACCCTCTATCAGATTCTGACTTGGCTGGGGGCTGCCTATCTGGTTTGGTTGGGGTTCAATGCCCTGCGTCATGCATCGGCGCCGGGGCTACAGGCCGAGCAGGGCGCACGCGACAGCCTGTGGCAGGCGGCCCGGTCGGGAGCACTGATTTCGCTGCTGAACCCCAAGCTGGCTGTGTTCTTTACTGCGCTGTTCTCTCAGTTCGTTACTGCAGATCAGACGCTTAGTGACCAGTTGCTGATGGTGGCAACGGCAACCGTTGTAGATGGCCTCTGGTATTCGCTGGTGGCTTTGCTGTTTTCCCAGTCGCACCTGCTGGCCTGGCTGCGGCGCCACCTTAAGCGGGTAGAGCAGTTGACCGGTGTGGTGCTGATCGGTCTGGCCGTGCGCGTTGTGGTGCCTTGATCGGGGGCGGGGGCGTTTGCAATCCTGGTCACGGATGCTTATACTGCGCGCCTGTCTGTTGAGACAGGGCGCAACGCCTCGTTATGGCGGTTCTGCCGGTCCTCTCGCAACGATACACCGTGAACCTGGTCAGGCCCGGAAGGGAGCAGCCACAGCGGTCGACTCGTGTGCCGGGATGTGGCTGGTGGAACTGCCACCCAATATGTCATATTCTCCCTGATATTGATTAGATTTTTAATCTTTCTCTGCTTTGTAGCACAGATGTATACCTCAAGATAATTCACTATAACTCCTATCTAATGCCACGAACATATGAAAGAAGTATTTTAAAAAATATAAAATCAATTATAAATTTCTTTCCCTCTGGCAGTGAAAGATACACCTTGGTTGCCTGTCATTATTGATTCAATAATGGGGGTGTTAACTTCTTTTTCTGAATCCCATTTAACGATGAAGCTCGCTCCACTTCCTCCCTCTTTATCCTTATGAGGAATAACATATTCGGTAGATGATAATGGCCTCAAGAGTAGATCGGAATCCAAGAATGAATTGATCATTTTTCCTTTACTATCATAGTAATTAACTGTTTTTATGCGTATTGAATTCAGGGGGTCAGTATTCCTTATCATTAACGTTATTGTAAGAGATATGGGCGTTTTTTGGTTTCCAAAATAAATGTTTGAATATGCTGGTATATACATCGTTTGCTTGTTTTTTGTTTCATTTGCATAAGAAAGTGTTGAAAATAATATAAGACATAGAAATAAGCATGATTTTTTTGATTTCATAGTGGGTACTATAATGTCTGATTGTAAAGTATAAAGCATACTTCTAACATAGTACGAGTCGCTTTGAAAGCTGTTCTTCCCACGTGGAAACAGGAAAATATACAGTAACTGAAGTGATACACAGAGTGCGACTGTTTTCGTTTATACGGTCTGTTAGCACAATACCCTCACCAAGAACGGCGATGCTTTTACGGCGAATCGTTCTTGGTGAGGGGGTAGGGCCTCAGTCAGATTTTTCTACTCGCTGTACTTTGCTCAGGGCCAGCATGCCCATGATTCCCGCCAGCAACATCATGGCCCACTGTGGCAGTGTGGGGATTGGAGCGACGTCCTGTGTTATCCATGCCGGGCCGCCCGGATCGGCGATGATGCCGTTGACACTCAGGTCACTGTCGCCCGCGCCGCCATCGGTCAGGGTCAGGGTGATGGTGTTGCCACTGATCACCGCGCCGGGGTAGGCATACCAGTGGTCAGAGGGGTTGTCTGCTGTTGCGCCGTATTTGTAGTAGCGGGTCCCGGCGGGCAGCTCTTCCGGGTAGGTCAGCACAACCGTCGCATTGCTGCCCGGCGTGCCATTGGTCAGACGCAGGCTTACGGCCCCGTGCGGCAGGGTGACTCTTGGTGGCAAAGTAGCCAGGCTGGCAGCAGTCAGGCTCTGCGCTGCATCCAGGTGCCATTCGCTGCCTGCAACGGCCAGATCCAGCGCTTCGCCGCTGTGTGGGCCTGCGGGCAGTTGCAGTGATAGACCGGTGCGCCGGGCCGCAGTGGTGGAAAAACTAGCGCTGGTTTCCTGCAGAACGGTGGCTTCATTGCCGACATTGCTTGCATTGTCGCTGGTGCCGTTGGTCTGGCCGCTGCGCAGGGTGAAGGTAACGGTACGGCTACCGGAGTCCGGGGCGTTGAGACGCACAGCAATCTGGTCGCCGCTTTTGACGATGGCTTCCTGCACCCAGCCGCCGGTGCCGTTTATTTGGAATTCGGGGTTGCCGTCGCCACTGATGCGTGCACCGCCCCAAGCCTCACCAGCGGGCACACTGGGTGCAAGGGTGAAAGTTGGGAAGGTGGCGGAGTCTCCGGCGCTGACGGTATGCGCGCTGGGGGACGTCAGAGCGGCAAAAGACTGTCCGCCGCGCACGAGACGAACGCGCTGGTTGTTGCTTCGGTTGGAGGTGCCGATGCCAAAACCGCCGAAGGACACATCCCACGCGCTGTTCGAATTGATGGCACTGGGAGACCCAGACCAGACATACGAAGAAGGGGTATCGGGAAATACCCTGCGGTTGACTCTGGGGTTGGTGCCGCAGTTTTCGGTAATCTTCTGCAACTCGTTCATGTACGCCATGCGCCAGCCGCCGCTCTCCAGCAGGTTCTGGCTGAGGCCGGCCCCAATGCCCCAGTTGGTTTGACTGTTGAAGGATGTGGGCAGCAGGCGGTCCGCTTCGGCCCAGCTGTTCCAGTCTTTCGTCTGTGCAGTGCCAGTACATTGGCCGTTCTCGAGCGTCTGACCTTCGCTGCAGCGCTTCCACACCAGGCCGGTGGGCCAGTGCATGGCGCTGGCTGTGCCATCGACCTCGCCCAGAATGTATTGATCGTCCGTGTTATCGCCGGTGCAGTTCTGCGCCTGTGCCAGCAGGGGGGCGGCGCAGGCGCCCAACACTGTGAGCCAACGCGCCAATGAGAGAGTTCTGTGGCTAAAAAGTCGGCTTTTGGTCGTCAGGGTTCTGTACTCGGGGGCTGGCATGTTGTTGTCTCCGCTTTGATCTGGGCAAAACCCTAGCAAAGGGGGAGAACATTGTCCTCCACTGAGCGCTACACATGTTCAAAAGTACAGCGCCAGTGGAGTGACTGGGGATGAAGCGGCAATGATCCTCAGGTATTGCGCACCCGTACTCTGTTCAATGCCAGCATGCCCATAATCCCCGCCAGCAACATCATGGCCCACTGCGGCAGTGTGGGGATTGGCGCGACGTCCTGCGTTATCCATGCCGGGCCGCCCGGATCATCAATGATGCCGTTGACACTCAGGTCGCTGTCGCCTGCGCCGCCATCGGTCAGGGTCAGGGTGATGGTGTTGCCACTGATTACCGCGCCGGGGTAGGCATACCAGTGATCAGTTGGGTTATCCGCCGTTGGGCCGTATTTGTAGTAGCGCGTCCCGGCGGGCAGGTCTACCGGGTAGGTCAGCACAACCGTGGCATTGCTGCCCGGCGTGCCATCGGTCAGACGCAGGCTTACGGCACCGTGCGGCAGGGTCACCCCCGGTGGCAAGGCGGTAGCCAGGCTGGTAGCTGTCAGGCTCTGCGCTGCATCAATGTGCCATTCGCTGCCTGTAACAGCCAGGTCCAGCGTATCTCCGCTATGCGGGCCTTCGGCAAGGGGTAAGGCCATTGCCGTACGTGCGGCAAAGTTTGCTGTGACCGTGCAGGACGCCATGATGGTGCCGGTAGTGTAACTGCTGCCACTCCAGCTTCCGGCTGGGCAGGTACTGCTGATGGCAGAGCTGTAGTTGGCTGCTGGTGTGACCGTAAAACTTGCCGTCTGCCCTGTAGTAACCAACTGCACGCTGGACGGTGCGATGCTGCCATTGGCCCCGGCTGATGGCGTCACCTCATATTGACGCGGGGCGCTGCATTGCCCGGAATCGGCACCACCATGCCCCAGGCAGATCCAGGTGAAGGCGGTTGTGCTGCCATCCACGGCGCTGGCCGTACCGGTGCTACACAGATTGGCACTGGGTGCAGCCAGTGTGGCCACCCCATCCGCCGTGCCGCAAACACCCGCTACGGGGGCGACGTTCACGCTAAAGCTGGCACTGGTTTCCTGCAGGGCTGTGGCTTCATCGCCGGCATTGCTTGCATTGTCGCTGGTGCCGGTGGTCTGGCCGCTGCGCAGGGTGAAGGTAACGGTACGGCTACCGGAGTCCGGGGCGTTGAAACGCACGGTGATCTGGTCGCCGCTTTTGACAATGGCTTCCTGCACCCAGCCGCCGGTGCCGTTGAGTTGGAATTCGGGGTTGCCATCACCACTGATGCGTGCACCGCCCCAGGCCTGGCCGGCGGGCAGGCTAGCCGAAAGTTGGAATGACGGGAAGGTTACGATGTTGCTTGGCGTGACATCCTGTATGGCAGGGCTGGACAAAGGATTGAAAGGCTGTCCGCCGCGCACCAGCCTAATTCGACTACCCAAATTGCGACTAAAATAATCAGCATCACTAGTGCCGTAGTGCACGGTCCAGGCATCGCTCGGCTTCTCAGCATAAGGGGAACCTGACCAATAGTATGATGGTGGCGTACCAGGAAACACAGTTTGGTTTATTTTCGGGCTGTCAACGCAATTTTCTGTGATATCAAGTAGTTCATTTTTGTACGCCATACGCCAGCCGCCGTTTTCCAGCAGGTTTTGGCTATACGCTGCATTAATGCCCCAGGTGGTTTGATTGAAAAACGGAGTAGGTAAATAATCGTCAGCCCAACGATTCCAGGTCCTGCCTGTATCTGCGCTTGAGCACTGCGAATTGCTGAATGCTTGTCCTTCGATGCAGCGCTTCCACACCAGGCCGGTGGCCCAGTGCATGGCACTGGCGGTGCCATCGGCTTCACCCAGAATGTATTGATCGTCCGTGTTAACGCCTGTGGGGCAGTTCTGCGCCTGTGCCAGCAGTGGAGCGGTGCAGGTGCCCAGCAGGGTCAGCCAACGCGCCAGTGAGAGAGTCCTGTGGCGAAAAAATCGGCTCTTGGTCGTCAGGGTTCTGTACTCGGGGGCTGGCATGTTGTTGTCTCCGCTTTGTTCTGGGCGAAAACTAACAAAAAGTGGGGGCAATCAGCGTCCACTGAGCGCTACACATGTTCAAAAGTGCAGCGCTCACGGACTGATTTGGGGTAAACGGTAGTGCTCCTCAGGTATTGCGCACCCGCATTCTGTTCAATGCCAGCATGCCCATGATCCCCGCCAGCAACATCATGGCCCACTGCGGCAGTGTGGGGATGGCTGTGACATTGCCGGGTGCGCTTATCCATGCCGGGCCGCCCGGATCATCGATGATGCCGTTGACACTCAGGTCGCTGTCGCCTGCGCCGCCATCGGTCAGGGTCAGGGTGATGGTGTTGCCACTGATCATGGCGCCGGGGTAGGCATACCAGTGGTCAGTTGGGTTGTCTGCCGTTGGGCCGTATTTGTAGTAGCGCGTGCCGGCGGGCAGGTTTTCCGGGTAGGTCAGCACAACCGTGGCATTGCTGCCCGGCGTGCCATCGGTCAGACGCAGGCTCAGTGTTCCGTGCGGCAGGGTCACGCCAGCCGGCAAGGCAGCTCCGAGGCTGGCCGCTGTCAGGCTCTGCGCTGAGTCCAGGTGCCACTCGCTGCCTGCAACAGCCAGATCCAGCGTATCTCCGCTATGCGGGCCTTCGGCAAGGGGTAAGGCCATTGCCGTACGTGCGGCAAAGTTTGCTGTGACCGTGCAGGACGCCATGATGCTGCCGGTAGTGTAACTGTTGCCACTCCAGCTTCCGGCCGGGCAGGTACCGCTGATGGCGGAGCTGTAGTTGGCTGCTGGCGTGACCGCGAAATTTGCCGTCTGCCCAGCAGTGACCAACTGCACGCTGGACGGTGCGATGCTGCCATTGGCTCCGGCCGATGGCGTCACCTCATATTGGCGCGGGGCACTGCATTGCCCGGAATCGGCACCACCATGACCCAGGCAGATCCAGGTGAAGGCGGTTGTGCTGCCATCCACGGCGCTGGCCGTACCGGTGCTACAGAGGTTGGCGCTGGGTGCGGGCACTGTAGCCACCCCGTCCGCAATGCCGCAACCTCCGCTTATCAATGCCGGGCCGCCCGGATCATCGATGATGCCGTTGACACTCAGGTCGCTGTCGCCTGCGCCGCCATCGGTCAGGGTCAGTGTGATGGTGTTGCCATTGATCACCGCGCCGGGGTAGGCATACCAGTGGTCAGTTGGGTTGTCTGCCGTTGGGCCGTATTTGTAGTAGCGGGTACCTGCAGGCAGCGCTTCGGGATAGGTCAGGGTCACGGTGGCGGTACTGCCCGGTGCGCCATCGGTCAGACGCAGGCTTACTGCGCCGTGTGGCAGTGTCACGCTTGATGGCAAGGCGGTAGCCAGGCTGGCAGCAGTCAGGCTTTGTGCTGCATCAATGTGCCATTCGCTGCCGGATGAAGTTATGTCCAACGTATCTCCGGTATGCGGGCCTTCGGTCAGGGGCAACGTCATTGTCGTACGTGCTTCAAAGCCTGCTGCCACCGTGCAGGACGCCATGATGCTGCCTGTGGTGTAACTGCTGCCACTCCAGCTACCTGCCGGGCAGGTACCGCTGATGGCGGGGCTGTAGTTGGCTGCTGGCGTGACCGTGAAACTTGCCGTTTGCCCCGCAGTGACCAACTGCACGCTGGAAGGTGCGATGCTGCCATTGGCTCCGGCTGACGGCGTCACCTCATATTGGCGCGGGGCACTGCATTGCCCGGAATCGGCACCGCCGTACTGACCCAGGCAAGTCCAGGTGAAGTCGGTTGCGCTGCCATCCACCGCGCTGGCTGTACCAGCGCTGCACAGATTGACGCTGGGTGCGGGCACTGTAGCCACCTCATCCGCCGTGCCGCAAACACCCGCCGCGGGGACGTTCGCGGTAAAGCTGGCGCTGGTTTCCTGCAGGGCGGTGTCTTCATTGCCGCCATTGCTTGCATTGTCGCTGGTGCCGGTGGTCTGGCCGCTGCGCAGGGTGAAGGTAACGGTACGGCTACCGGAGTCCGGGGCGTTGAAACGCACGGCGATCTGGTCGCCGCTTTTGACAATGGCTTCCTGCACCCAGCCGCCGGTGCCGTTGAGCTGGAATTCGGGATTGCCGTCGCCACTGATTCGTGCACCGCCCCAAGCCTCGCTAGTGGGTACACTGGACGCAAGGGTGAAAACTGGGAAGGTGACGGAGTCTCCGGCGCTGACTGTCAGTGCACTGGGGGACATCAAAGTTGCAAAAGACTGTCCGCCGCGCACAAGGCGGACGACGTCAATGGTGCTGCGGAAGCCGTTGATGATGCCGCCAACGTGGAAGGTAACGCCCCACGCGATGCCCGAATTGCCGGCATTGGGAGAGCCCGACCAAACGCCCGAAGACGGGTCATTGGGAAATACAGTGCGGTTGACCTTGGGGTTGTCGCCGCAGTTTTCGGTGATCTTCCGCAACTCGTCCCTGTAAGCCATGCGCCATGCGCCGCTTTCCAGCAGGCTCTGGCTATACCCCGCATCGATACCCCAGTTGATCTGATTGGCAAAGGGCTTTGGCAGATAGTCGGTCGCCCAGTTGTTCCAGTTTTTGAGGGACGCCGAACCAGAACATTGACCGCTACCAAACGTCTGACCTTCGATGCAGCGCTTCCACACCAGGCCGGTGGGCCAGTGCATGGCGCTGGCGACGCTATCGGCCTCTCCCAGAATGTATTGATCGTCCGTATTATCGCCTGTGGGGCAGTTCTGCGCCTGTGCCAGCAGTGGCGCGGTGCAGGTGCTCAGCAGGGTAAGCCAACGCGCGAGCGAGAGAGCCCTGTCGCTAAAAAGTTGGCTTTGGGTCGTCAGGGTTCGGTGCTCGGGGGCTGGCATGGTGTTGTCTCCGCTTTGATCTGGGCAAAACCCTAGCAAAGGCGGAGAACATTGTCCTCCACTGAGCGCTACACATGTTCAAAAGTGCAGCGCTCGCGGACTGCTTTGGGGTAAACGGCAATGATCCTCAGGTACTGCGCACCCGCATTCTGCTCAAGGCCAGCATTCCCATAATCCCGGCCAGCAGCATCATGGCCCACTGCGGCAGTGTGGGGATGGCTGTGACATTGCCGGGTGCGCTTATCCATGCCGGGCCGCCCGGATCATCGATGATGCCGTTGACACTCAGGTCGCTGTCGCCTGCGCCGCCATCGGTCAGGGTCAGGGTGATGGTGTTGCCACTGATCACGGCGCCGGGGTAGGCATACCAGTGGTCAGTTGGGTTGTCTGCCGTTGGGCCGTATTTGTAGTAGCGTGTGCCGGCAGGTAGCTCGAATGGGTAGCTCAGTACTATCGTGGAGCTGTTGCCAGCAGTGCCATTGGTCAGGCGCAGGCTTACGGCGCCGTGGGGCAGGATTACACCCTGCGGCAAGGCGGCTCCCACGCTGGCAGCTGTCAGGCTCTGCGCTGCATCCAGGTTCCATTCGCTGTCTGTGACAGACAGGTTCAGCATTTTGCCGCTGTGTGGTCCCTCGGACAGTGGCAGCTGCATCTCGGTGCGTCGCGGAGGTGCCTCTATGCCCTTAGCCTTGAGTGTGAAGGTGAACAGGTCGCCACTTGCACCGGAACAGCTGAGCGTGTCGGTATATTCGCCTGGCGTGACCGGGTTGAAGGTTACGGTCAGCGTGGCACTGCTGTTGGCAGGGATTGTCATTGGCATGGCATTGATCGAAAAGACACTGCCATCATTCAAACTGCAGCTCAGTGATTCATCAGCCGGTACGTGATTCTGGAAGCTGATGGTGGCGTTTGTTGCCCGCGTCAACTCTTCACCGGCCGCGGCAGAAGTGGCCTCTGGGTCGATACTGACATCCGGCAGGTTGATTGTGCTGCCGCTGCGGGGCGATGACGTTAGTGCGTAGAACGCCGAAGCCTTGAGGGTGTATTCAATTATTTCGGTTCTCTCATAGCCGATGCCTTCGTGCAGTATCCAACACTCGAGAGTGGTGGTGTAGTCCCCCGCAGTGGCGCTGTCAAACTCGACATCGAAGCTTTTCTCAGCCCCAAGAGGCAGCATTTCCAATGTTTGTGTATAGCCGACAAAAGGCGGGGTTAACAAGTGGGTTGTGCAGGCAAAATAAAATCCATCGACCACATTTTCGGAATTGCTGAGCGTAAACGTGGCTGACGTTGGTGCAGTACCCACGCGCTGTAGTGGCAGTATGACGTCGCTGTTCTTTGCCGGTGTGACGTTGATCGGCATCAGCGCATTGGCGCGAAAGTTATGGGACCACTGCTGCCCTGTCTCGTCCTCACAGTCCAGCCGAGCAAGGGAGTCGAGGGTCGGCGCGTCGGAGCGATAGGTGAGCGTGACATCGACCATGCCACCGGCTGCAACCTGGCCTGGAACAGGCCCAAGCATAAAACCACTGTCGTCTGATGTCAGTTGGCAACTGAATTCTAGTGGGCTGGCGTTTGCATTCTCGAATGACAGGGTCCTGTGCAACTCGGATTGCAGCGGATAGATGTAACCCATGGCAAGAGCCCCATTGACAGGGCCCGGCACAATGGGCTGAGCCACCAGGGGCGTGATGGTCTCGCCCGAGAGGTCATAGACAAATGCGCCGCCAACATCGCTGGAGCAGCTCAGGGTGCCATTAAAGGTGCCGGCATTGGCTGAATCAAGGTTTACCCTCAGGTTGGCATTGCCGCTGGCGGGTACGGTCAGGCTGTCGGCAGCGGAAAACACGCCGGTACTGCCGCTGATGCTGCAAGACACATTGGCCGGCGTCAGATTCGGGTTCTGGAAGTTGATGGTCTGATAAGTGGCACCAGTCGCAGGCCACTGGGTTGGCAGCACAACGGTTGATCCGCTGGCAGGTGTCGCGGTGACGGGGGCGACATAATTGCCCTCCAGGGAATAAATGAACTCACCGTTATTGCTGTCGCTGCAGCGTAATGTATCGGTGTATTGCCCAGCTACAGCGGCAGAGAAATTCACTGTAACTTCGATCGTTTCATCCGGTTGCAGGCTGAAATTGACATCACCACCGCTGAGGGAAAACGCCTGCCCATTATCAAGTGTGCACTGCAAGCTGACGGGCTTGAGGTTCAGATGGTTGTGGAAGCTAAATACCTTTTGACTAACAGTATTGACTGGCAAATGGGGAAGTGTTGTATTCCCGGGTTTTATCGAGGCAATCAATGGCATGGGGCCACCGATAAAATGACCTGAGGCGTAGCCCCCATTGCTGATATGCATGCTTTCTTGCGTGGAGGGCCAACCTTCAGCCCATTGGTAGGATACTTTATACAGGTCCCAATTATTTGTATAAACAAACAATTGGTCCTTGCTCGGGTGTGCGTCAAGACCTACAGAGATTGCATCGTTGGTTGGAAATTCAATGGTCCCGCGGTACACAGGGTGGCCGCTTTGAACGACATGAATGGCGGCAGAATAATTACCGCTATTGCCCAGCCGTGCGTTTACAAAGGTATTTCTTCCATCGTAAGAATTGGCGATTTTTGCATATGAATTGTTAAATACACCCGAAGGCAATTCAGCGTGGGGCATGAGGACAGTATGAACATCGTATCTGCCGTCTTCAGACCGTTCATCTGAGCTCACAACACAAGTGGAATCACCAGAAATAGTATCTACACCGCATGAGAGGTACTGATGCGTGATCAGTCTTCCGGTTATATCTTTGCTGGGCATTGGGTTGGCGCGAATGCTCTTGACACTGGCCGGACTATGAAAGGGAAAGTTTCCACCGCCGATGCTGGTGTAACTTTGAGTGTCATAAAAACTAAAGCCGTCTTGGAGCGACACCATAACGGCACTGTTGTCAGCCAGAACGTCAATTTCAGAAATATCACCCAGTAAGTACTCAGGCTCCTCTACTTGTACGGTATGAAGTATGTCATGAGTCTGTGCATCGATAAAATAGAGGTAATTTTCATTATCAACGGCATAAACTCTTGTGCCATCCGGGCTGGATGTTACCTGCAGCAAAAAAGCATCCACCGAGTCGTGTACTGGTACTGTAATCGCCGGTTTGACTGAATAGTCATGGGTATCGATGACGGTAATCTCGCGGCTATTGCTACCCTTGGCCCCGATGACGCCATATACATAATTCCCCCCTGGGCGAATATCTATGTGACCTAAACTTCGACCAACATCGATCCGTTGAATCTCGGTCATGGTTTCCACATCAACCACAGAAACATAGCTCCCTGCTTTCAGATAGGCGAAGGGCGCTGCATTGGCCGTATTGATTACCAGCAACAGTAGCAGGCTGCAGTATCCAATACTGAGCCCCATAATATGCAACAGCCGCTCGCTGATCTGATGCATAGAAAAAGAAGGGAAGATATTTTTCATTTTAGATTCCATCTCACGCAATGGCAGCAAGGTAACAAAAGCCGTAAAACCAAGCGTCCACTGAGCGCTACACATGTTCAAAAGTGCAGCGCTCACGGAGTGACTGGGGATGAAGCGGCAATGACCCTCAGGTATTGCGCACCCGCACTCTATTTAATGCCAGCATGCCCATAATCCCGGCCAGCAACATCATGGCCCACTGTGGCAGTGTGGGGATTGGAGCGACGTCCTGTGTTATCCATGCCGGGCCGCCCGGATCATCGATGATGCCGTTGACGCTCAGGTCGCTGTCGCCTGCGCCGCCATCGGTCAGGGTCAGGGTGATGGTGTTGCCACTGATTACCGCGCCGGGGTAGGCATACCAGTGGTCAGTTGGGTTGTCTGCCGTTGGGCCGTATTTGTAATAGCGCGTGCCGGCGGGCAGGTCTTCCGGGTAGGTCAGTACAACCGTGGTATTGCTGCCCGGCGTGCCATCGGTCAGACGGAAACTTACGGCACCGTGCGGCAGGGTCATCCTCGGTGGCAATGCGGTAGCCAGGCTGGCAGCAGTCAGGCTCTGCGCTGAGTCCAGGTGCCACTCGCTGCCTGTTACCGTCAGATCAAGCGTATCTCCGCTGTGCGGGCCTGCGGGCAGTTGCAGCGATAGATCGGTGCGCCGGGCAAGCGCGGTAAAGCTGGCACTGGTTTCCTGCATGGTCGTGGTTTCATTGCCGACATTGCTTGCATTGTCGCTGGTGCCGGTGGTCTGGCCGCTACGCAGGGTGAAGGTAACGGTACGGCTACCGGAGTCCGGGGCGTTGAAACGCACGGCGATCTGGTCGCCGCTTTTGACAATGGCTTCCTGCACCCAGCCGCCGGTGCCGTTGAGCTGGAATTCGGGGTTGCCATCACCGCTGATGCGCGCACCGCCCCAGGCCTCGCCAGCGGGCACGCTGGGCGCAAGGGTGAAAGCGGGGAAGGTGGCGGAGTCACCGGCGCTGACGGTCTGCGCGCTGGGGGACGTCAAAGCGGCAAAAGACTGTCCGCCGCGCACAAGGCGAGCGTGGTGGTCGTCGCTGCGGTAACTGAGGTAGGTGCTGCCAAAGTTGAAGTTCACGATCCACACGCTGCCCGAATTACCGGCGAGGGGCGAACCCGACCAGAAATGCGAAGACGGGGTATCGGGAAACACCATGCGGTTGACCTTGGGGTTGTTATCACACCCCTCGGTGATCTTCCCCAACTCGTACCTGTACGCCATGCGCCAGTGGCCGTCACGCACCCGATCTACATTCTGCGGACCAGCGGACGGATTGGGCGTATAAGACTCGACCGTCTCCCACCACGCATCCTGCCCTGCAAACGAACGTGGCATGTATTCATCCATCCACTCGTTCCAACGCCGCGTTTCCGCCGTGCCCTCGCAGGTCTGCGTGCCCGTGTTCCACGTCTGCCCCTCGAGGCAGCGCTTCCACACCAGCCCGGTGGGCCAGTGCATGGCGCTGGCGACACCATCGGCCTCGCCCAGTATGTATTGATCGTCCGTGTTATCGCCCGAGGGGCAGCTCTCCGCCTGTGCCAGCAGGGGAGCGGTGCAGGTGCCCAGCAGGGTAAGCCAACGCGCAAGTGAGAGAGCTTTGTGGCTGAAAAGTCGGCTTTGCATCGTCAGGGTTCTGTACTCGGGTGCTGGCATGTTGTTGTCTCCGCTTTGTTCTGGGCGAAAATTAACAAAAGCCGTAAAAACAAGCGTCCACTGAGCGCTACACATGTTCAAAAGTGCAGCGCTCGCGGACTGATTTGGGGTAAACGGCAATGACCCTCAGGTACTGCGCACTCGCTGTACTTTGCTCAGGGCCAGCATGCCCATAATCCCGGCCAACAACAGCATGGCCCACTGTGGCAGTGTGGGTATGGCTGTGACATTGCCGGGTGCGCTTATCCATGCCGGGCCACCCGGATCATCAATGATGCCGTTGACACTCAGATCGCTGTCGCCTGCGCCGCCATCGGTCAGGGTCAGGGTGATGGTGTTGCCGCTGATCACCGCGCCGGGGTAGGCATACCAGTGGTCAGTTGGGTTGTCTGCCGTTGGGCCGTATTTGTAGTAGCGCGTGCCGGCGGGCAGGTTTTCCGGGTAGGTCAGCACAACCGTGGCATTGCTGCCCGGCGTGCCATCGGTCAGACGCAGGCTCAGTGCTCCGTGCGGCAGGGTCACGCCAGCCGGCAAGGCAGCTCCGAGACTGGCCGCTGTCAGGCTCTGCGCTGAGTCCAGGTGCCATTCGCTGCCTGCAACGGCCAGATCCAGCGCTTCGCCGCTGTGCGGGCCTGCGGGCAGTTGCAGCGATAGATCGGTGCGCCGGGCAAGCGCGGTAAAACTGGCGCTGGTTTCCTGCATGGTCGTGGCTTCATTGCCGCCATTGCTGGCATTGTCGTTGGTACCGGTGGTCTGGCCGCTGCGCAGGGTGAAGGTGGCCGTATGGCTGTCGCCCACCGTGACTGGGGCCGTGAGGCGCACAGTGATTTGATCGCCGCTTTTAACGATGGCTTCCTGTACCCAGTCGCCGGTGCCATTGAGCTGGAATTCGGGGTTGCCATCGCCACTGATGCGCGCACCGCCCCAGGCCTGGCCGGAAGGCAGGCTGGCCGAGAGGGGGAAGGTCGGGAAGGTTGTGGTGTTGCCGGGCGCAGCATCCTGCGCGGCGGGAGCGGTCAAAGAATCGAAAGGCTGTCCGCCGCGTACAAGATGAACGTCGGTTCCTACGCTGGAACTCGTGATAGTTACGACGGTGCCATCGGAGATGCGCAGGTTCAACGCGTTGTACGAACCCGCGACAGAACCCGACCAGACATACGCAAACGACGTAATGGGAAACACTGTGCGGTTGACCTTGGGGTTGTTACCACACCCCTCGGTGATCTTCACCAATTCATTTTTGTACGCCATGCGCCAACCGCCGCTCTCCAGCAGGTTCTGGCTGAAACCAGCCCCGATGCCCCAGCTGGTTTGATTCGTGAAGGATTTGGGCAGACGCCGGTCCGTTTCTGCCAAGGTGTTCCAGGTTTTCGCCGGCCTGCTGCCGGTACATTGGCCGCTCTCGAACGTCTGGCCCTCGAGGCAGCGCTTCCACACCAGCCCGGTGGGCCAGTGCATGGCGCTGGCGACGCCATCGGCATCGCCCAGAATGTATTGATCGTCCGTGTTAACGCCCGTGGGGCAGTTCTGCGCCTGTGCCAGCAGTGGAGCGGTGCAGGTGCCCAGCAGGGTAAGCCAACGCGCCAGTGAGAGAGCTTTGTGGCTGAAAAGTCGGCTTTGGGTCGTCAGGGTTCTGTACTCGGGTGCTGGCATGTTGTTGTCTCCGCTTTGTTCTGGGCGAAAACTAACAAAAAGTGGGGGCAATCAGCGTCCACTGAGCGTTACAACACTCGAATATGGCGGCCACAACGGCAGCATTTACGGGGTCTTGGCTGCTGTATCAGATCTCACTGGCTCTGATATCAGACGGATTGTGTTCATAAAATCGTTTGAATGCGCGGTAAAACCAGGACAGGTTGTTGAAGCCTGCATCGTAGGCAATGTTGGCGATGCTACAGCTGTAGTAGGCGGGGTTGTTCAATCGGGCAAATACGCGTTGCAGCCGTTGTTCAAGCAGATAGTCCGAAAAACTTTGTCCGTTGCGTTCAAACATGGCACGCACATAACTGGGCGATATGCCATGGCGCCTGGCTATCCAGCCAAGGTTGAGGTCACCACGCCATGCGTGCGCCCGTATATCGGCTTTGATCGCTCTCAGGCGTGCAAGAGCAAGGCCTCTTTGGCTCGCTTGTATGGCGCAATCACCCCGTGCACCGGTTGCGAGGGTGGCGAGATCAAGCAGGTGATTGGTTTCAATAACGGGATTGTCCGCCAGGGTAACATCGCTTCGCGTGAGTTCGAGTGCGCGTCTGACCAAGTGCATTAAGGGTTCTTGGATAAGATGGGAAGGGTTTTTGGCGCTTTCCAGGTCGAATACCAGCTGGCCCAGCAATGATCGGGAAAAGCTGAGGTTGAGCATATGTGTCGTTGTGGAAGGGAAAATGATTTTCCCCGGTCGGTCATTGAATGCAAAGCAACCTGTACCGGGGCCACCTTTTAACTCGCCCACACGGGGTAGATCGGATATCCAGTGAGAATGGTTCGCCGGGTTGATCAACAGAGAAAAGTCGTCGTTTCCATCCTGTAGCTCTTGCTTGCGCCGGTGCACAATCAGGGAAGATGTTTTTACCAGCGCGATGGTCACACCCGGCAGTAACCGGATACGGGTTTCAATTGAAGGTATTTGGTCCTTTGCAACATCAACATCGATATTTGCCATCGCGGCATAGACATCTTTTGAGACTTCAAGGCGCTCATGTTCGGCGTAATCGTTTGAAGAAAATGTGATTAATGCCATTGACTTATCCGTGTGCTCAAGCGTTTTACGCCATACTTTAGCGTGTTTACACAGGAGATGGTACGGACATATTAATGAAATTAAGCTTGCATTCAGTTCGTTCGACCACTCAGTTTATGCACAATTCCCTTGGATATTTGTTGCAACAGCCCTTTGGGTTGATCCTGCTCGGGCAGGGGGCGGCACAGTTTGATGGCCGTTAGCCCCGTGCGGGCCGTGAAAAGGCCCGCGCCGATGCCCTGACCGGCCCTTGCTGACAGGCTTGATGTCAATGAGCTGCCCAACAGCGCAGAGCCTGCATCCATTGCCACTTCACTGGCGCCGGCAAATGCCAGGTTTTGCAGAACCTGCTTCAGTAATTTGCCTTGGGTCAGTAGCCCCGGCGCGATGCCATACACCGTGGCGATTTCACGAATCATGCGCAGGTTGCGCCAGGCGACCAGCAGCATATCGAAACTGGCCCAGGGGCTCAGTGCGACCATGACACCCGATTCCACACTGTAGCGTTGAACGCAGCGCTGGGCGGTGCGGTCGGCTTGATTCAGGGCGTGTCGGCTCAGGTACTGAATAATCTCCCGGTCGTTGTAGCTGCTGTCGAGCTGTGTGATGGCACTTTGTAACTCGTTCTTCAGTGCTGTGTGGTGGTAGCGCTGCTCCAGTTGATGCAGCAGTGCTGTGCTGTCGCCATGACTGGTCTGTTGCAACAGGGCTTCAGCCTGTTGCTGCAGACCTTGTACCTGTCGCAATTGGCGGCTGCCACTGAGGCCTCGCCTGATTTCGATACCGACCACAAGCATCAGTAGCAGCGTCAGTAGGCTGAAGGCACCGCCCAGCAGGGGGTGAATGGATATGCTCCAGCTGATCAGTCGGTACAACTCGGCACTGATGGCCAAAACGACCAACGTTCCCAACAGGGGCACTAACCAACCTCTACTGCGTACATTGCTCTGAGGCGGCGAGGGAGGTAGCTCCAAAGAGGTGTCATCTTCAACAGTCTGGGCCTTGTCCAGCGGGATATCTCGGGCTGGCTGGTGCAGGGGATGTTCGGCTGGATCGGCTGCCATCGCCTCGGGCGGTAGCTCGATAGGGCGTTGCCATTTAGGTGTATCACGCATCAGAACAGGTCTCCCAACAGGTATTCGATCGCCTGGTCAAGGCGGATATGGTGCTCGGGCCTCAAAGTGCCTGCAGGTAATGGACGTGGTGCAAAGTCGACAAAGCGGAAGCGGTCACTGTTCCAGTCTTTGGCGCGAGGCAGCTCAGTGGGCACTTCGCCGGGGAAAAGGGCAATTTCTTCGCCCGTGTCTTTTCGGTGACCGCGCAGACATGAGAGGTGTTGGCCATCAAGTCGTGCCTGCGCAGCTTCAGTGGCACGCAGGGATGACAGGGCAAGGCATCGCGTGTCGACCTGTTCAAACCGGATCTCGCGCTGAGCGGCTTCAATCATCAGGCGCAGGAACTGGTCCAGGTTGTGGTGCTGATTAGCCGTAACATGGTCGGCCTTGGTGGCGGCGAACAGGACGCGGTTGATGCGCGGGCGAAACAGGCGTCGAAACAGGCTGTTGCGGCCATACTGAAAACTGTGCAGCAGGGTGGTTAGGGCCAGCTGCATGTCATTGAAACAGGATTCGCCGCTGTTGAGTGTTTTCAGGCAGTCCACCAGTACGATCTGACGATCAAAGTGTCGAAAGTGGTTCCGGTAGAAAGGACGGACGACCTGTTCACAATAATCGTTGTAGGCCTGTTGCAGTTGTGTAAACAGGCTGTTTGTATCCGCGTTTTCGGGTGCTTCGGGCCAGTTCTGGATAATCGGAAACAGGTCAAGCAATGGACTGCCTGCCAGTTCAGCCGGCATGAGCAGACGCCCGGGCTGCAGCAGGCTCAGGTTGTATGGGGGCTCACGCAGTTGCTGCAACAGGGATCGGTAACGTTCAGTCAGTCGTTGCCGCAGGCCCTCCGGAGCGGGAGCCAGCCAGTCGATCCCGCTCTGCTGAGCGATCCAGTCAGCAGCCACTTCTGTGCGTGGGAGAGAGGCAAACAGGGCCTGCTGCTGTTTGCACCACTGCTCGAAACTGAGTGTCAGCATAGGCAGATCGAGCAGCCATTCGCCGGGGTAATCGATCAAGTCCAGATACAGTGTGGAGTGCTCGCCCAATGCGCGCCCCAGCCCCGGTTTGCGGCGATAACGCAATGCCAGCCGGATCTCCGACAGTGCTTCGGTCGAATTCGGCCAGTGCGGTGGAGAGGCCTGAAGCCCCGCCAAGCATTGTTGCAGCGGAAATGGGCTGGGGGATTCCGTGCTCAAGTCACGGGTAGCGACAATTCTGCCTTCGGAAGCCGCAGCAAAAAACGGCAGTGAGCGCCCCTGCTCACTTTGCAGCAGGTGGCGAGCCAGGGCGCTTATGAAGACGGTTTTGCCGCTGCGGCTCAATCCCGTGACGGCCAGGCGGACACGTTGTTCCATGCCGCGCTCGACGCTCATCTTCAGCTGTTCGGGCCAGTCAGTCAGACCGCTTTGTCGGATCAGGCCACCCAGTTTGTTCGGTATGCTCATGCATGGCTCCGTTTGAAGTATCGGATTATTCTGTCATTCCTCAGCTGAAGTGTGGATGAAAAACTCCATTTCCGGTTAGATCCTGACATCATTTCTGCGAGTTGACAGAAATCCTGTTGCTGCGGGCTGAAACTGAACAAAAAAAGGAGCCGCAATGGCTCCCGTTTTCGTTCAGAGCTGGATCAGTTGCGGTTGAAGTACTCTCGTGTCAACTTGAACACCACCGGGCTCAGAAGAGCCAGTGCAACCAGGTTGGGGATCGCCATCATGGCGTTAAGGGTATCGGCAACCAGCCAGACGAAGTCCAGGCTCAGTGTTGCGCCCAGTGGAATCGCCAGAATCCAGAGGATGCGGTAGGGGGTGATCGCCTTGATGCCGAACAGAAACTCTACGCAGCGCTCACCGTAGAATGACCAGCCGATAATGGTGGTAAAGGCGAAGATGGCCAACGCAATGGCGACCAGGTAGTTACCCATGCCGGGCAGGGCTGTTGCAAATGCCTGGCTGGTCAGGGCTGCCCCGGATTCGCCGCCGGTCCAGGCGCCGGAGCTGACGATCACCAGACCGGTGATGGTGCAGATCACCAGCGTGTCGAGGAAGGTGCCCAACATGGCGATCATGCCCTGGCGCACCGGGTCGTTGGTCTGGGCAGCTGCGTGTGCGATGGGGGCTGAGCCCAGGCCTGCTTCATTGGAGAACACGCCTCGGGCGACACCAAAGCGGATGGCGGCCCATACGGCTGCCCCGGCAAAACCGCCCTGCGCGGCAACAGGGGAAAAGGCGTGGGTGAAGATCAGATCCAGTGCCTGTGGTAGAAGGTGGGCATTGATTGCCAGTACGATCAGTCCGGCGATCAGATAGGAGAGCGCCATGAAAGGTACCAGTGCTCCGGCTACATGGCCGATACGCTTGATACCACCCAATATGACGGCACCCACCAGAATCATCATCACCAGTCCGCTGATCCAGGTGGGAATGCTGAAGTTGGCATGCAGTACATCGGCGACCGAGTTGGACTGCACGGTATTGCCGATACCGAAACCGGCCGCGGCGCCAAAAATGGCAAAGGCTACGCCCATCCATGCCCATTTTTTGCCCAGACCATTCTTGATGTAATACATGGGGCCGCCGACATGCTGGCCCTTTTCATCGGTTTCACGGTACTTGACCGCCAGAACTGCCTCGGAATACTTGGTTGCCATGCCGATCAGGGCTGTTATCCACATCCAAAACAGGGCGCCTGGTCCGCCCAGAAAGATTGCCGTGGCAACCCCGGCGATATTACCAGTGCCCACTGTGGCGGACATGGCGGTCATCAGTGCCTGAAAGGGTGGAATTTCGCCTTCCTTTTCGTCACCGGCGCTGGCCGTCCGCCCGCCCCAGAGCAGCCGGAAACCGGTGCCGATCCTGAGGATAGGCATCAGTTTCAAGCCGATTGAAAGAAACAGGCCTACCCCGAGGATAAGCACCAGCATCATGGGGCCCCAGACGACCCCGTTAATTGCCGAAATAAACGATTCGATTGCAGCCATCGTAAGATGTCTCCGTGTTGTAAACCTGAAGTGGTCGGTACCGACTTCAAGGTTTGAGTCCTGAATTCACTGCCGAGCCATATTGCATTGTTTCGGGCCATGAAAGTACCCAAAGCTATAGCAGATCCCATGCCACTTAAAGTGAAGGCTGGGTCAAGTCAGGCATTTTTCGTATTGTTTTGTGAGAAAAACCTGTTTTCTGTTACTAAAACAGAAATACTTTCTGATTCAGAAGGAGGTTGTCCATTCACATCTCGGCTGCAGCAACAATGTGTGCGCTACAGTTGTGCCCAGTGCACTGTAAAGGTTCAGGCGATGACGATATGAATGGTCATTCAGACATGGAGGGTGAGGGCCGGCATCAAGCCGATAGAGTCGGGTCATGTTGCGCTCCGATGGTATTGTTATTGTTGGATGCGTTTCATGGGATATATTAGAGCCTTTTTTAGGCTCAACAAGGTTTTTTGTTCTGTATTACCCGCTGATGACAGAGTAATTAACTGCTTATATCAACCGGAAGCTGTGTCTGCTCTTTCACTTCCTCCATCACGATATAGGATTTGGAGTTTTTTACGCCGGGCAGGGTCAACAGCATGTCACCCAACAATTCGCGGTACTGTGACATGTCATGCAGACGTGCCTTGAGCAGATAATCGGCATCGCCGGATACCAGGTGACACTCCAGGATATAGGGCAACGTACTGACCGCCCGGTTGAAGCGCTCAAATGCATCAGGTGACTGGTAGGAAAGGGCAATCTCGACAAATACCAGCAGATTGTAGTTCAGCATTTGTGGATTGACGCTGGCGTGGTAACCCGTAATGAAACCGTCCCGCTCGAGCCGTTTGACACGTTCCATGCAGGGCGTTGTGGACAGTCCAACCCGATCCGCAAGCTCGGTGTATGAAATGCGCCCCTCTTGCTGCAGTATCGTCAGGATATTGCGGTCGATTCGGTCAATCTTCTTGACCTTCTGTTGTTGTGCCATTGCCTGGTGATTCCATCTGTAAATTGATTAATGAGTATAGTTTTAACCTGATTCAAGCATGGTGCAACGTATAAATGGCTGTCATCTACCCCCAGCCAAGCCACATTGGCAGTGGGGCGTTGAACAGTAAAGCGTGGTAATATCGGCAGCCATACATGAATGAACCGACCGGATGAATGAGGCAGCATGAGCTATCAGGTTCTGGCACGAAAATGGCGCCCCAGACGTTTCAAGGAAATGGTTGGCCAGGAACATGTTCTGAAAGCGCTGGTCAATGCGCTGGATGATGACCGGCTACACCACGCCTACCTGTTTACCGGTACTCGTGGGGTGGGCAAAACCTCCATCGCGCGCCTGTTTGCCAAATCGCTCAACTGCGAACAGGGCATCTCCTCCGAGCCTTGCGGCGTATGCAGTGCTTGTGTCGAGATTGCCGAGGGTCGGTTCGTTGATCTGATTGAGGTGGACGCGGCCTCGCGCACCAAAGTTGAAGATACGCGCGAACTGCTCGAAAACGTGCAGTACTCACCAACACATGGTCGGTTCAAGGTGTACTTGATCGACGAGGTGCACATGCTGTCCAACAGCTCGTTCAATGCGCTGTTGAAAACGCTGGAAGAGCCGCCGCCGCATGTGAAGTTTCTGCTGGCGACTACTGATCCACAAAAGCTGCCGATGACGGTGCTGTCGCGTTGCCTCCAGTTCAATCTTAAAAACCTCACTGCCGAGCGTATTCAAAACCACCTTGGTTTTGTGCTGGGAGAAGAGGGCATTGAGTCTGAAAGTGCAGCGCTCTGGCTGCTGGCACGTTCGGCTGATGGTTCCATGCGTGATGCGCTCAGCCTGACAGATCAGGCGATTGCCTTTGGTGCCGGCAGCGTACGCGAAGCAGATGTGCGCACCATGCTGGGCACCATTGACCAACGTCTGGTGTACCGGATGCTTGAGCAGATTGCGCGGCAGCAGCCGGCACAGGTGCTGGAGGCAGTGCGTGAACTGTCAGAATTTTCGCCTGATTACCTGACGGTGCTGGGGGATATGGTCAGCCTGCTGCATCGCATTGCACTGGCGCAGGTGATGCCGGCCGCGGTGGATAATAGCCTGGGTGATCGTGAGCAGGTACTGGAGCTGGCACGCCTGCTGCGCCCGGAAGAGGTTCAGCTGTATTATCAGGTTGCTCTGATGGGGCGCAAGGATATGCCTTTGGTACCTGAGCCACGAGAAGGGCTCGAAATGACGCTGCTGCGTATGCTGGCGTTCCGACCGGCCGGCAGCGAGCCGCTGCAGGGGCTGAGCCCGACTGAGGCGAAGGGGACTGATCCTGTGTCGGAATCTGCCGCTGCCGTGGCAGCTGCGCCTGCAGTCACCGAACATGTTGCGCCGAAGGCCGCTGCTGAGCCTAGCCAGCAGCCAAACGCGCAGGCACCCGCTGAGCCGCCGTCTGCACCGATGCCAGAGGACATTCCTCCTTGGGATGACTTGCCGCCGGATCTGGCCGAGAATTCGCCAAAAAAGTCTGACCCGGCTGAGGTGGATGCCCGGCCGGAGCCTGCCTCGATAAGTACCGCACAAGCGGAACCGATGGCTCCGGTGCGGACTCCAACTCCAGAACCACCGACTCCGATGCCTGAGGCCTTGCCCGTGCTGGCTGCCTCTGGTCCCGTAGCAGGCAATGGTGACTGGTGTGATCTGCTGCCGCAGCTGGGACTTAGTGGCATGGTGGAAAGCCTGGCGCGTAATCTGTCGCTGGAGTTGGGCGACGCCAGTCGCATGTTGTTCCACTACACGCCCGAGCAGGATGCACTGCTTAACGAGGATCGCCGAGAGCGTATCCGAACCGCGATCAGAGCGGTTCGGGGCGAACAGGTTCAGATTGAGTTTACGCAGGCGGTGCAAACAGTCGAAACCCCGGCTCAGCGTATCGAGCGCCTGCGTGCCGAACGTCAGGCAGAAGCGGTGCAGGCAATTGAAGCCGACCCGTTGGTACAAACATTGATCGAACAATTTGGCGCGCGGATCGAAACCGAATCGGTCCGCCCGTTGGACCCGGAACACTGATATTAAAAGAGGAGTCTGAACATGATGAAAGGTGGCATGGGAAACCTGATGAAACAGGCCCAGAAAATGCAAGAAGACATGCAGAAGGCGCAGGAAGAAATTGCACGCGCTGAGGTTCAGGGTGAGTCCGGTGCCGGTCTGGTCCGCATCACCATGAACGGTCGCCATGATGTGAAGGCGGTCCAGATTGATGAGAGTCTGATGGAAGAAGAGAAAGAGATTCTTGAAGACCTGATCGCCGCGGCCGTTAATGACGCCGTACGCAAGGTTGAACAGAATACTCAGGACAAGATGTCCAAAATCACCAGTGGCATGGGTATGCCACCGGGCTTCAAAATGCCGTTCTGATCATGAGCTTCAGTCCCTTACTGCAAAATCTGATAACGTCACTGCGCGCACTGCCCGGTGTTGGGCCAAAATCGGCACAGCGCATGGCACTGCATCTGCTTGAGCGTGATCGGGAGGGTGCGCGAACCTTATCTGAATCCCTTCTGCAGGCGGCTGAAAAGGTTGGTGAATGTCAACGTTGTCGCAACCTGTCCGAAGAGACGCTATGCCCTGTCTGCGAGGATGACAGCCGTGACCATCAGCTGATTTGCGTACTGGAGTCACCGGTGGACCTGATCGCTGTAGAGCAAACGGGTGGGTTCAACGGAGTGTATTTTGTCCTTAAGGGGCATCTGTCCCCCATTGACGGGGTTGGCCCGGAAGATCTGGGGCTTGATCAGCTGTTTGAACGGGTAGAAAGCGGAGAGGTGCGTGAGCTGATACTGGCAACCAACCCCACGGTAGAAGGGGAGGCAACGGCTCACTACATTGCTGAACAGCTGCAGGACTTGAATGTGAATATCACCCGCATCGCCCATGGCGTCCCGGTCGGGGGCGAGCTTGAGTTCGTCGACGGCGGTACGCTGGCCCATGCTTTCGCCGGGCGGCGCTCCCTGAAACGGAGTCAGGATGACTGAATTGATGCAGCGTTATGACTGGCATCGGCTGCAACAGGCTGCGGCCAGCCCGATCTGGATCAACGATACCGCAACACTGATGCATTACTGCCAGCAGTGGCTGCAGTTGCCGTTGATCGCGCTTGATACCGAATTCATGCGTACCGAAACCTTCTATCCCATACCGGGCCTGATCCAGATAGCGGATGACCAGGGCTGTTATCTGATTGACCCGCTTCAGGTTGAGGACATGTCACCGCTGGCAGAAGTGCTGCGTGCGCCAGATGTGCTCAAGGTTCTGCATGCCGGTAATGAGGATATGGAGCTGTTTCGCCATAGCTACGGCGTACTGCCGCAGCCGCTCTATGATACTCAGGTGGGCGCCGCCTTTGCGGGCTGGGGGTTCAGTATGGGCCTGCAGCGCTTGGTAGCGTATGCGCTTGAGGTTGAACTGGGCAAGGGCGAGACCACCTCCGATTGGCTGCAGCGTCCACTTACGGCTGAACAGGAACATTATGCGGCACTGGATGTGGCCTATTTGCCAGTTCTGGCTCTGATGCAGCACGAGCAGCTTGAGGCGCGAGGGCGTCTGAGCTGGGTAATGGAAGAGTGCGAAAGCATTGGTGCAAGTGTAATGGCGGCTGATGAAGCAGACCCGCAAGCATACTTTCAGCGCTTCAGTCAGGTATGGCATCTGGATGATGTGCGACGTGCCTTGCTGCGTGATCTCAGTGCATGGCGGGAACAAACCTGCCGTGAGCGCGATATGTCTCGCAATCGTCTGCTGCGTAACGAAATGCTGCTGGAAATCGCTGAACGGATGCCTCAGAACGAGCAGCATCTGGATGCCATTATCAAGCGTGGTCGTATCATGCGTGAGTACGGACAGGCGATTATGGCAATAATCGCGGCCGCTCCTGAATCGGCCCGCCAAAACCCGCCGGCCGAGATCGATCGCCCGTTGCACTATGTCTGGAACAAACGGCTCAAGCAATTACGGTCAATTGGCCGTCAGGCGGCAGACGCGAATGATCTCTTGCCTGAAATACTGTTGCGCAAGCGAGACCTTGATGCGCTCATACGCTCACGTGATGCCGAGGGGCATTATCACCTGCCACCCAGTCTTTCCGGCTGGCGCAAGCCACTGGTGGGCGATGCCCTGTTGAATCGAATCGAACAGTTTGAAACGAGTTGATGATGATAATTTTGAGTATCTTCAAGAGTCCGCGCAAGGATGAGATGTATCTTTACGTTGACAAGCGCGAGCAGCTGGAGCGTGTCCCCGAAGCTTTGCTGGAGATGTTTGGTCAGCCTGTGCACGTCATGGATATGCCGATGACGCCAAACCGCAAGCTGGCTCGGGTCGAAAGTACGGCAAAGCTTCTGGATGATCTGGACAGTCGAGGGTACTACCTGCAGATGCCGCCTCAGAAGGAGGAGTATATGCTGGATCTGTTCAAGAACCGGCCCGAGACCGGGGTGCGCTGAGTATGGCGCAGGAAGTGTTCTGGCGCCGCAAGGGCCTGAAGGAGATGACCCCTCAAGAGTGGGAGTCCCTTTGTGATGGGTGTGCGTTGTGCTGTCTGCATAAGGTGGAGGATGAGGATACTCGGGAGGTCTTTTACACCACCGTCGTATGTCATCTGTTGGATCTGAACGACTGCCATTGCACAGAGTATGAAAAGCGCTGTCAGTTAGTGCCCAGCTGCATCAAGCTCAAGCCCGAGGATGTGGAGAGTTTTGACTGGCTGCCACCCAGTTGCAGTTATCGGCTGATTCATGAAGGCCAGGAGTTGCCGGACTGGCACCCGTTGCTGACGGGTGAGCGCAAGTCAGTGATTCATGCCAACTCATCGGTATTGAGCGTGTATGAAGTGCGTGATAACGAGATCAGTGATGATCAGCTGATCGACTTTGTACTGGATGAGGATTACTGAGCCGCGGGGCTTGTGGCTCAGGGCAGTGACCCGAGCTGTTTGATCTGAAAGGTACAGACAAAAAAAGGGGCGCCATGGGCGCCCCTTAGTGTTGCAACTGAAGAGGAAAATCAGTTGTTCTGGTTGGCCATCTGCTGCTTGATCAGATCACCGATAGTGGTCGGCCCCGGAACTTCAACTTCCTGGTTGCGAACTGCACTGATGGCTGCTTTCTCTTCAGCCTGATCTTTGGCGCGGATCGACAGGTTGATGACGCGGTTGCGACGGTCAACAGCTGTGATCTTGGCTTCAACAGTTTCGCCTACCTTGAGTGCCGTAGTGGCATCGTCGATGCGCTCAGCAGCGATCTCGGATACTTTCAGAGTGCCTTCGATGCCTTCAGCCAGCTCGATAACAGCAGCTTTCGGCTCAACGCTCTTCACGGTACCGGTTACGATGGTTCCCTTGTCGTTAGCGGCCAGGTATTCAGCGAACGGATCGCTTTCCAGCTGCTTGATGCCCAGAGAGATGCGCTCTTTCTCGGCGTCGATAGACAGGATGACGGCTTCAACTTCGTCACCTTTCTTGAACTGACGCAGTGCAGTTTCAGGATCGGCTTCCCAAGAGATGTCGGACATGTGAACCAGACCGTCAAGATCGTTATCCAGACCTACGAAGATACCGAAGTCAGTGATGGTCTTAATGGTGCCGCTGACCTTGTCGCCGGCAGCGTGCTGCTCGGAGAAGGAGATCCACGGGTTGATGGTGCACTGCTTGATACCCAGGGAGATACGACGACGCTCTTCGTCAACGTCCAGGATCATCACTTCCACTTCGTCGCCGATGTTAACGATCTTGGACGGGTGGATGTTTTTGTTGGTCCAGGACATTTCAGATACGTGTACCAGGCCTTCAACACCATCTTCGATGGAGGCGAAGCAGCCGTAGTCGGTCAGGTTGGTGACGCGTGCAGCAACCTTGGTTCCGGCCGGGTAACGATCCTTGATGTCATCCCACGGATCTTCGCTCAGCTGTTTCAGGCCGAGGGAGATACGGTTGGTTTCCTTGTCGAACTTGATGATCTTGACAGAGATCTCATCGCCCGGGTTCAGCATTTCGCTCGGGTGAGAGATGCGCTTCCACGCCATGTCAGTGATGTGCAGCAGGCCGTCAACACCACCCAGATCGATGAACGCACCGTAGTTGGTGAGGTTCTTGACGTAACCCTTGGCGATCTGACCCTCTTCCAGGGTGGCCAGAAGCTCTTCGCGCTGAGCGCTGTTGGCTTCCTGCAGAACAGCACGACGAGAAACAACGATGTTGTTGCGCTTCGGATCCAGCTTGATCAGTTTGAAGTCAAGCTCTTTGCCTTCCAGGTGGTCAACATCACGCACCGGGCGAACATCAACCAGGGAGCCCGGCAGGAAGCCCTGAATGTTGTTGATGCTGACAGTGAAGCCGCCCTTGACCTTGCCTGAGATGTAGCCTTTAACAGTCTCTTCTGCGTCGAATTTCTTCTGCAGAACTTCCCAGGCTTCAGCACGCTTGGCTTTTTCACGGGACAGACGGGTTTCACCGAAGCCGTCTTCAACCGCTTCCAGTGCAACCTTGACGGAATCACCAACCTGAATTTCCAGCTCGTTGTTGTCGTTCAGGAACTGTGAACGGGGGATAACGGCTTCGGATTTCAGACCAGCGTTGACTGTAACCCAGTCGCTGTCGATGTCGACAACTTCACCCATAACGAGGGTGCCGGGGGTCATGGCAATGTCTTGCAGGGATTCTTCAAACAGATCAGCAAAGCTTTCGCTCATGAAAGTATCCTATATTGTCGCTGCCGGTTAGGTGTGTGGCAGCTTTCCAGCCTGTATGCCAGCTATACAGGGTCGGTTAGCGATAACCATCTCGGCGGACACTGGGCTGGCGATGTGTCCGCGAAATGGGAAAATATAAAGTTGCAAAATTATACAGAGGGTGGCTGGCTTTTGCCAGTGGCTGCCCAGTATTTATCCGGCAATGATGTTGGGAAGTGAAGCTTCCAGCTGTTCGCGCAGAGGCTTCTGGCAGGCGGGAAGCAGTTTGGCCAGGTCTTCGGCCAAGGCTGCTGGCAGTGTGGTGCCGTCTGGCTGGTTGAACCAGTCGATCAGCAGTCGTTCTTCAGCGCGGCTGTTGGCCGCAAGTTCTGTAGCGTTGCCGACGCAGAAAGCGAAAGCGGGCAGGTGGTCACTGACAATCCTGCCCCGCTGTGGCTGTTCCAGCATCAGGCGGTTGGCGCTGACAAAGCGTCGGTACTCCTGCATGCCGGCGGCGGCCATGATTTCAAGACGAATATTGCTGAACTGATCGGCCTCGGGCATCCGCGCCAGAATGGCCTTGAGCTGAGTCTTGGTTCGGGCCAGTTCATCCTCGAAGGTTTCGGGAGCAAAGTGCTGGTTCAGGCGCTTGTATTCCTGCAGTTCAGTAATTTGCTGCTTCAGTGCATCGATTTCGCTCTTCAGGGCATCCTGCTCCGCCAGCAGGTTCTCCTTGTCCTGCATGAGACCACGAATGACGCGCTCGGTTGGGGTGAGCTTCTTCTCGGCGAAAGTGGCTGGCAGTTGCTGAGCGCCCAACATACCTGTGCTTTCAGTGTATGTGCTGCTGGGGACCATTTCGTAGCCGAACTTTTCCAGATCCGCCAGGTTCACTTCATGCTGAGACTGCATTTTTTGGTAGGCGAAGTAGCTGGCGACCGCAGCAATTGCCAGCAACATCGGTACCAGTACCAACAGCAGAACACTCACCTTGCCCAGCTTCATGGGTTTACTCCATCGCCTTTCGGTTCGATATGTGGTCCGGCAGGGCAGCTGTGTGGCTCAGTGTCAGGTCAATCAAGTCGAGCAGGACCTCTCCGCTCTCGGCCAGAATTGCTTCTGACTCGGGATTGATTGGGCGTCCCTGCTCATCCTTGGGCAGCGTGTCGTCAACTTCGGCCAGGGTCTTCACCGGCGGCATCCCAAGGCCGGCGCGACGCTCATTCTCAACGCTCAGCAGCCAGTTCTCGTTGGTCTCTCGCTCCTGTTGCAGCGTGTCCTGGTTGAGTGAGATATGGGTGATTTTCTTCTGTTTTTCCAGGTGTTCTACCTGTTTGCGCATGAAGATGAAATCCGGATCGGTTTCGGTACGGGCCTGATGTCTTTCCAGCAGTTGCTGCATAAAAGGCGACAGGCTGGGGAAGCGGCCATGTCGCACCGGGCGTACCTGATCCCAGGGCAGCGCCTTGTCCAGTGCGCTTTCTCCAATGTCTTCAACTGTGTACAGAGAAGGGAGGCGAATATCAGGCTCCACTCCGCGGTGCTGGGTACTGTCGCCGGAGATGCGGTAAAACTTGGCGTGAGTCAGTTTTACCTGGCCGTGTTCGATCGGCTGCAGTGTCTGGACGGTACCCTTGCCAAAGGTGCGGTTGCCAATGAGGATACCTCGGTTGTAGTCCTGTATGGCGCCGGCGAAAATTTCGGAGGCAGAAGCACTCAGGCGGTTGACGATAACGGCCATGGGACCATCCCATGCGACCTTCGGATCAAAGTCACCCAAAATATCAACGCGACCAGAGGCATCGCGAATCTGCACGGTGGGGCCGCGCTGGATGAAAAGACCTACCAATTCGTTGGCCTCACGCAGCGAGCCGCCACCGTTGTTGCGAAGATCGACAATCAGGCCGTCAATATCTTCTTCACGCAGTTCATTGATAAGCTTTTCCACGTCTCGGGTGGTGCTTTTGTAGTCAGGATCACCCTTCTGCAGAGCTTCAAAGTCGATGTAGAATGTCGGTATTTCGATGACGCCGAGCTTGAACTCTTTGCCGTCACGGTTAAGCTCCAGTACTCGCTTGCGGGCAGCCTGCTCTTCGAGTTTTACCTTGTTGCGTTCGATCCTTATGACTTTGCGGGCTTGACGATCGACTGCATCGGCGGGGATCACCTCCAGGCGCACCAATGTGCCCTTGGGACCGCGAATCTTGCTGACAACATCATCCAGGCGCATACCCACCACATCTTCAATGGCACCGTCTTCACCCTGTCCGACACCCACGATGATGTCAGCGGGCTTCAGCTGGCCGGTTTTGTCAGCGGGACCGGCCGGTACCAGTCGTACGACCTTGGTCTGGTCGTTTTCCGACTGCAATACAGCACCGATACCTTCCAGAGAAAGACTCATGTTGATCTGGAAATTCTCGGACCCCTGTGGGGAAAAGTACTGGGTGTGGGGGTCAAATTCATGCGTCAGGGCATTGACGAAACTTTCAAATACATCGTCACTTTTGGCCTGGTCGGTGCGCTGTTTCTGGTTCTGGTAGCGTCGCAGCAGAACTTCCTGTGCTTCTTCGGTGGTTTTATCGGCCAGCTTCAGGCTCAGCAATGAGCTTTTCAACTGCTTGCGCCAGAGCTGCTGCAGTTCTACATCGGTTTTGATCCACTCTGCCTCTGAGCGATCACCTTCCAGCACGTCGTCACGGTTGAAATCCCAGGTGTTGCTTTCGTCTTCCAGGGTGCTGATCATGTAATTCAACCGTTGCAAACGTCGCTCTTGATAACGGTTGAAAATCTCGAATGCCGCTTCAGTCTCGCCCTGCAGAATTTGATCGTCGAGCAGGTGGCGCCACTGCTCAAACTGTTGAATGTCACTGGCCAGGAAGTGACTGCGTTCAGGGTCAAGAGTCGCCAAATACTGATCCAGTACGGCTTCAGACAGCTGGTCGTCAATATCGATCCGGTTGTAGTGCCCCTGCTGCAGTGATGTCACGACATCCAGCATCGTTTGAGTATGGATGGGCTCGGGGGCAAGATTGGCTTGTGCAGGGGCGATGCCCAGCGTGAATGTCAGTGCCGTGACGAGTGTCAGAAAATGAGGCTTGAGCATGAGAGGCGGATCTCCGGATCATGTGGCTGGAGCTGAGCTCCACCGCTGAAAAACACCTGAATCAGGCGGTGGCTCCTTCTGTGACAGGCACTCTGGGCTCCGAGTTCCGTCAGCTACAGCTTTGTGAGTGTAGTCATGGAGCTGGGTAATGTAAAATCATTGCTTTACACCTGTATGTACGGAGAGTGTGAGGATGCAGATCTGGAAATCTCTGGTCGTGACGTTGGCGTTTGCCGGCCTGCTGGCCGGGTGCGGTGAAGACCCGGAAAAAGAACGCTTTCGTCAGGAGCTGATCGACAAGGCGCTGAACGATGAAACCCGCAAGGCCGGTAATGAATTTCTGGCCAGCAATCGCGAGCGCGAAACGGTCAGCGTCACCGATTCTGGGCTGCAGATCGAACATCTGCGCAAGGGTGACGGGGCCAGCCCTACCGCACGTGATACGGTGGTGGTTCACTATGAGGGTACGCGAGTGGACGGGGGGGTATTCGACAGCTCCTACGCGCGGGAAAAACCGGCTACCTTCCCACTGAATCAGGTGATCCGAGGCTGGCGTGAAGGCCTTATGCTGATGCAGGAAGGCGGTGAAGCGATGATCTATCTGCCCCCCGAGCTGGCATACGGTGCTACCAGTCCATCCCCGGATATTCCGGCCAACTCTACGCTGATTTTTCGGGTGGAACTGATAGAGGTGATCAAGGCTGAGGGCGCGCAATGAAACAGCAAACTGAATTCAATCAGGACCTGATCCGCTTTCTGGATCAGGCAACCACACCCTTTCATGCTGTGGAACAGATGGCGCAGCGCCTGCTCAAGGCCGGTTTTCGTGAAATGAGCGAAGCTGAGCGCTGGCGTCCGGAGCCGGGAGAGGGTTACTTTATCCGTCGCAATGGATCCTCAATCATCGCCTGGCGTCATCCTGAGCAGGAGGCCGCCGTTAATCAGGGGTGGCGTCTTGTTGGGGCGCATACCGACTCCCCCTGTCTGAAGGTCAAGCCGAATCCGGAGCTGCACCGCAAGGGCTACTTCCAGCTTGGCGTTGAAGTCTATGGCGGGGTTTTGCTCAACCCCTGGTTTGACCGCGATCTGTCACTGGCGGGGCGTGTGACCTATCGCAGTGAAGATGGTGATGTCTGCAGCACGCTTCTGGATCTGCGTCGCCCGATCGCGGTGGTGCCGAGCCTTGCCATTCATCTTGATCGAGAAGCCAATTCCAGCCGCACCATCAATGCGCAGACCTTCCTGCCGGTGCTGATGGGGCAAACAGATGAGAAGCCGGATTTTCGTCAGCTGCTGGCTGATTGGTTGATGCGCGAAGGTACGGGGAATCTGGCTCAGGTGCTGGACTATGAGTTGTGCCTCTATGATACCCAGGGCGCTGCGCTGATTGGGCTTGAGCAGGAATTTCTGACCTCTGCGCGATTGGACAATCTGCTCAGTTGTTACATTGGTCTGCAGGCCCTGCTGGATGCCCCGGCTGCAGGTGCGGGGCAGGTGTTGGTCTGCAATGATCATGAAGAGGTTGGCAGTCTTAGTGCATGTGGTGCGCAGGGGCCGATGCTGGCGCAATGGTTGGAGCGCCTTATGCCGGATGTGGACAACCGCAATCGCGCACTGGCCCGGTCCATGTTGATATCAGCCGATAATGCTCATGGTGTGCATCCCAACTTTGCCGATCGGCACGATGATAACCACGGCCCGCTGCTCAATCGTGGGCCGGTTATCAAGATCAATGCCAACCAGCGCTACGCGACCAACAGCGAAACCAGTTCAATCTTCCGGCACCTGGCGGCTCAGGCAGGGGTGCCGGTTCAGAGTTTTGTGGTGCGCTCCGATATGGCTTGCGGCAGTACCATCGGGCCAATCACGGCCGGAGAGCTGGGCATGCGTACGCTGGATGTCGGTGTGCCTCAGTTTGCCATGCACTCGATCCGTGAACTGGCGGGAAGTGCCGATGCACACGGGCTATACCGTGTGCTGCAGCGTTTCATGGCAGAGCCGCGGTTGTAATCAAAGCAGAGTGTTGGCTTCACTGAAGCTGTTCAGCTGCTCCAGCAGGTCGGGGAGCTGTTTCATGACGTCGGTCATGGCTTTACTGGCACCTGGCTTGCTCTCGCTGCGGCAGGCAGTTTCGATCTGCTGCAGCTGCGCGGCCAGGAGATTACAGCCGATGGTGCGAGCACTACCCTTAATTCGGTGTGAGGCTGAGCGTGCCGCTTCCAGGTCGTCCGCATCCAGCGCCTGCTGCAGAATCTGCAGCTCGGCACGCAACGTGTTGGCAAACTCACGTACCAGTAAGGCGGCTGACTCTGCATCACCAACCTGCTCAACCAGGTTGTCACTGTCGAACGTCTCAGGCGCCTCAGGTTCTGGTCTATTGGCTGTTGCGGTGTCTGTATGGGCCGCCATAGTGCGTGCGATCACCTGTTGCAAGTCCGCAAGGCGAACCGGCTTGGCCAGATAGTCATTCATGCCGGCCGCCAGGCATTTCTCTCGATCACCAGCCAGTGCATCGGCGGTGACCGCAATAATCGGAATGTTCCGTTCCGGGCCGGGCAGGTCTCGGATGCTGCGAGTGGCTTCATAACCATCCATGTTAGGCATGTGCAAATCCATCAGAATCAGGTCGAAATGGGCATCTGACTGCATTGCCTGAATCACCTCAAGCCCATCACTGCACAGCTGCCAGGTCGCACCGGCACGCTGCATCAGAATCTCCATCATTTTTTGGTTGATCGGGTGGTCTTCCGCGATCAGGATCGACAGCCCGTCTGTTATTGGCTCTGCAGTGTGCTCCGGTTCCTCGAAGGCGGTATCGCTTGTGGCTGTTGCTGTTTCCGGTTGAACAATTCGACTCAGAGTATCCACCAGTTGCAGCGGTGACAGCGGTGGTTGCAACTGGGCTGTGACGGGGATAAAGGCCTGAGCCAGGTCGCGTTGTGACAGGCCGATCAATTCACCGTTGCCGCCTCGCTGCTGAATCCACCCACGCAAGCTCTCGGGAGCCAGTTTGAAGCGGCGGTCATCCACCAGCAACATGGAGTACTGGCCTGCCTGGGGTTCCTCTTCAAGAGGGCGAAAATGGCAGTCGAACTGCTCGAAGTGTGGGCTCAGCAGGCTGTACAGGTATTCAAACAGCTGATGAGAGTTGGTAACACACAGCAGCTGTTGCTGAGACAATGCATTGAGTTCTGCCAGCCGCGTGTGCAATGTGGCAGTGTTGGCTGGCTGTAGCGGCAGCTCCACAATGAAGCGTGAGCCTGTGCCCGGCGAGCTTTTTACATCGATACGTCCCTGCATCGCATTGACGAGATTGCGGGTGATCGCAAGTCCCAGCCCGGTGCCTTGATAATGGCGGGTAATGGAGTGGTCAATCTGACGGAAGGCTTCAAAGATGATTGTCAGGTCGCGGTTGTCGATACCGATGCCGGTATCCTCAATACTGATTAACAGGTGTACTTCGCCGGTTGCTTCGACAGTACGTTGACTGACGGTGAGTATGACATGGCCCGCCTCGGTAAATTTGACTGCGTTGCTGACCAGATTGTTGAGAATCTGGCGCATACGTATTGGATCACCGATGATGCTCAAGGGAACGTCGGGTGCATAGTTCAGGTACAGATCAAGACCTTTTGCCGCAGCGTTGACGGATGTGGCGGTCAACACTGAGTGAATCGATTCGCACAGGTTGAATGGCTCCTGCACCAGGGTAAGCATGCCTGCCTCGATTTTGGAAAAGTCGAGTACATCATTGATCAGTCGCAGCAAGGTGTCGGCGGCAATGGATGCCGATTGCACATAGCCGGTTTGGCGGTCATCCAGCTCGGTTGCTTCCAGCGAGTCCAGCATGCCGACGACAGCATTGAGCGGAGTGCGAATTTCATGGCTCATGGTAGCCAGAAAATCGCTTTTGAGACGGTTGGCATGCTCTGCTTCATCACGGGCCTGCAGCATGCGTCGCTCCGATTCTCGCTGGGCGCGTTCAATGCGGAAGGCGTACATGATGCCGGTAATGGCATCTGTCAGAGGGCGGAGCCATTCCACCAGCTCCTGATCGTAGGCGTCTGCCCGGTTTGCCAGGCCATACATGCCCAGCACTTCACCGCGAAACTTGAGCGGAATGCCCACAAAGGAGTTCAGGTCCGGGTGTCCGGCCGGGCAGGAGCCTGCGCGATGAACCGGATCGTGGTGGTTGGAAATGACCACTTCGCCAGTTAACAAGGTACGCCCGAACAGGTTGTCGAGGTTGTGAAAATCGATGCCCTTCTCGATATTATCTACATACAGGTTATGGGAGGACTGGTCCCAGGCCAGGTTGGTGATGGCGTAACAGCGCATGAACGGCTTTCCATCCTGTTCCATGCGCTCGCTGATAAAGCCCATGGGGGAGCCGGTCAGCTCCTTGAGTGTCTCCAGTAGCTCGCCAAAGCGTCGTTTGGGGTCTTTGTACAGCAGGAAATTGTTGTTAACCCGCGAGACTGCTGCCAGAACCAGGTGGTTGCGTGCTTCCTGTGCCTGTTGTTGCAAACGGTCGGATACGTCACGAAAAATGAGTACCCCTGTCGGCGAGTGTTGCTTGTGGCGGCGCTCGGTTCGAATGGGTGACAGGGTGCCTTCAAGCAAAATCAGGCGACCGTTACCGTGGCGGCATTTGAGTTCGTTGAATTGATGGTTCTGATGGCCTTGCAGTGCCTCAATGGAGACCGAATCAGCTGCTTCAAGCAGCTCGGTCAGGGGTTTGCCGGCCAATATCTCGCTGTCCTGGCCCAGCAGTATTGCTCCGCTTTGATTGATGCGCAGTATTTGGCCATGACGCAGGAGAACAATGCCCTCTGCAGTATTATCAAAAACCAGCCCCATGTGTTCGCTGTGGATGTCACGCTCGCGCCGCAATACTTGATAAAACCGAAACAGCAGCGCCGAGGACAGCATGAACATCAGTGCTGCCAGGCTGGCGATCAGCAACATCAGTTGCCCGTCTTGCCCGTGGTCTGTCATCCGTGTGTTCCTTGTGTTGTCAGATAGCGAGCATACTGCTGGTCCTTGCCAGCAATGTGGCGGTACCAGGCTTGCAGCAATTGCTGGTGCGCCAACAGGGCCTTGGGTTTCTTGTTCTGGCGAATCTTGTTGGCCAGCATCTGCGTGCGCTGCAGGATCATGCCATGTTCGGCCTGATGTGCTGAAAGATGGTTGAAGTGATGCTCGCGCTGATGTTGATACTCTTGTCCGAACATCTCGGCACTGATCTGTTCCAGGCTATTGGTCATCTGTGCCGCTGTATCGTCGCTGCCGAAACTGATTTCGCGGCGTATGGCATCCAACTGGTGCAGAATGTCAGTCAACTGCTGCTGTTTCTGTTGCAGGAAGGGGTCTTTGCTGTTGCTCGGTACCAGTTCCGTGAGGGCCTGTCTGAACCTGTCGGCATCATTTTCTTCTGGTGGCGCCTGTGTCTGTGAAGGGCCTGGGTTTGGAGTGGTCGATACTGTTGGTTCGGGTCTAGAGGGTTCGTGTACAGGCGTATGAGTGGAGTCAGCGGATTGCCGCGGATGCAGACTACCATTGGCAGGTTTGTTGACGCCGACTGCCGTATTCACGCCTGTCGGGATTGAGCGGTATGCGGCGGTATCAGCAAGGGTGATTTTCCGGCGTCGAGCGGCATCAATCTTGTCACTGAGCAGCGCTACGCTGAGTGGTTTGCTGACGAATCCGTTACAGTCCAGCCCTACCGCGTTCATCACGTTGTTGCGATAGTTGTAATCGGTAAACATCAAAACGCAGAGGTCGCGCGGTACCTTGGGAATATCACCGCAACGAATTGTCTGCAAAAGCTCAAGGCCATTCCGGGGTTGCATGTCGATATCCGTGAGAACCATATCAATGCAGGGCTCACGGGTCAGAATCTCGATCGCTTCGCGACCGCTCAGGGCTGAGTAAACCTGCTCACAACCCAGGTGCTCAAGCACCTTACGGCAGAATTCGTCGATGATGGGCTGGTCGTCAACGACCAGCACCTTGAGCGCAGAGAGAGTCTTCATGTCTGTCTCTTGAGCAGATTACCTTCATGTTCAGAGCATTACACAGATCTTTCGGGTTGTATATCACAGCAGTGCCAGGCTCATCTGGTGGTATAGCGGGATACCGATAATCACGTTGAAGGGGAAGGTGAAGCCCAGTGATGCCAGCATGGCCAGGCCAATATTGGCTTCCGGAATAGCGGCTCGGATAGCAGCCGGCGCCGCGATGTAGGAGGCGCTTGCCGTCAAGCTGGCCAGAATCAGGGCGCTGCCGCTCGGCAGCTCAAGCGCCATGGCTGCGCCCAGACCAAACAGTGACAGCAGTAAAGGTGCACAGCAGGCAAAGGCCAGCAGGCGCCAGTGCTTAAGAGGGATTGGGCGCAGTGTTTCGGCAGCCGTCAACCCCATCTCCAGCAGGAACAGGGCCAGTACCGCCTTGAAGGCATTGGTAAACAGGTCAGTTACCGAGGCGCCTTCCATCGGGCCATAGAGGTAACCGATGATCACGCCGCCGGCCAACAGAATGACGCCTCGGTTGGTGAGGGTCTCATGCAGCAGGCTGGTGCGTGAGCCGGTATTGCTGTCGGCGGCAAATTTGCGATACAGCGCCAGGCCCACCATGATCGCGGGCAGTTCCAGCAGCACCAGGTAAAGCGTGACTTCCGGGCCGATTGTGAGCTGGTGGGTTTCAGCAAACGCCAGCGCGACGGCAAAGGTACCGGCGCTTACCGAGCCGTAATGTGCACTGATGCTGGCACTGTCCGCCAGCGACAGACCGATCAGCTTGCGCAACAGCGGAAACAGCAATAGTGGAATCAGTGCACCGATTACCATGACCAGCAGCATCTCAGGCACCAGTTGCCAACTGAGGTTGCCGTGCAGTCCCATGCCGCCCTTGAGGCCGATTGTCAGCATCAACAGCAGGCTGAGAGTGTCGTAGGCGGCTTTGGGGATGGTCAGGTCGGATTTGACCAGCCCGGCAACAACGCCGAGCAGAAAAAACATCACAACAATATCAGGCATGATTGGCTCCGTCTCTGAATCTTGCGCGAATTGTGCCGTTGAAAGAGTATTGAATCTAATTAATTCTTGGTGAACTATGTATAGATAATTATCTATACATAGGTGTGTCCGTGCGACTCAGGCATTTGACGTTTCGACTGCTGGAAGTATACGTGGCTGTTGTGCGCACCGGCTCGGTGACGGCGGCAGCCCATCAGCTTCACCTTAGTCAGCCGACAGTATCCCAGCAACTTAAAAGGCTGACCGAAACGGTGGGCGAACCCTTGTTGAGGACAGGTAACAAGGGGTTGGAGCTGACCGATGTGGGACGAGAGCTGTATCGCTCGGCATTGGATGTCACCGGCCGATTTGAAGATTTTGCCGACTATCTGTCAGAGCTTAGAGGTGGTCACCGCGGACGCTTCAGTATTGCACTGGTGAACACGGCGCAGTATGTGCTGCCACGATTGCTCGGCCCTTACAGCCAGGCGTTTCCAGAGGTGGATCTAACTCTTGAGATCGGTAACCGTCAGCAGTTGCTGCAGCGTTTTGAACAACAGTTGGATGACGTTTATGTGTTCAGTCATCCGCCAGCACTGGAGCAGGCCGTTGCAGCACGGTTTTTGCGCAATCCACTGGTTATGATTGCCCCTCAGCACTACCCTTTGGTGCAGAAGGCACAGCTATCCATTCACGATCTCAAACATGAGCGGTTCCTGTTGCGTGAACCTGGCTCGGCCACTCGCATGTTGTTCGAGAGCTGGCTGCATGCGCAGGGTGTGCAGTTATCCGATACGCTGCAGATGGCCAGTAATGAAGCAATTCGCGTGGGTGTTTCTTCAGGTATGGGGTTGGCAGTGGTGTCGCGTCATGTGCTGCCGCTGCAGCACCCGGGCATTGAAGTGTTGCCGTTGCAGCAGTTTCCGCTCGACAGTCACTGGCACTTCATTATTCGACGTGACCGGCGTCTGCCACACGCTGCGCGGGGGTTTCTCGATTATGCTGCCGGCTCACTGGAGCAGTGGTTGCCGGCAGAGTACGTCTGTAACGAGATCGAGCGGCTGTTCAGTCAAACTCGGGAAGAGTGGGCGTAACAACGGGTTTGTCAGCGGCCTGCCAAGCCTCAATGCCACCGGTGATGGAGGTAACGTGCAGGTATCCCATCTCAGCCAGACTTTTGGCGCTGAGGGCTGCGCGACCGCTGTTCTTGCAATAGATGACGATATTGAGATCGCGAGCGTTGAGCGACTCGTCGTTGCTGAACTTGAATTCCAGCAGGCCGCGTGGAATGTTGATGGCACCTGAAAGATGGCCGCTCTGGTATTCATCCGGCTCGCGCACATCAACCAGAAGATCGGCGGCTCTAATGGCTTCGTCAGCATGTTCGACGCTGACTTCAGTGATATTTTCCTTGGCGGCCATTACCAAATCATGGGCTGTTTTCATTTGTAGCTCCTGTAAGGTTGTGCATCAGTTTTGCATTTATATTAGATTTTATTAATACATAATGCCATCAACAATGCCAGAGCCGGTACCAGCCATTTTGTTCGCTGATTTCCAACGGTGTTTGGTACAGCGCTGAAAGGTTGGCGCCAGTCAGTACTTCTTCTTTCGGGCCGTCCGCAACCACTGTACCTTGTGACAGCAATACCACGCGCTCAATTTCAGGAATAATCTCGTCCACATGGTGGGTTGCGATCAGCATGGAGCCATTCTGCTGACAAAATTGTCGCATCTGTCTTAGCATAAGTGCTGCGGCGCCCATATCGAGGCCGTTTGCTGGCTCGTCCAGAATCAGAGCTTCGGGTTGATGAATCAGTGCTCTGGCCAGCAGCAACCGACGTTTCTGGCCAGTGGAGAGGCGTTGAAACATCTGCTGCTCCTGGTCAATCAGTCCGATCTGCTGTAACAGGCCGATGGCTCTTTGACGCTGCTCATCAGAGGCCTGCAGGTGATCGTGCTGCCCGATCGCGCCGAACAACCCGGACAGGATGACATCCAGAGAGCGGGTATAGGGTGTGTAATCCTCTTGCAATTCATGCGAGACGAAACCAATACGGCTGCGCAACTCCCACAGGTTGACGCTTTCGCTGCCGTAGAGCCGCACATGGCTGCCGTCGCGCACCACGGGGTATAGTTCGCGGCTGATCAGTTTGAGCAATGTGCTCTTGCCGGCTCCGTTCGGGCCGAGAATGGCGACGCGCTCACCGCGCTCCACCCGTAGGGAGAAGTGCTGTAATACCGGTGTCTGTTGCTGGTAAACGGTTACATCCTGGATATCAATCATGTGGGCTCACTTGCGCTGTTTGGCTTCGATCCACTGTGCCATATATTGAGTGCTTTTCAGAGTATGGTGACGCAGCATGGCACCGGTAAAATTGTCCAGTCGGTGCTGTTCAAGGTCGGCTCTGAGTAGGTTAAGGCGTGATATCAGCGCATCGGCATGGCGCTGGAACTGAAAGTGGCGGTCGTGTAGCTCAAAGCCTTGCTGCTGGCATGCTCTCCATTGTGGCGCATCCCGGTATAATGCAACGGCGGTAGTCGAAAACGCTTCGGCATCATCTGCTACAGGTGCCGGCCAGGTATCAGTATCAGCCATTCCTTCGGCACCTACAGATGTAGTCACAGAGGGTGTGCCACAGGCCAGAGCGTCTACCAGTTTGCCTTTCAGGCCTGCGCCAAAGCGCAGTGGCGCCAGATTAATCCGCGCCTTGCGCATCACTTCATGGGCGTCTTCTGCCCAGCCCTTTACCAGAAAGCCCTGTTTCGGATTGTGCAGTGCCGTTGCCTTTGGGGGAGGGTAGGCGCCATATATATGCAGCTCGGCCTGCGGCAACTGTTGACGAACAAGTGGCCAGATGGATTGTTTGAGCCACAGGATGGCGTCCCAGTTAGGGGCGTGACGGAAGTTGCCGATGGCCAGAAAGTGTTCTCGCTGCTCGAAGGTTGGCAGCTGCTCCGTTTCTTTTCTGTTTAGAGGTGGCAGCATGAAAGGGCTGTAGTGAAGCAGGGCAGGGTCGACCTTGAATGTTGACGTCAGCAGCTCGATTTCGGCCCGGGAAATCATAAGCGTCAGATCACTGCGCAAAATGGCGGCAACCTCGCGTTTGGCATGATCCGAGAACAGCAGGTCAGGGCCGACCGTCAGGCTGACTTCACCGCTGTGTTTACAGGCCTGATGACGTGCATGGCGCAGGCAGGAAAGGTCTTCGGTATCCAGCAGACGAATGGCCTCGGGGCAGTGTTTTTCCACCCGCCAGCCGAACTGCTCCTCCATCATGAAACGATCAAACATCACCAGGTCGGGCTGCAGGACACGGATGAAGTCATCAAAGCTGGAGCAGTTCAGTGCGATGTTGACTTCGTTGATACCGCGAGCGGGCAGGTTGGCGCGGTGGATGCTTTTTTCAGCAGGACTGGCAAAAGTCACTGTCCAGCCTTGATCCCGGAAGGCATCGAGCAGGGCCAGCATGCGGTAGCCTGCGGCACTGGAAGCAGGCTCGGGCCAAACATAACCAACAACAAGAACATTCATGAACAATAAAAACCTGTGCAGCAATCGGGCTGGATGTGAGTGTTCATATTACCACTGCATAAAACCATTACCCCATCAGCGCCAGAATGAGGGTCAGGGTAATAAAGGAAAGTGCGGTGGTGACCAGCAACATACCTGCGCACTGACGACCATACCCGTAGTTGCCGCCTATGATCGGGAATACGCTCAGCATCGGCATCGCTGCGGCGAGTATGACAGCCTTTTCAAGCTGCGGATCAAAGTCGCGCCAGAGCATAACCAGCAACAGCATCAGCAATGGGTGTAGCAGAAGCTTGCCTGCAGCGACCAGGCTGATACTGCCAAGGCTGTCATTGACGCGCGTGCCGACCAGAGAGCCGCCGATTACAAACAGCGCTGTGCCCACTGAAGCCATGGCCAGCATCTCCAGGCTGCGGTCCAGCGCGGACGGTATCGACAGCTGCAGGCTGGCACAGATCAGGCCGGCCAGAATGGCAATGATCAAGGGGCTGCGCAAAATGCGCATGAAAATGCGGCGCCAAACCTGTAACAAAGGCTCGCCAGTACCGGTATCGCGCTTGCCATACTCGATCAGAATAAGGGCCAGCGGCAAAATCAGGATGTTTTCCACCAGCAGTGCCATGGTGAAAGGCTGGGTGGGGGCTGAACCAAATACCTGCAGTAAAACGGGGTAGCCAATAAAGGCGCTGTTGGATGCTGACATCCCCATGCCGCGAACACTGGCCTCGGCCAGATCGGTATTGAAAATAAGCCGGTTAAGGGCGATACCGCCCAGCAGTGCGCCAAGGGAGCCAATGGCATAAATGGTCAGGAAGTCAAACTGGATAACTTCGCTTACCTGCATCTGCGACAGAGTGCCGAAAATCAGGGCGGGCAAAGTGAAATAGAGTACAAATCGCCCCAACAAGGGCATCGCTTCCCGTGGCATCAGGCCGGATTTGACCGCCAGATAACCAAAGCCAATGATGATGAAAATCGGTGCGGTAATGGATAAAACGTCCGTCATGGTATCGGCTCCTCCTTAAGAGGCGGCCAGTATACAGATTTATGACGAAGGTAATATGCGGGAAAACCGGGACAATATAAGGATGGTCGGAGTGGAGGGATTCGAACCCCCGACCCTCTGGTCCCAAACCAGATGCGCTACCAAACTGCGCTACACTCCGACTTCGGTGGCTCCTCGAGCTGGACTCGAACCAGCGACCAATAGATTAACAGTCTACTGCTCTACCAACTGAGCTATCGAGGAAAACCGATTCACAGATCAGATATTTGGCTCCTCGAGCTGGACTCGAACCAGCGACCAATAGATTAACAGTCTACTGCTCTACCAACTGAGCTATCGAGGAACACCTGAACTGTGGGGGCGTATATTAGTGATGAGACCCTGTACCGTCAAGCCCTTTGGCTAAATTATTATTCCTTTTTGTATCAAGGGGATAATTCATGGTGTTTGGCAGAAGACGTGTGTAAGTAGAGGGCGGGTTTTGTAGTACGGACAGAGCGCTGTAATTCCCCTTATCTCCCTGCCAGTTTTTCGCTAACATAGCCTGCTATCGGAATCGGCGTATAACTGGACGGATCAGTGCTTTTCAACAAGCTTCCTGAAGACATATTTCTCCCGCTCTCGGGGCAGAACCGGCAGGTGTATCAGTCGGTGCTGCTGGAGCTGGCAGATCTCTTTTTTGACGAGGATCTGATCGATCCCTTTATTCCACGGGATCTGGTGCGTTCCAGCATCGAGAATGCCGTGGTGCGGCTGGGTGTGCGTCGCTGGGAGGCAGAGCCCGGCGAAGATGCAGGCGCAGAGCCGCCTCGTTCCAGTGCCGAGTACACCAACCGCATCTATCGGCGTTTGGTCCAGACCGGCTGGCTGGAAGAGGAACAGAAGGTTTACCGTACCTATGTACTGCTTTCACCTTCAGTCAGCTACCTGCTGCGCTCGCTGGTCAGCATCGCCCGGCTGGAAAAACGCAGCTACGGCGGTGCCGTACTGAACGTGCTCAGTTCGCTGGAGTCGGCCATCAGTGACCCTCTGGGACGAGGTATCACGCTGTCTGAAGCGGCCCAGACGGCGGCGGATTTCAGTGCCCATTTGACTGACATGATGTTGGGCCTGCGTGAGCTGAAGATGAACCTGTCGGCCAGCAATAACCCGCAGGAGATCGTGCGCGGTTTCTTTGACCGTTTTGTTGAGCAGATACTGGTTTCCGACTACAAGACGCTGAAAACCCGTAACAACCCGTTCCGCTTTCGCCGTCAGATTCTCTCCATGCTGCGTGACCTGCAGTTCGATCCGCTCAAACTGCAGCAGCTTGCAGAGCATTATCAGATGCAGCTGGATATGTCATACGACGTTGCCGAAGCGCAGGTGCACCAGCATATCAACCGCATTATCCGGATCTTTGAGTCAGTGGATCAGCGCCTGGCCGCCATTGACGATTTCCGCTACCAGCTGGAGAAGCGGGTAGCGGATACCGTTCGCTACATGGACAAGACCACACCGGGTATGGCAGCGCGCTTGTCGCGCCTGATTGCGGCGGTGGGCAACCTGCCGGAAAAGGTCATTCCGCCGCTCACTACGCTGGATGAGGTGGGCTTTATTTCACCTGCCAGTGTACGCGCACCGGTACGCCGCCGGGTAGAGGCTCAGCCGCGCATCATCACCCAGAAAGAGATCGACCCCTCCGTGCTGGAGTTGCGGCGTCTGTTCAAGGAGTGGAAAGAGCGGCGCGAGGTCAATGTGGATCGTATCGAAACCTACCTGGAGAGCCAGCTTGCCGGCCGCGACCAGCTGAGGGCCACCGATTTTCGGATCGGTACGGTGGAGGACTACATCTGCTTCAGTTACGTGCGCCACTTCAACTCGCTGGGCAAGAAGGCACAGCGGATGCGGCAGCGCTATCGAATTCAATTTGAAGACAACTACGTTAACGTCTCCGGAATGGTGGAGTGTCGTGGTTTTGTTATCCACAGGAACAGCTAATGCTTGGTGATCTGCAGAAAATCGTCTCCCGCAATGAACAGCATGACGCCGATGACTTCATCCGTGCCGCCAACCAGCTGCTGAGCAATCAGTTTCTCTATGCGGACCGGCCGGTACACCGTGACAGCTATTTTCTCATTGCCGGCAATACGGAGTATTTTCGTAACCTGTTTGCGGCCATTGGCTGGAGTCTGGTGTATCAGCCAGATGAAGCCTATCTGGGTATTCTGCCGCAGGGTGAAGAGCGTGTGCTGCGTCTGAAGCTGGACGAGTCGCTGCTGATGCTCTGCCTGCGTCAGCAGTACGAGCAGAAACTGGAAAGCTTTGAGGTGGAAGGCGGCAAGGCCTACACCAGTACAGACGAGCTGCTGCGCCTGTTCAGCAACCTGACCGGCAAGGAGATTCCCAACGAGACGCGTCTCAAGGAGATCATCTCCCTGTTTACCCGCCATGGCCTGATTGAGCGTGGCAAGCAGGATGAAACTGATCCTAAAAACATTCCACTGAAGATCAATCCGACCATCCGTCAGGTGGTGGTGGAAGACTATATTGGCCAGCTGGAAGCACTGTGCGACACCGACATTCGTGATCAGCAGGAGCCTGAAGATATCGAACCGGTTGACCTTCCTGACACGCCAACCCCCGAGACTGAGGAGAAGCCCGCATGAAGCAGCTAAACCGGATTGTACTGGTCAACTGGTATGTGCTGGGCGCAGTCGAGATTCCGATCAAGGGTAATGTGGCGATTGTCGGCCCCAACGGTTCGGGCAAGTCATCCCTGCTGGACGCAATCCAGACGATACTCATGGGCGGCCACAAGCGCCACCTGAGCTTCAACGCCTCGGCCGGTGAGAAGAGCGAGCGCTCTCTGCGTACCTACTGTCTGGGCTTCATGGATGATAACGGCAAGAAGGCCACCGCCCGCGAAGACTCGCTGACCTACATGGCGCTCAGCTTCTTCGATACCGAAACCGCGAAAGAAAGCTGTATTGGTATTGCCATCAGTGCATCGACCGCCAGTGCGGAAGAGGATGTACTGGGCCGGTTTATTCTGCCTGAGTTTTCCGTGTCGCTTGATGACTTCTCGGTCAAGGAAGGCAATGGCCGCATGCCGCGCCCCTGGAACGAGGTGCGTGACAGCCTGCTCAAGCAGTGCCCGGAGATGGTTCTGGAAAAACGAGCCAATCGCTTTATCCGCGATATGGTGACGCACCTGAGCCATGATGCGCAGATGCCGAATGATGACGACAAGTTCGTCAAAAACTTCAAGAACGCGCTGAAATTTGTGCCGATCGACAGCCCGACACGCTTTATTCGTGAATTCGTGCTGGACGAAAACATCGTACATGTTGGCGCTTTCCGCAAGTCGCTGGATGAATACCGCGCGATGGAGCAGAAGACGCTGGAGGTCTCCAACCGCATTGCCGAGCTGGAGAAGGCGCAGGAGCTGTGCAACGGCATCAGCCGCAACGTGAAAAATGCGGTTGAATATGAGTGGGTCGTTCACGAAGGCCGTTTTGAGCAGGCGGATCTGCGCAAGGAAGATGCCGCCGAGCGGCTGGAAGCCTACAGTGAGCAGGAAGAAAAGCTGCAGCAGGAGCTGGAAGAAAACAGTGCGCGACTGAATCAGGCGATGCAGGATCTGGCCGATGCGCGTGCCGAGCTGAACAGCAGCGACTCGGCCCACAAGATCAATGCCCTGGAATCCACCGTCAAGGCACGTCAGCACGAGCAGAACGTGGTCAAGGACAAGATCCAGCAGGCCTACAATCTGCTGCGTACCACCGTGAGTTTTGCCAACTACAACGATCTGCTGCCGGATGATTTCAAGCCGCTGGTGGAGCGTTCGGTTGAGCTTTGGCGCTCCGGTGAAAACATGCTGGCTGATGCCTGGCCGTCTGAGCCGGTCAGTGTGGATAAGGTGATCAGCGAGCTCAAGGGGCAGGTCGACAGCGTGCGCAAGGCGATCTCGCGCCGCTATGAGGAGTCGGTAATCCGTATTAACGACCTGCGCAGCCTGATCCAGAACCAGAAAAGTGCGGTGGAACAGCTGCAGCAGGGGCGTGCGCCCATCCGTCACAATACCCGTGAGCTAATGGAGCTGCTGAGCGAGTATGGTATCGATTCCACTCCGATATGCGAGCTGGCCGACATCAATGATGACAAGTGGCGTATCGCCATTGAGTCCTTCCTGGGCGCACGCCGCGAAGCACTGGTGGTGGCACCGGATAGGGTCAAGGAAGCGATCACCCTTTACCGACGCAAGGGGCGTCATCTCAAGGGCTGCCGAATCATCAATACCACCAAGTCAGGTGACTGGCTGCACCGCAGCAAACCGGGCTCACTGGCACAGTTTATCGATACCGACAACGAACACGCCCAGGCCTACCTTAACCGTGCTCTGGGTGGCGTGATGGCGGTGGAAACCGAGCAGGAACTGCTGCGTCAGGAGCGGGCTTTGACCTACGACTGCATGCTGCAGACCGAAGGTTCAACCACTTCCATCAATGAGCTGAGCCCGATTATGGGTATCCGTCGCCGTCAGGATCAGCTCGAAGTGCAAGGGCGTCAGGTTGATGAGCTGATCGCGGAGTTCACCACCCTGGGCAAGCGTCACGAGTCTCTGGAAAAGCTGCGTGATGCCTTGATCAGCATGACGTCGGGCCTGACTCAGGTCACCGAAAGCGTGTTCGATCTGGTCAATCAGCGTGAGCAGCTCAGCAGCGAAATACAGGGCTACGAGCAGGCGGTTGTTGATCTGCGTAACCATGATGACAGCGGGATCCAGCAGCGCATTGCCGAGCTGGCCGACAGCCAGAAGCAGGTGGAAGCCCGTCAGAAAACCCTGATGGACAAGCTGCAGAAGGTACGTACCGGCATGATCAAGGACAATGCGGCCCTTGAAGTGCTGGAGCAGGAGCTGGTGGAACACGCTCAGGCACGTACGCTGTGCGAGGAAAAACCCCACTTTGATGCCCAGTCGGCGCAGGAAAAGCGCGACTATTTGGATGAAAGCTGTGGCGGGGAGCTGGAGCGCATCATTTTTGAGGCAGCCAAGAAAGCACAGTCAGAACTGCAGCTGCACGAGAAAAAGAAAAACGCCGTGCGTGATGCCGTGGCCCAGTACAAGGCGCGCTATCACGGCGGTGGCATGAGCCATCAGGAGTTGGATAATATCAGTGCCGACTCCACTCATGAAGATCTGGAGTTCTACGTCAACAAGACAGTGCAGGCGCTGCGTGACTCCGAGCTGGCCGAGTATACCAAGAAGGCCGAACGTGCCCGTTTGGAAGCCGAGACTGCCTTCCGCTCAGACTTTGTGGCGCACCTGAATGACCAGATCAACAAGATCAAGGACTTGATCCGTGAACTTAACAGTCACCTGAAGAACCGTCCGTTCCATCAAGAGATGTACAGCTTCGAGATGATGCCTAACCCGGAGCTGAAGGACATTCTGGAGCTGGTCGAGGCCTATACCCGTCTGGATCAGGCCAACGTGGGCACCCTGTTCGATATTCAGCATCAGGGTGATAATACCCACCGCGAGGCGTTGAACAAGATCCACGATGTGCTGCGCGATGAAGGCGAAAGCAGTCTGCTGCAGGACTACCGCAACTTCTACAACTTCGAGCTGGTGGTAAAAGACCTGCAAGGTAATCGCAAGACGACCCTGACGCAGCGTATCAAGACCGGCTCCGGTGGTGAGCATCAGGTACCGTTCTATGTGGCCATGGCGGCTGCATTGGGTGCAACTTACCGCCTCAAGGAAGGTGGTGATGGCCGTCCGGTGGGCGGCATGAGTCTGTCCGTCTTCGATGAGGCGTTCAACAAACTTGACTCCGAGAACACGGTGACGTCATTGGGCTTCATGTCGGATTTGGGCCTGCAGACTATCATCGCCGCGCCGGATGAGAAGTACTCGTTGTTGTCGTCCTGCATGGATACGATCATCAACGTTTGCCGCGATGGCCGTATTGTTGATCTGGATGTGGAGTTCCCGACAGAGCAGGGCAAGGAGCTGCTGGCGTCCGATCACCCCTACAAGATCATGGCGGCTGAAGCCGCTGAAATGGAAGAGGCGTCTTTGACGCCTTGAATCGATCAGCGGGGCGGGGCTGCCAGCAGTCCTCGCCGCGTTGGTTCTGAAGGCTGCCTGTCCAGTGCAGGAATCAGGCTGGTTAGTACCTGATTGCGATAGAGCAACTGCAGGCGTGGACCAAATGGGCGACCGCTCCACTGTTCGGGTTGGTCCAGCATATCCAGCAAAATACCTGCCGCACTCAGGCTCGCTTCCTCCTGCTCGTCGCGCCAATCTCGAAACTGCTCGTTGGCCAGCAGGCAGCTCAGCGTGTGGCTGTTCCACTGTTGTGGCAGTTGCTTCAAGGGAGGGAGCAGGCGGCTGCTGGCGGGGCTGTGCAGGTGCCGATCCCGGGGGAATGAGCGACGTGCGCTAAGGTCGCCACCAAGGCCCAGCAGTCCGTTGTCTCGTACGTTACTGCCAAAATCCAGTGAGGCCAGCCCTTCGATAAGCCGGGTCAGGCTCCAGTTACAGCCCTTGATCAGTTGCCAGGCGGGTTCCATAGTGCGGCGTGAGCCCAGTGTGTAGCGTACTTCAGGCACGGTTTCGAACAGGGTCAACTGCAGAAAGTGGGTCTGAAAGTCGACCAGGCAGCTTGGCTGGTCGATCAGGCAATAGGGTGTCTCGCGGCGACAAAACGCCAACCATTCCTCTCGACTTTCCAGCTGGGGCAATACGCGAATAATCATGGTCACCTGCACTCACATCAGGTCACAAGTATAAAGCAAACCGACCACAATTGACGATGCGAGCCACTGGCCTGCGGCGGCAGAATTCTTTAATGTTAGATTTTTGGCATATAAAGACAGGCCCATGAATATCCACCCACTGCGTTCGCTGTTGTACGATGAGCTGCATTCACGGCCGTTTCAGGTCATTCCCAGTCCGGCGCGCGTCACTCATATGGCACTGCTGTGCAATGAAGCTGACCGTCAGGCGCAGCATGAGCACCTGCAACAGCTGTATGCCCTGTTTGGTTGCCCGGTCGAGCAGGGGGATCGCAACTGCTATGAATATGATTGCGGTACCTTTCGCATGCGCCTGGAGCAGCACACCGAATTTACTACCTTCACTTTCGTTAATCTGGATATTCCCGAGGGCAGTGGTCCCTTTGACGTAACCGGTCTGACCCCGTTGCCCGAGGGCTGGATTGAAGCTCTGCCGGGGCAGGTTGTGGCGGCGTTTCATGTCAGCATTGAAGATGCCCGGCAGGGGCCGGAGCCGAGTCTGCCGCAGGTGAAGCAGGCATTCGAGGAAATGCGCCTGGTCGGCAGCAGCCCGCAGGATGGTGATGCGCGGGTCTGGGCCAGTTTTCAGCTGCATTCGGATGGCTTTGGTCGCCTGATGGTGGTCAACAAACAGATGAGTGACAGTCAGCTTGGCCGTCTGACTCAGCGTCTGATGGAGATTGAGACCTACCGCTTGATGGCATTGCTGGCTCTGCCGCTGGCACGTACGGTATCACCCGAGCTGGTCAAAATGGATGCTCGGCTCGCCGAACTGACTCAGCAACTGGCCGGGGAAGGTGAAGTCAATGAGCGAGAGTTGCTGGCCGACCTGATCGAAATGGCTGCCAGTATCGAGTCATGGCGTGCACGTTCAACCTTTCGCTTCGGCGCCACCAAGGCATACCATGAACTGGTGTTGACGCGCCTGGATGCGTTGCGTGAGGATGAGGTGTCAGGTCATCTCACGATTACCGAGTTTCTTACCCGTCGTCTGACGCCTGCTGTGCGGACGTGTCAGGCGAGCAGTGAACGATTGGAGGATCTGTCGCGGCGGGTGGATCGTGTGTCTGATATGATGCGCACGCGAGTGGAACTGGGTATTCAGCAGCAGAACCAGCAGCTGCTCAGCTCCATGGACCGTCGCTCTCGCATTCAGTTGATGATGCAGCATACGGTAGAGGGGCTGTCCGTGGTGGCGATCAGCTACTACCTGATCGGGCTGCTGAAGTATCTGTTTGAAGCGCTGTACGATGCAGGTGTACCGCTGGACAAGTCACTGGCAATCGGCATTTCGGTGCCGGTGGTTGCCTTCAGTGTCTGGCTGGCCACGCGCCGTATCCACCATCATTTTATCAAGCTGGCACGCAAGGATCGTCTGCGTGATCAGTGAGTCCTGGAGTTGTAGATGAGCGTTGCGGAACGTATTGAAGAGCTGGTCAATGCCGGCATGCAGGTTGAACGGTTTGCGCTGGAAAACGAGAGCCATATGCATTCCGGCCCGGCAACCGAAAGTCATTTCAAGCTGGTACTGGTCAGCCCTGACTTTGCCGGCAAGCGGTTGGTGCAGCGCCATCAGCTGGTATATGGGCTGGTGGCCGAGTTGATGCAGAACCCGATCCATGCACTGGCGTTACACCTGCATACACCTGAAGAGTGGCAGCAGCGCAATGGTGAGGTACCGGAGTCACCCAACTGCATGGGTGGTTCCAAGGCGGATAAGGGCTAAACCGCTTGGGCACGCTGAAGCCGTGCCCAAGCTGTATGCATCAGGCCGTGATGCGGCGGAACAGCTCGAAGTATTCCGGGAAGGTTTTGCGGGTGCAGCCTGGGTCATTGATGGTGATCGGCGCATCGCCAAAGGCAGCCAGCGAGAAACACATCGCCATGCGGTGGTCATCATAGGTATCGATGGCGGCGCTCTGAATCTGTGCCGGTGGCGTGATTTCGATAAAGTCTTCACCTTCGACCACTTCCGCCCCGACCTTACGCAGCTCAGTTGCCATGGCGCTGAGACGGTCGGTTTCCTTGACGCGCCAGTTGTAGACATTGCGAATGGCTGTTGGGCCCTTGGCAAACAACGCTGTGGTGGCAATGGTCATGGCGGCATCGGGAATGGCGTTCAGGTCCAGATCAACGCCGTTGAGCTCGCCCCGCGTCACTTCAATCCAGGTCGGGCCATAGCTGACCTGCGCCCCCATCTTGCCCAGTACTTCGGCAAAGGCCTTGTCACCCTGAACGCTGTCGGCGCCAACGCCGTAAACTCGCACGGTGCCACCGGCGATTGCGGCAGCGGCCAGAAAGTAGGAGGCTGAAGAGGCATCACCTTCCACCATCACTTCACCCGGTGAGAGATACTGTTGACCGGCGCGTACCACGAAACGCTGGTAGTCGTGGTTTTCCACCTCTACGCCAAACAGCGCCATGGTGTGCAGGGTAATGTCGATATAGGGCTTGGAGACAAGCTCGCCCTCTACCTGAATGCTTAGATCTCCCTCGGCAAGGGGCGCCGCCATCAACAGAGCGGTCAGGAACTGGCTGGAGATGTTGCCGCGAATACTGACTTCGCCACCCTTCAAGCCTTTGGCGTTGATCCGCAGGGGGGGGTAACCCGGCTCGCCCAGATATTCGATATCAGCACCCAGCGGCAGCAGGGCATCCACCAAGTCGGCAATTGGCCGCTCATACATGCGTGGCTCACCGCTCAGGGTAAAGCTGCCTTCGCTGGCGCAAAGTGCTGCACAGAGAGGACGCATGGCGGTACCGGCGTTACCCAGAAACAGCTCCAATGCCTGTTCTGCCTTGAATGCCTGCCCCAAGCCGTCCAGCTCACAGCTGCGGCGGTCATCCGCCAATTGATAGCTTACGCCCAGTGCCTTGAGTGCGTTCAACATATGGCGCACGTCATCACTGTCGAGCAGGTTAGTGATACGAGTACTGCCCTCGGCCAGTGCGGCCAGCAGCAGAATGCGGTTGGAGAGGCTCTTCGAGCCCGGAATCTGAACGTCACCGTTGGCTTGGGCCAGCGGCTGCAGGGTCAGGGTATCCATCTGAGGCAGCTTCACTTTAAACACTGGGAGTGGGGTGCATAAACTACCCTGTATCCCGGTCAAGGTCGAGTCCTCGGAGGGCCGATTACGCCGGTTTACGGATGACGCGAGCGCGCTCAAGCAATTCGGCGGGTTGTATTACGAGCTGCTCTAGCTCAAGCAGGCGGATCTTGTGTGTGAGGCCACCGCCATACCCGGTCAACTCGCCGCCGCTGCCAATCACTCGATGGCAGGGAATGATGATGGATAGCGGGTTGCGGTTGTTGGCCAGCCCCACGGCACGTGATGCACCGGGCTTGCCCAGTGCCGCAGCGATCTCGCCATAGCTGCGGGTTTGTCCCCAGGGAATATTGAGCAGTTGGTTCCATACCTGTTCCTGAAAGGCGGTGCCTACGGGGGCCAGCGGCAAATCAAACTGCTTTAGCCGGCCGGCAAAGTAGGCTTCAAGCTGGCTGGCGGCTGCCTGCAGGACAGGGTGCTCAGGGTTTTGAGAGGTGCTGCGCTGACCAAAATCGATTCTGCACAGGCCTTTGGCATCGGCCTGCAGCGTCAGGGGCCCGACCGGGGTGTCAGCAAGGACAAGTGTGTGGATCATGTGGGCCCCCGCGAATAGCTATTGACGCCTGTCATGGAAAACCTATTATGCCTGAAGGATAGTGAAACTGTACCGTGACAACAACCTCAGGAAATATGTTGATGACTATTGAACACCATGATCTCGTCCATGAGCTGCCCGAATACCGTGATCAGATTCACACTCTGAAGATGGAAAACGCGCATTTTGCCAAGCTGTTCGACGAATATCATGTGATCACCAAGGAAGTGGAACAGATGGAAGCGGAAACCCTTCCGGTTTCGACTCGCACGGAAGAAGAGTACAAGCTGAAGCGTCTGCAGTTGAAAGATCAGCTGTACGCAATGTTGAAAGACGCCGGCAACTGATAACGCCGAACCAGTCGCTGAAAACACCCGCTGATCGCGGGTGTTTTTCTTTGCGCGGGCGGCGTACATTTGTAGTGCAACTACAGGTCTGTCGATAGGGAGTTTCGGGTGTCTGCCACTTCACCATCCAGTTATGACTGGCGCTACATCTTCAATATTGCACTGCGCCACCGCCGTGAGTTGATACTGGCCAATCTGATTGCCATCCTGGCGGCCACCTTGAGTGTGCCCTTGCCTCTGTTAATGCCGCTTCTGGTTGATGAGGTGCTGCTGGAGCAGCCCGGAGTTGTGGTTGCCACCGTCAACAACCTGTTTTCTGAATCCTGGCAGGGACCACCCCTGTACATTGGGTCGGTTCTGGTCTTGACGGTCCTGCTGCGACTGCTCTCTCTGGGGCTTAACGTGCTGCAGGCACGCCAGTTTACGATCATCTCCAAGGATGTGATCTATCACATACGCGCCGGTTTGCTCGAACGGTTGCAGCGGATCTCCATGGCCGAGTACGAAACGCTGGGCAGCGGCAGCGTGGCATCCCACTTTGTCACGGACCTGGATACGGTTGATCGCTTTGTCGGCAGTTCGGTTAGCCGCTTTCTGGTAGCTGTGCTATCGATTATCGGTACCGCCGTGATTCTGCTCTGGATGCATTGGCAGCTGGCACTGTTTATTCTGTTTCTTAACCCCTTTGTCATCTGGCTGACGATGGCCGTAGGCAAACGGGTAAAGCATCTCAAGGCGCGGGAAAATTCAGCCTATGAGCTGTTTCAGGGGGCTCTGACCGAGACTCTGGATGCGATCCAGCAGATCCGTGCAGCCAATCGTGAGCAGCATTATCTGCAGCAGCTGATTGAGCGCGCCAGACAGGTGCGCAATCACTCCTCCAGTTTTGAATGGCGTTCTGATGCTGCTAACCGCTTCAGTTTCATGTTGTTCATGGTCGGGGTGGATCTGTTCCGTGCCGTTTCCATGCTGATGGTAGTGTTTTCTGACCTGTCTGTGGGGCAGATGATGGCCGTTTTCGGTTATCTCTGGTTCATGATGGGGCCGGTGCAGGAAATTCTGGGCATGCAGTACGCCTGGTTTGGTGCGCGGGCAGCGCTGGAGCGGGTCAATCGATTGCTGGCTCTGAATCTGGAGCCGCGATATCCACAGCTAGAGAACCCCTTTGAGTCCCGCAAAACGGTTTCCATCAGTCTGCGTGATGTTCATTTCAGTTATTATCCGGGGCAGGAGGTGCTGCGCGGCATCAGCCTGGATATTCCGGCGGGGCAGAAGGTGGCGCTGGTCGGTGCCAGTGGTGGCGGCAAATCCACGCTGGTACAGGTGCTGCTTGGGTTGTATCCACCACAGCAGGGTGATGTCTGTTTTGATGGGGTTTCGGTGCAACGGATCGGGTTGGAGCGGGTGCGTGAGCATGTCTCCACGGTACTGCAGCAGCCGGCTCTGTTTAACGGTTCTGTACGTGATAACCTGACGCTGGGGCGTGACATTTCAGATGATGCTCTATGGCAGGCGCTGGATGTTGCCCAGTTGAAAGACTTTGTCATCGGGCTGGAACAGGGGCTGCATACCATGGTGGGGCGTCAGGGAGTTCGGCTTTCCGGCGGCCAGCGCCAGCGTCTGGCGATTGCGCGTATGGTGCTGACCGATCCGGCGGTGGTCATTCTCGATGAGGCGACCTCGGCTCTGGATACCCAGACCGAGTTTGCCCTGCATCGGGCCATGTCCGAGTTTCTCAGTGGCCGTACCACCGTGATTGTGGCGCATCGCCTCAGTGCGGTACGTCAGGCGGATAAGGTCTATGTCTTTGAAGATGGAAAGGTTATCGAACAGGGCAGTCATGATGAACTGCTTGACCAACAAGGGCTGTATGCGAAGCTTTATGGTCAGCGCCAGCTCTGAAATGAGGAAGGTCGATGCGGCAGCGCTTTGAGTGGCGTGGTGGCAATCGGGTCTCGCTGATGGTGGATGGGGAGTGCTTTTTCCCACAGATGCTGGAGGCTATTGAACAGGCCCACTCCAGCCTGAGGCTGGAGTTCTATATGGTCAGCTCAGGCAAAATTCTGGATCGATTCATTCAGGCGCTCACTGATGCGGTGTTGCGGGGTGTTGATGTTCGCTTGTTGATCGATGGTTTTGGCGGTCGACATCTGGCCCGGGCTGACCGTGAGCGGCTCCGGGCAGGGGGCGTTCAACTGGTCCTGTACAATCCGTTGCAACTGTCTAAATGGACTCGCAACTTTGCTCGTGATCACCGTAAGCTGTTATTGGTGGATGAGCATAAGGCATTCATCGGTGGAGCCGGTCTGGCCGATGAATACTGGCTTTCTCAACGTACGGGCTGCCCCTGGCATGAGATCATGTGCGAGGTTCAGGGGCCAGTGGTCGAGGATCTGGCGTGCCTTTACAACCGTCTTTGGTTGCGCTGTAGTGGCCAGGCGCTGTCTCCACCTTCTGCTCAGCCTGAAGTGGGTGATGCTCGAATGCGTGTAACCACCGTGCAGGGGCTGTACCAGCAGGATATTAAAGTTGCCTTTCTCAATCAGGTAAATGGTGCTCGACACCGTGTCTGGCTTGAAACCGCCTACTTTCTGCCCTCTCTGTCGATTCGCACGGCACTGCGTCGTGCGGCGCGACGAGGGGTGGATGTGCGCATGATCGTGGCGGGGCCTTACACAGATCAGTTCTGGGTCTATCATGCCTCAAAGCGTTACTACCGGCGTCTTCTCAATGCGGGTGTGCGAATTTACGAATATCAACCGCGCTTCCTGCATGCCAAGGTGGGGTTGGTTGATGACTGGGTATCATTGGGGTCCTGTAATCTCGATCATTGGAACCTGCGCTGGAATTTAGAGGCTAATATAGAGATAGAGAACCCTGAGCTGACGGCTCAGGTGGAACAGCTGATCAATGTCGACATGGAGCAATGTCACGAAGTGACAGCTGAAGAGTGGTCACGTCGCCCATGGTATCGCAAGGCGAAAGAACTTGTCTGGGCACTGTTGAGTCAACTGGTATTGAAGATCAGATAACGGAGAGTGTCATGAATAAAGCCATTATTCTAACGACCGTGCTCACTGCCAGTCTTTTGAGCGGGTGCGCCCAGCAGGGGCTGTATGGCACAAGCTACAGTCGTGATCAGGTGCGTCAGGCTCAAACAGTTCAATATGGCACTATCGAGTCAGTGACGCCGGTGGTGATCGAAGGACGTGACGATGGCGTTGTGGGTGCCGGTACCGGTGCTGTTGTTGGCGGTATTGCCGGCAATCAGATTGGTGGCGGCAGTGGGCGGACTTTGGCCACGGTGGTCGGGGCTGTTGCCGGTGGTCTGGTGGGGCAAAGAATCGAAAAGTCTGCCACGACCCGGCAAGGACAGGAGTTGACCATCCGCCTGGACTCTGGCCGTGTGGTCTCTGTCGTACAGGAAGTGGATAACGGACAGTTTTTCCGTCCGGGTGATCGTATCAGAGTGCTGGGGCAGGGCAGTTCACTGCGTGTGACCTACTGAAGCACAGGTAAATATGGCCGGGCGCTGCGCCCGGCCTGCCCGCGGATCAGTGAACCGAAATCATTTTTCCGGGGCGTGGAAATGCAGGTAGAGGTCGATCAGGACTTCAGGGATCTGCACGCACATCTCTTCACGTAGCGCACGGTCTTGGCTGATGTCACGGATCTCTTCGTCTTCAAACAGGTCTGAGGCCACCATAATCGGCAACAGCAGGCCTGCTACGGTTTCTTCATCCGCACCGAACCACTGTTCTTCCTTCAGGAACACGCCCTCCATAAAGGATTGGGCCCAGATGGTCAGCTCGGTCAGCTCTTCGTCATCTTCAGGTTCAAGACTCAGTTCGCAGGGGAGCAGAATCTCCTGATCGTTGTACAGGTCGTTGCCGATGGTCTGGTACAGCTTGCGTAGCAGTGCCAGAATTTCGGTTTTTTCTTCAGCATTGGCCCATTCGGGTTCACCGTCGAACAGCTGTTCCAGCCACTCGGATTCGGCAACGGGTTCGGGGCTGATGTTCAGGGCGCAGAGAAAGCCGTGGGCGCCGATCAGGTCCAGGGCTTCGTCGGACACGGCATCAGAGAACAGAAATTCCTCCAGACGGTCCAGTTCCTCTTCGGTAATCAGGGCAGGCATGTTCGCATTCATGGTTCACAGCATCCGCAAGTTCAGGTCAACGGATGATTCTACCCTGAAGCGTGCCCCGGGGGTATGGCTGTGGATGACTTCATGCCAGTGATCGCGGATAATGCCGGCCATGATAGAGCGCGCCCGACAAATACTGGCCGATGTATTCGGCTTCGAGTCCTTTCGCCACCCGCAGGAAGCTGTGGTTGAAACCCTGATAAATGGCCGCGATGCACTGGTGGTAATGCCCACGGGGGGCGGCAAGTCACTCTGCTATCAACTGCCGGCACTGGTACGCGAAGGCTGTGGGGTCGTGATTTCGCCCCTGATAGCCCTGATGCATGATCAGGTCAGCGCCCTGTCACAACTGGGCATACGTGCCGGCTGTCTCAACTCCGCCATGACCCTTGATGAGCTGCAGCAGACTGAAGCGGCTTTGCGCAACGGTCAACTCGATCTGCTCTATGTTGCCCCCGAGCGCTTGCAGCAGCCGCGCACTCGTCAGCTGCTGAGTCAGTGTCGTGTGGCACTTTTTGCCATCGATGAAGCCCACTGCGTATCTCAGTGGGGGCATGACTTCCGTCCCGAGTACATGCAACTGAACGAATTGCGTGAACTGTTTCCCGGGGTGCCGCGCATTGCGCTGACGGCAACCGCTGATGCACGTACTCGCCAGGAAATCATCGATCGGCTGGCATTGACCGACGCCGCTGCCTTTGTCTGTGGCTTTGACCGCCCTAACATTCGTTACCGTATCGGCCAGAAGGACCGGGCACGGGAGCAGTTACTGCGTTTTATCCGCGATGAACATCCGCAGGATGTGGGTGTGGTGTACTGCCTGTCACGTAAGCGGGTAGAGGAAACCGCCGCCTGGCTGTGCGAACGTGGCTTCAATGCGTTGCCTTATCACGCCGGGCTGGACGCAAAACTGCGCCAGCATCACCAGCACCGCTTTCTGACTGAAGAATCGATCATTATGGTGGCCACCATCGCCTTCGGCATGGGGATCGACAAGCCCAATGTGCGGTTTGTGGCGCATCTTGATCTGCCGCGTTCAATCGAAGCCTACTACCAGGAAACCGGACGCGCCGGCCGGGATGGTCTGCCGGCGAATGCCTGGATGGTGTATGGGCTGCAGGATGTGATTTTTCTGCGCCAGATGCTGGAAGGTTCGCAGGCGGAAGCGGCCCAGAAGCAGGTCGAGCGGCAGAAGCTGGAAGCGATGCTGGGGCTGTGTGAAATCACCACCTGCCGGCGTCAGGCCCTGTTGAGTTACTTTGGTGAAAATGCACACCAGCCTTGCGGCAACTGCGATACCTGTCTGGAGCCGGTACCGGTCTGGGATGGTACTGAAGCGGCACGCAAGGCCCTGTCGGCGGTGTACCGCAGCAGTCAGCAATATGGGGTCAACTACGTCATCGATATCCTGCGTGGCCAATCCAGTGACAAAACTCGCCAGCGTGGGCATGAGCAGTTGTCAGTATGGGGCATCGGCAAGGACCTGGATCAACAGCAGTGGCGTTCGGTATTTCGGCAGCTGGTGGCGCGGGGTTACCTGAATGTGGACCCGCAAGGGTTTGGTGTACTGCATTTGAGTGATCGTTGCCGGCCGTTACTGAAAGGTGAGGAAACGCTGGAACTGCGCCGCGATTTGAAAGTGTCCAGTGCTGCCGGCAAGCGCACGGGCGGCAGCCGTTCCTCGGCCACGCAGCAGAAACTTGATCCGGCCGAGCATCGTCTCTGGGAAGCGTTGCGCGCTCTGCGGCGCCAATTGGCTCAGGAGCAGGATGTACCGCCCTATGTCATCTTTCATGATGCAACCCTGATGGAGATGGTGCTGTATCGACCGCTTACCGGAGAGCAGATGCGTCGTCTGAGCGGAGTGGGAGAACGCAAGCTGGACCTGTATGGTCAGCCCTTCCTGGAGTTGATTGCCGAATTTCAGGATGAGCCCTCCAATAGTCAACAGGCACAGGCGGAAGAGTCACTGCTTCTGTATCGCTCCGGCATGACTGTTGAGCAGGTGGCGCGGCAGCAGAAGCTTTCAATCAATGTCATCTATGGTCACTTGGCCCATGCGATCCGCGAGCGCAAGATCAGCGTAGACGAGGTGATTGAGCTGCCAGCCGGTGAGCGCGCTGAAATCGAGAAAACCATGCTTTTTTGTCAGCAACAGTTTGGTGATTCACTCAAGGCGGTACATGAGGCGCTGGCAGGGCAGTATGAGTACGGCCTTTTGCGCTGTATTCGGCAAGGGCTGAGTATGTGAGCGAGCTGCTGCTGAATCCTCTGGGGCTGTTTCTCAGTGCGCTGATCTCATCCACTCTACTGCCCGGTGGTTCTGAAGCCCTGTTGGCCTGGCTGGTTGCTTCCGGCGAGCATTCATTGTGGTTACTGCTACTTATGGCAACCGTTGGCAATGTGCTGGGCAGCCTGATTACCTGGGGCATGGGGTACTGGGTAGCGCATCGTTTTCCTCTGCGTGCGTTGGACAAGCCCGAGCATCAGCGTGCCAGACACTGGATCGAGCGCTATGGAGCGCTGGTGTTGCTGCTGGCCTGGCTGCCAGTGGTGGGTGACCCGCTTTGCTTCGTGGCTGGCTGGCTTAGGGTCAATCTGTTTGCCAGTCTTGTCGCCATTACACTGGGCAAGCTGCTGCGCTATGCTGTCATCATCGGAATTTTCAGTTGAGATTCGGATGAGCAAAACGTCACTGCTATATGGTATCCAGCTGTTTCTGCTGTTGATTCTCCTGCTGCTGTTGGCCAACGTCTGGTTCAGCCGCAGCAACGAAGTCTGGTGGCATCAACCGGTGCGCCTTGCCATCTATCCGGTCAATGCGGATGGCGAAGCCTTGACCCAGGCCTGGATCGATCAGCTGCGCGTTGAGCAGTTTCAGGATATCGAGCTGTTTTTCAATCGTGAAGCTTCTCGATACCGTTTGCCGCTGGAGCAACCGGTACGGGTGCAACTGGCGCCACAGGTTGAATCCATCCCCCCTCAGGTTCCTGAGCACCCCAGCATTCTGGATGCGATCTGGTGGTCGCTCAAAATGCAGGTTTGGGTCGTATTCAATGACACTCTGTCGGATGATGAGGTCGATGCCCGCGTCTTCATGAACTTTCACCTGCCGCATAACGAGGTTGGTATGCGCCATTCGTTGGGGCTTCAGCGTGGGCTGATAGGACTGGTAAACGGTTATGCGGGGGTTGACTACCAGGGACGCAACAACCTGATTGCAACGCACGAATTCCTGCATACGCTGGGCGCCAGTGACAAGTACAATGCCGAAACGACCGAACCACTCTGGCCGGATGGCTATGCCGACCCGACCAAGGTGCCGTTGTTTCCACAAACCCGAGCCGAAATCATGGGCGGCAGGGTGCAGGTATCGCCGGGCTGGGCGTTGCTGCCACCCAGTCTGGAGCATGTGGTGGTGGGAGCGGCGACCGCGATTGAGATTAATTGGCTTGCGGCTCCGGCCGAGCCACGTTCTTGACCCCTGCAGTCCCCTGTAGGACAATCCGTCTTCTGCATTCAGGATTTGGAGGATAATTAGCGGGTTTATCGCGGTTTTTGGCGTTTTTTTACGCCCTTTTTGCTGCTTTTCGTGTGTGCAATCTTTCTTGTGCAAATGCCCGTTACAACGGACCTTTGTCCTCTTGGTGGCTGGTGTCATGGCCACTGCTTCTGGATGCTCCCATTCATCTGTTTTACACACAGTTGCTTCAGGCTTTGAAGCTGACTGTTGAATCCTATCAAGCTTGCAAGGGAGCCCATGAATTCACAAACGCCTATCAACCTAATCCAGGCCACCGAGGCCGATATAGCCCCCGCTTTTAAAGTCTACACGGCCCGTCATCTGGCGCAGATTCCGCAGTTGCAACGACTTCCATCCCAACTCAGGCATGAGATGGAAGTGGTTGCATCCGTTCTGCCGTTTCGAGTCAATAACTATGTGATCGATCAACTTATCAACTGGGATGATGCGATCAACGACCCCATGTTTCAGCTAACCTTCCCTCAGCGCGGCATGCTCAAGCCCGAGCATTATGAGGCGGTGGAGGCGGCGCTGGAAGCAGGTGACAAGACCGAGATCAAGCGCGTGGTCGATGAGGTACGTCAGGCGTTGAATCCGCATCCGGCGGGTCAGCTGGAACAGAACATTCCACGAGTGAACGGCGAGCCGGTCAACGGCATCCAGCATAAGTATGGCCAGACCGTATTGTTCTTCCCCAGCTCCGGTCAGGTCTGTCACAGCTACTGCACTTTCTGTTTCCGCTGGGCGCAGTTTGTCGGTGACCAGTCACTGAAAATCGCGGCCAAGGAATCAGGGCAGCTGTGTGATTACCTGCGAGAACACCCTGAAGTGACCGATGTACTGATCACCGGGGGCGATCCCATGGTGATGAAAACCAAAAACCTGCGTGCCTATCTGGATCCACTGCTGGAACCGGAATTTGACCATATCCGCACTATTCGTATCGGCTCCAAGGCACTGACCTTCTGGCCTTACCGCTTTGTCACGGATGAGGACAGCGATGACTTGATGGCACTGTTCCGTGACATCATCGCCGCAGGAAAGCATTTGGCCTTTATGGCGCATTACAACCACTGGCGCGAGATGGAAACCGATATTCACCGTCAGGCGGTGGCACGCATCCGTGAAACCGGTGCACATATCCGCAGCCAGGGCCCACTGCTCAACCACATCAACACCGAAGCAGATGACTGGGCAAGAATGTGGCAGACACAGGTAGAGATGGGTATTCAGCCGTACTACATGTTTGTCGAGCGTGACACCGGTGCTCAGCACTACTTCGAAGTACCGTTGGCACAGGCCTGGAACACCTACCGTGATGCCATGAAACAGGTTAGTGGTATCGCCCGTACCGCACGCGGCCCGTCCATGTCAGCGACACCGGGCAAAGTCGAGATTCAGGGCGTGACTGAAATCAATGGTGAGAAGGTGTTTGTGCTGCGCTTCATTCAGGGTCGCAATCCGGATTGGGTGCAGCGTCCGTTTTTCGCCGCCTACGATGAAAACGCCACCTGGTTGAACCATCTCAAGCCGGCGTTCGGTGAAGATAAATTCTTCTTCGAAGAGTAATCGATCTGTTGTGAACATCAATAAAAGGCTGCCTACAGGCAGCCTTTTACGTTCAAGGCCACAAAAACTGCGCGGTTTCTGGCATAATGCGCCGCTTCATTAACAGGAGGGTCGATCATGTCAATCGAACAGGCGCTGCAGGCTCGCAGCGAATCCAAGTGTGAACTTTGTGGCGCAACCGAAGATCTGGCGGTGTTTGCGGTTCCTCCATCCTCGGATAACAGTGTCGATCAGTCTGTCCTCCTGTGCGACACCTGCCGCAACCAGATCGACAATCCGGAGCAGATGGATGCCAACCACTGGCGCTGCCTCAACGACAGCATGTGGAGCCAGGTGCCGGCGGTACAGGTTCTGGCCTGGCGCATGCTCAACCGTCTGCGTGGTGAGGGTTGGCCGCAGGACCTGCTGGACATGATGTATCTGGATGACGAAACACTGAGCTGGGCTCAGGCGACAGGTGATCACTTGTCAGACGACGAAGTTGTACGTCATCTGGACAGCAATGGGGTGGTACTTGAGGCGGGTGATACCGTTACCCTGATCAAGGATCTGAACGTGAAGGGCTCAAGCCTGACGGCCAAGCGCGGTACTGCAGTGCGCAACATCTCACTGGTCCCGGATAACCCCGAACACATCGAGGGGCGGGTTGAAGGTCAGCAAATCGTGATTTTGACCAAGTTCGTCAAGAAACAGAAGTAACCCGCCTGCACTGGACTCATCCGGACCACTCTGTCCGAATGAGTCCAGGGTTTTAGATCGAAAAGCGCTTCAGCAACTCTTGCTGTTCATGGGCGTAACTGAGTAGCTCACGACTGCTGCCGGACGCCTGACGTGCGCCTTCGGTTGTTTCGCTGGCGGTGGTATTCAGACCGTTCAGCGTACGGCTGACTTCTTCGACTGCATCGGTTTGCTGGCGTGCTGCCTCTGTAATCTGTGTACTCAGGCTGCCAATATGGGCGATGGCGGCATTGAGAGAATCCAAAGAGGTTTGAGAGGCATGGGCGTGTTCTACACAGCTTTGCGTCTGGTGGTAGCTTGATTGCATCACGCTCACGACCTGCGTAATGTTTTTCTGCATATTTTCCACCATCTCCTGAATCCGCCCTGTGGAATTCTGGGTTCGACTGGCCAGCTCGCGCACTTCATCGGCGACTACCGCAAAGCCGCGACCATGCTCACCGGCTCTGGCAGCCTCGATGGCGGCGTTCAGTGCCAGCAGGTTGGTCTGTTCAGCGATATCCCGAATGGTAGACAGAATACTGTCAATCTCCGAGCCGTAGCTGGCAAGCTGATCACTGACGCTGACTGCCTGTTGTATACCACTGGCCTGCAGTTCGATGCTTTGCAGGGTTTCACGGACATTATCTGTCAAGCTGACACTAAGGGACTCGCATTCATTGACGGCATCCAGTGTGGTATGACTGTGATTGGCCACTTCGGCCACACTGCTGGAAATTTCGGTAGCGGCGGATGCCGTTTGATGCAACTGGTCACTTTGATGAGCCATCGCCTGCGTGGTCTGCTCACTGATGGCTGAGTTCTGGCTGGCAACGGATGCAAGATGCTCAGAACCACGGGTAATAGTGGTGACGATTTCGCGCAGGCCCTTGACCACATCGTTGAGGGCTTCGCCCAGCTCACCGAACTCATCCTTGCGCTGATCATCAAAGCTGATACGAAGATCACCCTGACGCAGCCGTCCCAATTGCTGACGGATCTCGGCCAGGGGTTTACGCAGCGCGTTAATGGTCAACAGCGCTATCACGATCGCCAGTACGATGGCGGCGGAAGCGATTATCAGGATAACCGTATTGCTCAAAATAATCGCCTGTTGTCCTTTCTGACGGGTATCGGCTGCCAGTGTACGCGCTGCCTCGACCATGCTGGCAGACTCTTTGCTGGACGCTTCCATCAAGGCTGACAACTGTTCCAGCGTTTGGGTCAGTTCAATATCAGCGGCGGTAAGCTGGTTATACAGCGACAGTACGCCATCATCACCGTAAAAAGCGGTTTCAAGATTTTGCACCAGCGGCTCGACCTGGTTGGCGCGGGGTTCAGCTTCAGCGAAAAACTCATGTGCCTGGACCAGGCTGGCTCGATTATCTTTGGCATCACTGCGCAAGCGTTCGATATCCTGATTGCGCTGGTAATTGAACAGCATGAATCGGTAGCTGTTGGCTGCGCGGGTGACGGAGCGGATGCGCAATATGCCTTCATCGCTGGTTGCTGTGGAAAGGTAGTTGCGTGCCCAGCTGGCAAGGGCATCATTCTGAGTCATGAACTTGACTGAGATGTCACTGACTGCCGCCTGCAGTCGCCGCTGTTCCTGGTGGAGTGCGAACAGTTTTTCCGACAGGCCTTTAAGCTCTACTGCATTATTGCGAATCCGCTTTACAATGGGGGCCAGTTCGGTGTGGTTATCAAGCCGAAGCTGGAGTTGATCCAGCTGCTTACTGAAACGGTCGAAGCTGGTGTTGAACATCTCTCGATAGCTTTCAAATCGCTCCGGCTGGCGCTGAGCCAGGGCACCGTAAAGATCCGTGGTTGAGTTACCCAAAGCAAGTGTCTGGGCGTAGCTGTCATCAACCAGTGGCAACACGTCTTCCGTGACGGCACTCAAGCCGGCACTGACGGTTCGGCTACCGTAGAGTCCGCCAGCACCGACCAGCATGATGAAGACGACCAAGAGGCCGAAACCGATGGCAATACGTTGTGTTATATAGATTTTCATGCCGTGACCCAGATTCTTGTTATTGGTGGGTTTTTACTTAGGGTATTTGCTTATTTGGAAGCTGTAAACCTGTAAATTGTCTGTCACCAAATACAGTCATTGTGCAGCAGGTCAATAACCCTGTCTGAATACGTTTACACTGACTGTCAGGCACGATTTAATGACTGCTGGAGACAAAAACCGTTAAAGTCCGCGGTTCGTCAGGGTTAGCCCAACGATTCACCGATGCTGCCAGCCCCAGAGGAAGGTAAAGATGTTCAAATATTCTCCCGATACAAAATCGATGCGCTACCGCGCCGGCAAACTGCTGGAGCGGTTACTCGAGCTGGTTGGCATGCGTTCGCTCGATGCCCAGTTCATGTTTTCCTATGTGATCATCTTTGTGCTGACTGCAGTGATTGGCGCTGCCGTTTACCTTTCTGACAATACAGATGCATCCGCAATCAATGTGGCGGGCGCCCAACGCATGCTGAGCCAGAAAATGGCCAAGGAAGTGCTGCTGCTGTCTCAGGATGTCGGGGATCGCAGCGGAGTAACAAAGACCATGAATGCGTTTGAAAGCGCACACCAGGCATTGCTGAATGGCTCTGCCGAGCGAGGTATCAAGGCTGCGGAGGATGCAGAGATCCGTTCTCGGCTGGAGCAGGTGGGCACACTCTGGAACAGTTATCGTGCAACGCTGAACCAGTATCTGCAGCAACCGGATACTGCCTTGTTGCCAAAGCTGGAGCAGCAGTCACTGACACTGCTCAAGGAAATGAACAACACCGTTGGGTTGATGGAATCCAAAGCACTGGGACAGCAGAAATTGCTGCAGCAAATCGCGCTTTGGGTAACCGCTCTGGTACTGCTGTTGATCGTGATGGGCCGTTCTTTTGGCCTGACAGTCATGTTCCGTCAGATCAAAAACCTGCGTGACCATCTGCGGGTACTGGCGCAGGGCAATTTCTCGATTCCGATTGAAATCGATAACCCGAGAAACGAGGTAGGTCAAAACTATACTGCCTACAACGAAATCATCCTCGAAATCGGCGAACTGTTGCATCAGGTAACTCAGACTGCAGGGCGTATCAGTACAGGGGTGGGGCAGGTGAACTCGGCGTTGTCGGACACCGACCGTGGTGTGACCAATCAGCAGTCGCAAATTGATCAGGTAGCGGCAGCGGTGACCGAAATGGCGTCCACGGTGCAGGAGGTGGCTCAGAGTGCATCCAGCGCCGCGTCCTCGGCCGAGGCGGCCAAAGACTCTGCCAAGGGTGGCCAGCAGCTGGTGGCACAGGTTAGCGATCAGATCGGTGGTGTGGCGGATCAGGTACGTCACTCCGGTGAGGTCATTCGTGAACTGGCGAAAGACTCAGAAGAGGTCAGCCAGATTCTGGATGTGATTACCGGTATCGCCGAGCAGACCAACCTGCTGGCACTGAACGCCGCCATTGAGGCTGCTCGCGCCGGTGAGCAGGGGCGTGGTTTTGCCGTAGTAGCTGATGAGGTTCGTACGCTGGCTCAGCGTACCCAGGAATCAACTGAAAATATTGCACGGATCGTTGAGCGGTTGCAGAAACAGTCGACCTCAGCGGTACACTCAATTGAAACCAGTCAGCGTATGGCCGAAGAGAGTGTGGCGCAGGCTGAAGAGGCGCGCAGTGTCATTTTGAGAATCGTGGATGCGGTGGGCGTCATCACCGACATGAACACCCAGATCGCTACCGCTGCCGAAGAGCAGAGCCAGGTGGCACACGATATGGATCGCCATATTACCGGTATTGCGGATCAGGCGCGCAGAACCTCCGCGTATTCAAAGCAGTCGGTTGAGGTGACCAGCCAGATCAGTGGTTATGTGGAAAGTTTGTTGAAGGAAGTCAGTCGGTTTGAAACCAATGTACAGGGTATCGACCTGGGTGCTGCCAAGGCGGCCCACCTGTCCTGGAAAACACGGCTGCGCAGCTTTCTGGATGGCAAGTCAAGCCTGACAGAGAAAGAGGCCGTATCGCATATGGATTGTGCTTTCGGTAAGTGGTACTACTCGGAAGGCAAAGAGAAATATGGCAGCCTGCGCGAATTCACCAGCATTGAATCACCGCACGAGAAGCTGCATGCACAGGTGAAGGAAGCGATTCGGTATCGTCAGGCCAAAGAGTTTGATCGTGCTGAAAACTGCTACGATCAGGTTGCGGCCATCTCTGCCGAAATCGTACAAAAGCTGACGGCGCTGGAAGACAAGGTGCAGCAGCGTAAGTAATAGATAAACTTGGCTGAGGTGAAATGCCCCGCACTGCGGGGCGTTTACGTTCTGGAAAAGGGTTGCTCGCTCAGGCTTTCACAACCCAGAAATTGGTGGATAGTTGCTTCAGGTTGCGTGACAGTCCTGCCATCTCTTCGGCCGACAGCTGTGTCTGCCGGCCATCGCTGAGGTTGTTTTGTGCCACATCACGGATCAGTCCCACGTTGCGCTCGATCTCACCGCTGACACTGAGTTGCTGCTCCACGGCAGAGGCAATCTGCGTGTTCATGTCCGTAATCTGATTTACCGCTGCGGTAATCTCCTGCAGTGCGTCTGCAGCCTGCAGTGCCCTCTCAACGGTGTGGCGGGCCTTGCTCTGACTCTGACGCATGGCATCGGTCGCGTTGCGAGAGCCGAGCTGCAGGCTTTCCAACAGCGTTTGGATTTCACCGACCGACTCCTGGCTGCGTTGTGCCAGATTGCGAACCTCTTCGGCTACCACGGCAAAACCACGTCCATGTTCACCGGCGCGGGCGGCTTCGATGGCGGCGTTCAGTGCCAGCAGGTTGGTTTTTTCGGAGATGCCGGTGATGACTTCCAGAATGCCATGGATGTTATCGCTGCTGGTCGCCAACTGGTCAATAACGCCAGTGGCATTTTCGATTTCGTCAGTCAGAGACAGGATCGCTTCGCGTGCATCGGCCATGACGGCCTGACCGTTACTGGCGCAGGTATTGGAGCCCTCTGCACTGACCGCTGTCATCTGTGCATGACGTGCGACCTCCTCGATACTGGCGACCATCTGGGTGACGGCCGAAGCGATCTGTTCCGTTTCCGATTGCTGGTGGTTCAGTCCCTGGCTGCTGCGCTCAACGGCGGATGCCAGCCGTTCGGCATTCTGACCCAGCTGCTCGGCACAATCATTAATACGTCCGGCAATTGCACGGGCTTCTGAGCGCAGACGGAACAGAGCGAACTTTAGCTGGCCGGCTTCATCGTCGCGGCCGGTGTAGATACGCCGTGCCAGTGCATCATCAGAGACGCTTTTGCGTGTCTGCTCAATCACCTGGTGGATAGGCTGTATGATCAGCATAGACAGCAGGCTTGCCAACATGGCGGCAATCACAATCGCTGCAGTGCCATCGGTGCCGGCAACACCCGATTGGTGCAAACCCAGTGCCGCCAGTGTCGCCAGTATACCGGCCCCCAGCAGTCGCCAAGGCAGCCGTATGCGGCTGGCCAGGCTGGGCTTGAACTCTTTTCCGGCCGACAGGCGAGCATATAGTTGACTGGCTCTGGCAATCTGTTCTGGCTCGGGACGGGTACGCACCGACTGGTATTCGATGACCTTGCCATCCTCGGTGATCGGCGTGACGTACGCGCTGACCCAGTAGTGATCACCGTTTTTGCAGCGGTTTTTCACAATTCCCATCCAGGAGTTGCCGGTCTGTACCGTATCCCACAGGGACTGGAAAGCAGCCGGGGGCATGTCAGGGTGACGTACGATGTTGTGGTTTTTGCCCAACAGCTCATCCTGGCGAAAGCCACATATCGTGATGAAGTCCTGATTCACGTAGGTCACCTGACCTTTAAGGTCGGTGGTGGAGAGAATGTTGGTGTTGTTGGGGAACTCAACCTCGCGGTCGGTAATGGGCAAATTCTTTTTCATGGCACCTGTTATCCTTATTATTGCCGTATGGTCCCTCACGAACCTCCGACTCACTATAGATTACCTACAAACTGTGTGCCAAATAATTCATGTATAAAAAAAGCGGCTTCTGTAAGCCGCTTCTGTACGTGTTGTTTGTTGTACGTTGATCAGTCTTTGACCACATCCACGAAGTACGCATCTCTGCCGTTTACCTGCTCACGTACGAGGCCATGAACATCGGTCTCGAAGCCAGGGAAGCGAGAGTTGAAATCGCGTGCAAACTGCAGATAGCGCACGATGGTCTTGTTGAAGCGTTCGCCCGGTACCAGCAGCGGGATGCCCGGTGGGTAGGGGGTCACCAGCATCGCAGTGACGCGGCCTTCGAGGGCGTCGATGGAAACCCGCTCTACCTCACGGTGCGCCATTTTAGCCCAGGCATCAGCCGGTGTCATGGCCGGTTCGATGTTGGACAGGTACATTTCGGTGGTGATGCGAGCCACATCATACTGCTTGTAGACGTTATGAATCTCGGTACAGAGATCACGCAGGCCAACGCGCTCATAGGTGGGGTGACGCTGGGCAAATTCGGGCATCACACGCCACATGGGCAGGTTCTGGTCGTAGTCATCCTTGAACTGCTGAAGTTCGGTCACCATCGAGTTCCAGCGGCCCTTGGTGATGCCGATGGTGAACATGATGAAGAAGGAGTAGAGGCCGCTTTTCTCAATGATAATGCCGTGCTCAGCCAGATATTTGCTGACGATGGCGGCTGGAATGCCGACTTCGTCGAACTCGCCTTCAAGATTTAGCCCCGGTGTAATGATGGTAGACTTGATCGGGTCCAACATGTTGAAGCCAGAGTCGATCTTGCCAAAGCCGTGCCAATCATCGTTGTCATGGATGATCCAGTTGTCACGGTCTCCCAGGCCTTCCTCAGCCTGCACATCCGGCCCCCAGACCTTGAACCACCAGTCGTCTTCGCCAAACTCCTCGTCCACCTTGTGCATGGCACGGCGGAAATCGATCGCTTCAAGCAATGATTCTTCCACCAGAGCCTTGCCGCCCGGGGGTTCCATCATGGCAGCGGCCACGTCACAGGATGCAATGATCGCGTACTGCGGGCTGGTAGAGGAGTGCATCAGGTAGGATTCGTTGAAACGGTGGGTATCCAGCTTTCGGCTGGTGCCGTCCTGTACCAGAATCTGGGAGGCCTGCGACAATCCTGCCAGCAGTTTGTGAGTGGATTGGGTCGCAAACACCAGCGTTTCGTCCGAGCGTGGACGATCCGGCCCGATGGCATGCATGTTGTGATAGAACTCATGGAACGATGCGTGCGGCAGCCAGGCCTCATCGAAGTGCAGGGTGTCGATGGTATTGCCCAGCATCTCCTTGATCGTTTCCACGTTGTAAACGATGCCGTCGTAGGTGCTCTGGGTAATGGTCAAGATACGTGGCTTTTTGTTCTTCGCCTCGCGGGCAAAGGGGTTGGCTTCGATCTTCTTGCGGATGGTTTCAGGGTCGAATTCACTTTTGGGAATCGGACCAATGATGCCGTAGTTGTTGCGGGTCGGCATCAAGAACACTGGGATCGCACCGGTCATGATGATCGAGTGCAGAATCGACTTGTGGCAATTCCGGTCGACTACGACGATGTCACCCGGCGCTACGGTAGAGTGCCACACGACCTTGTTGGACGTGGACGTGCCGTTGGTGACAAAGAACAGATGATCGGCATTGAAGATGCGTGCGGCATTGGACTCACTGGCTGATACCGGGCCGGTGTGGTCCAGCAGTTGGCCCAGCTCTTCTACTGCGTTGCACACGTCGGCGCGCAGCATGTTTTCACCGAAGAACTGGTGAAACATCTGGCCTACAGGGCTTTTCAGAAAGGCAACACCGCCTGAATGGCCGGGGCAGTGCCAGGAGTAGGAGCTGTCACTGGCGTAGTCCATCAGCGCCTTGAAGAAAGGCGGGGCCAGGCTTTCCAGATACTTGGTCGCTTCGCGAATGATGTGGCGGGCCACGAACTCGGGTGTGTCCTCGAACATATGGATGAAACCATGCAGCTCGCGCAGGATATCGTTGGAGATATGGCGTGAGGTGCGGGTTTCACCGTAGAGGAACACCGGAATATCAGCGTTGCGCTTGCGCACCTCACCGATGAAGTCACGAATTGATTTCAACGCCTTATCCACATCTTCATCGGAGCCGGAACCGAACTCCTCGTCATCGATGGACAGGATAAAGCAGGAGGCCCGACTGGCCTGCTGTGCGAATGATGTCAGGTCACCGTAGCTGGTAAATCCGACCACTTCCATGCCTTCGCGACTGATCGCTTCAGCCAGATCCCGGATACCGGAACCTGAGATGTTTTCGGAGCGGAAATCTTCGTCGATGATGACGACGGGGAAACGAAACTTCATGCACACATCCTGCAGGTTGAGGGCGGTTCCTAAGAGTTCAGGTCAGCAATTGTAGCAGTGGCAGGGTCAGAGTAAAGCTACATCAACGGTCCTGCTGACCGGCAACTGATGGACGCCTGGCCATCTGGTTAAGCCACTTTTGCAGGTTTGGCAAACTATCATCGACCTGTAGTTCCAACCGAGGCAGAAAGCGGCACAGGACCCACAACGTGATATCGGCGATACTGAAATGCTCTCCTGCAACCCATGAGTGGGTACTCAACTGCTGATCCACAACAGGCAGAAATGCGTTTACCCTTTTTTGTGATTCCTCTCCCCAGCTTTTGACACAGTTTTCCCGGTCACTGAAGAACCCTGTCAGGTTGCGAAATGCTTGAAAAGCGGGCACTAAACCCTGTAACTCTACTATCCGCTGCCACATTTCAACGCGGGCCTGCTCCAGTGGCGTATCGCCAAACAGAGCCTTGTCGTTGGGTGTAATGGCGTCAAAGTAGCGACAGATTGCAAGGCTTTCGCAGATACAGGTGCCATCATCGAGCTCCAGCACCGGAATCAGCCCATTGGGCGCTTTCTGTAAAAACGTCTTGGTACGGTTTTCGGCGCCTTTGGTATCAACCTGTTGGCGTTCCACTTCGACTCCCAGTTCTTTGAGAAAAATGGCAACACGCAGAGCGCTCGGGGTGGCAGAGTTTTCAAGCAGTTTCATGTTGGGCCTCTGTATTGTTGTTATTTGGCAATAATTAAAACTGTTCACGACACGGGTTCTGGTCAACACTATCGCCCACATACAATTTATGCCAGATGCATTTTATTCAGGCGAGTCAAAATACAACTCGCTGTCGGGAGTTAATCTAAATGATCGTTCGCAAGCGCCCGGGCGCCATCGGCCTGATGCTGGCCTGGAAAGGCTCGGTTGTACCTCATGTGTTGCCTCATATCATTCTGGTCGGGCTGTTCGCTCTTGCCGTTACCTGGGGCATGAGGCGGCATTATCTTGATGGGGTTGTCGAGTACAGCCTGTTGCCGTTTACTCTGATCGGTATAGCCCTGTCGATACTGCTGAGCGTGCGCAATACCGCAACCTATGACCGTTGGTGGGAGGCCAGAAAGCAGTGGGGGCACATGGTGTATGAAGTGCGCAGCCTGGCGCGTGCCAGTGGTATCTATTTGGCAGACGGAGAGCGTCGACACCTGCTGTCATGTGTACTGGCGCACAGTCACCTGTTGCGGGGTCAACTGCGTGGCGAAGATGTACGTGATGATCTGCCACCGGACCTGCCGGCTGAAGTGATCAATATGGCGCTTTCGAAACGCAATCCGGCGGAGTTCATGCTGCAGCAGGCGGGGTTACAGGTTGCTCAGGCGCTGCAGTCGGGACAGATCGATACCATCGCGGCGGCGGCCCTGGATCGTCACCTGCATGAGCTGGCAGGGATTCAGGCTGCATCTGAGCGGATTGCGCATACACCCTTGCCTTTTGCCTACACACTGTTGGCACATCGGACAGCCTATATTTACTGTTACCTTCTTCCGTTTGGGTTGGTCGGTGCCGCTGGCTGGTTTACCCCGGTGTTTTGCGCCATCGTGGCCTACACGTTTTTTGGGCTGGACCGACTATCCGAGCAACTGGAATTCCCTTTCGGGCGTGAAAGTAATGACCTGCCATTGGATGCAATATGCCGCATTCATGAGATCAGTGTGGCTGAAGCTCTGGGGGATCCTGCACCGGAACTGCTGCGACCGGTGGATTACCAGCTGCAGTAGAATCCAGGCAGGATTAGAGTACAGCGTATCCGGAGGTCGGATTTATTCCTCGAACTGAGTTTGCTCCCCGCAGCAAGGCGCCTCCTTTTCCGAGTGAAAAACGTGGTTGTGGACCCTTTGCATGCAATGACGTAAGTACTGGATCAGTTCAGCGTTGTGTGGCTGGTTGTCGTGACAGAAATAATAGGAGATGGGCGTTTTCGGGTAAAAAGGCTTGATACAAAGGTCCGGTCGTCGCCAGTGGGCCGAAGCCGGGTGTACCAACCCTGCACCGAAACCAGCTGCAACCAGATTAATGACAACGGAGGCCGTGGTGCCGTTGATGGTAAACCTGGGGGTGCTTCCAAACTGTCCAAAAAGTTTGGTTTGCAGAGCGCTGCAGTGATCATCCGGGTTGTAATCAACAAAATCCAGTCCATCCAGATCACGGGCGTGGACTCCCTCCTGATCAGCAAGCGGGTGTCCCTGGGGCAGGATCAACACTAGGGATGAGCTTAAAATCGGTTCAGCCGTGAAGGATGGGTGGTCAATCGGCGTTGCCACTACGCCCACGTCAAGCTTTCTGTTGATCAGCATCTCCTTAATGGCCGGTGTATTGCCAATTACCAGTGACAGCTCGATGTCGGGATGTTCCTGGCGGAAAATTCTACATATTTCAGCAGAATACTGGCTAGCCAGAGCGGGCAGGAAGCCAATGGCGAAGCTTCTGCTCCCGTTATTTTTTAGCTGCTGAACCTTGCGGCTGAGGCCGGACAGTTCGGAAAAAACACGGTCACTTTGGTCAAACAGCTTTAATGCGTCAGATGTGGGCTGCAGGCGACCCGAGCTCCGTTCAAACAGTGTCAGGCCGGTTTGCTCCTCCAGGGCGGCAATCAGCTTGCTGACCGCTGACTGGGTGATATACAGGCTGTCTGCTGCGCGACTGACAGCCCCATGCTTGATGACCGCTCTGAATGCTTCCAGCTGGCGGATATTGAAGGTTTCTCGCATTGTTCCCTGCGCTTTACAGAATATTAAAAAGGTATTCCCATATGGAATATGTTGTTAATATTAATTCAATTGATAATCATTATCAATGCTGTGAGAATCGCCGTTCCTGAAGGGATGAACACATTCGGTAATTCTGTTTTTAAGGAGATTCTCATGATTTTTTTCCGCAGCCTTCCTTGGGCTAAAACTCTGGTTTGCGCTGGCTTGTTGTCAGGTATTTCAGCCGTTGCTGTTGGTCAGGAGCAGGGGAGGCCCATCAAGCTGGAGAATTGTGGTGAGATGCTGAATCTGAGCAGCCCGCCGAAGCGTGTGGTTACCGTGGGCCAGGCCGGTACTGAAATCATCTATGCTCTGGGACTGCATGATCGGGTTGCAGGAACATCCAACTGGTTTACCGATGTTGATGAAAAGTATCGTGAAGTGAATGCCGACATTGAACGCATAGCGGATAACTTCCCCAGCTTTGAAGGGGTGATTGGCAAAAAGCCGGATCTGGTCACAGCAGACTTTCTGTTTACCATTGGCCCTCAGGGGGCTGTCGGCAAGCGCGAACAGTTTCATTCGCTGGGTATCAATACCTATGTGCTAGCCTCTCAGTGCAGCAATCAGGATGGGAGTAAAGGCATTGATGGTACTCGTACCGCCATGTTTTCGCTGGATGACCTTTACCGGAATATCCGAGACATCGCACATCTTTTTGCGGTGAGAGAACGTGGGAATGAGTTGATCGACAGCATACGCAAGCGGGAAGCGGCTGTCGTGGATCAGGCTAGGAAACACCAGACAGATGGCCTGACGGCCGTATTTTGGTATTCCAGTGCTGCACTGGGGGTCGATCCCTGGGTTGCTGGCCGAAAAACCGTAGCTGATTGGATGATGTCGACCCTGGGGATTGAAAACGTGGTCCAGTCCGAAGAGGTTTGGCCGATGGTGGGCTGGGAAACCATTGCCCAAGCCAACCCTGACATCATTGTGGTTGCAGAAATGAGCCGGCGCCGCTTTGAGGGCGATGATTACAAAAAGAAACTGGAGTTTCTTCGTACGGACCCGGTGACCAAAGAAATGGATGCGGTCAAAAACAATCGAGTTGTTGTGATGGATGCTCATGCCATGGATGTCACCCTGCGTTCCATCGATGGACTTGAAACATTGAGCGAAGCACTGCAGACACTGGATCTGGGAAGGGAATAAGATGATCCAAGTGTTCCTGTATAGGACAGGGCAACTGCTGCTTGCCATGAGTCGCTCCCTTCTGATCGCTGCCGGCATTTTGCTGGCAGCGGCCATGATCGCATTGATGGTGGGGGAAAGCCCCATTGCTCTGGATACGGTATATAAAACCCTGGCCAATAGGCTGCTTGGTGCGAGCCATGTGGTTGATGCCATTGACGCAGGTATTCTTTGGGAGTATCGGCTCAGTCGGGCGATTATAGCCATCTGTTGTGGCTCTGCTTTGGCGGTCAGTGGTGTGGTGCTGCAATCTCTGTTGCGAAATGTCCTGGTTGATCCTTATATTCTGGGTATCTCTGCAGGCGCTTCTGCCGGTGCCGTGGCGGTAGCCATCATCGGGATTGGAGCAGGTGCTGTCTCTATGTCATTTGGGGCCTTCGCCGGCTCTCTGCTGGCATTCGCTGTGGTGCTGCTGCTGTCCCGCTTTACCGGGCACATTATTCTGGCCGGCATCGCCAGTGCACAGCTTTTCCATGCACTTTCGGCTCTGATGATTACCAAATCAGCCAATGCGGAGGCTGCGCGGGGCATCATGTTCTGGTTGCTGGGCAATCTGAGCGGCATCCGCTGGGAAGATGCCTGGCTAGCAGTGCCCGTGGCAGTGATTGGATTGCTGGTAGCCCTTTATCATGCTCGAGCTCTTGATGCCTTTACCTTTGGTGCCGAGTCTGCCCAATCTCTGGGCATTCCGGTTGCCCGAGTTCGACTGATTCTGATTTTTGTAACAGCCATGCTGACAGCCGTGATGGTTTCCATGGTCGGTTCCATCGGCTTTGTGGGCTTGGTGATTCCTCATGCTGCCCGTTTTCTGGTTGGAGTCCGCCATGCGGTGCTTATCCCTGTAGCGGCTCTGATGGGGGCCGTCTTCCTTGTGCTGTCAGATGTATTGTCACGCATAGTGATTCCCGGGCAAGTGCTGCCCATCGGGGTGGTCACCGCATTAATTGGTGCTCCCGCCTTTGCCGTTATTTTGATCCGCGGAGCCAGGAACCGATGATCTCTGTACACAAGTTGAGCTCCACTCTGAATGGAAAACCTTTGATTGAGCCCCTTTCGTTTGATGTATGCCGGGGAGAGGTTGTGGGGCTGGTCGGTCCCAATGGCTCGGGCAAGTCAACGTTGCTTCGGCTGCTAGCGGGAATCAATCGTCCCTGCAATGGGGAAATTTTGTTGAACGGTAGGTGTATATATTCCTTGTCAAGACATGTGGTGGCACGGCAGCTGGCTTATGTGGCACAACAGGCTGAGACCCATGATCGTATCCATGTAAGGGACGCCATTGAGCTGGGACGTACGCCTTGGCTTTCCCCGCTGAATCCCTGGTCCGAACGGGATGATGCCATCGTTGATCACGCGATACAGGCGCTGAATATCCAGCATCTTCAGCATCGAGTCTGGCAGACCCTGTCCGGTGGTGAAAGGCAAAGAGTCCATCTGGCGCGAGCCTTGGCTCAGCAGCCGGAGGTGCTATTGCTTGATGAGCCCAGCAATCATCTGGATATTCAGAACCAACTAGCAATCCTGGAGCTGGTGGAAACACTGGAAACCACAATCGTGGTTGCATTGCATGACCTCAATCAGGCAACCGCATGTGATCGAGTCATCATGATGTGCTCCGGCAATATGGTTGCCATAGGTACCCCGGAAGAAGTGCTTACACAGGATAATATCAAAAGGGTCTTTGGTGTTAATGTCCGCATGCTGCATCACGATGATATCAAAAGGCCGGTATTTCATTTCTTTTAAAAAGACTTCAGAAGAAAATATTTTTTAGATTGAGTTAAATAAATCAAGTCCTGTGTTTTCTATATAAGATTTAAGAGAACTTAAATGAATACTTGGAAAGGCGTAATGCTCCGGCTTATGGCGACGGGGTTGTTTGCCTGTATGGCTCTTTGTGTCAAAAAGGCCTCGGTTGAGGCTCCTGTAGGGCAAGTTGTTTTTTGGCGAAGTAGTATTGCAATTATTCCTATATTGATTTATCTGATGTGTATTGGTGTTTTTCCGGAGGCACTGAAAACCCGAAACTGGAAAGGGCACATTGAAAGAAGCGCCTATGGCTGTCTGGCCATGTTTTTTTCTTTCATCTCTCTCGCTTACCTACCGCTATCGCTGGCGGCCATTTTTGGTTTTCTGGCACCGCTGCTGGCGATCCCGATAGCAGTAGTTCTTCTTGACGAGAGACCTTCCACCTTTCTGGTCGGCATGGTCATTGTGGGTTTTGCAGGGGTGATTATCTCCTTGTATCCCTCGCTGGAGTCGCCGGAAGTAACCCGGGCTACACTGCTTGGGAGTCTGTCAGGGGTGGCAATGGCGGCTATTACGGCTATCGCCAAAATAAAAATCAAGACGCTTACTCAAACGGAACACGCCGGAAGTATCGCTTTCTTTTTTGCGCTTGTCTGCAGTCTTGTTGGCGGGGCAACAAGTTTCTGGGGATGGACAGATATAGCCTTTGAATCCATGGTTTGGCTGGTTGGAGCAGGCCTTTTTGGTGGAATAGCCCATGTGATGATGACTGAGGCAATAGCAAGGGCTCCAATTTCAACCCTTGCGGTTTTTGAATATACCGCAGTGCTTTGGGCTTTAAGTATGGATTATGGTTTTTTTGGCGACTTGCCAGATCCGGTATCAGTATTTGGAATAGCCCTCACGCTTTTCGCTGTTCTTATTGTTTTGAGATCAAGGGAGGTACGTATGGCTTGAGTTGAAAGTGCATGTGAAGTCAGAGGTATATAGAAATCACGATTTTTATATGATGCCCGGTAATGAATCAGAATTTATGTTTCATAGCTATAAATGGATGTAATTTTAACCTGTCTGGATAAAGGAATCATGCTTAAAAGCAAACACAGTCCCGTAATTCTAGCCTTGTCCCTGGGAGCCCTGGCTACAGTACCCACGGCTTCGGCAGACAGTCTTCTGAATAAAAACCAACAGGCGGAAGCATCCGGGGTGATTGCTGATGCTCAGTGGAATCTGAACCTGCGAAGCCTTTACTATGATCGGGAATATCTTAACGGGGGACGCAGCAACGGAGGGCGTAATCGTTATCTGCCCTATGCTCGGCGTTCTGATGAGGCCCGTGAGTGGGGTGTCGGTGTCACTGCAGAGCTGAAATCCGGCTTTACCCCCGGGCCGGTCGGTTTTGGACTGGATGCACAGCTCTATCTGGGACATAAACTGGATGGGTCGGACTATTCTGTCGGAAAAATTAGAATGCTGCCGGTTTCAGATGATGGCTACTCCTTGGATGAAATGGCCCGTGGAGGAGTGGCCGCAAAAATGCGTATCCGATCCAGTGAGCTTCGCTATGGTGAGCAGCGGGTTAAAACCCCCGTGTTTTCTTCCTCGGACAGCAGGTTGTTGCCTGAAAGTATGTATGGTTTCTCATTGGTTAGCCGGGACATCAAGGGGCTGAGCTTGCAGGCAGGTCGTTTCACCGGATCAACTGACCGAAACTCACGTAACACCAATAACGATCTCACCATCAATTATGCTAACCCTGCCATACTCCTTGGCGACAGTTTCAGTTATCTGGGCGGAAACTACACCCTTTCACCTGCACTGAATCTGAGTCTGTACACCGCTGAGCTTGAAGATAGCTGGAATACTCATTATCTGGGGATCAATCACAGCCTCAAGTGGTCCGGGGAACGATCCTTGCGCACCAGTTTCCAGATATATCACAGCCAGGATACCGGAAAAAGTCTTGCCGGTGAGGTCGACAACACCACCGCCAGCCTGTTTGTACACTACCGAGCCGGGGCGCACGGATTTGGGCTTGGCTATCAGAAGGTGGATGGTGATACTCCCTTTGATTATGTCAGCCGCGGGGCCATCTGGCTGTCAAACGGTGCTCAGCTTTCCGATTTTAACGGTCCCAATGAGCGCTCTTGGCAGCTCCGCTATGATCTGGACATGGCCGCGATCATGCCAGGCATGAAACTGAGGGCCAGTTACTTCCGTGGTTCGGGGACTGATGGCACCGGAGTGGATCCCAACGGCAGCTATGCCTGGCTGGGCTATGGTAAGGGCGGCAAGCACTGGGCGCGGGACCTGCGTCTTGACTACACCGTTCAGGGGGGCGGAGCAGAGGGGCTGACCCTGTCTCTGATACACAGTTCCCATCGAGCCAATGTTGCTCAGGCAGAGCTGGATGATGACCAGATCCGGTTCCTGATCGAATACCCGATCTCCGGTGCATTTTGATCTACTGCCCCTGTCAGGCAGAAGTCGCCTGTAGAGAGGGCTGAAGGGTAGCTACAGAAATATTACTGGTGCAGAGCATGATGACAACTCGGATTGGTCCAGATCTGCCGGAGAATGAATAAATTACGGCTTGGTTCCGAAACGAAAAAGCCGGCTCAAGAGAGCCGGCAGTGAGCCGTGACCGTTCAGGCCCGAAGGGGGTAAGGCGTGAACGGCTACGCTAGTCCATTAGAATTTGACGCGCATACCTGCCAGGTAGCCCATGTCGGCGCCATCTTCGTCAGAGTCAGCGATTTCCGCAAACAGGCTGACGTTTTTCTGAGTCGGGAACTTGTAGGTTACGTTGGCGTACCATTCAGTGATGTCGTCTCCGGCATCAAAGTCTTCGTTAACCATACCGATAGCCATGCTGGTAGTGCTGGCGACCGGGAACGATACGGCAATGTTGTAAAGGTCAGCGATGTCATCAGTGCTGCTGTAGTCAGCTGCGAAAGTAGCAAAGCCTGCGTCATAAGAGGCACTGATACCCCAGGTGTCATAAGAATCGGCACCGATCGCTTCCTTTGCGTTCTGATAGGCCGCTGCCAGTGTCAGATCACCAAGGTTGGTGGATGCGAAAAGATCGAAATACTCACCGTTTTCGCTGTCTTCACCTTCGGCATCCATCTCGTAGGACGCAACCAGATAAACATTCTCCAGCTCGATGTCCATACGGATAGTGTCATCACCGTCGGTAGACATGCCATCGAAGCGGTCTTCGTTTACGGTCTTCAGTTCGTAGGCTTCCTCGATACCGAACTCGTCAGATGCAAAGTTCTGTTTACCGAAGGAAACAGACGTGTTTCCGAAGGCCAGGCCCAGGTAAGCTTCTTCAAGCTTGCTGCCATCCTGTTTGTCTTCAGCGGCATCCTTGAAGCCGAAATCGACGCGACCAAAGGCTTTCATATCGTTGCCCAGGTCGTAGCTGACGTAGTTTTTCAGCTCCAGATCATCGAACTCGATATCAGCGTGTTCGTCTTCGCCAATTTCCTTGCGCAGCTGAACCTGCAGGTCACCGTTCAGCTTATAGGTAAAGCCATTGCCTTCATAAACAGTAACAGCGCTGGCGGAGCTGGCAGCAGCGGAAACTGCAACAGCCAGAAGAAGCTTTTTCATGTGCGAGACTCCAAATAAAAGAATAGTAAGGGTGAGGTTTACTGGCTGGATTTAATCCAGCTCTTGAATTTATTCCGTGTTTCCGTACTGGCCTGCTCATACCAGAACTGCAGCATTTGCCCGACCATTTTCTGGTCAGCATGAACGCCAATTGAAACCGGCTGAGCAGGTGTTCCTTTATTAAAATTGTGTGTTTCGGTATTTAAAGAGACCATGGCTGCTTCAGCGGAAGAACTATTAAAGGCCTTGAGCTCTTTTTCATAGTCACGTGCCAGCTGGAAACCTTCTTTCTCCAACTTGCCAAAATCAAAAGGAATGGATTTTCCATCAGTATTTTGCAAACGCCAGTTGCCCGATTCATTGAATGCTTTAAGACCATATCGATTGGATATTTCAGGCGCGTGAACACTGACAGTGGTATCGTTGGCAGTAAAGGTGATAACAAAAGTATCACTCTTTTCAAGGATGTAGTCGTCAGCTGACTGTGTTATTTCGGCAGTGTACTCGGCAACGATCTGAGACCTGCCATTCTCTGCGGTAATATCAGGGGAATCAGAAAACAGTGTGCCTTGATCAATAGCCTTACCATTGACTGCCAGAATATTTACACCTGATCCGGCAGCGATTTTGATATCTGCAAACACCATGGAAGGCATGATTGAACAGGATATCAGCAGCGGTAAGAGTATTTTTTTCATGTATGTACCTGTAACTCGGTATCTGAAAGTTGAGGTGCATATTATTTTTCAAATGTTACGCTGCTGTTTCAGTTGTATTAAGGTTTTTTATTGGCTTTGTAATCTTTTTTAAATGTTATCTTGGTATACGGTTAAAAAGATTTTGAGTGTATGGAATCCAACCCCTTCAAAGGAAACCGTTCAAATGCTGTCGTTAACCTCTCGTCTTTCTTTGCTTGCATTGGCTGTCGCCGCTTCTTCCGGCGCGCATGCAGAACAGTTCAATCGGGTAGCCAGTTTCCCGGTCAGTCAGAACTTGCCGGCCGACAACTGGACTCAGGAAACTTCGCCTGAAATCATCACCGCAACGGCCGACGGACAGACGCTGGTCTACTCGGACAGCCCCCGTGGCGGACTTGGGTTTGTCGATATTCGTGAAGCGGAGCAGCCAAAGCCCGCAGGCTTTCTGGCACTGGAGGGTGAGCCTACCTCTGTCAGTGCATTGGGTAATCTGGTTGTGACCGCTGTGAACACGTCAGAAAGCTATGTAAAACCTTCCGGTTTTGTGGCGCTGGTATCACCGGATCAGATGAAGGTGATCAATCAGTGCGAACTGGGTGGACAGCCTGATTCAGTGGCGGTTTCAGCTGATAAGTCGCTGGTTGCCATCGCAATCGAGAACGAGCGCGATGAGGACCTGAATGATGGACAGATACCGCAGTTGCCGGCAGGCGACCTGGTCATCCTGTCGGTCAAGGACGGACAGCTGGACTGCAGCAGCATGAAGCGTGTTGACATGACAGGGCTGGCCGAAATCGCGCCTTCAGATCCTGAGCCGGAATTTGTCGACTTCAATGCTCAGGGTGAGATTGTGGTGACACTGCAGGAAAACAATCACTTGGTGATCGTTGACGGCGCCACCGGCAAGGTGATCAATCACTTTTCAGCGGGCAGCGTTGATCTTGAGGGCATCGACACCGAAAAGGATGGTGCGCTGACCTTTACAGACAGTTTGAAAAGCGTGCTGCGAGAGCCTGATGCGGTCAAGTGGCTGGACAATGAGCGTTTCGTGATTGCCAATGAAGGCGACTATCAGGGTGGCGCGCGCGGGTTCAGTATTTTCCACAAGAGTGGAGAGTTGCTGTTCGAGTCGGGAGCGGCCTTTGAGCATGAAGTGGTACGTGCCGGCCACTACCCGGACAAGCGTTCAGGCAAAAAGGGCAGTGAACCTGAAGGGCTTGAAGTTGCCCGTTTTGGTGATGATACCTATATCTTCGTATTGTCTGAGCGCGGATCGGTGATGGGAGTCTACCGAGATACAGGTGCAGAACCTGAGTTTGTGCAGTTGTTGCCGTCCGGTATGGCGCCGGAGTCAGCCATTGCGATCCCTTCACGTGGCTTGCTGGCCAGCGCCAACGAAAAGGACCTGGTTGAAGAGGGTGGTGCGCGTGCACATGTCATGCTGTTCAAGTGGTCAGATGCACCTGCCGCTTATCCTCAGCTGATTTCAGAAAACGACACAGCGGGAAATCCGATTGGCTGGGGAGCCCTTTCAGGGTTGGCTGCAGATGACAAAGAGCCTGGTATTGTCTATGCCGTTAATGACAGCTTTTACAAAAAGCAGCCTCGTATTTTCCGTATAGATGCAACTGAGCACCCCGCCCGTATTACCGCTGCGATCGATATCACCCGCGAAGGTAAGACTGCCGGCAAGCTCGATCTCGAAGGGATTGCGTCAGACGGCAAAGGAGGCTTCTGGCTGGCCTCTGAAGGCAATGTCGACAAGGAAGTTCCGCATGCGATCCATCATGTGAATGCGGCGGGCGAAATCACCCGTACCATTGAGCTGCCTTCACAGTTGCTCAAACATCAAAGCCGTTTCGGTGCGGAAGGGATCGCCCTGGCAGGCGATACGCTCTGGATTGCAATGCAGCGGCCGTGGGGTGATGACCTTGATCATCATGCGAAACTGCTGGCCTATGACCTGAAAACCGGTCAATGGGGTGCCGTACATTACCCACTGGAGCAGGTGAGCGAAGGCTGGGTAGGGCTGTCAGAGCTAGAACTTCATAAAGACAGTCTTTATGTGATTGAGCGTGACAACCAGATCGGTGAAAAAGCATCCATCAAGCGGCTCTATCGCATCGAACTGTCAGCTCTCAAGCCGCGTCCACTGGGTGAGGCGCTGCCGGTTGTATCCAAAACGCTCGTACGTGACCTGATACCCGATCTGAAGAGCCTTAACGGTTATATCACCGATAAGGTTGAAGGCTTTGCAATCGATGTCAGTGGCAAAGCTTATGTGGTGACGGACAACGACGGTGTGGATGACAGTTCAGGTGAAACGCTCTGGTTGAAGCTTGGTACTCTCTGAGCCGGGTGAAGCCATGTGTTCAAGGGCTGCCTTCGGGTGGCCCTTTTTGTTGTTACCGCGCAACATACAAGCGTTTTGCTGCAAATGTCGGCACTTTTGAGACACTAGAGCACTGTTTGGGTTAGCGCTACAATCGTTCCCGCAATGGATTCTGATCAATTAGTGATCAACCTATCGGGAGGGTTCACCATGAGCACCGACAGCAAGAGTTCAGTTAAAGACATTAACCGTCACATCCGCAAATATAACCTGATTACATTGCCTGCCACGCTGGTTATCGGGTTTGGCATCTACCTTCTGTTTACCGGCAATGGTGGCCAGTTTCACCCCTTGCTGGCGGAGCAATCGTTTGTGATCAAGATGATGCTGGCGGCAGGGGTCATTGAATTGCTGGCCATGAATCGGTTGGCAAAACTGAACAAGCTTAAGCATGTTATTCTCAGCAACCACAAGCTGGACCGTCGCCACAAAGCCTTTCACTGACAGTCCTGTCAGCAAACAGGGGGCTCGAATATGGTGCGCACGTCAGTCATATGACATTATCCGCCTGTTTTAACTTGAGCGGAGCTGGCGCGTGCTGCAGACAGAAAACCCCACTGGGTGTTGCCCTTTGTGCGGCAGTGATGACCTTTACCCGCTGTCGTGTAAAGAACGACTATATTACCGTTGTCGAACCTGTGAGCTGGTGCATTTGGAGCCTGCGCAGAGGTTGTCTGAGCAGGCTGAAAAGGCTGTTTATGACGATCATGAAAATACGGTTGATGATCCAGGGTATCGCCGCTTTCTGTCACGCGCATTTGATCAGGTCAGGCAGCAACAGTCACCACCCGCCAAGGGGCTCGATTTTGGCTGTGGCCCGGGGCCTGCTCTGGTTGAGATGGCACGTGAAGCCGGCTATGAGATGTCACTGTATGACAAGTATTACCATCCTGACTTGGCGCCTCTGCAGCAACAGTACGATTTTATTACCTGTACCGAAGTGGTCGAGCACCTGGCCGACCCCCTGACCGTTCTGGATCAGCTCTGGTCATTGCTGACTCCGAACGGGCTGCTGGTGCTACAGACCAAGCGGGTGCTGGATGACGAGCGCTTTCGCAGCTGGCACTACCGCAATGACCCTACCCATATCACCTTCTTTGCTGAAACCAGCTTTCGCTGGCTGGCGCAGCACTGGCAGGCGAGCGTTAGTTTTCCCCATGCTGATGTGGCCTGTTTCAGCCCGCTGATTCGTGGATCAACACCTCGCTGAGCTGATCGTTTCCATCGGTGCCCATCTGCTGTTGAAAAATGCGGTTGCGCCCCTGGTGCTTGGCTTCATACAGCGCCTGATCAGCACGACCGATCAGATCGTCGAGGCTGCGATCCTGCTCTGACTGCTCTGCAATCCCGATACTGGCCGTAACCTCAATCAACCGGCCGTTCAGCGCCAGTTGTGTAAGGCGGATCTGCTCAAGCAGTCGGGCAGCAAATCGACCAGCATCCTCCAGGTTAGTATCAGGCAACAAAACCAGAAATTCTTCACCGCCCCAGCGCGCCGCCAAGTCACCCTCGCGTACCGTATTCAGAATGCACTGGCCCAATTGACATAACACCCGGTCACCGGCTGCGTGACCATGCGTGTCATTGCACTGCTTGAAATGATCGATATCCAGCACTGCGGCACTGAGTGGCCGGCGCCGACGATTCCCGGTCTGCCAGTATCTTTCAGCCAGACGATAGAGTGCACGACGGTTATTGAGCAGCGTTAAAGGGTCTGTATTGGCAGCGTGCTCAGCCTGAATCTGTTCACGATGTACATGACGTATGCGCGCCGCAAGCGCCAGTGCCAGCAGGGTGGCCTCGGCCAGCATGCCGATTTCGGCGGCGCGAAAGCTCCATTCCCTGAAGGGCAGATGTCCTAATACGGCCAGTGTGGTAATGACGGTGCCACAGGTGCCAGAGATAACGGCCAACAGGTAAAAACGAGCACTGACACTGCCTTGTGTGACCCGGCACAGCCCCATTAGCAGCATGAGGCTGGTGAAGACCAGCATGAACATAAAAGCGGCGCTCAGTGCGACCAGTTGTGAGTCCATCAGCCAGCCTCCAGTGAGGCTGAGAAGGGCCAGAGCGGCCGTAAGCTGTACCACCCGATAGCCACGGGAGCAGTACTGACGTATATGCAGAAAACTGGTGGCAAACAGGAGTCCGCAACAGCCGAACAGGATCATCAGTGTTGGCGGTGCCCAGCGTTGCCATTCGGTGGCTTCACTCCAAAACCAGGCCAGGCCATGGCCCGAGTAGGCCAGGTTAACCAGCAGGAATGAGCCCAGATAGAGCGCATATAACAGGTGGTGACGGTCTCGAATACCGAAGAACAGGGCCGTATTGTAGAAGATCAATGCCAGCAGAAAGCCATAACTCAAGCCGTAGCTGGTCAACCGCTGCAGCGGGAGGTGTTCCAGCTGTTCGTCATCCAGCAGGCGCAACGGTAACAGCATCGGATCGGGTGTACTGACTCGCAGCAGCACAAAGTGCTCACCCGGGCTCAGCTCCAGTGGAAACAGAAACCCGGTCAGTAATGGGTTGCGATTGGCAAATGGCTGCAGATCTCCCGCCACAACCTGGTGGTGTAACCGTGGGCCGAGGTAGTGGTATAGCCGTATCTCATCCAGCCAGGCAGTATCCAGCAGAAGGCTACGCTCCAGTTCCCTGCCAGTGTCATTGTGCAACTCCAGGGCAACCCAGACCGGTTTGCTGCCCAACCCGAGCGCCAGTGTGTCGGCGTAGGGTGTGAATTGCCCCTTGTGCCAAAGTTCTGCAGCCGTGGAAGGGCTCAAGCGGGGTCCTGTTTCGATCAGAAAAGCCGTAGTCAATTCAACAGTGGCGGTATCCGCTGAATGGGCAGCAATGGCAGGTGTGCTCAGCGAAATGGGCAGGCAGAAGCAGAGTAGCAGTACAGCCTTAAACCACATATTGCACCCGGAGTATTGGAACGGGAGTTTGATTATAGGCGAAAAATCGGAAATTGCAGTTGAAGGGAGACATTATTTTACCTGTATGAGGTGGTATTCAGTTGTCTTTTTTTAACAAATTTGCTGCCGGAAATTGTCATGGCGGAGCATCGCCTGCTGATCCAAACTAAGGTCATTCCCTTATTGGTCAGCCACAGCAGGTGGCACTAACCCTACAAGCGACAGGTGAGAGCAATGGATTTCAAAAACGTACCCGCAGTTGTTACCGGTGGTGCATCCGGTCTGGGTGAAGGTTCGGCCCGTGCACTGGCGGCCGCTGGCGCCAAGGTTGCGATTTTCGACCTGAATGAAGAGCGCGGTCGCCAGATCGCTGAAGAACTGGGTGGCATCTTTGTACGTTGTGACGTGTCTTCGGCTGAAAGCGCGGAAGCTGCGTTTGCTGCGGCGCGTGAAGCGCATGGCCCCTGCGGTATTGCCGTCAACTGTGCCGGCATCGCCCCGGCGGGCAAGATCGTCGGCAAAGAAGGCCCGATGCCGCTTGATGACTTCAACAAAGTCATTCAGGTCAACCTGGTGGGCAGCTTCAACATCATACGCCTGGCCGCCGCCGAAATGGCTACCCGTGAAGCGAACGATGATGGCGAACGTGGAGTGATCATTTCCACTGCGTCCATCGCCGCCTATGAAGGCCAAATCGGGCAGGTCGCCTACAGTGCATCCAAGGGCGGTGTGGTGGCCATGACGCTGCAGGCGGCCCGTGAGCTGGCACGCAGTGGCATTCGTGTTAACACCATCGCACCCGGCATCTTCATGACACCGATGATGGCTGGCTTCCCGCAGGAAGTGCAAGACAGTCTGGCCGCAACCCTGCCGTTCCCGCAGCGTTTGGGGCGTCCTGAAGAGTACGGCATGCTGGTTGAACAGATCGTGAAAAACCCGCTGCTGAACGGCGAAACCATTCGCCTGGACTGCGCGCTGCGCATGGCACCGAAGTAAGCGAGGATCGAGTGATGAATGCAGCCGTAATCGATACCGAAGAGCTGGACCTGTTCCGCGAGATGGTGCTGCGCGCACTGGAACGTGAAGTCGCGCCGCATTATGAACAGTGGGAACGCGAGGGCATTACGCCGCGTGCGCTCTGGAATACGCTGGGCGAAGCGGGTCTGCTGTGCGTGGATGCGCCCGAAGACCACGGCGGTTGTGGTGTGCCCTTTGAGTATTCGGTCATGCTGGTCACTGAAATGGCCCGACTGGGCTACGGTGCCTTGGCCACCAATGTAATGGTGCACTCCGATATCGTGGCCCCCTACATCGCCCATATCGGCAATGACGAGCAGAAAAACCGCTGGCTGCCGGGCATGGTGTCCGGTGACGTGGTTGGTGCCATCGCCATGACCGAGCCGGGTGCCGGCAGTGACCTGGCAGCGCTGCGCACCACGGCGGTACTGGACGGTGACGAGTATGTGATCAACGGCTCAAAAACCTTCATCACCAACGGTCAGCATGCCGACATGGTGATCGTCGCTGCCAAGACCGATCCGGCGGCTGGCGCCAAGGGTGTCAGCCTGTTCCTGGTCGACACCACGCTGCCGGGCTACGGCAAGGGCCGCAATCTGGAGAAGATCGGTCAGCACAGCGGCGATACCTCCGAGCTGTTTTTCGAGAATATGCGTGTACCCAAATCGGCCCTGCTGGGCGAAGAGGGCAAGGGCTTCATGTATCTGATGAAGGAACTGCCCCGTGAACGTCTGGTGATCGGCGCCATCGGTGTCGGTGCAGCCCGTGGCTCGCTGGATATGACCATCCAGTATGCTGACGAACGCACCCTGTTCGGCCAGAAGCTGAAAGAACTGCAGAACACCCGTTTCCGCATCGCCGAGATGGAGACCGACTACCGCGTCAACAAGGCGTTCATTGATCAGTGCATCAGCGAGTACTCCCGCAGCGAGCTGGATGCGTCCACCGCGTCCATGGCCAAGTACACCGCCACCGAAATGCAGTGCCGCGTGGCCGATGGCTGCCTGCAGCTGTTTGGCGGCTACGGCTACACCACTGAATACCCGATCTCACGCGCCTTTATTGACGCCCGTGTGCAGCGCATCTACGGCGGCACATCCGAGGTGATGAAGGAAGTCATTGCGCGCTCGGTGCTTGGGCGCTAACGCAACGGCCAGCCGAATAACGGATCAGAATATTAGCGACTTAACAGGAGCAACAAGATGTCAGACAACAGCATTGTGATTCTGGGCGCGGCCCGTACCCCCATGGGCGGCATGATGGGCGCATTGAGCGACGTGCGTTCACCGGACCTGGGTGCGGTGGCCATCGAAGCGGCCATCGAGCGTGCCGGCCTGCAGCCGAGCGACATTGACGAAGTGATCATGGGCTGTGTACTGCCCGGTGCGCTGGGTCAGGCCCCGGCTCGTCAGGCGTCTCGCAAGGCAGGCATCCCGGATGCGGCCGGTGCCACCACCATCAACAAGATGTGCGGCTCCGGCATGAAAGCGGTGATGCAGGCCCACGACCAGATCAAGGCCGGCAGCGCCAGTATCATGATCGCCGGTGGCATGGAAAACATGAGCCAGGCACCCTACATGCTGCCGAAGGCCCGCGCCGGCATGCGCATGGGCCACGGTCAGGTGTTGGACTCCATGTTCTTCGACGGACTGGAAGACGCCTACGAAGGCGGCCTGATGGGCGTATTCGCCCAGCGCTCTGCTGATGACTTCAATATTACCCGCGAAGCGATGGATGAGTTCGCCATCGGGTCACTGACCAAGGCACTGGCCGCCATCGAGAACGGCTGGTTTAAGGACGAGATCGCCCCGGTTACCATCAAGGGCCGTGCGGGTGACACTGTTGTCGATACCGACGAGCAGCCGGGCAACGCCCGTCCGGACAAGATCCCGCAGCTGAAGCCGGCGTTCAAGAAAGACGGCACCGTTACCGCTGCCAACTCCAGCTCCATCAGCGACGGTGGTTCTGCACTGGTACTGGCCACTCAGGCTGAAGCCGACAAGCGCGGCTTCAAGCCGCTGGCGCGTATCGTGGCGCACTCCACCCATGCCCAGCTGCCGGCTGAGTTCACCATCGCCCCGATCGGCGCCATCCAAAAGGTGCTCGACAAGGCAGGCTGGAGCAAGGACGAAGTGGATCTGTACGAAATCAACGAAGCTTTCGCCGTGGTCTCCCTACTGGCGATCAACGAACTGGGTCTGGATGCCGACAAGGTCAACGTCTACGGCGGTGCCTGCGCCCTGGGACACCCGATCGGTTCCTCCGGCTCACGCATTCTCGTCACGCTGCTCAACGCCCTTAAGCAGCGCGGCCTGAAGAAAGGGGTTGCATCCCTCTGTATCGGTGGTGGCGAAGCGACAGCCGTCGCGGTCGAGCTGCTCTGATCAGTATTGCCTGGATTACATCTCTGCCCTTGGCTCTTGAATGAGAGTAGGCCACCTTCGGGTGGCCTTTTTTTCGTGTGGTTTTCAGGTGTGATCGTATTAGCCTTTTTGGGTGTTGCTTTGACGCTACATATTGGTAAAGTCTAAAAATCCACCAGCAGGAAGTCGGTGGCCGCAGTGACAGGGAAAAGGGGATGGGTCGATGGCAGGGATGGTTACAGCAGTTCTCTCACTATCGATTGCTTTCTTGAGCCGTGTTTGCTCCCTTGCCTGTTATGCGTGCGACCCGACCCGCGTGATGGCATGCATGGGAATACCTTTTTGTCTTTGGGCCTGTTATGAAAATCAATGGGTTAGCTGCTTGGCTGAGGATTAAAAGGTATACCCGCTAATAATTATTATGAGGTTTACCTCATAAATAGGCTGTTAAGCCAATAAGGAAATCACATGGCTGCGAAGAAAAAAAGCGAAGAAATAGTTGCCCTAGTTGGTGAAGAAGAAAATTCACCTCGCCCAAGATTACATAAACTCATAATCCAAAATTTCAGATCAATTGGTACTGAGAAAGTAGAAATAGAACTTGATGACATTGTTGTCTTGGTTGGGCCTAACAATGTTGGCAAAAGTAGTATTTTGAGGGCATATGAGACTGTGATGTCGCATGGCTCTAAAGATGGAAAATTGACTATTAATGATTTTCCAAATGGGCAAGTCGATGCTGATAATCTGCCAACGATTGAGCTTCATACTATCGTGTTTAATGATGCTCCAGGAGATAGATGGGTTAGTCCTACCACCGCAGGCGAGTGGTTAATTCGAGAAAAATGGACGTGGGACAGCCCCAATAAAGACCCCAAAAGGCAAGGGTTTGATGTTCACAAGGATGATTGGGACGATCAGGTTCCTTGGGGGGCTCCAAATGTTGCTAATTCTCGTAGACCACTTCCTCACAGGATTGATGCATTCGCTACGCCTGACAAACAAGCAGCTGAAATAACAAAGCTGATAACTAGCCTTCTAAAGGAAAAACTCTCTGATATTAGATCTGAACCTGATCAGGAAAAATCTGACTACGAACTTGTTCTTGATAAAATTAAGGATCTTCAAACAAAAGTAGTTCAAGCAACTGAAGATGAAATAAAAGTCATTGAGAATGAAATATCAGACTACTTAGGAAAGCTTTTTCCTAAGCATAAGATTAAATTTGATGCCAAACCGGAAGCTGATTTAGAAAGTGCATATCAACCATTTAAAAGTACCGCTGATCTGCTAATGGGGCCAGAAAATGGCTATTTTTCTTCTATTGAACATCAGGGTTCAGGAGCAAGAAGGACTTTACTGTGGGCTACATTAAAGTATCTTTCTGAATCCCAAGATAAGAAAGGTTCCCGTCCACACGTATTGTTACTGGATGAACCAGAAATATGCTTGCATCCATCAGCAATTCGAGAAGCTAGAACTGTCCTTTATGAATTGCCCGCTAGCGGGAATTGGCAAGTAATGATTACTTCCCACTCGCCAATTTTTATTGATCTTTCAAAAGATAATACGACCATCATTAGAGTTTTTCGAGAGAATGATAGCGAGGTTAAAAGCACCACATTATATAGACCAGAAAGAGCAAAACTGGATGATGATGACAAGAAAAATTTAAAGCTGATGAATATTTGTGATCCTTATGTTCATGAGTTCTTTTTTGGTGGGCGCCAGATTATTGTCGAAGGCGATACAGAGTACACCGCATTCTCAATGATTAAAGAAATCTACCCTGATGAATATAGTGATGTGCAGATAATCAGGGCTAGGGGTAAGGGAATCATCCCTTCAGTTGCCAAGGTGTTGAAGCAATTCTCAAAGTCATTTTTTATTCTTCATGATACTGACGAAGAGCTAACATCCAAAGGGAAGAAAAATCCTGCTTGGGGAATGAACAATACTATAGCAACTCTTCTAGACGAAGACGGGAAAGTAAATCTTGTTGCATGTAAAACATGCTTTGAAACAGCGATTTTTGGTGAAGAAGTTAGCGGTGAAAAGCCATATAATGCATTAACTAAAATTCGTACAGATGAGATTGCGAGAAATAGAGTTAAATCTTTGCTTGACTATCTGATTCAGATTGAGGGCGCGACGCTGCCCGAAAATTGCATCCATTGGACCAAAATTGAACAATTGGCTTAACAAGCATTACAGCGGACAAGCCGCTGAATGCGGCGTTATGTTCTTCAGCTCTGAGAGACCAAATGGAAACAGAAGATATTGATAGGCTAAATGCAGAGTGGATTTCCTTAAATGCGTTCAGAGGGTTAACCAAAATCGCCTCTGGAGGTGATATGGTGAAATCTACTTATGACAACGCATTGCAGCTCGGCGGAGAAGTTTATCCCGAATTGCTCGGAGATGAGGTCAGCTTGCTCAAAAGAGAGCGAGAAAGTGATACGACGAAAGAGTACAGGCAGAAGGCTGAGTTGTGCTCCATCAGGGATGGAAAGGAAGTCCTAGCTTTTGATTTGGTTTCTTCAGATATAACGGAGTACGAGGGGCTTTTGTCGATAGCTGAGGCCCAGAAAAACAATCAAAAAGTTGACCAGCTGAAGAGAAAGCTTGCGCAGTTTTACAAGTCCAAGAAAGAACTTGATCCAGAAGATCATAGCGAGAACCAGCTAATTTTTAGAGATGCCTATAATGTCTCAAGAGTTATTCCTAGCATTGCCAGTGGTCATGGGCACAGAGATTTTGAACTACCAAATGGTAGAGTACTAAGGCTAAGGGTTCTTCACCCTGATAGAGTAGAGCATATAACTGGGGCTGATTTAATTTATGAACGACATCACCCTCAAAATGAAACAGTCTCTGTCGTAGCGGTACAGTATAAAATTTGGAAGGATCGGAAACTATACTTGTCTGATGAGCGCATGCTGGGTCAGATTGATAAAATGAGAAATTTCCTGTGCGAGAAAAGCATATGTGAAGCTGCCAAGGAGGATCATGGATATAGATTTCCTTGCTGTTCTGCTTTTATCAGGCCGACGGACAAGTTGCAAAAAGCCGACCAAAAATTTCTCTCAACTGGAGAGCATCTTCCAATTTGTAAAATCGATGAGTGCGCAACTCTTGGCGATCGCGGCGGAAGAAAACTTGAGTACGATAAAATAAAAGAAATATCGCTTTCTAGTGAGATTTTTGAGTTTTTATTTAACAAGGGAAAAATTGGATCTCGGGATATGACATATTCTGAGTTAACCGCGCTTTACAGCCACTTCTTGGAAGATGCGTCTAGAGAGCGAGTTATTGTCTATGCTCAAGAAGTCTAAACATAACAATCGCAGGCACAGCGACGGCTTTTCGTTGCGGCTTCGCCTTCACTACAAAGCCGCGCGTGCTGCGGGCGTTAGGATTAAATTGTGTCACGGAAAGAGTTCGATAAAAGAATAAATTCCGATGAAATTGCAGGTCGTGCAATTCGTCTTTGCGCGATCTTTGAAGATCGGCTTAATAATATACTGGCAGAATATTTTGCTCTACGTGATCGTTGGGGTGATTTTCACGAACATTTCTTGGAAAGAATGTCTCTCATTCAAAAGTTGGATTTGCTTCAAAAGCTAGATTTTGGCAGTGGCTCGAAATCTCGAACTAACTTCGTGACTTCGTTAAAAAGCCTTAGAAAACTGAGAAATGTAATGGCCCATAATTACAGCCTCCATAATGAAGAAGAACTATCAAAGCTGTACTCGGATGAGAATATTCGAAAATGGGTTTTAAACTATCCTAAGTCATTTTCAGACGAAAAAAGAAATATGGAAGTGAGAACAACTAAACTATGGAAATTTGCAAATGCGACTAGAAAATCCTAACACATATGAGCCTTCTCGGTGTCAATAGGCAATAGTATTTTCATTGGCTGCATGAGCAGCCAATACAAAACCCTGAACGAGGGCGACTACTTCGTCTGTCTGAGTCGGCTGTTAAGGCACTTACAGCAAACACATATAGAGGCTCTCTTATCACGGTTGAACACCGTGGCCTGACCGGTTCAGCTCCTTGGAGTGGTCAGGGGCGCTAGACATTCATCGGTTAACCGGTCACCGGCACTATTCAAATGACAGGTTGCATAGGCTCCAGTTAGATTCAGGCTCAGGACCGGTGTAAGCGCACTGGCTCAGGGCATTGATGCACGCCAGCGGGGTGGCTAATCAAGTGAATGAGCTTCAAAATGGCGTACAAAACCGGTTTGGATCTCAAGGATCAGTCAGCAGACACCGGCTTTGGATACACTCTGGAAAGATCCAGTTAGGCTTTAGGCTCACCCCGCTGCGTGACTAACCCGCTAAGAATCGCTGTTCATTGAACACCGTCCCGTTCTTTAACATGAAGTACACTGCTCGGCCTAACTTGTGAGCCAGTGCTGATAGAGCTTTGGCCTTGCTCATTCGCTTCTGCAACCGCTGGAGGTAACGCTGTGCCTTAGGGTTGCCTTTCAAGTACAGCACAGCCGCCTCGGAGAACGCCCATTTCAGATGAGCGTTGCCTATCTTGTTGCCCTGAGTACCGTAACTCTTACCAGCGGACTCGGCCTTGCATTTGACCAGGCGGGCATAGGAGGCAAATTTCTGAACCGAGTCGAAACGCTGAATATCGCCAATTTCATACAGAATGGTCAGAGCCAGCACTCGACCAATCCCCGGTACTGTTCGCAGCACCTGTAGATACAAAGGATTGTGTTGTTTGGCTTGCTGTTCGATGAAGCGCTCTAGCCGGTAAAGCTCCTGGGAATAGCAGTCCAGGATTGTCATATCCAGATCGATATTGCGTTGAACTTCTGGCTGGTCAAAGGTGCTCCTTAACTGTTTGCGAGCATCGGCCGTTTTCAGATTGACCTTATTGGGCGGCAAATTGTACTGGCTGGTCGTGTTGACGACATGGGCTTTCAGCTCGGCACCGTGGCGGACGATATGAGTGCGACGACGCAGCAAGTCCCGGGTAGCACGCATATACAGAGCGTGACCCAGAATAAACGTAATGCCGTTGTCCTCGCAAAAATCAGCAACCCAGTACCAGCAATGCATGCATTCGACGCCGATCACCAGATCAGTGCGATAGGGTTCGATCAAACGGCACAGGGCTTCGGGGTTGGCGGGGATTTCCTTGTGCAACAACGTTTCGTTTGATTGATCGAGGATACATACGTAGAGGCTGCGGGCATGCAGATCGATACTGCAATAATACTGATGAGTGCTATGGTAGAAGTTCATGAGTCTTCTCCTTTTTGTGCTTGGTCGCCATCCAGCTTAGCGGGTTAACCGCTGAGCTGGGGAGAAGGCTCAATCAGTATCAAGTGGCTCCATTTGACGCCGCAAAGCGGCGCAAATGAGCCAGGCGTTATGTGAGAAGGAGGCAAGGTGATTCGAGTAATTTACCGCTGGAAAGTAAAGGAAGACGACTTTGCGAACTTCCAAGAGGTGTGGAACCGCACCACGAATCATATACATGAGACTGTGGTGGGAGCGTTGGGAAGTTTTATGCTTCGCAGCCCAGACGATCCGACTGAAATTCTGACAGTGGCAAAGTGGGATTCAGTAGAGAACTGGAAGGCCTTCTGGGTGGCGGATAATCCGTCCGAGATGAAGGGAATGCGGGAGATTGGTGAGCGGATTTCCGTGACCGTATATGAGGAAGTTGACGACTTTACGCGGAGTCACGAGGGGTAGTTCGACGGAATCGTTTACGTGCCACATAACCAGTGGCTGTTGTCGGACGCACCTACGCTCGCGCTTCGGTGGGCCGCAAAGTCAACGCGTTATAAGGCATCATCTGGCACATGATTAGAACGGAACGATTGATACTTCGACAGTGGAATGACGAAGACCTCCTTCCTTTTTCACAGATGTGTGAGGATAAGGATGTGATGGAGTTTTTCCCTAAGCTTCTTACCGTTCAAGAAAGCTACGCAATGGGGGAAAAAATCAGATCACTCATTGCTGAGCGCGGGTGGGGATTTTGGGCAGTTGAGATTCCTGGCCATAGTAAGTTTATTGGTTTTGTGGGTCTGCACATTCCCAAGGAAAGCATGCCTTTTTCACCATGTGTTGAGATCGGCTGGCGTCTTGCGAAACGATATTGGGGTATGGGTTACGCGACAGAGGCCGCCAAAGAGTCATTGCGGTACGCTTTTACTCACTTGGATTTAGATGAAGTGGTCTCTTTTACGACAGTGGGTAATATTCGCTCGCAGTCTGTCATGGAGAAAATCGGGATGGCTTATACCAGCAATTTTGAGCATCCTGACCTAGAATTTTCTGACCCGCTTTGCGAGCATGTTTTGTACAAGATAAGCAAGGATCAGTGGGAGTTACATGCCTTATAACCAGGCCAGGCACAGCGACGGATTTTCCGTTGCGGCATCGCCTTCACTACAAAGCCGCGCGTGCTGGCGGCGTTATGCACAGGGAGAGGTAGGTGCCATTGTTTGAAACAGAGAGGTTGATTGCAAGGAAGCTGTCCCATCAAGACGTTCCGGTGCTCACTGCAATGCTCAGTGATCCAGAAGTCATGAAGTTCTCCGTCCGTGGAATTTGTGACGAAGAAGCTACCCGAAAATTCGTTGATAGGTGCCTTGAGTGTTACGCCACTCATGGGATAGGGCCATGGGCATTGTGTGAGAAAGAATCAGGGAATTTTATCGGCTTCTGCGGCGTTGGGCCGGAGTTAGTTGGCGATGTTGAGGAGATCAACCTAGGTTATCGTCTGGCGCGCAGGTTCTGGCATCAGGGGTATGCGACAGAAGCAGTAAAAGGTGTTCTCCGGTATGCTTTCGACCAAAAAGACTGCGAGTCGGTAGTTGTTATTATCGAGCCGGAGCATACAGCTTCCGTCAGGGTTACGGAGAAGGTCGGGTTCGGAGATTATACGATTCGAGAGTTCCATGCCCGACCTGTGCGGGTGTATCGAATGTCGTGCGACGACTGGGCACTGCATAACAAATTGTTGTAGTACGTTCCGGGCCTGGCGGCCCTACACCGGACGCCTACTACGCTGCGCTCCGTAGTCGCCTCTAAACAAAAGCTTTAGAAGTATGCAGATATGAGTGAAATCGAGTATTTTGGTTTTGACGAGGTTAATCCGGAAGACTTCTTAGAAATTGTCAATGAAGATGCTCTGAGAACACATTTAATTGATCATCCCTATTTTGATAGAACCAGCGTTCAAGCGTGGATGAAAGATAAAATCAGTATTGATACCAAACAGGGTTGCCGTGTTCGAGCAGTTTACATAGATGGAGTATTAGCAGGTTGGTGTGGTATCCAGCCAGATGATAAAGGCTTTGAAATAGCTATTGTTATCTCAAAAAGATTTTGGGGGTTTGGCTTACCCATTTTTCGAACTCTCATGGGTTGGGCAAGCGATCTGGGGCATAAAGAAATACTGTTTCATTTGCTAGACAGTAGGCCCGTATACAAGGCACTAAACAAAATGTCTACAAAAGTTCATACAACTGAGCTGGCGGGTCGCTTCTTTACAACTTACTATTTTTCGGCAGGCTCACAATGAGTATAAAAACTTCTAACAAATCAAACCAGCTAGAGCCTGTAGTTCCCCCGGTTCAGTGGACACCTCGATCTAATTCAAACGAGGTGAGAAATGCCAGCGGACAAGAATCCAAAAAAGACGCGACAGTACACGAACGAGTTCAAGGCCAAAGCGGTTAAGCTGACCCATCTGAGTGGGGCGAGCGTGAAAGGAGTGGCGGAAGCGCTGGATATCCATCCCTTCATGTTGTTCCGCTGGCGCAAGGAGTACCGGGAAGGCAAGATTGTGGCTGATAAACGTAAAATGGTGTCTAAGAAGCCGAAGGCCCTGAGTGAGAACGAGCGGATACGAAAGCTTGAGAAACACGTTGCTGACTTGAAAGAGGAGAATGACCTGCCTAGACTGACAGCAACCAGTCAGCATTGGGCTGCTGATTTGACCTATATTCGCGTTGGAAAACGCTGGCTGTACCTTGCTGCAGATCATTTATCTGTACTCCCGTCGCATTGTGGGCTGGTCTTTGGGTAAGCAGAAAACAGTATCATTGACCAAGGCCATCGCTACAGATGGCATTACGCAACCGGGCTGGACCTCGCGAAGCTCGGCCGCTGTTGGCGGCGTTATGTTTTATTGGTGGAAACGAAATGTTCGAAGACAATTTAAGTAAGGAAACTACGGTCAAGATGCCTGCGGGTCATCTACTAGTCGTCTGGAATATTTTGTCCGAGAAGCTTTCTTCTTCATACCTAAATGATGAGTTTGCTGAAGAAGAAAAGAGAGCTATTTGGGGGCTCGAGGATCTGTGCGAAAAAGAGCTGATTAATCAAGGGTTCTCCTCTCGTCCAGAAAAGGAATGGAATGAACTAATGGAAAAGGCAACTGAGTTTGTTAAAACTATACCAGTTGATTTTTTGGACTAGGTGCCATCAATAAACAGGAAAAATATAACAAAGGCCTGGTTTTCGCCGCTATCACATTTGGGACCTCCACTACGCTGGCGCTCCGTTCCGGCCCCATAGGCCGGCGTTAAGTGTCAAAATCTAAATGAGTTCTTTCCGTATTATCGCGGCTGCTGAACCCGATAATTTATATAGGAAAGACAAATGAGCGAAAATAGAAGCAGAGCCTGGAGAAGGTTCAAAGATAGAGTAAAAAAAGGAAAAGGCATGGGTTCAGATGAGCTTTATAAGCCCGAAAAGAAATGGAAGCTAATGTACTTTCGTAAAAATAAAATAGCTAGAGCTAAGCAGCTTGGGTTAGACTATCCCATAAAAAGTAAGAGACAACTTTTAGATCAAGAATTACCTTCTGATGAATAATAGTTTGAACCTACTATTTATTTGTAGTCGCAACCAATGGCGAAGCCCTACTGGCGAGGAAGTCTGGAAAAAACGCCCCGGCTTCAATTCTCGTTCAGCAGGCACGAGCCCAAATGCTAGAAAAACTGTTGGCCCAGCGGATATCCGCTGGGCTGACTATATATTTGTCATGGAAAAGAAGCATAAAAATAGGCTTTTGGCTGAGTTCACTCGCATGATGGATCACAAGCCTCTGTTTGTGTTGGATATTCCTGATGAATACAAGTTTATGGATCCAGAGTTAATTGATGAACTTGACAGTAAAGTCTCTGGAATCTTGGATCGAGAGGTAAAAACTTAAAAATGGTTCAAATTGACGCCCGGCGGCGCAATTTAACTAGGCGTTATGCGGCTATCCCAGGGATCGATTAAAGAGGAAAGTGGATGATCATTAGAGTGTTTGGAACAGTAGTCGGAGTATTCTTCGTTATTGGCAGCATTCTGATGCTGTCTACTTCAACGGCCTCGGTTGTTTCGGGTGTCTCGATTCTCTTCTTGGGGCTTATTTTCGTGGTTTACGGTGTTGCAGGTAAGAAAGAGCTTGGAAAAATATTTCCCAGTCTTGTTCGGAGTAAACATGACCGCTGAGCCACATAACAAGCCGCAGCAATCGCTCCCTGTAGTTCCCCCAGTTCAGTGGGCACCTCGATCTAATTCAGACTAGGTGAGAAATGCCAGCGGACAAGAATCCAAAAAAGACGCGACAGTACACGAACGAGTTCAAGGCCAAAGCGGTTAAGCTGACCCATCTGAGTGGGGCGAGCGTGAAAGGAGTGGCGGAAGCGCTGGATATCCATCCCTTTCATGTTGTCCCGCTGGCGCAAGGAGTACCGGGAAGGCAAGATTGTGGCTGATAAACGTAAAATGGTGTCTAAGAAGCCTCAGGCCCTGAGTGAGAACGAGCAGATACGAAAGTTTGAGAAACACGTTGCTGACGTGAAAGAGGAGAATGACCTGCCTAGACCGACAGCAACCAATCAGCATTGGGCTGCCGATTTGACTTATATTCGCGTTGGAAAACGCTGGCTGTACCTTGCTGCAGATCATTTATCTGTACTCCCGTCGCATTGTGGGCTGGTCTTTGGGTAAGCAGAAAACGGTATCATTGACCAAGGCCATCGCTACAGATGGCATTACGCAACCGGCGGCCTGCATCGGGTCTGATTTTCCATACGGATCGTGGAGTTGAATATCGTGCCCATGAGATCCAGGCACTCTTAAAGAAACAGGAAATCCAGCCCAGTGCGAGCCGCCCAGCCATGTGCACCGACAACGCCGAGATGGAGTCGTTCTTCCATACCTTGAAAGGTGAGCTGATCAAGGAAAACGTTTTTTATGGCGAGATGCATCTGAGGGACAAGCTGGCTGGATATATCCAACACTTTTATAATCGAGTTCGATTGCACTCAAGCTTAAATTACCTGAGTCCGGTCGAATATGAAGCAATGACGGTATGAGCCGCGTAGGTGCCCGATTTATCGGGGGAAGATCACGCAGCAAAAAACGCTGCGCCTGTTAGCTGAGTGTTAGGCATTAAGAATGATGGATCGCAGATACACAAAGAGAATGGATAGATACTGGGGCAAGATGAAAAAATATGCTGTTAACAGCATTGCCAATCTTGATCCGTCGGGCTGGTTCGATTACTGGCATTGCCACATCGATTGGCAGGGCAAAGGAGACAAAAAACCTGAAAATCGCGAAGCTTCAATTATGTTAGGTTATGAAATTCTTAATATGGTTGAAGACTTTAAATTGAATGTAAGAGGCCCTATTCAAAGTTGGTGGTTTATCCACGAGAATTCATATGAGGACGCTGTATACTTACATAGTCCTAATGAAAATAAATCGCCATTTCCCTATGACTTTGAAGGAGTGGATTGGGGGAAGACTAATAATGATTTTCTAATTAAATTGGTTGATCAGAACCGGTTTAAAATAGGCACCATGATAAACGAATATGGTACTACCTATGTGGTGGCTTCAAATGCCTAACAGACACACGAAGCTCCCCCGCTTCGTGAGCTGGGGCCTCAAAAGCTATGCTTTTCGGACTTTTGTGTGGCGCGTTATGTTTCAAGGAGAGATGGTGCGTAAGCTGCTAATATTTTTGTTTTGCTTACTGCCGACTGCTGCTTACGCAAACGTAGTCTGGCCAGCACTTTATCTAGAAACTAGGCTTTTTTCGTGGTGGGCAATTAGCATTGGACTATTGGTTGAGTTTTTGTTTGTAAAATGGATTTTTACTCTTCCAATAAAAAAAGCTTCAATTGCAACCATATCTGCAAATGCCGTTTCTGCTATTGCAGGTATAATTTTAATACCGTTAGCTGGTATAGCTTGGGAGCTGTTTCCTGGCTCTCTCATAAACAAGGTTTTTAGCTGGGGAACATTTAACCCAATTACATGGGGTGCCACATTCTTTCTCGGTTGCTTAGTTAATGGCCTACTTGAGGGGGCTGTCTATAGAAAGTGGTTTTTCCCAGACTTCCGGTTTAAGAGTAAAGCATTTCTCTGGTTGCTAGCGGCTAACTCCCTCAGTGTAGGCGCTGCATTCATTAGTCTTTGGCTAAAGCCGGTGCAGCTATGAAACATAACAATTTGCAGCACGCAAAGCGCCGCTGCGTGGCTCGGACTTCCTTACGCTGCGCTTCAGTCAGCCCGTGTGCAAGGCGTTATGTGTATCACAGATGAAAAGAGTAGCTTGTAGTGTAACCGCCTTTATATTGGCCACCGTAATTGCTGAGCAGCTTTTAGGTGATGTTGCTGTCTACTTTGAAATGTGGTCCGTTGGCGCTAGTAGCAGAGCAGAGCAGAGCTGGCCGATGATTTTGGTTTAGGTCTCCTATGGCTGCTCATCGTTCTCCCGGGAAGCATAATAGTAGGAGCTATTAGTTCGTGGGTAACATGGATAGTCTTAAAAAAGAGAGCGGTAGTGACAGTGAGAACACATAACCAGGCGTTCAAAATCGTTCGCTTCGCTCACTGGGACCTTCGCAGCTACGTTGCTGCGGCCTTGTTGTCGCCTCTTCGGGGTTGGGACGGCCTTTGCGCAGCGTTGCGGCTACAAGTCTGCCCCAAAGTCGGGCGTTAAATGTATGCGTGTGATCATGAATAAGAAGGTACTTACTTTCAGCCTTTTTGTATTTGTTTTCGGTGTGTGTGGCTACATACTCTTGGGCAAAAATGGTCCTACTGAAGCTATGCAATCATTGCCTATAGGAAGCTCATATGATGATCTGCTAGCTTTGGTAGGTGAACCGTCATATGTCACTGATGGCACGGAAGGGCCAGAGCAAGGTTTTAAAAAGTATCAAGAACAAAGGATTTCTGGGTGCGTTAAAGAAGTCTGGTACGAGAACGCGCTAAAGCTACCCAGCAAATATGCGTTTTGTTTTAGTGCAGACGGAAAGCTTGTAAATAAGTACCACTGGTCATCGTGGTGAAATACATAACAAGCGGCTGTTGTCGCCCCTTGTAGTTCCCCCGGTTCAGTGGACACCTCGATCTAATTCAGACTAGGTGAGAAATGCCAGCGTACAAGAATCCAAAAAAGACGCGACAGTACACGAACGAGTTCAAGGCCAAAGCGGTTAAGCTGACCCATCTGAGTGGGGCGAGCGTGAAGGGAGTGGCGGAAGCGCTGGATATCCATCCCTTCATGTTGTTCCGCTGGCGCAAGGAATACCGGGAAGGCAAGATTGTGGCTGATAAACGTAAAATGGTGTCTAAGAAGCCGAAGGCTTTGAGTGAGAACGAGCGTATACGAAAGCTTGAGAAACACGTTGCTGACTTGAAAGAGGAAAATGACCTGCCTAGACCGACAGCAACCAATCAGCATTGGACTGCCGATTTGACCTATATTCGCGTTGGAAAACGCTGGCTGTATCTGGCTGCAGTCATTGATCTGTACTCCCGTCGCATTGTAGGCCGGTCTTTGGGTAAGCAGAAAACGGTATCATTGACCAAGGCCTCGCTACAGATGGCATTACGCAACCGGCGGCCTGATCCGGGTCTGATTTTTCATACGGATCGTGGAGTTAAATATCACGCGTATATCGCAGGCCACCAATGAGAACTTACGATTTCCAGACCTCCAACGCTTTTGCTGAACGTTTTGAAATAGCCCCCTATGCATCCGGTGCATTGGATGGTTTGTGCTTTGCAGTTAAAGACAACATTGATGTTCGTGGTCGATTTACCTCCTATGGTAGTAAGCCATGGCGTGAAGCACATCCGCGAGCTGCCTACCATGCGGTTTGTGTGGAACAACTGTTGATGGCTGGAGCGCGGTGCGCGGGCAAAACAATAGCCGACGAATTTACCTATAGTCTGGATGGCGAGAGCTATTTCTACGGTACGCCAGTGAACCCCCGCGCCCCGGATCGGATCCCCGGCGGGTCTTCAAGTGGCTCGGCGTCAGCAGTCGCCTGTGGGTTGGTAGACTTTGCGCTGGGTACCGACTGTGGCGGATCAATCCGGATTCCCGCTAGCCTTTGTGGGGTGTTCGGCATGCGGCCAAGTCTGCACCGCATCTCCGAAGCCGGAGTACTTCCTTTTGCACCAAGTGTCAGCACTGTTGGCATATTGGCTCAAAATCTTCCTATTCTGCGCCAAACGATGCGTGTGCTTCTTCGCAGCCGTGACGTTGCACTTCCACCAGTGAAAAATATCTATTTGGTGAAGGAAGCTTTCGCGCTAGCCGACCCCGAGATCCAGAGCGCCCTATCCGAGTGCATTACGCATTTGAGTAATTTCCCTAACATCACCGTCACCTCCATTTCTCTGCGCGACATCACCGGCTTGGACATCAGCCTGAAATCGTGCAACGAGGATGCTCTTCGGATACTCCAGACGGCGGAAATTGCCAACTCCATTGGAGGCTGGATTCAGGAAAATCGGCCCGAACAAGGGCCGAACTTCCAGGCAGGATATCGTAACGTCGAACAGTTCGACCGCAGCACGATGAGCGACGCCCTGAACTTATGCGAAGCCCTCTTTTCACGGGTAGCCGCGTTTACTCAGCCAGGCGATGTTTACTGTTACCCGACGGCCCCTGTGCTTGCTCCGAAGAAAGGCACACTCACCGGCAGCAACCTAAATTCTGTACGCGATTATTACGACCGTACTATGGCCGTCACATCGTTTGCTGGTGTTGCCCGGTTACCCGAGGTCACCATTCCACTGGCTCAGGTTAATGGCATTCCTGTTGGGCTTTCTCTGACAGCTGGTCACTATCAAGATGAGTTCCTACTGGATGCCAGTTTGCGGTTATGGGGTTCTCAACCAATGGGGTTGGACTTATATTCCATAACTACGTAACGCACAGAGCCCATGTGCCCAACCAATCATTCCACTGGACACTGCGCAATAAAGCTGCGCATCGCCGGTGAATGCAACCGTTAACTGGATTGATGACGAGGTAGGTACGATGAAAAAAATTGCAGTCATTGGTTCCGGCGGTTCGGGAAAATCTACATTCTCGGCTTTATTAGGTAAAGAATTGAATTTGCCTGTTCATCACCTTGATCAGCTATATTGGAAACCAAATTGGGTTAAGACTCCAAAAGAAGACTGGATAAAAATTCAGAAGGGCATATGTGATAGCGAGTGCTGGATTATCGATGGTAATTATCAGAGCACACTTGATATAAGGTTTGAAGCTTGTGATACAGTAATATTCTTGGATGTGAACCGGTATACTTGTAAAAGGGATTTTTAAAATGTGGCATTTTAATATGTGTTAAGTTTAGTGTTTAAGGTGGTATGCGGCGGCTTTAGCATTGCGTTGCTCACCCCTTAAAAAGGTGTTAGTGGTAATAGGAGGTTGAAGCTTTGTGGATAGAAAATAGCTTAATTGAGGGTAAGTATGTAGTTCTCGAGCCTCTAAGTTTAGAGCACGTATCATCATTGATTGAAGCCGTCAAAGACGGTGAGCACTGGAAGCTCTGGTTCGCGAATGTACCAAGCCCCGAAATAATGCATCAATATGTCAAAGATGCAATCGCTCAGATGGCGCAAGGCAATATTGCTTATGCTGTGCGAGTCAAAGCTACAAACCAGATAGTTGGTACGACTCGATACTACAATGTTGATGAACTGAATAGACGGGCTTTGATTGGCTATACTTGGTACTCTAATACAGCAAGGGGAACTCGAATTAATACAGAGTGTAAATATCTTCTCCTTAAACAGCTATTCAAGAAGTATGGTGCAATTGCAGTAGAGTTTCGAACTCACATTCATAACACAGTATCTAGAAAAGCCATTGAACGCCTTGGCGCAAAGCAAGATGGAATATTGCGCAATCATATCATTCTAAAAGACGGTAGTGTGAGGGATACGGTTGTTTATTCGATAATAAATACGGAGTGGCCTAATGTTGAGCAAGGCTTACTTAAAAAGCTCAGCTAGCATATGATTTTGGTGTCTAGCGGCCAAGTGCTAAGTCTCCACGCAGGGTCATTATTGTGCCGGATGCTAGAGCAACTAATTGGCCATCCTCGCGAGTAATCTCGCACTGGTAATGGCTTACCGTTCGACCGGCCCTAACAGGAAAAACTGTTGCAGTTAATTTTGATTTCCACACTGGCCTAAAAAATTTTATTTGCAGATCTATACTCGTGAATGACTCCCCAGTATCTATGGCCGTCGAATGAGCAGTGCCGATAGCGGCATCTGCTAGTTCGCCCAGAAAACCTCCATGTACAGTGCCCTGCTGATTACCATGGATACTTGGATCAGTGCATACTTCTAAAGTCGCTTTACCTTTAGCAATGGCAATAATACGAAAACCGAGAAGCTCTGAAATAGCAGTTGGATACTGCATTTCCGTTACTGCGTTTGAAGGCAGGCTACCTTCAATATGTTGTTGCAAAAAATCTAAAGTGGAAAGTATTGATTTCATATGCATTCCCCCGGTTTCTAGGTGTCTATCCTATAAAATAAAAAATCATTAATTAAAAATATACTCTATTTCTTAATTAATTCTTTCATCTATGATCAAATTTTTTAAATGAAAAATATAAGACGGTGGTGTTATCTAAGTGTGTGATATGATTTTGGATATCCGTCACGCTCATTCTGTGACAGGGTAATTCCTCAGGATTTGGCTTAAGAGGAAACGAATTTAGGTTTATCTGGAATTTTGTTATTTATTGGGGGGGGCTGCTCAATTTTTAGTAAAAATAATATTACTATCAGCCCAACAAGCATTACGCCTGAGGAAAGGTACAAGCCTAGATCATAATTACCAAATTGATCTGCCAAATAACCGGTCAGGGCAGGTGCCAGAATCTGAGCAGTGCCATAAGCCAGGGCCATTTTCCCCATGAATTTTGCTGGATTACTTGGGAAAAATCTTCCAGCCATTGTCAGTACTAGGCTTACGCAGGCCATAAAGGTACCACCAAATATTAAGGCACTGAGAATAACAACTGACACTGAATGATTAATTGCTGGCAAAAGGATTCCAAAGATCTGTAAGCCGTATGCCCATAGCAGTGCCTTGAGAGTGCCGATTCGGCGTGCAACCCTGTCTGCGAAAATAACAGCTGGAGTCGCCCCCAAGCCAACTAGAATAAAAGCTAAATTACCTTGGCCCTGCAGGCTTTCCACCCCTTCAATAATATCCACGATAAAGGTTGCGGTAACCACATAACCATAGCCCGCGCAGAAGTATGCTAACAGCATCAGGCGATTGAATAGTTTGCTGGGGGGCGTATCACTTACAGTACTCCCGGCTTGATGTTTAACACTAGGCTTTGGCATCCATAGCATTGAGGGCAAAGCGACAACTGTTGCGAATACAGAAAGCCCCATCCACTGTTGTTTCCAATCCGCTGAGAAAGAAATCATACCGTCTATCAGGACTGAGACGGCAATGATGCTAAGACCACATCCGGCAAAATGTATACCCAACTCAGCGTGGTACTTGTTGAGCACTAACCATTTCAGGATCAAACCTGAGGCAATGATCATGCTTCCTGAAGCACATACTCCGGCGATAAAGCGTAAGACAGACCAATACACGAGATTGGTTGTTGTCACCATTGCTGCACAGCTTATGACAGCCAATACCATGTAAAGCTGATGCAGGTAGTACTTAGTCTTGAGACTGTTCAGTGTAGAAGCGATAAATATTCCGAACATGTAGCCCATGTAGTTGGTTGATGCCAACCAGCCACCACCAAACTCAGTCAGACCTGTTCCGTCTTGCATGATAGGAAGAAGGAGGGTGTATGAAAAACGAGCAACACCAACGGCAACAAGCATGCTACAGATGCCTGCAAAGTAGACACGGTTTCGTGTTAGTTCTGTCAACATTGTGATAATCCTCGGATTGGCTTAGCCGTTGACAACAATTTAACAACACTTATGATATAGGTATATTTGATTATTTTTATTCCATATAATTGGATTTATCTATGATTAAGACTCAGCACCTACGATTTTTGGTCTCTGTAGTTGATTATGGTAGCGCCACCAAAGCGGCTGAACGGCTTCATATTTCCCAACCATCAATATCGGCAGGTCTTAAAGCTTTGGAAGATGAATTAGGAGGGGCATTATTTGATCGAAGTGGACCAGCTAATCGACCTCTAACTTTGACACCTAAGGGGCAGGGTTTTTATCGCCGGGCAATAGAAATCCTTGGCATCTGTGAATCAGCTCACGCAGAGTTTTCAGGTAACCCTGTACAGGAAAAAAAATTGGTGCTGGGTGTGGCTGATACTATTTCTAAAGATTTAATTGTTGAGGCAATTCGATCATTTGAGAGTAATGAAGCAGGCACTAAATTAAATTTATGGGAAGGTTCAGTTAGTAGGTTGGAAAGTTGGTTTAGCCATAAACGAGTCGACGTTATTTTAAGTAATGTTGGCAGTTTGATGCCTAATGAAAAATTACTCTGGAGGGAGCCATTAGTAGCTGTGGTGGCACCTGACCACCCTTATATAAGTACTGCTAACGTTATTTCTATCCGAGACCTCACTGAATATCCCTTCATACACCGTTCTAATTGTGAGTTGGATCCCTTGGGTAGAGCTAGGCTTAAGGCGGAAGGGGTCAAGCTGGATGCTCGAGCAAGAATTGAAAGTGAAAGCTTGGCTTTTGAACTAATCAGGAGAAGCAAAAAGTTTACATTAGCACCAGAAAGCCTTGTTCCTTCTGACCTCGTTTCTATAAAAGTTTCAGGGCTAGAGGTAGAGCGAAGTATCGGTTTAAGGTGGCAGGAAGGTACGTCTTTGCAGATGATTGCAGCGTTATCGGCTGCCATTGAGCAGAAGATTAGCAAACACGAAGCAATCGTGAATGACGAGCTCTAAGGGATAGTCTGATCCTACAACAGCAATTAAGCTGTGGGAGAAGGTGCTCCGCACAGGCGTTGTCGTAGCAAGTGCCTTTAGCGCTCATTTTCATCGGAGACAGCTTGTCTTGCATGGGACACCTCGGTTAGTTTACTACCTTAACGGTGTGTCCACTGCTGCTGGGCAAAATCAAGGAGGTCACATGGCCGAAAGAGTAAATCTTGGTAAGTCAGCACCTGAGCTGTACCAAACAGTCATTGAGCTTGACCGGCTTGCCTCCGATGCTTTAACCAATGCGGGGGTCGCCATAGGCTTTTCGCATCTCTTACGCCTGCGCGCATCCCAGATAAATCAATGTGCTTTCTGCATCAGATTACATGCGCGGGATGCACTTGCTAGCGGGGAATCTGCTGATCGGGTAGGAGTCCTTTCCGCATGGAAAGAGACCGAATACTTCAGCTCAAAAGAGCGTGCTGCGTTAGAGCTTGTTGAGGCAATTACACTGATCTCTGACGGCCAATTGCCTGACGCTATCTACGAACAGGCCACAGCCAGCCTTTCCAAAGAGGAAGTGTCGGCCATTGAGTGGCTTGCCGTTATCATCAATACATGGAATCGTATTGCTATTTCCAGCCGTTACCCTGTCAAGGCGTAGGTGCGGCTGACAAGCGTTGCTTAGATCCAGTTCATCCCGCATGCTACACCACCGTCAGCGGCGATGATGTAGCACTGTTTGAGAACGCTTAATGACGATTTGTTGTTCGAACAAGGTCAGAAACACGCGCTACGATTTCATCGGTCTCGTTTTCGTTACAAATAAGAGGTGGCAATAGTCTGATAATATTTTTACGCGTAACATTTATCAGAATCTTGTGTTCAGTGAGAGCCCGTTGCACCAGGCTCTCACAAGGATAGGAAAGCTCTATTCCTATCATCAGCCCCTCTCCCCGAATGGCAATAACCTCAGGGTGATGCCCCAGTTCAGCCTTCAAGCCTTGAAGCAATCGCTTGCCTTGGATTAATGCATTATCAGGAACCTTATCGCGCTCCATAATATCAACGACGCTACATCCAACACGGCATGCGAGGGGGTTTCCACCAAAAGTAGAGGCATGTTTACCGGGTGATATCAACTTTGCGGCATTACCACGCGCAAGGCATGCGCCGATTGGAAAGCCATTGCCGAGGGCTTTTGCGAGCGTGATAACATCAGGTTCGACATCCACATTTTGATGGCCAAACCAGGCACCGGTACGACCCATGCCCGTTTGAACTTCATCAACCATGAAAAGCCAGTTCTTATCATGACACAGGTGCTGGATAGTCTGCATGAATTCCTGGGATGCAGCTTTAACTCCTCCTTCTCCCTGTACCGGTTCAACGAGTACAGCAACTATATTGGGGACTTGATCAGCCAGTCGATGTATGGATTCAATGTCATTGAATGGTATATGCATGAAACCGGGGACCAGTGGAGAGAACCCAGAATGCACAGCAGGATTGCCTGTTGCCGATAGTGTTGCCAGTGTACGGCCATGGAAACTGCCTTCCATTACAACGACAACGGGGTCAAAAACATTGTTAGCGTTGGCGTGCAGGCGGGCCAACTTCAAGGCAGCTTCATTCGCTTCGGCACCCGAATTGCAAAAGAAGGCGCGTTCCATTCCTGATATTGAGCAAAGCTTTTCACCTAACCTCTCTTGCCAGTCTATTTTGAATAGATTGGAAGTATGCATCAACTGAGAGGCCTGCTCAGCAATAGCTGAGGCGATTTCGGGGTGAGAATGGCCCAGGCTGGTTACAGCGACACCCGAAATGGCGTCTATATATTCGACACCGTTATTGTCCCACAGTCGAATGCCTGAGCCAGAAGTGAAGGATATTTCCTGGCGTGAGTAAGCATCCATGAGATATGAGTTTTTAACGTTCATAAATTACCTGATATTCTTTTGGGATGTTCATATAAAATATGGTCGTAATTAAAAACAATGCCTTTTTAAATAGGGTGATGCCTGTCTTTCTTATATGTTAATTGAAAAATAGATTAAACCGAGTCAATAAATCTTATTAAATTTAATAAATTCACATGATATGTCTTTTGATTTTAAGGTGATTTCCGTTTTTAGATACGTACGCATAGTGACAGGCGATAAGTATAAAGTTAGTATTGATGATGCAGTCATACCAATTGTAGAGTTCAGAGAAGACCAAATGGGAAAAACATTCGAGCTTGAAACCCTCAGAATTTTGATTAACAGCTCTGAGTTGAAACCATTGGACTTGCACCAACGAATCCAACGATCACTTTGTACCCTTATCCTTGAAGGAACGCTAGAACCGGGGATGAGGTTACCCGCTACCCGGAAGTTGTCTCAGTCACTCGGAATAGCGAGAGATACAGTCGAAAATGCCTATGTTCAGTTACATCGTGACGGATACATCGAGCGGAGAGTAGGTTCTGGGAGCTACGTAACAGAAAGTTTGGGGAGAGCCGTAAGAGGGAAAAGCAAACGAAGAGGATCTGCAAAAGGCGGAAAAAACGACTCAAGCATTGACCTCGGTTTGAGCCATCGAGGTGAGGGTTACAGAAAAACAGGTTCTGTAGCGGACACAAACTCAGTGAAAGCCTTTATAACAGGGTTGCCGGAAACCCGCACTTTCCCAATGGCAATTTGGGAAAAAATTCAGCGCCAAGTCACCAGAGAGTATGGAGAAAAAGCTATGCTTCATGGTGACCCTCAAGGTGCCGAGCCCTTGAGAAAAGCCATAGCTACGTACTTGAACTTGGAACGTGGTGCCAATGTTGCTCCTAACCAGATTCTCATATTGAGTAGTACAAGACAGTCCCTTTTTTTATGCGCACAGTTATTTTCAGATCATAACAAACCTATCTTAATTGAAGACCCAAGTTATTATGGTGCGAAGAAGGTTTTCGAAGCAAATGGTGCACCTTTGATTCCGGTTGAAGTGGATGAACATGGTTTAAAAACGGCTTTTCTCAACAGTGAAAACACTGATGCGAGTTTTGTTTACGTAACTCCTTCACATCAATACCCAACAGGTGTGACTCTGTCATTGGAGCGCAGGCTTGAGCTGATAGAGTGGGCTGCCAGTAATGGGAAATGGATAGTCGAAGATGATTATGATAGTGAATTCCACTATGAAGGATTGCCGACAGCCTGCGTGCAGGGTTTGGATAGCTATAATAGAACAATCTATTTGGGGACTTTTAGTAAAACATTATTCCCGGGGCTGCGGTTAGGGTATATGGTTTTGCCTTCTGAACTGGTTAATATTTTTGTTAATGCCAGAAATATAATAGATGGATACACACCGCAAATACCTCAGTTAACATTGGCCCATTTCATGGCGGATGGTCATTACAATACACATATACGTGCGATGCGTAAACTATATGCAGGGCGACGGGAAGTCATGGTCCAGTCATTGGAAAAGTATATGAGTGATATTGTTGATGTAATACGTCCAGAAGGCGGGCTACAGATACCATGCTTTTTGAAAGAAGGTTGGTCAGAAGAAGAAACAATAACCAAAGCCAGGCGCCATGGAATTAATATATTGGGCCTTAGTCAATTATATACGAATGAAAAAAAGAGAGAAGGTTGGGTTCTTGGTTATTCTTCGTTATCGGATTATGAGATAGAGAAATCAGTTATAGCTTTGTCTAATGTTCTTAGGAAAAAATAATATAAATTTCACATTGTGCAATCTGTCAAGACAGAAAAATGATGCCTCTTTCGTTTGTAGCCGCATCATTGACAGGTGTCGCGATTGATTAAGTCGAAAAATATTTCACAGGACTTTTTGCGCTGAAAGTGTAAATGGTCTGGTGGATTCTATAAAAATGGATGTCTTTCACAATCCATTTTCACGATATAAATGATTGCCTCAATTTTTGATTCAAATCGTCAGAAGAGGCTCGCGCAATCATGTCGTGTCCAAGTTCAACTTCATCTTCCAGGCTGAATGATTTTGTTCATCCGCTCGTGGCGGGCCTGATTTCGGTTATCGTGAATTATGGCGGAACCTTCATCCTGGTGTTCCAGGCTGCGCAGGTCGCAGGTCTGAGTCCTGAATTGACGACTTCATGGGGCTGGTCCATTTCGATCGGAGTTGGTGTAACCGGGATCATACTCAGCTGGATTTCTCGCGAGCCTATCATCACAGCCTGGTCGACACCTGCCGCCGCTTTCCTTGTTGCGGCTCTGGCCACAACGCCTTACGAAGAAGCCATTGGTGCGTATCTGGTATCGGCGATAGCCTTTGTTTTACTTGGTCTGTCGGGTTATTTCGAAAAGGTCATTCGTCTGATTCCATCCGGCATTGCTGCCGGGTTGTTGGCCGGTATTCTGCTGCAGTTTGGTATCGGTGCCTTTGGTGGCATGAGCGTTGATCCGCTGTTGGCCGGTATGCTGATCCTGGCGTATGTAGTACTCAAGCGTTTCACGGCGCGCTATGCCGTGGTGGGTATTCTGCTCTTGGGTGTTGTTCTGCTTTTGGTTCAAGAGCGTGTTGATCTGTCGGCACTGGAACTGAAACTCGCAGCGCCGGTTTTCACCATGCCGTCGTTCTCATTCAACGCCCTGTTGAGTGTTGCCTTGCCTTTGTTCCTGATTACGCTGACCGGACAGTATATGCCCGGCATGCTGGTGTTGCGTAATGACGGCTTCAAAACCAGCGCCAACCCGATCCTGACCATTACGGGCCTGGGCTCCCTGCTTATGGCTCCCTTTGGATCGCATGCCTTCAACGTGGCTGCTATCACGGCTGCAATCTGTACTGGCAAGGAAGCGCACGATGACCCTTCCAAGCGCTGGGTCGCAGGGATCGCCGCAGGTGTTTTTTATATCCTGGTGGGTGTCTTTGGCGTGACTCTTGCCGCCGTCTTCATGGCGTTCCCGCAGGCCTTCATCAGCACTTTGGCGGGTTTGGCTCTGCTGGGCACGATTGGCGGCAGCCTCGCCAGTGCCATGGATGATCCCAAATCTCGGGAAGCGGCTCTGATCACTTTCCTGGCATCTGCCGCGAATATCACGCTGTTGGGGATTGGCGGTGCCTTTTGGGGATTAGTGATCGGCCTGGGATCCTACCTTGTGCTCAATGGTCGCTTGCCTCGCCGCCAGACCGTTGAGCTCGTGGCATGCTCGGGAGAGGCCTCTCAATGAACACGCAGTCTAAGTCTTCTGCCACTTCTACTTGGCACGAACAGCACGGTCGCTATCCCCAAGCAGGCAATGTCGCTGACTTTCGTCGCAACCTGATGCAGGTACGGCAGCGGATCGCTGATGCCTGCCTCAGGGTGGAGCGAGATCCTCAGGATGTGCGTTTGCTGCCGGTCAGCAAAACCTTTTCCGAGCCCCAGCTGCGACTGGCATATGAAGCAGGGTGTCGCCAGCTGGGTGAAAACAAGGTGCAGGAGGCCTATCGGAAATGGGGCAACCTGTCTGACCTGTCTGAGTTGCGATGGTCGGTGATAGGCCATCTGCAAACCAACAAGGCCAAACTGGTCGCACGTTTCGCCAGCGAATTTCAGGCACTGGACAGCCTGAAACTGGCGGAGGCGCTGGACCGGCGTCTTCAGGCAGAGGGGAGGGAGTTGGATGTCTTCGTACAGGTCAATACCTCAGGTGAGAGCAGCAAGTACGGTCTTGCCCCGGACGAGGTGGCGACTTTCATGCGGCAGATGCCTCATTTTTCCGCTCTACGCGTCCGCGGGTTGATGACACTCGCTCTGTTTTCGTCCGATGCGCCTCGGGTCCGCACCTGCTTCGCATCTTTGCGCGAACTTAGAGACCGTTTGCGTCAGGAGATACCCGCAGGCGTCACATTGGATGACTTGTCGATGGGAATGTCAGGTGACTTTGAAATCGCCATAGAGGAAGGCGCTACCGTCGTTCGTGTTGGCCAGGCCATTTTCGGTGCTCGCGCTATTCCGGACAGTCATTACTGGCCTTCGGCATAGTTGGCTGGCTGCAACGGCACGTTTACCCATTCTTATTTTTACCCACTTATCGTTAAGGAATTACCGCACTATGTACGATTCTTCGATCACCCTGGACACCTTTGATGCATCGTTGGCTGAGGCTTTGCAAGGCGAAATCCAGCGTCAGGAAGACCATGTCGAGCTGATCGCCTCCGAGAACTATGCGAGCCCGCTGGTGATGGCGGTGCAGAATACGGTGTTTACCAACAAATATGCCGAAGGCTACCCGGGACGTCGCTACTACAGCGGTTGCGAGTACGTCGATCAGGCTGAGCAGCTGGCCATCGACCGTGCCAAGGCGCTGTTCAACTGTGACTATGCCAACGTGCAGCCACACGCGGGGGCTCAGGCCAATGCGGCGGTCTTTCTGGCGCTGGTGCAGCCGGGCGATACCGTGATGGGTATGAACCTGGCACAGGGTGGTCACTTGACCCACGGTAACCCATCAAATTTTTCAGGGCGGCATTACAATATCGTGCCCTATGGCCTGGACCCCGAAACCGGCCTGATCGATTACGACGAGATGGAGCGCATCGCGCTGGAGACTCGTCCCAAGCTGTTGATCGGTGGTTTTTCAGCCTATTCGCGTCGTAAGGACTGGGGTCGGATGCGCGCCATTGCCGACAAGGTGGGAGCCTTGTTCTGGGTTGATATGGCGCACGTGGCCGGTCTGGTGGCGGCCGGTGAATACCCGGACCCCTTGCCCCATGCCCATGTGGTCACCAGCACCACCCACAAGACGCTAAGGGGACCGCGTGGCGGGCTGATTTTGTCCAAGGGGCAGGATGAGGAGTTCTACAAACGACTGGACTCGGCGATATTTCCGGGTGTGCAGGGCGGCCCACTGATGCACCAGATAGCCGCCAAGGCGGTGGCGTTCAAGGAAGCGTTGGCGCCCGAGTTCAGAAGCTATCAACAACAGGTTGTGATCAACGCTCGCGCAATGGCCACTGTGATTCAGGCGCGTGGATACAAAGTCGTGTCTGGTGGCACGGATAACCATATGATGTTGATAGACCTGATCGGCCGCAGTTACACCGGCAAGGAGGCGGATGCAGCCTTGAGTGAAGCCTGGATCACCACCAACAAGAACTCGGTGCCTAATGATCCACGCTCGCCGTTTGTTACCTCGGGACTTCGCATCGGTACACCGGCAGTAACCACCCGTGGTTTCGGTGTGGCAGAGTGTGAACAGCTGGCCGGTTGGCTGTGTGATGTGCTGGATGCGCTGGGATCCGCCGACCGCGATGCTGTCATTGCCAGGGTGCGGGAGCAGGTGCTGTCGCTGTGCCGCCGTTACCCGGTCTATGCCTGAGGCGAAAGTGTCTCGGCTATACGAGGTTGCCGTTATACTCGGTTATTCCCCGTCATTAGCCCCGTAGAAAGAGGCAAGGAGAGTCAAAGGTGAACGTGACACGGAACGGCCATACCGACCTACAGCTGTCTGCTGGCAGCCGCGTTTATGGGGATCACTACCTTGATCGTGCTGTTGCAGGAACAGCGCAGGGTAAAGTATCTGGAAGAGACAACTCTGGCAGGTGCAAACTAAACCAGTATTTCGCGTTTGGAGAACTCTTCTTTCAGGGCTCGCTCGAGGCTTGCTATTCATGCTGCACAGATCGCAGTAAAATCGCCAGCTTTAACGATCACTATCGGAGTAACCACCCATGGGCAGAGCGTATCAGAACCGCAAAGAGTCGATGGCCAAAACATCAGACATGAAGGCCAAGCTCTACAGCCGTTACGGGCGCGAAATTTATGTCACGGCCAAATCGGGTGGGGTCGACCCCGATGGTAATCTGGCGCTGCGTGGCTTGATCGATCGCGCGAAAAAGGAGCAGGTTCCAGGGCACGTGATCGAAAAGGCGCTCGACAAAGCCAAGGGGGCTGGCGGCGAAGACTACTCCCCGGCGCGTTACGAAGGTTACGGCCCCGGTGGCAGCATGGCCATCATCGAATGCCTGACTGATAATCCCAACCGCACCTTCGGCGACGTGCGTCAGGCGTTTACCAAGACCAAAAGCAAGATCGGTACTCAGGGCAGTGTCAGCCATATGTTCGATCACTGTGCCATCTTCGTCTTTGCTGGCGATGATGAAGAAGCGGTGCTTGAAGCCCTGATGGAAGGGGATGTTGACGTTACCGATATCGAGCTTGAAGACGGCAAAATTACCGTCTTCGCGCCCAACACTGAATATTTCAAGGCCAAGACCGCGCTGATCGAGCGCTTTGGCGATCTTGATTTCGACGTTGATGAGATTCAGTTCATCCCGCAAAGCTATACCAGCCTCAGTGGTGACGATGTGGCGATGTTTGAGAAGTTTCTGGCGATGCTGAACGATCTGGACGATGTACAGCAGGTGTACCATAACGTCGAGTTCTGAAAGGACTGCTCCGCGCTAAAAACCGCTTCGTAGTGAATAGAAAGAGGCAAGCCTACTGAACGATCAGGCCGAGCAGGAGGGCCTGACGTAAAAAGGGGTTGTCGCCATATGCAGAGCTGCCTTGGCGCTTGCCATGAATGATCATGTTGAGCGCCAAGGCATTTGCCGGTGTCGGGCCGGCGCGTAACTTAGACTTTGAAACGGCCCAGCTGCTGGTCAAGGCGAGCGGCACTGGTGGATACCTCTTTACCCAGTGCTGTGACCTGTGCAGCAGCCTGCGCCAGTACGTCGGCCGAATCGCCGATGCTGGTGATGTTGCGGTTGATCTCTTCGTTCACCATGCTCTGTTCTTCGGCAGCAGTCGCGACCTGAGTGGTGTTTTCAGAAATGGCCGTGATGCGTGAAGAGACACCTTCCAGTCGCTGATAGCTGGAGTGACTCTGCTCTACGGTCTGAGCGGCCATGCCACGGCAGTGCTGCATGCGACCGACACTGTCATCCACATCGCGTTTCAGGGCTGAAATGAGTGTGTCGATATCGCCGGTAGCGTCCTGCGTGCGGCTGGCAAGGTTTCGGACTTCATCAGCAACCACCGCGAAGCCACGTCCCTGATCACCTGCGCGCGCGGCTTCTATTGCGGCGTTCAGGGCCAGCAGGTTGGTCTGTTCGGCGATATTCCGTATGGTTTCGATGATCTTATAGATTTCGTCACTGCGGCTGGCAACCTGACCAATACTCTCTGAAGCGTCATCCAGTGCACCGGACATGTTGCCGATTTCGTCAACGGTCGACTTGAGGGTATTGCGGGTGGCGCTGACTTCATGCTCGGAGCTGCCGGCGTCCTGGGCTGTTTGACCGGCCAGGTTGGCCACTTGGGTGGCGGTGGCGGCCATCTCGTTGGCGGCTGCAGCCACGCTTTGCAGCTGTTTCTGCTGTTCTTCAGTTGATTCTCGGGTTTGTTGTGCATTGTCTGCCAGGGCCTTGGCATTCTGCTGCAACTGTGCCGACAGGCTGATCAACTCATGAATGACGGTGCGGATCTTGCGGGTAAAGCTGTTGAAACCATCCGAAACGGCGTTCAGTTCAGCATGACGGAAATGCTCCAGCTCCTGTGTCAGGTCGCCTTCAGTGCCTCCCAGTGCCTGCATGCGCTCGCCGAGTTGTGCCAGCGGTTTAGTAATGCCGGATATGAACAGATTCACCACCGCCAGGGTGATCAGCAGAATGACGCCTGCGGTGATCAGCAAATCCCAGATGGTGCTGCTGCGGTTATCTTCCATGTCGGCCTGCAACTTGTTTAGCTGCTCCAGCGCGACGGCTTTGGGAACTTCAACAACCAAGCGCCACTGGGTGCCGGCAACTGACAGTGTTTCGTTCACCATAATCACATCACTGTCTTCACTATTGTTATTAATCCGGTCAAGGAAAGCTGGGGCCACGGACTGTATGGGCTTTCCGGCCGCGCCTTTAAACTGACTGGATGCAATGACACGTCCTTTCTGGCTCAGAAGCGTGATGCTGGCCCTTCCGTTATACAGGTCACTGGCCAAACGCTCGGTCAGCTCCTGAAGTACTGGAAGGTTAATGTCTGTACCGGCCACACCAATAAATTTGTTGTCATGAATAATGGGGACGGTAAGGGATGTCATCAGAACGGAATTACCCTTGGAAATTTCATACAGGTAAGGTTCGACCATGCAGGCTTGCTTGGTTTCGAGAGGGCAAAGGTACCACTCGGCCTCACGTATACCGGCAGCATTTAGGGTTTCATCCAGCTTGCGATCTGAGTCTTCGGTCGGGTAAAAGTTGACGGTGTTTCCTTCTCTAACCCAGTAAACTTCAAGGTTGCCTTGTTTAGTACTGTGTTCAAGATCACCCTTGTACAGGTTGTCAAAGTTGTCGTAGCCGTTACTCTCAAACATGGTATACATCGAACTGACTTCTTCATTGGCCAGGAGGTGCGCTCGGACCAGTTGTTTGACGGCATGACGAGAGATTAATTGATCGCTCCAGGCGGTTGCCTCCATGAACGTCGCGAGTGCTGTAGCCGAGTCGAAACCACGCTCCAATCGCTGTCGAATATCGACTGTAATTTGATCTGCGGTCAAGTGAAGCTGGTTGTGTACGTTGTCAGTAATTATATCTGTCGTGTCTTTGACAGCTTTGTGGATGGATGTTTGGTAAGCGGAAAGCGCCAAATAAATCACAATTCCCAGTGAGGCAAGAATAGCGAGCGCCGAGCCTATCAGTAGCTTGAAGCGGATGGACAGGTTGGTCATAAAGTCCGTTCCTTAAAAGGGCAGAGTATGTGATCACATCGGGCTATTGCCCGCCCGTTCGTCCAAACACGGAGATCTTCGGCTGAAAGTTCCGTTTTTCAGGTAACTATCTAGCTTTATAAAGAACTCGATCTGTCATGTCGAGTTAAGTTTGTATACATATTCATTCAGGCTTCCTGCTTACGATAGGCCAGTGGGCTGACACCGGTCCAGTGCTTGAAAGCTCGCGAGAATGCACCGGGTTCTGCAAACCCCAGTTGGCTTGAAATATCCCCGATGCTCAAATTTTGCCGGGTCAGCATCATGATCGCCTGGTCTCGGCGCAGGTTGTCCTTGATCTTCTGGTAGGAGGTACCTTCAGCCTTCAATTTGCGTGATAGCGTATAAGAGGTGGTGTGCAGCTGCTCCGAGACCCAGTCCAGATTGGGCAGGCCACCTTCCTCAAACCCTTCCAGCAGGCCGCGTACCCGGGTGCTCAGGCTATCGTCTTCGTCGGTCCAGATCAGCAGGTCGCGCGGTGAACTGAGAATGAACTCGTCCAGCTCCCGTGTGGTGCGCGTTACCGGCATGCTGAGGTAGTTTTTGCTGAAGAAAATACTGCTGCGGGGTTGCTCGAACAGGCATTTGCAGGGGTAGATGAAGCGATACTCATCGAAGTGAGAGGGAAGCGGGTGGGTAAAGCTGGCATGGCTGAGTACGATCTTGCGCCCAATCAGCCATCCGATCAGGCGATGCCAGACCATCAGCAGCCACTCCACCAGAAAATTATTCGGGTCCAGCTCAGGGTGATGATGGGTCAGGCTCAGCTCGACCTCGTCGCCCTCCAGCCTCAGGCTGATCTCGATATCATCCGAGAACAGCCGGTAACAGCGAATGCTTTGCCGCATTACGTCTTCAAGATTGGTGCTGTGCACCACCAATGATCCCATCAGGTGAAAGTGCCCAACCCGACAGGGGGATGATGTAAGCCCCATGAACTCGTCGTCCAGCTCGCGCCAGATGCGGCGAAACAGCTGGATGAACTGACCGGTGCGCAGTCGTGCCTTGGTTTGGTTGATCAGGTCTGGATCGATATCACAGCTGGCCAGCAAGCGCTCCACATCACGCCCCTGAGCGCGATAGCCCTGCAGCATGGCGCGAGCATAGTGGGACGAAAAAGTCAGGTTCTTCATAGGTCAGGGCTGGGCTCTGTGCGGGCTGATTGATATCAACCGCTTGTTTTTGATGACGAATCAGTGGTGCAAAAAATGTCAATTTATCTGTCGAAAGTTGTCATTCTGTTGCCACGGGCGATTGCATTACTCTGCGTTCATACAGAAGGAATAGGTATTTTCCCTTATTCATGCCCGGTTTGGCCAGTGTGGTCTGTCCGGGTAATGGTGAACCTCATTAGAACAATAAGCAGGTTTCAGTATGGACAAGATCAGCTACAACGATTTCATCAAGGATTTCACGCCGGAATCGATCATACAGAACTTCGTGGGCGATTTTAACGCGGGGATCAATGTCTGCGAGGAGATCTGTGACCGTTGGGCCGACGACCCTGAAAAGGTTGCACTGCGCTATGAGCTTGCGGATGGCAGCGGCGGTGAAATGACCTTCCGCGAACTGATGCAGCGTTCTGCTCAGTTTGCCAACTTCCTGAAGTCTCAGGGGATTGGCAAGGGTGATCGCATCTCGGCCCTGCTGACCCGTACCCCCGAGTTGATGGTTGCTGTTCTGGGTGCACTGCGCGCCGGTGCCGTTTATCAGCCCATGTTTACCGCCTTTGGCTCGGGTGCCATTGAGTACCGGGTACAGAAAGCCGATACCAAACTGATCATTACCAATCCTGACCAGTGGTCGAAGCTGGCGGATGTAAAGGGGCTGCCCACCACCATGCTGGTGGCTGAAACCGGTCATCCGCTGGAAGGGGAGGCGGACTTCCTGTTCCAGTCGACACTGGATCAACAGTCGGATCAGTTTGAACCGGTAAAAATCGGCCCGGAAGATCCCTTCCTGCAGATGTTCACTTCCGGTACCACCGGCAAGTCTAAGGGGGTGACGGTTCCGGCCAAGGCGCTGTCGGCGTTCTATGTCTATATGCGCTATGCCATCGGTCTGCGTGATACCGACAATTTCTGGAACGTGGCTGACCCGGGCTGGGCGTATGGACTGTACTACGCCGTGGTGGGGCCGCTGTTGCTGGGTTGCACCACCCACTTCAATGAAGCCGGCTTTACCGCCGAAAACACCTTCGAGTTTCTGCGCAAGCATCGCATCACCAACCTGGCAGCCGCGCCTACGGCCTACCGCATGCTGAAGGCCAACGACAAACTGTTGAAAGACTATCCCGAGATCGATCTTCGGGTGGCCAATAGTGCTGGTGAGCCCCTGAACCCTGAAATCGTGAGCTGGGTACAGCGCGCCTTCGGCTGTCTGGTCTGCGACCAGTATGGTCAGACCGAGACCGGCATGACCTCTGCCAACTTCCATGAACTGGAACATCAGCTGCGCGATGCCAGCATGGGCTATCAGTTGCCGGGCTACCGTCTGGTGGCGCTGGATGCCAACTTCAATGAAGTGGCGGCGGGTGAAAGTGGCGAGCTGGCCATCGATATGGAAAATTCACCGCTCTATTTCTTCCAGGGGTATACCTGGGGTGAAAAAAGCCCCTATCACGGAAAGTACTACCTGACCGGTGACGTGGTGATCAACAACGGTGATGGCTCACATTCCTACACCGGACGTGATGACGACATCATCGCCTCTGCCGGATATCGCATCGGGCCTGCCGATGTGGAAAGCACGCTGCTGGAGCATGAGGCAGTGGTCGAGAGTGCTGTGGTGGGCAAGCCTGACGACAGTCGTGGTTTCATCGTTAAGGCCTATGTGGTGACACACCCGCATGTTGATGCCGATGATGCGCTGGCTGAAACTCTGAAGCAGCATGTGCGCAATCGGCTTTCCACCCACGCTTTCCCGCGTGAAATCGAATTCGTGAACGATCTGCCCAAAACTTCAAGCGGCAAGATTCAACGTTTCCTTCTGCGTAAGCAGGCAGCTGAGGAAATGGCTTCTTAGTGAGCATTGAGGCCTTCGGGCCTCCTTTTTCCCCTTTGCTGCTGATCGATAAAGGTACTGAGATATGAAAATACTGGTCGCTGTTAAGCGTGTGATTGATTACAACGTCAAGGTGCGGGTCAAGTCCGACCGTTCGGATGTAGACTTGGCGAATGTCAAAATGTCCCTCAACCCATTTTGCGAAATCGCGGTGGAAGAGGCGGTACGCCTGAAAGAGGCCGGCAAGGCAGATGAAATCGTAGTCGTCTCTATTGGCAGCAAGGCCTGCCAGGAGCAGCTTCGTACCGCACTTGCACTGGGTGCTGATCGTGCCGTTCAGGTTGAGGCGCCGGATCAGCTGGACTCCCTGTCGGTAGCGCGCATTCTGCAGAAGCTGGCGGAAGAAGAATCAGCCGACCTGATTCTGCTGGGCAAGCAGGCGATCGACTCTGACAACAACCAGACCGGTCAGATGCTGGCCGCGCTGATGGATCGTCCGCAGGCAACCTTTGCGTCCGAAGTGGTGGTTGAAGGCGACAGCCTGAAGGTGACCCGCGAAATAGATGGCGGTCTGCAAACCCTGAATCTGAAACTGCCCGCAGTTGTGACCACTGACCTGCGTTTGAACGAGCCGCGCTATGCATCCCTGCCCAATATCATGAAGGCCAAGAAAAAGCCGCTGGATGTGAAAACCCCTGAAGAGCTGGGTGCACAGCTGGCTGCCGGTGTACAGCTGATGAGCGTTGAGCCGCCGGCTGAGCGTCAGGCCGGTATCAAGGTTGGCTCGGTAGAAGAGCTGATAGACAAACTGCGTAACGAAGCAAAGGTGGTCGCATGAGCATTCTGATCCTGACCGAACACGACAACCAGTCTCTCAAGCCGGTTACCCTGAGCCTGGTAACAGCCGCTCAGCAGATCGGGGGTGATATCGACCTGCTGGTAGCGGGCGAAAACTGTCAGGCTGTGGCCGATGCCGCGGCTGCCATTGCCGGTGTGCGTAAGGTGATCGTTGCGGATAATGCCGCCTATGCCCACCAGTTGGCTGAAAACGTCAGTAAATTGATGGCTGAGATCGCAGATGGTTACAGCCATATTCTGGCGCCGGGCACGACGACCGGTAAAAACATAGCGCCCCGCGTGGCAGCACTGCTGGGCGTGAACCAGCTGTCGGACGTCATTGCGGTTGAGTCGTCCGATACCTTCAAGCGCCCGATCTATGCCGGCAACGCCATTGCAACCGTGAAGTCAGCGGATGCGGTAAAGGTGATGACTGTGCGCGGCACCGCGTTTGATGCGGCGCAAGCCACGGGCGGCAGTGCAGCCATTGAGAGCTGCGGCGCCGTTCATCAGCATGCTGACGTGAGCTTTGTTGGCGAAGAGCTGGCCAAGTCGGATCGTCCCGAACTGACGGCTGCCTCGGTGGTCATCTCAGGTGGTCGTGGCATGGCCAACGGCGAAAACTTCGAGCTGCTGTACAAGGTCGCGGACAAGCTGGGTGCCGCGGTCGGTGCGTCCCGTGCCGCCGTCGATGCCGGCTTTGCGCCCAACGACATGCAGGTAGGGCAGACCGGCAAGATGGTTGCGCCAGAGCTGTACATCGCGGTGGGCATCTCCGGCGCCATTCAACACCTGGCCGGCATGAAGGACTCCAAGATCATTGTGGCGATCAACAAGGATGAAGAGGCGCCGATCTTCCAGGTGGCCGACTATGGCCTGGTGGGTGATCTGTTTGAGGCGATGCTTGAACTGGAGAGCCGGCTCTGATCAGGGTATTCTTGCGGGAAAGTTGATCCGTTCAAGGAGATATGGACCCATGCTCTGCTTCATGAAACAGCGGTGCCGCCCCGGATGGTTGGCATCGCTTGCATTGACTGTAACCCTCGGCTTGACCGGCTGTGCTGTTTCCCCTACCGGTGAGCGAACCCTGCTGCTCAACTCCTCTACACAGATGAATGAGCTTGGCTCCCAGTCTTTTGAGCAGATGAAAGAGAAAATCCCGATCGAGACCGATGCGCGCACCAACCGTTATGTGGAGTGTGTATCCGATGCGATCGTGATGCAGGTGCCCCGTAAATATGGCTACGCGCCACAGGATTGGGAGCTGGTGGTGTTCAAGGATGAGGCCGTTAATGCTTTTGCGTTGCCAGGCGGCAAAATCGGTGTTTACACCGGCATGCTTCAGGTGGCCAATACCCAGCATCAACTGGCGTCGGTGATCGGACATGAGGTGGCTCATGTGCTGGCACAGCACAGTAATGCGCGCATGAGTCAGCAACAGCTGACCCAATTGGGGATAGTGGCAACCAGTATAGCGCTGGCGGATCGGGTGGACTCAAAAACTCAGCAGGCTGCGGTCATGGCGCTGGGGCTTGGGGCTCAGTACGGCATTCTGCTGCCCTATAGCCGTAAACACGAATCAGAAGCGGACATGCTGGGGCAGGAGCTGATGGCCCAGGCCGGTTTTGACCCTCGTGAAGCGGTTAGCCTGTGGCAGAAGATGGCGCAGAAGGGGGGCGCTGCACCACCGGAGCTGTTGTCTACCCACCCGGCACCTGGCACGCGTATCCGGCAACTGGATAGTCAGGTAAGCAAGTACATGCCGCTGTATCAGCAGGCATTGGCAGCTGGCCGCAAGCCTGACTGTGACCGGCTGAGGCCGCGCTGACACCAGGGTCACTGTACAAAAAAGGCCGCCTGCTGGAATGACAGGCGGCCTTTTTTATGTCTGTTCTGTCAGTCGATCAGCCCATACTGGTCGCGCAGAATCGCGATGATTTCGGCTTTCGGGTTGTCAGACAGTTCGATGGGGTGGCCGACAACCTTTTCGGCAATGTCCAGGTAGGTACGCGACACGTCCATGAGCACCTCGGCCGGTAAGGCGTTGTCCTGGGCCAGCGCTTCACGTTCCGGCATGCGATCCTTGTTCAGCAGGATGTCCGGGTCAGGGAAGTGGTTCAGCAGCAGCTGGCGGAAGCCCTCTTTTGACTTCTCGATCACCTTGCCTTCACGGTAGGCAGGGCCGTCCCAGATGCGGGAGGAGTCCGGTGTGCCCACCTCATCCATGTAGATCAATTTCTCATTGCCGGCAGCATCGGTGACATAGCCAAACTCAAACTTGGTATCGACGAATACCTGATCCAGCTCGGCCAGCGCATTGCTGATGACGGCAAAGCCTTCCTTCAGCAGTTTCTCGTACTGATCCACATCCGCCGCAGAACGGAAGCCGAAAGCGGCGTAGTTGTCGACGATGTTGGCACGGGTGATATTCACGTCGTCCGCTTCAGGAACACCGGGAATACCGCGAAGGATACCCTTGGTGGACGGTGTCATCAGCAGTTCGGGCAGTTTTTGGTCCTTCTGCAGTCCCTCCGGAAGGGTAATGCCGCAGAACTCACGCTCGCCCTTGCTGTAGGCGCGCCACATGGAGCCGGTAATGTACTGGCGGCAGATTGCCTCGATCATCACTGGGCGGGCTTTCTGCACGATCCAGACGAAGGGATGCGGGATATCCAGAATATGGCTGTCAGCCAAACCCTGTTCGCGAAACAGACGAAACCAGTGGTTGGAAATGCTGTTCAGCGCAGCGCCCTTGCCGGGTACACCATTGAGGCCGCCTTCGCCGTGCCAGATACAGTCGAATGCCGAGATGCGATCGCTGATCACCATGATAGCCAGTGGTGCGTCAGGCGCCACGTTGTAGCCTTTCTCTTCGATCAGACGGCGGCTGTCGGCTTCGGTCAGCCAATAAACGGAGCGTACCTTACCGCTGTGAACGGGGCGGTCGGTACGGATCGGCAGGTCGTTGTTTACGGCCAGAACGGATTGGGCAAGGCTCATGGTGGCACAGGTCCTGTTAAGGGTTGAAAAACGAGGCAATTCTAGCATAAAGCCCGGTTAATCGATGACGATCAGCTTGCGCAGGTTCTGCAGCTCTTCGATTCGTTTGCGGGTCTCGGCGATAAACGCCTGACCTGCCGTGTAGCGCGCGATTTCGCCATCCTGATCAATCAGAAAGGCCTGTGTCATCACCTGCTGGCGTTGATCCAGCCAGCGATTCTGTACATCAACTTCGTGCCGCTGTGCCTTGGGTGGCAGGTAGTCCAGTGTGTCCTTGAATAGCAGATAGAGCTCAGCGTCATAAAGATAGGCAATGCTGGAAAGGGTTTCGTTTATCTCCAGCTGAGAACTGCCGTTTTCCTGCTGCTGCGTCAATCGGGACTCAAGCTGATCCAAAGGCGCTTCCAGTGAAGGGTTCCAGTTTAGATCGGTCGCGGCCGGCAACGCCTGTTCAGACAGCGGTACAGGTGTTGTGGGTGTGGACTCGGCAATCACCGGTTCGCTACGGGGGGGCTTGGGTGTTGGCTGTGCAAAAGGCGCAGGCAGGCTCTCGCAGCCACTCAGACCCAGTCCGGTGATCAGCAATATGGTGACAGAGATGGAACGGGCACTCATTCAGTCGGCCTCTGACGGTTCAAATAAAACGCCATTCTACCTGACATCGGTACCGAGACCAGCCCGTTTGCGCCTCGCCGGATAGGCTGTTAAGATTCGCGCCACTCTTGGGGGAGTAATCGTCTGAATGGCCCTGGCCATCAGAGTGACTGTCAACATAATTGAGCCTCATGCTCATGGCTGTCACGTCCTGTTCGGGATTGATGAGACCTGAGACACAACGCACTGTCCTGGCGGGCCGGTGTGGCGTGTCTTATGGAATCAACAGCCCGCCGGATGAACTGTTATGGACGCTTTTCTGCCCTCGACCCTCGCGGTTGCCATCGCCGAAATCGGTGATAAAACCCAGTTGTTGACCCTCTTTCTTGCTGCCCGTTTCGCCCATCGTGGTGCGATTGTGATGGGTATTCTGGTTGCTACCCTGCTGAATCATGCGCTGTCTGCCTGGCTGGGTGCCTGGCTGGTACAGTGGATTCCCGACCAGTGGGTGCCCTGGATTATTGGCTTGAGCTTCATCGCCGTGGGGCTTTGGGTTCTGATCCCCGACAAGGATGATGAAGACGGTGGCGCGGTGCTCAAGTACGGTGCCTTTGTCGCAACCTGTATTCTGTTTTTTCTGGCCGAAATCGGTGACAAGACTCAAATCGCCACGGTTATTCTGGCGGCGCGCTATGACAGCCTGTTCTGGGTAGTGGTCGGTACGACGTTGGGCATGTTGCTGGCCAACGTGCCGGTGGCGTACGCCGGTAGCTGGCTGATGCAGAAAATACCGCTTAACGTTGCCCGCTGGGCCGCGTGTCTTCTGTTTGTGGGGCTTGGAGTCGCGACCCTGTTAACCTTAGACTCATTTTAATGTTCTATACTGCACGCACATTACCCACGACTGAAGTAAAAGGAGTGACTGATATGAGTTGGCACAAACTGATTGCCCCGGCGGTATTGGCATCGGCCGTTGTCCTGACAGGTTGCAGCGATGACAGCGCATCTGATGAAAAGACAAACGGTGCGGCACCCGCCAGCCAGCAAGGCTCCACCGCAATGGATGAACTGAAGAAGGAAGCGGGTGAAACCATGGATGCAGCGGGCAAAGTAGCCTCTGAAGCCGGGGAAGAGGTTCGCAGCACAACCTCTGAAATGGTGGACAAGGCTGCTGAAGTGAGCGGGCAGGTGGAAGAAAAGGCCAAAGAGACCTATGAGCAGGTCAAGTCCGAGGCTGAAGAAATGGGCGAAAAGGCCGCTGAAACCACTGAAGAGATGACCGAAGCGGCGCGTCAGAAAATGGAAGAGATGCGGCAGGAAGAAGCGCCTGGTTCAGACGCCAAAATGGACAGCTCTGAATCCAACTGATTAATGACACCCCCGGCTTTGGTCGGGGGTGTCATGCTGCTGTCATCTTCCTCTGCTAGCGTTGCTGCCGGGTGTCTCCCTATACCAACAGGGAGCTTTCAATCTGTTGCAGGCTAGCAGGGATCTGTCTTGAGCCTTCCTCCTTCCGAGTCACACGTTACGCCCTCGATGCTGCCGCGCGTTGGTATTGCCGGTTTTGCGTTGCTGCTGGTGCTGGCTGTCTGGCTGCTCACGGTCTGGCAACTGGATGAGCTGGAGCGCCTTTATCAAATGCTTGAACAGGCCTGCCGGTCAGAGCCTGACCTCATGTTGAATTACCGTGAACAGCGTGATCTGTTTCTGGCGACCGTGCTGGGGCTTACCCTGATTGCCGTAAGTGGGCTAGGTTGGCTGCTATGGACGCTGCGCAGACGTGATGAGTATCTACAGGCGCTGCAACGCTCGGAAACTCGAAATCTCAAGCTGCTTAACTCCCTGCGTAACGAACATCAGCATATTCTGGAAGCTGCATCCCGCGATCATCTGACGGGGCTGTATAACCGTCGTCTTTTTATGGAGTTGGCACACTCACATCTGCTGGGCTCAAAACGGCAGGGTCGATTTGCCGCTGTCTGCTTTATTGACCTGGACCGCTTCAAACTGATCAATGACACCTTGGGTCATAAGGTGGGTGATCTGCTGTTGCAGGAAGTTGCCAGACGGCTGGATACAGGGTTGCGAGAGAGCGATATCGTGAGCCGCTTCGGTGGAGACGAGTTTGTGGTGATGCTGACCGAAGTTCGCCGACATGAAGATGTGGAAACCTGTGCCCGGCATCTGGTAGAGGCCCTGTCAGCGCCCTATGCCGATTTGGAAAGTCATGGGCTCAGTACAAGTCCGAGTATCGGTGTATCTGTGTCACCCCGCGATGGGGTGGATATCGAAACCTTGGTAAAGCACGCCGATATGGCGATGTATCGTGCCAAACGCTCAGGCCGGGGGCAGTTTGCCTTCTATGATCCGCGGCAGGGCAATGAATCGGGCAGCAAACCCGACCTGTCGCTGTTGTCGCTGCAGGCACTGCAGTATCAACTGCGCGTACACTACCAGCCTTGCATCAGCCTGCGTGGCTATATGACGACCGGGTTTGAAGCGTTGGTGCGCTGGGATTGCCCAGGACATGGGCTGATTGAGCCCGATGGCTTTCTCGATGTTGCAAAGGCTCGGGGGTTGATGCCCGAGCTTGGCTACCGGGTGTTGGAGCAGGTGGTGCACCAGCTGAACCAATGGCAGGAGCAAGGCCTCGAGTTGCTGCCGGTTTCGGTCAACCTGGGTCTGGCTCAGCTACAGAATCCCGAACTGGTTGACTGGTTACGGGAGCGGCTCAACCATTACCGAGTGGCTCCTGGCCTGATTCAGATTGAGATCAATGACCAGTTTCTGGATCAGCTTGGCCCGATCGAGATACGTCTGCTTGAAGCACTCTATGGCCTTGGGCTGGAGCTGGTGATTGATGACTTTGGTTGCAGTGAAATCGGGCTGGAACATGACCGGCTGGAGGGTGTGCACTTTAGCCGTATCAAGATCGAGCGCAGCTTCATACAAAGTATCCGCAACAGTTATGACGACAACGTGATACTGACTTCCATTGCGGCGGTGGCTCGACGCAAGGGAATGCAGGTGGCAGCCAAGGGGGTCGAGACACCGGACCAGCTGGTGTGCCTGAAGTTATCCGGTTGTGATGAAGTACAGGGTTTCTTTTTCAGCCGTGCTCTCAGTGCTGAAGACGTCAGCCGCTATCTGATCAATCCTCGGTTCAGCGTCCCCTTTGCAGACGTGGATGCTGAGCGGCCCGATCAGGAAGAGGCTTTGCTTCAGCCTCTATCCTGATCAGGCACCGCCTCCCGCAGCCCCAGCTCTGAGCAGCTGTACAGAGCCTTCAGACTGTTACGTGTAAGCTGATCCAACTGTTGCAGGTTCTCTTGTGTTACGGCTTGTTGCTCCAGGTCTCGGCTAAGTCGAGCGGCCTGCTGCAGACCGAAGTTGCTCAGTGTTCCGGCCAGTTTATGCAGTAATATCGGGCGCATTTCCGAATCGGCTGCATCGAGCTGCTGCAGCAGTTCAAGACACTGCTCCTGCATTTGTTGGCACAGGGCGGTGAAGCGATCACTGCCCAGCATCTGACGATGTTGTTGCAGCAGGCCAAGGTTGAGTAAGGGATCTTCGCTGTCGCGACTGAGCGTGGGTAACTGATCCCTGGCCGGCGTATCCCGAAGCAAGCGATTAAGTTCGTCGAACTGCAGCGGCTTGCTGACAACAGCGTCCATACCCGCCTGTTGGTAGAGCCGCATTTCGGCGGGTGTGACCGATGCGGTCAGGGCGATGATGCGTACGGCTGCACGGGAAGGCTCAGGGTGGTTGCGCATCCGGCGTGTGGTTTCGATACCGTCCATATCCGGCAGGTGGATATCCATCAGCACCAGGTCATAGTCATGATCATTGTGCATCGACAGGGCGGTGTAGCCATCGTCCGCCACACTGACGCTGTGTCCTTCTGACTCAAGCAGGCCAACCGTGACCTGCTGATTGATTGGGGTGTCCTCCACCAGCAGAATATCCAGTCGTGCCTTCTCTTCCAGCGTCCCAGCAGGTTCGATACTTGGCGGCGGGAGTGCGCTGCCGCTGGTGACGGTATATTCCAACTCAGCCCAGAAGCGGCTGCCTTGACCGGCGTGGCTGTCAAAACCGATCTGGCCTGCCTGCAGCTCGACCAACCGTTTGCAGATCGACAGCCCCAGTCCGGTGCCGCCAAAACGGCGTGTAATTGAGCTGTCCGCCTGACTGAAATGCATGAAGATGCGAGAGTGAGCCGACTTAGGGATGCCGATGCCGGTGTCCTCCACTTCAAACCGCAAACGGCAGTGTTCCTGCTGTTTATCAAGGACACGCACCTTGATCAGGACATAGCCTTCCTGGGTGAATTTGAGGGCGTTGGTACATAGGTTCAACAGGATCTGATTGAGGGCGCGGGCATCACCGATGACACGCTCCGGCAGGTCCTGTTCCAGACGCAGAATCAGATCGAGCTGCTTTTCCTGCGCCATAGGCAACAGCAGCTGGCGCAGTTGCTCCAGCTGTTCTACCAGGTTAAAAGGCGTCCGTTCCAGCTCCATCTGTCCGGCTTCGATTTTAGTGAAGTCGAGCACATCGTTGAGGATGGTCAGCAGAGACTGTCCCGAGCGGTAGATGGAATCGACCTGTTGCTGCTGCGCCGGGCTCAGACCTGAGCGCATCAGCAACTGAGCCATACCGAGAATGCCATTCATCGGGGTGCGAATTTCATGACTCATGGTGGCGAGGAAATGGCTCTTGGCCTCGCTTGCCGCTTCGGCCTTCTCGCGCGCAATCTCCGCCTGCTCTTTGGCCTTGCGCTCACTGATATCGGTCAGTGAGCCTTCGTAATATTTCAGCTGACCCTGATCATCGGTAATGCGATGGGCCGAGATGGAGATATAAACCTCGGAGCGATCACGCCGGCGCCAGCGCGTCTCGAAGCGCAGCACTCGCTCCTGTCGATTGAGCAGGGCAAGAAATCGACGGCAGTCCTCGCGGTCGATGAAGCAGTCACGAATGACATCGGTGACCGAGTTCAGAAACTGGGAGGCACTGTCATATCCCAGCAACCTCACCAGTGCCGGGTTGGCGGAGATGAAGCGGCCACGGCGATCGATTCTGAAAATGCCCTCGCTGGAGTTTTCGAACAGTGAGCGGTACTCCCGCTCGGACTGTTCCAGGCTCTGGTACAGTTTGGCGTTTTCAATCGAGATGGCGGCCTGCGCCGCCAGTATCTGCAGAGTCTTGAGTCGGTCGCGGTTGAAGATGTCACGGCTCTGTGAATGCTCCAAATAGAGAATGGCAGTCAGTTCACCGTGGTACAGAATCGGGATGGCCAGCAGCGATTTGGGCAGGTGGTGGCGGATATAGCTGTCCTGCTGGAACATCTGATGCTCAACCGCGTTACCCAGCACGACGTCATCCTTGGTGCGCGCAACATAGTTGATGATGCTCAGTGGCAGCAGGCTGCCGCTCTGTTCCAGTGGCAGAACGTTAAACAGCGTTGGTGGCTGATTAAGACAGATTTCCGCTTCCAGGTAGAGGTTCTGTTGCCGGCGCAGAATCAGAATTGCCCGCTGGGCACCGGCATTCTGCAGTGCGAGCCGCATCAGTCGTTCCAGCAACCGTTCCAGTACAATTTCATCTGAAATCGCCTGCGAGGCATGAATCACGGAGGTGATGTCGAAAGCCTGATTGTCCAGCGACTGCCCGTTGTCGGAACGGCTGCTGAACGGTTCGGGACGCACCTGGCGCAACGGCCGTTCGGGTTCAAACGCGTAGCGCCTGAGCATCTGCTCCAGCTTGGCACGTCCGCCCCAGTCGGCATAACGCTCCCAGGCATCCTGCAGGTACGAGCGGGCCACGCCAGGTTTGTCCCACTCAAGATAGAATTGTCCGGCGAGTTCACAGGCGAGCGCTTCTTCCAGCAGAAAGCCTTGCTGACGAGCATGCTCAATCGCCTGCTCGTACAGATCCATCGCCTTGCTGTACTGTTTTTGGCTGCGATACAGTTCTGCCTGCAGCAGGTCGACGTGGTGACGCTGGTTTTCCGGCGCGTGACGCGCCAGTTTGCGCAGACGCTTGAGGGTCTTGTTCACTTTCTGCAACCGTGCCGGCTGCTGCAGGATGCTGGTGCGTGGCAGCAGCGCCAGAATGCTCAGTGAGTTCAGCAATGACAGCCAGGGCGCGGTAAATGTCCCGCTGATGGATGAGCGCAGTGCATCACCGGCTTCGCTGTGGGTATAGGCCAGCTCGTACTCGCCGAACAGGTAGCAGAGCAGTGCCTTGTAGAAATGGTGCAGGCTGATGGCAGTACGGTGGTTTTCCCGTTCCAGCTCGGCCAGGTCGCGTTCTTCCTGATAGAAATGACCATCGAGCCGCGTCGGGTCACTGTTCTGGCCGCGCAGGTTTTCCATGGTCTGAAGCGTAAACAGGGAGTACTGCAGCGACTGCTGCTGTCCCGACTGCTCAAGCCAGCGAGCATACTGTTCCAGCCGTGGCTGCAGTTCGTCCAGGTTGCGGCACAGCGGGAAGGCGTACTGGATGTAGGCGGCCAGTGCGTAGGCCCCCCATTCCATATCGCCACAGTCCAGTGCCAGCTGATGCGCTTTGAGCAGCGACTCCATGCAATGCTGCAACGGTTCGCGGTAGTGGCGAATATAACAATCAAACAGCGACAGAGTGCGGTGGTGAGTGGGCGTGGAGGGCAGTTGTGCATCCAGTTCCAGTGCCATCTGGCCGAGTCGGTAACCCTGCTCAATCGCCTGGAACTGGCCACACAGCACGCCACCGTACCCGGCAAAGGCAAGTGCGGAAGAGGGGCTAAGGCCATGTTTGAGTGTCAGTTCAACCTGACGCGCCATCACCAGCGGGCGCAGCTCGGAGCTTGAGAATTTGATGGCACCGAACATGCTGGCGAGTATCGGCATGGCGGCCAGCAGCTGTGGGGATTCCATGGCCGGCAGTTGAACAACCTTTTCAGGTGGCTGTCGGCGCAGTAGCCACTGGGTGCGTGCCACCGCCCTGAGCAACTGGCCGGTGCCGGGACGAGAAGGAATCCGCACACCCAGTTGGTTGAGCAGCTCCAGCGCAGTTTCAAGCGCCATGTGAAAGCGATTGTTGGCGACCTGTGACTGGATGCGGATCTCGAATACCCGTACCCGGTCCAGCAGTGTTTGTGCATGTGTCTCGACTGCATTAATCAGTTGCTGCATCCGCTCCTGCTGGCCCTTGATGTGGGCAATGCCGGCAGCGGATGTGTGCAGTTCAAGCGCCAGGCTGTAGCTTTCCTGCCAAGCGTTTTCCGGCAACAGCTCCAGTCCTGTGCTGAGGTAGTCGAGTGCGGAATCGAAGGCAGCGGCTTCCCGGGCGCGAAGCCCTGCGCGCAGGTTGAGGTTGGCCAGTCGTATGCGTTGGGTCGGTGTATCCAGAAGACGTCGTGCCTGATTCAGATGGTTGCTGATTTCAAAAATGCGAGCATCGATCTCGTCGGGTCGCAGGCTGTTTTCCAGCTGGCGGCCAATCTGAAGGTGCAGGGCTTCCAGCTCATCATCGTGAATCAGGGAGTAGGCCGCCTGCTGGACACGGTCATGCACGAAGCGATAGCGGGTGCGGCCTGGGTCCATGTTTTGGAACAGGCGGTAGCTGTCATCCTGCGGCACGATGAGGCCTTCGGTGAGCGCAGGCCAGAGTTGGTCGGCGGCCTGACGCGGTTCTAGGCCGCTGACCACCACCAGCGTACGCAGATTGAAGCTGCTGCCGATACAGGCCGCCAGGGGCAAGACCGCCTGAGTATTCGCGGGCAGTCGCTGAATTTTACTGACCATCAACTGGATGACGTTATCGGTCATCTCCTGAGACCGGATCGCCTGCTCATCCCACTGCCAACGCTGTTCACGGAAGCAGATCAGGCCGTCCTGGTGTAGGGAGTGCAGAAACTGGCTCAGAAAGAAGGGATTACCCTGGGTCTTTTCGCTGCACGCTTCGGCCAGTGAGCGACACTGATTCAGGTCGGCCCGCAGTGTATCGGCAATCAGCTGATTCACCTGGTCCGGACTCAGGGGTTCCAGTGCCAGCTCTACCGGCGGCAATATGGAGTTGTGCAACCGCTCAAGGCTGATGCGCAGCGGATGAGTGGCGCCCAGCTCATGGTCGCGAAAGCTGCCGATGAGCAAAAGTCTGGGCGGGTCGATTACGCCTGCCAGGGTCTCGATCAGATGCAGAGAGGCCAGGTCAGCCCAGTGTAGGTCATCCAGAAACAGCACCAGAGGTCGTTCGGGTGAAGCAAAAACGCGCAACATCTGGATGAAGATGCGGGAAAAACGGTTCTGTTCTTCAGCTGCCGACAAGGGCGGTGCGTCCGGCTGACTGCCGATGATCAACTCCAATTCGGGGATCAGCTTCAACAAAATCTGAGCATGGTTGCCGACACTGTCCAGCAACTGTTCGCGCCAGCGAGCAATGCGAATTTCGGGTTCTGTCAGCAGCTGGCGTACCAACCCCTGCAGTGCCTGGAAAATGGCGAAGTAGGGGCGATTGCGTCGAAACTGGTCGAATTTTCCACTGCTGAAACTGCCACCCTTCTGGTTGACGTACTGGCGCAGCTCGTGCACCAGACTGGTCTTGCCCACGCCTGCATAGCCCGTGATCAATACCAGCGGGCTTTGTCCATCACGGCAACCATCATACAGATGGTGCAGCTGTTCCAGCACCGCTTCTCGCCCATAGAGCCGCTGTGGAATCTGGAACCTGGCTGAAAGATCCTGCTCGCCCGGTGTGAAATCCAGCTCATGCTCGCCACGCTGGTGTGCCTGCAGGCAGAAGCGCAGGTCATGCACCAGGCCGACGCTGGATTGATAGCGCTGGGCGGCGTCCTTGGACAGCAGTTTGAGAATGACCTGCGACAGCATCTGCGGCAGCTGCGGGTTGATCTCATGCGGCGGTGCAGGTTGCTTGGCGATATGATCATGCACCAGTGCCATGCCATCGTCGCTGACAAAGGGCGGGCGCCCGGTCATCAGCTCGTACAGTGTGGCGCCGAGACTGTAATAGTCGCTGCGGTAGTCGATATTGCGGTTGATACGTCCGCTCTGCTCCGGAGCGATATAGGCAAGGCCGCCGTCACCGAGTTCCGGTGTGTTCCAGCTGGCCTGCTCGCGGCTGAGGCCAGTGCTGAGAGAAAAACCGATCAACTCGACCAGGCCGGTGTCGGGGTTGAACAGCAGGTGATCAGGATTCACCTGCTTATGAATAACGCCTGCTTCGTGCAGCTTTCCCAGCAGGGTACTAATGCGGATCGCCACTGACAGCCATTGGGACCAGTTGAGCTGCTGCTCAGCCAGCAGTTGACGCAGTGAAGCCGAGCCGGAGTCGGTAAAAAGGGCCGCGGGTCCGGCTTCCAGCTGGATCAGCTCAAGCGGACGCACAATGCCAATAATGTCCAGTCGTGACAGCATCTCGAACTCATGCTGCAACCGGCTCAGGCGTTCGCGGCTGCAGTGGCTGCGGTACAGTTGCTTGATTACCACCGCTGCACCGTCTTTAAGCCGGACGGCGCGGCTGACGGTGCAGCCCGGGCTCTGGTGCAGTCGGCGCAGAACCCGGTAGCCTTCAGGGACACTCATGGGCTGATGTCACCGGCAAACATGTAGCCGGCACCGTGGGCGGTCAGAATCAATTGAGGGTTGGATGGATTGTCACCGAGCTTGCGTCGCAACCGCCCGATCAACACATCAACCGAGCGATCATTGGGGGTCCACTCACGGTCGTGAATTGCATCCATTAATTGATCCCTGGACAGCACTTGCCCGGGGTGGTTGATCAGAGCCTGCAGCAGCTTGAACTCGCCTTCGGGCAGGCGCTCATGTTCACCTTCAGGGCTGGTCAGCTGGCGCTTGTGCGGGTCCAACACCCAGCCCTCGAACTGGTAGCCGGCCGGGCCTCGTCGGTCACTGGCGCCACTGCCGCCGCGGGCGCTGAAAATGCGCCACAGAAGGTTTTTCGCGCGCACCAACAATTCACGCGGGTTGAACGGCTTGGTCACATAATCATCAGCGCCCAGCTCGAGCCCGACGATGCGGTCGATCTCATCCCCCTTGCTGGTAACCAGAATGATTCCGACACTGGAGCTGGCCCGTAACTCACGCGTGACTGTGAGTCCATCCTTGCCGGGCAGGCTGATATCCAGCAGCACCAGATCGATCTGCTCCTGCACCACACGTTCGCAGAGATCATCAGCCTGGTCGGACTCGGACACATGGTAGCCTTCATTTTCGAAGTAGCTCACCAACAGTGACCGTGAGGCAATATCATCTTCGACAATCAGGATATGTGCGTGGGATGGGGCTATATTCATGGGTGTTGGGCATCTCTGGGCAAACTCGACAGGTGCAATATCAACTGCAGCACAGAAAAGTAAAAGGGCTTTTTACATCCTGTTACATCTGTGCACAACTTAACACAAATCCTCAGAATTTCATTTACATGACGGGGTTAGTTTAGCTACACGCACTGAAGCAGCCTGGCGACAATTGACGTTTTGACTGCTCCGGCGAAAACAGGATCCCATCTCAAGTGAGGGAGTGATGGCATTGAGTAATAATAATTCCAAGCGTGCGGTACTCGGCACCGGTGCTCTGGCCCTGGCGGGACTGGTCAGTATGCCGTTGCAGGCCGCAGACGCAGAGCAGATAATCAGGGACCGTTGCCTGGCTTGTCATACCGAGTCAGGTGATTCAGCGGCACCGACCTTCTCCCGTATCAGTGAGCAGCGCAAAACGCCGGAAGGCTGGCAGATGACGCTGAACCGTATGATCCACCTGCGTGATCTTGAAATCAGCGCAGAGGAAAAACGGGTGCTGATCAAATACCTGTCTGACAAGCAGGGGCTGGCCCCGTCCGAAGCAGCCCCCTATCGCTATTTGCTGGAGCAGGATACCAACCTGGTGGAAGCCGGCGCGGATCAACATCTGGTCGAAACCTGTGCCCGCTGTCACTCCGAAGCGCGCTCGGGACTGCAGCGTCGTGCCAAGGATGAGTGGAAGATGCTGGTCGACTTCCATATGGCCCAGTTCCCTGGGATTGAGCTGCACGCCGGCTCACGTGACCGTCCCTGGTATCAGATTGCCACCACTCAGACCGTCGATACCCTGTTCGAGAAGTATCCGCTGGTCACCGAAGAGTGGAATAACTGGAAGAAAGCCGATAAGGCCGACGTCATGGGTCGCTGGCGTGTGACCGGTTACATTCCCGAGAAGGGCGAATTTGACGCCTGGATGAGTGCTGCCAAAACCGGCGATGGTCGATATGACCTGACGCTGGAAGGTCACTATGCCGATGGCACCGTGCTCAGCGGTACGGGCAAAGCGACTGTTTACACCGGTTACGAATGGCGTGCCTCCGTCACCATTGATGATGTGAAAATGCGTCAGGTGATGGCGCTGGACGCGAATGGTCAGATGGAAGGTCGCATGTTCCTCGCTACCGAACGGGAGATCGGCGGGGCACTTAATGCCGTGAAGGATCAGGGCATGGGTCAACTGGTTGCGGTTCAGCCTTCCTATCTGCGCAGCGGTGAAAGCGCCGAGCTGACACTGATTGGTGCCGGCCTCAAGGGTGATATCGATCTTGGCGAAGGCGTCACTGTCGAGAAAATCGTTGCCCGCAGCGATGACCGAATCACGCTGGTAGCCAAGGCAACCGGGGCGGAAGGTCCACGTACCATTAAGGTCGGCAAGGCGATCAATAACGCTGCCCTGAATGTCTACAGCACGCTGGCGCGTGTTGACGTGACGCCCGCCAATGCGGTCACCCGTATCGGTGGCGCCGGCAGTGAGATGGAAAAGGTGCGTGCCACCTATCGTGCCGTGGGCTACAGCGCCGGTGCTGATGGTAAGCCTGGCACCGAAGACGATCTGCGCCTGGGCTACATGCCGGCCAGCTGGTCGATCCTGCCGGCCGATGAAGTGGCCGAGCATGACAAGGATCACCTCTATGCGGGTCAGATCAATGCGGCCGGTATCTTTGTACCCGGTGACGCAGGGCCAAACCCTGAGCGCAAGATGTCGGCCAACAACGTGGGTCGCCTGAAAGTGGTGGCAACGGTGAATGATGGCGCCAGTAAAGTCGATGGTGAAGGCAGCATGCTGGTTGCCGTGCCTGACTTTGTCCGTCGCGTGCTCGACTGAGCCAAAAGCCGGAACAGCCACCGAGATACGATAATAAAGAGGTGATTATGGGTGCCATGACGCTGGTGAAACCGAATCTGCACAGGGTTGATGTTGATGCCCGTCAGATGCTGTTTCATATTCCAAGCAGCAGCATTTTTGAGCTTGATGGCTTGAGTCGAGAGCTGCTGGCGCTGTTCGACAGCCATGACCAGGTGACTCCCGAATACCTGGCCCCGCTGTGTGAGCGCTACTCTCAGCAGGAGGTGTCTGAGGCTCTGGAGGAACTGCTGACGCTGGAGGTGATCTCCGAGTCAGGAGCGGTAGCCAGAATCAACCCTGAACCGCAGAAGGTCAGCAAGTTCCCGCTGACCACCGTTGTGCTCAACGTCAACACCGGTTGCAACCTGAGCTGTACCTACTGTTACAAGGAAGATCTGACTACCCCATCCAAGGGGGAAAAGATGGCCCTTGAAACCGCGATTCAATCAGTGGAAATGCTGCTGCGAGAGTCGCCGGATCAGCGCAACTACAACGTGGTGTTCTTCGGCGGTGAGCCGCTCTCCAACATGCCACTGATACGTGAGATGGTGGCGTACTGCGAGAAGCGTTTCGCCGAGCACGGTGCCACGGTGGATTTCACCATGACCACCAATGCGACCTTGCTGACCGAAGAGCTGGTTGACTGGTTCAACGAGCACCGCTTTGGCCTGACCATCTCCATGGATGGGCCCAAGGCGATGCACGACAAGAACCGCATAACGGTTGGCGGTCAGGGCACCTACGATGTGGTGCGGCGCAAGGTGGAGATGCTGCTCAAGCGCTATACCGCGCGCCCGATCGGTTGCCGCGTCACATTGACGCGTGGCATTACCGATGTGGAGCGGATCTATGATCACCTCAGCGGCGAGCTGGGCTTCTTCGAGGTGGGCTTTGGCCCGGTTACCTCAGGCGATATTGCCGAATTCAACCTGACCGGTGAAGAGCTGGTTGAGGTGTTTGCCGGCATGAAGCGACTGGGACAGCGTTACCTCGAAGCGGCGCTGCGCAATGAAAACTTCGGCTACGGCAACATGCACCAGCTAATCACCGACATGTACGAGGGCAACAAGAAACTGGTGCCCTGTGGTGCCGGGCTCAAGCTGCTGGCGGTGGACAAGGATGGCGGGCTTAACCTCTGTCATCGATTCACCGGCTCTGACCTGCCCACGTTCGGTGATGTCGAGAAAGGGATTGACCGTGCTGCGCTGGGCCAGTTCATCGAGCAGCGTCTGGACCGTACCGACACCGGTTGCTCGACCTGCCGCATCCGTAACCTCTGTTCCGGTGGCTGTTATCACGAAAGCTATGCCAAATATGGAGATCCGACGCATCCTTCCTACCACTACTGTGACCTGATGCGAGACTGGGTCGATTTCGGCGTGGAAGTGTATTCGCGGATCATGCTTGAGAACCCCGGGTTCTTCGAAGCATACGTCTCTCCGAGGAGGAGTGCCTGATATGAAACATTTGAAGTCTCTGAACAAAAAAGCACAGCTGATCAACCAGTCCGTCAGCCCGGACGAGGTCGAAGACGTTGTAGCCATGCAAACGGTAGTGGGCTGTACTGCTACCACTGACCCGGGCTGGGAACTGGATCCCTTCGGTGGGCTGGGCTCGCTCTGTCAGCCGATGGAAGCGGATTTGTACGGATGTGCTGATGCCTGCTGGTGGCCGGCTCAGGTACCCGACACCATGAACACCTATCCGGACTGGAACAAGGATGTGGCGAAGGCCACGCAGGACTGGCGCAAGCTGGACGGTATCTTTGAGGATGGTGAATAAGGGAGCCTGGCAATGAAAATAAGTAAACTGTTCAAATCGACCGCTCTGGCCGGCTCTTTGGGTACGGCAGCCCTGCTCAGTGCAGTGGCGCCGGCGGCCGCGGCTGCGCAGGAATACCTGCTGACCGTGACCCGTCCGGGTCATCTGCATGTGATCGACATGAAAACCAACAAAGTCGAGCGCACCTGCGACATTCCGGGCAACTTCGGCTCTGGCTCCATTGCCCCGTCACCGGACGGCAAGATCGCCTACGTGCTCAGCAATGGCATGGAGGATGTGTACGGGTTCGATATTCGTACCTGTGAGATCACCTTCCATGCGGCTCAGTCCACGCCGACGCTGAAAGTGAAAAGCTTCCAGTCACTGGCAGTCAGTGCTGACGGAAAAGAAGTGTATACGGTTCAGAACCCGTTTGGGCTGAAACGTGACCGATTCACCGTTGAGCAACCCCGCCTGGCGGTGTTTAACGTGGCGGATGGCGTGGGTGCCAAGCCGGTGCGGACATTCCCCGTTGAGCGACGTATCACCAAAATTGCAGCCACTGCAAAGGGTGAGGTCATTCTGGGTGGGGCTGATGTAAAAGCGATCGACCCGAAAACCGGCGATATTCGTATGGTGACTCCGCTGCAGAATTGGGAGAAAGGGCCCCTGTGGCTGCCGCCTGATGCCTTTGCAATGCACTCTCAGGGTGAGCAGAGCAACGAATACATCATGCCGTACTCGACAGCCAAGTTCGATTCCGAAGAATGGAACTTCGAAACGGCCGAATGGTGGTGGGGCATGAGCCGCGTTAATCTGGAAACGGGGGAAGCTACGCGTCAGGAGATATTCCCGTTTGAGTTCATCATCTTTAACTTCATCTCTGATCCGCGTGATCCGAACATCCTTTACGGGTCATTTAACACGTTGTCCAAACATGATCTGCGCACGGGAGAAACGTTGGCGCTGCATGAAATGGAGCACACCTACTACAACCTGAACATCTCCGCGGATGGTAAAACCATCTACGTAGGTGGAACAGCGAATGACATCTCGATCCATGATTCAGAAACACTGGATAAGATCGGCTCCATTGAACTCAGTGGTGACATGACCACCTCTGACCTGCGTGTGGCCACCATCAGAGACTGATATCTGATCAGGCCCTCAATCAGGTATAGTCAACGGGAGGCGCCGGTAACGGTCCTCCCGTTTTTCGTTTATAAACAGGATGCAAGGAAAGGCTCACCATGCTGAATTGGCTGGTACGCGCCATCCACGCTCCGGACAAAAGCCGTCTGGAGCAGGGGTTTCGCTGGTTGTACAGCTTCGTCAAACCACAGCAGAAGGCAATTGCCGGCCTGTTGCTGTTGTCTTTTGTTGGTTCGGCGCTGGTGCTGCTGCAGCCTTGGCTGACCAAGCTATTGATTGATGACGGTCTGCTGGCCAAGGACTATGGCATGCTGGTCAAGCTGGCCGTGGCCATGATTCTGGTCGGCATTTTCGGCACCGCACTGTCCGGTCTGAACCGTTACCTGCACACGCGCTTGTCCGGGCGTATCCTGTTTGCCCTGCGGACCGACCTCTATGCTCACCTGCAGCGGCTTTCGCCCACCTTTTTTGGTCAACGCCGCATCGGTGATCTGATGTCCCGTATCGACGGGGATGTGGCCGAAATCCAGCGTTTTGCCGTCGATAGTCTGTTCTCGGCGGTGAGCAGTATCATCGGTTTGATCGGTGCGCTTGCTCTGCTGGTAACACTGTCCTGGAAGCTGTCATTACTGGTATTGATACTGATTCCGCTGGAGGTACTTTGGCTGCGTTGGATGCGGCGCAAAGTGGAGGTTAACACCCGCGAGTTGCGCGAGCGTTCGGCGGATCTATCCAGCTTTCTGGTGGAAACCATGCCGGCGATGAAATTCATCCAGTCCAGTGGCCAGGAAAATCGTGAGCGCACCCGACTCGGAGGTCTGAACGATGGCTATCTCAGCCAGTTGCTGCGGCTGCAGATTACCGAATTCTTTACTCAGGCGATTCCCAATACACTGACCTCCATGACCCGTGCCGCGGCTTTTCTGGTTGGTGGTTGGTGGGTGATTCAGGGGCAGTGGCAGCTGGGTTCGCTGATCGCTTTTTCCACCTATCTGGGGATGGCCACGGGGCCGGTAAACAGTCTGCTGGGCCTGTATGTTGCGATTCAGCGCATGAGCGTCAGCCTTAACCGCGTGAGCGAGCTGCGCCAGGCTGAGGCCGAAATCGAATCGCCACAGAGCCCGCGCGCGCTGCCACAGCCGCTGCGGGGCGAGCTTGAGCTTGAGCAGGTCTGCTTTGCCTACACTGGCCGAGATCCAGTGCTGGATAATGTGAGCGCCCGTCTGCAGGCGGGCAAAAAAATCGCGCTGGCGGGGGCCTCGGGAGCGGGCAAGTCCACTCTGATCGACCTGCTGCAGCGCCACTACGACCCACTACAGGGACGGGTATTGCTCGATGGCGTTGATATCCGCGAGCTCAGCCTGTCGGATCTTCGACGCACTGTTGCAGTGGTGTCGCAGGAAATTACGCTGTTCAGAGGCTCGCTCGCGGACAATCTGCGCTACGCCTGCCCGGAGGCCAGTGATGAACAGGTGCGGGGGGCGGCCCGTGAAGCTCAACTTGATGAGCTGATTGAACGTCTGCCGCAGGGGTTGGACACTCCGCTCGGCGAGCGCGGCCAGCAGCTGTCAGGAGGCCAGAAACAGCGCATCGCCATCGCGCGTGCGCTGCTGCAGCAGCCTGCTGTGCTGGTGCTGGATGAGGCAACGTCAGCGGTGGATGAAGCCACCGAACAGCAGGTCATTGCGGCTGTGGACCGGCTGTTTGCCGACCGCACGCGTATTTTGATCAGTCACCGTCCCTCTACGCTGGCAGGAGCCGATCTGCGGTTGTTGCTGCAAAACGGCCATCTGAGTGAGATTGAAGAGGTGGTGGATGTCGGTTGAGCCGATTCGTATCGGGGTTGTGGATTCCGGCTATTCAGAGCAGCAAGCGGTGACGTCCAGTGCCGCCTTTGTGCTGCAGGATGGTCAACTCTGGCTGACGGAAGCGGAGCCTGATCAGTTGGGGCATGGCACTCGCATCATTGAAATCATCCAGCACCTGATGCCCGAGGCAACACTGTTCAGTGCGCAGGTATTCAGTGATCGATTGTCCACCACGGCTGCACAGGTGGCGGCTGCCATCGACTGGCTCGTGGAGCAGGGGGTACAGGTGATCAACCTGAGTCTTGGCTTAAGGCAGGACCGAGCAGTGCTGAGGGAAGCCTGTGAGCGGGCCCTGAAACAGGGGGTTTTTCTCTGTGCGGCCAGCCCGGCCCGAGGGGAACCAGTCTATCCGTCTGCCTATCCCGGGGTGTTTCGCATGACGGGCGATGCTCGCTGTGATCGTGAACAGATCTCCCACCTGGACACCGAGTTTGCTGATTTTGGTGGCTGTGTCCGGCCTCTGGATAACAGTCGTGGGCAGTCGGGGGCCAGTATGGGGTGTGCTCACTTGAGCGCGTGGGTGGCACGTTGTCTCCAACGGAATGCTGTCAGCCTCAGCGAAGTGAGGGACTGGCTGGTCCAACAATCCAGCTACCAGGGCCCTGAACAGCGCAGAGGTGTCTATACAGGAGCAGAGGATGAATAAGTCACAGGTGCTGGTGTTGGGCGGTGGTCCTGCAGGGGGTGCGGTTGCGATCGGTCTTGTCAGATTGGGCTACTCGGTCACGCTGGTGAGCGAGCCGCGCCCCTTTGATGCGGTTGAGGGTATCTCCGATCGTGTGGTGCAGGGGCTGCAGGGTGCCGGATTTAATCTGGCACTGGAGCAGATGGCTGAACCTTCACCGCGGCGGGTAACCTGGAACGGTATCACCAGTGCCGCCAATACCGAGCGTCTGATTCCGCGTCAAGCCTTCGATCTGGCACTGCTGGATGATCTGAAGGCGCAGGGCATTCACGTGATTCAGGGACGTGTCACCGGCATTCAGCCCAATGCAACCGGGCATGTGGCCGAAGCCAGTCTGGTCAGTGGAGAGCAGCTGCAGTTGCAAGGCGATTTTCTGGTAGAAGCCCGCGGGCGAGCGGCCCCGGCAGCCGGCGTGCCCCGCGTGAAAGGATCGCAGACCGTATCCTTGCTGCAGTATTGGCAGGGGCCGGCGGATACACCCTGTTCGGCGGTACAAAGCTTTGCCGATGGATGGGCCTGGATGGCCCTGCGAGCCGATGGGCGCCGCTACCTGCAGCTGACACTGGATGTGGCCAGTGCCGACCTGCCGCCCAAGCGAGAACTGGGCGACTGGTGTCAGGCGCGCCTGAGTAAGCTTGAGCAGGCTCAGCCTTTTATGGCCGGCGCCGAACCGGCTGGCGAAGTCTATGCGCGTACCAGTACACCGGTTTTGTGTGAGCACAGTGTTGGTAATGACTGGATTCGAGTGGGCGATGCCGCAATGGCGGTGGACCCGCTCTCGGGCAACGGCATTTTTCAGGCACTGTCATCGGCCTTGCAGGCCCCGGCAGTGATCAACACGCTGATTAATCACCCGGAGCGGGCAGGTCTTGCCAAGCAGTTCCATGAGGCCCGGATTGAAGGGCTTTTTTACCGTTTTGCGCGCATAGGACGTGACTTTTATGCGCAGGAATCCCAGTGGCCGACCAACCCGTTCTGGCAGGGACGCAGCCAATGGCCGGATCAGGTCCCGCTGCATCTGGACGTGACGCCCGATCAGGTCAGCACTGGCGTGCGGCCTGTGGTGCAGGATGGGCTGATTCGTGAAGCGCAGGTGGTGATTACCCCCGACCAACCTTTGGGCATCTGGCATCTCAATGGGCTGGAGCTCGCCCCGCTGCTTGAGCAGGTAAGGGCGCGGCCCGATCTGACGCCTGCCGAGCAGTTGTCACACACTCAAGGCCCTGTGATGGGCGAGCGCTTGGCGCTGTGGATGCAGCAGCAGGGCTGGGTTGACGACCCGAAAGGACAGGGTGAACATGAAGTTTGACCCCCCGCTTGAGGTCGTGATCCTGCTGCGCCGCTACAAGCGTTTTCTGGCGGATGTGCGCCGTGCCGATGGCAGTGAAATGACGGTGCATTGCCCCAATACCGGCTCAATGAAAAACTGCGTGCTGCCGGGTGTCGAGCAGCTTGCACTGATTTCCGACAGCGGCAACCTCAAGCGCAAGTATCGCCACACGCTGGAGGCGCTGCAGGTCGCGCACGGTCACTGGGCAGGCGTGAATACCAGCCGCACCAATGCATTGGTGGAAGAGGCTGTGCGTGCAGGTCGGATTCCCGAGTTGTCGCCGCTGACCGGTGTTGAGCGAGAAGTGACCTTCGGTGACAGCCGCTTTGATCTGGCGCTGGGAGAGCGTGCGCAACCGCATACCTTTATTGAGGTGAAAAACGTGACGCTGGGGCCTGGGCCGGATGATTCCGATGATGGCATCATCGCCTTTCCCGACTCAGTCACCGAGCGTGGCCAGAAACACCTGCAAACTCTGATGCAAGTCGTGGCGCAGGGCCATAGAGCCGTGCTGTTTTTCTGCGTGCAGCACACGGGGGCTATGGCGGCTCGACCGGCGGACGAGATCGATGCTCGCTACGGTGAACTGTTGTGCATGGCGATGGCACAGGGAGTTGAAGTGCTGGCCTGGCGCGTCAGTCTTTCGGCTGAGGCCTTTGTACTGGAACACTCCCTCCCGTTGCAGGTATAAAGTAGAGTCGATCATCGTGATGAAACCTGAATTCTGTTGGAGATAGCCATGTCGGTAGCGGATGACTCAGCTGCTCAGGCGCTGGAAACGGACGCCAGTATCTACAAGACTCTACTGGAATCAACTCGGGCAATCCCTTGGAAAATCGACTGGAAAACCCTGCAGTTTGCCTATATCGGCCCTCAGATAGAGCCTCTGCTGGGCTGGAGTCAGGAAAGCTGGGTCAGTGTTGACGACTGGGCAACACGGATGCATCCGGATGATCGTGAATGGGTGGTCAACTTCTGTGTATCACAGTCACAAAGTGGCGTTGACCATGAGGCGGACTACCGGGCTCTGACAGCCTCGGGTGATTATGTCTGGATTCGTGATGTGGTGCATGTGGTGCGCGATGAAGCCGGAGAAGTAGAAGCCCTTGTCGGTTTCATGTTCGATATCAGTGAACGCAAGCGTACCGAGCAGGAATTGCTGCGCCTGCAGAAAGAACTGGAAGAGCTCTCACTGCGCGACGGTCTTACCGGCGTGGCCAATCGTCGCCATCTGGATCAGATTCTGGAACAGGAATGGGAACGGGCACAGCGTCACAACCAGCCGCTGTCATTGGCAATTTTCGATATCGATTACTTCAAGCAATACAATGACTGCTATGGTCATCTTCAGGGAGATGAGTGCCTGAAGCAGGTGGCGCAGCTGTTACAGGCTGCCATTCGCAGTGGTGATTTTCTGGCTCGCTTTGGAGGCGAGGAATTTGTCCTGGTTCTGCCGCAGACTGACCGTGTGGCGGCGCAGAGAGTGATACAGCGCTGTTATGAGCAGCTGGCCAAGGCAGGTATTGCGCACAGTGACTCCCCGATTTCCGAGCAGCTGACCTTCAGTTGTGGTTTGGGTAGTTGCCTGCCCGGTGCGATTGAAACCCTTGAAGCCTTTGTTGAACGAGTCGATCGCTCCCTCTATGAGGCCAAGCATCGCAATCGTAACGCGCTGGTGATCGCCGATACGGACTGAGTCTCACCCCGTGGCCTGTTTTGAAATGATTACCGCCGTTCGCAGCCCTTCCTTGCCAAAGCGCGCCATGCGCCAGAAATGATTGCGGGGCACCGGCACGTTCTGGATATCCAGCCGCGTTTTGTCATCCTCTTCATCCACTTCCGGATCATGCAGATACACGTAGTGGTTGTCGATGCCGGTCAGCACCACCCAGTGCGGGCTCTTTTGCCGACTGAAACGCCAGCTGCTGATCAGCATCAGAACAAAACGACCGGCTGACAGTGCCTGCTCGATGGCCTCCAGGCTGACCTCTTCTGCATGCTCGATGATGCCAGCCGTTTCGGTTTGCTGTTTGAAGTCCTGATGCACCAGCTCAAGGACTTCCTTTTTCAGTTCGGTTCGGACCCCGTGAATGAACAGGGGGCCTTCGCGGTTGATATACAGTTCCGCTCCGAAGCCACGTCGCCAGGCCGCCAGTGCCAGCCCTCGCGGGCCGCAGCCGCCGTGACCGGTTGTCATGAAAATGGACGTGGCTTCGCGCCAAATCTGAAGCTCCTGACGTCGGTCCATTACGATGGCCGGGTCGAGAGCCTTCATCGCCATCAACAACGAGGCTGGGCCGCAGGTAAAGGGCAGGGTCTGGCCATACCAGGGCACCGTCCCCGGTGAGCGGGTAGTCAGGGCCAGCAGGCGCTTCTGGAGCCGGAGCGCAGGGGCGTGATCCTCGTAATAATCTTCATACAGTCCAAACTGGCGGTAGCCCAGCTTTTCATACAACTGGATGGCACTGGCATTGTCGGTACGCACCTCCAACCGCAAGGCAAGACAGTCATGCTCCAGTGCGGCCTGCTCCGCCGCCTGCATCAGCTGACGGGCGATACCCTGTCCACGCATGCGATCGTCTACAGCCAGCGAATAAATGCGTCCGAGCGAGGTGCCACGGTGAAACAGGACCAGCACATATCCCACAAGGCCAATCGTTTCAGTACTGGCGGTAATCAGAGCACAGTGACCGCGCTTGAGCATCCAGCGAAACTGACGTCGGCTGATGCGATCTTCGCTGAAGGTCTGGTTTTCCAGCGCAACCAGTGCCGGCAGATCCTGCAGGCTGGCTGGGCGTAACTGAACACTGTCTGACATGGCTCTTACCACTCAAGGGAATGCCTCTAGCCTACTGCCGGAGCTGCCTGTAGAGCCAGAGGCAAGCAGAAATATTATTTGTCCCTGATTGCGCAACCGGACAATGCATTCCATAGTGACACTCAGGTTTACGTGCAGGGAATACCATGACCAAACTGAAAATTGTTGTAGACAAAAAAGAGGACTGGCAGGCGTTCTATCCCGCCGAGCAGTTGATGAGTGCCCATGAGTACCTGGCGCAAGGCAGTCGAAAGGACCGCACACCGGTTCAGATCATCAACCTGTGCCGCAACTATCGCTATCTGAGTTACGGCTACTACACCTCGCTGCTGGCTGAAGCGCGCGGCCACAAAGTGATTCCATCGATTCAGACCATTAATGACTTGGGGCGCAAGTCTGTCTACGGCCTGAACATGAAGAATCTGAACGAGCTGCTGGGCAAGCTGGTCAGTAAAGATGCGGTGCTGCGTCAGCAACTGGAAGCTGATCGACAGCTGGAAGTGACCATCTGCTTCGGGCAGACCCTGTTTGCCCCCTTGCAGGATCTGGCGCGGCAGATTTTCGAGCATTTTCCTTGCCCCATCCTGCATCTGACCTTCCGCAAGGGGGAAAGCTGGCAGATCGAAACATTGAAGGCGGGTAGTCTGAAACAGCTTAACAGTGCTGAAGAGGATCTGTTTGCCACTGCCATCGATACGTTCAGTCGCAAACTGTGGCGCAAGCCCACGGCACGTCGCAAATACCGGTATGATCTGGCGATTCTGGTTGATCGAGAGGAAGTGCTTCCACCTTCCGATCCCATGGCGATCAAACGTTTCATCCGTGCCGGGCGTCAGTTGGGCATCGATGTCAGCCTGATCGGCAAGAAAGATTTCAGCCATTTGGCTGAATATGATGGTCTGTTCATCCGTGAAACCACTTCAATCAGCAACCACACCTATCGCTTTGCCAAAAAGGCCGAACATGAAGGGCTGGTGGTATTTGATGACCCCACTTCGATTCTGCGCTGCTGCAACAAGGTGTATCTGTCAGACCTGCTGGCCACCAATGGCGTTGCGATGCCGGAGACCCACTTCCTGTTCAAGGACAGTAAAAAGGAGGTGCAGGCACTGGCCGAGTCTTTGACCTATCCGCGGGTGCTGAAGATCCCCGATGGGGCTTTTTCAAAGGGAGTGGTCAAAGTCAGTTCGCCGGAGGAGTTGCTGCGTCAGGCCGATGAGTATTTCAAACAGTCGGCCATTGTGCTGGTACAGGAATACATGTACACGGAATACGACTGGCGTATCGGCATTCTCAACAACAGGCCACTCTATGCCTGCAAGTACCTGATGACCCGTGGTCACTGGCAGATCTATAACCACAGCAGCGGCCAGGCCGAATCGGGTGGCTTCGAGACCCTGCCGGTGCATGAGGCGCCGGCGAAGGTGGTCAGAGCTGCGCTGAAGGCAACCAAATTGATAGGTGATGGCTTGTATGGGGTGGACCTGAAACAGTCCGGTGATAAGGTGGTGGTGATCGAAGTGAACGATAATCCCAGTATCGATTCCGGGGTAGAGGACCTCTATCTCAAGGACAGCCTCTATCGCATGATCATGGAAGAATTTCTGCGCAGAATGGAACGGCGCCGTCTCGGAATCGGTCATTGATTTGACAGGTGCGTTATGAAACGAGCCGAAGAGCTGAAATCCCTTTCCCGCGATCATCACCACGGGCTGGTGTTGGCAAAACGGGCCATGCAGGCTGCGAAAGAGTACAAGCCTGCAAAAATGGTTTGGGCAGAAGTGACCATGCACTTCAGTGACGTGCTGGAACCGCACTTCAAAATCGAGGAAGAAACACTGGTTGAGCCACTAAGAGAAGCCGGTGAAACCTCTCTGGTAGACCGGCTGGAAAGAGAGCACGCGCAGCTGCGTGACTTCTTTCAGCCGGGACAGACGCGTGGCTATGAAGAGTTGAAGGCCTTTGGTGAATTGCTCCAGGCCCATATTCACTTCGAGGAACGCGAGCTGTTTGAGGTCGCGCAGAAGACGCTCAGCCAGGAGCAGTTGGCCCAGGTGGATGCGGCCTGCCATTGACGCCGTCGGCGGCACTGACTGGATGAACAGGTTGTATCTGGCTGACAAGGAGAGTGGGATGTCGCATGTTCACCAATCATCAGACAGGCGGGGGCCCGCGCTCTGGGCGCTGGTGTTCTTGCCGGTCTTGTTCTGGTCGGCGTGGGAGCCGGCTGATCGCATTACCTGGGCGCTGGAAGTCCTGCCGGCCGTTGTTGGCGCCCTCATTTTGCTGTGTACGCGTCGTCGATTCCCCCTTACGCCGCTGTTGTACAGTCTGATTTTGTTCCACTGCATCATTTTGATGGTCGGTGGGCACTACACCTATGCCAAGGTGCCGCTCTTCGACCTGCTCAGAGAAATGTTCGACTGGCAACGGAATAACTATGACAAGGTGGGCCATCTGGTGCAGGGCCTAGTGCCGGCAATGATTGCACGTGAGCTGTTGATCCGGCTGAAGGTGATCCCGTCAGCGGCATGGCGCAACTTTTTTATCGTGTGCTTTTGTCTGGCGTTCAGTGCGTTCTACGAGTTGATCGAGTGGTGGGTAGCCCTGATCTCAGGAGAAGGTGCCAAGGATTTTCTTGGTACTCAGGGCTATGTCTGGGATACCCAGTCCGATATGGCTTGGGCGTTGGCTGGCGCAATACTGGCGTTGGTGCTGATGAACCGACTGCATGACAGGCAGTTGCGGTCACTGGAGCCCCTGTAGACGAACGGCGGTGACACTTTTGCTGGTGCTGCTGAACTCTGCAGGTAGAATGACCTGCATCGCTGTTATGCGCCAAACGCCAAGGGTTCATGTATGCCGATTCTTCGCCGGTTTTGTTGTTATCTGATCGTGATGGCCATGAATGTCATGCTTCTGTCATCGGTGCATGCCGATACGTTGGATGAAGTCATGCGTCATGGTGATATTCGCTGTGGTGTTTTTCCGGATGACCCCGGTCGCAGTTCCATCGACACGGACGGAACCTGGAAAGGTTTTTATGTTGATTTTTGCCGCGCCACGGCGGCTGCGCTGTTCGGTGATCCCGAACGGGTGCAGTATGTGGAAGTTGATGCCACGACACGGTTTACCACTCTGCAGCAGCGCCAGACGGATGTGGTGATGTACAGCACGACCTGGACATTGGGTCGAGAAAACCGCTATCAGGTTGTGTTCCCGGCGATATATCTCTTTGACAGCCAGGGCGTAATGGTCCGTGCCAACAGTGGCATTTCAATGCTGTCAGACCTGCAGGGCAAAACGGTCTGCGTGACTGAAAACACATCAACTCACAAAAACCTTGTTAATGCACTCGAACAGCAAGGTATTGACGCGCAAGTTCAGTTTTCCAATGGCGACAGCTTCTTTCGAGGTCATTGCGACGCGTACAGCGCCGATCGAATGAACCTGGCAACCAACCGCGCCAACCGTGCGGACAACCCGGCACACTATATTATCCTGCCTGAAACACTGTCTCGTGAACCTATAGGCCCAATGGTGCGGAACGATGAAGCCCGCTGGGCGCGTGTTATCCGTTCCGTGGTCAACGCCACCATTCTGGCCGATCAAAAGGGCATAACCCAAAGCAACCTTGATCAGGTCTTGAACAGCACGGAGGATCAAGAGATTCTTAATCTGCTGGGGCAGCAAGGTGATCTGGCAAGCCAGTTGGGGTTGCCAAATGACTGGGCGCGCAAGGTGATAGCCAGTGTTGGTAACTACAGTGAAATCTACCAGCGTCACTATGGTCCTGATACAGCTATCGGGATGGAGCAGGGAGTGAACAAGCCTTGGTCGCGTGGTGGCTTGTTGTTTGCTCCCCTGTTTCTGTGAGCTCCAGCGCCGTTATGCAACAACCGCACACAAGCATAGGTACTCGACTGACACTGATCATCGGTACAATTTTCGGATTGTATCTGATGGCTGTATCAGCTGTTGGTTATGTGATGTTCCAGCAATACCAGGGGTTCAGTAACCTGGCAGATCGTGAGTTTGGCCGTGCCATGGCGGCCGCTGAACTTACCCGAGATGCAGAGATCATTGCTGCTGAAGTGTTTGAAATGATGGTGGGTAGCCGTCGCTCCATCAGTGCGGGCAGTCAGCGGACAGAGAATCTGGCTGGCCTTTACCGCTCTGCACGTGACCGACTGCAGCAGTTGTCGTCGTCAGCCGATGCCGATAGGGCAGCAAACAGAGAGCTTGATCGTTGGCAGGAGCCGTTTTTCCTGAGCCTGGGGCAGCTGGATCAGCGCCTTGAACTGGAAAAACAACTACAAACCGAGCATCTTCAGTTAATCGACACACTATTCATATTACAGCAACGGTTACCGCTGAGTGACTTCGGTGCGCAGTCTCCTAACCAGCAGCGTTTTATCAGTCATGCGCTGACCGCACTGGTTGCCGCTTCGTCAGCATTGAGTGCTGAACGTCCGGGGCATGTAGCACAACTGGAACGCGCTTGTGAGCAAGCGTTACAGAAACTGGCATTATTGCCACTTGAAGATGAAGAACTGCTCGAGTTGCGCCGTCAGCTTACCGAAGTATTGCCTGAAGCGTTCAGGAGCCGAGGACCGTTATTGAAGGCGTCGCGGGCAAGTTTGGCAACGGCGCGGGAAACCCGGGTACTGGCCCAAAAGCTGACAGGGGCAAGTTTCAGCTACCATCTGCAGCTGAAAGCGTCGGCTCAACAGGCCATTACAGACCACCAGAAGCTGATTCGCAGTTCGTTGTTTGGACTGTTGCTGGCATCATTGACTCTGCTCGCCATAACGTTCGGTGCCATTATGTATATCCGGCGCCATATCGTACTCCGGATAAATCGTCTCAATGCTGCAATGCAGGCACATCTGCAGGGTAAGCAGGTGCCTGTTCCTGAATCAGGCAGTGATGAAATCAGCACGATGGGGGCCAGCTTTGCGGTTTTCGTCGATGCTCGTCGCCAGGCAGAGCAGCAGCTGGAGCAGGCGAACATGCATTTGCAAAAGATGAATGCCGAGTTGGAGCGTTTGAGTACAACCGATGCCCTGACCGGCATACCCAACCGTCGCTCATTCGATCAACAGCTTGAACATGAGTGGCGACGGGCATTACGCGACGGCACTAGGCTGGCCATCGTGATGGCTGATGTCGATGTTTTCAAGCGCTTTAACGATACTTATGGGCACCAGGCGGGTGATGATTGCCTGCGTCAGGTGGCACAAGTGATGTCAGATCAGCTGAAGCGCAGCGGTGACATGATTGCGCGTTACGGGGGCGAAGAGTTCATCGTTCTTTTGCCGGGGCTGGATCTTTCCCACGCGAAACAGCTCGCCGAGCAATTAAGGGCTGCTGTGGCAGGGTTGAGGATTCCACACGCTCACGGGCCGACAGGACATGTCAGCATCAGTCTTGGCGTGGCCTCAAACAGGCCACACCTCAACATGCGCGTCGAAACCCTTATACACCGCGCAGATGATGCGCTTTACGCAGCCAAATCATCCGGTCGCAACAGGGTTCAGGTTGCCAACTGAAGCCGCCTGCGCGATCGAGCCGTGCATCCGTTCTGAACTACCGGTTGTATTTATGGCCCTTCCAATAGCGTCTGGCTTTCAGCGTATACTGCGGCGTCAGCAGGTGGGGGCAAAATGAATAAGAAACAGGCATTTATCCAGTTACGCGAAGTCATGTCCGGCTATTATCCGCTATCGGATGAAACCTGGCAGGCGTTGACGGAGATTTGTCATTACCGGCAGGTTACAAAGCAAACGCAGATATGCCGGGTGGGTGAGGTGCCGCGCTCCTTTGCCTTTGTATGTCAGGGATTGTTTCGGGTCTTTGTTCTGGATGAGAAAGGCAATGAATTTAACAAGAACTTCTTTCAGGAAGGTCGCTTCCCCGGGTCAATGACCGCTCTGCTGCGCCAGGAGCCCTCATTGCATTCGATAGAGGCGCTGGAAGACTCGACCATCATCGAAATCAATTTTCAGGCCTTCCGCGATCTTCTGTATCGCAGTGAAGATCTTAAACTGTTCCACATTCACTACCTTGAGAGGCATTGGTTGCTGGACAAGGATACCCGCGAGATACGTCTGGTACAGCAGGATGCAGCCGAGCGATATCAGGCGTTTCAACGGGAGTATCCCGAGCTGCTGACACGCCTGCCGCAGTATCACATCGCATCCCATCTAGGGGTGACACCGACCCAGCTAAGCCGGATTCGAAAAAAATCCTGAGTGATCAACCTATGTAAATGAGGGGCAGGGCCGACGTGCGTAATCTGGACCCAGTCAGCGGGTATCCCGCTATGTGACCCACAAGACTGGAGTCGATAATGTCCCCCTTGAATGCGTTGAACTGGCGTTATGCCGTTAAACAGTTTGCCAATACCACACTGACCACCGAGCAACTGGAACCCTTGCTGGAAGCGACACGCCTGAGCCCAGGCGCCTTTGGTCTGCAGCCCTACCGTATTCTTGTCATCAGCAACCCTGAGCTGCGCACTGATCTGCTGGCCTATTCCATGGGACAGGATAAGGTTGTCCACGCCTCCCATTTGCTGGTCTTTGCCGCCTTGACACGAATAGATGAAGCCTTTGTGGCTGCACATATAAAACTCATGGCGCGGCAACGGGGAGGCGGTGACGGTGCTTATCGGGATTTTCAGGCGCACCTGAACGACTATTTCAACAATATGACCGATCAGGAGAAATCACACTGGGCCGACCAACAGGTATATCTGGCGCTGGGGACCTGTTTAACCAGTGCCGCTCTGCTGGGCATTGATAGCTGTCCCATGACCGGGTTTGATGCTGCCGGCTATGATGCGCTGCTGGGGCTTGCCGATCAGGGGTTGAGGAGTGTGGCGATCTGTCCTCTGGGGGTGCGCCACGCCGAGGATACCGTCGCAGACCTGCCGAAAGTGCGTTTGCCGGCGCAGGTGATGACCCGGGTGCTGGCGTGAGCAGTCTGCTGCCTTGGCTGGCGCTTTCTGCCGGAGGTGCCATTGCGATTCAAGCGGGCATCAACGCCCGGCTTGGAGTGGAGTTGGGCAGCACCATGCTGGGGACAGGAGTCGCTTTTGCGGTAGCGTGTCTGGTGTCCCTGCTGGTGGTTGTGTTTCAGCGTGCGGGCATGCCCAGCGTGGACCGCCTGCAGGCGGTGCCTCTGTACCTTTGGGGAGGCGGTATCATCAGCGCTTTTGGTGTGGGCATGTTTTATTTTCTGATCCCGCGTATGGGCGTAGGGCCGATGATGTCGTTTGCCTTGACCGGCCAAATTGTACTCGCCGTGATTGCCAGTCACTTCGGCTGGTTTGATCAGCCGGTGAAACCGATGAATCTGACACGTGTGATAGGCCTGCTGATACTGGTGGCCGGTGTTAGCCTGATTTACTGGGAGAAAACCTGATGGAAACGCAGCTTGAGCGTGCCAATGTCGATAATTTAATCGGCCTTTGGCAGTTAATGGGTGCTAAACAAACCGACGGAGGGCTTCATTGTTCGACTCGATGGCCATACCGGTGTTGGCGCAGCCCTGCCCGGCAAGCGGCCGATGGCCTGAGTGCCATAGAGTGTATCCCGGCCCACTACCTGTTTCCTGTTTGGCATGCGGGTGAGTCCAGCCGAATTCTGGAAAGCGCTTTGAGTCAACACGGGCTGGAAGTGGGGCTTGAACAGCTGGCGATGATACTGCCCCTGGAGGCCTATACACCACCACCTGCCGGCGTTCGGCTGGACGTCAGACTGATCGACAACCGACAACAGGCCAGACAGTGGTCGGACCTGTGTGGACGCGCATTTGGCTACCGGCTGGACGTTGATGTAATCGACCAACTGCGTCGGCAGGCGGACGTGGAAGTTCTCTGGGCATGGGGAGAGGGGAGACCGCTTGCGACAGCAGTTCTCTACCGCACTGGACCGATCATGGGGGTGCATCAGGTTGGAGTACCGCCTGAGTTGCAGGGGCAGCGGATTGCATATTCATTGATGTGCGAACTGCTGGCGAGAGCGCAGTCGGCTGGGGCTGAATATGTCTGTCTTCAGGCCTCGGCGGCTGGCGAGCCGCTGTATCGCAAACTGGGCTTCCAGCCGCAATTCAGCATCCGCAGTTACCGCCGCGCCTGAGGGATGCCGGCAGGGGTTTGGCTACCACCGGCAAGGCTGATTACACCTTCATCAATACCGACTTGATCTCGGTGTAGTGCTCGATGCAGGCCGCGCCCATTTCCCGCCCGAGACCGGATTGCTTGAAACCGCCAAACGGCAGCGATGGGTCCAGTGCGGTGTGACAGTTGACCCACACGCTGCCGGACTTGATACGGGGAATCATGCGATGGACCGCTGACAGATTATTCGACCAGATGCTGGCACCGAGGCCATACTGGCTGTCATTGGCAATTCTGACCGCCTCGTCGATGTCATCAAACGGCATGGCAACCAGTACCGGGCCGAAGATCTCCTCCTGTACCAGTGTTGAACGCTGATCCACATCTACCACCACCGTTGGCTGGATGAAGAAGCCGGGCCCCTGACGGTCACCACCGGTGGTGATTCTGGCACCCTCGGCCAGCCCTTTCTCGATAAAGCCGTGTACTCGCTGCTGCTGCACGGCGGAAACCAGCGGCCCCATTTCGGTGTTCGGGTCCAGTCCGTTACCCAGACGAATCCTACCTGCGATATCGGTGATATCCGCCACCAGATTGTCGAACAGCTTACGCTGCACATACAGGCGCGAACCGGCACAGCACACCTGCCCCTGATTAAAGAAGATCGCATTGGCGGCCCCTGCGGCGGCCTCCTGCGGATCGGCATCATCCAGCACGATGGTGGGTGACTTGCCGCCCAGCTCAAGGGTAACCCGCGTCATGTGGTCCATGGCGGCCTTGCCGATCAGCTTGCCGACACCGGTCGAGCCGGTGAAAGTGAGCTTGTCGACATCAGGGTGCGAAGACAGGGCTGCACCGGCATCACCACCGAGTCCCGGGACAACGTTCAACACTCCGGGCGGATAGCCTGCTTCCAGTGCCAATTCACCCAGGCGTAACGCGGTCAGAGGGGTATCCTCAGCCGGCTTCAGTACGACGGTGCACCCGGTCGCCAGTGCCGGGCCAAGCTTCCAGCAGGCCAGCAGCAACGGGAAATTCCAGGCCACAATGGCACCTACGACACCAACCGGCTCACGCCGCGTGTAGCCGTGGAACTGCGCGCCGGGCATGAAGGGCACCGAAGGCTGTACCGAGCTGCCCTCGATTTTGGTTGCCCAGCCGGCCATGTAGCGCAGAAAGTTGACGGCCAGCTGGATATCCACTCCCTTGGCGATGGCGACGCTCTTGCCGTTGTCGAGACACTCGATCTCGGCCAGCGAGTCGGCGTTGGCGTCGATCAAGTCGGCAAAACGCCATAACAGGCGTTCACGCTCGACCGGTGTCATGCGGCTCCAGCTGGAGTCCTCGAATGTCTGGCGTGCCGTTGCGACGGCCTGATCAATATCAGCGGCGGTGCCGCAGGCCACTTTGGTGAAGCACTCACCGGTGGCGGGGTTGATTACATCAATTTCTCGGCCGTCAGTACCGGCAGGGCGTTGATCGCCAATCAGCAGGTTGTGGCGACGGTTGATGAAAGCCTGAGTATCAGAGTGAAGGGCAAACTCCGTCATGGTGAACCTCTTATCGTTGTCGTTGAGTCTGTCTCCCCTGTATCGCAATGGCTGTGCCAGTTTTGACTGAATTCTAACTATATGAAAATTAATAACTTTATTTTCATGTGCCCATGTTCTGGCTGTTATGGCCTGTCGCAGAATGAGACAACTGTCTGAATCTGATTCAGCCCGCTATTCCGGCGTCAGGCCCTGAAAATGGGCGTGTGTCTCAGGATGAAACAGGTGTCGCGATATTAAACAGATTACGCTGCCTGGCTGACGGGGTCGAAAGTCGTAATATTTCACTCAAGTGACTGTTTTGTTTTGAAAAGATGAACTTGGCACAGGCTGTGCTACCTCCTTTGTGACTCAACATTGACCTGGATCTCGACGGGCGTCCCGACAGATGCCCCTTGCAATGACCACAGAAGGAGGTCGGACCTTGAAAACAACAACTCTGAAACCGCTGGGCGGGGGGCTGCTGGCATTGGCGCTGGCGGTGAGTGCTCAGACGGCCATGGCCAACGACAGTGCCGAGCAGATTATCAGCAGCAAGTGTCTGGCGTGCCACACCCAGGAGGCTGACCAGCAGTGGAGCCGTATCAGCCATCAACGCAAAACGCCGGAAGGTTGGTTGATGACAATTGCCCGCATGCAGATCATGCATGGCCTGCAGATCAGCGATGAAGACCGGCGCACGCTGGTGAAATATCTGGCAGACCGGCAGGGACTGGCACCGGAAGAAACCGAAGGAGCCCGCTATGCACTTGAGCGTCGTCTGAATACATCCGAAGCGTTCGATTCACAGGAATTTACCGAGATGTGTGCCCGCTGTCACTCAGGAGCACGTGTGCTGCTGCAGCGTCGGCCCGCTGAAGAGTGGGAGCATCTGGTGCACTTCCATCTGGGCCAGTGGCCTACAACCGAATTTCAGGCGCTGGCGCGTGATCGAGATTGGTTCGAGCTTGCGCTGAATCAGATGGTGCCGCATCTGGCTGAAGCCTTGCCCATGGAATCCGCAGCCTGGGATCAATGGCAGCAGCAGCCGGCAGCGTCGGTCAGCGGTGGTTGGACGCTGGTGGGCCATATGCCGGGTCGTGGCGCCTTCCATGCCGAGATGAAGGTCATGCCCGCAGAGGGTCAGGATCAGTATCAAGTCAGCCTCAGTGGCCAGTATGACGACGGCGCTCCCATTCAGGGGCAGGGCATGGCGGTGGTGTATACCGGCTATGAGTGGCGTGCGGATCTTGAGATCGATGGGCGCGCCATGCGACAGGTGTTTGCGCTGCGCAATGGGCAGCTGGAAGGTCGCATGTTCCTGCGTGATCACGATGAAGTGGGGGCTGATGTGGTAGCGGCGCGTGCCGATGGCAACAGCCGGGTACTGGCACTGCAGCCGGCTTACATCAGGGCGGGCAACCAAGCTGAGGTCAGCATTATCGGTACAGGTCTTAAGGGCATGCCGGTATTGGGCCAGGGCATTGATGTTATCGAGGTGATCAGTGAAAGCGACAGCCTGATCAAGGTACGTGCCAGAGCATCCGAGGCCGCCTCGGGCATTCATGAGGTGAGTGTGGGCGACGCTCAGGGCGGGCGCTTTGCTGTCTATGATCGCATCGCTCAGGTGAAAGTGGTGCCGGAGTTTGCCGTGGCCCGTGTGGGTGGCAATGGCAGCTCAACACCGAAAGTGGAGGCTCGTTTTGAAGCTGAAGCCTGGGCCGTTGGGCCGGACGGCAAGCCCGGTACCGACGATGACTACCGCATCGGCATGATGCCTGCGCAATGGGCAGTGGCGCCATTTGATGAAGTGGCCGAGGCTGATGGGGATGTTCGCTTTACCGGCCAGATGAACCCGGATACTGGTGTATTCACGCCAGCCGCTGCGGGTCCCAATCCTGAGCGACGCATGATGACCAACAACGCCGGTAACCTGAAAGTACAGGCAACGGTGATGGATGGCGACGACACGCACAATGCCGAAGGGCAGATGATTGTGACGGTGCAGCGCTGGAACAACCCTCCGATCCCCTGACAGATGCCCGATGGCAGAGAAGGGGGGATGCCTGCAGGCATCCGGATGGCAACCTAACAGGGGAGAACAGACATGGGCGCTGTACTCAATCTGGTGGAACACAACCTGCATGAAGTGCAGGTCGGGGATACCCGCATGTTGTTCCACATACCGTCCAGTTCGCTGTTTGCGCTGGACAACCTGACGTCGGACATTCTCGATCGGCTGCGCGGACAGGAACACTCCGCCGAAGCGCTGGTGGCCGAGCTGAGCAACCGTTTCACGGAGCAGGAGATTACCGAAACGGTGCGAGAGCTGCTGGCGCTGGAACTGGTCAATGATGGCCGGCCGCTGACGGATGAAATCGGTACCCGCCGGGTTGATCAGTTTCCACTCACAACCGTGGTACTGAACGTCAACACCGGCTGCAATCTCAGCTGCACCTACTGCTACAAGGAAGACCTGGATATCCCGTCCGCCGGTCGCAAGATGGAGCTGCAGACTGCAATTGATTCGGTGGAGATGCTGCTGCGCGAATCACCCGACGAAGAACGCTACACAGTAGTGTTCTTTGGCGGTGAGCCGCTGAGCAACCGGCCGCTGATTGAGGCGATGGTGGACTATTGCGAGCGTCGCTTTGCCGAACAGGGCAAGCAGGTCGATTTCGTGATGACCACCAATGCCACACTGTTGACCGATGAGATCATTGACTGGCTCAATGCCCATCGTTTTGGCTTGTCGGTCAGCATGGATGGCCCCAAGGCGATTCATGACAAAAACCGTATCACCGTGGGTGGCCAGGGGACTTACGATGTTGTGCGTCGCAAGGCCTTGAGGCTGCTGGAGCGGTACGACTCTCGCCCCATCGGCGCGCGTGTCACGCTGACCCGCGGCACCACTGAAGTGGAGCGGATCTGGGACCACCTCTTCAACGAGATGGGCTTTTCGGAGGTGGGCTTTGCGCCGGTTACCTCGGGCGATATCAGCAGCTATAACCTCAGTTCAGAGGAACTGATCGAAGTGTTTGCCGGCATGAAACGCCTTGGTCAGCGCTATCTCGATGCGGCACTGGAGCACCGCAATATCGGTTTCTCCAACATGCATCAGCTGATTACCGACCTGCACGAAGGGCATAAAAAGGCACTGCCCTGTGGTGCCGGCCTGAAAATGCTGGCGGTGGATCATGAGGGGGAGCTCAATCTCTGCCACCGGTTTACCGGGTCCGACATGCCGACGTTCGGCAATGTGAAAACCGGTGTCCAGCAGGTGGAGCTGGGGGACTTTCTCTCCAAACGGCTGGATCGAACCGATACCGGCTGTGCCAGCTGTCGTATCCGCAACCTGTGTTCAGGCGGCTGCTATCACGAAAGCTATGCCCGCTACGGGGATCCCACCCATCCAACCTATCACTACTGCGACCTGATGCGAGACTGGGTCGACTTCGGCATCGAAGTCTACAGCCGCATCATGGCGGCCAACCCCGCCTTCATAGACCAGTACATCTCGCCGCGGAGGGCGCACTGATATGAAACATCTCAAAGCGATCAACAACAAGGCTCAGCTGCTCACTCAGGCCGTGGCCGACGACAGTGTGGAAGAGGTCGTGGCCATGAGTTCACTGGCAGGCTGTACCGCCACTACCGACCCGGGCTGGGAGATCGATGCCTTTGGCGGCGTAACCTCGCTGTGCCAGCCGATGGAAGCCGATTTGTATGGCTGTGCAGACCCCTGCTGGTGGCCTGCACAGGTGCCGGACATGATGAATACCTACCCGGATTGGAACAAGGACGCCATGAACTCGAAAGATGACTGGCGCAACCTGGGTACCGTGTTCCCGAAAGACAAGAACTAAGCCGAGGGTGACCTGATAATGGACAACAAGCGATTTACATCTCTGATCCCGGCGGCGGCACTGGTGTTGGGCACCACGCTGTCCGGTGCCGTGCTGGCCAAGGGGCCGGCACTCAAGGAAGGCAACGAATACATGATCGTGGCCAACTACCCCAACAACATGCATGTGATCGACCTGCAGAGCGACAGCCTCTACAAGAGCTGCGATCTGCCGGATGCATTTGGCCCTGGCGTGACTCAGATGGCCCCGGATGGAAAAACAGCCTATATCCTCAACAACCGCTATGAGGATATCTATGGCATTAATCTGGACAACTGTGACATTACCTTCCATGCCAAAATGTCATTGCAGAAGAACGAACGTACCAAGTCGATCTTCTCGTTTACATTGAGCCCGGATGGTTCGGAGCTGTATGCAGTACAGAACCCCACCATGCTGAACCGCGACCACTATCGCGTTCAGCCGGCTCGCCTGGCGGTGTACGACACCAGTGCGGGGCTTGATGCCAAACCGGTTCGTACCTTTCCGTCACCGCGACAGGTGACCGTAATGCAGACCGGTGCCGATGGCACCCTCTACATGGCCGGCGCCGACATCTACAAGGTGGATGTGAACACCGGTGAGGTCGGAGTTGCCATTCCCAGCCGCAATTGGGAGCGTCCGCTCTATGCACCACCGGATGTCCTGAACGCTTGGCCGATACAGGCCCCGTCCAAGGATTTCACCATCCTCTACACCACTGCGAAGTTTCAGGATGAAAGCTACAACCTGGACACGGCTGACTGGATCTATGGTTTCATGAATATCAACCTTGAAACCGGTGAGACCGAGACAACGGATTTTGGTCCGATCACCGAGATCTATTTCAGTGGCGTGCGCTCGCCCAAGGACCCGAACCTGGTGTTTGGCGTACTTAACCGTCTGGCCAAATATGACATCGAGAAAAAGGAGCTGATCGCCGCCGCCGAGCTGGATCATTCCTACTACTGTGTTGCCATCAACCACGAAGGTTCCAAGATCTATCTGGGCGGCACATTCAATGACGTAGCAATCTACGATGCCGACAGCATGGAAAAGCTGGGCAACATCCAGCTGCCCGGTGGCGATATGGCGATCTCCACTTCACAGGTTTTCATCCGCTGATTTCATCATTCCCCTGTCTGCACTCATGGCCTGACCGGGTTTGCCCGGACGCAAGTCCGGGCCCTTTTCCGGTGCCAAAAGACAGGAGTATCAGGAGTACTGCAGAATGACAAAGACGATCCTCGCGGCCACGGTGGCTGCACTGATGTCGGCGCACGCGTCGGCCTACACGCTTCACAGTGAAAATGGCACTGAGCTGAACCTTGATATTGAAGCGGTGTTCGGTGTCTTCACCAGTGAAGAAAGCTATGGGCTGGGTGCCAAAACTGAAGGCGGCGGCTCCGACTGGCAGGAAGGCTACATCAAGTATGGTTTCTCCGGCAGCCATGCCTACCCGTCAGGGGCCAGTGTTTATGGAGGCCTCAATCTGGTGAGTTCAGGCACCTGGGGTGACGGTGATGCCGGCGGCTTTACCACGGGCAATGAAAGCGAAACGGATCTCGAAGATGCCTATGTGGGCTGGCGCTCCGGCAGTCTGATCTCGGCATTGGGTGATGATGGTCTGGAGTTCTCATTCGGCCGCCAGAACTTCTCCATTGGCGATGGTTTCCTGATCAATGGCGATGCCCTGAACCTGGGTGATGCGCTTAATGGCGGTGGCTACGATTTTGACCGAGGTGGCGCGTACTGGCTGGCAGCGCGCAAGGCGTTTGATCGCACTGCTATCGCGCGTATCGGTGGTGCCGAAGGCTTGCGTGCCGACCTGTTCTGGATTGAGTCAGACAACCCGGCGCAGGCGATGACCGAGCTGGCCGGTATCAACGCCGAGTATGTGATGCCTGAAGGCACCGTGGGCGTGGCTTATATTGAAGGCTTGGGGGTCAATGACAAGTATGCTCAGGCACTGGGTTATACCCACCGTGACGGTCAGCAGACCCTGAGCCTGCGCTATCAGGGCAATGCGGGTGTCGAGAACCTGTTTTTATCCGGTGAGCTCGTGACTCAGGATCAGGGCGACAATACGCGCAAGGATGGCGATGCATGGTATGTGGAAGCGGGCTGGACCTTTGCCGACATGCCTTGGTCACCCAGCGTGAACTACCGTTACGCCACTTTTGACGAAGGCTTTGATCCGCTGTTCTTCGGTTTCAACCGAGGTTACGGCACCTGGTTCCAGGGTGAGGTGGCTGCCAACTATGCAGGCCCCTTCAATTCGGATACCGATGTCCATCATATCGGGATAAAAGCCAGTCCAACCGAGATGCTGAGTATTGGCGCACTGTTTTTTGATTTCAGTGATACCGCTGGGGGCTCCGGAGCCCTGGACGGACAGGAACTGGATCTTTATGCCGAGTGGGTGGTCACACCCAACCTGATCATAAGCCCGCTGATCGGTTTCTATACGCCTGATAACAGCAGCGCCAATGGCGGCAGCCAGATCGGCACAGACGACACCAATGTCTACGGCCAGGTGATTGCAATCGTACCGTTCTGATCGAGGTTGGGAACGGATGCAGCTGAAGGGCAGGGCGGGAAACCGCCCTGCCTGAGCTACTTTGCAGGCACGACAATAATGGGCCGCATCATGAAGGGGCTGCTGAAAAACGGATCACAGTCACAATGCACCGGCGGATCCTTGATTTCGGGCCAAAGGTGTATCTGTTCTGATTCCAGTGTCGGGAACGCATACTCCTGCTCGCCGACCTTGCCCTGCTTGATGCCGGTAAAGGTACCCAGCGCGGTTACCAATCTGCCGGGCGCATAAATGGCTGGGTCGATAAAGCCTGGTACCAGAATTCTGAAGCGACCACCGCTTTTATCCGTTTTCAGCGGACGACCGCTGGCATTGAGTGAAAACTGAACCACCTCCAGCTGGCTACCCTGCTGCAGGTTGCTGACATGGGCAATCTCGCCACCCCAGCGGGCGGCTTGACCATGAGTTATTACGGTAGAGGCCTCAGAAAACGGCAATAGAGCCTGATCAGGCCCTGAGCGCAAATCGGATGGGACCGTCGCGCAGCCATTGATGAAAAGGACGATAAAGACAAGCATTAAACGGTTCATGGGGGCTCCTGTGAACACTGGCCTGTATATTGCTTTGTGACAGTAAGAGAGTGGCAAGAGGTTTGCGCCTCGACTGTCTTTGGCGTATACAGGAGTGACAATTTATGTCGATAGTATATCCGGAAAATAACAATAAAGAGGCCGGAAACATGGCACCCCGTTTACGTCAGGATCTGATCAGTGATCCCGTTCATGCCGCCCGCGTTGCCCGTGAGCGGCTGCAGCAGGAGGGAGAACTCCCCTGTGGTTATCTGCGTGATGAAATTGAAGCTTCTTGGCGGCGCAGCCTTGATGCAGGGCTGACCAACTCCAGTCAGTCGCAGCAGTTGATTGACGAGGTCAACGACCTGAAGGGTTTTCGTCAGCAACACGAGCTGCTTATTCATGCGGCCATGCCCGAAATAGAGCAGCTGGCGCACCAGTTTGGTGATCAGGGGCTGATCATGCTGGCCAATGCGGATGCTCGCATTCTGGCGCTTGAAGGCAGTGATGACATCATTACCCCCTCAAGGCAGTTGGCGCTGCGTCAGGGTGTTTCCTGGAGTGAAACACACCGGGGAACCAACGCCATCGGTACCGCCGTCATAGAACGTCGTCCCATCCTAATCAACGAGGAAGAGCACTTTCTCGATACGGTATCTCATTTTTCCTGCACGTCTTCCCCTCTGATTGATGCGAGCGGTCAACTGATTGGTGTATTGGATCTGACACGCATCGGTCGCAACAGCCAGCCTCAGGATACACTGGGAGTCGTACAGCTGGCTGCCCGCAGTATCGAGGGGCGCTTGTTCGCGGGTCAGTACCAGAATCAGATCGTACTGGCTTTTCATACCCGCCAGCAGTATTTGCGCTCGGCATGGCAGGGATTGGTGGCACTGGATGAGGAAGGTCGCCTGCTGGCCATCAACGAGCAGGGCTGTCAATTGTTGGGCCGCAGCCGTGAACAGATCGTCAACCGGACGCTGGATGAGCTGGTGGGAGAAAAGATCGGTGTTTTGCTTAACACCTGTATGCGCCAACGTATCGCCTCTTTGCAAACCCGGGCGGGTGAGCTGTTCTGTGAGCTGCTGCAGTTTCCCAAGCGTCTGACCGGGTTGGCCCCCAACCTCAAACCCGGCACTGCTCCTGCAGCAGATAGACAGCCCCGTCCGCTGGAGTGCTTTGCGGCCGGTGAGCCCAGGCTGCAGCGCTCCATGACCATGGCTGTAAAGGCGCTGGATCAGGATATCCCGGTGCTTCTCAGTGGCGAGACTGGCAGTGGCAAGGAGGTGGCAGCACAGGCCTTGCACCGTACCAGTGCCCGCGCAGGGGAGCCCTTTGTAGCAGTCAATTGTGCCGCTATTCCTGAAGGGCTGATTGAGTCCGAGCTGTTTGGCTATCGGGAAGGGGCGTTTACGGGCTCTCGTAAGGGTGGCATGGTTGGGCGCTTCCAGCAGGCGAATGGCGGGACTCTGTTTCTGGACGAGATCGGGGATATGCCGCTGTCGCTGCAGGCTCGCCTGCTGAGAGTGCTGCAGGAGCGTAAGGTGGCTCCGCTGGGGGGCGCCGAGGAAGTGGTACTGGATATTGCGTTGATCGGCGCGACGCACCGTAATTTAAAACAGATGGTGGCAGAAGGCAGTTTCCGTGAGGATCTGTACTACCGTTTGAACGGTGTCTGTGTTCGGCTGCCGGCACTGCGTGAGCGTAGTGATTTTAAAGGTTTGTGTGAACGTTTGCTGAGTCAGTTGGGTCGATCTGAAGTTGGCATTGAGCCGCAGCTGCTGCAGCAACTGTCCGAATATCACTGGCCGGGTAACGTGCGCCAACTGGAAATGGTACTGAAAGTGGCGTTGGCCTTTATGGAGCCTGAAGAAACCCGCCTGAGTGAAGATCACTTGAGTGATGAGTTCCTGGATGAACTGGTGCACGCTCCCGCTCCTTGTGGCACATTGCAGGAAACTCAGGAGGCGCTGATTCGTCAGGCATTGGAGCAGCAGCAAGGCAACGTCACGGCGGCTGCCACCGAGTTGGGGATCAGTCGTGCCACGTTGTATCGACGCATGAAATCCCTGGGTCTGGCCTGATATTTACAACTTGTTACAAAAGGGTACAAGTTCACACAATAAACACGAAACTGGTTTACAGCGGCGTTCTACGCTTAGTGTCGTTAACAATAATACACAGCGTAGACACGGTAGCTGGACGTCCGGCTATCGGACATGTTCCCAAGGAATCACGCCCATGAAAAATCAGATCTTCCGTCGCACTTCCGGATACCTCCTGACGGCTGCCGTTGCGGCAGGCCTGTCAGCTTCTGCTTCTGCCTATACTCTTCACAGCGAAAACGGCACCGAACTGAACCTCGATATCGAGGCGGTGTTCGGCGTTTTTACCAGCAAAGAGAGCTATGGTTTGGGCGCTAAAACCGACCCGGGTCGTTCCAGCTGGCAGGAAGGTTATATCAAGTATGGTTTGTCCGGCAGCCATGCCTACAGCTCCGGTGCCAGTGTATTTGGTGGTTTGAATCTGATCAGCTCGGCAACCTGGGGCGATGGTGATGCCGGTGGTTTCACATCAGGTGATGAAAGTGAAACGGATCTTGAAGATGCATACGTGGGCTGGCGCTCCGGTAGCCTGATCCCGGCATTGGGTGAAGATGGTCTGGAGTTTTCTTTTGGCCGTCAAAATTTCTCCATTGGTGACGGCTTCCTGATCAATGGCGATGCGCTGAACTTCGGTGATGCGCTTGGACCAGAGATGGATCGTGGCGGTGCCTACTGGCTGGCCGCGCGCAAGGCGTTTGACCGTACTGCCATCGTGCGTGTCGGTGGTGCCGAAGGAATGCGTGCTGACCTGTTCTGGCTGGAGTCTGACAACGTAGCCCAGTCCAAAATGGAACTCGCGGGTATTAATGCCGAGTACGTGATGCCGGAAGGCACCTTTGGTGTGGCCTACATTGAGGGCCTGGATGTCATGAATGGTGGCGCGACACATCGTGACGGACAGCAGACATTGAGCTTGCGCTATCAGGGCAACGCCGGTGTCGAAAACCTGTTCCTTTCCGGTGAAATCGTCACCCAGGATCAGGGCGACAGTTCTCAGGCAGATGGTGATGCCTGGTATGTAGAAGCAGGCTGGACCTTTGCCGACATGCCCTGGTCGCCGAGCGTAAACTACCGCTATTCCAGCTTCGACGAAGGCTTTGATCCGTTGTTCTTCGGCTTCAACCGTGGTTACGGCACCTGGTTCCAGGGTGAAGTGGCGGCCAACTATGCCGGTCCGTTCAATACAGGAACTGATGTTCACCATGTAGGTGTGAAAGCTAACCCCACAGAGATGCTGAGTGTCGGTGCCTTGTACTTCAATTTCAGCGATACCGATGCAGGTTTCATGGATGGTCAGGAACTGGATCTCTATGCCGAATGGGTGGTGACACCAAATCTGATCGTGAGCCCGCTGGTCGGCTTCTACAAGCCTGACAGCAGCGCCGGATCACAATTGGGTGGTAACGACACCAACGTCTACGGTCAGGTGATTGCGATCGTTCCGTTCTGATTTCTACCAAGCATTTGAACAACACACAGCCGGTGCCTGCATCGGCTGTGTCATCTGTAGACAAAGGATTTTTTATGCAGACTACATTTTCACTCTTCATCAACGGTCAGGCGGTACAGGGTGACCGTGATGCCTTCCCGGTGATCAATCCGGCGACCGAAGAGGCCTTTGCGGATTGTCCGGCTGCTTCGCCGGAGCAGGTGGATCAGGCGGTTGCGGCGGCTGCCGAAGCGTTCAAGACTTACCAGCACACGCCCGATGCCGAGCGAAAGGCGATGCTGCACAAGATTGCCGATCTGATCGAGGCCAATGTAGAAGAACTGGCACGGTTGGTGACTCTTGAGCAGGGCAAGCCCCTGGCACTGGCGCAGATGGAAGTCGGTGGTGCCATCGGCTGGACTCGTTATACGGCTGATCTGGATATCCCGGTTAAGCTGATCGAAGACAGCCCTGAGCGTCTTGTTGAATTGCACCGCAAGCCGCTGGGTGTGGTGGGGTCGATCACCCCCTGGAACTGGCCGCTGATGATTGCGGTTTGGCACCTGATGCCAGCGCTTCGTACTGGTAACACCTTCGTGTCCAAGCCGTCCTCATTTACGCCGTTCAGCACACTGAAACTGGTTGAGCTGATCAATCAGGTCGTGCCCGCGGGCGTGGCCAACATTGTTACTGGCGAGGGCGGTATCGGCCGAGCCATGACATCTCATCCCAACATTCAGAAGATTGTCTTTACCGGCTCCACCCCGACTGGTCAGGACATCATGCGCAAGGCGGCCGATAACCTGAAGCGCCTGACGCTTGAGCTGGGTGGCAATGATGCCGGTATCGTGTTGCCGGATGCCGACCTGGACAAGGTGGCGCCTGCCATCTTCCAGACCGCATTCCTCAACATGGGACAGACCTGTGCCGCGCTCAAGCGTCTGTACGTGCATGAATCTCAGTATGACGATCTGTGTCAGCGTCTGGCCAAAATCGCATCCGAGCAGAAAGTTGGCCCAGGGCTGGACGAGGGTGTGACCTTTGGTCCGGTACAGAACAAGGCACAGTTTGACCTGGTGTCTGAGCTGGTCGAAGATGCCAAGGCGCAGGGTGGACAGGTTCTGTCTGGCGGTGCTCCACTGGCCGGTGCCGGTTACTTCTACCCGCCAACCATCGTGGCAGGCCTGAGTGATGGCGTGCGTCTGGTGGATGAAGAACAGTTTGGCCCGGTACTGCCGGTGGTTCGCTACAGCGATATCGACGATGCAGTGGCCCGTGCCAACAATAACGTCAACGGTTTGGGTGGCTCTGTTTGGGGCACCGATATCGAGGCGGCACGCAAGGTGGCATCACGGCTTGAGTGTGGTACTGCCTGGATCAACAACCATGCTGAAGTCTTGCCCCACTGCCCCTTCGGTGGCTGCAAGATGTCCGGTTTTGGTCTGGAGTTTGGCGAAGAAGGACTTTTGGAATACACGGCTCCGCAACTGCTCAACATCAGCCGCGGCTGATTTTTTCATCATCTCACTTCAAAGTTCAACGCTACGGAAGTGCTTCCGGGGGCCTCGGCCCCCGGCTTTTTCCCTTCATTGACCTCGCTTCTACCAGCTTCTACCTGACCTTGCCACGTGACCAGGACCGCCATCCGGCCATCAAGGCATAGCCACAGCACAATACAAACGCCAGCTTCAACAGGTTCATCAAGGCCGGATACTGCTCCGGTGTAATCCTTTCATTGCCAAGCATAATGTTGAACAGGAATACCACAACGGCCATCCCCAACATGTTGCCCAGCGTGCGGGAGATATTCAGCAGTGAGGAGCCGATGCTGAGCTTTTCAGTGGGTACCGCACTGAGGGCGCTGTTGTTATTGGGCGACGAGAACAGACCAAAGCCGGTACCCATGACCAGCAGCGCAATGATGACGTGCATATTGCCACTGTCCTGATCCAGCATAGCCAGTATAAGAAAGCCAGCTGCAAACATCAGGCAGCCCAGAGTGGCCGGTATTCGAGGTTCAAAATGGTCCGAAAGGCGACCGGCAAAAGGTGCCAGCAGCGCCATCATCATCGCCTGCAGCAGCATCAGCTGACCGGCCTCGGCCGGCGACAGTCCGCGGATATACTGCAGATACAGACTGAGCAGGAACTGCAGCGGATAGTTGGCGGCATACATGAAGAAGCAGGCCTGAATGGAGCGGAAAAAGATCTTGTTCTGCACCATGCGCCGCAGACGAATCAGTGGGTGAGGTGAGTGTTCCTGCTGATATACAAACCCGGCCAGCAATAGCAGACCACACAGTGCCAGCAGGCCGCCATTGATGGTGGGCAGCTCTGCCAGGCCAACAAAAAACAGGCTTGAGGCCGCGATAAACAGCAGGCTGCCGATCCAGTCCAGCCGCTCATCCACCTGCCGCTCGGTTTCACTCACATGACGCCAGACCAGAAGGGCACAGATCACGGCAAGCGGCAGTGGTGCCAGAAACACGGCGTGCCAGTCCCACCATTCTGTCAGCCAGCCGCCGATGGGTGGCCCGCAGGTCAGCCCCAGATAGACCGATGTGGACGTTAACCCCAGGGCCATACCGCGACCGTGATTAGCAAAGACCTGTGACACAATAGCCATACCGGTACCGAAAATCATGGCACCAGAGATCCCCTGCAGCAGACGCACCAACAGCAGCCATCCGATGCTGTCGATGATGATTACCGCCAGTGAGCTGAGAGTAAACAGCAGCAGTCCGCTCAGGAATACCCGCTTGCGTCCGATCATGTCAGCGATACGACCCGCCGGAAGCTGCAGGGCGATGGCACCGAGCAGATTCATGGTTGGAATCCAGCTGACCAGTACCGCATCAGCGCTCAGATCAGCGGCAATGGCCGGAAGAGCGACGTTGACGGAGGACATGTTCAACGGCATCAGAAACGTTGCGACACAGATGCTGATCAGCGTGAGCCAGCGCACTGAGGCTGACTCATACGCAGAGGGTTGAGACGCGGTCATCGAGAGTTCCTGTTCTTCATGGACAACAGCTTTATTCTAATCTGCCCATGCCTGGTCTGTAACGGTTGTTACATCTTTGCACAAAGAAAAGCCGGCGGGTCAGAAACCGGCCGGCTTGGGTGACGCAAGGTGATCCAGTATCAGATCAAGTTATACAGGAACACCACAGCAATCCCTGCCGGAGTCAGGAAACGCAGTACGAACATGAATGTGCTGTAAACGCCGCCTTTCAAACCGATTTCCTGATCCAGTCCCTGGCGCTTCATGGCCCAACCGGCAAACAGCGCGATGGCGAGACCGCCCAGTGGCATCATCAGGTTGGAGACAAGGAAGTCGAGCAGGTCAAAAATGGTTTTGCCTTCAAAGAACGGGATGAAGGCCAGTGGATGGAAATCAGCCAAGTTGTTGAATGACAGTACGGTACCGATACCGACCAGCCAGATTGCCAGGCCACCACCCAAAGCGCTCTTGGCACGGCTGATGCCCTTGTGCTCTTCGAGCCATTCAACCACGGGCTCCAGCATGGAGATGGCGGATGTCAGTGCGGCCACCAGCAACAGGGCGAAGAACAGGGTGCCGAAGATTACACCGCCGCTCATCTGGCCAAATGCCAGCGGCAGGGTGACAAAGATCAGACCGGGGCCTGCGCCGGGTTCCAGCCCGTTAGCAAACACCAGCGGGAAAATGGCCAGACCTGCCATCAGGGCGACACCTGTATCCAGTACCGCAATGGTCATGGCAGTACGCGCAATATTGACCTTCTGTGGCAGGTAGGAGCCGTAGGCCATCATAACGCCAATACCGATGCTCAGGGTAAAGGCCGCGTGGCCCAGTGCGGTGAGTATCCCTTCAGTGGTGAGTTTGCTGAAGTCGGGCGAGAACATGAAGCTGACCGCTTCACCGAACTTGCCGGTGGTCATGGCGTAGCCCACCATGATGAACAGCAGTACGAACAGCAGTGGCATCAGGGTGTTGATCGCTCTTTCCATGCCGGAGCGAATACCGCGACCCACAATGAAAATCACGATCGCCATGAACACGCTGTGCCAAAGCAACAGGTCTGTTGCGCTGGCGAGCATGCCGCCAAATGTGCCGCCGATGGCATCGGCGTCGGCTCCGGTAAACATGCCGGATGCGGCTTTGAATACATAGACCAGTGCCCAGCCACCGATGACGGAATAGAAGGACAGGACAAGGAAGGAGGCCACAATGCCGTTCCAGCCGATCAACCGCCAGCCTTTCCGAGTGCCCTCGGTGGCGGTCAGCTCGCGCATGCTCGCCACCGGACTTTGACCGCCGCGACGGCCGATCATCACTTCCGCGATCAGGACGGGAATGCCAACGATGGCGATGCAGGCAAGGTACACCAGAACAAAGGCGCCGCCGCCGTTTTCACCGGTAATGTAGGGGAATTTCCAGATGTTGCCAAGGCCGACGGCCGAGCCGACGGCGGCCAGAATAAAGGCCATGCGGGACGACCAGAGGCTGCCCGCCTGCTGGTGTGCTTTGGATGTTGCTTGACTCATGGTGTGAGTTCTCCGGTTTCGTTATTGTTATCGGTCAGAGGCCGGTGCTGACTGAAAGGCCCCGCTGTTGTTGCAGCGAGGCCTGGTAAAACAAATTAGGCTGTGCGTCCACTTACCTCCCTGATCGCTTCGCTGACGCGGGGCAGGGTGGTGGCGGACAGACCGGCAATATTGATCCGACTGGAATCCAGCATGTAGATGCCAAACTCCTCGCGCAGGATCTGAACCTGTTGTGGCGTAATCCCCAGGAAGGAGAACATGCCGCGCTGCCGTTCGATAAAGCTGAAGTCACCTGCCGGGGCCAGTGCCTTGCTGAAGGCGGCGCGCAGATCCAGGATGCGATCACACATCGCGCCCAGTTCTGTTTGCCACTGGTGTGCCAGCTCGGGTGAGTCGAGGATCAGCTCGACCACCGCTGCGCCATGCGAAGGCGGCATGGAGTAGTGCGACCGGATCGCACTCAGCAGCTGACTGGCCGCCGCCTTGCCCTGTGCGGGCGTGGCGGCAATCAGCATCAGGGCACCGGTACGTTCCCGGTACAGGCCAAAGTTCTTGGAGCAGGACGAGGCCACGATCACCTCAGGCAGCCGCTCTGCCATCAGGCGAACGCCTTGTGCGTCCTGTTCCAGCCCTTCACCCAGGCCCTGATAGGCCATATCGATAAACGGCAGCAGTCCCTTGCGCTCGATCAGGTCCGTGATAGCGGCCCACTGATCGGCGTCCAGATCTGCGCCGGACGGATTATGACAGCAGCCGTGCAGGAGCACCACATCGCCGCTATCGGCTTGCTCCAGGCACGAGATCATGGCATCGAAATCGACACTTAAGGTGGTGCGGTCCAGATAGGGATATTCGCGAATAGTCAGGCCAGCCCCGCCCAGCAGCGGTATATGGTTGGCCCAGGTTGGGGTGCTGACCCAGACAGTGGTGTCCGGTCGGCACAATTTGAGAAACTCGGCCGCCATCCGCAGGGCGCCACAGCCACCGGGTGTCTGTACCACGGTCGCGCGGCCATCACGCAGAGCGTTATGGCCAGCCCCCAGCATCAGCTGACCGATCAGCTGATTGAAGCCTTCGGAACCTGCCGGGCCGATGTAGGCCTTGGTGGTTTCCGTTCCGAGCAGACGCCGTTCGGCAGCCTGTACAGCAGTCATGATCGGTGTTTGACCGGCCTCGTCCCGGTACACGCCCACTCCAAGGTCTACCTTGTCGGTTCTCGGGTCTTCACGAAAGGCCTTCATCAGCCCCAGAATCGGGTCCTGTGGCAGGGTTTTCAGCTGTTCAAACATGGGCTTCCTCCTCGGTTTTGGCCAGCTTGATCAGCGTAGCCTGTCCGGTCTCGAATGCTTTCATCAGCAGCGTGCGCTTCTGGGCGACACCCTCGGCTGCCTGCTCGCGCACGGGGCCGTAGCCGCGGATTTCGGACGGCAGTTCTGCCAGCTCAAGGGCAAAACTGTAGTTGGATGCGTTCAGCTCCTTGGCAAAACGGCCAAGCAGCTCTCTGTATTCCGCCAGCAGGGCACGATCCAGCTTGCGATCGGCGGAAAAACGGAAGGGGTCGAACGCTGTGTTACGAAGCCCCTTCAAAGGTGCGAGAACGTTCATGGCTCTCAGCATCCACGGACCGAACTGGCGTTTTGCTGGACGACCACGAGCATCCTTCTTCCGGCTCAGCAGTGGGGGTGCCAGGTGGAAGTGGATACGGTAGTCGCCATCAAAGGTCTGCTCGATCTCTCGCAGGAAATCGGTTTGGGTGAACAGTCGTGCAACTTCATACTCGTCCTTGTACGACATCAGCCGGAACAGCTGCTGGGCCACGCTGCGGGTAAGGGGCAGATCTGTCTGTCCCAGCGCCGTTTCGGCCAGGCGGACCTGTTCAACCTGTACACGATACTGTTCGGCCCAGTCGGCGTTCTGGTACGCCGTCAGGTGTTTCATGCGACGCTCGATCAATTGCTCCAGCGTCTCTTTTTCAGGCGTGATCGTCTTTTCGCGGGCTTCTTCACTGAGCAGCGACATTACGTAGTCACGATCAGTTACCGCCAGACGTCCCCAGCCAAATGCCTGTTTGTTGCGCTCGATCGCCACGCCATTGAGTTCGATGGCCCGCATCAGGGCGTCCAGTGATACAGGCACCAAGCCTTTCTGCCAGGCGAAGCCAAGCATCATCACGTTAGAGAACACGGTATCGCCCAGCAGTTTTTCGGCGATCAGGTTGGCATTCAGTTGATCGAAAGCGTCCTGACCCACGGCATCCTGCAGCAGCTTCAGTCGCTTGTCGGCCTGCATGTCGGCATCGCGGTAGAGCACGTAGTCGGCAGTGGCCAGCTCGGCTTCATTGGCGACGATGCGGGTGTGGTTCGGGCGCAGCACGTTCAGCGCTTTCTGCGAGGTGGCCACGACCATGTCGCAGGCGACCATGGCATCGGCCTGACCGTTCTCGATCCGCACCTGATGCAGATTGTCCGGTGAGGGTGCCAGGCGCACATAGCTCAGCACGGTGCCGCCTTTCTGGGCAAAGCCCATGAAGTCGAGTACCGAGGCGCCCTTGGATTCCAGATGGGCCGCCATGGTGATCAGCTGGCCCACAGTGACCACACCGGTGCCGCCGACGCCGCCGACCAGCAGGTCATAGCTGCCTTGCAGTGCGGGAACGGTGGGCTGAGAGATGTTATGCAGGCGCTGCTCCAGCTCGGCGCCCAGATCCAGTCCCTTCGACTTGCGCAGCTGGCCGCCTTCGATGGTCACGAAGCTCGGGCAAAAACCGGTGACGCAGGAGAAGTCCTTGTTGCAGGAGGACTGGTCGATCTTGCGCTTGCGGCCCAGTTCGGTCTCGCGCGGAATCACGGACAGGCAGTTGGATTGAGTGGAACAGTCGCCACAGCCTTCACAGACGTGATGGTTGATGACGGCACGCTTGGCCGGGTCCGGGAACTGGCCACGCTTGCGGCGACGGCGTTTCTCGGCGGCACAGGTTTGATCGTAGATCAGCACGGTACAGCCCGGAATCTCGCGCAGCTCGCGCTGTACGGCATCCAGCTCGGAACGGTCGTGGAAGGTCACGCCCTGCGGGAACAGGGACTCATGGCCCTTGTATTTTTCCGGCTCGTCGCTCAGGACGACCACGCGTTTGGCACCTTCGGCCGATACCTGCTTGGCGATGGCGTCCACAGTGATCTGGCCGTCTACCGGCTGACCGCCGGTCATGGCGACGGCGTCGTTGAACAGGATCTTGTAGGTGATGTTGATCCCGGCCGCAATCGCCTGACGGATCGCCATGGAACCGGAGTGGAAGTAGGTGCCTTCGCCCAGGTTCTGGAATACGTGCGGGTTGCCGGTGTAACGGCTCTTGCCGATCCAGTTGACGCCTTCACCGCCCATCTGAATCAGGGATTCGGTGTCGCGTCCCATCCAGGAGGCCATGAAGTGACAACCGATACCGGCCAGCGCCTTGCTGCCTTCGGGCACCTTGGTAGAGGAGTTGTGCGGACAGCCGGAGCAGAAGTACGGCATGCGGCGCACGCCACCCGGGTCGGTAATGCCCAGCGAGCAGTTGATCTGCTCCAGTCCGTTGCTGAACTTCACACCGAAAAAGCGATCCAGACGGGCAGCCAGATAGCCGGCCAATAGTTTCGGGCTCAGTTCGCCCACATAGGGAATCAGCGGCTCGCCGTTCTGATCCTGCTTGCCGGTGATCAGCACTTCACCCGGGCGGTCGGGCTCGGACATGTACTCCTTGATCTGGCTTTCGATGATGCCGCGCTTCTCTTCGATCACCAGCACCTCTTCCTTGCCGTGAACGAAATCGAGAATGCCCTTGCGCTCCAGAGGCCAGACCATACCGATCTTGTAAATATCGAGACCGAGCGTTTTGGCACGTGCTGCATCGATACCCAGCAGCTGCAGCGCTTCCATCAGATCCAGATATGCCTTGCCGGTGGTCACGATACCGAAGCGCGCATTGTCGGTGTTGAAGATGCGACGGTCGATGGGATTGGCGCGTGCAAAGGCCTGAACTGCTGCCATCTTGTGCTCGATGCGGGTTTCCAGCTGAGGCCCGGGCAGGTCCGGCCAACGGTAGTGCAGACCATCCGCCGGCGGTGTGAAATCGGTTGGGGTCACAAAGGCTGGCAGCGGCTTGAGTTCGACAGAGGCCGCACTTTCGACGGTTTCGGAGATCGCCTTGAAACCCACCCAGCAGCCGCTGAAGCGCGACAGGGCGTAGCCCCAGAGACCAAACTCCATATATTCGGAAAGGTTGGCCGGATTGATAGTCGGCATGAACCAGGCCATGAACGCTACATCGGACTGGTGCGGCATGGAGGAGGATACACAGCCGTGGTCATCACCGGCGACGACCAGTACGCCGCCATGGGGCGAGCTGCCGTAGGTGGTGCCGTGCTTGAGTGCATCCCCGGCGCGATCGACGCCCGGACCCTTGCCATACCAAAGACCGAAGACGCCTTCGACCTGCTTGTCGGCATCAGTCTCGACCTGCTGGCTGCCGAGAATAATGGTGGCCGCCAGATCTTCGTTGATGGCGGGTACGAAATCGATGCGGTGTTCATCCAACAGCTTTTTGGTCTGCCAGAGTGCCTGGTCGTAGGCGCCCAGCGGTGAGCCACGATATCCGCTGATCAGGCCAGCGGTGTTGAGGCCGTTCTGCCTGTCGAGGCGTGCCTGCATCAGCGGAATGCGGACCAGCGCCTGAGTGCCGGTGAGAAACACGCGACCGGTGTCGCGCAGATAGCGATCCTCGAGACGATAGTCATCGAGCGTGGGGGCATCATTGACAGACATACCCGGTACCTCTCTGTGTTGGATCTTGTTGTTATCGGTGGTTAACGCCGGATGGCAGAGCGGATAACCCCGTTTTCATGAAGTGAAATTGTAGGGAGAAGGCGGGTAAAGGTGCTTGCTATTTGAACAGGGGTTTCAACAAATATTAAAAAATTATTTCGCTAAACGTATATTTAAGAAATAATCTTTGAAAAAAATAGAGTGTTACCAAATGAAACAGGTTGAATTGGACAGTTTTGATCGCCGGATACTCGATCATCTGCAACAGGATGGGCGCATCAGTAACCAGCAATTGGCTGAGCAGGTAGGGTTATCACCAGCGGCCTGCTGGCGCCGGGTGAGAGCTCTGGAAGAGAAGGGCGCCATTGAAAGCTATGCGGCGAGACTTAATCCACAGGTCTTGGGGCAGGCGCTGAGTGTGTTTGCACTGGTTTCGCTGCAGCGACACAACATCGACAGTACGGCTGAATTTGAGCAACAGGTGATGACCTATCCCGAGGTACTGCAGTGCTTTGCCGTAACCGGTAATGCTGATTTTGTGCTGCGAGTAGTGGTACCGGACATGCCTTCGTATGATCGTTTTCTGAATGAAAAGATCTTTACACTTCAAGGCATTGCCCAAGTACACTCCAATTTTGCCTTGCGTGAGATCAAGAACACTCAGAATCTTCCGCTTTAGCCATGTTGCGGGTTTGCTACTGTGTAGACTCAATGTTATAAAACATGAAATTTCAATAACTTCTCAGCAGGCGGCAGGGAGCTGAATCTGTACTGAGTTTGCCCAGATGTAGATGGGCCAGATGAAACCATGCCCCTGACGATTGATTCAAAAACGCTTCCACGCTATCAGACCCGTGCCTTCATCGGTACCGTGCTTGTACTCATGCTGCTGGTGTCGGCCTTCTTTGTGATGACGGCTTGGCAGAATGGCCATGAACGGCTGCGCCAGCAACGCCTTTCGCTGCAGCAAAGCAGTCAGGAAAAGCTGCGTCAGGAAGTGGATGCCACTCTCGATTACATCAATTTTACTCGCCAGCAAACCGAAGCTGTTCTGCGTGACAATATCCAGGCTCAGGTACGTCAGGCGATGCAGTTGGCCCAGTCGATCTATGACATGGAAATTCAGCTGCATGGCGATGGTGCAAAGGAGCAGGTTGGCGAACTGATCCGTGAAGCACTGCGCGATCTGCGCTTCTTCGATGGGCGAGGCTATATTTTCATCGACACGCTTGAAGGTGAATGCATACTGCTGCCGATCAGTCCTGACATTGAAGGCAAATCCCTGCTCGATAACCAGGATGATACCGGTCACTACATCATGCGTGGGTTGATTGAGGCAGTGCAGAACCCGAATCAGGCCGGTTTTTCGCGCTATCGCTGGTATGCACCGGATTACCCGGATGAAATGCGGGAAAAAATCGCTTATGTGGAACTGTTTGAACCGCTTGATTGGATTATCGGCACCGGCGATTACCTTTACCAGGTCGAGAACGATCTCAAACAGCAGGCACTGAATCGACTTGAGGCGCTGACGTTTGGAGATGAGGGCTACATCGCGGTATTGCATAAAAATGGACAGGTGCTGCTTTCGCCAACGCGCCCCGGCTCATCCGGAAAGCTGGTGAGTCAACTCGACTCTGAACACCGCAAGATGGTTAACTGGCTGCTTGAACAGGCAACGCCCGAGGGGCGCTTTGTTGAGTATGACTGGTACAAACCGGGTGCTGAAGGAATTCACCATAAACTGTCGCTGGTGCAGGACGTCCCCGAGAGGGACTGGGTGCTCATTGCCGGGATTTATCAAGAAAGCATGGACGAAGTGCTGGCAATGCAAAAAGCCAAGCTGGAGCAGGAACTGCAGAATGATCTGCAGTGGCTGATTCTGGTCCTGTTGTTTGCCATGGCGGCCGCCATTCTGGTCGCCTGGATTATTTCACGCTGGCTGCGTACGTTGATGCGCCGTTACCAGCAGGAGATCGACCAGCGTCAGGTTGAGCTTGAGCGTACGGCGGATGAATTGAAACTGTCGGCGCAGGTGTTTGAGTCAGCCAGTGAGGGGGCCATGATCAGCGATGCCGACAACCGCATCATGGCGGTCAACCCTGCCTTCACTCGTATTACAGGCTATCCGGAAGCAGATGTGGTGGGTAAAACGCCGGCGTTATTGGCTTCCGGACGCCACAGTTCGGCTTTCTTCGAGCGGATGTGGCAGACCTTGCAGGAACAGGGTAGATGGCAGGGTGAGGTATGGAACCGACGACGCAGTGGCGAGATATACCCACAATGGCTGTCGATCAGCCTGGTTCGGGATGAGGCGGGTGCGGTGCGCAATCATGTCGCCATGCTGACCGACATGACTGAGCGAAAGGAGGCAGAAGACCAACTGCGTTACCTCTCTGACTTCGACCCGCTCACGGACTTGCCCAACCGTCGCCTGTTGCGTGATCGTACCATTCAGGCAATTGCTCGTGCACGCAGACGCCATGAGCAGGCTGCACTGCTGATTATTGACCTGGATCGGTTCAAGAACATCAACGACTCGCTGGGTCACGGCAGTGGTGACACGGTACTCAAGATTATTGCGAGCCGGCTTTCCGAGCAGGCGCGTGATAGTGACACCATCAGTCGCTTGGGGGGGGACGAATTCGTAATCCTGCTGCCGGATCTGGGTGAACAGGCTGACCTATCAGGCCTGGCTTCACGCTACCTGCAACTGATCGCGGAGCCTTTACAGGTTGAAGATCATACGATGGTCACCACAGCCAGTATCGGTTTGGCACTTTATCCCGGTGATGGTGAAGATTTTGATACGTTGTTCAAGAATGCTGATACGGCGCTGTATCACGCCAAAGGGCAGGGGCGTAACAACTTCCAGTTCTTCACTGAGGCGATGAACCAGCAGGTCTCCGAACGTCTGTTGATGGAAACGCGATTACGAGATGCGCTGGGCCGTGATGAGCTTGAGCTCTACTATCAGCCGCAATATGACGTTTCCAGCAACTGCCTCACTGGCTGTGAAGCCTTGCTGCGGTGGAACAGTAGCCAGGGTTTGGTGATGCCGGATCGTTTTATTCCGCTGGCGGAAGAGACTGGTCTGATCATTCCAATTGGTGCCTGGGTGCTGCAGCAGGCCTGCAACCAGGCGCGTGAATGGGATCGTATCCATGGCAAGCCGCTGAGCATGGCGGTGAATGTGTCAGCAGTACAGTTCCGACCTGAGCTGGTTGACGAGGTGAAGGCTGCGTTGTCAGAAAGCGGCTTCCCGGCCGATCAATTGGTGCTTGAAGTCACTGAAAGTGTGCTGATGAGTGATGTTGAAGGTTCAGTCAGTCTTCTGCATCAGCTGCGTGAACTGGGCGTTCGTATCGCGCTGGATGATTTTGGTACCGGTTACGCAAGTCTGGCCTACCTGAAACGGTTTGCACTGGACAAGCTCAAGATCGATCGAACCTTCATTATGGGCATCCCGGACGATGAGGATGATGTGGCGATCACCTCATCCATTATCGATATTGCGCGCCATCTGCGGCTGAAAACAGTAGCGGAGGGTGTCGAGACCGAAGCGCACTGTGAGTTCCTGCGCCGAGCAGGTTGCCATATTGCGCAAGGCTACTTTTACGCCCGTCCGTTGCCCGCCAGTGAGTTTGAGCTGAAGCTGAAATGAAGGGGGGCTGAAGCGGTGGCTTCAGAGCCAGCCCTTGTGCTTGAAAAAAAGGTAGGGCGAGATGGCTGAAATGATCATCAGCCCCAACGCCATCGGATAGCCGAAAACCCACTCCAGCTCCGGCATCATCTCAAAGTTCATGCCGTAAACAGTGCCTACCAGTGTGGGGGGCAGAAACACCACCGCCGCAATGGAAAAGATCTTGATGATCTGGTTCTGGCGGATGTTGATAAAACCCTGGGCAGCATTCATCAGGAAGTTTATTTTCTCGAACACGAAGGTGGCATGCGCCATTAGCGTGTCCAGGTCTCGCAGAATCTCGCGGAAGGTTTTGACCTCACGTTTCTGGTCGCGGATGTGTCGCAGCAGAAACGAGGTCGAGCGCTGCGTGTCCATCAAACAGAGACGAATCTGGCCGTTGCTGTCCTCCAGCTTGGCCAGCCGATCCAATTGGTCACCAAGCTCCGCGTCTCGGTTCTCCAGTACTTCGACGCTGAGCTGTTCCAGGTCCCGATGCAGGTCTTCAAGCTGGTCAGCCAGGTTGTCCACCTTCTGCTCAAACAGTGCGGTCAGGATCTGCAGTGGGGACGTGGCTTCAACCCATCCGCGCCGTGCTCGCAGGCGGGTCAGACGAAAGTCAGGCAGCTCAACGTCACGGGTGCTGATCAAACGCTCCGGTTGCAGGGTGAATGCCACCGTTGCCGTTTTGAAGCGCCCCTCGCTCTGGTACAGAAAAAGGGAATGGACATGCAGATCATTGCCCTCGACAAAGTAGCGTGCGCTGGACTCTATCTCTTCGACCTCATCTGCATCCGGCAAGCTCTCCGGAAACAACTGCTCCACATTGGCGCGCTCGACTTCATCCGCATCTTGCAGGTCAATCCAGCTGGCAGTGGTCAATCCATCACTGGCCAGCTGTTCCTGCTCACGCAGCTTGCCGTGTTCTAGCGTGAATGTGCGGATCATCTGTGTCTCCCTGTCAGGCCTGTGTGGCGATTACACCGAAGATCAGCCATGTGGTATAGCCAGCAAAGACCGCTACCAGCAAGCCACCTTCAATGCGATTGATTCGGCCCTTGCCTCTGAAACCATAGCCCAGAATAAACAACGACAGTGTCAGGCCCGCCATTACGACCCAGTCTCGGGTAAGGACTTCAGGGCTGAATGACATCGGGTGAATGGCGCCGGCAATACCAACAACCGCCAGGGTGTTGAACATGTTCGAGCCGATTACATTGCCCAAAGCCAGGTCATGTTCGTTCTTGCGTACAGCGATAATAGAGGACGCCAGCTCCGGCAGGGAGGTGCCGATTGCCACTACAGTCAAACCAATAATCAGATCACTGACGCCAAGCGCACTGGCAATGTCCACAGCGCCCCACACCAGGACTCTGGAACTCACGATCAGCAATACCAGCCCCAGCAGCAGCCAGAAGATGGCTTTTCCCAGTGTCATGGCTGGCTCGCTTTCCAGTTCATGTTCCATATCGTTGCCGAGGGTGTCGCCTCGCTGGCGTATGCCTTGCATGACTGACCAGCCCATCATGGCAAAGAACACAATCAGCAGTACCACTGCTTCAGCGCGCGTAATCTGTCCATCGAGCAACTGGTAACCCGCGAGAAAAGTGAACACGGTCAGCAGCGGCAGCTCTTTGCGCAAAATCTGGGAATGAACCGCAATAGGGCTGAGCAGGGCGGTCAGACCCAGAATAAGTGCGATATTGGCAATATTGGAGCCATAGCCGTTCCCCAGTGCCAGGTTAGGGTTGCCCTGGACCGAAGCAAAAGCCGAAACGACCATTTCGGGAGCAGAGGTACCAAAACCTATGATTACCATGCCGATGAGTAAAGGTGGCATCCCGGCAAAACGCGCGGTTGCTGCCGCTCCGTCAATAAAACGGTCAGCACTCCACACCAGTAGAGCCAGACCCCCAACCACGGCCAAAATTGGCATTAACATCTGTAACAGAACTCCCTGAATAGTCGAACGGTTTGTGCAATAGCGGCATGATACCCCGCCAAATGGCCCACGTCTTGGTCTGGATACAGGCACCGACAAAAAAAGTAGGGCCAGATGTTGTGCTTTGAAATCAGTCTGCTAGAATGCGCACCTCAATTGATGAGGCGGTCGCCATGACAGCCAAAAACAGCATCAATTGCACAATGCGGTCAGGTGTCCGAGTGGCTGAAGGAGCACGCCTGGAAAGTGTGTATACGGCAACGTATCGAGGGTTCGAATCCCTCCCTGACCGCCATTTCCCATGTTTAAACTCAAGCAGATCAGCATCGTTGAATCAATACAGGGTCTCTTGTTGATTGGCAGTGCCTGTTGGACGGTTCTGAAGAGCCTCGGTGGACTCACCGAGACTTATAATGCTAGCTCCCTCTTCGATCACATGCTGTGGGCCGGATGTTAAAACAGAGGGGATGACCGACCGCGCTTGGAGGTCGGTCCCCAAAATTACATCTGTGACTGCAGGTAGTTCTGCAGGCCAACACGGTTGATTAGCCCCAGCTGCTTTTCTAGCCAGTAGGCATGGTCTTCCTCGGTATCGGCCAGTTGCTGACGCAGCATTTCTCGGGTCTGGTAATCCTGTTCCTGTTCACACAGCGCAATGACCTGTTTAAGGTTATGCACCACCTGATATTCGGTGTTCAGGTCATTCTGCAGCATTTCCGGGACGGTTTTGCCGACATGAATGGGCTCACGTGTTACCAGGTCCGGTGTGCCACCCAGGAACAATATGCGCTCAATCATCAATTTGGCGTGACCCTTTTCATCATCAAACTCGTGCGCGATGCGCTCATAGAGCTTGTTGAACCCCCAGTCGGCATACATTTCCGAATGGATAAAATACTGATCCATGGCGGCCAGTTCGCCGGCCAGTAGCTTGTTCAGTGCGTCAATGACATTTTGCTTGCCTTGCATAATCAATCCTCCTCAATGGCCGATTGCAGGTAGTTCTGAATACCTACCTCTCGGATCAGATGCTGCTGGGTTTCAATCCAGTCCAGGTGTTCCTCTTCTTCTTCCAGAATGTCGACCAGCAGCTTGCGGCTGACATAATCACCACCGGCTTCGCACTGGGCGATCACATCACGCAGCAGCGCAATCTGGTCAGTCTCAAGGCTCAGGTCCCCCTGCAGCATCTCTTCGGTATCTTCACCGATGCGCAGGCGCTCCAGGTGCTGCAGGTTGGGTAGCCCTTCCAGAAACAGAATGCGCTCAATCAACCGGTCGGCCTGCTTCATGTCAAGAATCGATTTCTTGTAGGCCTTGTGGTTCAGTCGTTCCAGCCCCCAGTTCCTGAAAATGCGAGCATGCAGGAAATACTGGTTGATGGATGTAAGCTCAAGCGTCAGTACCCTGTTCAGTTGCTGCACCAGCGTATCGTCATGCTTCATCATTGTCTCCCTGAGATCGGATGCCTTTGCTGGCCCCGATGATTTGAATGCGGTTGCACGTTTAAGCTGGTCAACAGTTTAGCAAAGATGTGAATAGGTCTGCCTCTGGTTAAGGCAGTTTGACCCTGCCTCTGTCAGCTGCTATGGTTTGCTTTGTATATACATATGATTGTCAGTCGATAGTCGCTGCAGGCAGCTTTGGGAGGCTTTTAATGAGCGGTAAAAAGAAAAGCAGACCCAAAAACAGCCAGCTGGTTATCCGGATCAATAATGAAGATCGCGATCAGTTTGTCGCGCTTTGTGATGAACTGGATACCAGTGCAGCACGTGAAATTCGACGTTTTATTCGCAGCTTCGTAGCCGAACATGCTTCGCTACAGAAATAGTCTGCTCATTAGATGGAGAGAACGACCATGGCGAACAAAGTAAAGACCAAAGCTGTTAAGAAAGAGATCAAGGCACGCAAGGCCAAAATTGCCAAGCACGAAGGCAAGCTGAAAGGTCTGAAAAAACTGCTCAAGAAAGCCAAGTAATCTCTGGCTTACCAGTAAAAAGCCGGGCCCCGTGAGGGGCTCGGCTTTTTTGTATGTATCAAGGGAGAGAACATCCCTTGTCTTGCCTCTCGCTCTACTGGATAAATAGTGGAACAATGGCTCGAACTTTATTTGCATATGTGAGGGATCATTCAAATGCTGCGTGTACTGGGTAATATTCTCTGGTTCGTGTTGGGTGGTGTGCTGATGGGGTTGGCCTGGTGGCTGGCCGGCTTGCTGGCGTTAATCACCATTGTGGGTATCCCTTGGGCGCGTTCATGCTTCGTAATAGGCAGTTTTGCCTTTTTCCCGTTCGGCAAGGAACCGGTCAACCGTCGCGACTTGACGGGTCGTGACGATATTGGCACTGGGGTTTTGGGGCTGATTGGCAACATCATCTGGTTCATTTTCGCCGGTATATGGCTGGCAATTGGTCATTTAATGTCGGCACTGGCCTGCTTTATCACCATCATTGGTATTCCTTTCGGCATTCAGCACCTCAAACTGGCGATGATTGCGCTGGCTCCGGTGGGGCAGACAGTGGTCCGCAGTGATACTCGTTTCAACACCCCGCTTGAGTAACCAGCCAGTATTCAATACGTTGCGAATATATATTTGTTATCTCTAATATTTTACGATTGGGTCAACTGAATCGACGCGACCATCGGGTATATTGCCATGCGACTGACACTTCCTCTGATTCTGCTTTCTCTGCTGCTGGTCGGGTGCAGCGGTGACAAATCCGCTTCGCCAGAGACAACACCGGCTCCCTTGGTCAGAACAGTGGCAGTGCAGAGTCATGACAGTGCGTGGGTGAAATTGTCGGGTACGGTCAAGGGACGTCACGAAATCCCTGTCTCGTTTCAGGTCCCCGGTCGCATTCTGGAACGCCATGTCGATGCTGGGCAGCGAGTGGTAGCCGGGCAGCTGCTGTTTCAGCTTGATACACGCGACCTGATGGCAACGGTTCGAGTGGCGGAAGCCGAAGTCAAAACCGCTGAAGCGGCTTTGGCGATTGCCCGCAGCGAGTTAAAGCGTCAACAGCAATTGGTTGAACGTGATTTTGTAAGCCGGCAGACACTGGATCGTTTTGAGCTGGCTTTGCGTGAAGCGGAAAGCCATCGTGATGCCGCACTGGCGGTGCTGGCACAGGCACACAACGGCCTTGGTTACGCCAAACTTGCAGCTGACAGGTCGGGTGTGCTGACCGAGGTCAGTGCAGAGCCGGGCCAGGTGGTGGCCGTGGGGCAGCCATTGGCGGTGTTGGTTGAAGATGGTCCACTGGAGGTTGAGGTATATCTTGCCGAAGGTGTGCGTCCCCCCGAAGGTGGCAAGCTGCAACTGGAAGACAGGATGCTACCACTGAGCTTACGTGAGGTTGCCGGTGCGGCGGACCCGCAAAGCCGCAGTTGGCGTGCGCGTTACCGCATTGAACAGCCTTCTGACGCCCTGAGCCTGGGTACGGTGGTGCAGGTACTGCTGAACCAGGATCAGCAGGGTGTCACGCTGAGTGTGCCGCTGGGGGCGTTGGATGAGCGCAGCGGCGGCCCGCAGGTGTGGCAGGTGTTGGAGGGCAAGGCACAGCCTGTTCCGGTTGAGGTTCTGTCACTGGAAAGCGAGCAGGCCAGAATTCGCGCTTCACTGGCCGAGGGCAGCCGCATTATTGCCTTGGGCACCCATCTGTTGACGCCGGGAATGGATGTGAGGGAGCAGGCACAATGAGCTTTCCCAACCTCTCGGCGCTTGCGGTACGTGAGCGCTCCGTCACGCTGTTTTTCATCATTCTGTCCGTGTGTGCCGGTGTGTATGCATTCCTTTCACTGGGGCGGGCTGAAGATCCGGCCTTCACCGTTCGCGTGATGGTGGTGTCGGTGGTTTGGCCCGGAGCAACCCCGCAAGAGCTGCAGAATCAGGTCGTTGATCGACTGGAGAAGCGCATCCAGGAAGTGGAATATCTGAACAAGGTTGAAACCACTGTACGTCCGGGGCGTGCGGATCTGCAGGTGGAGTTTGAAGATTTTTCGCCCAGCGAGGTGGTACCCGATCTGTTTTATGAAGTGCGCAAGCGGATGCAGGATGAGGCCGCCAGCCTGCCTGCCGGTGTGATCGGCCCCATTGTGAATGATGATTTTTCGGATGTGTACTTCTCGCTGATCGCCCTGACGGCCCCGGGCATGCCGATGCGCGAACTGACACGTGAAGCCGAGTCGATTCGTGATCGTTTGCAGCGTCTGCCGGGTCTGCAAAAGGCGCTGGTGCTGGGTGAACGCCCTGAGCGTGTATATATCGAATTTGACATGAATCGGCTCAACAATCTTGGCCTGACCCCAGAGCAGATATTTGCTGCCATCGAAGCCAGCAACAGGATGGTGGCCTCGGGGTTTGTGGATCTGGACGGTCCGCGAGCCTATCTACGCATTGAGGCGGACCTGGCCGACCCTGAACAGTTGGCGGCGGTGCCGCTGAGAGTAGGAGGGCAGCTCATCAAGCTGTCTGACTTGGCTGAAGTGCGACGGGGATATGAAGATCCACCGAGCTATCTGGTACGTGCCAATGGTAAGGACGCCATTTTGCTGGGTGTCGTGATGCAATCCGGTCAGAACGGGCTCGAATTTGGTGGGCGTCTTGAAGCCTTCATTGCAGACGAGCAGTCGCGCTTGCCTCTGGGCATGTCGTTGCAGATGCTGACCAACCAGACCGAGGCGATCAGTCAGGCGGTTAACCTGTTTCAGGTCAAGTTTCTGGTCGCGGTTCTGGTGGTGATGGCAGTGAGCATTCTGGCGATCGGTTTTCGTGCCGGCCTTGTGGTCGGGATCGCAATTCCGGTCACCATCGGCCTGACGTTCCTGCTGATGAAAATGGCCGGCATCAATCTTGACCGCATCACATTGGGGGCGTTGATCATCGCACTGGGACTGCTGGTGGATGATGCGATCATCGCGATCGAGATGATGATCGTGAAGATGGAGGAAGGCTGGGACCGCGTACAGGCAGCCAGCCATGCCTGGAATGTCACGGCGGCACCGATGCTGTTTGGCACCCTGGTTACGGTGGTGGGGTTTGTGCCGATCGGGTTTGCCCAGTCCGGCGTGGGCGAGTATGCGGGCAATATTTTTTGGGTGCTGGCATTCGCGCTGTTGATCTCCTGGCTAGTCGCAGTGACCTTTACGCCCTATCTGGGTGTAAAGCTGCTGCCGGACTATCATCAGCACACCTCCGGTGATCTGTATCAAACGGCACTGTATCGTCGCCTGCGTGCCTTGATTGGCGCCTGTGTGCGCTTTCGCAAGACGGTGGTGGCCGCAACGATAGGCGTGCTTGTACTGAGTGTGATCGGCATGGCTACACAGGTACAGAAGCAGTTCTTCCCCAGTTCGGACCGCCCGGAGGTACTGGTTTCAGTCTACCTGCCACAGGGCAGTGCCATTGGCGCGACAGATGCAACCGTGCGCAAGCTGGAAGCGATTCTGTCACAGATGGAAGAAGTCAAAAGCCTTTCGGCCTATGTGGGAGCCGGTGCCCCTCGGTTCTTTATTTCGGCCAATCCCGAACAGCCTGACCCTGCCTTCGCCAAAATCATTGCCATTGGAGAGGATGCCGCGGCCCGTGATCGCATTATGGCTGAGCTGGATCGGCATATTGTCGCGGGTGAATGTTCCGAGGCGCGGGTGCGGGTGACACGACTGCTGTTTGGTCCGCCCGTGGTCTGGCCTGTCAGCTTCCGCGTTATGGGGCCCGATGCCAATGAGTTGCGACGTATTGCACATCAGATACGTGAACGGATGGAAGCACATCCCAATACCGTGATCCCGCATCTGGAGTGGGACGAGCGGGCACCGAGTTACCATCTGAATATGGACGCTGAACGCCTGCGCCTGATGGGGCTGACGCCGAACGAGGTGGCGAGGCAGCTTCAGTTGCAGCTGAACGGACTTGCTGTCACTGAGGTGCGGCAGGATATCCGCAGTGTGCAGGTGGTGGCGCGCAGTGCGCGTGACGGTGTTCTGCTGCCGGAGGCGCTCGAAATCAAGACTGCAGAAGGCCGAAAATTGTCGCTGCAGCAGCTGGGTGAGCTTGAAATCCGCTATGAAGATCCGGTGATCAAACGCTACAACCGGGAGCCTTTCCTGGCGGTACAGGCGGATGTGCAGGGGGCACAGGCACCGGATGTGACTCAGGCCATCTGGCAGCAGATGGCACAGCTGCGGGCCGGGCTGCCACCGGGCTATCACATTGACATTGGCGGTTCTGTTGAGCAGTCCGGCAAGGCGGATGCGTCCATTCAGAAGCTGCAGCCGGTGATGCTGGCACTGATGCTGATCTTCATCATGCTGCAGATGCGCTCATTCTCGGGCACTTTCATGGTGGTGGCTACGGCTCCGCTTGGGCTGGTGGGAGCCGTGGCAGCACTGCTCCTGTTCCAGCAGCCATTTGGCTTTACGGCGCTGCTGGGTCTGATCGGCCTTGGGGGGATTCTGATGCGCAACACCATGATTCTGACCCAGCAGGTGCAGGACAATTTCGACACCGGCATGGCGGTGCGTGACGCCGTCATTGAAGCAGCGGTGCAGCGGGCACGCCCCGTGATTCTGACAGCGCTGGCTGCAATGCTGGCCTTCATCCCGCTGACGCTGGATCTGTTCTGGGGGCCTCTGGCCTATGTACTGATCGGTGGCGTGGCGGTGGGTACGCTGATAACCCTGCTGTTTGTACCTGCGTTGTACGCGCTCTGGTTCAAGGTCAGCAAGACCTGATACGGCTGAATGCTGCCGACATTACGCGACAGACAATTTGACCAATAGTGCGCCAGGGTTCCGGCTGCACAGTTGCTGTGACTGGTCCGAGAGCACTCGATCTTTCAGTGAGGGGCTACACGACGGGACAAAAGCCCGGCAGATGTGCTGCCGGGCTTCATGGTTGCACTGGTCTATTACGCCTTGGTCTTGCGCATTCCAAACATGCCAAACAGGCCAAGCAGGCCACTCAGAGCGAGTATGCCGAAAAGGGGCAAGGTCGGAACAGGTGTTACTTGTGCTGGTGCTGGCGGTGGCGTGGCCACATCGTTATCAAGGGCCACGCCATTGATATCACTCAAATTCTGTCCGGAATAACTGAGATCAGCGCTGACAGCCGGGTCTACCACCACGGTAAATGGCTGATCACCGTCTATGTTCGTATCATCAGCTGCTGTTACATTGAACGTTGCCGCGTAGCCATTACCGGCGGTAAGGATTACCGTTGCGGGCGTCACCGTTGCTTCGGCCCCGGCGATACTTACATCAATAGAGATATTATTTGTGGGCGCTCCAGTCACCGATACGGTTACAGTCTGCGATGTTCCCTCGGTTAGATAAAATGCGCCGCCACTGGCAGGGTCCATGACAATGGTATTGATGCCTTCGATGTTTCGATTGGTGGCGCTAACGTTCGGAGAGGGTGCGCCGTTGAATGAAGCGGTACCTCCTGCCGCGGTCGTAGTATGCCCAATCGTATACATGACGTCACCATCATTGCCGTCGCCTGATGCACCGGGCGTAACGGTGATCGTTTGTGGCACGTCCCAGTTGGCATCTGTGAACAAGACTGCGCCACTGACCGTCCCCTCAGTCACGTCGCCGCTCGATGGTGTTACAGTGACAGTCTCGCCAGCGCTGGGCGCTTGATCCAAAACCACAAAGTAGGTGACCGCTGAGCCGTCTTCGTTGGTCAGCAGGGTAGTAGGTTCTATGTTGACCTGTATTGCGGCAGTTGCCTGGGTGGCAAGCAGCAAGGCAGCCCCAAATACTGGAAGGCGGTTATACATGGTTATTATCTCCAAAAAGGGGCTTGATTTTGCATAGTCATCGACGGGCGTGGTTCGGCTTGCTAAACAACACCGCAGCCGTAACCTGATTTTGAGCTTAATAGATGGAGGTGATCATCGCAACATGCAATCTTTAAGCTTGGCTGGTGCTGAAGAGATCACCGAGTATGGCAGCTGGAACTTCTGGCTGGCGACTTGTCAGGCATAATCGGTTTGTCCTTTTTATTGGTGCTGCGCCAGCCCCTCGTTGGCACGCCCTGATTTGTGGCAGGGTGCTCAGGCGTGCCCCACCTGGGAGCGGAACCGGACGGTTTTATGTTGTCATGGGATCAGGTGCGGTGCCTGTTACCGGATTATGCTCTGTAGTGGCCTGCTTGTTGCATCCGTTCTGTGTACGAATCACAGATCAGGGTCTGCATCATGTTGTTGAATACCAAACGAGGCCCTGCCAGCAACCATGTACCCTCTAGTGTGCTGGCATCCGTCACGCTGGGATTGGAAGAGTTCATTGAGGCACAGGGCGGACACAGTGCAGAAGTTCTGGCACGCTCTGGCTTGAAATCCGGCCTCTATGAGAAGCCTAATCGCCACATTCCACTGAAACATTATTGTAACTCCATGCATGAGGCTGCGCGCTCTACCCATAACGAGCACTTTGGGCTCTGGTTCGGTGAGCAGTTCGACCCTGAAGGGCTGGGGCTGTTCGGTTTTCATGCGATCACCTCGCCAGACTTGCGGGCGGCGATCCACAGTATGCAGGAGTACTTTCCGGTATTTCAGCGTAACAGTCTGCTTCAAATGACAGTCAGCAATGGCATCTGCCAGCTTGAATATCGTCTGTTGGATGGCGATATCATGGACCGGCGCCAAGACGCCGAATTGACAGTAGGCATGCTCAATAATGTACTGCGCCGTGCCATGGGTGATCAGTGGTCACCGCTCGAAGTACACTTTCAACATCCGGCACTGGTTGATGCGGGGCAGCATCGTGAAGCGTTTCAGTGTGATATTCGGTTTCGGCAAGAGAGCAATTTGATCCTGTTCCGTGAGTCCTGTCTGAATCAGCCGATGCCTGATGCCAATGCAATGCTGAACAATGTTACCCGTGGCTCCATTCTGGAGTTGGCTGGTGTGGTGCAACAGAATCTGAGTACGGTGCAGCGCACCAAGAGTGAAATTATCGAGCTGTTGCCCAGTGGAGAGGTCAGCCTGGATCGGGTCGCCAGCCGGCTCAACCTGTCATCGCGCACGCTGCAACGTCTGCTGTCAGCGGAACAACAGTCGTTCAAGGGGGTTATCGATGAAGTGCGTGAGGAGCTGGCCATTTGTTACCTTGGCTATGAGCGCCTCAGCATTTCCGAAGTGGCCTACCGTCTGGGTTACTCTGAGGTCAGCGCGTTCACCCGTGCCTTCATCCGCTGGAAAAACATGAGTCCCAGTGACTGGCGGGTGCGGTAATTTCCCTCTTTGATATCCGGTGCCAACGAAATGGCGCCAGAAGTCAAAACTTCAGTTTCTGCAGTCAACTGCTTTTCCCACCCCCTCTGAGACACTGAAACCGTCCAACATCTACGAGGATGGTTTCCATGTCACAGATGCCAAATGTTCTGCCTTCTGTATGGGTTTGCCCACCAGAGAACGCGCTTGAAGAAGCCTGTCTTTTTCTGGAGCGTCATAACGTCAAATATATATTGGCTCAGTTTGTCGACCTGCATGGCGGCATCAAGAGCAAAGCGGTTCCTGTCCATTGCCTGAAAGGTCTGTCTGAAACCGGTGCAGGTTTTGCCGGTGGTGCAATTCTCGGTTTCGATATGACACCGCAAGACCCTGAATTCATGATGGTCGCTGACCTGTCCACGTTGGCATTGTTGCCCTGGTTGCCCGGTTACGCCTGTATTCGTGGTACCGGTATGGTTGGCGATGCGCCTTATCCGCTGGACCCGCGCAATGTATTGGCGGCACAGGCCGCACGCTTGAAAGCGCGTGGCCTGCGTTTCATGACCGGTCTTGAACCGGAGTTCTATCTGCTCAAGCGAGATCAGGAGGGCAGAGTGGTTCCGTTTGATTCCACTGATACCCTCGACAGGCCAACGTATGACTATCAAGGGTTGACTCGCAACGCCGCATTCCTTGAAGGGCTGTACGACGCGCTGACGGTGATAGGGCTTGATGTCTATCAGATTGACCATGAGGATGCCAACGGCCAGTTTGAGCTCAACTTTAAATACGATGAAGCGTTGCAGTCGGCGGACAACATGCAGTTCTTCAAAATGGCGGCGAAAGAGGTTGCCAATGATTTGGGGGCGATTTGCAGTTTCCTGCCCAAGCTATCCGCCACCACCACCGGTAATGGCATGCACGTACATTGCTCGCTGGTGGATGAAGCCGACAATAACATTTTCCATGATGCTAATGATCCCAGCGGCATGGGGCTATCGAAAACGGCCTATCAGTTCATCGCCGGTGTCATGGAACACGCGCCAGCACTGGCTGCATTGCTGTGTCCGTCGGTCAACTCATACAAGCGCCTGATCACGGGCACACCGCAAAGCCCAAGCTGGGCACCCGTTTTCATCGCGTATGGCGATAACAACCGCTCCGCCATGCTGCGTATTCCCTATGGTCGGATTGAAGTGCGTATCGGCGATAGCAGCATGAACCCCTACCTGGCTACGGCTGCCATCATAGCGGCCGGTTTGGATGGGATTGATCGTGAGCTTGAGGCCCCAGAAGCTCATTCCATCAACTTCTACGACCTGACTCCCGAGCAGGTAGATGAACTTGGTGTTGCCCGCTTGCCTGAAAACCTGAATGAAGCCTTGAAAGCACTGGCTGAAGATACCTTTCTTGCCGAAGCGTTGGGCGAACGTCTGATCGACAGTTTCCTGCGATTGAAGCGGCAAGAGTGGCATGAATACCATCGCGCCGTTTCCGAGTGGGAAATCAACCGCTATCTGACTTTTTACTGATTGGAGCATCCAACATGATCACACTGACTCAAGCGCAGATCGCCCAATTTCGTGAAGACGGGTTCCTGATCGTCGACAAGATCATTGAACCGGAAGCCGCTGCCGAGATTCTGGAAAATTTTGAAGGGGTTTTTGAAGGACACTATCAAACGGGCATCAAACCGGATGAAGTGAATCTGCCAGTGGGTGAGCCGCCCTTTACCAAGCAGATCTGTAATGCGTGGAAATCAGACCTTTCCGTTGCCCGCCACATCCTGTCCGAGAATCTCGGCAAGGCATGTGCAGAGCTGGGCGGATGGGATGGTGTCCGGCTGATGATCGACAATCTGTTGTGGAAGCCGGTGAACGGTCGCTCAATCGGCTTCCATCAGGACAGTATGTACTCGCTCTGGATCGACAAGCCTGAGTTGGTAAGCTGCTGGGTAGCGCTGGATAAGACGACGGCTGATGGTGGCACGCTGGTGTATATCAAAGGGTCACACAAATGGGGTGAAGCCAAACCGATCATGCAATTTCATGGCCCCGAAGATGACCTGAAAGAGGTGCGAGAGTGGGCCAAAATCCATGGTTTTGAGCTGGAACTGGTACCGATTGTTGTGCCTCCGGGAGGCGGTGCTTTCCACGATGGCTGGCTCTGGCATGGCTCTCGGGTCAATAAGGCTGATGTGCCGAGACGAGCATTGGCAGCACACTTCTTCCAGCATGATATTCAGTTCAATCCGGAACGGATAAGCATCGGAAATGGCCCGATCTACGGCAAGTACAAGAAGTTGGGCTCCAACGAAGTCGATGAAGGCTATTTCCCGATCACCTACCGCGAAGACGGTTATCGCACACCGGGTCTTGACGAGTATCTGGAGAAAGGAGTCGTCTGATGAGAATTGTCGCCATTATGGCTGGCGGGATGGACGGGCCCGCAGAATCGGGTCGTATAGGCGAAGTCGTCGCAGAGCGTGGGGGAACCCTGCACTGGTTCTATCGCCGCAAGGGTGATGTGCTGCCGCTGGATATTGACGCGTTTGATGGCCTGATCGTCTTTGGTGGTGAGGTCAGTGTCCATGACCCGTTGCTTCAGCCCTATTTCGATGACTTGGCTGATCTGATTCGTCGGTTCGCTTCCGCTCGCAAGCCGGTGCTGGGATCTTGTCTGGGGTGTCAGTCAATTGCCTATGCCTTTGGTGCGGCAGTTAAGCCACAGGGCTTTCTGGAGTACGGTTTTACGTCATTGCAACTGACTGAAGCGGGGCAAGACGACCCGCTGTTGAAAGAAATTGAGTTACAGCCGAAGCTGTTCGAAATGCATTCGGACACGTTTGACCTGCCTGAAGGTGCTACGTTACTGATGAGCGGTAAGGCGGTCAAAAATCAGGCCTATCGTCTGGGCGATCTGATCTATGCCTTCCAATGCCACTTTGAAGTGACGCCGGAGATCGTGGATACCTGGAACCGCCGCGAGTTGCTTGGCGATCCTGCCCAGGATCAAGCTCACATAGCGGAACTTATCGCACAGGCACAACAGGACTTTACGCAGTACCAGGCGGCGCAGACGGACTTTGCTCGCACGCTGGTTAACCGTTGGCTGGACTTGATCGACACCACTCAGGTTTAGAGGAAAACGCATTGGCAACCAGGATTAAAAATATCCTCGCCTTGGCGATGATTCTGCCGGTGTTCTATCTGGATACTGATAAAAAATCCTGATTCGGTCGTACCACGACACGCCACCTTCGGGTGGCGTTTTTGGGTTCTGCACTCTGAATGAGGTTTTGTGTGACTGAGGTTGAGGTAGACTCTAACCCTGACAGTCAAGAATCGAGCTCTGCCATGTTGAATAGACTGAACTTCCGGCACCTGTATCACTTTTGGGTTGTGGCCCGAGAAGGCAGTATGGCGCGTGCTGGCCAGATCCTGGAGTTGACACCGCAAACGCTGAGTAGCCAGGTCGCTGCGCTTGAAAGCGAAATAGGTGGGCTTCTGTTTCGTCGAGAGGGCCGGGGGTTGCGCTTAACGGATCTGGGGCTCAGGGTTCAGTCCCATGCCGATGAGATATTTGAAGCGGCTGAAGCGCTTGAGCAGGCTATGGAGGTACCGCTGGAATCACGCCCTATGCGCTTGGCTGTGGGCGTTTCCGCATCCATTCACAAGCTTATTGCCTGGCGCCTGCTGGAGCCTGCGCTGCAGCTGGAGCGTGAAGTGAATGTGGTGTGTGAAACGGGGCGCACACGGTATCTGTTGTCCGATCTGGGTAAGCGTCATCTGGATGTGGTGCTTACGGACCACCCGCCGGTGCTGGCGCATGATTCGGGCTTTCGTCTGCATGAGTTGGGCAGTTCTTCGATGATGCTGTTTGCTGCGCCCCAATTGGCCAATACGTTAAAAGGACCTTTTCCAGCAAACCTTGAGGGGCAGCCGTTTCTGGTGAATGCCGTGGATGCGCCGCATGTCAGTCAGTTGATGCAGTGGTTCAATGATCAGGGGATTCGAGTCTCAGTCCGGGGCCAAGTGGATGACAGTGCGTTGATCAAGGTGTTTGGTCATCATGGTATGGGCGTGTTTGCAGCGCCTGCCATGATTGCCGATGAAGTCTGCCGTCAGTACGAAGTGGAATGTTTGGGTGAGGTGGAGGCAGTTCAGGATCGCTTGTTCGCCGTGACGCGCTCAAGTCGAATCCATAACCCCGCTGTTGAGGCTATTTGTGCCCGTGGTACTCAAGACCATCAGATTAAATCTGATGAAAGAGACGAATAAATCTGCTTTTTTCTTTCGTGATGCTTGGCCAATATGAATCCGTAAGCAATCAGAAGAGGGCCACGGCCATGAAAGCAATTCACAAATACCATCTGGATGCGTCCGATTCACTGACCACACTGCGCCTGCGTGAAGGTTTCCGCATTGTACGCTTCGAGTATCTGGTGGCTGAAAAAGGCTTGTTCCTCTGGGCTGAAGAGCCGCTGAGGGCCGACGTTCCTTACGTCGATGCGAGCTTCAAGGTTACCATGACCGGAAAGCCGGTGGCGATGCATTATGAATACATGGATACGGCGCTGGACCCCTTCGGGCCAGAGGCCTACCACCTGTTCAGGGTGGAAGAGAGCGCGGCGCCTCAGTCACCCCATACGCCGCCGCATCTTCGCAACGTAGCGGCCTGACCCAGCTGCTAATTGACACCCCCTGGGCCGGATAGCAGTAGCTATCCGGCCCTTTTTCGTTCAGTATGATTTTCAGCCTGCTCAACCGATCAGGAGTCAGAAATGGATTATAAAGACAATGATGCCCGGTTAATGGATTTCCTTAATCGGCTGATCAAGTGGTCTGTTCGGCTGTTGGCCATTTTGATGGTTTTCGTGATCATTATGGGCGTTGTTGACGTGGGCTGGACGCTATATGAGAAGCTGCTGGCCGCTCCCAAATACATCCTCACCATTTCCGACATGCTGGCCACCTTTGGTGCCTTTATGGCGGTACTGATCGCCATCGAAATCTTTATCAATATCACGATCTATCTGCGTGACAACGTTATCCATGTCAAAATCGTCATTGCGACCGCTCTGATGGCCATTGCCCGAAAGGTGATTATTCTTGACCTGGATACCACGCCGGCTGAATACCTCTGGGGCATGGCACTGATAGTGGTTGCCATGAGTGTGGCCTATTGGGTGGTACAGCGTTATGGCAGTGAGGAAGGCGGGCACTGACCGCCCGCGAGGAATATTGAAGGAATATACGTGGAGAAAACGATTCTGGTTACCGGTTGCTCAACCGGTATAGGGCGTCACTGTGCGCTTGAACTGAAAAAAGCGGGATGGCGCGTACTGGCAACGGTTCGCAGCCCGGAAGATATTGCCTCGCTGGAAGCTCAGGGCCTGGAAAGCTTCGTGCTGGATCTGGATTCATCCGAGTCTGTTCGGGCCGGGTTTGAGCAGGCCATGATGTTGACGGGCGGACGTCTGGATGCGCTGTTCAATAACGGTGCCTATGGCCAGCCCGGGGCCGTTGAGGATCTGAGCCGTGAGGTGTTGCGAGCCCAGTTCGAAACCAACCTGTTTGGCTGGGTTGAGCTGACGAACCTCGTGATTCCTGTCATGCGTCGGCAGCAGAGGGGACGAATCGTCATGAATTCGTCGGTTCTGGGGCTGGTCGCGATGAAGTACCGTGGCGCCTATAACGCCTCAAAATTTGCTCTGGAAGGGATCACCGACACTTACCGTCAGGAACTGCATGGCAGTGGTATTCATATTTCACTGATTGAACCGGGGCCTATCACCAGCGCCTTCCGGGAAAATGCCCTTGTCGCCTTCAAGCGCAACATCGATACCGAGCACAGTGCACATGCGGATACCTACCGGGGCGTTCTGAATCGGCTGGAAGCGGGTGAGCAGGAGGGCTCGGCTTTTACTCTTCCGCCGGAGGCCGTGTTCAAGGCGCTGCAGTCCGCGTTGACCGCTCGATCTCCAAGGGCACGGTACTATGTGACCGTGCCGACCTACCTGCTGGGGTATCTCCGGCGCGTGTTGCCGGCCCGTTGGCTGGATGCGTTACTGCGCCGTGCGGCGGAGAAAGAAAATAGCAACTGAAGTGTGCTGCAGATTTCTCAACCAGCGCTAATATCAGGTATGTGGATACCGATTAAGGAAATGCGTGGGGGCAGACAAGATGGCTTTGCACCGGGTGTGGTCAGGGAAACGGATTAGGCATGTTGTGCTTGTTTGTGTGGTGGGTCTGTTTGCTGCCTGCGAACCACAGACGAACAAGGGTGAAACCGAAGTCGAAGAGGTGGTAAGGCCCGCACGGATCGAAACACTGCAATCGGTCTCTTCGTCCGGTTTGGTCTTTAACGGTACCGTACGCGCAGCTCAAAGAGCTGAGCTGGCCTTCAAAGTGGCGGGGCGAGTTGACAAGGTTATGGTCGATGAGGGCGCCTCGGTCACTGCCGGTCAGGAGCTGGCGCGTCTTGATGATCGCGAGTTCAGAACGGTGTTGGCATCCGCTCAGGCCGAATTTGCTACTGCCGATGCCGATTACCGTCGTGGACAGGCGATTTATGAACGTAGCCAGGCGATTTCGCGGCGTGACCTCGAGAAACTCGAAACCCAGCGCAATCTGGCGGCCAACCGTCTGCGCAGCGCACAGTTGGCACTCGATGAAACCCTTCTCAAGGCGCCTTTCGACGGCATTGTGGGGCGTAAGCTGGTTGAGGATTTCAGCCGAGTAGGCGCGAACCAGACCGTCCTCGTTGTACAAAACCTGCAGGATCTGGAAGTGGTGATCCAGGTGCCGGATCGTGTGGTGTTACAGTCATCCGGAAGTTCTGATGTCTATGCCGAGATATCGGGACTTGATCAGACCTTTCCGCTTTCACTCAAGTTTTTCTCAACCGAAGCCGACCCGACTACCCAGACCTATCAGGTGATTCTTGGACTCGATGGAAAGGGAGATGCGCGGATCTTGCCTGGCATGTCTGCGCGAGTTTTTTCAGACAGCGGCAGCGCAGCAAATGCCGGGGTGACAGTCCCTCTTGGAGCCATCGTGCCCAACAACCAGGGGCAACAGTTTGTCTGGAAGCTTGATGTCGATAACCGGGCGCAGCGTGCCAATATTGAAGCCGGGCAACTGTCCGGTGACAGAGTGGTTGTTACGTCGGGTCTTCAGCCGGGTGATCGCATTATCACCGCTGGGGTCAGCAGTGTGCGTGAAGGCATGAAGGTCCGTCCGCTGCAGGGTAATGGAGTTTCACGCTGATGGATATTGCAGGCTATTCAGTTGCCAGACGCACCAGTCTGTGGGTCGTGATTGTGCTCATTCTTTTTGGGGGCTATCTGAGCTATGAAAAGCTGCCCCGATTTGAAGATCCCGAATTCATCATTCGGCAGGCCATTCTGATTACGACCTACCCAGGCGCCAGTGCACAGGAAGTCGCTGAAGAGGTAACCGATCGAATTGAGGCGGCAGTGCAGGCGCTTCAAGAGGTCAAAAAAATCAAGTCGGTTTCCCGGCAGGGTTACTCGGAGGTCAGCGTCGAGATCAAGCTGGAGTTTGCCCGCACACAGGCCGAATTGCAGCAGGTTTGGGACAAGCTCAGGCGCAAGGTGAACGATGCACAACGCACGCTCCCACCCGGTGCAGGGCCGATCATTGTCAATGATGACTACGCGGATGTGTATGCCCAGTTTTATGCCGTGACAGCTGAAGGTTACACGGAGCGTGAGCTGTTCAATTATGTTGATCACTTGGCAAAAGAGCTGGCGCTGGTACCCGGTGTGGCGCGCACCGCATTGCTGGGAGCACGGCAGGAACAGATCTTTATTGAGATTTCCCGTGAACGCATGGCTCACTTTGGCCTGGGCGTTCAGCAGGTGTATCAGGTGTTGCAGCAGCAAAACCTGATCACGGTTGCTGGAGATGTGCCGGCTGATGGATTGCGGGTGCCTGTCATTCCGGATCGGAGTGTGAGCAGTTTTGAAGATCTGAAAAACCTTCAAATAGGGCTGGGGACCGGTAGTACCGTACTGCGTCTTTCTGATATCGCCCAAGTCTCGAGAGGCTATGCCGATCCACCTGCAATGCTGATGACGTTTGATGGTCAGCGCGCCATCGGTCTTGGCATTTCCAATGTGCAGGGAGGCAATGTGGTTGCCATGGGAGATGCAGTCAGCCAGCGCTTGAGTGAACTTGAAAACATGCGGCCAGTGGGAATGGAGCTGCACCCGATTTCGCTGCAGTCTGAATCGGTACGCATGGCGGTTTCGGCATTTGCCGGTAATCTTCTGGCGGCAGTGGTGATTGTGTTTGTTGTGCTGTTGCTGTTTATGGGGCTCAGAGTGGGTCTGATTATCGGTTTTGTACTGCTGCTGACGGTGGCGGGCACACTGATTATCATGCTGTTCGATAACATTGCCATGCAGCGCATTTCACTGGGGGCGCTGATCATTGCGCTGGGTATGCTGGTGGATAACGCCATTGTGGTCAGTGATGGGGTTCTGGTTCGGTTGCAACGAGGTGAAGACCGAGATAAGGCCGTGTCAGCAGTGGTTCGCAGTACCATCTGGCCGTTATTGGGTGGGACACTGGTCGGGATACTGGCGTTCAGTGCCATTGGTCTGTCGCCCAGTGATATGGGGGAATATGCCGGTTCGCTGTTCTGGGTGATTCTCTATTCGATGCTGCTGAGCTGGCTGTTTGCCATTACGGTGACGCCCATGCTCTGTCATCAATTTCTTCGTCCTGCCACCGTTGATTCAGATCGTCCCCGAGGAAAACTGTCTCAAAGCTATGAGAAACTCCTGCATTGGGTCCTGGCGCATAGACGTGTGACCGTGGTGATGCTGGTAATGGCTCTTGCAGGTGCAGTCTTGGCTTCGCGTCTTATACCTCCGGGCTTCATGCCTGATTCCGAGCGGCCCCAGTTTGTGGTGGATCTGTACCTGCCACAGGGCACCGACATCAGTCGTACGGCGGAGATACTGGCCCAGGCGGAAAAGGTTGTGGCCTCGAGGGAGGGGGTTGTGCACACCACCGGTTTTATCGGTGGAGGAGGACTTCGGTTCATGTTGACCTACTCGCCGGAACCACGTAACCCGGCGTTTGCCCAGTTGCTCATCAATGTGGATGACTATGGACGTATCGCCGGATTGGTTGAGCAGCTGCAGCAGGAGTTGTCCGTATTGCTGCCGGATACATCGGTCAAGGTCTGGAAATTCATGCTGGGGCGTGGTGGCGGCAAGAAGATTGAAGCGGCCTTTACTGGACCTGATTCGGAAATCCTTCGCCAACTGGCGGAAGAAGCCAAGGCAAGAATGCTGACAGAACCAGCACTGATCGCGATACAGGATGACTGGCGGCAGCAGGTTCCGGTAGCACAGCCACGCTGGCGTCAGGAACAGTTGCAGCGCTTGGGCTTGACGGGTTCTGATGTGAATGCGGCACTGGCACAGACGCTCAGTGGTCGTCAGGTGGGTGTGTATCGTGAAAGGGATGAGCTGATTCCGTTGATTGTCAGAGCACCGGTGACGGAGCGTGAACAGGCAGGCGTGATTCAGAATACTGAAGTCTTCAGCCCTGCTGCCGGCCAGACCGTTACTCTGGGCCAGCTGCTTGAGTCGGTTGACCTGGTCTGGCAGGACGCCACCATACGCAGGTTAAACCGTGAACCCACCTTGATGGTTCAGGCCGACCCGGCGCCGGGGCAGGTTACCAGCGATGTGTTTAACCTGATTCGTCCCGCCATTGAGTCCATACCACTGCCCCCGGGTTACAAGCTGAAGTGGTATGGAGAGTATGAATCATCGCGTGAGGCCAATGCGGGTCTGGCGGCTTCTGCACCCTATGGATTTGCTGCCATGGTGCTGGCGGTCGTGTTCATGTTCAATGCGTTCAAACAGCCGCTGGTCATCTGGATGACGGCTCCTCTGGCTCTGATCGGTGTGGTGTTTGGCCTGATTCTGTTCCGGACACCTTTCGAATTCATGGCGATTCTGGGGTTCCTGAGCCTGATCGGTATGATGGTCAAAAACGCTATTGTGCTGGTCGACGAGGCCGATACCCGGATAAATGAGGGGCAGCAGCCCTATGGTGCCATCATTGAGGCCTGTCTTGGGCGTGCGCGCCCGGTTGTGCTGGGTGCATTGACGACGGTACTCGGGGTTGCCCCCCTGTTGATTGACCCTTTTTTTAAAAGCATGGCTGTGACGGTGATGTTTGGTTTGTTATTCGCAACGGCTTTGACGCTGGTGGTGTTGCCGCTGTTTTATGCAATGTTGTTTCGCATCAATACAGCGAAGGCACAGAATCCTGATTCTGGCGGCTAAGCCGCCCAAGGATTCCCAAAGCGGCCTGTCGTGACTACACTCTGACCCCCTGATCACAACTACGGACATTGCGTGTCATGCTGTATCGCATTTCATCTGCCTATTATCGTACCCAAACGGCCAGGCATCTGCTTTGGATGGTGGGTCTGGTTGCAGCAGTGCTGGCCAGTTTCTATTACCTGTTTCAGGCCGCGGCAGTTGCAGACTTCATACTGCCGGTACTGGGTATAGCGGCCTGCTCGGCCTACTTCATCAAGCTGTTTCAGCATGTACGGCAGGGGCGTTCGGCCTATCCGGAAATCGAGCTGGACAATCAGGCGAAAACCCTGACGCTGGTTCAGGGCGATAACCGAATTCAGGTCGATATCAGTCATATTCTCGATCTGCGCCTCAAATACCGCAGCTATCACCTGGAGCAGATCCAGATGACGACTCAGGAGGGCGAGGTACTACGGCTGGAAGGTTATGATGAGCTGGAAGATTTGGGGGCCGAGCTTGAACTGCTGACACCCAGCCATAATGTCAAACGGTCAAAGATCCGTATCCGGTAATTGAGATTGTGAGTTCAGCGGTAAATGGCCTGTTTTCACAAATATCACGGTTTCCTGCTCAACCCATGGGAAATGTTTGCTCAAGTGCGGGCTGCGTAGCCAGGTGCCAGCGGGGTATACGCCGTGCTCATCCCGAAACTCGCCTGACAGCACTAGAATTTCTTCGCCACCAAAATAGCGATGCGGCTGAAAGCGTTCGCCGGCTGGCCATCGAACCAGTGCGGTATGCTCGGTTTCGAAGTGGTGCAGCGGCATCACCTCAAGCCCTCCCTGTCCCGGCTGCCATGGTGCACTCTGGGTGTCGATACATACCTGTGCCAGATCGTTTGGGCTGAAGTGATTCAGTTTCACGAACAGCGTGCATCCCTGTCGGCTGAAGGGTGCGTGTTGGCTACCGGGTGGATTTCGGATGTAACTGCCGGCCGGGTAGTCCCCACTCTCGTCTGAAAACACACCCTCCAGTACCAGAATTTCTTCACCCAGCGGGTGAGGGTGGCTTGCAAACGCGGAGCCGGGCAGATACTGCACAATACTGGTGGTGTGGCCGGACTCTTTGGCTTCTCGTTCCAGGGGCTTGCGCAACACCCCCGCCGCAGGGCTGGTGATCCAATCCATGTTGGCTGTTTCAATCACAACGTGCTGACTGAAGTCCATGTTAAGCATTGTCGGTATCATCATTGTTCCTGCAGGAAAGTTTTCTGTTTAATCATAAGCCTGTGCATTGTAGTACGTTGGCTGTCGCATAACAGTTTGACCTTTAACCGGCCCGGGCGGAGGGAATCGGCTTTACAGTGGCGGGGGAGTGGTGTAGTTTTCCTCATTAATTAGATTATTCGCATTTAAAAGAACTATATTCTTAAATTGAATAATAAAGGTGGTATTCATGAAAGCAGGCAAACTTACCGCATTGCTGTTGGGGGCCAGTTTGATGGCTCCGCTGGCGGCTCAGGCTGACGGCCAACAGGTCGAGAAGGCGCTGATTCTGGTCAACAGTGGGTCGTTGCAGACTCAGGGCATGGCGATGGTGCTGGGCAACGCCATGCAGCAGCAGGGTACTCAGGTTGATGTACTGCTGTGCGACAAGGCAGGGGACCTGGCCCTCAGCGAAACCGCCAATGAACCCCTCAAGCCACGTGATGTGACCCCTGAACAGTTGCTGATGAAGCTGCAGAAAGGTGGTGCCAATGTAAACGTGTGTGCGCTGTATCTGCCCAATGGCGGTCATGACAAGGCAGCCCTGCGTGAAGGTGTTGGCGTGGCGACACCGCCTGCCATTGCCAAACAGATGACGTCTGAAGAGACGCGTGTATTCAGCTTCTAAGGAGAACGGCTTAATGAAAAAACTGCTGACACCGCTGCTGCTCAGTGCAGCTCTGGCAATGCCGATGGCGGCTGCACAGGCTAATGATGAAATCGGCATTACGCCTGAAGCGACCTATGAGTTGGTACAGGAAAAGCGTGATGAGGTGCTGTTCATCGATGTGCGTGATCCGGTTGAGATCATGTTCATCGGTTTCACCGACGAGGTGGATCTGAATATTCCCTACCTGATGGTGGACCGTAGTCAGTGGGATGCGCAGAAAAACCGCTTCCGCCTGTATCAGAATCCTGACTTTGCCGCTCAGGTAGAGCAGGCATTGATACAGCGTGGTCTGGACAAGAATGCGACCGTCATCACCATGTGCCGTTCGGGCAGCGAGCGTGGCCTGCCCAGTGCCGAATTTCTGCGCGAGAACGGCTTTCCCAATGCGACCTATGTAATTAACGGCTTTCAGGGTGACAGCATCAAGGCTGGAGACAATGCCGGGTTCCGCATCCAGAACGGCTGGCAGAACTCTGGTTTGCCCTGGGGCAGCAAGCCAAACCCTGAAAAAATCTACCGTATCGACCGCTGATACTCCCGTGGCGGGGCCTGCAGGTCCCGCTCTTGCGCCTGTCGGCTTTCCGGCAGGCGTGCTATTCTCGCCGCCTCGTTTTTTCGCCCGAGGTGCATGTTGTTTCTATCAGGCTACCTGTTGATCGGGATGGCACTTGCAGCTGTCTTGAACGCATTCTTTTCAGTTCTTCCCGGCTATCTTATAGGTGTTCCTGTCTGGATCTCGGCCCTGCTGCTTTGGCCGCGACTCAAGTCGGCGCAGCGCAAGCAAACCGCTGTTCTTCTGCTGACAGGTGCCCCGCTGCTTCTGTTTGGTACGGTCTATGGTGATGACCCACAATATTTGCTCAAGGCGCTGGAGGCCAACTACCTGGTGCTGGCCATGCTGGTCGGGGTCAGCTTTCTGCGCCTTGTCGCCATGCAGGGGGTACACAGTGATGAGCAGCTGCCGCGTGGTCGGACGGCACTGTGGCAGACGCTTCTGGGGGCGCACCTGATCGGTTCGGTGATCAATATTTCATCCGTGCTGATTGTGGGGGATCGGCTGTCTGCTCGTCAGCCACTGCAACCGGTTCAGGCGCTGGTATTGCTGCGCAGTTTCAGCATCTGTGCCTTCTGGTCACCGTTTTTTGCAGCCATGGGGCTAACACTGGTAAGCGCCCCCGGGGCGGAACTGAAAACTCTGGTGCTGTTTGGTTTGCCGGTCGCGCTGGCAGGTCTGCTGTTCAGCATGTGGGAAGTGGCGCGAGCACCTGCTGTTGAGCAGGCACGCGGCTATCCCATGCACCTGAAGGCATTATGGATGCCGCTGGTGCTGGCCGTTCTGGTAGTGATCTGTCATGAGATATGGCCTGCGATCAGTGTGCTGACGCTGGTGACATTGATCTCCATCCTGTTTGCCGTCAGTTGGCTGCTGTTGCGTCAAAAACGACAGGGTGGTCGACGTCTGCTGAACCACATTCATGAAGGTCTGCCGGGCCTGGCAGGAGAGGTGATGCTGTTTCTGGCCGCTGCGGTGTTGGCGGCTGGCGTGGCGTCCAGCTTGAGCGCGTTTGATCTGGCGCTTGCACCGGAACACTATGGTGCTCTGGAAGCCTGTATCACACTGTTGGTACTCATATTGCTCGCCTTTGCTGGCATGCACCCGGTGACCAGTGTCGTACTGGTGGGCAGTATTCTCGCACCGAGCGTGAGTGACCCGAACCTGCTCGGGCTGACCATGCTGATGGGGTGGGCACTGGGTGTGGGACTGTCCCCTCTGTCGGGAGTTCAGCTCAGCCTGCGGGCACGCTATTCCATACCGGCTGTCCAGTTGATGCGGCTGAATCGACTCTATGCGCCGGTGATGTTACTGGTGTGCTGGGCCATGTTGTGGCTGTTTACTCGGATTTGAACGTTTTTTCATCTGGGCGACTGCCACTCCTTGAGTGCATAACAGTTTCTTGAGTTTGCCCACAGGCTGGATAAAAGGTTCTAAAGTACTGCTTTCAGCCACTGCTCTCTTTGCTAGTCTCAAACCGCAATGGTCCAGACGGGAAGGGATATGAAGCAGAGAAACATCTCCGCTGTTTCAAGACGCACGCTGCTGGCGGGTCTGCTGTTGAGCCCACTGCTGCTGAGCGGGTGTCAGCGTATGCTGTCAGGCCGCCCGTCCGAAGGCCGGGTGGTGATTATCGGTGGCGGCTTTGGGGGTGCCACGGCGGCGCGCTTGCTCAGGCAGCAGGCACCGCAGCTGGATGTCACTCTGGTTGAACCCGCCAGCCGTTTCTATACCTGTCCCTTTTCCAATCTTGTACTGGCCGGCCTGCTGCCGCTAAAGGCTATTGAGCAGGATTATGCCGGACTGATACAGGCAGGGGTAAGCCATCGGCGTCAGCAGGCGCTGGATATTGATCCGATTCGTAAACAGGTCATTCTGGACGATGGCGCCCGAATTGAATATGACCGCCTGATTGTCTCGCCCGGTATTGATCTGCGCTGGGATGCGATAGAGGGTTACAATGCAGCGGCCGCCGAGCGGGTGCCGCATGCCTGGAAGGCGGGGCCACAAACGCTGCTCTTGCGTCGTCAGCTCAAAGCGATGCCGGATGGTGGCAGCGTCATCATCACGGTGCCTGGCAATCCCTACCGTTGTCCGCCGGGTCCTTACGAACGTGCCAGCCTGATTGCGTACTATCTCAGTCGGCATAAACCGCGCTCAAAACTGCTGATACTGGACAGCAAGGACCGTTTTTCCAAGCAGGCCCTGTTCATGTCGGCGTGGAAAAACCTTTATGGTGACCGAGTTGAGTGGGTTGGGCTGTCGGATGATGGCAAAGTGATGCGGGTGGATCCGCAGCGGCGGGAGGTGGAAACCGACTTCTCCAGCCGCCACCGTGCCGCAGTGCTCAATGTGATTCCACCGCAGCAAGCCGGTCGTATTGCGGTAACGGCCGGGCTGACCGATGCCAGCGGCTGGGTGCCGGTTGATCCGCACACATTTGAATCCCGCCATGCCGCAGGTGTACATGTGATAGGGGATGCCTGTATTGCGGCCCCGATGCCCAAATCCGGCTTTGCCGCCGGCATGCAGGCACGCGTGGCAGTGACGCACATCATCAGCGAGCTGACAGGGCAGGATGTTGTCACGCCGCAACTGTCCAATATCTGTTACAGCCTGGTAGAGCCGAGCTATGCCATTTCGGTGGCGGGTCAGTATGAAGTGGATCAGGGGGCTCTGGTGCTCAAGCCCGGTACCGATCATCTGAGCCCGTTGGAGGCTTCACCTCGTTTGCGTCAGTCCGAAGCTCGGTCGGCTGAAGGCTGGTATCGTGCCACCATCGCTGATATCTGGGGCGGCTGATTCGATGCGCCACTGGGTTGCACTGTTGTTGCTGCTGGCCAACCCGGCCTTGGGGGGCGAGCCGGTGCTCATGCAAGGGCTTAAGGTGCAACTGCCCGCCGTGATTGAGGATGGTGCGCAGGTGCCGTTGCGGATCGCATTTGATGAGCGGCTTGATCCCGGTGAATACCTGAAAACGATACAGGTGCAGGCTCCCCTTAACCCTGAGCCGGATGTGATCCGTTTTGAATTCCTGCAGGCCGTGGTTCCGATCAGGTTGGCAACCCGGATACGGTTGAGTGAGTCGCAGCGGGTTGTCATTCGTGCCCAAAGCAATACAGGGCGGCAATGGCAAACAGAAGTTCAGGTCCGTGTTGCGCTGAGTGGCTGTCTGACAGGGCCAGCCCCTGCCGCCGAGACAATGACAATGCACACCCCCCGTGTTGCCATGCCTGATGCAGGTGGAGCGGGGGAGGTCAGGGCTCAGGTTCGCCACCCGATGGAGAACGGTTTCCGCAATGGGGTGCGTGATCATGCAATCACGCCGAATAGGGTGCAGACCCTGAGCATATCCCGGGCTTCATCACCGTTGGCAGTGGTGCAGTTCCATGCCGGAACGGCTTCCAACCCCTATGTCAGTCTCTGGCTGAACGATAGCCGAGACCTGACGTTCAGCTGGCAGGATCTGCAGGGGCTGGAGCTGCACCACTGAGTGTTGTAAACCCCTTCCCAGTTGAGTTGGCTGGCCATTCCGCCGGGATCAGGGCTTGCCGGCCCTGCTTTAAGCCTTTGCGTACTGGATTGATAAACGAGGCTGCGCGGGCTTTCTTGTTCTGTGTTAGGCTGAACCTAACCGCTTGATTCGTGGTCAGTTCAGACATTGATACAAACGAGCAGGAGGTCCCATGTCCCGACTCCCGACGCTAGTACTGCGGTGGCTGATGTTTTCGCTGGTCTGGTGGGCATTGACCGACGGTGATGCGTCCGGTCTTGTGTTCGGTTTGGCTGTCAGTTTTCTGGTTGCCTGGATCTCGCTGCTGCTGTTTCCTCCGTCGCGTTACCTCATCCGTCTGCAGGCATTGCCCGGATTCGTGCTGTTTTTCCTTAGTCGCTCATTGCTTGCTGCATTCGATGTCTCTCGACGTTTGCTTTCACCTTCTTTACCGGTGACCCCCGGCTATTTGCGTGCCGTGCTGTCGCTGCCGGAAGGTGCTCCCCGCTGGGTGCTGGCCAACACCTTGTCACTCTTGCCTGGCACCTTGAGTGTAACCCTGGAGGGTAATGAGATTGAGCTGCATTGCCTGGATCTGACTCAGCCGGTACGACAGGACCTTGAGTACACGCAAGCCAGGGTTGCAGCACTGTTTGGGCTTACGCCAGGCCAGCGGGAGGGGGACGGATGACACTGGTATTGCACCTTGTTGCACTGTTTCTTCTACTGACGCTGATGCTGGGGTTTGTCCGCATCTGGCGCGGGCCCACGGCGGCCGACCGGATGTTGGCCTCGCAGCTGTTTGGTACTACGGGGGTTGCGCTGCTGTTGGTACTGGCCGAGGCACAACAGATGCCGTCCCTGAGAGATGTGGCGCTGATCCTGGCGGTATTGGCCGTGTTTTCAGTTGCCGCTTTTGTGACGCGTGTTGTGCGGATCGAAAGTGCCCGATCGGATCGACATGCCGTAAAGGGGAATGGAGATGATTGAGTGGCTGTTGCCTGTCGTGCAGGTGCTGCTGTTAGTCAGCGGCTGTATTTTCTTTGCTTTGGGAACGCTGGGGCTGTTTCGGTTCGACGATACACTGTGTCGGATTCACGCATTGACCAAAATCGATAATCTGGGACTGGGACTGATCACTCTGGCCTTACTGATGATGACGCCATCGTTGGCCAGTAGCTTGAAAACGCTGTTGATCTGGTGGGTTGCACTTGCGGCCAGTGCAACCTCGGCGCATCTGGTGGCAAGAGCCGTTCGCATGCATGAACGCCCGATGCAGCAACGGGAGCGGTGTGATGATTGAATGGCTGCTGGACCTGTTGCTGGCACTGGCACTGGTATCGACCGCTGCCGCCGCACTGCTGTCGCGCGATCTGTTCCGTGCAGTGGTGGTGTTTATCGCTTTTGGTCTGCTGATGGCCGTGTGTTGGGTACGGTTGCAGGCGCCGGATCTTGCCCTTGCTGAAGCCGCCATCGGTGCCGGGCTCACCGGCGTATTGCTGCTGGATGCGGTGAGTCACTTTCGTCGTGGCAACAGCCATGGCTTGGAAAGCCAGGCCGAGGAGGAAAACTGATGCGCTCACCCACTGCATATGTGTCGGTCCTGCTGTTGGTCATCATGCTGACGGCACTGCTGGGGCGGGCGGTCTGGCAATTGGCAGCGTTTGACTCGGGCTCTGAACTGCCTCGATTGCTGCAGAACAACCTCGCTGCAAGCGGGGTTGAGCACCCGGTAACCGCCGTACTGCTGAATTTTCGCAGCTACGATACCCTGCTTGAAATTGCAGTGCTGGTGATTGCGGCAATGGTGGGGATCTCCATGGCGCGGACTCGCTCGCTGGAAGATCCGGAACTGCGTACCGCTGATGCCCTGCTCAGGGCGTTGTTGCGCTGGCTTGTACCCTTGATGCTGTTATTGGCGGCCTACCTGATTTGGGCCGGAGCGGACCGGCCCGGCGGTGCGTTTCAGGCCGGTGCGATGCTGGCGGCAACCGGTGTGCTGATGCGGCTGACCGGCATGCCGCTCGATTTCCTGCGTCCGGGCCTGTTGCTGAGGATAGGGTTGGTGCTCGGATTTGCCCTTTTTCTGCTGGTGGGGCTGGCGAGCGCCATCGCGGGTGAGGCGTTTCTGGCCTATCCGCCGGAACTCAGCAAGGCACTGATTCTGTCAATCGAAACCTTGTTGACGCTGTCGATCGGCATGATTCTGTTGGCTCTGTTTGTTTCGGCGCCGGTGAATAACGCCAGTGAGCCTGAGGAGGGTGAACAATGAGCACACCTTTGCTGTATGCCCTGACAGGCGTTGTGCTTTGGGGCGTCGGCTTGCTGGGACTGGTTGGCCTGCGGCATCTGCTGCGCAAGTTATTGGCACTGAATCTGATCGGTTCAGCCACCTTTTTGATCCTGGTGGGCCTGGCGCAGCACCATAACGGGCCTGATCCTGTTCCTCAGGCTCTCGTGCTGACCGGTATTGTCGTATCCATAGCCGCCACTGCTCTGGGGGTGGTGCTGATACGACGTTACTTCCATCTGACCGGATGCACAGAACTGGGTAACGGTGCTGAGGGCTCGAAGGAGGACAAAGCCCCATGAGCAACTGGTTAATGGCAGGGTTGCTGTTTACCCCACTGGCGCTGGCTACCACCTCGTTGCTGCTGGATTTCAGGCAGGGGCGCGCTCTGGCCTGGCTGGGTATGGTGTTACAACTGTTGGTGTCGGTCGGACTCTGGGGGCTGGTGAAGCAGGAAGGAGGTTTCTACTACAGTCTGGCCGGCTGGGATGCTCCCCTCGGAATTGAGTTACGGGTGGATGGCCTTGCCGTGACCTTCCTGCTGTTGACGACGCTGGTGGCCAGTGGCTGTGGCATTCATGCCGGTATCTATTTGAAGCCTGACAAGCCCTGGCAGCGTTATTTCTGGCCGCTGTACTGGTTTCTGTGGGCCGGACTGAATACGGTTTGGATCGGTGGTGATCTGTTCAACCTCTATGTCGGGCTGGAGCTGATCAGTCTGGCAGCGGTTGGACTGGTGGCTCTGGGTGGGCAGGCGGAGGCGCTGCGGGCGGCGCTGCGCTATTTGCTGGCGGCATTATTGGGCTCCATGGCCTATCTGTTGGGTGTGGCGCTGATCTATGGTCAGTTTGGTACGCTTTCGCTGGCCGAAGTGGCACATCAGGTCAGACTGATGCATCAGGCGGAGCTGATGCGTCCCGCATTGGTACTGATGTTGGTGGGGCTGGCGCTCAAGACGGCGCTGTTCCCTTTGCACGGCTGGCTGCCGCCTGCGCACGGCATTGCGAAGTCACCGGTCAGTGCTCTGCTGTCAGCACTGGTGGTCAAGGCATCGTTCTATATTGCAGCACGAATCTGGCTTGAGGCAGGGGAGGTTGTCGCCACCCAATGGATGGCTCAGCTTATTGGAGCGCTGGGAGCCGCTGCCGTTATATGGGGAAGCTGGCTGGCCTGGTGCCAACCACGGCTTAAACAGGTGGTGGCCTATTCCTCGGTTGCGCAGATCGGTTATCTGTTCCTGCTGTTTCCGTTGACGTTCGGGGTTGATGCATCCACATCATTACAGGCACAGCAGGGCATTACCTTGCAGGTTATCAGTCATGCTCTGGCCAAGTCGGCCATGTTTCTGGCAGCAGGTAACCTGATTCTGGCGGTGGGCAGCAATCGTGTGGATGCGCTGGCAGGTGTCAGCCACTTTCTGCCGTTTTCACTGTTTTCCTTTGGTCTGGCCGGCGTCTCCCTGATGGGGCTGCCGCCTTCGGGTGGTTTTGCGGCCAAGTGGATGCTGCTACAGGCCAGTATGGCGTCGGGCCAGTGGTGGTGGATACTGGTGCTGGTGGGGGGCGGTCTGCTGTCGGCGGCTTATGTGTTTCGCATCTATCGCGCATCGTTTCTGGAAAGGGATGAGAAGGATCATTTTTACCATCCGGATCGCCGGCTTGAAGTGGTGGCAATGTTGTTGGCAGTGGCCTCGTTGGGGCTGGGCCTGGCGGGCAGCCAGGTCCTGTCGGTGATGGCGCTGCCGTTTGAGGAGGTGCAATGACCCAGCTGGTTCTGATCCCGATACTGGCGCTGCTCAGTTCAATGCTTGCAGCGGTGATCATCTTTGCACTGCCGGAGCAGCGGCACCGCTTGCGTACTGGTATCAACCTGCTGGCAGCCCTGATCAAGGTGGTATTGGTGGGGGTAATGACCTGGGGGGTTATTCATCAGCTGGATTATGGCCTCAGCTACGAGATCCTGCCCGGTGTCAGCTTTGAGCTGCAGGCCGATGCGCTGGCAATGATGTTTGCTGGTCTGTCGGCCGTGTTGTGGCTGTTGACCACCATTTATGCAGTGGGCTACCTCGAAGATTCGCCGAATCGCAGCCGCTTTTTCGGATTTTTCAGTCTCTGCGTGGCCAGTACCATGGGTATTGCACTGGCGGGCAATCTCTTCACCTTCTTCCTGTTCTACGAGATGTTGACGCTCTCCACCTACCCATTGGTGGTCCACCGGGGAACTGAGAAAGCATTACAGGCCGGGCGTAACTACATTATCTATACGCTCAGTGGCGGGGCTGCGTTGCTGCTGGGCATGATCTGGCTGCAGGGGCTGGCAGGTGATCTATCGTTTCAAGAAACCGGCCAACTGGTCGATCTTAATGCAGAATTGCACCCTCAGCTGATTATGGTTTTTGTTCTGCTGGTGGCTGGGCTCGGTGTCAAAGCGGCGCTGTTTCCACTGCATGGCTGGCTGCCACAGGCCATGGTTGCACCTGCGCCTGTCAGCGCTCTGCTGCATGCGGTAGCGGTCGTAAAAGCCGGGGCGTTTGGCATCGTGCGCGTTGTATATGATCTGTACGGTATTGAGTTTGCGACCCTGTTGGGTGTTCTGGAACCTTTGGGTTGGCTGGCGGCGTTTACGATTATATATGGCTCTGTCCGGGCGCTGGCTCAGACGGACCTGAAGCGGCGGCTGGCTTTTTCCACTGTCAGCCAGGTGTCCTATATCGTGCTGGGCACTGCAGTATTCGGCCCGGTGGGAACAGTGGGTGGTCTGGTCCATCTGTTGCATCAAGGGATTATGAAAATCACGCTGTTTTTCTGTGCCGGTAATTATGCCGAGACACTTGGCATTCACAAGATCCATGAGTTGAATGGAGCTGGAAAGCGCATGCCCCTGACGTCAACCGCTTTCACGCTGGCGGCCTTTGGCATGATCGGCGTGCCACCATTGGCAGGCTTTATTACCAAATGGACCCTGGGAACAGGGGCACTTAATGTCCAGATGGAGTGGGTTATAGGAGTGCTGCTGATCAGCAGTCTGCTGAATGCCGCCTACTTTTTGCCTGTGATTCACCGCCTCTGGTTTCAACCGGAATATGATTGGTCAGAGCAGCGGCGCTGGGGGAAACTGGAGACCCATAGCTGGCTGCTTTGGCCTCCGCTGGTAACCGCCGTATTGACTCTATTGGTGGGCCTGTTTGCTGCTCTGCCCTTTAGTCCTCTGAGCTGGGCTAAGCTGATCGCTGCACGGGAGTACCTGCCATGACCTTTTGGATTCTGAGCGCTGTTGCAATACCGCTGTGCGTGTTGCTGTTGGTACCGGGCCGTGCAACACGGCCACTGCTGTGGCCCGTGCTTCCCTTGTTGCCACTGCCTGCGCTGGGGTTGGCTCTGATGGGGCCCGGGAATTGGCAACTGGAGCTGCCCGGGTTGTTGCTTGGAGCCAGTTGGCAACTTGATGAGCTGCGCCAGCCATTCCTTTTATTGACGGCACTGCTGTGGAGCTTTGCGGGACTGTTTGCATCCGGCTATATAACAACGCGGCGAACCAGTTTTGCCCTGTACTGGGGGTTGACCCTCAGCGGTAATCTGGGGTTGGTACTGGCGGGGGATCTGGTCAGTTTCTATACCTTTTTTGCGCTGATGACCTTTGCCGGCTATGGGCTGGTTGTGCATGAGCGCAAGCCTGATGCATTCAGGGCGGGACGGCTATACCTGATCATGGCGGTGTTCGGTGAGATGGCGCTGCTGGCAGGACTGATTCTGGCGGCAGGTGCCGCTGACAGCCTGCTGCTGGCTGACCTGCCCGGTGCGATCGCGGCATCAGCCGATACTGTGCTGATCATGGCGCTATTGTTGTGTGGCTTTGGTGTAAAGGCCGGGCTTCCACTGTTACACATGTGGCTGCCATTGGCTCACCCGGTTGCGCCGACGCCGGCCAGTGCCGTGCTCAGCGGAGCTATGATCAAGGCGGGCTTGCTGGGATGGCTACTGACCCTGCCGCTGGGGCTGGCGAGCTATGAACTTCCGGGTACGGTGCTTGCACTCACCGGTGTTGTGGCATCGCTCGGCGCTGCGCTGATCGGAGTCTGTCAGCAGCAGGCGAAGGCAGTGCTGGCCTATTCCAGCATCAGCCAGATGGGGTTGATGACGCTGATGCTGGGTATTGCGCTGGCTGAGCCCGAGCGTGCCCATTGGTTGCTGCCGCTGATTGGCCTGTACGCACTGCATCATGGCCTGGCCAAAGGGGCGATGTTTCTGTCGGTGGGCATATCATCGCCATGTGCTTCTGTTCCGCGAGGGCTGTATTGGCTGCTGCTTGCATTGCCGGGGCTGTCACTGGCCGGCTTGCCCTTTACCAGTGGAGCCCATGCCAAGCTGGCCATGAAGCAGGCGCTGGCGCCAGAAGGGCTGTCCCTTTGGCTCGCGCCTTGGCTGAGTAGCTTGCTCAGTGCTGGCGCCGTTGCAACTATGGTGCTGGTGTTGAGGTTCCTCTGGCTGCAATGGCAGCACACAAACAAGGATGGAACTGATCCGCGCAGAGTAGTGGGCTGGCTGCTGACGCTGGTGACCAGTCTGGTACTGTTCCCCTTGCTTGCACCCGGTCTGCCGCTGGCAATTGAGTCAGTGCCGGTCGACCAACTCAATGCATTGCCGACACTGTTATGGCCGATACTGCTGGCTTTTCTGCTGGGTGGGATATCCCTTAAAGTTCATTTGCGTGCCCCCAGAGTACCGGCGGGTGATCTGGTTGCTCCCTTGGAAGTGCTTTGCAAGCGAGTAACGCTTCCTTACCAAATGCAGCCCATAGTCTACACTGAATTGATAAGACCTTTGTACAGCAGTCTGAGAAGAGTATTACCTTGGGCTCAAAGGTTTGAGCCTTGGATGTCTGCACAAAGCGCTTGGCTTCTGATTATCGTGTCACTGGTGTTATTGCTGGCATAAAGCAGAGGTAGAAAAGCCTGTCACAACTGTCGCATTTTTGTCATTTGTCTATAAAATAGGTCAAGGCCTTCTCTGGGTTGATCCTGCCGGTGCTTGAAGGTAACCCCGCTTATGACTGAACAACCTGATCAGGTATGACATGAAAACACTCACAACGGGCGATATTGCGAAGATGTGCGACGTGAATCTGCGAACGGTTATTCGCTGGATAGATCGCGGTGCACTCAAAGGATTCAAGCTTCCTGGACGAGGAAACAACCGAGTGCGTGTTGAGGACTTTGTCCAGTTTCTCCATGAGCACAATATGCCTGTCCCGCCTGATTTGGCTGCGGAAAATAATAAGCGTATTCTGATCATTGACGATGAGGCTGCAGTGGCACGTTCTATTGCCCGTATTCTCAGGGCGGAGGGATATGAGACAGAGACCGCCTTGGATGGGTTTCAGGGTGGAAGTCAGATGATCAAGTACCAGCCTGCACTGGTTACACTGGATCTCAGGATGCCTGGGGTTAGTGGATATGATGTCTTGAAGTTCATCCGATCAACTCCCGAAACTGAGCATATCAAGGTTATTGTCATATCCGCGCTGGATCAGCTGTCACTCCAGCGTGCTCGGGACGAGGGGGCGGATGCCGTACTCTCCAAACCTTTCGACATCGAAACGCTCACCAGAACGGTTTCACGATTACTACCCTTGCAAGAGTCTGCAGTAGCTTGATGGTAAAGGCCACGTGTATATTTGTAGTGAAAAGGATGGCACATGAACGCGCCCTGTATAGTGTTTGTTGATAATGAGCCAGGTGTGCTTAATGCTCTCAGGCGCCTTCTGCGTCTAAGTCATCGTGATTGGGATATGCACTTTTTCAGCTCGCCTGTACAAGCGCTGGATCAACTTGATAGCCTCACTCCATGGGTTGTGGTGGCTGACCGGCATATGTCCGAAATGGATGGCATTGAGCTTCTGGGACATGTCGCAGATACTGCACCTGAAGCTATACGTGTGTTGCTTTCGGGTGATGCGCAGATGGAAAGTGCTATCAGGGCAACAGCAGCCGCACATTTGGTCATCCGCAAACCCTTTGAGCGTGAAGTCATCGATGATCTGTTGACAAGGGCACGTGTTCTGCACCAATTGCCTCTGAGTGGAACGTTGCGTAGTCGTCTGGGGCAGCAGGAAAGTCTACCCGTGCTTCCTGAAGTGTATCAACAGATTACTCATGTTTTGGAGCAGCAAGAACCAGACGTCGCTGAGGTGGCTGAATTGATTCGGCACGACCAGGTATTGCTGAGTAGAGTATTGCAGTTGGTGAACTCTCCTTTCTTTGGTTTTAACTCCCGTACCCACGATGTTGAAGTTGCAGTGATGCGGTTGGGACTCCAGACCATTCATAATCTGGTATTAATTATTGAACTTTACCAACACAACAGCACCGTGCCTCGAGCACTGGGTGATCGATTGATGCGTGATGCATTGTTGTTGGCCGAGCACGTTGGAACCTTGGCCGACAGTCGAGGTGTCAGTAGGAATATTCGTAACCTTGCAGTGGTCAGCGCATTGTTGCACAACATTGGTGTACTGTTACTGGGCGCTGACTCTCAAGAGTACAATCTTGCAAGTGCCTACCTGCTGGAATTATGGGGCTTTGAGTCAGAAGTGATTGAAGCGATACAGCATCAACTGGATCCTGATCTGCCCTCTGACTGTGAGCCTGCAACCGAAATTCTGAATGCCGCTGTCAAACTGCAGTATGGCACTCTGAATGATGCCGTTGAGGCAAATAGTGACTAAGCTTCCCCTAGAGAGCAGTGATTTTACCGGTCAGCAGGAACTGCAACAGTTAATGCAGTTGGAAAAAATGGCAACCCTTGGCCGGTTGGTTGCTGGCGTTGCCCATGAGATCAATAATCCCGTCTGTTATGTAAAGACCAACTTACAGACTCTGACGCAGTATGTGGCGGAGCTTGATCAATTAGTTGACAGTATGTTGTCACTGGCTGATTCACAGCTGGATTCAACGTTATCCAAGGGTTTGGCAGAACTAAAGAAACGGCATGACTATGACTACCTTCATGCCGAATTGCCTATCCTGCTGAATGAAACCAGTGAAGGTGTCGAGCGTATCGAAGGTATTGTCTCAAACCTGAGAAACTATGCTCATGATGATGAAGACCAGAAGCAGTTTGTGTGCCTGCAAAAACTGGTTGAAACGGCGCTTCGTCTAGTTACCCACGAACTGAAATACACGGTTCGCCAAATTAAACGCGAATTTACAGAAGTGCCTGAGGTGTGGTGCCGTCCGGCTCAGATGTCTCAGGTGTTGGTGAACCTGTTTGTCAATGCCGCCCAAGCTATGCCCAGGGGAGGCGATATTTATATTGGTATACATGAATGTGCCGAGAGCCGCGTTGAGATTAGTGTTTGTGATGAAGGCCATGGGATTTCTGAAGAGATCAAAACGCGTCTGTTTGAACCTTTCGTCACTACGAAGCTTGCAGGGAAGGGAACCGGGCTCGGTTTAGCGATATGCCATGAAATAATGGTTGCCCATGGAGGTGAAATTCGTGCCGAAAATCGGCCAAGTGGAGGCGCTTGCTTCACTTTGACCCTTCCAATCAAACAGAGTTGATTTTGGTATGAACAAACAGCAGAGCAGCCACGAACAAAACGTCTTCAGAGTATTGTGGAGTACCTATATAAGAAATGCTCTGATACCCATTATTTTCATAGAATTGGCGTTGATCGCGGCCTATCTTGCCACCAACTACATTATCCGTGATGAAAACATCGCTACCATGCAGCGCAGTGCGCAGGAGTCTTTGCTGGAAACAGCACGCATCGAGTCCGACGTGATTGCCAGTCAGCTTAATGGCGTTGCCGAAATGACTGATCTGTTCGCGGCGCTCATCTCACAGGCCTATGACACACCGCATGAAGCCAGTGCTGTGGAAAAATCCCGCTATGCCCTGAGTGAAAACGGTGTTTGGCATACACGGGCTGATACAGAAGGTGCCGCCATGTTCTATTCATCCATTACACCTGTGGGTACTGCCGAAATGAACAAGGCTTGGCAGCTGGTACAAATCGACCCGTTGATGAAACAGTTGGTATACAGCAGTTCGCTGGTCACCCAGGCCTACATGAACACCCACGATTCAATGAATCGGATTTATCCACCATTCGACGTGGTGGAGCAGTATCCCTACGATCTGAATGTGCGTGACTACAACTTCTATTATGAAGCGGATGCGGAGCATAACCCTGAGCGTAAAGTGGTGTGGACGGATGTGTACATTGATCCGGCGGGGCAAGGTTGGATGGCATCAGCAATTGCGCCTGTTTATCGCAGCAACAGCGATTTTCTTGAAGGGGTTGCAGGGCTGGATATCAGGGTCTCTGAAATCATCCAGCAGGTATTGGCCCTGAGCCTTCCTTGGGACAGCTATGCATTGCTGGTTGATAGTAGCGGTACAATTCTGGCAATGCCGGAAGCCGCTGAGCATGATTGGCAGCTGAAAGAGCTAACTGAGCATGATTACGCGACAGCGATCAAGCAGGATACCTTCAAGCCGGAAGCCTTTAACCTGTTCAAGCGTCAAGACAGCATCTTGTTGGCTGAAGGTATTCACACCTCAGAGGATGGTGTCGTTGCGCTGGAGATGGCAGGAGAGCCTAAATTGGCTGCCTGGTCGCTGATTCCCGGTGCCGACTGGCATTTGCTGGTAGTTGCTGATCAGGCACGATTGTATGCCGATGCCAACGCTTTGAAAGCGCGCGTGGATCAAATTGCTATCGGAATAATTTTAGGGCTGCTGGCGTTTTATCTGCTGTTCATGGTGTACCTGTACCGCAAGTCACAGCAGGTGAGCTTGCGTTTGTCTCAGCCAATGCAAGGCTTGAGGCGCATGATCAGTGCCATCGGTCAGGGGCGTTATCGTCCTGAACCTGTGACAACCGATATTACGGAGTTGAGTGCCGTTTCAAGTGGTTTGCTTGAAATGGGTAAAACCATTGAACTCAGTCGCGCAGAGCTTGATGAAGCGAACCGGCGTCTGGCCAGACTGAATCAAGTGCTGGAGGCCCGGGTAGAGGAGAGGACGCGAGAGTTACGCCAGACCAACGTGGATCTGCAGCATGAACGTGAAGAGCAAAATAGGCTGATTTCTGAACTAAAATCTACTCAGGCACAGCTGGTGCAGTCCGAGAAAATGGCTTCCGTTGGGGTTCTGGCTACCGGGGTAGCGCACGAAATCAACAACCCATTGGCATTCGTCAGTGCCAACGTGAGTATCCTGAATGATTATGTGCCCTCACTGTTACGCCTCTACCAGAATGCTTCTGAGCTTGTTCCAGGCGGACAACAGGAACATTTGAGCAAACTGGAAACTCAAGAACGCTATGTGAATATTACCGATAACATAGGTGATTTGCTGGCTGACTCGATGGAGGGCGTCCGCCGTATCCGTCATATTACCGAGAGTCTGTTGGAGTTCTCCCACTCCGGTGATACGGCATGGCAGGCCTGTGATCTGAACCACTGTATCGAAACTACATTGGTCATCTGCCATTACGAGTACAAATATAAGGCCAAAGTCGAAACTCGACTGGATCCGTCACTGCCACAGATCAGGGCTGTGCCAGCACAGCTTAACCAGGTGATCATGGCATTGGTTGTTAACGCTGCGCAGGCTATTCGAAGCGATGGCTGCATTCGTATCACCTCAAGTCAAACTGAAACAAATGTAATATTCGAAGTTTGTGACAGCGGCTGTGGTATTGCTCCTGAAAACCTAAATCATATCTTCGAGCCTTTTTTCACAACCAAAGAGCCCGGTGAAGGAACCGGACTGGGGCTTGCGGTCGCATATGGCATCATTAGTGCCCATGAAGGCCGTATTGAGGTTGAGAGTACTCTTGGTAAAGGTAGCTGTTTCAAGGTGACGTTGCCAAAGTCTCATGAAACGCGGACTTCCGATTGATGGCTGCTATGTCACAATCGTGTGAACATACACTTTGACTGGATTTATTACTGGTGATTTTTATTAAAAGTCCGCTATTTAAAACAATGGTTTAATTGCATTGTTTGGGAAGGCTTGCCATTTTGAAGTAACACTTTGGCAGCCATCATTTTGCATTGGGTCAATAAAACAGTCTCCATTTGTGTTGTGTGATAGCGACATTGATAGGATGATGGAAACAAGGCTTTCATAGGGAGTCTCCATGTGAGTGCTGCGTTGAGTCAGAGAGCCTGGAGGGTGCTCTGCACAAGTTTCTGCAATTACGCGGACACCAGGAGTGAATATTGTTTGAACTGAATACAAATGATGCAGAGGCAAGCCGCATACTGGTGGTGGATGATGATCTTACCACGAGGCTGACACTGACGAAGATTATTCAGAAGGAAGGCCACGAAGTATTTCAGGCCTTGAACGGCCAAGCCGCGCTTGAATGGCTTGAAACACACTCTATCCCCGATCTTGTGCTGCTGGACGTAGTGATGCCGGACATGGATGGCTTCGAGGTCTGTGAACATATTCGAAAACTGGATGCCAACGTGCCCATTGTTATGCTGACAGGGCTGGATGACGTCACGGCAGTAGATAATGCATTTGCTAAGGGAGCAACCGATTTTATAACCAAGCCCATCAATTGGGCGTTGCTTATCAGACGGGTTCGATATTCATTGCGAACCTATCGCATCACCTGTGCATTGGATCAGGTGCGCACAATGCAAAACGAAGCGCAGGGGGTTGCTCAGCTGGGCTTTTTTGAGTGGTGCCCAAAAACCGATACCCTTGATTGGGCACCTGGGCTGATTGAGTTGTTTCAGTTACCTGAAACCGTTTCGCAGATGGGGTTGGAGGGGTATTTACAGCGAGTTGAGTCCGGGCAGCGAGAGCATGTGCGACAGCAGCTTGAAAAACTGCTGACGGACGAACATGAAAGAGCAATGTTGGGCCATGGATTCAAGGCTGGAGACGGCGATCGCCATGTTCGTATGACAGCCCGTAAAACTTCAGAGAATACGATCCTCTGTGTATTGCAGGATGTCACAGACTTTTGGCAGGCTCGGCAGACAATTGAATTTCAGCGCCATCATGACAACCTGACACAGTTGTCAAATAGGAAAAGTTTCCAGGCATTACTGGCCAAGCAATTGGAGCAGGTTCAGCCCTGCGCTGTGGTGACACTTGATGTCGCTCGTTTTCATATGATCAATGATTCCTTCGGCCAGGTTGAAGGGGATAAGTTGCTGCAGCTTTTTTCTTTACGGCTGCAAAGTGCCACCCAAGGGCTATATCCAATGGCCAGGCTGGGTGCAGATGAATTCGCCATTCTCATACCTGAGCTTGATGATCAACAGGTACTCATCAACTGGATTGCTGATCTACAACTGAGACTTGGAGCAGTCTATGAATTGGGCGGTCAGCCGATATTCATTGAAACCAGTGTGGGCATCGCCATAAGTCCTGATCACGGCTCCGAGCCCAATCAACTGATCAGTGCCGCGATTCAGGCGCGTCAGGTTGCTAAAAAAGCCGGTGGCAGCCGCTACAAAATTTTTGATGAAAGCTGTCAGGCCGACTACGCTCGACGTCTTTATATTGAGTCAGAACTCAGACATGCGCTTGAGAAGCACCAATTCAAGCTACTCTACCAACCCCAGTTGGATGCACATTCAAATCGTATAGTGGGTGTTGAGGCCTTGATTCGTTGGATTCATCCTGAAATGGGGATGGTTTCTCCGGCTGAGTTTATCCCTATAGCCGAACAAATGGAGCTAATTCACAGTATCGGTTACTGGGTCGCGGAAGAAGCAATTCGGCAAGCGTCTGAATGGTATCGCGAAGGACTTGGTTTACGTGTAGGTATTAACCTCTCTGGCAGACAGTTCATGGATGGTGACTTGGCTAGTAAGCTGGGTCATATGATCCGTTTGTCAGGCTTACCCCCAAAACTGTTGGATTTGGAAATCACGGAAAGTGTCGCCATGGATAACCCTGACCAAGCACTGTTTTTGCTCAGTGAATTGAAACAGTTGGGTGTGACGCTCGCGATTGATGACTTTGGTACCGGTTATTCATCGTTGGAGTATCTGCAAAAATTTTGCGTTGACTTCATCAAGATTGACCGAGCGTTTATCAAAAATCTGGTTCATAACCCGGCCGACCAGGGGATTGTCAAAGCTGTATTGGGTATTGCTGAAAGTCTGAATATGCGCGTGATCGCCGAGGGCGTTGAAACCGCCGAAGAGCTCTCACTTCTGACCGCTTTTGGCTGCGATGAAATTCAGGGGTTCTTCATCAGTAGGCCTGTTCCAGCTGCCGAAATTCCTAGCGTATTAATTCATTATCATTCCAAATAAATTATTAGTTGTATCTTTGAGGCTTGTAAGTTTTCACTGGGTCTTAGACATCACCAAAAAGAGGAAGAGTTCAAAATACAGTTGCAAGCCGAACATTTGAAGGAAAAGCAGAGTTTGCAAGCGTTGTGGCACAGAAAGAGCGCCAGTCGTGCCTGTACTCATGACTTCAAAGGCGTGTCTGCAGATCACGCAATAGGCTGCGAAGCCCTTCTTCCAGCACCGGGTGATAGTAGGGCATCGCCAAAAGATCGCTAACGCTCAACTGTTGCTGCATGGCCCATGCCAGCAGGTGGGCTAGATGCTCAGCGTCAGGCCCGAGAATCTCGGCCCCGAGCAGGGTTCCGCTGCCGGTTTCAGCCCATACCTTCATTAAGCCCCTGTCTCTGCCCAGTACCTTGGCGCGGGCCTGATCAGCGAAGTCATACACGGCTTCTGCAAAGCGGCCAGAAAACTGCTCGTGGATATCGGCAGGGCGCATGCCGATCGTCGCAATTTGCGGATCGGAAAACACAACGGCCAACGGGACTGTGCGATCTCCCGGCTGTACATCGGGCAGCAGGGCGGCATTACGGCCTGCAATGCCACCTTCATCCGCAGCCTCATGGAGCAGGGGCAGATGGTTGTTGGCATCACCGGCGATGAATATGTGTTCGACCGAACACTGCAACGTTTGTGGATCGAAAACAGGCACGCCACGGTCATCCAGCTGCAGATGAGTCTGATCAAGTCCCAGTTGATCCACGTTGGGCCGCCGCCCGGTTGCCGCAAGCAGGTAGTCAAAGTGCTCGGTCAGAGGCTTTTCATCGGTATGTATGAAAGTGACCTCGACAGCTCTGTCCGTTTCACGGATCTCTTTTACCTGGGCATCGGGGTCAAGCGGGAATTCAGCGCTGAAACATTGAACAGCTGCCTGGCGAATCTCATCATCACCGATTGGTCCTACGGCTCCACCAACGCCGAACATGCGCACCCGTACCCCAAGGCGGAGCAGGGCCTGCCCCAGTTCCAGCCCGATCACACCGGGACCGAACACGGCAACGGACTCAGGCAAAGTATCCAGCTCAAACAGATCATCATTGAGCAGCAGCCGCTTGCCGGCTTTTTGCAGAAATTCGGGCACAGCAGGGCGTGATCCGGTGGCGATTACAATTTTTTCCGCTTCAATGAGCTGTCCGTCAGCCGTTTCCAGCAGATGATCAGAGATAAAACGCACGGGTTTATGCAGCATATCCTGTTCCGGAATTGACTCCATTCCCTCCAGTACCTTGCTGACAAAACGATCGCGCATCCGGCGGACACGCTGCATCACTTTGTGGCCATCCACCTGAATGTCGGCCGCACTCACGCCGAACATATCCGCGTGGCGCATATGCCAGGCGGTATCGGCCGCGGCAATCAACAACTTGCTGGGCATGCAGCCGACACGGGCACAGGTGGTGCCCAGCGGACCTGGATCGATCAGTAGTACCGAGTCCGTATGCTTTCGGGCTGCCCTATAGGCGGTAAGGCCGGCAGTTCCGGCACCAATAACGGCAACTGTTACCTTGCGCATGTTAACTCCTTGTCAATTGCGAACAGGTGATTAGAAATTCATGGCCGTAAATCAAGCCTTGGCTGAGTACGCTCATCTCCGCGCAACGCGCAGAACTCCTGCTTACGACCATTACTGTAGCTGACCTGCACGTTGAAGCCCATTCCGGGACCGTGGTTCAGCGCCAGTGTGCGTACTTCCCCCGGCTCAATGCGAAAAGCCTTAATACTGGACTGTGTATCGGCACTGCCAAAATCCAGCTGTATGGATTCAATTGTCACGTCGCTGACGTTGCGAAAACTGACTTCCAGGCCCAGCACTGGTGTTGTAAGCCGACCCATCAACCAACCACCTGCCAGTGCGAGCAGAACGCTGAAAACGAGTATCCGGCGAACAAAAGGCGTCAAAAGAGGTGAAGGGGTCATTCCTGCTCCTTGTCGATCACAGCGCCATACCAGGACGGACCAGACTAAAATCTACCGGATGACGTCTTAATGTCAGTCATCTTCCTGTCCTGTCCGGCTATCAAGGTAATGTTGGATGGCTTTATCAGGCTCAGTCTGGGTTGTAACTTTTGCCACTATCTCCTTGCGCGCCAGACGCTGGGCCAGACCACTACCCATGCCGCCGGTCAGCAGTACATCTATCCCATCCAGCGGATGAGGTACATTGCTGTCGCTGTCATGAAAAGACTCTTCCTTACTTAACTCGAGCAGGTTCTTGTCGGTAATGACACCGTTTTCGACGGTGTAGATCCAGAATCGCCGGCAGCGTCCGGCATGTTCAGTAACGGTCTTGCGGTTTTGACTGGTAACGGCAATTTTCATATCGTGAACCTGTCTGTTTGTGGTTTTCAGAAATACAGGCCAGTATTTATGCAGGTGCTGCCAGACAGGCATGGGGAAACCCGGAGAGGCACACCGCCAACCGAGCCCTCAGGTTGGTGTACCATCCGGCCTGCCTCGGCAGGCCGGAATCAGCACCAATGTGTATCAGAGCTGTTGAGTACTATTGTTTCGAGCATAGTGTTCGAGCAATAGTGACAGCCGGAATTAAGACGGCTGTTTAGTGGTACGCAGGTACGGCAGTTTGACGTCGATATCGCCGAACTTGGCCTTGGCTTCTTCATCGTTCAAAGACAAAGCCACGATCACGTCATCACCTACTTCCCAGTTGGCGCCAGTTGCGATCGGCACCTTGTAGGTTGCCTGCAGCGCATCCAGAGCACGAACGACTTCAGCGAAGTTACGGCCGATGGACATCGGGTAGGTCATGGACAGCTGAAGCTTCTTGTCCGGGCTGAAGATGAACACGACACGTACGCTGGCGGAGTCAGCTGCGGTACGGCCATCCGGCAGGTAGGCATCAGCCGGCAGCATGTCCAGAGCCTTGGCAACAGCCATGTCTTCGTCAGCGATGATTGGGAACTTGGCCGGTGCGCCGGCGTATTTCTCGATATCGGCTTTCCATTCAACGTGCTCGTCCACGCCATCAACGGACAGACCGATCACCTTGGTGCCGCGTTTTTCCCACTCGGCAGCCAGCTGTGCTACAGCACCGAATTCGGTGGTGCAGACCGGGGTGAAGTCCTTCGGGTGGCTGAACAGGATCGCCCAGCTGTCACCGATGAAGTCGTGCAGTTTGAAGTCGCCCAGATCGGTTTTCAGATCAAGGTTGGGTACGGTGTCATTAATGCGAAGTGCCATTTTGTTTCTCCTGTTGTCATTCATTTGGCGCTGCTGCGCCCCTACTGAGAACACAATATTATAAGCTTATAATAAAATGAAATTTAACATGGCAATGGGGGCAATAGTAGAAGTTTATTGCACTGTCCCTACTGCACGCCGAGGCCCAGCCTCAGTCGAGTGGCCGCCTGTCATGGAAGTACGGGTAGATCAGCTGCACGGTTAACCCAGAACTGCGCCACGTTGATGTTGGAGTTCAGCCAAAAAGCATAGCCCTTAGGGCATGAAGGTTCCATTAAATTAGAGGTTTTTTATTTAATGGATCAGGGCTGCATTAAAATATCGGGTTTATTATCCGCAGCGCTATTCATGTATAATCTGTGCTCAATTTTTAACCCGTCATCAGTAGTAACTAACCATGCAGACCGATAGCCTCGATAAGCAGAAGAAAACCCGCCTCAATAAGCTGCAAAAGCGGCTGCGCCGTGAAATGGGGCAGGCGATCGAAGCCTTCAACATGATTGAAGACGGCGACAAGGTGATGGTCTGCCTGTCTGGTGGCAAGGACTCCTTTGCCATGCTGGATATTCTGATGAACCTGCAGAAAAGCGCGCCGATCCGGTTTGAGCTGGTGGCGGTCAATCTGGATCAGAAGCAGCCTGGCTTCCCCGAAGAGGTACTGCCGGCCTACCTTGAGTCTCTGGGTGTGCCGTTTCATATCGTTGAACGAGATACCTACTCCATCGTTAAATCGGTGGTACCTGAAGGCAAAACCACCTGTGGTCTTTGTTCACGCTTGCGCCGCGGCACGCTGTATGGCTTTGCCGATGAGATCGGGGCCAACAAAATTGCGCTCGGTCATCACCGTGATGACATTCTGGAAACCTTCTTTCTCAACATGTTCTTCGGTGGCAAGTTGAAGTCGATGCCGCCCAAGTTGGTGTCCGATGACGGCAAGAACATGGTGATCCGCCCGCTCGCCTATGCCCGTGAAAAGGACATCATGGAATACGCCGAGTTGCGTGAATTCCCGATCATTCCATGCAACCTGTGCGGCTCGCAGGAGAACCTGCAGCGTCAGGTGATCAAGGAGATGCTGCAGGGCTGGGATAAATCCCATCCTGGCAGGATTGAGACCATGTTCCGTGCCCTGTGCAATGTGGTGCCCTCCCATCTGGCCGATCCACAACTGTTTGATTTCAAAAACCTGCAGCTGGGCTTTCCGCACGGTATTGGCCCGGCCATGCAGGCCATGGCAGGCCCAATAGGTGAAGATGATGAAGCTACAGCTGGTGGGTCGGGTGTACAGGTGATGGAGAAGATCGATATTCTCTCGGTCTGAAAAACCGGCTTGACCTGCTGCTCCCTTTTGACCGATATTCGGGTAAACCCGAATAACAACAAAAAGGGAGTAACCGCATGACTCATTCATTACTGCAGCGTCAGGACCACGAAGGCGTGGCCACCTTGATGCTTTCCCGTCCCGACGCCTACAACAGCCTTTCCATGGAGTTGATGCAGGCATTGCATGCTGAGCTTGATGCCATTGCTGATGACCTCACCATTCGTTGTGTGGTGATCAAGGGGTCAGGCAAAGGTTTCTGTGCTGGCCATGATCTCAAGCAAATGCTGGGTGAGGGCGAAGAAGACTACTACCGTTGTACCTTCCAGACCTGCGCCGGGCTTATGCAGCGCATCGTCAGCCTCCCTGTACCGGTGATCGCTCAGGTTCACGGCGTGGCGACGGCCGCAGGTTGTCAGCTGGTTGCCACGGCGGATCTGGCAGTGGCGGCGGATAATGCCCGTTTTGCTACCCCTGGTGTCAATATCGGCCTGTTCTGCTCCACACCGATGGTGGCGCTGAGCCGTGCCGTGCAGCCCAAGCATGCGATGGAGCTGCTGCTGACCGGCGAGTTGGTCAATGCACAACGCGCCTACGAGATCGGTCTGGTGAATCGTCTGGTGCCTGAGTCCGATCTGGATCAGGCGGCCGCTGAACTGGCCGGCAAGATAGCATCCAAATCACGTCGCACGCTGCAGATCGGCAAGCAGGCGTTCCAGCGCCAGCGTGAGCTGCCGCTGGCGGATGCCTATGCGGCCTGCAGTGAGGTGATGGTGGAAAACATGCTGACGGCAGATGCACAGGAAGGCATTGATGCGTTCATCAACAAGCGCAAACCGGAATGGACGCACCGTTGATCAGACGATAAAAAGGCGCCTGTGCGGGCGCCTTTGGGGAGAGATGATCATAGCGTCAGCGAATCATTCGCTGTCGATATCTTCGGCCTCAAGCCACATCACGTTGATGATGCCGAATGCGCAGGCCAGAAGCACACCGAGAATCCAGGCGAAATACCACATGGCTGAATCTCCTTTAGTAGGATGAGTAATCGTTGTCCTGAATGTATTCCACCGAAATCTTGGCCCACAGGGAGCGGTAGCACCACAGAGTGTAGCCCAGAACGGTTGGTACGAAGATGATGGCGGCGATGGTCATCACATTCAGGGTCAGGTGACTGGAGGCAGCGTCCCACAGCGTGAGGCTGGAGTTCGGGCTCAGGCTTGATGGCATCACGAACGGGAACATGGAAACCCCCGCAGTGGCAATGATACCGGCCAATGCCAGTGCGCTGAACAGGAATGACCATCCTGTGCGCCCACGTCCTGCCATGAGGAAGACGCCAATCAGACCGGTGAAACCGGTGATGGGTGCCAGCATGCTGAGCGGGTAGAGGCTGTAGTTGCTCAGCCAGGCGCCGGCTGCGACTTCAACTTCCTTGGCCAGCGGGTTGGGCAGTGCATCCAGTGCGGGCTGGCTGATGATGCGATAACCATCGATGCCCATGCTGAGCCAGATGCCGGCCAGCGCAAAGGCCACCAGTGTCACCACTGACAGTAACTGGGCATAACGCTGGGCGCGCAGTTCTACCACGCCGTGACTGCGCAGCTGTACCCAGACGGCGCCGTGCATTGAGAGCATTGCGAGGCTCACAACACCGCAAAGCAGGCCGAAGGGGTTGAGCAAACCGAACAGGTTGCCAGAGTAGCTTGGGCGTAAAAGCTCGTCATGCTGAAAGGGCACGCCCAGCAGCAGGTTGCCAAAGGCTACACCGAAAACCAGTGAGGGAACGACACCTCCGGCAATCAGCCCCATATCCCAGGCTTTGCGCCATTTGGTATTGGTCAGTTTGGAGCGGTAGTCAAAACCGACCGGGCGGAAAAACAGGGCAAACAGCACCAGCAGCATCGCCCAGTAGAAGCCCGAGAAGGCCGCGGCATAAACCGCAGGCCAGGCAGCGAACAATGCGCCACCAGCGGTAACAAACCAGACCTGGTTGCCTTCCCAGTGTGGGCCTACCGTGTTGATTACCACACGGCGTTCGTCATCCGTCTTGCCCAAAAAAGGCAGCAGGGCACAGGCCCCCATATCGAAGCCGTCTGTAATGGCGAAGCCGACCAGCAACACGCCAACCAGCACCCACCAGATCAGTTTCAGTGTTTCATAATCGAATAGCATCGTATCTCTCCTCTTGCCTGATCAGGCCTTGGCCGGCTCGGAAGCGGATTGCTCATCCTGCTCGTGGTGGTAGCGGCCGGTTTGCAGGCTGCTGGGGCCGATGCGCGAGAATCTCACCATCAGGTAGATCTCAACAATCGCCAGCAGGGTGTACAGCACGATAAAGGCGGCCAGACTGCCCAACAGGTCAGCTTTGGTCAGTACCGATGGTGCAACGAAGGTGGGAAGAATCTCACCGATTGCCCATGGCTGACGGCCATACTCGGCAACAAACCAGCCCATCTCGTTGGCGATCCAGGGGGCTGGAATGGAGAACAATGCCGCTTTGAGCAACCAGCGTTTGGTAAAGGCTGTGCGCTTGGCAGTGAAATAGAATGCGAGTGCAAATACCAGCAACATCCAGAAGCCACTGGCGACCATGATGCGGAAGGCCCAGAACATCGGTGCAACACTTGGGATTGTATCCCGGGCGGCTGCCTGAATCTGTTCTTCAGTGGCATCGACCACGTTTTCGGTATACCGCTTGAGCAGCAAACCGTAACCCAGATCGACTTTGACGCGATCAAATTCGGCCTCAAGCTCTTCGGTCACTTCACCATTGCGCAGTTTCTGCAGTACCTCGTAAGCGTAGATGCCGCGGCGGATACGGGCTTCATGCTCAACAATCAAGTCACGGATGCCAGTGACCTCTTCATCCAACGACCGAGTCGCGATGATACCCATCACATAAGGGATTTTGACGGCGTAGTCGGTGTTCATGGTCTCATCATTCGGCATGCCGAACAGGGTAAAAGCTGCCGGTGCCGCTTCGGTATGCCATTCAGCTTCGATTGCGGCCAGCTTGGTTTTCTGCACGTCACCCAGCTCATAACCGGACTCGTCGCCCAGCAGGATCACCGACAGAATAGAGGCCAGACCGAAAGCGGATGCGATCGCAAATGAGCGGCGTGCAAAAGCAAGGTCGCGCCCCTTAAGCAGGTAATAGGCGCTGATGCCCAACACGAACATGGCTGCGGTGACATACCCTGCTGAAACAGTATGGACGAATTTCACCTGCGCTACCGGGTTGAGGAACACTTCGGCGAAGCTGGTCATCTCCATGCGCATGGTTTCGTAGTTGAACTCGGAACCGACCGGATTCTGCATCCAGCCGTTGGCCACCAAAATCCAGAGTGCAGACAGGTTTGAGCCCAGTGCGACCAGCCAAGTCACCATCAGGTGCTTGACCTTGGACAGTCGTTCCCAGCCAAAGAAGAACAGGCCGACAAAGGTTGATTCAAGGAAAAATGCCATCAAGCCTTCGATCGCCAGCGGAGCGCCAAACACATCGCCTACGTAATGCGAGTAGTAAGCCCAGTTGGTACCGAACTCGAATTCCATGGTCAGACCGGTAGTGACCCCAAGAGCAAAGTTGATGCCAAACAACTTGCCCCAGAATTTGGTCATGTCCTTGTAGATCTGCTTGCCGGTCATGACGTAAACCGACTCCATGATGGCAAGCATGAATGACAGTCCCAGCGTCAGCGGGACGAAGAGGTAGTGATACAGCGCCGTTATGGCGAACTGTAGCCGGGAAAGATCAACGATTTCCTCAGTGATCATTACCAGTCTCCTGTTGCAGGTTAAAACCGAGTGCGTAATGCGACTGCCTGCAATAATGCAGGACCTGTGCCATATATTTCAATTTGTTTGTAATGGGTAACATTTTTGCATAAGTCAGTATTCATCAAGTGTAGATCACAATAGTGACTGGAGTTTTACGCTGATCTTGGCGTTGGTGGAAGTGACAAAGTGTCGCGGAGCGTCAATAATGTCAGTCGTTGATGGCGTGGCTGACATCTGTGGCGGTAAGGCTTTAGGTGAAATATGGAGGTAGTCGATGCAACAAACCGGGCCGTTTGATCCTGCGACAATGCTGGAAGCAATACCCGAACCGGCAGCATTGCTGTCGACTGAATACAGAGTCATGGCAACCAATCAGTCTTACCGTGCCCTTTATGCGGGTGAACGGGAGGTGATTGGCCGCACCTGCTATGAGGTGTCACACGGTTATTCGGTGCCCTGTGACCAGGCGGGGGAATCCTGCCCGTTGAAGGAATGCCGTCAGAGTGGTCAGCGTCAACGTGTATTGCATCTGCACAACACGCCCTATGGTGACGAGCATGTGGATGTGGAAATGATGCCGCTGACCGATGCGCGCGGGCGCCTGACCGGGTTTCTGGAAGTGATGCACCAGGTACGCGAAGCGCGGGCGCAGGTCAGTGATCAGGAAGGGCTGGTTGGGCGTGCGCCTGCCTTTACTCGCATGTTGTCATTGATCCATCGCGCGGCGCCCAGTGAAATCACTGTGCTGTTGCTGGGCGAGTCCGGTACCGGAAAGGAGTTGGTTGCGCGTGCCTTGCATGAGAGCAGCCCGCGTGCGCGTGCGCCATTCGTAACAGTGGAGTGCTCCGGCCTGAGTGAAGGGTTGTTTGAAAGTGAGTTGTTCGGTCATGAGCGGGGGGCGTTTACCGGTGCAGTCAGTCGCAAGAAGGGGCTGGTGGAAGCGGCCCGAGGTGGCACGTTGTTTCTGGATGAGATTGGCGAAATTCCGCTCAGTCTGCAAGTCAAGCTGTTGCGTTTGATCGAAACCGGCAGCTTTCGGCCCGTGGGCAGTGTTGAGCCACAACATGCCGATTTCCGGCTGGTCTGTGCGACTCACCGTGATTTGCGTCAGCGGGTGAGAGAAGGGCTGTTCCGTCAGGATCTTTACTATCGGATTTCAGCGTTTCCGGTACCCTTGCCGGCGTTGCATGAGCGTATAGAAGATCTGCCATTGCTGACGGCGTCGCTGCTGCAACGTCTGCCGGGTGGAGTGGGGGTGACGCTGGCTGCGCAAACGCTCGACCTGCTGCAGCACTATGCCTTTCCGGGGAATATCCGTGAGCTGCGCAACATTCTGGAGCGCGGGATTCTGCTGGCCGATGATGGCGTTATTCAGCCGGAGCACTTGCCACAGGAATGCCTGGAGATACAACCGCTGCCGCAGCAGGATCTGGATGCGTTGCCGCTGATGCCACTGGATCAGCTTGAAAACCGCTATCTGGAGCAAGTCAGTGCCCGCTTCAGCGGTGAACGTCGGGAACTGGCACGGCGCCTGGGAGTCAGTGAACGTACCCTGTATCGCAAGCTGCAGCGTTTGCAATTGGGTCATGAAACGGATTCAGGCAATGCTGATGCCGGCGGCTAGATCGGATAAGATAACTACACATTTTACGGTGACCCGAGGCTAATGTGCGCATCATCAAATTAACTCCCTTGCTGTTGAGCGCCCTGCTTTTGGGGTGTAATGCCACCAATCAGACGCGGCCGGAAAGCGCCTCTGACGAAGCCCCACAAACTCAGCAGGTGCGTGATGGTGCAAGGGCAGAAGCCTCTGGCGGTCAATCTGCCAGCGAAGATCGCTCACGTCCCGAACAGCAGCCACCTGCTGCACCAACGATTTCGAGCCAGTCCCAGTTTGATCAACTCAGTGGTCGCCTTACGCTCATTCAGGAGCAGATGCTGCAACTGCGCTCCGATAATCAGCGGCTGCAGGAGCAAAACCAGATGGTGCTCAATCGCTTGCAGCTGATCAGCAGCAGTACTGCAGCTACAAGTGAAGTGGATGTTGAATCTGAAGCCTCGGGAACAGCTGCCAATGGTAGTGAACAGCTGGATATGGTGATCGGGCAGCTGATGCAGGTGTTGAATTCGCTCGACAATACCGGTTCCTCGGACGGTGAATATGCACTCGGCACGACCTATACACGCAACGGCGACTGGATTCTGCTGCGTTACCACCGACTGAACGGTTCGACCTGGCTTGCGGACAGAGGTGAATGGCGTCCGCTACAGGAGCAGCAAGCGCCATCGCAAGGGGACTATAAAGTGCTGCTGCACCGAGCGGACCAGGATCGCAAAGGGTATGTGGCGGTCAGGATTGATCGTAACACCGGCAGTACCTGGTGGCTCAACGATACCCGCTGGCAGGAGTACATCAGTGACTGAACCGGATTACCAGCCGCTGATTCGGCTGTTCAACCGCCTTTTTCTTCTCAGCTACAATACTGAACTGGTAGCGGGTGACGATGAGCCGATCTATCTGCCGGCCGATCAGGTTCATCCGCATCATCGCATCATCTTTGCGCATGGCTTTTATGCCAGTGCGCTGCACGAAATTGCACACTGGTGCGTGGCGGGTCCCGAGCGTCGTCTGCTGGAAGATTTTGGTTACTGGTACAAGCCGGATGGACGCACTGCGGATGAACAGGCCGAGTTCGAACGTGTTGAAGTGCGTCCACAGGCCTACGAGTGGATCTTCAATATGTCCGCCGGACGCAAGTTTCACTTCAGTGCCGATAATCTCAGTGCCGGTATCGGTGCCAGCGATGGCTTCAGGCAGTCGGTACTGGCTGAGGTGCAGATGATACTGCAGCGGGGGTTGCCGCCGCGGGTCAGAACGCTGGTGGAAGGACTGCAGCAAGAATATGGCACAGAACCCCTTCAGCCGGAACAGTTCTGCCTCGGACATGACGAGTGTGAATATGCGTAACCTGATGATTCAGGCAACCGACTGGGCCAGTTGCCTGCCGGATGCGTCATGTGAACTGCCAAATCAGGAGCGGTTGCTGACGCTTGAGTGTGCCCGCTCTGACCAGTTTTACTACCAGCGCCTGGCGCTGAGTCGTGGGGCTGAGGTGTTCTGGTATCTTTATGCCTGGAATGAAGACGCCAGCTGGGTGCTGGGTGTATTTGATACCGCTGGGCAGGCAGACTTTTTTCTGGCTCTGCACACTGACAATCCGCTGAAAGTGCCTGCACTGGAGCTGCCTCGGTCAGGCCCGCCCGTAACGGTGGACGGCGGGAAGCTGACTTATGCGGATTATGCCGGTGTTTACCGGGTAGGCTTCAAGTCGTATCGGGTTGAGACGGACAAGCTGGATCCCGAACTGCGCAGCATGCACTATGTGGAAGGTTACAACAGTCAATTTTTGGGTGTGGCAAGCGAGAAGGAAGCCTGCCTGGCAATTTACAGCCATTTCGATGCACGCTTGCGCGGCTGCAAGATGTGCTGAACCGGAGCCTGCAGGCTCCGGTCCATTCCGGGCTCAGTGGCTACCGTGTTTTTGCTGTTGCATCTGCATGCCGGCCGGCATCGCCATTTGTACAGGAACCTCAACCTGCTGTTGGCTGCCATCTGCATATTCAAGGCTGAGGTCGATCTGACTGCCGGCCTGCAGCGGTTGCTTCAAGCCGATCAGCATTACATGCAGTCCACCGGGTTGCAGTACAGTAGTTTCTCCGGCGGGCAGTTCAATCTTCTCGATTTTGCGCATGCGCATTACACCTTCGTCATTGGTGTGCGTGTGCAGTTCAACCACGTCTGCCACGGATGACTTGGCTGCGACCAGCGCGGTTGTCTCGCCCTTGTTGACCAGTTGCATGAATGCGGCGCTGTTAGGCTGGCCCGGTGGTGTGGCGCGGGCAACAGGTTGTTCAACGCTGATATCGGCGGCAAAGGCCATGGAGCTGCTCAGGCAAAGGGCGGTCAGCAGAGTCGACAATCGAGTCATGATGTTATCCTTGTTCGGCGAGAAGTTGTTTAAGGTGCAGCGTTAGTTCATCCGGGGTGCTGTTGTGCAGCAGTGTGTCCACCAGCTGTCCTTCGCGATTGATCAGGTAAAGCCTTGATGAGTGATCCACGGCATATCCCAACGCAGAATCACGCATCTCTACGCGTCGATAGAAAGCGCCATATTGTTTCACCACTCTGTCGATTTCACTCTTGTTGCCGGTAACACCGATCAAGCGTGGTGAGAAGAAAGCGGTGTATTGTGCCAGCTTCTCGGGGGTGTCTCGCTCCGGGTCAACACTGATGAAAATGCCCTGTACCTGTTCGCGCTGAGTGTCATCCAGGTTGCGAAGTGCCTGGGTCAGCACGGCCAGCGCAGTGGGGCATACATCCGGGCAGGAGGCGTAGCCGATATATACAACGGCAACCTGCCCCCTGAAGTCGGACAGGGATACCGGCCCCGTGGCAGAAGTCAGGGTGAAATCGCCGCCAAGGCGGGTATCGCCCTGTGCAATGCGTGTCTCGACTGGCTGTGGCCGCAATACGAACGCGAGCGTAAGCCCCGCCAGTAGAAAGGCGGTCAGTAACAGCAATATCTTGAGTGTTTTCAGCTGTGTATTCATCGGGCATTGAACTCGAATCGGGCCTGTTTCTGCCCGGTGGCCGTTTCAAGCATCAGCAGAAGGTACCAGCGCATCTCGCCGGTGGTACAGATGGCGAGCTCGCTGCGTCCGCGCCATAGGTTGCTTTTGCCGGGTTCAGCTGTGAGGTTGAAACGGTTCTGTCCCATATACATATCTACCCCCTGCAGCTCTGCATTAACTTGGGTAATATCCCGTTCACCCTGTACCTTCAGAAACAGCTCGAACGGCAGTAATGATCGCAGAGGTCTCGGTGTTGCTTCAAGCTGCATCAATACCCCGTCCAGTTCAAACTGGCACGGCCCCTGTTGCAGGTCACAGTCCACTGTTTGGGCATGCGTCCCACTGCTGAGGCTTTCTTGGATCAAGCGTGCACCCAGCCAGAAGCTGGCCAGCAGGCCGATCATCAACAGTGCCATCAGCAGTGGCTTCAGCCAGTCCATGGCAGTATCGGTGCGCGTATTCATTCGAGCTCCAGTTTAGGTGAGCAGGGGTAAGCCGTGAAGGTGACAAATTGTCGCACCTGATGGCCTGACAGGTCGAGACAATCTGGTCAGATGGCGCAGGATTGGTTATCGTGTCAGGCCCGACAGACTTTGTAACAACCAGATCAGGAAAGCCCCCCAATGAGTGCCAGCAGCACAGAACAAAAAACAGTACAGGCTGTAAACCCGCAACACCTGTATGCCCTTATGGACCAGTTGCCGGAGCTGATTCTGGTCCTGAGTCTGGATGGAACCTGCAGCTGGTGTAATCTTGCGTTTGCGCGTCTCACCGGCAAATCTCGTGAAGTGCTGCTGGGCAAGGCCTACCCGTTGCCTGTCTTGCGTGAACTGATGGTGGCGGACGAGCGCAAGGATCTGGAGCGCTGGCTGGAGGTGCCTGATTCCAGCCCACGTCTGATTCGATTCGAGGTGACCCCCGGAGTCGGCGATGACGAGGCGATCGATTCGGTTCTGATTACTGGGCGTGACATGACACCGTTGTACCGCCTGCAACATCCGCTGGCACCTTTGAGTGAGGACAACTTGCCGCCGGCAGCAGACATGAAGGTGCGGGCACGCCTGGAGCACTCCCTGCAGCGCGCCCAGCGAGCTCAGGAGTATGTTGTGTTTCTGTCGCTGCAACTCAGCGGGCAGCAGCCGGAGCAAGCGGAGGGGCGCTACAACAACAGTCTTAGGCGGATGTCGCAAGTGCTGCAGGAGCAGATTCGCAAGGGTGATACGCTGGCGCGGCTGGACTCAGGCGCCTGGCTGGTGGTGCTGGAACAGATCGACTGCCCGGAAGCCATTGAGCGAGTGATCAACAAGCTGGCGGCGGCGCTGGAACAGATGCAGCAAGCGGATCTGCCGGGGCTTTGCATCAATATCGGCGTGGCGGTGAGCCCGGATGATGGTCTGACAGCGGATGAGCTGATCGACCGGTCAGAGCAGGCGCTGCACCGGTCGATCATGCTTGAAGAGCGGGTGTATTACTTCTAAAGGGGCGTTACAGCCCCAGTTTCTGTGCTACATAGTCCGCGTCTTTGTCGCATGCTGCTATAACCGGCTGTAAACAAAGGCGGTTTTTAAAGTTTGTTTCAATCCGTGCGGCCAGCGTGCGAATTTGTCACGACTTCTGACCAGTCGCCTTTCGGCTGGTATGCGGTAGCCCCGTTGTCCGGTATCCACTTGCCGTATACGCGGTTGATCATCTCAATGCCCTTATGACCAAGCTGACGTGCAAGCCACCATGGGTCGTTGCCTTCGGTCAGCATCTGGCTGGCGAATGTGTGGCGAGCTTGGTACTGGTTGCGGTGTCGGATGCCGGCTGCTTTGATGGCTGGGTTCCACGCAGCACGGCCAAGGCCCCGGTGATCGTTGAAGGGCTTTTTCTGGTGCTTGGACAGGAACACGTACCCGTCAGTACCTGATATGAAATAGGTCTGCTGGCGCTGGGTCTGCAGAGCATCGTACACCATCGGTAGCATGTCGATCTGTCGGATGGATGTACTTGTTTTGGGGGTATCCTCGACACCCATAACCCGGGCGCGGCGGATGTGGATCGCGCGGTTCTTGAAGTCGATATCAGACCAGCGCAGGCCCAGAAGTTCACCCGGTCGCACGCCGGTAAACAGCCAGGTGATGATCATCTGCCGGTACCAGTCATCGGCGGCATTGATGACGGCGGCAATCTCGCTTTTGTTGAGCGGGTCTGGTTCGTAGTCACTGGATAGCTGCTTCTTGGGTAGTATGTGTTCCAGCTTCAGTGAGTCGCTTGGGTTGCTTGGGATCATCTTTTCTTGCACTGCCCAGTTCAGTGTAAAGTCGAGCATTATCCTGTGCGTGCGCAACGTTTTTGCAGAAAGACCTGAGTTTACAAACCAATCCCTTATAACCTTCGGGGTGATCATATCGATGCGCAGGTGACCGAAGACGGGCTTGAGCTGTAGTTCAACCGAGTTTGTGTAGGCCTTGATCGATGAGCTCTTCAGCTGCGGTTTTTTCATCTCTAGGGCTTCATCGAACAGGGTTCGCATGAATGGTCGCCGCGTTTGGAAGCCGAACTTTGCAGCGCGTTTGCTCTCGGGGAACTTCTCTTGGTAGTTGAATGTGCCGCGTTCGATCTCGGCCAGTATCTCATGGCGCAGGTTTTCGGCGTATCGGAGGTTGCCGGCTGTGGCCGGTAGCTTGAGCGTTTCCCGGCACTCGATGCCTTTGTAGGTAAACGCGATTTGGATTGCTTCGCTGTTGGCGTATTGCCGGATTTTTACGCCACGCGGGAGCTGCCTTTTCCTTCCAGCCATTGTTTTGCCGCCTTCAAGTTCACCATGGACTTTCCGCCTTTTGGCGTCACCACGTGTTTGCCCTTTTGCCAGATGCCTTTGGATACCCGCACTCGGATAGCGTTGGTTGTGCAGCCCTCATACAAGGCCCACATCTCCAACGAGATATAGCCCGTCAGTTCTGCAATGAACAGGCTGTCGCCAAGGGTGAGCTTTTCGTTCTGTTTAGGACTGATCTCTTCTCTCATGATCCTATTCCTGTGTTGCTTTGTCACATTTAGTTGATGCTGGCGCATATGTCATTCGGCTATTCCATGCGGTTAGTGCCTTGGCTCGTGCAACTTCTATATATTCAATTCCATACTGAAGGGTTTCTTCATTCCATGTGTCGTGGATTTTGTCTCTCGGGTAATCAAAGCAATCGATAATCTGAATGGAGATTGTCGGAATGCCGCAGTCCTCACACCCGCCTTCATAGAAAGTGCCTAAAACATGCTTTGCCTCTGGAAATACGGGAGAGCTTCCACAAAAAGGACAGGGTAATAGCTCCATCACTTCCTCCGATTTATCTGCCGCGACACCGCTCGCCAGTCCCAGTAGGTTGAGGGTACTGGCTGCGGCTCGTGTGTCTGAGTGACTGATTCAGCCCGTCTCCAGTGCAGCTGGCGTTCTATTTTTCGCATGCCCGGGTCATCAATCGTGATCAGCCCGGGACCATAGAGCACCGCATCGGCTTGTGCAGTCATCGGTGCCGTCATTGCCTCAGCACAAGCCAGCGCGAGTTTTGATTTCTTCATGCTGCACTCGATTCACTTTGCTGGAGTTCAACCAGCTGGCCTTCAATGCCGCAGCTCCTCAGTACCTCCGTGTCAGCATCGCTGTATGCAATCAGACAAGAAGGTGCGCCGCTGTTTGCCTTGGCCCTTGTTCCGTCTACGTGGTGGAAATGCAGGCGTCCCCTGATAAACAGAATGCTGTGCGCTCGCTGCCATACGTGACGGAAGAACATATCCGTTTCGGTGCGTGCAAAGACCAGTGCAATGCCGTTGCCGTGATCTGCCATGCGCTCCAACCACTTTGCCGCCTCCCTGCCGTATGGCGGATTCAACCAAACCCTACCGAACCATTCCCAATCCAGACCGTTATCCTCAACGCCTAAATGGACTGTAGCGGTATCCCACGGTCTGCGATCAGCAGGACTGCAAGGGTCGAGATCAAAAGGCCCTAGCACCTTGATGATCTCCGGCGGCGTTAACCATTCATCCTTCTGCATTGACGGCAGGTGCCTGCCTGTCATACCTGTTCCAATACTCACTCTTCACTCACCTCAATCTTGTGTTCACAATCCCGCACAGCCATGCTGACCGGGATGCCTTTGTAATTCTGGATACCGGCCTCAGCATCCCGCTCAATCCACGCCAGATGCCGTTCACAGGTGTGTCGCTCTGGGCAATAATCAGTTTTCAGGAAGCTGTACCGGCCAGAACAACGGGATACATCAAGGGGTAGGGTCATTGGCTTTTTCCTTTGGATGCCAGTCTGCAAATACCCACCAAAGAACGATTATCAACCAAAGCCCGGCTGCGTCCTTATCGTGGATTTCAAGCATGGCTGCCGCGATTGCCAGTCCGGCGAAAGCTATGCCTTGGCCGATGCAGGTCATGTTTTACCTCTCGCTACCTTCTTCGGCTTGAACCAGCCGAGATAATTGATCTGCTCGATCTGCAGAGTTCCGTTTTTCCGCATCCATAACGGAAGCTCCTCAATGCTCCAGCACGTTTGCTTGAGCGTTCTTTGATCGTTGATAAGCCGCTGATCGTCTATCCAGATGGTCATCACCTGATCGGCGTACTGTCTATCACTACCGCTATCAGGTCGGTACCGGAACCGAACAAGGTAGTGATACCTGCGTCCGGTTATTCTGCTGAGAATGTTCATCCCGCCACCCACTGATAAATCCCATAAATTCCATACCCGACACCGAACACCACTGCTAAAGCCAGCGAAATTACGATGTAGGGCAGGGCGCGGAAGAATTTGTTGCCTGTCACGACTGCGCCTCCTTGGCTTGCTGGCGGAGTTGATCCGCGTATTCCTTCAACCAAATAGGGTCGATAGTGAAGTACCCTTCCTCCGTTGCTCTTCTTTCAAGATGATCTAACGCCCGCTCAATCACCTCGGCGTCGTGCTGGGCGAGATCAACGCGCCGTAAAAATTCAGGCTCACTCAAAACAGCCGCATCTGCTGTGACAGCCATGCGCATCAGGACGCGGGCCAACTCATCTGGTTTAAAGTCGACCAGTGGGCGGTTTAGTTCGCGGTTGATTACGCCACGGAAATATGAGCAATCAAGGCCGTAACGGTTTGAACCACACTCATTAGGCGGCACCTCATCCTTCAGCTGATCGCGCTCTTGCTCTACTGCAGTCTTCGCCTGCAGCGCCTGCTCGCACACCGCAACGCTGTCGAGATTGGCGGTACGCAACCGCTCCAGCTCGGCCTGCATCGAGCGAACCTGACTCACCGGCACATACACTCCCAAGCCTTCAATCATCACTGTGTCGGAGCCGTTGCCGTCCATCAGTACGTTACGCTTCATTGGCTTGCTCCTTCTGCTGGATCTCTTTCATGTGCTCATGGCAGCACGCACCATGCCCCATCCAGAGTTGGTTCGACGGGCGGCCGCAGTGGCAAACAGGGAAGGGGGCTGCTTTGTTGGCGTCGTAGTAGGCTTGAGGGTCATCTGACCAAGCCTCGCTTTCGTCAGGGATAAGGCCGAGGCCGTCCAAGCCGTTATGCACCCATACCATTGCAGCCTCAGCCCCTTGGCCGCGCTGCCATTGAATCCATGCGGCTTGGTTTGCAGCGATCATGTTGTTCATGATTTCGCCATCTCGCTGCATGCCTTCTCGCAACCGCTCGATCATGCTCATCGCACGCTCCAGCTCCACCTTGCGTCCGATCATTCGGGCAAGTACCGGATCATTTTCAGAGATGCCTGTTGCCTGCCGGTCGTCTATCCGCTGCTGCAGCCGCTCCAATTCGCTGCGCATTTTCTCGATCTCGTTCATCGCTCGATCCTCTCAAATTCTGTGCATTTCACGATCATCTCCTCGCCGTCCTTTTGCATCGGCGGCATGGATTCAAAGTCACGCCATGAACAGTCGGCGTCACGGTGCTTGCAGGCGGCACATCTTCCGCCTCTTGGGTATGCCTTTGGTGGATTCATGCCACCTCCCGCACAGTTTCGGTCACGCCAAACTCGGTGCGCAGCACATACTTGATCTGGTCGATCTCCTGTCTGAATGCCTGCTCAATACCGGCGCGGGCCAGTATCAAGGATTCATCCGTAATGCGCTTGGCTGTGCCATCATCGAAGCGCATAACGATATCGGTCAGGCCGCCATGCCCAAGGCTGGTAATGCTCTGCTGTAGAGTGCAGACCCGGTTCCAAAGCCGGGTTGCTTGCTCAAGTTGTTCTGTTGTCATTTCTCCACACCCATCAGTTGCAGCTTTCGCGTCAGTGTGTCGCGGGCTTCTTTGATCTCGGTTGCCATATCCTTGCCGCCGGTGCGTACGCCACACAACAGCAGCTTCTTGCTGGCATGATGGATGCACCCGGACGGATCATTGATCTGGAAGCGGTCGTGAACCATGTACACATCCACTTCATCTACGCCGGTGAAGTCCTTGTAATACTTCGGGTACAGATCGACCATGCTGGGCTTTTTGGTGGTGTCACCGGAATGGTCTTGCTGCAACTGCTGGCGCTTGGCTTCGAGCGCTGCGGGGGCGCCTTCCACCATTTCCCCGGCGTCAGCAATATGATCTGAACTGTTCGGTATTTCCGAAGCGTTGGGCTTGAGGCCGGGATGAATAACGCGGTCTACGCTGCCGGGGTTGGGCGCGTCGCAAGGGGTCCATTGTTTCGAGCCACTTTCCCAGTGCTCCCAGCCGTACTGGCCTAGACGAAAATAGTGGCTACCTGTCACGTAGGTGGCGTTGTCCAGCGGCGGCAACGCAACCAGGTTACGAAGCACCTCACCCGCTGGACAGGGGGCGTGCAGCCAGCAATCCCTATCAGTGCGCCAGAACCACCACTCGCCATCGTGCGCGACTTTGTACCAGCCCGGTACGTGGCCGGCGCCACCGGCGCTCCAGTAGTGAGCTGTTGCAGGTCGCTGTTCGATCGGCTCAACGCACTGTTTGTGTACGTGATGCTGTTCGTCACCTACGTCACCGTCAATCAGGTGCGCATCCATATTCAGATGGTTCATTTTCAGTATCTCCGCTGTCCAGAGTGCAGCAGCCTCAGTGTGCGCGATGCGCGTCTTTGGGTTGCTTCATCCATTTGTCCGGTCGACATGTGAGCCCGCAGTAAGTCAATGTCTGCAGCTCTTGCGTCGGCTTCGGTGTAGTCCTCAGCGCTGCTGTTTGCGCTGAGGATGATGTTCACGGCGGCGTTTGCCAGTGGGCGGGTAGCGATGGTGCTCATGCTGATCTCCTCATGATTGTTAGTGACACGGGCACGCCTTCCAGGCGGTAGTCGAATCTTCGCTTGGCGGTGGCGGTGACTAACCAGGGGTATTTGTTGTCCAGCTTCTGCAGCAGGCGCTTGCTATTTGCGTGACGTATGTGGCCGCAGAAACTCGCCGCTGTTGACTGGATTGCGCGTAGTTGATGAGGCGTAGCACTGATGGTGCTGTCGCTTACGTGCTTTTCCTCCCAGTCAGATAGGGCCTTTATGGCGTTAACGACGACACGCCGGCGAACAAGCGTGTGTGTTGGCCGTACGATGTAGCCCAGGAAATCGATTCCGTCAGTTAGTCTTTGAAGCCGAATATCCGGCTTAAGGCGCAGACGAAGCGCTTCCTTCAGGAAGGTTTCGATTTTCAGTTGCCACTCAACAAGCTGTTCTCGGCTCTGGTGTATCAGAACAAAGTCATCGACATAGCGCAGGTAGCGCTTGGCTTTTAGCGTGTGCTTTACGAACTGGTCCAGTGAGTCCATATAGACGTTCGCGAAAAATTGGCTGCTGAGGTTGCCAATAGGTAGCCCGCATCCAGGCTGTGCGTTTGCCAGTCGCTTGTGCGGCGGCACTAGATCGTGTTGCTCTGCAGATCCGTGGCGAATTACGCCGGCCTTCAGGGGTGGATGGCGCAGCAGGGCATGCGTGGCGCGCATTACCTGATTCGATGCATCGATTCGAGCCAGTTTCTTCTTTAAAATCGCCCATAGGGTTGGCCGATGTATTGAGTTAAAGAAGTTATGGATGTCAAGTTGCAGGTACCATCCGCCGTTTTGGCCGCTATGCACCTGCCGAACGAATTTCTGCAGCCGCTGCACCGCTGCGTGACTGCCTTTTCCCTGCCGGTTGGCATAGCTGTCGAATATGAATGACGGCTCCCATAGTGCCTCCAGCTGAGGCACAAGCCAGTGATGAACGACTCGATCGGCAAAATCAGGCGCGTGTATCTCCCTGGCCTTTGGCTTTTCAGCGACAAAGCAGGCGCTTGGGCCTGGCTGCCATGTACAGTCGTTTAGACTGCGGTGCAACTTGAGCAGTCCATCAGCCCAGCGGGCATCAAACGCAAGTTGGTTTCGACTTGGTTTTTTACCTTTTCTGGCTATCATCCACGCGATGTGCAGGGCTTTCAGTGTGACTGTATCTTCACCGTGATACTCACCGGCACGCACCGCACGAACGCAGGCGTTGTTGTTGCGGTGGTTGTTGTTGACATTGCCGTTGTTGAAATTGACCACCCAGCGGGCAGACGTGTTGCCGTGCACTTTCGACTCTGCCGGACAGCCGTTCTGGTAGTTCGGATTCGTCATAATTTGGCCCCCGCATAATACGCAGAGGCGTCACGGCCACTCAGTATCTGAGCACGCTCCTGCGGGGCATTACCCGCTGGATTCTGGCTCTTTCGGTGTAGCTGTCGCTTCCACCCTCCGGCACACCGACCAACTTCTTCGGCGGACCGGATGATGGACTCGAACTGGCGGAAGCTCTTGAATGCCCGAAGCTGGCTACCCAGCTGCAGGGATAGCTTCAGTTCGTCAATCGCCCAGATCAGTTCTGAAACCCAGTGAGACTGACGACTGCGATCCCTCCATGCGCGATGACACAGGCGTACTACGGTCATGGCTTGAGCGCGAATGTCACTACCAAGCGTGTACTTGTGGTACCGAACAAAGCTGCGAACCGCTTGCTCAATATCAACCATCATCCGTTCAGCCTTTTTCGCGATTTCTGGCAGCTGATTGCTAGTCGTCATACTCACCTCAAAAATCAAAAACTACTGACCGGCACGCACCGCACGAACGCAGGCGTAGTAGTGGCGGGGGTAGTTGTTGACATAGCCGTAGTAGAAATAGACCACCCAGCGGGCAGAGTCATTCCAGGCGCACGACGTGCTGGTCCAGTACCAATCGCTCTCTGTATCCGGGAATGCATCAGCATCAATCGCTGGGCTGTGCTTAGAGTGGTCCGCCAGTGAAAACAACTCCTGAATGGTTGGGAGTCGCCATCCATCACCCAGATCGGCGACAGCCTGCTCGGCATCCTGGTGTGTCACATCTTTGACCAAGGTCTTTTTCATCCAGATCAGGCCAGTCTGGGTGTCAGTTACGGTGTCGTTATCGTGCTGAACAAAACGTGTCATGGTTTTTTCTCCAGTGGGTTTTCAAAAAGATCAGAGATTACTGACCGGCACGCACCGCACGAACGCAGGCGCCGTAGTAGCGGAGGAGGTGGTTGACATAGCCGTAGTAGAAAAAGACCACCCAGCGGGCAGAGTCATTCCAGGCGCACGGCGTGCTGGTCCAGTAGCTGCTGCTCTGTGTGTCGGGGAATGTGTCGGTGTCGATCGCCGGGTCGTGACACGATAAGTCGAGGATCGACTCGAGCTCTTGGCGAGTTGGTAGTCGCCAGCCTTGGCCGAGCGCTGCTACCGCTTCTTCAGCATCGGTATAGGTGACCGCTTCGCCATCAAGCAGGGTTCCGCTCCATTCCAGCGATGAGTTTTTGATAGTGGGCTCTGCCGCAACCTGAGGGTTGATCGCGATGGATAGTTCGCTGTCGGCTAGGTTGATTCGGATGCTGTTGTCCGGGGTGGTGATCTGCACGTTTTTCACTGTGTATCTCCGTTCTGGAATTCAAATCTGAGCTGATTGGTGACGTACACAAAGCCGCGCACGCCGGTCTTTTTGTAGCGGGTTACCACCCCCCCTGTGACGCTTCTTTCAGCTCACGGCAGATATCTGACTGATCCATGCCGGTGATTTCGGAGAGGAGGCGGGAGGTGTATTCCTGGCCGGGTTTCATGCTGGCTATCAGGGCGGTGTTCATGCCGCCACCCCGTCTGTCTCCTGTGCCAGCTGGTAATCCGATCCACCAAAGGCTGCGATCAGCTCGGTGGTCAGCTGGGTGAGTTGAACATTCCAGCGCCATACGTCTGCGAGGATGGCTGCCTGTACGTCTTCAGGCGCTTCGGCATCAAGCTGATCACGGTATTCATCCACCATGCGCAGGCGGTGAATACTGAGGTCCGAGTGCAGTACGAACCGGCACTGCTGCATCCACTCCAGCGCCAGGCGTCGGACGTAGTAGCCCCCGGCAATGTGGGCGGTGATCTCTTCACTGAGTAGGTCCTGACCTTTGGCTGCGATCCGTCCGGCTTCAAGCATTGGATCGATCAGCACGCACTCATCTTCAAGCGCAAAGCCTTTCGGCATGCTGGCGCCCTGTAGCCAGGTGGTCATCACCGTGTCTAAAGGGTGCAGGGTCTGGATCAGTGCTACCTTGAGCGAGCCCAGCGCCTGACGTAGCTGGTTCAGCAGGTTTTCGGCTTTGGTGTGTCTGGATGCGTCAATGAAGATGTAGCCGCCTGCCGGGTTGATGAGGGCGCTGGTGGTGCGTGTCTTGTTGAATGCCCGGGGCAGCATGTCGAGGATCACTTCATCCTTGAGCTGCAGCTTTTCTTTCCGGTACACCTTGCGGGACTGTTCGGCCTCGATCAGAGCCACACGTTCGTCCAGTGCTTCGCGGACAACGGAGCCTTTTAGATCGGCTTCCTGTTCTTTCAGGGTGATCAGCAGCATGCCGTTGCTGTCGACCACCAGTGTTTCCTCTGCGAACACGTCTGGCGCTGGCTCTGCCCAGCCGGAGCGGCTAAGTTCTGATGCGCCACGCGGCTTGAAGATATGTTCACGCAGGGCAGCTTCGAGGTCGTGAACGGGCGGCAGGTCTGTAACGGTGTAGGCGATTACGTTTTTGGGTGCGAACATGATCAGATAGCCTCTGTTTGTTTTGCGTTCTGGTAGCCAAGGCGCTTCAGGTCGTCCAGGTGCTGGATAATCCGGCAGGCGTGCTCGGCTTGGCTGGCAGCGTCATCGATGGCGCAGTGGTGGATTCCTGTGCGCTCGATCTCAATACTGGGGAACAGCTTTTTCAGGGTGCGGTAGCAGCGGTTGTGGTATCGGCCCCAGGGCAGATCGAAACCGGCTGCGCGATAGGCGTTGGTCAGTATGACGTTGTCGAAGTCTGCGCCGTTGCCCCAGATCTCAAGATGCGGGCCGTAGGGGTCGCCGTCGGGCGGACAGGCCGCGATATTCAGGCTGTGCAGCCAGCCTTCCAGCATGCGCAGAGCGTCTTCGAGCGGTTCAGACCAGCCGGTGATCTGCTGGCGCGCTTCTTCGCTCTGCTTGAGCCAGAAGTTGATGGTGCTGGCGCTGACGGTTAGGCCCGCATCGAGGCAGCTCTGCAGGTCTACGGTGACGTAGAAGCCGCCTTCACGGTCGACTTTGCCCATGTGCGGGTTAAAGGCCACTGCGCCGATGGCGACAATGGCTGCCGTGGGCCGGGTGTCCATGGTTTCGAGGTCGAGCATTACGTGGTTGAGCATTACCACTCCTCCAGCATTTCGCGCAGTACCGGGCCTACCGGCTGGCGCTTGATTAATGCCCTGGCGCAGAAAGCCAAGGTGAACAGTGCCCAACCGGCCGTTAGCGCCAGCAGGGGGCCTGCAAACAGCAGGATGAAGGTAAAAACCGTTTGTGCGTCCATGTGGTTCTCCTGTTTTTTTCCAGCAGCACAGGCGCACCTGCACTCTTGGAAAAAGACCTGTTAATGGTCCCCGACACACCTACCGGCTTACATTCAGAGGCTCGGTTCGGTCACAGCTCGCCACTTCGGGATTCGGCTTGCGCCTTGTGGTTCAAAGCTGGGCAGGTTCCGCCTGCTCGGTACTGCTGTAATCGTTTAGCTGGCGAGGTCAGCGAGGGTGTAGATGTCGCTGGCGCTGCCGTTGGTCCACATATCGAGGTCGGTCATCATGTCGCGGTTGGTGCGCATACCAGACCTGCGTCCACCACGGCGGGCGGTGCGGGTCTGGCTGCTGCGGACGCGGCCGGCGCGGGCCTCGATATCCAGATCGGTATCCAGTGCGCTGCCGGTGCCAAGTATCAGCGCCAGCAGCAGGGTGTTGATGCGGTGCAGTGCGCCCAGCTCGACCAGTTTGTTGATGGCGACGATGGCGTTGTTGCAGCCCAGCTTGTAGTAGAGGGTCTGCCAATACTGGTCGATGTTGCGGCGGCTGCAGTGCAGCTCTTGAGCGGCTTCGGATGCCTTCAGGCCGTTGACCCGACACACTGCTGCGCGTGATTCACCAGCGGTGAACTTGGCGCCAGACGGCAGGGGCATTGGGCGAGCCTCCCATCCGTTCAGTGCGTATCCGTGTTCTGTGCGCGTGATCATTTAAACACCTTAAAGGTTGTATTTGAGCTTAGTATTACCTTTAGGGTTATATTCGTCAACACCCAAAAGGTGTTTTTGCAATTTTTTCTTTTGGGTTATCGTTTGGGTGGATGCAAAGCGCCTCTGCGAGGCGCTGGTTCTGACTATCAAGGAGGAGATGAGTGAGCAAAAAACAGTGCCCTGAATGCGGGGCCTCTAATTCGTCTTTGGCAACCCAGTGCTCGGCTTGCGGAAGCCGCTTGGATGGGAAATCTGCGAAGCCAGAATCTTTTCGCTCGAAGCCTTCACAGCCGGAAGGCTCGCCTGCCGATGGCGCAAAAACGAACATCGTTAAGTGTGATGATTGCGGTGGGACCGTCAGTGTAAGGGCGACACATTGCCCTCATTGCGGATCGCCAAGAATGGCGATGGAGCAGGCTGCACCTGTTCTGGATACACCTGATCCAGTTAAAACCAAGCCCAAAAGCATCGGCGTTGGCGCGGTGATCTGGCTGGTGATTTTTGTGGTTGGCGGCTACGGATGGATGAGTGGGGTATATAAGGATTCGAATGAACGTTCTGAACCAGAGCGGGTCGAGGAAAGGGCAAGCCCAGAGCCAAGGCCAGAGCCTAAACCGAAGAAGGTTCTAACACCTGCTGAGCAGCGCGCAAAAGATATCAGAAGGCAGTTTTCAGCATGGGACGGCTCTCACCGCAATCTTGAAGCGCTTATTCAGGATTCGCTGCATGACCCTGACAGTTATGACCACGTTGAGACGAGATATTCCGATAAAGGTGATCACCTTATGGTGGCGCTCAAGTACCGCGCTGTTAACGGATTTGGGGCGAAGAGACTGTACCAGGCTATTGCAAAGGTGGGGCTTGATGGAACGATTATATCGGTAATTGATAATTCTCAACTTTGATTGCAAAAGATGTGATTGTCCCAGGGTGGCAACACAAACCTTTAAGCTGTATATTCATACAGCACATGGATAGAGGGGGTTGCTATGTCAGGGGAAATTCTGGATCTCAAGCCGCGCATTAACTTGGCCAAGAGAGATCGTGACTATATTGCCTATATGGAGAGGCTGGTGTCTTTCCAGAAGGTGGTGCATCTAGGGGTTATGAGTCAGTCCGAGCGCGTTGCAGGCAGGGCCCGTCTTCAGATGGAGCTGGATGATTTAATTAGACGCCACCGGCTAGAACTACAGCAATAGCAGTGTCTACATCACCACCCTCTGTCTTGCTGCCGTTTGCTGTCCTCGTAACATAGAGGCCGGCGATCATTTTTGCCTTTTGGCTTGGTGAAACAGGCTCTTCGTCGGGGTATTCAAGCGCGAGTTCGATGTTCTCGATGCACTCAGCCAAACAATCTATGTCTATAGCCCCTCTTCGCGCACTGCGAATAATTTCACGGCGGCGATGTGAATCGTCCTGGTAGGATCCTGGAAGCTCACTAACAAGTAACGGCTTATCAGGCAGGTCTGCTGGTGAACGGTAGATCGCATCGTGCCAGCTATCCATCCATCCGTTCGGTAGATCAAACGCGACCTCAAATTCACGCGCAATTGCATCACCTATGCCCTTGCTTGGGTTATCACCCATGAAGGCGCTCACTCTGGATTGTGATTTCCCGAGCTTTTCGCAGACAGCTTTTTGACTACCCGCCTCAGCTTGGAGCAGCCGTGCGTTGTGTAGTCGGGTCTCTTTGATCGGTCTAGTGGTCATGTTCATATTTTCGCGTGTATCACCTTTAAGGTAAAACACCTTACGGGTTGTTAAATAACACCTATAGGGTTATATTCATCTCCAATTGAGGAGATGATGACGTGCAAGACACTACTTTTTCCAAATTCATCAAGTCACTGACTGAAGAAGAGCTCACAAGTTATGCACAGCGCTGCGGGACGTCGGCTGTCTATCTGACGGGCCACCTTCGCCCCGGCTACAAAACCCCGAGGAAAGAGTTGATGACTGCACTGGTCATTAACTCAAACGGAGCCCTGACGCGTGATGATGTGCTGGCGCACTTTTATCCTGCATCGGCTTTCAATTCCTCACGTGTTGCCTGACAGGTACCAGCATAACAACTGGTGCCTGTTTTTTTACTGGGTGCTCTACATGTATACGCATACAGGGAATAACGACATGAACACGATTGCCGAGCTCAAAGAAGAAATAGCAGCCGCCAGGAACAACCTGACCATTGTGAAGAGCATCTTGGATGCGGTGGAGAAGACACTTGCCAGCTATGAGCCTGAAGTGACTGTGGCTGCTGAAGCACTCACGGAAGCCCAGATTGATGCGGCGATCAACACAAAGCTGTTCTGGCATGCCTTTGAGATCAAAAAAATGTCGGGGAAATCGCTGGCTGATTGCGTCAATGAGGTAGTGGCAGGGATACGCGAAATGCAGAGCGTGTGTGGCCATCACAGTTCGGAGCGGGGCGGTGATGATTAATCTTTTTCCATTTTCGCTTTTTCGCTGGCAACGGCAGCCCTGTCTTTCAGAAGCAGATGTTTGCGGTCGTAGTAGATGTTCATGAATGCCGTAAGGCCGGGGATCACTGCGAGAGTAACTATTCGCGCAGTATCCCAGCCGGAATGAATTGTGGTGAGGCCTTTGTAGGTGAAGAAAATGAGCGCGAATAAAGCCCCAACAACCAGCGTGCAGTTCATCCAAGCAGCTGCTCGCCAGAAGCATTTGCTGCGAATCTGTGCTTCTGCCTTGGTGTTTATCCATGTCTGTGGCGGGTTCATGACGCCGGCCCACCACTTGGCCAGTTTCCTCTTCATTTCTCTGGGGGCTACTCAGTTGCTGCTTTTGTGGCTGGTACTGGCGATCGAGTTTAACAGCGTTTCCAACAAACAGGTGATTCATGACTCACGACCAACGCATCTTTGAACTGCTCGAAACGATCAACAAAGCACCGGGGCTGACGGCTGGACAGCTGCTGGCGCGTTGCACATATGTGACAGCCAAGACCTTTCCGTCAGCGATCAAGGACATGCATGTTCGTGGACTGATCGTGACCACCGGTCTGAAAGATAAAACCGAGTACCACCTGACCGATTCAGGCCGCGCATCGCTTGAATGTGGCGAGCTTCCGGCGCCCACGGCAGCCCAGCAGGACGCTGAACAGGAGACCCCTGCCGAGCCGGAAGCTGCCACCGGAGCTGTTGAGTCCACAGTGGAAGGGTTCGCAGATGTACCGGTATTCGGTGCTGCTGAGGTGGTGCTGGATGAGCAGGTATATGACCCGCCTCTGCAAGTGTACGACACCGACAAGACCGCGCTTGAAGAAGCGCTGGCGCAGCTGAAAGAACTGACAGCCGAAATCGACCGCCGACCAATCTGATTGATCTGATCATGTTTAACCGCCGTGGCGCTGCCATGGTGCGCAGTGCTGCGCCGGTAGCGGCTGCGCTGATGGAATCGAGTGCCAACGCACTTGAGCGGGCCTACTGCCAGCAGTGATGGCACCCAGCGGCGGGGAATTGCGCCGACCGGTATCAGCTGTGAGTGACCGGGCATGGAATAACCGCAGCAGCAGAGCGATGGCAACACTCCTTTGGGCCTCACGGCACGCCAGGCGCTCTCCTGAAAGTACAGGGTGATACAGCTGCAGTGGGGCAGCGCCCTGGATGAGTACGGTCGCGGACAGCTCGGAAAGACGGGCACACGAATGCTCTAGTTGTGGGCGCGTTGTACCGCTGGCAGATCGGCGCCCCAGACAATCTGCAAGCCCGGGTTTTGCGAACCTCTTAAACCGGTGTCCCTCTCGCCGGTGGCGACAGAGAGAGGGAACTGATCTGCGCCTTCAGCCGCTGGGTTTTTATCCTGGCCCGCAGGCATGGAAGAGGGTGCAGTTCAGTGGGTGGCAGTTTTGGCACTTACCAGACAAAAGAAAACCCCGACGCTGATATGGCTGGGCAGCCGCGACGGGGTTAACTCAAAACGAGGGTTGATGATGCAACAAATCATGAAGATTGACAACCTGAAGATTCGTACAGATGAGGAAGGCCGATTCTGCCTGAATGATCTGCATAAGGCTGCGGGTAATGAGAAGCGCCACGCGCCCAGTTACTGGCTGAACAACCAGCAAACCAAAGAATTGATTGATGAACTGGAAACTACCGGAATTCCGGTAGTAACGGCTGGGGGGCGAAAGGGCGGTACATATGTCTGCAAAGAGCTGGTGTATGCCTATGCCATGTGGATCAGTGCAGCGTTTCACCTGAAGGTAATTCGCGCCTATGACGCACTAATCAACAACCAGGTTGAACTGGCACAACAACAGGTGCAGCGCGAACGTGCCCGGCTGGAGTCGCGTTACCTGAACGACGCTGTGAAGTTCAATCGCCTGGATGCCGGGCAGCCGGTCAAGCACTACCATTTTTCTAACGAATACGACCTGATCAACCGCATTGCACTGGGCTCTACGGCTAAGCAGTTCCGTGCTCGTCACGGTCTGGCCGCCAATGAAGCGATCAGGGATCACCTGTCACCTATTGAGATGCAGTGCATCACCCACCTGCAGAACATCGATACCGGACTGATTGAGGCCGGTATGACTTTTGAGCAGCGCAAGAAGCGGCTTTCCCGAATTTATATGCAGCGATACGCAGCCCGCCTGTGCGCTGAAGTTGAGCGGCTGGAGGCCTGATCGGGATGCAGTACACCCTATCCATCAACCAAACCAAAGCGCTTGAGTGGGGCCTGAACGCCCAGCAGGCGCTGCTGTTCTCGTTTGTGTACGAGTGCCCCAGCTGGTGCAAGGCTGTCACCAAGGACGACACCGTATTCTATGCGCTCAGCAAGCAGAAGATCATTGATGAGCTGCCCCTGCTGACCGACAAGATCGACACAGCATACCGCCTGCTGAAGCAGCTGGCAGCCAAGGGCATGATCGAGTTGTCGCATACCAGCAGCATCACGCTGGTGCGTCTGACCGATGTCGGCAAGACCTGGAATCACGACCATAAAGGGTCGGAAAAATATCCGAGCAATGGTCGGAAAATTCTCCGACAAATCAAGATACCAGTAATCCTGTTGATGACGCTGGCGCGTCCAGCAGCACGCACACGGTCGATTGTGCTGATCACGAACACACCGATGCGACCGACACTCATGTCGGTACCATCCCGGCAACCGAGCCTGAAGATCCGTTCCTGTCCAACCTGTTTACCGCAGAACCTGACGAAACCCTGCCGGTTGGGTTGATGCCGCAGGGCGCCACCCGTGAAAAGTTCGCCATGCACTTCGAGTGGTTGCCCAGCGAGTGGTTCGCGGAGCGCTGTCGCACCAGCGGTGTGAACCTGACCCGCCTTGAGCCTGAGCAGCAGGAATCGATCCTGGGTGAATTCCGCAGCTACTGGGAGGCGCGAGGCGATACCGCTACGCAGGCGCAGTGGGAACACAAACTCCTGAACCAGCTTCGGCGTGTAGCAGCTGTCGGCCATACCCCTGCGGCCACCCAGCAGCAGAAACGCGCCGTGGTATCCGCATCAATCATGAACATTGACGACACGGACTGGTGACCGGCATGAGTGAACTAACACACGACAGCCTTAGCTATCTCGCCAGTAAATGGCTCAAGCGCAGTTATAGCGCAAATGGCCCCGGTTGCCATATCGGTTTGGTCGAGGTTGGTGGGTTGTTTGGCGGTGAGCGAGCGGATGCCTGGGGTTACCGCTGGGGCCATGGTGGCGGCTCAGTATTAGTTGAGGTGAAAGTAAGTCGTTCGGACTTCCTTGCGGATGCAAAGAAGCCTCACCGGAACGGTGATGTTTTGGGCATGGGCACATATCGCTACTACCTGTGCCCGGAGGGTGTAATCCAGCCGGATGAACTACCGGACGGCTGGGGGCTGCTTTGGGTGAACAAGCGCGGCCACGTAAAGCCAAAAGCTGGACACGTTCTACTGCTAAAGAGCTGGAAGACCAAGAATGAGTTGGAGCCATGGCAGCATCAAGTGAACGTGAAGGGCGAAATGGAATTGATGGCGCACCTGCTCGCACGGCTTGGCGATCCGCAGGAGCTGAACCAGAAGTACCGCACCATGCAGTCAGAAGTTAACAGGTTGTCTTGCCGAGTCAATGAGCTGATTAAGGGTAGGGATCACCGGGCCAAGAGAAGGCACGAACGGGCGCTGGCGGATCAGGCAGAACACACACGCCAGCTGATCATGGAGTTCGCCAACGCAATTGGTCAGGCCTGCGAGCAGATCGAGCGCGGGTATCCGCACTGTGCAGCCAATCGTCTTCGCCAGCTGCACGCCGAAATCATGAAGGAGAGTCGCAATGACGGTCATCACTGATGGGCTTATCACTGAGTCGGACAGGGTCACGCTGATAACAGCCACTCTGGAGTGCACCAACCCGGTCACCATCCGGTGCATGACCGAGCTGGCGCTGAAGCTGGGTGTAAGCCGTGAACTGCTGGTGCAGGCGGCTGATGGTGTAGATGAGTGCGCTCTGGAAGAGACAGGTCCGGCAATTGAGGTGCGAGGGTATCTGAGTGAGTGCGGTTGAGAACGTGGTTCACGGCATCGATGTAGTGGCGCTGGTGAAGTACCTGCGAGCGTTTGAGACACACCAAAGCCGCAAACAGGCATTTATGTGGGAGACAAAGCGACTGTCGCCCATGAGCCGATCGGAGGTTGAAAAGGCCATGCGGGAAGAGTGGGAGCGGACAAACAAATGACTGAGGTGGTAATCGGGATTGATCCGGATCTGGAGAAGAGTGGCGTTGGTGTGGCGGTTGATGGCCGGCTGTCAGACCTGCATTCGATGGATCTGTTTGACCTGTTCCTGTTAATTGATGAGCAGCATGCCATGGGCGCGACGTTCGTGGTTGAGGATGTGGAGTCGATGAAGCCGACATTCCCCCGGACGCTGAAGGCGGGCAATCGCCAGGCGCAGATCTCGAAGATCAGCCAGAACGTGGGGCAGGTGAAGGCGATTGCCCGGGTGGTGCGCAAGTATCTGGATCGAGTGGGTGCTGATTATTTGATGGTTAAGCCGCTCACCGGCGCCGAGCGGTACCGTGATGCGGCTGGTCGAGAGCGGCTGTTCTACTTCAAAACGGGTGGATCCATTAAGGGCATCAAGGAGGATGCCGAGCTGTTCAACCAGGTGACCGGCTGGACAGGCAAGAGCAATGAGGACAAGCGCGATGCCGCCATGTTGGCGCTGTATGGGTTGAGGAGGCACCTTGCGTAAACCGAAGCTGAAAACCCGGCCCCTGCAGATCGAAATGCCTACTGGGGAGCGGTGCAAAGCCTGTTTTGGCTCAGGGGCCATTCGTGGCGCGGTATATGAGTACACCTGTGGCGAGTGTGGAGGACTGGGCCTCGTGACTATAGATCAGGACTACTTTTCAGATCTGCAGGATGCGCTGGCCAGCAAGTGTATTGCGCAGGCGCGTGAAATCCGGGAGCTGCGCGAAAGCCTGAGGCTGGGCACTCAGCGCGTTGGCAGCAAGATCGACTGATTGAAGGGGATGGGCATGGCGATCGACAAGGAAATGCGCAAACGGATCGACAACCTGTTGTCGGTGTACCTGAACCACCTGGAGCAGCACCAAGCAGGTTGGCACTCGGAAAACGATCTGCAGCGACTTGCTGACTATAAGGGCGATCTACCCCCGTCGTCCGAATTTGATCGGTCCAATGCGTTCATGATCGGTGCGCTTGGTATGACCCGGGAGCAGCATGCGCAGTTGGTCAAAATCCAGTACCTGCTGGGTAAGCCGTCCCCGTGCGGTGATTGCAGCCATGAGGGGGATGGGCAAGTGGGGCTGTTTGCGACAAATCTGAATAACACTATGTCTGCTGCTGGCATTGCTGAACAAGAACGTGCGAGCTGGATACGAAGCAATTGGCCAGCTTCATCAGATGAGGTTGGCCAGCCGGAATACAAAACCTGCCGTGACTGGTTGGCTGGGAACGTATTGCCGTCCGAAAGTGAGCTGAAGCAACTATCCGATGCGCTGAGTGTGAAGTCAGCAAGCCTGATGGGTCAGGTGGTGAAACAGGGTTGCGCCAGCTGTTCAGGGCTGGGTGTGCGGTTGGTTAAAGGGATCCTCAAGAATGAGTACGCCATGGTGCTGCTGGCTGAACGGTATTGGGCGCAGGAGTCGGCGCAAGTGGTGTGTAGGCGCTTGGGGTTGGGAGATCGGCAGTATGTGCAGCGACTTATGAGGGCAAGGGAAGCGCTGGCGCAGGAGATCGAAACCATTGATCGCATTCGGCAGATGATTATTCAGGCAGAAGGTATGAGAGAGGTGAGGGCGTGATTTTAAAACTGTCAAAAACTCAAGAAAACTTCGCCTCAATGCTTGCAATAGTTCATTTGAGGAACTATTATTAATTCAACGGTAAGGGGAACAGCAAGCAATCAGGAGCAACATCATGGAACTCTACCACGGCGGAAACATCAGCAAAGTTGAAGATAAAGGCCTCTTCCGCGGTATCTTTGCCAGCGCATGTGAAGAAACAGCCGGCTCCCACGGTGACCTGCACACTGTAGAGCTGAATGATGACCAGATCCTGACTGACTACTCCCTCAATTACGAACTGGATCATGATGAAGTAAAAGCAGCCTTCGAAGCTGTATGCGCAGAAGAAAGCGTCGATGCCGAATCAGATCTGATCTGGGAAGCGGTTATCGAAGAAGCTGATGTTTTCGACATGGACGAAGACGAAGTGCTGGAAGCCTTCGAAATGGCTATGATCGGCGAAGACGCAAGCATCGGCATGGCCAGCTGGGTAGCACAGCGCATGCGTGGTCAGGTAGCTCGCAAGCTGGGTTACCTGGCAGTTGAAATGGATGATGAACACGGCACCTCTTACCTCGTGCTGCCGGGTGTAGAGTTCGCTGCAGCATGAACAATGAGGCTTTGAAGATTGTTTCGCTGATGGGTTGGAAGGACTGATATGAAGAGGTACGAATGGACTGAAGAGGCTATTGCTCTACTCGGCACCATGCCAGATCGAAAATTAGCTGAAAAGCTTGGGGTGTCACTTGCAGTAGTCAGAGGCAGGCGCATCAAAGAAGGCATTGCGCGATCAGGCAGCAAGAAACGGCATAAATGGACTAAAGAAGAATTAGCACTGCTTGGGACTGATACTGACCAGCGGATAGCTGACAGGTTGGGGCTTGACCGTATTCAGGTTATGAACAAGCGGATATACGAGGAAATCCAAGCATTTACTCCCAGGCCAGAACCAAAAGATACTGCGCTGAAGTATAAGGATCTACTAGGAACTGATACGGACAAAAAAATTGGCAAGAAAATTGGATGTAGCACGGCAAGAGTTACACAGCTTCGCAAGGAACTGGGGATCGCTGCTTATAGTAAAAGCTCAGAAGTTGTGTGGGGCAATAGCGATGATGCTCTGCTTGGGACAATGTCAGACAGGAAAGTCGCCGGAGTTCTTGGTCTATCAGCATCTAGGGTCATGCAACGCAGGCACAAGCTAGGAATAGACCCGTATAGAAAAAGCCCGACACCGCATAAACCTAGGCAGTCAAAATTAGCTGAGTTCCCTGTATGGGAAAGGGTTATCGATATAGACCAGCCTCAATTCTTTGAGGTTATTTCAGAGGCCTACATGGCTCGATTCGGGAAAAGGCTGACATATGGAGAGCTTTCAAAACTGACATACTGGAGTGTTAGTCGACTACAGAAGTGGTTCACATCTGGTACCGCGCAGCAGCCGTTGCAGCTACAGGTAAGGCATCATATTTATCTTGCAATCAAGTTATTCGTGAGCGGACTTAATGGTCCGCAATCAGCATGAACAGAGAAGGCCAGAAAGTTGGCACATTAACTGTCATCACGGACAAAGGCGATGCGCAGATTGTATGTAAATGCGACTGCGGGCGAGAAGGGTTCTATCCTCGCCAGATATTCAAACCTTCGTATAAGGGTCCAAAATCATGTCCCTGGTGCCTTGGAAATCCATGCGAGGAATGCGGGGAAATAATCCCATACAAAGGTAGGCAGCGGGCAGCAACATGTTCCGATACCTGCCGGGATAAACGAAAAGCCCGAAGGGAAAAGGAACGGTATCAAAAGGTCAAATACACGCATCATTTCAGACAGGTCAGGGCAGAGTATCTGGCTCGCCTGGAACAGCGGAAAGCAGAAGATCCAGTATTTGCGGAGAAGTTGCGACGCAGCCATTTGGTAAGTGTCAGGCGCTGGAGAAAAGCTATAAATGCCGACCCTGCTAAGCGGAAAGTGTATCTTGAAGCACATCGCCGGCGTGAAAGAAAACGCTTGGCCCGAATCAAGCAAAATCCAGCGCGCTACAGTGCACTACTGGAGCGCATGCGGAACAGATATAGATCGCTCTCAGAAAAAGAATACGAAAAATGCTACGGTCGAAAGCGCACCGGCCGACGCCGTTCAAGGTACGATAAGGCTCAATCATGACCCCCACCGAATACAAACAAGCCCAGCACGATCTGGGCTTCTACGGCCGCGGTAAACTTGCAGGCTGGTTGGACGAACTGGGCATCAGCGAGTCGGCACATAAGAAGTACTCCAGCGGCCATTTACCAGTACAACCCACCGTTGCACGTCTAGTCACCGCCCTGCTGCGCATTCAGGAGCTTGAAGGCCTATTGAAGAATGCAGAGTAGTTGGTAGTGTAAATTTATACAGTGAATGCTTGCATTTGTGATAATAGAGAACTAGAGTTTTAGTCATGCTGGTCGTAGTGACCGCAAACGAATCCAGGGCCTCGCAATCGCGGGGCTTTTTTGTGTCTGTACTGCAGCGAAAATCCACACCGCTGCAGCTTGGCTGTGGCGCCCCAAAAGGACCGCAGCACCCCATGAGTAACGAGTCTCTACTCCATGACATTGGTGTCGAAGCCAGCAAGGCTGCTCCGCCAATCGCCGTGACGAGCGCCCACTACCTCTTGGGCCTATCACTCAGTGACTGGGTGGCCATCATCACCCTGATTTACCTGGCGCTTCAGATAGGCCTCCTTGTTCCCAAATACCGGCTCCAGTTTGCTCAGTGGCGGCAGAAACGAAGGGAGGCGCGCAAATGCTCAAGAAACGAATAGCTGCAGCTGTACTGACAGCATCCGTCAGCCTTGCAACAGCGATGATCACGCTGTTTGAAGGTGTGGAGCATGAGGCATACGTTGATCCGGTTGGCGTGGTGACCATTTGTTATGGCCATACGGCAACAGCAAAGCTGGGACAGGTCAAAACCGAAAATGAGTGCCAGGAGTTGCTGCGCCAAGATCTGGCAGTCGCAATGAACGCTGTTGAGAGACACACCACAGCAGATCTGACGATTGAACAGCGTGCTGCACTGGCCAGCTTCGTATTCAACTTCGGTGAGACAAAGTACCGAACTTCGACCTTGCTGAAAAAACTGAACGCAGGTGACAAGGAAGGTGCTTGTGCTGAAATGTCCCGGTGGGTGAATGGCAAGGTTAATGGTCAGTGGCAGGCATTGCCAGGTTTGGTGACGCGCCGTGAGGTTGAGCGGTCGCTGTGTGAGGTTGGACTGTGAGCCGCTGGCTTGTGCTGGCCGTGCTGCTGATTGGTCTATCTGGAGCTCTTGCCTGGTCGCTGATCACTATTGGCGAGCTAAAAGCAGAGGCCCGACAGTCAGAGAAGGCGATCATTCACCTGAACCAGACAATCAAAGAAGAGCGCGCACGCTATGAGCAAGCTGACCGCATGCTGGCAGAAACAGCCCGTCAACGCGCTGATGCAACTCGCAGGGCTGGCGAGCTGGCTGATCAGCTGCGCGCTCTGGCTGGCACAGACCCCTGTGTTGATACTCGCATTGGCCCTGATGCTGCTGAGCGGGTGCGCCAGTACCGAACCAGCCCCCCAGTATCTGTATCGGGCAGTTCCACGGGTGTGGACTGACACGATTTCCGAGCCTTCCCTTGACGGCACGTATGGCGCGTATATGGCGCGTTGCGAGTTGTTCATCAAGCAGTGCAATGCTGACCGGGAAAGCGTCAGGCGATGGTCTGATGAGGCTGAGGCGGCAGATGACGGGGCCCCTGGCACCCCCTGAGTACCGCGGGGCAGGCGCAACTGCGTGGTTATCGAGAATTTCTCACAATCCTATGCATCACCACCACTGGAGCCGCAATGCCGAGCAAGCCACCACGCCCCTGCAGAGCACCTGCCTGTGGCAACAAAACAACGGCCAGTCATGGCTACTGTGAAGAACATGAGCATCTGCATAAGCCTTGGGCAACGCGTAAAGGATCGGGCCGAGGTGGTCGGCCATGGCGACGTAAGCGCGATGCAGTAATGCGACGTGACAAAGGGCTCTGCCAGCCCTGCCTGAAGAACAACCGAGTGACCCCGGCAGCACAGGTTGACCATATCATCCCGAAGGCTGAAGGCGGCACGGATGCAGACAGCAATCTTCAGGCGATCTGCAAGGCGTGCCACGACGTGAAGACGCAGACTGAGGCGAAGCGAGCGCAGCAGGGGTAGGGGGGATCAAATCTCTACAACCTTGCTGCTCGGACACCGCCGCCCAAGTCAAATTTTTACAGCCGCGAAATTGAAAATTAAATCCGGCGAGAACGGTTCTCATCTATGACACGCGGACGCAAGGCCAAGCCAACCACTCTCAAGGTCCTTCAGGGCAACGCCGGCAAGCGAAAGCTGAACGATGCCGAGCCTACCGCGGATGCCCTTCAAGAAGTACCTGCTGCTCCGGTCTGGTTGTCCGGTCGCAGTATGGAAGCGTGGGATCATCTGGCCACCTGGCTGGTTGGTTCAAAGATCCTAACCGCCACAGACCTGCACAACCTTGAGGCCTTCTGTTCTGCATACGGCCGCTGGCGTGATGCCGAAGAGCTCTATGCCAAAGAGGGCGCAGTGGTTACAGGTGCAACTGGCGGCCCAGTTAAGAACCCAGCCGCCACGGTAATCAATGAGTCCCTGAAGCAGATGGCCATGTTCGGATCCGCGCTCGGGCTCGACCCGGCCAGCAGGGTGCGTCTCGCTGTACCTGGCGGGGGGGATGACAGAAACCCATTCGCCGAACTGCTCGGCAAGAAGCGGGGCGGGAAGTGATGAGACTCCATGGCCAGTTACCCGAACGTCAATGCCGCGAACAAGTATGCGCGGGACATCGTTGCTGGCCGAATTGCTGCATGCAAGGAGGTGCGGCAGGCGTGTAAGCGCCACCTCGATGACCTGAAGGCATCGAAGAAGCGCAGTTATCGATTCACCTTCGACAAGGATGAAGCCGAGAAGTCCTGCGTATTCGTTCAGCTGCTGCCCCATACAAAAGGCCAGTGGGCACGCGAACGCAAGCTGATCGAGCTGGAGCCCTGGCAGACGTTCATCTTCTGCTGTGTGTTTGGATGGGTGAAGAAGAAAGACGGCCTGCGCCGTTTCTCTGAGGCCTACTGCGAGATCCCGCGAAAGAACGGCAAGTCAGTCATTGCTGCCGGCGTGGGCATCTACATGCTGTGCGCCGATGGCGAATACGGTGCCGAGGTCTATTGTGGCGCGACCACAGAGAAACAGGCTTGGGAGGTTTTCCGCCCGGCCAAGCTCATGCTCGAAAAAACACCGGCGCTGAAAAACGCTGCCGGCATCGAGATCATGGCCAAGAACATCAGCATGCCTGCTGATGGCAGTCGGTTTGAGCCGCTGATTGGCAACCCCGGCGACGGTAGCTCACCCAGCTGCGCTCTGGTCGATGAGTATCACGAACACGACAGCCCTGATCTCTACGAGACGATGATGACAGGGATGGGTTCTCGTGAGCAGGGCCTGATGTTCATCATCACGACAGCCGGCTTCAACCTCGCCGGTCCCTGCTACGACAAGCGCCGACAGGCCCAGCAGATGCTGGCTGGTGTCATGCCGAACGATGAGCTGTTCGCCATCATCTACACCATCGATGCAGAGGATGACTGGCAAGATCCGGCCACCCTGCGAAAGGCCAACCCGAACTTCGGCGTATCGGTCAGCGAAGAGTTCCTGCTCAAGCAGCAGCGCGACGCAATCCGGTATCCAAGCCGGACCAATGCGTTTCTGACCAAGCACCTGAATGTATGGGTATCGGCCCGCACCGCCTGGCTCAATATGGCCGACTGGCATGCCTGCGGTCACCCTGAACTCACGCTGGATCAGTTCATTGGCCGTGAGTGCTGGTTGGGTGTTGACCTTGCGAGCAAGACTGACATTGCCAGCATCGCGCTGCTGTTCAGAGACAAAGACGAAAACGGCCGCGACCGGTGGATTGTGTTCACCCGCAACTACCTGCCGGAAGGCGCAATCGAGCGAGCAGGCAACAACCGGGCTGCTTACGAAGCCTGGCAAAACGCCGGCCACTTGGTCGTCACCGACGGTGAAGAGATCGACTTCGACCAGATCCGCGAAGAGATCCGCGATCTGGCTGCCCTGTTCCAGATTAACGAAATCGCCTACGACCCATGGCGCGCCACCCAGCTGGCCCACCAGTTGATGAAGGACGGCGCCGAGATCGTTGAATACCGCAACACCGTCCAGAACATGAGCCCGCCCATGCGTGAGATGGAAGCGGCGATAACCGGTAAGCGCTTCATTCACTCCGATGATCCTGTGCTCACCTGGATGGCCAGCAACGTCACCGCCAAGTCGGACGCTAAAGACAACATCTACCCACGCAAAGAGCGCAAAGAAAACAAGATCGACGGCATCATCGCGATCTTGATGGCGCTGGGTAGAGCCATGAACGCTGATCACGAAGCGCCAAAAGAATCCATTTACGACACAAGCGAGGTCGCATGCTGACAGCTCTCATTTTCATTCTGGGCCTGATTGGTGCCGGCCTGTGCGCCTTCGGTGCCTGGCTGGTTTTCCCGCCGGCGGGCTTCATCGTGGCCGGGGTTCTGCTGCTGGCGACCTCGTTCATGTACGCCCGTGCACAGGCATATGCCCAGTTCATCCGGACGCACACCGATAAGGCTGAAGACTGATGTTTTTCCCCGGACTCTTTGCCAGCACCCGCGCAGATGGAATCTCGGCCGCACCGGCCCAGAACTTCACCCAGTGGGTAAGTTCTATAGGTGGACGCCAGACATCAGCGGGCACTATGGTCAACACCAAAACGGCTCTTGCGGTGAGTGCGGTGCGTGCCTGCGTCACACTGCTGGCCGAGTCGCTGGCGCAACTGCCCTGTGAGCTTTACCGCCGTGACGAAAACGGCGGCCGCACCCGGGCAACCGATCACCCAGTGTATGACCTGATCCACTCAGCCCCCAACCGCAAAGACACCTCGTTCGAATACTACGAACAGGCACAGGGCTGTCTGGGGCTGGAGGGCAACCACTATGCACTGATCGAGCGTGATGGCGCTGGCTACCCAATTGAACTGATCCCGGTACACCCGAAGAAGGTACAGGTGCTCAAGGGTACGGATGGCATGCCGTACTACCGCCTGACTGACCTGGGCGAGACACTGCCCATGCACATGGTTCACCACATCAAGTACTTCAGCCTTGATGGTTATGTGGGCCTGTCACCGATCGATACCAATGCAGACGCTATTGGGTTGGCACTGGCTACCGAGCAACATGCCGGGGCTGTTTTCCAGCGTGGTGCCACCATGTCAGGCGTCATCGAAAGACCTCAAGGCTCGACACCTATTGCAGATCAGGCCGCCATCGACCGTCTGCTGAGCAAGTTCGCCGAGCGCCATGCTGGCCTGCGGAACATGTTCTCAGTCGCGTTGCTGCAGGAAGGCATGACCTACCGGCAGCTGGCCATGGACAACGAAAAAGCCCAACTGCTGGAGTCCCGCAACTTCGGCGTCAACGAAGTGTGCCGGCTGTACAAGATCCCGCCGCACATGATTCAGCAGCTCGACAAAGCCACGTTCAGCAACATCGAACACATGGGCCTGCAGTTCGTCATCTACACCTTGTTGGCCTGGGTGAAGCGACACGAAGCCGCCATGATGCGCGACTTGCTGCTGCCGGCTGAGCGCAAAAACCACTACATCGAATTCAACGTCAGCGGACTGCTACGCGGTGATCAGAAGTCTCGCTACGAGGCCTATGCCATCGGGCGCAACTGGGGATGGCTGTCGGTTAACGATATCCGTCGTCTCGAAAATATGCCGCCGATCCCGGGCGGTGATCGTTACCTGACACCTCTCAACATGGTTGACTCAGCGCAAATGCAGCAGTCATTCGAAGCCACACCCGAACAGATGAAAGACATCGAGGAGATCCTATGTCGCACTTGATCAATTACCCGCATATCGCCTCGATGGTGTTCAACACCCCGCTGTATGCTGACCCCACTCTGGTGCGTGCGATCAAGGCAGTGCTCGAGCCTCGCCTGTTGGGTCGAATGGAAAGCGCGCCGACCAGTCTTGGTTTGGCACAAAGTCAGCCGGCGGTCGAGGCCAACAGCAACCAGGAAGACCGCTATGCCAAAAGCCTGCAGGTATTCGGCAAGCTGGCAGTCATCTCAGTGCATGGTGTGCTGGTGCCGCGCCGTGGCGTTATCACCGCATCCTGTGAAGAGCTGATCAGCTACGAATACCTGCGCGGCCAGATCACCGCAGCCCTACGCCATGAACTGGTAGAAGAGATCGTTCTCGACTTCCACACCGGTGGCGGCTCCGCCATGGGCTGTAAGGAAATGGCCGACTTCATCCGAGCCAGCACCCAGATCAAACCGATCACCGCCATTATCAACTTCGCGGCGTACTCGGCCGGGTACTTCCTGGCCGCCGCCTGCAGCAAGATCATCTGCAGCCCGACCGGTGGTGTCGGTTCCGTGGGCGTGATCATTGAGACATTCGAGGTCAGCAAATGGGAAGAAGAGGTGGGTATCAAATACAACACCTTCTACCGCGGCGGCCACAAGAACGACTGCTCACCGCACGAACCCATTACGGATCAAGCCGTGGCCGAAATCGATAAACGCCTCGACAAAGCCTATGCCATCTTCACCGGCTCGGTTGCCGAATACCGGGGCTTGGATGTGCAGGCCGTCATTGAAACAGAAGCCCGGCTGTTTGACCCAGAAGAGGCCCTTCAGCTCAGACTGATCGATGAGATTGCCCCGGCACAAGACGCCATTAACGCAATCGCGCAACGATACAAATCAACCCCTACGCGCAGCATTCGGGCACAGGCCCGCGCGTACGACACAGCTTGCAAGATCTAGCCACGCGGCGGATCTGCACCAAACAGGCGGCCATATGGTCGCCTTTTTTATAACCAGCAATGACAGGTGACACCTATGACCCTTATCGAACTCCGCCGCAAACGCGCTGAAATCAACGCATCTATCCAGGTGCTGGCGCAGGCTGAACAAGAAAACGGAGAGCTGACGGCAGAGCAGCTGCAACAGTTCGAACAGCTGACCACCGAGTTTGATCAGCTGAGTGCCCAAATCACCCGCCTCGAAACCGCTGAAAAAGCGCAGGCGGCAGTAGCTCAACCGGTCGGTTCATTCAACACCGGTAATGCTCCAGCCGTTCACAGCAAGGCAGAACTGAAGCAATACCAGGGCGCCAAGATGGCACGACTGGCCATGTCAGTAGCGGCAGCCAAAGGCGACATGGAAGATGCCGCCAAATTTGCACGCACTGAAATCGGTGATGCGGATGTGGCCATGGCAATCGAAACCAGTGCCGGCAGCGGCGGTGCACTCATTCCGCAGAACATCCATGAAGAAGTGATCGAGCTGCTGCGTGCGCGCACCGTGGTACGCCGCCTGGGTGCACGTCCGGTACCGCTGCCGAACGGCAACCTCAGCATGCCGCGCCTCAGCTCCGGTGCCACGTCCGGCTATGTGGGTGAGGGCAGCGACGTACTGGCCACCGAGTCACAGTTTGATGATGTGAAACTGTCGGCCAAAACCATGATCACGCTGGTGCCAATTTCCAACCAGATGATTGGCCGCGCTGGTTACAACGTCGAACAGATCGTCCTGAGCGACATGATCGGTGCCATGTCGGTGCGTGAGGACAAGGCGTTCCTGCGTGATGACGGCACCAGTGATACCCCGGCAGGCTTCAAGAAGGTTGCGACTGACGCAAGCCGCACCGTTGATTGGGCGGGTGCTACAGCCAGCCTGGCCACCATTGATGCGTTTCTGGATTCACTGATCCTCAAGCTCATGGAGAGCGACAGCCTGCTGATTCAGCCGGGCTGGGCACTGAGCCCGCGTTCTTACATGAAGCTGTTTGGTCTGCGTGATAGCAACGGCAACAAGGTGTATCCGGAAATGGCGCAGGGACAGCTGAAAGGCTGGCCGATCCTGCAGAGCACGACCGTTCCGGTCAACCTTGGTACCGGTTCCAACGAAACCGAGATCTACTTTGCCGACTGGAATGACGTTGTGATCGGTGAGCAGGAGAACATGAAGATCGACTTCTCCAAAGAAGCCACCTACAAGGATGCCGGGGGCAACCTCGTATCGGCGTTCGCTCGCAACCAGTCCCTGATCCGTGTGGTTGCCGAGCACGATATCGGCTTCCGTCATCCGGAAGGTCTGGTACTGGGAACCGGCGTCACCTGGTAACCACCCCTGAAGCGGCACGGCTCCGGCCGTGCCTGTTTCACCATCCATTCGAAATACAGGTAAAAAATCATGGCGACTCCAAAAGACGCGACCCAGACAAAAGACGAGCGCGTAACCATCACCTTCACCAAGCCGTTCAACCGCTACTCCCGGGGCGATATTGCAGGCTTTCCTGCTGACCGTGCGAAGCACCTGGTTGAAGGTGTGAAGGTTGCGGTAATGGGCGACAAGCTGCCTCAACCAAAAGCCGCTGAGTAAAACGGCACTCAGTATGAGTAAGCCAGACACCCCAGCGCCCCTCACCCAAGAGCAGGCGCTGGACCTCATTGAAACCCACCAGATCGGCCAGGCTGAAGTCATCGCACTACGCCGTGCCATCTGTGGGTTTGTGGTTGATGCCAACGGCACCGAACACCGGCTGGACGAAACCTGCGAGCACCTGCGTACCGCAGACCAGCGCCCAGGTGCTAGCGACAACTTCATCGATCAGGCCAAACGCCGCATCGGCTCAGCCATGGCGCGCAAGAGAGGCGGCCACTGGTGCGGAGATTGCGGCTGCCCGTTGGCCAATAAAACCACCATAGGTTTTGACCCGATCACGTCACAGCCCGCAATTTACGAACGGGCCCGCTGCCCCCTGAAAAAGTGGTGAATCATGATCACCCTAGAAGACGCAAAAGCGCACCTGCGCGTCCAGCACACAGCAGAAGATGCACTGATCACTGCACTGATTGACTCGGCCTACCGTCACGCAGAAACCCGCACTGGTCGCATCTTCGATACGGCTGCCCGCACGCTGATACTGGACGGCTTCGGCTCAACCGCTGGCGCGATCGAACTGCCCTGGACACCCGTGCAATCCATCGACAGCGTTGAATACGTTGACCCCGATGGCGTCACCCAGACCCTGCAGACACCACCGCTGCGGCTGGAAACGCGTGCGCTGTACCCGTTGCTCATGCCCCAGTGGGACACAGACTGGCCAGCCACCATTGACGAGCCAGAAAGCGTCACCATCACGGCCACCGTGGGCATGACCGAAACACCGGCAGACGTACGCGCCGGACTACTCCTGCTGATAGGCCACCTGTATGAAAACCGCGAATCCGTTGTAATCGGCACCATCAGCAGTGAGCTGCCAATGGGTGTCTCCATGCTACTGGACCCGTACCGAATCATGAGGGTTGGCTGATGCGCTCAGGACGCCTCAATACACCGGTGACATTCGAGCGCAAGGCGGGCGGCAAGGATCAGTACGGCCACCCAACAGACGACTGGCAGCCGGTACCCGGGCTGGTCGATATCTGGGCAAACGTCAAACCGATCACCGGTCGCGAGCGTTGGGCCAGCCAGCACGTCACCAATACCGCCACACTGGCTGTCACCATCCGCTACCGCGACGACATAACCCCCGACATGCGCATTGCCTTCGGCAACATGCGTCTCGAAATCGTGGGTCCACCGATCAACGTGGACAACCGCAACCGCGAGCTGGTGATCACCTGTGAAGAGGACAGCAACTAACGGGAGCTGGCCAAAAACGTTCTATTTATACCCGAACAACACCCCTAGGCTGATCACCGAATGGCAGATTCAGGCTTCGTCTGCTCCGGGGTGTTCCTATTTCAGAAGCTTGGTATTCAGCCATGAAAGACCTGACTTTCCAGAACACTACTTTGACCCTGATGCCGATTGATGGAGAGGTTTGGATAGCCGCGCCGGAGTTGGCTAGGGCGCTTGGGTATGCACGCTCAGACAAAGTGACCCAGATTTACAGCCGCCATAGCGACGAATTTTCCGAGAGCATGAGCATGACCACCAAACTGAGGGTCAAGGGGTTTGGTAATGGAGAGAGTGAAAAGGATGTCAGGATATTCTCCCTGCGCGGCGCTCACCTGATTGCCATGTTTGCTCGCACTTCAGTCGCCAAAGCCTTCCGCCGCTGGGTGCTGGATATCCTGGACGCACTCCACAACGGCGGAGAGTACGTCATGGAGCGCTACCGCAAAGTAAGCGCCGAATACAGTGAGAGTGAGCAGATCGCAAGCCGCTGCGGGAAAGGCCTGAACCATTGGCGTAACGAAAAACCAAGACTGAAATCGCAGCTTGAATACTGGCGGGAACGACAGCAGCTCTGCCTCGAATTGAACTAGGCCTGCGATTGAGCGGTTTTTTGTGCCTGTCAGTTCCACGATTGACTTAATACTCACCTCAGATGTAGGTGTTACACTCGAGCTTCATCATGGATGCATATGGAGTTGAGGATGAAGTTCGTATCGTTGGATGTAGAAACCGCAAATGCCGATATGTCGTCTATCTGCCAGATAGGGATGGCGCGGTTTGAGAATGGGAAAGTAGTCGATAAGTGGGTGTCGCTCATCGACCCTGAAGATTTCTTTGACGACTTCAATGTTGATATTCACGGAATCAGTGAGCGTGCCGTCCGAGGCGCTCCAAAGTTGCCAGCTGTAGTCAGTACCCTCAAGGAATGGATGACAGATAACATAGTGACCTGCCACACACACTTCGACCGTGTTTCAATGCAGCAGGCGTGTAGCAAATACGGCATTAGCTTGCCAGAAATCCACTGGCTGGATACTGCAAGGGTCGCCCGGCGTACATGGGAAGAATGCGCACATTATGGATATGGTCTGGCCGATGTGTGTGATCGGATTGGCTACTCGTTCAAGCACCATGATGCGCTGGAAGATGCCATTGCATCGGGGATGATTCTGCTGGCAGCAGCTGAAAAAACGGGACTTGATCCGGAGCAGTGGTTGAAACGGATTAATCAGCCGATTGATTCCTCTCGGTCGGTAATCGTTAGAGAGGGTGTCCCGGAAGGTGAATACTTTGGTCAGACAGTGGTCTTCACTGGTGAGCTGGAGATTCCCAGGGTGGAAGCTGCCAATTTGGCGGCAAGTGTTGGCTTCAATGTCGGCAAGGGTGTCACCAAGAAAACCAATATCCTCGTGGTTGGCGACCAGGATATCCGCAGGCTGGCGAAGGGGGCGAGTAAAAGCGCAAAGTACCTCAAAGCGGAAACCCTGATTAAGAAGGGCAGCGATCTGCGGATCATTCAGTCCACTGACTTCAAGTACATGGTGAAGAATGCACTTTACTATCAGCGAGTCAGAGTTGAAGGTGAGTGAAATAACTGTACAAAAACACACGCAAATCACTACATATCGTGCCTGTTGGCACATGGGCATAATAGACACGGGTGATAGTAGAAGTCGCTTCAGAAAAGCTGCTAGTATCAGACCTCGTACTCAAGGAGGTGATATGAAATCAGAACCGGATTCAGGGCTAAACAAGAAAGCAAAATTCAGTCTTTTCTGTTTGCTTTTGGGCTTTGTTCTATCGTTCGTGGTGCACTGGTTTATTGGTGCATTGCTGATAGTGCTCAGCATCATTGCGTTGATTGCTTCGCAAATAGAGTGATACACAGCGGCCTTTCAGGCCGCTCGATTTTGCCTTGACTGGTACGGCTTGTAAGGTTATGTTTTGCATGTCGCTGCAAAATCAGCGACCGGGTTTGACAGCCCGAACCAAAGGCGGACACACCGCCAACAGCGCGGTTTTTTTGTGTCTGCAGCATGGCCCTTTTATGAGCGGGCCGTGTGGGAGACCTTCGGGTCTGCCGGTTCTTTGGTCCGGTCTGTCAACCTGCACGGTTCCGCTCACCCAATTGACAGTGGGGAGCGGAAATAGGACCGCAACCAAAGAGGCCACTGCCATGCAATCCACTGCCAAAATTATTCCGTTCGATTTTGAATCCCGTGAAGTCCGCACGCTGCTGATTGATGACCAGCCGTGGTTTATTGCCATGGATGTTGCCAGAGCGCTTGCCTACAGCGATGCACAAGCGATGACCCGAAAGCTGGATGATGACGAAATTCAAAACCGACAAGTTGTCGGTTTTGGGCCGCGAGGTGTTGCACTCATCAACGAATCAGGTCTGTACTCCGCGATCCTCCGAAGCCGCAAAGCCGAAGCCAAGCGTTTCAAAAAGTGGGTGACTGCTGAAGTGTTGCCTGCAATCCGCAAGCACGGCCGTTATGAAGACAACAACAACCAGCTGAACACCCTGATCGGCCAGACCATCGGCACCGACGGTTTCCGCTGCTTGGGTGCAGTACTGGATGGAAAAGTGCGCAGCCTGCCAAAGCCGATCCGCACAAAGGTTAAAAACCACATCTGGTCACAGGTGCACAAAGCCTTCAGCGTAGTATCAGCACAGGATATACCGGCAAACAGTATGGATGCGGCACGCAACTTTATCGCCGCATACGCTATCGAAGGTGAATGGATTGCCGCAGCAAAAGACGACGCGAGGCGGAACGCACTGACCAGTGAACAGCTCGCGGATATACGCCACCTGCTCAATGCCAGTCGCGGTGTTAAGCAATTGTGGGATGGCGGAATAGGTCGCCTGGTTGCCGCAGCCAACTGGAATGTCTATTCGAACACCTATGGCCACATTGAAGCACTGGATGATATAGGCCGGGCACTTTCTAAATCACTAGGTATATCGATATCAACTGACAAGGTATGCAGTACCAGCGTTGTCAGCCGAAACGCAGACAAGCGCCGTGATGAATTGATCGACTATGCAAAGCACTTCAAGAGTAGTTGTACGCTGGTTGAACACGGCTCGTTTGAACCGGTCAGAAAAGGAAAGCTCCACGAAAAAATAGCAGCACAAAAGCACCGGTTGCTGGCGCTGGCGAAATCAGTATCGCCAACTGATCAGGGCTATGATGCCTACCTGCTCTTGGAACTGAAATCTCTGCAGGAGTTGGAATCGCGCAATAAATCTCATTACCTGGTTGGCATGGGGCTGTGGCATATGGCACTTCGCCGTTACATCGAGCCCGTTGTACCAATGTAGTAAGTAATCTGCTGCACCAAACCACCCGAGCCCGCCATTGCGGCCTCGGGCGAAATGCTTTCAAAACCCGCCATCGTGCGGGTTTTTTATTGCCCAAGGATACGTCATGGCGAAAGCGACAAATTACGAAGTTCAAGGTCTGCGCGAATTAGAGCAGGCACTGAAAGACCTGGGTGATCAGGTTGGCGTGAAGGTGTTGCGGTCAGCCCTGCGTGATGCAGGCAAGCCGACACTCGACCGCGCGAAAGCACTAGTGCCGGTGTCAGACTCTGCCCACAAAGGGTACAAGGGCAAGGTGCAGCAGCCGGGCGAACTGAAGAAAGCCCTGAAGATCCGCACGCGACTGAGTCGACGCAATCACTCCGTTTTTGCATTTATCGGCGTTCGGTCCAAAGAAGCATATTACGCCCAGTTTGTTGAATTCGGCACAGCGCCTCACTACGTGACACGGGGTGCCAAAAGATCACGCGGCACCAAATCAGGTGCCAAGCACAGAAGCAAGCCAAGGCGCATGCATCCCGGTGCAAAACCGCACCCGTTTCTTCGCCCAGCCTGGGACCAAACAAAAAACAGCGCATTAAATATTTTCAAATCCAGAATTCAACACCGGCTACAGCTGGCACAAAAACGTGCAGCCCAAAGGGCGGCAAAGGCTAAGTTATCGTGAACGAGCAACAGCTTCATATAGCCCTGAGCACCAGTCCAGACATAATACAGCTGGTAAATTCAGATGATATTTACAACGGATATCTTCCAGAAAGCGCAAAGCTTCCGGCAGTGACTTTTTATTATGTAAGCTCTGATCCCGATAACACATTGCATGACGGTTATACAGGACATGCCTTAAGCCGTTATTCGATCAATGTATGGTCAAAAAGCTACCCACAAATTCAAGAATTACGCGCTGCGGTTAAAGCCGCAATGGCTGGTCATGTATTGCAAAGCGATATACCGCTACATGAACCAGATAATCAGCTTTATCGCTTTGTTCTTGATTACACCCTGTATGACTGATAGCAAACAAGCGAGGTATCGAAATGCCAATCCCAACACTTAACACCCGTATTTATATCCGTGATGCTGCAGGTACAACGGATATTGAAATCAAGGGCCATACTTCCATCTCGGGGCTTGATGGCGAACGTGCAGAAATTGATGAAACAACCCTTCTGGACGAAGCAGAGGTTGTAGCGCTTGGCATCAAACGCTATGGCTCTGTGTCATTGGCCATGTTCCATGAGCCTGATGATCCTGGACAGCAAGAGCTTGAGGCGGTGTATCAGTCAGGTGAGAAGCGGAAGGTGAGCTGGCTTCTGCCTAACGGAACAGCTCGAGTGTTTGATGCTTACGTGAAAAACTTCCCGTTTGAAAACGGTGAAATCGATAACCGCTATAAATCGACTATCAATGTTCGCGTAAGTGGCGATGTCGTCAAGGTTGAAAACTTCACACCGGCAACACCCTAATAATCTGGATAATAAGAGGTTGGTATGGCAAATCTGACGCGTGATGAAATACTGGGGTCAAATGACCGCAAGACAAAAACCGTGCAAGTATCAGAATGGAAAAAGGGCGGTGTTGTAACTGTCATAACATGGAGTGCAAAACAACGGGATCAGTTTGATACCTATGTTTTCAAAAACCGTGAAAAGGATATTAACCTGCGTGCCGTATTTGCGGCAATCAGCATTATTGATCCTGACACGCGGGAGCAGCTATTTACAGTCGATGACATAGAAGCGCTCGAACAAAAGTCAGAGGCTCCGTTAACCCGTGTGTGGGAGGCTGCAGCAAGTCTTAATCCGGTACTGACAACACAGTTTGAGGAGATCGGAAAAAACTCCTGATCCGGCCGCACAGAATGTTTTTATTCCAGCTGGCGGACCGGCACGGAAAAAGCGTCAGGCAGGTAGAGCAGGAATACCCGCCTGACGAAATACTGGAATGGATTGAGTTTCGGCGCATTCAGGAAGATCAGGAATACAGAGACTTGCTGATGCAGTCGATGCGCACCCCTTCAGAGCAGGCTGACTGGATAGAACGGCAGCTGGGAGAGAAGTAATGAGCAAGGCAAATTTGGCCACGCTGGTGGTGACGCTGGGCGCCAATTCTGCCCAGCTGGTTGAGCAGCTCAAAACCACAAAAAACAGCGCCAAAGAGTGGGCTGGCTCCATGAAGAGCATTGCCTCAAAGGCTGGCATTGCTTTTTTTGGGGCTGTTGCTGCCGCTGGTGCAGCTGGTACAGGATTCATCGCGATTGTTGAAAAGCAGGCGGCCCAGCTGGATGCTTTGGCGAAGAAGGCGGATAAGCTTGGATTGGGTGTTGGGGCTTTGCAAAAGCTGGAGTACCAGGCAAGCCTAACTGGCATATCACAGGACACGCTTGGTACCGCCCTGCAGCGCATGACCCGGCGCGTGGCGGAAGCCGCCGACGGAACAGGCGAGGCTAGAAAGGCTATTGCTGAGCTTGGGCTGGATGCAGAAAAGTTGGCAGGCATGTCACCTGATAAACAGTTTTATGCGATAGCTGAAGCGATGAAAGGTATCCCAATACAAGGGGACCGGATCAAGCTTGCCATGAAAATCTTCGATAGCGAAGGGGTCGGTCTGGTAAACACATTTGCCGCCAATCTGGATGAGCTTGGTAAACGGTTTGACAGCCTTGGTGTTTCGTTTTCCTCGCCTGCTCTTGAAGCGGTGCAAGCCTATAACGATGCCAAGACAGATTTGGATACTATTTTCACTGGGCTGCAACAAAAGGTAACGGTTGGAGTCGTGCCTGCAATGGAGGTCCTGGTTAGCAAGACAGTGGAGTTCATCCAAGAAATGGGCGGTGTTGAAAATGTTGCTCAGAGGATGACGACCGGTGCGCTCACTGCGATTCAGAAGATTGTTCAGGGATTTGAGACGCTGATCAACATGATCAACGATGTGAAATTGGCGTTCAACACCATTGTCGGTACTGGTCAGATAATGGGCAGCTACATATCAAAGGGTGTGGCAAAGGCGGCAAGTGTTGCGAAATACACGCCCAATGGCGCGTTTTTGGGTGCGGATGAGTTGGAACGTAAGGCGCTGATGATGGCTGAAGCGTTTGACTCCGCCGCTGATGGTACAGCGGCTGCGCGTGTAAAAATGGTACAGGATGCTGCCGAGCACTCTGCACGGATGAAGGAGCTAATTGGATCAGTTGGAAAGGCAAAGGAAAAAGTCATTGAGGGCTTTAACAAGCAAGAAGGAGGTGGGGAGTCCGAGCAGGTCACACAATGGCGCAACGAGATAGCAGCCCTACAGCAGCAAATTATGAATTCTCCGGGCCAAAATGTTGCGCCTGTTCTGGCTGAGATCAACGCTCTGAAAGACAAAATAGTCCAAGCGAACGACCCCGTAGTTACCTCAACCGATGGCAATACATCGGCAACCGAACAGAACACGCTGGCACTCAATGCCGCTGCGGCGGCAATGGGCGCAAAGCAAGGTTCGGGCAACAGCGCTTGGGATAAAATCTTCGGCACTCCCAAAGATGGTAAAAAACAGGGTGATCAAGTCGACCGGAATTTCTCCCGTGCCGCACAGGAATACCAAAACGCCATCGCAAACGGTGCCACCGGCTCAGCCGAGGCGGCTGCCAAGCGTATGAAAGAAATACTGGAGTCCTACCAGAAAAACCCTTACGGGCACTCGGCGGCAACGGCCGACATAAATGGCAAGTGGGGTTTCAGCACAGGCCGTGCGGATGAATACGATGTAGGCGGAATGCAGGCAGTGATGGAAAAGCTGCTCAAGGGCGAAGCGCCGAACATGGGCAGTATCACTGTAAACGTCAAAAAAGAAGACGGCGGGGAAGTCTCCGGCACCGTCACAGGCGAACAGGCATTCCTGCAGCAGCTCGCGAACATCATGAGCAACGTATCAACAGCGGTATAAACCATGACCTGGAAACTCTACAACGACGCAGCCGGCACACAGGTGTTCAGCGGCACAATGCCCTTTGTCACCACCAGTGACAACCCCGGCGTGCCGCAAGATGCGGTGCTGTACTACATCGAAAAAGAGCTAGACCCTGTCGACAACGGCGCATACCGCATGGTCGCAGCCGACGGCGGCAACATCCTGTTGTTTCCCAGCGACCTGAACCCCGGCACCGGCCACGAAGTGGCCGAAATCAAACTCGCCACCAGTGCGGCAGGGCTTGATTTCGCCACTGCCGGTGCACCGCTCAGCCTCGGGCCGCAGCTCTACTCCGGTGTATCCAATGCCGTTGCGGTGCATGTCCGTGTCACCACCAGCATCACAACCCCCGGCGTCAGCATCGAACTCGGCTTCGACAAAAACGAAACCCACATCCTCGCAGCGTGAGACATTCATGGCCATTGGTAGCAGAATCCCCGGCAGCGCCCCAATCGCGGGGCGGCTCGGCATACTCGACCCTGCCCGTCGCCTGGCTACCGTTCGGCAGGATGTGCGTTTTCGCCAGATCGACCCCGCCCGGCGCCTGTGCACCTTCGAGCAAACCAGCGTCATGGTCGACCCTGCTCGGCGCCTGTGCACATTTCGGCAGCAGGTCATTGCCGCCGGCACCCAGCCGTATGACCCGGGCAACCGGCCTCCGGCCGCATACGTCATCATCAACGGCGTAGACGTCAGCAGCCGCACCGCGCTCGACACCGTTACCGTCACCCACAACGAAGACCAGAACAGCACCGCGCAAGTATTCGTGTTTTTCCCCCATAGGGAAGAGATCTTCGTGCCGTCATTCCACGGCAAGTCGATCACAATCATGACCCACCAAAACCGGATGGACCCAGCCAGCCCGCTGATCACCCTGTTCACCGGCACAATCGAACGCGCCCGCCACGAACACAAACGCCGGGGCATTGCGTTCAGCTGTTCCGATCTTCGTGACGAACGCCTGGGCCGCGAATCGCAGCAGCAACTGCGGCAAATGACCGGCGCGGTATTCACCAGCGTAACCCAAAAAGACGACGCCACCGGCCGTGATTACGTGCGCGAACTCATGCGCACCGCCGCGGGCTCACTTGGTTATACCCGCGATGGCGACCTGCGCTACTACAGCTGGGGCACCACCGGCAAACCGGTGGATTTTGTCGTAACCAGTGCCGAGGTGTCCTACAACGACCTGAGCACCGAGTTTCAGACTCGATCCGAGGTGCGCAACTCGGTCACGATCACAGTGCAGTACCGCTACAACCTGCTGCGCAGCGTATCGACCACAGTCGATGCCTACAAAATGCGCATGCTCCGGATCGGCGGCTACAGTGCCACCACCCCCGAATACGATGGCCGTGCATTCGACCGCGACCAGCTGATGCAAAAAATGGAGTCATTCGGGCAGTGGGAGCTGATCAGCCACGAGTTTTACCCGCTAGAGCAGTTCACAAGCTACAACTACGACGGCAACCGCCAGCCGGTACTTGACACCCTGTGGGGGCCGTACGGCAAAAAGAAATACGCCCAGGGCATCACCGCCACACTCCTGCGCCGCGTAGCTCAACCGGTGCGCGAAGAGTACACCATAAAACTGACTGCACCGCAGAGCATCGACGCCTACGGCGAAGAGGTCGAGGGTAGTAGCCACAGCTACGCCATCGACACCGAGTTTGACCGCAAGCTGTGGGAAGAGGACTACAAAGAAGCGAACAAACGCGACCCCGATACATCCCGCGCAACGGTACAGGCGCAGGCGGATAACAAACGCCCCGAACTGCAGCAGGCATTCAACGCGGCATACCTGATCGGCAAAAAAGAACTCGTCGCCAGCCACCGCAAAAACTACTGCAGCTGGGTACGGCACGACATCGAACCGCGCAACCTCGGCGATATCGTGCAGCTCAACCACCGCATCGTACAAACCACCGGCCAGCTGGTCGGGCTGGAATACCGAATCGCCGATGGCGTTCGCCAGACCAGCTACCGCGTAGCTGTCAGCTACATGGACACCAGCATACAGCCCCCGGCAGAAGACTGGGCACCGCCGGACCGACCCGCAGCGCTACCCGCAGACGTGTCGATCGACAGCACCGCCGAATACGACACCGAAGAGGGTGCGTTTCAGCTCGAAATCGGCGACATCAGCGAGCAGTACACGGACGAAATCGAACAGGATCAGACCGACCTGACATACACCGTGCCCCTGGAAATTGACGGCATCACACTGATCAACGGATAGATATATGTCTACAGCACAAAAAACACTGATCGAAGCTGTTCAGCGCATCGCACTCAACCCCGAAGCCCTGGCCTCACGCCTGGGCGAACTGCAAAAACGCGGCGTCATAGACGGCATCAAAACCACCCTCGGCGGGTACAACGAACTGCAAGATGATTGCTGTACTGAAGGCGACGGCACGCCGAAAACGCCCGACGAGAATGAGCCCATCGACGAAGATGCCCCGGCCGAAGTGCCGGAAGTAGGTGACGAGGATGGCGACGGCGAGACCGACTGGTTCAACTGCGAGACAGAAGAGCCGATTACGTTTACCCCGGGCGGGTTTCCGAGGCCGGAGACGTGTAAAGAGTGTACCGAGGTGCCGGATGACACGTGGCAAGCTGGCTTTTACTGGACTGGTGTAAGCCCAGTTCCTAGCGGGCAGTACGCATCGCCTGCACAAATATGTGCGGTTGTGCCTCAGCAGTATCCAGTGGGGCAGGATCAGGACGGAGATATTCTTGGTAGCATAACGCAATGCGGGACGTTCATAAATTTGGGACAAGTGTCGGCAACGTATCGTAACGCCGAAAGTGGTGCACAAGTCACGTATTTGGTGGGCACCCGCCAAGGCTGCGGCAACGACCCTGAAAACTGGCCGTCATCGTTTTGCGCCCTGACAGAGCCACCGATGATCGACGACTGCTCAGACTGGGAGTCTGACAACACAACAAGCTACACCCTCGCAAACGGCTGCATAGTCGCGTCAACGTGCGACCCAGACGCATCCCCAGCCGCGCAGGCGTGCAACGAGTGCATCACGATCTGTAACGCCGAAGGTCAGGAGCGCCGTGTGTGTGCCATCGGCAACGGCCAGTGGATCCTGTACGACCCCAGCGGCCAGTTTAAAGGCGGTCGATATGATGCAACCGGTAAACGGCTGGAGATACTCGACAAGGGCGAGACCGGCGGCTATCTGCCGAGCGAGCAGGTACCAGAAGACAGCGGCGGCTATGACGGCGGCACGATCGGCGGCGGCGATGGCTGGGTCTGGAGTTAATAAGGGGTAGTCATGACACGTAAATATCTAAACAACTACAGCACACGGCTCACAGCCCCGCTGACAGATACCGGCACAGTTATCACTGTCGGTACACCTCCTCCAGCGCTCGCGCCGGGGGATTATTGCCGTTTGCAGCTTGCGCGGTATGAAGTGGTAAACGGTCGCGTCACGCTGGTCAGATCCGAGTTTGTCGATGTGACAGACGTGGTAGGTAATGATCTGACCGTGCGCCGCTATGACGCTGGTAACCCTGTTTGGGGCGCTGATGTCAGCACGCCGCAAGCGTGGATAGTGGGCGATCTGGTACAGCTGGCCGAGACCGCGCAGACGTTTGCTGACATCCCTGACGTGTCGAGCCTGTTGCCCACGTCCGGCGGCGTGCTTCTCGATGCTGAACTGAAAAACTACCACGAAACCGAGTACACCATCCCGGCCGCAGCCGGTGCAGTGACAGTCAACCGCACCAAAGGCGGCATACAGCATTTCGCGCCCACTGGGGATGTAACCCTGACATGGAGTTTGCCAGCCGGCGCAAAACAGCAGCTGTATGTCACACCCAGCACGCATGTGATTACATGGGGCGGAGACCACTGGATGACAGATGTTGTCGACACGACAGGCAAGGCTCTCGTGCATGTGATCGCCGAAAATGTGGGCGGTGACGTGCTGCTGTGGGATGGAGGATCACGCACATGATGGGGGCTGATGCGGTGCGGTGTATGCGGCGAAGCGCTGGCGGGGCATCTGGTGGTCATACATGGTGGCGTATCAATATAACCAGCTCAGACGACGACCACGATAACTACCGCGCGTCAGTTGGCGAGCTTGAGTTTCGAGAATCAGTCGGAGGCCCGTCAACGACAAATGGCGGCATCCCTTATCAGTCAGCGGGTTTAAATCCTGAGCGAGCGTTTAATGGGGAGCCGTCTCTATATTGGTCAGCTGGTCCATTTGATCAGCTGCCAATCGCTTTGGGTTATCACCACGTAGCGCCTGTCGAGATTGTGGAAGTTGCAATTCAGGCAGGTACGACAAGCACTCAGGCGGCACGAACTCCTACGGGATTCACGGTGGATTATTCTGATGACGGAATAAGCTGGGCAACCATTCTTACTGTAACAGGCGAGCCACCTTGGGCACCGTATGAGATTAGAACGTACACGATAAGTGAAGAGTAAAAGAAGAGTAAAAGGGGACAGACCCCTTTTAACTACCAAGAAAAAGGGGTCAGAGTAAAATTAACATCTCAACACGGGACGCATTATGAACCGATATAAACACACCGAGACCGGCGAAATCAAAAGCCACCGGGAATGGCAGAATAAGCTAGAAACCAGCTTCCATGCCGACAGGCCTCCTCCCGTGCTGGAGCTGTACCAGCCGCCTGCACCTCAGTCCTACGTGCCCGACTTGGCGACAGTCAAACAACAGGCACAGGCTGAACTGGTCCATATCTTCGAACAGAAGGCCGAAGCAATCGCGGGGAAATACCCGTGGTTCGAGCGCGACACTTGGCAAGATCAAGAAGCTGAAGCGCTGGCGTATCTGGCTGATCCCAGTGCCCCGACTCCTAATCTCACTGGCATTACTCAATGGCGAGACATCACAATCGACGAGCTCGCCCATCGCGTCATCGCAAACGCAGCTGCATGGAGAGCCGTAGCCCCAGACCTGTGCGGCCAGCGCCAAGCCGCGTCTGATCAGATCAACGCTGCGACAACAGTCGAACAAGTGCAGCAGATCATGGAGTCGCTGCGCAACCCGCCGGATCAGTCAGCAGCGGCGTGATCGTCCAGCAGCTCAGCTCTCATAATATCGACATTCTCGGGTGACACGATCGTCACTTTAGCTTTCCCGGCTCGGCAATGATGCACCGTTACGATAATGTCGTGATCCAGAATTAAAGACTCGCCATCTTTGCGGGAAAAAGTGAGAGTGGTAGTACGCGTCATGTGCACCTCCTGTGCGTGTGTATCCAACGGGCAGGGTACCTGATCGGTGAGGTTAGCAAAACTGTCTCAATCCAGTATCATGATAGAAGGTGAGCGCACAGCGCAGGATGTACACCGCCTCAAGGACCCAACGGAGCGAAACGAATGAAAAGGACACTCACCGCAGTCGCCCTGACTGCGCTCATGCTAACCCCCGCCGCTCAGGCAAGCGATATCCGTGTCGATAACGGGCGCGACATCATCCGCGCAGGCGACCCAGCATCAAAACTCAGCCGATACCTCGGCCGCCCCAACTATTCAGATGTAGCCAAAGTCTGCACCAAGCCCTCGCGCAGCGAATGCCGCGACAGCAACAGCCGCTGGGGGCGCATTTATCAGTATTACTATGATGATCTGAACTACCAGATCGAAGTATACGACGGCAAAATCACCCGTATAAGCTGGACGCGGTAACCCGCCTGCTCAGGATCAGCAGCCGCTCGGCGCAGCTGCTGATTCTCCTCTCGCGTCAATCTCACACCCAATCCCTATGTGCTTGAAAACCACCTTCCTGATCCTGGCAGATCCCGTGCGATGTACGTGCGAAAAGTGCGAAACTTTTAGCAGGTGTTCAGAAAGAGATAGAAAAGCGTGCCGTCCATAACATGCTGAATTTGCTGTCCTATCTCTTTCTATATGTTTCTGAATTACAGTCCTAGCTTGATTGATACGTAATCCGCGTCTTTGTCGCCACGGCCTGACAGGTTCACCAGAATGCACTGTTCCGGGCTTAGCTCTGGGGCCTTGCGCATCGCCCAGGCAACGGCATGTGAGCTTTCCAGTGCAGGAATGATCCCCTCCACACGGGACAGGGTCATGAAAGCATCCAGGCATTCGTCATCGGTGGCGGTTTCATACTGTACCCGACCCAGATCCTTCAGATAGCTGTGCTGTGGGCCGACCCCCGGGTAGTCCAGGCCCGAGGCGATGGAGTGTACCGGCATCGGTGTGCCATCTTCCTGCTCCAGCACATAGCAGCGCATACCATGGATTTCACTGGGCTTGCCCAGAGTCATGGTGGCGGAGTGCTTGTCGGTATCCAGGCCAAAGCCAGCGGGTTCTACACCGACCAGGTTGACGTTTTCGTCTTCCAGGAAGGCGGTGAACATGCCGATGGCGTTGGAACCACCGCCGACGCACGCCGTGACATAATCGGGCAAACGGCCTTCACGTTGCTGGAACTGTTCACGCGCTTCCTTGCCGATGATGCTCTGGAAATCACGCACCATTTTCGGGAAGGGGTGAGGGCCTACCACTGAACCGATGGCATAAATGAAGTTGTCAGGGTCTTTAAGATATTCTTCAAAGGCGCTGTCGACAGCGTCTTTCAAGGTGGCAGTGCCGCGCGTCACAGGAATCAGTGTGCAGCCAAGAATTTTCATCTTGACCACGTTGGGATGTTCCTTTTCGATATCGACCTGACCCATGTGAATTTCGCAGGGGATGCCTACCAGTGCACAGGCGGTTGCCAGTGCAACACCGTGTTGGCCGGCACCGGTTTCGGCGATTACCTTGGTCTTGCCCATGTATTTGGCCAGCAGGGCTTCCCCTAGGCAGTGATTGATCTTGTGAGCACCGGTGTGGTTGAGGTCTTCGCGCTTGAGGAAGATGCGTGCTCCACCCAGTTTCTCGCTCAGGCGGCGGGCATAGAATACGGGGCTTGGACGTCCGACATAGTCGGTGAACAGATCGGCCAGTTCCTGCTGAAATTCGGGCTGGTGGCGGATCTCTTCATAGGCATGGTCAATCTCATCCATCACCTGCTTCAGCTCGGGCGGAATCAGCTGGCCACCGTATTCACCGAAGTAGCCGTTGGCGTCGGGCATCTGGGAAAACTCGAATCTGCTCATACTCTCTCCATGCGCTGAGGCATCTGGCTGCCATCAATCAGTCATATTGGTGCGGTCAGAGACTATAAAACGCAGGCGTGAGGGTGCCAAGGCTGAAGTGATAAAAACTCAACTGAAATCAAAGCCCAGTTGTTCTTCATGGGCGGCTGTACGGCGATAGCCTCGCTGACGTTGTTCACGGCTGATCTGGCGCAGCAACTGCAGCGCTGCCTGATAGGAGGGGGTCAGGGTCTGGTGATAGCACTTCGGCGTTAACCGGTTGCCCTCGCATTGGGTCACGACCCAATCGCCAGCCAGATCACGGTAGATCCGGACAACAAGAAAATCATGATTTTTCTGCCAGCGCACAACCAAGGAAGCGTTACCGTTCAATGACCCGAAGGGGGGATAGTCTTATAATGGGGCGCGTGATTGAGCCTGATTCACTGGCATTTGTAAAGCCCCCGGCCTGATAAGGATAGGAACTTGAAGACAGCTGAACTGACAATTGTGGCCGATGAGAACATGCCTGCGCTCGATTCCCTGTTTGGCGGCCTGGGCCGTCTTGTACGCCGCCCCGGCCGGGAGCTGTGTCGTGATGACCTGGTGGCTGCGGATATACTGTTGGTGCGTTCGGTGACGCAGGTGAATGAGGCGCTCCTCGCCGATACGCCGGTGCGCTTTGTGGGCACGGCCACCATCGGCACGGATCATGTTGATCTGCCCTGGCTTGAGCGGCAGGGTATTGGCTTCAGCAGTGCGCCGGGCTCCAACGCCGACTCGGTGGTGGAATATGTGCTCAGCAGTCTGTTGCATCTGGCCGGTGAGCGGGGATTCGATCTGTTTGACAAGGTGGTCGGCATTGTAGGGGTCGGTAATGTGGGTGGCCGGCTGCAGCAGCGGCTACAAACCATGGGTATCGAAGTGCTGTTGTGTGACCCGCCGAGGGTTGAGCAGGAAGGGGAAGCAGGATTTTTTGATCTTGCCACGCTGTTGCAACAGGCTGATATCGTCTCTCTGCATACGCCACTGATCAGGTCAGGGCCCTGGCCAAGCTGGCATCTGTTTAACGCTGAAACACTGGCGTTGCTGAAACCGGATGCGATTCTGCTCAATACCGGCCGTGGGTCGGTGATCGATAACCGAGCGTTGCTGGCGTTCAAGCGGCAGCGTCCTGACGTGACGCTTGTACTGGATGTGTGGGAACATGAACCTGAAGTTGATCCGCGGCTGGCGGCACTCTGTGCCGTAGCGACGCCGCATATTGCCGGCTATGCGCTGGATGGAAAGATACGGGGCAGCTGGATGCTCTATCGTGCGCTGTGTGAGTATCTTGGCCGGCCTGTGACTATTAAGCTGGAGAAGATATTGCCCGCCGCCGAGGTGGAATCCCTGGCGCTGTCACTGGATGCCGACCTGCTGACACCGGTGCGGTTGGTGTATGACCCCTTCCGGGATGATCGAGCCCTGCGCGCTACGTTGTCCCTGTCACCTGAACAGCAAGGTAAGGCATTCGATCAGCTGCGGCGCATGTATCCCGAACGCCGAGAATTCGCTACCCTGCGCGTTTCTGCCAGTGGAGTGCTTGAGCGTCAGCTGGACGCATTGGGCTTCACTATCGATAACCGCTTGGGACAACTGCAACAGACAACAGGTAACGCATGACCGATATGTCCGCCTTCTTGCCAGGCAAAACACTGAAAACGCTGGCTGAACTGAATCCGGTGATCGGTGAAAAGGTACGCTTGGAAGTGCGCTCACCACGTCAGCGTTTTACGGTGCAGCTGATTGGCCTGAAGGAAAATCAAAGCCTGTTGGTGACGGGCCCGAAGCCGTCCGGCTCGGGGCTGGTACATGCAGGAACCCGTTTTACCGCTCGGCTGATGAGTGGCAATTATCTGTGTACCTTCGAAACACGCCTGTTGCAAATCCAGTCGCAACCGTTTCACTACTGGCATCTGGCCTACCCGCAGCAGGTCGAATTGAAAAAGGTGCGCCAGCACACCCGTGTAGCAATGAATCTGACTGTCAGGATTGAAGCGGATGAGTTTGCGCTGCCCGGCTCAAGCCCGGCCATTACGGCCTGCTGCCGCGACCTAAGTCTGTCAGGTGCACGTATTGATGCTGCCCGTATTCTCGGTCAGCCCGGTGACTCGCTCTATGTTACCGCACGAGTCAGTGTGGCCGGTATGGATCATATGCTGTTACTGCCGGCGCGTATCTGCAACCAGTATCAGTCTGCCGCTGGACTGCTCAATGCCTTCAGTCATGGTATTGAGTTCATCGACCTTGAGGAGGAGACACGTCTGATTCTGGCGGGCTTTATTTACCAGCAGCAGTTACTGGATACCGGCTACCTGGAGGAGATGGAAAGATGAGCTTCAGGCTGGGATTGATCATTAACCCGTTGGCCGGTTTGGGTGGCAGTGTGGCGCTCAAGGGGAGTGATGATGTTGCTGCACGTGCGCTTGAGCTGGGAGCGGTCCCGCGTGCCATTGAGCGTACGCGTGTCGCGCTGATGGCTGTCCAGGGCATGGAGATTGAAATACTGACCTGGGACGGTGATATGGGGGCTGATCTGGCGCGTGAGCTGGGCTTTGTCACCCGGGTTATCGGTAAGCCACAGACCGATCCCAGCACCGCTGATGATACCTTGGCTGCGGCGCGAGCCCTGAAAGGGTCAGGTGCTGACCTTATCCTGTTTGCAGGAGGTGATGGGACTGCGCGTAATGTCTGCGAAGCGGTGGACGATACGATTCCGGTACTGGGTGTTCCGGCGGGAGTCAAGATTCACTCCGGTGTCTACGCGATTACACCTGCCGCCGCAGGAGAGTTGTTGGCCATGCTGGTGCGTGGTGAGCTGGTCAGCCTAGGTGGGCAGGAGGTGCGTGATCTTGATGAAGATGCCTTTCGTGCCGGGCGAGTACAGGCTCGCTTTTTTGGCGAAATGAACGTTCCGGTCGAGCACCGCTATCTGCAGCATGTTAAAAACGGCGGTGGTCAGGAAGATGAGCAGCTGGTGCTTGATGATATTGCCGCCGGCTTTATCGAGCAGATGGACGCGGACGTGAACTATCTGATCGGTTCCGGTACCACCGTGGCGGCCATCATGGATGCGCTTGGGATTGAGAATACCTTGCTGGGTGTCGACCTTGTGCGCAACGGCGAATTGATTGCGTCTGACTGTACTGCCCACGAGCTGGAGCGCTTAACGGCAGATCAATCAGTGCAGATCGTCATCACTCTGATAGGAGGGCAGGGGCACATCATCGGCCGTGGCAATCAGCAGCTTAGCCCTGAATTGCTCAGGCGTGCTGGTCGGGGCGGTCTCTATGTGGTGGCGACCAAAACCAAGCTGAATGCACTTGATGGGCGGCCGCTGATCGTTGACAGTGGTGATCCTGAGTTGGATGCTTCGCTGGCAGGGCTGATTCAGGTGCATACAGGCTATCGCGATGCTGTGCTTTACCCCGTTGCGAAACCGGTAAATCAGTAGTTATACGAACAACCTTCCCTGAAGCCGAAAAGGCGCCTGTCGAGGCGCCTTTTCGGTTATGTGTCTAGCGGCCGATCTGCTTCAGGTGAGCAATACGATCATCCAGCGGCGGGTGGCTGGCGAACAGAGCCATGAATCCCTGCTTCATGTGGCTGCTGATGCCAAAGGCGGTCAGCTGACCCTCCAGCTGATCAGGCATGCCGTACTCGGCCTTCAGACGCTGCAGTGCACCGATCATGGCATGGGGGCTGGCCAGCTGTGCGCCGGCTTCATCGGCACGGTATTCGCGGCGGCGAGAGAACCAGGCTACGATGGTGGAAGCAATAATGCCGAATATGATTTCGAACACGAATGTGGTGATGTAGAAGCCGATTCCAACTCCGCCACTCTGCTCGCCGCGGCGCAGGAAAGAGTCCACTGCATAGCCGGCAATACGAGCAAAAAACATGACGAAGGTATTCACGACGCCTTGAATCAGAGCCAGTGTCACCATGTCACCATTCGCAACATGACCGATTTCGTGAGCCAGCACGGCGCGGATCTCTTCCGGGCGAAAGCGCTGCATCAGACCTGCACTCACCGCAACCAGTGCATCATTTTTGTTCCAGCCGGTCGCAAAGGCGTTGGCCTGCTGTGCCGGGAAGATACCGACATCCGGCATTTTGATGCCCGCTTTCTGTGACAGCTCTGCAACGGTATCCAGCAGCCAGCGTTCCTGTTCGGTGCGGGGTTGCTCGATCAGCTGGGTGCGGGTGGACATCTTGGCCATCATTTTTGACAGCAGCAGTGAGATGATGGAGCCGGCAAAGCCGAACACGGCACAAAAGATCAGCAGTGAAGTCAGGTTAAGGCCTGTTCCACTGAGGTAGTGTTCAACCCCGAGCAGGTTCAGCGTGACGCTGGCAACCAGAATGACAGCCAGGTTCGTGGCCAGAAAGAGTGCAATTCTCATCATGGTGGTTAAATGTTCCTGAAGTTGGGTTAGCCCATTAGATGGGGGTGTTGTGCGTTAGTTTCAATCAGTGTGCTGAGCTGGACAAGAAAATTTTGCTTCCGCTTTGTCCCCCGAATCGCCACATAAATTGGTATCATGAGCTCCCGTTTGGAAGTTAAGCAGTTGGGAGCAGTGCGTGATCTGTATCGACCTTGAAGCCAGTGGCCTTGCCTCGGACTCCTATCCGATCGAGATTGCATGGGCCTGTGCCGAAACAGGTCGCAATGACAGCTTTCTGATTAACCCGGAATCTGTACCCGGCTGGACCTATTGGGATGAGTTTGCCGAAGAGCTGCATGGAATTGAGCCTGAGTTGCTTCAGCAGGACGGCATCGATGCGGACGAAGCCTGTCGGCGCCTAAATAAGGCACTTAAGGGTGAGGAAGTGATCAGTGATGCGTTTGATTATGATGGTTTCTGGTTACGTCGGTTATATCAAGCCGTTGGCATGCAGCCTTCGTTTCGGCTGGTAGGGCTTGATGCCGTGCTCAGTGGCGAGCAGCGCATCCAGTATCAGTTCATCGCCCGTACCCAGTTTCGCAGGCATCGGGCGATGCGTGATGTGGAGGATCTGATCAGCGCCATTCGCACGGTGCTGTATGAGTCCCCCTAGCGCTCAGGGGTTGGCGACCTGCTGGTCGACCACGCCGCGAAGCTCTTCATAGGTATCCACGTTCTCGGGCGAGAAGTAAAGCTTGTAGTACTGTCGCTCCACCAGGCGGCCCTTGTTGCCGTTGATGGTTTCCTTGTAGGTCGCGTATAGATAGGTCATTTGCAGATGGATGACCCGTGTCTGCAATGGCAGCTCAATGTCGTGGCCTTCCAGATCCTGACGTACCTTGCGATCCTTGATGGTGTAGAAAGATGCTTCCGCAACCTGACTCAGGTTGAGCAGAAAGTTTGAGGTAACCGGAACCAGACGGCCTTTCTCAAGACCGTTGTGTTCCATCTGAATACCGCAGTTTTTCTTGATCTTGATAAACATGATGACTCTCTGTCATGGGTGGGTCTGTCTTGAGTATATGTCATTCAGGTGACATTTTGCTGACAACCCGAGCGGGTTGTCAGCGGAGGTGCATCACTGCTCGTAGGTACGCAGGAAGCTGCCGATGCGTTCGATGGCGTCGGTGAGTAGGTCCTTGGAGGGCAGGAATACAAGCCTGAAGTGTTGAGTGTCAGGGTAATTAAAGCCGCTGCCCTGTACGATCAGCACCTTCTGCTGCTGCAGCAAATCAAGCGCAAACTTCTCGTCGTTGCGAATCGGGTAGCGTGCAGGGTCCAGTTTCGGGAACAGGTACATGGCGCCTTTCGGTTTGACACAGGATACGCCGGGTATGTCGTTCAGCATCTCCCAGGCCAGGGTGCGTTGCTCGTAGAGGCGCCCGCCAGGCACGATCAGTTCATTGATGCTTTGATAACCGCCCAGTGCCGTCTGGATGGCATGCTGCGAAGGCACGTTTGCACACAGGCGCATGTTGGACAGCATCTCAAAGCCTTCGATCAGATCGCGGGCGCGGTGTTTCGGGCCGCTGATGATCATCCAGCCGGACCGGAAGCCGGCCGCACGATAGGTTTTGGAGAGGCCGTTGAAGGTGATGCACAGCACGTCATCAGCCAGTGAAGCCAGTGAGGTGTGTTGCTCGCCATCGTAGAGGATCTTGTCGTAGATCTCGTCGGCAAACACGATCAGCTTGTGTTCGCGGGCCAGCTCCAGAATCTCCAGCAGCAGCGATTCCGGGTAGAGTGCTCCGGTGGGATTGTTCGGGTTGATGACGACAATGCCACGGGTGTAGGGGGTGATCTTGCTGCGAATGTCGTCGATGTCCGGGTACCAGTCCTGCTGCTCGTCACAGATGTAATGTACCGGGTTGCCACCGGCCAGGCTCACCGCCGCTGTCCAGAGCGGGTAGTCCGGAGCCGGAATCAGCATTTCGTCGTTATCGTTCAACAGTCCCTGCATCGACATGACGATCAGCTCGGATACGCCATTGCCGATGTAGATGTCATCAATGCCCACATTGCGGATATTTTTGCGCTGACACTCCTGCATCACCGCCTTGCGCGCTGAAAACAGGCCCTTGGAGTCGCAATAGCCCTGCGAGGCGGGCAGGTTGAGGATTACATCCTGCACGATCTCTTCCGGTGCTTCGAACCCCCAGGGGGCCGGGTTGCCGATATTAAGCTTGAGGATGCGGTGACCTTCCTCTTCGAGGCGCTTGGCCTCCTGCAGGACGGGGCCGCGAATATCGTAGCAGACGTTGATCAGCTTATTCGATTTGCGAATGACGGACATCTTCTCGTTCCTGAGCTCCAGGCGCGACGGGCGGGCGTATGCATCTGGCCGAGCGTGGCACTGACTGGACAGCAAATTTAAAGTGACCAATCATACGCGCTCGGTACTGGTCGTGACAATGGCGCCCCGGTCCCGCTTGAGCAACAAACTGATCTGTTTTCAGACCTGATTTGAACAGGAGGTGGTGTCCATGAAGAACTGGTCGGAACTGTGTGAGCAGGCACTTAATTTACATCCGGAACGAAGACTTGATGAAATACTTGGACCGTTGCCTTTGGACTCAATGACTCTGGCTGCGCTGAATGATGACAGGGTGTTTTCCGTAATGACCCGGCGCATCTTTCGCGCCGGCCTTAAGCACTCGCTGGTTGATGCCAAATGGCCGGCATTCGAGCAGGCCTTTTTCGGCTTTAACCCGGAAGCGGTAGAGGAAATGAGTGACGAGGCGCTGGAGCAGTTGATGCACAACCCTCAGCTGATTCGTCATTTTGGCAAGATCAAGGCGACCCGCGCTAATGCAGTGCTGATGACCGACCTGGCGCGTGAGTATGGCAGTGTCGCTGGGATGATCGCTCAGTGGCCGGAAGACAACATCATTGGCCTGTGGCAACTGTTCAAAAAGCGCGGCAAACAGCTGGGCGGCAATTCAGGTGCTTACTTTCTGCGCATGCTGGGCAAGGATACGTTCATTTTAACCGATGATGTAATCGTGGCGTTGAAGGCGCAGGGCGTGGTGGACAAAAAGCCTACCGCCCAACGTGACTTGGAACAGGTGCAGGAGGCTTTCAATCAGTTGCGAGAGCAGTCAGGTCGTCCTCTGTGCCAGATTAGTCGCTTGCTGGCACACAGCATAGGCTGATCAGCTCTCCACGTCGGGCAGTTTCAAAGGCGTCAGCTGATCGAGGAAGTCGGCCAGACTGTCGGAGATTCGCTCCAGCGGTGCCTTGCCGGCTCGTTCCAGCCAGATGCTGCCATCCGTGTTGTCGACGCTGAAAAAACGATCGGTGTCCGGCTCCAGTGTGGCAAAAAACAGGGTGAGAGGGCGCTTCTGCTTCTGTTTGCTCAGGGCATGGCCGATCAGGTTGCCGCGCAGCCGCTCGAAATCCTCCCGGTTCCAGATCTGGAGCAGGCTGACTTCTCGCCCGTCGGGCAGCTGGGTCGGAATATGATCCGACCAGTAGCGGCTGTAGAAGGTGATAACGGAGGGGTGTATCGGTTGTTCAAACGCGTTGCTCAGTCCCTCAAACAGGTCTGTTCCGTCAGTATTGAGCACAGGGCGCCATAGTACCCGTACGCCAGTGGCGGCTTCCTGCTGGTAACAGGGGCTGGGCCAGTCGGGGTCGTATGGAGTGAGTGGCCAGCTATCGGGCTGGTGCAGATCAGTCAGGCGCTGCATGAATGCGTCCAACGCCCTTGCGGTATGATTATCGGCAACTGAAGTCATGGCTGTGCTTTCGATTGGTTTCTGATTTGGTCACACTCTGTCTTATGCCCGTCAGCGCTGCAAGCCGTCTGATCGCCTCGTTGAAACTCTATGCAGGTGGGTGGGCGGAAAATAAAAAAATCTCTGATAAACGATTGACAACGCAGGCGAACTCCTTAAAATGCGCACCTCATTCACGGGGTGAGTTTAAACGCACCGGTTTGTGAATGAATGAAGTAAGTGGAGCGGTAGTTCAGTTGGTTAGAATACCTGCCTGTCACGCAGGGGGTCGCGGGTTCGAGTCCCGTCCGTTCCGCCAACACTGAGAGAAGAAAGGTTAGAATACCTGCCTGTCAGCTCTCAAGGGATGTTCTGGGTCGCAAGCCCCGTCCGTTCCGCCAACCTCTTCATCGAAGTGCTGGTGAAGTTGTATCAAGCCAAGTGTTTTGGGCGAATAGCTCAGTTGGGAGAGCATCTGCCTTACAAGCAGAGGGTCGGGGGTTCGAACCCCTCTTCGCCCACCAAAGCACGGAGCGGTAGTTCAGTTGGTTAGAATACCTGCCTGTCACGCAGGGGGTCGCGGGTTCGAGTCCCGTCCGTTCCGCCAACACTGAGAGAAGAAAGGTTAGAATACCTGCCTGTCAGCTCTCAAGGGATGTTCTGGGTCGCTGGCCCGTCCGTTCCGCCAACCTCTTCATCGAAGTGCTGATGAAGTTGTATCAAGCCAAGTGTTTTGGGCGAATAGCTCAGTTGGGAGAGCATCTGCCTTACAAGCAGAGGGTCGGGGGTTCGAACCCCTCTTCGCCCACCAAAGCACGGAGCGGTAGTTCAGTTGGTTAGAATACCTGCCTGTCACGCAGGGGGTCGCGGGTTCGAGTCCCGTCCGTTCCGCCAACCTCTTCATCGAAGTGCTGATGAAGTTGTATCAAGCCAAGTGTTTTGGGCGAATAGCTCAGTTGGGAGAGCATCTGCCTTACAAGCAGAGGGTCGGGGGTTCGAACCCCTCTTCGCCCACCAAAACGCGGAGCGGTAGTTCAGTTGGTTAGAATACCTGCCTGTCACGCAGGGGGTCGCGGGTTCGAGTCCCGTCCGTTCCGCCAACACTGAGAGAAGAAAGGTTAGAATACCTGCCTGTCAGCTCTCAAGGATGTTCCGGGTCACTGGCCCTGTATGTCTACACGTTACACCCATGTCTGTTCTGGGCGAATAGCTCAGTTGGGAGAGCATCTGCCTTACAAGCAGAGGGTCGGGGGTTCGAACCCCTCTTCGCCCACCAGAACATCCTTCCTGTTTTACATCTCATTTATCTCTTTGTAACAAGTAGTCGCGCTTGGTTGCTGTCTTCCGACGAAAGCTGAATGGTTCAGACTTGGACTGAACTGATAGTCTGTTGTCCAAAAGCTGTTTGATGTGACTCTGGAATCTGTCCTTGTTTGAGCCTGCCAAAATAGTGATGCAACCGCTGTGCTCCCGTTTATATGACCGTTTCGGGGTTGATGTGTCAGTGTTGCGCCTTGATGGCATCCATCCCCTGGTGAGCGGTAACAAGTGGTTCAAGCTCAGGCCTGCGCTTGAACAGGCACGAAAACTGAGATGCCCCATCCTCAGCTTCGGCGGTGCCTGGTCCAACCATATCCACGCACTGGCTTATGCGGGTTTTCAATCAGGTGTTGAAACCGTTGGTATCATTCGTGGTGAGCCTGAATATGCTGCCAATGCCATGTTGAGTGATGCGCGGCGGTGGGGTATGCGGCTGCAGTTTGTGGACCGAAAAACCTACCGTTTTCGTGATTGTGCGCACTATCAGCATCAACTGTCGCTGGAGCATGGTGATGCCTTGGTTGTCCCTGAGGGTGGAACTACGCCTTCGGCCGTTCATTCCGTAAGCGAGATATGGCAGTTGCCGGTTATGCGTGAGCAGGGTGCCGACCTGCTGCTGACGGCTGTTGGCAGTGGCGGTACCCTTGCAGGGCTGGTGGCCGCAAAGCCTGAAGGTAGCCGTGTGCTGGGTGTGCCGGTACTCAAGTGTGGGCCTGAAATGGTCTCAAGGATCAATGCGTTGCTCCTCAGGGCCGGCTATGCTGACAGCAGTGGCTGGGAACTGCTGGAAGATGCCCATCGTGGGGGCTATGCGCGGCTGGATGCCGAGCTTGCAGCCATGATCAAGCATGTTGATGAGGTATACCGGTTGCCACTTGATCCGGTCTATACCGCAAAGCTGTTGATGGCATTCAATCGATTACTGTTCGAAGGGCGGGTCGTCGCAGGCAGCAAGGTGGTGCTGGTACACACTGGCGGGTTGCAGGGCGTTCGCGGCCATCAAGCCAGGCTTTCAATGCTGGCGTCTGCCTTTAGCGGGCCTCTGGTCGTATAATGCGTTCACATACACCTAAAGATCCTATCGGGAGAGCAGGGCTGGCATGGATAACTTTCGCAACATCGGCTTGATTGGGCGCCTCGGCAGCAAGTCCGTCATTGATACCCTGAAACAGCTGATTCGCTTTCTGGACGATCGAGGGTTGAACGTCATACTGGACCAGTCCATCGCCGAGGTGATGCCGGGTCATGGCCAGCAGGTGTGTAAACAGAAGATGATGGGAGAGATCTGTGATCTTGCCATTGTCGTAGGTGGTGATGGGAGTCTGTTGGGTGCCGCCCGCTCGCTCGCACAAAGCAAGATTCCGGTGCTGGGGATCAACCGTGGCAATCTGGGTTTTTTGACCGATATCTCCCCACAGGATTTTGAAGACAAGTTAATACAGGTGTTGTCCGGGCGTTACACGGTTGATTCACGCTTTCTGCTGGATGTGGAGATCAAGCGTAACGGCGAGCCGATTGCCGAGATGACCGCCTTGAATGACTGCGTGATTCACCCGGGCAAGGCCACCCGAATGATTCAGTTTGAGCTGTATATCGAAGGGCAGTTTGTCTATACCCAGCGTTCGGACGGACTGATTGTATCCACGCCGACCGGCTCAACAGCCTACGCTCTGTCAGCGGGCGGTCCCATCATGCATCCCAAAATTGATGCGCTGGTGCTGGTGCCGATGTTTCCGCATACCCTGTCCAGCCGCCCGATCGTGGTTGACGGAAACAGCGAGTTGAAAATGGTGATCAGTGAGGATAACAAGACCTATCCCGCGATCTCCTGTGATGGTCAGTTGAACCTGAGCCTGGCGCCGGGAGACAGTATTACGATCCGCAAGAAATCGCAGAAACTGAAACTGTTGCACCCGCAGGATTACGATTTCTATCGCACCTGCCGTGAAAAACTGGGATGGAGTTCCAAGCCCGGTCAACAGGAGTGAAATGTGAAAAGCCAGGGTTATGATCTGATCGGTGATGTGCATGGCTGTGCGCTCAGTCTGCGCATGTTGCTGGCCCGCATGGGGTATCGGCAGATCAATGGCGTCTATCGCCATGCTGATCGTAAGGTCATTTTTATTGGCGATATCATTGATCGCGGGCCGCATATACGTGAAGCGTTGCATATTGTCAGGGATATGGTTGATGCCGGCCAGGCCGAAATCGTGATGGGCAACCACGAGTACAACTATCTCTGTTACATGACCCCACATCCGGACCGTCCCGGTGAATTTCTGCGTGAGCATACCCCGCGTCACCAACGTATTCTGCAGCAGACACTGGAGCAGCTTTCACCCTGGCCAGATGAACAGAGGGAATACATGGATTGGTTCCTGCAGCTGCCATTGTTTCTCGAATTTGATCACTTTCGGGTGGTGCATGCCTGCTGGCATCAGGGCTTGATTGATCGTTTCCGACAGCAGTACGGCGGCAATCAAATCACGCACGACTTTTTGTGTCGTTCGGCGATCGAAGACAGCTTTGAATGGGAAATAATGGATCGTCTTCTGCGTGGTACTCATTTGCGCTTGCCCAATAATGAAGTGATGGTAAGCAAGGATGGTTTTCGACGTCGCTTTTTCCGCACCAAATTCTGGACGCCGGATCCACAATACCTCGTCGATGTGGTATTTCAGCCAGACCCGCTGCCGCCTCACCTGGCACGCCTGCCCATTACCGAGAGGCAGCGGAAAGACCTGATCTACTATGGCCCGCAGGAAAAGCCGTTGTTCATAGGTCACTACTGGCGGGAGGGGGTGCCGCGGCCTGTCACGGACAATATTGCCTGCATTGATTTCAGTGCGGTCAAGTACGGCAAATTGGTAGCCTACCGACTGGATGATGAAACCCGCATTGATCCTGACAAGTTTGTTTGGGTCGATGTGGCGCGGGAGGTTCATCTGCCTCAGTCGGAGATCGGTGCCTCATGATACCGGCCGTCGAATCGCCTCTGAGCGAGGATCTGACCGAATTTACCGCGTTCCTGTGGCAGCATGGGGTGTCCCATCGTGTGGTCGAGGAAGGTGAGTGGCAGCGGCTTTATGTCAGTCCCGAATTCAACCCGGCTCAGGTGCATGAGTTGTACGAATACTGGCATGGCGGCGGCGATCTGGATCAGGTCGAAATTCGCTCCCGAAAACGGGCGATAAGGTCTGTCAGCTGGCGTAGCATTCCGGTTACCTTATCACTGATAGCGTTAAGCGCGCTGTTCAGTCTGCTGATTGGCTTCGGTTCCGATCTGCAGCAGATGGCGCTGTTCAGTTTTACCTCCTTTGAGGTGTTCGGCCAGCAGGCGCGTTGGCATACGCTGGCGGCCATGCTGGCAACCGGTGAGCTGTGGCGACTGATTACGCCGGTTTTCATGCATTTCAGCCTGCTGCATATCATGTTTAACCTGCTCTGGGTTTGGGTTGTCGGCGTAAGAGTGGAGCCGGAGCAGGGCAGCCTGCCTTTCCTTGGCCTGGTACTGTTCAGTGGCGTATTGTCCAACCTTGCGCAGTTTGTTGTCAGCGGCCCCATGTTTGGCGGCATGTCGGGTGTGGTGTTTGCCTTGCTGAGCTATGCCTGGTTGTGGGACCGGTCTGGTATGCAGCCTCGTATCGGTCTGCCGCCCGCATTGATGGGCTTTATGCTGCTGTGGCTGGTATTGGGGTTCACCGGTGTGTTGCAGGGAGTCGGCCTTGGCGCAATAGCCAATACCGCCCACCTTGCCGGGCTGCTGGCCGGGCTGCTCTGGCTGTTGCTGGTACGGTTTCTGGGCAGGCGTTTCAGCTGAGCACTGTGCTAAAATCGGAACATCCAACTCAGGAGATGCTAATGACTCTGGACAAGATGATTGAGGCGATGACGCCGGATATCTACCAGTCACTGCGCCGCGCAGTGGAGCTGGGCAAGTGGCCCAATGGCGAGCGTTTGACGCAGGAGCAGCGCGAGACCAGTCTGCGTGCCGTCATCGCCTATGAGCACAAGCGCAATATGCCCGAAGATCAACGTGTCGGTTTCATCGACCGCACCCGCCCCGATGGCAAGCAGCATGGCAGTGATCCGCTGCAGCCGCAGGTTCTGAAGATTCTGGCTGATGGTTGATACTGTAGATACCCCTGCTGTTGGTGGCTTGCGCAAGATGTATACCCGGCTGGAGCAGCCCGTTCACTATCAGCTGCCGATCGGTGATGAGCCGGTTGATCTTAATGCACTGATCGGCAAACCGATTCGACTGGTGTACCAGCAAGAAATCAACTGTCTTCACTGTGGTCGCAAAACGAAAAAAAGCTTCAGTCAGGGCTATTGCTACCCCTGCTTTACCAAGCTTCCCCAGTGTGACAGCTGTATCGTCAAGCCGGAAAAATGTCATTATCACGAAGGTACCTGTCGTGATCCGGCCTGGGGCGAACGTCACTGTTTTCAGCCCCACGTGGTCTATCTGGCCAACTCATCCGGCCTCAAGGTCGGCATTACCCGGGGTGAGCAGATACCCACCCGCTGGATGGATCAGGGCGCCATTCAGGCGCTGCCGATCCTTGAAGTGGACAACCGCCTGCATTCGGGTCTGATTGAACAGATCATTGCGGCCCACGTCAGTGACAAGACTAATTGGCGGACCATGCTCAAGGGGGGAAATCCGGGTATCGACCTCAAAGCGGAACGTGACCGTTTGCTTGGGCTCTGCGCTGATGAGCTCAATAAGCTGCGTGAGCGTTTCGGTGAGGCGGCAATCCGCCAGCTGGAGGCCGACGTGGTCGAGATCGAGTATCCGGTAGACCAGTATCCGGGCAAAATCAGCACCCATAATTTTGATAAGGAACCGGAGGTATCCGGGGTGCTCCTGGGTATCAAGGGGCAGTATCTGATTCTGGATACCGGTGTCATCAATATACGTAAATTTTCCGCTTACAAGGTACAGCTAAGCGTTTAGGCAGGAGTCGCAATGTCAGCTCAACAGCCCCATGCAATCTATCTGGAAGACTATCAGCCCCCCGCCTGGCGAGTGGAGCGTACAGCGCTGCGCTTTGAGCTGGAAGAAGAACAGGCACTGGTGCGAGCGCAGCTGAGCATCAGCATCAATCCGGAAGCGGGCAGTCGCCAAGCGCTTGAACTGTTGGGTGATGACGAGATTGAGCTGCAGCGGCTGAGCATTGACGGCGAGGTGCTGTGTGCATCCGACTATGCCCGCGCCGATGGCCGACTGGTCATCCCAAACGTGCCTGACAGCTTTACGCTGGAATGTGTCACTCGGCTGCTGCCACAGCAAAATACTGCACTGGAAGGCCTGTACAAGTCCGATGGCATGTTTTGTACCCAGTGTGAAGCCGAGGGTTTCCGGCGCATCACCTTTTTTCCCGATCGTCCGGATGTCATGTCGGTATTTACCACTACGCTGGTAGCCGACAAGACGCGTTATCCTGTACTGCTGTCAAACGGTAACCCGGTTGCCTCAGGCGATGCCGATGGCGGCCGTCATTGGGTGACGTGGGAAGATCCCTGGCCCAAGCCCAGCTACCTGTTTGCGCTGGTCGCGGGTGATCTCGCGTTGGTTGAGGATCACTACACCACCGCTTCGGGCCGTGAAGTGGCACTGCGTATTTATGCCGAACGCAAGGATCTGGACAAACTGGACCATGCGATGGTCTCGCTCAAGAATGCCATGCGCTGGGACGAGGAGGTGTATGGCCGTGAGTACGACCTCGACATCTACATGATCGTGGCGGTGGATTTCTTCAACATGGGTGCGATGGAGAACAAGGGGCTTAACATCTTCAATACCTCCTGTGTGCTTGCTCACCCGCAAACCACTACCGATGCTGCATTTCAGCGCGTGGAAGCAGTGGTGGCACACGAGTATTTCCATAACTGGTCGGGTAACCGTGTCACCTGCCGTGATTGGTTCCAGCTCAGTCTGAAGGAGGGATTTACCGTTTTCCGGGATGCCGAATTTTCGGCTGATATGAACTCCCGTACAGTGAAGCGTATTGAGGATGTGACGCTGTTGCGCACGGCCCAGTTCGCCGAAGATGCCGGCCCCATGGCGCATCCGGTACGGCCGGAGTCCTACATCGAAATTTCCAACTTCTATACCCTGACAGTGTACGAGAAGGGGGCAGAGGTGGTGAGGATGCTGCACACCCTGCTTGGGCCGGAGCTGTTCCGAAAAGGCAGTGACCTCTATTTTGAACGGCATGATGGCCAAGCCGTTACCACAGACGATTTCGTTCGAGCTATGGAAGACGTCTCAGGTCGCAACCTGAGCCAGTTCCGCCGCTGGTACTCTCAAGCTGGTACGCCCAGGCTCAATGTTTCCGATCAGTACGATGCCGAAACCGGTTGCTACGAGCTTCAAGTCAGTCAGAGCTGTCCACCGAGTCCAGGCCAGGAGCACAAGCTGCCCTACCACTTGCCGCTGGCCATGGGGCTGCTGGCTGATGATGGTACCGAACTGTGCAGCCGGGTGCTGGAGTTGACCGAAGAGGAACAGGTGTTCCGCTTCGAAGGTATTTCGAGCCGCCCGGTGCCCTCACTGCTGCGTGGTTTCTCGGCCCCGGTTAAACTGGACTATGCCTATACGGATCAGCAACTGTTGATGCTACTGCGTCATGATACTGATGGCTTCAATCGCTGGGATGCCGGCCAGCGATTGAGCGTGCGTTTGCTGCAGCAGCAGACAGAAGCCTGGTGTCGGGGCGAACCGATGCAGTGTGAACAGGCGCTTGTCGATGCCTGGCGTGGCCTGCTGCGTGATGAGAACCTTGACCCCGCGATGGTGGCTCAACTGTTGCGTTTGCCATCCGAGGCACAATTGAGTGAACTGGCCGATGAAATTGATGTCATTGCCATTCATGAAGCGCGTGAATTCATGCGCACAGCACTGGCGCGAGCGCTTGAGTCGGAGTGGCTGGCAGTCTACCAGCGCTGTGATGCTGCATCCGGCACCTACTCGCCGGATGCAGCATCGATCGGATTGCGCAGCCTGAAGAATCTGGCCTTGGAGTATCTGATCGCCACAGGCCGTGAGCCTTGGCTGGAGCTTGCACGCCAGCAGTTCGAGCAGAGTGATAATATGACCGATCAGCAGGCGGCGCTGTCGCTGGTTGTGCATTCGGGCTTTCGTGAAGTGGGCGCCGAGTTGCTGGAAGCGTTTTACCTGCAGTGGCAGCATGAGTCGCTGGTGATGAATCAGTGGCTGGCAATTCAAGCATCCGACTCGGCTCCCGGTGCGCTGGAACGCGTGGTGTCGTTGAGCCGGCATCCCATGTTTGATATGCGCAACCCGAACAAGCTGCGTGCATTGATCGGTGGGTTCTGTGGTCAGAACCTGGTGCAGTTTCATGCCGAGGATGGCAGCGGCTATGCCTGGCTGGCAGACTGGATCCTGAAGCTGGACCGTCAAAATCCTCAGGTGGCAGCAAGGCTGCTGACACCGCTGACTCGCTGGAAGCGTTATGAACCGGTGCGTCGAGCGCTGATGCGTGATCAGCTACAACGAATGATGGATACCGCCGAGCTGTCGGCTGATGTATATGAAGTGGTAAGCAAGAGCCTTGTCTGAACAGGGCATTACAGCGCGCCCGTTTGGTGGTGCACACAACCGGAACAACAAACCGTGAAGGATAAGTAGATGGAACCGTATCTGAACGCCAGTGACAAATTTGATCTTCAGCAGAATTACCGCCGTTATCTGAAGTTCCATGATCAGTGCCAGGTACTGAACGAAATACTGAAGGATGCCCGTGCCAGCAGGGTCTGGGTGGCAGGTGTGGTGTTGATGGTGTTTGCGCTGGGCTCCGAGTTCTTTCTGGGTGCTGCAGCTGGTCTGTTTGGCCTCTATTTCTACCGTATCCTTTCGGCCTGGTATCGACTGAGTCAGGTTGAGGAAAATGTTGAAGGGATTGAGCGCTGGTTTGCCAGCAAAGGGCTTAAGTTTGAAAGCCGGGTGCTGTATCAACGCAATGATGACCAGCTGGCACAGCCTCTCGATCCGTTTAATGAAGAGCTTTACCGCTGATCTGACACCATACGATGCAGCGAGAGTACCGACGCCTTAGCCAGCACACCCGCCACCTTCTGTCGTTACCGGAAGGTCTGAACGTGGATTTCAAGCGTGAAACCCAGGCGGTGAAGGCGTCGGATCTTGTTGCCTTCGCCAATACGGCATTGGGTGGCACATTGTTGATCGGCATCGATGAGTACACCACTGAAGACGGTGTGCAGCGTGGCAGGGTAGTCGGCTGTGAAGTGGACGACAAAGCCAGGCTAACGCTGGTCAACAAGGCCACCGGCTGTATACCTAACGTTGATATCCATATTTTTACCGAAAACCTCTCGGCTTCCAGGCCCATCTTTCGGGTCGAGATTCCCCCTGGGCAGAATAAGCCCTACTGTACCCAACGCGGCGAATACTCTATCCGTACCGATGGTCGTAACCGAGCCATGCTGCCGGAAGAGTTGCTGGCTATTTTCATGGAACGAGAAGGCGAGCAGTTTCTGTCCCGCTTTCGTCATGCCGTCCAGCAACTGGAACATCAGCTTGGCAGTGTCAGTCACGCCCTCAGTGATGGCATGCTGGGCGTGAGCGAGCGTTTACATGAGCTGGATCATCAGTTGCAGCGCACCCTGTCACGTATTGAACAACTGACCGACAGCAACAAGAAACGCTCACGCAATTTGATGCAGGCCTTGCGGCAAAGTCAGGATGGCATCGTGCAGCTTGAAAACAGTATTGCTCCGGTCATCAATGACAAGGGGCAGCACCTGCTGCAGGATATCGAGCACAAGCTGGGTATGTTGCTGGATCTGCTTGATATCGACAGCAGCAACGGCAACGGTCACTGATCAACCTTCGTCTACCGCACTGGTTAAGCTTGATCCCTGTCAAGATGAGGCAATGAGACTCGTCTATAGTGAAGTAAAGCAAGCTGTAGCGGAGACACCAACATGACAATTCTGTCAGAACTGCATCAGGATCATATCAACCTGAACCGTCTGCTCGAAATACTGACGCTGAAAGTAGAGCGGTTGCGTGAAGGCAATCACCCGAACTTTTCATTGATGGCGGACGTGGTGGCGTATGTCGGCAGCTATGCCGACCAGCATCACCACCCGCGTGAAGATGTGATGTACGAACACTTCCGTGGCCGTGATGCTGACCTGGACAAGGGTTTTGACCAGTGTGAAGCCGAACACGCAAAGCTGAAACAACTGTCTCATGACTTGGCCGAGTCCATTGATGCGATCCTGCATGACGCCGTGATGCCGATGGATCGGTTCACCGATCAGCTGGATGAGTTTGTCAGTACCGAGCGCCAGCATCTGGATTTTGAAGAGCGAGAACTGTTCCCCGGTATTCGCAAATTGGCCGGTGATACTGACTGGCAACAGCTTGAAGAAGCGTTGCCGTTGCCTGAAGACCCGCTTTTCGGTGAAAAGCAGGCTGCCGAGTATCGTGATCTCTATCGCGCATTGATGGAAGACATGAACCGTAACGGTGCGGCGCACTAGCCGCGCTGTACCAAATAACGCTTGACCGTATCGACGATTGCCTGAGTCTGCGGATCGACCTCCAGATTGACCCTGTCGCCCGGTTGCAGGCTGCCGAACGTTGTCTGCGACAGGGTTTCCGGTATCAATGATATACCGAACTCACCCCGTTGGTTATCGACCTCGGCCAGTGTCAAGCTGCAGCCGTTCAGACCGACAAACCCCTTGGGGAGCAGGTAGGGGGCCGCGGCTTGTGGAATTTCAAAGTGAATATGGTGGTTGTGCTCGCTTGCTTCGATTCGGCTGATGCGTGCGCAGCACAAGATATGTCCGGACATCAGGTGGCCGCCTATTTCATCACCAATGCGGGCGGCACGCTCAAAGTTGACTCGGTCGCCGGGTTTCAGCTCACCCAAGTTGGTCAACTCTAGCGTGGTATCAATCAAGTCAAAGCAGACATGGCGACCCTTGAACGAAGTGATGGTCAGGCAGGTGCCATTAACTGCAATGCTGGCACCGGTCTCCAGGGCGCTTGCACGGGCAGGTGGCAGCTCCAGTTCCAGTTGCATGAAACCTTCGTGGCGACGGCAGGCGATAACCTCGGCGGTGCCCTGAACAATGCCAGTAAACATGTTGTGCTAACCTCTATACATCAGATCTGATCCGGTATTGGGAGCGTAAGTTTAACCCAAAGCCGCACGGAGAATAAAAAATGCGTGTATTGATTACAGGTGGTAGCGGGTTTATAGGACAGGCCCTGAGTACGGCCCTCATCGCCCGTGGAGATGATGTCATCATCCTCAGCCGGGCGCCGGAGGCCTTGCCTGCACGCAAGCGAGTACAGGCTGTAGGGGCTTTGCATCAAATTGAAAGCCAGGTTGATGCGGTCATCAATCTGGCGGGGGCACCAATTGTCGATAAACGCTGGAGTGATGCACGCAAGCAAGTTTTGCGTGACAGTCGTATCCAGCTGACCGATGCACTGGTGAACTGGATGCGACAACAGTCACAGCCACCGGCTGTTCTGGTCAGCGGCTCCGCTATTGGCTATTACGGCAGTCATGCTGATGAAGTGCTGGAGGAAAATGCTGAGCCCATGCCCGGATTTGCCCATGAGCTTTGTCGTGACTGGGAGCAGGCTGCCCTTGAGGCTGAATCATTCGGTGTACGTGTCTGTCTGATCAGGACTGGAGTGGTGCTGGGACCAGAAGGTGGGGCGCTGTCAAAAATGCTGCCAGCATTCCGGCTGGGTCTGGGTGGTCCCATTGGTGATGGCAAACAGTGGATGTCCTGGATCCATCTGGATGATGAGGTGGGTGCCATTATTTATTTGCTGGACAATCCTTCTCTCCACGGTCCGTTTAACCTGACTGCACCAGAGCCGGTGCCTAATGAAGTGTTCAGTCGAACATTGGCGCGTGTTTTGCATCGACCTGCGTTTATGCGTGTACCCGCGACGATAATGAAACTGATGCTGGGCGAGGCCAGTGAGTTGTTGGTGGAAGGCCAGCGAGTTGTACCTGAAAACCTCCACACCGCCGGCTACGAGTTTCAGCAACCACGGCTGGAGGACGCACTGCGAAAGGTGCTGGATATGAAATGAGGTAAGGGCCTCAGGACACCATCAGAAGATCCTGTTCGCGAGAGTCCACACTCGGCTCCGCGTTGCGCAGACGTCTGCGACGCATCGTTTCCAGTGCTTCAAGTAACAGGTCACCCTGCCACAATGTTGGTTCGTGGCGCAGGTGGTGTTCCAGATCCATAATTAGAAAGTCCAGCGCCTGGCTACCTGCCGCTTCGCACAGGGACGTAAGGGAGTGCACATGGTGATCAAGCCAGAATTGCTGTCCCCAATCGATCAAACGTTGTTGAGTGCTGCCGGCATCGTTCTGCTGGCAGGCAATGGCCAGTGCCTGAAAGGTGTTGCGCTCGGCCTGCTGGTGTGACCGGTGCAACTGCGCTGCCTGCGCTGCCTGCACTTCCTGGCTGGCAGCCTTGTCACGGTTACGCAGCTGGCGCAGCTGATGCCAACTGTAAAGCCAGCCCAGAGAGCTGATGATGCTCAGTAGCCCAAGACCTGCGACCAGGATCCGCGAAGGGCTGCTCGGGTTGGTAGCGTCTCGGGCTACGGGCGTGCTTGAGTCTGTAACGGGTGGCAAGGACACCATGTCGATCTCCAGCTGTCTGCCGGGCAGCGTCAGAATTTGCCCTCTGTCACTGAGTGTGTTCCACCAGTGAATATCGATGGCGGGCAGAACCAGCCCGCCTTCACCCAACGGCTCAATCAAGATCCTTTCCGTGCGAGTGCTCACCAGCCCCTGCGGGGTTGCCGTTTCCGTCAGGCTGACATCTTCAGTACGGGCAAATGCTGAGTCCAGCTCTGCAACAAACAGGGAGGGCAAGGCATCGGCGGGCAGGCCAAGTGCTGTCAGGCTGATCTCGCGGACAAAGCTTTCACCAGGTTGCAGGCTGTCAGGCAGAGGAGCCTGTTCCTCGAAGCTGAGCCGCTCTGCTGGCAACCAGTAGCCACGCTGGCTGTGATGTGCCTGTGGCAGTACCTCTATCTCGAAACTTTCCACGGGGGCCAGTGCAATCGCATTTGGGGTAACATCGCTATCATCGTCAAGAACCAGCCGTGCTCCTCGCAGGGTGTGCAAGCCCTCGTTTGAAGGAAAAAGCGCAAAGGCCTGTTCGGTAATCTGCCAACTTTCGCCACCGCGATCGGTTTCGTAACTGCGCTTTTCCGTCAGTGGTATGACCAGCGCCTCGGGCAGTTGGGGAGGCTGGAACCGGGCTGATTCAGGCAGTGGTTCTGTATGAAATACCCGCGCGGTATACAGCAGCTGAGCATGGCTGTAGATCTGATCCTGACTCAGTAGGCTGTCCATAAACAGGTTGCCGCGGTTCCGTGTCGGAGCGAGGTTACCTGTTACCTCAACTTCCATGGAGGCACTCAGATCGCTACCCAGTCGCAGGGGCGGAATCCGGATTTTGCCCGTGGTGCGAGGACGCAATTGCAGTTCCCAGCGCGTTCGTACGGCACGGCTGGAGGAGGAGTGGCTGGAAATGATGACCTTGCGGCTGCTGAGTACACTGAAGTCTCCTTCAAGTGGAGTCAGATCAGGGCGTTGCTCCAGCTGATCCGTTGCTTCCAGTGTCAGGGTCAGTACATCGGCGGCCGTTAGAGAGTAGCGGTCGAGCGAGGCGCGCACTTCAGCCCAGGCTGGCAATGAACAGCTCAGCAGTAACAGCAATGCCAGCAATGAACGCATCCACAGCTCCATGATGGTGCAGAAGATAAATGATGATAATCCCTTGTGATTATCGATCATGATACAGACCAGATCAATATTATATATTGAGAGGATTATGGGGTTTTCTGTACGAGAATGGCTTATCTGGAAATTATGTGCTAATCACTAAGCGGTTTCTTAATATCATGGAAAATGCAGCGTGAATTTTAAACGACTGGAAACTTTTGTTTGGGTAGCCACTCTTGGCAGTTTTCGAAAGGCCGCTGAACGCCAGCATACCACTCAGCCTGCGATCTCCAGCCGTATTGCGATTCTTGAGGATGAGTTGGGTGTCAAACTGTTTGAGCGAGAAATGGGTCCGGGGCCTGTGGCCCTCACTGCAAAAGGTAAGGAATTGCTTCCGTATGCCGAAAAAATAATATATATGCAGGAACAGCTCAAAAAACGTGCAAATAATGTACAGGGGGTATCCGGTATATTGCGGCTGGGTGTTTCTGAAACAATTGTACACACATGGCTACCCGAGTTTCTTCGTCGCTTGAATAATGAGATGCCTCACCTCGAGGTGGAAATGACAGTCGATGTCACCAGTAATTTGCGTGCCGGTCTGCTCGACCGATCAATTGACCTTGCCTTTTTGATGGGACCGATTTCGGATCCCAGTATTGCCAACCTTTCACTGTGCAGTTTTCCGCTGGCCTGGATTGCCAGCCCAGCGCTCAAACTCCCGGATCGTTTGCTGTATATCGAAGAGCTGGCTCAGTGGCCCATTATCACCTATGCACGCAATACCAAGCCGTTTGCCGAAATCAGTCAACGCTTTCGCGCCATTGATGGTGCGCCGGTACGCTTCATGTCCTCCAGTTCGCTTGCTGCCTGCTATCGACTCACGGTTGACGGGGTTGGCATTTCAACCTTGCCCTACCGGATGATCACTGAAGAGCTTGAAAAGGGGATCATCACCCGCCTGCATGTAACCTGGACACCTTCAGAACTGACATTTACGGCATCTTACTCGGCGGTGCCCTACAGCCCGATTGCCGAACGGGCAGCGGAACTGGCGGTGGTGGTTTCAGAAGCCTATGCAGATGAAACTATATAAATTTTTTTTATCATTAAATAGAAAAAACCATAATTAGACTTTTTTACCCTCTCGATTAGTCTTAGTAAAACACCGATTGTCCTTAACGAGAGGTCAGGCATGAACAGGCAGGCGGTTTCCAACTATAAGCAGGGTTTGCTGGAGACGGCGCATACACTGCGCCACAAGATTCGAGTCGGTGAGTTTACCGGCAGTACCAGTGGTTTCGCCCCGGGGCTGATTCAGGGCAATGTGGTGATTTTGCCGTCAGACTGGGCGCAGGACTTCCTCTACTTCTGCCAGCTCAACCCCGTTTCCTGCCCGCTGATTGCAGTGTCGCGGCCCGGTGAGCCCCTGTTGCCAGAGCTGGGCAACGATATTGATATCCGTTGCGATGTGCCCGAGTACAACGTGTTCGTTGATGGGGAGCTGACGCATACGGCCATTGACATTGCTGACCTGTGGAATGAACAGATGGTGACCTTTGTATTGGGCTGCTCCTTCTCCTTCGAAGAGGCGTTGCAGCGTGCAGGACTGTCGGTGCGTAATATTGACCTCGGTCGCAATGTGTCCATGTATGAAACCAGCCTCCCAACATCACCCAGTACACGCTTTCACGGCAATACGGTTGTAACCATGAGGCCGTTTTCACCGGCCGATGCAATTCGTGCCATACAAGTGACAACCCGCCTGCCGAAGGCACATGGCGCCCCGATCCACATCGGGCGACCGGATCTGATCGGTATTGATGATCTGACATCGCCTCATTTCGGAGACAGTGTGCCGGTAGGAGAGGATGAAATTCCCGTTTTCTGGGCCTGTGGTGTGACGCCGCAGGTCGCTATCCGTAATGCAAGGCCACCGCTGTGCATTACACACGTCCCCGGCAAAATGCTGGTGACTGACAGGCTCAACGATGAGCTGGCCGTTCTCTAGGCTGAAACAATAACACGTGGAGATCCAATCATGTTGAAGAAGATTGCTGGTATTGTTGCCCTTGCAGGGGCCATGAGCACTGCGGTGCAGGCAGACACATGGCATATGCCAACCCCGTATGGCGATGCCAACCTGCCCACCAAAATAGCCTATGAATTTGCTGACGAGATTCGTGAAAAAAGCAGCGGTCAGATCGATATCAATGTGCATTCAGGTGCCTCGTTGATCAAGCATCCCGAAATCCCGCGTGCTGTCAGAACAGGGCAGGTACAGTTGGGTGAGGTGTTCATCGGTGTGATGGGTAATACCCACCCGGTTTTCAAGCACGACAATATCCCCTTCCTGGCCACCAACTTCGATGACTCCAAGAGACTTTGGGAAGCAGCCAAGCCCGAAATCGAAAAGCTGCTGGACAAAGAGGGTATGCAGTTGCTGTATACAGTCCCCTGGCCGGCACAGAGCCTGTATACCAAGTTTCCGGTTAACACACTGGAAGACCTGAAGGGAACCAAAATGCGTGCCTACAGTCCTTCAACCTCGCGTCTGGCAGACCTGATGAATACCTCACCGACAACGGTGCAGGTGCCTGAAATCCCACAGGCGTTCAGTACCGGGATCATCGATGCCATGATCACATCCCCCTCAACAGGTGCAAATGGCCAGGCGTGGGACTATCTAACCCATTACACCGATATCCGCGCCTGGATTCCCAAAAACATTGTGGTCGTGAACAAGCGTGCGTTCCGTCGCCTCGACAAGGACACTCAACAGATCATCCTGGCGGCTGCTGAAAATGCAGAGCGCAAGGGCTGGGAAGGCGTGCGAGCAACAGCCAAACAGGATACTGAAACCCTGGCCGCCAACGGCATCGTCGTCAGTGAACCCTCCGCTGAGTTGATGAGAGAGCTGGAAAAAATCGGTGCCATCATGATCAAGGAGTGGGAAGCCGAAGCGCCTGCTGAAGTGGGCAAGATTCTCAAGCAGTATCAGCAGTAAACGCGAAGGGCCCCCGAGCACTGCAGGGGGCCCAATGATGAGGCACTTTCCATGTCAGCATTAAAAGAAAACCTATATCTGACATCCGGTTACCTGTCTGGAGCCTGCATCGTTGCCATCATGGTGCTGATACTGGCGCAGATTGTCGGCCGATTTTTCGGATTCATTATTCCGTCGGCTGAAGACTTTGCGGGCTACGCGCTGGCGGCGTCCATCTTCTTTGGTCTTGCCTACACCTTTCGAGAAGGTGGCCATATCCGGGTTACGCTGGCCATTCAGCGCCTGCCGCGCCACTGGCGTCGGCTGCAGGAACTGAGCGTTCTGTTGTTTGGGCTTGCTCTGAGCGGTTTCATGACCTGGTACTGCTGGTTCATGGTGTGGGAGTCCTACGTCTTTGAAGAGATGACACACGGTTACATCGCCATGCCACTGTGGGCACCTCAGGTGCCGCTGGGAGTGGGCGCTTCAGCGCTGGCGCTGGCGGTGCTGGATGCATTGATTGCAGTGCTCAGGGGCGACCTTCCGGATTACATCGGCGCTGAAGATGAAATTAACCTGGAGGAAATCTGATGGAGCCGATGACGTTATCGATTGTCCTCGCGATCAGCATGTTATTGATGCTTGCGTTGGGTGTCTGGGTTTCGCTTGCGCTGGTAGGGGTGGCGGTTCTCGGGCTGATGCTGTCCGGCAATGAACAAATTGGCCTGCTCTTTGGTACTTCAAGTTGGGGTGCCAGTACGGCATGGTCATTGACTGCGTTGCCGATGTTCATTTGGATGGGGGAGGTGCTGTTCAGAACCCGCCTGTCATCTGATCTGTTCAAGGGGCTTGCCCCCTGGCTCGGCGGGTTGCCGGGCAAACTGCTGCACGTGAATGTACTCAGTTGTGGCATCTTTGCGGCCGTCTCCGGTTCATCGGCCGCCACAGCCGCCACCATCGGACGCATGACCCTGCCAGAGCTTAAGGCTCAGGGCTACAGCGACCGTATGGCAGTGGGTACACTGGCCGGATCGGGTACGCTTGGGCTTTTGATACCGCCGTCCATCATCCTGATAGTGTATGGCGTGGCTGCGGAAGTATCGATCGGACGACTGTTTATTGCCGGCGCATTGCCGGGCCTGCTGTTGGTTGTGCTGTTTATGGGCTACACCATGGTCTGGGCCATGATGCACAAGGATGAACTGCCTGAGCATACCCGCGATCAGGTGTCCCTTGCCGCCAAGGTCGCGGCACTGCGAAAGCTGTTGCCGATCATGGGGTTGATCGGTTTTGTACTGGGCTCCATCTATGGTGGATTTACGACCCCGACAGAGGCTGCAGCTCTGGGCGTTTTTGGCGCACTGGTACTGGCGGCCGTGACAGGTTCGTTGAGTCTTGAAAGTTTCAAGCAGAGTCTGCTCGGTGCCGTCAAAAGCTCCTGCATGATCGGCCTGATTCTTGTAGGCGCACATTTTCTCACCCTGGCAATGGGATTCCTGGGTATTCCGCGTGCGCTGACCGAGTGGATCGGCACATTGGGGCTGACACCGTTTGAACTGCTGATTTACCTGACCGTCCTGTTCGTAATTCTCGGCTGTTTCCTTGATGGCATTTCGGTTGTCGTGCTGACGGTTGCGGTTGTTCTGCCGATGGTGCAGCAGGCCGGCATTGATCTGCTCTGGTTTGGCATCTACATCGTCCTGGTGGTCGAGATGTCTCAGATAACTCCTCCTGTCGGATTCAACCTGTTCGTGATTCAGGCACTGACCGGCAAAAACATTCTCTATGTGGCCAAAGCGGCCCTGCCTTTCTTCCTGTTGATTCTGCTGGCGATCGTCTTGATCTACTGGTTCCCGGAGATTGTCACCTATCTGCCGACGACTATGACACAGCGCTAGTGTACGACGTTGCCCGTCTGGGGGAGTTACCCGGGCGGGCTTGATGGTTATCCAAAACAGTTTTCGCAACTGCGACCTTATCGGTTGCAGGGACCTTTTACAGCTGGAGATCAGAGATGAAGCTCAATTGTGACATGGGTGAGAGTTTCGGCTCATGGAGCAAAGGCATGGATGCGGACGTGATGCCCTATATTGATATGGCGAATATTGCCTGTGGCTATCACGCATCAGACCCCCAGACGATGGACGCGACCGTAAGACTCGCTTGCGCGGCAGGGGTGATGGTGGGGGCCCATCCGGGGTATCCCGATCTGCTTGGATTCGGGCGTCGAGACATGGTGTTGATGGCCGACGAGCTGCGCTTGATGACGGTCTATCAATTGGCGGCGCTGGATGGCATCTGTCGAGTCAACGGGACTCGGATTCAGTACGTCAAACCTCATGGTGCCCTTTACAATCGTATGATGGTTGATCAGCAGACACTGGATGCATTGATGCAGGCCGTCGCAGACTACTCGATAGACTGCCCGCTGGTGGTGATGGCAACGCCGGAGGCTGATGATATTCGAAGGCGGGCTGGCCATTATGGGCTGGAAGTTTGGTTTGAGGCTTTCTCGGACCGGGCCTATGACGACCATGGTCGCCTTGCCAGTCGACACCTTCCCGGTGCCGTCCATACCACGACAGAAGCGATTGAGGCTCAGGTACTTCAGATCGTTGAGCAGGGAACCGTCACAACGTTGGGAGGGCATCGGATCCCGATCAAGGCCGATACCATTTGTATCCACGGCGACAGTGAACATGCGGTTGCAGCGGCGCGTCATATACGTGAGGTTGTGGGCTCATGATTCGGATGCAGGCTGTTAACGAGAACACCTGGATCATTTATCTGGGTGACGAAATCAGCGACGCGGTAGCGGCTCGCGTGGCGCAGTTGACACACAGCATTCGCGCGACTCTGGGGCCAGGTCTGATCGATATCATTCCGTCCTATACCAGTGTGCTGGTCAATTTTGACCTGCAACAGGCAGACCGATTCGCGATTGAGTCGCGATTGAATGCCGCGGTACGCCAGATGCAAAGTCTGGCCGCTCAGGAACTGGACGCCGATGAGATTGTGTTGCCGGTCTATTATGGCCCCGAAGCGGCGCTGGATATGGCACAGATCACCCGGGAGTGTCAGCTCAGCACGGATGAGGCGATCCGGTTGCACTCCGAACAGCGTTATCGTGTCTACACCATTGGCTTCAGCCCGGGCTTTGCCTATCTGGGCAATACCCCCGAGGCACTCCGGGTTGCACGAAAAGCCACACCGAGACTCAAGGTGCCCGCGGGCAGCCTGGGTATCGCGGATAACCAGACGGCCATCTATCCGACTCAAACACCCGGCGGGTGGCAGATCATCGGCCGAACGCCACTGGACATGATCGACTGGAGCCGTGACACCCTGACACGGGTAAAGGTTGGAGACTGGGTTCGCTTTGAGCCGATTGATCGCGACACGTTTCTGGAGATGGGAGGGCAGTTGGATGAGCTTTAAGGTGATTGATCCCGGTGCCATGGCGTTGATTCAGGATGGTGGTCGCAAGGGTTTTCAGCATTTGGGAGTGACAACGGGCGGTCCCATGGATGAGTACGCCTTTGACTGGGCCAACTGGTTGCTGGGCAATACGAGAGGAGCGGCTGCCCTGGAAATCACCTATGGATTGGTCGTGCTTGAAGCGCAGGCTGACGTGACCATCGCCCTGACCGGTGCAGACCTGGGGGCCACCCTGAACGGTAAACCGCTGTTGCCTTGGCGGGCCTGTCAGGTAAGCGCGGGGGATCGGCTGAGCTTTGCAACCCCGGTCAGCGGGTTGAGGGCCTACATAGCCATGCCCGGTGGCATTAAGGCCGAGCCTCGGCTTGGCAGTGTGGCAACGGTGGTCCGTGAAAAGGTCGGCGGCCTGGATGGGAGTGGTCAGTCGCTGAAAAAGGGAGACACTCTTCAGTCCACATCTCCTCACCCAAATGCCTTGCGTCACATGCCTGACTGGGCTGTACCGGATTATGGCGCGCCTCTGCTGTTGGGGGTAATACCGGGTTATCAGTTTGAGTGCTTCTCAACAGTGCAGCGCATGAAGTTTTTCAGCAGTGATTATATGGTTACGTCCAATATTGATCGAATGGGGTACCGGCTTAAAGGAGAGGCGGTCATCAGTGAACAGTCCGGCATTATTTCCGAGGGTATTGCTCTGGGAGCCATACAGATTCCTCAGGACGGCCAGCCGATTGTGTTGATGCGAGATCGGCAGACAATTGGTGGATATCCCAAAATCGGCTGCGTGTTTTCGCTGGACCTTGCCAAACTCTCCCAGCGCAAGCCCGGTGACAGTGTTGCGTTTACATTGATGGATGTAGCAGACGCTGAAAACAGGCGGGTTTTATATGATCACCAGTTTAGGCTTTGATGTGGCTTGAATATCAACATGTGTATTGACTTAGATTGATCCGTTTTGAGCGTCTATTATGAAGAACATCAGTAGCTGATAAAGCGAAAAGCTCAGCTTGTTTGCGGAATAGAATAATTGAGGATCTATATGTCCCGGCAACGTGCAGACAGCAAAACCGAACTCATGCAGCAACTTAAAGCGACCATTCGGCAGCGGTTGCCCAAGGAGCGGGCAGCACCACTTGGAAGCTTCGTTGATCACTTCTTTGCCCATGCGGCAGATCAGGATCTTGGCAGCTGGCGCCTCGATGATCTTTATGGTGCCACACTGGCGATCTGGCACTTTCTGCAGCAGCGTTCTGCAAGTGAAGAGATCAAGGTCAGGGTGTTCAATCCTGACTTTGAACGGCATGGCTGGCAGTCGACCCACACCGTTATCGAGGTAATGCAGCCGGATATGCCCTTTATTGTTGACTCGCTGAGGATGGAGCTGAACCGTCGAAACCTTACCATTCACGCGATCATCAATACGGTTTTCAGCATCCGCCGGGACAAGAAGAAAGGTGAGCTGCAGGAATTACAGCCGCGTAATGTGGCGTGCAAGGGCGGTGAACCCGAATCGCTGGTTGTCATTGAAGTGGATCGTCATACGGATCCGGCTCAGCTGGAAGAGCTGCGTAAGGGCTTGCTTGAGGTGCTGGGTGAAGTCAAGGCAGCGGTAACGGACTTTGATGCCATGCTGGCCAAGGCGCATGAGCTGCTTCAAGAATATCAAAAGATTCCCGAGGGACTGGAAGAAGAGGATGTTGTTGAAGCCCGCGACTTTATTTCATGGCTGAAAAACCATTTCACCTTTCTAGGATACGATGAACTGACCCTGACCGGCGAAGGCAAAAGCCGCCAGCTGGAGCCAGTATGCGACAGCTGCCTGGGTCTGTTTAAACAGCAGGATGGCAGTTGCCATCCGGGTGTGCTGCCATCAGGTGATCGAGAGGATGGCGGGTTTACGCTGATTCCTGATCTGATGTCATTTACCAAGTCATCCCGGCGCTCACGCGTGCATCGGCCAGCCTACCCTGACTACATCAGCATCAAACGGTTTGATGCCGAGGGGCAGCTGGTAGGTGAGTCACGTTTTCTGGGACTTTATACGTCATCGGTCTATCTGCATGGCGCCACCGATATTCCTGTCGTCAGGCGCAAGATCAACGCAGTCATGGAACGCTCAGGCCTGCACAGGCAAGGGCATGACTGGAAAGAGCTGAAACAAATTCTCGAAATTCATCCGCGAGATGATTTGTTTCAGGCAAGTGTTGAAGAGCTGTTTGATACCGCCATGGGGATTTTGCAGATTCATGAGCGACGTCAGATCAGGCTGTTCCTGCGGCGTGATTATTATGGCCAGTTTTTCTCTGCGCTGGTGTATGCCCCGCGTGAGGTGTACAGCACCGATTTCAGGCAGCGTGTTGAGCGTATTTTGCAGCAACAGCTGGGCTGTGATCAGGCTGAATTCACCACCTATTTTTCCGAATCCGTTCTGGCCCGTACCCAATTCATTCTGCGGACCAGCAACCATCAGGAAGTTACTCGAGAGTTTGATGTAGTCGATCTTGAGCGGCGTATCACTCAGGCGGCCAGCAGCTGGAACGAAGAGCTGTACGCGGCGCTGGTCGAAAGTCTGGGTGAAGAAAAGGGAATAAAAACCTACAACCATTTTTGCAGCGGTTTTTCGGCGGGCTACCGGGCGGACTTTTCACCGCGTGCGGCGGTGGTCGATATTCAGTATATCCGTCGATTGACCGAAGACGCGCCGATTGCACTGAGCTTTTATGAAGCGCTTGAGCGTGAGCCAGATGAATTGAACTTCAAGCTTTACCATTTTGGACAGGCGCTGCCGCTGTCAGATGTGCTGCCGGTACTGGAAAATCTGGGTCTCAGAGTTATCGATGAACACCCCTACCAGGTGGAAACAGACGGACGCTGTATCTGGATTCACGACTTCAATCTGCGCTACACCGGCAAACAACAGGTTACGGCCGAAACTATGCAGAACCTGTTCGAAGATGCTTTCCTGAATATCTGGAACGGCAATACCGGTAATGACGACTTCAACAAGCTGGTGCTTGGGGCGCAGCTGCACTGGCGTCAGGTTGCGCTGCTGAGAGCCTATGCCGGCTACATGAAACAGATTCGCTTTCCGATCAGTCAGGAAGCGATCAGTCTGGCGCTCAAACATCATGTGGCGCTGGCACGACTGTTGGTGGAGCTGTTTGCTGCACGCTTCGACCCTGACAGGGCCGATCCCAAACGGGAAGACAAGTTGGAAGCGGATATTCTTCAGGGGCTTGAAGAGGTCGCCAGTCTGAACGAAGATCAGGCAATCCGTCAGTATCTGGCACTGATACGTGCCACATTAAGAACCAACTTCTACCAGCAGCTTGGTGGTCAGCCCAAGCCCTATCTGTCGTTAAAGCTTTCGCCGCGTGATATTCCTCACGTGCCCGAGCCTCGGCCCTTGTTTGAAATTTATGTGCATTCTCCGCGGGTGGAAGGGGTGCATCTACGCGGTGGCAAGGTTGCCCGCGGCGGGTTGCGCTGGTCTGATCGCCTGGAAGACTTCCGTACCGAGGTGCTGGGGCTGGTCAAGGCTCAGCAGGTGAAGAACGCGGTTATTGTTCCTGTCGGTGCGAAGGGTGGCTTTGTCGCGCGACATCTGCATTCGGATATGAGTCGTGAAGCCTGGATGGAGGAGGGCGTAAGCTGTTATCGCACCTTTATTCGTGCCCTGCTGGATATAACCGACAATCTGATTGAGGGTGAGGTCGTACCTCCCAAGGCAGTCGTACGCCACGACGAAGACGATACCTATCTGGTTGTGGCCGCGGACAAGGGCACTGCAACGTTCTCTGATATCGCCAATGAAATTGCCGCCGATTACAATTTTTGGCTGGGTGATGCCTTCGCCTCCGGTGGCAGTCAGGGGTATGACCACAAGAAAATGGGCATTACCGCACGCGGCGCCTGGGTATCGGTAGAGCGGCATTTCCGTGAGTTGGGACTGAATACGGCAAAAGAGCCGTTCACATGCATTGGGATCGGTGACATGTCTGGCGATGTGTTTGGTAACGGCATGCTGCGCTCGGATCAGATCAAATTGGTGGCCGCGTTCAATCATTTGCATGTTTTCATCGACCCTGACCCGGACCCCGCGGCTTCATTCAAGGAGCGTCAGCGTCTGTTTGAGCTGCCACGCTCGGGCTGGGGGGACTATGACGCCAAATTGATCTCCAAAGGCGGTGGTATCTTTAATCGCAGCGCCAAGTCGATCAGTTTGACGCCAGAAATCAAGCGGTTGACCGGTCTGACTTCAAGCCGAGTTACACCCAATGAGCTGATCTCGGCCCTGCTGTGTGCCGAGGTGGATCTGATCTGGAACGGTGGTATCGGTACCTACATCAAGGCCAGCGATGAAGCTCATGCCGATGCGGGTGACAAGGCCAATGATGGCCTGCGAGTCGATGCGCCGCAGGTCCGCGCGCGCGTGGTTGGAGAAGGGGGTAATCTGGGGCTGACCCAGCGTGCGCGTATGGAGCTGGCATGCAATGGCTGCCGCCTTAATACCGATTTCATTGACAACGCAGGTGGCGTTGACTGCTCCGACCACGAAGTGAATATCAAGATTCTGCTGAATCAGCTGGTGGCCAGTGGTGATATGACCGCACGCCAGCGTAATAAGCTTCTCAGTGACATGACTGATGATGTCGCGGAGCTGGTGCTACAGAACAACTACCGTCAGGTACAGGCAATTTCACTGGCGGAGGCGCGTTCTGCAAGCTCCATGGCTGAGTACAGGCGCTTTATCAATGCGTTGGAATTTCAGGGGAAACTCAAACGCAAGCTGGAATTCCTGCCGACAGATGAACAGTTGGCCGACCGGCAGAACAATCGTCAGGGGTTCAGTCGACCGGAACTGTCAGTGCTGGTTTCCTACAGTAAGGCTGATCTCAAGGAGCTGTTACTGGCGTCTACGGTGCCGGATGATCCCTATCTGGCGCAAGAGCTGGCCACGGCCTTTCCTGCACGAATCTGCAAAACCTATTCTGATGCCCTCAATGAACATCGACTGCGCCGCGAGATTATTGCCACTCAGATCGCAAATCAAATGGTCAATCTTATGGGCATCAATTTTGTTGATCGCTTGCTGACCTCTACGGGAGCCGACATAGAGCATGTGGTACGTGCCTATGTTTTGGCTCGGGATATTTTCAATCTGAAGCCGCTGTGGCAAGAGATTGAAGGGCTTGATTACAAGGTTAAGGCCGATGTGCAGCTTGAGATGATGCATGATTTGCAGCATTTGATTCGGCGCGTGACGCGCTGGTTTGTTCGTAACCGTCAAGGTACGCTCGACTGCGCCAAGGAAGCCGAACATTTTAGCCCCTGCTTGGTGAAATTGGTGCCTGAGCTGGGCAACCTGCTGAGTGGGCAGCCATTGGAAGTGTGGCAGAGTGCACATGACCGTTATGTCGATGCAGGCGTTCCCGAGAAGCTGGCGCAGCGTGTCGCTGGCTCAAGAGCATTGTATCCGCTGCTGGGCATCATAGAAGTGGCGCATGACTGCGAAGTGTCTGTAGAACTGGCAGCAAAAGCACATTTCAGCATGGGTGATGCGCTTGAGTTGCAATGGTTCAGCACTCAGCTAAACGATCTGGATGTGAACAGCTACTGGCAGGCTCTTGCGCGGGACAGTTTCCGTGATGATCTGGATACTCAGCAACGCGCTCTGATTGCGACCCTGTTTGCCCCAAAAGGCAAGCTGGACCAGTCGGGGCTGGAAGCGCGCCTGGATGCCTGGCAGGAGCAGAATCAGCCGCATGTGGAGCGCTGGCTTAACATTTTGACCGAGTTGAAAAATGCCAGTGTTCAGGATTACGCAATGTATACTGTCGCCACACGAGAGCTGGCCGATCTGGCCCGCTGCAGTAGCTTGACGGAATCCAGTGGCTAGATGAACGAAATAATTGTTGATCTCAGGATCAGCAGTGAAGAATTCTTGAAAGTGTATCGGGGCCCGTCCCGGGTGGTATCAACCCGCGCCCGGGACGGTCGTCGAGTACAGTTCCCGGCCAATATTCTGCGCCCCTGGCTGCTGCATGAAGGCATCAGGGGCACCTTTCGCATCCGCTTCAGTGACGCAGGCAAACTGGAGGATATCCAGCGCTTGAGTTGAATGGTGTTCATAACCCGGCCGCTCGCCTATAATGTGGCCTCAGTTTATAACCACCTCAGTGACTCTCATGCTCTACGACCTCGCACGCGCACTCATGTTCAGGCTGGACGCCGAAACCTCGCACGAACTGGCATTGGGTAGTATGAACCTTGCTGCCTCTCTGGGTTTGCCTCGCCTGTTGGGTGCTCAGCAAATTTCGCTGCCAACCAAGGTGATGGGCATTCGCTTTCCCAACCCGGTTGGGCTTGCGGCGGGTCTGGACAAAAACGGTACCGCCGTCGATGGCCTGGCTGCCATGGGCTTCGGCTTTATTGAGGTGGGTACGGTAACTCCCAGGCCACAGCCGGGTAATCCAAAGCCTCGACTGTTTCGGATTCCGGAGCACGATGCCATTATCAATCGTATGGGGTTCAACAACGCAGGCGTTGATCAGCTGTTGAAGAATCTTGATCGCAGCCGGTACAAGGGTGTTTTGGGCATCAATATCGGCAAGAACAAGGATACTCCGAACGAGCAGGCGGATCAGGACTATCTGGTTTGCATGCGCAAAGTGTATTCCCGTGCCAGCTACATTACGGTCAATGTTTCATCGCCCAACACGCCGGGCTTGCGTACACTGCAGTTCGGAGATTCGCTGAACAGTCTGCTGGATGCTCTGAAAACCGAACAGGCCAGGCAGGCCAGTCTGCATGGACGTTATGTACCCATTGCGGTCAAGATTGCTCCGGACATGAATGACGAAGAGCTGGGGCTTGTAGCCACCGCTCTCAAAACCTACGAGATGGATGGTGTGATTGCCACCAACACTACGCTGTCACGCGAGGGGGTTGAAGACAGCCCACTGTCGGATGAGGCGGGTGGCTTGAGTGGCGCACCGGTACGCAATCGTTCTACTGAGGTGATCAGGACACTGGCTTCACATCTGGATGGTGCTCTGCCGATCATCGGTGTGGGGGGAATTACCGAAGGCTTTGATGCTGCCGAGAAAATCGAGGCGGGCGCCAGCCTGGTGCAGATCTATACCGGATTCATCTATCGTGGGCCGTCACTGGTACGGGATTCGCTTGAAGCAATTGAACAGCTTAAGCGAGGTTGAACCCGGCGGCAGGCCTGCGAGCAGGCCTGCCGTTCAGATTTAAGAGGTGAGTTGCACCGTCAGTGCATTGAAGGGTTGTGTTGGATAGCAGAAACGCCGGACATTCCACTCCAGTGCGCCTCACGTCCTTCGCGCCAGCCACTCATCCAGTGACTGCGCAGCTCAACTGTCTGGACTGGGCATTCCTCACGGGAACGCCCGTTGATGCCAGCCATGAATCCACGATTAAACAGAGTAGAGGTACGATCCCGTTTCTGTTTCTTCATACTTTGCGCCTCACATATTCTGATTATACTGTCCCCGACGTTAAGGTAACTGCATGGAACGGGGATGCGCTTTACGGTTTTCTGTCGTGACGTCACACCCCTATTGATATCTGAAAAAACAGGCCGTGGCGATTTAAATAAACTATGTTGTTACAGTGTTGTAATAAAATTTATCCGAGCGCAATTGCAGCATCGGTTATTAAATCAAGTGCTTAATCCGAATTGCTGCAGTTGCGGCGCTTGAATGAATATTTTTCACTTTCATGACAGGTCGTTACCTGCAGACAGTAAAACATCGTCATGACCAGGTCGGAGCTATTCCAGACAATGCAACTTTTCATCACCTGTCCCAAGGGGCTGGAAAATCTGTTACAGGACGAACTGACTCAGCTGGGTGCTGCCGAAGTACGTCAGACCGTCGCGGGTGTGTCCTGTGAGGCCGAACTTGCAACCGCTTACCGCATCTGCCTCTGGTCTCGGCTTGGTAACCGGGTGTTGATGCCGCTGGCAGAAGGTGAGGTGCCGGACGCGGATGCACTGTATCAGCTGGTACAGACCGTGGACTGGCTTGAGCATCTTCGTCCCTCCGGCACTCTGACGGTGGATTTTAATGGCCGTTCTGACGCGATCAACAACACTCACTTTGGTGCACTGAAAGTCAAGGATGCCATTGTGGATCAGATTCGCTCTGCAACTGGACAGCGTCCGAGTGTAGAGCGCAACCAACCCGATCTGCGCATCAATGTTCACCTGCAGCGTAACCGGGCTACGGTGGCACTTGATCTGTCTGGAGACAGCCTGCACCGGCGCGGCTACCGCCTCAAAGCCGGTGCGGCACCGATGAAAGAGAACCTGGCCGCTGCCGTGTTGATTCGGGCGGGCTGGCCCGCCGCTGGCTTTGATACGCTACTTGATCCCATGTGCGGCTCAGGTACTTTGCTGACGGAAGCGGTACTGATGAGCGCCGATATCGCGCCTGGCCTGTTTCGACAGACATTTGGTTTCAGTCGCTGGCCGGGGCATGATTCCCGTCTTTGGCAGCAGCTGGTTGAAGAAGCCCGCCAGCGTCGTGAAACCGGTCTGTCAAAGGTACAGGCGCAGTTCTATGGTTTTGATGCCGATGCCAGTGTGCTGTCACGGGCTGAAGAAAACGCCCGCCGTGCCGGTGTCGCTGAACTGATCCGATTTGAACGCCGGCCACTGAATCAGTTACAGAGGCCAGAGGGAGGCGCCAAAGGCCTGCTGATTACCAATCCACCCTATGGTGAGCGCCTCGGCGAAACCCAGGAGCTGATGTTCCTGTACCGTTTGTTGGGCGAGCGACTGAAACAGGACTTTGCCAACTGGCAGGCTGCTGTATTTACCGGCAACCCTGACCTGTGCAAGGTGATGAAGCTACGGGCGGAGAAACAATACCGGCTGTTCAACGGCACCATCGACAGCAAACTGCTGCTGTTTACCGTACATGAGCAATCGGAAGAGCAGCGTGAGGAAGCCCGGCAGCGGCTGGAACAGGGCAGTGAGACCGTTGCTTTGTCCGAACAGGCGCAGATGTTTGCCAACCGCCTGAAAAAGAATCTGAAACAGCTGTCCCGGTGGGTGAAGCGAGAGTCGATCAGCTGCTACCGTGCCTATGACGCTGACATGCCCGAATATGCCGTCGCCGTGGATATCTATCCAGACCACGCGGTGGTTCAGGAATATGCACCACCTGCGTCCATTGATCCGGTCAAGGCGTTCTCGCGACTTCAGGATGTGATGCTTGCCGTTCCGCAGGTGCTTGAACTGCCGCCGGAGCGGGTGGTTCTGAAGCAACGCAAGCGTCAGCAGGGCCAGCAGCAATATGAGCGCCAGGACCAGACCGGCCATTTCATGACAGTCATTGAGCATGGCTGCAAGCTGCAGGTTAATTTGCACGATTATCTCGATACCGGTCTGTTTCTTGACCATCGCCCGGCTCGGCTCAAAGTACAGCAGTTGGCGGCGGGCAAGGATATGCTGAATCTGTTCTGCTACACCGCCAGTGCCAGCGTACATGCCGGTGTGGGTGGGGCACGCAGTACCACCAGTGTGGACCTGTCTCAGACCTATCTGGACTGGGCTCGGCGCAACCTGGAGCTGAATGGCCTGCCGAAGGCGCAACATCAGCTGATCCGCTCGGACTGCTTGCAGTGGCTGCAGCAACCGCACCAGAATCGCTATGATTTGATCTTTATGGATCCGCCCACTTTTTCCAATTCGAAGCGGATGGATGATGTGCTGGATGTGCAGAGAGACCACGTGCAGCTGATCAAGGGTGCGATGCAGCTGCTGCGTGATGATGGTCTGCTGATTTTCTCCAATAACTACCGCCGTTTCAGTATCGATCGTGAGGCGCTGGCGGACTTTGAAATCCGGGATATTACGGCCCAAACACTGGACCCGGACTTCAAGCGCAACGCCAGAATTCACAGTTGCTTTGAAATTCGTCATCGTCGCTGATGCACTGCCACGGGGCTTTTATCGCCCGACTGCACTGAACTGGCACAAAAACTGCTTGATTTTGCACCAATGCTCTGCACGGCGCTGGTGCAAATTGTACACATTGGTGCGTAAGCCCAGTCACCACGCCGTCTGAGCCATTCAACTTACTTCGGGTGTTGATTCAAGCGGTGCTGTATTGCGGTGCAGTTGCCTCTTGATGGTGCACCCGTCAACAGACGGAGGGGATCGAGTGGAATCCATCAGCAGTGCAATCTCGCAGCTGTCGCAGAGTGCCAATACTCTGTTTATCCTGTTGGGCGCCGTTTTGGTATTTGCCATGCATGCCGGCTTTGCATTTCTTGAAGTGGGAACGGTACGTCGCAAGAACCAGGTCAATGCACTGGCCAAGATCATGAGTGATTTTGGCTTTTCAGCGCTGGCATACCTGTTCGTAGGCTATTGGCTGGCCTACGGAATCACGTTCTATGACAGTGCTGCCGTGCTATCCCGCGACAGCGGCTATGAGCTGGTAAAGTTTTTCTTTTTAATGACCTTTGCCGCTGCGATTCCTGCCATTATCTCGGGTGGAATTGCCGAGCGGGGTCGCTTCTGGCCGTTCTTGATAGCCTCAACTCTGGTCGTTGGGCTGGTATATCCGTTGTTCGAGGGTATTGCCTGGAATGGTAATTTTGGTGTTCAGGCCTGGCTGGAGGAGCGCTTCGGGGCACCGTTCCATGATTTTGCCGGCTCTGTTGTGGTGCACGGTGTTGGTGGGTGGTTGGCACTGGTTGCAGTACTGTTGCTGGGCATACGTCATGGTCGCTACAAGGGGGGCCGGCTGGTTGCATTCCCGCCGTCGAATATTCCGTTTCTGGCACTGGGTGCCTGGATTCTGTGTATTGGCTGGTTCGGTTTCAACGTCATGTCGGCTCAGACGCTGGATGGTGTGTCCGGTCTGGTGGCAATGAACAGTCTGATGGCGATGGTTGGCGGTATCGTGAGTGCGCTAATTGCGGGGCGCAATGACCCGGGCTTCATTCATAATGGCCCGCTGGCGGGTCTGGTGGCTGTCTGTGCCGGATCTGATCTGATGCACCCACTGGGCTCTCTGGTGGTCGGTAGTGTGGCCGGTGCGCTGTTTGTGTGGACGTTTACACTGATACAGAACCGCTGGAAGATCGATGACGTGCTGGGGGTGTGGCCGTTGCACGGCTTGTGTGGTGTCTGGGGAGGCGTTGCCGCCGGTATCTTTGGCAGTGAAGCACTGGGTGGGCTGGGCGGTGTCAGCCTGGTTTCACAGCTGCTTGGATCTCTGCTTGGGGTTGTGATTGCAGTGCTGGGTGGTCTGGTGGTCTATGGTGCCATCAAATCATTGGTGGGTCTGCGTTTGACTGCTGAGGAAGAGTTCAATGGCGCGGATTTGAGTATTCACAAGATTGAAGCAACATCTGACGATCGTTGAAAACAAAAATGCCCGGCATGGCCGGGCATCCTGATCAGTGCTGAGCTCCGAACTCAGTGCTGGTGTCCACCGGCACCGTGAACGTGACCGTGCTCAAGTTCTTCTTCAGATGCTTCACGTACTTCAACAACTTCTACGTCAAAGCTCAACGTCTGGCCTGCCAGCGGGTGGTTGCCATCCAGCGTGATGTTCTCGCCTTCAACCTTAACCACAGTCACGGGCTGTTCACCCCAAGGGGTCTGAGCCATGAACTGCATGCCCACCTGTACATCATCGATACCGGCAAAGGCGCTGCGATCAACGTCCTGAACCAGCTCTTCGCGCATAGGACCATAGCCTTCGTCAGGCTCAACGGTTACCTGCAGGCTGTCACCCACGGCCTTGCCGAGCAGGGCATTTTCCAGTCCCGGGATGATGTTGCTGGCGCCGTGCAGGTAGGCAAGTGGCTCTTGGCCATTGGAGCTGTCCAGCACGTTGCCTTCTGCATTGGTCAGAGTGTAGTGGATGGATACAACGGATTTGTCAGCGATCTGCATCAGGGTCTCTCCTGGTGATGCGGAGATGCGTCGATGCACAGGCTCCCGGTCGATCAACCCCTGCCAGTGATGACACAGGGCTCAGCGAGCCGAAAACAGGGCAGCTTGGCAGGGCTCCCGGTTGGTTTGGGGCAACATGCTAACGGCCCGGCAGAGCAGGTGCAACCCGCAGCGGCCTTCAGGCATGATCTCAAGCGACCAAAATGGCGTAGTATGAAAAATTTTGTAGAACATCAAGGAGCATTGGTCGGTGAAGCGGGGAGAACGGGTGGCAATTATAGGTGCGGGGCTTGCTGGTGCGCTGGTAGCTGAAGGACTGCATCGCTTTGGAGCGCAGGTAAACGTTTTTGACAAAAGCCGGGGTACTGGTGGTCGTCTGGCAGCCGCGAGGTTGGGTGAGCTGAGCATGGATCTGGGAGCGCCCGGGCTTAACCCATCTCAACGCAGTGCGCTGGCGGCGCTGTTGCCGGGAGCGTCAACGCCACCCCTGTCCCACTGGCAACCCATTGCTGTGGATTTCAATCTGAAGCCTGAGGCGGCTAAACAGCTTTGGATGGCCCAGCCACGCAGCAGTGGTCTTACCCGCGCCCTGTTGAACGGGATTGAGCTCAATACCCGTGTCCGTATTGCTCGGATCGGGTTTTCGGATGAAGCGGGGTACGTTCTGGAAGATGATACTGGTACCGCTCAAGGTCAATTCGACAGAGTCGTAATCGCCACACCGGCCCCTCAGGCAGTATCTCTGCTTGAGTGTGAGCCTGCGCTGCAGCGGGCCGTTCGAACAGTGGAGATGGAACCCTGTTGGATATTATTGCTGCAGCTTGAGCAGAGACCTGATCGGCTGGCACAGGTAGAATGGCTGGAGGGGGAGCATTCCTTGCTGCAAAGGGTCTGGCGCGATGGCAGCAAGCCCGGTCGCAGTGGCGAAACCTGGGCGGTTGAGGCCAGAGCTGACTGGAGCAGGCGTCATGTTGGTGATACGCCCGAGCGGGTTCAGGCTGAATTGTTACAGGCGTTTTCGGCGTTGTGCATGCAGCCGGCTAAACCGGTTCAGAACCGTATTCATCGCTGGCTTTATGCCCATGCCGGACAGCCGGTGCTGTCATCATTCTGCAGTGATGATGCCCGTGTACTGGTCTGTGGTGACTGGGTGGCTGGTGGCGGCATCGAAGGCGCCATCGCGAGTGCTCGTCAACTGTTGGAGCAGATCCGTTCCTGAGCTATGCTGGTTCAAATGGAGGCTCTGCAGTTAGACTGTGGTTATGACAGGGAGGAGATAACTGTGACTGATCAACTGCGACACAAGGTGGAAAATGCACTGAGCACGCTGGGACAGGTGTTGTTGGGCAAGGATGAGCAGCTGCGCCTGGCACTGACTTGCCTGCTGGCAGAGGGGCACTTGCTGATCGAAGACCTGCCCGGTATGGGCAAAACCACTCTGGCGCATGCCCTGGCGCGCGTGTTGGGGCTGGACGACAAGCGAATTCAGTTCACCAGCGACATGCTGCCGGCCGACATCCTCGGTGTGAGTGTTTTTGAACCCGGCAAGGGCAGTTTCCGCTTCCATCCTGGCCCGGTTTTCACCCAGCTTCTGCTGGCGGACGAGATCAACCGCAGCACCCCCAAAACCCAGTCTGCACTGCTGGAGGCGATGGAAGAGGGGCAGGTCAGTATTGAGGGTGAACGTTATCCGCTGCCTGAGCCTTTTTTTGTCATCGCGACCCAGAATCCATCTACCCAGTACGGCACCTTTCCATTGCCCGAGTCCCAGCTTGATCGGTTTCTGATGCGTATTGCCCTGGGTTATCCAGCCCCGGATGTTGAACGGCGCCTGCTGACGGGCGGGGATACTCGCCAGCATTTGGGGGGACTGCCACAATGCTTGACGCCAGCTGAATTGTCACTGGCTCAGGCAGCGTGCCGTGATGTACATGCCTCTTCCAGCTTGATTGACTACGTGCAGCGTCTGTTGCAGTACACCCGTGATGCGCCCGGCTTCAGTTATGGCGTTTCACCTCGCGGCGGGCTGGCTCTGTTGCGCTGCGCGCGCTGCTGGGCCTGGCTGGATGGGCGAGATCACCTGGTGCCGGAAGATGTTCAGGCGGTACTCGAAGCGGTGGTCGGTCATCGCGTGCGGGCAGCAGAGGATGTGGCGGGTCATGAAAGCCGTCGGCTGGTGTCAGAGCTGATGGCGGAGGTGGATGTTCTTGGTTGACACACTGCGATCACGGCTACAGGGACGTGTTCGACGCTGGGCGCTGAAGCGCTACCCGCGCAGTCGCAGTGTGACACTGACCCAAAAGCGCATTTTCATTCTGCCTACCCGCGCCGGCGCCGGTTTCATGTTGCTGCTGCTTATGTTGTTGATAATGGGCGTCAACTACGAAAACAACCTGATCTATGCCATCACCTTTCTGGCAGCCGGGGTATTTCTGGTCTCCTGCCTGCACACTTACAGCAACCTGGCCGGCATAAAGTTGCAGGCACTTCGTGGCAACAGCTGTTTTGCAGGTGAGCAGGCCGGTTTCGAGCTTGAACTGGATCATCAGGCTGGGCGGCAGCCTGAGCAGATACGATTGCAGTTTGAGCAGGGCAGCCCTCTTTTGATTGATCTGGAACACAGAGGTCAGCGTCTGGAGCTTTTCTGTGCTGCACCTGAGCGAGGCTGGTTGGATCCCGGTGGCTTGAAGCTGGAAACCTGTTTTCCGCTGGGATTGTTCAGAGCCTGGACCTGGGTCAGCCTGGAGCTGCAGGCACTGGTTTATCCCAAGCCTCTTGGGGGAGAGCTTCCGGCTCCTGATGGCGGCGGCCAGTCGGGTGAAACCGGCTTGCAAAAGCGGGATGGCACAGATGATTTCACAGGTCTTGAACAGTTTCAGCCAGGGATGTCGCTGCGTCAGATTGACTGGAAAAGCTATGCCCGCGGGCTGGGTCTTCAGGCCAAGCAGTTTGGAAGTCAGCAGAGCCCGGATATCTGGCTGGACCTTGAGGCCTGTCCAGGAAATCTTGAGCAGCGTCTGTCGCGCTTGACCTACTGGGTGCTGGAACTGTCCAGACGAGAGCAGCGCTTCGGACTCAGGCTGGGAGCCCTGGAGCTGCTCCCCGAGCAGGGTGACAATCATCGCTATGAAGCTTTGAAGCGACTTGCGCTGTATGGTCGTGGAGGTCGAGTATGAGGCACGTCCAGATAAGTCGAAGTGCGGTGATCCTGCAGCTCGTGACCTTTGTTGCTGTGCTGCTGCCCCATCTGAACTGGTTGCCAATCTGGACCACCCTGTTGGCTCTGGCCATGGTGGGTGCACGACTGATGATCCATACCGGCCGCTGGCCCTTTCCTCACTGGCTGATCAAGCTGGCACTGATCGCCGCCAGCACCGTTGGCCTGATTATCAGCTTTGGTGGCAATGCGGGTCCTGAAGCGATGGTCGCACTGCTGGTTTTGGGACTGGCACTTAAACTGATCGAGATCTATCATCGCCGTGATGCGCTGATTTTGCTGTTTGTGGCCTTGTTTGTACTGGCGACGGCGTTTCTGTTTCATGAAAGTGTCTGGGTCGCCGCGTACGTATTGCTGGTGGTCTGGCTGTTGCTGGCTGCCCTGTGTGCCATTCACCAACGACCGGAACGCACGGAATGGCTGCCACCCTTCAAGCGTGCCTTTGGGTTGCTGCTGCCGGCACTGCCACTGATGTTGGTACTGTTCCTGCTGTTTCCGCGACTGGAGCCTTTCTGGTCAGTGGAGATCAGCTCTCCGCGTGCCACCACCGGCTTGTCAGACAGTATGAGCCCTGGTGATGTGAGTGACTTGGCGCTGTCAGATGCGCTGGCGTTCAGGGTGAGTTTTGATGGCAATCAACCACCTGCTCCAGCTCAGCGTTACTGGCGAGCGCTGGTACTGGGCCAATTTGATGGCCGAAGCTGGCGTCAGGCTTCGCTGGATCAGCGCAAGCAATTGCGAGAGGAAAAACTGATTACGGAGGCTGAGCCGCAGGGGTATGAAATCGTGCTGGAGCCCAGTGGCATGCCCTGGCTTATGGCGTTGGACTTGCCGATGGCTCAGGCTCAGGCTCAGGCACAGGGGCAGCGGATGACGCCGTTCAAAACACTGGTGAGCAATGCTCCATTGGAGCGGCGTACTCAGTATCGGCTTGAATCGGTGCAGGATTATCGGCTCCAGCCTCTGCTGACACAGCAGGAGCAACAACACTATCTGCAGTTGCCGCAAGTGGGTAATGATCGCAGCCGGGAGCTGGCAAGACAATGGCAGCAGGACAGCAATGGCGAGCCTGAGCTGTTTATTCGTCAATTGATGAATTATTTCAACCGTGAATTTGAGTACACCTTGGCACCCGGGGTGTTGGGGCGTGACGGTATCGATCAGTTCCTGTTTCAGACGCGTCGTGGTTATTGTGAGCACTTTGCTGGTGCCAGTGTCTTTCTGCTGCGCTCAGCCGGGATTCCGGCTCGGGTGGTCACCGGTTATCAGGGTGGGGAGTGGAACCCTTACGAGAACTACCTGCAACTGCGCCAGTACGATGCCCATGCCTGGACCGAGGTGTGGCTGGAAGGGCAGGGGTGGATACGGCTTGACCCGACTGCAGCCGTGGCACCGGAGCGAATCGAATCCTCCGCGGTACAGTATTTTCAGCAGCGGGGTGATACCGCATTCAGCGGCGGGCGTGGTTTCAGGCTGCAGGCTGAGTGGGCTCGCCAGCTGCAGCAACGCTACGAAGCCTTCAATTTTGCCTGGCATCGATGGGTATTGAACTACCAGAGTCAGCAAACGGATCTGCTCAAGGACTGGTTGGGTGGATTGGACTACTGGCGCATGATTCTGGCTCTGATGCTGCCGGCTACCGCCGTTGTGGCAGCCGTTATGGGCTGGCAATTGCGTCAACGCCTCCGAGCGGGTCGCAGGGATCCCTTCGAACGCAAGTTGCAACGGTTACAGGCCGTGCTGGGGCAGCAGTTTGAACCGCGTCAGCCCTTTCAGTCCCTGACAGGCTGGCTCCGGGTTCTGGCTACTCAATGGCCAGAGCAACAGGGCAGGCTGGAGCAACTGGCCAGGCTGGACGAACGGCAGCGCTATGCTCGTGACAGCGATCAACAGCTGCGCCAACAAATGTTGCCGCTGGTTGATCAGTTGCTGCGCGCAGCGCGGGAGCGGTGATGACACACGCTTACCAGCTGATCCGCAGCCGCAAGCGTAAAACCCTGGGCATTCGCATCCGTGATGCCGAAATTCAGGTGCGTGCTCCAGCCGGTGTCAGTCGAGATGAAATTGATCGATTTGTACTCAGTCGCAATGACTGGATCAACCGTCACTTGAGTCATCAGCGGGAGCAACTCAGCCGGTATCAGATCCAGATTAATCAGGGTGGTCGCGTCATGTTGGATGGACGCTGGTTGGCACTGGAGTGGCAGAGAGCCGCCCGAAACGATGTGCGTCAGCTGCCGGAACAATTAAAACTGACCCTCTCGGCTCGGGTGCGCCGTGAAGAGCGTGAGGCCGTGCGAGCTCTGCTGCAGCAGTGGTTTCGGGTCGAGGCTGAAGCGCGTTTGATCCCGCGCTGTCAGGAATTGGCCCAGATAACCGGATTGATACCGGCGAGCATTAGCATCGGCAGCTGGCGAGCACGCTGGGGACAGTGCTCCTCAAAAGGTGAAATTGGTCTGAACTGGCGTTTGTTGCAGCTAGAGCCCAGGCTTCAGGATTACGTCATTCTGCATGAGTTGTGTCACCTGCAACAGATGAACCATGGTCCGCGTTTTCATGCTCTGCTGGCGCATCATTGCCCCGCACACATTCAATTAAGAGCTGAGTTGGCTCAATATACTGTCTGTTTGAACTGGTAGTCTTGATACCTAAGGAGGATGGCACCTCGCTTGTATCTGTGGCCAAAATAGGTCACTTCGTCGCAGGAGGCCGCAAAGCGAGCCATCCCCTGTGCCTATAACGATAAGAAAGAGTGTCTGATGAGTCTCTATACAGCTATTGAGAAGGCCGCTTTCAATACATTGACCAAAAAAATTGTGGGCAATGTCATCTTCCTGCTGTTACCCCATCTGGTTCTGATTCTGGTTGGCATCTATTACGCTGCCGAGCTGCGCCAGCTGCTGCACAGCCTCGATCTGAATGAAACCCAGCTTGGCGCGATCGAAAGCAGTCTTATTGCCTTGATGTTTGCGACCGGTACCACTGTAACGCTGGCGCTGCTGGCGGGCATCTTCACCATCTTTTTCATGCGCCATCTGTTTCTGCGCCCGATTCGTGAAATTACGTCGGTGCTGCGTGCAATCAAGGAGGAAGATGGTGATATTTCAGCCACCTTGCCGGAATACACCCATGATGAAATTTCCGAAATGGCGGCGGCCTACAACGAGTTTTCGGCCAGTCTTAAACGGATGATCGCCGAGAGTCAGCGCCGCTCAGTGAGCGTAGCGCTCTGCGCAACGCGACTGCAGAAGGTGGTGATTCAGGCGCATGCTTCGGCGGAGCGTCAGGAGGGACAGGCCCAGCTGGTATTTCAGTCCAGTCAGGAGTCGACCCAGGCGATTGACGAGATCGCCCAGAGCACACTCACCATCAGTGAACAGAACAACAGCAACATGCAGGAAGTGCATGGCTCCAGCGAAGAGCTCAAACGGGTTCAGGAGCAGGTCAAGGCGGTGTGCGATCTGGCGGTTGGGTTCCAGCAAACGGTGGACAAGCTCAGCGAGAATTCTGGCAATATCACCAGTATTCTGTCCATGGTGAAGGACTTTTCCGATCAGACCAACCTGCTGGCCTTGAACGCATCCATTGAGGCCGCCCGTGCGGGCGAGGCGGGGCGTGGTTTTGCTGTCGTGGCAGATGAGGTGCGCAACCTTTCACAGAAGGTCAGTGCCGCTACCCAGCAGATTGACAAAAACATCAGTGAAATGGCGGGTCTGGTCGAGAGCACTCGCAGCAGTGCCCACAATATTCTGGAGTACGTCGAGAACACGGATCAGTTCATTGTCAGTACCAATGAACAATTTGCCCGCATGGTACATGACTTCGAAGAGGTTAACGCACAGCTGACCGGTATCAGTGCCGCCATTGATGAACTGTCACACACCAACCGGGAATCGCATAGTCATGTGCGTGAGATTACCGAGCTGTCCGGTGGCATCCGTGATGAAATGGCGCAATCGCGCACCTATTCTGAAGAGCTGGAAATCTCGACGGAAGAAACCCAGGAGCTGCTGTCACGTTTCATTATCGGCTATGGTGGTTTTGAGCGCATGATTCAGACCGGCAAGCACTGGGCACAGGAAACCGTTGACGCGATGCAGAGGCTGCAGGCCGAAGGCGTGAATCTGTTCGATCACAACTACCGCTGTACCAACAAGGGGCAGAAGCCTGAGAAGTTCGACTGCAGCTACACCAACCGCTTTGAGCAGGCGCTGCAGCCTTTGTTTGACCGTTTTATCACCGAGCGACCCGAGTTTATCTATGCCATTACGGTGGACAAGAATGGTTATGCGCCGGCACACCACTCCAAGGTTTCGAAGCCTCTAACCGGGAATTTTGAGGTTGATAACCTGCAAAGCCGCAATCGGCGCATTTTCAATGGCAATCGTGCCGAGAAGCGCCGGGCTTCTCACACTTCACCGTTCCTGCTGCAGACCTTTGTACGTGATACCGGTGAGGTGCTGAATGATTTGTCGATTCCGATCTACCTTAATGGTCAGCACTGGGGGGCACTGATCATGGGCTTTAACCCTGAGCAGTTGTTGCGGGATACGGAAGAGAAAACGGTGAACTGATCTTTAAAGATCAGTTCACCGCTACCAGCTGACGCACCAGCTGCTTGAGCATGTCGTAGTTGAGCGGTTTGTTGCAAATGGCAGAAACCCCGGCACTCTGAACAGCAGCCAAACGGCTTTGATTCTGCTCAGAGGTGATCATCATCACCGGAACAGTCGGCTGATCGCTGTAGTGGCGAATATGCTCTACCAGCTCCAGACCATCAATATTCGGCATGTTGTAGTCAGAGATCACCAAATCAAAGCGCTGCTGTTTCATTATCTGCAGTGCTTCGGCCCCATCTTTGGCTTCAATGACATTATTGATCCCGATGGCGTTCATGCTGCGGCGGACAAACTTGCGTGACATGACACTGTCATCCACCACCAGCACCTGCATGTCTTCCAGCTCATCATTATCCAGCGGTTCGGTTTCCTGAGTATCGCGTATATAGTGCATGGTGTTGCGCAGGGCGACTTCCAGTTCTTCACGCCGAAACGGCTTCGGCAGGATGGCGATGGAGCCGGCTTGGCGAATCGGCTCCAGATAGCGGTAGTGGGTTTCCGAAGAGATCAACAGGAAGGTCACGTCGGTCAGCTCGGCGCTGGCACGCATGCGGGTTACCAGCTCAGTGCCGGTCATGTCCGGCAGATGCATGGAAGAGACAACGATATCCGGCACTACATGTTGCATCCGCTCAAGCGCGGGACCGGCCTCTTCAAATGGCTCAATCTCACGTAGCCCGACGTCTTTGAGCATGTCGATGATGATATGCCGTTGAAGTCGTGAGGGCTCAATTACCAGTACCAGAAGTTCATCGAGGTTCATATCAGTTCAATCCATTCTGACTTGAATCAGTCCCAGACCCCGGTCGTGAGTCTGATGTTCAGCTTTTATCTACAGTATACAGGGGGAACTGCCTGTGTTTAGTGTCTCAGATTATCAACATTAGTGCCGCCTTTTCCGTATTTTTTTGCCCCGGCTTGGCTCAGGGCTCCGCTACGGCTTGCATCAAGGGGGGAGATCGCCGTTAAATAGCTGGCTTTGGTCTTGGATGGAATAAGTATATGAATCGCCATGTCTGGTTATTGGCACTCTGTCAGGCATTGTTGAACACCGGCAATGTGTTGCTGGTATCGGTCAACGCCCTGATCGGGCTGCAGCTCGCACCGGCCAGTGAGTGGATTACGCTGCCAGTGGCGTTTCAGTTCATAGGTCTGATGCTGGCGACCATTCCCGCTTCTCTGATCATGCAGCGTATCGGGCGGCGCAACGGCTTCTTTCTGGGCAACCTGATAGGCTTCAGCGGTGCTTTGCTCTGCCTGTTGGCGCTGCAACAGCGTTCGTTTGTGCTGTTCTGTACGGGTACTGCCCTCCTTGGGGTGGGCATCGGCTTCGGCATGTTGTATCGCTTTGCCGCCGTTGAGGTGTGCAACAAGGGCTATGAAAGTCGTGCCATCTCCATGGTGATGGTCGGAGGTGTGATCGCCGCCATTCTGGGGCCCAACCTGGCGGTACACAGCCGCGACTTCGAGTTCGGCGCCGATTTCAGTGGTGCCTTTGCCGTACTCGCCGGGCTGTATCTACTGGCACTTGTACTGCTGACGCAAATTCGAATTCCGCCGATGCAGCAGGGAACGAATGGCGAAGTAAGGCCGTTGCGGCAAATCCTGCTGCAGCCAAGGTTTTTGCTGGCGGTGATTGTGGGCATGACAAGTTATGCGGTTATGAACCTGCTGATGACAGCAACTCCGCTGGCGATGGATCGTTGTGGCTATGCCTTTTCCAGTGCAGCCAACGTCATTGAGTGGCATGTGTTAGGCATGTACCTGCCATCCTTCTTTACTGGCCAGCTTATTCGTCGTTTTGGCGAAGTGCGCCTTATGCTCTGTGGTGCGATCATCATGCTGGTGTGTATTGGCATCAACCTGCACGGTGTCAGCGAGTGGCACTTCTGGAGTGCGCTGTTCCTGCTGGGTCTGGGCTGGAACTGGATGTTCATCTGCGCAACCTCTTTCCTGACCAGGGCCTATCGGCCGGCTGAGAAGGCGCGGACTCAGGCCGCCAATGAATTTCTGGTATTCGGGACGGTCACCTTTTCGGCGCTGGCAGCTGGCTGGCTGGAGTCCAGCCTGGGCTGGCAGGCGATGAACGCCTTGATGATCCCGGTAGTGGGTTTTACCCTGTTGGCAATCCTGTTGCTGGAGCCCTTGCGTCGACAGCAGGAAGTTCCGCAACCAGCTGGAGTATCCTGAATCATGTGTGAGCTGCTGGCGATCTCAACGGCTGAACCTGTGCATTTGTCACTTTCACTGGAACGCTTTGCTCGTCATGGTGGGTTGGAAGGTCCTCATGGCGATGGCTGGGGTTTTGCTTGGTATGAGGGAGCAGATGTCCAGCTGATTCGTGAAGCGGCCGCTTGTGCTCACAGTGAGACGGCGCACTGGCTGCGGGAGCGTCATCGACCTTCAAGTCTGTTTGTCGGCCATATACGGCATGCCACTCAGGGCGAACTGGCACTGCGCAATACCCAGCCGTTTCAGCGAGAAGCCTCAGGACGCATGCACCTGTTTGCACATAATGGTGATCTCAACCAGTTCATACATAACCCCAAGCGTTTTCCCACTGGTGGTTACCGTCCCGTGGGTGAAACCGACTCCGAACGTGCCTTCTGTGTACTGATGAATCGCATCAGTGCCGTTTGGCAGGATGGGCGTCCCGATCCGGAAGTACGACTGGCGGTGGTGGCCGATTTTGCGGCACGCATGCGCCAGCTCGGTACGGCCAACTTTCTCTACTCAGACGGAGAGCTGTTGTTTGCCCACAGTGACCGCAGGCGTCAGGCTGATGGCACTGTTTCGGCGCCAGGACTGCATCTGCTGGAGTGTGACGAGAGTGGTAACGCCCATATAGACGGTATCGAGATTGAACCGCTGCGTAACAACCCCGGCGTAATGCTGGCAAGCGTGCCTTTGGATGGACGTAGCTGGCAGCCATTGCCTGAAGGAGAGGTGATGATGTTTCGCGATGGGGTGCTGCTGGATCAGTGCCCGCGCCTCTCTCTTTGGAATGAGGCACGGGAACAGCTGGAATACTGAACGACCGGTTGTAGCAATTCAGCGGATACAGTTCACCAGGTAGGTGATCTCGGGGCTGCAATTTTGTGGGTTGACCAGACTGTCGGGCAGGTAGGTCGGAGGCTCTACAAGACCGCGAGCCAGCAGTTCGTTGATCAGTGGCAGGTAGCTGAAGCCGGTCTTGCCGATATACAGCCCCTTGATATCCCCCTCGCGCCACAGCTTCAACGCCTGGCTGAAACCGCTCAAGTAGAGATGATCCTTGGTAAAACCGCCTCCACGGTGTACCCGTGCAGTGATCTTGAATGCCTCTTCCTCTGGGCAGGCGTGATCTTCCACCAGCGTGCGCCAGGTGCGGCAGAAGTCGTTGTAGCGGATCATCTGGTCAACCGCGATGACCCTTAATGCCAGTGTCTTGAGACGCTTCAGCGTGAGGTGGCCACACAGGTACTCGCTCAGAATCGCCAGTCCTTCCTGCGCATGGGTATTCCCGGGCAGGCCCAGGGTAAACACCTTCAGCGGCTGAGCAGCAGCATTGAGCGACGTGCTCATGTGAACCCCCAGCTCATGATGTGCCAGCGCGTGCAGCTCAGCCTCGCTGGCACGGGCGCTGCGTTTCACCAGCAGTGCCTTGCGGCCGTTATTCACCATCGCCTGTGCCAGCAGTCGATCCGACAGCTCTACCTTGCACTCCAGCCCCCATTGCTGCGCTTTCTGTTCGAAGAACGGGATCATCTCTTCGGCACTGTAACGTACGCCATTATGCTCTTCAGGCCGTTCGGCGGCATGCAGCAGGAAACGGGCATTCGCCAGATCTTCAGAGGTAGGTTCACCGTAATAACGCAGTGAATTATACAGGAAGCGGTCACTGCCGATGCTGACCAGCAGGTCGATCCGCTCGGCCAGTGCATCGATCACCTCACGGTAGAGCTGGCGCAGGGCAGGGTCGCGGATGCGGTCAACCGGCAGGCGGTACAGCTTCTCGCGGTGTACATAAGGGTCAATGCGCAACTGACGATAGCGGAACTGCGGTTGATAGCGACCACGGTTGCGCATGAACAGCCGCTCTTCCCGGGCAATATTGATAGGGTTGATGTACAACAGAGTCTCCAACCCCTTGGCCAGCTTTTTAAGTGCGCGGTCGACGCGCAGCACTTCACCAGGTAGTTCGCTGGGCATCAGGTCATGGCCGCGAATCCGTTGGCCCGACCTTTGCCGGGCCAGAATGGCGGCGGCCTCGTACAGGCTGTGATGCAGCCCGGTGCAAAGTGCATCCACCACCAGTGGATACAGGGCGCCGCTGCTGTCGCGGAATACCGGGTCGATCTGTAAGGGGATGGTCAGGGTCTGTTCATGACGGGTGTTCACATGAGCACCCAGGTACTCTCCCTGATGTATCGGTTCACCGGTTGATACACTGACGCTCTGGTTGGGAAGGCTGATCTGGTCAAGCTGCTTGAGCAGACCATTGACCACCGTTTCACCTTCCGGCAAACGTACCTGACTGGCGATGACGTGAAAAATCCCGCTTTCGGTACCTGGCTCTCGTGGGTGGCTGTGAAGGTCGATCAGCAGGCAGTGGCCATGGTCCTCTTCCAGTGCATCCAACAGTGCATCCAGCAGATGGTAGAAGCGTTGGTGCTGACGATGAGCCCGCTGTTGCATCTGCTTGGTGGGAGGGCGCTGCCACAGGCTGCGGCCGTCGATGCGCCTGCGCAGGCATTGTGACAGCGGAAAATTCAGGTCGCAGCCCAGGCGAGACTCTTCAACAATCAGCGTGATCGGCAGCAGGGCGGCGAGCTGCTCTGTACCGGTCGTCTCGAAACGCTGCCGCTGCTCTGCGCTGATGGCCAGCCGCGAGGCTATTTCAGGCCGCAGGCTGGTGCCCGCATGTAAAACAGTGCATACCAGTGGCACATACTCATCAACGCGGATGGTCAGCCCTGCGTTACGCAGCCGGGCGTGAATCGGCTGGCGTGCTTCGATCAGGCTGACAACCTGGGCTTCAGACAGCGTCTGCATCTTCGATCACCTTGCGGAAAGCGGTTTTGCGCTGTTCAACCATGTTGCGCGCCTCGACCACATTCTCGACAAAGTCGATCACCTGACGTTGCAGGCGTACCCGGTTGAGCTTGTTGATTCGGACGATACCGCCCGGTGCCATGACATTCACTTCCAGCAGCTTGCCGTTGATCACATCCAGACCGGTGAAGTAGAGGCCGTCACGCACCAGTTTCGGGCCGAAGCTGCGGCACAGCTCCAGCTCCTGTTTTGTGAGGGTGTGTTTCACTACGCGACCGCCTGCATGCACATTGGAGCGCATGTCGTTCTCGGCCGGGATGCGGCGCATTGCGCCAATCGGCTCGCCATTGAGCATCAGAATACGGACATCGCCGTTCTCGGCGCCTTCAATGTATTCCTGCAGGATGACATAGTTGCTGCTGCTGCCACTGCCGATGTAGAAGTCGAGCAGAGAGCGGAAGCTCTGACGCGCGCTTTTCTCGATGACGATCACTCCCTTGCCACCGAAGCCGTTCAGCGGCTTGAGGATCATGCGCTCGCCGGGTGACTCATCCAGTGCCTTTTCCAGGTAGTCCTTGTTCTTGGATACATGGGTCACCGGCAGATACTGTGCAGCGGGGCCGTTAAATGCCGCTGTATAGAGTTTGTTGTTGCCAATGCGCAGGCCATCCAGTCCATTCATGATGAACACTTCACCATGAACCGAATCCAGGAAGTTCAGCACGATGGTATCCAGCGGCGGGTTCAGACGCACGATGATGGCATCAAAGCCAGCCAGTGGCAGACGGCTGCGGCGGAATTCGGCGTGGCGGTAAAAGGATGGAATGTTGTCCGACACCTTGCTGCCCTTGCGCAATACGTTGCAAAACGCACTGCTGATGTTGTCGCGAATGGTCAGGTTGGCGGGTGAAGTGATCGCCACGGTATGACCACGGAGGGCCGCCTCATGCACCATGCGCAGTGTGGTGTCGGTGTCCGGTTTGATTTGTTCCCAGGGGTACATCAGAAAGCAGATTTTCATGTCTTTCTCCTGCAGACAGACAGACGTACCGGGCAGCACATCTGCCGGAATCAGGAAGCTGTCAGTGTGTCAGATATAGGGGGTAAAAAAGGGCCGCTGTACAGGTCTGGACAGCGTGCGACAAGTGCGCGCATTGGACGCCATATCGCCGTTTGACACAACACTTTTTACCCGGTGAAACATGGATTTTTTTCATCTATTCGCCTGAGTATAGTGTGCTGTGTTCATGTTGTGGCAGGCGGTGTAAAACTTTTTGGCCTAGACTCTGGTACAGCTCATGTGGCGGGCTTAATATCGCCGCTCACACCCTTCGGAGTAGCCCCGACAGATGCTTGGCTGGATTCTTTACAAATCGGACAGCACCCTGGTCAAACAGGAAACCTACGAACTTGAGCGACTGGTTGCGCGTGCGCCTTCGCACGGCATCGATATCCGCGTGTATCAGCCCGAGGACTTCGACCTTACGGTCACCCGTGATGATCGCAACAGCGTAATGATCAACGGCGAGTCCACCCCGCTGCCGGATTTCTTTCTGCCTCGCATGGGGGCAGGCACCAATTACTTTGCGCTGGCGGTCATTCGTCACCTGGAGCGCCTTGGGGTACACAGTTTCAATTCGGCCGAAAGCATCGATACGGTCAAGGACAAACTCTACAGTCACCAGATTCTGGCTCAGAACGGGCTACCGGTACCCAAAACCATGCTGGTTAAGTTTCCGGTCAACCCGGAACTGGTGAAAAAACAGATCGGTTTTCCGGTGGTGGTAAAAACGCTTTCCGGCTCTCAGGGCAGCGGCGTGTTCCTGTGCGAAACCCTGAACCATTTTGAAGACCTGATGCAGATGGTGGAGCTGACCAACCCCAAAGCCAACATCATTCTGCAGGAGTTCATCGCCGACAGTCGTGGCCGAGACCTGCGCGTGATTGTGATCGGGGGGCGAGCTGTGGCCTGCATGGAGCGGGTGGCGGAAGAGGGCAGCTTCAAGGCCAACTTCTCCCGCGGGGCCTCGGTTCGGCCCTATCCGATGACTCCCGAAATCGAATGGCTGGCGATCGAAACCGCCAGAGTACTGGGCCTGGAGATCGCGGGGGTGGATCTGCTGTTTGCCGGCGATCACTACAAGGTGTGTGAAGCCAACTCATCCCCCGGCTTTGAAGGTGTGGAGAGCTGCTGCGAGGTGGATGTGGTGAACGAGATCTACAACTTCCTCTGTATCCGCCTTGGTAACTTCTAATCTGTTATTGGTAGCCCGCTTCGGCGTTGTCAGGGTCGTTCAGATGCGGGCGTGGCTCACGTCCCCAGCCATACTGTTCAAGTACAGGCAGCAACAGTGCACGTACCTCGGCTTCGCTGTTGCAGGCTCTGGCCTGCTCCAGTACCGGCAGCAGCTCGTCCCGGTTGATCGAGCGGATCAGGAGCTTGATACGGGGAATGTTGTAGGCACTGAGGCTCAGGCAGTCATAGCCCATGGCAGTCAGTACCAGTACTGCTGCCGGGTCTGAAGCCATCTCGCCACAGATTGACACCGGCAGTGACAGGGCTTTGCATTGCTGCAGAATATACTCCAGGGCCACCAGTACCGCCGGGTGAAGATGGTCAAACAGCGCCGAGACGCGCGGGTTGTTACGGTCTACCGCCAGCAGATACTGTGTCAGGTCGTTGGAGCCGATCGAAACGTAATCGATGTAGGGGGCCAGCTTTGACAGTAGCAACATGGAGGAGGGCACTTCGATCATCATACCGATCGGTGGCACTTTTACCTGATGTCCTTCGCGCAGCAGTGAATCGACCGCCTTCTCCACATACTGGCGAAACGCCTGCATCTCGTCCACCCGTCCAACCATCGGCACCAACAGCTTCAGATTGTCGGTGTCGACATTGGCCCTCAGCATGGCACGCACCTGACTGATCAACAGTTGGGCATTGTCCAGCGTAAAGCGGATACCACGCCAGCCCAGATAGGGGTTACTCTCGCTGATGTCGAAATAGGGCAGCTGCTTGTCGCCACCGATATCCAGCGTACGCATTGTAACGGGCCGGGGCGCATAGGCCTTCAGCACCTTCTGGTACAGGGTGAACTGCTCTTGCTCGGTAGGAAAGCTGTCATGAATCATGAACGGAATTTCCGACCGGTACAGACCAACCCCTTCAGCGCCGCGCTGAAGACCGGGAGTGGCATCTGCCAGCAGACCGGTGTTCGTCAGCAGGGTTACGCGGAAACCATCCTGGGTTACGGCGGGCTCATCGCGCAGCTTCTCGAGCCCTTCCATAAAACGTTTTTCTTCCGCGATCATCCGCTTGTATTCAGCCAACAGCGGTGGTGGCGGGTTGAGTACGGCTTCTGCTCGGTTGCCATCAACAATCACGCGAGCGCCACGGTGGTGCTCCGGTTCAAGTTGCTCCAGCCCCATCACTGCAGGAATCCCCAGCGCATTGGCGACAATGGCGGTATGGGACAGGGTAGACCCTTGAGTGCACAGAATGCCGCGAATCTGTTGCAGTGGAAAGTCAGCCAGGTCGGCGATACTGACCAGCTCGCCGGCCAGGACCAGCTCTTCATCCGGGGTTTCGATGACTGGGCGTTCGCGCGATAAAAGCTGGTTCAGTACCCGCTGGCCGATGTTGGCGATATCCTCACCACGGGCGCGCAGGTAGGGGTCTTCCGACTGGTGAAACTGATCAGCCATTTGCTCGATTGTCTGACGCAATGCCCAGGCGGCACTGTCGCCGGCCTCAATCAGTGCCAGTGTTTGCTGGGTCAGCTCGGGACTGTGCAGCATCATTTGATAGACGCTGAACAGCGCGTGTACATCGCTGGGCAGGTGGCTGCCAAGATGGCCTGAACCGGACTCAAGCTCGTCACTGACCATGGAGATGGCCGCCAGCAATTCGTCGCGCTCCTGCACCGGATCACTGTTGATCCCGGGCTGAACCTGATCGAGCGACATGTGTGGTTTTACGAGCCACAGCCGTCCAAGGCCGAGCCCCGGGGCTCCCTTCAGACCGACATGGCGACGGTACACGCCGCGATTGCTGCGCGGGCGTTGCTCGTACCAGTCCCCCCGACTTTGCAGGGCATGCAAGCTGCCGGCCAGCTGGGAAGCGATGGTAATCAGGAAGGCCTCAACCTCTTGGGAAAAAGGTTCACGCTCGCGCCCCTGCACCACCAGTACACCCACCAGACGGCGCAGATGGATCAGTGGCACGCCAAGAAAGCGGTGGTACGGCATTTCGTGGGTTTCCGGAATGAACACGAAGCGATCATCCGCCGGCGCATCACCAAGATTGAGAGTGCTCAGTGAGGCGGCTATATGTCCTACCAGTCCCTCGTCAAGCTTCAGTCGGGCCTTGCCAACAGCTTCTCTGGACAGACCTTCGGTCGCGGCCAGGATCAGATGCTCCTGATCCGGTGTGCACAGGTAAAGGCTGCATACATCAACGTGCATCAGCTGACACAGGCGTTGGACGATGGTACTCATCATTGCTTCAGGATCGCCGGTACGCGCAATCTGTTCAACAATAGCGGTCAGGGCGCTCAGAGAGGGTTGTTGCATGGTCGCAGTTCCGAAAAAGGTTCCGACAATGAATCCGGCAATCGGCAGGTAATGCATGGATGCTGTCACAGCTGTGACAGCAGAGCAATGCTTTGATGCGAATCAAAAATCTGTCACTGATAGACTACAATTAGCGCAAATTGCGAAGTGTGGTAATCTTGCAGATCATGAATACACATCTCCGACATCTGCCGGCAATGAAGGTTGCAGCAATCTGCCAGGCTGAAATTATCAGCATCGAACTCGGTGCCCCCCTGTCGCAGGCGGTAACCCTGATGGCGCAGCACCATATTGGCTCGGTGTTGGTGGAAGATGGTGCCCGTCCGGTGGGGCTCTTGACCCGTAGCAGAGCGATGCAGCTGGTGTTGCAGCAGGGCTCCAGCAATACCCTGATTGAAGCCAGTATGCTGGCACCGGTACTGCAGGTGGATGCCAATCTGAGCGTGGATGAGTTGGGGCTTGAGTTCATCAGTCAAAGTGCAGCCCATGCAGTTGTTGTCGGGATGGCCGGTCAATGGGTTGGTATTGTCAGCCAGAGTGATGTCGTTAACAGTCAAGGGCTGGAGCACGACCTGTTTCTCAAATCGTTGGAAGAAATTACCAACTTCAATGTACTCAGACTGTCCCCGGATTGCAGCTTGAGGCGGGCAATCGAGCGCCTGCGCAGCGTGAATTATACCGCCATGCTGGTAGGTGATGATGCTCAAGGCTGGCAGATCATGACTGAAACCGATGTCATTCGTCTGCTGGCCGAAGCGGTCGACCTGGATCAGCCGCTGGCTGGCCTGGCATTGCCAAGCTTGATATCCGTTGACAGCCGCCTGAGCCTTTATAATGTGCGGCGCTATTTTCGAGAGCACAACTGCCGTCATATCGGCGTCAAGGATCACAACGAGACAGTGATTGGCCTGGCCTCCTATGGCGATATACTGCGCAGTGTCGAGCTGGACTACATCTATCGGCTGCGAGAGCTGCTGCATGACAAGAGCCGTGCCCTGCAACAGTCTCAGCATAACCTGCGCCTGATTGAACGGGTGATTGATGCATCCCGCGAGGGGATTGTGATCACGGATGGCACGGGTCATATTCAGAGCGTTAACCCGGCGTTTACCGCCATCACCGGTTATGAAGCCTGGGAAGCGCTGGGGCGTAACCCCAGCATGCTCAGTTCAGGGCGTCATGATCGTCAGTTCTACCGTCAGCTTTGGCAGACTCTGGAGCAAGAAGGGCGCTGGCAAGGGGAGATCTGGAACCGTCGCAAGGATGGCAGTATTTATCCTGAATGGCTCAGCATTACCGCCATCGAGAATGACGACGGCCAGATTACACAGTATGCCGCCATATTTCATGACTTGACCGAAGCCAAGCGCTCGGAAGCACGCATGCAGCAGCTGTCCTGGTTTGACAGTGTGACAGGGTTGGCCAACCGTCGGCTTTTTCATGACCGGCTGCAGATGGCGCTGGGTTTTGCCCGCGAGCAGCAGCGATCGTTGGCGCTTCTGGCGCTGGATCTGGATATGTTCAAGCAGATTAATGATCGCTTTGGCCACAGTGGTGGCGACCAGGTGCTGAAGCAGATTGCCGAGAGGATCGAGTCTGCGCTGCAGGAGTGCGGCACCGCGGCGAGACCGTCCGGGGACGAGTTTTATATTATGCTGACAGAGATCAGGGATGAGACCTGCATCACGGCCTGTCTTGACCGGATAAGCAGGGCATTGTCACTGCCGATCCTGATTGATGATCGTGAAGTGCGTGTACGTGGCAGCATGGGTGTGGCGGTCTTTCCGACTGATGCCGATGAGCCGGGAGAACTGGTGCGAGCTGCCGAGGTGGCGCTGGAGCACTCCAAGGAGCGGGGCCGCAACAATATCTGCTTCTTTTCGCCCGCTCTGCACGAGCAGACGCTGAGTCGTTATCGTATTAACAGTTTCTTGTATCAGGCCCTGGAACGTGAAGAGTTCACCCTGGTGTATCAACCACAGGTCTGTCTTCGAAGTGGCACTCTGCTGGGTGTCGAAGCCCTTATTCGCTGGGACAGCCCGGAACTGGGACGCGTAGCGCCGGATGATTTTATCCCGGTGGCCGAAGATACCGGCCTGATTGAATCAATTGGTGCCTGGGTGCTGGATCAGTCTGTACGGGATGCGGCTGACTGGTTGGCTCAGGGCCTGGTACTGAAAATGTCGGTTAACTTCTCTGCTCGTCAGTTTCAGCGTACTGAAGTGGCGGATCAGGTCCTCAGGGCACTGCAGACCTACCGGTTACCGGCCGATCAGTTTGTGGTGGAGCTGACTGAAACCAGTTTTCTGCACAGTGCCGAGCGCACCGAGCATGAAATCTGCCGCTTGCGCAATCAAGGCGTGCGTATCGCCATTGATGATTTCGGTACCGGTTACTCCAGCCTCAGTTATATCCGCCAGATGTCACTCGATATGCTCAAGATTGATCGCAGTTTCGTCAGTGGAGTACAGGCAGGCAGTACTGACGCGCGGCTGGTACAGGCCATGATCGATATGAGTCATGCGATGGAGCTGATAGTTGTGGCGGAAGGTATCGAGAACGAGCAGGATCTGCGGGTGCTGCATGAGCTTGGCTGTGATCAGGCGCAGGGGTACCATATTGCCCGGCCGATGCGGGCGGAGGAGCTGGTGAAGTGGGCTGAACACTATCAGGCCAATGCTCTCCTTTCACCGGATGATTCGGCTCAGTTATGAGGCGATGGCCTGAGACTTCAGCGGGAGTGAATGCGTGAAAAGCTATATTTTTGCCACCGACAACGAGCGCGGCGGCGTAATACTCTGTGATATTGATACGCTGGAAGAGGCGGTCGAATACCTGCAGCAGCGCTTTGAAGGGGTGATCAGGGTAGAGCAGGGGCGCCATTATTGGGCCAGAGGCGAAGGGTTTGCCGAACTGGAACCCCTGCCTCCGTCTCTGGGGCGTGTCAGCGCCTAGAACCAGTCGTCGCGGCGTTTGCGCTTGCGCGGCATATAGGGCATCACCAGCCCCAGGATGACGCCGCCAAAGGCGATCAGGCCTCCATAGGTCAGCCAACGCATCAGGTTGCTCTGATCCATGTTTGCAATCTGAGACTGCAAGTCCCGAATCTCGGTGTTGAGTGTTCTGATCTGATCATCATAGGTCCCATTCTCGCTTTTCAGCTGGCTCAGGCTGGTGTTGAGCTGCTCAATGGTCTTTGCCTGCTGGCTGATGGTGGCCTTGCTTTGCTCCAGAGACTGCTCCAGTTTTGGCAGTTCGATCAGCTTGCTGTCCCCCGTCGCTACAAACTGATCGGGCATCCAGCCGGTACGACCACTCTCTGTTTGAATCTGAACGTAACCGGTACCGTTGTTACGTCCCAGGATTTCCACGGGCTCGCCACTGTTAACCCGGCCGGTAATACGGTACTCATTGCTTGGGCCGCCGTGGAAAAAAACGTACACATCGTCGGCAATATGTCCTTTCTCAGCCAGAACCGGTAACGAGAAGCTGAGCAGGGCGGTGAACAGGGCTGTTTTTCTCATCGTTTTCCCATCTGCGTAATCAACAAAAACATGATTTTACACTACAAACACTTTATCGTTTAGGAGCTGTCCCGTACATGAACGGCAGCAAAACATGATTAATGTGCCTGAATTTTCAAGGGGAGCACAAATGGAAGCCTTTTCTCAGGAATATATTTTACCTTGGGCGGTCAATATCGCCCTGGCAATCGCGATCTTTTTTGTGGGTCGTCTGGTTGTGAAACTGTTGATGAATGTGGTGGGGCGACTGCTGCGCAAGAGCAAAATGGATGTAATGCTGATCAACTTCATCAGTTCCATCGCGCATGCTCTACTGCTGCTGTTTGTTATCATTGCTGCACTGGGTCAGCTGGGTGTTGATACTACCTCGCTGATCGCCTTGATCGGTGCGGCTGGTCTGGCCATTGGTTTGTCACTGCAGGATTCGCTGAAGAACTTCGCTGCAGGTGTGATGTTGATTGTGTTTCGTCCGTTCAAGGCGGGTGACTTCGTTGAAGCCGGTGGCGTAAGCGGTATTGTGGAGCACATCACTATTTTCAACTCTATTTTTCGTACCGGCGACAATCGCGAAGTCATTATCCCCAATGGCAAGATCTATGCTGACAATATTACCAACTACTCCACACGTGAGACACGTCGCGTGGATATGGTATTCGGCATTGGCTACGGCGATGATCTGCTGAAAGCCAAGCAAATTCTGGTTGATATTCTTGCTCAGGATGAGCGCGTACTGAAAGAGCCTGAGCCAGTCGTCAATGTGGCGGCGCTGGCCGACAGCAGTGTTAACTTCAACGTGCGTCCCTGGGTCAAAAATGCCGACTACTGGCCGGTGCTCTGGGATACCACAGAAAAGGTAAAGCTGGAGTTTGACCGTCAGGGAATCAGCATTCCCTTCCCGCAGATGGATGTCCATTTCCATCGGGAAGAGTCAGCCGACTGAACCTGCCTACCCCTCCTGTTGGGGTTCCTGCAGCAGCTGCTGACGCAGCGTCTCGTTTTCATGACGCAGGCGCTGCGCTTCCACTCGATAATCGAATATCTCCTGGTAACGCTGTTCCAGGCGCGTTTCAAGCTGCTCAATCTGATTCTTCTGCTGATCCACCTTCAGCTGCAACCGTTCCAGTTGGTTCTGCAGATCATCCAATGCTTCAAAGCTGTGATTTTGTGGCTCGTGCGCCTTGTCCGGGTGAAAACGATAGGACCCCTGCAACTCGTTTACAATATGGCTGTAAATGGCGGTCAGGTCTGAGCGTTCCCGGTCGGTATAGCGAATACTTTCCTCAATGGCAGTATGCGCGCTGGCAGCCCCAATTGAACCTGCCAGTACCTGCTCCAGCATGCGGTGGAACTCCATCAACTCCACAACCGAAATGTGACTCTTGTCGTAAACCTGCAGGTCTTCGGCGATACGATTTACGCTGTGCTGCGCCTTCTCTTCACCCAGGTAGCGCTTGAGTAACTGTTCCGCCTCCACCAATTTGGGGGCTAATTCGATATACGCATTGAGTCCGGTAGGGCGTGTTTTTTCCTGAGTGCGCAGTGCTCGTGTTGTATACAGGAATTCGGTAGTCAGGGTGCGTTCGTGCTTTTGTGGGTGGTAGAACCAGGACCCCAGCAGATAAAACAGGATGTTGGCCAATAGAGACCAGAATACGGCATGAGGGACTTGAGGCAGGTCCAGGCCAAACAGCATTTCCGGTCGCAACCACTCAATCCCGAAAGGCCCGTTATTGAGCAGAATGGCTGACACCCAGCCTTCCTCCACCCAGGCTGGGATGATCAATGTCCATCCCCAGAGGGCAAAACCGACCAGCATGCCAAGAAAAGCCCCCATGCTGTTGCCGCGAGACCAGAACAGACCGATGAGGGTTGCCGGTGCCAGCTGCAGTGCAGCTACAAATGAGATCAGGCCTACCGCCACCAGCATGTGCGTATCGCTGAGCAGCCGTGCCAGACCAAAGCTGCCAAACAGAATCAGCGCCACGAGTACCCAGCGAACCTGCAGTAGCCAGGTACGCATCCAGCGCAGATTATCGAACTTCTCGCAGACCGGCAGTAACAGGTGGTTGGAGACCATGGTTGAGAGTGTCATGGTTGTGATAATGACCATGCCGCTGGCTGCTGAAAAGCCGCCAACAAAGGCAAGTAATGCCAGAAGCGGTTGGCCCAATGCCTGTGGAACCATCAGCATGAAATAGTCGGCGCGGGCTTCGGGCAGGCCCAGAATCATGCCGGCTGCGGCGACAGGAATCACGAAGGCCGTGATCAGAGCCGTATATAGCGGAAATATCCAGCGTGCACGGCCCAGATGACGGGGTGACACGTTCTCCACCACGGCTACATGGAACTGACGTGGCAGCAGCTGCACACCAACGAAGCTGAGTACGATCAGCGTCAGCCACTGGATACCCGAATCTTCGCCTCCCAACCCGAGCAGGTGTTGATAGCCGTTGGTCTGGATCTGTTGATACATATCCACCGGACCATCAAAAAAGTACCAGGTAATGAAGCCGCCCAGTACCAAAAAGGCCACCAGCTTGACTACGCATTCGGCCACCAGCGCAAGAATCATTCCCTGGTGCCGTTCGGTGGGGTCCAGGCGTCGTACTCCGAATAAAATGGTAAACACCACCATCATCAGGGTGATCAGCAACCCTGAAGAGCTCCAGTGGATACCATCGGCTTCTTCAATGGTGATCAGGCGAAAAGAACGCACCACCGCTTCAAGCTGCAGGCTGATGTAGGGCAGCAGGCCGAGAAAGGCGATCAAGGTTACCAGCGCCGCGATCCGTTGCGAGCGTCGGTAACGAGTCGAAATCAGGTCGGCAATGCTGGTGATACGGAATGTTTCCTTAACCGCAATCATGCGCCTCAGGGTCATCTGCCAGAAGAAAATGGACAGTAAAGCGCCAACATAAATACCCAGATACAACAGACCGGACTGAGTGGCAAAGCCAATACTGCCGTAGAAGGTCCAGGTGGTGAAGTAGACTCCCATAGACAGGGCATACAGGGTAGCCGAGTTAAACGGCTGGCCGCGTCGTGTGCGCTGCTCACCCCACTGAGCCAGACCAAACAGGAACGCGATGTAGACAACAACAACCAGAATGACACTCAGTGGAGAAAACATCTTTGCTCCTGCAGCCGGTGGCGGTCAGTGATTCTTTTCAGTGTAGTCAGGCTGTGACAATTCGGAACGCTCGTCGCGGTCGGCACAGCCACAGCGCGGAGGTACGGGATCAATTCCGCCATCACTGTAGGGATGGCAGCGCAGGATGCGTCGAGTACCGAGCCATAGCCCTTTGAACACGCCATGTACTTCGATCGCTTCGATCATGTAGCTGGAACAGCTGGGATAGAAACGGCAGTTGTTGCCGAGAAAGGGGCTGAGCAGCAGCTGGTAGCCACGCACCAGCAGAATAAGGAGTTTTTTAAGCCATTGGGTCAGTCGATGCATGGGAACCTCGAAACCATCTGTTGCAGATGATAGCCCGTGCAGCAGGCAACAGCCAGTGAAGAGAACTGTGAGGGGCCTGTAAAAGGCCCCTCGGTAAGTGATCAAGACTGACGATCCAGCTCCAGTACCGACAGCGTGCGCTTGCGCACCTGAAGCAGCAGTTCTGTGTTTTCAGTCAGATTCTGGCCGTAGGAAGGCACCAGTTCGGTGATCTTCTGTTTCCAGCTCTCTTCCTTCATGCGCTCTGCAAAGCAGCGCTCGACGATGCTCAACATCGCGCTGACAGCGGTGGAAGCGCCCGGAGATGCGCCCAGCAGTGCCGCCAGTGAGCCGTCAGCAGAGGTTATCACTTCGGTACCGAATTCCAGCTTGCCCGCGCGCTCGGTACCGGGCTTGATGATCTGCACACGCTGACCGGCATAGGACAGTTCCCAGTCTTCCTCTTTGGCATCCGGGAAGAAGTTGCGCAGAGACTCAACCCGCGAACGGTGTGACTGGCGCACTTCACTGATCAGGTAGCGGGTCAGGTCCATGTTGTGCATTGCCACCGACATCATCGGTGCCAGGTTGCTTGGGCGAATGCTCAGTGGCAGGTCCAGAAACGAGCCCTGCTTGAGGAACTTGGTGGTAAAGCCAGCGAAGGGACCAAACAGCAGCGCTTTTTTGCCATCGATCACGCGGGTATCCAGGTGTGGAACCGACATGGGCGGTGCCCCGATCGGTGCCATGCCATAGACCTTGGCCTGATGCTGTTCAATGATTTCGGGGCGCTTGCAGACCAACCACATGCCGCTGACTGGGAAACCGCCATACCCCCGACCTTCTTCGATTGCAGATTTCTGCAGCAGTGGCAGTGCGCCGCCGCCGGCACCAAGAAACACGAAGCGACTGCGAACGGTTTCAGAACTGCCGTTGCTGCTGTTTTTCAGCACCACGTCCCAGCTGCCGTCACTGTTCTTGTTCAGATCCTTGACGTTGCGGCTAAGCAGCAGATCGAAGCCATCCTGTTGTTCAAGGTTGCTGACCAGGTTGCGTGCCAGGGCACCGAAGTTGACGTCGGAGCCATAGCGAACCCGGGTGCCGGCAACCTTGTCGGACGGGTCGCGGTTCTGCATTACCAGCGGCATCCACTCGCGCAATACGGCGTGGTCTTCGCTGTACTCCATGTCCTTGAAACAGGGGTGCTGGCTCAGCGCGGCGTAGCGCTTGCGCAGAAACTCAACGTTTTTTTCGCCCCAGACGAAGCTCTGATGCGGAGCCGGGTTGATGAACTCACGGGGTGAAGGCAGGTTACCCTGCTCGACCAGATAGGACCAGAACTGCAGGCTGACCTCAAAGGAGGTGTTGATTGCGAACGCCTTGGTGGTATTGATGCTGCCATCAGGCTGCTCAGGCGTGTAGTTCAACTCGCAATAGGCCGCATGGCCGGTACCGGCGTTGTTCCAGGCGTCGGTACTCTCGCGCGCAACATGGTCAAGACGCTCGACCATACAGATCTTCAGGGCCGGGTCCAGCTGTTTGAGTATCATCCCGAGGGTGGTACTCATGGCACCGGCACCGACAAGCAGCACATCTACAGTTTTAGTGGTCATATGAGTTCGCCATTTGATCGTAAACAATGGGATTCAGAAACCGGGAGGAAGGCTTTTGGCACACCTGATCGGACCCGTGCCGTTGGGCACAAAACCGGTCAGGACCTCGGGGTCTCACTGCAGCGGTCACCGGCTGATGCTCGGTCCCGCGCGCAGATTGCATGATTATTTACGCTGAATACGTTGGTGCGGTGCATTATATGCAACTGTCGACAGAATAAAACTCACTGCTTGAACCCGCTGCCCTGCGGGGGTGGTGTCATCAGGCTGTAACCCGCGTGATATAAGGCGTTGAAGCGGTTTTTAGACTTTGGTCTCGCGATTGTCGCGGATTTGAATTCCACTGTTGCAGCGAACCGTTTGGTTCGCTGCAACTGCGCAGGCAGACACTGCTCAGAGGTGCTCTTCGGCGTACTCGGCCAGTCGTGAGCGGAAGATACCCTCGAAGTGAACGCTTGCCGAACCTTCAAAGTCGCGGAAACGTTCGACAATGTAGGTCAGGCCCGAAGTCAGTGCGGTCAGGTAATTGGAGTCGATCTGGGCCAGGTTACCCAGACATACCATCTTGGTGCCCTTGCCACAGCGGGTCAGAATGGTTTTGAGTTGTTGTGGAGTCAGGTTCTGGGCTTCGTCAATCAGTACGATAGCATTTTGTATGCTGCGGCCGCGGATGAAGTTCAGTGACTTGAATTGAATGTTGGCTTTCTCAATCGCGTATTTGACACTGCTCTGTGGACGCTCGTCCTGCTCGTGCATGGCTTCAAGGTTATCGTTGATCGAGCTCATCCAGGGCGTCATTTTCTCCTCTTCGGTTCCGGGCAGGAAGCCGATGTCCTCGGCCACGGGAGGTGTGGAGCGTGTCACGATAATCTTGTTGAAGCGCTGCTCCTCTATCACCATTTCCAGTGCGCAGGCCAGCGCTATCAACGTCTTGCCCGAGCCGGCGGCACCCAGCAGGATACTGAGGTCAACCTCGGGATCCATCAACGACTGCATCGCAAATGCCTGCTGCAGGTTAATCGGTTGAATACCCCAACATGATTGTTGCATCAAGCGGTCATAGCCCAGATCCATCAAGGTGACGGTCGTTTCGTCCACTTTCACGGTGCGCGCTGCAAAATCCTTGCTGTCGTCATAGATGTATTCGTTCATGTAGGTGTCAGGCAACAGGCTGCGATCCACCTTATGGTAGGTGCGGCCGTCTTGCTGAAAACTGTCGACCTTATCCACGCCTTCCCAAAAGGGGGCATCCAGATGATGGTGTCCGGCCGGCAGCATGTCGATGTCGGATACCAGCTGGTCGGTGCGGTAGTCTTCCACCCGCTGAAGGCCCGCTCCCAGCGCCTTGAGGCGCATGTTGATGTCCTTGGTAACCAGAACAATCTGCCGGTGAGGGAAGGTGGCCTGCAGGTGCAGCGCACAGTTGATGATGCGATTGTCCTTGTTGCTTATGTCCGGCAAAAAGCCCTGGCGGCTGGTCAGTTCATGGTCCGGGAAAATCGACAGCTTGCCCAGCTTCTGCTCGCGCTCCTTGCCTTCCACCAGAATGCGTACGCCTTTAGTTATTTGGCTCGCGTTGGTGGCACTGGACAGAATGTTGTCGATCACGCGGATGGCATGCCGCGCCTCTGCGGCTACGTTCTGCTTGCGGTCCTTGATTGAGTCAAGCTCTTCGAGCACGGTCATCGGGATGGTGATGTCCTGTTCCTTGAACTGGAACAGACACTTGGGATCATGCAGCAGAACGTTGGTGTCCAGGATATACAGTTTTGATGCAGACATCGGCAGGCTTCCTTGTACGACAGTGTATGGCTTCAAACTAATTCAAGGTGAGATCAATTACAACGCGTCCGATTAGGCTTTTGCTGCATATCAGTTCAGTGAGGTGCTGTAACAGGGTTGACATGCGGTGGTAGTAAATCTGTCCGGTAGCGTTCATAGTTAAAGCCACACGCAGGTATCGGCGTGTGTCAAAGCAGTAGCGAACAAGGAGGTCAGTATGATGACCGAGCACTACATTACCTCCAGCGTAACACCGCTGGACAATCTCGATGTTCTTTCACCTTATGAAGTGGCCCGGCTGCAGGACAAAAGCCAGGGCGGCCTGTACAACCTGTTTCGTCAGTGTGCACTGGCGGTCTTGAACTGTGGCAGCGAAATGGACAGTACCCGTTTGGTGCTGAATCGCTTTCGCGAGTTCGACGTGCAGATCAGTCAGAAGCACCGAGGGGTGCAGCTGGATCTGATCAATGCACCAGCCGCAGCGTTTGTCGATGGTGAACTGATTCAGGGGATTCACGAGCACCTGTTTGCGGTGCTGCGTGACCTGCTCTATGTCAGTGACAAAATTGATGGCTGCTGCGAGGGGCTGGACCTGTCCGGTACCATCTCCAATCAGGTATTCAACACCCTGCGTCATGCCAATGCGCTGCGGCCCCATGTGAAGCCGAACATGGTGGTATGCTGGGGCGGGCATTCGATCAATCAGGTTGAATATGACTATACCAAGCGGGTGGGCTACGAGATGGGTCTGCGCGGTATGAATATTTGTACCGGCTGTGGTCCGGGAGCCATGAAGGGGCCGATGAAGGGCGCCACGATTGCCCATGCCAAGCAGCGCATCCATGATGGCCGTTATGTGGGTATCTCGGAGCCAGGCATTATTGCGGCTGAGTCTCCCAATCCGATAGTTAACGAGCTGATCATCATGCCTGATATCGAGCGTCGACTGGAAGCGTTCGTACGGCTTGGGCACGGTTTTGTCGTATTCCCCGGTGGGGTTGGTACAGCAGAAGAAATTTTGTACATCCTTGGCATTTTGCTGCAGCAGGATAATACAGAACAGCCATTTCCGCTGATCTTTACCGGTCCCGCTGGCAGCGAGGCCTACTTTGAGACCGTGGATCGCTTTATCCGCAATACGCTGGGGGAGCGCGCCGCCAGCTGCTATGAAATCATTGTGGACGATGCGTATGAGGTGGCGGAGCGGATGCGGGTGGGGCTCGAAGCTGTGACTTCATATCGCAAGGCGACCGGAGAGGCGTACCATTTCAACTGGCAGCTGCATATCCCACTGTCGCTGCAGCAGACTTTCGAGCCGACACACGCCAACATGCGCGGGCTTAACCTGTCTCGTCGGCAGGAGGATCATGAGCTGGCAGCCCAGTTGCGTTGTGCGCTGTCCGGTATTGTGGCTGGTAACGTCAAGGAACCGGGCATTCGGGCCATTGAGCAGCATGGGCCGTTCGAGCTGCACGGCGAACCTGAGGTGATCGAGGCGCTGGATGAGTTGCTGGAATCCTTCGTGTCACAGCGCCGCATGAAGATCAATCATGACGATTACCAGCCCTGTTTCCGGCTGGCACGAAACAATCGTGCCTCGGCCGGCTGATCAGAGCTGGCGCGAGATGGTGCGTTCACGCACAAATGATGTGATGTAGTTGGGGCCGCCATAGAGCGGCCCGGTACCCGATGTGCCTGCTCCGCCGGCAGGTCTTACTCCGGCTGACAGGTCGGCCAGGCTGCGATTGATCATCAGGCTGCCCGCCTGCAGCTGTTGTCGTACCCGAGCGATCAGTGCTTCATCATGGGTGTGAATGCCGAATGCCTGCCCCTGGCAGTAACGATTGATTTCGTCGATCACACGCTGCAGGTTCTCCCGGTTGTAACGGATGAGGTGCAGGATGGGGCCATTTACACAGTCTTGCAGCTCATCCAGGGTATATAGTCGCAGCAGCGTTGGGGGTACAAAAAAGCCATTGTCATGGCGATCGTCCAGTGGCAGTTGTGCCAGCAAGCGATCACGCACCCGCAGTCGCTCAATATGGTGATAGACCCGGTCCATCTGATGACGGCTGACCAGTGGGCCAATATCGGTGTCAGGTTGTGCCGGGTCGCCCAGGTGCAAAAGCTGCAGGCTGCTGATCAGTTGGGCTTCCAGCTGGTCGGCTATCGATTCTTCAATATAGAGCATGCCCAGCGAGGCGCGTCGCTGGCCGGCAAAACTGAAGGCACTGTGCAGTAGTTCGCGTACTTCACGGTTGTCCAGTGGTCGGTCAACCAGCTGAGTACCGGGTAGGCTGCTGTGAGTAAGAGGCGGTACCAGCGGAGCCCCTGAGCGGTTGCTGATCATCGCATTCAGAGCTGTGGCTTCACTGGCATCACCAAAAAACACGGCACCTGCCAGCCGGTAGTCTTCAGCCATCCAGGCCGAAACCCGTTCGGTAGGTCCCGGTAGCAGTGCGACAAGCGACTCAGGCAGACCTGTTTCCAGCAGCAGCTCGATAAGTCGGGTCGCACTGAAAACCGTGGCGCTACCTGTATTGACCAAAACAGCATTGCCGCTGACCAGAATGGCCGCCAGCTGACCCACAAGAGTGGCCAGTGGGTCGTTGTCATCCGTGATGCAAATGTAGACACCGCGACCGTGTAGTTCCAGCTGGTTCACCTCACCGTGCAGGCCGTGCAGGGGGCGTGTCTGCAGCTGTGTTCGAGCCTGAGCGCTATAGTAGTAGCACAGGTTGATGGCGGTACGCAGATCACCCAGTACATCATTCAGCACAAGTCCTGACTCGCGAACACACAAAGTGGCCAGTGTATTCAGCTCCTGTTGTAATCGCTGTCCCCAGCGTAGTATCAGATCAGCGCGGTGAGAAACGTGAACGCCATTCCAGTCGGGCTGTGCTTCCACGGCCAGCTGAAATGCTTCACGCACCTGCGCTTCGGTACAATCGCAAACCTCGCCGATCATGTCTTCAACATGAGCAGGGTTAAAGCGCTCTCTGGCCAGCGTGTCGGTGCAGCTCTCACCTGCGATCAGAGGGCAGGCAACCCATCTTTCCCGTTGAACACGCTGCAATGCGTCCTGCAGTGTCTGTTCAATCAACCATTGACCGCGTATGGGGCCGGTGGCGTTCAGTCTGGCCGGCAAGTAGATGTCGGTTGGTGGTAATGGAGCTGAATAGTGATCAGGAAAAGGGCGGGATTTGGCGAGCCGGGTACGCAGGCAGGTGTTATTGGTACTGTGCAGGAAAGTGTCGCACAGCTCAAATGCGATGTCGCAGTGTGCAGGGTCAGTCATGACTGGATATTCAGGGTAGCCGAGGTGTTGGGCGTTACTGATTTCCGAGGTCTCCGGTGCACCAGTTAGCAGCAGGACCGGAATGTTAAGCTTGAACGCACGCCCCAAGTGTTCCAGATATCCCAGGGTTGGAAGTGCGCGTTTTGATGCTGTCGGAAGGCAGATACCAAAATGGTTCCAGCCTTCCAGACCCGGCAGGGCAAGGGTGCTGGTAAAAATGCCCAGTGTAAGTTCGAGAGCCTCTTCCGAAGGGGAGAGTAACAGCACTTCGCGTCCCTGCTCGCGTGCAGCCAAGGCAATTACCTGTAGCCGTTTGCTGATTCCCTCGCTGATTCGCTCGCGCAGAAGCGGCTCGAAACGAGGGTGCAGATCAGCAGGATTAATGATCAGCGGGGTGTTCCGCGGTGTTGGCGAGTTCAGATATTGGTTGAAGCGCTGATTGGATTCTTCAATACTCAGCGGCGGTGGCAGTCGTGTCGGCAGACAGATATCCGTCTGGATTTGTTCTTGCCTGCACCCGGGTTGCCATACTTCCGGAGTCAGGTTTTTCAACTCCTGCCAGGCACTGACCAATAGCTGGTCAGGGACCGTAAAGTATTGGCTTACGCCTCGCTGCAGCTGGGCTCGACTCAACAGCCTGAATTCATCCGAAATATAGAGTGCCAGCGGTAACATCCATCTACTCCGCACAATGAGTGGTCGTGACCCAGTCTACCTTAAAAAACGCTCCAGCAACTCCCTTTTGCCAGTGGCGTTGATCAGGGTCGTGTTACTGGTGGCGTGGGGGTACTCGGGTTATAGTAGCTGGATTTGAGCGTATGAGTATCCCGTTTGCGACGTAAGCTGATTCTGACACTGACCACTGTGCGTGGCTCCCGGCAGTATTCCCTTCACCGGGTATTGGGCTATTTGATGCTGATGTTCCTGCTGGTGTCGGCGCTGAGTTTTTTTGTATCCAATTGGTTGTTGATGAAGACCCACGATAATCTGACGGATCTGGAACGTGACCATCAAAGCTTGAACGAGCAGTATGAAATGTTACTGGGTACCCAGCAGCTCTATATATCCGAGCTGGGGGAGTTGGGAGCAACCCTGTCCAGTCTGTCAGAAGAACGTGAGCAACTCGCGCTGGAAAACCATCAATTCAGTACTGCTCTGGATGATCTGGAGTCGATGCTGGGGCTTTTGGCTGAAGACAGCGCTGCCGACAATGCTGAGCAAAGGCTGGAACTCGCTCGGCTGGCCGCTCGTCAGCGTCTGTTCCTGCTGCACAGTATTCCCAACGGGGTGCCGATCCAGGCGGAGCAGGTGAATGACAGCTACGGCATGCGTTTCCATCCGGTGCTCAAAACCCGCAAAATGCACAATGGTACTGACTTTAAGGCTGACACAGGCACTCCCGTGTATGCCACAGCAGATGGTGTGGTTGAGTATGCCGGCTATCGCAAGGGCAGCGGCTTTGGCAATCTGATCATTCTGCAGCATAATTTCGGTTTTAAGACCTATTATGCGCACCTGCACAAGGTGCAGGTCAAAAGCGGCAGCTTTGTCTACAAAGGGCAGCAGATCGGGTTGAGTGGCAACACCGGTCGCTCCACCGGTGCTCATCTGCACTACGAGGTTCGACATCTGTATCAGCCTCTGAACCCGGAGCCCTTTGTACAGTGGGGGCTGGATAATTTCGACTCCCTGTTCAGTCGTGTCGAGGAGGTACCTTGGGAATCATTAAACGCGATGTATCCGCTAAATCAGGTCGGTCTGCAGTAACCATCATCGCTCAGGGCAATCACTTCAAAGGTGATACCCAGGTATCCGGCAAGATGCATGTGGATGGCCTGTTTGAGGGCAGTGTCGATTCGTCCGAGGATATTTCCATCGGGCGCCATGGTTGTGTTCGTGGCCGTATCAAGGCACGCAACGTAACAGTCAGTGGTGTGCTGGAAGGTGAGCTGATCTGCGATCAACTGCATATCGAACGTGGTGGGCAGGTACGGGCTACCGTCTACAGCGATAATCTGAGCATTGATCCCCAGGGCTGTTTTGTCGGCGAGCGCCGGCTTCAAGTAACGCCACAACTGGAATATCACCCTGAAGAGACGGTACGGGAGCGCAGTGGCAGCATCGACTACAGTCTGATCGACTCGCTGCCGGACCGTATCACCCTCAGCGCCAAGGGAAGTTAGGCCATGTGCGAATTGCTTGGCATGAGTGCCAATGTGCCGACGGATATCTGTTTCAGCTTTACTGGTCTGATGCAGCGAGGTGGTCGTACTGGCCCGCATCGAGATGGTTGGGGTATCGCCTTTTATGAGGGCAAGGGGCTGCGCTGCTTTCATGATCCCAAGCCCAGTGCGGACTCGCGCATTGCGAATCTGGTCGCGGACTACTCGATCAAGAGCAGGGTGGTGATCAGCCATATTCGTCAGGCCAATGTCGGCCAGGTTTGCCTGGAAAATACCCACCCGTTTAGCCGCGAGCTGTGGGGCTATAGCTGGACCTATGCCCATAACGGTCAGCTTGACCCGAAGCTATTCGACTGGCCATTGAAGTTCTATCATCCAGTGGGTACCACCGACAGCGAATATGCCTTCTGTTGGCTGCTGGATCAGATCCGCAATCGCTACCCCGAACGCCCAACTGACTTGCATGAGCTGGAGCGCTTTATTCACCAGTGCTGTGAGAGGCTGCGCGGGCTGGGCGTGTTCAACATGCTGTTGAGTGAGTCTACCCATCTGTTCTGTTATTGCAGCACCAAGCTGGCCTGGATTACACGGCGGGCACCTTTTGGCGAGGCTCGGTTGAAAGACTGCGAGATGAGCGTGGATTTTGGCGCTGAAACAACACCGAATGATGTGGTTACTGTCATTGCCACCGAACCGCTCACGGATAACGAAAAGTGGCAGCGGCTGCAGGCGGGTGAGCTGGTTGTATTCAATGACGGCGAAGTTGTATGTGATTTGTCGGAGGCGTCCTGATGCAGGCGCCCGGGCCGCAGTTCGACAGCCTGTCCGACATGCTCCAGTTGCTGGCGCGCCGTTTTGATGAGCGTCCGGCCTTTGGGCATATGGGCGCCAGTATCAGCTTTACTGATCTGGATCGTCTGTCACGTCGCTTTGCCGCTTGGGTGCAGCATGAAACCGATTTGCAGCCGGGCGACCGAATCGCATTGCAGCTCCCCAATCTGATGCAATATCCGGTAGTGCTGTTTGGGGCACGCCGAGCGGGACTGGTGGTGGTGAATACCAATCCCCTTTACTGCAGTGAAGAGCTGTGTCAGCACTTGAAAGACTCGGGTGCACGTGCGCTGGTTGCCTTTGCGCCGCTGGAGGCGCAGGTGTGCCAACAGCTTGCCGGCACCGAAATCGAATATCTGGTTACCACCGAGCTGGGTGATCTGCATCCTCTGCGCAAGCGCTGGGTGCTGAATCTGGCCGCCCGCTTTAAACGAGGCGGTGCGGCTCAGTTGCTCCAGCCGGTACCACAATTATCAGGTATACAATGCATGCGCTTGACCCAAGTGATGCAAAAGGGCGGCGGCTTGATCTGGCAGCCGCCGGAGCGGTTCGGCCAACAGGAGTCGTTGGCATTGTTGCAGTACACCGGTGGAACGACAGGGCCTGCCAAGGGTGCCATGCTGAGCGAAAAGGCACTGCTGGCGAATCTGGCCCAGATTCGTGCCTTGCTTGACCACTATTGTGAGCCGGGTCAGGAAAAACTGCTGCAACCCTTGCCGCTGTATCATATCTACTCGTTCATGTTGACGCTGGTCATGTTGAGTATTGGCAGCTGTATTGAGCTGGTACCGGACCCGCGTCGTATCCGGACTCTGGTCAAATGCTGGGATCGTTTCGATCCGACTGTAGTGGCCGGAATTAACCCTCTGTTCATCTTTCTATGTCAGCAACCGGAGTTTCAGCGCCTGGACTTTGGTCGCTTGAAGCTGACCATTTCAGGCGGTATGGCGCTCACCCAATCGGTGGCACAACGCTGGCAGCAAGTGACGGGCAACGCTATTTGTGAAGGTTACGGCCTGACCGAGTGTTCACCGGTGGTGAGTGTGAACCGGCCCGATGATATTCATCTGGGCAGTGTCGGTTGTCCGTTGCCGGATACAGAGGTTCGTATCATTGGTGAGCAGGACCAGAGATTGCCCGATGGCGAGATTGGCTCCATTTTCGTACGCGGGCCACAATTGATGCAGGGCTATTGGCATCAGCATGGCGAAACACAGCAGGCCTTTCATGAAGGCTGGTTGGATACAGGGGATATCGGTCTGATCGATACACAGGGTTATCTGCGTATCATTGACCGTCGCAAGGAGGTGATCAATGTATCAGGCTTCAAAGTGTATCCCAGTGAGCTGGAAGATATTATTGCGTGCCACCCGGATATTCTGGAATGCGCTGTGATAGGGCTACCGGACAGCTGCAGTGGTGAGCAGATCAAGCTTTACGTGGTGCCTGCCAGTCAACAACTGACCATCAAGGCAGTACGCGACTATTGCCGTGAACGGCTGACACCCTATAAGGTGCCGCGCTTGGTAGAGTTCTGCCAGCAGTTGCCGCGTACCTCGATCGGCAAGGTTTCGCGCCGTGCGTTGCGCGAGCAGGCGCTGGGGCGCCGTACTCTCTGAACACATTCATTTACCCGCAACAGGTTGTATCGGTTTGTCTGACTCCATTATTAGCTTGAAACAGAGGCTGCAGCAGGTTCGCCTCGCGGACCGCTTCCGTTTGCAGCGAGATCTCAACCGTTTGCAGCGTAATACTCAAACGCCTGACCCGGATCGCCTGCAACGCCTGAATGAACAGATTGACGCTTCAGTGGCTCAGGTCGAACGTTTGAAAGCCCTGCCTGCAAAGCCTGAATACCCTGATCTGCCGGTATCGGAACGTCGCGAGGAACTGCTCAAGGCCATTGCTGAGCACCAGGTGGTTGTAATCGCTGGCGAGACCGGTTCCGGAAAGACCACCCAGATACCCAAGCTCTGCCTTGAGTTGGGGCTGGGTTGCCGTGGCCTGATCGGCCACACCCAGCCACGCCGATTGGCGGCGCGCACCGTTGCTGCTCGTATTGCCGAAGAGCTGAAAACTTCGCTGGGCGAGCGTGTGGGGTATCAGGTGCGGTTCCATGATCAGGTAAGTGACAATACCCAGATCAAGCTGATGACCGACGGTATTCTGCTTGCTGAAACCCAGCATGATCGTTTTCTTGATAAGTACGAAGTATTGATTATCGATGAAGCCCATGAGCGCAGTCTCAACATCGATTTTCTGCTTGGTTACGTCAAGCGTCTGTTGCCGCGGCGACCTGACCTCAAGCTCATTATCACCTCAGCCACCATTGATCTGGAGCGTTTCTCAAAGCACTTTGATGATGCACCAGTGATCGAAGTATCCGGTCGCACCTATCCTGTTGATGTTCTTTACCGCCCGTTGCATGAAATGGAGGGTGAGGATGAGAAGGCGTTGGACCTGCAGCAGGGAATTCTGGCAGCGGTGGATGAGTTGGTCGAAATTGATCGCGCCAAGCGAAATGGAGGCCCCGGTGATATTCTGGTATTTCTGCCGGGTGAGCGTGAAATTCGTGAAACCGCCGACCTGTTGCGTAAGGCTCAACTGCGTGACACTGAAATCATTCCACTCTATGCGCGTTTGTCACTCGCGGAACAAAACAGGGTGTTTCATGGCGGTCGGGCTGCGGGGCGCCGCATTGTACTTTCGACAAATGTGGCTGAAACATCGCTGACTGTGCCGGGTATCCGTTATGTAATTGATCCCGGTCTGGCGCGTATCTCTCGCTACAGCTATCGCTCTAAAGTGCAGCGACTTCCGGTTGAGGCCGTATCCCAGGCCAGCGCCAATCAGCGCGCTGGTCGTTGCGGTCGTGTGGCGCCGGGTGTTTGTGTCCGCCTGTATTCCGAGGAAGACTTTCTTGGTAGACCTGAGTTTACCGACGCCGAGATTCGGCGCACCAATCTGGCAGCTGTTATCTTGCAGATGCTGCAGCTCAAGTTGGGTGATGTCCGAGACTTCCCGTTTGTTGATCCGCCCGACAGTCGCATGGTCAATGATGGCTACAAGCTGCTGGAGGAGCTGGGTGCGGTCGACAGTTCACGCAGCCTGACGCCGATCGGACGGCAGTTGGCAAGGCTGCCAGTGGACCCGCGCATCGCACGCATGGTGATTGAGGCCGGCCGGCTGGATGCGTTGCGTGAAGTGATCATAGTTGCCAGTGCACTCAGCGTACAGGATCCGCGTGAGCGCCCGCATGACAAACGCCAGGCTGCAGACCAGAAGCACAAGGAACACAGTGATGAAGAGTCTGATTTCGTCTCGCTGGTCAATCTGTGGGATCTGTACAATGAACAGCGCGAAGCGCTCAGCCAGGGCCAGTTGCGACGCTGGTGTCAGAAAAGCTTTCTTTCTTTCATGCGCCTGCGTGAGTGGCGTGATGTACACCGCCAGCTGCACTTGAGCATCCGTGAACTGGGCCTGAAGGAAAATACCGAGCCAGCGGACTACAAGGCAATGCATTGCTCCCTGCTGGCTGGGCTGCTCAGTCAGATCGGTTTCAAACAGGAGAAAGGCGAGTATTTGGGTGCGCGTAACCGTCGCTTCAAGATATTTCCGGCTTCGGGGGTGTTCAAGAAAGCCCCCAAGTGGGTCATGGCGGCAGAATTGCTGGAAACCAGTCAGCTGTTTGCACACCAAGTGGCGCGAATTGAACCTGAGTGGGTAGAAGCCCCGGCTCGGCATCTGATCAAGAAAACATGGATGGAGCCGCACTGGGAGAAAAAGCGTGCTCAGGTTGTGGCGACTGAGCAGGTCAGCCTGTTCGGGTTGATCATTGTGCCCAAGCGCAAGGTCAACTATGGCGCCATCGATCCGGTTGCCTCCCATGAAATATTCATTCGCGCGGCGCTGGTAGAAGGTGAGTATCAAACGAGTGCCGCCTTCTTCCAGCATAACCGTGAACTGCTGGCCAGTGTCGAGGCGCTGGAGGACAAGTCACGCCGCCGCGACCTCTTGGTTGACGAGGAGCAGTTGTACGCTTTCTATGCCCAGCGCTTTGAGGAGTTGAAGGGCACTCATGTCGTCAACGGCAAGGGCTTTGAGCACTGGCGCAAACAGGTTGAGCAGGATAACCCCGAAGCGCTGTTTATGCGTGAAGAGGATATCCTGCAGCGTGAAGCGGCTCATGTAACAGCACGCCAATACCCGGATTATCTGGATTTGGAGGGAGCCAGGCTTAAACTCAGCTACCAGTTTGAGCCAGGTGCCGAGGATGACGGCGTGACGCTGGAGCTGCCCCTGGCACTGCTGCGTATCGCACCGCTGCAGCGGCTGGAGTGGCTGGTACCGGGGATGCTCGCAGACAAGGTAACAGCGATTCTGAAGGGGCTGCCCAAGTCATTGCGCAAGCACTATGTACCTGTACCCAACTATGTTGAAGCCTTTTGTGCTGCAGTGGTGTTTGCAGAGGGTGATCTGTACGAAGCACTGGCGCTTCAGCTGCTGCGCATGACCGGTATCCGAATTGATGCCGATACCCTGCGTGATGTAGAGCTGGAGCCGCATCATCGATTCAACCTGCGTCTGCGTGACGAAAAGGATCGAGTCGTGGGGGAGGGGCGTGACTGGGACGCGCTTAACCGTCGCTTCGGTGACAAGGCTGAAGCGGCACTGCAGTCAGGGCCGTCACAACAATGGGGCAAAACCGGTATTACCGGTTGGGATTTTGGTGAGTTGCCTGCGTCATTGCGACTGCGTCAGGCGGGTGGCATCGAAGTCGAAGTCTGGCCTGCACTGATTGATCGGCAGGACAATGTTGAACTTAAAGTGATGCCTTCTCCCGATCTGGCTCAGCAGGAAAGCCTGCTGGGTATCTGCCGACTGTTGCTGTTGTCGCTGCCGGCACAGCAATTCAAATACCTGCGCCGCGATATCCCGCAGTTGAACCAAAGCCTGATCCTGACCGGAAAACTGTTTGAGCGCAAACGGCTGGAAGATGAGGTTCTGCTGCTGGCTGCGCGGCGTGCTTCCGGTCTTGATCCTGAGCAGTTACCCCGCGATGAAGACCGTTTTGATGCCTTGCGTGAACAGATGCGAGGCAGTATTGCCGATGAAGTGTCGCAGATTGGTCAGTTTGTGCTGCAGTGTCATCAATCAGTGCACCGTATTAACAAACAGCTGGGGGGGCGCATTAACCTGCAGGCTGTGCCTGTCCTGAATGATATTAAGCAGCAGTTGGCGGAACTGATGCATCCGCACTACCTTAGTCGTACGGATGAGGAGTGGTTGCAACAGTATCCGCGCTATCTGCAGGCGATTGAAATCCGGCTGGAAAAATATCAGCGCGATCTCCGCCAGCAATGCCTGCTGTCAGATCAATTAAGCCAATTCTGGCAGCAATATAAAAAAAAGGGGCAGGAGTACCGGGCGCGCCATGAGCTACCGCAGGCCCTGAGTCGTTTTCGCTGGCTGCTGGAGGAATACAGAGTGTCCCTGTTTGCTCAGCAGCTGGGTACAAAAGTGACTGTTTCAGAGAAACGCCTTAAACAGGCCCTGGCCGAGCTTTGAGTATTGTTATGACGGGGGTCAAAAACCCGTCCAGCCCTTGCGAGCAAAGGCCCTAAAGGGTTGCACCAGTGCGGTGCTTGTGCTGTAATGCCGCCAATTTAGGTGGTTGCTCAGCCGGACGCGAGCCATTCTCAGCAGAGAACCTTGCAAGGGAGGGCAGTTACCATGCAACATCGAACCGGTAAAAGTTTAAAAGTTATGGAACTTTTTGCTTTGATTGGTTTGCAATAATCTGGATTTATAGTATTTTTCTGATAGCGCTGATAGTGCTGAGAAAAACTAGAATTCACTACTAGTATGTTGAATGAAGGGGAAATGTTGATGAAAAAGTCACTGATTGCTCTGGCTGTTGCTGGTGCCATGACTGCTCCGATGGTCGCTCAGGCTGACGCTACTCTGTACGGTTCTTTCCGTATGGGTCTTGTGGGTGCTGATGGCGCTGATATGGACCTGCGTGATGAATCTACCCGTATCGGTATCAAAGGCGATGTCGATCTTGGTATGGAAAACACTAAAGGCCTGTTCCAGTGGGAAGCTAATGTAGCGACTACTGATAATGGCGGCGACATGTTCGCAGCTCGTCTGGGTCTGATGGGTTTGACTGGCGACTGGGGTACTGCATTGGTTGGTCGTCAGTACCACCCGTACTACACCATGGTTAACAGCCATACTAATATCTTCCAGGGTGCTGACGGCGATTTCGGTGAAGCTTTTGCTCTGGGTAACAAGTGGCACAAGCGTACTGATAATACTCTGGCTTACGCTTCTCCTGTGATGGGTGGTTTTCAGGTTGTAGCTGGTGCAGTTATTGCTAGCACTGGTAGCGACAGCGATAACAACTTCGACGATGACGTAGACGGATACAACCTTGGTGCCCAGTACACTGGCGTCGAAGGCCTCCGCGTTTCTGTTTCTTACGGTAATGTTGAGAATGGTGCATATGAGTCTGAAATTTGGGGCTTGGGTGCTACTTACAAGATCGCTGACCTGACTCTTTCTGCTAAGTATGAAGAGCGTGAAGACAAGGCTGCTACCTATGCTTCTTACCAGAATGCCTACACGTTTGCAGGCGATTCTGAGTTGACAGTTTGGGAACTGGCGGCACAGTACCAGATCGGTGCAACAGCTCTTAAAGCTCGTTACGGTAACATTGAAGCTGATCTGAATGGTGCACTGTCTACTCCTTACGGTTCTGGTCTTGTTAATGATTCAGACGATGGAGATCAGTGGGGTATTGAGGTTGAGCAGAAGCTGGGTAACCGTGGCTATGCATGGGTTGGTTACACTGACTTCGACGAAGAAGCTGCTGCAATTTCATCTACTTTGAGTGGCAAGCGTGTTGCTGAAGATCTGTGGATGATCGGCTACCGTCTGGACTTCTAATATCGCTTGATATTAGTTCCTTGCGAAAAAGGCTCCTTCGGGAGCCTTTTTGCATTATTAGAGACATTATCACTCCAGTGTTATTGAGAATATTTGCTTGAATGGCTGCTACTTGGCTTAGTTTAAGTGAGCTCATTTACTCTGTTTGCCCCCCGAGATAGAATTGCCCCATTGTCATGTCAGCTTTTAAGGATCGAGCATGCTGAAATCTGCACTGCGTACAGGGCTTCTGGTAACCGGTTTTTCGCTGGCGGCTATTGCTGCCCCTTTGTCGGCGAACAGCGAAGTTGACCCTTGGGAAGGCTTTAATCGCCCGGTATTCAACTTCAATGAAGGCGTGGACAAGTATGCGTTGAAGCCGCTGGCGCAGGGATACCGTTATGTCACGCCTGACATTGCCGAAAAGGGCGTCAGTAATTTCTTCGATAACCTGAGCGATGTGCGCAATCTGCTCAACAATCTTCTGCAGTTCAAGCTTGAAGCGGCCGGTCAGAGCTTTGCTCGCCTTACGTTCAACTCAACCTTCGGTCTGTTTGGTCTGATTGATGTGGCAACACCGATGGGAATAGCTCAGAAGCCTGAAGACTTCGGTCAGACGCTGGGTTATTGGGGCATGCCTTCGGGGCCTTATCTTGTGCTGCCGCTGCTGGGGCCAAGCAACCCGCGTGACGGTATTTCACTGCTCGCGGATAGCGCGGTCGATCCTGTACGCCAAGTCGGTGATACGTCTGACCGCAATGCGCTTTACGGTCTGCGCCTGATTGATACTCGCAGCCGGTTGCTTCAGGCCGAGCAGATCATCAGTGGCGACAAATACAGTTTTATTCGTGATGCGTATATGCAGCGTCGTGAATATCAGATTAACGATAAAGCCGTTGATGTCGACTACAAGAACGACTTCTGATTCAGTTGCAACCGGGCGCGGTTGTGGCTACTGTTGAGACTCTTGATTTAGAGTCTCTTAATGGCTGATTAATGGGTCTACACCATCAGCGGGTGTTGCTGGTCTCAGACAACACCCACACCACCGATCGTATCTTCGAGCTCTGTGAAGAATGTGATCATCAGCGTCTGCGTCTGATTGTTTGTCGTGACACTGATGATGCCGATCAACAGCTCGACCATTATGATATTTCTCTGATAATTTTTGACCTTGCTTCTGTCGGCAGTAGCCTGCTGATGGATCGCATCGCGCAGCGACTTAACCCCAAGCCACTTATCGCCCTGATCAATGAAGGCACGGCCGAGAGTTTGGTTGCTGCGCTGCGTAGCGGGGCTGATGATGTTTATGTATCGGGCGAGCTGGATCTGCACCCTGAGTTGTTCGTTCGTTCGGTTGAGCGGCAATTGAAGCGAGCACGCTATATTGAGGAGGTCCGCAGTCTGCGTGACAGCCTTGAGCGTAGCCTGGATGAACTGCGTGAAGATCAGCATGCTGCTCAGCAGGTGCAGCAGAATCTGCTTCCGCCTCAGCAGCAGGTGATCAATGGTATCGAGTACGCCTATGTGCTCCAGCCTTCCTTGTTACTCAGTGGTGATTTTGTTGATGCCTTTGTTGTCAGTGACAAGTTGAGTCTGTTCTATCTGGCGGATGTTTCCGGGCATGGTGCTTCATCGGCGCTGGTGACGGTGTTGCTGAAAAACATGACACACAGGCTGCTGCGTAACTACCGCCGTAATTCAAGCTTTGACATTCTGTCTCCTTCTGCCACGTTGCACCGCATCAATCGGGAAATGTTGCTGACTTCGCTGGGCAAGCATTTGACCATGTTTGTAGGTTTGATTAACCACGATACTCAAACCCTGAGCTATGCTGTAGGTGGTCATCATCCACTGCCGATTTTGCTTCAGGATGGGCGAGTGCGTTTTCTGGAAGGGAGGGGTATGCCCCTCGGCTTGTTTGAAGAGCCGGTGTTTGATGAGTTAGAGTGTTCGCTTGGCGACAATTTTACACTGACTCTGTTCTCCGATGGTGTGCTTGAAGTGATTGATGGTGAAACACTGGAAGATAAAGAGCAGGTGCTGTTGAATATGTGCAGTGCAAAATACGGGTCGCCAGACGAGTTTTTGCAGAGTATGATGCCCGCCGGGCGGGGACATCCCGATGATGTGGCGATCATGACTGTACGCAGAGAGTCTTTATGAGTGATGGGGCGATCTATTACGCGTGCCGCGACGGGCACTACGTTCTGAAGTTTGTAGGTGATGTACGCCTGACCCTCTGCTCGACTATCGAGCGACACCTCGAAGCCGTGTTGGAGCGTGAAGATGTGTCGGATACGCTGGTTGACCTGACTGAAACGGACAACATCGACAGCACATCTCTTGGGTTGATTGCAAAGCTTGCGATCAAGGCGCGAGAAAAAGGAATGCCGTTGCCGACCTTGGTGTCCACCAACGGTGATATCACACGCATTCTCTACAGTATGGGGTTTGATCGCGTATTTGTACTGCTGGAAGAGTTACCTACCAGTCGCTGTGATCTGAAACAGGTGCCTTTTGTGCAGGAATCTGAAGATGAAGTGCGCGAGCGAATTCTCGATGCTCACAAGGTGCTGATTGATCTGAACGAGTCCAACCGTAACGCTTTTAAGGATCTGGTCGCAACATTGGAGAGCTGCCGTTAAAGCCGCTCTCCTGCAACCGTCAGTGCCCTGCCAGTAGTTGTTCCAGCTTGATCTGATCCTTGGCAAAGTTGCGAATCCCTTCTGCCAGCTTTTCCTGTGCCATTACATCTTCGTTCATATCCCAGCGGAAGTCGCTTTCGTTCAGGTGTAGGCGAGTATCATCGCTGCTGCATTCAGCTGACAGCCTGCGGTGCAGGGGCTGCTCAGTGCCGGCCAATTCCTGCATCAGGGCAGGGCTGATCGTGAGTCGATCACAGCCAGCCAATGACTGGATTTCGCCGATATTGCGGAAGCTGGCACCCATCACTACCGTATCGTAGCTGTGTGCTTTGTAGTAGTGGTAGATGCGAGCCACTGACTGTACCCCCGGGTCACGCTGGAGGCTGAAATCAGCTTCTGGCTCTCGAGCTTTGTGCCAGTCCAGTATGCGGCCAACAAAGGGTGAAATCAGATAAATGCCGGCGTCGGCACATGCGCGAGCCTGAGCAAAGCCAAACAGTAAGGTCAGGTTGCAGTTGATGCCTTCCTGCTCCAGTTGGCGGCCGGCTTCGATACCCTCCCAGGTGGAGGCAATCTTGATTAATACGCGTTCCCGGGGAATATCAAGGGCTTCGTACATGCTGATCAGCTCTCGCGCCTTGGCAACCGTGGCTGTCGTATCAAATGACAGGCGGGCATCAACTTCGGTAGAGACGCGTCCCGGTACCAGTTGAGTAATTTCACGGCCGATCAGTACGGCGAAGCGATCTGTCATTAGTCCGAGCTGCTCGGTTGTGTTGGCGGATTGTGCAGCAGCCCAGTTCTGTGCCTCCTTCAGCAGGGGGGTATATTTTGCATCCTGTGCGGCCTTGAGCAGCAGTGATGGGTTGGTGGTGGCATCGACCGGTGCAAACTGGCGGATGGCGTCAATATCGCCGGTATCCGCCACCACGGTTGTCATCTGTTTCAGTTGTTCAAGCTGGTTCATCAAATCTAGTCCTGTAAAAGCAAATGAAGTCTTTAGCTCAATCCTGTGCGACCAATGCAAGCGCGGCCCTGAAGGTGTCGACGCCTGCTTCCCTTGCATGACCGTTTTCGCTTAGATATCGGCGGAACTGTTTACCGCCACGCTGGCCGTGGAAGAGTCCAAGCAGGTGTTTGGCAACGGCATACAGGGGAGCGCCTTCAGCCAGGCGCTGCTCCAGATAGGGGATGAATGCTTCGGCAATGTCCATGCGGCTGCGCGCCGGACGATCAATGCCGAAGTAGCGCTGGTCCACTTCACTGAGCAGTGGCCAGGGATTCTGGTAGGCCTCACGCCCGATCATCACGCCGTCGACCCTCTCAAGATGCTGGTCGCACTCGGCAAGTGTTTTAATGCCGCCGTTGATGATGATCTCCAGTTCAGGGTATAGAGCCTTTATGCGGTAAACATGGTCGTAGATCAGTGGCGGGATATCGCGATTTTCCTTGGGGCTCAAGCCCTGAAGAATCGCCTTGCGTGCATGAATGGTAAAGCTGGTGCAGCCGCTTTGGCGAACGGTCTCGACAAACTGGTGCAAGTGTTCAAAGCTGTCCAGATCATCAATGCCAAGTCGGTGTTTGACCGTGACGGGAATGCCTGTCGCTGCCCGCATTTCGCCCAGGCATTCCGCCACAAGCTGCGGGTGCGCCATCAGGCAGGCGCCGATCATATTGTTCTGTACCCGATCACTTGGGCAGCCTACATTCAGGTTCACCTCGTCATAGCCCCACTCTTCGGCCATGCGGGCGCACTGAGCGAGTTCACTCGGGTTGCTGCCACCCAACTGAAGCGCGACTGGATGCTCACTGGCGTGATAGTCAAGATGGCGTGCGGCGTCGCCATGGATCAGCGCGCCTGTCGTAACCATTTCGGTGTACAGCAAAGTGTGGTCTGAGAACAGGCGATGAAAGACCCTGCAATCAGATGTTGTCCAGTCCATCATCGGTGCGACAGAAAATCGCCGGCTGATACTGTCAGGTGTCGAAGAGGGATTGGAAATGTCGAGTCTTTGTGGTGCCTGAGCTGAGTTCATTACTGCCTGTTCTGTTCGATTCAAGGCGGCTACTATAACACAGCTGGCAGGATGATTCGGCGGGGCGCAGAGACAAAACAGGCCCCAAAAGGGGGCCTGTAAAAAGAGGAAACTGACAGCTGATCAGAAAGCGTTGAAGCCGTAGTTTGCGATCAGGCGTACCTCGTCGACGTTGTCGAACTGCTCACTTTCAATGTGAGCAATGCGTGCACGCAGTGAAAGGCCCTCAAGCGTTCCGCCCTGAACTGTATATCGGGCTTCAAGATCGGTTTCGCTTTCTTTGGCATCTGACTGGGTGCTGGTATCAATATCCCAACCTTCGGTATGACGTGCCATCAGACTCAGTCCCGGTACAGATGCGACATTGTAGTCGGCGCGAACCTGCAGTGACTGTTCATCCGCACTGTTGAAGTCCAGATATTGAACGGAGTTCCAGACCATCAGGATGTTGTTGTCGTTGTTAAAGCCATCCCAGCTGTAGTCATAACCATCATCGCCACCTATGTTCTGGTAGGACAGCGTCATGGTTAGGTCGCCGGTCGTGTAGCGGCCTGCAAGGTTGAACAGGCTGGACTGATAATCACGGCCGTAAAGGTCACCGTCATCCGTGCCGTAGTAATAGTGTGCATCTAGCAGAATATTGTCGCCGTTGTTCAGTTCAAACGGATAAGACGCGTTCAGGTAGGTCTGACGCAGGTAGTCATCAGCGATGCCGTGAGCTGCCTGGATGCTCAGGCCGTTATTAAAGGTGTAGCTGCCGCCGAGTACGTACAGGTCGTACTCTTCACCGTTGGCTTCATACTTGTCAAAGTCGGTTTCGGCCATGTTGACAGCACGATCACTGTAGATTGCATAAAGGTCAGCGCCGCCCACTTGAGTATCCAGCTTGATCGCTTGGGTCGAGCTGGGGGTTGAGCGAGAATCGTCATCGTATAGCAGAGGAGTCGCGAGAACCATACGACCCGCACGCAGCTCGGTGACGTCACCCAACTTCAGTTTGATGAATGCCTGGCCCAGTTTGGCATAGCTCTCAGTGTCATCGCCATCGGCTTTAAGCATGCCAATGCTTTCATCGCCACCGCGGCCATCCAGTTTGAGGGCTCCAAACAGGGAGGCGTCAAAGCCGATCACATCATTGATATAGGGAGAAACATAATCAATGCGCACGGCCTGAGAAGCGGCTACACGGTCTTCTGCGGTTCCCTGACGAAAGTCGCGATTGAAGTAAAGCGTACGCAGGTTGATATCCAGGCTCGGCTCATTGGCAAAGGCAGCTGGTGTGGTGATCATGCCGCAACTGGCTAATGCAATGGCGAGTGGTTTTTTGAGTATATTCATCGTGGCTGTACCCTGTTGAATGAGAGGGTCTGCAGAGTTGTGTTCGCCAAATTTGGTATTGGCAGCAGACTGAACGGGGCGCAGTGTAATAAAATGCACCTTTGAGCTCAAATGTGTGGTATTAGACCTTGTCTGTATTTAAAGCCTTATCCAGGCCCCTGCTGGGTTTGCCGGTAGCGATCATTTTTCTTTTGCTGCTCGATCTTCTGTTGGTGCGAGATTTGGCATGGACGCTGGAGAACTATCAGGGCAAGCGCTTCTGGGTCAATTTTGGCATCAGTGCTTTTGTGCTTTGGGCGCTGTTGTTCAATATCCGCGGCTATTGGAACCTGCACCGCCGCACTGCAGTCGCCTTGTTGGCTGGCGTGGCCATTGCCTATTTCGCCCAAAGTGCCTACTTCGGCGTATACCGCAAGTTTGTAACGGTATTTGATTTCCGTTTTTTTGCCACTGATCCCCTTATGACCGTTGAGTTGTGGCTGGAACACGGTACCTTCCTGCGTCCTGTTCTGGCGGCAGGGCTCGCCTGTATGGTGTTGTATCTGATTATGCGCCAGCCGGCTTCCCCTCGTCGCTGGCTGCGCTGGAGTAAGGGAGGGCTGGGTGTTGCACTATTTTTACTGGTGACGCTCAACTGGTATGGCGCACCTCATTTCCAGCTTTCGCCTGTAGCCTATGCCGGCAATTTGATCAGTGCAGTCGAGTTCAAATACAACCGGGATAACTACCCGCCAAAACCTGTGTTGAACTACCGTGAGCAGGTGCCTGAAGGAGCGCCATCGCTGGTATTTGTGATCGGCGAGTCACTGAACGTGAATCATATGGGGGTTTATGGCTACGAGCGTGCGACAACACCGAATCTTAGCCGGCTGCGGCAGGAGCAAAAGCTGGTTGCCATGCGCAATGCAGTGAGTATTGGTCCACGCACGCTGACCTCGGTTCCCTACATGTTGACCGGATTGCAAGGAGTTGACCCTCATGGAGTGATCTACTCCGTACCGACGCTGTTCAATTATGCGAAAAGTGCGGGCTATGTCACTGCACTGATCACGGCGCAGGATTTCCAGTGGCGTAATACAGATAAACTTTTTGTTGATCAGGATATGGATCACTTTGAGCAGGGCAGTCATTTCAGCGCTGACGTCAGTGTGTCGATTGGTGCTGACGATCGGGTGGTGCTGGAAAAAGGTATCAAACCCTGGCTGGAGCGCCAGTCAGAAGATGAGCGTCCCTTCATGCTGGTGGTTCAGATGAGCGGCAGTCACACACCGTTTTCTCGCCAGGTACCGGCCGATATGAAGCAGTTCTTGCCGGAAGAAAACCCCAACAGCATCAACGCCTATGACAACACGGTGTGGTACACCGATCTTGTTCTAAATGAACTTTTTCAGTCAGTAAGAGCCGAGAATCCGAACAGCTGGATCTTTTACTCGTCCGATCATGGGGAGCATGTGACCGGAAAGGGTGGCGCATTTCATGGCGATTTTCAGGATGAGGTGACACACAACAGTTTTCTGGTTTTCCCGCCTGCATCACATTATGAAACGGTTATTGGCAAGGTGGATGCTCCGCTGTCACAGGCAGACATTTTCGCTACTCTGCTGGAACTGATGCAAGTGGAACCGGTGACACCTATTGATGGCTTGAGCCTGTTGGGGGATATTCCTGAAGATCGGATGCGAATTGTCACGGCGTTTATGAAAACTCTGCATAATGACCCGCGGGCTGCGCTGGTATTCCCGGATCGTCGTATCTGGGAAGTGGATTTTGAACGCAGTAATGTACGCTTGGCCGATGGGGAGAGTGTGATTCCCTACCGCCAGATGGATGAGCAGTACCGTCAGATGTTCGACCGTCGAATTAATGCAGGGAAAACAAGCGAATGATCGTAACCAAAACCACGGGGCTGGCGAGGTTTTATTACGCCACCCGCTATTCAATCAAGGGACTGCGAGCTGCCTATCGCAGTGAGCCAGCATTTCGGTATGAGCTGTGGGCGGCAACGTTACTGTTGCCATTGGCATTCTGGCTGGCTCAATCCGGCTTGCAGTTGGGGCTTTTGATCAGCTCACTGCTGTTTGTGCTGATCATGGAGCTGATCAATACTGCCATAGAAGCGGTGGTGGACCGTGCCGGCACCGAGTTCCATGCTCTGGCTGGCCTGGCCAAGGATCTTGGATCGGCAGCGGTGTTGCTGGCGCTGTTTATTACGGCTTTGATCTGGGGCGGTATCGCCTGGGACAATTTCAGCTGACGTTCCTGCATGGCAGCCTGCCTGCCTTGCGCGTTATAATGCCGCGTTTAACTCACCCCATTACAGGATCGAGTCACCATCATGACTGTTCGTACCCGTGTAGCACCGTCACCTACTGGCGATCCCCACGTAGGCACCGCCTATATTGCACTGTTTAACCTCGCTTTTGCCCGTCAGCATGGCGGTCAGTTCATTCTGCGTATTGAAGATACCGACCAAACCCGCAGTACGGCCGAGTCTGAACAGGCGATCCTTGACTCGTTGCGCTGGCTGGGGCTGGAGTGGGACGAAGGCCCTGATGTGGGCGGTCCACATGGTCCTTATCGCCAGAGCGAACGCAAGGATATGTACAAGGACTTTGCCATGCGTTTGGTGGAAGAGGGCACGGCGTTCCTCTGTTTCCGTACCGCCGAAGAGCTGGATGAGCTGCGTGAAACCCGTCGTGCCGATGGCAAGCATACGGCCCTGAAGCAGAGTGATCTTGAGTTGCCTCAGGATGAGGTTGAGCGTCGCATGGCGGCGGGAATGCCCTACGTGGTCCGCATGAAGGTACCCGAAGAGGGTGTCTGCGTGATTGACGACATGCTGCGCGGCCCGATCGAGCTGGACTGGGGGCAGGTTGATGCTCAGATCCTGCTCAAGTCCGATGGCATGCCGACCTACCATCTGGCCAACGTGGTCGATGACCATTTAATGCAGATCACACATGTGATTCGTGGCGAAGAGTGGATCAACTCAGCGCCCAAACATAAGCTGCTGTACCAGTACTTTGGCTGGGAGATGCCGCAGTTGTGCCACATGCCGCTGCTGCGCAACCCGGACAAATCCAAACTCTCCAAACGCAAGAACCCGACCAGTATTCTGTACTATCAGCGCATGGGGTATCTGCCGGAAGCGCTGCTGAACTATCTTGGTCGCATGGGCTGGTCGATGCCGGATGAACGCGAGAAGTTTAATCGTGACGAGATGTTTGCCAACTTCGATATTCAACGTGTGTCTTTGGGTGGGCCCGTATTTGATCAGGAAAAGCTGAGTTGGCTCAATGGCCTTTGGATTCGTGAAGAGCTGAGCCCAGAGCAGTTTGCGGCACAGGTACAGAAGTGGGCGTTGAACCCCGAGTATCTGGCGCAGATCATTCCGCTGATTCAGCCACGCGTCGAGAAATTTACCGACATCGCACCGCTGGCTGGTTTTTTCCTCAGCGGAATGTTGTCGATCACCGAGGCGGATTTTGAGCACAAGAAAGTCGAGCTTGATGAGGTGCGTCGCATCCTGCAGTTCAGTGTTTGGCATATGGATCAGCAGGGCCAGTGGGACCGTGACAGCCTGTTCGCCGAGCTGAAAAAACTGGCTGATGGTATGGATATCAAGATTCGTGATTTCCTGTTCCCGCTGTTCGTAGCCATATCCGGTACGGCACAAAGTGTTTCAGTGGTGGATGCCATGTCCATTTTGGGACCGGATATGAGCCGCGCCCGTCTGCGCCATGCACTTGAAGTAGTGGGTACGCCGTCCAAGAAGGAAACCAAGCGTCTCGAAAAGGAATACAAGGCGCTAACTGACTGATTCAGTTGTGCAAATTGTCAAATTTCCTGCAAGAAAACGTTTGACAGCACAGGGTGGGGCCATTACTATACGCCCCGTCCTTTGACGAGGGGCCTTAGCTCAGCTGGGAGAGCGCAACACTGGCAGTGTTGAGGTCAGCGGTTCGATCCCGCTAGGCTCCACCAAATCGTCATACACTGCGTCCCATTCGTCTAGTGGCCTAGGACACCGCCCTTTCACGGCGGTAACAGGGGTTCGAACCCCCTATGGGACGCCATTTTTACAGGCATTCGCCTGATTGTGGGGCCTTAGCTCAGCTGGGAGAGCGCAACACTGGCAGTGTTGAGGTCAGCGGTTCGATCCCGCTAGGCTCCACCATCCTCTTATATCTTTCCAGGTTCTCTGTAACCGGCATCAAAAGCCTGCTCATTAAGAGTCAGTATTTTTCCACCCTTGTTGGCAAAACGGTCCAGCAAAGCCTGTTTCAGCAAGCCACTATCGAAAGGCAGATGTCTGGCTGCGGCACCGAGCATCAGGCTGTTTACCAATCGACGATCCCCCATGCCAATGGCCATATCCCCGGCATTCAAGCTGCTGACGCTGATCGGATACCGGGCCAGCTGTTCCAGTGGTGCATCCGGATATTCAAACAACCCTAAAGATACAACCGGTGGAGTTTGTGCAAAGGTGTTGACCAATGCAGCTGCACCTGTGCGCAGATGTCCCGCCCAGCGCAGTGCCTCAGCTGGCTCGAACGCCAGTAGCAAGTCGGCGTGTCCGGGTGTTATGGAAGGGGAGTATACGTGCTCACCAAAGCGGACGTGGGAGGTTACAACACCACCGCGCTGTGCCATGCCTGCTACCTCTGTCTTTTTCACATCATGGCCGGCGCGAATGGCAGCCTGAGCAATAATGTCCGCTGCGGTCATGACGCCTTGTCCGCCAATCCCGGCCACCAGTATATTGGTTACGTGGCTCATGCACTTACCTCCACGGCATTGATTCGGCTGTCGCGGCTCAGCGGAATGATGGCATCCGGGCCGCAGGTGTTGATGCAGAGATTGCAGCCGGTACAGGCTGCGCTGTCGATTTTCACGAATGCCAGTTGTTTTTCACGACCGTTGGGTTTGATCACCGTTTCACGCCGTTCAACCAGAATGGCCGGGCAGCCCACGTCAAGACAGTTGCTGCAGCCGGTACATTTGTCGGTATCTACCGTCAGTGCCGGCTGTTGGCTGTATCGCTCGGTAAGGACGCAGGGCTGATTGGTGATGATGACCGATGGCCCGGTTTGCTTCACCTCTTCACGCAACGCCTTGAACAGTGTGGGCAGTTCGTATGGATTGACCTCATGGATCCGCTCGGGTTTGACCCCCAGGGCCTCGCACAGCTTTCTGAAGTCAACCTGCACGGTTTGCTCGCCGTGAAGATCAAGGCCCGAAGAGGGTGCGTTCTGTCCGCCGGTCATGCCTACCGCCCGGTTGTCCAGCAGCAGAATGGTGACGTTGCCGCGGTTGTAGGTGATGTCCAGCAGTCCCTGCATGCCCATATGCAGGAATGTGGAGTCGCCGATGACCGCAATGACATTCTTGTTTTGATCCGCTTCACTGCGTCCCTTGTCGATCCCCTGGGCAACGCTTAGCGAAGCCCCCATGCTGATGCAGGTATCCAGTGCATTCCATGGCTGGCCGGCCCCCAGCGTGTAGCAACCGATGTCGCCGGAGATAATGGTGTTTTTAACGTGTGCGAGGCAGTAGTAGATGCCCATGTGAGGGCAGGCGACGCACAGGGTTGGCGGGCGCGGAAACAGGTCGTTTTGAGTTGCAGGGGTTGTGGTACAGGTGTCGCCGGTGAGCGGGGCCAATGCGGGCTTTAGGACGGAAGGCGTCAGTTCTCCGATCCGGGGCAGGATATCCTTGCCGCTGAGCTGGATGCCGGCCGCTTTCAACTCGGTTTCGAGCAGGGGTTCGACCTCTTCTGCCACAATAAGCTGGTCAACCCCCTGAGCAAAGGCTCTGATTGTTTCAATGGGGGCAGGGTGGCTCAGCCCAAGCTTCAGAACGGGTGCTTCCGGAAATGCTTCGCGCACATGGCAATAGGCGGCTCCTGAGGTGACAAAGCCAATCCGCCGATCCCGGCCTGGCTCGAACCGGTTCAGTTCACAGTCTTCTGAAAACTGCGCCAACTCTTTATCGCGTTGCATCATCAACGGTATGCGGTTGCGTGCGTTGCCCGGCACCATTACGTAGCGGCTGCTGTCCTTATTGAAGAGCCGTGCAACCGCTTTGTCGGGTGCATTGGTTCGGACCAGTCCCTTGACGTGACAGATACGGGTGGTTAGGCGCAGCAGCACGGGTACTGAAAACTGTTCCGACAGGCTGAAGGCAAAACGGGTCATGCTGTAGGCTTCCTGCGCGTCACAAGGCTCCAGAACCGGAATATGGGCGAACCGACCCCAGTAGCGAGAGTCCTGCTCATTCTGTGACGAGGAAAGGCCCACATCATCCGCCACTGCAATGACCAGTCCGCCAACCGCGCCAATCAGTGTTTGAGTCATCAAAGCATCGGATGCCACGTTGAGTCCGACGTGCTTCATGGCGCAAAGGGCCCGGCTTCCGGCCAGCGAAGCGCCAATCGCGACCTCAAGTGACACCTTTTCGTTGATCGACCACTCTGAGTAGACCGTTGGATAGGCTGACAGATATTCCAGTATTTCGGTGGATGGTGTCCCGGGGTAGGCTGCTGCCACACGGCAATCGGCATCGCGTGCAGCCATCGCTACCGCTTCGTTGCCGGAAATGAATATGGCCTGTGGGTTACGTACCTGTTCGGCGGCGGTCATTGGGCGCTCCATGACAAGATGATATTTTTTATTAAAGGTCTTGTTCGAAAATGAATCATGTTTCGAGTGTAGAGCTGCAGCCACGGGCGTATACGGATCTGGATCAATAAAGCGTGAATGTGGCACATTAGCCAATAGCAGCGCGGCGAAGAGCGTTGATGTCGATCATCAGGGAGCGGGAATGTTATGAATGTAATCCAGCATGTGGCAGCTAATCAGCGTGGGCGCGATTTTGTGGTGGGTGATATTCACGGCTGGTACGGACCCTTAATGGCTGAGCTGGAGGCGGTCTGTTTTGACCCTGCCCGGGATCGGCTGTTTTCAGTGGGGGACTTGATCAATCGAGGGCCGGATTCAGAACGTTGCCTGCTGTTGACTCAAGAACCCTGGTTTTATGCGGTGCGCGGAAATCACGAGCAAATACTGTTCAACTGGCTGAAACAGCCTGAGGCTGTGGATGTGGAAACATGGCTGCGTTACGGCGGCAGAGCCTGGTTGGGCACCGGTCCGGAACACTACTTTGCTCGCCATGCGAAGCTGCGCCAGCATGCTGAGATGTTGGCAGAGCAAATGCCCTGGGTAATTGAGCTTGAGGTGGGTGATGGGCGCAGAATCGGCATCTCACACAGCACCTTCCCGCTGGATGAATGGGAAGACCTCGCCCTGAGGCTACCGTTTGAGCCTGCGTTGCAGGAAGCCTTGTTGTGGGAACGCCCCATTAAGCAGCCTGAATTTGTCCACCATGTGGAGGGGATCGACCTGACGGTACATGGCCATGTGGTTGTGCCAAGGGTCGAGCGACGTGGCAACGGCATATATATTGATACGGGGGCTGCGTTGTTTGAACAGCCGCTGAAGCCTGAAAGCCGTACTCATACCCCGCGTATTACTGCGATCGAACTCAGCGAATTGTTTGTGATTTCGGCTCACTGAACCGCAATCGGTGCGGTGTCACTCTTGAACTCAAGTCGTTTTCGGCACATCTGCAGTATCTGTTCGGCGATACCTTAACTGACGTGAATCAATTTCAGCATTGACTCGGAGCTACGCCCTCACTTGTCGTATTTATTGACTAGACTGATCCGTATGACTGCACCCGCAGTATCATTGCTTCAAGTGATACACTAATTCAAAAAAAGTTTTGTTTTTATGTATCATTTAAGTAAATTTGGTAGTACATTTAATCCATCGCATGTTGGTGAGCGTATCCTGTTGTATCTGTGCCTGAAGCGGTACAGCTAAACAGGCTGTAAGTGGCTAGAGCGATACAAAAAACACTCTGGCTTAGAAAAATAAGTTACACAGTGCGACAGAATGAACCAAGATCGGAGAGCAGAACGATGACGCCCGAAGAAAAGAATTTCATGCGTAAGATCGAAGCGGAAGAGAAGATCGAGCCCAAGGACTGGATGCCTGCGGAATACCGCAAGAACCTGATCCGTCAGATCTCTCAGCACGCTCACTCTGAAGTGATCGGCATGCAGCCGGAAGGCAACTGGATCACCCGTGCACCTTCTCTGCGCCGCAAGGCGGTATTGCTGTCCAAGGTACAGGACGAAGCGGGACACGGCCTTTATCTCTACAGCGCAGCCGAAACCCTGGGTATTTCTCGTTCCGAAATGATCGAGCAGCTACAGACCGGTAAAGCCAAGTATTCCTCGATTTTCAACTACCCGACCCTGACCTGGGCTGATGTAGCGGCGATAGGTTGGCTGGTTGATGGTGCTGCCATCGTGAACCAGGTATCCCTGCAGCGTACCTCTTACGGTCCGTACTCACGCGGCATGATCCGTATCTGTAAGGAAGAGAGTTTCCACCAGCGTCAGGGCTATGAAGCCATGCTGGCTCTGGCCAAGGGTTCTCCGGAACAGAAGGCGATGGCTCAGGACGCCCTGAATCGCTTTTACTGGCCGGCCCTGATGATGTTTGGTCCGCACGACACCGAATCTGCCCACTCCCAGAAGTCCATGGAGTGGAAGATCAAGCGCGAGACCAATGACGATCTGCGCCAAAAATTTGTTGACCAGACCGTCAAGCAGATTGAAGTGCTGGGTCTTGACCATCCGGACGCCAACATCAAGTGGAACGAAGCGCGTGGCCACTACGACAGCAGCGATCTGAACTGGGACGAGTTCTGGAGTGTGATCAACGGTAACGGTCACTGCAACCGTCAGCGTATCGAGCACCATGTTGCCGCTCACGATGAAGGCGAATGGGTTCGTGACGCCATTACTGCATACAACGAAAAGAAACGCGCCAAAAAAGCACAGCGTGCAGCTTAAGAGGTAATTGGAAATGACAAAGCCAACAGAAAAACTGGAACTGTTTGAGGTTTTCGTACGCTCCAAGCGTGGTCTGGACCACAAACATGTCGGCAGTCTGCACGCTGAAGATCCTGAACAGGCACTGGAGTACGCCCGCGACTGCTACACCCGTCGCAGCGAAGGCGTCAGCCTGTGGGTCGTAAAGTCCAGCGACATCTGCGCCTCTCAGGAAGATGATGCGGATTGCTTCTACGATCCGAACGATGACAAGCCCTACCGTCACGCGACTTATTACGTGCTGCCCGATCCCGTCAACAACATGTAATTGGTGAGGAGATAGAGTAATGAGTGACGCAATCAAGGCGGCAACGCTTGAATATGCCACCCGTCTGGGTGATGACTCCGTGGTTCTGGGCCACCGTATCTCCGAGTGGGTGAGCTACGGTCCGTTCCTCGAAGAAGACATCGCCTACGGCAATGTGGCACTGGACTACATCGGTCGTGCTCGCATGTTCTATACCTATGCAGCCGAGCTGGCCAACGATGGTCGCACCGAAGATGACTTCGCCTACATGCGCAGCGATCGTGAATACCGCAACCTGTTGTTGATGGAAATGCCCAAGGGTGATTTCGCCTACTCTCAGGTTCGTCAGCTGTTCGCGGATGTGTACTACACCATCATGCTGCCGCATCTGGAGCAGTCCAAGGACAAAACGCTGGCCGCAATCGCCTCCAAGGCGATCAAGGAAACCAAGTATCACCTGCGTCGCAGCCGCGATTGGGTACTGCGCTTGGGTGATGGTACTGAAGAGAGCCACAAGCGTACTCAAAAGGCCGTGGATGCACTCTGGGGTTACACCCACGAGATGTTCGACATGGATGAAACCGAGCAACTGCTGGCTGACAACGGTATCGGTGTCGACGTATCCAAGTTGCGCGATGAGTGGCACAAGATGGTCAGCGATATTCTGACCGAAGCGACTCTGACCGTACCGGAAGACAGCTGGGCCGTACGTGGTGGTCGTACCGGCTACCACACCGAGAATCTGGGTCACATGTTGACCGAGATGCAGATCGTGCATCGCTCTCACCCCGGATGCCAGTGGTAACGCGCCATGAATGAAATCTCACTGATGCCGGAAGAGCAGTATCGCCGTTTGCAACAGCGCAACGCCCCGGACGTAAAGGAACTCTGGAATTTGCTCGATGAAGTGAAGGATCCCGAAGTCCCGGTACTGAGCATCTGGGATCTGGGGATTCTGCGTGACGTGGAGCGTGATGGTGACCGTATTATGGTCACCATCACTCCGACTTACTCCGGCTGTCCGGCGATGAACACTATCACCGCTGACGTGGTGGCTCAGCTCAACCGACACGGCTATGACGATGTTGAAGTCAAAATGACTCTGTCGCCGGCCTGGAGTTCGGAGTGGATGTCACCGGAAGGACGCCGCAAGCTGCGCAACTACGGCGTAGCACCGCCGGAAGATGCCGATATTGATGCGGATGGCCTGACCCCGGATGCCCATGCCAAGTGCCCGCACTGCGGCTCGCGCAATACCCGTCGGATAAGCGAGTTTGGCTCCACCGCCTGCAAGGCGCTGTTCCAGTGCAATGATTGCAACGAGCCTTTTGACTATTTTAAGAAGATATAGGTGAAGCGATGTCTGACACCAATTTCTACACGCTGAAAGTGGCCGAAGTCCAGCCGGAAACGGACTCGGCGATCTGCGTGACCTTCGAAGTACCTGAAGAACTGAAACAGAAGTTCAAGTTTATCCAGGGCCAGTTCCTGACCCTGCGCGCCATGATTGATGGCGAAGATGTGCGTCGTTCCTACTCCATCTGCTCCGGCGTGAACGATGGCCACATGCGTGTCGGCATTAAGCGTGTACAGGATGGTCGTTTCTCCAACTACGCCAACGACCACTTCAAGCCGGGCGTTGAGGTTGAAGTCATGCCGCCTCAGGGCAGCTTCTACACCGAGCTGAACCCGGATAACGCCAAGAACTACATGTGCATCGCGGCGGGCTCCGGCATTACGCCGATGATTTCGATCATGAAGTCCGTGCTTTCAACCGAAGCCAACAGCAAGGTCACGCTGATCTACGGTAACCAGCGCAGCAACACCGTGATGTTCAAGGACGAGTTGAACTTCATCAAGAACCGTTATATGGATCGCTTCCAGTGGATCAATATCATGGACTATGAAGATCAGGGCGCGGATCTGCTCAACGGTCGTATCGACAACAAGAAAGGCTATGCACTGCAGAAGAGCGGCCTGATCGATATCAAGAGCACCGATGAAGCGTTCATTTGTGGTCCTGAGGCGATGATGACCGAAGTCTCTCGTGGCTTCCGTATGGAAGGTTTGAGTGACAGCCAGATTCACTACGAACTCTTCGCCACTTCATCTGCAGACTCCAAGGAGATGCTGGAGAAGGCACAGGCGCGCGTAGCGCAGTACGGCGAAGACAAGATGAGCAAGGTGACCGTGGTTGCCGATGGCCGCTCCGTGATGTTCGATCTGGCTACCGTGGGCCAGAACATCCTGGATGCGGGTATGGATGCGGGTATGGACCTGCCGTACTCCTGCAAGGCCGGTGTGTGCTCCACCTGCAAGTGTAAACTGACCAAGGGTGAGGTGGAGATGGATATCTCCCATGGCCTTGAGCAACATGAAATCGAGGCCGGTTACGTGCTCAGCTGCCAGGCACACCCGATCTCGGACGAGGTGGTGCTGGACTTCGATCAGCGCTGATACCACGTCGGGTTATACCAGAACGCCCCGCCCAATGCGGGGCGTTTGCGTTTCTACTCTTCGCTCGATGTGTTATCGGGCATTGGTTCGACCATGCGCACGGCGCTTTCGATCACCACGGGTGTCAGCGGTACATCCCCGTGCATGCCCTGGCGGCCGGTTTTAACTGCACTGATTTCATCGATCGTGTCCATGCCGCTGATCACTTTACCGAACACGGTGTAACCGGATGGTCCATTGCGACCGTCAAGCCGAACGTTATCAGCTGTATTGATGAAGAACTGGGCTGTGGCACTGTCCAGATCCCGTGTGCGGGCCATGGCGATGGTGCCACGTTGGTTGCTCAAGCCGTTGTCTGATTCATTCTTGATCGGTGCATCTGTTTCAACCTGCTCCATCTCGGTTGTGAAGCCGCCGCCCTGGATCATGAAGCCCGGGATTACGCGATGAAAGATCAGGCCGTCATAGTGGCCCTTGTCCACGTATTGCAGGAAGTTTTTCGCAGTAATGGGGGCCTTGTCGGCGTTAATCTCCAGTTCGATCGGACCCAGTGTGGTGTTCAGTAAGACTCGGGGCATCGTGTCTTCGGCGTGGGCAGGCATAAAAGTGGCTGGCAGAAGTGCCAAGCCAAGCAGCAATGGTTTGAGCATAGTGTCCTCCTTGGTTATCGCTGCGATTATAACCACTGAGCACTCGGTTGAAAGTCGTGAGATACAGTAACTTTCAAGAGTGACACCCTGGCGCTACACTTTTTTTGATCTAGAATACTGTAAACCCACAGAGTCGTGCCTTATGCAAGGATACACCATGCCCCCGCAGACACTTCCCGGCTGTGCCGGATGTCAGCTGCCGCTGGATTTTGATTTTACCTTTGCCTTCCAGCCCATAGTGGAGCTGTCCAGTGGCGAAATCTATGGATACGAAGCGCTGGTGCGCGGCGTGGATGGGGCGGGTGCTTTCTCCGTACTGTCAAAGGTGAATGATGAAAACCGCTATGCCTTCGATCAGGCTTGCCGGGTAAAGGCGATAGCTCTGGCTGCCCGGCTTGGCATGAAGCAGGTGTTGAGCATCAACTTTCTGCCCAATGCCGTGTATGAGCCTGCGCACTGTATTCGCAGTACCCTTCAGGCTGCACGGGAGCATGGCTTCCCCATTGATCGGATCATGTTTGAGATTACCGAGTCGGAGCGGGTGCACGATGCCAATCATCTGACTCGGATCTTTGAGTGTTATCGTCAGCAAGGGTTTATCACGGCACTGGATGATTTTGGGGCTGGCCATGCCGGGCTCAATCTTATGGCCAGCTTCATTCCGCATACGCTGAAGTTGGATATGGAACTGGTGCGCGATATCGACGGAAGTCGGGTTAAACAGATCATCGTGGGTGGATTGATCGATATCTGTAACCAGCTCGATATTCGTATTCTGGCCGAGGGGGTCGAAACCGCCGCCGAGATGGAGTATTTCCTCCAACACGGCGTGACCTTGATGCAAGGCTACTACTTTGCCAAACCGGGCTTTGAATGTCTGCCCAAGGTTGATTTCGAGAAACTGCCCGACTGATCAGGCAATGGGCCGGTCATAGACCGGCCGAATCCTGTGCTCTGCGTTTGGTCGCGGGCTCTTCGATCACATCTTCCGCTACCGCCCAGGGTTCTGCCGGAGCCAGTTTGCGCTCACCGGTGCGAGCAGCATAGCGCTCTTTACGCAGCGCACGCAGCAAACCGGTCGCCATGGCCACCACCACCAGTGAAAACGGCAAGGCAGCGGTAATAACAGCTGCCTGCAGGGTTTCGAGTCCGCCGGCCAACAGCAGGACTGCCGTCAGCAGAGCCAGAAAAACTCCCCAGAGAATACGGTGCCCAGAGGGCGGGTCAGTATCCCCGCCAGACAGAATAGTGGTAATCACCAGTGTACCAGCATTGGCGGAGGTGATCAGATAGGTACCGATCAACACAATCAGCAGAGTGGATACAACCGGGGTCATGATACCCAATGACATGCCCTCAATCATGACAAACAGGGCCGAAGAGATATCGTTGTACACGGCTTCAATGACACCGCCGCCTTGAAACAGCTCCTGATACAATGCGGTGCCGCCAAACAGGCCTATCCAGATAATAGTGATGCCGGTAGGAACCAACAGTACACCGGTGACAAACTCACGGAAGGTGCGACCGCGTGAAATTCGGGCGATAAACATGCCAACAAACGGGCTCCAGGCCAGCCACCAGCCCCAGAAGAACACAGTCCACTCTGCTTGCCAGTGGCCACCATGGGTGGCGTTGGTGTGGAAACTCAGGGGCAACAAATTCTGGATGTAGTCGCCGGTGGCTTCAATGGTGACGCCGATCAGATACTGTGTAGGGCCTAGAATCAGCATGAAGAAGACGGCGGCAATGCTAAGCCAGAAGTTCATTTCCGATAGCAGCCGCACACCACGAGAAACACCGGATACCACCGAGACGGTGGCGATCATCATGATACCTGCGATCACGGTCAACTGCAGTTCGGTGGAATTGACTATGCCAAATACACGATTAAGCCCGGCGTTCATCTGTTGAACGCCAAGGCCCAGTGTTGTGGCAATGCCAAACACAGTGCCGAATACCGCCAGCAGATCGATCAGATCACCAAAGGCCCCATGAATTCGGTTGCCCAGCAGTGGGCGCAAGGCTGAGCGTACAGTCAATGGCTGGTCGTGGCGAAAGGCAAAGTAGGCCATGGTGAGCCCGACAAAGGAGAAGATGGCCCAGCCGTTGATGCCCCAGTGAAAAAACGAGAGCCGCATGGCGATGATGGCTGCGTCGGCATCGGCGCTGCCAAACTCAACAAAAGGGTTGTCTTGAAACTGAAGAATCGGCTGTGCCACCGACCAGAAAAGAATCCCGACCCCGGTTCCGGCTGCAAACAGCATGCTGACCCAGGAGAAAAAGGTAAATTCGGGTACCTCAGCATCGTTGCCCAGGCGCACATTCTTATAGCGTCCAGTGCCGAGCCAGATCATGAAGAACAGCAGAAAGGCAACCAGCAGGACGTAATACCATTCCAGAAAGGGGTTGAGCCAGCTGCGCAGCTGACCGATTGCGGCAGCACTTTCATCGGTGAAGAAAACACCGGCTACCACCGTCGCCAGAACCATCAGGATGGCGATGGTGCTCATCCCCGCGTTCATCCCCTTGAACGGGCCTGCCTGTGCCTGATTATACAATGCACTATCCTCCTTTTATCGGGTAAGATCCTGAAATGGTAAGGGTTGAGGCACTGATTACAACCGTGCCGGGAAAATAGAGTCACGGGTTGTCGGTTCGCTGAGGGTGTGGGAGAGGGTGTTGGAATGACGGAATTACTGAAGATACGGGGGTTTCCGGCGTTCATTTTGGTGGCGTTTATCAATGCGTTTATCGATCTGGGGCACAAGGTCACCATCCAGAACACCCTTTTCAAAAGTTATGATGGTGAAACGCAAATTCTGCTGACGGCTATCGTAAACGGCTTGATCCTGCTGCCTTTTATTATGCTGTTTACCCCTGCAGGTTTTGTTTCCGACAAGTACCCCAAACACCGTGTCATGCAGCTATCCGCAGTGGCGGCACTGTTAATTACGCTGGCTATTACAGCCTGCTACTATGCTGGCCTGTTCATCCCCGCCTTTGCGCTGACCTTTATTCTGGCTGTGCAAAGTGCGATTTATTCACCAGCAAAATACGGTTTTATTCGGGAACTGCTCGGTGTTGAGCGTTTGAGCGAAGGTAACGGCTGGATTCAGGCTGTTACCATTGTGGCGATACTGAGTGGCATAGTGGTGTTTTCGGCGTTGTTCGAGTGGATGCTGGCCGGGCAGTCGCTGCATGGCCCAAACCAAATTCTGCCAAACGTGGCCTCACTTGGCTGGGTTCTGGTGGGTGGAGCAGCCCTGCAGCTACTGCTGACCTTGCGTCTGCCGGCCTTGAGCCAAACCGATCCTCGACAATGTTTTAGCGTGCGGGATTACGTCAGTGGGCGCAGTCTGTGGCGTAACCTGGCCGAGCTGGCGAGTGTACGCACCATTCTCCTGTCCATATTTGGCCTCGCCATGTTTTGGTCAATCAGTCAGGTGATGCTGGCTGTATTTCCCGCCTATGCCAAAGAGCACCTGGACCAGAACAACACATTCATTATTCAGGGAGCGATGGCGCTGGCAGGGGTCGGCATCATGATTGGCTCTGTCATCGCGGGTCGCCTGTCACGACACTACATCAATGCCGGACTCATTCCCCTGGGTGCCTGTGGTGTGGCATTGGGGCTGCTGCTGTTGCCACAACTGAACAGTATTGCCCTCTGTGCGCTGGCCTTTCTGCTGATCGGGGCCAGCGGTGCGATGATGATTATCCCGCTCAACGCCATGATTCAGTTTAACGCTGAAGAGTCGCGTCTGGGTCGCGTACTGGCTGGCAATAATTTTGTTCAAAACGTTTCCATGCTCAGTTTCCTGCTGCTGACCGTGACAAGTGCACTGTTATCGGTACCCTCAACTTGGGTGCTTTGGCTGCTGGCGCTGGTGGCGGTATGTGGTGCAATCTATGCGGTGATCTTGCTGCCACAAGCGCTTGTACGTCTTATGGCGACAAGTCTGATTCGACGTCGCTACAACCTGAAGGTGCTTGGGTTCGAGCACCTGCCGGTGAGCGGAGAAGGGACTCTTCTGCTTGGGAACCATATCAGCTGGCTGGACTGGGCCATGCTGCAGATGGCTTGCCCGCGTCATATCCATTTTGTGATGGAACGCTCGATTTATGAGCGCTGGTATCTGCGCTGGTTCCTGGATTTGTATCGTGTCATTCCCATCTCTGCGCGAGGCCCGCGCAGCGCCATGCGCCAGGTACGCAAGCTGCTGGCTGATGGCCGAGTCGTGTGTCTGTTCCCGGAAGGCGCCATCAGTTACAGCGGTCAGCTGGGCGAGTTCAAACGTGGCTTTGAGCGGGTCGCTCGTGAAAGCGGGGATGGTCCGGTTCCGAATGCGCGGATCATACCTTTTTATCTGCGGGGGTTGTGGGGCAGTCGCTTTTCTCGCTCCAGTGAGCGGCTGCAGGGATTTGACAACCGTGGGCTCAAACGTGATGTGATAGTGGCATTTGGTGAACCGCTGCCGCTTGATACCCGTGCTGAAACGGTCAAGCAGACGGTTGCCCAGCTATCGATTCATGCCTGGAATGAGTACACCGACAGCCTAGAAACGCTGCCGCGAGCCTTTATTCGTACAGCCAGGGCGGCACCCTCTGAATGGGCTTTGACCGATCTTAACGGCCCTGTGCTTAACCATCGCAGGCTGTTGACGGCCTGTATCCTGTTCAGTCGCCGGCTTAGAAAGATTGAAGAGCAAAATGTTGGGCTGTTGTTGCCGACGGCGGCCGGTGGTGCCATTGCCAATATGGCGCTTTTGATGTCAGGCAAGACGCTGGTCAACCTGAACTACACATCACCGGAGCACGTGTTGCTGGGTTGTGCCGAGCGGGCCGGTGTACGCACATTGGTGACCTCGTCACAGTTTCTGCGCAAGCTGGAGCAGCGAGGCCTGAGTTTCAGGCAGCTGCTGGAGCGAATGAATGTAATCATCCTGGAAGATGTAAAAGCCGGGATCGGCAAGCCAGAGTCGCTGCTGACTCTGATGCAAGCAGTGCTGATGCCGGTATGGGCGTTGCACTGGCGTTATGGGGGGCGTCTGATCTGGATGAAACCGCCGCGATCATGTTTTCATCCGGCAGCGAGGGAGCTCCCAAAGGGGTCATGCTGAGCCACCGTAACATGATGGCAAACCTTAAACAGATCGCGGCTGTGTTGAACGTTCAGGAGGATGACTGTGTACTGGCAACGCTGCCCCTGTTCCATGCCTTTGGTCTTACCGTTACCTGCATGATGCCGCTGGTGGAGGGAATCCCGCTGGTGTGCCAGCCGGATCCGACTGATGCGGTCAATATCGGCAAGGCGGCAGCGCGCTATTGTGCCACGATTCTCTGCGGTACCAGCACCTTTCTTGGCATTTATGTGCGCAACCAGAAACTGCATCCGCTGATGTTCAGCTCGTTGCGTTTGGTGGTGGCAGGAGCCGAGAAGCTCTCGCCGCAGATAAAATCCGGCTTCGAGGCGCGCTTTCGCGTTCCGGTCCTGGAAGGATATGGCTGTACAGAAACCACGCCGGTGGCCAGCGTAAACCTGCCGGATTACCTCGATACACAGTGGTGGCACCTGCAGCGGGGGCAGCGCGAAGGGACCGTGGGCATGGCACTGCCTGGCTCCATGTTCAGAGTCGTAGACCCGGTTTCGCTGAAGCCGTTACCAGTTGGTGATAGCGGAATGATCCTGCTGGGAGGCAGTCAGATCATGAAGGGATACCTCAACGAACCTGATCGTACTGCCGAGGTGATCATTGAGGCGGATGGTTTGCGTTGGTACAAGACTGGTGACAAGGGGTACCTGGATGAAGATGGCTTCCTTACCATCATTGATCGCTATTCACGCTTTGCCAAGATAGGGGGCGAGATGATCTCGCTCAGCTCCGTAGAGCGAGCCGTGCAGTCAGAGCTGGATCAGCCGGAGCTGGTGCTGGCGGCGGTTGCTGTACCGGATGAGCGTAAGGGCGAGCAAATTGTATTGCTGGTGGAGGGGGCTGATTCCGAGTCGATTCAGTCGCGCTTGCGGAAATCTTCAATTGCGCCGCTGTGTCGGCCTGCAAGGGTGTATACCGTTGATCAAATACCGCTGCTGGGCAGTGGCAAGATGGATCTTCCCGCGCTGCGGCAGCTTGCACTGGAACAGCAAGGCATATCTGAGGCATAATTCCGACTATAGTACTGGGTTATTATCAGGCTCAGATCGTTCAAGGAGTTTCCATGACAGCAGCAAATGCCGAGCAGATACGTGCAGCCATTGAGGCTTGGATTGATCCCGATACCGGGCTGGCCCTGGCGGACATTGGCCGGGTTGGTCCGATAGAAATTGATGACAGCCGCATCAGGGTTGTAGTTGAGCTGGGATTTGCCTGTGCCAGCCAGCACTCGAGGCTGCATGATGGCTTGAATGAGACGGTTAGCGAGATGTATGTAGGGCATACCGTTGAGATCCAGGTTTGCCAGCAGATTCAGGCACACCCCAGCCCTAAAAAGCTACCTGGCCTTGAAGGAGTTCGCAATATTATCGCCGTTGCTTCCGGCAAGGGTGGGGTTGGCAAGTCGACTACCACCGTAAACCTGGCGCTGGCGCTCGCAGCGGAAGGCGCACGGGTGGGTATTCTGGATGCGGATATTTATGGCCCCAGCCAGGGCATGATGTTGGGAATTCCCGAAGGACAGCGACCCGAAACCGCGGAAGAGAAATACTTCCGTCCGATCGTGGGGCATGGCATTCAGTCCATGTCGATGAGCTATCTGGTCGATGAAAACACACCCATGGTCTGGCGAGGACCAATGGTGAGTGGCGCCATGCAGCAGTTGCTGAACCAGACATTGTGGCAGGATCTGGACTACCTGCTGATCGACATGCCGCCCGGCACCGGCGATATCCAGCTGACGCTGGCGCAGCGGGTACCGGTCAGCGCGGCGGTCATTGTCACTACGCCACAGGATATTGCTCTGCTGGATGCCCGCAAAGGGATCGAGATGTTCCGCAAGGTGGATATTCCGGTGCTTGGAATTGTCGAGAATATGAGTGTGCATATCTGCAGTCAGTGTGGCCATGAAGAAGCGCTGTTTGGTGCTGATGGTGGCGCGCGCATCGCGCAACAGTACGAGACAGAGCTGCTGGGGCAGTTGCCGCTGGCGCTTGCGATTCGTGAGCAGACCGATGCCGGCAAGCCGACGGTGGTTGCCGACCCCGAAAGTAGCCATGCCCAGCGCTATCGAGAAATTGCTCGGAGCATGGGCGCGCGGCTGGCAAAAAAATTAACTACAGCGGGGAACTCAATTCCCACTATTCAGGTCAATAGTGACTAGTACAGCGAGATGAAATTTTCCGCCCCAGTGTTACACCGGGGCGGTTTTTTTTGCCCAAAACGTATAGAATGGTGCGTTGATTTGCCAACAGACTTTCAGGTGAACAGGCAGCTATGGGTATAAAGTCGGATCGCTGGATTCGCCAGATGGCGGACAAACACCGCATGATTGAGCCGTTCGAGGCCGGTCAGGTACGACGTGCCAATGATCAGCCGATTGTGTCCTACGGGACCTCGAGCTATGGTTACGATGTTCGCTGTGCGGACGAATTCAAGATCTTCACCAACATCAACTCCTCCATCGTGGATCCGAAGAACTTCGATCAGGGCAGCTTTGTTGATGTGCAGTCTGACGTTTGCATTATTCCTCCCAACTCGTTTGCACTGGCACGTACGGTCGAGTACTTCCGTATCCCGCGAGACGTACTGACGATCTGCCTGGGTAAAAGTACCTATGCTCGCTGCGGTATCATCGTTAACGTGACACCGCTGGAGCCCGAATGGGAAGGACATGTAACCCTCGAATTCTCCAACACGACGCCACTGCCGGCCCGTATCTATGCCAATGAAGGCGTAGCTCAGATGCTGTTTCTCGGCGCAGATGAGGTTTGTGAGACCTCCTATAAAGATCGCAGTGGCAAATACCAGGGACAGACGGGTGTTGTTGTTCCGCGAACCTGACACGCTTTAACATCATTGGTGTACATGAATTCCAATCCTGATTTGAATCAGATCCGCGCTTTCTGGCAGCAGATTGAACAAACACTCGATCAGCTGCTGGATAGTCAGCAGGATATGCAGTTTGATGCCGACAACCTGCTCGATACCTACCGTGTCTCGCTGCAGAAAATCGACCGTAATCTGACCTTCCACTTTGAGCGCGAGCATGAAGAAGGGCCGGTCGAGATGATCTTTGGTTGTGACGGCTATCCTGAGTCGATCCATGCTGTACTCAGTGTGGTGGGTGCTGCGCCTGAGCTCAGTGGCATCAACTTTCGTGCCTTCAATCACCGCTATGATCCAGTACCGTCCTGCGTCAACCTGGGTGAAGAGTACTGTGATATTGAAGAGTTCTGGTGTTCACTGCGCGTGATCGAAGGCAAGCTGCACCTGGCCATCTATCTGCAGGATTCTCCCAAAATACTGGAGATGGATCCGCGGGTTGAGGCGGTGATGATTTTCATGGATGCTCTGATTGGCGAATATGAGCTGATGACCCGGATCTGGGCGCTGGACTGGTGCGAACTGCCGGCAGAGCCACTCGATTTTGGTCTGATACCCTTGCTGCAGCTGCGTGAGCAGTTTGACAAGCTGAAAGATGACGTTAAACCTGTGGGTATTACCATTCACTAAGCAGGGTTTATCCTGCAGATGGGCGGAGGCACGGCATGAGTCGTCGGCTGGCAGATCTTATGGACAGGGTGCGGCAACGTTATGTACGCACCATGCAGGAAAGTGGTCAGCGTGAGCCTTACATCACGGCACACCGGGTGTGTCAGCAGATGCTCAATCTTTCACCGTTAGCTCTGGCGGAGTTGATTGCGGAAGATCCGAAACTGCTGTCAGCACGTGCCGGTGAGCTGGTGGAAGATCCTGCCGAGATTGAAAACCCAAGTATTGGCGTAATAGTGACCAGCAATATCTGTGCGGCGGCGCTTGAGGGGCTGCTGGCAGTGGCAGTCAATCGTGAGTGGCTCCAGATCGACAGCGATGACCGTATTCTGGTCGATGCGTGGGAGCTGGACAACATTCCCGAAGTTAAAAGTGTGGACTACAGTGATGTGGCTCCACCTGATCTTAGTCAGCGCCAGAACAGCCAGTTGTCTGTGCTGTTTAATGCGGCCGAGAAAGCCTATCTCAAGCAGTTGGGGGAAGCCCCTCATGATGCCTATCAGCTGGCGCTGCAGGTATCTTCGGATTATGTGGTGTTTGCGCCGGATGATCTGGCACCGCTGATACAGGAAAACCCGCTTCTGTTAGGACTCCGTGCCGACGAATTGGTAGATGAAGACATGTTTGAAGGTGATCCGCCTGCCGGGCTGATCATCAGTGCCCACTTGACTGAAATGCTGCTGCAGCAATTGCTGGAACTGGCTCAGGAGCAGGGTGCCTTGCCGCTGGACAGTGCTGGCCAGCTGATTTTGCCTGAATCGGATGAAGATGCGCCCACGCTGCATTGAGTGGCTTGCAATGTGCCGGCGACTCGGTATCACAAAAGTATAATAGTAAAAAGCCGGCAACTGCCGGCTTTTTACGTATTCAAGGTCGGTATTTATTGAGCTGCGGTCGATGACTTCAGCCATTCATCCAGTGACAGCAGGTCATCGGGGCTCAGCGTGCCCAGCTGTTGCTTGAAACGGAACAAGGTGGACACATGATTGAATCGTGCAGTTGCGTAGTCCAGTCGGGCTTGATACAGCGCCTGTTCGGCCTGCAACACATCCACCACGTTGCGGGTACCCACGTTGAAGCCTTCTTCAGTTGCACGCAGGGCCGTCTCGCGTGATTTGATGCTTTGCATCCGGGCTTTCACGCTCTGGACGCTGGTTTGCAGGTTGCGCAAGAGTGAACGGGTCTGTTCCGTGACCTCGCGATACCGGTCCTCACGCTCATACTGGGCGGCATACAGGTTCTGTTGCGCCTCGCGTACCTGAGAACTTGTGGCGCCTCCGCTGAACAGCGGTACGCTCAGAGTCAGGGCTACCGAACTGCTATCCTCCCAGGGGCGACTATTGAATTCAGATTCACTGTAGCCATAGTTGGCTTCGAGATTCACGCGCGGATGATGGCCTGCACGTGCAATCTGACTGTCGCGGCGGCTGGTTTCAATGCCAAGCTCGCTGAGTTTGAGGGCCAAGTTGCCGCTGCGTGCCTTTTCGAGCCATGGCGCGGGCTCAGCCGGTGTAATCGGCTCAATCGGATAATCCTCGCGCAGCAGGTCGACCGTGGTAAATTGCTGTCCCGCCAGTCGCTCCAGTGCTTCATAGCTGTTGGTCAGGGCGCCTTCAGCATCGATTCGCTGTACGACAGCATTATCAAAGGAAGCCTGGGCTTCCTGTACATCGGTGATGGCAATCACGCCAACCTCAAATTGCGCGTTTACCTGCTCCAGTCGGCGCTGCAATGCGCGTTCTTGGGCCTGAGCGGTCTCCAGCGTGCTCATGGCACGCAGAACGCCAAGGTAAGCGTCAACCGTGCGTTGGATCAGCTGCTGCTGGTCAAGATCGAATTGAAGCGATGTCTGTTCTGTGATCAGTTGGCTTTTCTGATAACCGAACCACTTGGCAGTGTCGAATACCGGCTGTACCAGAGAGACCTGCCAGGCGCGATCATCTGCGCTCTGGTCACGATAGCCATCATTACTGTGTGTGTAGCTGCCACCGGCATTGATCTGTGGCAGCAGTTGCGCCAGCCCCTGAGTCTCTGCTTCCTGCCCGGCCAGGTAGCGAGCTTCTGCGGCCTTGAGCTGAGGGTCGTTATCCAGTGCCATGCGGTACAGATCGGCAAGAGCCGCTGCACCAGCAGGTGCACTGCTGAAGCTGGCAAGGGCCAGCAGCGGGATGAGTTTCCGTTTAATGCGTTTCACTGTGCAATACTTCCCTTGTGTGATGTACGGGCCGGTCGTTGGGTTCCGGAGCGGGCAAAATCTGCTGCCACAGCATATCAATTGCGTCATACAGTGGCTGGCGGCTATCTTCAACTTTCATCCGCAGCAGTGCGCCTTGCCAGTAGTCCCAGATCAGGCGCGCCAGGGCACTGGCAGAGAGGTCGGTGCGGACACTGCCTTCCTGCTGACAGATCAGCATATCGTCATTTATGGCATCGATAACACGCTGGATTGCATCGCGAATGGCGTGCCGAAAATCCGGTGAGGCCAGAGCCATCTCTCCGGACAGGTTGGCCAGCAGGCAGCCGATGCGCTCGTTTTCATCAGAAAAGTCTTCGATCAGGCGCAGCATCATGGTTCGCAGCTTGTCGGCGTGGGAGCCCTGAATGCGGCTGAATTCTTCGCGCCACAGGTCCATTTCCAGTGCCTGATAGTGTTCGATGACTTCGATGGCGAATGATTCCTTGCCGCCGAAATAATTGTAGAAGGAACCACGCGAAACGTCACAGGCATCCAGAATCATGCTCAGGCTGGTGCCGTGATAGCCGTGGCGCTGGAAAAGGTGGTTGCCAAGATCCAGCAAGGCTTCGCGGCTGTGTACCGGGGGTCTGCCTCGTGCCATTTAATTGAACCGATCATTCCAGAAAGGCGTCATTGTGCATTAACAGACTGGCCAGTTCAATAATCTGTCACTCAAATCCCGCGCTGTTTCTTTTCTTTTCTCAAGCGGCTGTCCGCCAGCAGCAGCAGCTCATCACCACTGCCGTTGACTTCTGACAGCAGAGCCAGGCCGGCACTGGCATGAAAGGCTGACCCCAATGTCTGTGTCATGGCGCGGTTGATCTGATCCAGGCGCTGTTGTAAAGGCGGTGGCGTGTGTTTGACGGGAAGCAGTAGGACGAACTCGTCGCCGCCAAAACGGAACAAGTGGTCATCAGGACGGCAGATGTGGCGCAGACGGTCGGCAAACTGGCACAAGACGCGGTCTCCTTCGTGCTGGCCGTGCAGATTGTTGATTGCCGAAAGGCTGTCGATGTCGATCAGTGCCAGCAGACAGTCACGGCCGGACTGCTTCCGCTCCTGTTCGCTGCCGGCAAGGGTGTGATCGAGTGCGTCGCGTCCGGGCAGTTGTGTTAAAGGGTCCAGCTGGAGAGCAGGGCTGCGCTCACTGCTCTCCAGCTGTTCCGGTTGCCAGGCGCTGATAAGATCGGCGCAGAGTTGCATCAGATGGATACTGTCAGCCAGGCTGGCTGTTTTCTCGGCCCCCCACAGGCTCAGGTGTCCCAATGGGTTGCCATTGCGGGAATCCACGCGCTGTGCAATCCAGAGTCCCTGATCCCCAAGCAGGGGATCGCGCACTCTGGCTTCGTTTCGGTCCCATTCCAGAATCAGGGTGCCGGGCTGGCCTTGTTGGTAGAGCGGAGCGGCTGAGCTGTTTTTTAGCTCCAATGTTTGCGGTGGCAACAGCTGTTGTCCGGACCAGTGTCCCATCAGAGCTAGCTTATCAGTGCCCTGCAGCTTGCAGCCAGCCGCCTCGGGCCAGTCAAGAAGGGATGCCAGCAGTTGCGGCAGAATAAAGAACGGATCGCTGCCTGAGGCCAGGGCAGGCATCAGTTCCTGCAGCAAAGCTCGCTGCTGTTGTCCGGCACGGTGCCCGCACGCCAATATCAGGTAGTGCTCATCCGTTTTCAGGCGCTCAAAGATCACGCCCTGACTGATCAGAATGTCGTTATTTTTGCTGTCACTGCTCCAGTCCAAAATGCTCTTGCGCTGCTTTTTCGGCAACTGTTCAAAGGCCTCGTTGCTCCATTCGGCTTTGGAGTCCTTCAGCAGCAGGGCTGGAGCGGATGTGTCGGTGAGCAGTCGAGTCAGAATTCTGGTTTTCATGGCAGTGTTCGATCAGGATAGGGGATACAAAAAGCCCCGGACTGTGCCGGGGCTTGTGTTTAGCGTTCCAGTGCCGCCTTGATGCGGCCGATTGCATCCTCAAGCACATTCAGGCTGGTAGCGAAAGAAAGTCGCATGTTGCCGGGTGTGCCAAAGGCCGATCCAGGCACCAGTGCTACACCGGCTTCCTGCAACAGGAATTCGGCCAATGCAATGTCATCATTGAACTCGGGGCGAGAGTCGATCACCTTGTGGAAGCTCGGGAAGGCGTAAAAAGTACCGTCCGCCCGGATGCACTCGACACCGTCGATCTCGTTCAGTGCATTGACCACGAAGTCATGACGCTGCTTGAACGCATCGACCATCATGGCGACACAGTCCTGCGGGCCGTCCAGTGCTGCCTGAGCGGCCACCTGCGCGATTGAGTTCGGGTTGGACGTGCTCTGCGACTGAATTTTCTTCATGGCGCCGATCAGCTTGGCCGGGCCTGCCGCGTAACCGATACGCCAGCCGGTCATGGAGTAGGCCTTGGAAACGCCGTTCAGCACGATGGTGCGATCATACAGCTCAGGGCAGGCGTTCAGGATGTTGCAGAACGGCTGATCGGTGAACAGGATGTGCTCGTACATGTCATCAGTGGCAACCAGTACCTCCGGGTACTTGTTCAACACTTCGCCCAGAGCCTTAAGCTCTTCCAGTGTGTAGGCCACGCCGGATGGGTTGGAGGGGCTGTTCAGTACGACCAGACGGGTACGCTCGGTAATGGCATCATCCAGTTGCTGCGGCGTGATCTTGAAACGCTGCTCCTGGGTGGTGGTGATGATCACCGGCTTGCCTTCGGCCACAAGAACCATATCCGGGTAAGATACCCAGTATGGGGCAGGGATCACGACTTCATCGCCCGGGTTCAACAGAGCCAGCGCCATGTTGAAAAAGCTCTGCTTGCCACCGCTTGAAACCAGAATCTGGTTGGGGGCGTAGCTGAAACCGTTCTCACGCTCAAATTTGGCAATCACCGCTTTCTTCAGCGCCGGGGTACCATCAACGGCAGTGTACTTGGTAAAGCCGTCCTGAATGGCTTTGGTCGCCGCCGCCTTGATATGTTCCGGGGTGTCAAAATCGGGTTCGCCGGCGCCGAGGCCGATGATGTCTTTGCCTTCAGCACGCAGCTCGGCAGCACGATTTGTGACGGCCAGTGTGGGTGAAGGTTTGATGCTGTTAACGCGGTCGGAAAGTTGCACGTCCAAGCCTTGGTCCTCTCTGTAATCGGTGCAAGGAATCCATCAATGCATAGCCAAAAGAGCATACAGCATAACGCACCGGGTCTGAATGCCCCGTTATGAAAAAATGCGTATCGGCGGGCGTTGCAGGCTGGTTTCTGTGTGTTGCATCAAAACAGGTATAATCGGCGGCTGGTTTGAAACAGGTGGAAAAATGAAACAGAGGTTCAGAGTACAGTCGGCATTTGCGCCCGCCGGCGATCAGCCGAAGGCAATCAGTGAGCTGGTTGACGGGCTGGAGTCGGGGCTTGCAGCCCAGACCCTGTTGGGCGTGACAGGGTCGGGTAAGACCTTCACCATTGCCAATGTGATCGCCGCCGTGCAGCGCCCCACCATTATCATGGCGCACAACAAGACGTTGGCGGCACAGCTGTATGGCGAGTTCAAGGAGTTCTTCCCGGACAATGCGGTTGAATACTTTGTCTCCTATTACGATTATTACCAGCCGGAGGCCTATGTGCCGGCGTCTGATACCTTCATCGAAAAGGACGCCTCGATCAATGATCATATCGAGCAGATGCGCCTGTCCGCTACCAAGGCGCTGCTGGAGCGGGATGACGCCATCATCGTGGCAACGGTATCTGCCATTTATGGTTTGGGCGACCCCAAGTCCTATCTGTCGATGATGCTCCACCTGGACAGAGGCGATGTGATCGATCAGCGTGATCTGTTGCGCAGGCTGGCAGAGCTGCAGTACACCCGTAACGATATCGAATTCCATCGTGGTACCTATCGGGTACGCGGTGACGTGATTGATGTGTACCCGGCTGAATCGGACAGGGACGCCATCCGTATTGAGCTGTTTGGTGACGAGGTGGATCAGATCGCCTGGTTCGATCCCTTGACCGGCGAAGTCTTGCGCAAGGTGCCACGCGCCACCATCTACCCCAAAACCCACTACGTCACACCGCGTGAAACGCTGCTTGAAGCCACCGAGCATATCAAGGAGGAGTTGCGCGAGCGGCTGAAGCAGCTGCGCGACAACAATAAGCTGGTGGAAGCACAGCGACTTGAACAGCGTACCCTGTACGATATTGAAATGATCATGGAGCTGGGCTATTGCTCCGGCATCGAAAACTACTCGCGCTACCTGTCCGGTCGTGATCCCGGACAGGCACCGCCCACCCTGTTCGATTACCTGCCTGACAGCGCGCTGCTGGTGCTCGACGAGTCTCATGTCACCGTGCCGCAGATAGGCGCCATGTATAGGGGCGACCGCTCGCGCAAGGAAACCCTGGTTGAATACGGTTTCAGGCTGCCTTCAGCGCTGGACAACCGGCCGATGAAGTTTGAGGAATGGGAGCAACAGGCGCCACAGATGATTTTCGTTTCCGCCACGCCCAGCAAGTACGAGGCCGCGAATGCTCAGCAGATTGTAGAGCAAGTGGTACGGCCGACCGGACTGGTGGACCCGCAGGTTGAAGTACGTCCTGCAAGCAATCAGGTGGATGATCTGCTGACCGAAATCAACCTTGTGGTCGCACGCAAGGAGCGGGTGATCGTAACTGTACTCACCAAACGAATGGCTGAGGATCTCACTGAGTATCTGGCCGAGCATAATGTGCGGGTGCGCTATCTGCATTCGGATATCGATACGGTTGAACGCGTGGAAATTATTCGCGATTTGCGCATCGGCGAATTTGACGTGCTGGTTGGTATTAACCTGTTGCGTGAAGGGATCGACATGCCGGAGGTATCACTGGTGACCATTCTGGATGCCGACAAGGAGGGCTTCCTGCGTTCGGAAACCTCCATGATCCAGACCATCGGTCGCGCGGCGCGTAACGTCAACGGGCGTGCCATTCTTTATGCTGATCGCATGACAGGTTCGATGCAACGCGCCATTGATGAAACAGAGCGGCGTCGCAATAAACAGATCGCCTTCAATGCAGAGCATGGCATTACACCCAGAGGCATCAGCAAGTCCGTGGCCGATATCATGGAGGGTGCCAGCCAGATTCCCGGCAAGCGTGGCAAGGGCGGCGCGCGCAAGGCTGCCGAACCGGATGCCGAATACCGGGTTGATGCCCAGCTGCTCAGCCCTGCAGAGCTGGCAAAGACCATCACGCGTCTGGAAGACAAAATGTACGAAGCGGCCAAAAATCTGGAGTTCGAGCAGGCAGCCCGCTACCGGGACGAGCTGGAACGTTTGAAGCACAGCGGTTGAGGGTATCCGATGCTGGAGTGGAGTGTATTAATAGTGGCTGGATATCTGGCAGGGGTGCTGAACTCAATTGCCGGAGGCGGCTCTTTTCTGACCTTTCCGGCGCTGGTTTGGGCCGGCGTGCCCCCGATAACGGCAAATGCCACCAGTGCCGTGGCCGTATTGCCCGGGTATCTGGGCGGTGCGGCCGGGTTTCGCAAGGAGTTGCGCAGTCTGTCCATGCGAGAGCATGTGCAGATGTCGGTTGTGGGTCTGGCTGGCGGCTTGGCAGGAGCGCTGTTGCTGCTGGTGACACCGGCCGAGCTGTTCTCGAAAGTGGTGCCGCTGTTGTTGCTGTTGGCAACCTTGATGTTTGCCTTTGGTCAGAAGCTGCTGGCCCTGGTGCGCAACAGTGAAAACCCCCTGCATCTGCTGCCAGGCCTGTTTGTGGTGGCAGTCTACGGGGGCTATTTTAATGGCGGGCTGGGAATCATGTTGCTGGCGATGTTTGCAGCCGCCGGCATGGCAAATATGTTACTGATGAACGGCCTGAAAAACTGGCTGTCATTCGTACTGTCGATGATTTCCGTTGTGGCTTTTGCCATCGCCGGCAAGGTGCTTTGGGTTGAAGCATTGGTGATGATGCTTGCGGCAACGCTGGGCGGCTATCAGGGTGCTGCCCTGTCGCGCCTGTTGCCGGTTGCCTGGGTCAAGGGCGGAGTCGTAGTTGTGGGTCTGATGATGACAGTGGTATTTTCCCTGCGTGCATGAGGGTGCAGGTTGAAAATTGTAAACCAAGCAAAAAGGATGTGGCGAATCATGCAGGGAGTGAAACAGGTACTCTGCCTGGTCAGAGCAGGCGTGTTTGGGCTGGTATTGCTGTTGGTGACGACCGTGGTGACGGCTGCAGGCATCAGTGACTATTGGCACTACGACGAGTATTACCGGCAACATCCTGAGCAGAGGCCCTGGCTGGCTGAGTTGACTGAAGCGGTTCGCCAGCGCGCTGAGCCTGTTGAGACAGACCTGCAGGCGAGGCCGCTGCGCATCGCCATGGTATATCCCTCTCTGCAGGCATCAAGTTACTGGCCGGACAGCGAACGGGCCCTGCAGCAGCGGCTGAACCAGCTCGGTATTCGATATCATCTGGAAGCACGCTATACCGAGCCGAATATCCAGCTGGTCGAGCAGGTAAACCAGATACGTGAACTGCTGGACTGGCAGCCGGATTACCTCCTTTATACCCTTGATTCATCGCGCCAGCAGTCGATCATCGAGCGACTGATCCAAAATACGGATACGCGGCTGATTCTGCAGAACATCACTACGCCGCTCAAGGCATGGGGTGACCGCCAGCCACACATGTATGTCGGTTTCGATCATGCTGAAGGGGCGCGTCTGTTGGCTGATCACTTTGAGAAACGTTTTCCTCAGGGTGCCGACTACGGTGTGCTGTTTCGTAGCCAGGGTCTGATCAGTCAGTTGCGCGGAATGACCTACATTCAATCGGTGCCCGAGAGTCACCGTCTGCGCAGCAGTTATTACACCGATTCCAGTCGAGTTGGAGGGCGCAAGGCGGCGTTGCAGATGCTGCGTGAACACCCCGAGCTTGACTACATTTATGCCTGCTCTACTGACGTGGCGCTGGGAGCAGTGGATGCCCTGGCCGAGCTGGGAAGAGCTGATGTGGTTGTCAACGGCTGGGGTGGCAGTCCCGCCGAGATTGAGCAGCTGCGCCTGGGGGGGCTTAAAGCAGTTCTGATGCGCATGAATGATGACAATGCCATCGCCATCGCGGAAGCGATCAAGCGTGACCTTGAGGGCAAGCCACAGCCGTTGATCTACTCCAGCGATTTTGTCGTGCTGGATGACAGCATGAGTGTGGAAGAAATACAGGCGTACGAGGCGCAGGCGAGGCGCTACAGCGCAGGCGGATATTAGTCGCATGGGCAGGCTGCGCTTCAAAACGCTGACATTTTGGCTGACATTGGGCATCTCGCTGATATTTGTAGCCGTGTTTCTGGTCGTTACCTTCATCCAGTCACGCAGTGTGATTGAGGAGCAGGCATATACACTCAATCGCAGCCTTGCTCTGCGCTATGAAGAGCGTGTAACGGACTATCTGCAGCGAATTGAAACCGAAGTCTTGACGTTGGCGGCCGATCGTACCCGCATTGAAACACTCTACACCCAAAGCCCTGGCCGGCTTGAAACCGGCTTTGAGCGGTGGGAGGAAAGCCACGAAAACCGTCGCTATGATTTTGTGGCGCTCTCTTTTTTTGAGTCGGGGCGTTGCCTGTTGTCGCTCAGTTATACCCCTGAACTTAACCAGTTGCCCTGTGAACAGCTGATCAAACAGCATGGCAGTTTTCAGTACAAGGGCTGGAAACTGCTTGAGGTGGGTGGTGAACAGCTTGCCGTATATTCGGTGCCGCTTTACCTGCACGACAGTGGCAAGATCGTTGGCCAGCTACTGTCGGGGATGCGCCTGGGTGGGAATCGCTATTTGCTGAGCTCCATTCTGGTCAAAAGTGACAATTTACGTCATTTGGCGCTTTTTGATGGTGACCGAGTGCTGAGTCGGCTCCAGCCGGAACTCGAATCCAGTAATTCGGTTATGGCCCAAGATCTGGTGCTCTCGAACGGACTTACTCCGCTTGGGCCGCAGCTGCGGATAGGTTTGCTGGCTGATGCCAGTGCGCAGCGTCAATTACGCGATGCGCTGGCGGAAACGCTGCTGTATGGCTGTCTGCTGGCACTGGTCGTCTCGCTGCTCTCGTCCTTTTTGTTGTCATCGGCGGTTGACCGGCAGTTGCAGCAATTAATCAGCCTTACCCGTCTGGCCAACCGTCAGAGCAACACCCGTTGGCCGCAAAGCTATATTCGGGAATTCAATCTTATAGGCGAAGAGATCATTGCGATCGTTAACCGCCTGAAAGAGCGAGAGCAAACGCTGGAAGGGGTCAACCAGAGACTGTCACAGAACATTGAAGAAAAGCGCCAGATCCTTCAGCACTTGATGCAAACCCAGGAGCGTGAACGACTGCGGCTGTCGAACGAGTTGCACGATGATATGGCGCAGCTGCTGGTTGCTGTACGCATGCACCTGCAATTGCAGCGTCAGGAGCTGGAGCAGGCTCGCTTGCCGCAACAGAACCTGCAGTTGGCCGCCGAGCTGATCGACAATATCTATGACACGGTCTACAACCGAATCAGGATGCTGAGGCCTTATGAGCTGAGTGATTTTGGCCTCGGTGTGAGTCTGACCAGTTTACCGGCCGTGAACTTGCTGGAACAGCTTGATTACGCAGTTGAATTTGATATTGAACAGAGCCGGCCGCTCAAGCCTGATCTGGTATCGAATTTGTATCGCATCGCACAGGAGGCACTGTCCAACGTGACACGCCATGCAGGTGGAAGCTGGGTACTGGTACGCCTTCGAGACGAACCTGACGGGCTGCGTATGACTATCGCCGATGACGGTGTAGGCTTTATGTCGGAACAGAATGGTGGAGTCGAAACTTCTGGTTTTGGCTTGATGGGGATTCGTGAGCGGGCAGGGCATCTGAATGCTCAGGTTGAGATTCACTCCGACCATGGGGTTAGCATTGATCTGCTGATCCCGCCTGAATATGCGTATTCATTTGTGGATCTGTGTGAAGGACCAGGGGAGGCACCTACGTAAAAACACGTATCGCATATTGCGTAGTATGCGGTATCGGCTGCGTAGAACCACTCCCGTCTCTGGGTGGTATTTCCGATACCGGCCTGTGCCTTTGCTGTCGATAATGTCATGGCTGATGACTCGTCTGAGTCATTGTCAGACTCGACAACAGAGGATAGATAACAACAATGCTTAAATTTACCTTTGCCCGCAAACTGATGGCCGCTGCTGCCTGCGCCGCTGTCATGGTTAGTCCCGTTCAGGCGGCCGAGAAAGTCCACAAACTGAAACTGGCTGAAACCTGGCCCACGAATTTTGGCGTTTTCAGCGAGCCGGCTCGCCGCATGGCAGACCTGGCCAACAAGATGTCCAATGGGCGTCTGGAAATCAGTATCGATACTGCCAACAAGCACAAGTCAGCCTTTGGCGTTTTCGACATGGTACGTGCCGGCCAGTATGACATGGGGCACTCAGCGTCCTACTACTGGAAAGGCAAGGTGCCCAACACGCTGTACTTCACCACCATGCCGTTTGGCATGACCGCTACCGAACAGTATGGCTGGTTCTACTACGGTGGTGGCATGGAGCTGATGCAGAAGGTCTACGAGCCGTTCAATCTGATGTCTTTCCCGGGCGGCAACACCGGTGTGCAGATGGGTGGCTGGTTCCAGAAAGAGATTAATACTGTAGAAGACCTGGAAGGCCTGAAAATGCGCATTCCGGGATTCGCGGGTGAAGTGCTGGCCAAGCTGGGTGCCAACCCGACCAACATTCCGCCGGGTGAGCTCTATACCTCTTTGGAACGTCGCACCATCGATGCACTGGAATGGGTGGGGCCTTCCATGGACCTGCGCATGGGCTTCCACAAGATTGCACCCTACTACTACACCGGCTGGCATGAGCCTGCAACCGAACTGCAGTTCCTGGTCAACAAGCGTACCTTTGACAAGCTGCCTGCAGACCTTCAGGAAATCCTGACCACTGCCATGCGCGTTGCGGCCTATGACATGACCATTCAGTCGCACCATGAGTCCGGTATGAACTGGGCCACCATGAAGGCGGAGTTCCCGAATGTTCAGGTCAAGCAGTTCCCGCCGGAAGTCATCCAGGCGCTGAGTAAGGCCAACGATGAATTGCTGGCTGAGCATGCCGCCAACGATGAGCTGGCCAAGGAGATTCTGGACTCCCAGGCCGAGTACATGGGTGTGGTACGTCAGTGGACTGACATTGCAGACCGTGCCTACCTGAACAGCTTCGAGTAAGCCTGTTCTCTTCGAGGCTCCGGTTGCGGAGCCTCGATCCGCATCCGGAAGATGTATCTGACAGCCTTGGGCTGCGAGGGATTCTGAATGTTTCTGTTACGCCTTGAGCAGACGATCAACGCCTTTTCCGATTGGCTGGGCAAGATCTCTGCCGTTCTTTTTGTGATCATGCTGTTCAACGTTTTCTACGACGTGGTCACGCGTTACCTGTTTAATGATGTGTCCATCGGCATGCAGGAGCTGGAGTGGCATCTGTTTGCTGCCATGTTCATGCTTGGGGTGCCGTTTACCCTGAGGGTCGGTGGCCATGTGCGCGTTGATCTGATCTATGAAGGGTTGAGCCTGAAGAAGAAAGCCTGGATTGACCTTTTCGGTGTCCTGACGCTGTTGTTCCCCTTCTGTCTGCTGGTGGCCTGGTATGGCGTGGATTTCGCCCGCGAGTCCTTTGAGCTGGGTGAAGGCTCGGGCGACCCCGGTGGTCTGCCGTATCGTTGGGTGATTAAGGCAGTTATTCCCTTTGCCTTTTTCTGCACCTTCATCAGTGGTGTCGGGATGATGCTTCATTCTGTTAATACGCTCGCAGGCCATCACAGGGATGATGGCTACACCCCGATGCAGCACTAACGCACAAGGTATTCCCGATGATCGGTATTACAATGTTTTTCGTTGCCCTGGGTATGCTGTTGATCGGCTTCCCGGTGGCCTTCATTTTTGGCGGTGTGGCGCTCTGGTTCGGTGTCTATGCCGAGGGACCGGACATGTTTGCCTTCATGCCGTTCCGTATCCAGAGCATCATGGAAAACACGGTGCTCATGGCGGTGCCTCTGTTTGTGTTCATGGGAATCGTGCTGCAGAAAACCCGTCTGGCCGAGCAGTTGCTGGAATCCATGGGCAAACTGTTTGGTGGCGTACGAGGCGGTCTGGCAATTTCCACCGTACTGGTAGGTGCTCTGCTGGCTGCTTCGACCGGTGTGGTGGGTGCGTCCGTAGTCGCCATGGGTCTGATCTCGTTGCCGGTCATGCTCAAGTACAACTATGACAAAAAGCTGGCCTGCGGCACGATCTGTGCCTCCGGTACGCTGGGGCAGATCATTCCGCCATCCATCATCCTGATTATTCTGGGTGACGTGATGGGGATTCCGGTCGGTGATCTGTTTCAGGCGGCCATCATGCCTGGATTCATTCTGATCGGTGCCTATGTTCTGTACATCCTGGTGTATACCTACCTGAAACCTTCAGCGGCTCCGGCCTTGCCGATGGATCTGGACGATGGCACACGTCGGGAGCAAGTCTTCAAGGCATTGAAAGCGATTATTCCCCCGCTGGCACTGATTTTGGTGGTGCTGGGCTCGATCTTTGCCGGTATTGCAACACCGACCGAATCCTCGGCGCTGGGTGGCGTAGGTGCTCTGCTGCTGGCGCTGATCTACCGCCAGTTCAGCTGGAAGATGGTATACAACTCTGCCATCGAGACTGTGAAAGTTACGGCGATGGTTTTTGCCATCCTGTTGGGGGCCACGGCGTTCTCCATGGCGTTCAGCTATACCGGTGGTGAAGAGATTGTAGAGCATTACCTGTCCAATCTGCCGGGTGGGGCCATGGGCTTCCTGCTGCTGTCGATGTTGGCAATCCTGATTCTTGGCTTCTTTATCGATTTTGTTGAAATCAGTTTCATCATCGTGCCGATTCTGCTGCCGGCAGCAGAACTTCTGGGCATAGCGCCGGTGTGGTTTGCGATCTTGATCGCAATGAATCTGCAGACCAGCTTCCTGACTCCACCTTTCGGCTTCAGTCTGTTTTACCTCAAGGGGGTTGCGCCGCCCAATGTGCGTACCCTGGACATCTACAAGGGGGTCGTGCCCTTTATCATCATGCAGGTGGCAATCGTGATTTCGATTCTCCTGTTCCCAGGGTTCTACGGTCTGGTTTAGACTTAACGAACGCCTGTTCGGCCCTATGCCGTTCAGGCGTTTTATTTTTCTGGCCGTGCGGGTGCAGTTCAATGCCGCTGAAGATCAAGATCCTCCTTCTTTCCATTCTTCCGATGATGCTGGTGACCTCGGCTGTTGCCTGGCTTGGCATGAATCAGGCGCGTCAGCTGTCAGAGGAAGAGATCCGGCTGTTTGAGCAGCATTTGCTGGGCTCCAAGCAACGAGAACTGGAAAACTATGTCAGCCTGGCGCTGACATCCATCGCCCATATCGTTGATACGGCAGGCCCCGATGATGCCCAGGCCAAAAGTGCAGTCAAGCAGATTCTGACTGATATGACTTTCGGTGATGATCAGGACGGGTATTTCTTCGTTTACACACTTGAAGGGGTCAATCTGGTTCACCCGACACAGCCGGAGCTGGTCGGGCAGGACCTGTATGACATGCAGGACGCCCGTGGCAATTACGTGATTCGCAATTTGCTGGAGCGCGCTCGACAGGGCGGCGGCTTCCATCGCTACCTGTGGGAAAAGCCCTCCAAGCAGGCACGTGAAGAGAAAATCAGCTATGCGGTGATGTTGCCCAAGTGGAACTGGATGCTGGGAACCGGTCTGTATCTGGATGATATCAGCCGTGAGGTTGCCAAGATCCGTGCCGAGGTCAACCGTAACATTCGCAACACCTTTTTTACCGTGCTTGTCATCATGTCGGTGGCTGTGGTGTTGGTGGTCCTGTTGGGAGTTGCAATCAACCTGCATGAGAATCGTTTGGCTGACAGTCGTCTGAGGCTGCTGGCGCATCGTTCCATTCTGGCCAACGTGGCGGATCGACGTCGCTTCTCGCGGGGGTTGCATGATGGCATCAACCAGTTGATGGTATCAGTGCTGTACCGGATTGAGTTGGCGCAGCGCAAACTGAAACAGGGAGATCAGGAAGGATTGACTGACCTGGACAAGGGCTATCAGGTGCTGAATGAAGCGATTCAGGAAGTGCGTCGGATTTCTCACGACCTGAGACCGACTCTGCTGGATGATCTGGGCCTGGAGGCGGCGCTGGAAGGCTTGCTTGATCGCTTTACGGAGCGAACCGGTATCCGACTGGATCTGGATATCCGCTTGCCCGGTGGAAGGCTGCCAGAGGACGTGGAAATTACGGTCTATCGCTTGGTCCAAGAGGGTCTGACCAACGTGGAGCGACACTCAGGTGCGGGGCTGCTACGCTTACGTCTGTGGCAGCAGAGCGGTCAGCTGTGGTTGAAAATGCAGGATGATGGCTGTGGGTTTGACCCCGAGGTACTGGAGCGATTTGAAGGTATCGGTTTGCGTAACATGCGCGAACGGGTCGAATTGCTGGGTGGCGAGTTCAGGCTGTCTTCACGGCAGGGGCAGGGGGCAACACTGTTGGCTGGCTTGTCCCTGCAGCAGACAGGAGGTGAGCGATGACAGACTCGATCAGGGTGCTGTTGGTGGATGACCATCCGCTGGTTATTGATGGCATTCAGGCCCGGCTGGAAAACGAGGGTGGCATCGAAGTGGTTGGACAGGCCGGCAATGGTCTTGAAGCCATCGAGCTGGTTCAGTCTCTCAAGCCGGACGTGGTGTTGATGGATGTGTCCATGCCGATCATGAATGGACTGGAGGCAACGCGTGAGCTGCGTACACGTTCACCCGAAACTCGAGTGCTGATTCTGAGCATGCATGACAACCGGGAATATATGGTACAGCTGATTCAGTCTGGTGCCCGAGGCTACATACTGAAGGATGTTTCTGCGGCCGAGATGGTGAAGGCGATTGAAACTGTTTGCCAAGGCGGTACTTACTTCAGTGCCAGTGCATCGCAGACCTTGTTCAGTCACTTCACGGACCCGGAGGCGGCGAATTCGGCAGAGGAGCCCGGGGAATTAACACCGCGGGAACGCATGGTGTTGCGACAACTGGCGGAAGGGCACAACAACAAGGAGATTGCCCGTGCCCTGTCAATTTCGGTGCGGACGGTGGAAACCCACCGTCAGAACATCAAGTCAAAGCTCAATATTCATACAGCTGCAGGCCTGGTGCGGTATGCGCTGGAACACAATCTGGTTCAGTGAGGCGGCGCGACCTCCTCTAACACAATGGGCCCAAGATCATTGGCCTCGGCTGCTTTCCTGAGGCGGCCGTCTTGTTTGATGTCACTGACAAAGCGATTCACCCGTGCCAGCCACTGAGGCTGCCCTTTGGCTACGGCATATGCGTACCGGAAGGGGCGCTCAGTCATTGATGCCGGAGGCTCAATCAGGCGAGCCCAGTCATAGAAACGAAGCACCTTGCGTGAGTAAGGGTAATCGGTGATGAATACATCCGCCATTCCTGACATGACAGCCTGCTCACGTTCTCGAGGGTCTTTAACTACCATCATGTCGGCATGTTGCAGGCTGCTGCGCATTTGAGACTCCATATAGGTTCCTTCCTGCACACAGACAATGGCGCCGGGCTGGTCAATATCACTCCACTGTTGTATGCCAGGATGCGTGCGTGTGCTGACCGCATACATCTGGCTGGCCAGGTAGGGCTCACTGTAATCGATGCGCTGGGCGCGCGCGTCCGTGATTGCTATCGAAAACATTCCGATGTCACAGGCGTCCGCTTCCAGGTCATCCATGAAACGGCCGAAATGTGTTTCGACAAACTCAAGTTCCACATCAAGGTCGCGTGCAAATTCATGCGCCAGCTCGATATCAATCCCCTCAAGACGACCCGTCTTGGGGTGGCGTGCACTGATGGAAAAGTAGTCGGGCCAGATACACACTCGCAACGTCTGTGATTGCATGATCCGGTTGAGTCGATCAGGAGAGTTCGTTTGTGCATTCAGGCCAAGGCTGGTGCACAATAGCGTCGTGAGGGCAACCCAAGAAAGGGGTAGCAGTGCCTTGACCTGCATTTAACGTCTCCAGAGAGTAAGGGATGCCAAGCACTATAGCAGATGATAAACCCCGGTATAGCCTGAAGACGGGCTTGTCTGTTTTGCTGTTGGGGCTGCTGCTGATTACCACGTTGGTGGTGATGCAGTTGGTTGTCGTCAACCTCGGTACACAGCGGGCGGTAGCTGAGCTGGAAAAGGAAGCCACCCTGCTGGCGCATTCGCTTGAGAGCAGTGTCACTCGAACGGTTCAGGACGTACAGGGGCGCTTGCGCTCCCTGGAGGATCTGTTGGAGCACAGTCAGGAGTTACTGCAACAACCGCTAGAGCTGCAGCAGCGGATGCAGATGCTGGTTTCCATGACGCCCCAGCTGCGTGAGCTGGCAGTGCTGCAGCGACAAGAGGGTCGCTTAACCGTGTTGGCGAGCTCCGCGATAGCGCGTGATGGCAGTCATATTGAGTCCCTTGCCTGCACGGAAAGTGCCCCTGTTACAGCATTGCTGCGTTTTTCCGAGCCGCTGCCTGGGCGCTTCCTGGGCTCTGATACCGGGCCTGAGGGAGTGTATAAGCTGCCGGTATGCATGCTGTTTTCGGCCGAGGCCGGGCAGCAGACATGGCTTGTTGCAGTATTGAACCCAGATGCGTTGCGTGAGTTGTTCCGGCCGATCATTGATAACCTGCCGGCGCAGGTGCAGCTTTATCGTCATGACGGCCGAGCGCTGGTGGAGCTGCCGGTCGCTGCAAAAGGCTTTGCTGCAGCACCCGGGGAGTTGCTGGAGCTGGTGCGCCAACGCGAGTGGGGGCTGTATCACGCTGTTGAACAGCCTGACGCCAATGTAACAGCCTACCGTGCTACCTCCATGCTTCCGTTATTGTTAACGCTTGCCATCGATCGTAATCAGGCGTTGGCACCCTGGTATAGAACGGTAGCGACTATGTGGTTGATAGTGGGTGTGGTGTTGGTGTTGATACTTATGGCATCAGTTCTGATCGCCTGGATGCGCTACCGCCAGTATCGTTTGATAGATGAGCTGCACTTGCTGGGCGCAGCGATCAGTACCACGGCCAATGCCGTGTTGATTACAGATAGCCGTGGCGATATTCGCTGGGTCAATCAGGCATTTACGCGCCTGACCGGCTTTGCGCCCGAAGAAGCTCTGGGGCGCACGCCAGCCATTCTCAATTCAGGTGAGCACTCGGCACTGTTCTTCAGACGCTTGTGGGACACAATTATGGCGGGTGAGGTTTGGCGTGGTGAAGTAGTCAATCATACCCGTGATGGCAAGCAGCTCATGGTTGAACAGACAATCACGCCGATCAAAAGCGGCAAAGGAGAGCTGACTCATTTTGTAGCGGTGCATGAAGATATTACCGCGCGCAGGGCGGCCGAACAGCGCTCGCTTTATCTTGCCAATCATGATCACCTGACCGGACTTCCCAATCGGCGTGAGCTGCTGTCGCGGTTGGGTCAATGGCTGCAGCCAGATGGCCCTGCCTATCTCGCGCTGCTGTATATCGATCTGGATAACTTCAAGGCGGTCAACGACACGCTTGGGCATGGCCGAGGGGATGAGTTGCTGATTGGCATGGTAACCCGGCTTAATAACCTGATTCCGCCAGGTGGGTGCCTTGCACGCTTGGGGGGGGACGAATTTGCAATTGTGATGGTACAGGATGTGGGGCGCGAACAGGCGTCGCAACTGGCACAGAGAATAACCGATCTGTTGGCCGAACCCTTTGAGCTTGCAGGCCAGCGCTTCAGTTTGACGGCCAGTATAGGTTTGGCTCTAACGGCAAGGGGTAAAAGCGACCCCCAAACCCTGCTGCGGCAGGCTGATCTTGCACTCTATGCGGCCAAGCATGATGGTCGTAGCGTATATCGAATATTCAATGCAGAGATGGACTTTCAAGTCAGCCGAAGAGTGAATATCGAGCAGGGGTTGAGACTTGCGCTGACGCGGCCTGAGCATGTTTTCAGCATGTACTACCAGCCAGTATTCGATGCCCAGACATTAAAGCCTGTAGCGGCTGAGTTGCTGCTGCGCTGGAAGACTGAAGCGGGAGAGTGGATTTCACCGGCGGAATTTATTCCGGTTGCTGAAGAAAGCGGCATGATCATTGAGCTTGGTCGCTGGCAATTGGAGCAGGTAATCGCGCGTATGGCAGACTGGGAATTGATCAACAGCAGCCGTTTTTACCTTAGTGTTAATGTATCGGCAGTACAGCTGGCGCGTGACGAAATCGCCAATTGCATGATAAGCCTACTGGATCAGTATGGTATTCCGGCGCACAAGATCACAGTGGAAGTAACCGAAACGGCAATTATCAATTTGAATGACAGGTTTGAAGCCAATCTGGCCTCCTTTGCCGCTGCCGGAATACGCCTGTCGGTAGACGACTTCGGTACCGGCTATTCATCACTTGGAAATCTTCGTAACCTGCGAGCGGACTACCTGAAAATAGATCGCAGCTTCGTGGTGGGTATTGGGCAAAACCATGGCGATGAAGAGATCATTCTGGCTATGCTGGCGTTGGCGCGAAGTCTTAACATGAAAGTGGTGGCCGAAGGGGTTGATAAAGATCATCAGCTAAGATTTTTGCAGCAGGCCGGCTGTGATCAGATACAGGGCTATCTGCTTGCCAAGCCAATGCCGGAGTCGGCTTTAATGCGTCACCTGCAACAGCATCAGACAGGCCCGGGCGGCTGAATGACTTGATGCAGGCGTATGAAAAAAAAGAAAAATACCCTCTGAGGGGCTTGCACCCAAAGTCATCATCTATATAATACGCAGCACATTTTAGGACTATAGCTCAGTTGGTTAGAGCACCACCTTGACATGGTGGGGGTCGGCGGTTCGAGTCCGCCTAGTCCTACCAGATTTATAAAAAAGCCACTACGGGTCATGCCGAGTGGCTTTTTTTGTTACACTGCACCTGAATGTGGCTTGTACAAACTCTAGGGAAAAGGAGGGGGTATGTCGAACAGGGAAGATGATCAAGCGTTTGAAAGCTTGAGCGATCTGTTAGGTGTGGAGGAAGATCTGGATGCAGTTCGTCCAGATCTATTCGAAACAGTTGCAGTTGATGTGGTCGACAGCTCACAGGCCAGGTCCAGTGTGGGTTTTGATGTTGAAGCTTTTGACCGCTCTCGCGCATTGGTGTTGTTGGGTAAAAGCACTGGTGGAATCTGTTTGCAGCAAGTGCGTGAATTTGCCATGGAGGCGCATGCAGGGCAGCGGCTTCGACATACTTCAGAGCCATACTGGAAACATCTTTCTGAAGTTGCGGGGCTTGTGGCGACCTGCAACAACTCAGGCTCAAGGATGGTAGCGCTGGCCTGGTTGCATGATGTGGTTGAGGATACAACTGTTACGCTGCGAGAGGTCGAGCGTACGTTTGGCGCTTCAATTGCTGACGGAGTGCGATGTCTGACTGGCTCAGCCAATAGTTCAATTTCGAGTGAAGAGCGTAGTCGGCGTGACCGCCAGCGGTTGGCGGCTGGTGATACGGATGTGCATAGTGTCAAGTTGGCCGAAATTGCATGCCGTCTTTCATCCCTGTGTCGTCTTAATTCGGAAGTTGAGCTTGCGGGTTATCTTGAGGAAAAGCGCCTTGAAGTTGGCGTGCTGACTCAGGGTGATGATGGCTTGAAAAGACTGGTGCGCACGCTCTGGTCTGAAGCAAAGCGAATGGCTGGGTCGAGTAAGGTATAGTGCGTGTGCGTGAATTGTGGCTGGATGCCTTAGTGTGGCAGTTGCTTGTAGCTGCCGCCTGAAGTGCAATGCTGAAAATTCAATGTTGCGTCAGTGGCTGGGCGCGTACTCAGTACCTCTCTGTGGTCCTGCTCGCTTAGCAGGTATGCATCACATAAATCGCATTTGATCAGTTCACTATCACTGATTTTGCTGATGCTGAGATGGTGTCGTGAAAGGACTCCGCTGCTCAATAGAGTGCGGCAGTGTTGGCATATCTGTTCCATGGTTGGATCCCTCCTGAGTACAAGCGTCCTGCTGATACCACTTTAGCTTATCCAAAGGTCATGAGCAGTAGGAATTTTTCCTAATTTAAATGTTTGTTTGGACCAAAAAAAACCCTGCATAGGCAGGGCTTTTTGGTTAAATGCAATCAGGCAGGATAATCACGCTGCTTTGCACCAGTATAAAGCTGGCGCGGGCGACCAATTTTGTTCGGGCTGGAATGGAATTCGTTCCAGTGCGAGATCCAGCCGATGGTGCGGGAGAGGGCAAAGATCACGGTGAACATGTTGGTCGGAATGCCTATCGCTTTCAGGATGATGCCGGAATAGAAGTCCACGTTCGGGTACAGCTTGCGCTCAACGAAGTATTCATCTTCGAGTGCGATCTGTTCCAGTCTCTTGGCGATCTGCAGCTGAGGGTCGTTTTCGATACCCAGCAGAGCCAGAACTTCATCGCAGGTCTTCTTCATTACCTTGGCGCGAGGGTCGAAGTTGCGGTATACGCGATGGCCAAAGCCCATCAGGCGGAATGGATCGTTCGGATCCTTGGCCTTTTCGATGAACTCGGGGATGTTGGCCTCATCGCCAATCTCATCCAGCATGGTCAATACTGCTTCGTTTGCGCCACCGTGAGCCGGTCCCCACAGGGCGGCAATGCCGGCTGCGATGCAGGCAAACGGGTTTGCACCGGAAGAGCCTGCCAGGCGAACGGTAGAAGTGGAAGCGTTCTGTTCATGGTCGGCATGCAGGATGAATATGCGATCCATGGCGCGAGCCAGTACAGGATTGACTTCATAATCAGCGCAGGGGGTGCCGAACATCATGCGCAGGAAGTTGGCGCCATAGCTGAGTTCGTTTTGCGGATACATGAACGGCTGGCCGATGGAATACTTGTAGCACATGGCTGCAAGCGTCGGCATCTTGGCGATCAGGCGATACGCGCAGACTTCGCGGTGGTGGGGGTTGTTGATATCGAGCGAGTCGTGATAGAACGCTGACAGTGCGCCAACAACACCGCACATGATGGCCATTGGGTGCGCGTCACGGCGGAACCCCTTGAAGAACTGGCTGAGCTGTTCGTGCACCATGGTGTGGTTAGAAATGGTGTTAACGAACTTATCTTTCTCTTCTGCCGTGGGCAGTTCACCGTTGAGCAGCAGGTAGCAGACTTCAAGGTAGTCGGACTTTTCAGCCAGCTGTTCGATCGGGTAGCCGCGGTGCAGCAGCACGCCTTGGCCACCATCGATATAGGTGATCTTGGATTCGCAGGCCGCAGTGGACACGAAGCCGGGGTCGTAGGTGAACAGGCCTTTGCCGGTCAGTGGGCGTACATCTATGACGTCGGGACCTTCAGTGCCGGAATAGACCGGCAGTTCGATCGCTTCGTCCAGACCATCGACTGTCAAACGTGCTTTCTTGTCAGCCATCAGAGGCTCCTATCATTCTGTTTTGTATTGCTGCGGCTTGCTACTGAGCCGCTTCATAGGAAATGGCCCGAAAAAGGACCCACCCACTATAGAGTTTGAAACAGGATTGTCAATTAAGCCTTGGGGGTGAAATGTTGCATCGCAACAGAAAGAATTTTCCTAGCAATTCAGCTGTTTTGGGGAAATAAATAATTAGTTGTATGTCGACCTGAAAATAATTATACGAGCCAGTCAGCAGGTCTGGATCTTCACACTAGACTTAAGCCTTAGGTAGCGCTGGGCGCGTTGTATTCCAAGGGTGATCTGTCTATACTCTCGCACCTGAGTTGGCACCGTGCCCACTGGTTAAGTGTCAGTTCTGGCATCTCGAGGTACTACTCTCTGAGCACTTCCTAGCAACCTTGTCCTGCAACTGGACAGAAAAGTGTGAACTAGAGCCGTGAACAAGAAAAGACCTGTAAATTTAGATCTGCGAACCATAAAAATGCCACTCCCGGCGATCACTTCAATACTGCATCGCGTATCAGGTGTGGCGCTGTTCTTTGGCGCCATCTTTATGCTTTATGTATTAAGTATGTCGCTGGAATCTCAGGCCGGTTTTGACCGCGCTGCTGAGATGCTCCAGGAGTCATTCCTGGCAAAACTCATTGCATGGGGGCTGGTGTCAGCGCTGCTGTACCACTTCTTTGCAGGTATCAAGCACCTGATCATGGATCTTGGCCACTGTGAAGAACTGGATAGCGGTCGTTTGGCAGCCAAGGTCACTTTGGTGATAGCGGGCATCGCTATCCTGCTTGCGGGAGTCTGGATATGGTAACAAGTATCACAAGCTTTGGTCGTAGCGGCCTGTATGACTGGATGATGCAGCGCGTCACCGCAATTGTACTGCTGGCTTACACCATTTTTATGATCGGCTATCTGCTGATGAATCCGGAACTGGATTACAACCAGTGGAAAGAACTGTTCAGCGGTACGGTCATGCGTATCTTTACCCTGCTGGCAGTCCTGTCCATGGTGGCGCACGCTTGGATCGGTATGTGGTCTGTTTCTACTGACTACATCAAGGCGACCGGTGCTCGCTTCGTGTTCCAGTCCGCATGCGGCCTGCTGGCGTTTATTTACGTCGTGTGGGGCATCCAGATTCTGTGGGGTATCTAAAACATGTCTAAACTGCGTACGCTTACTTTCGACGCGATCGTCGTCGGTGGTGGTGGTGCTGGCATGCGCGCTGCGCTGCAGTTGGCACAGTCAGGCCTGAATACGGCCTGTGTCACCAAAGTATTCCCGACCCGTTCTCACACTGTGTCTGCTCAGGGTGGTATTACCTGTGCGATTGCCAGTGCTGATCCGAACGATGACTGGCGCTGGCATATGTATGACACCGTCAAGGGGTCAGACTATATCGGTGACCAGGACGCAATTGAGTACATGTGCTCCGTAGGTCCTCAGGCTGTATTCGAGTTGGATCACATGGGGCTGCCGTTCTCGCGTACCGAAATTGGCCGCATCTATCAGCGTCCGTTCGGTGGTCAGTCCAAGGGGCCGGATAACCCTACACAGGCAGCTCGTACCTGTGCAGCGGCAGACCGTACCGGTCATGCGCTTCTGCATACACTGTACCAGGCCAATATGAAGGCCGGTACGACTTTCCTGAATGAATGGTATGCCGTTGATTTGGTCAAGAATGCCGATGGTGATGTGGTTGGCTGTATTGCCATTTGCATCGAAACCGGTGAGACCGTTTATATCAAGTCCAAGGCAACTGTGCTGGCAACTGGTGGTGCGGGTCGTATCTATGCATCCACCACCAATGCGCTGATCAATACCGGTGATGGTATTGGTATGGCGATGCGAGCTGGTGTGCCTGTTCAGGATATGGAAATGTGGCAGTTCCACCCGACCGGTATTGCCGGTGCTGGCGTCCTCGTAACCGAGGGTTGTCGAGGTGAGGGTGGCTATCTGGTGAACAAGGATGGCGAGCGCTTCATGGAGCGTTATGCTCCGAACGCCAAAGATCTTGCAGGTCGTGATGTTGTTGCGCGCTCCATGATTCTCGAGATTCTCGAAGGACGTGGTTGTGGCGAGAATGGCGATCATGTTTATCTGAAGCTGGATCACCTGGGTGAAGAGGTGTTGCATTCACGTCTGCCGGGCATCTGCGAACTGTCCAAGACCTTTGCTGCCGCAGATCCGGTGAAAGAGCCGATCCCGGTTGTGCCGACCTGCCATTACATGATGGGTGGTATTGCGACCAATATTGGTGGTCAGGCAATCTCTCCGGATGCTCAGACCGGTGAAGACAGGATCATCAATGGTTTGTTCGCCTGTGGTGAAGCGGCTTGTGTATCTGTACATGGCGCCAATCGCCTGGGTGGTAACTCTCTGCTTGACCTTGTGGTATTCGGTCGTGCGGCGGGTATGCAGATCGAGCAGCAAATGCGTGAAGGCTACTCCGTGGCTGAAGCGACCGAGTCTGATATTGAAGCGGCGATGTCTCGTCTGAATCGTCTCAACAACAGCACTGGTGGCGAAAAGGTTGCGGATGTGCGCAAGGATCTGCAAAGCACCATGCAGCTGTACTTTGGTGTGTTCCGTGATGGCGCAAGCATGCAGAAAGGTCTCGGCCTCCTGAAGGAGATCCGTGAGCGTGTTGCCAACGTACATCTTGAAGACAAGAGTCAGGCGTTCAATACCTCGCGTATTGAAGCTCTGGAGCTTGAGAACTTGATGGAAGTTGCTGAAGCAACCGCGATTGCGGCCGAGGAGCGCAAGGAGTCCCGTGGTGCGCACGCCCGTAACGACTTCACCGAGCGTGATGACGAAAACTGGTTGTGCCACTCCGTCTTCTTCCCGCAGAACAAGTCCGTTGGCAAGCGCGCAGTCAACTTCGCGCCCAAGACAATGGATCCGTTCCCGCCGAAAGTACGAACCTATTAAGAGGCTGGTGCGATGCTGGTAAGTGTATATCGTTACAACCCTGAAGTGGACGATGCTCCCTACATGCAGGATGTCCATATTGATATCCCGGGTGGCAAGGACATCATGGTGCTGGATCTGCTCCAGCTGCTGAAAGAAAAGGACACGACTCTTGCTTATCGTCGTTCCTGCCGTGAGGGCGTGTGTGGCTCGGATGGCATGAATATGAACGGCAAGAACGGTCTGGCGTGCATCACGCCGCTGTCTGAAGTGGTCAAGGATGACAAGCTGGTACTGCGCCCGCTGCCGGGCCTTCCGGTGATTCGTGACCTGGTCATCGATATGACTCAGTTCTACAAGCAGTACGAGAAGATCAAGCCGTTCCTGATTAATGATACGCCGCCGCCGGCGATCGAGCGTTTGCAGTCACCGGAAGAGCGCGCTGAGCTGGATGGCCTGTACGAGTGTATTCTTTGTGCATGCTGCTCCACTGCCTGTCCGTCCTTCTGGTGGAATCCGGACAAGTTTGTGGGTCCGTCCGGCTTGCTGCAGGCCTACCGCTTCCTGGCCGACAGTCGTGATACCGCGACCAATGAGCGTCTGTCAGAACTTGATGATCCGTTCAGCGTATTTCGTTGTCATGGCATCATGAACTGTGTCAGCGTGTGTCCGAAGGGTCTCAACCCGACCAAGGCGATTGGTAAAATTCGCAACATGCTGATTCAGCAAGCAACCTGATCTTTCTCAGGTATAAAAAAACGGCATCTTTGATGCCGTTTTTTTTGGTTCTCAGGCAGGAGGGTTCGGGCGTCATAGCCAAAAGGCCTATGTCGTCCATGTGGTATAATTTTATAGAATCCTCGCCTGCTAGCGGTGTTAAGGCCGCAATAAAAAGCGTAGAATTATCGACCGCGGCCGCACGCGATCCGTCGTTGCTGCGGGACGATACAAAAAACGGTAATCAGCAGAGGGTTAACGGGCTGTTGGGTCAGGAAATAGTGCAGCCTGATCGCTACAGTGCCCTCTCAGAGCCAGGGTGAGATGATAATGCAAGATGGCATAATGGAGCAGATGTGGAAGAATGCCCATCTCTATGGGGGCAACCTTTCATATGTCGAACAACTATACGAAACGTACCTGATGGACCCGAATGCCGTTCCACAAGAATGGCGTGAAGAGTTCGATCGACTCCCTAAGGTTGGTGATAACATCACGCAGGATGTGCCTCACTCCACCATCCGGGAACATTTCCTTCTCCTCTCCAAGAATCAAAAGCGCGCCATGCCGGTATCCGGCAGCAGTGTCAGCTCTGAGCATGAAAAGAAACAGGTTCGCGTTCTGCGGATGATCAATGCCTATCGCGTGCGTGGACACCAGCACGCTGATATTGATCCACTGAACCTGATGCAGCGTGAGCAGGTGCCTGACCTTGATCCGCGCTTTCATGAGCTTTCAGAAGCTGACTTCGATACCCGCTTTCAGCTGGGTTCACTGTTTTTCGGTCCCGAAGAGAGCACGCTGAAAGAAATCCTGGCTGATCTCAAGAAAACTTACTGCACTACCGTCGGCGTTGAGTATATGCACATCGTCGATACACAGGAAAAGCGCTGGATTCAGTCACGCATGGAACCTGTGCGCAGCCATCCTGTACTGACCAATGATGAGCGCAAGCACATTCTGGAGCGTCTGGTCGCGGCTGAGGGCCTCGAGAAGTATCTCGGCTCACGCTATGCCGGTGCCAAGCGCTTTGGACTTGAAGGTGGCGAGAGCCTGATTCCGTGCCTTGATGAGCTGGTTCAGCGTGCCGGTCGTGACGGTGCCAAGGAGCTGGTGATCGGCATGGCACACCGCGGTCGTCTCAACGTGCTGGTCAATCTGTTTGGCAAGAATCCGCAGGATCTGTTCGGCGAGTTCGAAGGCAAGCGCGTAATCGAAACCTCTGGTGACGTGAAATACCATCAGGGCTTTTCATCCAATGTGATGACACCGGGCGGAGAAGTTCACATCGCCATGGCGTTCAACCCATCTCACCTTGAGATCGTGTCTCCGGTGGTTGAGGGCTCCGTGCGTGCGCGTCAGGACCGTCGTAATGATCCGGTTGGCAATACTGTAATCCCGGTTGCCATCCATGGTGATGCCGCCTTCGCAGGTCAGGGTGTGGTGATGGAGACATTCCAGATGTCTCAAACCCGTGCCTACAAGACCGGTGGCACCGTCCATATCGTGATCAACAACCAGGTGGGCTTCACCACTTCCAAGAAGGAAGATGCGCGTTCCACTGAGTATTGTACAGATGTGGCCAAAATGGTGCAGTCTCCAATTTTCCATGTGAACGGAGATGATCCCGAAGCCGTCCGCTTTGTGACTCAGCTGGCACTGGACTATCGTAACGAATTCAACAAGGATGTGGTTATCGACCTGGTGTGCTATCGCCGTCGAGGCCATAACGAAGCGGATGAGCCTTCAGGTACTCAGCCGCTGATGTACAGTAAAATCAAGTCCCAGAAGACAACCCGAGAGCTGTATGGTGCTCGCCTCGTCGAAGAGGGTGTTATCTCGGCTGAAGAATCCAAGGCGCTGGATCAGGACTACCGCAAGGCACTGGAAAACGGTGAGCATGTGGCCAAGTCTCTGGTGCTGCAGCCTAACTCTGAGCTGTTCGTTGACTGGCGCCCCTACCTGGGCCATCAGTGGTCTTTCGAATGTGACACGCGGGTGGATGCCAAGCTGTTGAAAGAGCTGGCCAATAAAACCTGTGAGTTCCCGGAAGGGGTGGCGGTTCAGCGTCAGGTACAGAAGATTTACGAAGACCGCAAGAAAATGGCCGCCGGCGCCATGGAGATCAACTGGGGCTTCGCAGAGACCATGGCCTATGCAACATTGCTGGCTGAGGGCTATCCAATTCGCCTTACCGGTCAGGATGTGGGGCGTGGAACCTTCTCTCACCGCCATGCGGTGATCCATAACCAGAAGGATGCTTCCACTTATACTCCACTGCAGAATCTTGCAGATGGGCAGCCAGCCTTTGATATCTATGACTCCTTCCTCTCTGAGGAAGCGGTACTGGGCTTCGAATATGGTTACTCAACCACTACGCCGAATGCATTGGTAATCTGGGAAGCTCAGTTTGGTGACTTTGCCAACGGAGCGCAGGTCGTTATCGATCAGTTCATTACCTCCGGTGAGCACAAGTGGGGCCGTCTGTGCGGTCTGACCATGCTGTTGCCTCACGGCTTTGAAGGTCAGGGCCCTGAGCATTCATCCGCACGCCTTGAGCGTTTCCTGCAGATGTGTGCCGAGCACAATATTCAGGTGTGTGTGCCATCCACACCGGCTCAGATTTTCCACCTGCTGCGCCGTCAGGTCGTGCGTCCGCTGCGCAAGCCGCTGGTTGTGATGTCTCCGAAGTCTCTGCTGCGTCACAAGCAGGCGATTTGTTCGCTTGAGGATCTTTCCGAAGGCACGTTCCAGCCGGTGATTCCGGAAGTGGATCAGCTGGATCCGAAGAAAGTAAAACGCGTGGTCATGTGCAGTGGCAAGGTTTACTACGACCTGTACAACCGTCGCGCCGAACTGGAAAAGGACGATGTCGCCATCGTTCGCATCGAGCAGCTCTACCCGTTCCCGGAACAGGGCCTGAAAGATGCCATTGCTGATTACACCAATCTGGAATCGGTGGTTTGGTGTCAGGAAGAGCCGATGAACCAGGGCGCCTGGTACTGCAGTCAGCATCATATGCGCAATGTGATGCAGCAGCATGATCCCAAGCTGCATCTGGTGGGTGTGGGTCGTCCCCATGCCGCAGCACCGGCAGTAGGCTATATTTCGGTTCACCTTGAGCAGCAAGAGCAGCTGGTCAACGAAGCAATCAACGGTTAATGACAGGTTCGCATACAAGACCTGAGCAGCATTAATAAAGGAAACAGCATGTCCATCGATATTAAAGCGCCGACTTTCCCTGAATCCGTTGCTGACGGAACAGTTGCAACCTGGCACAAGCAGCCGGGTGAAGCATGTTCAGCTGATGAGCTGATCGTTGACATCGAAACCGACAAGGTCGTTCTTGAAGTGGTTGCACCGGCAGATGGTGTTCTCAAGGAGATCGTCAAGGGTGAAGGTGACACTGTTCTGAGCGAAGAAGTTATTGCCATCTTCGAGGAGGGCGCGGCTGCGGCTGCGCCAGCACCGGCTGAAAAGGCCCCCACAGCCGAATCTGCCGATTCGCCTGCCGCGGAAGTGACCACTGACGCTGATAAGGTTGGTCCGGCCGCTCGCAAGTTGATCGAAGAGAACGGCCTGGATGCGTCCAAAATTCCGGGTACCGGCAAGAATGGTGGTATCACCAAGGAAGACGTACAGAACTTCCTGAAAAACAAGCCTGCTGCAGCTCCGGCGGCCGCTGCTCCTGCAGCCGCAGCTCCGGCACTGAACATTCCGGCTGGCGAGCGCACCGAGAAGCGTGTTCCGATGACCCGTCTGCGTGCCACCATCGCCAAGCGTCTGGTCGAAGCGCAGCAGAATGCGGCGATGCTGACCACGTACAACGAAGTCAACATGAAGCCGGTCATGGAGCTGCGCAAGCAGTACAAGGATCTGTTCGAGAAGGTTCACGGCGGCACGCGTCTGGGCTTCATGTCCTTCTTCGTAAAGGCGGCTACTGAAGCATTGAAGCGCTTCCCTGCGGTCAACGCTTCCATCGACGGTAACGACATGGTCTATCACGGCTACCAGGATATCGGTGTTGCCGTATCAACTGAGCGTGGTCTGATGGTACCGGTGCTGCGTGACACGGATTCCATGAGCCTTGCTGAGGTGGAGGGCACTATTGCCGATTTCGGCAAACGTGGTCGTGAGGGCAAGCTGGGCATGGATGACATGCAGGGTGGTACCTTTACCATCACCAACGGTGGTGTGTTCGGTTCTCTGATGTCCACTCCAATCCTGAACCCGCCGCAGACTGCAATCCTGGGCATGCACAAGATCCAGGAGCGTCCAATGGCGGTCAATGGACAGGTTGAGATCCTGCCTATGATGTATCTGGCGCTGTCGTATGACCACCGTATGATTGATGGCAAAGAGGCGGTACAATTCCTCGTCACCATCAAGGATCTGCTGGAAGACCCGGCACGCATGCTGCTGGATGTCTAATCAGACCCGCAATCGAACGAGTGAAAAACAGGATTAAGTAATGTCAGATAAATTTGATCTCATTGTTATCGGTGCCGGCCCCGGCGGGTACGTGGCTGCAATTCGTGCAGCTCAGCTGGGTCTGAAAACTGCCTGTGTCGAGAAGTGGGTTGATGACAAGGGTACACCGGTTCTCGGTGGTACCTGTCTGAACGTAGGTTGTATCCCGTCGAAGGCACTGCTGGAAACCACGCACAAGCTGCACGAGGCTCAGCACGGGTTTGCTGCGCAGGGTATCGTGGCTGATAACGTGCGCATGGACACCAAGCAGATGGTGGCGCGCAAGGATCAGATCGTCAAAAACCTGACCGGTGGCATCGCGGGCCTTTTCAAGGCCAATGGCGTGACTCTGCTGCAGGGTACCGGCAAACTGCTGGCCAACAAGCAGGTTGAAGTAACGGCTCAGGACGGCAGCAGCAGTGTTTATGCTGCTGATAACGTGATTTTGGCCTCTGGTTCCGTACCGGTCGAGATCCCACCGGCTCCGCTGACTGAAGGTCTGATTCTGGATAATGAAGGTGCCCTGAATATCGATGAAACCCCGAAACGTCTGGGTATCATTGGTGCAGGTGTCATCGGTCTGGAAATGGGCTCCATCTGGGCGCGTTGCGGCTCTGAAGTAACCGTATTTGAAGCGATGGATGACTTCCTGGCACTGGCTGACGTTGATGTCGCCAAGGAAGCCAAGAAACTGCTTACCAAGCAAGGTCTGGACATCAAGCTGGGTGCGCGCTGCACCGGCACCGAGATCATCGATGGCAAGGAAGTGAAGGTAAAATTCGCTGATGCCAGCGGTGACCAGGAGATGGTGTTCGACAAGCTGATCGTAGCAGTTGGACGTCGTCCTCAGACTCAGGGCCTGTTGGCAGCAGACAGCGGTGTCAAACTGGACGAACGCGGCTTCATCTTCGTTGATGACAGCTGCCGTACTGATGCGCCAGGCGTCTACGCCATCGGTGACTCCGTGCGTGGCCCAATGCTGGCACACAAGGCCTCTGAAGAGGGGATTATGGTCGTTGACATCATTGCTGGCCACAAGGCTGCATTGAACTATGACTGCATCCCCAACATTATTTATACCTTCCCCGAGTTGGCCTGGGTCGGGAAGACCGAACAGCAGCTCAAGTCCGAAGGTGTAAAAATCAAGGTTGGTAAATTTCCGTTTGCTGCATCTGGCCGAGCAATGGCTGCCAATGCAACTGACGGCTTCGTCAAGATCATTGCTGACGAAGAGACCGACCGCATACTGGGCGTACACATGGTCGGTGGCATCGCCTCCGAACTGATTGCTCAGGGTGTGATTGCGATGGAATTCTGCGCCAGTGCAGAGGATCTGCAGCTGATGGTGTTCGCTCACCCGACCGTCAGCGAAGCTGTGCATGAAGCAGCACTGGCCGTGGACAATCACGCCATTCACATTGCAAATCGCAAAAAGCGATAACCTGAAGGGTTAATCGGTGGGGCAGAGATCCTGCTTTTGCCGATCTGCAGAGCAAAGGTGTATCCCGACTGACTGCACTCTGGTCGGGGTACCTGTATAACCGAAAATACAACGGATTAGAGCATGAACCTTCACGAGTACCAGGGTAAACAACTGTTTGCCGAATATGGTCTGCCGGTCTCCAAAGGGATCGCGGTAGATACTCCGGAAGCGGCTGCTGAAGCGGCTGAAAAAATTGGCGGAGACAAGTGGGTTGTAAAAGCCCAGGTTCACGCCGGTGGCCGTGGTAAAGCAGGTGGTGTAAAGCTGGTTGACTCTCCGGCTGACGCCAAGGCATTTGCCGAAAAATGGCTGGGCCAGCGTCTGGTAACGTATCAGACAGACGCCAATGGTCAGCCGGTTACCAAAATTCTGGTTGAAACCTGCACCGATATCGCTAACGAGCTGTATCTGGGTGCGGTTGTTGACCGCTCCAGCCGTCGCATCGTGTTCATGGCTTCCACCGAAGGTGGTGTCGAGATCGAGAAAGTTGCTGAAGAGACTCCGGAAAAGATCCTGAAAGCAACCATCGATCCCTTGACCGGCGCTCAGCCGTATCAGGGTCGTGAGCTGGCGTTCCAGCTGGGCCTGCAAGGTGATCAGATCAAACAGTTCGTCAACATCTTCCTTGGCCTGGCCAAGATGTTCGAAGAGAAAGATCTGGCACTGCTCGAAATCAACCCGCTGGTCATCACTGACCAGGGCAACCTGCACTGCCTGGATGCCAAGATCGTTATCGACGGTAACTCTGTTTACCGCCATAAGGATCTGCAGGGCATGCACGACCCGTCTCAGGAAGACGAGCGTGAAGCGCGTGCAGCCGAGTGGGATCTGAACTACGTGGCACTGACCGGCACTATCGGTTGCATGGTAAACGGCGCAGGCCTGGCCATGGGTACCATGGATATCGTGTCTCTGCACGGCGGTTTCCCGGCCAACTTCCTGGACGTTGGTGGTGGTGCAACCAAAGAGCGTGTAACTGAAGCGTTCAAGATCATCCTTGAAGACAAGAACGTTAAAGCGGTTCTGGTTAACATCTTCGGCGGTATCGTACGTTGCGACCTGATCGCTGACGGTATCATCGGTGCAGTTAAAGAAGTGGGTGTCAACGTACCGGTTGTGGTACGTCTGGAAGGTAACAACGCTGAGCTGGGTGCGCAGAAACTGGCCGAATCCGGTCTGGACATCATTGCAGCAACCAGCCTGACTGACGCTGCTCAGCAGGCAGTCAAAGCAGCGGAGGGTAAATAATCATGGCCGTTCTGATCAACAAAGATACCAAAGTCATCTGTCAGGGCTTTACCGGTGGCCAGGGTACTTTCCACTCTGAGCAGGCGATTGCCTACGGCACCAAAATGGTTGGTGGTGTAACTCCGGGCAAGGGCGGTACTGAGCACCTGGGTCTGCCGGTATTCAACACCGTTAAGGAAGCTGTAGAAGCGACTGGTGCTGAAGCGTCTGTTATCTACGTTCCGGCTCCTTTCTGCAAGGATTCCATCCTGGAAGCGGCTAATGCTGGCATCAAGCTGATCGTCTGCATCACCGAGCACATTCCGGTAATGGACATGCTGCAGTGCAAAGTGAAGTGTGATGAGTTGGGTGTTCGCCTGATCGGCCCGAACTGCCCGGGCGTTATCACTCCAGGTGAGTGCAAAATCGGTATCATGCCGGGCCACATCCACCTGCCGGGTAAAGTCGGTATCGTTTCCCGTTCTGGTACTCTGACGTACGAAGCGGTTAAACAGACTACTGACGCTGGCTTCGGTCAGTCTACCTGTGTTGGTATCGGTGGTGACCCAATCCCGGGCTCCAACTTCATCGACATCCTGGAAATGTTCCAGAACGATCCTCAGACTGAAGCGATCGTTATGATCGGTGAGATCGGTGGTTCTGCCGAGGAAGAAGCGGCTGCCTACATCAAGGCTAACGTAACCAAGCCGGTTGTTTCTTACATCGCGGGTGTTACTGCACCTCCGGGCAAACGCATGGGCCACGCTGGTGCGATCATCTCCGGTGGCAAGGGCACTGCAGACGAGAAGTTTGCGGCTCTGGAAGACGCTGGTGTGAAGACAGTTCGCTCTCTGGCCGATATCGGCAAGGCACTGTCTGAAGTGACCGGTTGGGCAATGAAGTAAGAGCCTTTGGGTTTCTTTCAAAAAGGCAGCTTCGGCTGCCTTTTTTGTTTCCGTGCGCCCCTATCCGCCCTCTGCTAGAATGCGCCTTCAGAAACACATTCCGAAGGTATTCCCTTGAGTCAACATCCCTTTTCAGTCCTGCCCTTGCGTGCCGAGCTGCTGGACAATCTCGCCTCGCTTGATTATCACTTGATGACCCCGATTCAGCATGAGAGTCTCCCCGTGATTCTGGACGGCAAGGATCTTATCGCTCAGGGCAGAACCGGATCAGGCAAAACGGCGGCCTTCGGTCTGGGTGTGCTGCAGCAGCTTGACCCCACACGTTTTCATGTTCAGGTGCTGGTGCTCTGCCCGACCCGCGAGCTGGCTGATCAGGTTGCACAGGAATTGCGCCGTCTTGCGCGTCAGATCCCCAATGTCAAAACGCTGACATTGTGCGGAGGGCAGCCTCTGGGGCCACAGATTGGCTCACTGGAGCATGGTGCCCATATCGTTGTCGGTACCCCTGGGCGCCTTGAGGAACACCTGCGCAAGGGCACTCTCAAACTGGACAGGTTGCAGGTGCTGGTGCTGGATGAAGCCGATCGCATGCTGGAAATGGGCTTCCAGGCTGCGGTGGACGCGATTGTTGATCAGACGCCGGCCAAGCGCCAAAGCCTTCTGTTCAGCGCAACCTATCCACGTGAGATTGAGGACATTGCCAGCCGTATTCTAACCAACCCGGTTCGGGTGGAAGTGGCCTCGCTGCATCAGTCCGGCAGCATCCGCCAGCATTTTCATCGCGTTGCCGAAGAGGAGCGTCAGGCGGCTTTGACGGCACTGCTCTACCATTATCGTCCGGTATCGGCGGTAGTGTTCTGCAATACCAAGCAGGAAGTGCGCGATCTGGAATCTTTTTTGCAGCAGGAGGGGATTGCCGCGGTGGCTCTGCACGGTGATCTTGATCAGCGCCAGCGTGATCAGACCCTGGTGCGGTTCTCCAATCAAAGCGCTTCTGTATTGGTGGCTACTGATGTTGCAGCCAGGGGGCTGGATATCGAAGGGCTCGATCTCGTGGTTAACTACCGTCCCGCCAAGGAGTCTCAGGTGCATGTACATCGCATTGGACGCACCGGTCGTGCCGGCCAGAGTGGTGTGGCAGTAACCCTGTTCAGCGACCGGGAGGGTCACAAGCTTGCGGGCATTGAAGCTCAGCTGGATATAATTGCCACGGAAGAGCCTTTGCCCGCCGCGCGTGCTGATGGCAGTTATCGTCCACCGATGGCAACGTTGCAACTTGATATCGGTAAAAAACAGAAGATCCGCCCCGGAGATGTTTTGGGTGCATTGACCGGTGGCGAGGGGCTTCAGGGTGATGAGGTCGGTAAAATTCGCGTGTTTGATTTTTGTACCTATGTGGCGGTCAGTCGGCCGGTGGCGAAAGAGGCGGTACGTAAGCTGTCTCAGGGCAAGATCAAGGGCCGCAGCTGCCGTGTACGACAGTTGCGTTGAGGAAAGTACATGAAGATCTGGGTCGATGCTGATGCCTGTCCGGTGGTGATTAAAGAGATACTCTTCAGAGCGGCTGATCGGACTGGGCTGGAGCTGACACTTATTGCCAATCATGCAATCAAGGTGCCGCCCTCCGCGAATATCCGCGCGATCCAGGTTTCCGGTGGGTTTGACGTGGCTGACCACGAGATCGTACGCCGCTGTGAGGCCGGCGACCTTGTGATTACCAGTGACATACCACTGGCGGCAGAGCTGCTGGACAAGGGCGCGATGGCTCTAACGCCGCGAGGCGAGCAGTTTACGGCAGAAAATATTCGTGTCCGGCTGAATATGCGTGATTTTATGGAAACGTTGCGCGCCAGCGGCGTACAAAGTGGCGGTCCTGCGGCCATGAGCCAGTCCGACCGCCAGGCCTTTGCCAATCAGCTCGACCGTCTGATCAGCAAGGCGCTGCGAAGCAAGGGTTAACCGATACGGTGGGGTGGAAGTTCAAAACCCTGTACCCGGCGTCCGCTAAGGCGGATCAGGCCGTTATAGCGCTCATCTCCAGTTGATGTGAAACTGAATTGGTAGCAGCGCTCCAGTTCGAGAAGGCCTTTGGAATTGCGCCTCGGTTTCATGCTCTTCAATGCGATACTCTCATCCAGTAGCTGTACGTCCTGTTGCTGGCAATAGGCCCGTACCTGGCGCGTGGCATACTCACGTACCTTCAGATTCTGCCACCACATCAAACACAGACAGGCTGTCAGCGCCAGCCAGAACAGATCAGACAGCTCAATCCACATAGAGGTCTCCTTCAAGGGGGGCTCATAATACCAGCCGTGGCGTTAAAAATAACCCTGCGGAATTGAGGGGTGAAAATACCTGATCAAAATGCTAGGTTAATGGCATTGAACGTTAGGGGGTGGTCATGTCTCATTTGCAAGGCCTGGACGGGCTGGTATTTGACAACAGTTATGCACGCTTACCGCGGCACTGGTTTCAACCGACACGTATTTGTCCGCTGAAGCATGCCCATTTAATCAGCTTTAATCCGCCGGTTGCACGCCAACTGGGCCTTGATCCCTGTGGAGTCAGTCCAGGCCTGCTGGCACAGGTATGTGGTGGTGAAGTCGACTGGCCGGGTACTGAGCCGTTGGCGATGAAGTACACTGGCCATCAGTTCGGAAGCTACAATCCGGATCTTGGTGACGGGCGCGGTTTGTTGCTGGGAGAGGTGATTGGCCCAGAAGGGCAGCGGCTGGATCTGCACCTTAAGGGGGCAGGCAAGACCGCCTTTTCCCGTTTCGGTGATGGTCGTGCCGTATTACGTTCCAGTATTCGCGAGTATCTGGCCTCAGAAGCAATGTGTGGTTTGGGCATTCCGACAACACGTGCGCTGTGTCTGCTGGGAAGTGAAGAGTACACCCTGCGCAATGGCATGGAGCCCTGCGCCATGTTGCTGCGTGTCACCTCCAGCCATATCCGTTTCGGGCACTTCGAGTACTTCTATTACAGTGGTCAGCATGATGATCTGCATCGGCTTGCCCAGTATTGTATAGAACGCTATTACCCACAGTTGCAATCAGCCGAGCAGCCCGTGGCACAGATGTTTGCTGAAGTGGTGCGACGCAGTGCTGAGCTGGTGGCACTCTGGCAAGCCTACGGTTTCGTGCATGGTGTGCTGAATACCGATAACATGTCGATCATCGGTGAGACCTTCGACTATGGCCCATTCACGTTCATGGACCATTATGAACCGGCTCATGTAGCCAACAAGAATGACCATGCCGGGCGCTACGCCTTCTCACGTCAGCCATCCATTGTGCTGTGGAACCTCTCAGCGCTGGCCCAGGCGCTGCTGCCACTGATAGAAAAATCAAGGTTGGAGGCCGAACTGGATCGCTTCGAAGAGCTCTATGAAGCGGCAAAGCTGAAGAGAATGCGGGCACGTCTAGGGCTGCAAGCCCCCCGGTCGGACGATGCCGACCTGATTGTCAGGCTGGAATCGATCTGGACTGAACAACGGATGGATCACAACCGGTTTCTGCGCCACTTGTGTGAATGGCAGCCGGGCGACACCTCCTCTACCAACAGTCTGCTTGCGTTGGCGAGGCAGGAGAAGGCAGTTGCGGAGTGGTTGCGGCAATACGAGATGCGCCTTGAGTATGAGGCGGCCAGCACTCCGATCCGTCAGGCACAGATGCGCTCGGTCAATCCGCGCTATATTTTGCGCAACTATATGGCGGAAGAAGTCATTCGCGAAGCTCATCAGGGCGACTACCGTCCACTGAACGCACTGCTACCACTACTGCGCCATCCCGGCGATGAGCACTCTGAATTCAGTGCCTATGCTGATGCTCCACCGGACTGGGCTGCCGCAATCCATCTGACCTGTTCTTCCTGATGCCGGGCGGTGAGCTACAGACAGAGGACCTCATTCCCTGTAGATTAAGGGTTTGAAATCAAGGCACTGAGTCACAGGTCCGGTCATGGAAAAACTACTGCTGCTGATCCAAAACAACTGGCTGAATGCTTTTGCAATCACCTGGTTTCTGTTCTGCTTTCGTGGCTATATGTATTACGCTGCCAGCCGTGCCAAGCACACGTCCTGCCTCGTCAGCATGCTGCACATGTACCGAACCGAATGGATGCTGCGCATGATGACGCGTGAAGTGCGTATCGCCGATACCACCGCCATCGCCAATCTTGAGCGTACGGTTGCGTTCTTTGCCTCGACCACCATACTGGTGCTTGCGGGTCTGATTACGGTGATGAGTTCGGCTGAAAAGGCGATCAATCTGGTGCAGGATCTGCCATTTGTAGTGGTTGCAACCCGGCAGGAATGGGAGCTTAAACTTCTGCTTCTGATCGTGCTGTTCATCTACGCCTTCTTCAAATTTACCTGGAGCCTGCGCCAGTATGGCTTTGTATCGGTGATGATCGGTGCTGCCCCCCTGCCGGCAGAAAACCCGTCCGAAAAGCAGGTGCGTGCCCACGCAGAACGCATTGCCACCATGGCTTCCATGGCCGCAAACAACTTCAACCTCGGTTTGCGCACCTACTATTTCAGCATTGCCGTGCTGGGCTGGTTCATGAATGCCTGGGGCTTCATGCTGCTGACAATGGTGATTGTCTTTGTCCTGTATCGACGGGAATTCACCTCCACCACGCTTCAGACCTTAACCATGAGCAGTGGAGCGGAGAAATGACGCAGGGAGAATATGCAGGGCGCTGCACACGGTTTCTGAACGCCCAGCCTCATATGATGAAGCTGGGCATCCGCCTGATACAGGCGGAGAAGGGGCGTGCTGTACTGGTATTGCCGGTGCAGCCTCAATTGATCAGCCCAGTACTGGATACCTACCTGCACGGCGGTGTACTGACCACACTGGTGGATGCCGCCAGCAGTGTTTCGACGTTGTGCGCCCTGGATCGGTTTGAGCTTTGCCCGACGCTGGATCTGCGTATCGACCATATGCGGACCCCGGCCCAGAGTCAGCCCCTCTACGTAAATGCAGAATGCTACCGCGTGACCCGTAGCGTCCTGTTCACGCGTGCGTCGGTTTATCAGGACGATCCCGAACGGCCGGTCGCCTATGCCATTGCAACCTTCATGCGGCCTGAGGGTGGAAGCACCGAGTCCGAGTTTCGTCGCCTGATTGAGGGAGGGGACAATGCAACAACTGCTTGAGCTGGTACGTCAGGCACAGGAAAGTGGAGATTATCAGCCGCTGGTCGATCTGATCCCCTATGCGCGGGTATTGGGTGTGCAGTGTGCATGTTATGGTGAGGAGATTATCTTTCGACTGCCGGCCAATCCCGGCAACATTGGCAATCCCACCATTCCTGCCATTCACGGAGGTGTGATTGCATCCTTCATGGAATTGACAGCGCTGTTCCAGCTCACCCTGCAGCTGCCGCAGCCTGGACTGGCCAAGATTATCGACTTCTCACTGGATTACATGCGGGCGGGGCTTGATAGAGACACATTCGCCATTTGTGATGTCAGCCGACAGGGGCGTCGGGTCGGCAACTGCTCGGTGTTGGCCTGGCAGGAACGCAAAAGCAAACCGATTGCACAGGCGCGTGCACATTTTCTTCTGGATGCCGGTACTTTAACGCCTGTTCAGCGATAAGCGCTTGAAATCCCGGGGCGGGCCCCCATATCCGTGACGTTGAACGTTAGTTTTCGGAGGTAGATAAGCCCGCCATGAGCACAGATACTCAGAAAGAGACACTCGGTTTCCAGACGGAAGTTAAACAGCTTCTGAATCTGATGATCCATTCCCTCTATTCAAACAAGGAGATCTTCCTGCGTGAGTTGATCTCCAACGCCTCTGACGCATCGGAAAAACTGCGTTTTGAAGCGCTGCATAACGATGCACTGTATGAAGGGAACCCGGATCTGGATATCCGCATCGAATTCGATAAAGACGCCGGAACCGTCAGCATCGAAGACCGCGGCATCGGCATGAACCGCCAGGATGTGATTGAGCACCTGGGCACCATTGCCAAGTCCGGTACGGCCAGCTTCTTGTCCAACCTTACTGGAGATCAGGCCAAAGACAGTCAGCTGATTGGCCAGTTTGGTGTCGGTTTCTATTCCGCATTCATTGTGGCCGAGCGTGTTGATGTCTATACCCGTCGTGCCGGTGAGCCCGCCGAGAACGGTGTGCACTGGTCGTCTGCCGGTGAAGGTGAGTTTACCGTTGGCAGCATTAACAAACCCACCCGTGGCACCCGCATCGTACTCAAACTTAAAGAGGGTGAAGAAGAGTTTGCCGATGGCTGGCGTCTGCGCTCACTGGTGCGCAAGTATTCTGACCATATCTCCATTCCGGTCAAAATGCTGAAAGAGGAGCAGCCGGCAGAAGAGGGCGAAGAGCAGACCGAGCAGAAAGCCGAACTGGAAAGTGTCAACTCGGCCACTGCACTCTGGACGCGCAGCAAATCTGACCTGACGGACGAAGAATACCAAGAGTTCTACAAGCATATATCGCATGACTTTGCAGATGCACTGACCTGGTCACACAACAAGGTTGAAGGCAACCTGGAATATACCAGCCTGTTGTATGTGCCGGAAAATGCGCCATACGATCTTTGGAACCGCGAAGCGCCGCGTGGCCTGAAGCTGTATGTGCAGCGCGTGTTTATCATGGATCAGGCAGATCAGTTCCTGCCGCTGTACCTGCGCTTTATCAAGGGTGTGGTCGACAGCAACAACCTGTCACTGAACGTGTCCCGCGAGATTTTGCAGAAAGACCCCAACGTCGACAAGCTGCGTTCAGCGCTGACCAAGCGTGTGCTGGATATGCTGTCGAAGTTGGCTAAAAACGATGCTGACAAGTACGCCAAGTTCTGGACCACCTTCGGTCAGGTCATCAAAGAGGGGCCGGCCGAGGACTACGCCAACCGTGACAAAATCCTCAAGCTGCTGCGCTTTGCCTCAACCCACAGTGGCAATGCCGAGCAGAACGTTTCGCTGGAAGACTATGTCACTCGCATGAAGGAAGGTCAGAAAAAGATCTACTACATCGTTGCTGACAGCTTCAATACCGCCAAAAACAGCCCGCACCTTGAGATCTTCCGCAAGAAAGAGATCGAAGTGCTGCTGCTGTCTGAGCGCATCGATGAATGGATGATGGGCCAGCTGTTCGACTTTGACGGCCATAGTTTCCAGGATATCACCAAGGGTGAGCTGGATCTGGGTGAGACCGAAAGCGAAGAGGATAAGAAAAAGCTCGAAGAGGTGGCGAAAGAGCACGAAGGGCTGGTGGAGCGCCTGAATAAGGTACTGGCGGATCGTGTCGACTCCATCCGCATCACCCATCGTTTGACCGAGTCACCGGCTTGTCTGGTGATCGGTGACTACGATATGGGGCTGCAGATGCGTCGTATTATGGAAGCTGCCGGCCAGAAAGTGCCTGATACCAAGCCGATCTTCGAGATCAACCCGGAACACCCGTTGATCGACAAACTGGACAAGGAGCCGGATGAAGAACGCTTTGGCGAGCTTGCTCTGGTGCTGTTTGACCAGGCGGGACTGGCCGCAGGTGCTGCACTGGACGATCCTGCCAGCTATGTGTCACGTCTCAATAAGCTGTTGCTTGAATTGAGCCGCTGAAAGCGCGAGGTTGTATGAGCAAAACGGACGGCTCAGTGCCGTCCGTTTTTTTATCTGTTCCGGATCAAGGACATTCCCATATTGAGGTTGTAAGCTGTTATCAATTAACAAAATGGAGATCTCCCATGAAGCCTCTGCTCGCCATCACTGCTGCAACCCTACTGTCTCTTCCGCTGAGCGTTCAGGCCATGAGTGCCGATGAAGTGGTGCAAAAACATTGTGTTGCCTGCCATCAGGCCGGGTTGGGCGGAGCACCCAAAATGGATGACAAGGCTGCCTGGGCGCCAAGAATTGCGACCGGTGTGGATGCGATGACCGCCACTGTGCTGGCAGGCAAGGGAGCCATGCCGCCTAAAGGAACCTGTGGCAGCTGCAGTAAAGATGAAATTCGCTCAGCTGTTGAAGCGATGACGGCACCACTGCAATAATTCTGAAGCCTCAAGTCGAGCATGCGGGCAGACGACTGTATCAGCCTTGTGTGCTCATCAATTGCATTGACTCGTGGGTCCATTCCAGGCTGCTGACGTAGCATGCCTGCATCGCTTTCATTCGAACCAGGTCTTTGTTTTCCCATTCGCCTTGCATGAATTGCTGCACTTGTTGCAGAAGATTGCCAAGGGGTGAGTCATCACCTCTGAGTGCACCCTTGATAGTATCGCTGACATCGACCTGAGACAGGATGTCATCTCGGCTGATGCTGAGCAGTGCGTCAAGATGTACCAGAAGCCCGGCCATGAAGGCTTGCTCAGCGTCCACATCGGCTGCGGGAGTGGCAACCAGTTCCGACATGCGCGCCAGAAGCAGAATCTGTCGTGTAAGCTCTGATGGCTTGCCGTAGTTGTCGGCCAGTGCAATCAGTGAAATCCACTTCTTAAGCTGACTCATGCCGAGGTAGATCAGCGCTTCCTGCAGGCTGCTGACTTCGCGCCTGAGGCCGAAGGCGGAAGAGTTGACCAGTCGCAGCAGTTTGTAGGTCAGAGCCGGGTCTCGCTCGATCAGCTGTTTCAGTGTTTCGATCTGTACGTCTGGGTCGTTCAGTGCACTGAGTAACTGCATCAGAATCAGTTTGTTGCCTTGTGGGCTGTGGCCTTTCAGCAGTTCGGGTTTGCTGAAAAAGTAGCCCTGGAACAGGTTGAAGCCCAGTTCTCGACAAAAGGCATACTCCTCGTGTGTCTCGACCTTTTCAGCCAAAAGGCTGACCTTGAAGCGCTTCAGCAGCGCTACCTGCTCCTTCAGCTGTGACGCATGCATGGCGCGAATGTCAACCTTAACGATGTCCGCGATTTCAAGCAGGGGGTCGAAGCTTTCATCGTATATGAAATCATCCAGCGCGATGCGGTAGCCTGCTTCCGCGTGTCGCTTGGCAGCTTGTATCAGTTTGGGGGTGACGACACTGTCCTCGAGAATCTCGATTACCATCTCTTGTGGAGGTACAGGCGGCAGGCTGTCGGCTTCCAGCATTTGCTGGGTGAAATTGACGAAAGCGGGCAGAATGCGCAAGCTGCCAGCCTCACAGATGCTGGTGTAGGAGTGCAGAATGACGCGGCTGCTCGCCTGATCACCGCTGATTCTCGTCTGATCACCGCTAATCAGTGGCAGAGGGTTAATCCCATCTTCGCTGCGATAAAGCAGCTCATAGGCCACAACCTTCATATCCAGATTGAATATGGGTTGGCGGGCCATCAGGATTTTCGCGCTGTCAGTCATGTGCAGCCTCTATCTGTCGCCTTTGGGGGTCGTTAACCCTTATTAGTGATGCCTTCAGGCAACAGTTAACATTGTCATGCAGGTTGCACGCAAGCTCAAGTGTTCACTTCGTTTGAGTGCTGTTCTGGATCATGTGTTAATGCAGGGATTGCATACTGACCCCGTATCGGGGGTATTATCGGTCTGAGAAGTAATCAGCCCGCCGCCCGGGTGAGACATTAAACCGCATGTCTGGAGAGATGAAATGACAACGGATGCAACCGAGGCTCGTTACACGGCATTGCTACAGGTCTGTCAAGACCCGCTGCTGATTCTGGATGGCGAACGGATTGTGGACGCCGTGCCGGGTAGTGCCGGCTGGCTAAAGCCTGAGCAGATGAAAGGCAAGGTGCTGTCGGACTTGCTGGCTGAGGATCTGTTGATCCAGGCCCGTTCGCTGATTGAGCGAGCCCGCCAGGAAAGTGCTCCTGTTCAGCATGAGTACCAGCTGAGGCCTGAGCATCTGCCGGAGCTGAGGGCGCTGGGGCTGCACGAAGCTATCTGGTATCGTGGCACCTGGGTGGTAACCGCTGCCGGTGAAATAGTCTGGAGTGCCCGTGATATCACGGCGCAGAAAAAGCTTGAACGTAAGCTGTCGCACCAGGCTCAGCGTGATCCGCTGACCGGCGCCTATAACAGGCGTGCGCTGGTACCGGTGCTTGAAGTGTCGGTAGCTCAGGCGCTGCGATATGACGGTGCAAGCAGCTTGTTATTGATTGATATTGATGGCTTCGGCAATATCAACGAGCAGCACGGTTGGGATGCCGGTGATCAGGTTTTACAGCATACGGTTTCCGAGTTGCACCGACTCAAGCGGACATCGGACTTTGTCGCCCGCTACAGTGATGATCAGCTGGTGATGGTGCTGCCTGAAACCAATCACGAACAGGCGATGTTGGCAGGTGAACGCATGCGCTCTGCGGTAGAAGCGCTTGAAATTCCCTATCCTACGGGTAATCTGAGCTGGACGGTCAGTGTGGGTGTGGCGTCTGCCCTCAATCTGGAGGATGATGCGGTGAGTGTGTTGCGTCGGGCTCATGAGCATCTGTTGATTGCCCAGCACAGTGGAGCCAACCGCGTTGAGGGTGAGGCGCTCTGAGCAGAGCGCCTTGTTGACCTAAAGTGCCGGATGGTTGCGCAGGCAGTCGATCAAGGCCTGCATATGTGTTTCTGTGCCGATGGTGATACGCAGGTGGTTGTCGATACCCGGTTTGGTGAAATGCCGCACCAGAATCCGATTGTCTCTCAAGTACTGCATCAGCTCGGCCCCGGTCACTTTTGGGTGGCTGGCAAACACGAAGTTGGTGTGGGATGGCAGTACATCAAATCCCAAAGCAGTCAGCTGTGTCGTAGTCCAGTCCCGGGTTGCCATAATCTGTTGGCAGCACTGGCTGAAGTACGTTTGATCCTCCAGTGCTGCAACGGCACTTAGTTGTGCCAGCATATCCAGCGGGTAGGAATTGAAGCTGTTCTTGACCCGCTCCAGCCCATCGATCAATTCTGCCTGACCATAGGCAAATCCGACTCGCATGCCTGCCAGTGAGCGAGACTTTGAAAATGTCTGGGTGACCAGCAGGTTAGGAAACTCACTCACCAGCGCGGTAGCGCTTTCAGCACCAAAGTCCACGTAGGCTTCATCCACAATGACAACAGATTCCGTATTGCGCTCAAGCAGGCGGCGAATCTCGCTCAAGGGTACGGAAATGCCGGTAGGGGCGTTGGGGTTGGCAAAAATGATGCCGCCATTTCTGCCCTGGTAGTCATCCAGGTTAATACTGAAGTCGGCGTGCAGAGGTATGTGGCGTGCCTCAATGCCAAACAGGTCGATGTAAACGTTATAGAAGCTGTAGCTGGTTTGCGGCAGCAGCAATGGCTGGCTCTGGCGCAGGAAGGCCATAAAAGCCAGTGCCAGCACTTCATCAGAGCCATTGCCAACAAAAACCTGCTCTGGCAGCAGCCCCTGGTCGGTAGCAAGTGCCTGTTTGAGTGCCTGGCAGTCTGGATCCGGATAGAGGCGCAGTCGCTCGGCATCAAAGGTGGCAATCACCTGCTGTACGCCGGGTGCCGGGGGATAGGGGTTTTCATTGGTGTTGAGCTTGATCAGGCCATCAATCTTGGGCTGTTCCCCGGGTGTATAGGGGACCAGTGACTGGATGGCCGGGCTCCAGAATTTACTCATGCTCGGACTGCCCTGCAGCAATTGAATTTAAGGCTGCATGATAACAGAGCCGGCAGGTGGGAAGAAATGACGCGCCTGAATGTGGGTGCAGTTCAGTTCTTCAGCGGGCTCTGTTCATCACGCAGGTAGTCGGGGACACCGTTCTCGGTAGATCGGTCCAGTGCGCCGATATCGAGCATCGGAGCCGCATCAATGTGGTGTGCACCCAGTATGTGGGATACGCGCTCCAGAGAGGCAACGATCATCGATTGTTCCCAGTCGTGCATATCCTCGAACTCGCGGATAAAGGTGTCTTGCAAGGTGGCTGGGGCTGACTTGAGCAGTTCGAGACCGGCTTCAGTGGGGCAGGCCAGAACCTTGCGCTTGTCGGTGTGGCTGCGCTCGCGGCGGACCAGTTCCTTGCGTTCAAGCCGGTCAAGAATGCTGGTGACAGTTGCCTGCGCCAGATTCATTTCCTTGGCCAGCATGCCAATTGTCAACGGGCCGTTGATGCGCAGCGTTTGCATGACCATCAGTTGTGGCATGGTGAGCCCGGTCAGGCGGCTCAAATGTTTGTCATGCAGATCGGTGGCACGAATAATCTGGCGCAACAGCACCAGTGCGTCCTGACTTTTTTCCATGGCGCTCAGCAGATCTCCGGAAGCAGGTGTGAACTGATCGCGCTTTTTAGCCTGATTCGTAAAGTATTGCAAAATAAGTTTGTCACTCCTTGTTAAGTATTTTGTAATGCAAAGCAATGTAAGATTTCAGGTTTTGCCGTGTATATAGCCTTGAAATGCGCTCAAATGGACTAATATATGTAGAGCATTACGATGACTTGTGAGCTTGCAATGCCATTCTAGATGTGTTTTATAATAAAAACCATAGCAATGCGAAATAAATCAAATACTATGGAATCTGACATTATTACTTTGCGTAAACCCAAGGCCACTGATGGCTATGCTCTACATAAGCTGGTGGAGCGTTGTGCTCCGCTTGATCCCAACTCTGTCTACTGCAATCTGCTTCAGTGCAGCGACTTCGCTGACACGGCAGTAGCGGCGGAAGACGAAAACGGTGAGCTGGTCGGTTTCATTTCCGGCTACCGTCCGCCGAATCGTCCGGACACTCTTTTTGTCTGGCAGGTGGCAGTCGACTCACGTTGCCGCGGTAAAAAGCTTGGCCAGAAAATGCTGTTTGAGCTGGCTGAACGTTTGGCACCTGAAGGTGTTCGTTTTATCGAGACCACCATCACGCCCGGTAACGTCGCCTCGGAAACTCTTTTTGCTCGCGTGTTTGCGGCCTTGTCAGCGCCGGTAGAGCGTTCGGTCCTGTTCTCACGTGATGAGCACTTTGAAGGCAAGCACGATGATGAAGTGCTGTACCGTGCAGGCCCTTTCAAGCTCACTCCCCCGAATGCATAACCAGGAGAAATCGATGAATATTTTCCAGAAAACTGAATCTGAAGTTCGTACATATAGCCGCTCTTTCCCGGTGACGTTCACCAAGGCGAAAGGTGCTGTACTGACCACTGATGAGGGCAAGGACTATGTCGATTTCCTCGCCGGCGCCGGAACACTGAACTACGGCCACAACAACGATGTTCTCAAGCAGGCACTGGTTGACTACATCATGGCAGATGGCGTGACTCATGGTTTGGATATGCAGACCGAAGCCAAGGCCGAGTTCCTGAATACGTTCCGCGACCTGATCCTTGAGCCGCGTGGCATGGGTGACTTCAAAGTCATGTTCACGGGGCCGACGGGTACCAACTCGGTAGAGGCCGCGTTGAAGCTGGCGCGCAAGGTGAAGGGGCGCAGCAACATCATCTCCTTCACCAACGGCTTTCATGGTGTGACTGGTGGAGCGCTGGCTGCTACCGGTAATCAGCATCATCGTGGTGGTATGGGAACCTCCATGCCGGACGTGACTCGCATGCCGTTCGACGGCTACCTGGGTGAAGGTGTTGATACAACAGAATATCTGGAGCAGGTGCTGAGCGATCCGAGCAGTGGTGTTGATCACCCTGCTGCGGTAATCGTGGAAACCATCCAGGGTGAGGGCGGCCTGAACGCAGCCTCTTTTGAATGGCTGCGTAACCTTGAGAAGGTATGCCGCCGTCATGACATGCTGTTGATTGTCGATGACATTCAGTCCGGCTGTGGTCGTTCAGGGCGCTTCTTCAGCTTCGAAGAGGTCGGCATTAAACCTGACATCATCACTCTGTCCAAGTCCCTCAGTGGCTATGGTCTGCCGTTTGCAGTAACCATCTTCCGTCCTGAGTTGGATATCTGGAGCCCGGGTGAGCATAACGGCACTTTCCGTGGTAACAACCACGCGTTCGTAACCGCTGCCACTGCATTCAAGACGTTCTGGAGCGATGACAGCTTCCAGAAAGAAGTGCAGCGCAAGGCGAAGAAGCTGCGTGAAGGTCTGCAGGCGATTATTCGCAAGCACGGCAACAAAACCCTGGAGTTGAAGGGTCGTGGCCTGATGAGCGGTATCGAGTGCCCGGATGGTGATCTGGCCGGTGCGGTGATCAAGGGTGCCTTTGAACAGGGGTTGGTAATTGAGACCAGTGGTGCGCATGACCAAGTGGTCAAATGCCTGGTGCCGCTTGTAATCACTGATGAGCAGATCGATTTTGGTATGAAAGTGCTGGATAAGGCATTTGCAGCGGCTATGGAAAAACGTGAGCGTAAGGCTTCCTGAATCTCGGGCTTCCGACCTGGAAGTCCACGAGCGCCTGCGGGCGCTCCGCACACTGCATAAATTCAACGGAGAACAGATTCAATGATCGTAAGAACCCTGCAGGAATGTGAAAATTCGGAACGTCGTATCGTATCCGAGAACTGGGAAAGCACCCGTATGCAGTTGAAAAATGACAACTGTGGCTACTCTTTCCATATCACCACCATCTATGCAGGTACCGAGACCCACATCTGGTACCAGAACCATTTCGAGTCCGTATACTGCATCAGCGGTGAAGGCGAAATCGAGACTTTGGCTGACGGCAAGATTTATCAAATCCGCCCGGGTACACTGTACATTCTGGACAAGCATGACGAGCATCTGCTGCGTGCCAGCTCCGAACTCAAGCTGGCATGTGTATTCAATCCGCCGCTGAGCGGCAAGGAAGTACATGACGAGAACGGCGTTTACCCGATCGATGCAGACCCGATCGAAGCCTGATCTGCCCCGGATATCCTTCGCCTGAGGGATATCCGGTCGTACCAGAGCGCAACCGTTCAACGGCAAATCCATGAGAGAAGCCAACAGGATATAACATGCATACTGTAGAGAAGATCGGCGGCACCTCAATGAGTCGCTTCAGCGAACTGATGGACACTATTCTGATTGGTGACCGCAGCGGAGAGGAATTGTACAACCGCATCTTCGTTGTTTCCGCCTATGGCGGTATCACCAATCTGCTCCTTGAACACAAGAAAACCGGTGAGCCCGGTGCCTATGCCCGCTTTGCCAACGCCGAAAGCGAAAGTGCCTGGCGTGAAGCGCTGGCCGAAGTAAAGGCACGTATGGTCGAGATCAACCGGGAGCTGTTTGGTGATACCGACGAGCGCACACAAGCGGATGCCTTCATTACCCAGCGTATTGGGGATGTCGAGGCGATTATGTCCAACCTGGAGGAGCTCTGTTCCTACGGTCATTTCCAGCTCGATGACCACCTGATGAAGGTGCGCGAAATGCTGGCCGCCATTGGTGAGTCTCACAGCGCACACAACAGCGTGCTTGCGCTGCGCAAGGCTGGCGTCAATGCACGGTTTGTTGACCTTTCAGGCTGGGATCAGGAAGAGCCGCTGGCGTTTGATGACATGATCGAACAGAGCTTTGCTGACATTGATGTCAGCCGCGAAATGCCGATTGTCACCGGCTATACCCACTGCAAGGAAGGGCTGATGCGTACCTTCGACCGTGGTTACAGCGAGATGACCTTCAGCAAGATCGCGACCAAGACGGGCGCAGTCGAGGCGGTAATCCACAAGGAGTTCCACCTCAGTACAGCCGATCCGGGTATTGTCGGGCTGGACAATGTCGTCACGATTGGTCGAACTAACTATGACGTGGCCGATCAGCTGTCCAACCTGGGTATGGAAGCGATCCACCCCAAGGCAGCCAAGGGCCTGCGTCAACAGGAGATTGAACTGCGCATCAAAAACGCGTTCGAGCCTGATCATGCCGGTACTGTTATCAGTACGGATTACTGCAGTGCCAAACCCTGCGTTGAGATTATCGCTGGCCGTTCCAATGTATTCGGTATTGAAATTTTCGATCAGGATATGTTGGGCGAGGCGCGCTACGACATTGAGCTGTCGCGCCTGCTGCATGAGCTCAAGCTCTATGTTGTCAACCGTGATTCCGACGCCAACAGTATCACCTATTTTGTGGCGGGTAACCGCAAGATGGTCAACCGTGCTGTGCGCTTGATCAGCGAAAAATACGTGAGTGCCGAGGTGGCGATGCACAAGGTTGCAATTGTCTCGGCCATCGGCTCGGATCTGAAAGTGCCTGGTATTCTGGCTAAAACGGTTTCCGCATTGGCGGCTGCCGGAATCAGTGTACAGGCGCTGCATCAGTCCATGCGTCAGGTTGAGATGCAGTGTATCGTGAACCAGGAGGATTATGAGCCTGCGGTACGTGCGTTGCATCACGCCTTGATCGAACAGGAGGATCACGGGGACGTTATATGCGCCGCCTGAGTGCGCTGCTGATGGCTGGATTGCTGCTGGCGTTGCCATCGGCAAAGGCCCAGTCTCCTTCGTCTGACACCACTGCCGCCTCCGAGGCGGCAGTGGTCGTTTCCGAGTCTGATCAGTTGCGTTCGGAGCAGCGTCAGGAGTTGCGTCAACACGTTCAGCAACTGCAGGAGCCGCTCTACAATCCGTTTATCGAACGCTACATGATCGATGAAATCAAGGCGCTGCGCTCCGACATGGAGCGGCAACGGGTCGAAATGATTCGGGAGATTACCGACCGTGAGCTGAAGGTGGCCAACACCTCGATCTCTTATGCCACCGACACGGTAACCTATTTTTTCTATCTGATTGCAGCTGCATCATCGATCCTGTTGATTGTGGGCTGGAGCTCAATCCGTGAGATTCGTGAACGGGTACAGAGCATTGCGGATGAAAAAGTGGGCAAACTGGTGCAGGAGTATGAGGAGCGGCTTGATCGGGTCGAGAAGGAACTGCTGCGCAAATCCCGCATCATTCAGGAAAACCAGCATGAGCTGGAGATTACCAATGAAGTTCAGACCCTATGGGTCAAGGCGACTCAGGAAACGTCCTGGGAGCAGAAAATACGGCTGTATGATCGTATTCTTGAGCTGCGCCCGGATAATCCGGAAGCGCTAACCTATAAGGCCGATGCGGCGCTCGAACTGAACCAGCATCAGTGGGCGATCTCACTGTGTAACCGTGCCTTGACGGTAGATCCTGACAGTGGTCATGCCTACTTTCAGCTGGCCTGTGCCTATGCTGACCTGGGGGCCAGCCGCATAGCGCTGGATTATCTGAAACAGGCTGTACAGATTTCGGATGAGTATCGGGAGCAGGGCCGTCAGGAGCAGCGTCTGTTGTCACTGTCGCAGGAGCCTGATTTCGTGTCAGTACTTACGCAACAGCAGGAAGGAAGCAGCAAAGAGGACTAGACTCTTTGCTGCGTAATTCAAGGATTAATGCAGGTAGAGATCCTGGTCGTCGAAGATGTCGCCAATTTGGCGCATCAGACGACGCTCTTCCATTAGGTCTTCGATCTGGCGGCGGCGCTTGCCGTTATAGCGTACACGGCTGCGGCCGATCTCTTCCTCTTCGGTAAACTGCTCGTTCCAGTCGTCCAGATCGTCATCTGCAACTTGATCGACACGGATTTTGGTGCCCATCGACATGATCTCATTTATCAGGTTTAACAGGTGCGGCAGGGCCGCGTCATGTATGTGGGAGCGATTTCGGACCGGTTTTTAAGGTTGCCGCCGAGGCCGCGTCATGACTGGGTTTGAGCCCCGTCTCCACTTCCGCGAATATAGTTCAGTGGCCGGTCGGCTTCAAAATAAAAAATTGCTATCGCCTGGATTAAAAAAGACGAGAATGCGCTATCAGGAGAGGAGAAGGGCTGCCGGTTGGCAGCCCTTGGGGATTACTTTTCGAAAACGTAGGTGCCGGGTGCCACTGTCAGTGGTGGATATTCCTTTGATCCCATGGTCGGGGGGGCAACTTTGCTGCCGGAGTGCTTGTCCAGCCATTCGCACCAGGGCACCCACCAGGAGCCGTCCTGGCTCTCATGACGAACCAGCCAGTCATCAGCCGGAATATGTTTGTCTTCTGCAGTCTGAACACCCACCTGATAGCTGCGTCTCGGGTGGCCGGGCTCGCTGACGATACCGGCATTGTGGCCGCCACTGGTGAGTACAAATGTCACTTCAGTGTTCATCAGGTCATGGATCTTGTAGACAGATCGCCACGGTGCCACATGGTCGGTCTGGGTTGCGACGCAGAAAACGGGAACGCGAATGTCTCGCAGCGAGATGGCACGATCACCCACACGGAAACGCCCGCTGGCAAGGTCGTTTTTCAGGAACAGGCGCTGCAGATACTCAGAGTGCATTTTGTAAGGCATGCGGGTGGAGTCGGCGTTCCAGGCCATCAGGTCGTTCATGTGTGGCGGTTCACCCAATAGATATTCGCTGACTATTCGCGACCAGATAAGGTCATGGGAACGCAGCAGCGTGAAGGCACCGGCCATCTGCTGTGTATCCAGATAGCCGCGGTCCCACATCAGGTCTTCCATATAGCTGAGCTGACTTTCATCGATAAACAGCATTAGCTCGCCGGCTTCAGTAAAGTCGGTCTGTGCCGTAAACAGACTGAGTGATTTCAGGCGATCATCGTTGTCTCGTGCCATGGCCGAGGCGGCAATGGTGGCAAGCGTGCCTCCAAGGCAATAGCCGACAAGGTGTACCTTCTGCTCAGGTACCACCGAGTTGATCACTTTCAGTGCGTCCATCACACCACGGCGCAGGTAATCACCCATGCCCATGTCACGGTCTTGGGCGGTGGGGTTGTGCCAGGAGATCATGAAGACCGTGTGGCCCTTGTCAACCAGGTACTTGACCATGGAATTGTGCTCGGAAAGGTCAAGAATGTAGTACTTCATGATCCAGGCGGGTGTAATCAGAACCGGCTCGGCGGCAACCTTGTCGGTTGTGGGCGAGTACTGAATCAGCTCAATCAGGCGGTTACGGAACACCACTTTGCCGGGTGTTACCGCCAGGTTCTTGCCGGGCATGAATTCGGGGTCGATATCATCCGTTTCACTCAACAGGTTATGCTGGATATCCTCCAGCATGTTCTGCAGTCCCTGTACCAGATTCTGGCCGCCGGTATTAACGGTTTTCTCTACCACCAGCGGGTTTGTCATTGGGTAATTGGTCGGCGAGAACAGGTCAAGCCACTGGCGCGCGGCAAACGACACCATATTCTCATGGTGGGGGGCAACGCCGGGAATTCCGGTAGTCGCATAGTGCCACCACTGTTCCTGCAGCAGAAAACCCTGTGACATCACATTGTAGGGAAAGCGTTTCCAGGCCTCGTCACGAAAGCGACGGTCTCCCGGCAGTGGCTTGATGAAAGGGGGCGCGTTGGCATCAAGACTGGCGCGGCCGGCCCAGAGAGAAAATGCACTGAGCTTGCGCACCATATTCTCACGCATCTCGTTCATTTTGCCTGGTGAATGGCTGGTATGGATCAGCCAGTCCATGTAGGCCAGGGTCAGAGAGGCGGGCGACATGCCGTTGGTGTAACGTCCCTCGATGGCATGGATGACACGGTCTATGCTGTTCTTAATGTCCGGTAGTGGCATGCGGGTCATTCGAATCTCCTTTCTTGTCCGGTGGGGGCCCGGAACCTTAGTGTTAAGAGTAACAGTCAGTATAGGGGCGGTGTATGACTATTTTTTAACCCAAAGTCGAATTGCCAATAACCTCACTTTTCGACTTTTGCTGCAGGTGCGAAAAATATAGAATAGCTTATATTACGTTATGCTTGAATGCACACCGGCGCAGCCGGCGATCAGGGGATCAAAGCGAGTGTCGACCAAATACCTCAAACGCTTCTTCAAACCCGAATCCATTGCCATTTTCGGTGCTTCCGAGCGCGAGGACAGCATGGGCGGAATCGTGCTGCGTAACCTGCTGGACAGTGGTTATGCGGGTAAGCTGATGGCGGTCAATGCTCAAGGGTATGAGCAGGTTAACGGTGTTCATTGCTATCGATCGCTGTCAGACCTGCCTGAAATGCCGGATCTGGCCATTATTTGTTCACCGCCTGAAAGCGTGGCGGGTATCATTCGCAAACTTGGCGCCAATATGGTCAAGGCAGCCATGATTCTGACCGGAGGGCTGAGCAATTCGGACAGTGATCATTCCCGTTCACTGCGCGAAGAGGTCCGTGAGGCAGCACGCCCCTATGGCATTCGCATTCTGGGCCCAGACTGCATGGGTTTGCTGGTACCGGGATCAAAGCTCAATGCGAGCTACGCGCATGTGAACATAAGCAAGGGCAAGGTGGCCTATGTCGGTCAGTCAGGGCTGCTGGGCACGGCCATGATTGACTGGGCCAGCGGGCAGGAGATCGGTTTCTCCCACTTTCTTACACTGGGTGAAGGTGTTGACGTCGATCTGCCTGCCATTATCGACTATCTGGCAAAAGATCCCACCACCCATGCCATTCTGTTGCAGATGGATCGTATTATCGGTTCTGCGCGCGACTTTGTCTCAGCGGTACGGGCTGCGTCCCGCAACAAGCTGGTGCTGGTACTCAAATCCAATATCATCCAGGACGGTCGTATGTCGGTGGAATTGGCCCCCGGCGTTGATGATGAAGACCGTGTATATGATGCGGCCCTGCGCCGAGCCGGCGCCGTGCGGGTTGAAACCTCGGACCAGCTGTTTAATGCACTGGAAACCCTGTCACGAATGAAGCCGATGCGCGGTGAGCGCCTCGCCATTGTCTGTAACGGTATGGGCCCCAACGCATTGGCCAATGATCGACTGCTGCGCAAGCAGGGCAAGCTGAGTGAAATTACCGAAGAGACTCGGACCGCACTTGAGGCCATTTTGCCGGCCGAGTGGAATGGGCGTAACCCGGTTGATCTCAACGCCGATGCGACCCCGGAACGTTTTGCCGAAGCCATTCGTTTGTTGACCAAGGACCCTAACGTTGATGCAGTACTGACCATTCATGCACCGACACGCATGGCTGCCAGCGTTGCGACAGCCGATGAGGTGATCAAGGTGGCACGCAAGACACCGCGCAATGTGCTGACCTGCTGGATGGGCCGCTTTTCGGCCATCGAGGCACGCAACCACTGCAACGCAGCTGGTATTCCCACCTTTATGACCCCGGAAGAGTCGGTGGACGCCTTTATGCAGATGGTTGATTACCACCGTAATCAGGCCGCCATGCGCCAGACGCCGGCGCCATACCATTTGCATAACCTGCCAAATCGAAAGCGGGCACGGCAGATGCTGCAGGATGCGCATGCAGAGGGGCGGGACTATCTGACCCACTCTGAAGCCAGTGATCTGTTGGATCTGTACGAAATCCCGACACCCAATACCGGCTATGCCGATGATATCGTCGGGGTCGTGGAGCTGGCACGGCAGATGGGTGGTTCGGTAGCCGTCAAGGCGCTGCACCAGGACAATCTGTACCCCTTCTTTTACGACAGTAGCGCCTACCAGCGCTGGCGTGATCTGGCGCTGGATCTGTACTCCATCAGCGAAGTGCGCCATGCCACCACCAAGCTGGCCTACAGAGTGAGTGAACGGTACCAGCCAGAGCAGACCCACGGCTTCGTGGTACAACAGATGAAACGTGGCTTTCAATCCCTCCAGATCAATGTGGGTGTGACCCGTGATCCCGTATTTGGCCCACTGATTCTGTTCGGTGTGGGTGGCTATGCGATTGATGTACTGGCCGATCGCAATATCATGCTGCCGCCGCTGAACTTCGCATTGGCGCGTCAGCTGGTCAAGCGCTCGCGGGTGTACAACATCATCAGCGAAAACAGTTATCAGGTTGAGCGTGATGTTGATCATCTGTGTGAGCTACTGATACGCCTGTCGGAGATGGTGGTTGATCTGCCTGAACTGAAATGTCTGGAGATCAATCCGCTGCTGCTGAACAAGCGTGGGCTGCTGGCCGTCGATTGCGCCGTATCGCTGGGTGAGGCCGCGAGGCTGTCGATATCTCCGTACCCGGAACATCTCAGCGAGAATGTCTCTCTGCGTCGCTCTGGACGCAAGGCGATTCTGCGCGCCATTCGTGGTGAGGACGAGCCGGCTCACCTGGAGTTTTTCAACTCGCTTAGCCCGGAGTCGATCCGGTTGCGTTATTTTTACAGTCGAGGTGTGCCCAGCCATGCGGAGCTGGCCAACTGGACCCAGATCGACTACGACCGTGAAATGGCTTTCATTGTGTCGGCACCGAAACTCAGTGGTGCAGGATTTGAAACCCTGGGGGTAGTGCGAGCCGTGACCGATGCCGATAATATACGCAGCGAGTTTTCCATCGTGATCCGGGACGACATGCAGGGCGAAGGGCTTGGGGTAATGCTGATGCAGAAAACCATCGATTACTGCACCAGTCGTGGCACTTTGCAGCTGGTGGGGTCCACCATGCCCAGCAATAAAGGTATGCAGGGGTTAGCTCGCAAGCTTGGCTTCAAGATCAGCTACAACATGGAAGAGGATGTGGTTGATATGAAAATGATGCTGAACGAGCCCACTGAAGACTGGCAGATCTACCGCCTGCAGCACTGATCTCCTTGACCGACCAATCCAGCCGACAGGACGCTCCCGAGTGGGCGTCCGGTATTGTTACGTATTATGAGCACAGCAACCGAACCCGATCAATCCGCTTTCCGTCTTTCGTTGCCGGTACTGTTTGGCTATATACCGCTGGGGATGGCCTTTGGCGTCCTGTTTTCCGAGCTGGGGTATCACTGGCTGTATGCAGCCCTGATGGGGCTGGTGATCTATGCCGGGGCTGGCCAGTTCATGGCAGTGGGCCTGCTGGCCAATCAGGCAGGTCTGGTTGAAGTGTTCGTGGCTACACTATTGCTGAATGCCCGTCACATGGTATATGGCCTGTCACTCTTGAGTAACCTCACACTGCAGGGCTCGCGCCGTTGGTATCTGATCTACGCCCTGACCGACGAAACCTATTCGCTGCTGACCATGCTGCAGGCCGGCTGTGATCGAATACGCGCTCGGCTTCAGTTCAGGTTGGCACTGCTGAATCACCTCTACTGGGTGATCGGTTGTACCCTGGGGGCCTGGCTGGGTGGGCAAATCAGCTTTTCAACGGCGGGTATCGAGTTCACGCTGCCTGCACTGTTCCTGGTGCTGACATTGGAACAATATCGAGTGGTACGCCGACCGGGTGTGTTTGTTCTGGCACTGGTAATCGGCCTGCTGGCGCTTTTGATCAGTGCCGACAACATGCTGATGTTATCCATAGGAATGGCCGTTTCATTGTTGATCATGGCCAGAGGAGGAGAGGCATGGAGCCGACTGCGTATCTTCTGAGTGTCATAGCCGTGGCTGCTCTGGCCACCTTTCTGACACGAGCACTGCCTTTTGTGCTGCTTTATCGTTGGGCTGACCACCCGCTGCTGAAGCATCTGGGGCGCTATTTGCCACCTGTGCTGATGGTTTTGCTGCTGTTGTACGCATTGAGGGACGCGTTGATGACGGGGCAATATCTATTGCCCTCGCTGTTGTCGCTGGGGCTTGTGACTGCGCTGCACTGGCTGCTGCGCAATCCGCTGATCAGCATTTTGTCCGGTACCGGTCTTTATATGTTGTTGATCCAGACAATGCCCACTGGCTGACATATATCAGGGCTGATGGGGGCAAAACAGGTCGTGCAGGGTGCGTATAATGGTGATCGCGGTGTTACCGTTGAGCGAGTAAAAAATGGTTTGGGACTCGCGTCGAGTACGTACCAATCCATCCCGGCGCAGCACGGCCAGATGTTGCGACAGGGCTGACTGGCTCAGATCAAGGCAGCGATTGAGCTCAGATACGGACAACTCCTTGCCGTCGAGGTGACACAGAATCAGCAGGCGACTGTCGTTGCCCAGCACGCGCATCAGTTTCGCGGCAGATGCTGCATTCTGCTTCATCATCTCGATGCTGTCAGGGCTTAACTGTGGGGCAGGTTCGGCAGGGCGGTGGTCCGTGTGAGTCACGTCACAATACTCCAATCTTGTTATTTGTTGGCAATTCTAGCCTATCACTACAGTTAATCCAATTTAACTAATATACCTAGAACGAATATTAGTCTTCTCTTATGTCATAACGTGCCGACACTTCAGACCCTCGCGCCCGTGTATGTGACGATGATTTAGGGGAAACCCTTATACTTTGGTGCAGCTCGCGACTAAAGTCGATTGTTGACACCTCGACTTGCTTTGCCTTCGCCTATAACGTTCCGCCTGCTTGTTGTCAGGGGGTTGGGGAGCCCCCTGCTTTCCTTAAATAGAAATAAAACACTGGTCAATGCCAGAGGAGCACTTATGGAACTCTATCAGCGAAAGCATGGGGAGGAGCATCCGTATTGGAAGTTCGGCCCTTTCAAAATTCGTCTGCCATTCATTCACCATCGCTGGGAATGGCCAGAAACCATCCAGGCCTTGATCATGTTCGTGGTTGGCATGGCAATGATACCGCTGCTGGAGCAGTATCTTGGCCTGCCTTACGATGTGGCACTGGCGTTTGTGGTGATCTGTGGTTTTGGCTTTATGCTGCCAACCGTGTTGGGAGTTCCGATGGTGCCGGGTTGGATAACACCCGCGATTCCGGTCGTGGTGCTGTTTCTTGGCAATTTTGAACCCGGTCCCGAAGCAATACGCGCACTGATCGGGCTGCAGCTGGTCGTCACCCTGATCTTCTTTGTTCTCGGCATCACGCGGCTGGGCAGCAAGCTTGTCGACATGTTTCCGGATTCGATCAAGGGTGGCATTCTGATGGGAGCGGGTATTGCCGCCATATCCGGTGAAATTGTGGCGGGTGGCCGACTTGAGCAAACGCCGGTTTCTCTGATCATCGGTGGTGCCGTGACCGGGTACGTTCTGTTTTCACTGTCATTTCGTGACTGGACGGAAAAACACCGCTGGGCAAGGGTAATCGCCGGCTATGGTATGGTCCCGGGTGCGTTGGTGGCGATGGCCATCGGTTGGGCCGTAGGTGAATATCCAATTCCTGAGGTCCAGTTTGGCCTGTCTGCACCTGCGTTTGACAAGGTGCTGGACTACACCGTATTCGGTGTTGGCCTGCCATCCCTTGAGATGGTCTGGATGGCAATTCCGACCGCTGTGATCGCCTATATTATCGCGTTCGGCGATATCATCGTGGGTAAAAGCCTGCTCAACCGTGTGGACCACCTGCGCCCTGATGAAAAAATTGAAGTCAATGTTGACCGGGTGCACCTTGTCACCGCCATGCGTAACCTGATGCATTCGCTGCTGGCCCCCTATCCGGGTCTGGCTGGCCCCTTGTTCACTGGTGCGATGGCAACCATTGCGGAGCGCTATCGTTACGGTCGCAAGGCGATGGATACCATCTACAGCGGGGCCAGCATCTTCTGGATTGTCGGGTTTATTGCATTGTTCATGCTGCCACTGGTGACCCTGTTCAAGCCTGTGCTGCCGATTGCTCTGTCCCTGACGTTGCTGATCACCGGCTATCTCTGTATCAGTGTGGGCGTTGAGCAGATCGATAACGCCACCTCCATGGGCGTTGCCGGCACCATGGGGGTTGTGCTGTCAGTCTACGGCGCAGCCTATGGGCTGGCTGTGGGTATCATTCTTTACCTGCTGCTGGAGCGCCGCTCGAAAAAGGCATTGCAAGAGCACGCCGGCGAAATGCCGGAAGAACCGATACACATTGAAGAAATAGCCGAGGATTACGGTAACCGTTGAAACAGGGGCTGTCGGTGCAAGGATGCACCACAGCCAACTCAGGCTCTGGCAAAGTCGGTGCGGCTCTTGCGACGCTGAGCAGCCGGCTTGTTGTTGCCCGCCTGAGTACAGTTGCGGCCCCGTTCCTTGGCCAAATAGAGAGCCTGATCGGCACGCTTGATGACTTCCTGCGGTGTTTCACCGGTTTTGTTCTGGCACACACCGATACTGATCGTCACCTTTACGATGCTGGTATCAACGGAGTTGCTGCCTCGCTGATTGCGACCACTCTTATCATCGTCCGGTCGGTTCTGATCACGTATCTTCATCGGGTAGTCTGCAACACGCTGGCGTACCTGCTCAAGTGCATCAAAGGCTTCCTGCTCCGAGCGGCGCTTGAACACAATTGTGAATTCCTCACCACCATAGCGAAACAGCCTGCCGCCACCGCGCACCAGATTCAACTGTGATGCAACCATCCGTAATACCTGGTCTCCGATATCATGCCCATAGCGGTCATTGAATTTCTTGAAATGATCGATATCCAACATGGCAATCGAATAGTGTCGGCCTGGTCCAATGAGATAATGTTCAAGTGCACGGCGACCGGGAATGCCGGTGAGTGTGTCAATAAATGCCATACCGTAGCCGTGATGAATCAGAGCGCCAATCAGTAACAGTTGTGCCAGCAGATGGTAGCCGCTGTTGAGCAGAGGCTGTCCCGGTTGACTAAGGCTGATCAGGAATGCGAACGACAGCGCAGCAGTTGCCAGTGCATCTACCGGCTGGCGCCGCAATCGCAGCAGGCAGATGGGCAGCAACAGGAGCAGATTCCACCAGAAGGCAGCTGTTGGAAGAGCCAGTCCCGGAGCAATAAAGTTGAGTAATGCCAGTGGTAGAAGCGGCAGCAGCTGTGTCAGCAGTTGGGGAGACTCAAGCCAGATAAGTCCCGGGACAAGATAGATGACAATCAAACAGCCGCAGCGAAGCATGCCGCTGCGAGACAGCAGGCCTCGTTCAGGCAGAAGCAGTAATACAATCTGGCCCAAGGGCCAGAACAGACTCAGCAAAACCAGAAGCACATAACTGGCCGGATTATCGGGACCGGCATCGGCTGTGGCGTGCAGCAGGGTGGCGGCACAGGCAAAGTGCAGTGACAGCAGGAGAATTCGGCCATGCTTAAAGCCGATAGCCAACAGCATCACCATCAGCGCCAGAAGCCAGGGTAGGGTATTCAACAGCAGCTGGTGACCGGGCGTAAGCAGGTGGAGCTGATCACGCAGCAAAAACGGAACCGGCAGCAACAGCAACGGCAGCAAACGCAACGCCAGTTTCAGAATCACGTGAACACCCACTCCATTATCCGGGCAAGAGTCGCAAGTTTAACACGCCCGGAGAGAATGAGCCTGCCGATTGTGCTGTTGAGCACAGTCGGCAGGTGTGGTGTCAGGCGTGATGAGTCGGTTTGAATCCGATCATGCGAGCGATAAGAATGGCAGGGCACCAGCCGGTAAAGGCTGACTGAATCAAGCTAAGCCCAATAATCAGCGGCAGGATCAAAAGGGTTGGGCCGACCATGCCCAATACTACGGGCAAGCTGGTGGCGAGAATTAGAATACCGGCAATAATATGAACGCCCTGGTTGACGCTCATGCCCTTGGAGTCACACACCTCTTCCTTCAGGCCCAGCAAGCGAAACACCGTGATGGCGGGGCACCAGCGAGTAAAGGCAGACTGCAGCAGGTTGAAACCGACAAAGGCAGTTAGCCAGAGCCAGAGGGCAGAGTGGTATTGGCTAAGAGCCAGGCTTATCAGCACAACGGTACCGGCCATCAGGCGCAGGGCAGCATTCAATGTCATCGAGCATCTCCTTTGATTAGCGTTTTCTGAATTATATATAATTAATGTCTAATATTAATAGTCAAAAGTCGACTGAATATCCAATGCTGTCGTTTCCATGCTCCTTCAGTCGGGCTATGCTGGAAAAAATTCTGACAGGAGACCGGCATGAGTGAGTTCAGGCGTTTATTGGTGAATCTTGCTGAGGATGAGCACCGGGGCGAGCTGCTGCAGAAGATGCGGCGTCTGCTGACGCCCGACAGTCAGGTTGAACTGTTTTCCTGTGTCTATTCGGCGGGATTGGACAGCAGTCATCTGTTCGACGCTGATGGGCGCCAGCATGCGATTCAGTCCGTCTTGAGAAAGGTGGAAAAAGGTCTGCAGTCCCATATGGACAAGCTGGTACAGCAGGAGATTGAGGCCGGGGCGGATGTCTACTGGGATCGGGATCGAGCTGAAGGCGTGGTACGCAAGGCGCTGCGCTATCAGCCCGAGCTGGTGCTGCATGCGTTGGAGCCTCATCCCAGGGTGCTGAGCCAGCTGCTGGCGGCGTCTGACTGGCGTTTGCTGCGCCAGTGCCCGGCACCACTGCTGCTAAGCAAGACACGTCAATGGTCTGAGCGTCCTCGCATTGCAGCCGCCATCGACCCTTTTCATCTTGATGATGCCGCTGCTGAGCTGGATCAGAAGCTGTTGAGCCATGCAACACGGTTGGCGGCACAGCTGGGGGGAGAACTGCATGTGATTCACGTATTCAATACGCTGCCACACTCGGCCATTTTCGATGAGCACCTGGTTGTGGATTACGAGCAGCTGCAGAAAAAAGTGGCAATAGAGCACCGGCAGCGGATTGGTGAAATGATTGCGCCACTGCAACTGGAGGTCGGAGACCCCTGCGTTCACCTTAGGGAAGGTGAGTTTCATCAGGTATTGCCGAAGCTGATCGATGAACAGTCAATCGATGTGCTGGTGATGGGGTCTTTGGCGCGCGGTTTTATCGATCGACTGCTGCTGGGAAGTTCTGCTGAGCGTCTGTTGGATCAGGTCCGCTGTGACCTGATGATCGTCAAACCGGACAGCTTTCACTGCCCGGTGACAGAGTTCTAGACAGCAGGGCTAAATCTCGAAGCTGGCCCATACAGGGGCATGGTCGGACGGTTTTTCCATGCCTCGTATCTCGTAATCGATACCGGCATCTCGACAGCGCTCCAGCAATACGGGCGTGGCCATAATCGCGTCAATGCGCAGGCCGCGACGAGGATCGTCGTCAAAACCACGGCTGCGGTAATCGAACCAGCTGAACAGGTTGTCCTCCTCCGGGTGCAGTATGCGGAAGCTGTCACCCAGGCCCCACTGCTTAAGCTGGTCAAGCCACTCGCGCTCAACCGGCTGGAAGCTGGTTTTGCCGGTTTTCAGCCAGCGTTTGCGGTTGACTTCACCGATACCGATATCCTTGTCTTCAGCCGAAATATTAAGATCACCCATCACCACCAGCGGCTGCTCGGGGTTGCAGCTGGACTGCAGATAAGCCAGCAGATCAGCATAGAAACGACGCTTGGCCGGGAATTTTGTCTCGTGGGCAATGTTCTCGCCCTGGGGGAAGTAGCCGTTAAGAACCTTGATGGGCTTGCCGCTGGCCGAGTTGAACTCGGCCATGATCATGCGGCGCTGGGCATCAGGCTCATCCCCCGGAAAACCGTATTCAACATTAATCGCAGGCTCACGAGAAATCAGGCACACGCCGTAATGTCCCTTTTGACCGTGATAGACAACGTGATATCCCATCGCCTCGATCTGCTCTCGCGGGAACTGGTCATCGGCTACCTTGGTTTCCTGAATGCCGATCACATCCGGCTGATGCTTTTCGATCAATCGCTCAAGCTGGTGCATGCGTGCGCGAATACCGTTGGTATTGAAAGAGATCAGTTTCATGCTCTGTCCTGAAGGAAGCTGCGGGTCAGGTGAATCATATTATCAGAAACGGCCAGCCAGGTGGGTGCGATGCAATAGTTTTTGGCTATTACTGCGGGGCGGCAGTTCTATTGGGCTATCGTGTTACAGCCCGATACAATGTCTCTAATGAACGAATGGATTGTTAAGGAGAGCACAGTGGCAGAATTCGATTATGACCTGTTTGTGATTGGCGCCGGGTCGGGCGGTGTACGTGCTGGCCGGATGGCTGCCGGCATGGGAGTTCGGGTAGCTGTAGCCGAAGATCGCTATCTTGGTGGTACCTGCGTTAACGTGGGCTGCGTGCCGAAAAAACTCTATGTCTATGCGTCACATTATGCTGAGTCCTTGCATGAAGCCGAGGGCTACGGCTTGAAGGCGGAGTCTGTCCAATTTGACTGGGCGACTTTGCGAGACAACAAAAAGCAGGAGATTGCCCGTCTTAACGGGATCTACACCAACCTGCTCAAAAATGCCGGCTGTGAGTTGATGGATGGCCGCGCCAGCATCACAGGGGCTAATGAGGTCAGTGTCAACGGCAAGACTTATACTGCAGAGCGGATTCTGGTGGCTACCGGAGGCTGGCCCTTTGTGCCGGACCTGCCAGGCAAGGAACATGTCATCAGCTCCAACGAAGTGTTTGATCTGGAACAGTTCCCCGAGGATGTGATCGTCGTTGGCGGAGGCTACATTGCGGTTGAGTTTGCCGGCATATTTGCAGGCCTGGGTGCGCGCACTGAGCTGATCTATCGCGGTGAGCTGTTTCTGCGCGGGTTTGATCAGGAAGTGCGAGAATTCACGGCCCAGGAAGTGGCGAAGAAGGGTGTAAACCTCAGCTTCGATACCAATATCGAGTCGATTGAGCGGTTAGCCAGCGGCCGCTTGAGTGCCCGCCTGACGGATGGGCGTATCCTGGAAGCCGATCAGATACTGTATGCCACCGGTCGTGTACCCAATACCGATGGGCTTGGGCTTGAAGCACTGGGCGTTGCACAGGCAAAAAACGGAGCCGTAATCGTCAACGATCAGTTTCAGACCTCGGTGCCGTCGATCTATGCCATCGGTGATGTGATTGACCGGGTGCAGCTGACCCCTGTGGCGTTGGCCGAAGGCATGGCGCTGGTGCGAAGCCTCTATGCCAAGGGTTCACCCAAGGTGGATTACGACCTGATCCCCACGGCCGTATTCTGTCAGCCCAATATCGGAACGGTTGGTCTGAGTGAAGAGCAGGCGCGTGAGCGGTACAGCAATATTCAGGTGTTCCGCTCCGAGTTTCGTGCGCTCAAGCACACGTTAAGCGGCAGTGACGAGCGCACCTTGATGAAAATGATAGTGGATGCTGACACCGATCGCGTGCTTGGCGTACACATGGTGGGCGCAGAAGCCGGTGAGATCATTCAGGGTATCGGTGTGGCACTCAAGGCAGGCGCAACCAAGGCGGTATTTGACAGCACCATTGGCATCCACCCGACGGCAGCGGAAGAGTTTGTCACCATGCGTGAGCCGGTCAGGTGATCCAGGCTTAAGCAGCAAAAAAGGCCGGGCATCAGTCCCGGCCTTTTTCGTTCAGCTCAGCCAGAGAGGAGTCGCTGCTGTCTATCGTGGCGGCAGCCAAAGATGCAGTGTACGAAACCAGTTCAACCCGGTCAGTTGCTCACGCAGACGCTCCTGCAACTCTCGCGCCGTTAGGCCTGTGTGCAGCATAAGCTGGTGAAACTGCTCAGAAGCCTTGATGTCCAGGTCGATATACTCAGGGTGGTAGTACAGGATCAGCTCGTAGTCGGGATTGTCACCCAGAATACGGCTGATGATAGCGTCCAGATGTTGGCTGACTTCAGGCCGTGTTGGCATGACAGGGCAAAATACCTCGTCATGGAATTCTTCATCATCGTAGGTATCGATATGGAAAATGATATGGCTGATATCATCGAAGCGGCTCTGCAGCTGACACACCACGTTGTCGCCGATGAAGTGCCCTTCCGCCGCACTGAGGTGAGGAGCAACCTGAAGGTGCATTTCCAACAGGCTTTGGCTACCCATGCGACGACTTTTGAAGCTATGCACATTGATTACGCCGTCAACACTCAGCACCTGCTCGCGCAGTTTGGTGACCTTTTCTTCCGGCAGAGCCGTGTCGACCAGTTCGGTAATGCTTTTGGCGACCAGGTCCCAGCCTATCTTGCCGACCATTAGCGCAACCAGTACTGCTGCAAGGGCGTCCAGCCACCAGATGCCGGCCATGGCGCCTGCAACAGCCAGCAGTACGACGATGGATGAGAAGGCATCAGTACGACTGTGCCAGGCATTGGCGATGATCAGGTCAGAGTCCAGCTTCTTGCCTACCTTGAACGTGTACTGGAAGATCCATTCCTTGCTGACAATGGAAAGTGCTGCAACGATCAGTGCCGGCCAGCTGGGCAGAATTGTTGGTTGCTCGCTGAACAGAAGCTGCAGACTGTCATAGGCCATCACGCCACCGACACCTACCAGAATCACGCCGAGCGCAACCGTGCCGACGGTTTCAAAACGCGCATGGCCCCAGGGGTGGTTTTCGTCAGGTGCCTGGTGAGACAGACGCAACACGATGACCACCATGAAGTCGGTGACCAGGTCCGACAATGAGTGGATACCGTCCGCAACCAGCGCAGTGGAGTTGGCGATGACCCCAATCAGGATTTTAAGGATGCCGAGTACGGTGTCCAGAACAGCACCAATGATGGTGACTTTTTCGGCTGCCTTGCGGCGTATGTCCAGTTGCTCTTGCATCAATCCGAAGCTCTCTCATCCGACAGCGGGGGATGATACCTGCAACACTCGGCCAGAACCAGCGCAAAGGCCTTAAAATTAACACTTGCGTTATGTAACATATTGATAATAAATGAATAAATACAGCTGATCAAAAAATAATCAATCTGTAGAAGAGCAAGAGAACATGCCTGCTGAAGCCGTTTGGTAATCAAATTTTCACAGTGTTATCCACAGCAGATGTGGGTATACCCGGCCAGCCCAGAGGTAATGGGGGATGGCGGTAAAGTCTGTGTGAGCGATTGTCCCTCTAGGCGAGAGTAACCTAAGATGTTGCTTTGAATTTTGACCTTCACGGGAGCGAAAATGCAAACCTCAGTCATGACCCAATGGTTTTTGCCGCTGGCGCTGTTTGTCATCATGCTGGGGGTTGGTATGACGCTCAGGGTTGATGACTTCCGGCGTGTGCTCAAGGCACCCCGCGCTGTGCTGGTGGGGTTGCTGGGACAGCTGCTGTTACTGCCTTGCCTGGGGCTGATGTTGGTAACGGCGCTAGAGTTGCCGCCATTGTTGGCCGTTGGCTTGATGGTACTGACCTTTGCACCGGGTGGCGCTACCTCCAACATGCTAACCTTGTTATCGCGGGGCGACACGGCTTTGTCGGTGTCGCTAACCGCTATTTCAAGCCTGATTACGCCTTTTTCGCTGCCGTTGTTGACGTTGATGGCCCTGAGTCATTGGCAGGGAGACGCTGTACTGCCCGATTTTCCTGTGTTGGAGTCGGTGATGAAGTTGGTACTGGTGACATTGTTGCCGGTGTTACTGGGCATGCTTGTCAGTGGCCGCAGCCCTGGCTTCAGCCAACGGGTTAAAAGGCCTGTAAAGATACTGTCGCTGGTGTTTATGGTTGTGGTTGTTACCGGAATTGTGGCGGCCAACTGGGGACGCTTGCCGGCTCTGGTTGCCATTGTAGGGCCTGCAGCGTTGCTGCTGGCACTTTTGGCAATGGGCAGTGGCTACTTGCTGGCTCGCCTGATGCGGCTACAGGCATCGCAGCAGGTGACCCTGAGTATTGAAGTGGGAATTCAAAATGCGGGGACGGCTTTGCTTGTGACGGGCGGTTTGCTGCAGAGTGCTGAAATGTCTGCCAGTGCGCTGATCTACGGGGTGTTGATGCAATTGCCGGCCTTGCTGCTGGTGGGTTGGCGCAACCGTGATCTGGTGCTGGTGCGCCAGCGCATTCAATGATTAGTCGATACCGGTGATCTTGTGCGTCTGCAGACCCAGTTTCCACTGTGGATGCGCCATGCAGTAGTCGATGCAGCGGCGGATATTGGTAGTTTGCAGAGGGCCATCCATTGGCTGCAGATAAAAATGGTCAAAGTGCATTTCAGTGAACCGTTCGGGTTGAGCCAGTGGCTGTGGGTAGACCAGCTTCAGCTCGTTACCGCTATGTACAACCAGTTCGCTGCCGGCCTTGGGGCTGACGCAGATCCAGTCGATACCTTCGGGCAGAGGGCAAGTACCGTTGGTTTCGATGGCAATCTCAAAACCCTCGCCGTGCAGAGCGTCAATCAGATCTGAATCAAGCTGCAGGGCGGGCTCTCCACCAGTGCAGACAACGTAGGGCTTGCCGTCTGGGGAGTCCGGCCAGAACGAGCGAACCCGCTGTGCAAGCTTGGCCGCGCTGGCAAACTTACCACCATTTTGTCCATCGACGCCGACAAAGTCCGTGTCGCAGAAGTCACAGATTGCTTTAGATCGATCCTGCTCCCGGCCGGACCAAAGGTTGCAGCCGGCAAAACGGCAGAATACCGCTGCCCGTCCTGCTTGAGCACCTTCTCCCTGCAGCGTATAGAAGATCTCCTTAACGCTGTACATGCTCGCCTCCAAGCGCCGCGATCAGCTCAGGCAGCAGGCGGGCATACTCGAGCCCCATGCGAGCCAGTTCGGTATCACGGGCCGCGAGTGCCTCTTCAGGCGTGTCGGCTTCGAGCTGATCACGGTACTCATCGCACAGGCGCAGGCGGTGCAGGCTCAGGTCTTCATGCAGGACCAGCCGGATCTGCTGCTGCCATTCCAGCGCCAACCGCTTGACCAGCATGCCGGTACTGATATGTGCTGCAATCTCGTCACACAGCAGTTCCTGGCCCTTGACGCTGATTTTGCTGCCCTCGGTCATCGGGTCACGCAACTCACACTCATCTTCCAGTGCCCAGCCCTGTGGCATGGTTTCACCCTGTACCCAGGCTGTCATGACCTTATCGGCCTGCACTTGAGTTTGCACCAGCTGTACCTTGAGTGATCCCAGCGCCTGGCGCAGCTGATTCAGCAGATCTTCTGCACGCTTGTGCGAGGAGGCATCCACCAGCAGCCAGCCCTGCTGTGGCATCAGCAGGGCGTATGTACGGCGACGACGGGTAAAGCTGCGTGGTAGCAGGTCCAGAATGACTTCATCCTTGAGTTGCAGCTTCTCTTTGCGGTAGACCTTACGACTTTGCTCGGCTTCAATCAGGGCAACACGCTCATCCAATGCCTCGCGTACAACGCTGCCGGGCAGAATGCGCTCTTCCTGCAGCAGGTTGATCAGCATGAAGCCGTTGCTGCTGAATACCAGCATCTCGTCAGCTTCGCTCACTGGTGCCCTCCAGCCGCTGCGACTCAGTTCCTGACTGCCACAGGGGGTGAATGGATGTTCTGACAGGGCTTCGCTCAGGTGTTCAGGGGTAAACCCCGGGGTGGGTTCAAAGCGATAGACAATGGCATTACGGAACCAGAGCATGGACTCTCCAGAGGTGCAAAAGGGGTGAATTATAACAGTGTGCACCGGGAAGGCGTACCCGGTGCATCAGATGGGAAGTTCAGCAGCCTTCGTAGGCGAGCAGGGAGTAGACGGGGATGCCCAGTTCCTGAATGCGGGTGGAACCCTGCAGATCCGGCAGATCGATCAGGGCGGCGGCCTCGATAACCTCCGCGCCAAGTTTCTTGATCAGGGTGCAGGCGGCCAAAATGGTGCCGCCGGTAGCAATCAGGTCATCGAACAGAAGTACGCGATCACCGGACTCAACCGAGTCAATCTGCATTTCAACTGCGGCGGTACCGTACTCCAGCGTATATTCCTGATGAATGGTTTCGCCCGGCAGCTTGCCTTTTTTGCGCTCCAGCACCAGCGGCAGGTTAAGCTGGTGCGCCAGGATCGCGCCAAACAGGAAGCCACGGGCGTCAATACAGGCAATATGCGTAATGTCGCTGTCGATATAACGCTGGATGAATGCATCCGACACCATACGCATCGCTTTGGGGTCTTTGAAAATGGGAGTTACATCGCGAAAGGTTACACCGGGTTCGGGCCAGTCCTGCAGTGAACGGATGACAGACTTCACATAAAACTCATCGTAGGACATAAATATCTCCCGGTTAGGCGCTCAATTGACATAACTCAATGCTGCGAGGGCGGATTAAGGGTGTAATGGCTTCGTTGGGTTACACATTGAGATGGCTACTTCATTGTGCAACTTGAGGCATGGCTTCGAAAGAGGCCATGCCTTTTTTATTGGCGTGATACTGGCCCCGGTTATAAACCGCCAACCGTATGGATGGGCTTGATAATGTTGGCAGCTTCCCCGTCATGGTGTCAGCTGGTCTGGTTTTCCTGATGCTGGGAGCATTCACCTTGGCGTGCCTCGCCAGACAAACGATACATTTCGTCCAGGTTGGTCAGCTCCACTTCCTTGCCGTCCACTTGCATCAGGTCCATCTTTTGAAAGCGCGTAAAGATGCGGCTGACGGTTTCCACGGCCAGGCCCAGATAGTTGCCGATCTCGTTACGTGACATCGACAGACGGAAGTTGGATGCAGAGTACCCGCGTGCCTTGAAGCGCTGAGACAATTTGAGCAGAAAGGTTGCCACGCGTTGTTCTGCATTTTTCTTCGACAGCAACAGCATCATTTGCTGATCATCTCGCAGTTCCTTGCTCATGCTGCGCAGCATCTGACGGCGCAGTTCGGGCAGTTGACCTGAAAGTTCATCCAGACGTTCAAAGGGGATCTCACAGACGGTCGTGGTTTCCAGTACCTTGGCTGACATGGGATAGGTTTCGGCATCAAATCCACTCAGGCCGACCAGTTCGCCCGGGAAATAAAAGCCAGTGATCTGCTCTTCACCCTCATTGGTGAGCGTGTAGCTCTTGATTGTGCCGGCCCGAAGGGCATACACGGAGCTGAAGGGTTCACCCTGATGGAACAGGTGTTCACCTTTCTTGAGCGGGCGGCTTTTCTCGATAATATCATCGAGCCGGTCGATCTCGGTCAGGTCAAGCGATACCGGAAGACAGAGTGAGCTCAGGCTGCAGGTCTTGCAATGGACCTGTTGCAGGCTGTGAAGCTTTCCTTGAGATTTCCAGTCGGCCATGGGGTCATCCTTATTTTGGGTTCGTCACGCTGCGAGTGCTTTCCCGCATTATGTAACATTTACCCCAGAGGGTGAAGCGCCGGGCCCGGTTAACGGGCCTCGACTTTAGATGATACGCGAGAAACTCCGTGTGGCTTCATGTTTCGGTATATAGGCATCGAACGCCATACAGATGCGTCTTATCAGCAGGCGGCCTGCTGCAGTCACGCGAATGCGACTGGATGACAACTCGATCAAGCCATCAGTACTGAACTGCTGCAGTTCAGCCTGCTCGGCATTGAAATAATCGCCAAACTGAATATCAAAGCGCTGCTCGACGGCCGCAACATCTAGTTCAAATTGACAGATCAACTCAGTAATGACCGCGCGGCGAATATGATCATCACGGCTCAGTGTTACACCGCGCTTGACGGCATGTTGCTGCTGAGCAACGGCCTGACTGTAGGCGGCAATATCATGCTCGTTCTGATAATAGACATCGCCAATCTGACTGATGGCTGATACGCCCATGGCAACCAGGTCACAATCGGAATGGGTGGTGTAACCTTGAAAGTTGCGATGAAGCTTGCCTTCCGCCTGGGCGAGGGCCAGTTCATCATCGGGCTTGGCGAAATGGTCCATGCCTATATAAACGTAACCGGCCTCAAGCAGGCGATTGATACTGTTTTGCAGTATGTTGAGCTTGGTTTCGGGGCTGGGCAAGTCTTCAGCACGAATGTGTTTCTGTGAGCGGAATCGATCTGGCAGGTGCGCATAGTTGAACACTGACAGGCGGTCAGGGCTCATGGCAATGACGGTGTCGAGGGTATCGGCAAAGCTTTCTTCGCTTTGATGCGGCAGGCCGTAGATCAGGTCCATGTTGATCGATTTGAATCCCAGTTCATGCGAGCATTGCAGTACGCGCGCGGTCATCTCGGTGGGCTGGACGCGATTGACCGCCTCCTGTACCCGTGCATCCACATCCTGTACACCAAGACTGATACGGTTGAAGCCGATCTCGCGCAAAACCTCCAGAGTCTGGTCACTGGCTTCACGCGGATCAATCTCAATTGAATAGTCGCCCTTGTCGTCATCACGCAAATTGAAATTACTGCGCAGTGCCTGCATCAGCTCACGCATTTGATCATCGCTGATAAACGTCGGGGTACCACCACCCCAATGCAGCTGATTTACCTGCCGGTCTCCACGGTACCACTGTGACAGCTTTGCCATTTCACGATAAACAGTATCAAGATAGGGCTGAGCTTTCTTGCGGTTGCGGGTGATCACCTTGTTACAGGCGCAGTAGTAGCAAACGTGAGCACAAAAAGGGATATGCACATACAGCGACAAGGGTGCATGAGGGTCACTTGTGGAGCGCCCGGTTTCGATCAACTTCTCGGGGCTCAGGCCGGAATCGAACTGGATCGCAGTCGGGTACGAGGTATAGCGGGGGCCGGACAGGTCATAACGCTTGATCAGGTCCATATCCCAACTGATGGTTGTCTGGTTGTTCACCTCAGTACCTCTATTTGTTGGCCGGCCGGGCATTATAGGGAAGAGTGACCGGGCGGTTGTTGATGGATATCAATGCGGGTGCAACAGGCCGGTCCATGGCAGGGTTGCCAGACCAAACAGAATTACCAAAAGCCCCGCCCCCTGTCTTACACCACTGCGTTGTAATAACTGTTTCAATTGGCGTGCCAGGAGCGCCGATGTGAGCAGAGCAGGTAGAGTACCGGCACCGAATACCAGCATCAGACTCGCACTGGTGAGGCTGTTGTTGCTCACCGTACCGGCCCAGAGCAGAGTCGTATAGACCAGACCGCACGGCAACCAACCCCAGAGCGCGCCCAGGAGCAGCGCCTTGGGCAGGGTGTCGGCGGGCAGCAGGGTGTGGGTGAAAGGCTGTAACCGGCGCCAAACAACACCTCCGGCTCGTTCCAGATAGGCCGCGCCTTGCCACCAGCCGGCAATGTATAAACCCATCACAACCATGATGAGCGCAGCAACGCTACGCAGAATCAATGTAAGCTCAGCCGTTTGAGTAAACAGCTGGCCCAGCTGACCGATCAGGGCACCCGCAAGGGCATAACTGAACAGGCGACCAAGATTGTAGGCCAGTTGAAAGCGAAGGACTCGCTCACCGCCACTCATGGCCAGACTGCCGGCGATTCCGCCGCACATTCCGATACAGTGAGTGCTGCCGGCGAGGCCGAACAACAGGGCGGAAGCAAGAAGGGCGGGTTCAGGCATGCTCAACGGGTATCCTGATCCTGGCTTTCCGGCTCGGGATTATCCTTTTTCTGTCGTGCATCCTCGGGAATAAGGTCTTCATCATCATCATAGAGGATACGATGAGCCGGTGACTCAAGGTCATCAAATTGACCACTGTTCACACTCCAAAAGAATGCCCAGATCGCAAAACCTGCCAGAATGATCGCGATGGGTATTAACAGGATAACAATATCCATTAACGTTCCGCTCCCTCATTGGTTGGCTGAGCCGCGACGTGGCGGCGACTCAGTCGCATCGCATTGCCGACCACTACCAGCGAGCTGGCGGACATGCCGATCGCGGCCCAGTAGGGTGGCACCAGACCGGCGGCTGCAGCGGGCAGGGCAAGAAGGTTGTAAAGCAGCGCCCAGCTCAGGTTCTCACGGATAATGGTGCGTGTCTTGCGTGCCATGCGCACACAATCGGCCAATCGCATCAGGTCGTTGGCAATCAGGACTGCATCAGCGTTGGTCTTGGCCAGATCGGTTGCACTGGCCATCGCAACCGAAGTGCGGGCACCGGCCAGTGCGGGGATATCATTGATACCATCGCCCACCATAATGATCTCAGCTCCCTGCTGGCTCAGTTGGTTCAAGTGTGCCAGTTTCTGTTCAGGGCTCATACCGCTGAATACTTGATCAATTCCAAGATGAGAGGCGACCTTTTGTGCAGCATCGGAGGCATCACCGGTGAGCATTAGTGGCGTCAGGCCAAGTGCGCGCAGTTCAGTGAGTGTTTGTGCGGCTTCGGGGCGAATCTGATCATCGAGCCGGAACCAACCCAGTGGTTGTTCAGCATCTGCAAGTAATAACCACAACCCGCTGCTTTTGGGTTGTTGAGGCGTATCGTCAGGGCAGGCAAAACCGGGTTTGCCAATTCGATAGCGCTTGCCCTCAACCATACCGCTAAGGCCTTGGCCAACATGCACCTGTACATCTGTGGCGGCCTGAACAGCGTGGGCACGAAAGGCACGGGCAATAGGATGTTCGGAACGGCTTTCGAGTGCGGCGGCAATACTCAACAGTGTTTGGCTGTCGAGTGTGCTGACAGGACATATCTCCTCAATGTTAAGGTTGCCCTCGGTCAATGTACCGGTCTTGTCGAAGATAATGTGGGTTGCCGTGGCAAAGCTTTCCAGCACGTGCCCGCGACTGATCAACATGCCACGCTGGCGTAGAGTGCCTGTGGCAGCAGTCAAGGCGGTAGGCGTTGCCAGTGAAAGGGCGCAGGGGCACGTGACGACCAGCACGGACAGCGTGACCCAGAATGCGCGTGCAGGGTCATAAAAGTACCAGAATACCGCCACGGCTGCTGCCGTCAAAAGCGTGGCTGCCACAAACTGGCTGGCAACACGGTCGGCTATGCGAGCAACGCTCGGCTTCTCTGCCTGGGCCCGGTCCAGCATGCGGACAATGGCGGACAGGCGGCTTTCACTGCCCGTCTCGGTTACTTCGATCTGAAGCGGGTGCTCGATATTGAGAGTGCCGCCGATGACCAGTTCGCCAGTGCTTCGTGACTGGGGCAGGTACTCACCGGTCAGAGCCGACTCGTCCACTGAACTGCGCCCCTCGATAACACGGCCATCAGCCGGAATGGTATGCCCCGACTTGACCAAGACCCTGTCTCCAGTTCGCAGTTGAGTGGCGGGCACAAGCGTTTCGGTATCGCCGTCAAGGCGAATGGCACTGGTTGGCAGCAGATCAAGCAGTGCGTTGCCGGCCCTGCCGGTTCGATGACGAGCGGCCATTTCCATGAAACGCCCGACCAGCAGGAAAAAGGCGAACATGGTGACTGACTCGAAGTAGACATCGCCGCTGCCAGAAACCGTTGACCAGACACTGGCAAAATAGGCCAGCAAAATTGCCAATGCGACTGGCACGTCCATGCTCAGGCTGCGTGTTTGCAAGTCGCGCCAGGCGGCTTTATAGAAGGGCACGGAAGAGTAAAGCGCTACGGGGGTTGCCAGAACCATGGATGCCCAGTTCATCAGGGTGATGATATGGGCGTCCATGGAATGGCTGAGTTCGCCGGCATAGAGTGCTGCGGCGAGCATCATGGTCTGAGCCATGCATACACCCGCCACCCCAAGGCGGCGCACGGCGCGTTTACGCTCTTGCTCAAGCAACTGCTCTTCGCGGTTGGGCTGATAGGGGTGGCCCTGGTAGCCCAGGCGATCAATTTCTGCCAGCAGGTGGCTCAGACGTGTGGTTCCACTGTGCCAGCGGATACGGGCACGGTGGGTGGTCATATTGACACTGGCAGCGGTAACACCGGGTTGGCTTGTCAGGTGTTTTTCCAGCAGCCAGACACAGGCGGCACAGGTGATGCCCTCAATAACCAACACAGCTTCACGCTGATCGGCCCCGGCGTTATGTACAAAGCTGCTTTGCACTTCGGGGTTGTCATACAGCTCCAACTCTTGCTTGCGCCGGCTGCCGCTGTTGGTGCGGATCAGCTCACTGTCGGCACTCTGACTGTCGCGATGGCGATAGAAGTTGTCCAGCCCCCCATCTACGATGGTCTGTGCAACCGCCTGGCAGCCAGGGCAGCACATGGAGCGTTGTTTGCCCTCAATGCTGACAGTGTACTGGCTGCCGCGAGGAACAGGCAGGCCACAGTGATAACAGGGCGTGCGCGCCGGGGGCTGTTGTGCGGTCATGGCTGGCTCATTGCGCAGTGAGCGTAAGGCTAATCAGTTCAGAATAAGGCGGTACCATTTCCTGGCGCAGCTGCCAACTTTCGTCGGCAGGAGACAGGGAAAGGTAGCGTTTTCCGATCAGACCTGCAGTGAGGCTGCCGGAATAGATGCCTTTGCCATCAACGCTTTTCAGAATCAGGATTTGGTCAAATTTCTGATGGGTTGGATGAATGATATTCAGACTGAGAGTCTGCGGGAAGCTTGTCAGCATACCACTCAGGCGCAGGTTGATATCACCGGTTACGGTATCAAAGTTGAGGGTGCCTTCAAGTCCCAGTCTGCTTGCTGCATCAGATTTGGACGTGTCGATATTCATTCCGCGGGCGACCTTGTAATAGTCTTCCTTAACAATGCCGTCGCTGGTGGTTACTGCAATGTACATGAAAAATGAAGCATAGATGAACACCGCAATCAGTGGCGCCAAAATAAACCAGAGCCAGGGCTGCTTGTACCAGGGGGCGGGGGGAGTTGCGTGTGTATTCATGACATTCCTTGAATGGAAACGGCCGGAATGAACCGGCCGTTATTCTAACCTAATTAAGCCGAATGAGGCACTATCGCTGTGGAGTGGGACCCAGGAAACGGCTTTCAGTTTCAATATGGATTGAAGGATCTTCAGCGGCTTCGACAGTAAAGCTGAAAGGAGTGTTGGCCTGACTCAACTGACCTGGCTCTATTTGAACCCTGACAGGGTATGTCAGAAGCTCTCCAGCCTCTACTGTCACAGTATCTGCCGAGATCATGTTCAGTCCTTCCGGACCATCAATTTTGATGCGGTAGCTGTGGTCTATCTGCTCCTTGTTGGCGATCTTGAGTGTGAAAACGTTCTCGATCATGCCGGACGGGGTAGTGGTGTACAGCTGGCCACGATCACGGATCACGTCAACTTCAAGCGGAACGCGGTCTCCGATGGCCCAGATGAAGGCACCAAACATCACCATCAGTGCAACAAAGTAACCGATCAGGCGGGGGCGCAACAGTTTGGTTGTGTTGCCGTTCAAGGCGTGTTCAGTGGTGTAGCGTACAAGCCCGGGTTCATAGCCGACACGCTCCATCATGTCATCGCAGGCATCAACGCAGGCACCACAGGCCACGCATTCGTACTGCAGACCGTCACGTATATCAATACCGACTGGGCAGACGTGAACGCAGGCATAGCAGTCGATACAGTCGCCCAGGCCTGCCGCTTCCTTGTCGACCCCTTTTTTGCGGCTGCCACGAGGTTCTCCACGCTTCTCATCGTAGGAGATAATAAGGGTATCCTGGTCGAACATGACGCTTTGGAAGCGGGCATAGGGGCACATGTAGATACATACCTGCTCACGCAGCCAGCCAGCGTTACCATAGGTAGCTACGCTTAAGAACGCCAGCCACCAGGTTTCCCATGGCCCCAAATCCCACGCTAAAACATCGGGTACCAACTCACGGATTGGAGAAAAATAACCGACAAATGCTATAGCCGAGGCGACGGCGATGATAATCCAGATGGCATGCTTGGCGCTCTTACGCAGGAACTTTTCAGCGCACATGGGTTGTTTATCAAGCCGCATGCGCTTGTTGCGGTCGCCTTCGGTGATACGCTCGGCCCAGATAAAGAGCCAGGTCCAGACAAACTGGGGACAGGCATAACCGCACCAGAGGCGCCCTGCAAAGACTGTTACGAAAAACAGAGTAAAAGCCAGAATAATCAGCAGCCAGGAGAGCAGCATGAAATCCTGGGGCCAAAAAGTCATGCCGAAAATATGAAATTGCCGGTTGGGCAGATCAAACAGGATGGCCTGTCGGCCATCGTATTGAAGCCAAGAGGCGCCGTAAAACATCGCCAGCATGATGAAACCGGAGATGGTACGGAAGTTTTTGAAGAAGCCTTTGTAATACTTGACGTAAATGTGTTCCCGCTTGGCATAGAGGTTATAGGATTCGGCCTCTTTTTTGCCTTTTTTGCTCGGGGTTACGTCCTTTACCGGTATCTGATTCATGCCAGTACCTACTGCTGGTTGTGTCGACAGGTCCATGCGCTCCATTAGGAGCGTCGAATATTATACTAAGCCGCTAATAAAAAAGGCGACATGACTTGAATCATGTCGCCTTTTTTTGGTGCTTGTCCAGTGCTTATTTATTGGACAGGCTGTAGACGTATGCTGTGATCAGGTGGATCTTGTCTTCAGACAGAAGATCTTTCTGAGCAGGCATCACCCCAAATCGACCCACACGGATTGTGTGAGCAATCTGAGTAAAGTTGCCACCGTAGAGCCAAGTATCATCAGTCAGGTTGGGAGCACCCAAAGCGTGCATGCCCTTGCCCTCAGCGCCATGGCAAGCAGTACACAGAGCCTGGAACTGTTTCTGTCCGTTGGTCACATCAGTACCGGCCACAGCTTCCTTACCGCTCAGGGTCATGACATAGCTGGCCACGTCACGCACACCGTCTTCACCCAGTACATCGGCCCATGCAGGCATGCCGCCGTTACGACCCTGAGTGATGGTGTGTTTGATCTGGTCAGGGTTGCCACCCCAGAGCCAATCATTGTCGGTCAGGTTCGGGAAGCCAACCGCACCGGTGCCGGCAGCGCCATGACAAACGGAACAGTTGTTGGCAAACATGCGCTGTCCCATCTTGAGACCGCCTTCGTTCTCCGGCTTCTGCAACTCTTCAATGGAAAGAGCAGCATACTTGGCGAACACCGGGGCGTATACCTCTTCGGCATGCTGCATCTCTTCTTCCCACTGACCGTGGGAAGTCCAGCCCAGCAGGCCTTTGAAGTTACCAAGACCCGGGTAAAGCAGAAGGTAGCCAAGGCCAAAGATCACGGTTGCGACGAACATGTAAAACCACCACTGCGGCAGGGGGTTGTCATATTCTTCGATACCGTCGAACTCGTGACCCAGGGTGTTCTCGGTCGTTTCCTTGAATTTTTCGCTTTTGCGGGTAGCCAGCAGCAGCCATGTACAGCCGAAAATAACGGCCAGGGTGATGACTGTTACCCACGCGCTCCAGAAAGCACTCATTTGTCGTCTCTCCTGTTATGGGTCTCTTCCGGTCGGCCCTGCTCCTCTTCGCTTTTCTTGTGCTGTTCTTCATCAGCAAAAGGAAGCTGGGAGGCTTCATCGAACCTTTTCTTGTTCCCCGGCAGGAGAACCCAGATGAAAAGGCCGATGAAGGTGATCAGCATTATGACCGGTATGTAAGGACCATAAACCTCGTAACTCACTGAAAATTACCGCTTGTTGGTGTAAACAGAGTGTGTTTTACCCAGTGACTGCAGGTAGGCGACCAGAGCGTCAATCTCGGGTTTACCTGCTACTTCTTCACGGGAAGCGCTGATCTGTTCATCTGTATACGGTACCCCCAGCTTGCGCAGAGTTTCCATCTTCGCTGCCGTTTCCTTGCCACTCAGACGGTTTTCAAACAGCCAGGGGTAGGAGGGCATTTTTGATTCAGGAACCACATCACGCGGGTTGTAGAGGTGCGCGCGCTGCCAGTCATCAGAGTAACGTCCACCTACGCGGGCCAGATCAGGACCGGTACGCTTGGAGCCCCACAGGAACGGGTGTTCCCATACGTGTTCGTCAGCGGTGGAGTAGTGACCGTAACGCTCGGTTTCAGCACGGAACGGGCGAATCATCTGAGTGTGGCAGACGTGACAGCCTTCACGGATGTAGATGTCACGGCCTTCAAGCTCCAGAGCCGAATAGGTACGCAGACCATCAATCGGCTTGGTGGTAGAGCTCTGGAAGAACAGCGGAACGATCTCCGCCAGGCCGCCGCCGCTGATCACGATAATGATCAGCAGGATCATGAGGCCGATGTTCTTTTCAATCGTTTCGTGTTTGATCATTTTCTTCTGCTCCTCGTCTCAATCAGGCCGCTTGCGCAGAGGGTTCAGCTGCCTTGACGGAGCTGCCGCTGCGAACGGTCTGCCAAACGTTGAAGGCCATCAGCAGCATACCGGTCAGGAAGAACATGCCACCGATCCAACGCACCAGGTAACCCGGGTGGCTGGCTTCAAGCGCTTCGACGAAGCTGTAGGTCAGAGTGCCGTCTTCGTTAACTGCACGCCACATCAGACCCTGCAGGATACCGTTAACCCACATGGAGCAGATGTACAGCACGGTACCGATGGTTGCGAGCCAGAAGTGTGTGTTGATGAGGCCAACAGAGTACATCTGAGCCTTACCGAACAGTTTCGGGATCATGTGGTACACGGCACCAATGGAAATCATCGCAACCCAACCCAGAGCGCCAGCATGTACGTGGCCAACGGTCCAGTCAGTGTTGTGTGACAGGGCGTTGACGGTCTTGATGGACATCATCGGGCCTTCGAAGGTAGACATACCATAGAAGGACAGAGATACCACCAGGAAGCGCAGTACCGGGTCGGTACGCAGTTTGTGCCAGGCGCCGGACAGGGTCATCATGCCGTTGATCATGCCGCCCCAAGAAGGCGCCAGCAGGATCAGTGACATGACCATGCCAACAGACTGAGTCCAGTCAGGCAGGGCAGAGTAGTGCAGGTGGTGACCACCGGCCCACATGTAGGTCGCGATCAGCGCCCAGAAGTGAACAATGGACAGACGGTAAGAGTAGATCGGACGCTCGGCCTGCTTGGGTACGAAGTAGTACATCATGCCCAGGAAGCCTGCAGTCAGGAAGAAACCTACCGCGTTGTGGCCATACCACCACTGAACCATCGCATCCACGGTACCCGGGTACATGGAGTATGATTTGGTCAGGGATACCGGCATCGCCATGCTGTTGACGATATGCAGCACCGCAACGGTGATGATGAACGCCATGTAGAACCAGTTACCCACATAAATGTGAGACGTCTTGCGGTTCTTGACAGTGCCCAGGAAGACGATGGCATAGCTGACCCAAACCACGGCGATCAAAATGTCGATCGGCCACTCCAGTTCTGCATACTCCTTGGCGGAGGTCAGACCCAGCGGGAGGGTAACAGCAGCTGCCAGAATCACTACCTGCCAGCCCCAGAAAGTGAACGCAGCCAGGCCGTCCGAAAAAAGACGGGTCTGACAGGTGCGCTGCACCACATAGTAGGAAGTGGCAAAAAGTGCACAGCCACCAAACGCGAAGATTACCGCGTTGGTGTGTAACGGACGAATACGTCCGTAGGTCAACCAGGGAATATCAAAGTTCAGTGCAGGCCACACCAGCTGGGCGGCGATCAAAACGCCGACGCCCATACCGACGATGCCCCAGACCACCGTCATGATGGCGAACTGGCGCACGACTTTGTAGTTGTAAGTCGGGTGTTCAGTTGCAGTGCTCATGTCAGGCTCTCATCAACAAGCTAATAGTAGTAAGAAGAGTTCCACCCGCAATTATCTGGGAATACCCACGCCATTTCAATGCGATGGAACCTTTAACTGTGGTTTATTGTCGCAGGGGGCATTTATCTTCATTATATACCCGATCAAAAAAGACGGTTTTTTGTAACTGTTTGAATTTAATTTGGTAATTGGTTTTGTGTGCTGTCGTGGTAAAGCGGTTTATGCTTCAGAAGCACGGTTTTCAATGGTCTTTCGCTGAACTCGAGTGTTGATTTGATCTTTTGCTTGATATGGATCAAGCGCTTTTTTTGAGGTCATTTTCCATGCCACTGTGCGATGGCTTCTGTTGTTATCAGACTAAAGGATTACTATAGTGCGCCCACCGAGTCAGGAGAAAGTAATGAGTGAATTCAATACGCTGGTACTGTATTGCCGTGCCGGATTCGAGAAGGAGTGCGCAGCTGAAATTTCCACTCGTCTTTCTGACATGGGTATTTATGGCTATCCACGTTTCGAAACGGGGCAGGCCTATGTGGTATTTCACTGTCAGCAACCCGATGGTGCGACAGATGCGATTCAGCGGCTGCGTTTTCGCGACCTGATTTTCATTCGACAGTGGTTTGCGGCTTTACCACTGTTCGAGCAGCTTCCTGCGGATGATCGCATTACGCCGATTCTGGCCTGTGCCGGTAGCCTGCCTGTTGCAAGTGAGCTGGTTGCTGAAGTGGTGGATACCACTGAAGGGCGTGAGTTGCAGAGCTTTGCGCGCAAATTTGGCTCAGCCCTGTCGCAGGCGTTGCGACGTGAGTCGATTCTGCTTGAACGCAAGCGTCGTGCCGACTGGCGCTTGCATATGTTGGTGCTTGATGGCCGTACGCTCTGGCTTGGCGCCGCACCGATAGGTAACAGTTCACCCTGGTCTATGGGTATTCTCCGGCTGAAGTTTCCTCAGCAGGCTCCCAGTCGCTCAACGCTCAAGCTGGAAGAAGCCTGGCGCTACTTTATACCGGCACAGTGGCAGGATGAGCTGCTTGGTGGAGGGTTGAGAGCGGTCGATTTAGGCGCGGCCCCCGGAGGGTGGACATGGCAGCTGGTGAAGCAGAACATGTTTGTCATTGCTGTCGACAATGGCCCAATGAACCCTGACTTGATGGAGAGTGGGCAGGTTGAACACCGGCGTGAAGATGCATTTACCTTTGTGCCACCCAAGCCGGTTGACTGGATGGTATGCGACATTGTTGACAAGCCAGCGCGCGTGACCGAGTTGGTGTTGCACTGGGCCGAAAACGGTTGGTGCCGGCATGCAATTTTCAACCTCAAGCTACCGATGAAGCAACGTTTTGCTGAAACTGAAAGCTGCCTTGGCTATCTGCGCGACTCCCTGGCCAATGCAGGTATCGGGTTCCGACTGCAGGCGCGGCAGCTCTACCACGATAGAGAAGAGATCACCTGCTGGCTGTCACTGGAACCCTGAGAGGCTTCAGTGAGCAAATACCGTAATCTTCTCTTCGCCCTCCAGCATGAGGGCGATTTGCTCCATCATTTCGCGGCGCTCTTCCGAGTGGTACCACTGCAGCCAATCGTTTTCACTGCGATAGGTGGCCAGAATCAGTCGGTGGTTGGGGCTGTCAACATTATGCAATGCCTCGCCAGAGATGAAGCCGGGGACGTGCATGGCTTTCTGCAGGGTTTCACGTGCTACCCGGTCGTAATGAAGTTCCAGTTCATCGGCGACGTGGCGCTCAATCAGAACACGAATCATGGCATGACTCCTTGAGAGATGGTGTTTATATCAGGATAATCGCTTCCAAGGCGTGTGCAAGCCTGTATGAGCGGTTCCGCGCCCGGGTTTAATTTGCGACAATAGCGCTTTGTAATTCAAGGTAGTTGTAATCCATGAGTGACCCTGTTGCTGACCACCTGCTGGATGCCAGCGGCCTGCTGTGTCCTGAGCCGGTAATGATGCTTCACAACAAGGTGCGGGAGATGCAGGCAGGAGAGTTGCTGAGGGTGTTGGCCACAGATCCATCTACCCAGCGCGACATACCAAAGTTCTGCGCTTTTCTCGGACATGAGCTCGTAAAGCAGCGGGTAGTGGATATGCATAGTTTCGAGTATTTAATTCGCAAAGGGGCTGGCTGAGTGTCAGAACTGAATCATCTGCAGCAACAGATAGAGTCTCTGCTGCAGGAGTGTGATCAAAGGCTGTCGGCTGCAGAGCAGCAGGGCAGTCGGACGGGACCCCGGACAACAGAGAGTGAAACAGTGAATCAGACGGCCAACAGCAAGAATCGCTCCAAGAACAGGGCAGCCAATCAGGCGGCTCTGGAACAACTGATCGAAGCCTACCCGCAGACTTTCAGTCGTGACAACGTCCGACCGCTCAAGATCGGTATTCAGGAGGACTTGATCGCTGATGACAAACTGGCTCGCAACAGAATCAAGCGTGCGCTGGCAACTTATGTGCGTTCGATCCATTACCTGCGCAGCGTGAAGGAAGGGGTTGACCGTGTCGACCTGGCTGGTGAAATGGCAGGCAGCGTGACGGCTGCAGAAGCTGAGCATGCGGCGGCACGCCTGAAAGAGATTCAGGCTGAGCGCAAGGAGCGGCAGAAACAGGAGCGGATGAAGGAACAGGAAGCGCGCAAACAGCAAAAGGACGACCGCCTTAGCCGGAAACTTGAGGCGTTGGTTAACCTCAAGGGTCGTTAATACTTGAAATAGCGATGTGCCGCCTCCAGATTATTAGACAATTTTAATATTTTGGAGGCCAATCCATGTCTGACTCTCTTCATATTTCCTGCCCTTCCTGTTTGGCAACAAATCGCATTCCCGCTTCCAGGCTCACACAGAAACCTGCCTGTGGTCGCTGTCACCAACCGCTGTTCATGGCTACTCCGCTTGAGCTCGATGAAACCGCTTTTGCTCGTGTTCAGGCCAATACGGACCTGCCGGTTCTGGTTGATTTCTGGGCATCATGGTGCGGTCCCTGCAAGATGATGGCACCGGTATTCGAGCGTGCGGCTGCCGAGCTGGAGCCTGCATGTCGTCTGGTCAAGATCAATACCGAGCAGTGTCAAAACCTGTCGGCACGCTACCAGATCCGCAGTATTCCAACGCTATTGCTACTGCAGGGCGGACAGGAGGTGGCGCGGCAGGCAGGTGCCATGGACCAGGTCAGCCTGGTCCGCTGGGTACGCCAGCATCTCTGACCGTCAAGGGAGCGGAGTCGGAGCGCCATACAGATAGCCCTGAGTGCCATCGATTTGCATCTCTTCCAGCAACTGCTGCTGCATTGGGCGCTCTACATGCTCGGCGTAGGCCTTTATTTCCAAACTGTGCGCTACGCTTATCAGGCTACTGACAAAGAAACGATCCTCCTCGCTGTGATCCAGCTGTCGAATCAGTGAACCATCAATCTTGAGGTAGTCGGGTCTCAATGCATAGAGGTAACTGAAGCCGTTGGGGTGTGTGCCGAAGTTGTCCACGCCAAAGCTGACCCCGAGCTGCTGTACTGAACGACGCAGGGATAGAATCGATTCCTGATGTGCCAGAATTGCGGTCTCGTTAATTTCAATGTTGAGCCGTCCTCGGTGTGAGCTGGCGCTGAGTTGCTCAAGCAACCAGGGCACAAAGGGCGGGTGTTCCAGTGTCTGGTTTGCCAGGTTGAGACTGAGTGCGGGTGCGCCTGGGTTGTGGCTCAGGTAATTCAGAGCCTGTCTGACGATGGCGCGATCGATTCGTTCCATCAGGCCGAGATCCAGCGCTACGCTGATGAATTCGCCGGCGCTGCAAGGTTCATTATCGAGGTTCAGAATGCGGGCAAACACCTCTGCATGAATCGCTTCCTGCTTGGTTGACTTAAGGATCTGGTGTTGCAGGAAGATTTGCTCATTGTTAATTGCATTGGCCACGTGAGACTGCCATTGCTCGGACCAGGTATGCTGGCTCTGGCGTGCGTGATAGTGCACCACTGCATCATGACCTGCCTCGGCTTCGTTAACAGCCAGGCGCGCCTGTGACATCAGCTGCTCAGGTGAACAGTGGTCATGACCGGAGGCGATGCCAATGCACAGTATCGAGGGTGTCGCGTCCTTCTTGCTGAGCTGTTCATACAGAGTGTTGATCTGCATCAGGCCGGGTTGCAGGCGGCGTTGCCAGTCATCGAAGTTGCGCTGCCTTGCCAGTAGTACCAGGTCAGCGCCACCGAGTCGACCGGTGATACTGAGTCCCGTGGATTGTCCAAGGTCTTCGATCATGCTGGCACATGCCTTGATCAGATGGTTGGCGGCATCTTCACCGAGATCACGGTTAACCTGCTGCAGGTCTCTCAGGTGGAACAGCAGTAGTGATGCGGGGCCAAAGTCCTGGCGGTATTCCAGATGCTCCTGAATCTGGGCCAGCAGGGCGCGACGATTATTCAAGCCTGTGAGGCTGTCACGGTAGGCTGTGCTGCGAAGGGCCTCAATATTTCGGTTCTGTTCCTCGAACATGTGTTGTACCTGCTTCACCATCAGGTTCATGGCGATAACAACGCGTCGCAGTTCGCGGGTTCGTGGAAGGTCAGGTTGTTCGATATATTCGCGCCGGGCAAGTGCCATTGCCTGATGCTCCACCCCGTGTAGAGGGCGCATGATAAAGCGCAGCAGCAGTGTCAGGAGCAGTGCAGAAACCAGAGCGAGTACGCTGAACAGTAGCATCGTATCGCGCACCCCGGCCCACAGTCGCTCATAGGCATATCCAGCACGGCTGCGCACATGGATCTCACCGACCTGTTGCCATTGATAGGCGATGGCGCGAGACATGGCGGGCGGCGTGATGCGCATCATGCTGATGAACCAATCCGGAGCATTGACTGCGGCTTCCGGATTGTAGCTCTTGCTATACAGAACCGAGCCATCCTTTCCGGTCACTTCAATCTGCTGGTAGAAGCCACTATCGAAAATGGCATTGACGGCGGTTGCGATGGTCGCGCTGTCGGATTGCTGCATATAAGGTGCGAGGTACAGTCCGAGATGAGTGGCGCCATCTTCGGCATGCGATTCGAGCTGGCGTACCAGTGTGTCGCGCGAGCTGTCCGAAAGGAGGTATACGGTGCCCAGAACCAGCCCCAGCAATACGGTGAATACGGCAGCGATCAGTTGGTTGGTAAGGGACATTATTGGCGCTCCTGCGACTGTTGAATGTTGACCCGGTTGTTTTCCATGCGTGACTGCAGTTGTACCCATGGCTTGAGGCGATCGGATGTACCCACCAGCTCGGCTCGCTGGCCTTTCTTGCTGAGCCAGAGGCTTTCACCGTTAAAAGTATAGACGTGCAGCAGGTCTGGGCGCTCATTGGCCGGGCGAATCGAGTTGATCAGATTGTCCAGTACCAGCGGCATGGCGGTGGGGCTGGGGTAGTAGGTCAGCACCATATGTGCCTGGTTCAGCTCAAGGGCCTTGACGTAGCTCAGGCTCAAACGCTCTTCAGCGACACCCATCACCCTCAGTGTGTAGTACTTGGCGATTGAAAAATCCTCGCAGTCACCGCCATTGCTGATCAGGAACTCCACCGGCGTCGCCCAATAGTCCTCCTTACCCCAGTGAGCAATATCATCCAAAAAACGCACCTGATTGAAAAATCGGTTAACCCGTTCCAGTTTCTCCGGTTCGCTCAACTGGTTGCCTTCGCGTATCAGGTTTTGCCAGGCCGTCAGCCTGCGTGCTGCCTGTTCTCCATACAGCTCACGGTAGCCTTCAATGCTGGCATCTGAAAGCAGTTGGGGCTGGTCGGCAGTGGCTAGCAGTGTGAGACCGGCGAACAGGGCTGCAACGCAGCACCGATACAGACAGCGTCCGGGTCTGCGCAGGCACATGAGGATGTTGCTCAAACGGGGCTTCCCATTAATGGTCTTATCAGTTCATGATGGTTGAAAAACGCGCGCCGCTCAAGCGTCATCCTGAACAGAGTGACCAGGCATCAAGCCACATTGACTGAGCAGGCGCTGCCAGGCGTCGGTATGGCGGTCTCGTGCCCGGATGTACTGTTGCCACAGGCTGTTATGGTGATCAGACAATGTTGCCTGAAAATAGTGCTTCAGGGCCGGGCTGGTTGGCAGTTCTGTGTAGAGAGGTTCAAGGCCGTTGCGCCATTGTTCACCACTGCGGTGCAGAGCGGACATCATCGGTTGCAGTTCGCTTGCGTACCAGCCGTTCAATACGGACTGAATGATACGCGCTCGGTTGTTGGGGCGATTATTGAAACAGATCGGGCGCTCATCGAGCCGAGCATTGATGGCGCTGGCGGTCTGGTCCAGTGTTTGGGTGAGCATATTCAGACTTTTCAGCCAGGGTGCGCCGAAGGGACGGGTATGAAGTTCGAAGTAGGATTGCTCAAGTTGGTCGCTCCAGGAAGGCAGAGACCAGTCAGGCTGTTGGCTCATTCTAAGCAGTTGCTCGAAACGCTGCAGAGGGGGCTGGAGCGCTCCGGATTGCTGAGCCTGTTTCATCTCTAATGCAGGGTGAGTGCGTGAAAATTGGGAGACCATTTCGCTGGAATTGAAAATGGCGTTACTCAGTACCCGTGGCAGCTGCTGGCGTTTGACCTGTTCGATGTGCTGCAGCCGTTCAAGCAGCTCATTTTCGCTCGTGTCACGTTTCGGCTGCTGTTGAAGCTCATGTATACAGTGGCGCAACGGTGGCAAAAAACGCAGCTCATAGAGCAAGCGCTGCGATGGCAATGCCAGTTTGCCCAGTGAGCTGTTGCGCTCTCCGATCAACTCCATCAGACCGCAGCGACGCAGATCAAACACATCCACAACGCCCTCTCTCAGCTCAGGTATATCAAGCAGTCGCTCCCGTGCTTGAGGGTAAGGCGGTATGGTTGTATCAAGCTCCAGATTGATGGGGTAATCGATGGCATTGGCAACGCGACTGGCATAGTCCTCCAATCGCGTCTGGGGATTTTCAGTGCTGCAGGCGCTCAACAGAAGCAGCGCCAGAGTTGCTATCAACATCCGCATGACGTGCAATCCTGACCAGGCGTGTTGTCAGTAGTACGGCACCGACGCTGAGCCCGATCAGCAGTCCATACCAGAGTCCGGCTGCCCCCTGTGGCGCTGTCAGCCATTGAGTGAATCCCAGTACATACCCGACCGGAAGGCCGATCAGCCAATAAGCAATGAACACCATCAGCAGGGGGACGGCCGTATCCTTGTAGCCACGCAAGGCGCCGGCTGCACTGACCTGAAGTGCATCGGAAAACTGAAAAACGGCCGCAATACTGATCAGGGTGGCGGCCAGGCCAATAATCGCTTCACGGTCAGTGTAGAGTCCTACAATGGACTCGGCCAACAGTAGTGAAAGTGAGCTGCTGACCAGGGCGATGGTCAGGGTGATCATAACGCCGGTGATCACGGCATGTCGTGCGGCATCGCCTTGACCGGCCCCGACAAGCTGGCCTACACGGATGGTCAGTGCCATTGCAATGCTGAGTGGTACCATGAAGATCATGCCGGTATAGCTAATGGTGATTTGGTTGGCGGCGATCACCGTCTCGCCCAGCGGGGCCAGCAGCAGCGCCAACACGCAGAACATGCTGACCTCAATCAGCAATGCAAAGCCGATCGGCAGGCCGAGCCGAAGGAATGTCAGAATCACACTGCCTTTGGGGCGCTGCCAGTGACTGTAAAGACGCAGTGGCCTGAAGCGGGGGCTGCGCAGCAGGTAGGCAATGCCGGTCAGCAGCATGACCCACATCACAACGGCGCTGGCATAGCCGCAACCAACACCTCCCATTTCCGGCAGCCCCAGCTTGCCGAAAATCAGTACATAGTTGAGCGGGATATTACAGAGCATGCCCAGTACGGCGATGCGCATGACCGGATGGGTTTTGCCAAAGCCTTCACTGTAGCTGCGTACCACCTGATAGAGCAGAAAAGCAGGGAATCCCCAGCTTATTGCATCAAGGTAGTCACGTGTAGTCTGCTCCAGTCGGGCTTCCAACTGCAGCAATTCGAGTATCGGGCCTGGGTTGCGCAACAGCAGGACCCCCAGCAGGCTCAACAGCAGCGCAATCCATACGGCCTGCTGCAGCACCTGGCGGCTGCGGCGCTCACGATGGGCGCCTATCAGGTGGGCAACCAGCGGAGTGGTGGCCATCAGTATACCGCCCAGTGCCAGAAACAATGGCAACCAGAGGCTACTGCCAAGTGCAATGGCCGCAAGGTCGTTGGCTCCCGCACGAGCAGCCATCAGGGTGTCGATAAAGCCGATGGCGCTCTGGGCCAGCTGAGCTACCATGATCGGCCAGCCAAGCAGTAGCAGGGTGCGAATTTCCTCGCTGCGGTTGAAACCAGACTTCAACATGTCGCAGGTGCGGCGTGCTGAGCGTGTGTGGTGTTCATTGAACGGGTCCTTTTCACGGTGTGGCTGCGCATGTTGGAATATCCTCCTGTGGCGGGGCAAGGATAAGGGTGCGCTAACAGTAGTGCAACGCTAAGATGCAATGATACTGATAGATCAATTCCGGAGGTGAGTGATGAAGCTGCAAGACAGCAGTCTGCTGCGTGGGCAGGCCTATGTTAACGGTGAGTGGGTTGACGCGAAAAGTGGAGAGACCTTCGCTGTCTTCAACCCTGCTACGGGTGACGAGCTGGTCCGGGTGCCACTGATGTCAGAGGCGGATGCCAAGGCAGCCGTGGCCGCCGCTCATGAGGCCTTCAAGCAGTGGCGTACGACAACCGCCAAGGAGCGAGCGACCGTGCTGCGACGCTGGTATCAATTGATGCAGGACAATATGGAAGACCTCGCACTGTTGATGACGCTTGAGCAGGGCAAGCCGTTGGCCGAAGCTCGTGGCGAAGTGCAGTATGCTGCAAGCTTTGTCGAATGGTTTGCCGAAGAAGGTAAGCGTGCCTATGGCGAGCTGATTCCAACTCACAAGCAGGATGCTCGCATTCTGGTCAGTCGTGAACCGGTCGGGGTGGTTGCCGCCATCACGCCCTGGAACTTCCCTGCCGCCATGATTACCCGCAAGGCCGCTCCTGCTCTGGCAGCAGGTTGCAGTTTCATCTGCAAACCGGCAGAAGATACACCGCTTTCTGCACTTGCACTGGCCGAATTGGCTCACCGTGCCGGTATTCCGGCCGGGGTGTTCAACATTCTTACGGGAGATCCAAGGGCGTTGGGCTCGGTACTGACCGGGCATGAGCTGGTCCGCAAGCTGTCTTTTACCGGCTCCACCCCGGTTGGCAAGCTGCTGATGGCGCAGTGTGCCAATACAGTGAAGCGGGTCTCTCTGGAGTTGGGTGGTAATGCCCCCTTCATCGTATTTGATGATGCGGATCTTGAACGGGCGCTGGATGGCGCCATGGCATCCAAATATCGCAATGCCGGCCAGACCTGTGTCTGTACCAACCGCTTTCTGGTGCAGGACGGAATCTATGACCGCTTTGTCGAGGCGTTGGCTGAACGCACGCGACAGCTGAAAGTGGGAAGTGGCACTGACGCAGATGTGCAGCAGGGGCCTCTGATCAACGCCGCTGCAGTGGCCAAGATCCAGAGCCACATTGATGATGCCGTTGCCAAGGGAGCAAGTGTGGTGTGTGGCGGCAAGCCACATGCCTTGGGACGCACATGGTTCGAGCCTACTGTGCTGCGTGATGTAACGCCACAGATGCAGGTGGCAACAGAAGAGACTTTCGGGCCACTTGCTCCTGTTTTTCGCTTCAGTGATGAAGCGGAGGCCATCGCCATGGCGAATGACACTGAATATGGTTTGGCGGCCTACTTTTTCAGTCGTGATCTTGGACGGGTCTGGCGGGTGGCTGAAGGCCTTGAATACGGCATGATCGGCATCAACGAAGGGATTATATCTACCGAGCTGGCACCGTTTGGCGGGGTGAAGGCATCCGGGCTGGGGCGTGAAGGGGCGCGCCAGGGGCTGGAAGAGTACCTGGAGTGCAAATACATGCTGATGGGTGGTATCTGACATAAAAACGCCGGGGCTGTGTATGCCGCCCCGGCGTTTTTTAAAGCGTGGCTAAATCAGTCCAGACGCTTGCGGACATAGCTGCCGGGGGCAGGCTCAATCACCTTGTAATCACTGTTGCCGTAATCCTTCGGTGCATCAACCTTCTTGCCGGCACGACGACGCAGCCAGTCGTTCCAGTTGTTCCACCACGAGCCTTCCTGGCGCTCAGCGGTTTCCAGCCAAGCTTCGGGACCGCGTCCCATTTCGCCCTTGATCCAGAAATTGCGGCGATTCTTTTTCGCCGGATTGATAACGCCGGCAACGTGTCCACTGGCACCCAGCACAAACTCCACTGTGCCGCCAAACAGATCCAGCGCCTTGAAGGTTCCTTTCCAGGGGGCGATATGGTCTTCCATGGTTGAGAGGAAGTAGCAGGGAGTCTTGACCTTGCGCAGATCAATCGGCTCGCCACATATGGTCAGACCGTCAGGCTCAACCAGCTTGTTCTCTAGGTACATATTGTTTATGTAATAGGTGTACATCGCTGCCGGCAGGTTGGTCGGGTCGCTGTTCCAGTAGAGGATGTCGAACGGCGGTGGTGTCTGTCCCTTGAGGTAATTGTTGACCACATAGGACCAGATCAGGTCATTGGAGCGCAGCATGTTGAAGGATGTGGCCAGTTCTCGGCCGTGCAGAATGCCTTCACTGTTGACCTTGGATTCCAGCTGCTTGACCTGATATTGATCGATGTATACGCACAGGTCACCGGGGTTGCTGAAATCGATCAGCGTGGTGAGGAAGGTGCAGCTGCCGACCGAGTTGTCCTTGCGGTTGGCCAGCACAGCGAGGGCCGAGGCCATCAGGGTACCGCCAACGCACCAGGATACGGTGTTGACCTTTTCCTGACCGCTGATTGACTTGGTGACTTCAAGTGCCTTCAGAATACCGTCGCCAACGTAGTCATCCCAGCTCAAATCGCGTTGCTCTGCACCGGGGTTGGTCCAGGAGATGAGGTAAACATCCTGTCCCTGCTCCAGGCAGTAGCGGACAAACGAGTTATCCTGCTGCAGATCCAGAATGTAGAACTTGTTGATGCTTGGCGGCACGATCAGGGTTGGGCGCTCGTAAACCTGTTCGGTCAGCGGTTTGTAGTGGATCAACTGGAAGATGTCATTCTGGAAAACAACAGCACCTTCAGTCGTTGCCAGATTCTTGCCCAGTTCAAATGACGACTCGTCGGTCATTGAGATGCGGCCTTTCTCGATGTCACCGAGCAGATTTTTCAGGCCGTTAACCAGACTTTCCCCTTTGGTTTCCAGTGCCTGTTGCAGCACTTCGGGGTTGGTGATGGCAAAGTTGGTGGGGGAGAGCGCATCCACATACTGGCGAGTGTAAAACTCCAGCTTCTGCTGTTCCTGTGGCGACAGATTGGCATTGTGGGCCATCTCGGTCAGCATGCGTGAAGTCAGCAGATAGGACTGTTTGATATAGTCGAAAACCGGGTTTTTGGACCATTCATCCGCCTTGAAGCGGCGATCGCCGGGCGGTGGTTCGGCAACCGGGCTGCTGGTATTGCCCGTCAACAGGTTGCGCCAAAGGTTGAATTGCGCCTGCTGATAGTCAGCGATGGCACGTACCCATACAGTCGGATCTTCAAGAGAGCGGGTGGCCAGTTCAGTCCATGATTGCGTGAACTGACGCAGGATATCGTCACCGCCGGTTGCCGAGAACATCTCCAGCATTTTGCTGGTCTCGTGATTGACGTAATTGATGAATTCCTGCGGGTCTGTTGCGATGTTGCCTTGTTTATCCGTCATAACTGCCTGCTTTCGGTCTCTGTTGTCCGGTATGAACGCAGGCTCCCTGGCCCTGAATACGCTTACGCCGGAATCAACCTGTGGTTTTGGCTTGTAGCGGGAAACTGTTTTGAGCATAGACCGGTGCCTATGGCACTGACAAGCCCTCATAAAGTATTAGCATCAGGCTTTGCTATTGCACCTGTGTTACTGCGATGCAATATTTCGCGTTTTGCTGTCGAGAGAGCATGGCCGAGGTGAAGGTTGTGTCAGTATAAGTAATAATGTTGCATGCGCTTAAAAACAGGATGAAAAGTGATCATGTACCAGCTTGACCTGATGACCACAGAGGGCTGTCACCTGTGTGATGATGCCGTTGCCATACTTCAGCTGGGGCTTGAACCGGATGAGGCTGAAGTGGATCTGGTTGATATTGTCTACGATGAAGCGCTGATGGAGCGCTATGCGACACGGATTCCCGTATTGGTTGATCGGGTCAGTGGTGGCGAGCTTGATTGGCCCTTTGATGGTCAGCGGCTGGCGCAGTTTCTGCAAAACTGCGCTCAGCCTTAGGGTCAGGTTAACCGCCGTTCTGCTGATACAGTGCCAGCATATTGAACTCCTGTGGACTGAACAGGGTCACCGGGCGCTGAGCCAAACGTTCGTAAATGACTCTGAATGCCAAAACGTTTTGGACGTAGTTGCGGGTTTCGTCGAAGGGGATGGTTTCGATCCAGATGTCCAGTGGCAGGTCACCCCGTGCATCCAACCATTGGCTGACGCGATAGGGGCCGGCATTATAAGCGGCTGATGCATAGGCCAGGTTGCCGTTGAAGCGCTCAGCCATCTCGCTCAGATAGGCGGTGCCCAGGCGAATATTGGTGTCTGGCTCGGACAGCAGGCTGAGCCTGGGCAACGGAATGGCATGGCGTTTGGCCGTGGCGCGTGCCGTTGCCGGCATCAACTGCATCAATCCCAGCGCGCCGGCATGGGAGCGTGCCTGCATCCAAAATGCACTCTCCTGACGGGCAATGGCAACCGCCCAGGCCGGATCGATGGCGCGATTCTGGGCGTGCTGTTCAAACAGCTCCGGCAGGGGGTTGGGGAAGCGCAGCTGCATGTCGTTCCAGCGCTGGCTGCTGATGGCGCCCCGAATGCCTTGATCGTACCAGCCCCATTCTCTGGCCAGGTGGGCGGCCGCGTGAATTTGCTCGGGCTTCATGTGGCTGATCGCAAGATTCCACTCCGAGCGGGCGTCATAATAGCGCTCAAGCGCGAGCAATTCACGAATGCGGACAAACGCAGGCAGTTGTGCCAGCTGTTGTTTGGCGTCTGTGCTCTGAACCAGTGGCGTATCATTGAGCTGGTAGGGTGTGTCCAGCATCTGGGCTGCCATAAAGCCATAGAATGAGCGCTCGGTGGCAAGATCTCGCAACAGAGTCTCTCGGCCGGGCTTACCTAGCTGTTCCAGAGCAATCGCTTTCCAGTAGCGCCAGCGGTCGGTGTGTCTCTCAGCCTCGTCCAGCTTTTCAATCAGGGACAGCGCTTCGGCCCAGTCCTGTCGTACCAGCGCCAGACGAACTCGCCACCCAGAAAGGTCTGCCAGTTTATGCTCGGGATCCAGTGAGGCCAGCAGGGGATCGGTTTCGGCCGGGAAGCGCTTTGCCATCAGCACGCCCAGGCGCCTGCTGACGGAGTCGTATTGTTCGGCCGGTACCTGCAATCGCTCGCGCTCACGTACCCAGAGTCGAATGGCCTGCTCAAGGTCCTGACGTGCCAGTCGGTTGACCGCCAATACCAGCAGCTGATCGGCATGCGGTGTTTCGGGGCTGAGCAACTGGGGTTGCTGTGTCAGTTGCTCCGGGTTGTCATACAGGGAACGAGCCAGTTTTGCCTGCTGCTGCAACTCGCTTTGCGTAATGAAGCGTGCCGCATAGGTTGCCAAGCCGGGGCGTCCCCGCATCAATGCAGCCAAGTGGCGATTGAGTGCATCCTGCTGGCTGAAGTGGCTTGATTTCAGCCACTGACTGAAAACGGGGTCGCATTCGTCAGGCTGTGAATGGCCAACGGTCCAGAGCGTGCGGGCCGCTTCCCAGGCGTCCTGCTGTTGCTGCGTGTCCAGAAGGTAGCTCGCATGCAGGCACTGCAACCGAGTGTCGGGGCGCTGAATTTGTTGCCAGGCTTGGCTGAAAGCTGGCCAGTCTTTTTTTTCGCCACTGCTGCGAGCCCAGGCAAACAGCAGTCGACCCGCCAATGGGGTATCCGCATTGGCATCGATAAATGCCTGCAGTTGTTCAGCAGAAGCGCTGTCGATCCGGCTGTTGATTTGCTGGTACTCGAGATAGGGGTACAGAGGATATGCGCTGAATGCGGTTTTTTGCTCATGGCTGAGCGGGGTGGCCTGCAGCAAGGCGCTTCTGAACTGTTCACGCAGTTCATCGTGATGATCGTGTGCGCTGGATACGCCAGCTTGCAGCAGTGGCGGCAACAATAACAATAACTTCAGCCTGAACATAATAATCTCCGAACAGCCGTAACCAATCTGAATACTGTCGGCCAGTGTATCCTGCTCTAAAAGCAAAAATAACCATTGTTCTGCTGTTTTCAACAGAAGCACTGAATTCAGGTACACTAGCGTGCTTGAATGTTTGTAAGGTACGGGTTTGTATGCCGCTGATAAAATTGGAAGGTGTGTCGGTCAGCTTCAGTGCTGCGCCGCTGATGGATGGTGTTGATTTTCAGATTGATCCAGGCGAGCGGATTGCACTGGTTGGCCTCAACGGGGCGGGGAAGTCGACCCTGATGAAGCTGGTGTCCGGCGAGATTCATTCTGATCAGGGCTCTGTCTGGCGGGATCCGGCCATTCGTATCGCTCAGCTGTCCCAGATGCTGCCGGCAGCCGATGAGCGGACGGTACATGATGTGGTAGCGTCCGGTCTTGCCGAAGTGGTTGAGCTGCGCCGTGCCTACGATACCCTTTCACACAACACGGATGCCGCTTCACTGAAGCAGCTGGAAGAGCTGCAGCATCAGTTGGAAGCCCGTGACGGCTGGCATCTTGAACAACAAGTACAATCTGTGCTGGATTGGCTTGGGCTGCAGCCGGATACCCGTATGGCAGAGCTGTCCGGTGGTTGGCGTCGCCGTGCCGCCCTGGGGGCGGCACTGGTGCAGAAACCAGATCTGTTGCTGCTGGATGAGCCGACCAACCATCTCGATATCGAAACCATTGAATGGCTTGAGCAGATGATGCTCGACTTCCGGGGAGCCATTCTGTTTGTCTCGCATGACCGTGCGCTGGTTGAGAAGCTGGCAACACGCATCGTAGAGCTGGATCGCGGTGTGCTGACCAGCTTTCCGGGCAGCTACAGCCGTTACCTGGAACTGAAACAACAGCTGCTGGATGAGGAGGCGCGTCACAACGCCGAATTTGACAAGAAGCTGGCCCAGGAGGAACGCTGGATTCGTCAGGGGATCAAGGCACGCCGCACCCGCAACGAAGGCAGAGTTCGTGCGCTGGAGCAACTGCGACGCGAGCGTTCACAGCGCCGTGAGCGCCAGGGCGGGGCAAGCTTTGGCCTTGAAGAGGCGCAGAAGTCAGGCAAGCTGGTGGCAGAGCTGGAGCATGTCTCGATGAGTTACGCCGGCAAACCATTGTTGTGTGACTTCTCACTCAAGATTCAGCGTGGTGACCGAATCGGTTTGATCGGTCCTAACGGCAGCGGCAAAAGCACTTTGTTGAAGATTGTACTCGGCCAGCTTGAGCCGGAGTCTGGTGTGGTCAGGCTCGGCACCAAGCTGGAGGTGGCCTACTTCGACCAGCTAAGAGGACAGCTTGACCCCGAAAAAAGCGTGATCGACAACGTATCAGGTGGGCGCGAGAGTATTGACGTCAACGGTCAGTCGCGCCACATTATCAGTTATCTGCAGGATTTTCTGTTCAGCCCCGAGCGTGCGCGGACCCCGGTCAAGGCGCTTTCCGGTGGGGAGTGCAACCGACTGCTGTTGGCGCGTCTGTTCAGTCAGCCGGCCAATGTTCTGGTACTGGACGAGCCAACTAACGACCTTGATGTGGAAACGCTGGAGCTGCTGGAAGAAATTCTACTCAACTTTGATGGCACCATTCTTCTTGTCAGTCATGACCGTCGTTTCCTCGATAATGTGGTCACCAGCTCGGTGGTGTTTGAAGGGCAGGGTGTGGTCCGTGAGTATGTGGGTGGCTATGCCGACTGGTTGCGGCAGCGGCCACAGCCTGTCGCAGCGGCCAAGGCCGAGAAGCCAAAGCCTGTTGCCGCGAAAAAGCCGACGGCCAAAAAGCTGAGTTATAAGCTGCAGCGAGAACTGGATCTGTTGCCACAGCAGATGGAGGCGACAGAGGCTGAGCTGGAGCGGTTGCACGCTGTCACCGCATCACCCGAATTTTACGCCGGTGATCAGACCGAGATTGCCAACACGCTCGAGTTGCTGCAACAGCAGGAGCAGCAGCTCGAGGCGTTGATGGAGCGCTGGGTTGAGCTGGAGTCAATGCAGGAGGGGGGTTAGTCCTCCTCTTTTACCCGAATTGCCAGCACATCACATTTGGCGCCATGCAGGACACCATTGGCGGTCGAACCAAGCAGCAGGGCAAGCCCATGGCGGCCATGGCTGCCCAGGATTACCAAGTCGGTGTTGTGCTCTTCGGCAGCACGGTGAATTTCCGTCTCGGTATGGCCTGTCACGATAATTTTGTTACTGACAGGGTAGCCAATCTTTTCTGCATACAGGTCCAGCTTGGTGCGTGCATGCTCGTCAAGCTGCTCCTGTATGGTCGTCAGGTCCATGGGAACATCGCCGCCATAGGCAAAGCTGAGAGGCTCCACTACGTGAATCAGGTTGAGTTCGGCGCCGAAAGCTTTGGCCATCTCGGCCGTTTTCATTGCCAGCTGTTCCGATTCATCTGACAGATCCAGCGCAAGCAGAATGCGGGAATAGATACTCATCGTTACATCCTTCCAGTTGAGTGTGCCTCTAGAATAGCACTGCATGTGCCCGGCGCACACTCCGGATGCTTGACGTTTTTCAGCGTCCTACGCCGTAATAGGTAAATCCAAGCTGGCGCAGGTAGTCCGGCTCGAACAGGTTGCGACCATCAACAATCAGCGGTGTTTGCATCAGCTGCAGCAGGCGCTCATAGTCCGGAGAGCTGTACAGGGGCCATTCGGTCAGCAGCAGCAGCGCATCGGCCTGCTGTGTTGCTGTGTAGGGGTCTTGATGCAGTGTGAGTCCGGTGCTTTGCCCCAATTCGCTCTGAAGGGCACTCAGTGCTTCGGGATCATGCACCTGAACCTGTGCTTCCTGTGCCAGTAGGGCACGAATGACCCGCAATGACGGCGCGTTATCCACGCTGGCGACCCCAGGCTTGAATGCGCAGCCCCAGATGGCGATGCGTCGACCGCGCAGATCACACCGATAGTGCTGCCAGACTTTGCGGAAAGGCAGTTCTTTCTGGCGCTCATTTTCATTCAGCACGGTGTTAAGCAGGGTTGAATGGTGGGTTTCGGCCAGGATGTCAGCCAGTCCCTCAATATACTGAGTGAAATGGTGGCCACCAAAACCGCAGCCAGGCGACAGGTAATGTTGTCCAATGCGCTTGTCGCTGCTCATGCCCTGTCGTACCACTTCAATATCCACGTCAAGGCGGTCCGCCAGGTTGGCCAGTTCATTGATGTACCCAAGGCGCAGGGCCAGCATCCCAGAGATGGCAAACTTGCTGAATTCGGCTTCCCGTCGACTCATCCACTGAATCTGCTGCAGGCGAGAAGAAAACGGTCGCAGCAGAGCCTGTAGCCGCAGGCGAGTAGCATCATCCTCGCACCCTACAAGCAGCGTATCCGGAGTTGCAAACTGCTGCAGTGCCTGTCCCTGCTGTAGAGTATCTGGCAGGCAGACCAATGACTGCTGGCGGGCAGAATCAAGCAGGGAGTGCAGCCGGTCGCTGGCGCCAATGCCGAAGTTGCTCTGATTGATCAGCACCAGGTTGTCCGGGCCCTGCTGGCTGAGATCACGACAGACGCTTTCGGCATGGCTGATATCGGAAGGGTGGGAGGCAAGCCAATGCCAAGGGGCCTGCAGTGCTTCCTGGTGGCTGCACAGTCGGATGTTGCCGGATGTCATGCCTGCTGCAAGGCTGTCCATCAGCCCGGGTTCGGCGCGATGGCTGCTTTCACCCGGAGCTGCTTGCTGCAGAAGTACGTGGTTCCCGGTGCGAGCAAGTTCGACGGCTGCCACCCAGGCACCCAGTTCGTCCCCCCATATCGCAATCAACATTCTGTACTCTCCCTGTCGCTCCATTGACCATGCAGCTGATTCAATACGCCTTCGGTCGCGATATCAAACCGGTCAGTCGTTGCCGGGGTGCCGATTATATCCAGCAGGCTGTTGGCCACCTGCTTGCCAAGCTCGACGCCCCATTGGTCGAAGGGATTGATGTTCCAGATGACAGACTGAACAAACACCTTATGTTCGTACAGGGCAATCAGAGCCCCCAGTGACGCGGGTGTCAGCTCGTCCAGCAGGATAAGTGTACTGGGCTGATTGCCCTGGTAGCGCTGCCAGGGCGTTGCATTGGATTGATCAACCGCAGCATCGCCCAGTGCCAGGACTCGTGCCTGTGCCAGGCAGTTTGCCAGTGTAAGACGGTGCTGAGATTGCAGGGCATCGCTCTGGTCGGCGTAGCGCCGTGCCGGAACAATAAAATCACACATGACCGCTTCACTTCCCTGATGCAGTAACTGGTAAAACGCGTGCTGGGCGTTGGGGCCGATTTCACCCCAGAGCACCGGACAGGTGTGGTGTTCAATTCGATTTCCCTGTCGGTCGACGCTCTTGCCGTTGCTTTCCATCTCCAGCTGCTCAAGATAGGCGGGAAGGTGTGCCAGTCGGCCATCGTAGGGGAGAATGGCGTGGGCATGGATGCCAAGGAAGTTGATATTCCAGACTTCGGCCAGTGCCAACAGGACTGGCAAGTTGTGACTGAAGTGGGTGTGTCGAAAATGCATGTCCATGCGGTGAGCCCCGTCCAGCAGGGCTCGAAAACCGCTCATACCGATCCTGACAGCGATCGCCAGGCCAATGGTTGACCAAAGCGAATAGCGTCCTCCGACCCAGTCGCGAAAATGAAGCTGGTTCTCAACAGGAATGCCCCAGGCCTCTGCACGTGGCGCATTGGCGGTTACAGCAATGAAATGGCGTCGAGCAAGCAGCTCAGTGGTGAGGCCGCTGGCACGGATAAGCCAGTCCAGTGCCGTCGCGGCGTTGGCGAGGGTGTCGGCGGTGGAAAATGACTTGGATGAAACAACAAACAGGGTGCGGGCCGGATCAAGCTGGTCCAGCAGGCCTGAAATCTGGCTGCCATCCATGGACGATATGAAATGGGTTGTGATCTGGCGTGCTTCCGGTGCTTGAAAGCCGTCCAGTGCGCGGCAGACCATCATTGGACCCAAGTCTGATCCGCCGACTCCTACATTGACCAATGTGTCGATCGGTTCGCCGCTAAAACCGCGCCATTGGCCCTGATGTAGTTGTTCCACCAGGTGCTGCATGCGCTGGAGATCAGCCTGCACCAGTGTGACAAGGTCTTCCCCCTGATGTTCAAGCGTTGCTTCGGCGGGCAGCCGAAGGGCTGTGTGCAGTGCGGCGCGGTTTTCTGTGTGGTTGATGCGATCGCCCTTGAACAGGGACTCGATCCACTGTGCCAAGTCGCAGCTGTCAGCGAGTTGCAGCAACTGGGTCAGGGTATTCGTGGTCAGCCGTTGTCGGGACAGATCGAGCAGCAGCTCATCCTGACGAAAACTGAACCGGGAAAACCGGTCCTTTACCTGCAGCAGGTCGCGCAGGTGCAGAGAGGATTCAGTGGCGCAGAGCTGTTCCAGCTGTTGCCAAACCCTGTGCTTGTCCAAGGCGGCTCCTTGCATCTTTACTAATGAGTTGTTGGTAGCGGCTGCCAACCTGAGGCGCATCTTAGTCAGAAACGGCTTTCAGTTAAAGCACTGGTCCATGGCGGTTGCGTTCTGCCGGTGCGTCATACTGTCGTTTATGTGGTCTTAGCGTTACTATTCGCGCCTGTCCCTGACCTCTGACCTGGAGTCTGTCGAATGAAATGGTTCATCATCTCACTGGTAGTTGCCTCACTGATAGGCTCGGTCATGTGGGTGATGCCCAGCCCGCGACAGCGCTATCAGGCAAACCTCAGGCTCAAGGCACGTCAGTTGGGCATTCAGGTGCAGATGGCGCGGGTATCCCTGCCGCGAGCGCTTGGCGAGATGGAACCTGAAGTACGTACAATCCCGGCCTATCGCATTGCAAGAACCAATCTGGAGCGAGGTGAGCGCGACAACTGGAGTGGTTGGGAGGTGTTGCGCGTTGATACCCTGGATCACCTTGGCCTGATTGAAAACTGGAGCTGGAGCAAAGGACAGGGAACTCTGCAGCCGGAAGCGCTGGAGCGGTTAAACAGCCTGCTGGAGCAGCTGCCGGATGACGTGCTGGGTGTTGAGTCAACTCCGCTCAGTTTAACGTTCTACTGGGATGAGCGTGGCGACGAGACACGTTTGGATCTATTGTATCGCCTGGCTCAGCCAATGTTGGAGCAGAAAATCTGATAGCGATGACGCTGGGTAGAGGGGTTGAACGAGAAGCGGCTTCAGGGCTGTTTTTCATTCAGGTAATCGTCCAGTGACTCTGCAAGGGCGCCGGCTCCCCAGTTGCGTTTGGGCTGAATTCTGTCGATTTCAGCTTGTAGCTCATCCAGGCGTGGCTGCTTCTGTCGTTGCGGTGCGGTAGCCCGAACGAGAACCGCCTTGGCGTGTTTCAGGTGAGAAAGGGCCGCAAGCTTGTCACCGGATTCAATCAATCTGGACGCCTGATACTGGTGGGCGTCGGCCACCAACGATACGTTAAGCCAGTACAGCTCTGTTTGATATGTACGGGCAAGCTGACCGGTCATCTTGCCGGCCTGTGCCATCTGCACGATCAGCTTTTCCGCAAAATTGATGTAAATCTGGGCCCGTTTGACGGCTCGGTCACTGTTGAACCGGCTTCTGTCAGGCTTGCTGCGGTCACTGCTTTCTTTCAGTTTGCTGATTTCGGACATCAGTTCGGAGTCCGGTGCCAGCAGGCTGATCTCCTCGATAAGCGCCATCGCATGCTGGTTGAGCTTGTCGATAATATCCTGCCGGCAGCCGCTTTCTTTCAGAATGGCCAGGGCGTGCAGGGTGTGCTCCGCCTGTGTTTGCAGCCAGCTCAGCCTTTCTCGGCGCGCTTCGGTCTGCTGTTCGCGCGTGGTGACCACATAGTTGATCGCCAGCGCCAGAATACCGACTCCGGCGATGAGGATTACAAGATACAGGTTGTCTCCAAGCATGGTGTTTGGCACTCTGAAAAGAGATGTTAATTATAGGATGGTGTGTACATGAATTGTAAGGCATCCGCGTGCGGACTGGTATCGCCGGTCTCAGACACTGCTTGACGCTGGCAGCACCACCCCTTATATATGCTCGCAGTTTCTGAGTTGCCCGTTCTAAAAAGGATCCGTATCTCATGGGAAAAACCCTAGTCATTGTCGAATCACCGGCAAAGGCCAAAACGATCAACAAGTATCTGGGCAGCCAGTATGTTGTCAAATCGAGTGTGGGTCATATTCGCGACCTGCCAACCAGCGGCAGTGCCAGCAAGAGCGATCCCAAGGAACGGGCGCGTCAGGCAGCCTTGACGCGCAAAATGTCGCCGGATGAGAAGGCGATCTATAAAAAGCGCAAGTCTCAGGAGCAACTGGTAGCGCGTATGGGGGTCGATCCCGAGCATGACTGGGAAGCCCACTACGAAATTCTTCCCGGCAAGGAAAAGGTCGTTGAAGAGCTGCGCAAGCTCGCCAAAAACGCTGATGAAATCTACCTCGCAACGGACTTGGACCGCGAAGGGGAGGCGATTGCTTGGCATTTGCGCGAGGCGATCGGCGGTGATGACAGTCGATTCCGGCGCGTAGTTTTTAACGAAATTACCAAGAAGGCGATTCAGGAGGCGTTTTCCCAGCCGAGTGATCTGGACCTTAACCGTGTCAACGCCCAGCAGGCACGGCGTTTTCTGGACCGTGTTGTGGGCTATATGCTGTCACCTCTGCTGTGGGAGAAGATCGCCCGTGGCCTCTCGGCCGGACGGGTACAGTCCGTTGCCGTGCGCCTGATCGTCGAACGTGAACGCGAAATCCGTGCCTTCATACCTGATGAATACTGGGAAGTGCATGCCGACTCGGAAACACAGGCCCAGCAGGCGTTGCGGCTTCAGGTCAGCAAATATGCAGGCAAGACATTCCGTCCAGAGAGTCAGGCCGAAACCGAGACCCATCTGGAGCGTCTTCGCAACGGTGCACTGGCTGTACGTGCGCGCGAGGACCGCCCCACCAGCAGCAAGCCGTCGGCGCCATTCATTACCTCTACACTGCAACAGGCTGCCAGTACGCGGCTGAGCTTTGGCGTCAAGAAAACCATGATGATGGCTCAGCGGTTGTATGAAGCGGGCTATATCACCTACATGCGTACCGACTCGACTAACCTCAGCGCTGAAGCGGTGGAAGCGTGCCGTGAGTTTATTGCTGAACAGTACGGCAAGGAGTACCTGCCGGAAGAGCCGGTCAGCTACTCAAGCAAGGAAGGGGCTCAGGAGGCGCACGAAGCGATTCGGCCTTCTGATGTGAATCTGACGGTTGATGCTCTCAAGGGCATGGAGCCGGATGCCCAGCGCCTGTATGACCTGATTCGGCGTCAGTTCCTGGCTTGTCAGATGATGCCTGCACTGTACACGAGCACCCGTATTACCGTTGAAAGTGGTGATTACGAGCTTACTACCAAAGGTCGTATTCTGCGTTTTGACGGTTATACTCGCGCGTTGCCGGCCAAGGGGCGCAGTGACGAAGATGTCATTCTGCCGGATGTAGCGCAGGGCGAAGTGCTGGAGCTCAAGTCGCTGGACCCGAAGCAGCACTTTACCAAGCCGGCACCACGCTATAGCGAAGCCAGTCTGGTCAAGGAGCTTGAAAAGCGTGGTATTGGTCGTCCTTCCACGTATGCCTCCATTATTTCAACAATTCAGGATCGCGGCTATGTACAGGTGCAGGGGCGTCGTTTCTATGCCTGCAAAATGGGTGACATTGTCACCGAGCGATTGAACGAGAATTTCTCCGATCTGATGGATTACAGTTTCACCGCGCGTATGGAGCAGCGTCTTGATGACGTGGCGCAGGGTGAGGTGAACTGGAAGGAGCTGTTGAATCAGTTCTACAGCGGCTTTACCGACAAGCTGCAGGAGGCACAAAGTGCTGACCACGGTATGAGGCCGAACAGCCCGACGCCGACAGATATTGATTGCCCCGAATGCGGTCGCAAGATGATGATCAGAACGGCAAGTACGGGCGTGTTCCTGGGCTGCTCTGGCTATAACCTGCCGCCCAAGGAGCGCTGTAAGTGCACCATCAACCTGATACCTGGCGACGAAGTGGTCAGTGTGGATGGGGATGATGAAGAAGAGTCCCGCATCTTGCGCAACAAGCATCGTTGCAAGCTGTGTGATGCGGCGATGGACTCCTACCTGATCGATGAGAAGCGCAAGTTGCACGTGTGCGGCAACAATCCCGACTGTCCTGGTTTCGAGGTTGAACAGGGTAGCTTCAGGATCAAGGGCTATGATGGGCCCAGTATCGAATGCGACAAGTGTGGCTCCGAAATGCAGCTTAAGACCGGTCGTTTCGGCAAGTTTTTCGGCTGCACCAATAGCGAGTGCAAGAATACGCGCAAACTGCTGAAAAACGGTGAGCCGGCGCCTCCCAAAATGGATCCGGTACCAATGCCGGAACTGCAGTGCGAAAAGGTTGAAGATACCTACGTACTGCGTGATGGTGCCAGCGGCCTGTTCCTGGCGGCGAGTCAGTTTCCGAAAAAACGGGAAACGCGTGCGCCGCTGGTGGCTGAGCTGGTGCCGCACCGTGATGAGATCGATCCCAAATACGCCTATCTGATGGATGCGCCGCAGAAAGACCCTGATGGTAATCCGGCAGTAATTCGTTACAGTCGGAAAACCAAAGAGCAGTATGTGATGACGGAAGTTGAGGGCAAGGCAACCGGCTGGAAAGCGTTCTACCGTGACGGGCGCTGGCAGGAAGAACAGGGACGTAAGCGCTGAGCGTGAGACCGAGACCGTCGGCGCATTCAATGGAGTACAGGTAATGAGTGATATCTATGCGGTTCGTACCAATCAGAAGCTGAATTTTGCGCGCCTGCATATCAAGGCGCTGGAGCAGGCGGAAGAGGCCTCACAGTGGAGCAAGCATGCCAGAATCGAGTCCTATCATGAGTCGATCCTGTTCTTCATGGCAAGTGGATACTCGGCGCTGTTGCGCGAGATTGCAGAAAACTACAATCTCGATGTGGATCGGATCCATCGCTTCACTGATCTGTCTGAGCAGCTTGAAGTAACTGGTCAGGAATCCCCCGAAGTAACTGAGCTTGAACAGTTGGAGCGGGACAGAGGAAGTTGGCTGCACAAAATGCTGTCTGCTTATGAGGCCTGCTGGCAGGCGTCAGACTACCACCAGGCAAAAACCGAGGTAGACAGCAGCATTTCCGAAATTCATGTATTGCAGATCAACCCGGACCATTCGGAAGACAAGGATGTGTTGGCTGAATACAAGGCTTGGTTACAGGCGTTCCGTGAACTGATAGAACGCCTGCGTGCTGGCATGCAGGAGTGGTAATCAGGTCCGCACCAGAATGCCCAGTGCATCCCCCTGGCTTGCTGACTGATTGAGTTGATCGAGCGATGGTGCAGCACCGCTGCACCAGGCGATGACTGTGTGGCATGTGCCGGCAGCCAGTGCCCGTCCGCATAGCAGCTCGGTTTGATCGAGACTGCAGGTATTCAAGACCAGGATGTGACGTGTACAGGCGCCGGCCTGCTCCAGTGCCTTGCGGGTGATATCATGTGGCGGGTTAATCAGGACCAGCCAGCGGTCTTCACGACTCAAGCCTGCGATCATGGGCAGCAGCAAGGGCTGCAGGCAAACTGAGCTGTTATGCAGCAAAATCTCGGTGACCCGGCTTTCAACGCATTCACGTTTGCTGTGAGGGTTCGAGTTCGTTGCTGTTGCATGAATTGCAGACATGGCGAGTGACCTCTGTCAGTTGCCTTGCCGGATAACGCCAACACCCAGTCCTTCGATGATCAGTTCCTGTTCACTCAGGTCTACCTCGATCGGGCTGAAGTCTTCGTTTTCGGCAATAAGAAAGACTTTGCGGCCATCACGCTTAAAGCGCTTGACCGTTACTTCGTCGCCGATCCGTGCGACCACAACCTGCCCGTCCCGGGCCTCTCGGGTTTGATGTACGGCGAGCAGGTCGCCATCCATGATTCCGATGTTTTTCATGCTCATCCCCTTGACCCGCAGCAGGTAGTCAGCGCGGGGGCGGAAGAAGTCTGCCGAGATGGTGCAGTGGTCCTCGACATGCTCCTGTGCCAGGATGGGTTCACCTGCTGCCACTTGACCAATAACGGGCAGGCCTTCGGTATCCGGTTGCTCGGCTTCCGGCAAGCGAATGCCTCTTGATGTGCCCTTGGTCAGTTCGATGGCGCCTTTGCGGGCCAGTGCCTTCAAGTGTTCTTCAGCCGCATTGGCTGACTTGAATCCCAGTTCGCGTGCAATATCGGCTCGGGTGGGCGGGTAGCCTGTTGTTTCGATATGTTTGCGAATGCATTCCAGTACTTCAGTCTGGCGATTGGTCAATTTCATGGCATCTGTTCCCTATCCGGTTACTGTGATTCTATACAGTGAATGAGCAGGGTCAAGCATTTTTCTGTTTATATATCCAGTATCTTGCTAGAATCGCCACACAGATCGGATGAGGATTGAGCGTGCTGAGCGAGGCGCAAAAAAAAGAGATCCAGGAGGCCTACAGTCGCTTCCTGAAGAGTCGTGGCCTGACTGCACGACCGGCACAGAAGCAGATGATCGCAGCCGTGGCGCGAACCCTTGCAGCGGCTGCTGTTCCACGCAGTGAAACGGATGATCTGCACCCCGCCGTGGGTGTTGTTGAAGCCGGAACCGGTACCGGCAAGACGATCGCCTATCTGTTGGCGGCCATCCCCTTGGCTCGGGCTCAGGAGTGCAGGTTGGTGCTGTCTACGGCAACCGTGGCGCTGCAGGAACAGCTCATCAACAAGGATCTGCCCGAAGTTGAAACGCATACAGGCCTGCCAATGCGCTACCGGCTCGCGAAAGGGCGAGGGCGTTACCTTTGCCTGAACAAGGTGGAAGGCCATCTTGAACAGCAGGGCCTGCTAGGCCAGATGGCGTTATATGAAGATGAGGCAGCTGAAAAGCTGCCCGATGATGTGCTGCAACTGTATCAGCAGTTGATGGACAGCTATGCCTCAGGTCAGTGGGACGGGGATCGTGATGCACTTGCAGATGAAGTGGATGATGCCATCTGGCGGCCATTGACCAGTGATCACATGCAGTGCAGCAACCGCCGTTGTCTGAATTTCAGTGCCTGTCCTTTCTACCGGGCTCGTGACCGGTTGGAAGAGGCAGACGTGATTGTTGCCAACCACGACCTGGTGCTGGCCGATCTTGCGCTTGGTGGCGGAGCCATCCTGCCCGAGCCAGAAAAAACCATCTATATCTTCGATGAAGGACATCACCTGGCTGACAAGGCGAGTGGTCACTTTGCTTTTGGTGCAAGGCTTGAGGGCAGTCGTCGATTACTGAAATCTGCACAAAAGCAGCTGACTCAGTTGGTGACAGAGACCGGTTCACCGGTGCAATTGGCAGATCCGGTAGAGCGACTGCATCGTCCTTTTGAAGAGATGGGGCTTGCGCTTGAGCAGCTTGAGCTGCTGCTGCGGCCACTGTTTGCCGAGAGCGTCAAAGACCGCTATCGCTTTGCACAAGGGCGGGTACCCGACCCACTGCTGGAGCCCTGCTTCAGCCTTGGTCAGGCGGCCGACCGAGCGCAGCAGCATCTTGAGCAGGTCGTCGATTTGCTCAAGGAGGCGATGGAAGGTGGTATTGCCGATATCCCCCGTGCAGTTGCCGAGCGATGGTTTCCCCAGATTGGCAGTTTGTTGGGGCGTGTGCAGCAGATAGCGTGGCTGGCACATGCCTATGCGCGGCCGGACCCTGAAGGTAGCTCGCCCACTGCACGATGGATCAATCGGATCGAGAGTCCTGCCGGTGAAGACCTTGAGCTTAGAAGTGCACCTGTTTCTGCGGCTGATACCCTCTCGGAACACCTCTGGAAAGTCTGTCATGCTGCCGTGATAACCTCTGCAACATTGACGGCATTGGGTCGCTTCGATCAGCTGTTTTCAGCGTTGGGGCTGTCGCCACAAACATCGGCACTGCGTCTGAACAGCCCGTTTGATTACGCCAATTGTGGTGTGTTGCAGGTGCCGGCGATGCGAACCGATCCGGGTCAGCCTGATGCACATACCGATGAGGTACTGGAATATCTCAATACCGAGTTAAAGTCGGTTGCCGCGGCGCTGGTGCTGTTCAGTTCATGGCGCCAAATGCGCTCGGTGCTTGATCAACTCGATGAATCCATTAAAAATAGTGTGCTGGCACAAGGGCAGTACAGCAAGCAGGAAACGCTGCGCCTGCACCGCGAGCGCGTGGATGAAGACAAACGCAGTATCATCTTCGGCCTTGCCTCCTTTGCGGAGGGGGTCGATCTGCCGGGGCGGTATCTAACCGATGTTTTTATCACCAAGCTGCCGTTCAGTGTCCCGGATGATCCGGTAGATGCTACCATGGCGGAATGGATAGAGCAGCGTGGTGGTAATGCCTTCACCGACTGGACAGTGCCGGCTGCCTCGATGCGACTGACGCAGGCCGTAGGGCGCCTGCTGAGAACGGAACAGGATCGAGGGCGGGTGGTACTGCTGGACCGGCGTGTAGTAACGCGCCGTTACGGTCGACAACTGCTGGATTCCTTGCCTCCTTTCCGGCGCGAAATCAACTGACAATCTGAATGGATCCGATTTTGAGTACTGAAGAGAAACAGAGTACAGCCACGGCAACCTCAGAGCCCAAAAATAACAGCAATCGCCCACGTCGGCGCCGTCGTTCGCGCAAGCCGCGCGATACAGGTCGCCAGTCCGGCTGGAGCCCGGTCAAGTTCAATGTTCCTGTTGCTGAAGGCAAGCGCCGCTTCCATGATTTCGGCTTGCCGGACGTCTTAATGCGTGCGATTGCCGACTTGGAATTTCAATACTGCACGCCGATTCAGGCAGCTACGATCCCGCATGCGCTTAACGGTCGAGACTTGATCGGCAAGGCGCAAACGGGTACCGGCAAAACAGCGGCGTTCCTGATCGGCATTATGACCGACCTGTTGGACTACCCGCTGGAAAGCAATCGGAAGCTGGGTGAGCCACGTGTTCTGATCATTGCGCCTACTCGAGAGTTGGCACTTCAGATCGCCTCCGATGCCGAGGCTCTGGGCAAGTATACTGATCTGTCCACTGTGTCGCTAGTTGGTGGCATGGATTACGAGAAGCAGCGTAAGGATCTGGCCGCCAGACCGGTCGACATTCTGGTGGCGACACCGGGGCGCTTGATCGATTTCGTGCGCTCCCGCGAAGTTGATCTGTTCAATGTGGAAGTGCTGGTACTGGATGAAGCGGATCGCATGCTCAGCATGGGTTTTATCCCGGATGTCAGAACCATTATTCGCAGTACGCCGCGTAAGGGTGAAGAGCGGCAAACGTTGCTGTACAGCGCGACCTTTACCGACGATGTAATGCGACTGGCAGAGCAGTGGACGCACAATCCGGTCACCATCGAGATCGAAAACGAGCGCAAAACCACTGATAATGTGGCACAGAAGGTATTTTTGGTATCCAGTCATGAAAAATACCAGCTGCTGCGTAACTATCTGCGCGTCAATGGCATTGATCGTGCGATCGTTTTTGGCAACCGCCGTCATGAAACCCGTGCGCTGGCAGACCGGCTTTGTAAGGACGGTATCAAGGCAGCCTTGATGTCGGGCGAAATTCCTCAGAACAAGCGTCTGCGGACATTGGAAGATTTCCGCAGTGGCAAGATCGAAGTATTGGTGGCGACCGATGTAGCGGGGCGGGGTATCCATATCGATGGCGTTACCCACGTAATCAACTACCAGCTGCCCGAAGATGCCGATGATTATGTGCACCGTATTGGCCGAACTGGTCGTGCCGGTCTGAGTGGAACATCAATCTGCTTTGCCTGTGAAGATGACTCATTTCTGATCCCCGATATCGAGCGAGAAACCGGCGTCAAGCTCGAGTGTATACATCCTGATGCCGAACTGTTGAAACCACTGGCGGAAGTAGATCGAGATATTGCTGACAAGGCTGTACCCTCGCCGGAGCCGGAAAATGCTCAGGCAGAAATACAGGAGACGCCAGCTGATGTAGTCGCTGAAACCGCTGCTGATTCGGAGCAAGAGGCGGCTCAGCCGCAGAGTATAGCTGCAGATGATCGCCAGTCTGATGCGAGTGCGCAGGTCGATGCTACCGATGTCGCTGAAGCAGAATCTGAATCTGAATCTGTAGCGGACAGCGAAGCCGAAGAGCAGAAACACTGAAAACGGACCGGGTCATGAGTGACAGACACAACCTGAAACGAATCAGTTCGGTGCTGGGTATTGTGCTCAGCGCCTTTTTTGCCGCTATTGCGGTGGCGGGCTACCAGCGAACCGGTGACCTCCTGCAGCTGTTTCTGTTTCTGTTGCTTGCAGGGCTCGCGTATGCGGTGGTCAAGCTGTTGTTCTTCGGTATAGGCCGACTGCTCGACAAGCTGGACCCTTCTTGATTGGATCGACCGGGGAGTGTAGCCACTCCTCTTCTAGGAGATAGCATGCAGAATCAGTCACCTGTTGCCGTTCTTGGTGGCGGCAGCTTCGGCACAGTGCTGGCAAACCTGATGGCTGAAAAGGGGCTTGATGTCAGGCTCTGGATGCGTAATGAACAGGCGGTTGACGAAGTCAATGCGCATCATCGCAACAGTCGTTACCTGCCAGGAGTTGATCTGGCGCCAGGGCTCAGAGCGACCACCGACCTGCAGGAGGCGTTGAGCGGAACCGAAGCGATATTTATTGCCATCCCGAGTAGTGCTTTCAGAACAGTAGTGCGCCAGGCTGTGCCATTTTTGCGGCCGGAGCAGCTTCTGGTCAGTACTACCAAGGGGGTTGAGTCAGTGACCTTCTGTTTGATGAGTCAAATCATTGAACAGGAGTTTCCGGGTGCCCGAGTGGGGGTGCTCAGTGGTCCCAATCTGGCTAAGGAGGTCGCCCGCAAGCAATTGACCGCAACAGTCATTGCCAGCACAGATGGCCTGCTTCGCGAGCGGGTGCAGGCTCTGCTCCATACATCCTTTTTCCGTGTGTACGCCAGTACCGATACCTACGGTGTTGAGCTTGGTGGCACTTTGAAAAACATCTATGCCATCGCGGCAGGCCTTAGTGCGGCCTTGGGTATGGGTGAAAACACCAAAAGCATGTTGATGACGCGCAGTTTGGCCGAAATGAGCCGATTTGCTGTAAGTCTTGGAGCCAATCCGTTTACCTTTCTGGGTCTGGCGGGGGTTGGTGACCTGATTGTTACCTGTATGTCACCCCTGAGTCGCAACTATCGAGTGGGCTACGCACTGGGCGAGGGCAAAAGCCTGGAGCAGGCGGTCGAGTCTCTTGGTGAAGTTGCAGAGGGTGTCAATACCCTGCGGATTGTCAAGGAAAAAGCGGAAGAGCTGGAAATCTATATGCCGCTGGTCAGTGGCCTCTATGAGGTGGTATTCAATGCGGCACCGGTGAAAGAGGTCGCGCGGGGCATGATGTTGAATGTACAGAGCACCGATGTGGAGTTTGTATTGCCGCGACAGGAGCAGGGATGAAGCTGCTTTTGCTGCGACATGCACAAGCGGTAGCCGGTGGAGATCTTGATCCTGACCGGGTGCTAACGCCCGTAGGTGAGCGACAGGCGGCTGCCATGGCTTCTCGGGTTGTCAATATGCTGCCTGGAGCCTGTATCGTTACCAGTCCATGGCGACGTGCGCAACAAACCGCTGAAATCATGGCTCAAGGGCTGGGTGCTCGGTTGGTACTGAATGATTCGCTGACAGCCAAGGGTAATGCTCCTGTAGCTGCGACAGCCCTTGAACCGTATTTCTCGGATCAAGGGTCACTCATTGTGGTCACCCATCAGCCGCTTTGTGGTCAGTTGATCAGCTGGCTTACGGACGGAAATCTGTATGGGCAGGTGGTATCACCCTGCAGCGGTGCGCTGCTGGAGCTTGATTGGCCGGCTCGGGGTATGGCAAGGCTGCTGAACGGGTGTGATGGTGCCGTGCAGGGAGATGATCATGCAGGCAGATGAACTCAGATTTGAAGTGAACGGCCATCTGATAGCGGCACGGGCAACCGGCCCTGAAGACGGGCTGCCTGTTTTGGCGCTGCATGGATGGCTGGATAATGCAGCTACTTTCAAGGCGCTTGAGCCGGCGCTTGAGGGTGTGCGACTGGTGGCGCTGGACCTGATGGGACACGGTTTTTCCGACCATCGGCCCGCCAGCATGCCTTACTACATCTGGGATAACCTGTCAGATGTGGTGGCGGTTGCCGACGAGCTCAACTGGCAGCGGTTTCACCTGCTGGGGCACTCCATGGGGGCCAGTATCAGCAGTCTTCTCGCCGGCGCCATGCCTGAGCGGGTCGAGAGTCTGATTTTGCTTGAGGGGCTGGGGCCTCTGGTGGATGCACCCGCAGAGCTTCCGGAGCAGATGGCGCAGGCAATCCGCAGGCGCAGTCGTCGCAATCGTACACCTCGGTTCTATGCCAGTATTGAAGAAGCCGTGGCTGCTCGGATCAACGGTCGCTTTCCGGTTGGGGAACAGGCAGCGCGCTGGCTGGTCGAACGTTCCATAGTCCATACTGCAAGGGGATTTCGTTGGCGCAGTGATCCAGCCCTTAACCTGCCCTCCGTATTACGGATGAGTGAGGAGCAGGTAAGAGCGTTCCTGCTGCGTATCAGTTGCCCGTCACTGTTGGTGCTGGGCACCAGAGGGGTGGCAACCGAGTTGACCCAGACAAGAGCCTCCTGCATCCAGGCGTTGCAACGGCTGACCCTTGAAGGAGGGCATCATCTGCACCTGGAGCAGGGTGTAAGCGAGACAATAGCACAGGCCATCAACCGTTTTTACGCAGCGCTCTGAACCCCGCGCGGCGCAGAGGAAGGAGCCAGGCATGAAACAGTATCTGAAGACGCTAGCGCTATTATTGCTGGTTACCCCCGCGCTGCAGGCAGCCGAGTTTGAGATTCCTCTGCAGCTGAATCCTTTTCCGCAATCTCAGCTGATCAGCTCAGAGCAGCGACAGGAGCCAGACTATCGCTTGATGCTCAGTGGCATCATGAAAATTAACGGCCGGATTCGTACGGACCGTGATCAGAGGCTTCAGGCCAGTCTGTCACGTATGACTTGGCAGCTGCCGGATGGTTATGATCCTCAGTCAGGGTTCAGCTTCTTGCGTGCCCAGCTTGACGACAGAGGGGCTCAGGTGATGTTTGAATGTTCCGGTCGCCAGTGTGGTCCGAGCAGTATCTGGGCAAATGACGTCTTTGGTCAGTCACGCTTGTACGGGATCGACAATACACAGTCTTATGTGGCCATGCGGCTGGACCAGGCTCACGTGGCACTCTATGCCGTACGCAGAGGAAATGGCCGGGTTTTTCTTCACATGGATGTGCTCGAAAATGAAAGTCAGACCATCAGCGACCCTTTAGCTGTGTTGGCACAGCAGGGTTATGTTGAGCTGCAGAACTGGCCTGAGTCGTCGGATCGAACCGTCGCTTCCTTGCTGGATATGATGCAGGGCATGCCGGGGCAGGAGTTGTGGCTGGTTGTTCACTGGCAGGGTCAGGACCTGGAATTGACTCTGCGCCAGTCTCAAGAGGCCGCCGACCGTTTGTTGCGACAGGTGGTGGAGAAGGGGGGCGATGTGCGCCAGCTCAAGGCCAGAGGTGTTGGCAGTCTCGTGCCCAGTGTGCTGGGCAGTCGGCGACAGGTTGCGATCGTGGTAATGCGAAGGGGGAGTGGCCGCTGATATGGGCGGCCACCCCTGGTTTTTAGGGTCAGCGAATCAACGACAGAAACTCGGTACGGGTTGCCGGGTTTTCTCGGAAAGAGCCCAGCATCATTGAGGTTTTCATCATGGCGTTTTGCTTTTCCACGCCGCGCATCATCATGCACATATGCTGTGCCTCAATCACAACCCCAACGCCCGCTGCCTCCGTAACTTGCTGAATGGCTTCGGCAATTTCTTTGGTCATGTTTTCCTGGATCTGCAGTCGGCGTGCATACATGTCAACAATGCGGGCGATTTTGGACAGGCCTACTACCTTGCCCTGAGGGATATAGGCAACGTGCGCCTTGCCAATAAACGGCAGCAGGTGATGTTCGCACATGGAATACAGCTCTATATCCCGTACTAACACCATTTCGCTGTTATCTGAGGAAAACAGGGCGCCATTGACGACCTCATCCAGGCTCTGGTTGTAACCGCGTGTCAGAAAGCGCATCGCCTTGGCAGCACGTGCCGGCGTGTCACGCAAACCGTCGCGGCCAATATCTTCTCCGAGCTGTTCTATGATGCTGGCGTATTCTGCTTCCATCTGCTGCATTCCTCAGGAGTGGGGCTGGCTTGGGTGAAAACCGGGTAAAATACCCGAACAGAGCACTAGGGTAAAGGCCGTTGCGCTGTGAGTTGGGGATCAGCCTCCCAGCAGCTTGAGTCTCAGTGACACATTGTTGCGTGAATCGGCGTTGTGCAGTGCCTCTTCGAGCGTGATTTTGCCGTCCTGATATAGATGCAGCAGGTTGGCGTCAAAGGTGTGTGCGGCGCTGTTGCTGCTCTGATCAATGGCTTCTCGGATGCGAGAATACTCTCCACGGGCAATCAGTTTGGCGATATAGGGGGTGTTGATCATCACTTCAGTGGCTGGGATGTAGCGCTCGTTTACATCCCGGATCAGCCGCTGGGCCACGATCCCCTTCAGATTGAGTGACAAGTCCGTGTTGATCTTGTGCATTTCTGCTTCATGGAAGAAATTGACGATATGCTCCACAGCCTGAACGCTGTTGTTGGCATGCAGAGTTGAGATGCACAGATGGCCGGTTTCAGAGTAGCGAATCGCCTGTTCCATGGTTTCTCGATCACGGATCTCGCCAATCAGGATTACATCCGGGGCTTCGCGCAGGGCATTCTTCAGGGCATTGCTGTAGGACAGGGTATCGACACCCACTTCGCGTTGATTGATCAGGGATTTTCGGTTGGTGTGCAAAAATTCGATCGGGTCCTCGATGGTGAGGATGTGGCCGGTAGCGCGCTGGTTACGATATTCAATCATCGAGGCCAGTGAGGTTGACTTGCCCGAGCCGGTTGAGCCGACCAGCAGCACCAGTCCGCTGCGCAACATCACCAGACTTTTCAGAATCGAGGGCAGATTCAGTTCTTCAATGGATGGAATCTTGTGGCGAATCATGCGAATCACCAGTGCAACATCACCGCGCTGTCGGTAGACGTTCACCCTGAAACGACCGATATCGGGTACTTCATAGGCAAAATTCATTTCCAGCTCACGTTTGAACTGTTCCTGCTGATGGTTGGTCATCAAGTGGTTGGACAGTTCTTCAGTGGAGCCGGGGGGCAGTGGGGTTGTATCAACCTCACGCATACTGCCTTCAACCTTGATCTGGATCGGGGTGTGGGTACTCAGGAACAGATCTGATGCACTGGTATCGGCCATCAGGTTAAGATATTTGTGAAGATCGATCATCGCAGGTCCCAGCATCAGCATTACCGGCCTGCATGCCCTGAAGGCGGGGTGGCCGGAAATAAGAGGTCAGATTCACAACATCTGCATCATAGCAGAGCTTGTCCGGAAACGGAGGAAAAGCTCAGCTCCCCTTCTTGCGGAGCAGTACATAAACCGCGCCGGTACCTCCATCCCGTGGCTGGGCAGAGCTGAAAGCCAGTACATCGTGCAACTGGCGCAGCCAGTCGTTGACGCATGACTTGAGCAGGGCTGGCTGGCCGGGCTGAGTGTAGGCTTTGCCATGGATAATTAGTACGCAGCGCAGCTGTTGACGCGATGCGTCTCGAATGAATCCGCTGAGTTCATCCCGGGCCGACTCGACCGTATAGCCGTGCAGGTCAAGCCCGGCCTCCCAGGGCAGGTGGCCAAGTCGCAGGCGTTTAAGCAGCCGCAGCTGAACGCCGGGAGCCGCAAAAAGCAGCTCATCGGCAGAATCGACGATCTGGGAAGCTTCAGACGACAGGCCATCAATCACCTGTTCAACCTCCTGTTCAGCGGCCTGCCGGCGAAAGCGAGTGGCGCTGTCCTGTTTGCGTCGCAGCTTCAGCTTGCCCGCATCGGGGTCTACATGGCGATCGTGACGTATCCGTGTAACGCCCTGCATGGCAGAGTCGAAGTCGAGATCGTCGTCCTGCTCCTGGTCAGAAGGATAAGACATGGCGTTCAACGGGGGATTTCATTAACATAACCGGCCTGAATCAACATAATTCCGCATTATCGGGCGAGAGATGAATCCGGATCAAGTGGCGATTACTTCCGAACTGCATACCCTGCGTGATTATATCCGCTGGTCGGTATCGGCTTTCCATCAGCATCAAGTCTGGTTTGGGCACGGTCATGTGACCGCCTGGGACGAAGCCAGTCAACTGGTGCTCAATGCGGTGCATCTTCCCTGGGATACCGATCCTGCCGTGCTCGATGCGCGCCTGACCCAAACCGAAAAAGAACGCGTACTGGATTATCTGCACCAGCGAGTGGAGCTGCGGCGCCCTCTGCCTTACATCACGGGTGAAGCCTGGTTCATGGGGTTGCCGTTTCATGTGGACGAGCGTGTGTTGATCCCGCGCTCACCCATTGCTCAGTTGATTGAGACCGGTTTTGAACCCTGGCTGCGCCCCGGGTCGGTTAACCGGATTCTGGATCTCTGCACCGGCAGTGGCTGTATCGGTATCGCCTGTGCCTATGCCTTTGAGGAGGCTGAGGTTGACCTTGCTGACATCTCCACCGATGCGCTTGAAGTGGCTCAGCGCAATATCGAACGTCATCAATTGGGTGATAGGGTGTCGGCCCGCCAGGGTGATCTGTTCGAGAACCTGCAGGGTGAGCGATACGATCTAATCGTGAGTAACCCTCCGTATGTGGATGCAGATGACCTGGCCAGTATGCCGGCCGAGTATCAACATGAGCCGGGTCTGGCGCTGGGCTCTGGTGATGATGGGCTTGATATCACCCGCCGTATTTTGCGCGAAGCGGCCGACCACATGACCGATGAAGGCCTGCTGGTGGTTGAGGTCGGCAACTCAGAGGTGCATCTGATGCAGGCCTATCCCGAGCTGCCGTTGATTTGGGTCGAATTGGATGCCGGTGGCAACGGCGTATTTACCATTACAGCGGCAGAGCTGCGGGCTCATGCGGCGCTTTTATGAACCTACAGAGATAGCGTATGTCGGGTAACAGCTTTGGCAAACTCTTTACTGTCACTACTTTCGGCGAAAGCCATGGGCCGGCACTGGGCTGCATAGTGGATGGCTGTCCTCCGGGGATTGAGCTGAGTGAAGCGGATCTGCAGGCGGACCTGGATCGCCGCAAGCCGGGTACATCACGCCACACTACTCAGCGTCGTGAGCCGGATCAGGTGCGAATCCTGTCCGGTGTGTTCGAGGGCAAGACCACAGGCACTCCGATTGGATTGTTGATCGAAAATACTGATCAGCGCTCAAAGGACTATTCCAATATTGCCGAGACCTTCCGCCCGGCACACGCAGATTATGTGTATTCGCACAAGTATGGTTTTCGTGATTACCGTGGCGGTGGTCGTTCTTCGGCACGGGAAACCGCCATGCGTGTTGCTGCAGGCGCCATCGCCAAGAAAGTGCTGGCTCAGAAAGGTGTGCAGGTGCGTGGCTATCTGTCCCAGCTTGGGCCGATCGCGATCGACATGAGTCGCTTCGACTGGAACGAGGTGGATAATAACCCCTTCTTCTCGCCAGATGCAGACGCGGCTGCACAGATGGAAGTCTACATGGATGAGCTGCGCAAGGAGGGTAACTCCATCGGTGCGCGTATCTCCGTGCAGGCCTCCGGTGTGCCGGTCGGGCTCGGGGAGCCGATCTTTGATAGACTGGATGCCGATCTGGCACATGCCTTGATGAGCATTAATGCGGTCAAAGGTGTCGAGATTGGTGACGGTTTTGCCGTGGTAAATCAGAAGGGTACCGAGCACCGTGATGAGATGACGCCTGAGGGATTTCTTTCCAATCATGCTGGCGGCATTCTGGGTGGCATTTCGACGGGGCAGGCCATTGAGGCGCATATCGCGCTTAAGCCAACCTCCAGTCTGCGTTTGCCGGGTCGAAGCATCAACGCTTCTGGCGAAGCGATTGAGGTGGTGACCAAGGGACGGCATGACCCTTGCGTCGGCATCCGCGCAACCCCCATTGCCGAGGCGATGATGGCCATAGTACTACTGGATCACCTTCTGCGTGATCGTGGTCAGAATGGAGATGTTGAGACAAACCTTCCGGTGCTGAGCTGAGTCAGGTTTGTAACCCTTTGAGTTTAATGGAGCAATATTAATTTTTTCTGACTGTAAGCCGTTTTTTGCTTGAAATTTAAGCATAACGCGGTATAAATGCGGCAGAAATTCCCTACGTCCCAACCCTTTGGGGTGTGCGAAATCTGTAACGCGCTGAGAAGGTGTCTGAATATACGCCCTTCGACTTTTACTAGCGCTGCTGCAGGGTTCAGCGCAACCTGAGAGGTTGGGTTTTTGTTTTTTATCTGTGCGCAAGCACAGGCTTGTCTGGAGTCACTCCCCATGCAAGAAGCGATTGACCTGGCGTCAGAAGTCAACGACCAAGAGGTTGAAGGCAGTGTTGCTGATTGGCCAGCCTACACACAGGGCGACGATGAAGAGCGTCTGGACTTTTTCATTGAACGCGACGGACACCGCTATGCCGGTACTCATCTGATCATCGATCTGCGCGGCGCTTCCCGCCTGGATGATCTTGAAGTGATGGAAAAGGCACTGCGTGAATCCGTAAAGGCTGCCAAGGCAACACTGCTGCACATTCACCTGCATCACTTTACCCCCAATGGCGGTATCTCGGGTGTGGCGGTGTTGGCAGAATCCCATATCAGTGTACACACCTGGCCGGAGCGTAACTTTGCGGCATTCGATGTGTTCATGTGTGGCGAATCGGAGCCGGCCAAAGCCATTCCGGTACTGGAAGCAGCCTTTGCCCCGTCAAAGGTTGAAGTTGAAGAGATCCTCCGAGGCAAGGTGAGCATTGATGACGACGACTACCTACGTTGAGAAGTTGTACGCAGGTTACGGTCAGAGCTTTACGCTGGATCAGGTGTTGTTTGAACACCGAACCGAACATCAGGAGTTGATCATCTTCCGTAACCGGGAGTTCGGTACGGTGATGGCGCTTGATGGCATTATTCAGACCACGGAGCGTGATGAGTTCATTTACCATGAGATGATGACTCACGTGCCACTGCTGGCGCACGGCGATGCCAGGCGTGTCCTGATCATTGGCGGTGGAGACGGCGGTATTCTGCGCGAGGTGCTCAAGCATGCCAGTGTTGAGCATGTCACTCAGGTCGAAATTGATCAAGCCGTGATCGATATGTGTCGTCAGTACCTGCCCAATCATTCCGCAGGCGCTTTCGATGATCCACGCGCCAATATCGTGATTGCGGACGGCGTTGAGTTCGTGAGCGAATGTCAGGAAACATTCGACGTGATCATCTCTGACTGTACCGATCCGGTTGGGCCGGGTGAGGTGTTGTTCTCCAGTCGCTTCTATGAAGGCTGCAAGCATTGCCTGAATGAAGGCGGTGTATTTGTGGCGCAAAACGGTGTGCCGTTCATGCAACCGGATGAAATTCTCACAACCCGCCGGCGTCTGGGCCCCTATTTTGCCGATCAGACCTTCTACAATGCGGCAGTGCCCACCTATGCGGGCGGTGTGATGACTTTTGCCTGGGCGACGGATAATCCGGCGTTGCGTCAGCTTGATCTGAACACTGTTCAGATGCGCTATGAGGCCAGCGAGATTTACACCCGTTACTACAATCCGGCGTTGCATGTTGCCAGTTTTGCACTGCCGCAGTATGTTGTGACCGCACTGGATTCACTCTGACGCTCGCGTCAGACTCGATCTTCCAAGCCGGCCACAGTGCCGGCTTTTTCGTGATTTTGACCTATGCCTCATGTCCGCCTGTCCGGCTTCTATTTTTTCTATTTTGCCCTGTTGGGCACGCTGGTCCCCTATTGGACCCTGTGGTTGCAGTCGCTGAGTTTTGGCGCCACTGCGATCGGCTGGCTGATGGGCATACTCCATGTGTCGCGAGTCATAGCGCCCAACCTGTGGGGCTGGCTTGCGGACAGAACCGGACAGCGGGTGCGAATTGTTCGCTTCGGAGCATTGGCAACCTGGCTGATCTTCATCCTTGTATTCTGGCAGACCAGTGCACTGGGCATAGCGCTGGTGATGGCGGGCTTCAGCTTTTTCTGGAACGCGGTGTTGCCCCAATTTGAAGTGATAACCCTGGGCTATCTGGGTAAGGAAAAAGCCCGCTACAGTCGCATTCGTGTCTGGGGCTCGGTGGGCTTCGTACTTGCAGTTGTACTGATCGGATGGTTGCTGGATCTCATTGGTATTGCAGTGCTGCCCTGGATCGTTCTGGGGTTGATGATATTGATATGGCTTAATACGCTGATCATTCCTGCCCGCTCCGAACGAACGGCTCCTACGGATGATGGCGGTGCTGCAATCGGTGCCATCTTGCGCCAGCCGCAGGTGATCGCTTTTTTTGCCATCTGCTTTCTGGTGCAGCTCAGTCACGGGCCTTACTACACCTTCTACAGTGTGATGATGCAGGACCTTGGGTATACGCGCAGCGAGATCGGTTTGCTTTGGGCGCTGGGGGTGGTGGCCGAGATTCTGTTGTTTATCCTTATGCCGCGTTTGTTGCGACAATTCAGTCTGCGTCACATCATGCTGGTCAGTTTGCTGATGTGCGTGCTGCGCTGGAGTCTGACCGCCATGCTGCCGGACTTGCTGCCGGTCATGCTGTTTGCGCAGCTGCTGCATGCGGCGACCTTTGGCAGTCTGCATGCGGTGGGGATTGCATTGGTGCAGCATTACTTCGGGACTGCAACTCAGGGGCGTGGACAGGCGCTGTTTTCATCTCTTGGCTTTGGCGCTGGTGGTGCGGCGGGTGCGATTCTTTCCGGGCAGCTTTGGAGCAGCTTGGGGCAGTGGAGTTTTCTGCTGGCAGCAGCAGCGGCTGCGGTGGCTATTGTGTTGACATTGATCTGGATATATCCGGAAAAAGCGCAGCAAAGTGCGAGCTGAAGTTGTTTTGCACTGCAGTTGCTATAGTATGAACCTTAATTACGGGTCAGATCGGTCGGAGTAAACATGAACTTCAGAATTGATATTGAGATGACACCGGAGGAGCTGCGTCGAGCCCTGGGGTTACCCGATGTGGCGAGCCTGCAGCAGGAGATGATTGCCAAGGTGCGTGAGCAGATGGAAGCGGGGGCGGATGGTTATGACCCGCTCACTCTGCTCAAGCCCTATCTTAATAACGGTATCGGCTCGATGGAGGCTTTCCAGAAGCTGCTGTTCAGCATGATGAACCAGTATGGAAGCAGCAAGCGCGATACCGACTGAACGGAAGTGACGGATGAGTCAGAGTGGAACAGGAGAAGCGGCAGTGCGGATTCTGCGTAAATACACCAATCGACGCCTGTACGATACATCGCGCAGTTGTTACGTCACCCTTGAGGACGTGAAGCAGCTGGTACTCAGTGGCGAGAAATTTCAGGTTCAGGACTCCAAGACCGGCAACGACCTGACCCGCAACATTCTGCTGCAGATCATCAGTGAGCAGGAAGCGGAAGGGCATGGCACCCTGCTGACCAATCAGGTCCTGCAGCAGCTGATCCGCTTCTATGGCGACAGCATGCAGGGGATGATGAGTCAGTATCTGGAGCAGAGTATTGCCGCCTTCCTCGAGCATCAGGATCGGATCCGTGAGCAGATGCAGACCATGATGGGCGCAGCCAACCCGCTGACCATGATGGGGCGCTTTGCCGATCAGAATATGGCGGTGTGGAACATGTTTGCCCCTCGAGGCTCTGAAGCCACTGAAGAAGAGCAAACCGCGGACGCATCAGCCAAGACTGAAGCGACGCAGGAAACAGCCAAAACCGGCGATAGCACAAAGGCTGCGTCCAGCAGCAAATCAAGCAAGGCGTAAAACCGCTTTCGGCCTGTTACCTGCTTACCGGTTGCCAGCTTACCAGTTACTGATTAAAAGTCCCGCTGCCTGAGCCATTGTGCAATGGCGGTTGGGACCTGCTCCAGTGCCTTGCGTCCGGTCAGGGTGCCGATATGGCCCGCCTTGACCGTAAGTTCAGTGTAGTCGCCACTGCCGGTGATCTGTTTTAGTGCAGAAGCGGTTTCCGGCGGTACCAAATGGTCTGACAGACCGAAGATATTGAGCAGGGGTTGTGTCAGCGCCTGCATCCTCAGAGTTTCACCAGCCAGTTCAAATCCTTCCGGTTTCAGCAGGGCGTTGTCCCTGAAAAACAGCTGTACAAACTCCTGCAGCGCCGCACTGGCAAGATCCGGGCAATCATTGAGCCAGCGCTCCATCAGCAGATAGTTCAGTGCGCGCTCAGAATCGCCGCTCAGCTCCTTGCCCGCTCGAAGCCGCTTTTCCAGCCCCAGTCGCATCGGTTTGAGTGCCTGATAAATCTCGTTGAGCAACGGCCCTGGCAGATTGCCGTAGGCAGCGCCTGCCAGCTCCAGGTCGATATGGGCGGTCAGCCGTCCAAGTCTGAAGCTCGGTTGGGCGCTGTCGACAGGTGTTACCAGCGTAATCAAGTTGCGAACCTTATCGGGATGCAAGGCTGTATAACAGAGGCTTAATACCCCCCCTTGACAGATGCCGGCCAGATTCAGTTTTTCTCCGGCGCTGTGCTGCAACACCCGGTCCACGCAGCGGTCCAGATAGTCCTCAAGATAGTCTTCGAGCTGCAGAAAACGGTCGCTGCGACTCGGATAACCCCAGTCGATCAGGTAGACGGGAATGCCTTCATCCAACAGGCGGCGAATAAACGAGCGCTCGGGGCTGAGATCCAGCACCCAGGGACGATTGACCAGCGCATAACAGATCAGCAGCGGGGTCTGAGTGCGCGAGCGTGTTGTGGGGGGATAGTGGTAAAGACGCACGCCATCGGCGCTGAAAATTTCATTCCGTTCGGCGCTCTGGTGGCGGCTGTCCAGCTGACTGAGGTTGCTGATGCTGTCATTCAGATGTTGTGTTTGTGCGGCCAGTTGTTGGCGGGCACGCTCGGCATCAAGACTGATCTTGGGCATGGGTGTCCTTGTGATCGGAAGCGGGGGCGTGCACTGCGCGCAACTGCTGCAGCTCGCGCTCAAGCGTGCGTACCCGACGGCGCAGCTGATGATGGCGCAGGGCCAGTTCGTCATGGCGGGTGTCGGTTACCAGCCCCAGGGCCGAACAGAAGCGGTCGCGCTGCTGCTGCCAGCCCTGGCGCAGCGCCATGGCGGCGTTGCTGATTTCACCCAGGGCCAGGCTGTACTCTTCGCTGGCAATTCGTTGTTGGTACACCGACTCATAGCATTCGATCCAGAGTTGGTGCAGATGGTCGATATCGGTAACGGCATCCCGCTCAAGCTGTTCGCTCATCCGCTCCAGAGCAAGGGTATTGATAGCGCTCAGTTGAGCCATGTAGGCGGTACGTGCCTGCTGAAAGCGCTCCAGCAGGCTGATGGACTCCCGCAGCTGACTGATCAGGTCGGGCCGGGTAAGCGGTTGCAGATTGGCCAGCAGTCCTGTCAGCAGTTGGGTAAACTGGTTCAGGCTGTCCTGCCATGGTGCCTGCTGCAGATTGAACAGGCCCAGCAGCATGCCGAGCTGTTCCGGCAGCTGCCAGCTGTGCAACACCCAGTCACGCGTCAGCTCATCCAGATGTTGCTTGAAGTGCTCAAGCAACTGTTCAGAGTCGATGCTGCCCTGTTCGGCCTGTTGCAGAAGTTCGGTGGCGAAGCGATTGAAACCGGCGCTCTGGCGGGTCAGTTTCAGCAACAGTTCGGCGTGTTCCTCGGGCAGTTGCCGGTCATTGACCTTGTTCAGCAGCTGCTGCAGTTGTTCCCAGCCTGGTTGCTCGCCGGTGGTGTGTTGCTCCAGTTGATCGAGCCACTGGCGCATGATGTTCAATAGTTGCTCGCTCACCTGTCAGGACTCCGCGTGGGCTGGAGGGGTTTTGATCTTAAACCATGCGCGGTGCAGATTAAACGCCGGGTTCAAGCAGCTTGACCAGTTCCCGCGCCGCATTGCTCAGGGTGCGGTCACGGTGGTGGATATAGCCCAGCGGGCGCACGATCGGTTCGGTGCCGGTATTCAGTCGTACCAGCTGGTCATCAATCATGGTCTCTGGCAGCAGACTCCAGCCAAGGCCAATGCTTACCATCATGCGTATGGTATCCAGATAATCGGTGCTCATGCCAAGATTTGGTTCCAGTCCCTGCAGCGCCAGTTGCTGCCTCACGCGTTGGTGGGTAAAGGTATCGGCACCGGGCAGAATGGCCGGGTAGCGGTTCAGTTCGGTGAGTGAGGGGCGGTTTAGTTGTGCCAGTGGATGATTACGCGCCACCATATATTGCAGCCGATCATGCCATACGGTACGTGCACAAATACGGTCGTCCTGTTCCGGTGCCAGTGTAATCAGCGCCAATTCCAGCTCGCCCTTGAGGACGCCTTCATAGGCGACCTCCGAGGCAGCAAACTGCAGATCCAGCTCAACCTCAGGGAAACGATCGACAAAGGTTTTGAGAATCGGCGGCAGGCGATGCAGGCTGATGTGATGGCTGGTGGCCAGTGCCAGTCGCCCGCCGATCATGCCGGACAGATTGCCCAACATGCGTTCGGCATCCTCAATCGACAGTAGAATCTGGCGTGCGCGCGGCAGCAGCGCCAAACCGGCTTCGGTCAGCATCACCTGGCGGCCGATGCGGTCAAACAGGCGGCAATCGAGCTGGCTTTCCAGCAGGGCGATGCGTTTGCTCACCGCGGACTGGGTCAGAAACAGAAGTTGGGCGGCTTGGGAGAAAGAGCCGCAGTCGGCCACGGTGACAAAGGCATGCAGTCCGGCAGTATCCATGCAATCGCTGATTCCGGTGAAGAGATATGGCTTAGTCTATCTATTCCTTTTCGGAATTCAAATCATAAAAATTATGAATTTGTGTGTTGGGCAAGGCTGCACTAGGATGATCACCTATTGCCATGAGACCGGACAACATGAGGGGAGATAACATGGCCGGAAAAACCTTATACGACAAGCTCTGGGACGCCCATCTGGTGCGCCAGAACGAAGACGGCAGCGCGTTGATCTACATCGATCGTCAGATTTTGCACGAAGTGACCTCGCCGCAGGCCTTCGAAGGCCTGCGTCTGGCTGGCCGCAAGCCTTGGCGTATCGATGCCAACCTGGCCACCCCTGACCACAACGTGCCGACCACTCAACGTGACGGCGGTGTGGATCAGATTGTGGACCCGGTCTCCCGAATTCAGGTGAAAACCCTCGATGCCAACTGCGACGAGTTCGGCATTACCGAATTCAAGATGAACGATCAGCGTCAGGGCATCGTGCATGTGGTCGGCCCCGAGCAGGGCATGACGCTGCCGGGCACTACTGTGGTCTGCGGTGACTCCCATACCTCCACCCATGGTGCCTTTGGCGCACTGGCTCACGGTATTGGTACTTCCGAGGTTGAGCATGTGCTGGCAACCCAGTGCCTGATCGCCAAAAAAATGAAAAACATGCTGGTGCGCGTGGATGGAGAACTGGGTGCCGGTGTTACCGCCAAGGATGTGGTACTGCACATTATTGGCGTGATCGGTACCGCCGGTGGCACCGGCTATGCCGTTGAATTCGGCGGGAGTGCCATCCGTTCAATATCCATGGAAGGGCGTATGACCATCTGCAACATGGCGATCGAAGCCGGTGCCCGCGTCGGTCTGGTGGCCGTTGATGACACCACGATTGAATATTTCCGGGGCCGCCCGTTCTCGCCCACGGCGGATCAGTGGGATGCCGCCGTGGCTGCCTGGAAAGGTCTGGTCTCCGATGAAGATGCCCGGTTTGATACCGTTGTCGAGATCAAGGCTGAGGATATTCAGCCGCAGGTGACCTGGGGTACCTCGCCTGAAATGGTGGCGCCGGTTAGTGCGTTAGTGCCGAACCCGGAAGCGGAATCCGATCCGGTCAAGGCGGATGGCATTCGCCGTGCGCTCAAGTACATGGGACTGAAGGCCGATCAGAAGATCACCGATATTCAATTGGATCGTGTATTTATCGGCTCCTGCACCAACTCTCGCATCGAGGACCTGCGTGCTGCCGCCGAGGTGGTGAAAGGTCGTAAGGTAGCGGCGAATATCAAGCAGGCGCTGGTGGTGCCGGGCTCCGGTCTGGTGAAGGCGCAGGCCGAAGCTGAAGGGCTGGACAGGATCTTTATCGAAGCCGGTCTTGAATGGCGCGAGCCGGGTTGCTCCATGTGTCTGGCGATGAACCCGGACAAGCTGGGGCAGGGCGAACACTGTGCGTCCACTTCCAACCGTAACTTCGAAGGGCGTCAGGGCTTTGGTGGTCGTACTCACTTGGTCAGCCCTGCCATGGCTGCTGCCGCTGCAGTGACTGGCCATTTCATCGATGTACGTGAGCTGATGCAGTAAGACGGGAGAGCGAAATGAGACAATTTACCCAACACACCGGTATTGCTGCGCCGCTGGATCGTGCCAACGTCGATACCGACATGATCATTCCCAAGCAGTTTCTGAAATCGATCAAGCGTGCCGGTTTTGGCCCGAACCTGTTCGACGAGCTGCGTTATCTGGATGAAGGTCAGCCGGATCAGGATTGCGCCGGTCGTCCGCTGAACCCGGATTTCGTGCTTAACCAGTCACGCTACCAGGGCACCAGTGTGCTGCTGGCGCGGGAAAACTTCGGCTGCGGCTCCAGTCGTGAACACGCGCCCTGGGCGCTGGATGATTTCGGTATTCGTGCCATCATTGCGCCGAGCTTTGCCGATATCTTCTACAACAACTGCTTCAAGAACGGCCTGCTGCCGATCGTGCTGCCCGAGGCACAGGTGGACCAGCTGTTCAAAGAGGTTGAAGCGACTGAAGGCTATCAGCTGACCGTGGATCTGGAGCGTCAGGTAGTGGTCACCCCGTGCGGCGAAGAGTTTGCCTTTGAGGTCGACAATTTCCGCAAACACTGTCTGCTCAACGGTCTGGATGATATCGGCCTGACCCTGCAGCACGCGGACGAGATCAAGGCGTATGAAGCGCGCCGTCGTCAGGAAGCGCCCTGGCTGTTTGATGCGATCAAGTAAACTGAACTGAATTTTTGAGGAAGAACCCAGATGGGCAAGAAAATATTGGTACTGCCGGGTGACGGCATTGGTCCCGAGATCGTAACCGAAGCTCGCAAGGTGCTGGATGTGGTCAACGCACGTTTTGAGCTGGGGCTGGAGATCAGCGAAGCACTGGTCGGCGGTGCTGCCATCGACGCCACCGGCTTACCGCTGCCGGATGAGACGCTGGCCGCCTGCAAACAGGCCGATGCGATTCTGCTGGGTGCCGTGGGTGGTCCCAAGTGGGACACCAACCCCGATTTCGCCATTCGTCCCGAGAAAGGCCTGCTGGGCATCCGCTCTCAGCTGCAGCTGTTCGGCAACCTGCGCCCGGCGATCCTCTATCCGCAGCTGGCGCACGCCTCGACCTTGAAGCCGGAAATCGTTTCCGGTCTGGATATCCTGATCGTGCGTGAACTGACCGGCGGCATCTACTTCGGCCAGCCGCGTGGCATCCGCGAGAAGGAAGGCGGCATCCGCGAAGGCTTCAATACCTATGTATACGATGAAAATGAAATTCGCCGTATCGGCCGTGTCGCGTTTGAAGCGGCCCGTGCGCGCAACAAGCGTCTGTGCTCTGTCGACAAGGCCAACGTGCTGGAAGTGACTGTGCTTTGGCGCGAAATCATGGAAGAGCTGAAAAGCGAATACCCGGATGTGGAACTGAGCCACATGTACGTGGACAACGCCGCCATGCAGCTGGTGCGTGCGCCGAAGCAGTTTGATGTGGTCGTAACCGGCAACATGTTCGGTGATATTCTGTCTGACGCGGCCGCCATGCTGACTGGTTCCATCGGCATGTTGCCGTCCGCGTCACTGGATGAAAACGGCAAGGGCATGTACGAGCCCTGCCACGGTTCTGCACCGGATATTGCCGGTCAGGGCAAGGCGAATCCGTTGGCAACCATCCTCTCAGTCGCTATGATGTTGCGTTATTCCCTGAATGCGGGCGAAGCGGCCGATCAGATTGAAGCCGCCGTGAGCAAGGTGCTGGATCAGAATCTGCGTACGCCGGATATCATGTCCGAAGGTATGCGCGCGGTCAGCACCACCGAAATGGGTGATGCGGTTGTTGCCGCACTGAACGCCTGATTTCGTCTATCTCCGCCGGGTAACTGAGCAGCCATGAACTGCCGTTGCCCGGTGTTTCGTATTCGGGATTCGTTTTAAAGCTAATTATATTTGGGGGCACGAATGAAGCGTGTAGGTTTTGTAGGCTGGCGTGGTATGGTCGGCTCGGTTCTGATGCAGCGCATGCTGGAAGAGAACGACTTCAACCATATTGCGGAGCCGGTTTTCTTCACCACTTCTCAGACCGGAGCGGCAGGTCCCGACATCGGCAAGGATATCCCGGCGCTGAAGGATGCGCGTGATATCAACGAGCTGAAACAGATGGACGCCATTGTTTCCTGTCAGGGCGGTGACTACACGACTGAAGTGTTCCAGAAGCTGCGTGAATCTGGCTGGAATGGCTACTGGATCGATGCGGCCTCTACTCTGCGCATGGCCGATGACAGCCTGATCGTGCTGGATCCGGTCAATCGTGACGTGATCGACCGTGGCATCGACGCCGGTATCAAGAACTTTGTTGGCGGCAACTGCACCGTTTCTCTGATGCTGATGGGTTTGGGTGGTCTGTTCAAGGCCGGTTATATCGAATGGATCTCTTCCATGACCTACCAGGCAGCGTCCGGTGCCGGTGCCAAGAACATGCGTGAACTGATCACCCAGATGGGCCAGATCCACGCCGGTTCCGAAGCGCTATTGGCTGACCCTGCTTCTGCCATCCTGGATATCGACCGTCAGGTCGTCGACACCATGCGCGGTGATGCCTTTGCCACCGATAACTTCGATGTGCCTCTGGCTGGCTCTTTGATCCCCTGGATCGACAAGGCGGTGGAAGACGGTCAGAGCAAGGAAGAGTGGAAAGGTTTTGTTGAAACCAACAAAATCCTCGGCCTGTCCGACAGCCCGATTCCCATCGATGGTACCTGTGTGCGCATCGGCGCCATGCGTTGTCACAGCCAGGCGTTCACCGTGAAGCTGAAGCAGGATCTGCCGCTGGACGAGATCGAGCAGATGATCGCCGAAGCCAACGACTGGGTCAGCGTGGTACCGAACGAGCGTGAAATCACCATGCGTGATCTGTCGCCGACCAAGGTGACCGGTACGCTGAATGTGCCTGTTGGGCGTCTGCGCAAAATGAAGATGGGGCCGACCTTCCTCAATGCGTTCAGTGTGGGTGACCAGCTGCTCTGGGGTGCGGCCGAACCGCTGCGCCGTATCCTGCGCATTCTGATCGAGCGCTGATAGCGTTCAGCAATAGCTTTTTCAACAGCCCGGCGTACGTCCGGGCTGTTTTGCTTATACACTGAAGTAAATGTGCCGCAGATCGCTGACTGTTCTGAAGGCCTGTGAGAGAAACTGACCAATATGCCGTTGAAGATTGCACTGCTGGGGCCTGCCACGCTGGCCGGTGAGAAACTGCTCGAACTGCTGGATGAGTCGACCTTCGAAGTCGACACTCTCACCCTGTTTGAACCTGAAGAGCAGGCTGGGCGCAGCCTGATGTTCAGAGGGCATGCGCATCGAACCCGCCCTCTGGATGCTTTCGATTCGTCGTTACCGCAGCTCACGTTTGTCTGTGAGGCCGAACTTGGCCCCGAGCTGAAGCAGGCTCTGCTTGCGGCTCCGGGCCGGGTCATCGACCTGTACCCTCAGCGATACGAGGCGGATCAGGTATTTCTGACCGTTCCCGAACTGAATGGTGATGAGCTTGCTTCGCTTGATCCAGGTCGTGTTATCGGTATCCCGAATTCGGCTACCATTGCAGCCGCGCTGGCGCTGGCTCCTTTGCATCGTGCTTGCGAGATTCTGAAAGCGAATCTCGTGTTGTTGAGCCCGGTTTCTTCAGCAGGGCATCCCGGTGTCGAAGCCTTGGCATCCGAGACGGCACGGCTGTTGAATGGACGAGACCCTGAGTCAGGTCATTTCGGCCAGCAGATTGCGTTTAACCTGATACCGCAGGTTGGTACTCTGCTTGACAGCGGTTACACCGACATCGAAGCGGCTGTGCGTACCCAGTTGCCGCTTGTACTGGATGATGAGGGGCTGGAGCTGGAAGTCAGTGCCGTTCAAGTGCCGGTATTTTATGGCGACATGGTGGTAATTCAGGCTGAAACGCACCAGCCGCTGAATATGGATGAGGTTCAGCAGTTGATGGATAAGGCTCCAGGTGTGTGTTTTGATCAACATGCCAAACAGGTTCCGAGTCTCATCAAAGATGCAATCGGTCAGCAACAAGTGGTTGTGGCGCGGCTACGTCCGGGGGCTGAAGGCGAAGCCGGATTTGCTCTGCATGCCATGATTGATGACCTTGGGCGGGGCAGTGCCTTGACAGCTCTTGGGGCCGCCATGCGCCTGGTGACGGAAGGGTAGCAAACGGTCGAAGGTGGTTGTCTTGACCGCCAGCGCCATAATACATAATACTTGCAACGACTATGGAGCCGTAACTCTCTGATTCTTCGGAAAGGGACGAGAGACGGGCACACGATATCAAAGGGAGTAACCGATGCTGCGTAAACTAGCTTTAAGCCTTGCGGTCTCTGCAGCTCTGGGGGTGTCACAGGCACACGCCCTCGGCCTGGGAGAGATTCAAGTCAATTCAGCTCTGAATGAGCCGCTCGATGCAGAAATCAAACTGACGCAGGTTCGTGACCTCTCTCCGTTGCAGATTCAGCCACGAATGGCAGCGGTGGATGAATACTCCCTGTCAGGTGGCGTCAGCCAGGGGCGCTACCTGCGCGATATCCAGTTTCAGGTGCTGCTGACTCCCGATGGGGCTGGCAGTATCCGACTACGCTCCAACGAACCGATTCAGGAGCCGTTCCTGAACTTCATGGTTGAGGTGAACTGGCCCAGCGGTCGCATGGTGCGAGAGTACACCCTGCTGCTTGACCCTCCCGTGTTCGATCCAACGCCCGTGCAGCGCACCGTGCAGCCGGCACAGGTGCAGCAGCCTGCAGTAGCGGAGCCTGCTGCAAACCAGCAGCGTCAGGTGACAGGGACGACTTCAAACATCCGCACTCGCATGAACAGCGAGAGTCAAGTTTATGTCGGGGTTGATGAAACCCTGTGGGAAATTTCGGCGCGGCACAAGCCTGCCAATATCAGCGAGCATCAAATGATGCTGGCTTTGTTCCGCAAGAACCCAGCGGCTTTCCCCTCAGGTAATATCAATTCCATGCGAGCCGGTGTGGTCTTGAATCTGCCAACGCAGGATGAAGTAACTCGCTTGACGCATCGTGAAGCGGTTGCTGAAGTCGCACGGCAAACGCAGATGTGGCGAGAAGGGCGCACCTCGCGTCAACAGGCAGAAGAACCCAAGGCTCCAGTGGACGTGAGCCGACAGCAGGGCGATCAGGCGTCAACCGATGAAGGTGCGGCCACTGCGCCGGCTGACAAGCCTACCGAGTCGGCGCAGGATGCAACCGCCCCCGTTGACGAAGGGCAGCTGAAGATCGTGGCGCCTCAGGAAGAGTCTGAAGCAGACGCACAGGACGATGCCGAAGCGGGCAGTGAAACGGTTACTACCGAAGAGGCGGGCGCGCCGCAGCAGGATCCATCTGTAGTCTCGGCTGCTCAGGAAAATCTCGAAAATGACGTTCTGATTGCGCAAGAGAAGATCGATCGCCTGGAGCGTGAAAATACCGACCTTAACGACAAGCTCAATTCTGTTCTGGAACAGCTGGAAGCTCAAAGTCGCCTGCTGGAGCTTCAATCTCAGCAGATGGCCACCCTCCAGACCGAGTTGAGCCGTAATGCAGCGCCTTCCGCTGTTGAGTCCGGCGCGCAAGATGACAAGAGTCTGTTGCAAAGCCCCGCCGTGCTTGGTGGCATAGGTGCCGGCGCTGTGGCGATTTTGGCAGGGCTTTGGCTGATGCTGCGTCGTCGTGGTTCATCTGCACCGGACAAAAAACGCGAGCTGGTCAATGTGCCGAGCGATCTGCGTGACGGCGATGATGATGCCGATTCCCCTGCCGACGGGCGAGATGCGGCTACATCAGCGGCTGTTGCCGGCGGTGCAGCAGCGGTAGCGGCGGCTGTAGCAGCCGATGATGATGAAACTGAACGACCAGCGCCACTAGCGCCCTTGTCAGGCGAAGGAGATGAGTTTTCGCGTCCGCCGATGCAAAACCTGGCGCCAGATGAGCCTGATGCCGGCAGCGACGATCTGGAGCAGGATTTACAAAGCCTTGATCTGGATATGGATCTGGATCTTAACGATCTCGATATTGATGACGAATCTGATCTTGACCAGGTCGATGATGATGTCGAGCAGCTTGCAGGCAGTGATGAGCGTATTGATGCCACTGAGTTTGATCTCGGAGCTGAAGACGAGCCGCTAGCCGAGTTGGCGCCGCTGGCTGGGGCAGAAGGGCCTGCCGAAGAGGATAAATCAGGGCCAGAGCCTCTGTCTGCTGGTGATGAGCTCGAGTTCAGTGTCAAGCCTCAGGAACCGGAAGAAGAGCCATCCGAGTTGGATGGTATGCTCGGAGATGACGAGAGCTCCGATGACCTTGATTTCTTGCTTAATGGCGCAGAAGACAATGATGATGACACCGCGCAGGCGGTAAGCGATGACGAATCGCTGCTTGAAGATGCTCTGAAGGAAGATAACGGTTTCAGTCTTGCGGATGATGCAGTTGCAACCACTGATGATGTTAGCCTTGATGATGACTTGTTCGGCGAGCTGGAAGCCGACGAGCCGGCAAGCGACAATAGCCTGCATGAAACTGTCTCTGCATTGAATACAGACGATTATGAAATCGACCATGATCTGGAAGCGATGTTGCAGGGAAGTGCTGACGAGCCTGATGAACAGAAAGCAGAGACTTCAGCTGGTGATAGCGCAGATGAGGATCTGGACAGTTTATTGGCGTCTTTTGACCCTGAGAATGATGTTTCCAGCGCAGTCGCGCCGGCTCGTACCGGTGAGCAGGTTGAAGAAGAGCTGACTGCAAACATTTCGCATGATCTGGAGATGGATCTTGACTCCGCAGTTGATGAGCTGTTGAACAGTACCGATGACGAAATCGCTCTGGAAGAGCAGCGCAACGATGAAGCAGTTGATGTCCTTGATAAGATGAATCTGCTCAGTGGTACCGATGAGACTGAAACCAAACTGGATCTGGCGCGCGCCTACATGGAAATGGATGATAAGGATGGTGCACGCGATATCCTCAATGAGATCACCAGTGAAGGTTCGGATGAGCAGCGCCAGGAAGCGCAGAAGCTGCTGGACTCACTCTGATAAAGACATTCAATGAGTAAACAGAACTCTTCCGGGGCGATTTCGATCGCCCCTTTTCGTTATGCTCTCGCTGTTGAGTATGTAGGAGCCGCCTATCGTGGCTGGCAGTTGCAGGCACATGACAAGGTTCCCACCATTCAGGCTGAGGTAGAGCGGGCCCTGTCGGTAGTGGCCAATCATCCTGTTCAGGTTGTATGTGCCGGTCGTACTGATGCTGGCGTCAATGCCAGTCATCAGGTGATTCATTTTGACAGTTGGGCCGAGCGTGATGAGCGTGCCTGGGTGCTGGGTACCAATTGCCATCTGCCGGACGATATCTCGATTAAATGGGCCACTGTCGTACCTGGATGCTTTCATGCCCGCTTTTCAGCGCGGGAACGACGCTACCGTTACCTGATCTACACGTCGCCCTCACGCCCGGCAGTGTTGGCAGGGGGGGTAACCTGGACGCATCGCACGCTGAATACCGAACGTATGCAAGAGGCTGCCGAGCACCTGTTGGGCGAACATGACTTTACCTCTTATCGAGCTGTCGGGTGTCAGGCACGCAGCCCGGTACGGGAAATACGCAAGTTGAGCGTGTACCAGAGTGGACGTTTGGTTGTGATTGATGTCAGTGCCAACGCATTCCTGCATCATATGGTACGCAATATTGCCGGCGTGCTGATGGCAGTAGGTGCCGGAGATCGATCACCTGATTGGGCGCTTGAAGTATTACAGGCCCGAGATCGGCGCCAGGGGGGCGTTACCGCGCCGCCGGATGGTCTTTATTTCGTGGATGTGCGCTATCCGGACATATTCAGATTGCCGCCGTCAGATCCGGGCCCTTATTTTCTGTCATGAGGAAACTGACGCCTCGCCGCGGCTTTGCTAATATTATGCGCTTGCCTCCGAGATGAGAATGCAATGACCACTCGAATCAAGATATGCGGTATTACCTGCCGTAATGATGCGGCCGCTGCAGTAGCGGCAGGGGCGGATGCGCTTGGATTTGTGTTCTATGAACCCAGTTCACGTTATGTTGATCCTGTCGTAGCGGCTGATATCATCAGCACACTGCCGCCGTTTGTTACCAGTGTGGGGCTGTTTGTCGATGCCTCTCAGGAACAGGTTCAGCATGTCATTGATTTGGCAGGGTTGGATCTGCTGCAGTTTCATGGAAATGAAACCGAGCAGCAGTGCAGTCGCTTCAGTCGCCCCTATATTAAGGCGCTGCGTGTGCGCCCGGGGCTCGATGTCGAATCTGCGGCTGTAGCCTACCATACTGCTCGGGGGTTGCTGCTCGATGCCTATCGTCCAGGAGTCCCGGGTGGAACGGGCGAGGTGTTTGACTGGGAGCTGATTCCTCAGGCGCTTGCGGGGAATATTACCCTGGCGGGTGGTTTGAATCCCGCTAACGTGGCAGCGGCGATCACTCAGGTAAAACCTTATGCCGTTGATGTCTCGGGCGGGGTTGAAGCGGCACCGGGGCGGAAGGATACGGCAAAAATGTGCGCCTTTGCCGCTGCAGTCAGGGCCCAGAGTTGAGTTTCGGTCGCGCTGTGGGTGCAGGCTTAACGAATTCATATCGCCAGTGGGTGCCGAAAGGACCGGCTGGCCGCCGATAGGATAGTAAGAGATGAGTAACTGGCTGGAAAAGATTGTACCTTCGCTGGTCCGCAACGAAAAAAAGCGTACCAATATTCCTGAAGGCCTTTGGAAAAAGTGTCCCAAGTGTGACTCCATACTCTATCGCCCAGAGCTTGAGAAAAATCTCAATGTTTGCCCCAAGTGCGATCATCATATGCGGGTGCATGCACGTCGCCGCCTAGAGTTGTTTCTGGATGATGGTTCACGTGAGGAGATCGGGGCTGATGTAACGCCGGTTGACCGTCTCAAGTTCCGTGACTCCAAAAAGTACAAGGATCGCCTGTCCGCGGCACAGAAGGAAACCGGTGAAAAGGATGCCCTCATTGCCATGCGCGGTACGCTCGAAGGGTTGCCGGTTGTTGCGGTTGCGTTCGAGTTCAGCTTTATGGGTGGCTCTATGGGGGCGGTCGTCGGTGAGCGCTTCGTGCGTGCTGCCAATGTTGCGCTGGAAGAGGGTATCCCGCTGATCTGTTTCTCGGCTTCAGGTGGCGCGCGCATGCAGGAGGCTCTGATCTCCCTGATGCAGATGGCCAAGACAAGCGCTGCGCTTGAAAAGCTCAAGCAGGCGGGGATTCCGTATATTTCCGTACTGACCGATCCCGTCTATGGTGGTGTTTCTGCATCATTGGCGATGCTGGGTGACCTGAACGTGGCTGAGCCCAATGCACTGATCGGCTTTGCCGGTCCCCGTGTCATTGAGCAGACCGTACGCGAGAAGTTGCCGGAAGGCTTCCAGCGCAGCGAATTTCTGCTGGAACATGGTCAGGTCGACATGATCATCAGCCGTAATGAAATGCGTACACGCCTCGCGTCCATTCTCTGCAAACTGACGCTGCGCCCCATGTGTGGTGTTGCCGACGATGACGAGAGTGTTGATGAAGACAGTGAAGTGGTCCGCGATGACAGCTGAGCGGCCGCTGGATCTTTCGGGCTGGCTGGCGCGCATCGAAGCCTGTCACCCGGCTGAAATTGAGCTTGGACTTGATCGGCTGCAGCAGGTTGCACAGCGCCTGCCAATCGACCTGGAGTCTGTCTGCAAGATCGTAATAGCAGGCACCAACGGCAAGGGCTCAACGCTTGCCATGCTGGATGCCATTCTCAGTCGCGCCGGTTATACAACCGGCAGCTACACGTCTCCGCATTTTCTGCGCTACAACGAGCGTGTCTGTGTCTCGGGCAAGCCTGTAGATGATGCCGCCCTCTGCGAAGCCTTCACGTTGATTGAGCAGGCACGAGGTGAGACCTCGCTGACCTATTTCGAATACGGTACGCTGGCTGCGCTGCTGATTTTCAGTCAGCGTCAAGTTGATGTGGCGCTGCTGGAAGTAGGGCTTGGGGGGCGGCTGGATGCGGTCAATATCGTGGATGCCGATATTGCACTGGTCACCACCGTTGCACTGGACCATACCGATTGGCTGGGCCCGGACCGAGAATCCATCGGACGTGAGAAGGCGGGTATATTCCGTGCCGGCAAGCCCGCTCTTTGCGGTGACCCGAAGCCACCGGCAACTTTGGTTGACTATGCTCGCACACTGGGAGCGCCGCTTCAGCTTCAGGGTGTTGATTTCAGTTATGAGCTCAAGACCGATCAGTGGTCCTGGCAGAGTGATGGCAGGCATCTTGATGCGCTGCCAGTACCAGCGCTGCCGCTGCCCAATGCAGCGCTGGTACTGGCTGCGCTGCAGCATTTTCCCCACCCTGTTTCTGAGCAGGCAATTCGAGAAGGTTTGGTACACGCATGCCTGAAGGGGCGTCTGCAGCCTGTGCAGCTTGGGCAAATAAGGGCTACCGTGGATGTAGCACACAACCCCGAGGCGGCAGGATATCTGGCTCACTGGCTGTCGCAAAGACCTTGTGGTGGGCAGGTTCACCTGATATTGGGAATGCTGGCAGACAAGGATATTGAATCCGTCGTGCAGGCGTTGACCCCTGTGGTTGATGTCTGGCACCCGGTGTCACTGGATGTCCCACGAGGTGCGCCGCGGGAACGGCTGGAGGCCGCACTACTGGGAGCTGGTGTGTCCCGAGACCGTATTCGAGGGGCTGACAGTGTTGCCGTGGCTGTTAATCAGCTGCAGTCGATGCCGGCTGCAGACCAACTGCTGCTGGCGGGCTCATTCTTTACAGTCGCACAGGCACTGGAACTGGCGGAACAGGAATAACGGCCATGACCGAGCAACAGAAAAAGCAACTGGTGGGTGCCGCTGCACTGCTTGTGTCCGCCCTGATACTGTTCCCACTGTTGCTGGATGGCTCTGGCTATCGTGAGCGCCATCTGCAAGAGCGCATCCCCGAAGCGCCCGAACTGCCTGACAGGGTGGATATTGAGCCGGTAGAATCGATTCCCGAACGTGAATCTGAGCCCGCAGCGCTGCGAGAGCCAGCGGTGGTGAGTGTGCCGGTACCTGAACTGGCGGATGCCGTTGATGCTCAGAAGCCTCAGATCAATGCTCATCAAGACACGCCGGTGTTGGATGAGCAACAGGTTCCGGTGGCCTGGACTCTGCAGTTGGCCAGTTTTAAGGACGAGGCCAATGCTCGCTCCCTGCGCAGTGAGCTGGTGGATGCCGGCTACAAGGTCTACATCCGGCATGGGCCTGATCTGGTGCGTGTTTTTGTTGGTCCTGATCTGCAGCGCTCACGTCTGGAAGCACTGCAGGCACGGCTCAAGTCGGATTATGCGCTCGATGGCATGATCGTGCGCTTCACGACACAGTGAATTGGTCATTGGGTTGGGCTGCTGCCTCTGATAGAATGCGCGCTGTTTTCAGGACTGGCGACTGACGATGAACTGGGCTGACTGGACCATTCTTGCCATCATAGCGATCTCGACTCTGATGAGCCTCAAGCGCGGCTTCGTACGAGAGGCGATCTCTCTGCTGACCTGGGTGACGGCGTTCGTAGTTGCACGTCTTTTTGCCGGCTCTCTGAGTCATCTGCTTGAGGCTTACGTTCAGACGCCCTCACTGCGCTTTGCTGCCGCCTTTGCTATTCTGTTTATCGTCACACTGATTGCCGGTGCACTGGTGGGTGCCCTGTTTACTGCATTGGTGCAGGCCACGGGGCTTACGGCATCAGACCGAGTGTTGGGCATGGGGTTTGGTGCAGTTCGTGGCGGGTTGGTCGTGGTCGTGATCGTCGCATTGCTGGGCATGACGCCTGCAGTGCAGGATCAATGGTGGCAGGGGTCCCAACTGATTCCCCATTTTGTACTGCTCGAAAGCTGGACCAAAGAGGTCGCCAGCGACGTTGGGCAGGTAATCTGGAATATTGGTCGCTGAGTCTGGAAGTCAGCACCATCCTAAAGCTACATCCTTCTGAGGTGGATTGAATGTGCGGTATCGTCGGCGTAGTTGCCAAGTCGTTTGTTAACCAGACTATTTTTGATGCACTGACGGTGCTTCAGCACCGCGGTCAGGACGCGGCCGGCATGGTTACCTGTGAAGGTGATCGTTTTTTTCTGCGCAAGGATAACGGGCTGGTGAACGAGGTGTTCCGCACCCGTCACATGAAAAAGCTCAACGGCAACATGGGGATCGGTCATGTGCGCTACCCGACAGCCGGCAGCAACAGTTCAGCTGAGGCGCAGCCGTTCTATGTCAACTCCCCCTACGGGATTGCACTGGCGCACAACGGCAATCTGACCAACGCTGACAAACTGGCGGATGAGATTTTCCGTTCCGATCTGCGTCATATTAATACCACCTCAGATTCCGAAGTGCTGCTGAACATTTTTGCCCATGAGCTGCAGCAGATTGGCAAGCTTCAGCCTACGGCCGATGATATCTTCAATGCGGTTGAAAAAGTGCATGCGCGCTGTCAGGGTGGTTATGCGGTGGTGGCAATGATCACCGGGTACGGTATCGTTGCATTTCGTGACCCCTGTGGCATTCGCCCGCTGGTGTATGGCCAGCGCGTAACTGACAAGGGCGAAGAGTACATGGTTGCATCCGAGAGTGTGGCGCTGGACACGTCCGGCTACACGCTGGTGCGTGATTTGGCACCGGGTGAAGCGATCTTCATCGATACTCAGGGACAGGTTTCCACACGTCAGTGCGCACAGGTAAGCCGTGTCGCACCATGTCTGTTCGAATTTGTCTATCTGGCACGTCCTGACTCGATTATTGACGGTGTTTCCGTGCACCATTCCCGTATGGAAATGGGCGTCAAGCTGGCGGAAAAAGTGATGCGCGAACGCCCGGATCATGACATAGATGTGGTCATTCCGATTCCTGACACCAGTCGTACAGCGGCACTGGAAATGGCCAATACGCTTGGCGTCAAGTTCCGTGAAGGCTTTATCAAGAACCGCTATATCGGCCGTACCTTTATCATGCCGGGGCAAACTCTGCGCAAGAAATCCGTGCGTCAGAAGCTGAACCCGATCATGGCTGAATTCCGAGACAAGGTCGTAATGCTGGTAGATGACTCTATCGTGCGTGGTACAACCTCAAAGCAGATCGTTCAGATGGCACGAGATGCCGGTGCCCGTAAGGTCTATTTTGCCTCGGCTGCTCCTGAAGTGCGCTTCCCGAATGTGTATGGTATCGATATGCCTTCCGCCAGTGAACTGATCGCCCATGGCCGTACTGCCGATGAAGTTGGCGAGTATATCGGCTGTGACTGGATGCTGTATCAGGATCTGGATGACCTCAAGAAGTCCGTTACCTGCTTCAACCCGGAAATCACCGAGTTTGATACCTGTGTGTTTGATGGGCGCTATGTCACCGGTACGGTGGACGAGGACTATCTCGCGCGCGTGGATGCGAAGCGAAACGATGGTGCCATGTCGGCGTCTGACCCTTCGGTGGAAGACAGTAACGAGTCGGCTGATCTGCACAGCAAAATCGACTGAGGGACGGGAATGAGCCAGTCTAGATTCGAGCGTGAAGCGCGCATCCAGTTCAGCCCTGAAGGGTATGAGCTGGATACGTTGTCCGTGCGTGCCGGTCAGCACCGTACCGCCGAGGGTGAACATGGTGATCCGATTTTCACCACCTCCAGTTTTGTTTTCTCAAGTGCCCGTGAGGCGGCCGCCCGTTTTGGTGGTGACGAGGACGGCAATATCTATTCCCGTTTCACCAACCCAACGGTACAGGCGTTCGAAGAGCGAATTGCGGCGCTGGAAGGAGGAGAGCGGGCAGTTGCAACGGCGTCAGGCATGGCAGCGATCCAAAGCTTGGTACTGGCACTGCTGAAACAGGGGGATCATGTTGTCTGCTCGCGCAGCGTATTCGGTTCGACGGTATCCCTGTTCAACAAATACATCAGCCGCGCCGGCATCAGCACAACGTTTGTTGATCCGACCGATGTATCAGCCTGGGAAGCGGCGATTACTCCGACGACACGCCTGCTGTTCATGGAGACACCGTCCAATCCGCTTGCAGAGCTGACAGACATTGCCGCTGTAGCCGAGATTGCTCATCGCAATGATGCGCTGCTGGCCGTTGACAACTGTTTCCTGACGCCGGCATTGCAGCGGCCGTTGCTGCTGGGTGCCGATATCGTCATGCACTCCGCAACCAAGTATCTGGATGGCCAGGGTCGTTGTGTCGGTGGTGTACTGGTGGGACGCGATAAAGAGATGGAAGAGGTGTTTGGCCTGATCCGTACCGGTGGCGCCTGCATGAGCCCGTTCAATGCCTGGGTATTTCTCAAGGGGCTTGAAACCCTGCCGCTGCGGATGCGTGCACATTCCGAGAGCGCGCTGGAAATGGCGAGCTGGCTGCAGCAGCAACCGGGTATTCGCAAGGTCTACTATTCGGGGTTGCCATCACATCCGCAGCATGAGCTGGCCTGTCAACAGCAATCAGCTTTCGGCGGTGTACTTTCGTTCGAGGTTGAAGGCGAGCGTGAAGAGGCCTGGCGTTTTATCGATGCCACGCGCATGGTTTCGATTACCGGCAACCTGGGCGACGTCAAAACTACCATCACACATCCGGCAACCACAACACATGGGCGCATGAGCGTCGAAGAGCGGGAAGCGGCCGGTGTGCGTGAAGGCCTTATCCGTCTGTCGGTAGGACTGGAGTCTCTGGATGACATCAAGGCCGACATGCAGCTTGGCCTTGACGCGCTGCGTAATTAAATACCTCCGGCTGCGGGCGTTCTGTCCGCGGCCCGTTTCCTGATATCGTACTTGATGAAAATCCTGCTGGCCCCGATGGAGGGCGTTCTCGATCATACCCTGCGAGATATCCTGACGCGTGTTGGCGGCATTGACCTGTGTGTCACCGAATTCATCCGTGTGACCGACCAGTTATTGCCGCAATCCGTGTTTCACCGTCTGGCGCCTGAGCTGGGCGAGGGGAGTGTAACCCCTTCGGGCACTCCGGTGATCGTTCAGTTGCTGGGTAATGATCCGGTGGCGCTGGGTGAAAATGCCGTGCGGGCGGTTGATATGGGGGCTCCCGGCATCGACCTGAATTTCGGCTGCCCGGCGAAGACCGTTAATAAAAGTCGTGGCGGCGCCATTCTGTTGAAAGACCCTGAAGAGGTATATTCAATCACGGCTGGCGTGAGCCGGGCGCTGCACGATCGTGTGCCTCTAACCGCAAAAATGCGGCTCGGTTTTTATGACAAGCTGCTGGCACTGGAGAATGCGCAGGCGTTGGAAGCGGCGGGCGCGCGTCAGATTGTGGTCCATGCGCGGACCAAGGTAGAGGGCTATCGCCCTCCGGCACACTGGGAGTGGATCGCCCGTATTCGTGAATCCGTTTCCATTCCGGTGATTGCCAATGGTGAGGTATGGACGGTGGATGATCACCGGCGCTGCCGCGAGGTCAGCGGCTGTGAGGATGTGATGATCGGTCGTGGCCTGATAGCGAACCCTTTCCTGGCGTTGCAGATCAAGGGACTAAGGGGGCACGAAGCACATGATCGGTGCTGGCCTGAAGTCCTGTGGCTGGTACTTGAGTACCACCGACTGGTCATGCAGCGGATACAGCCCCGCCATGTCCATGGTCGCACCAAGCAGTGGCTGCAGATGATGAAGCGATACTACCCCGAAGCTGAGCTTCTGTTTACCCAACTGCGTACCGAGCGTGATGCGCAGGCCATTGAATGCCTGCTTGTCCGAGAATCAGACCGCCTCGGTATCAATCCGGATCGGTAACCGGCGTGAGCCCCAGTGGCCATGATCAGCCTCGAATACACCCGGAATGCGGTACTGGCATTGAGTACAGCAGCCGTCAGCCGTCAAATTCCATTCGGTAATACGATAGCCATCACGACAAATCACGGCGCTGGCGCATTGTGGGCACCAGGTCGTATTGCCTTCGGGGTCGGGCAGGTTGCCGGTATAGACAAAGTGCAGGCCCTGCTCAAGTGCGATCTGACGAGCGCGCCGCAGTGTTTCGATGGGTGTTGCCGGGTAATCCAGCATCTTCCAGTCGGGGTGAAAGGCTGTGAAGTGCAGCGGTACATCAGCCCCTAGGTGGGTGCATATCCAGTGGCTTAGCGCCTCCAGTTCCGAGTCACTGTCATTCTCACCCGGTATCAGCAGGGTCGTGATTTCAAGCCAGGTGCTGGTTTCATGGTAGATGTATTCCAGTGTGTCCAGAACCGGCTGTAGTTGGCCACCACATATTTTTTCATAAAAGCGTTCGCTGAACGCCTTCAGATCCAGGTTGGCGGCATCCATCACGGTATAGAACTCCTTCCGTGGCTCTGGGCAAACATAGCCCGCAGTGACGGCGACTGAGCGAATGCTCTGTTCATGACAGGCCCTGGCGATATCAATCGCGTATTCGTGAAAGATAACCGGGTCATTGTAGGTGAAGGCAATACTGCGACAACCGTGCTGGACGGCCGCCGCTGCAAGGTCTGAGGGTGAGGCCTGATCGCACAGCCGGTCGGTTTCCCGTGAGCGCGAAATGTCCCAGTTCTGGCAGAACTTGCAGGCGAGATTGCAACCGGCGGTTCCAAATGAGAGTACGGGGGTGCCAGGCAGGAAGTGGTTCAGTGGCTTTTTCTCGATCGGGTCGATACAGAAACCGCTGGAGCGGCCATAACTGAATAGACGGATCTCACCCTGCTCACGGCCACGAACAAAGCAGAGTCCGCGTTGGCCTTCATTGAGCTGGCAGAAGCGGGGACAAAGGTCGCACTGCACCTTGCCGTTGTCCAGACGGTGCCAATACTGTGTTGGAACACTGGTTTCAGGCTTCATGATCTGCGAATTCACTCTTTATGACTATACTTTGAGCATAGCAAAGCATTTGTGGAGAGAGCTGATGACTGCAGCGATACGCCCGGCAGCGGTTGCTGGAATGTTTTACCCTGCAAGTGCGCCGGCGCTCAGTATGTTAGTGGATGATCTGCTGGAACGTGCAAAGGAACCCGAGCAGTTGCCGCGGCAGCCACGAGCGCTGGTGGTACCGCATGCAGGTCTGGTTTACTCCGGGCCGATAGCAGCACTGGCATATCGTCTGTTACAGCGTGAGTTACCACGGACACAATGGCGGCGCGTGGTGCTGCTCGGGCCCAACCATCGATTGCCTTTGCGTGGCATGGCGTTGCCTGAAGAGGAGGGTTGGCATACCCCGCTGGGCGATACGCCTTTGGATGTTCCGTTCATGCAGAAGTTGCAGCAGACATTCGACCTCGCAATGCGGTCTGATGTCCATCTGCCGGAGCATTCACTTGAGGTCCAGCTTCCGTTCCTGCAGAGGGTAGCGGCTGGGCTGAAGCTGGTGCCAATACTGGTTGGGCAGACAGAGGCTGATTGGGTCGCACGACTAGTTCAATACCTGTGGCAGGATCCCCATACGCTGGTACTGATCAGCTCGGATTTGAGTCACTATCATTCCTGGCAGGAAGCATGGCGGCTGGATGAGCTAACCACTGAGATGATTCTGGCCAGAGAGCCGCAACTGGGGTCCGAGCAGGCCTGCGGTTGTCATGCGCTGAACGGTCTGTTGCTGGCGGCACGGCAGGAAAAACTGGAACTGAGATGTCTTGGTCAATGCACCTCCGGTGATACGGCCGGTGACAAGACGCAGGTTGTTGGCTATGGAGCTTATGTCTGTTTTTGAATTTACAACCACGCAGCGTTCACAGATGCTGGCGATGGCACGCAATGCCATCACAGCTGTGCTGAATGCAGAGCGGCCAGACCTGCCGTCAGTCGATGCCTTGCCTGACTGGCTAAAACCCATACGGGCCTGCTTTGTCACGCTGGAAAGTCATGATCGCCTGCGGGGATGTATCGGTACTCTGGAGCCGCACAGACCTCTTGGACAGGACATCATACTGAATGCTGTCAGCGCGGCAACGCGAGACTATCGCTTTGACCCTTTGCAGCGGGGTGAGCTCATAAGGGTCAGTCTATCTGTGCTGTCGCCTCTGACGCCACTGTCGGTATCAAGTGAAGCCGAGCTGGTGGCGGTGCTGCAGCCAGAGGTGGATGGGGTGGTCCTGGAGGCGGGTGAGCACCGTGCGACTTTTTTGCCGGTGGTATGGCAAAGCCTCTCAACGCCCGAGGCATTCATATCGGAGTTGAAACGCAAGGCGGGGCTGCCGGGGGATTACTGGTCCGACAATGTACGTATTTGGCGCTATCATACTGACAGCTTCGGTGAGGAGGGGGAGATGCCGGTTGTGGAAACCGGCACCCGCTGATCAGGACTCGCTGCGTTTGGTCGCGAACTGATCCACATCGTTGGTAATGCTGACATCCACTTTGGGTGCGGGGATGCGGAAATCGTACACTCGCTCCCAGCCATCAGCGTCCGGCGCGCGCTCCCATACTGTACCGGCGTTGTACTCGACCAGCTCAGTCAGGGAAGGGTCAATTTCACATACTCTTTCCAGCGGGATCGGGATCAGGTTGATCTGTTCATTTTCCAGAAATTCTTCAGTTTCATACCCGGTGAACATGCGCCAGCCAGTATCGTTCAGATGTTCTGGCACGGTCTTGTACATGAACCGGATCGGCAGCTTTTCCTCCAGCAGCAGACGCGAGACCAGTGCAAGATAGCCGTTCTTGGTCTGGGCTGTTTCATCGGCCTGGCTCAGTGGTTGATCGGGATTGGGTGATTTCATCGGTATGGGCCTTACGCTGTTTCGGGTAGCTTACGCAGTGCGGAGTATAACAGTTCGCCTGCGCCTGTCGGAAATCAGCCGACGAGACAAACGAAAACCCCCGTCACTGGGACGGGGGGTCTGGGGTCGCTTCAGGGGTGACTTACATCACCCCGGTCGGCGCAATCAGGCTTCAACGGTCGGGATGACAGTAGCGGCCTTGGCTACGTAGTTTTCCATCTGATCGAAGTTCAGGTAGCGGTAGATTTCACCCGCCATGCTGTCGATCTTGTTGGCGTAGGCCATGTACTCGTCAACGGTCGGCAGTTTGCCTTCCAGTGCCGCAACGGCAGCCAGCTCGGCAGATGCCAGGTAGACGTTGGCGCCATCACCCAGACGGTTCGGGAAGTTACGCGTAGAAGTGGACACTACGGTGCTCTTCGCAGCAACACGCGCCTGGTTACCCATGCACAGTGAGCAGCCCGGCATTTCCATGCGCGCGCCGGCCTTGCCGAAGATGTTGTAGTAGCCTTCGTCGCTCAGCTGGGCCTGGTCCATTTTGGTCGGCGGGGCGATCCACATGCGAGTCGGGATCGACTTGCCGGAGGACTCCAGCAGTTTACCGGCGGCACGGAAGTGACCGATGTTGGTCATGCAGGAACCGATGAACACTTCATCGATGCTCTGGCCAGCCACTTCAGACAGCAGGCGAGCGTCATCCGGATCGTTCGGAGCACACAGGATCGGCTCCTTGATTTCGGACAGATCGATCTCGATCACTTCAGCGTACTCGGCATCAGCGTCTGCACGCATCAGACTCGGGTTCGCCAGCCACTCTTCCATGCCCTTGATGCGACGCTCAATAGTACGTACATCGCCGTAGCCTTCAGCGATCATCCACTTCAGCATGACGATGTTAGAGCGCAAGTACTCGGCAACAGAGTCTTCAGACAGAGTGATGGTGCAGCCTGCAGCAGAACGCTCTGCGGACGCATCAGACAGCTCGAACGCCTGCTCAACAGTCAGTTCTTCCAGGCCTTCGATCTCCAGTACGCGACCAGAGAAAGCGTTCTTCTTGCCAGCCTTTTCTACGGTCAGCAGACCCTGCTTGATGGCGTAGTAAGGAATGGCGTGTACCAGGTCACGCAGAGTGATGCCGGCGTTACGCTTGCCCTTGAAGCGAACCAGGATTGACTCCGGCATATCCAGCGGCATGACACCGGTGGCAGCTGCGAAGGCGACCAGACCTGAACCGGCCGGGAAGGAGATGCCCAGCGGGAAACGGGTATGGGAATCACCACCGGTACCCACGGTATCCGGCAGCAGCATGCGGTTCAGCCAGGAGTGGATAACGCCGTCACCCGGACGCAGCGATACACCGCCACGGTTCATGATGAAGTCCGGCAGGGTGTGGTGGGTATTCACGTCAACCGGCTTCGGATAGGCTGCGGTGTGGCAGAAAGACTGCATGGTCAGGTCGGCTGAGAAGCCCAGGCATGCCAGGTCTTTCAGTTCGTCACGGGTCATTGGACCGGTGGTGTCCTGAGAGCCAACGGTGGTCATTTTCGGCTCGCAATACATGCCCGGACGTACGCCGTCCATGCCGCAGGCCTTGCCGACCATTTTCTGAGCCAGAGTAAAGCCCTTGCCTGTGTCAGCTGGCTGTTCCGGCTTGCGGAACAGGTCAAAGCCTTCCAGGCCCAGTGCGGCGCGTGCTTTTTCGGTCAGGCCGCGACCGATGATCAGCGGGATACGACCGCCGGCACGTACTTCGTCCAGCAGCACTTGAGTCTTCAGGCTGAAAGTGCAGATGACTTCATCGGTACCGTGCTTGCATACTTTGCCTTCGTATGGGTACACGTCGATCACGTCACCCATGTTCAGGTTTTCAACCGGCATTTCGATCGGCAGAGCGCCGGCATCTTCCATAGTGTTGTAGAAGATCGGGGCGATCTTGTTACCGAAGCAGTAGCCACCGGCACGTTTGTTCGGCACGAACGGGATGTCGTCGCCGAAGAACCACAGCACGGAGTTGGTAGCAGACTTACGGGAAGAACCGGTACCCACAACGTCACCCACGTAGGCAACAGGGAAGCCTTTGGCTTTTACTTCTTCGATCTGGGCCAACGGGCCTTTCACGCCGGGTTCTTCCGGGTTGATGCCGTCGCGTTCCATCTTCAGCATGGCATTGGCATGCAGCGGGATGTCAGGACGTGACCAGGCATCCGGAGCCGGAGACAGGTCGTCAGTGTTGGTTTCGCCTGGCACCTTGAATACGGTTACGGTGATTTTCTTGGCAACTTCAGGCTTGGAGGTGAACCACTCGCCGTCGGCCCAGGACTGCATTACCTGCTTGGCGTGCGCGTTACCTGCTTCAGCCTTTTCCTGAACATCGTGGAAGGCATCAAACATCAGCAGGGTGTGAGACAGCGCCTTGGCTGCGGTCGGGGCCAGTGCATCAATGTCCAGGCACTCAACCAGCGGTGCGATATTGTAACCGCCGAGCATAGTGCCCAGCAGCTCAACGGCTTTTACCTTGTCGATCAGAGGGGAGGTCGCTTCACCCTTGGCAATCGCAGCCAGGAAGCCAGCCTTGACGTATGCAGCCTGGTCAACCCCCGCCGGAACGCGGTTGGTGATCAGGTCAAGCAGGAACTCTTCTTCGCCTGCAGGCGGGTTTTTCAGCAGCTCGACCAGGGCAGCGGTCTGTTCGGGATCAAGCGGCTTCGGCGGTACGCCTTCTGCAGCGCGTTCTTCTACATGTTTACGATAAGCTTCAAGCACGATATGGCCCTCATCTGTTTTCACCGCCGGACGCCGGAGTGGTACTACTCCACCGACGGCGTATCGACTAGGTATCGAATGGTGATTGGCGAGCGAATTCTAGCGGAAGGGGGTGACAAAGTTAAGATGTGTCGACAATCGTCTTACCAAAGTATAAGAGCACATGGCCTGAAGGGTTCAGGCCGTAAAGCCATTGCAGTCCTGCTGCCAGCACTGATGTCCGGCAAACTTGTTAGGTTTGGCAGGTGAGGCGTTAGCCCAACCTTAGGATCTCGTCCTCGCCCGATACCTGAAACTCGCCTTTTTTGTTATCCAGAACGTTGACCTGGCGACCATCCTGAGTGAGGTACTCCGGAAGCTCCTGTTCCCATTCAGTTCTTTTTTTAAGGCTCCAGGGGGCTCGGTAATGTTGCCGCATCACCAGCATGACAAACCGACCATCTTCACCGTGGGTGGGAAAGCTGCTGTCGTAATACTTGCGCATCTGAAAATACCAATTCTTGTTATTGGGAGGTTGCTGAGACTGAGGCTCGGTGCATGGATAGCACGAGTGCATTTAACCGTAGACCACATAATCAATATGGGCAAATTAAAGAGGACAGTATTTTATTCATCTTGGGTATTTTTGATTCAGTTTAAACCGCGAATCAAACAAGAGTATTAATAAAATGTGACCTAAAAAAGACACCATTTTTAAACGATTGATTGCATTCAAGCCCTGTGATGGCGGTAAAGAGGGTGCAGGTGGCGATATCGGGTAGCCCTGTGCATTGAAAAGCTGATTCGATGCTGTTGATGCCGGTCAATAATAGTGAAAGCGGGTTTGAAATCATCTCGAAAGCTAAGTATAACACTCTGATACATTATCTCAGGCAGGAGGTAGCCTTGATGAACTCGGCAGTCAGTCAGGCTGAAGTCGCACAGGAAGAGCGTCCGGTAAATGCTGATTTGCAGTTAAGCAAACTGCAAATCATGTTTAATTTACAGGTCGACAAGCGACTGATCTATGCCGGTACCCAGCCAACTGTTGCACTGCGTTATCTCACGCGGCTAGTCGCCGCACGTCCTCGCACCCTGCGAAACCATATCCGACGGATCTATCTTGCCATTCAGTGTGCTGACAGCGATAGCGTTACCGGTGCATTGATCGACTTGTTGCTGGTTCTGCGTGGCAGAGGGCAATTTCTTGTCAATCGCCTGATTCAACAGGCTGGCCCATTGCTGAAGTCGGAATGCCGGATTGCAATGAACAAGGCCGTCGATACTCGTGACCTCTCTCGTTTGGCAGAGCTTCCACTGGAGCATGCTGTCCTCAGTAATGGACGCTGCATGCAATTCTCCAGGCAGAAACTTCACTGAGCAGTTTTAGAAGGAATGTGCAATGCCGGTCAGTGGTAAGCATTCAATAGGCATTATCGGTTTTGCGGCCAACGAGGCTGCAATGCTTGAGATATTTTTTAACGGCAACAAGGCCAAGGGTTTCCACCTCGTGCCAGCTGAGAGTGCGGAGTCGTTGCTGATTGGGATCAGTGATGCCAGTAGCCGGAAGCAAGTAGAGGGGTGGTTGCGTCAAAATGGCAATCGTCCTTTCATTGCCGTTGTAGACCCTGGTACGGCCGAAAAAGTTAATGGCAAAAGCATTCGCTTGACTCGTCCCTTGAGTATGGGAACCTTGCAGCAGGCGCTGGCTGATCTGCGACTGCAGCTCGACGCGATGTCTACTTCGCCTGCAGTTCAGGCAGCATCGCCTGAGCATCCGCTGGAGAGCCTGCGGGATCAGCGTACAGTCGCCTTTGCAGAGTGGCAGGCGCGCAAGGAACGAAGCAGTCAGGCACTGAGTGCCTGGAAAGGCGGCAACAGTCAGCGCCAGACTGAAGCGCTTCGCAGCCGTTTCAGTCTTGAGCGGAATGAGTTAAACAGTCTGATTCTGGATGCACAAAATCAGCTCAGGCAGCAGCATTCGCAGGCAAATGACTCCAGATCCTCGGCTTTGTCTATGGAAGCGGAGTCACAGGAAACAGAATCCCTGTTGTCTGATGAGCTGCAGACACCGCGCATATCGGCCGAGATGATTCAACAGTGTTGCGGTAATCTGCCGGACGTGAATCTTGACTCTGCAACTGAACGTCGGCGTGTGTATTTCAGCCTTGATGGGCTTTTATTGCCCTGGATCATGCGGTGTATTGAGGCGGGCAACGCATCAGGGAAGCCACAACAGGTAGTCGGTGTTCCGGGTGCACTGTTTTACCTGCCTGCGGATAAGGAGTTTTTGGTCACGCTGGACGCTGATCTGCTGCTGCAGTTGACCAGGACTCGATTTGGTTTTGAAGAGATTTCACTGCTCGAGCGGGAGCCGGATGCCGAACTTCCCAAGGGTCGGCGGGTAGCCTCTGACGAGCTGCTTTGGCAGTTGGCATTGTTTACCGCTCGTGGTCGTCTGCCTGACACGCTGTCCGCGGAAGAGCCGCGGTTGCTTAATTCAATTCCTGACTTTGAACGCCTGCTGGAGACGCCTCATGCCCGGAGCATTGCTGAGCTTTGGCAGAGCCAAAGATTGTCAGCCCAGAATATTGCCTCAATGTTAGGTGTGCCTCAGCGCTTTGTGTTTTCGTTCCTTGTGGCAGCGGACGCCATCGGTCTGTACTGTCAATGACCGGAAAAGTGTGTATCACACCATGGATCTTTCGGAGTTAAACCGTGAATCAAGAACAGAATGATACCCCGCGGTATTTTCAGGTGACGCCCAGTGGCGCTTACTACGCGACACTGAACACCGAGCCAGAAGCACTGCGTGCCTTGTTGTTGCAGTTGTTGAGTGCAGATACCCATATTCCGTATCTCAGCTCACTGCTGCAAAAACTGACGGGGATGGGCGAGGCAGAAGCACAGACATTGCTCGATAAGGCTGTGCAACACGGCTTTGTTGATCTACCGCAAAACCCTGAGCCTATCGCTGCTGGCACTATTGAACATCTGTTGCCTGAATATTTACCGCAACTTGCCGATGGTCGTGTGCTGTTGGCAGATGATCAGGGTTTCTGTCTGGGGCAGTCGGGCTTCGGTGCAGAAGAAGCTGAAGCGGTAGCGGGGATGGCAGCAGACTTGGTCTCCATGCATGAGCGCCATCAGGCGCTGCTTGGCAGACACCTTGGTTTCGATGGTTCGTCCTGGGCGCTTGTGGATGCTGTAGGACAAAGTGAGCTGGGTTTTTGGACGCTTCACGTAGGTGAACAGAAATTCCTGCTAATTCTGGAAGGGATGCCTCATTTGAATCGGCAGCCTTTTGTGGACTTGATGTCGGTGCTGATCCGACGCTACCTGGATTACTGATAAAACGGACTGGCCGTTTTATACAGGATTAAAACCAGCGCTAATGGCCTAAAAGGAGACTACCATGCGCTCAGAAATGTTGACTTCCATTCTCAACGATCTCAACGGAACATCTGCAGAAATTGAAGCGTCTGCTGTGATTTCTACAGACGGTCTCGTTATTGATGCTCTCCTGCCTGCCGGTATGGATGAAGACCGAGTTGGTGCAATGAGTGCAGCCATGCTGTCGCTCGGCGAACGTACCTCTCAGGAACTGGCCCGTGGTGAGCTTGAGCAGGTGCTCGTCAAGGGTAAAGAAGGCTATATCCTGATGACTCATGCAAACCCTGAATCGGTGCTGACTGTTGTTGCCAAGACCAATGCGCGATTGGGTCTGATCTTCCTTGATGTCAAGCGCGCTGCAGAGGCTATCGGTAAGATTCTCTGAACCTTGTCAAAGTGCTGGGCGTGCATGGAAACATCAGTTAACTGATATGCACGCTTTTCTATCGGCCTGGAGTGTCTATGTCCGAACAAGATACCGGTGCCACCACAGAGGTGCTGCTCAAATATTTTGATGGCACTGAACGGCTGGCGAAGATCGTGGATCGCGAGGTGCCCTATCCGGATGGCAAATTGATCGTGTCCCGTACTGACCCCCAAGGCATCATTACTCACGCTAACCGTGCATTTATTGAAATGTCGGGTTACACCCGTGAAGAGCTGCTGGGAACCAATCACTATATTCTGCGCCATCCAGACATGCCCGCTGTGGCATTCAAGGACCTTTGGGATACCGTTGCCCAAGGTAAGAAGTGGCAGGGTTATGTGAAAAATCTGCGTAAAGATGGCGCGTATTACTGGGTGAAGGCGACGGTCATCCCGAATATCCGTAATGGCGAGCTGGTTGGCTATACTTCGGTCCGACGCAAGCCATCACGCAGCAAAATCAAAGAAAGCGAAGCCCTCTACGCGACGCTTAGGTAATGGGGTGCTGCGATGACTCTTAATTTATCGGTCAGTCCTGACTTTCCGCCGTCACATCTGTCGGGCTGGTTTATTTTCAACACCTGGCTGCAGCGTCAGTTGGGTGCGGGTGTGCATCTTGAGCTATATGACAGCTTCGAAGCGCAGCGTGAAGACATTCGTAGTGGCAAAATTGATCTGATCTATGCCAACCCCTACGATGCGTCAATGCTGGTGCGTGAGCTGGGCTTTAAAGTGTTGGTGCGACCGCGCAATCTCTCTGATGAAACGCTGATAGCCACGCTGGCATCAGACCCTCGAGAAACGGTCGAAGACCTGGAGTCGGGTATTACCGTTGCAACCACTGCTGACCCTGATGTGCATACAATGGGTATGATCATGCTCGAGTCGGCAGATCTTGATGGCAGTAATGTTACTTTCCTTGAGCTGGACAGTTATGTTTTGGTGGCAAAAGCACTGTTGAACGGCAATGCTGATGTCGGCTTTTTTCTGCAGGCGGGGTATGACGAACTCTCTGAGCTGATCCGAAAGCAGATGAAGCCTTTGGTTAACAGTCAGATCAGTGTGGTGCATCATACACTGGTGGCCGGTCCCCGAATGGAGCAGCATATCCCGTTGTTGCTTGAGCGTTTGACCAACATGGAACATGATCCAAAGGGTCAGGATGTGCTCAAAAGCATGGGGCTGGATGGATGGGATCAGATGCATGAAGAACAGACAGAGTTCATGATTGATCTCATTGATACGCTGATTGACTGATCCATCGGCTGTCGAGAGAGCGGGGTGCTGTTATAATGCGCCCCGTTTTTATTTGCAGAAACAGGTAATGCTGGATGGACGCCCTGAGCGAAATCAAAGACTTTCTTGGCTGTGAAACTCCGCAGGAGTGGCTTGAACTGGCTGCGAAGCCCGAATCCCAGCTGATTCTGCTCACCGATCACGCTCATTGCGAGAAAAAAGCCGCTTCTACTGCAATGACATTGATGTTCCGTTACGTGGATCGCTCTGATCTGCTGAACAAGATGTCACGGCTGGCACGGGAAGAGCTGATCCATTTTGAGCAGGTATTGGCGTTGATGGAGGCTCGGGGTCATCGTTATGACCATATGAGTCCTGCGCGCTATGCAGGCGGTTTGCGTACCGGTGTTAGAACGTCAGAACCGGGGCGGTTGATTGATGTATTGGTTATTGGGGCGTTTATCGAGGCTCGCTCCTGCGAGCGTTTTGCTGCTTTGGCGCCTTCGCTGGATGATGAGTTGGCAAAATTCTACCGTTCTCTGCTGAAGTCCGAAGGGCGTCACTATCAGGATTATCTGCAGCTTGCACGAGACTATGCAGGTGAGCCGATCGATGATCGTATCGAGTATTTTCGTCAGATAGAGTGCGAGTTGATTCTGGCCGAGGACGACGAGTTTCGCTTCCACAGCGGTCGTCCTTCGGCGGCTCTTACAGCTGCTGCCTGAGTTCGGACTGCAGCTTTTCACCTACGGGTAAGGTAAAGGCATACAGGCGGATGCCCTGTGTGTCCATCTCCAAGTACCAGCCCTCTCGGTCCCAGTCTCCCAGCACAATGCGCTCGCCGCGATCACCGTTTTGCCGGTGATGCAGGGCGGGGCGGTGGGTGTGGCCGTGAATGATCAGGTCGACCTGCTCATGCTGCATCAACGCGCTAACGGCAATGGAAGACACATCGGTAATGGTTTCGGTCTTGTTGGCTGTTTCGCTGCGACTGGTCTCACGCAGCTGCTGGGCTATCGCCTCACGCTCGGCAAGAGGTTTGGCGAGAAATGCCTGTTGCCACTTGGGGTCACGCACCATGGTGCGAAACTGCTGATAGTCACGGTCGTCAGTACACAGCTGGTCGCCATGCAGTACCAGAAAAGGACCCTGTTCCGATTCAAGGCGTACCACTTCAGGCAGTAATGTAACCTCAAGGCGTGTAGCGGCTGCCTGGCCGAACAGAAAGTCTCGGTTGCCGTGCTGAAACAGAATACGTGTGCCCAGGGCAGCCAGGTTGCGCAGTGCATGGTAAACCGGCTCAAGATATTCCGGCGCACCATCATCACCCACCCAGGCTTCAAATATATCGCCCAGCAGGTAGAGCTCATCGAACTGCGGTGCCTTTTGCTCAAGCAGGACCACAAACGCCCGGATAATGTCCGGGCGTTTGTGGTGCAGGTGCAGGTCGGCGATAAACAGCCGTCGCATTACTCTTCCGCTTGTTTGATGCTGGCTGACTCAATGACCACGTCTTCAACCGGAACGTCCTGGTGTCCGGCGCGCATGGTAGTGTTGACTGCCTTGATCTTGTTGACCACATCCATGCCATCGACAACCTTGCCGAATACGGCGTAACCCCAGCCCTCGGTGGTTTTGGCTGTGTGGTCGAGAAAGGTGTTGTCGGAGATGTTAATGAAGAACTGAGCTGATGCAGAGTGCGGGTCCATGGTGCGGGCCATGGCGATAGTGCCAGTCTGGTTGGACAGGCCGTTATCGGCTTCGTTCTTGATCGGTTCGCGGGTCTCTTTGGAGATCATGCCGGGCTCGAAGCCACCACCCTGGATCATGAAACCGTCAATTACGCGGTGAAAAATCACGCCGTCATAGAAGCCATCGCGTACATACTGCTCGAAATTAGCTGCTGTTTCCGGCGCTTTTTCGTGGTCCAGTTCCAGTGTGATGTCGCCGAAATTGGTTTGCAGGATGATCATATCGGTTTCCCTGTTTCTCTTATGTGTAGAGCTATTATACTCAAGTCTTACATCGCTGCATCCAATGATGTCGCTGGCTGCGATTTGAGCCGGTGTCCGCGTGCGTGCAGGGCTGATCTGCGGTTATAATGATCGGCTTCAGTTCCGGCAATCGGCCGGCCTTTTCAGCTTCGACAAGACATGGATATGACCAGAAACGACAGTCCCAAGCCGAATAACTTTATCCACCAAATTATTGAAGATGATCTCAGCAAAGGCCTGAACGATGGGCAAGTGGTGACTCGATTCCCGCCTGAGCCCAATGGCTATCTTCACATTGGTCATGCCAAGTCGATCTGCCTGAACTTTGGCACGGCACTGCGCTTCAATGGTCAGTGCCAGCTGCGTTTCGACGACACCAATCCCGAGAAGGAAAGTCAGGAGTACATCGATTCCATTATCGAAGATGTGCGCTGGCTCGGGTTTGAATGGAGCGGTGAGGTGCGTTACACCTCTGACTATTTCGAGCAGCTGTATGCTTGGGCGATCCATTTGATCAATGAAGGCAAGGCCTATGTGGACAGCCTTAGCGCCCATGAAATGCGTGAGTTCCGTGGCACCTTGACTGAGCCTGGCAAAAACAGTCCCTACCGTGAGCGCAGCATAGAAGAGAACCTGGCCCTGTTCGAAAAGATGCGCAACGGTGATTTCTCGGAGGGTGAGTGTGCCCTGCGTGCCAAAATCGATATGGCTGCACCCAATATGAACATGCGCGACCCGGTGATCTACCGCGTTCGCCACGCTCATCATCATCAGTCCGGTGACAAGTGGTGTATCTACCCCTCCTATGACTTCGCTCACGGTCAGTCCGATGCGATTGAAGGCGTTACGCATTCCATCTGCACACTGGAATTTGAAGATCATCGCCCACTGTATGACTGGTTCATTGAGAATCTGCCGGTCCCGGTCAAGCCGCGTCAGTATGAATTTGCCCGTCTCAACCTGAACTACACCATCACCAGCAAGCGCAAGCTTAAGCTGCTGGTTGACGAAGGGCACGTTAATGGCTGGAACGACCCGCGTATGCCGACCATCTCCGGTATGCGTCGCCGTGGCTGTACACCGGCTTCAATCCGCAATTTCTGCGACATGATCGGTGTAACGCGTTCCAACGGCACGGTTGATATGGGAATGCTGGAAGCGGCTATCCGTGACGATCTGGATGCCAATGCGCCCCGGGCCATGTGCGTTATCGATCCGATAAAGGTTACCATCAGCAATCTTGCCGAGGGTGAGCAGGAGTGGTTTGAATTGCCGGCGCATCCCAAGGATGAGTCCATGGGGCTGCGCAAGGTGCCGTTTACCCGCAATCTGCTGATTGAGCGTGAAGACTTTGCTGAGGAAAAACCGAAAAAGTGGAAGCGTCTTGCGCCGGGTGATGCCGTGCGCCTGCGTGGGGCCTATGTGATTACCTGTAACGAGGTGATCAAGAACGAGCAGGGTGAAGTGGTAGAGCTGATCTGCAGCTATGATGCGGCTACCAAGGGTGAAAACCCTACTGGTTACAAGCCTAATGGCGTGATTCACTGGGTGTCGGCTGATAACTCTGTAGCGTGTGAGGTGCGTCTGTATGACCGCCTGTTCACCGAGGCCAACCCCGATGCGGACAAGAATCGTGACTTCCATGAGTTCCTCAATCCCGAGTCGCTCAAGGTTATGGTCAATGCTCGTGCTGAGATCGGACTCAAACATGCAGTGGCTGAAAGTCGCTACCAGTTCGAACGTAATGGCTATTTCTGCGTTGATCCTGACTCCAGTGAACAGCATCTGATCTTCAACCGCACGGTCACCTTGCGAGACTCCTGGGCCAAAATTCAGGCGAAGTGATGTGATTATGCAGGCAAGGATGCGTGTCGGCTCGTTGGCAGCACTGCTCAGTGTAGTGTTGCTGACCAGCTGTGCCAGTCACCCTGTTGCGGGGCCGATCGATTCACTGACGGTAGAGCGGCGAGCCGTGTTGCCGTTGGAGGTGATAGAGTCATCGGGTCTCTCTCGGCATCAGGGTCAGCTATGGACCCATAATGACAGTGGTGATAAACCCCAACTGTACCGCCTTAACCCGATGTCTGGTGAAGTGCTTTCAACCCTGCGTGTACGGGATGCACTGAACTTTGACTGGGAAGAGATGGCGTATGATGCCGATTGGCTACATGTGCTGGATTGCGGTAACAATCTGGGGCGGCGGGAGTGGATGCAGATCTACTCGATACGTTGGCAGTCACTGCTGCAGGCCTCGGCTGGTAACGAAGTTCCCTCGCGGCTGCTGGAATTCCGCTTTGCCGATGCCGGCAAGTCAGCGGGTGCCTATGCTCATAACAACGACTGTGAAGCCGCCGCCGTGGTCAACGGCAAGGTATGGGTGTTCAGCAAGAACTGGCAGGATCAGCATACCCGAGTATATCAGGTCGATCCGGCAGGGGTGTCACGCCAGGTCGTTGAACCCGTGGGGCGTTACCCGGTCGGTGGTTTGATTACGGCTGCGGACTACGATCCCCGGCGGCAGCGCCTGGTGTTGCTGGGCTATACCAAGGGGCGAATCAGTTCGCGAGCCTTTGTCTGGACGGTGCCTGTCAAAGATAACCTTCCGGACTGGGAGGGGGCTCAATATCACAGTCTTACACCTGCAGGGCAATGGGAGGCTGTTGTCTGGACCCAAGATGGCCTTCTCCTGACCCGTGAGAGCAGCCTGCTGGGTCAGGCCTGGTTGGGTACCGTATCATTGCCATGATCACAGGCCGCTTTCACGCTATAATCCCGTTTTTGCGCTTTCAACTCATTTCAGGTCTGGCGGATAGTAATGCTTCAAATCTATAACACTCTGACCAACAGCAAGACAGCCTTTACTCCTATTGAGCCCGGCAAGGTCCGCATGTATGTGTGCGGTGTGACCGTGTACGACTACTGTCATATCGGTCATGCTCGGGTAATGGTTGCCTTCGACCTGATTACGCGTTATCTGCGTGCCCGTGGCTGGGACGTGACCTATGTGCGCAATATCACCGACGTGGATGACAAAATCATCCGCCGTGCAGCTGAGAACAGTGAGTCTGTTGATGCGTTGACCGAACGCATGATTGCGGCGATGCATGAGGACGAGGCGCGGCTGTTTGTGTTGCGTCCCGATCAGGAGCCCCGTGCCACGGCGCATATCGGCGATATTATCGATATGGTGTCGACCCTGATCGAGAAGGGCTATGCCTATGCGGCAGCCAATGGCGATGTCTACTATCGGGTCGAGCGGTTTGAAACCTACGGCCGTCTGACCAATAAGGTATTGGAAGACCTGCGCTCGGGTGCCCGTGTGGAGGTGGAAGAAGCCAAGGAAAGCCCACTTGATTTCGTCCTGTGGAAGGCAGCCAAGCCTGGTGAAGTTAGCTGGTCTTCCCCCTGGGGTCAGGGCCGCCCCGGCTGGCACATTGAGTGTTCGGCCATGTCCAAATGCTGCTTGGGCAAGACCTTTGATATTCACGGTGGCGGCCCAGATCTGCCGTTTCCGCATCACGAAAATGAAATCGCTCAGTCTGAGGCGGCCAATGGCTGCACCTACGTCAATTATTGGATGCACGCAGGGCCTGTTCGCATGGGGCAGGAGAAGATGTCCAAGTCGCTGGGCAACTTCTTCACCATTCGTGAGGTGCTCAAGCACTACAATCCTGAAGTGGTTCGCTACTTCCTCTCAAGTGTGCACTACCGCAGCTATATCGATTACTCGGAAGATGGGTTGCGGGAGGCGCACAGTGCGCTTGAACGTTTCTATCAGGCACTGAAGGCGGTGCCTGAGCTGGCGCAGGAGATGACGCTGCAGAATGATTATGAGCAGCGCTTTGTTGAAGCCATGGATGATGATTTCAATACCCCGCGCGCATTGGCGGTGCTGTTTGAAATTGCCAGCGAACTGAACAAGGCTGCGCGTGATAATGATCCTGTAGCGCCCCAGCTGGCTGCTCAGTTGAAGCAATTGGCCGGTATGATCGGTCTGTTGCAACAGGAGCCGGATCAGTTTCTGCAGGGGGAAGCAGGTGAGGGTGATCTGTCGGCGGAAGAGATTGAAGCCTTTATCGAGCAGCGAGCTCAAGCGCGCAAGGACAAGGATTTTGCCGAAAGCGATCGTATCCGGGATCTGCTGGCTGAGAAGGGTGTTGTCCTGAAAGACAGTCGTGACGGCACAAGCTGGTATCGCGAAGGCTGATTGTTGGCAGGCAGTTGAGGTTCCTGGGGGGGGGGGGGGCTGCCTGCCATCCCTTCCTTACTGGCTTAGGCCGTGTGTCTGAGCCAGTTGTTCCTTTAGCGCCTGCAGCTGGGTGTAATCAAGGCCACGTCTTTGTTCAGTTACATCTCGCATCAAGCAAACATAATGCTGGGTTTGCTGTTGTTCGTCCTTTACAGCGGTAATGTTGGTCTCCTGGATATAGAGTCGTCCTTCGCGGGTGCGATTGACAATATCACCGCTCCATTCGCCAGTATTGATCAAGGCCATCCACATGCGATGGAAAAACGAGCTGTCGTGGTGGCCGGAATTGAGTACTGAAACGTTGCGACCTGTCATGGCAGCCGGAGCGTACCCCGTCAGCTTTTGGAAGGCTGCATTTACCAGCTCGATTCTGCCGCGCCCGTCCGTGACCATGATGGCGTCATGACTGTGACGAAATACCGCTTGGGCAATTCGTGACTCCTGACGCTGCGCCTTATCCGAAGTTATGTCACGAAACATCACCTGAATGGCCTGTTTGCCGCGATACTGGATCATTGTACTCGAGACCTCGGCTTCAAAAGTGGAGCCGTCCAGCCGCATCAGTTTTTGTTCAGCGGGTTTCAGGGCTTCGCCACGCTCCAGTGCGGCACCACGATCACGAACAAAACTCAGGCTGTCGGGGTGTACCAAGGTATCGATACTGAGTTGTACTAATTTATCCGGTGAGTTGCAGCCGAACAGAGCAGCGGCATGCTCGTTGGCCAGCTCAACAACTCCGTTGACATGTACCACGATTGCTTCGGGCGATTGTGTGAATAGTGTTCTGTAGCGCTTATACATCTCGTCTGCGCGGGCGGCCATGTGGTTGCTCAGGCGCAGTGCCTGATGCCGTGCCTGAATAAAAAACAGCAGCAATGAGGCGACTAAAAGGGTCAATGACAAGCCTGATATCAGCGTTGGGCCGTGGTACTGGCTGGATGCCTCTCGGTGCAGGTCGGGGTCGAGGGGGCTGATCTGAAGGTGGATCTCCTGTCCCGCCAGTGTCAGGCTTGCGGCGTGTTGCAAACTTGGTTCGGGCTGACCCAGTTCAGGGTGGGAGTCATAGCTGATTGACTGACTGCCTTGTCGAGGATCTATCAGCTGAATGCGCAGTGGGTTGGTCAGGTCGTTCAGGCTTTCCTGCACTAGCTGACTCATGCTGAAACCGAGTGTTACCCAGCCCAGAAAAGCTGCATTGGTCTGCACAGGCAGTAGTAGAAGGTAATCCAGAGAGTTGATATCGGTTGGCAGCAATGACAGGGGCTGGGTAGCGCTCATTGTACCGCTGGTCATAGCCTGTAAAGCGGCTTTGCGTCGTGAATCACCATTATAGATATCATATCCAAGCATGCGGCTTTCCACGGCAGCCGGCGTCAAGTGCATGACCAGAAAGCTGGGCTGGTTGGGGGCAGGCGGTGGAAAGATTGTCAATTTGCGCGGACTTTCTTGATTGAAACGATCAACAAAAGCCTGGCGTTCGTCTGGTGCAAGGTAGCGAGTGTAGGAGAGCCCAATGATTCCGAAATCGGAGTATCGCATCTCGTAGGAGTCAAACATCTGGTGCCAGCGTCGATTCAGCTGCAGGGTGGGGGCGTCAGGATGGTTCAGCACCAGTCCGCGGCCCGCTTTCATCAACAGCGTAAAACGATCAACCTTTTCCTGTAGCACGCGGGTGGTTTGCTGCACGGTTGCCTTGAAACGGTCTTCCAGTTCCAGTCGCTGTCGATTTGCCTCGTGTTTGGCCAAGCTAATGCTCAGCACTGTGCCGACGATGAAAATCGCAACCGGGAGGCCGAGCTGGCGCAGCCGGTAATGAAAGGGAGTTTTGTTTTGCTCGGGGAGGGTGTCCTTGTCCATTTGCATCCTGCAATATTCCTGCAACGCCTGTTGATAAAACTAGCAGATTTTCGCTGTTAAAACAGGTGTTTTTGGGTGTCGATATTATCCGTGATCGACACCCGCCTCCACTAGCCTTCGAGCATGGCAGATGCTTCGAGCGTATTTTCCATAAGACTGGCAACGGTCATTGGTCCTACACCACCTGGCACAGGAGTGATCCAGCCTGCACGTTCGGCAGCGGGTGCGAATTCAACGTCTCCAACCAGGCGGCCGTCATCCAGCCGGTTAATGCCGACATCGATCACAACCGCGCCGGGTTTGATCCATTCGCCCTTCACGAGTCCGGGGATGCCAACGCCAACCACAACAATATCGGCGCGGCGGACATGGGCTTCAAGGTCGCGGGTAAAGCGGTGCGTGGTTGTAGTGGTACAGCCTGCAAGTAGCAACTCAAGCGTCATTGGGCGGCCAACAATATTGGAGGCGCCGACGATGACGGCTTCCTGGCCATGCAAGTCGATGCCGGTGGACTCCAGTAGTGTCATAACGCCTTTGGGAGTACAGGGGCGAAGAACCGGCATACGCTGAGCCAGGCGACCAAGGTTGAAGGCATGGAAGCCGTCCACGTCCTTGTCCGGGCGAATCTGCTCCAAAACTTCGGTGGCATCAAGATGACGCGGCAGAGGCAACTGGACCAGAATGCCGTCCACATTTTTGTCATCGTTGAGTGTGCTAATAAGCTCCAGCAGCTCTTCACGACCGGTTTCAGCCGGCAGATCATAGGCGCGTGAGGTAATGCCGACCTCTTCGCAGGCATTTTTCTTATTGCGAACGTAAACCTGGGAAGCGGGGTCGCTGCCGACCAGAATCACGGCGAGGCAGGGTGCGCGTTTACCCTGTTCCAAGCGGGCCTGAATACCTGCGCGTACTTTCTGTCTGACCTCGGCGGCGATTTGCTTGCCATCAATAATGCGGGCGCTCATGGCTGGGGAATGTTCCTTTAAGCTGCATATATAAGTAGGAAATGAACAATGAAGCTGATTTTCTCATCTTTGGGCTTGCAGGGCCAATGCACTTTTCTTTTGGTGGTACTGATACAGAGTGTTGTTTCTGCTGAAAAATATTGATTCCGGGTGTTGACCTTACCGAGGTACTGCCTTAGGATACGCACCTCCTCGAGACGGGGTAGATACTCAAGACGAGGCGGCGTATTATGCGCTCGTAGCTCAATCGGATAGAGCAACGGCCTTCTAAGCCGTAGGTTGCAGGTTCGAGCCCTGCCGGGCGCGCCAGCATGCTGGTTAAGGTCGTCTAAAAGGTTGAGTATACAAGGTTATGGTGGGCGTAGCTCAGTTGGTAGAGCCCCGGATTGTGATTCCGGTGGTCGTGGGTTCGAGCCCCATCGTCCACCCCATTACCTTGGAAGCTTCAGCCGCTGGCTGAAAAGCTGGCGGACGTGGTGGAATTGGTAGACACGCTGGATTTAGGTTCCAGTGCCGCAAGGTGTGAGAGTTCGAGTCTCTCCGTCCGCACCAAACACAGTAATTATGAATCCGTAATTACATCTTAAGGCCCCGTTTTTACGGGGTTTTCTGTTTTTAGAGTCACCTGTTAGCACCAGCTTAACCCCACTTATGCTTGTCACCTTTGTACAAAGCCTTGTACTATCCAGTTAGGTTTGTACAAAGAGGTTGAGATGAAGCGGCAAGATATCAAGCGCTTCCCACTTGCGGACTCCGTGTGACCTGCTCCCCACTTTCTAATCCAGCAAGCTCTTAGTAATGTTCATCACAGAGAAGGAAGATGAACATGAAAAGCCCGCCGGCTGAAGGCGCTAGAAGATGAGAATGCTCGACTGAAGAAGCTTCTGGCGAAGTAGATGCTAGATACCGAGGCCTTGAGGGCGGCGCTGAACCGAAAGTATTAACCGTCGGGAACAAGCGCGAGGCCGTGCGCACGATGCGATCTGAAACAGCAATATCGGACGCAGGGTCTGTTCACTCGTCGGGTTATGCCGCACCACACAGCGCGATGAACCTCGGTGCTCCGTCGAGAATGATGTGTTAGTCGAACAAATCCGTGAGCTCGCGTTGGAGCGACGCCGATTTGGCTATCGGCGTGTCCATCGGCTCTTACGTCGGGAAGGTACCGAAGTGAACCATAAGAAGGTCTATCGGTTATACCGGCAGGCTGAGTTAGCCGTTCGCAAGCGTAAACGCCTCAGAGACATCATGCTGGAACGTCACCTACTGACACTGCCCGATCGACCCAACCAGAGCTGGTCAATGGACTTTGTCATGGATTCATTATTACTAAAAGCCGGTTGGATTAAATGTTGGCGGCAGGTCAATTGGTGAAAGATGTTCCCGTTTAATGACTAGGTCTTTGTGGTGCCCTGTCTGGCTAAAAAATTTGTCCTCAGCCACTGCGATTAATACAGTCGATTACGGCCATCAGTTGTTTGGAATTGGCGTAGAACCCGTTCGTAAATGAGAGGCAGGCTGCTGAAGTGGGTTTGCAGAGTATAGCTTCCTGGCCGTATTAGTACTTTCAGTCGGTATTCTGGTCCTGGCGCGTGGGGCAGGTGAAAGGGGTGACGGTGGACAAGAGGGAAGATATCCCGCCTGTCCAGTGATGGATATCAGGTTACGGTTGTGTGTCTTTAATGAACTCGACCAACTCATCATAGGCCGGCAGCGTAAAACAGTCATTGGCACTGTTTGCCGCAATCGGGTGCGAAGCAAAGCGTGCGATCACAAGCTCATTTTCCGGATCTATATACAGGTTCTGGCCGTGAACGCCTCTGGCCATAAAGGCACCACCGGGTTTACCGGTTACCCACCACATGGAACGGTATGACCAGCCCTCCATATCCTCATGCTGTGGCTGAGTGAAGACGGGGTGTTCAGCACCGGCCATAATGTCTTTCAGAATATCCTGATGCAGAATTTGCTGCCCGTTATGAGTGCCTGCATTGCGCAGCATCTCACCAAAACGGGCCAGATCACGCAAGCTCATGTTGAGTCCGCCCCCGGCAAAGGGCGTGCCTTTTTCATCCACCTGGAAGAAGGCATCACGTTCGACACCCAGCTTGCTCCACACCTGCTCTTCAAGATAATCAGCGACTGACATGCCGGTCACACGGGCAACCAGCCAGCCGGCCACTTCGGTGTTGGCTGTTTTGTAGCCAAACGCCTGGCCATGCTCGCCGCTTTTTTTCACACTGGGGAGGTACTCGTAATATCCGGTCGGTCCCGTGTATCCGGCGGGTTTGGGTAGAGGGTTGCCTGCGGCTGAAAAGGTCCATATCTCGGACTCAGGGTCGGTATAGTCCTCGTCAAAATCAATGCCGGTGGTCATGTTAAGTACATCTCGCACCTTGGCATCGCCAAAGCCTGAGTCGGTCAGCTCGGGGATGTAATAGCTGACCGGTTTCGACTCGTCCAGCAATCCTTTGTGCACCAGATCCAGTGCCAGCGTGCCGGTGATGGATTTGGTTACCGACATCAGTGCGTGTCGGTGGTAGTCCTTGAATCCTCCCAGGTAGCGCTCATAAATTACCTTGCCCTTGTGCAGGACAAGAATACCGTCCGTATAGGTTTCGAGCAGGCCTACGCTCCATGGAATGGGCTTTTCATATCCCCAGGGCGTAAAGGTGATTGATTCAATCGGAGCACCTGCGGCGTACTCGAGAGGAGTGGAAGCCGTGTTGCGGCGATTGACCAGCGTGGTCGGCAGAAACTCGCTCATATGGGCAACACTGTAACGCAGTGCCGGGAAACTCCAGAAGGAGCCATCCGCCAGACGTAGGGTTTTCTCGGCGGGGGGAGGGCTCCCCTTCATCCAGCCCTGTTGGTCAAAGCTGGATTCCTGCGAAGACAAAAAGGTTTGCCCTCGATCCATTGGTGCACACACTGCAGCCCAGGTCTGGCCTGTCAGGAACAGGGCCAGAGCAGTGGAGCACAGGCCGATTTTTTGCGTCAGGTTGGTCGGGGTCGTCATCTGTGTCTCCACATATGGGAATCGAGTTAAAACCGGGTACTGCGCACCATGGCATCCATGCCGCCATCGATAAACAGTACCGATCCATTCACAAAGGCGGAATGATCAGACAGCAGAAAATCCACGCCATCGGCGATTTCATCGGGTACGCCCGAACGGCCCATGGGGGCGACGAAGTTTTTCACGGCCTCGCCAAAACGGGGGTCGTCCTTTGATGCCTGATGCAGCGGGGTTTCAACGGCACCGGGGGCAATGATATTAAGGCGCATGCCCCGTTTGCCCCAGGCGATGGATTTGCGGCGGCCATATACCGTGACTGCATACTTTGAAGCGGCATAGGTTGTGTGCGGCTCCTGACTTGCCTCCGCGATACGGCATGCCTCGGCTTCATCATTGTTCAGCATGGCATCGGCCATGGCGTGCGGAGCCTCAACCTGATGGCTGCCGGCAACCGAGCCGATGATGACCGCTTTACCCTTGCCGCTGGCAGCCAAAGCCTCTTCAAGGCCATCGATGTATTCGGTTACACCGAAATAGTTGACGCCCACAATCAGGCTGATGCTGGGCGCGGTAACACCGACGCCTGCACAGGCGACCACGGCATCCAGCTGATTGTTGCAGGCGGCCAATGTTTGTTCGACCGCAGCACGACGGCCGTCGGATGTAGAAAGATCGGCGTTTACATCGGCATTGGCGCGATCAACGCGGATCAGTGTGTGGCCTGCAGCTTCAAGGTGGTTGCAAACGGCTGCTCCGATGCCGGATGCGGCACCGGTGACGGCGATAATGGACATGGGTTTTACCTCGTTGTTATCGGTTTTATATTCAACTATGCAAGTCACAGTCTCGCCGCAGCTTCGTCCGTTCAGACTATGGGCGCTCTCGGCATCAAGGGTTTTGCTGTTGAGCCCTGGACACTCCCTGTAAGCACATTATGGCGGCAGTGGTACTGATACAGCCCAGCAACAGGGAGTATCGCAGCGACTCTGTGGCGAGGAGAGGGGTCATTAGATCACTGAAAGCGCCTACCGACAGTGGGCCAATACCAACGCCTAGAAGTGTAACCAATACGGTCTGGCAAGCCATGGCGACAGCTCGGCTGTCTGGCGAGACCAGACGGGTAATCATGCTGAAGCAGGGGCCTACCCACCAGACGGAAAAAAAACCGTTCAAGGCACACCAGATCATGGCCGTTGGCACTGGATTGCCAAACAACGTCATCGTACTGTCAGCAGGCCAGAGCAGATAGGTTGCCATCGCCACAATTCCGATGGCATGGCCGGTTTGTGGGATAAGCAGTTGCCAGCGTGGGTGTGCGCTGAGCAGACGGTCGGTCATCCATCCACTGGCCAGCATTCCCAGGGCAGCCGAGCCACCGCCGACAAAACCGGCCAGTATTCCGGCCTGTTGAAGGTCAAGGCCATGAGATCGAACCAGAAAAGTGGCATTCCACATGCCATAGGCATTGGCACCCAGGGTACTCATGCCGGCGGCCAGAATCAGGTAACGATAGGGCTTCAAGGCCCACAGTGACCGCAGTGTTGCAACCAACGACAAGGGAGGTGTATCTGCCTGATGAAGGTCCCATGCACCCCGTGCAGGATCACGCGCCATGAAGATAACCAGTGCGATTAGGCTGGTTGGAATGGCTACCACGATAAAGCCGGTGCGCCAGCCATACAGCTCAACCAACCAGGCACCGACACTCATGGCAATAATAACCGCGAGTGTCGGTGCTGTGCTGAAGCAACTGATTGCAAATGCACGCCTGTTCGCGGGATAGAGGTCAGCGATCATCGATATTGAGCTGGGTGTAACGGCAGATTCACCGACAGCCACCAGCATCCTGGCCATGACGAGTACGGCAAACCCGGTTGCGAAGCCACACAGAATGGTTGTTGCGCTCCAGATCAATGCGCTGGCCGCCAACACACGGGTGCGTGGAAACCGGTCGGCAAGGCGCCCGGCTCCGAGTCCGAAAAATGCATAGACCCCGGCAAAGGCAAGTCCTGATACCAGCCCCATGGCGGTGTCACTGGCATCGAACTCCTGCTTGATCGGTTCAATCATGACCGCCATTATCTGGCGCCCCACGAATGTATTGGTGTAGAGCAAGGCCAGCAAAAAAAGCAGGCCATGTCGACGCCAGACGGGGGCGATCGCGGTGGGGGCAAGCGTCGTCATTGGCAGGCTCCTTGCTGGTTGAGTCAGATCAACCCCTTCTCTTTCGCCATGGTCAGTGCCAGGTCTTCAATCATGTCTTCCTGCCCGCCTACGGTGCCGCGACGGCCCAGCTCGACCAGTATGTCGCGCGCCGAGATGCCGTATTTCTTCTCCGCACGTTCCGCGAACAGCAGGAACGAGGAGTACACACCGGCATAGCCCAGTGTCAGGGCGTTGCGATCGACACGGATCGGCTGGTCCATGATCGGCACGATCAGGTCTTCAGCTACGTCCATGATCTTGTACAGATCAACGCCGGTCTCGACGCCCATGCGGTCCAGCACGGCGCAGAACACTTCCAGCGGGGTGTTACCAGCACCGGCACCCAGACCCGCTACGGAGCCGTCGATGCGTGAGGCACCGGCTTCGATCGCGGCCAGGGAGTTGGCGATCGCCATGCCCATGTTGTGGTGACCGTGGAAGCCGACTTCGACCTCTTTCGGCAGTTCTGCACGCAGCAGGCCGATGCGGGCGGTGACGTCATCCGGCAGCATGTAGCCGGCGGAGTCGGTGGCGTAGATGCAGTTGGCGCCGTAGCTGACCATCAGTTTGGCCTGTTCCAGGATCTTCTCCGGGCTGACCATGTGCGCCATCATCAGGAAGCCAACGGTGTCCATTTCCATTTTGGCGGCCATGCCGATGTGCTGTTCGGATACGTCCGCTTCGGTGCAGTGGGTGGCCACACGGATGGTGGAGACGCCGCAGTCCCGGGCCATTTTCAGGTGGTCAACGGTACCGATCCCCGGCAGCAACAGCGCGGAGATTTTGGCGTTTTTCATCTTGGGTACGACGGCGCTGAGGTATTCCTCGTCGCTGTGGGCCGGGAAGCCGTAGTTCAGTGAGCGACCGCCGAGGCCATCACCGTGGGTGACTTCGATCAGCGGCATGCCCGCTTCGTCCATCGCCGAGGCGATGCTGACCATTTCGTCCAGGCTGATCTGGTGGCGCTTGGCATGCATGCCATCGCGCAGGCTCATGTCGTGCAGGGTTACTTTTTTGCCGTTCAGGTTCATGTTCTGTTCTCCCCTTAGCCGCGTGCCGGCAGTGTGATGGTGCCGTTGGCCGCTTCTTCAGCAAACATCTCGGCGGTGCGCAGACCAGCAGCCGTCATGATGTCCAGGTTGCCGGCGTACTTGGGCAGGAAGTCGCCCAGCCCTTCCACCTGCATGAAGCAGGAGACCTTGTTGCCATCAAACACGGGGCCGTTGACCAGGGTGTAACCCGGTACGTACTTCTGTACCTCTTTCACCATGGCGTGGACGGACTCGGTGATGGCGGCCTGATCCGGCTCGCTCTCGGTGAGGCAGTGGATGGTGTCACGCATCATCAGCGGTGGCTCGGCCGGGTTGATGATGATGATCGCCTTGCCCTCTTTGGCGCCGCCGACCTTTTCAACGGCACCGGCCGTGGTGCGGGTGAACTCGTCGATGTTCTGACGGGTGCCCGGGCCTACGGAACGGGAGGAGACGGTGGCGATGATCTCGCCGTATTCAACCGACTGCACACGGCTGACGGCAGCGACCATCGGGATGGTGGCCTGGCCACCGCAGGTGACCATGTTGACGTTCATCTCCAGGTTCTTGGCATGGTCGGTCAGATTGACCGGCGGGATGCAGAACGGGCCGATGGCGGCGGGGGTCAGGTCAACCATGATCACGCCCAGTTCGTTCAGCTTGCGGCTGTTCTCCGCGTGAACGTAGGCGGAGGTGGCGTCGAAGGCGACACGGATATCGTCTTCAATGATGTGCGGCAGGATACCGTCCACGCCGGTGGCGCAGGTTTTGATGCCCATTTCGGCGGCGCGTTTGAGGCCTTCGGACTCAGGGTCGATGCCCACCATCCAAACCGGCTCGATCCACTCGGAACGCTTCATTTTCATCAGCAAATCAGTGCCGATATTACCCGGGCCAATGATGACGGCTTTGAGTTTTTTGGACATGGTTTGATTCCAGCTAGTCGTATTCGGTAGTGAGTCAGGGCGCAAAACGGATCGAGCAGCTTCCCAGCCCTTTGGCGGTCAGGCTGAAGTGATCGCCGGCGGCTGCCGGTATCAAGGGTGCCAGTGCGCCGGACAGAATGATCTCGCCCTTGCGGAAGGGAATGCCGTACTCGCCCAGGGTGTTGGCCAGCCAAGCCACCGCTTCGGCCGGGTGCCCCTGTACGGCGGAGCCCAGGCCGGAGCCTGCCGGTTCACCATTTTTCTCGATCTGCATGGCCACGGCGGCGAGATCCAGAGTGCTTGGATCGGTGTGCGTCTCGCCGATGACGAAGACACCGCAGGAGGCGTTGTCGGCCACGGTATCGACGATGCTGATGCGCCAGTCGTCGATGCGCGAGTCCACGATCTCGAAGCAGGGCGCGACCCACTCGGTGGCGGCCAATACGTCCGCGGCGGTGACGCCGGGGCCGACCAGATCCGCTTTCAGGCAGAAGGCAATCTCGCCCTCGGCACGGGGCTGGATCAGACCGGCCTTGGCCAAGCTCACTTCAGCGCCATCGGCAAAGTGCATGCGGTCGGTGAGAAAACCGAAATCCGGCTGATGCACGTTGAGCATCTCCTGCACCGGCTTTGAGGTAACGCCGATCTTCTTGCCGATCACCCGCTCGCCATCGGCTTCACGCAGTTTCAGCGTGTGCAGCGAGATATGGTAGGCATCATCAATGGTCAGGCCATCGTGGCGTTCTACCAGGGGCGGCAGGGTGTGGGCGCCTTTCAGTGCCTGATGCAGCTCTTCGCCCAGCTGGGCAATCAGAGATGTGGTCATGTTCAGCTCCTCAGTCCCAGACACTGCCTTCAGCGCCACCATCCACCTCGATCACCTTGCCGGTCACCCAACTGGAGGCGGGGGTCGCAAAATAGAGCGCGGCGGCAGCGATATCCTCCGGTTCACCGATGCGCTGCAAGGGTGTGTTCTGCGCCATCTTTTCCAGCATGGCGGCCGGAGCGGCATTTTCAAGTGCTGCTGTGCGAATGGGGCCCGGTGCAATGGCATTGACACGAACATGCGGCGCAAAGTCCTGTGCCAGCAGCTTGGTCAGATGGGTGAGTGCCGCCTTGGCGGTGCCGTAGGCACTGAAATGTTTCTGTATATAGCGCGCAGCGCCCGAGGTGATGTTGATCACATTGCCGCCACCGGCACTGCGCATGTGAGGCACACACAGCTGGGTCAGTGAATAGGCGGAGGTGACGTTAAACTCAAGCACGGCTGCAAAGTCTGCCGGGCTCATTTTCAGCGGATCGTTGGGACCGGACCCACCGGCATTGTTGACCAGATGGGTAATCTTGCCCATCCCTTCGATGGCCGAAGCGACGAGTGCCTCGCGCTGCGCCTGATCATTCACATCACAGCTGACGGCCAGAGCACGGCGACCCAGCGCGCGCACTTCATTGGCAACCGCCTCCACATCGGCAAGGGTACGGGCGGAGCAGACAATATCGGCTCCGGCTTCGGCGTACGCCAGCGCGATGGCGCGGCCCAGACCACGGCCTGCACCGGTAATCACAGCAACCTGACCTTCCAGGTTGAACTTGTTCAAAATGGACATGACAACTCCTTGTTATTATTGAGCATTATAATCGAGTCATTCAGCCTTAGGCTGAAACGGCCCAAAGATCAGGCAGTCCGGGGTCCGTACGCTCGATCAGGCGCTTGAGCAACAGTTTGAGTGCCATGGCATCACCCGGCCCCAGCGCTTCGACAAGTTCCTCTTCAATTGCCTTGGCCTGTGCAATTTGATGCAGCGAGGCTTCTCGGCCATCGGCCGTGAGGCAGTAACGATTCTGCTCCACCACAACGTGACCACCCGTGATCAGCACATTCATGTCGGCCTGATCAACGGTGTAGCCGGTGTAGGCGATATAGTCGTTGATCTCATTGAGCGTCAGTCGGTCACGTATGCAGAGGACCGATAGAATGAAGAACTGCGCCTGCTCAAGATGCTGCTGTTCCAGCAGCCCCTGCAGACGGTTGATCATCTGGAAATGGGCACGGCCCAGCAGGTAGCCGAGCAGGTCTTCGGTATAGCTGCACTCCGGTGGGGGTTCTGCCTGTGTAAGGCGTACCTCTTCACGAGGCTTGCGCGCTGCCAGGGCATACTGTCCGCTCTGAAACACCAGTGGCGGCAGGGTGCTCTGATCGAATCGCAGCACCTCTCCAATGAATATGATGTGGTCGCCGCCATCATGCATGAAGGCCGTTCGGCACTGGAAGCGTGCGGTACAGTCCGGTAACAGAGGCGCATTGGTCAGCCCGTCATCCAGTGCAAGGCCTGAGAACTTGTCTTCACCGCGGGATGCAAAGCGTCCGGACAACCCCTCCTGACCGACTGAGAGTACATGCACGTTCCAGTATTTGGATTCGGAAAATACCGGCAGGCTGTTGGCTGTCTTGGCCAGACTCCAGAGCACCAGTGGCGGGTCAAGCGATACGGAGTTGAAACTGTTTGCTGTAATGCCAACCGGTGTGCCGTCAGCTGCAGTTGTGGTGATGATGGTGACACCGGTGGTAAATGTGCCCAGCGCGGTACGGAAGGCTTTGGTGTCGAAGTTATTATTGGTCATGGTCTGCCTCTGCTGGCCGGTGAGTCTGGGTCGAGTATTACAGTGGGCACAGGGGTGTTCATCGTCTTAATGGACTAACAGTTCAGGCGTGCAGTCGTCCGTCCGGACGAGGTATTCAGGGGCTTTAGACGGTAGTAATGTGACAGTCAAAAATATAAACAGGCGGTTTGAGTAAGCCGCCAGCCGAACCGAGGAGAAACCGATGGCTGATGCCGTTACGACCCCAGAGGCCATTGGCGCCCTGCTGCAGCGCCAACAGAACGCATTTAATCGTGAGGGCAGAGTGCCTGCCGAAGTCCGCAAGGCACGTATCCAGCAGGTGATCGATCTGCTGGTTGATCATTGTGACGCCCTTGCCGATGCAATGGGCTCTGACTTTGGAGAAGGCGGGGCCGGTGGGCGGCCACGCGCTTTTTCGATCATGAACGATATTCTGGGATCACTGGGTTCACTCAAGCATGCCCGTGATCATCTGGAGCAATGGATGCAGGCGGATCCGCGTCCGCCTTTTTCGCCCTATGATCAGCTGGGTGCTCAGGCTGAGGTCATGCATCAGCCAAAGGGCAGTGTGGGTATTATCGGCACCTGGAATGCACCGCTGTTTACTCTGTTCAGCCCGCTGGCCTGCGCACTTGCCGCCGGTAACCGCGCCATCCTCAAACCCTCCGAGGTAGTGCCGCAAACCGCTGCGCTGGTGGCCGAGCTGGTCAGTGCTCACCTTGATCCTGAAGTGGTGGGCGTTGTCACCGGTGATGCCGCAGTGGGCGCGACGTTTGCCTCCTCCCCCTTCAATCACCTGGTGTTTACCGGCAGTACGGTTGTTGGGCGCAAGATCATGCGTGCAGCGGCCGAAAATCTGGTGCCGGTCACACTGGAGCTGGGTGGCAAGTCGCCGGTGGTCATGGGGCGCAGTGCAGACCTCGATGATGCCTGCCGTCGCCTGGCCATTGCCAAGGGCACCAACGGCGGTCAGATCTGTATCTGCCCCGATATTCTCTATGTTCCTTCCGAGCAGGTTGAAAATGCCGTTTCGGCGCTGAAGGAGCATTTCCGCAGTTTCTACCCAAATGTGGATGGCAATCCGGACCTCGTTGCAGCTGTTAATGAACAGCACCTGCAGCGCGTGGAAAGCTATCTGGCGGATGCACGTGAACGCGGCGTATGTATCGAGTCCACTCACCCTGAGGCCGGTGATGAAACCCGCAAGCGTCCCCTGAAGCTGGTGATCGACCCGCCGGCTGACAGCCTGATCATGCAGGAGGAGATCTTTGGGTCGGCACTGGTGATCAAGCCTTATGACCAGCTGGATGAGGTCATAGACGATATCCACAGCCGCGGACGGCCACTGGCACTGTACTACTTCGGCTGGGATGCGGATGAAGAGCAGAAACTGTTGAGCCATACCCTGTCGGGTGGCGTCACCGTGAATGATCTGTTGATGCATGCCGCCATGCATGAAGCACCGTTTGGCGGTGTGGGCGCATCCGGCATGGGCCATTATCACGGTTATGAAGGCTTCCTGGAATTCAGCCACGCACGCACGGTTTTCCGAGCTCCTCAGTATGATCCACGCGCAGAGTGGGGGATGCTGCCGCCACACCATGATCAGTTTGAAAACATAATGCGTGCCCAGGTGACCAAGGATTGAGGTGAGGATGAGTACACTTTTACACACGCTGGATGCGGGAGTGCTTCACCTTACGCTCAACCGAGCGGACAAACGCAACGCATTCGACCGCGGGTTGTATGCGGCCCTGACTGATGCCATTCAGGCGGGAGACATTGATCCCGAGGTACGTGTCATTCAATTAATGGCCGAAGGTGGTTGTTTCAGTGCCGGCAACGATATCGCCGATTTTTTGGCCGAACCGGAACAGGGGCGACGTACCGACCCGCCCCTGAAGCTGCTGCAGGCAATGCGTGCCTGTCGCAAGCCAATTGTGGCGCAGGTCCATGGCAAGGCGGTGGGCATAGGGGCAACACTGCTGCTGCACTGTGATCTGGTCTATGTCAGTGAAGAGTCGGCGCTTGTGTTTCCCTTTGTGGCGCTGGGGCTGTGCCCTGAGGGTGGCAGCACTCAACTGATCCCGCAGCTGGCCGGTCATGTGAAGGCTTTTGAATGGCTGGTGCTGGGGCAGCCCTGCTCGGCAATGGAGGCGGCTCAGTGTGGGCTGGTCAATGCGGTCTTGCCCGTTGATCAGCTTTCAGATCAGGTCGACAGGGCAGTGACCCGACTGGCGGCGCTGGACCCTCAGGCGGTGCAGCAATCCAGTCGCCGTTTGCAATTGGCAGCAGGTGAGCAATTGGATGCCCTGATGCAGGCGGAGATGGATCTGTTCGAATCACTGCTGGAAGGTGAAGCCGCACAGCGGGCGTTGAAGGCTTTTGTGAGTCGCTGAATCGTTAAACGCTTGCCATCAGCAGGAAAAGGTAACAGGAAAAGGCTGCCATTTGTGCAGCCTTTTGCGTTTCAAGCGCTTACCGATGGATTCAGCAGCGTTCAATCAGCGCGGCTATACCCTGGCCACCGCCGATGCAGAGTGCGATCACCGCATAGCGGCCACCAATGCGCTGCAGCTCATGCAGGGCTTTAACCATGATGATACTGCCGGTAGCACCGATCGGATGCCCAAGGGAAATGCCGCTGCCGTTGGGGTTGAGGCGATCGGCGGGCAGGTTCAGCTCACGCTGTACCGCCAGCGCCTGAGCGGCAAAGGCTTCGTTGACTTCAAACAGGTCGATATCATCGGCCGTCAGCTGGTGGCGCTGCAGCAGTTCGCGAATGGCCGGCACCGGGCCGATGCCCATGATCTGCGGATCAACGCCGACCAGATGATAGTCCACCAGCCTGGCCATGGGTTTCAGTCCCTGGCGTTCGGCTTCGGCTGCACTGGTCATCAGCACCGCGGCGGCGGCATCGTTGATGCCCGAGGCGTTGCCCGCCGTTACGCTGCCATCCTTCTTGAATACGGGGCGCATCTTGCTGAGCTGGTCGAGCTGGCAGTCAAAGCGCACATGCTCATCGCGGCTGAACTGTTCGGACTTGCCGCGCTTGCCCACCTCGATCGGCACGATCTGTGACACAAAGCGACCGTCCTCAATCGCCTTCTGCGCACGCTGATGGCTGCTCAGAGCCAGCGCATCCTGATCCTCGCGGCTGACGTTGAACCGCTCGGCCACGTTCTCGGCGGTGACGCCCATATGATAGAGATTGAACGGGCAGGTGAGCACGCCGGTCATCGGGTCGACCATCTGGCTGTCACCCATGCGCTGACCGAAGCGCGCGCTGGGCAGGTGGTAGGGTGCACGTGACATCGACTCCGCGCCGCCTGCGATCACGGCATCACAGATGCCCAGCTGGATCTGTTGGGCTGCGGTAATGATGGCCTGCAGACCACTGCCGCACAGACGGTTGAGCGTCAGTGCCGTTGTGGTTTCGGGCAGGCCGCCCTTGATTGCCGCCACGCGGGACAGATACATGTCTGCGTTTTCGCTGTGAATCACATTACCGAACACCGCCTGACCGACCCGTTCAGGGGCGCAGCCGGTTTGTGCCAGCAACTGCTTGACCACTTCCGCGGCCAGTTCTGTCGGGCGCTGCTGCGCCAGTGAGCCACCGAAGCCACCGATGGCGGTTCGCAGGCCATTGATAAATACAACATCTTGCATGGGGTTGCTCCTCCGGTTAGCCCGAAAAAAGCCGGCCTCAAAAGAGGCCGGAAAGAAGTGAAGGAAAAACGTTGTATCAAACTCTGATCAGAATGCGTACTTCACACTGAGTGAAATGTTATCGCGATCTGTCAACAGCTTCTGTTCAACCGGGATGTCGGCATCGGCATCGCCCATGTAGGTCAGGTAATTAACCCCGACCTGAACACCGCTGCGGTGCGTGAAGTCGGCACCGATACTGAAACGGTGATCACCTTCGCCACCAATACCACCGGTCAGCGTACGGCCGCTGATCTGATGGGAGTAAGCCAGCGGCACACTCAGATCCCAGCTTTCGGTAATACCCGGATAGCTCAATGACAGACTGCTGGAGAATGCCAGGCCATGGCCAGTGTAGTAAAGCTCATCGGTTTCCGTACCCGGCAACCCATTTAAGCCGGTTGCATCCACATCCATGATATCGACGTAGGAGAGTTCAGCGGTGAGAGTAGTGGTGTCCGCAACCCAGGAACGACCGAAGTTTACGATGGCGTTTACGTTTGTCTGCATGATGTCAGCCCGTGCCGCTGATGGCATGGGAATCGTAAAACCACCGCCCACGGGCAACTGGGTGTTTACCAGAACCGGAGCGCCTTTTTTGTATGTGATCTCACCTGCAACGGATGCCATGCCCAAACTTGTGGTCATGGTGGCACCGTAGAGCTCGATATCATCGAAGTAGCGGATCTGGTAAGTGTTGTTCAGCGCATTGTACTGAGTCAACGGAATACGGTCGCTGTAACGCATGTAGTACAGGCCCCACTCCGTTTCCAGACTGGTACGGAACCGAGTGCCTATGCCCCACTGCCCAACTTCATCTGGCTCAATGTCATCACCCCGGACTCCAAAGGCACAGGGGGTAGTGGTCGACAATCCACCAAGACAGTTTGCACCTTCACCGACAGCATCGCTGGTACTGAGAAAGCTACCGGGCTCAGGTACTTGAGTGGGGTGCCAGTTATATTGTGCGTGAGCCAGCAGTGACCAGTTGGAATTCATCTCCAGCTGGGCAGAAACCTGGTCCTCAGGCAACAGAATGTCCTTTACCTCCACGCCCGGAATGCCGGATTTAGTGGCATCCGACGGACCCTGTGCCAGTGACATGCTCGGCATAAACAGAGCTTCACCCCAGGCAACTACATGTTTACCGGCGCGCAGGTTCAGGTAGCGATCCTGCCCCAGATCAAAACTGGTGTAGCCATAAAAATCCAACAGACGGGTATAGCCGCCGTGATATTTCTCGGCATCGGTGGTGAACTTGTCATCATCCTGATAAATGTCGTCATAGAAGGTGCTGGCCGACATCACCAGACCACTGTTGCCTTTGTGCAGTCGTCCTTCCATCAGCAGCGAAAGGCGATTGTTGATTAAATCACCCTGATCAAAGTTACGGTTGCCGCTGCTGTTCAGCAGGGTGTCGTCGGGGTCTTCCAGGCGGACACCGGTGCCATAGCTCAGCGTACCCTTCCAATCCAGGGTAACACCGTTGCCCATATCGATACTTTCGCCGGCCATGGCCGAAGACGTAGCGCCCGCAGCAACAATCGCGAGCGCCAGCAGGTTGGGTTTAAATCCTGTCATGACAAAATTCCTCGCAAGTTAGTGAGCACGACGACGCAGGGCCGCAGGAGTGAACATATCGGAATTGAGGCCACCGGCGTTCAGGATCGGGCCTTTCTCCTGGTCTTGGAACAGGTTGTAAGCCACATACCCACCGGTGGCGAGATCCTGGAAGAAGCTGGTGCCGGCTTGCCAGGCATCCATGTCGTAGGCGTAGTAGTAATTTACGAAACCATGATTAACCAACTCACCGCGGGTGTCATAGTAGTCACTCATCACGCCATGCCAGGTATCTTCATCAATGAACAGCACACGCTTGCCGAACTTGTGACGGTGGGTGTCTTTCAGGCTGCCTTCCAATACCCATACACGGCGCAATTCGTAGCGCAGCAGGTCCGGGTTGGCGTGGTTCGGTGTCAACAGTTCTTCATAGGAAACATCTTCTTCATGAACGCGGTAGGCGTTGGCCGGCACATACACTTCGCGCTTGCCTTTCAGTTCCCAGTTGTAGCGTTCAGGAGAGCCGTTCATCAAACGGTCCTGGTCGATGGTCATCTTGCCCGAGGTGCCTGCAGCCGGGGTATCGAAGCCGTATTCAGGCAGCTGGCGCACGCGGCGGGTACCCGGGTTGTAGGTCCAGGCCAGGCGCTGGCCCTGAGCAAAGTTCATCGGCTCGATTGAAACAGTCCGTTTGCCCTTATCACGGGTGGGCAATAAGGTGGAGTTATCGCTATAGGCCATGATCTCCCCAACAGGTTTGCCAATCTGGTCGGGCTGGGTGATCACGTTAAGTGCGGCGTTGCGTGTGCGTCCCCAGGTGATTTCGCCGTCCGTGTTTACATTCGCGAGGTCTCGAACTTCAGTCAGCTCGGTAAAAGCACGATACGGATAGTTATGGTTGGCCAGCACCTGCATCGCCTGGTTTTCGCCGGAGGGGACCGGGAAGGGGACAGGGCCCATGTAACCCTTGAAGCCCATACCGCCATCGATCAATTCCGCTTCTACCGCATTTTTCTTGGCGATTTCGCAGATCTCGTCCGGGTAACGGAAGTCACGACGACCTTGATAAACCGGAATACGGAAGCTGTCAGGAAAGCGCTGGAACAGGGCAATCTGACCTTCGGTCAGGTTAGCCTTGTACTCTTCCCAGTTCTGGCCGGTGATCTGAAACAGAGGTTTGTCTTCGTGGTAGGGATCAACCGGGTGCTGGCCAACATTGGGTGTGTAGTCGATGCCGGGCGGTGTACCCAGCCATTTGCCGGAGAACGGGGGAATGGTTCCTGCTTCGTTACCGGCTGCAACACCGCCCATGCAGGTAAGTTCGTTACCCAGTTTGGCGGCTTCCTCGGGTGAAACCTTGGCGTAAGCGGATGCGGACAGGGCCAGTGCGATCGAAGCCGCAAGCGGCTTCCACAAATGCTGCTTTCTCATCTTGCCTCCAGATGTGAACCCGATGACAGGACCAGTTCCTGTTGCGGGTCTGCAGTGGGTTTTATTGTTGTTGTCCGCTGATTGTTGAGGAGATGGCGGTCTAAAAAATCGTCTGAAAAGACTAGGCGGGTTGGTTTTTGTGTTTTGTATCTTCAAGAAAAACGGCATGAAAATCGCTATTCAGGCCGTTTTATGTCGCTAACAGACGTTAAGTTGTTATCTGTCGGTATACGGTGGGATGCCGTTGGGGACGTACACCCCTTCAACTTTGTCGAGGAATTCCGCCTTGCGATCCCGCGGGTTGAAAAACTGCTTATACCAGATGCGAGCCTTCATGAACGGACCATCGCTGGGGATAAACATGCCATTCAGGCAGGGCGCCTTGTTGGTCCATACCTCAAAGTCCTGAGCAAATGACAGCCGGCTGGCTTCCTGGAACTGGCGTGCCGCAATCTCATCTTCCACGGTAACCTTGTCATTTCCGTTGGGCGACTTTACCAGCAGAGAGTGCCAGACATGCACACTGCCATCTTCCACCGGCGTGTGGTTGATCATCAGAATCGATTCATAGAAACCGGTCAGGTAAGAAATCAGCACACCCGGGCCGTTGTAGGTAGTGATGGTGTGCAGAATGGGGCTGGCGCCGTCTTCACCCACCAGCGTGCGGTGCGGGCCGCACTGGCGCTGAATGGCCAAATGGCCTTTAAACTCGTTCTCGTAGCGCTGTACGGTGGAGCCGTGGATCGGGCTGAGGTGGCCGTAGTCACAGATATTATCGACCACTTCCTGCGGGTGCTGCTCAAGAATGCCCAGATCATCGAATTTCCACTGCACCCAGGACGGGTCGTCCCACTCGGGCAATGAAGGATGATCCCATTCGGGCTCGCCACCCTCAGGATCATGCCATACCCAGATGGCGCCCAGGCTTTCCTTCACGGTCCAGGACTTTACGCAGGCAGCCTTGGGGATCGGGCCTTCGTGATAGGGGATATCATCACACTGTCCATCAGGACCGAAGCGCCAGGCGTGGTAAGGGCAGCGAATGCTGTCGCCTTCGATATTGGTGCCACCGCCGTCAATGATGACGTAGGAGGTGTCATTGGGTGCTGCCAGGTGAGTCTTCATGTGCGGGCAGTAGGCGTCGAGCAGAACCACCTTTCCGGTGGCGCGGCCACGATAGAGGGCGAAATCGCGGCCGAAGAAACGCACCGCCAGCGGTTTGTGGGTATTGATCTCGTCAGCGGTTGCAATCATGAACCAGCCGCGAGGAAAGGCATAATCACCGAGCCGGTAGTCCTGAGATGTTGCCATGGGGAAACTCCTTGATCTTGTTGTTATCACCCGACCGATTCTGAATATCGGTCGGGTGCGGGACATACCCTGTTTGGACGATATGGGATCCTGCGCCTGACCTGCATCAAAAGAGTGACAGGGGCAGACAGGGTTTTGTGTGCGCGTCAGTTGAGATTGGCATCCAGCTCCACAAGGCGACGCTGGTAAGGCTTGATTGCCATTGCGTAGAGCAGGACCGTGATCAGCAGCAGGCCGAGAACGGTTGCCAGCGCCCAGCGCAGGCCGTCCGGACCCATGCTGCGGGTATAGAAATCACTGAGAGTGCCTGAAAGGAAGGGGCCAAGGCCTGCGCCGACAAGGGTCATGAACATGTTGACGAAAGCGGCGCCCATGGCGCGCTGCGAGCTGGTCAGCAGGTGGCTCACGGCGGCAAAGGTCAGGGTGGGCCACCAGCTTTGGAAGAAGGCAAAGCCGGCACAGAACAGCATGGCAAAGGGAATGTCATATCCGGCGATGTCAAAGGTGGATGTTTTGGGCCAGAGCAAAAAGGCGATGCCCATGGGCAGGCTGATCAGAATGCCCAGCATCGGCAGGGCGATCTGCCAGCGGGTATCACGCACAATGAGCCGATCGCAAAGCCAGCCGCAGAACAGGGTGCCCAGTACGGCAAACAGGCCGCTCGAAATGCCAAACAGCAGGCCGGCCTGGGCCAGTGACATTTCATAGGTGCGCAGCAGGAAAGTCGGTGCCCAGATGCCAAAGCCATAACCGACAACACCGGTCAGGGCGACGCCCATGCAAAGCAGAACAAAAGCACGTACCGCAAAGATGCTCTTGATTTGTGGCCCGACCTTGATATCGCGAGCCAAAGCGGCCTGGCGGCGTTCCTCTTCACTGTCAAAAACGCCGCGCCCCGGGTCGCGCGTGAAGAAAAAGAGGGTTGCCGCGATCAGTATGCCAGGGATGCCAAACGCGATGAAGGTGGTACGCCAGCCATAGGTCTGCGCAATATAGCCGCCGACAACCATGGCAATCAGCATGCCCATCTGCGGCCCCAGCATGAAGATGCCCATTGCCATTGAACGACGCGCTTTGGGATATAGATCCGCTACCATGGAGACAGAAGGGGCCATGCCTCCGGCCTCGCCGATGGCGACGGTCATGCGTGCGATCAGCAGCTGCCAAAAGCTGGTGGCCAGGCCACAGGCCATGGTAGCCATGCTCCAGAGGCCACAGCATATTGAGATCATCTTACGCCGATCCGCGCCCCGGTCGACCATACGACCTAGAGGAATTCCCAGAACGCCGTAGAGAACGGCAAAGGCGAGTCCGGTGAGCAGGCCCATCAGGGTATCGGAGGCGCCAAATTCCTGCTTTATGGGTTCAATCACGATCGCAATGACATTGCGGTCAATGAACGAAAATACATAAACCAGGGCCAGCAGGACCAGGGTGAAGTGACTCCGGGTGGTCACTTTGGGTGGCATGATCGACATTGCAGGGCTCCATTGGGATTATTCTTGTTGGTGACAAGTTACCCGAGTGGACTACTCAAACATCGTCCTTTTGGACGTAGTGAGGGTTTTGTGAATCGCGTGTTATGGGCATCGTCAACTTACCATCAACAGCCGGCGTGGCGCCGGACAAGGAGAGGGCTATGCCGGAACGTGAAACCGAGGCTCAGATCCGCCAGCGCAAGGCGGCCGAGCGGGATGCGCTGGAGTATCCTTACCCCAATCCTGCAGAGCCGGGTGAAGCGATCGAAATTGCAGCGGGCGTATTTTGGACCCGCATCCCCATGCCGATGGCGTTGGATCATATTAACGTTTATCTGCTGGCGGATGATGATGGCTGGTATCTGGTCGACACCGGACTGAATACGGACGAGTCACGTCAGTGCTGGCAAACTCTGGCGCAGCGCTATTTTCCGCAACAACCCCTGAAGGGGGTTATCTGTACTCACTTTCACTACGATCACGCAGGCCTGGCCAGCTGGTTGATGAAAGAGTTTAACGCGCCCCTGTATATGACGCACGGTGAGTACTTCACGATGCGTGCGCTGGCAAGCTCGGATACCACCATCAAGGAAGATGCGCAGCGCGCTTTCTTTCAGCGTACCGGTATGCCCGAAGAGCGATTTCAGAAAATGTTGGCGTCTCACCGACGTGACCCGTTCATGCCCGAATTTCCGCCCGCTTTTATCCGTCTGCGTGACAACGAAAGCCTCAATATCGGCGGACGCCGCTGGCAGGTCGTGATCGGTGAAGGGCACTCTCCCGAGCATGCCTGCCTCTACAGTGAGCAGGATCGTATCCTGTTGGCCGGTGATCAAATTTTGCCTGGCATCAGCTCCAACGTACTGGTCAGTGATGTCGAGCCCGAGGCAGACCCATTGAGCCTGTGGCTGAAATCGCTGGATCGACTGCAAACGTTGGCTGAAGATGCTCTGGTGCTGCCTGCTCATGGTTTGGTGTTCAAAGGCTTGCATACGCGTGTTGAACAGCTGCATGCACATCATCAGCGGCAGCTCGAAGTACTGATGGGGCCTGCCCGCAAGGGAGAGCAGTTTACTGCATGGGAGGCAATGAGCTGGCTGTTCCCGCGTGAACTCAAGTCGATCGAGCTGATGCTTGCACTGGGTGAGACGCTCGCTCATCTGAGTTATCTGTGTCGGAATGGATCACTTTATCGTCAGATGGACGAGGATGGGCTGGATCGTTACCGAGCACAATGATTGAATTCTGTTTACAACAATAAGAGGACACAACATGAATGCCATAGCAGGACAGGCTGCGGCCATTCGGGCTCAGTTGACAGCACCTGGAGCGCCATTCGAGCTATCCACGATTGAAACGACGAACGGGACGTACAAGGTCTATAAAAATGCAGCGCAGAATCTGGTTGAGCTGATCCGCCAATCCCGTCGGGATGACGATGAATGTTTTTTGGTATATCGGGATGACCGCTGGAGCTTTCGCCGTTTCTATGCCCACGTCGATGCGTTGGCATCCTGGATGTATTGCGAAGGAGTTAAACCGGGTGATCGTGTTGCGATCGCCATGCGCAACCGCCCGGAATGGGTCGCAATGTTTGTTGCGGCCGCTCGCCTGGGTGCGGTACCGGCACCGCTGAACAGTTTCGGTTTGGGTGAAGAGCTGCGCGATGCTCTGGGCGGGCTGAATGCGGCGGTTCTGGCCTGTGACAGCGATCGCCTCAACAGAATAGGGGTTGAGGCTGTTGCCGAGAATACGCGCATTTTGCTGGTAGGACCTGCACCAGAGGAAAATGCCCATCGTTGCCAGGCTTGGGATCAGGTGATGAGTCGTCCGGTCGGAACCTTGCCTGATGTAAACCCTGCACCGGAAGACCCGGCACTGATCCTGTTCACCTCAGGTGCAACCAGTCGTGCCAAAGCCGTGGTATCGAATCAACGCGCCGTCTGTCAGGCCTTGTTCAATATCGATTACATCAGCGCGATGTCGGTGATGAGCTCTCCTGATGCCCTGGCGCGCATTCAGTCAATGGCGCGAGCCCCGGTGATACTTACCGCTGTGCCTCTGTTCCATGTCAGTGGGTTGCATGCCCAGCTGTTGACGGCGTTACGCACAGGCCGACGCCTGGTGTTCATGCACAAGTGGGATCCCAAAGCAGCGGTTGAGCTGATGGCCCATGAGCAGGTCACCCAGTTCAATGGCGCGCCCTCTATGGTGATGCAGTTACTGCGTGAAGCCGACTTCCATTCGGCTGCCGTCAAAGGCGGTCTGGCGGGGCTGGGCTTTGGTGGCGCAGGCCTGCCCCAGGGACTGATTGATGAAGTACTGGATGCGCTGCCTGAACAACTGGTCGGCATCGGTTATGGCATGACCGAGTCGAACGGTGTCGGCGCGGGTATTTCCGGCGACCTGTTCCGCTTGCAGCCGACGGCTTCGGGGGTGGTATCGCCGCTCGTTGACGTTCGTGTTGAAGATCCGGCAGGCAATGCCCTGCCGGTTGGTGAAAATGGCGAAATATGTCTTCGCTCAATTGCCCTGATGGATGGCTATTTGGGGGATGAAAGTGCCAGCCGTGATGCGTTTCGGGATGGCTGGCTGCATACCGGCGACCTGGGTCATGTGGACAGCGACGGCTTCCTCTACATCGTTGACCGTCTTAAGGACGTGATCAACCGTGCCGGTGAAAATATTGCCGCGGCGGAGGTCGAGTCCTGTCTGCTGCGTCACCCGCTGGTGCGAGAAGCCGCCGTGCTGGGTGTTCCCGATGAGACAACCGGTGAAGCTGTGGTGGCCGTGGTCGCGATTCAGCCGGGTGAAGAGTTGGACGAAGCCGAACTGCAGGAGTTTGTCGGTGAGCATCTGGCCGCCTACAAGGTGCCGTCAATGATTTCCGTTCAGCAGGAAAAACTGCCACGCAATCCCGCCGGCAAATTGCTCAAGCAACAGATCAAAAAACAGCTTTTCCTCTAAACATCCACGTCCTTTCCTCTGTGCGGATACCCCCTGGGTGTCCGCCTTTTCATGTTCCCAGTAAGTCCTCTCCGCTTAGTCCGCTTTGACGATGCCCCACCCTGCAGCCCTTGCGCATCATGTGGCATGAGTGCCAATGGCATTGGCTTCAGGTCGCAGTCGGTCGGCTGCCCCCGGATTGAAAATAATAAAATGGAGATAGCAGATGACTTCACAGGCTAAAGTCACCGACACCTATGATGTGGTGGTGGTAGGGTCCGGTGCCGGTGCACTGACGGCGGCGATTTTTGCCGCCGACAAGGGCATGAGTGTGCTGATTGTCGAGAAAAGCGACAAGTACGGCGGTACATCGGCACTGTCGGGTGGCGGTATCTGGGTGCCCAACAACCATTTCTTCAAGGCCAAGGGCGGGAGTGACAGCTACGAAAAGGCGCTGACCTACCTGAAAGCATCGGTGGGCGAGCAAGTCGATGAGTCACGCCTGAGGGCCTACCTCGATAATGCACCCAAGATGATGCAATACCTGCAGGAAAACACCCGCTTGAACTACACGGTGGCCGAGCGCTACCCGGATTATTACCAACATCTGCCCGGCGCCGCTGCCGGTGGCCGCACCCTGGACCCGGAGCTGTTCGACACCAGCGCACTGGGTGATGAAGTGGATAACCTGCAGCCGGCCTCGCCGACAACCCTGCTGATGGGCAAGATCGCCTGGACGGCTCGTCATGCCCATAAGGCGATGGCGCGCGAGCGTGGCTGGCGACTGCTGCTGGTGTGGCTGATGCTGCGCTATAAGCTGGATTTCAAGCAGCGCCGCAAAACCAAACGTGACCGCCGCGCCGCGCTGGGCAACGCCCTGATCGCCTCGCTGCGTGCTTCGCTGATGGACCGTAAGGTTCCCCTCTGGCTGAACACCGATTTCCGCGAACTGGTGCAGAACGATGAGGGCCGTGTGACCGGTCTCATCGTCAAGCGCAACGGTCAGGAGCAGTTGATCAACGTACGTCAGGGCGTGATTCTGGGCTCCGGCGGTTTCGAGCAGAATCAGGCGCTGCGTGACAAATATTTGCCGAAACCGACCAAAGTGGAGTGGAGTGCCACACCACCGGGTCGCAACACCGGGGCGGCGCTGGAAGCCGGTCAGGCCATAGGTGCCGCGACGGCCATGCTGGACTGGGCCTGGTGGACCCCGACCATCAGCGTGCCGAAAGAGGAAAAGGCGCGGGGCGTGTTTGCCGAGCGTGCCTTCCCGGGTGCCATCGTCGTCAACGGCGAGGGCAAGCGCTTCGTCAACGAAGCGGTGGGCTACCTCGAATTCGTCGATGAGATGTACAAGGACAACATCAAGACCAACGGCAAGACCGTACCGGCATGGGTCATTTTCGATGCCCACTTCCGCTTCAACTATGCCATGGGGCCGTTGATGCCCTCACAGGTGATGCCCGACAGCCGCATGCCCAAGTCATGGCACAAAAATGTGTACTGGAAGGCTGACAGCCTCGAGGCGCTGGCAGCTGAAATCGGTGTGGATGCGACAGGCCTCAAGCACACGGTCGAGCGGGTCAATGGTTTCGCGGCCACCGGCAACGATGAAGACTTCCAGCGCGGTGGCAACGTGTTCGATCGTTACTACGGCGACAGCAACGTCAAACCCAACCCCTGTCTGGCACCGATCAAGAAAGGTCCCTTTTATGCCATGCGCCTGGATGCCGGGGATATCGGCACCAAGGGTGGCCTGCTGACCAATGAGAAAGGCTGTGTTGTGCGTGAGGACGGCAGTGAAATTCAGGGGCTTTACGCTATCGGCAACTGTTCCGCTTCGGTGATGGGAACCTCCTATCCGGGAGCGGGTGCAACGCTGGGACCGGCCATGACCTTTGCCTATATCGCCGTCAACGACCTGGTGCAGCAAAAAGCGAAGCAAAAGGTACCGGCATGAGTGTAGGCAGCATAACTCAAATCAGCGCACCACTGCGCTTACGGGAACCCGAACAGCAACGCTGGGAACAAGAGTGTGATGTGTTGGTCGTGGGGTGGGGCGCAGCCGGTGCCTGTGCCGCCATTGAAGCCCATGATCAGGGGGCGGATGTACTCGTGGTAGACCGTTTCCAGGGCGGCGGAGCCAGTGCCAAGAGTGGTGGCGTCGTCTATGCCGGTGGCGGCACGGCCCAGCAGCAGCGCGCCGGTTTTGCCGATACACCCGAGGCGATGTTCGACTACCTCAAGCATGAAACTCAGGGTGTGATCAGTGATGCCACCCTGAAACGCTTCTGCGATGAGAGTGTGTCGAACCTGCAATGGCTGGAAGCGATGGGGACACCCTATAGCCACACTCTACCGCCCGGCGGCAAAACTTCCTATCCCCAGGATGGTTACTACCTCTATTACTCCGGCAATGAGCTGGTACCGGCCTATCGCGGCGAACTGCCGCCGCCACCGCGAGGACACCGCACCGTGGGCAAGGGGCATGGCGGGGTCGTGCTGTATTCCCACCTGCAGGCCGCCTGTCGCCAGCGCGGTATCCGCAGCCTGACCCAGTCAGCGGTACGGCGGTTGGTGGTGAATGGTGAAAATCAGGTCATCGGCGCCGAGATCTGGTCGATGCCAGCCGACACCAAGGCCGCCAGACTGCATGCGCGCTGGGCGCAAAAGGCCGAAAAACTGCAGAATCTGGCACCCGGTTACTGTAACCGTTTAAGGCAGAGGCTAACGGCACTGGAGCGCAAACATGCCTGTCCCGTATTGGTGCGGGCGCGCAAGGGCGTGGTCCTCAGTACCGGCGGCTTTATCTTCAATAAAGAGCTGATTAAAGAGGTTGCACCCAAGTATCGCCGCAACTTCAAGATCGGCGCGACCGGCTGCGACGGCAGTGGTCTGCGGCTTGGTCTGTCGGTGGGTGCGGCATCGGACAGGCTGGATACCGTATCCGCCTGGCGCTTTATCAATCCGCCGCAGAAATGGCCCAAGGGGATCGTCGTCAACGCACGGGGTGAGCGCTTCTACAATGAAGAGGTGTACGGCGCCACCCTGGGCCATGCGATCTGCGAAGAGCAGAACGGCAAGGCCTGGCTGATCCTCGACAAGCCTCTGCGTCGACAATCGATTCGTCAGGCTCTGTTCGGCGGCTACTGGTGGTTCCAGTCGGTACCGGCATTGGCCATGTTGCTGCTCAGTGCCAAAAAAGGCGCAACTCCGGCTGAGCTGGCACGCAAAACCGGCATGGACACCGCTGCGCTTGAAGCTGCGTTGAGTGCCTACAACCAGGCGATCAGCAACGGCCAGCCTGACCCCATGGGCAAGTCCGCCGAGTCCTGCCAGGCCCTGCGCCAGGGGCCGTTTTATGCACTGGATATCTCCGTCAGCTCCGGGGTTCTGCCGCTGGGAGCGCTGACGCTGGGCGGGCTAAAAGTGGACGAGGACAGCGGTCAGGTACTGGATGCCAACGCGAATCCGGTCAAGGGCCTTTATGCGGCGGGCCGCACGGCCATAGGCATACCTTCCAATCTTTATATCAGTGGGCTTTCACTGGCGGACTGCGTGTTTTCAGGCCGCCGCGCCGGTGCAGCGGCTGCGGCTGAACAGCCTGCAGCAACGCACGCCGAAGCACTGGCAACAGCTTAAAGGATTCCAACATGAACAACTCAATGGACAACAAAATCGCACTGGTCACCGGTGCCGCCAGTGGTGTGGGGCTGGCCGTGACACATGCGCTGGTTGCAGCAGGTGCTCGCGTCATCATGACCGATCTGCAGGAAGCCCGTGGTCGAGCGGAAGCCGAAGCGCTGGGCAAGCATGTGCGCTTCATGACCATGGATGTGGCTGATCCCGATGACTGGGACAGCGTACTGGGCAGCATCCGTGAGCAGGAGGGCAGGCTGGACGTACTGGTCAACAACGCCGCCATTCTCAAGCCCGGCAGCATCGAAACCACCTCCTATGACGACTGGAAGCTGCTGCACCGCATCAACGCCGACAGCGTGTTTCTGGGCTGCCAGAAAGGACTGGAAATGCTGAAGGTTCAGGGTGGGTCGATCATTAACGTATCGTCCATCGCAGCCCTAGCCGGGCGCCCGGATTACCTGGCCTACAGTGCATCCAAAGGCTCGGTTGCAGCCATGACACGCGTCGTGGCGGCACACTGTCGTCGTGAAAAATACCGGGTGCGCTGCAACTCGGTACACCCCGATGGCGTGTTGACGCCAATGACCCGTGCCTCCTATCCGGAGGGCATCGACCCGAACAACTTCACCATCGACAAGGACCCGATGAACCGCATGTGCCAGCCGGAAGACGTGGCGGCTGCGGTGGCGTTTCTGGCATCGGACGAGGCGCGGGCGATCAACGGTATCGAGCTGCGGATAGACAGCGGCCAATTCATCATGAGTATTTGAGATGACCAGCATGCACACACAACTGAACATACCCCTGATGGCACAGACCACGCCGGAACTGGTATTTCAGGCCTCGCGGCAGTTTGCCGGCAGGGTTGCCATCGAAGACCACGACGAGAAGATCGATTATGCCGATCTCTCCAGTCGTGTACTGGAGGTCGCTCGCGGTTTAATGCGATTGGGGGTAAAACCGGGTGATCGGGTAGCGGTTTGGGCACCGAACTGCGCCCGCTGGATACTGGCAACCCTCGGTCTGCAGATGGCTGGAGCGGTATTGGTGCCGATCAATACACGCATGAAAGCCGCTGAAGCCCAGGATATCATCAGTCGCAGCGGCAGCCGTATCCTTTTCTCGGTGGGTGATTTTCTCGGTATCGACTATCCGGCTCAATTGAGCGAGCGATATGCCGACCTGCTCGACATGACCATCGTTATGAGCCCGCGCAGTGGCACTCCATTGGCCAACAGTCTGGAATGGGATGAATTCATCCAGCAGGGACAGATGGTCAGTGAATCCGCCGCACGGGTACGTGCCGCTGAACTCACCACCGACAGCCTGTCCGATCTGATGTTTACCTCCGGCACAACGGGCAAGCCCAAGGGCGTCATGAGTGCCCATGGCGCGGGCCTGCGTGCCTTTGCCGAGTTCGCCAGAATTTTGGGCTTGGTACCGGGTGACCGTTTCCTGATCGTGAACCCGTTCTTCCACACCTTCGGCTACAAGGCGGGATGGCTGTGCAGCCTGATGTGCGGCGTTACCATTCTGCCGCACCCGGTGTTCGATGCCGATGAGGTGCTGGAGCGGATCGAACGCGACAAGGTATCGGTTCTGCCGGGACCGCCGACGCTCTACCTGTCGCTGCTGGCTCACCCGCAGCTGGCGCAGAAAGACCTGAGCAGCCTGCGTGCGGCGTCCACCGGTTCCTCATCCATCCCGCCCATCCTGATCGAGCGGATGCGCAACGAGCTGGGCTTCAAGGTAGTCACCACCGCCTATGGCCTGACCGAATGCAGCGGCATCGCCACCATCTGTGATCCTGATGATCCCGCCGAAGTGATCGCCGGAACCAGCGGCAAGGCCATAGCCGGCACCGAAGTGGCGATCTTCGACCAGGAAGGCCGACAGCTGGGCCCCAACGAGGATGGCGAGATCTGCATCCGCAGCCCCAACATCATGCTGGGTTACTACCAGAACAAGGAAGCCACGGCCGAAGCGATCGACGCCGACAACTGGTTGCACACGGGGGATGTGGGCTCGCTGGACGAGAACGGCTACCTGCGTATCACCGGCCGCCTGAAGGATATGTTCATCGTCGGCGGGTTCAACTGCTACCCGGCCGAGATCGAAGCGGCACTGGTGGAGCATCCCGAAGTGGCTCAGGCGGCCGTGATCGGTGTGCCGGACGAGCGTATGGGCGAGGTGGGTTGCGCCTTTATCGTCAAGCGCCACGGCAGCAACCTCGATGAAAAGGGACTGATTCAGTGGTCGCGTGAACAGATGGCCAACTACAAGGTGCCGCGGCAGGTTCGCTTTGTGTCGGCCCTGCCGGTGAATGCGTCCAGCAAGGTCGACAAGCTGATCCTCAAGCGGGATTACGCCCAGGCCTGACACGATAACTTGACCACAAAATGGCTGAAACCCATTCACAAGGGCTGGTGAGAACTGTTCACCGGCCCTTTTTGCTTAAAACAGAACAACAAGAAGGAGCCAACCATGAATCAAGCCGCCAACGCTAATGCCCATCCCCGTGTAGCCGTGGTCACCGGCGCCAGCCGCGGTGTCGGCCGGGGCATCGCTGTTGCCTTGGGCGAGGCGGGTATGACCGTCTACGTGACCGGGCGTTCTGCCACCCACAGCGAGATGACCCTGCACGGGCAGCCGTTGTCAGGCACTCTGACCGAAACAGCCGATGCCATTACCCAGGCCGGTGGCATTGGCATCGCCGTGCCCTGTGATCACGCCGACGATGCCCAGGTACAGGCCCTGTTTGAGCAGGTTGCGCGGGAACAGGGCCGACTGGACCTGCTGGTCAACAACGCCATCGCCCTGCATGAAAACCTGATTGACCCCGGCCCCTTCTGGGCCAAGCCGCTCGATATGATCGCCATGCTCGATGTGGGCCTGAGATCGTCCTACGTGGCCAGCTATTTCGCTGCGCCTTTGCTGCTGAAGAATGGCCGAGGGCTGATCGCCTTTACCTCGTCCTACGGTGCCGGTTGCTACATGCACGGCCCCGCATACGGCGCCCAGAAGGCGGGCGGCGACAAGATGGCGGCCGATATGGCGGTGGACTTCGAGGGCACCGGCGTGGCCTGCGTCTCGCTCTGGCTTGGTCCCCAACGCACCGAACGCTCCGCTATCGCCGCCCAGTCGCGTCCCGATGCCTATGGCGACATCATGCAAAACGGTGAAACTCCCGAGTTTAACGGCCGGGTAATCCATGCGCTGCTGGATGATCTTGAACTGCACAGCCTGTCCGGGCAGACCCTGATCACTGCAGAGCTGGCGCAGCAATACGGCATCACCGATGCAGATGGCTGTCAGCCGCCATCCTTCCGCCGCCTGCTCGGCGCACCGCTGAGCTGGCACCCGGCACGGATCGACTGAAAAGGAGCATAGCCATGACCCTGGAACAACGCATTGCCCGCATCGAAGCACTGGAAGCGATCCGGCAACTCAAGCACTGCTACCTCAATGCCTGCGACCTGAAGGAAGTGGAAACTATCCGCGATTGCTTCGCCACAGGTGAAATTCAGATCGACTACGGTCCCATCGGCTGCTTCAGCGACCGTGACCGCTTTGTGGAGCTCTACCAACGCCTGGCCTGTCACGAACGGGTTAAAGATCTGCACCACGGCAGCAACCCCGAGATTGAACTGATCAGCGAAGATACAGCCACCGGCCGCTGCGGCCTGTTCTATTTCAATCTGGACGGCGAAACCGGCGCGACCCTGCAACTGGGCGGGGTTTATTACGACCGCTATCGGCGCATTGATGGCCAATGGAAGATTGTGGCGACGCGCTTTGAACGGCTGCAAGAGCTGTCATCACCAACAGCTACCTGATTGCGGTAGGGCCGGTGCCAGCACCGGCGATTTCCTGCGTATTACAGCCCAAGTAATGTCTGGAAAAGCAGAGGCTAATGGGGCAGGATTAACGCCTTATGGATTAAAGGCCGTGCGCACAGCGCCCGGCCAGACAGCACATGTACGCCTGCGCATTTTCAACGGAAGGGAGATGGAAGCGTTGTCTAATGCCCATTTTTTAACTTATCACCTTTCGTGAAGTGTTGTTTTTAAAATAAATATTTTTATTTATTAACTTTATTTAATAAAGGGAGTTATAAATTGTCAGATAAAAATAATTCTATGATATCAAGCCTATTTCATGAGCGAGGTAAATTTATTGTCTTAGGTTTGACAGGTAGGACGGGGTCAGGTTGCACAACTGCGGCAAACATACTTGAAAATGAAAAGGCTGACTTTCCTAGCGTCGAAGATGTAAGATATGGTGGTGATTCATTCTACTCTAACCTCGATTCAAAAAGATATAAAATCGCCTCTTACTATATAAAAGAAAATTATAGCCCTTTCATATCAATAAAAGTTAGCGACTTGATATCTGCTTATATACTGACATTAAGTACTACGCAAGCGATTGATTTTATAAAGTCTCAGACAGGTGAAATAAGTAAGGTTAAGATTGAAGAATTGATAAGGAGAGGAAGTTTTTCTTCAAGTTTTACTAAAAAAGGAATATTAAAATCTATATCTGATAAAATACTAGATCATGAAAGTAATATAGAGTTAACTTCTAGAGAAAAAACAAAGTTTTTTTCTTTTATGAAGTTGATCAGGAAGTTTACGGATGATTTCAAAAAAGAATTGAGAGCGTTGAATAATGAGCTTTATATTAAAGTTTATCAGGCGGCAGGTAACTCTATTCGTAGAACGGGTAAAGTACAGTCTAATTTCGAAGAGTTTGCATTTGAACCTAAATCAGTATTTCACCTGCCTGAAACAATTAATAGATGTATAAAAAATATTAGGCAAATTAAATCAGATGGTGCTTTTGTTGTTATTGATGCTATTAGAAATCCTTTTGAAGCAAAATTTTTTAAGGATAGATATTCGGCTTTCTACTTGATATCAATTAATGCGCCAAATGAAGATCGTAAAGCATATTTGCAAAACGAACATAAATATACTGTTGATGAGTTTGACGAGCTTGAGCGTAGAGAATCTGGAAAAACCAAAATAGATGATGCTGACTTTATAAGTCAAAATGTGAAACGATGTATTGAAATATCAGACATTCATATATTTAACCCGCGTAACGAACTTGATAATAACAATGTTCTTAAAGCTCAATTAGCTTGGTATTTGGCATTGATAAAACACCCGGGGCTTATATCACCAACGAACCTTGAAAGGGTTATGCAAGTTGCATATACGGCCAAAGTGAACTCAGGATGTATATCTAGGCAAGTGGGTGCTGCTGTTACTGATGAAAATTTCTCTATAAAGGCAGTTGGATGGAATGACGTAGCTAAAGGTCAGGTCCCATGTAATCTAAGGTCATTAAGTGGACTTATTAATAACTTTGATGAAGCTACATATAGTCTTTATGAGCGTCATGATAAGCCATTTAGAGAGGCAGCCAAGATTGAGTTGATAAAAATTCAATCTAAAGATGGAACTCAAGGTAAAAATTTATCCTATTGCTTTAAAGATATAAAGAACAGTTTGGACCGTTCTGGTAATCAAGTTCACACTAGGTCCCTACATGCTGAAGAAAATGCATTCCTCCAGCTTGCCAAGTACGGAACCGCTGGCATTGAAGGGGGTAAATTGTTCACAACAGCGAGTCCATGTGAACTATGTGCAAAAAAAGCTTACCAGTTAGGTATAAAGGAAATTGTCTATATTGATCCGTATCCTGGTATCGCAATAGATCATATTTTATCTATAGGAAGTAGTCGACCAAATTTGATTCAGTTTAGAGGAGCTGTTGGGAAAGGTTATCACCAGCTCTATGAGCCAATTATGTCTTATAAAGATGAAATCAATTACCTGAAAGGGGCGTAGCAATGTTTTAATGCCTTTAAGGTCGTGGGAATTCAGATAATAATTGCGACACTCATGGTTGAACGGTAAGAGGTGGTCAACTACAGAATACCGTCACAACACAAAAGCCGATGGCGGAGGCTAACCTCCGCCATCGGGTCGGTCAGTCTGAGGTCACAATGGCCTGTTGGCGTGTGTTCAGGTTGGAACGTTTAGTGGTACCAGCGGTTGTGGCAGGGGATGGCTCAGCCATGCGGTCGGCATTGCTGGCCGGTACTTTACTGGGCTGAACATTCAGCCAGCAGGCCAGTGCCGGCAGCAGGAAGATGGCGCCCAGCACGTTCACCATGAACATGAACGCCAGCAGGATGCCCATATCGGCCTGGAACTTCAGTGCCGAGAATGCCCAAGTGCCTACGCCAATGGTCATGGTCACGGCGGTGAACACCGCGGCGGTGCCGCGCTGGCGCATCGCTTCGTAGAAGGACGTGCGCAGGTCGATGCCGCGTTTCAACGAGTGCTGCATCTGTTCGTAGATGTAGATGCCGTAGTCCACGCCGACGCCCACACCCAGCGCGATCACCGGCAGCGTCGCCACTTTCAGGCCGATGCCCAGCAGCGCCATCAGGGCGTTACACAGGATGGTCACCAGCATCAGCGGCACGATCACGCAGAGCACACCGCGCCAGGAGCGGAAGGTGATCCAGCACAGCAGGGTAATGGCTGCGAAGATGGATGCGATCATCTGCACTTCAGCCGTTTCCACCGCTTCGTTGGTGGCGGCGGCAACACCGGCGTTACCCCCGGCCAGGCGGAAGGTTACGCCTTCCACTTCCACACTGTTGATGAAACTCTGAATCTCGCCAATGACGTGCTTGAGCGTGTCGTTCTGGTGATTCTTCAGGTACACCATCATGTTGATGGTTTTGCACAGTTCGTTGTTCAGGCCCAGTTCCGGGTTGGCGGCCTGGCTGCCCGAGCGCAGTGCCATTTCGGAGCGCTGCAGGGTGCGCCACAGCGGGTTGCCCTCGTTGTTGCCGGAGACATAGAGCTTGGCCATGCCCGCCACGGTACTGACGGATTCGACCCCGGGCACACCGCGCATGTGGAAATCAAACCGATCCACTGCGTTCATCACGTCCCAGTCAAGGCAGGCTTCTGAGGCGCGATCGGTTTCCACGTACACGGAAAGCACATCCATGCCGATGGAATAGTTGTTGATGATGGTGTCGTTATCCTGGTTGTAGCGTGATTCTGCACGCAGTTCCGGCACGCCGGAGCCGATATCGCCGGTCAGCAGCGAGCGGGACTGCCAGGTGCCGACCGCCAGCAGGATCAGCATGACACTGAGACTGAACAGGGCCGGGCGCGGCTGTGACAGCGCCGAAATGGCCCACCAGACCGGGTGACGTTCGCCACTGCTGTTATCTTTCAGTGCCATCTTCTCCAGTCGCAGGTGCGACAGGATGATCGGCATGAACATCTTGTTGGTCACGATCATCAAGGCTACGCCCAGGCATGCCGTCACACCCAGTTCATGCACAATCGGAATGTCGATTACCATGATCACCATAAACCCGAGGGCGTTGGCCAGCAGGGCAACGGTGCCCGGGATGGCCAGCTTGCGGATCGAACTTTCCGCCGCTTCGATGGCGCTCATGCCCGAGAGTACGTCCAGTTTCCAGGCGTTGGTCATCTGTACGGCGTGAGAGACGCCGATGGAAAAGATCAGGAAGGGCACCAGTACGGACATGGGATCGATGCCGTAGCCGATCTGCGGCAGGATACCCAGCAGCCAGACGACCGGCAGCAGTGCAACCACGATGGCGAGCAAGGTCAACCGGATCGAGCGTGAGTATGCCCACAGCAATACAAAGGTAATGATGAATGCGACGGCAAAGAAGATGACGACCGTCATCAGGCCTTCCATCACATCACCCATGACCTTGGAGAAGCCGATGATCTGGACGTTGATGTTGTCATCACTGAGTTCGGCGCGAATTTTCTCCAGATGGCCGGCAACGGCGGCATAGTCGGTTTTCTTGCCGGTTTCAGGGTCGATTTCAAGCAATTCGGCCTGCACCATGGCGGATTTCAGATCGTTGGCCACCAGGTTGCCGACCTGTCCGGATTTCTGCACGTTTGAGCGTACCTGGGCCAAACCCTCTGCATCCGCGGTAAAACGGGACGGGATCACCACGCCACCGGTAAAGCCGTACTCGGTGACCTCGATATAGCGAACTTCCGGTGTGAACAGGGAACGCACGGTGGTGCGGTTGATGCCGGGGGTGAAAAACACCTCGTCGGTTGCCTGTTGCAGCTTGTTGATGAACTCGGCGTTGTAGATATCGCCTTCGCCGGTCCATTCCAGGCTGACCATAACGCGGTTGGCACCGGTGAATTCGGCCGAGTGGTCCAGGAACGCCTGCATGTATTCATGTTTGAGAGGGATCAGCTTGTTGAATCCCGGGTCAAAGCGCGTTTGCAGCGCAGAGAAGCCCAGCATGACGGTGATCAGCAGGAACAGAAAACCCAGCGGCTTTCGACCGATGATCAGAAGACGGGCCGATGTGTCAACAAATTTTTGCACGGCAGAAGAGTGTTGATGCGACATGATCAGGCTCCAGACGGCTGTTTCAGTTGGTCGAGAGAAAGCGGTGGCAGCAGACCTGTGTCACTGCTCATCAGTAATTTCCCCGATTCCAGGCGGGTAATATCGGTCAGCGTCATACGGCCGCTTTTGTGCAGGAAGCTGAAGCTTTTGCCATCATCGTCACTCAGTAACAGTACGCCTCCCTGGCCTGCCAGCAGCAGTTTGCCGTTATCCAGCGATTGATGGGTGAAAATCGACACCGGCAGTTCACCGCCCACTGAAGTCCATGTCAGACCATTGTCTTCACTGCGGAAAATATTGCCGCGCATGCCATACACCAGCCAGTTGTCGCCGCCGAGGTTGAGGCCGCCATAAAGGGAGCCGTTGTAGAACTCAGGGACGGTTTCCCAGTTTTCACCGCCGTCTGTCGAGCGGAACAGGGTGCCCGACTCGCCCACGATCAGCCAGGTACGCTTGTCGATGGATGCCAGGATGTTGTTGAGGTGCCAGTCGGTGCCCTCAGGTGGCGGCAGGTCAGACCAGCTGTTGCCGTCATCACGTGAAATCAGTGCCTGTCCAAAGGCTCCGAACGCGACCCAGGCGCCGGATGGCAGCAGGTGTATGCCCAGCAAGGGCTCACCGCCGGGGTTGAACGCGACCTCCTGCCAGTTCAGACCACCATCATTGGTGCGCAGAATCCAGCCCTCATGGCCGATGGCAAGTCCGGTCCGTCCATCCTTGAAATGCAGGCGTGTTAAAAGTGCGTATCGTTGTTGGGAAAGCGAAGCCGGTGTCCAGCTTTGACCTTGATCCTTGGAGATCAGGATGTGGCCAAGCTCACCGGCGGTTACCAGTCCGGCATCCGTCTCCACGAGGCTGGTCAGGTTCATGTTGTTTATTGGTATCTGGCGTGTGCCAAGTGACAGGGTGTCACGATGGGAAAACGCGAAAATACCGGCGACTGCCACTATCAGTGAAACAGCTATGCCCAGGGTCACGCGCATGACTTAACTCCTTTGGTCTGAGGCTTTCAGGCAAATTTATTGTTGTACTGCTGGCCTGGAGCTCGACGAGTACGCGTTCCATTATTCGCACCCCATACCTGCGGGCATCGTCCAAACGGGCTATTGGCATCAGCGAGTCTGTTAGTCCGAATTGACGATGAGTGAGTGGAAGGGGTGTGGAAATCTGCATGTCGTGAGGAGATGGTCGGTGCTGCCGGTCATGCCCGGTCAGACAAATAATAATCGAGGAGACTCGTGCGATGGGCGTGCTAACAAACAATTTTATTGCTGCTTCAGTCGAAGAAGATTACATGACCCCTGAGGCAATCCGCCTGGTCAAGGCTGCCGAGGATCTGGCGCCGAGGTTAAGGCAGCGTGCTCAAGCCGCTGACGAGGCCGGAATGGTGCCGCGTGAAACGGTCAAGGAAATGGCGGAAGCCGGGTTGTTCCGCGTGCTGCAACCCCGACGTTGGGGCGGCTACGAGCTGGATCCCCGCGTGTTTTACAAGGTTCAGATGGCACTGGCCAAGGGCTGCATGTCTACGGCCTGGATCTACGGTGTCATCGGCGTTCACAACTGGCAGCTGCCGCTGTTCCCGGAGCAGGCGCAGCAGGATGTCTGGGCCAACGGCAATGACGGTACCCTGATTGCGTCCACTTACATGCCGGTGGGCAAGGCCGAGAAGGTCGATGGCGGCTATCGTTTCTCGGGTCGCTGGGGCTTTTCCAGCGGTGTTGATCACTGTGAGTGGATCTTCCTGGGAGGTCTGCTGCCGAAGAAGGACAATCCGGACGAGCTGGAGCACACCACTTTCCTGCTGCCGCGCAGTGATTTCCGTGTAGAGAAAAACTGGGATGTGCTGGGTCTGCGTGCGACGGGCAGTCACGACATCATTGTCGAAAACGCCTTCGTGCCCGAGCACCGCACCCACCGCACCAACGATCACTCTGATGCGGGCTGTCCGGGGCGTGAAAGCAATCCTCACTGGACCTACAAAATCCCGTTTACGCAGGTGTTCCAGCGTGCTGTTTCCTCAGCGTGTTTGGGGGCTCTGGAAGGCGCGATCGAGGAGTTCCGCACTCGTGCCGCAGCGCATATTGGCAAGCATGGCGCCAAGACCGCTGAAGATCCCAATGCCCAGATGGCGGTTGCCGAGGCCATGATTGCGGTCGATCAGCTCAAGCTGGTGATGTTCCGCAACTATGATCGCATTGTGCACTGTGCCCAAACCGGCGAGAAAATGCCGGTGGAAGAGCGTTTGATGCAACGTGCCCAGGCCTCGCTGGTGCCGAAACTCTGTGCTGAAAAAGTCAGTGAACTGTTGCGGGCCTGTGCTGCATCCGGTCTTTACCGGAGCAATCCGATCGAGCGTGTGTTCCGCGATATCCATCAGGCGCGTGGCCACATTGCCAACAATGCGGATGCCTATGCCCGTGCCAGCGGTGCCATGATGCTGGGCCTGCCCAACACCGATCCCTACATTTAAGGAGGGGTAAGATGTCAACGTCCCGCTACCACAACCTGCTGGTTGAGCAGGTGGTGCAGGAAACCGCCGATGCGGTGTCCCTGCAGTTTGCACTGTCACCTGAGCAGGCCGAGCGTTTCCGCTATAAGCCAGGTCAATTTCTGACCCTGCGTTTGCCTTGGCAGGGTGAGCACCTGTTGCGTTGTTACTCCATGTCGAGCGCGCCCACGGCGGATGCACGGCTGCGGGTAACCGTGAAGCGTGTGGTGGAGGGACGGGGGTCCAACTGGATCTGTGATCATGTCAAAGCCGGTGATCATATCGAGGTGATGCAACCGGCGGGCGTGTTTACACCAGGGTCGCTGGATGGAGAGTTCCTGCTGTTTGCCGGTGGCAGTGGCGTGACGCCGGTGTTCTCCATTCTGCGTTCGGTGCTGCTGCGTGGTCGTGGCCAGGTACGTCTGATCTATGCCAATCGTGATGAAGAATCGATCATCTTCCGTGAGGCGTTGAAAGAGCTCCTGGAACAGTATGCCGATCGCCTGGATGTTATCCATCTGCTGGATAGCGTTCAGGGGCGTCCTACTGTCAGTTTGCTCAAGCGGTTGTCGCGTGGTTATGAAAATGCGCAAGCCTTTATCTGCGGCCCCGGTCCGTATATGGATGCCGCCGAGCAGGCGTTGCAGGAGTTGAAGCTGCCCGCCGAAAATATCCATGTGGAGCGCTTTGTTTCGCTGCCATCCGAGGAGTCGAGAGACGAGGAGCAGCAGGCGGTACTGACCGAATCCGCCGAGGTCGAGCAGGCACAGATCAGCATCGAGCTGGATGGCCAGCACTACGAGCTTCAATGCCAGGGTGATGAGACCATTTTGGATGCGGCCGAGAAGGCGGGGATTGAGCTGCCTTACTCGTGCATGGCCGGCATGTGTGCGTCCTGCATGTGTGAAGTGACCGAGGGCGAGGTCAAGCTGCTGCACAACGATGTACTGGATGAGCGCGATCTGTCGCGTGGGCTAACGCTGACCTGCCAGGCGGTGCCGCGTACGGCCAGGGTCAGTCTCAAATATACCTGATCACCAATCCCTTTCTAATTCAATGCGTTAAGACCGGCTTTTGCCGGTCTTTTCGTTTTAGTCTTATTGGACGATGGCAGCCATCGCTCACCCTCTTACTCTGAAAATACTGACTGCGCAGGTGTAAATGCCTGTCTGTCATGTGCAGTGCATATGGCAGCGAGTCTGTTCTCTGGATAACAACAACTCAGGAGACACATTATGCAGGGCTGTCTACAGGGCAAGGTCGCATTTATTACCGGTGGTGGCAGTGGCATCGGTGCCGCCACGGCAGAACGTTTTGCGCAGGAAGGTGCGCGTGTGGTGATCTGTGGTCGCCGAATGGAACCGCTTGAAGCGGTTGTCGACCGCATCCGTGCCGGCGGCGGCGAGGCCGAAGCGGTACAGGTCGATGTCAGCAACGAAGAGGGCTTTGTGGGTGCGCTGCGCGCCACGGCCGAAAAACACGGCCAGCTGGATGTACTGGTGAACAACGCCATGGCGTTCACCTGGGGCAGCATCGATGAGATGACCACCGAGCAGTGGCATGCCAACTTCACCACCTCGGTGGATGGCACTTTCTGGGGCACGCGTACCGCACTGCAGCTGATGAAGGAACATGGCGGTTCCATCGTCAACCTCTCATCCATCTGTGGCGAGTTGGGTACCCCCTGGATGTCCGGTTACTCCGCCTCCAAGGCAGCCGTAACCAACTTTTCCCGTGCCGCAGCCGCAGAAGGCGCCCCCTATGGTGTGCGTGTCAATGTGGTGATCCCGGCGGTGGTGGAGACACCCGCCACTGAAGGGATGCTGGCGGATGAACATTCCCGCAAAAGTACGGAAAAGCTGATTCCCATGGGGCGTGTCGGACAGCCTGAAGAGCTGGCGAACGCGATCCTGTTTCTGGCCAGCGACCAGGCATCCTATATCACCGGTGCAACCCTGCCGGTGGATGGTGGCCGCTCCGCCGTGCTGGTGACGGCGCTGGACTGAGGTAAATCCTATGCAAGCAGCCAAACAGGATACGCTGGTGGGCGCAGAGCCGCTGTTCTCACCCGTTCGGATCGGTGCCATCGAGCTGAAGAACCGCATTGTGATGGCGCCGATGACACGCAACCGTGCCGACGCTGACGGCACGCCCAACGAATTGATGGTCGAACATTATGCCGCCCGTGCAGAAGCGGGGCTGATTGTGGCCGAGGGGACCTGGCCCAGCGTGACCGGGCAGGCCTACTGCCGCCAGCCGGGCATCGAGACCGCCGAGCAGGTTGTCGCCTGGCGCAAGGTGACCGATGCCGTCCATGAGCGTGGCGGCAAGATCATTCTGCAGGTCATGCATGCGGGTCGTATCGGCAGTTGTCGCATCAAGCCGGAAGGCGTTGAAACCGTTGCACCTTCCGCCTTGCAGGCGCAGGGCGAGGTGTTTACCGATGCGGCAGGCATGCAGCCCTACGATAGCCCGCGTGAGTTGACCACCGAAGATGTTGTTGCGGTTGTCGAAGAACATCGGCAGGCCGCGCTCAATGCGCGTGAGGCGGGGTTCGATGGTGTTGAACTGCACTGTACCAGCGGCTATCTGCCAATGCAGTTTCTGTGCACCGGTACCAATCGTCGCACCGATCGATATGGCGGTAGCCTTGAGAACCGAGTGCGTTTTGCCGCCGAGTGCCTGCAGGCGATGAGTGATGCCATCGGTAGAGATCGGGTCGGCTTTCGCATCAATCCGGGCAATACCTACAACGACACTTCAGACGATGACAGTGTTGCCAGTCATGTGGCATTGATGCAGGCAGCTGCACGTATCGGTGTGGCCTTTGTGCACATCATGCGTTCACCCGTGCCGGAGATTGACGCCTTTGCGCTGGCGCGTGAGCACTTCAACGGCAGTCTGATTCTGAATGACAGCTTCGGGCCTGAGACAGCCGCCGCTGCCATCAGTGAGGGGCAGGGTGATGCCGTCTCGTTTGCCCGTCATTTCATTGCCAATCCTGATCTGGTTTCCCGCATCCGCAAGGGGCTGGCACTGGCTCGCTTTGATCGCAAAACCATTTATACAGCAGGGGCGGCCGGTTATACCGACTACCCCACAGCGGCTGAGTAATTCGAGGAAAGCATGATGAAAGTTCTTGTACCGGTTAAACGCGTCATCGACTACAACGTCAAGGTACGGGTGAAGTCCGATGGCAGCGGCGTCGATCTGAACAACGTGAAAATGGCGATCAACCCGTTTGACGAGATTGCCGTGGAAGAGGCCGTGCGCCTGAAGGAAGCGGGTACTGCAACCGAAGTGGTTGTGGTCAGTATCGGCCCCAAGGCCAGCCAGGAAGTGCTGCGCACGGCGTTGGCGGTGGGTGCCGATCGTGCCATTCACATTGAGTCCGATGTCGATCTTGAACCGCTGGCGGTGGCCAAGTGCCTCAAGCAGGTGGTCGCGGATGAGCAGCCGCAACTGGTGATCTGCGGCAAGCAGGCGATCGATGACGATTCCAACCAGACAGGCCAGATGCTGGCGGCGCTGCTGGGTTGGCCCCAGGGTACCTTCGCATCCGAGGTAACGCCGGACGGCGATGCCATCAAAGTGACCCGTGAAATCGATGGTGGCCTGGAAACCCTGAAGCTGAACCTGCCGGCGGTGGTCACCAGTGATCTGCGTCTGAACGAGCCGCGCTACGCCTCTTTGCCCAACATCATGAAAGCCAAGAAAAAGCCGCTGGATTCGAAGCCGGTTGCCGACCTGGGGATTGATGTGGCCCCACGCCTGAAAGCGGTGAACTTTGCACCCCCGGCCGCTCGCAAAGGCGGTATCAAGGTTGGAAATGTGGCTGAGCTGATTGAAAAGCTGCGCCAGGAAGCCCGTGTGATCTGAAGGTGATGATGATGAAAACTCTAGTAATTGCAGAACATGACAACCAACAGCTCAACGCGGTCACCCTCAATGTCGTGAATGCGGCGACCCGTTTGGGTGGCGAAATCGATATTCTGGTGGCCGGCCAGGGCTGTGCTGCCGTGGCCGAACAGGCCGCCGCCGTTTCAGACATAGGTCGTGTGGTGTTGGTGGAGGCCGAACATTACGCTGGTCAACTGGCTGAAGAACTGGCATTGCTGGTGGTTGAGCTGGTTCAGCAGGGCGACTACAAGGCGGTTCTGGCGCCCAGCTCAACCTTCGGCAAAAACCTGACGCCCCGTGTCGCCGCCTTGCTGGATGTGGCACAGGTATCGGATGTGATTGAAATTAAAGCGGTTGGCAGCTACGTACGGCCGATATATGCTGGCAACGTCATGTTGACTTTGGAGTCGGCAGAACCGGTACAGGTGCTGACGGTTCGTCCAACTGCCTTCGATGCAGCCGCTCAGGAAGGCCGTGCCGAGGTGGTATCGAACACGGCAGCCGCCGTTGTCGGTGTATCCGCACTGTCAGGTCGTGAACTGAGCAAGTCCGACCGTCCCGAGCTGGGTTCAGCTGACGTGATAGTATCCGGTGGCCGCGGCCTGGGTGACGGTGACAAGTACCGACAGGTGCTCGAGCCGTTGGCTGACAAGCTGGGCGCTGCCCTGGGGGCTTCGCGTGCGGCAGTGGACGCCGGTTTTGTACCCAATGACTATCAGGTCGGCCAGACCGGCAAGATCGTCGCGCCGCAGCTGTATGTGGCGGTCGGTATCTCCGGCGCCATCCAGCACCTGGCCGGGATGAGTGACTCCAAGGTTATTGTGGCCATCAACAAGGATCCTGATGCGCCGATTTTCCAGATTGCGGACTATGGTCTGGAAGCGGACTTGTTCGAGGCTGTGCCCGAACTGACCCAACAATTGGGCTGACAATCAGCCCGTTCGAGCCTGATGCCCCTTAATGTGCACAGTAAAACCGGTTCAGGCTCGACAAACCCTTATAAAACACAATAACAGGGGTAGTAATGATGAATCGTTTGGACGTAGTGCAGCTCGACAGCTTGCTGTCCTCGATGTACGAGGCTTCTTTGGATAACGCGCTTTGGGGCGATACGCTTGAGGAGTTGAGAGCACTGTTTTCTGCCAACTATGTCACTCTTATTCTAAGGATGCCTGATCCACAGGATGAGGATGATTTGGGCCTGATGGTTTCCGTTGGCGACCTTAACGACTCGGGCAAGGTGGTATTTTTTCCCTACCGCCACAACCTGACGCCCTTCGTCAATCAGTCGCCCGATAAGGTGTTTACAGAACGGGATCTGATGAGCCCCGAGGAATGGCACGACTGTTCCTATCGTATCCATTGGTGCGCCTGCAATGATGTCTACCATGTAATGGCCGTTGATATTTCCACCCCTGATTCGGGTACGCTGCGCTTTCGGGTGACGCGACCGGAAGGATCACCGCCGTTTTCTGACGATGATCGCGAGCTTTGCAGTTTTCTGTTGCCGCATTTGAGACGCTCTCTGAATATTCGAAATCTGCTGGAACGCAGCCAGACATTGGGTTCGCTGTACTCCAAGGCGATCGGTCGCCTGTCGATTGCGACAGTTTTGATCGACGAAAACGGGCAGATTCTTGATCAAAACGTTTTCGCGCGCGAAATCCTCGAGAGTGGCGACGGCCTTAAGGTTGTGGGTGGTCGACTTGAAGCCAGCTACCCCAGTGACAATCGAGAATTGCGTCGTCTGATTAAAGAAACCTTTGAAGCCGGTTACGGCCCTGAGGTGCACAAGCCACCCGAAGCAATGTCGATCACCCGCCCGTCCGGTGAGGTGAGTCTCGGTGTGGTTATTGAACCCATTCCGTCAACCGCTTGGGCCGAAGGCAAAGGGCAGCCGGCGGCAGTGGTCTATATTCGTGATGCGGTGGGCAAGTCCCAGGCCAGTAACGAGGTGGCCAAAAAACTGTTCGGTCTGACACCGGCCGAAACGGCCCTGTCGATCCAGCTGGCCAATGGTCTGTCGCTGGAGGAAGCGGCAGAAGCACTCAATATCCGTCGCAATACCGCGCGTGCCCACCTGCGTGCGATCTTCTCCAAGACCGGCGTGCGGCGTCAGACCGAACTGGTGCGTATCTTCCTCAACAGCGTTGCGGCACTTGGCCAGGGTGATCAGGAAGACTGATCAACGGCCTCGTCCTGTTGGGGTATGTGATCAGCCAAGGGCTGTAGCACTCTGGATAAAAACAGAGGAGCTGCAGCCATGAGACACGTCGCTTTTATCACCGGTGCCAGCCGTGGCATCGGTCGCGCTACCGCCATCGCCTTTGCCCGTGCCGGTTACGATCTGGCACTGAGCGCCCGCACCCTTGAAGAAGGCGAAACCTTTACCCATGCCGTGCGTCATGCCGATGGCAGCGCCCTGAGTGGCAGCCTGAACGCAACTGCTGCCGAAGCGCGTGAATACGGTGTTGAGGTCAAGGTGTTTCGCATGGACCTGCTGGATTCCGAGTCGGTCATCAGCGCAGCCGACCAGGTACTTGAGCACTTTGGCCGGGTTGATGTGCTGATCAACAACGCGGTCTACCAAGGCAGCGATCTCAACCTGCCGTTCATGTCTCTGGAAGCCGAAACCCTGCAGCGTGTAGCCCAGGGCTACATTCTGGCGCCCTTCCTGCTGACCCGCCGATTGATGCCTAGAATGCTGGAACAGGGCGGTGCCACCATCATCAATATGACCTCCGGCGCCGGTGAAAGCGATCCGCCTGTACCGGCCGGAAAGGGAGGCTGGGGCTATGCCTACGGGGCGGGCAAGGCGGCGGTCTCGCGGTTATCCGGCATTCTCTGTCGTGAATTGGGGGAGCAGGGCATCCGTGCCTTCACCGTCAACCCCGGCGTCGTGACCACGGAAACGCTCAAGGCCACCATCGGTGACAAGGGCCTGATTGCGTTGCGCAACGGCTCGGCACCGCCTGAACTGCCCGCCGCCGTGTTGCTGTGGCTGGCGCAGAACTCTGAGGCGGATCAGTACCAATACCAGACCATCCAGGCCCAGCCTCTTGCCCGCGAACTCGGGATTTCAGCTGAGGTTTAACCCTCTGTCGGCGGTACGTTGGTTCGCGCTCTAGTCTGTCTGAACGATGAGGCAGATTGGAGGCTGTCCGAGCATGTTGTCGTGGCCGAACTTCGGCTACTGCACAACAACAAGAATCATGCTCATCGGAGGGCATTCCCAATGATTACAAGGACCCTGGTCGGGCCCAAGGGCTGTGTGCCTTTGGCACTGGCGCTCGCTGTCAGTCAGGCCAATGCATTTGAAACCGTCTATCTGGGTGACAACACCACACTGGATGCATCGGTTACGCTGTCCTATACCGCGTCAGCGCGAACTTCATCACCATCGGACGTGTATCTGAACAGCCCGAATGATGATGACGCGACCCGCAATTTTGATCGGGGCAGTCTGATCAATAATCGTCTCAATGCACTGGGTGAAATACGCTTGCGGCACGACAATGTTGGAGCCATGCTGCGAGGCAGTGTGTTTTACGATGATGTCTATCGCAGCAGTAACGACAACGACTCGCTGGATACGGTCAACAAAATCGGCGCGGTCAATCAGTTCACTGATAAAACCCGTGAGATGAGTGGCTACGACCCTCGCTTGCTGGATGCTTTCGTCTACGGCAACTTCGTGATCGGTGACGATAAGTATCTATCCGTTAAAGCCGGTCGTCACATTGTCGCCTGGGGCGAAAGTCTGTTTTTTGCCAATATCAGCCAGGGCCAGCTGCCGGTGGATGCGGCAGTGTTCAACGTGCCGGGCACCGAGGCCAAGGAAGGGTATCTGCCGGTAGGTCAGTTGTCTGCAAGTCTCACACTCACGGATAACCTGACCCTGACAGGCTTTTATCAGTACGACTGGGAAAAGACGCGCCTGAATCCGGTCGGGGATTTCTTCGGCAGCGATACCTTTGGTCCGGGCGCACAGTTCATCCGCTTTGGCGCAGGAGCGATTACAAGCCTGCCCAATGCAGGCGTCATCAACTATGCCGGCGAAATCAAGCCTGACGATAGCGGCCAGTGGGGCCTGGGGGCGCGTTATCTGCTGGGTGACAGCACCGAGATAGGGTTGTTCCACTACCGTTATCATGACCGCGTGGGTGCATTGCTTACCGATTTCAGCGGTGATACCCGCTACTCATCCTTCGATAGCTTCAATGGCTGTACCGCAAGCGTTGGCGGCAACCCATGCTATCAACTGGCCTATTTCGATGACATCAAGCTGACCGGTGCCAGCATCAGTTCCAAAGTGGGTGATGTGCAGCTGGGCGGTGATATCAGCTACCGCGATGGCGCACCGGTCTATCTCGATAATGGTGCTCCTGCACGAGGCAGTTATCTTCAGACCAACCTGAACGGCGTTTACATGATTGGCCCGTCAGCGCTGGCGCATCAAACGACCTTGATGGCTGAACTGGTGCACGAACGTATTCATGATGTGGACACGTTGACCATCACATCCGCTGGTGTGAGTACTGCGCATGACAACTTTGTCTACGACGGTCAAACCCGAGACAACGCCGTCCTCGCGGCAGCTATCTATATGGACTACCCCAACCTGTTCAGCGGTTGGGATCTGACCACCAAGGCGATCTGGACCCAGAACATCGATGGCAGCGGTATGGCCAGTGCCGGTCTTGGCCGTGACGAGAAGCGTCTGACCCTCGGTGCCGACTTCAAGTATCTGGGCAACATGCAGGTGGGTCTGACCTGGGTGAATTACCTCAGCTCAGCCAACCTCGAAAAGGGCCGTACCATGGCTGACCGTGACTATGTGTCGCTCAGCGCCAAATACACCTTCTAACTGGCAGGGATGATGAGATGAAACTGAACTATTCAATGCTGGCAGCGGGTGTCGCGCTGCAGACTTTCCTGATGACGGGTACCGCACTGGCTGCGGCCACCGCCGAAGAGCTGGCGGAGCTGGGCGCTACACGTACCTGTGTGGGCGCAGTCAAAGCCGGCAATGCCGAAGGGACGATTCCCGAATGGGGCGGAAAATGGCTGGGAGTACCGCCACACGTCAATTTCGAGGGTACAGGCAACCACCCGGTCGATCCCTACCCGGAAGACAAACCGCTGTTCGTGATTACGGCGCAGAATATGGCTGAACATGCCGACAAGCTGTCAGCGGGTCAGAAAGCGCTGTTTGAGCAATACCCGGACAGCTTCCAAATGCCGATCTATGAATCACGCCGTGATTTTCGTTTTCCCGATTCGGTCTGTGAGGCCACACGGCGCAATGCCGAAGACGCCAAACTGGTCAGTGAAGGGGAAGGGGTAGAAGCCACTACCGGTGGAATTCTGTTTCCGTTTCCCAAGACAGGGCTTGAATTGCTCTGGACCTCATCCTTCTTTACCTATCGTCCCTGGACAGAAGAGATGGTCTACGACAATGCCTATGTCTTGAACGATGGCAACATCAACTGGGGGCGAGTCAAATCCCGCAACCTGGCACCGCATCTCAAAACCGGTGTGATGGGTGAAACCCAAGGTAAATCATCCTTTTACTTGAATGAAACGGTACTGCCTGAGCGTGATCGCGGCGAAATCAACACCGGTATGGAATTCTGGAACCACACCACCGATCCCCGTCAGAGCTGGCGCTACGACCCGGGTACCCGTCGTGTGCGCCAGTCGCCGGAATACGGTTTTGACATGTCGTTCCCCGGCACAGGGGGCTCGATTACCGTGGATGAGGTCCGCATTTTCAATGGCTCACCCCAGCGTTATGACTGGAACATTGTCGGTAAACAGGAAATGTATATACCGTACAACACCTACCGAGTGCATTCTCCTGATATTAGTTACGAAGATCTGCTGACGCCTGGTCATGCCAATCCGGAGCATATGCGTTACGAGCTGCATCGCGTTTGGGTGTTGGAGGCCACTCTGAAGGATGGCTACCGCCATATATACGGCAAACGCCACATGTATGTCGATGAGGACACTCTGTTCATGGTGATGGGTGACAACTATGACGCCCGCGGCAGTCTCTGGCGCACCTCCATGGTGAACTACTTCTACGCCTATGAAGCTCAAACCTGGCAAGCGGGTGTCGGTTTCTACCATGACCTTCAGGCAGGCAGCTACCAGGCGTTTAACCTCATCAACGAACAGCCAAAAGGCTATACGTTGAACGTCGGTGACCTGTCCGAGCGTGACTTTGGTCCTCAAGCCGCACGGCGCGCAGGACTTTAAATGTTCGCGGGTGTCCGTCTGGATACCCGCACTTTACCTCTATTCCAACCAACAGGGAGCGACGAACCATGGAGTTCCGCTTTACTGAAGAACAGCAGATGATCCGCGAAACCGCCGCCGGCTTTTTCGCCGACTGCTCTACCTCCGCAGCCGTGCGAGAGGCGATGGCCACCGAGCGTGGTTATGACCTGTCGCTCTGGCGACAGATCTGCGAAGACCTTTACCTGCACGCGATCACCCTTCCGGAATCCCTTGGCGGCATGGGGCTGGGCTATGTGGAACTGATCGCGGTCATGGAGCAGATGGGACGTCATCTGGTGTGCGCACCCTATTTCTCCACCGTGTGTCAGGCCGTTCCGGCCCTGCAGCTGGCGGCGGCCGGGGAGCAGGCCAGTCCCTGGCTGGAACGTATTCTCGGTAGCGCGACCGCAACACTGGGCTGGATCGGACAGGAAGCTCCCGGCTGCGATGCCGTTACCGCAACCTTTCAGAAGACCGCGCAGGGTTACCGTTTATCAGGTGATTATCAGCTGGTGGTCGATGGTCACAGCGCCGAGATTCTGGTTCTGGCTGCGCGCACGCCTGGCTCGATCGGACGAGAAGGCATCAGTCTGTTTGTTGTAGATGCTGCAGCCGATGGCATCAAGCGTTACTGGACTCCCACGCTGGACCAGACGCGCCACCTCGGACGCATTCAGCTGAATCAACTTGAGCTGCCGGCCGATGCCTGTCTGGGCGAGGCGGGACAGGCCGGTGCCGTGCTGGAGCAGGTGCTGCAACTGGCAACGGTTGCTCTGGCTGCCGAGCAGGTGGGTGCGGCGCAGCAGGTACAGGATCTTACCGTGCAGTACACCAAGGAGCGTGAGCAGTTCGGTCGTCCCATCGCCGGCTTTCAGGCGATCAAGCACAAGGCCGCCGATATGATGCTGCGCACCGAAGTAGCCCGTTCCGCCTGTTATTACGCCGCCTGTATTGCTGACGAAGCCTGGCAGGGGGGCGAGCTTGCCGCCGAGTTGCCGGAGGCGGCGGCGATTGCCAAGTCCTACTGCTCGGATGCCTTTTTCCGTAACGCCGGTGAAGCGCTGCAGATGCATGGCGGGGTCGGTTTTACCTGGGAGTATGACGTGCACCTTTATTTCAAGCGCGCCAAGGCCAGCGAGTTGATGCTGGGTGCTGCCAGCGACCACCTCGAATCCCTCGCCGTGCTGTTGCTGGATAACGATCAGTACGCCCATTCCACCCAAACAAAAGGAGCTGCCGCATGAAACTCAGCTTCAGCGCCGAAGACGAACGCTTCCGTACCGAAGTGGCCGATTGGCTGGCCGCCAATCTGACCGGCGAGTTCGCCAAACTGAAATTCCGTGGTGGCCCCGGTGACGAACACAGTTTCCCTGAAGAGCGCAAGCGCTGGGAGCAGAAACTGGCCGAGGGGGGCTGGACCTGCGTTGGGTGGCCACAGCAACACGGCGGCCGAGGCTGCAGCATTGAGCAGCAGGTGATCTTCTTTGAAGAATATGCCCGCGCCGGTGCACCGGGGCGAGTGGGGCATATTGGCGAGGGGCTGGCCGGTCCGACGATCATCGCCTTTGGCACCCCCGAGCAGCAGGCCAAATACCTTCCCGGAATTCTGAGCGGGACCGAGCTCTGGTGTCAGGGCTATTCCGAGCCGGGTGCCGGTTCCGACCTGGCCAATGTGAAGACCAAGGCCCGCTTCGATACCGAGCGCAACCAGTGGGTGATCAACGGCCAGAAGGTCTGGACCTCGCTGGCGCATGAGTCCGACTACTGTTTCGTGATCGCCCGCACCGATCCCGACTCGGTGGCGCACAAGGGGTTGGGCTTCTTCCTGGTGAAGATGGATCAGCCGGGTGTTGAAGTACGCCCCATCGAGCAGATTACCGGCACCTCCGAGTTCAACGAAGTGTTCTTCGACGATGCGGTCTGTGATGCCGGTGATATTGTCGGAGAGCCGGGTGATGGCTGGAAAGTGGCCATGGGGCTGCTGGGCTTCGAGCGTGGTGTTTCCACCCTAGGCCAGCAGATGCAGTTTCAGAATGAGCTGGACGAAGTGATCCGTGTGGCCAAAGAGAACGGCAAGGATCGCGATCCGGTCATTCGGCAGCGTATTGCCAAGGCCCATGCCGAACTCAAGATCATGCGTTACAACAGTCTGAGGATGCTGTCCGGTCAGAGCGGCAGCGACGGCAGCCTGCAGCGGGAAGGTTTGATCTACAAACTGTTCTGGTCCACCTGGCACCGAAGTTTGGGTGAGCTGGCGATCGACGTGTGCGGTCAGCTGGGGCAGCTGCTCGAAGCGGCGCCCTACGAATTGACCCGACTGCAGTCGCTGTTCCTGTTTGTACGCTCGGATACGATCTACGGCGGCAGCAACCAGATTCAGCGCAATATCATCGCCGAGCGCGGGCTGGAAATGCCGCGCGAGCCCAAGTGGCGTTAAGCAGGAGACGTTCATGTCCAATCATCAACAGCAGGCGTTCACCCCGTTTCAGCTGGGGCCGATTACTCTGCGCAACCGGTTTGTCCGCGCCGGTGCCAATGAAGCAATGAGCCTGAACGGCACGCCGACCCGGGCCATGGTCAAGCATCACCGCGACATGGCACGGGGCGGGGTTGCGTTGACGACAGTCGCCTACGGCGCCGTGTCCGAGCGTGGGCGAACGCTGCCGAATCAGATCTGGCTGCGCGAGGAGATCATTCCCGATCTGAGGGTGCTGACCGATGCGGTGCATGCCGAAGGCGGCAAAATCTCCATGCAGCTGACCCATGGCGGTTCTTTTGTCACCTCCATCAAGGTCAAGGGGCGTACCATCAGTGCTTCGTCCGGGATTAACAAGGCGGGGCTGTTGTGTGGCAATTTTCTGCAGCGGGCGATGAACGAGCGCGATATGGCCCAGGTGGTCGACGAGTTTGCCGCCGCTGCCCGAATCTGTCGTGACGCCGGTTTTGATGCGGTAGAGCTGCACATGGGCCACGGCTACCTGCTCAACCAGTTCATCTCGCCCCTGTCCAACACGCGCAAGGATGAATATGGCGGCAGTGCCGAGAATCGGGTGCGTTTTCCCGCCCGTGTACTCAAGGCGGTAAAAGACGCAGTTGGACAGGATCTGGCCATTCTCGCCAAGATCAACGTGGCGGATGGTGTGCGTCGAGGTGCCAGCGTTGAGGATGCCATCGTTACCGGACGTATCCTGCAGCAGGCGGGTGCCGATATGTTGGTACTATCCGGCGGGCGCAATATTGAATCCGGCTGGTTCATGTTCGGCAGCAACATGAATCTGGATGAAATGAGCAAGGTATTGGCCGACCAGAAACTCACGCTCACCATGATCAAGCTGTCACAGAAGGGCGTGCCTCAGGTGAAGTTTCGCCCCATGTATTTCCTCGACTATTCCCGCAAGATCCGCGCGGCGCTGGATATACCCTTGGGTTATCTGGGTGGGGTTTCATCCATGGATGACGTGGAGCAGGCGATGCGAGAAGGGTTTGAATCCGTGGTGATGGCACGTCCACTGCTGCACGACCCGGAGCTGGTGCGCAAGTTCCAGCAGGGCATCGTCAATAAGAGCGGCTGCACCCACTGCAACGGCTGTGTGCCCTACATCTACCATCCGGGTGGTACCCGCTGCATTGAAAACCCGGCCAATGATGTTGCGCTGAATCAACAAATTGCCAGTGCAGAGCTGACATAAAAAAGACCCCCGGGGTTGTGCGACCACCGGGAGCCAAGACCATGCGAGATGGTGAGAGTGCTCGACAGGAATAACAATCAGGCGGTAAGGCTGCCGCCATTCAGAGGATAGATCTGACCGGTCACCCAGCTGGCTTCGGTCGATGCCAGGTAGGCAACTCCGGCACCTACGTCTTCAGGTGATCCGGCGCGGGGCACCATGCAGCTTTTGGCGGCAATCTTTTCCGAGCCTTCCCAGTTGTTCATGGTGCCAAGGGATAGGGCATTAACCGTGACGCCCTGGCGACCGGTTTCGGCGGCCAGCTGGCGGATAAAGCCAACGGCACCGGCTTTCGACGCGGCATAGGCGGCGATGCCCATGGGCACTCCAGCGCGCCAGGATTCAGATGTGATGCAGATGAAACGTCCCCAGCCGTGTTCCAGCATGCCGGGCAGCACGGCCTGAGCGGCATGCATCAGGGCATTCAGGTTCAGGTCCAGAAACTGCTGCCACTGAGCCGGGTCGGACTCCAGAAATTTGCCATAGCCCATGCCATCGGTGGGAACACCGGCGTTGGCAACAAAAATGTCCAGGCTGCCAAAGGCTTCGTTGACGGCGGTAACCATCTGTTTCAGCTGGGCCGGATCGGTAATGTCAGCGGCGACACCGATCACATCGAAGCCTTCGCTGCGCAGCTGCTCGGCGGCGGCATCGGCACGATCCTGGTAGAAATCATTGATCGCCACGCGGGCACCCTGGCGTGCCAACGCGCGGGCAACGCCCAACCCCATGCCACGACCGGCACCGGTAACCAGTGCATTTTTGCCCTTGAGAGAAAACAGCGGTTCCATTTATCACGTCTCCTTATTGATCTTATTGGTGGTAACGCATGCAGTGTTACTGAAACTGTCAGCCTGGCGGGTTTATTCACCGGTAAAGTTCGGGTGCCGTTTCTCCAGAAACGCCTGCATCCCTTCCTGCTGATCCCGTGAGGCGAACAACATGGCGTTGGCCTTGCGCTCCAGTGACAGGGCGCTTTCCAGCGATGCATCCATGCCGTGCAGGATGCATTCCTTGATCTGCTCAACTGCCAGCGGCGGCATGCGGGCGATGGTACGGGCAGTTTTGAGCGCGGTGTCCATCACCTGATCATCCGGGCATACCTCGCTCACCAAGCCGCTGACCCAGGCCTCATGCGCACTGATCGGACGGCCGGTCAGTGCCATGCTCATCGCCTTGGTTTTGCCTACGGCGCGCACCAGACGCTGGGTGCCACCGATCCCCGGCATGATGCCGATACGGATTTCCGGCTGGCAGAAGCTGGCGCCTTCACCGGCGATCAGGATGTCGGCATGCATGGCCAGTTCGCAGCCACCACCGAAGGCGTAGCCGCAGATGGCCGCCACAATTGGTTTGGGGCAGTGCTGAATGGGGCCCCACACCCGTTCGGTGTGACGCTTATAGATCTCGATGGGATCGGCGTCGATCAGGCCGGTAATGTCGCCACCGGCGGCAAATACCTTGTCACCCCCGGTCAGCACGATGCAGCGCACGCTGTCATCCGCAGCCAGCTCGGTAAAACGGCGATTAAGCTGCTGCTGCAATTCCAGACTAAGCGCATTGGTAGCGTGCGGACGGTTCAGTCGCAGCACCGCAATACCCGTTTCCGGGTGCTCCAGCAGCAGTGTGTCTTCGGGAGATTGTTGATCAGTCACAGCCATCGCCTCACTGAGATTGGATATTGACGGCGATTCTGTCAGCTGGCGCCAGATAAACATCGTCCGTTCAGACGAAGAGTGAAGTTCGGGCCCCTTATTAGACTGCAAGCATCAAGAAGAATAAGGAGGCGTTTATGACGCAGTCAGCACACTTTGATTACAGCGGCCAGGTGGTTCTGGTGACCGGCGGAACCAAGGGGATTGGTGCCGGTATTGCCCGTTCGTTTTTGGCTGCGGGCGCCACGGTCATTGTATGTGGTCGCAACGCCCCCGAGCAATTGCCGACCGAGAGCGGTCGTGAGGCCGTGTTCATGCCGCTGGATGTGCGCGATTACGAGGCGTCCGAGGCACTGGTGCAGGCGATCGCCAACGAATATGGCCATCTGGACGTGCTGATCAACAACGCCGGTGGTGCTCCCCATGCGCTGGCAGCGGATGTGTCACCCCGATTCCATGAAGGCATTCTGCGCCTCAACCTGATTGCCCCGCTGAACCTGGCACAGCTCGCCAATCGTCAGATGCAGCAGCAGGAGCAGGGCGGCAACATCATCTTTATCGGCAGCATCAGCGCCCTGCGTGCCTCCCCCGGGACTGCGGCCTATGGTGCTGCCAAAGCTGGCATTCTCTCGTTGGCGTCCTCGCTGGCGGTGGAGTGGGCACCCAAAGTGCGTGTGTCGGCGGTCAGCCCGGGGCTGGTGCAAACCGAGCAGTCTCACCTGCACTACGGTGACGAAGCCGGCATCGCGGCGGTGGCTGCAACGATTCCGGCCGGTCGTCTTGCGACGCCGGACGATATCGGCAACGCCTGTCTTTATATGGCTTCACCGCTCGCGTCCTATGCCAGTGGCAGCAATCTGCTGCTCAACGGCGGTGGCGAGAAGCCTGCATTTCTTCAGGCCGGTAAGGCCAACAACTGAAACAACCCGGCGCCGCCCGTGACCGGGTGGCCCCATATCGTAAAGGAGACGTATCTTGGCTGATTACGAATGGTTATCGGAAGTACGTTCCATGGTGGGGCGGGAATATGGCCGCATCTATGCATGGGACGAAGTGAACCCGGCGATGGTTCGGCAATGGTGCGAGGTGATGGGGGTGGATAACCCGCTCTATACCGACCCTGACTATGCCGCGACCACCGAGTTTGGCGAAATTGTTGCCCCTCCCGCCATGCTGCAGGCCTGGTGTCTGGAAGGGCTGCACATGAACAATTACCCACCGGGCTCGACCGACGAAAATCCCTATGAAGTACTGGGCCTGATCGAAGCCCAGGGCTACCCGGCAGTGGTGGCGGTGAACTCGGAGCTGACCTTTGACCGCTACGTGCGCATGGGTGAAAAGCTGTACTACACCACCCTGATCAAGGAAGTGAGCGAAGAGAAAACCACCGCCCTGGGCACCGGTTTCTTCGTCACTCAGGTGATGTCCTTCTTCTCCGAAAAGCCGGAAGGCGACGAAAAGGTCGGCGAGTTGCTGTTCCGCGTGATCAAGTTCAAGCCGGCTCAGCAGCCAAAACCGGTTGAAAAGAGCGAATCCGCTGTTCCCAAGATCAAGCGTCCCAAGCCGGGCATCAGTGATGACACCCGTTTCTTCTGGGAAGGCTGCGAAGCGGGTGAGCTGCGCATTCAGCACTGCAAGAGCTGCAACAAGCTGCAGCATCCGCCGGCACCCGTGTGCAGCCACTGCCAGAGCTTTGAGCTGGACTACCAGATTAGCACCGGCAAGGGCGAACTGTACTCGTTCGTTGTGATGCACTACCCGGAAGTGCCGCCTTTTGATTATCCCAACCCGATCGGCCTGATTCAGCTGGATGAAGGCGTTCGCATTCCGGCCGGTCTGGTCGGCGTTAACCCGGTAGATCTGGAGATCGGCCAGCGCGTGGAGGTCGAGTTCCAGACCTTTGACGATGAACTCACGCTGCCGCTGTTCCGGCCGGTAACGGCCTGAGGAGGATGTATGGATTTTAATCTCACTGAAGACCAGCGTGCCATCGCCGAAATGGCGGGCGGGCTGTTCACCGACTTTTGCACCGACGAGCGCATGCGTGACTTCGATGAAAGCGGTGCCACCCTCATGCAGGACCTGTGGCAGACCTGCATCGAAACCGGCCTGCACTCGCTGTACATCCCGGAAGCAGTGGGTGGCAGCGGTTTGGGCATGACCGAGCTGATGTTGGTGCTGGAAGCTCAGGGGCGCGGTCTGGGGCTGGTGCCGCTCTGGCGTCATCAGGTTGCGGCTGCCACTTTGGCACAGTTTGCCGCCGATGAGTTCGCGAGTCTGCTGGAAGCCGCAGCCGGTGCCGAGAAGGTACTGACGCTGAGTGCCGGTGATCGCAGCCGTGCGACCGGTTTGGCGCTGAAAGCAGAGCAGGTCGATGGCGGCTGGGTACTGAACGGTACTGCTCATGCTGTCTCGGGTGCCGGTGAAGCTGCCGCTGCGCTGGTGCTGGTTGAAACGGCTGAAGGTGCTCGCGTGGCCTGTGTCGAGTTTGATGCAGCAGGAGTCAATCGGGTGGCGGGCGTGCTGACCCAAGGCGAAAGCGTGGCGGATATTGCGTGCGATAACGTCAAGCTGAGCACGGCCGCGGTGCTGCCCACTGCAGCAACGGATTGGCTGGAAACCCGTGCCATCGCTGCTCAGGCAGCACTGCAGCTGGGCGTGAGCGACGAGCAGATCCGCCGCACCGTGGAGTACGTCAATGAGCGTGTTCAGTTCGGTCGCACCATTGGCCAGTTCCAGGCGGTTCAGATGAGCATGGCGGACTGCAAGGTGGCGCTGGAAGCCCTGCGCTCCTCCCTGTGGCAGCTGTGCTATCGCATCGATGCCGGTCTGCCCGCTCCGTCCGAAGCGCTGGCAACGGCCTGGCTGGCCTGTGAGGCCGGACACAAGATCGGCCACACCGCACAGCACGTGCATGGCGGCATCGGTGTCGATCTGACCTATCCGATTCACCGTTTTCTCTACTGGAGCCGCGCTCTGAGTCTGGGCCTGGGCGGCAGTCGGGCTACTCTGGAACGCCTTGGCGACTGGTTGGCAACTCACGATACCTTGGGATGGAAATATGACCTCGAAGAAAACAATGCGATTTGAAGATGTCAGCCTCGGTGATCAGTTGCCGCCGCTGGACGTTCCCATCACCGTGGCGCTGATCACCGGTGGTGCCATCGCGACCCGGGACTACTTTCCGGGTCATCACGACAAGGATGCGGCTCAGGGGCTGGGCTCGCCGCATGTATTCATGAACATCCTGACTACAAGTGGTCTGGTGCAACGCTTTGTCGAGCAGTGGTGTGGTCCTGAAGCCCGCTTCCAGGATCTGAAAATCCGTCTGGGTGCGCCGAACTATCCCGGCGACAGCATGAAGTTTCAGGGCGAAATCACCGCTGTGGATACCGACAGCCGCAGTGTGGAAGTGACGCTCAAGGGCAAGAACTCCATGGGCAACCACGTCACAGGCACGGTAGCGGTCACGCTGCCCTGAGCCGGAGGAGACAAGAATGAACGATAACATCAGCAACAAGGCCGCAATCGTTGGCCTTGGCGCCACCGAGTTTTCCAAGAACTCCGGCCGTACCGAACTGCGTCTGGCGATGGAAGCCACGCTGGCGTCACTGGAAGATGCCGGCATCGATCCGTCTGAAGTGGACGGTTTCAGCAGCTACTCCGTGGACAAGGTGCCGGAGTACGAAATCGCCCGCCTGCTGGGCTGCAAGGACGTGAAGTTCTTCTCCCAGATTCCGCACGGTGGCGGCGCCGCCTGTGCGCCGATCATGCATGCGGCCATGGCTGTTGCCACGGGCGTGGCCAAGACCGTGGTGGTCTATCGTGCCATGAACGAGCGCTCCTGGTACCGCTTCGGCACCGGCAGCTACGGCTTTGCCGATACCCCGATCTTCGAGAACGTCAACTACGGCTGGTACATGCCGCACGGTTTCCATACCCCGGCGGCCTGGGTCGGCATGTTTGCCCAGCGCTACATGCACACCTACGGGGCGACCTCTGAAGACTTCGGTCGTGTAGCGGTGGCGGTGCGCGATTTCGCGGCGACCAACCCGAATGCCTTCTTCTACGAGAAGCCGATTACCCTGGAAGACCACCAGAATTCGCGCTGGATCTGTGAGCCGCTGCACCTGCTGGACTGCTGTCAGGAATCCGACGGTGCCGTGGCGATGGTGATCACCAGCGCCGATCGCGCCAAGGATCTGAAGCAGAAGCCGGTGATGATCAAGGCCGGTTCTCAGGGTATCGCCGATGGTCAGCAGATCATGACCTCCTACTACCGTGAAGACATCACTGGTCTGCCGGAGATGGGTGTGGTGGCGCGTGAGCTGTACCGTCAGTCCGGCCTGACCCCGGATGATATCCAGACCGCGGTGATCTACGACCACTTTACGCCGTTCGTATTGCCGCAGCTGGAAGAGTTCGGTTTTGCCAAGCGCGGCGAGGCCAAGGACTTTATCCGTGCCGGTGAGCATGCGCGTGGTGGTCGTCTACCGATCAACACCCACGGCGGCCAGCTGGGCGAGGCTTACATCCATGGCATGAACGGTGTGGCCGAGGGCGTGCGTCAGGTACGTGGCAGTTCGGTCAACCAGGTGAGTGATGTGGAAAACGTGCTGGTCACCGCCGGTACCGGCGTGCCCACCAGCGGTCTGATTCTGAGCGCAAGCTAAGGAGGTCAACATGTTTGTCGATCTGACACCCGAGCAGCATGCGCTGCGATTGAAGATTCGAGATTACTTTACCAGCCTGATGACGCCGGAGCTGCGTGCTTCCCTGCGTGGCAAGGAAGGTGGCGACGAGTTCCGCGACACCATCCGCCAGATGGGGAAGGATGGCTGGCTGGCCGTAGGCTGGCCGAAAGAGCACGGCGGTCAGGGTTACGCGGCCACCGAGCAGCTGATCTTTTTTGAAGAGGCCAACATTGCCGGTGCGCCGCTGCCGTTCGTGACCATCAGCACGGTTGGTCCTGCGCTGATGGAGTTCGGTACCGAGCTGCAGAAGGAAAAATTTCTGCCTGGGATCGCGCAAGGCGAAATCAATTTTTCCATCGGTTATTCCGAACCGGATGCCGGCTCCGATCTGGCGGTACTGAAAACCAGCGCCCGTCTTGAGGATGATCATTTTGTCGTCAACGGCAACAAGCTGTGGACCTCGGGTGCCGAGTCTGCCGACTTCGTCTGGCTGGCGGCCCGTACCGATCCGGATCTGCCCCGTCACAAGGGCATCTCCATCATGATCGTGGACACCACCACCGAGGGCTTCTCGCACACGGTGATCCCGACCTGTTCCAACCCGACGGCGGCGACCTACTACGATAACGTCAAAGTGCCCAAAGAGATGCTGGTGGGCGAACTGAATGGCGGCTGGAAGCTGATCACCTCTCAGTTGAACCATGAGCGTCTGGGGCTGGGGTCCTGGTCCGATAAAGTGGTTGGGCTGTTCCGCCGCGTTTATCTTTGGGCCAAGACCCGGGATGAAAATGGTCGCTGTGCCATGGATCAGGCCTGGGTACGTTCGGCACTGGCCGAATGCTACTCGCGTCTGGAAGCGATGCGCCTGATCAACTTCCGTATCGCGGCTGACCTTGAAGCCGGTCAGATGGATGTGGCACTGGCCTCTACCACCAAGGTGTATGGCTCTGAGTCTGCGGTTGAAATTCTGCGCCGACTGGTCGACATCGTGGGTGCCAACGGTATGATCCGGGAAGGTTCTGCGGCGTCACTGCTGATGGGTGAACTGGAGTATGAAGTGCGTGCGTCTGTCACCCTGACATTTGGTGGCGGCACCAATGAGATCCAGCGCGAGCTGATTGCCCAGTTTGGTCTCGGCATGCAGCGTGGCCGCTAAGCCGGCACGAGGAGAGAACAATAATGAGTGCAATTGATACTTTTCGTGCAGAAACCCGCGCCTGGCTTGAGGCCAACTGCCCCGAGTCGCTGCGCGGTGCAGCGGCCAGTGGTGATCTGGTCTGGGGCGGCTCCCAGGTGGAGTTCGGCAGTGAAGACCAGCGTCTCTGGTTTGAACGCATGCGCGACAAAAACTGGTTCTGCCCCGACTGGCCCGAAGCCTATGGCGGTGGTGGCCTGACACCGGAGCAGGACGCCGTGCTGCAGCAGGAGCTGAAGCGTCTCAAATGCCGCCCGCCGCAGATCAACCTGGGCATCTGGATGCTGGGCCCTGTACTGCTGGAATTTGGCACCGAAGAACAGAAAAAGCGCCTGCTGACCCCGATGACCCGTGGCGAAGTGCGCTGGTGTCAGGGTTTCAGTGAACCCAACGCCGGCTCCGATCTGGCCAATATTCGTACCTCGGCGGTGGATGCCGGTGATCACTATGTCGTCAACGGCAGCAAGATCTGGACCTCCTACGGCGACAAGTCCGACTGGATGTACTGTCTGGTGCGCACCGACAACAGCAGCGCCAAGAAACAGGAAGGGATCAGCCTGGTAGTGTTGGACATGCACGCCGAGGGCATCGATGCGCGCCCGATCGATCTGATCAGCGGCAAGTCCACCTTCTGTGAAGTCTTCTTCGACAACGTGAAGGTACCGAAAGAAAACCTGATTGGCCCGCTGAACGGCGGCTGGACCCTGGCCAAGCGTCTGCTGCAGCATGAGCGCAGTGCCATGTCCAAGTTCGGCGAATTCAGTTTGCCGACCCACTTTGATCTGATGAGCATTCTGGGGAATTACCTGCCCGGCTCTGAAAGCGCCAGCCCATCTGATATTGCGCTGCGTGCCCGGGCGCGTGCTGCGGCCCTGGACGAACACGCCTACAACCTGACCGTGCAGCGTATGGGCCAGCAGGCCCGTGCCGGTCAGGACGTGAGCGGCATCGCCGCGATCATGAAACTGGTCCACAGCGAACAGGAAAAGCAGAAGTTCGAGCTGCTGGTCGATGCTATGGGGTATCGCGCGCTGGGCTGGGACGGTGACGAGTTCAGTGAGCAGGAGCTGGCGATCAGCAAGGCATGGCTGCTCAGCTATACCCAGACCATTGCCGGTGGTTCATCCGAAGTGCAGCTGAACGTGATCGCCAAGCGCGTACTGGATCTGCCCGATGCTCCCAAAGGAGGCGCCAAATGAGCCTGATTTATAACGAAGAGCAGCGCATGCTGCTGGATACGGCGCAGGAATTCTTTGCCGAGCGCAGTCCGGTTTCGGCCCTGCGTGCGCTGCGTGATCGCGGTGACGAGCTGGGCTTTGAACCGGCGCTTTGGCAGGAGATGACCGAGCTGGGCTGGACCGCTATTCCCTTCCCGGAAAGCCTGGGTGGCCTGGAGTTCGGATACACCGGCATGGGCACTGTATTTGAGTCTGCCGGCCGCCATCTGAGCGCCTCTCCGCTGCTGTCCTCCATCGTGCTCTGTGGTTCGGTGCTGGAATTGGGTGGCAGTGAAGCCCAGCAGGAGAGCTGGCTGGGTGAACTGATTGCCGGCAGCAAGCGTCTTGCATTGGCGGTGGACGAGGGTGCGCGTCACAACCCGGAACAGATCGTACTGTCTGCCAACTGTAATGACAACGGCTTCGAGCTGAACGGCCAAAAGGTGCTGGTCGTCGACGGTTTGGGAGCCGATGGCTGGATTGTCGCTGCTCGTACCGGCGCTGGCTCCAATGCCATCAGCCTGTTTATCGTGCCCGCCGATGCCAAGGGCGTAACGGTCACGCGCCAGAACCTGGTCGACTCGCGTAACACGGCGCGTCTGGTGCTGGATAAGGTACAGCTCGCTCCCGATGCCCTGATCGGTGAGCTGGATCAGGGTTCTGTGGTGCTGAATCGCGCACTGGACCGTGGCCGTGTCTGTATCGCCGCCGAGCTGCAGGGTGCCTGTGAAAGTCTGTTCCAGACCACACTAGAATATCTGCGTACCCGTGTGCAGTTCGACGTGCCGATCGGTTCCTTCCAGGCGCTGCAGCACCGCGCCGCCTGGATGCATGTGGATATTGAGTTGGCTCGCTCCAGTCTGATGGCGGCTCTGGAGGCTCTCGATACCGGCGATGCTCAGGCCAGTCAACTGGTCAGTCTGGCCAAGTGGAAGGTCGGCCAGATGGCGGACAAGGTCAGCGGTGAAGCGGTGCAAATGCACGGAGGCATCGGTGTCACCGATGAGCTGGACGTGGGTCTCTACTTCAAGCGCATTCGCGTGCTGCAGGCGCTGCTGGGTGATGCCGACTATCACCTCAATCGGGCCGCTCCTCTGCTTGAGGTGGCCTGACTCTGTCGGCAGGGAGCGTCTGCTCCCTGCCTTTCAGTCACCGATATGGGACTGAACCAACCACCTTTCCTTTACACCTGAAGACAACGCGCCCACACGATCATCGCCATAAAGTGTGTAGGCCTCAGATATTGTTTTTGAGGGACCCCATGAAAATAAGAACAAAATTTCTCTCCATCTCCATCGTGCCCATGATCATTGTGGTGCTGGCCGTGATGCTGGTTGTGCAGTGGCAGCTGAAGCGTCTGGAGCAGGCGGAGGTTTCCACTATCCGTTCCGAAATGCTCACGGCGCGACAGCAGGAACTGCAGAATTACATCGACATGGCGATGGGGGCCATTCGTCCGCTGCAGCACCGCCTGGACATGCGCTATGAGGAGAAAATCGCTCAGGCCAAGGAAGTGCTGAACGGGATGACCTTTGGCGACAGCGGTTTCATCTATGGCTATGACCTGGATGGCAACATTGTCTTTCATTCCGGCAACACCGACATGATCGGCAAGTCGGTACTGGATCTCACCGATTCCGATGGCAAGCCATTTGTCCGTGAGATCATCGACACGGCGATGGACGGGGGCGGTTTTGTGCAGTTTCGCTGGCCCCGAGAGGCCGGCGCCGAGCCCTCGCCACGCCTGACCTATGCCCGTGAAATCGAAGTCTGGGGCTGGGTCATTGCCACCGGGTTTTTCATTGATGACATTGATACCGAGGTGGCCCGACGTGAAGCCAGTATCGCGCATACCATTACCCAGACCATGATATGGATTATGGGTGCGGGCCTTGCGCTGGCACTGTTGGTCAGTGCGGTCAATCTGCTGTTGTCGCGGCGCATGCTGGCCCCCCTGCAGCAGACCGCTCAGGCGTTGCTGGATATTGCCGAAGGGGAGGGCGACCTGACGCGCCGGCTGGATGTACAAAGTCGCGATGAAGTTGGCGACGTGGCGCGCGGCTTTAACGGTTTTGTGGACAAGATCCACCAACTGGTACGTGAAGTGCAAAGCGCTGTAGCGTCCTTGAGCCGCTCAACCGAGTCGATGACCGAAGTGGTCAGTCAGACGCAGGCCGACAGCCGTCAACAGCGTGAGGATACCGCACGCACGGTTGCGGCCATTCAGGAAATGGTGGCGGCAGTACAGGAAGTGGCGTCCAGTGCGACCCAGGCTGCGGATGCGGCGCGTCAGGCGGACACTGATGCACTGGAGGGTGATCGCGTCGTGGCACAGACCATCGATTCGATAACCCATCTGTCTGAGGACGTGGAGCGTTCAGCCGATGTGATCATGCGCCTTGGCAAGGATGCCGATGCCATCGGCAGTGTGGTCTCGGTCATTTCCGACATCGCGGAGCAAACCAATCTTCTGGCTTTGAATGCGGCGATTGAAGCAGCCCGCGCCGGTGATCAGGGGCGCGGCTTCTCGGTGGTGGCGGATGAGGTTCGCACCCTGGCCAGCCGTACCCAGCAGAGTACTGAAGAGATTCAACGCATGATCGAACGCCTGCAGGCCGGCTCGCGTGAGGCCGTCAAGGTCATGGGCAACAGCCGTGAGCAGAGCGCTGCCACTACCGAACGCGCAGCCGGCGCAACACGATCACTGCAGCAGATCACCGCTTCGGTTGCGACGATCAGCGAAATGAACACGCAGATTGCCGGTGCCGCCGAGCAGCAAACGGCCGTGGCCAACGAAATCGAAATCAGCGTGAAAGCGGTCGCGGGACTGGCCGACAAGGCAGACCACAATGCCGGCACGCTGGCCGATACGACGGCAGGAATGGCCGAGCTGGAGCAGCGCCTGAGCCGACTGGTGATGACGTTTCGGGTTTAATACAGGATCAGTAAAAGGGCGGCCATTGCCGCCCTTGCGTGTCAGACTGCCCTGTGGGCTTAGATGAGTGTTGCCGTCTGCATGGCTGAGCGCAGCGCGCCTTCGATATAGGCCACTTCCGTGCCATCCCCGATGTTCACCACCTCGATACCCTGCTTTTCAAGGCAGCGGCTGAGGCAGTTGTTGGTATCGGCACCGATCGCCAGCACCACGGAGTCTGCCGCCAGTTCATGACAGTTCCCCTCGGCATCGGAGTAGTTGACGCTCTTTTTGCCGATGGTGTGGACCTGGGTGTTTTTCTCCATGCGCACATCGTGGCTTTCCAGGTTGTGCAGCACCTTCCAGCGACGGACGATGGACAGTTCAGCACCCAGGTCCGGGCCCGGTTCCAGTACATGGACGTTACGGCCACGCTCAACCAGAAATTCGGCCAGTTCAAGGCCGACCAGTCCACCGCCGATGATGGTGACGTTCTTGCCCAGCGGCATCCAGAGTTTGGACAGACTCTGCATCGCTTCGGTGCTGTTGGTCACACCCACCAGCGAGCCCGACTTCATCATCATGCGCTGGGTGACGTTGAGCTTGCGCTTGGCGATATCGCCCCCTTCACCAGTCATCAGCTTGCGCAGTTCGTCACCGGACCAGACATGTTTCTGATCGGCGCCGGGGATATCCGGTGCATTGCGGCGTGCCCCTACGGCAACGATGACCTGATCGGGCTTGAGTGCACTGACCAACGCTTCATCCGCATGGGTATTGAGGCGGATGTCGATCGGCAGATCACGGACCTGCTTGATCAGGTAGTCCAGCAGAGCGCCGTTTTCCGGGTAGGCCAGCGCGGCAAAGAACAGGGTGCCGCCCAGACGGCCACTGCGCTCGACCAGGGTGACCTGATGACCACGCAGCGCGGTGACACGTGCGGCTTCAAGCCCGGCCGGACCGCCGCCCACCACCAGCACCTTTTTCGGGCTGTCGCTGGCGATCAACTGCAGTTCTGACTCATGCCCGGTTTGCGGATTGACGGCACACTTGACCCGCTCATTGACGAAAATCTGGCTCACGCAGGCGTAGCAATAAATGCAGGGCCGCACGTCGGCGGCACGATTTTCCTGCAGCTTGATGGGCAGATCCGGATCGGCCAGCAGCTTGCGTCCCATGGCGACGAAGTCGCACTTGCCATCGGCTACGGCCTTGTCGGCCACATCGGGGTCTAGGCGACCTGCGGCGGTAACCGGAATATCCACCTGTTTGCGAATATGTGCAGCCCAGTCGAGGAACATGGCGCGTTCCTGGGGAATTGGTGCCTTGGTGAAGGCGTTGCCGGTGCTCAGGTTGGCATAGGCCGATACGCTGATCAGATCGATGCCGGCGTCCTGAGCCATCAGGGCAGTCAGGGTGGCATCTTCAAGGCTGATGCCGCCGGGCAGATCCAGCTCGATGGCATCCATCCGCATCCAGACCGGGTAATCACGGCCGACACGCTCACGCACGGCGTGGATCACTTCAAGCAGCAGGCGTGCGCGGTTTTCCAGCGGGCCACCGTATTCGTCATCGCGTTTGTTGTAGTAGGGCGAGAGAAAGCCGGAAATGATATAGGTATGACCGGCGTGGATCTCGACGCCATCAAAACCGGCCTTTTGTGCCCGTTCGGCGGCATCGGCGAACCAGGTCACCATCTGCTGAATGTCCGCCTTGTCCATCACACGGATACGCACGCCCTTTTTATCGCGCCCCTTGGAGGAACTGATGAAACGGCCCAGTTCCGACTGGGTGAGGGCGGCGAACATGTCGGTGTTGGCGGCGGGCGGCATGGAAGGCACCCACAGCTCACGGCCTTCGGCCAGATCGCGCACCGAGGTCTTGCCGGCATGCTGCAGCTGGATGGCGATTTTGGCGCCGTGTCGATGGACCCGGTCGGTGAGCTGCTTCAGGCCCGGAATGAAATCATCCGAGGAGATGCCCACCTGATAGGGTTCGGCAGTGCCGGCGGGATAGGCTATGGAGCCGACCCCCATGGTCAGCAGACCGGCACCGCCCTTGGCGCGGGCTTCGTAAAACGCCTGAATGCGCTCGCCACAGCGTCCATCGGACTCGGCGAAGTTGGACCCCATCGGGGCCATGAGAATCCGGTTTTTCAGCTCAAGTGAACCGATCTTGCCCGGTTGGAAAAGATGTTGATAAGCGGCCATAGGTATCACCCTCGCGTCTGCTCAGAGTATGAAGTCGCAGCTGACATGGCATCAACCCTGCTGCAGGAAATCGATACAGGTGCGGTTGAACAGGTCGGTGTGTTCCACCTGAACCCAGTGACCACAGCGGTTCAGCATCAAAAAGCGTGCCTCGGGTGCCTTGTCGAGGAACTTGAACACGCCCTCGACCGGGTTGAAACGATCATTGCTGCCCCAGAACCCCAGAATCGGGCAGGTCAGCTCACCCAGACGCTCGGTCATGTTGGGGACCATCATGGTTGAGAACAGGTTGGCCGGCTGAGTGACGGCAACGGCGGCGCGTTCTTTCAGCAGTTCTTCATCCAGCTGGGAGGCATCGAACAGCTGCAGCTGCATCACCTGACGCATCTCTTCCACGCCCATGGGGCCCTGGCCAAAGACTTCGACCATGCGCACGATGCCTTCCATCTGGAAGTAGGTTTCGCGCTCTTCCACACCGCCCGGTGCCATCAGGACTAGACGCTCAACCGAAGCAGGATGCGCCAGTGCCTGCCCAAGGGCAATGGCACCGCCGAGAGAATTGCCCAGCAGAGTGCAACGCTCGATGCCGGTTGCATGCAGGAACTGGCTCAGGCACTCGACAAAGAAATCCAGATTGTAGTGAGCATCTTCCGGCTTGCTGGAGCGGCCAAAGCCCGGCAGATCCAGCACGATATTGCGATAGCCGGCCTTGGCGAATACGGGGTAGTTGGTCTTGAAGTTGCTGTAGCCGCTGGCGCCGGGGCCACTGCCGTGCAGCCAGAGCACGACCGGGCCTTCGCCCACGTCCAGATAGTGCAGCGTCAAACCGTTTTCGAGTTGGGCATACTGGCCAACGGGCAATGGCAGGTCCTGATGATCCATTGTGTTCTCCTTATTATGGGCGGCACTGTAACAGTGCCGCGGACAGATCGGGTCTCGCTTATCCTCCAACTGACCTCCCCTGTCTGCATCGTCCGTTCAGACCAGCGCCGGCGCGGGTGCCACTTAGTCTTGATGGACGATGTTCAGCTTGCGCCGCTGGTCAAAGATGCATCACACAACAAGAACCTGAAAGCGATGTGCCCAAGGGCGCACGGGAGGACGTGTGATGAAACATCAAGACAAGGTGGTATTCGTAACCGGCGCGGGTCAGGGCATGGGACGGGCGATCGTACAACGCTTCGCTGCCGAAGGTGCCAAAGTGGCCGCGATCGATATCAACAAGGACGCGGCTGCCGATACCGCTGCTTCCTGTGAAGGTGAAGTGATCGCCATCGCCTGTGATATCGCCAACAGTGAGTCCGTCAAGGGCGTGATGCAGCAGGTCAAGGACGTCTTTGGCCGTCTGGATGTGGTCATCAACAACGCCGGTACCGGCTCGGTTGATGCCTTTCTCGATACGCCGGATGAAAACTGGGATCGCGTCATCGGCGTCAACCTGAAAGGCACCTTCCTGTGCTGTCGCGAAGGCGCACGCCTGATGCTCGAAAACGGTGGCGGCGCGATCATCAATGTCTCCAGCTCGGCGGCCGTTTCCGGTGAGGGCCCCAGTCATTACGTGGCATCGAAGGCCGGTGTCATGGGTCTGACGCGCAGCATTGCGCGTGAGCTGGCGCCGAACGGTATCCGCGTTAACACTCTGGTCCCCGGTGCGACCAATACCCCGATGATGCAGGGCATCCCCGAAGAGTGGATGCAGCAGATGATCAGTGCCATCCCGCTGGGCCGTATGGCCGAGCCGGATGATGTGGCCAAGGTGGCGTCCTTCCTGGCCAGTGACGATGCCGGCTTCATCACCGGACAGAACATCGCCGTCAATGGCGGCATGGTCTTCATCTGAGGTGGTTATGGCTGAGATGACACTGGAACAGCGAATCGATCGTCTGGAGTCCACCGAAGCCATTCGGCAGCTGGCAGGGCGCTATTCACTGTCGCTGGATATGCGGGATCTGGATGCGCACGTGAACCTGTTTGCACCGGATATCCGCGTCGGACGCGAGAAGGTGGGGCGTCAACACCTCAAGGCCTGGGTGGACTCCACCCTGCGCGATCAGTTCACCGGCACCTCGCATCACCTGGGACAGCACATCATCGAGTTCGTCGATGCCGATCACGCCATCGGCGTGGTGTATTCGAAGAACGAGCACGAGGCCGGTCCCGAGTGGGTGATCATGCAGATGCTCTACTGGGATGACTACGAACGCATTGATGGCCAGTGGTATTTCCGTCGTCGCCTGCCGTGCTACTGGTATGCAACCGATCTGAACAAGCCGCCCATTGGCGACATGAAAATGCGCTGGCCGGGTCGTGAACCCTACGAGGGCACCTTTCATGGTCTGTTCCCGTCCTGGCAGCAGTTCTGGAGCCGGCGACCGGCCGAGGATGTGCTGCCCGAAGTGGCAGTTCCGGCACCTGTAGACCAGTTCCTGCAGACCATGCGCGGCGATACACCCGCGCCGAAAATCCGGGTACGCTGAAGCAGCGGCCCGCAACATAACAAAAAAGGAAGATGCGCATGAGAGCCAACCAATCTGCGCCGTCAACAGCCGCGGTCCCGCGCGAGGAAACCCAGCACAAGCTGGATCGCCGTTCCCAGGCGGCTGCGCTGATCAAGCCCCTGGATCATTACACCCTTGCCGACCGTATTGAAGAACAGGCCGATGCACTGGGAGACCACCCGTTCATCATTTACGGTGAAACCCGTCTGAGCTATGCCGAGCTGGATGCCCGCGCCAACCAGGTCGCACATGCGGCGCTGGCCTGTGGCCTCAAGCCCGGTGATGTCTGTGCGATGGCAATGGAAAACCGCCCGGAATTTTTTACCACCTGGTTTGGTTTGACCAAAATCGGTGTGGTGGTGGCCTTTATCAACAACCAGATCAATGGCCGACCACTGCAGCATGCACTGGAATCCACTCAGGCCAGGGCGGCAATCGTGGGTGAAGAGTGCGCGCACAATTTCGCCCAAACCCCCGAGATCAATACGCCGCTGTGGCTGCTTCCTGATGCAGAAAAGCCTGCAACGGCAGCCGACCTGCAGGGGATTGGCAGTGAGTTCGTTACGGCACTGGAACAGGCGTCATCTGAGCGAGTCGACCGTCGCTACCGCGAAGGGATCACCGCCGAGACACCGACCCTGCTGATCTTCACTTCCGGTACCACCGGACTGCCCAAGGCCGCCATCTACAGCCATATGCGCTGGCTCTGTTCGGGTGATGTGATGGAAGTGACCATCGACGCCACGCCGGACGACGTTTTCTACTGCTGCCTGCCGCTGTATCACGGCGCGGCGGCCACCTCGGTGACCTCAACCGCACTGAAGGCGGGCTCCAGCATTGTGGTGCGGCGCAAGTTCAGCGTCAGCCGCTTCTGGCAGGATGTGAGTGACAACGATGTTACCGTATGCCAGTACATCGGCGAAATCTGCCGCTATCTGCTCAATCAGGATGCCCCGGCAGGCAGTCACAAGCTGCGCTGCATGATGGGTGCAGGCCTGACGGCCGAGACCTGGCAGCGCTGGGTTGACCGGTTTGGCGAAATGGATATCTATGAAGGCTGGGGCTCCACCGAAGCCAACACCAACCTGATCAATGTGGATAACCATATCGGCTCCTGTGGCCGTGTACCGGACTGGAACAAGACCAATTTCCGCCTGATCCGCTACGATCTGGAAAACGATGTTCACCTGCGTGACGAAAACGGCTTCTGTATCCTCTGCGAGCCCAACGAAGTTGGCGAGGGCGTCGGGATGATCATCAATCACCCGGAGATCGGTGGCGGGCGTTTTGAGGGCTATACCTCAAGGGATGCCACCGAGCAGAAGATCCTGCGCGGCGTGTTCAGCGAGGGGGACAGCTGGTGGCGTTCCGGCGACCTGCTGCGGTTTGATGAAGATGGCTATTTCTACTTTGTTGACCGTGTCGGTGATACCTTCCGCTGGAAGAGCGAGAACGTCTCCACTCAGGAAGTGGCCAGTGCGCTGGGCGACTTCAAGGGCGCCGAGTTGATCAACATCTACGGTGTACAGGTGCCGCAGCATGAGGGCCGTGCCGGTATGGCGGCGATTGTCATGCAGGAAGGCGAGTCGTTTGATCCGCAGGCGTTCTACGATCTGACCGTTGAGCGGGTGCCGAACTACGCGGCACCGCTGTTCGTGCGCGTCAGTGCCGCGGCCGACATGACCACCACCTTCAAGCTGCGCAAGGTGGACCTGCAGCGTCAGGGCTATGCGCCCGAGCACTGTGCCGATCCGCTGTATGTGCGTGATGACCGGGCCGGGACCTACAGACCCTATTCGACCGATGTACTGGCCGAAGTCGGGTTGCCACCATTTGAATATCAATAAGGCGTCGGGAGATGACAATGGGATTGAGAGGAGATGCCGCGATAGTGGGCGCGGCGCAGTACAAGCCTGAAAAATATGCCACGGCGCCGCAGATGTTTCACCTGGAGCAGGTGGCCGATCTGGCGGCCCAGGCACTGGAAGATGCCGGTCTCAAGGCCAGCGATCTGGATGGCTTGGTGATCAACGGGCCCCAGTTTCACGAGGCGTCCGTTTTCGTACCGGCCATGGCCGCTGAGTACCTCGGCATTGAGCTGAACTTTGCCGAAGTGGTCGATCTGGGCGGCTGTACCCCCGTGGGCATGGTATGGCGTGCCGCCGCAGCCATCGAGATGGGCCTGTGTGAAGCGGTGCTCTGCGTCATTCCGATGCGCCTGGCACCGTTCGGCCCAAGCGAAGATCCGGCCTGGATGGCGCGCGCCATGCGCTTTGGCGGACACAGCACCGCCTATGGTGCCCCGGAGGCGGAATTCGACCTGCCTTACGGTCACATGGGCCAGAACACCGGCTATGCCATGATCGCCCAGCGCTACGCGGCGCAGTACGGCTACGACCAGGCGGCCATGGCCAAGATCTGCGTCGATCAGCGCACCAATGCACTGTCCAACCCGGATGCCATGTTCTTCGGCAAGCCACTGACGGTCGAGGATGTGCTGGGCAGCAAAATGGTGGCCGACCCGCTGCACGTACTGGAGATCGTGATGCCGGTGGCCGGTGGTGCCGCCGTGATCGTCACCTCCAAAGAGCTGGCGGCCAAGACCAAACACCGTCCGGCCTTCGTGAAGGGCTTTGGCGAGCGCCTGTCGTTCAAGTCGCCGTCTTATGCTAACGATATGACTGTGACCCCGGTGGCGGCTGCGGCCAAGCGCGCCTTCGAAATGGCGGGCGTCAAGCCGCAGGATATGGACGCGGCCCAGATCTACGACTGTTACACCATCACCGTGCTGCTGTCGCTGGAGGATGCCGGCTTCTGTCCCAAAGGGGAGGGGATGCGCTTCATCAAGGAGAACGACCTGACCTTCAAGGGTAACTTCCCGCTGAACACCCACGGCGGTCAGCTCAGCTTCGGTCAGGCCGGCAGTGCCGGCGGCTTCTCGCAGGTGATCGAAGCCTACACCCAGATCGCCGGGCGTGCCGATGCACGTCAGCTCACGCGTTGCGATCAGGTGTTCGTCTCCGGAACCGGCGGCGTGATGAGTGAACAGGGTGCATTGATTCTGCAGGGGGGCTAAGTCATGAGTCTGAAACCGATGCCAGAGATGACCGAGATCTCCAAGCCCTTCTGGCAGGGCCTGAACGAAGGCGAGATCCGTATTCAGCAATGTAACGCCTGTAACGGCTGGGTGTTCTACCCGCGCCGTCACTGCACCCACTGCCTGGCCCATGATCTTGAGTGGAAGTCGGTGTCCGGCAAGGGCACGCTGTATACCTATACCCTGACCCGCATCCCGACGCTGCCGGAGTTTGCCGACGAGATGCCGCAGGCGCTGGCGGTGGTCGAGCTGGAGCAGGGCGTGCGCGTCAACGCCACCCTGGTGGGACTGGCCGAAGACGAGATCAAGGTCGGCATGGCGCTGAAGCCGGTGCTGGATCAGGTCGATGCCAAGGGCAACACCCTGCTGCGCTTCACCGCTGCCGACAAGGCATTGGACAGCCTGCCGTATGTGAACCCGCTGGACAGCCTGCCGCGCAACGACAAGGGGCAGGTACAGGTGGCGGTGGATAACCCGGTGGCCCTGCAGGCACTGGTCAGCGATGAGTACACCGACTGGAGCAACACACTGCTGGTGGATCAGGCGCTGATCAACACCTTCGCCGAACTGTCCGGCGACAACTACTGGATCCACACCGATCCGGAGCGTGCCGCCAAGGACAGCCCGTTCGGCACCACCATCGCCCATGGCTCGCTGGTGCAGGTGCTGCAGTCGCGCCTGAACTTTGCGTTGCCGTTTGAAATTACGGGATTCCAGACCATGGTCAATTACGGCTCTGACCGTCTGCGTTTCCCGTCGCCCGTTCCGGCTGGTTCCGAGATCCATGCCCGGGCGCGGGTGAAGTCGGTGCAGCAGTCCCGCAAGGGCACTGCGCTGACGCTCGAGGTCAATATCCACGTTGTGGGTAATGACCGACCCTCGGTCATCAACGATCTGGTCATTCTGTATCGCTGATTTCTGTTTTGTTCATGCTGTGTGCTTGTTTTGCCGCCCTTCGTGAGTTGGGCGGCTTTTTTGTGTTGCAGTGCTGTGGAGAAGTGCTTATTTGCCCTTCAGTTGGTTATTAAAACAACCGAACGGTTATTAATCGTCGCTATTAACGCTCACAATGCTCGTATTTAACCGTTCGGTTATACTTGGTTGAAAATGTCCGGGTTTTCGATATTCTCTAACTGAACGGTTATTGGGGTGGCTATATGAAGCTTCGCATCGAGAGCGTAGAAGACATCGGGACGCTTGTTCGACTCACACGAAAAGCCCAAGGGCTCCGTCAGGACGACCTGGGTGCCATGGCAGGCTGCAGTCACAAATATGTGGTGGATGTCGAAAAGGGCAAACCGACGATCCAGACCGGGCTGCTGCTGGCACTGCTGGAGGAGCTTGGGATTGAAGTGACCGTTGATTTACCCGGAGATGCTGTCGACGTACTTAAGCAGAAGCTGTTGTCTCAAGATACTGCCATTCCCAATCACAGGCGCGAAAAATGGCTGTCTCAGATCGAACGTTAGTGGTGTGGTCGAACCACAGCAAAGTCGGCACCCTGCAGGAACATAACAACCTGTGGGTCTTTGAATACGATCCAGCGTGGGCGATGTTCGATTTGTCTCCGACGTTGCCGCGCGCGGTGGGCAGGATCGAGGATGGATCGAGTAAGCGACCCACCCAGTGGTTCTTCGATAACCTGCTTCCTGAAGAAGGAGCACGGACACTCCTGGCGGCTGATGCCGATATTGATGAAGCCGATGCATTTGGGCTTCTTGCTCATTTCGGTGCAGAGTCAGCAGGTGCACTGACCCTGTTGGGCCCTGCTGAGACCCCGGGCCCGGGAGGACGGCACCCGTTGTCATTTTTAGAGCTCTCGGCTCGCATTAAAGCCCTTCCGGATGTGCCGCTGTCTCAGGGCGGCAGCAAGCGAATGTCACTGGCCGGTGCTCAGCACAAGCTGCCTGTTATTTTTGACAACGGAGAGCTGTTTGAGCCCGATGCCGCGGAACCGTCTACCCATATTCTGAAACCCGACCACAGCAAGCCCGATCAGTACCCCCACAGCGCCATTAATGAGTTTGTGATGATGAAACTGGCACGGGCCGTTGGGCTGGCTGTACCAGACGTGTACCTGATCCACGTACCGGAGCCGGCTTACCTGGTAGAGCGTTTCGACCGTGCATTGGAAAACAACGTAACCCGGCGGCAGCATGTCATCGATGCCTGCCAGTTGTTGTCCTTGGACAGAGCATTCAAGTACACCCAATGCCTGCCGGATACGTTGACGGCCATCGTTGATCAGTGCCGAGCCAAGGCGGCGACGCGAAAAGTGTTGTTCGATTGGTTTGTGTTCTGCCTGTTGATTGGTAATACGGATAACCACCTCAAGAACCTGTCGTTCTATATGTCACCGGAAGGGGTGGTCATCACCCCGCATTATGATTTGCTCAGTACGGCGGTCTATGAACCTGACAATGGTTGGTTGAAGGCGAGACTGGAGTGGAAGATTGGCTTGGTGAAGACACTAGGCGAGGTGAGTCCTGCCTACCTGGCAGAGCTGGGCCGTATCCTCAAGGTCCCGCCGCGTTTACAGACGCAAACTGTCAGTCGCATGGTCAAGGCAATTGAGCAGCAGTTCCCCGCGATCTATGATGAAATCCAAGCAACACCGTATCCTACAAGCGTGAGCCAGGAAGGCGAATTGCGTTTGCTGCGGCAGATCCAGCACGGGGTGATTGCCGATATGGCTACACGATTGACATCTTGAGTGGGAACACAATGATTTGGCTATACCTGTTCAACCCATGAATACTGATGCCCGCTATATCATCTGGCTCCTCGACTTTCTGTCGGGCAAAGGCGTTGATACACAAGCGCTGAGTGCAGCACACAACCTCAATCAGCTAACGTCTCTGGAGGTTTCAATCAGCAACGTGACGCATCGCGCGTTGTTGGCCGATGCCCTGCGCCTGACGGGCGACACCGGGCTTGGCTTGAAAATAGGGTATCAGCGCTCACTGGCGACCTACGACCAGCTGGCGTACCTGATGATGAGCTGCACGACCCTGCGCGAGGCGATTGAGCGAGGACTTAAATACCAGAGCTATCCGGGGCGTTTTTCCGGGCAGTCGATCATTACCACCTTTAGCGAAATCGAAGGGCAGGGCTGCTTTCAGGTCAATGTAAAAGAGGCGCTGGATGACTTGAGGCTGCTGGCGGTTGAGGACCTGCTCAGCAATATCATCACAACGGCACGCTGGGTGCTGGGACAGCCCTTGCCGGTGACTCGGCTGCGCTGTGACTATCCGGCACCACCCCATGCAGATGACTACCACGCCATCTTTGAGTGCGAACTGCAGTTCGATGCACCGGTGATCCAGCTGTTTTTCGATGCGGCGATTCTCGATCAACCCCTGCCTAATGCCAGTCCACACAGTGCACGACTGTATGAAGCGATGTGTGAAGAGCAGAGTATCCGCCGACAGGGGGGTAATGTGGCCTGGCGGCTCTGGCCGCTGATTGTCGAAGATCCTGCCAACCCGCCCGATATGATCGAGGCGGCCAAGGTGCTGTGTTGCAGCCCGCGTACCCTGAGGCGCAAATTGCAAGCTGAGGGGTGGCACTACCAGCAAATTGTTGATTGCGTCCGTGAAATCCACGCACGCCGTGCATTGAGCGATCCCACCTTGCCCATTACGCAAATCGCCGTGCAACTGGGCTACTCCGATCATTCCGGCTTTCTCAAGGCATTCAAAAAGTGGACCGGCATGACCCCGAGCGAGTTTCGTGGGCGCCTGTTTTAAGCCTCTCAATCTGTCCACTTGGGCCTGTTGATTGGCCGGATTTTACAATGCCCTCCAGTCAGGAGTGATTATCATCATTCGACACGCAACAAAATAAGGATTAACGCCGTGTTGAAGACCGATCACCTCAATGTCGAAATGTTTGAAAAATTTGCGCCACGACCGGGCGAACGTGCACTGCTGCCCGAGCTGACACCCAAGGCGCAGGTGGCGCTGATGTGCCGCATGCTCTATGCAGAAGGCTGGGATGACCATATCGCCGGGCATATTACCGTGCGCCAATCCGACGGCACCATCCTCACCAACCCTTGGGAGCTGACCTGGGATGAGGTCACGGCCAGCGATATTGTGACCCTGGACGATCAGGGTAATATTCTCGACAGCAACTGGAACACCACCCCCGCCATCGGCCTGCATCTGCAACTGCACGAGGCCCGCTCCGACATCAATGTGGTTATTCATAACCATCCCAAGTGGAGTGGTATCTGGGCCAACCTGCAGGAAACCCCGCCGATCTATGATCAGGCCGGTGCCTATTGCGGCTCCGAGTTGCCGATTTACAACGAATATCTGGGTACCTTTGAGAACAAGGCCACCAGCCTGACGGCGGTCGAAGCATTGGGTGATGCCAAGTGGGCGCTGCTGGCCCATCACGGTGCACTGGTGGTCGGTCGCGATCTGCGTCAGGCCCATCTGCGTGCGGCAACGCTGGAGTGGCGCTGTCGTCGTGCCTATGAAGTGCGTCTGGCGGGAGGTGCCGAGCCCCTGGCCGAGGAAGTGATCCAACAGGTCAGCCTGCCGGATCCGAACGGCTTTCCGTTCCTGTGGGAAGCGATGGCGCGCCGTGAACTGCGTCGCGATCCGAATGTCGTGAACTGAGAGGAGCGCGCAGGTATGACACTGACCGTTAAACCGCTGGATAACATCGGCGTTGAGGTACAGGGCTTCGATATCACTCAACACTGGGATGATGAACTGCAGCAACAGCTGCGTGCGCTTTGGTATGAGCATGGGGTACTGGTGTTTCGCAATCAGGCGATTACCCCCGAACGGCAGATCGCCTTCAGCCTAATCTTCGGCGAGCTGGAGCTGCACCCGCTCAAGGCAACGCTGTCTGACGAGTACCCTGAACTGTTCGAGCTGGAGAGCGGCGGCGACAAGGACAAGTCGATGACCGCTTTCTACAAGGGCGAGACGATTGTTGGCCGGCTCGACTGGCATCTGGATCTGCACTACACCGGCAAACCCAACCATGGCGCCGTCCTGACAGCGGTCGAAGTGGCAGGCGAGGGAGGCCTGACCGGTTTTGGTGATCTGGCCAAGGCCTATGATGCACTGGATGCCGACACCAAGGCACTGCTCGACAAGCTGGAAGTGGCCTATGCCTTCAGCATGCAGCGCCGCCATATGCGCTACGTGGATCTGGAAGGCTACGAGCCGGGGCCTCACAGCCCGAGGAAACCCTCGGACGTCAAATTCCCGGACTTCCCTGAGTCGGTCTACCCGGCGGCCATGACCCATCCGATCACCGGCATCAAGGTGCTGGGCATTGTCGAGCAGTTTTTGGATCGCGTCGTGACGCCCTACAAGGCCGGTCTTTCCAATGACGAGTCCATCGAACTGCTGGAGCGCCTGGTGGCACACACCCGTGATCCGCAGTTCCACTATTTCCACCAGTGGCAGCCGGGTGACATGGTGCTGTGGGACAACTGGCGTGCCATGCACTGCGCCACCGGCACTCCGGTTGGCGTGCGCCGACGCATCAACCGCACCACCATTCAGGGTGATGTGCAGCTTGGACGTGTCTTGCTGGAGGAGTGACCCATGCGCATCGTTATGATGTTCGATTTTCCGGCACTGAGTGAACGGATTCGTGAAATCGTACCGGAGGCTGACATCCTGACGCTGTCCCCAACCGATCCGCTGGATCAGTTGGGGCGGGTCGATGTTGTGTTGGCTACGCCGGGCGGCAGTCAAACACTGCGTCGCCTGCTGGATCACCAGCCGGATGTTGGCTGGATTCACATTCTGGGAACGGGTGTGGATGACTACCCCATCGATCTGCTGCGTGGTCGATTGGTTAGCTGCTCAAAAGGTGCCACTGCCGTTCCGATTGCCGAATGGGTGCTGGCGATGATGCTGGCACACGCGAAACGGCTGCCCTCAAGCTGGGCTTCAGTGCCACCGGAGCAATGGTTCATGGCCGACCTTGATACGCTGGAAGGCAAAACGCTGGGCATTATCGGCTTTGGCCAGATCGGACAGGCGATAGCGCGTAGAGCATTGGCATTTGATATGAACGTGATCTGCCATATGCGCACACATCGGTCATCGGGCATGTCGGGTGTCGAATCGGTGGCCAGCCTGGATGAAATGATCCCCTACGCGGATCATTTGGTGCTTGCACTGCCATCCACCGCGGAAACCGTCGGGTTGATGGATACAGCACGTCTTTCGAGGCTGAAACCCGGCAGTCACCTAATCAACATCTCGCGCGCTGCCCTGATCGACCATGACGCCCTCAAGGAACAGCTGGATAGCGGCCAGATCGCGCGTGCCTCGCTGGATGTGGTCAGCCCTGAACCCCTGCCGGCTGGACACTGGCTGTATCAGCACCCGAGTGTACATCTCAGTCCGCACATTGCCTGGAATGGCCCGCGCAGTCACGAGCGCATGAGCCAGGCGTTTCTGGACAACCTGCGCCGCTGGTGTGCGGGTGAATCACTGCAGGGTGCCATTGATACCTGTGTTGGGTATTGAGGCTTTTGAAGGAGAGGTGGGTTACCACGATGGTGGCTCACCTGCTACATGTGCTGGAAGTCGTGAAGAGTCATACCATTTCTTATCGCCCGTGTGAGCGCGATGTTTTCATCATTCTGAAGTATTCGGCTCCTGCGTCAACCGCTGGAACACTTTTCTTAGATTTGACAAGGACTGCATTGTCGGTGATGTTTTAAGGATTATTGGAAATAGCTATCGGTTGAATCCACCGAGCATAGCGGTCATCAGACCTCTTTCGGAAATTTTTACTTCGCAAACAAAACGGTGTTGGCGGGGGGCGTGGAGCTGTAAGCTCTGATAGGACAGGTCACTGACTTTTCATGCTATTTAATACAATAATAAGCATTTCGCTAAATAAGTATTAAGATTATTCTAACGTGCTCGGATAAATAGTTAAATTATTGTGATTTTCGGAATGGTTGTTATAAAATACACATAGGGTTTAAAATTTCAAAAACTTATATTTAAATATAATATTTTGGGAATTTTATTATAATGGAATTAATCGTATTCTACCAGCTAAATGGATACTTTATCGCTCTATCTCATGAGAAAGATTTTGGCGAAAAGGTATTTATACCAGAAAGTAAGCTCATTGATATTCCGAAAAATAGCCCCTACCTCGGAGGAGTGCTTAACAAAAAAATAGGGAATTTCTTTAATGAAAAATCAAAATATATTCTTATAGAAAAAGATAGAGAGTATTTATTTTATAAATCAACATTTTTCACCAAGTATTTTCTTGGTGATACGGAAGCAACTTATAATTTTCTGAAACAAGTAAACGGTGATGTTGTAAGTAACTTTAGACATGAACAGAAAGAAAAATTATTATTTAACATTACTAGAAAAGACATAAGTCTACATGACTATTTAAAGAAGTTGTCAGAATATGTTTTCTGTGAACACTTCTCACTATGGTCTTATAATAGTCTTACTAATTTCTTCACCTGTGAGGCAACTTCGTTAGAGGAGGCGTGTGGGTATCTTATTAGTGGTGATGCGTGTAGATTATCAGATGTTCTTGATGATAAATATAAAGGCTTTGAGGCAAGATCTCCATATAATGATTGCATGAACTCTGATATTTTAGGAAGAAAAAAGATTAAATCTGTTAATAGAATAAAGCTTGATATAGGTTTCCAAAATAAAACACCTGTGGTGGTGAATTTTTATTCAGAAAAAGAAGGGTTTTATCTTGGGGATTCAGTTGTCACAAGATTGAAAAGACTAGTTGAAACAAAATATATAGAAAGTATTCAGTTAGCAGAAGAACAATTTGGCCGTCTAACGTATGAGAGCTTACCTAATATTGAAAAAGAGTCATTAGAAGTTTATTTGAAGAGGTTTTGTAAACTTGTAAGCGAAATTTTGCTTTATGAAGCATGCTCTGTTTTTATCAAGAGCGAAGAGAACCTTCTTGTATTAACCGCATCATTCGATAAAGAAGGTTTTAAATCAAATAGTGATATTGTATATCCGCTTAATGTCAATTCATTAACAACTAAAGTGGCTAAATCGAAAAAAATATACTGCTCGTATGACTTAGAAAAAGAGCATCATAACTCTCATATATATGATGAAAAGACAAAAAATAAAGGGAAGAATTGGGTTGGAATACCAATTGAAATTGGGAATGAGTTGGTAGGAGTTGTTCGTGTTAAAAATAAGTATGTTATATCAGGTGACGGTAAAAGAACAATAAAACCTCCCCGCCCCGTACACTTTGATACTCTTCAAAGAGCAAAAGTTATTCTGGAGAGTTCTATTGATATATATTATAAGTACAATGACCTAAATAAAAAGCTGGAAGCGCATGATAATTTTAACCGCGTCCTTTTGCATGAGATAAGAACACCAATATCTAAATTTAATACAGGACCAGAGATAATAAAAAGAGGATTGTCCAGAGAAAATATACCAGAAGATAAGAAAAGAAAATATATTAGCCAGTTAGAAGATATTCAAGTTTTAGGTGGGAGGTTAAAGTTACTAACTGACTCTTATTATTTTGACGAGCTTATTAAGTTAAGAAAAAGAGAGAGGATATCCCTTTTGCAAGGGATTATTTACCCAATAGTAAATATTACTAAACCATACTTGGAAAAACAGCACGATTGTTTTGTTTATATTGATATGGGCTCAATGCATTCATGGTATGTTGTTGGGGATAGAGATCTTTATACAATTGCATTGAATGCTTTGGTTGATAATGCTGCAAAATACTGTGATGATGTGCATCAGAAAATAGTAATAGATTGTAAACATGACTTCGGTGAAGATTATTTGTATGTCAGTGTTAAGAATCGAGGGATTCCTATAAACAAAGCAGAGAGGAAAAAGATTTTTGAAGATGGCTATAGAGGTAAAAAAGTTTTAGATGAGAAAATACATGGTACTGGTATTGGTTTATTTCTTGCGAAGAATATTATGATCGAGTCAGGAGGCGACCTTCTCCTTGTTCCTCATTCTGATCCCAAAGATATTGAGTTTACCCTGAAGTTCCCTGTCCCAAAAAATATGGAGTACTAGAAATATGAAGGTTCTATTACTTGACGATGATAAATATTTTTGTGAAGATTTTGCGACACTATTAGAAATGGAAGATGTCACTTGCGATATAAAAAACTCTGCAGACGATCTATTAGAAATAATAGATTGTCTAAATAGTTATAAGATAATATTTTTAGATATAATGTTAAGGAAGGGAAGTAAACAGGATGTTAATAATAGTCTTGAAACTGGTGAGATTCTTTACAAGTTAATTAGAGATAAATATCCTAATAAAAAAATCGTTATTATTTCAGCAAAAAACAAAGAAGATATAAAAATAAAAATAGATAATATTTTGACTAAATATATACAAAAGCCCCTTAGTAGTGGAATTAATGAAGTTTTCTCAATTTTAAAAGAGGATTTTTTTTGATGAAATGGACTTCATTTGTAATGATGTTTTTTTTACTTCCCATGGCTTCTGCATGTTACTCTGCATCAAATGATCCTAGTTCCGAAAATATAACTCCAACTACCGAATCAAATATTGGTTATGATGTGATAATAAGCTATTTAAGGGATGATTTAAATAATATAAATATTAAGATGAGCTCAGTTGAAAATGCTGGGTCAAAAGTTTCAAATAAAGTTGACGTGTTACATCAAAAGTATGATTTTTTATCAAAAGAAATTTCAGAAGCTAAAAATAGTTACTGGAGTATATATGGAGTTGTTGTTGGAATAATTGCCATCACTATAACTTTGGGTGGTATTGGGGTTTATATTACGATTAGAGAAAACACAAATTCTAAAAGAGCGCTTGAATTACAGGATAAGGAGCTCAGCTTACAACGAAAAGAGTTAGAGGAAAAATTCGAATTTATTGTTGCGGAATTAGCACAAAAAGCTAACAAGGAACTAAATTTGTTTCAGAAAAGAATGCGTTTACAAGAAATTCTGTTAGAAAGTGGTGATAAGGCAATCACCACAGACCTACAGAACGAGTTATATGAGGGAGTGAGATATTTAGACAGTGATCCAAGGGTTTCATATATTTCGCTGTATAAAAAAATTCTTAGATTATCTCTGGATAACGATGTTAAAAAATCTGTAGAAGAGGCATTAAATAATGCCAAGGATTTATTAGAGACTAATTGTAAATAATATACCATGTGTTATTAATTACTCTAAATAACCTGAACGAGTTTAAAGAAATATTTAATTAATTTGTCCAATATTTATTCACCTTGCTAATATAATAGTGCTGTTTGTGTACAGTGACAGTATTCACTTGGTAGTGGGCTGCCATATTGCCAAGTGGATACTGCGTCACATATGATTTCATTGCCTCAATACCGAGTCATATTCAAACATCAACACCCTTCACGACCTATCCCGGGCTTCACCCCCGTGACCTTTTATATCGCCAGCCAGTGCCTCGGCCAATGCTAGCAGCGGCTCAGCCCGCTCCAGGCCATCGATGAATCGTTGCGGAATGCCTGACAACCCCACCATCGCGCCGCTCAGGGCGCCGGTCAGCATGGCGCGTGCCATGTTCTGGCCGCCACCGTTGATCGCGTGCAGCACCGCCGGCTCGAAGTCGTCCGTGAAGCGAGCCGCCAGATAGTAGGCGGCCGGGAACTGGTGGTAGACCGCACACGGCAGGCCGTAAAGCAGGCCCACCTGCGAAGCGGGTTCGATGCGAATGGTATTGGCGTGGGCGGCGCGGGCAATACAGGACGGCGTGAGCAGCGCATCGGGCGAGGCAAACAGGCCTTCATGCCGCTTTTCCTGCTGCTTGCGTGACGGGGCTTCGAGTTTGCCTTGTGTAATGGTGTGAAAGGGCAGCTCGCCGGTTTTTACGCGGGCCATCAGCTTGTCTGAGAGATCGCCGTCGAGGCGATGGCCTTCTACCAGCATGCCCAGCACTGCGCCGAATGCGGTGGTCATGGCCATGACGGTGCCGTCCGCCTGGGTCAGGGCCGTGTTGGCCGTGACCGACCGGGCCAGCTCGCCGGGTGTGAGGGCGTAGCGCACGGCGATGGCGATGATGCGCTCTGCAGCTTCGGTGTTGTCGGCGTTGCCACCGATGGCCCCCCAGGGCAACCCTTGCTGAACCCGTTTGTGCCATGCATCCCGCATGGACTGGCTGGTGAAGCCGCCCGGGCCATGCATCGGGGTTCCGTCCAGTTGGGGGAACAGTTCGGTATCGAGCCGGCGGCAGAAATCGGCCTCGTCATAGCCTCCGCAGTCCACCAGTGAACGCAGCATCATCTCCAACAGGATACCTGATTGCGAGGGCTGACCGGGTTCGAGTCCCTCGTGATAGCGTCCGGGACGCGGGCGGGTGTAGGTGTCGATCCAGGGGCCGTAGTCGGCGACCAGTTGGTCCAGGTCGTAATACCAGTGCGGCCCAACCCCCAGGGCGTCACCAATGAAGGCGCCCATCAGGGCCCCCATCGCCCTGTCACGGAGTCTGTCGTCGGTTGAGGGGGTGATGTCATGCGCTGCCATGGGATTGCCTCACTCAGGGTATGTGCAAATGTCACCTGTAGTGTAGACCCTGCAACAGGGGGCACCCTTGCTGTCATGGACTGTCGGCTACGCCTTCGCGCTATCCATTCATTTTCCCCAATTCTGTTTAGTCTCAATGGACGATGAGACGCTGTACCTCCCTCCTGATAATGGGCAAAAGAACAAGACCCCGGAGGGATGTGATGATCGATATTCGCGAGTTGGGCTACCTGGTTGCCCAGTCTGAGAACCTGAAGGAATGGCAGGACTATGCCGAGAACGTACTCGGCATGATGAGCATGGACGCGCCGGAAGGCGGGCTCTACGTCAAGATGGACGAGCGCCCCTTCCGTATGCTGATTCTGGAAGGCAACGAAAATCGCTATCTGGCCTCCGGCTGGGAGCTAGCGTCCGAAGAAGCCTTTGCGGCGGCCATCGCCGAGCTGGATCAGAAGGGCATTGCCTGGGAAGCGGGGGATGCCAGCCTGTGCAACCAGCGCGCGGTGCAGCAGCTGGCCATTGTACGTGACCCGGCGGGCAACCGCCATGAACTGTACTGGGGCCATCGCTCCGAGTTCCTGCCGTTCGTATCCCCCCAGGGCGTGCCGCGCTTTGTCACCGGCGCGATGGGCTTGGGTCATGTTGTTCTGCCGGCGCCCAACTTTGACGAAACCCGCGACTTCCTCAAGAACGTGCTCGGTTTCGGTCTCTCCGACATCATGAATCACAAACCCGCGCCGGATGCCGATCCGCTGCGCATCCATTTCATGCACTGCAATAACGCTCGCCATCACAGCCTGGCTATTGCCGAGTTCCCGGTGCCGTCCGGCTGTGTTCACGCCATGGTGGAAGTGGACTGCATGACCGAAGTGGGGCGTGCCCATGACCGCATGCAGGCGCATGGCGTGAAGCTGTCCGCCACCCTGGGCGAACACCTCAATGATCGCATGACCTCCTTCTATATGAAGACGCCGTCCGGGTTCGATATTGAGTACGGCTTTGGTGGTCTGCAGGTGGACTGGAACGAGCACAGTGCCTTCGAATTTACCCGTGTCAGCGTTTGGGGCCATGACTTCTCAATCGGTTTCAAATAAGCGGCCCTGAGCAAGGAGTATTGAATGAACAAGCAGATGACAACCGCTGAAGCGGTAGCCCAGCTGCGCGATGGCATGACCATCGGCTTTGGTGGCTGGGGGCCGCGGCGCAAGCCGATGGCGATCGTGCGCGAGATCCTGCGTTCGGATGTAAAGGACCTGACCGTGGTGGCCTACGGTGGCCCGGAAGTGGGCATGCTCTGTGCGGCCGGTAAGGTCAAAAAGCTGATTTTCGGTTTTGCCACACTGGATGCGATTCCGCTGGAGCCCTGGTTCCGCAAGGTGCGTCAGGCCGGTGAGATCGAGGTGATGGAGCTGGATGAAGGCATGTTCCAGTGGGGGCTGCGTGCCGCTGGCATGCGAGTGCCCTTCCTGCCGACCCGCTGTGGTCTGGCGACCGATGTTGTCAAATACAACGACCTGCGCACCATCCGTTCGCCCTATGACGACGGCGAAGAGCTGCTGGCGATGCCGGCGCTGAATCTGGATATGGCCTTTGTTCATGTCAACAAGGCGGACAGGCTGGGCAACACCCTGATCACCGGCACCGATCCCTATTTTGATCATCTGGTGGCCCGTGCAGCCGAGCGTTGCATCGTCTCTGCGGAAGAGGTGGTCGACCGCCTGGAACTGGATCGTGACACCGCCCGCCTCAACACCTTTGAACGCTATCTGGTACAGGGCGTGGTGCATGCGCCCAAGGGCGCTCATCCGACCATGTGCGCGCCGAACTATGGCTGGGATCTGTCCCACCTTAAGCGCTATGTCGCCAGTGCCAGCGATGACAACGGCTGGCAGGTGTACATGGATGAGTTTGTGAACGGTGGCGAAGACGCCTATCAGGCCGCCAATGGTGGCGTTGCAGCGATGAGCAGCCTGCCGCTGCCGACATTCTGAGGAGAGGCACACAATGACGACCCACTGTGAATTTACGCTGGCCGAGCTGATGATTGTGGCCGCGTCCGAAGCCTTCCGCGGCGACGGTGAAATCCTTGCGTCCGGTCTGGGCATCATCCCGCGTCTGGGGGCCAGTCTGGCGAAGATGACCCATACCCCTGAACTGATGATGACCGACAGCGAGTGTCTGCTGGTTGAGGAGCCGATTCCGGTCGGCCCCCGTGGCGACTACGAGCCCAAGTATTCCGGCTACATGTCCTTCGAGCGCGTGTTCGAGTGCGTTTGGGGTGGCAAGCGTCACGCCATGATCGGCCCGACCCAGATCGACCGTTTCGGTCAGACCAACCTGTCCATCGTCGGTGACTACGACAAGCCGAAAGTGGCGATGCTGGGTGTACGCGGTCTGCCGGGTAACAGCATCAACCACATCAACTCGCTGTTCGTGCCCAACCACAATACGCGTGCCTTCGTGTCAGGCGAGGTCGATATGGTCTCCGGCGTGGGCTACAACCCGGCGCGCTGGTCCGAGCATATGCGTCAGGACCTGATGGAGATCCGTCACATCGTCACCAACCTGTGCGTGATGGATTTCGAGGGGCCTGATCATGCTATCCGCGTGCGTTCCCTGCACCCTGGCGTGACCTTTGAAGAGGTTCAGGACAATACCGGCTTCGAGCTGCTGAAGGCGCCGGACATGGGCGAAACCGCACACCCTACGCCTGAGCAGCTGGCGATCATCGCCAGGCTGGACCCGCACAACCTGCGTGCCCGTCAGCTCAAGGATAACCCGCCGGGTATCCGCACCGCGTCCACCGAACAGTAAACAGGAGCCTGTCATGACAGCAGCCAATCAAACGCAGGAATTCGTTCAGCGCGAAGACAAATCGGTCTACGAGACCGAGCAGCCGGTGCTGTACAGCGTCAAGGATGGTATCGCCACCGTGACCATGAACCGGCCCGGGTTCAATAACGCGCAGAACTCGCAGATGACCTACGCCCTGGATGCGGCGTTTCGTCAGGCGGTGGATGACGACAGCGTCAAGGTGATCGTGCTGCGCGGTGAAGGCAAGCACTTCTCCGCCGGTCATGACATCGGCACTCCCGGCCGCGACATCAACAAGGAATTCGATCGCAGCACGCTGTGGTGGGACCACACCAACAAGCCGGGTGGCGAATACCTCTATGCCCGCGAGCAGGAAGTCTATCTGGGCATGTGCCGCCGCTGGCGCGATCTGCCCAAGCCGACCATTGCCATGGTGCAGGGCGCCTGCGTCGCCGGTGGTCTGATGCTGGCCTGGGTCTGTGACCTGATCATCGCCAGTGATGACGCCTTCTTCCAGGACCCGGTGGTGCGCATGGGGATTCCGGGGGTGGAGTACTTCGCCCATCCCTACGAACTCAATCCGCGTGTGGCCAAGGAATTCCTGTTTCTGGGTGATCGCATGAGCGCCGAGCGTGCCCGCGAAATGGGGATGGTCAACCGGATTTTCAGCCGTGATGAGCTGGCCGATGCCACCTATGAGATCGCGGCCAAAATCGCCCGTCAGCCGCGCATGGGGCTGGCGCTGACCAAGCAGGTGATCAACCACGTGGAAGATCTGGCCGGCAAGCGCACCGGGATGGAGGCGGCCTTTGCCTGGCACCACTTTGCCCACGTACACAATGAACAGATCTCCGGTGACCTCTTGGGTGGCTACGACGCCAAGGGCATGGTGAAAGCGAACAAGGCAGAAGCATCAGCCAACGGAGAGAAAGCATGAGTCCGCTGTTGCAGACCGAGCTGACCCGCCGTCTGGGCTGCCGCTATCCGATCATCCAGACCGCCATGGGCTGGGTGTCGGATGCCAATCTGGTGATCGCCACCACCAACGGCGGCGGCTTTGGCTTTCTGGCCGGTGCCACCATCGAGCCGTCACAGCTGGAAGGCGAGATCAAGAAAGTGATCGAGGCTACCGGTGGCAGCAATTTCGGTCTTAATTTCCACATGTTCCAGGAAAACGCCATGCAGTGCGTGGAACTGGCGATTCAGTACCGTTTGAAGGCCGTGAGTTATGGCCGAGGCCCGGACAAGGAAACCATTGGCCGACTCAAGGCAGCCGGCGTGCTCTGTATCCCCACAGTGGGGGCGCTCAAGCACGCCGTCAAAGCGGTGCAGCTTGGGGCGGACATGATCACCATTCAGGGCAGTGAGGGTGGCGGTCATACCGGTGGTGTACCGACCACCATCCTGTTGCCGCAGGTGCTGGATGCGGTCGATGTGCCGGTGATTGCGGCGGGTGGGTACTCCACCGGGCGTGGTCTGGCTTCGGCGCTGGCCGCCGGTGCCGCTGGTATCGCCATGGGGACCCGTTTCATGATGACCTCGGACTCACCCACCCCGCAGCAGACGCTGGAGCGTTACCTTGCCGTGCAGGACCCGCAGAAGATCCGCGTCACTCTGGCGGTGGATGGCATGCGTCATCGCATGGTGGAAAACGCCTTTATCCACAAGCTGGAAGGGGCCAGCCCCATGCGCAAGCTGTGGATCGCCCTGAGCAGCGCACGCCAGTGGCAACGCGAGACCGGCATGACCTTTGGTCATATGGTGAAGACCTTCATCAAGGCGGTGAAAGAGGACCCGGCGCAGATGTCACAGGTGGTGATGTCGGCCAATCAGCCGGTTCTGCTGCAACGCTCCATGGTTCAGGGCTTCCCTGACGAGGGCATTCTGCCCAGCGGCCAGGTGGCCGCCGCCATCAACGAACTGATCAGCGCACCGGAATTGATCGCAGCGATCGCCGGTGAGGCCGAAACCTGTCTGGAGGCGATCTGTTCCCGCGCCAATCGGCAGGCACTTGAGGAGGCATCCTGAAATGAGTACTGCATACACAACACAGATTGATAACGGTATCGCCGAAGTGGTGATCGACAAGCGTCCCGTGAATGCCCTGGACAGCCGCGAGTGGTTTGAACTGGCCGAGGGGGTTGAAGCGCTGGGCCGTAATTCTGAAGTGCGCGTCATCGTCATTCGGGCCGAGGGGCGTGGCTTCTGTGCCGGCGTTGACATCAAGGAATTGGATCAGCACCCCGAACGCATCGTCGCTGTGAATGCCGGCAACTACGCCACTTTCAAGGCGGTACATCGCTGTGACGTGCCGGTGATCGTGGCCGTACATGGCTATGTACTGGGTGGCGGCATCGGCATCACCGGTGCCGCCGATATTGTGGTCGCGTCCGAATGTGCCAGCTTTGCCCTGCCTGAAGTGGATCGCGGTGCCATGGGAGGCGGCGCTCACCTGCAACGCCTGTTCCCGGTACAGAAAGTGCGTCAGATGTTCTTCACCGGTGAAGCCGTGTCGGCCCGTGAGGCAGACCGTTACAACTTCATCGAACGCATCGTGCCGAAAGAGCAACTGCGTGAGGCTGCGCTGGAGATTGCAGCCAAAATCGCGGCCAAGAGCCCGGCCATGATCCGCATCGCCAAAGAGGCCTTGAACGGTATCGAGGACGGCAACCTGGAAGACAAGTACCGCTGGGAGCAGGGCTTCACGTTGCAGGCCTATACCAGTCCGGACTCGGCGGAAACCCGCCGCGCCTTTGTCGAAAAACGTGACGCCAATTTCTGAGGTTCGCCATGGATCTGAACTATACCCCTCGCCAGCAGGCTTTCCGTCAGGAAGTGCGTGCGTGGCTCAAGGATAATCTGCCGGCGCAGAAGCTGGCGAGCTATGACACCCGTGAAGGGTTCGAGCAGCACCGTGAGTGGGAGCGCAAACTGTTTGAAGCGCGCCTGTCGATGGTGATGTGGCCGGAAGAACTCGGCGGTCGCGGCTGTGACCTGATCGAGTGGCTGATTTTTGAAGAGGAGTATTACGGCGCCGATGCTCCCATGCGCGTGAACCAGAACGGCCAGCTGCTGCTTGGCCCCACGCTGATGGAATTTGGTACCGAGGCGCAGAAAAAGCGCTTCCTGCCACGCATGGCGGCCAGTGACGACATGTGGGCTCAGGCCTGGTCCGAGCCCAACGCCGGTTCCGATATGGCGGCGATCAGCTCCAAGGCGATCCGTGATGGCGACCATTACGTGATCAACGGCCAGAAAACCTGGTCCACTCGCGCTATCTATGCCGATTGGGCCTTTGGATTGTTCCGCTCCGATGCCGATTCCAAGCGCCACCACGGCCTGTCGTTCCTGATGGTGCCGCTGGATGCCGAGGGTGTGACCATTCGTCCGATCAAGGCGCTGAACGGCAAGGATGCGTTTGCCGAAATCTTCTTCGACAACGTGCGGGTGCCGGTTGAAAACCGCATCGGCGAAGAGGGCAGCGGCTGGCATGTGGCGATGGCGACTGCCGGTTTCGAGCGCGGTCTGCTGTTGCGCTCGCCGGCCCGCTTCCAGCAGCCGGTACGCAAATTGATCGAGCTGTACAAGGCCAACCAGACCACCGCTGACCGTGACCCGAGCATTCGTGATGCGGTGATGGATGTCTGGGCCGGTGTCGAGTCCTACGCACTGTCGGCCTATCAGTCCGTTGGTCGCCTGGCACGTGGCGAGAAGATCGGTGCCGAGTCCAGCATCAACAAGATCATCTGGTCCGAACTGGATCTCAAAATCCATGAAACCGCGATGCGCATTCTGGGTGCACGTGGCGAACTGTTGAGCAGCGCACCGCAGAACGAGGATGACTATGGCTGGCTGGAGGGCTTCCTGTTTGCTCAGGCCGGACCGATCTACGCCGGTGCCAACGAGATTCAACGCAACATAATCGCCGAGCGCATGCTCGGCCTGCCAAAAGCCTGAGGTGCGCCATGGACTTCACTTTTACCGATGACGAACGCGCCTTCCAGGAAGCTATCAGCCGCTTCCTGATGACCGAGGCGGCCCCGGAAGCGCTGCGCGAAATCTGGGAAACCGACAGCGGCCGCTCGCCGGACCTGCGCAACAAAATGGCTGAACAGGGACTGACAGCGCTGTCTGTGCCGGAAGAGGCCGGTGGCCTTGGCATGGGGGATGTGGCCTGGTCGCTGATGACCCAGGAGTTGGGTTACTACGGCATCCCCGACTCATTGGCCGATACCGCCTATGTGGCAACCAGCATGATTGCCGCACTGCCCGAGTCGGTCAGCGACCGCAACGGCTGGCTGGAACAGATTGCCGATGGCAGCCTGCGCATCGCCGTGGGCCATCCCGTCAACCCGCTGGTGGCGGATGCGCACATGGCAGACTTTGTGTTGCTGAACCACGAAGGCGAAATTCACGCCGTGCCGCGCTCCCTGGTCGATGTTGAGCAGAACCCCAGCATCGACTCTTCGCGGCGTCTGTGCCGCGTGATGTGGGAGCCCAATAGTGCCACCGGCATCGCTGATGCCGAGACCGGCGCGCCCATCTGGGATGAGGCCCTGAATCGAGGTGCGCTTTCGGTTGCGGGCCAGCTGCTGGGGCTGGCTCAGCGCATGCTGGACCTGTCGGTGGACTATGTGGCCCAGCGCAAGCAGTTCGGCAAACCGATCGGCAGCTTTCAGGCGGTCAAACACCATCTGGCCGACGTGGCAGGCAAGATCGAGTTCGCCAAGCCGGTACTGTATCGCGCTGCCTATTCCCTGCAGCACGGCAACCCCGATGCCGCGCTGCACATCTCTCAGGCACACATTGCCTGTGGCGAAGCGGCCCATCTGGCAGCCCGTCATGGCATTCAGGTACACGGCGCCATGGGATACACCTGGGAAGTGGACCTGCAGATGTTCATGAAACGCACTTGGGCACTCGAATCTTCATGGGGTGACCATGGATTCCACAAGGCGCGCATCAGCGACGCCATTTTTGCTGACGGCGCGCCCTTGGGCCCGGGTCAGACATTCGGGAGGTCATGATGGCTGAAGCCTATATTGTCGATGCTCTGCGCTCGCCCACCGGACGCCGCAAGGGGGGGCTGTCCCATGTCCATGCCATTGATCTGGGCGCCCACGTGCTCAAGGCGCTGGTGGAACGCAACGCCATACCGGCCGACGAGTATGACGATGTCATCTTTGGCTGCGTCGATACCATCGGCTCTCAGGCCGGTGATATCGCCCGCACCAGCTGGCTGGCTGCCGGTCTGCCGCTCAATGTCGCGGGTACTACCGTGGACCGTCAGTGCGGTTCTTCTCAGCAGGCGCTGCACTTCGCGGCACAGGCGGTAATGAGCGGGACTCAGGACGTGATAGCCGTGGGCGGCGTACAAACGATGACCCAGATTCCGATCTCCGCCGCCATGCTGGCCGGTCAGCCCTACGGTTTCACAACGCCCTTTGCCGAGAGCAAAGGCTGGCAGGCCCGTTTCGGTGATGCGCCGGTAAACCAGTTCTATGCCGCGCAGCGCATCGCCGACCATTGGGGCATCAGCCGTGCCGACATGGAAGCCTTTGCACTGGAAAGCCACCGTCGTGCTATCGCGGCGATTGAATCCGGTCACTTCGAGCGCGAGATCGTGCCGCTGGACGGTGTTACCCGCGATGAAACCCCGCGCCAGACAACACTGGAAAAAATGGCCGAGCTGGAACCGGTGGATCCGACCTATCCGTCGATCACCGCAGCTGTGTCCAGCCAGACCTGTGATGCCTCCGCTGCATTGCTGGTGGTATCCGAGGCTGCGCTGAAGCGCTATAACCTGACGCCGCGTGCCCGCATCCATCACATCAGTGTCTGCGGTGACGATCCCATCTGGCACTTGCGGGCACCGATTCCGGCCACGCAGGCCGCGCTGAAAAAAGCCGGCATGACCATGGATCAGATCGATCTGGTCGAGATCAACGAAGCCTTCGCATCCGTGGTGATGTCCTGGCTGCAGGAAACCGGCTACAGCCACGACAAGACCAACGTCAACGGCGGCGCCATCGCGCTGGGCCACCCGCTGGGGGCTACGGGGGCACGTCTGATGACCGGTCTGCTGCATGAGCTGGAGCGTCGTGGCGGGCGATATGGTTTGCAGACCATGTGCGAAGGCGGTGGTCAGGCGAATGTGACCATTATTGAGCGCCTCGGCTAAGTCCAGCCGAAAGCTATACATCCGAATTGAAGACAGGCTCGCTGCGGCGGGCCCTGGGGGAAGCTATGTCTATTCTGCAAGGCCGTGTGGCCATCATTACCGGTGCGGGCGGTGGTTTGGGTGCAGCTCATGCCAAAGTGTTTGCGGCCGAAGGTTGCTCCGTGGTGGTAAACGACATCAATGAAGCCGCGGCTCAGGCCGTAGTGGACGAGATCACGGCGGCCGGTGGCAAGGCGATCGTCAACACCTCCGATATTACGAATTACGAAGACAGCGCCAACGCGGTGAAACAGGCCATCGAGAGCTTCGGTGATCTGCACATCGTGCTGAACAACGCCGGTGTGAACCGCGACCGCATGTTCGCGTCCATGACTGAGCAGGAGTGGGACACCATCATGGCGGTGCACCTGAAAGGCCACTTCTGCATCGCTTCCCATGCCGTTCACTACTGGCGTGATCAGGTCAAGGCGGGCAAGTCGGTTGCCGCACGCATCATCAACACCACCTCTGGTGCCGGTCTGCAGGGCTCCATCGGTCAGTCCAACTATGCCGCTGCCAAGGGCGGTATTGCCGCACTGACGCTGAATCAGGCCGCCGAACTCGGCCGTTACGGCATCACCGCCAACGCCGTTGCTCCGGCGGCGCGTACCGGCATGACCACTGCGGTCGAGGCGATGGCAACCCGTATGGCCAAGCCGGAAGACGGCAGTTTCGACTACTGGGCACCGGAAAACGTTTCCACGCTGCTGGCCTGGCTGGCCTCTGAAGAAGCGGGCGATGTGACGGGTAAGGTGTTTGAGTCTGAAGGCGGTCGCATCTGCATCTGTGACGGCTGGCGCACCACTGAAGGCGTGGACAAGGGCGACCGCTGGGAGCCGTCCGAGCTGGGTGAAGTGATCCACACACTGATCAAGGACGCCGTTCCGGCACAGAAAGTCTGGGGCAGCTGAGGAGAAGGCACATGAGCACTATACCGAAATACGTTGAAGGTCACGGTCTGCTCAAGGGCAAGTCCGTGCTGATAACCGCTGCTGCAGGGGCAGGCATCGGGTTCTCCGCAGCGAAACGCGCCGCCGAAGAAGGCTGCCGTGCGCTGATGATCTCCGACATTCATCCGCGCCGTCTGGAAGAGGCGGTTGCCGCGCTGAAGCAGGAGACCGGCCTGAACGAAGTCTACGGACAGCTGTGTAATGTGACCGTGGAAGAGGAAGTGCAGGCGCTGATTGCCGAGGCAGAAGCCAAGCTGGGCGGTGTCGATGTGCTGATCAATAACGCCGGTCTCGGCGGTCAGAAGACCGTGGTCGAAATGACCGATGAGGAGTGGCACCGAGTGCTGGATATCACCCTGACCGGCACTTTCCGCATGACCCGCGCCATGCTGCCGCACATGCAAAAGCGTGGTGCTGGCACCATCGTCAACAACGCCTCGGTACTGGGCTGGCGCGCGCAGAAAGAACAGGCGCACTACGCTGCGGCGAAGGCCGGTGTGATGGCGCTGACCCGTTGCAGTGCACTGGAAGCCGCTGAACATGGCGTGCGCATCAATGCGGTATCGCCGTCCATCGCGCTGCATGACTTCCTGAAAAAAGCCTCCAGCGAAGAGCTGCTGGCACAGCTGTCCAGCCGCGAGGCGTTCGGCCGTGCCGCCGAGGTGTGGGAAGTGGCCAACGTAATGATGTTCCTGTCCAGCGATTACTCCTCCTACATGACCGGTGAAGTGCTTTCGGTCAGCTCGCAGCACGCTTAAGGAGATTCAGGATGGCAAACCAGACGTTTTGCAGCGCCGAGGCGCTGCTGGCCGCTGAAGGGATGGATCTGGGCTGCAGCGAGTGGCTGGAGATCACCCAGGAGCGGATCAACCTTTTTGCCGAGGCCACCGGTGACCACCAGTGGATTCATGTCGATCCCGTAAAGGCCGCTGACGGCCCGTTCGGCAAGTGCATCGCTCACGGCTACCTGACCCTGTCGCTGGTTAACCTCTTTCTGCCGCAGTTGATGGCGGTCGAGAACCTGCAGATGGGCGTCAACTACGGCTGCGACAAGGTGCGCTTCCCGGCGGCGGTGCCGGTGGGCAGCCGCATCCGTGGCCGAGGTGAAGTGATCGCCGTGGAAGCGATCAAGCAGGCGGTGCAGGCCACCGTGCGCGTGACCGTCGAGATCGAAGGCAGTGACCGTCCCGGTTGCGTCATCGATACAATCAGCCGTTACACCTTCAATCCGGCTCAGTAAGGAGAATCGAGATGAGCGAAGCAGTCATTGTATCCACGGCGCGTACCGCGCTGACCAAGTCGTTCCGCGGCTCCTTCAACGATACCGAAGCCCCGGTGCTGGGTGGCCATGTTGTTCGTGCTGTTGTTGAGCGCGCCGATATCGAACCGGAAGCGGTGGAAGACGTGATCATGGGCGCGGCGGTACAGCAGGGTACCCAGGCCTACAATATCGGTCGACTTTGTGCGTACACCGGCGGCCTGCCGGACAGCGTGCCCGGCATGGCGCTGGATCGCATGTGTGCCTCCGGTCTGATGACCATCGGCGTGGCGGCCAAGAGCATCATCGCCGGTGAGATGAAAATCGCCATCGCCGGTGGTGTCGAGTCGCTGTCACTGACCCAGACCAAGCACAAGAATACCTATCGCGCTCAGTCCGAGGCGGTAAAAGAAGTAGTCCCCAGCGCCTACATCCCGATGATCGAAACCGCCGAGATCGTGGCCGAGCGCTACGGTATCAGCCGTGAAGAGCAGGACCGTTACGCCCTGCAAAGCCAGCAGCGCACCGCTGCCGCGCAGGACGCGGGTCTGTTCGATGACGAGATCGTGCCGCTGACCGCTCAGCAGCTGGTGTTTGATGCTGATCGCAAGCCGGCCGGTCACAAGGAAGTGGTCGCGGATCGTGACGAGTGCAACCGTCCGCAGACCACTTACGAAAGCCTGGCCGATCTGGCGCCGGTATGGAAGGACGGGCAGTGGGTCGCCGAGGGCAAGCATGTCACCGCTGGCAACGCCTCCCAATTTTCGGATGGTGCCTCTGCTGCGTTGCTGATGAGCCGTGAAGAAGCGGATCGTCGTGGTATCGCACCGCTGGGTATCTACAAGGGCATAGCCGTTGCCGGTTGCAAGCCGGAAGAGATGGGCATTGGTCCGGTCTATGCGATTCCCAAGCTGCTGGAGCGCTTCAACCTTAAAGTGGACGATGTTGGTCTGTGGGAGATCAACGAAGCTTTTGCCAGTCAGGTGCTGTACTGCCGTGACACCCTGGGCATTCCCAATGACCGCCTGAACGTGAACGGTGGGGCCATCTCCATCGGCCATCCGTTCGGCATGTCCGGTGCGCGCATGGTGGGTCATGCCCTGATCGAAGGCCGTCGCCGTGGCGTTAAGTATGTGGTTATCGCCATGTGCATCGGCGGTGGCATGGGGGCGGCGGGCCTGTTTGAAGTCTGCCCCTGATCGACGCAAAAGGCGTCCTGTGGGGCGCCCTGTCTTGAAAACGCTCAAATACAAGGACAAGAACATGAGCCAGAAACTGTTTGAACTTGAAGGTCTGGTGGCGCTGGTGACCGGAGCCGGTCAGGGCATGGGCCTGGGTGTTGCCCGTGCGTTGGCAACCCAGGGGGCCAGGGTCGTGATCAATGACTATTACGCCGAGCGTGCCGAGAGCGCCGTGGCTCAGCTGCGTGAGGAAGGCTTTGACGTCTTCGCCGCGCCGGGTGATATCACCGATGCGCAGGTGCGTGAAAGTATCGTGGCTACCGCCGAGCGCGAGTTTGGTCCGGTCAGCATTCTGGTCAACAATGCCGGTGTCCCGCCGGGCATGCCGGACTCGCTGCGCCACTTCAAGGATCTGGCTGACGAGGATTTCGAACGCCAGCTGGACCTGAATCTGCGTGCCATTCTGGGCCTTACCCGTCGTGTCGTCGATGGCATGGTGGAGCAGGGCTTTGGACGCATCATCATTATCAGCTCCGAGTCCTGGCGTCAGGGGCTGCAGTTTGGTCTGACCAACTATGCCGCCGCCAAGTCCGCCGCACTGGGTTTCATGCGTCATCTGGCCCATGAGGTTGGGCGCAAGGGCATCACCGCCAACGCGGTATCGCTGGGCACCATGAACAACTTTGGCGACTACGCCGAGTACGCCAAGGCAACCGCCGTGGGCCGTACCGGTACGCCGGAAGATGTGGGGGCGGCGGTGGCCTATCTGGCGTCCCGCGAGGCCTCCTGGATGTCCGGTCAGGTGCTGCCGCTCAACGGCGGCTCTATCACTTCCTGAGGCTGAACCATCATGCGACGCACCCGTGAAGAAGCCGAAGCGACACGGCTTGCGATTATGGAGAAGGGACTGGAGCTGTTCTCCGAGCAGGGCGTAGCCGCGACCCGATTGAGTGATATCGCTCGGGACGCCGGCTTTACACGCGGTGCGATCTATTGGCACTTCAAGAACAAATGGGATCTGTTTGATGCCATCTGTGAATTCTATTCGCAGCCGTTCAAGCAGCTCAGTGATGCCAGCCTGTCTGATCAGGAACAGGACCCATTGGGCAAGCTGCGTCAGTTGCTGGTGGGTCTGCTGAGCAAGATCGAGTTTGATCCAAGCTTCAGGCGCATGATGGTGATGTTCATCCGTGAAAGCTCGGGGATCTGTGTGGGCGAGATATCCGACCCGGTTGCGCAGTTCATGCAGTACCAGCATCGGCGTCGATTGAGCGTGATTCGTAACGCGATCAAGCGTGGGCAGTTGCCTGCCAGCATCGATCCCGAGGCGGCATCCTGGCTGATCAAGGCGATGGTGGATGGCTATATCACCAGCTGGCTTCAACGCAGCGACTATTTTTCGATTTCAAGTAATGCAGACGTGTTTGTGGATACGGTGATTGCCAGCCTGAGTGCGTTACAGCCTGTTCCGGACTCTGTCGATGATGAGGTATGTACATTATGAGTCGTGAATCGATGGAATTTGATGTGGTGATCGTCGGTGCCGGTCCGGCAGGGCTGTCAGCGGCCTGTCGCCTGATGCAGCAGGCTCAGGCGGCCGAACGGGAGTTGACCGTCTGTGTGGTGGAGAAAGGCTCCGAAGTCGGTGCTCATATCCTGTCGGGGGCGGTGATGGAGACCCGCGCCCTGGATGAACTCTTTCCCGATTGGAAAGAGCAGGGCGCGCCGTTGAATACGGCAGTGACCGCTGACCGCGTGGTTATGCTCAAGGATGCCGAGCGCACGACGGTATTGCCGAATGCGTTTGTTCCCAAGCCGATGCACAACGACGGCAACTATATCGTCAGTGTGGGCAACCTGTGCCGCTGGCTGGCCGAGCAGGCCGAAGGTCTTGGTGTGGAAGTGTTCCCGGGCTTTGCCGCTGCCGAGGTGCTTTATCACGAGGATGGCAGCGTAAAGGGCATCGCCACCGGTGATATGGGTGTGACGGCTGCAGGCGAACAGGGCCCCAACTACATGCCGGGTATGGAGCTACACGCAAAATACACCCTGTTTACCGAAGGGTGCCGTGGTCATCTGGGCAAGCAGTTGATCAGCCGCTACCAGCTGGATCGGGATGCGGACCCCCAACACTACGGCATCGGCATCAAGGAGCTATGGGACATCGACCCGGCCAAACATCAGCCCGGTCTGGTGGTGCACGGCTCCGGCTGGCCTTTGAGTGAGTCCGGCGCCAGCGGCGGTTTCTTTCTCTACCACACCGATGACAACCAGGTAGTCGTGGGTCTGATCACTGACCTGAACTACTCCAACCCCTGGCTGAGCCCGTTTGACGAGTTTCAGCGTATGAAGCATCACCCCGAGATCAGTCAGGTACTGGAGGGAGGCACGCGTGTCGCCTACGGTGCCCGTGCCATCGCGAAAGGCGGCTTCAATGCGTTGCCGAAAATGACCATGCCGGGTGCACTGCTGCTGGGGTGTGATGCCGGTACGCTGAATTTCAGCAAGATCAAGGGTACGCACACCGCGATGAAATCCGGCATGCTGGCCGCGGAAACAGTGGCCGAAACACTGCTGGCCGGTGATGAAGGTGGTCGAGACCTATCCGCGTTCACCGATGTGTTCAAGGCGTCCTGGCTATATGACGAGCTGTACCGCTCCCGCAACTTTGGTCCAGCGATGCACAAACTGGGTACCTGGCTCGGTGGTGCCTTCAACTATGTTGACCAAAACTGGTTTGGCGGCAGAATCCCGATCACGCTGCATGATACCGAGCATGATCACGCTCAGCTGAAGCTGGCGGATCAGTCCATAAAGATCGACTATCCCAAGCCGGATGGCGTGCTCTCGTTCGACAAGCTCTCGTCAGTATTCCTGTCCAATACCAACCACGAGGAAGACCAGCCCTGCCATCTGCAGCTGAAAGACGCCCGCATTCCGATCAGCCACAACCTGCCGACATATGCCGAGCCGGCACAGCGTTACTGCCCTGCAGGTGTGTATGAGGTAGTGGAAGGCGAGGGCGGCCCACAGTTCCAGATCAACGCGCAGAACTGCGTTCACTGCAAAACCTGCGATATCAAGGACCCGGCCCAGAACATCACCTGGGTGGTGCCTGAAGGTGCCGGAGGCCCGACATATCCCAACATGTAGCGGCCTGAAACTGCCCTGCACAGCGCTCTAGTCCATTTGGACGATTCGCGGTGCAGGCTGCAGGTAGAAGGTAGCTCTGGAACAAGCAAAAAGTGGGAGATCACAATGATAAAAAACAGATCCCGCCTTGCCATAATCTGTGCTCAGTGTCTAATATTTACAGCGTTGGTAGGGCTTGTGACAGTGTCATACGTTAAAAATCAGCCGAAAGGTTCAACAGAATCTCATTATGATTTCTTTGGTGGATCTCAGATTTTTAACGTCTATGACTATCTGATCAGCTCATACCACCCGGAAGGGTATGACCCCAATAAAGTTGATGTGATTACACACAGCGCTCTTACTCACTGAAAAAAGCATAATAAGTGGCGATGTTCAGTGACAAGAAACTCTCAGTGTCACTGAACGTCGGCCGTTTACGATAGGGAAGCTACGAATAAGTCCGACCTAAGGCTCTGAAACGTCGTTGTCACTGCCTCAGCGGCGGAAATTCAAAACTTTTAATCCTTTTTAACCAGCTGCAACCACCTTTGCAGGCAGCACAGACGGATTAACCCTGCGCCCTCAACATCTGCCACCCGCACAACATTGGCCAGCGCGAACAGCATGGCCAACTTGCAGTCGTTTTTCTTCAGGCCACGGTAGCGGGCTTTTACAAAACCAAACTGGCACTTGATGATCCGGAACGGATGCTCAACTTTCGCACGGATACTGGCTTTCAGATACTCGGTGCGGATTCTGACTTTATTGATCCGAGGGTATTTTTCAGTGTCTTCAGCTTCCCTGGCTGTTCGGTGATGTACCAGTCCGCGCTGACATCTTTAAGGTGCGGGCATCAACCCCGATGTGAGCCTTCATCCCGGAGTGCCATTGATTCCCTTTTTTGGTCTGGTGCATTTCGGGATCGCGTTCGCCCGTTTTGTTCGTGGTGGAGCTGGGAGCTTCGATGATGTTGGGATCGACCAGTGAGCCCTCTTTCAGCAGGACTCCGGCTTCAGACAGCCATTGGTTTACCTCTTCAAAAACCTGTCGAGACAGACCGTGGCGCTCCAAAAGAGGCTCGGCGTTCGGGGTTTGCGTCCTGGAATGACGCGCGGGAATGTATTACCGAGCTGTTGGACGTACTGTCTGAGTTTGAAGCAGTGGCGCGTGAGCATGGTTTGAGCAGATCAACTGCAAGGCTGATATCGAACAGTTGCATAGTGTACGGGAAGCCAACATGCATTTGGTTGGTTCATGAGCTAACGGATGCTAAAAAAATTTGCATTCGAAACTCGGCATCTATATAGTGCCGCTCCGTGATTGGTGAGACACTCAATCACAGCGAAACGGCTTAAAGCGAAGCGCCAAAAGTCGTGTACAATGGAATGTACAAAATGCTAGGATTGGTTAGGTAACAGATTGATTCGTTTAGTAATTTCGAGTCTCTCCGTCCGCACCACACAGGCAACACACTATATGGTGGGCGTAGCTCAGTTGGTAGAGCCCCGGATTGTGATTCCGGTGGTCGTGGGTTCGAGCCCCATCGTCCACCCCAGTGTGCCCTGATATTATGTTATGCCTCCCCTCTATCTTTATGATTCTCAAGGCTTTGCCTTCATTAATACATTCTTTTTCATTTTACTGCTGTTGGGCTTTTGCTTGACTAATGGCGGCAGTTGGAAGAAAATTTCGCGCTTTAGAATTTTGGCTCTGCTGGTCGGTCGTCATCAGCCGCATATTGATCCCTGAATCAACGGGATGAATATTACGGAGGGCGAGCCTGCAGGTCGCAACATCATGCTGCAAACTATTTGTGAGGATCTCCATGCAAGTTTCTGTTGAAACGACTTCCGGCCTCGAGCGTCAGATGACCGTAACTGTCCCGGCTGCACGCATTGACCAGGACGTAGACAAGCTGGTTGCTCAGCAGGCGCGCACTCGCCGTCTGGATGGTTTCCGTCCGGGCAAGGTTCCGCCCAAGGTGATCAAGCGCATGTTCGGCAGCGCGATCCGTCAGGACGTATTGGGTCAGGTCGTTCAGGAAAGCTTCTATACCGCTGTTGAGCAGGAAAAACTGCAGCCGGCGGGTGGTCCCAACATCGAGTTCAAGAACGACAAAGAAGGTGAAGACCTTCAGTACGTGGCTACCTTTGAAGTGTACCCGGAGATTGAACTGAAAGATCTGTCCGGCGTTGAACTGGAACAGCAGACTGCCGAAATCACTGATGCCGACATGGATCAGATGATCGATACCCTGCGCAAGCAGCAGGCAAACTGGACCGAAGTGGATCGCGCTGCGGCTGAAGGCGATCAGGTCAAGATCGACTTTGAAGGCTTCATCGATGGCGAAGCATTCGAAGGCGGCAAGGCAGAAGGTCACAGCCTTGTGCTGGGTTCCGGCTCCATGATTCCTGGCTTTGAAGCCGGTCTGGAAGGCAAGAAGGCGGGTGAAGAGTTCGATCTGGAAATCACCTTCCCGGAAGACTACCACGCTGAAAACCTGAAAGGTAAAGCGGCTGTTTTCAAGACCAAGGTACAGAGCGTTTCCGCTCAGGAACTGCCTGAACTGAACGAAGAGTTCTTCTCTCGCTTTGGCATCGAAGAGAAAGAGCTGGATGGCTTCAAGGTTGAAGTGCGCAAGAACATGGAGCGCGAGCTCAAGCACGCTCTGAAAATGAAGCTGAAAGATCAGGTCTTCACTGAGCTGCTCAAGGCCAATGAGATTGAGGTGCCTGCAGCCCTGATCGACAGCGAAATTGACAACCTGCGTCGTCAGGCAATTCAGCAGTTCGGTGGTCAGGATGCCAACATCGACCCGAACATGTTGCCGAAAGAAATGTTCGAAGCTCAGGCTCAGCGCCGTGTAAGCGTAGGTCTGTTGGTTCAGGAAGTGGTCAAGGCCAACGACATGAAAGCGGATGAGCAGCGTGTGCGCGAAACCGTTGAAGAGATGGCTGAAACCTACCAGGAACCGCAGCAGGTTATCGACTGGTACTACAGCAACGACCAGATCCTGAACCAGATCAAGAGCCTGGTACTGGAAGATCAGGTAGTTGATCATCTGCTGGCTTCTGCTACAGTCACTGAAAAAGCGGTTGCATACGAGGAGGCTATCAAGCCTGCTCAGCAGCAAGCTGAAGAGACCGAAGCCTGATCCGGAACAGCCGGTCAGGGCGTAAGCCGTAAAGGAAACGACAGTTGGCCTGGCTGACTGTCGTTTTTTCGCTTATCAGGGTAAGGAGAATTCTTGCATGGCAGATATCTATTCCGGGCGTTCCACCGAAATCACCAATTCCGGGCTGGTCCCGATGGTGGTGGAGCAGAGCTCACGAGGCGAGCGCGCCTACGATATCTACTCCCGTCTGCTCAAAGAACGGGTCATTTTTCTGGTGGGTCAGGTCGAAGACCATATGGCCAACCTGATTGTCGCCCAGTTGCTGTTCCTTGAAGCCGAAAATCCGGACAAGGACATCCACCTGTACATCAACTCACCGGGTGGCTCGGTTACGGCGGGCATGGCAATCTACGATACCATGCAGTTCATCAAGCCCAACGTCAGCACCATGTGTATTGGCCAGGCGGCCAGCATGGGCGCTTTCCTGCTGGCGGCAGGTGAGCCGGGCAAGCGCTTTGCGCTGCCGAATGCGCGTGTAATGATTCATCAGCCGCTGGGTGGCTATCAGGGCCAGGCGACCGATATTGAGATCCATACCCGTGAAATTCTGTCAATTCGCGAAAAATTGAATCGCCTGCTGGCTCACCACACAGGTCAGGATTTTGAGACGATTGCGCGTGACACGGATCGTGACAATTTCATGGATCCGAAAACGGCTGCTGAATACGGGCTGATCGACTCCGTACTTGAGCGCCGTATCGAAAGCGAATAACCCTTTGTAGTCGCGGCCGGGTTGAAATTCGGCCGCCTCGGGCGCATAACAAGTGTAAATGGTTTTTTTGAGGTAAGAAGATGGCAGACGAGACGACCGGCAAGGGGGGAGAGGGCAGTAAGCTGTTCTGTTCCTTCTGCGGCAAAAGCCAGGATGAAGTGCGCAAATTGATCGCAGGTCCCTCTGTCTTTATCTGTGACGAGTGTGTTGATCTCTGCAACGATATCATCCGCGAAGAGATTCAGGATTCGGACGAGCAAGAGCCCAGTGATACCCTGCCGACTCCGGCCGAGATCAAGGCAACCCTGGACGATTACGTAATCGGGCAGGAGCGTGCCAAGAAAGTGCTGGCGGTTGCGGTATACAACCACTACAAGCGTCTGCGGTTCCAGAAGAAGGGTGAAGTGGAGCTTGGCAAGAGCAACATTCTGCTGATCGGTCCCACCGGCAGCGGCAAGACCCTGCTGGCGGAAACCATGGCACGCCTGCTTAATGTACCCTTTACCATTGCGGATGCCACCACGCTGACTGAAGCGGGCTATGTGGGTGAAGATGTCGAGAACATCATCCAGAAGCTGCTGCAGAAGTGTGACTACGATGTCGAAAAGGCCCAGTTGGGTATTGTGTACATCGATGAGATCGACAAGATCTCACGCAAATCTGATAACCCCTCCATCACGCGTGATGTGTCCGGTGAAGGGGTACAGCAGGCACTGCTGAAACTGATTGAGGGTACGGTCGCTTCCGTTCCTCCTCAGGGTGGACGCAAGCATCCTCAGCAGGAGTTCCTGCAGGTGGACACGTCCAATATCCTGTTCATCTGTGGTGGTGCTTTCGCCGGTCTGGAAAAAATTATCCGTGACCGCAGTGAGCGCAGCTCCATCGGCTTCAGTGCCGTGGTGAAGAGCAAGGACGACAGCCGTCTTAGCGAAGCACTGCACGATGTCGAAGCGGAAGACTTGGTCAAGTTTGGTCTGATTCCCGAGTTTGTGGGGCGTCTGCCGATGATTGCCACGTTGTCCGAGCTTGATGAAGAGGCACTGATTCAGATTCTCACCGAGCCCAAGAACAGTCTGGTCAAGCAGTATCAGGCCCTGTTCGAGATGGAAGGGGTCGATGTGGACTTCCGTGAAGACGCATTGAAAGCGGTCGCCGAAAAGGCGCTGGAGCGTCGGACCGGGGCCCGTGGTCTGCGTTCCATTCTGGAGGCGACTCTGCTGGATATCATGTATCAGCTGCCGTCGATGGATAATGTTGCCAAGGTAGTGATCGACGAAGGTGTGATCACCGGCACCTCCGAACCGATCCTGATCTACGAAAATCAGGAACCAGCCAAAGCCTCGGCTGACAGCTGATCCTGTGTTGCGTTATCGCTAAATCCCCGCCCTGTGCGGGGATTTTCGTTTGTGGGCAGGGTAGTGGGTGTAATTGTTTTGCGTCGCTGTCGACAAGCCTTTTATAATTGGTTGGAGCAAGCGGTCGGGATAATGCCGCTGCCATACAACAACAGATAAAAAAGGAAGACATGATGCTGAAACGTCGCACATTCATGGCCGCTGCAGCCGCTACACTGCTGTTCAGCTCTGTTGCCAGTGCCGAATACAAGGCTGAGTATACCGTCTCTACCGTTCTGCCTTCCGCCTTTCCCTGGGGACAGGCTGCCGACAAATGGGTCGAGCTGGTAAAAGAACGGTCTGAAGGCCGCATCAACATGAAAATCTACAGCAACTCCCAGCTGGTCTCCGGTGACCAGACCAAGGAGTTCTCAGCCATGCGATCCGGCCTGATTGATATGGCGGTTGGCTCGACCATCAACTGGTCACCGCAGGTGCCTGAACTGAACCTGTTCTCACTGCCGTTCCTGATGCCGGACTACGCTGCCATCGACGCAATCACTCAGGGTGAAGCGGGCAAAGCGGTGTTTGCAGCGATCGAAAAGCGCGGTGTTACTCCGCTGGCCTGGGGTGAAAACGGCTTCCGTGAACTGTCCAACTCCAAGCATGAAGTCAAGCAGCCGTCTGACCTGGAAGGGCTGAAGGTCCGTGTTGTGGGTTCACCGCTGTTCCAGGATACCTTTACGGCGCTGGGTGCCAACCCGACTCAGATGAGCTGGGCGGACGCCAAGCCTGCGCTGACAACGGGTGCGGTTGATGGACAGGAAAATCCTCTGTCCGTATTTGATGTGGCGCGTATTGATCAGGTGGGCCAGACCTACCTGACTCAGTGGCACTACATGGCTGACCCGCTGGTATTTGCCGTCAGCAACCGTGTGTGGAGCCAGTTCAGCCCGGAAGATCAGGCCCTGCTGAAGCAGGCTGCCATTGATGCCGGCAAATGGGAGATCGAAAAATCCCGTGCTGAACTGGATGAGACGCTGGCCAAAATCAAGGAGCGTGGCGTTCAGGTGACCGACCTGACCCCTGAACAGCACGCAGCCTTTGTCGAAGCCACTCAGTCCGTATACGAAAAGTGGACGCCGCGTATCGGCGAAGAGCTGGTCAAGCAGGCGCAGGAAGCCATTGCCAACCGTCCGCAGTAATAGGGCACCTGCATGAGGACGCCCGCCACCCCGGCGGGCGTTGTTGTCTGAAGTGGAGTGATAATGTCTACCCGACCCCCCAAGTTCAGGCCGGAGGCCTGGCTGGCGTCCCTGTCATTGATCGCGATCTGTCTGATCAGTCTGGGCAATGTGATCGTGCGCTATGCGACCGATGCCTCTTTTGCCTTCACGGAAGAGTTTTCGGTCTTTTTGCTGGTACTGCTCACCTTTGCTGGAGCAGCGGTAGCGGCACGTCATAATCAGCACATTCGCATTGAACTGATCGAACATCACCTGCCCAAACCTGCGCTCAAGGTTGTGTATGTGCTGCAGTGGCTGGCAGGCGTGATCGTACTGGGCGTTACCTGCTGGTACGGTGCCAAGCTGGCGCTGGAAGAGTATCAATGGGAATCACTGTCCCCGGGGCTCGGGCTGCCCAACTGGATTTATGTGGCTTGGCTGCCGTTGCTGGCAGCAGCCATCGTTGTGCGCACGACGCAGAATCTCATCGATCGCCTGCGTGGCAATGAACCACAGGAGGTGATCCATGAGCCCTGATCTACTGCTGATCGGCAGTTTCCTGCTGGCGCTGCTTCTGGGTGTGCCAGTGGCCATTGCGTTGGGCTTGGGAGGCATCGTCGGTATTCTGGCCGGGCTGTCGCCAGACATGCTGGCGACTCTGGGAACCAATACCTACAACAGTGTGGCCAAATATCCCCTTATTGCCATTCCACTGTTTATCCTCACGGGCCTTATTTTTGAGCGGGCAGGGGTCGCAGCCAGCCTGGTTCGTTTTGCCCAGTCGGTGATCGGGCCTCGCCATGGCGGGCTTGCCGTTGTCGCCGTACTGGTCTGTCTGATTATGGGCGGGATGAGTGGCTCAGGCCCCGCCGATGCCGCTGCCGTGGCGATGGTGATGCTGCCCAGCATGCGCAAGGCCGGTTATCCTCAGGCCTTTTCGGCGTCGCTGATAGCGGCATCTTCATCCACCGCGATTCTGATCCCGCCCTCGATCGCCTTGATTTTGTACTCCATCGTGGTGCCTGGCGTCGATCTGCGTGCACTGTTTGCTGCTGGTTTGTTTCCCGGCATTCTCGCGGGGCTCTCCCTTCTCGTGCCAGCACTGCTGTTGGCACGCAAGTATGGCTGGGAAGACCCGGAAAAGTCCGAGCGCCCGCCATTCTGGCCCAGCCTCAAGGCGGCGCTGCCGGCACTGTTTGCACCGGTGATCATTCTCGGCGGTTTGCGTTCAGGCCTGTTCACACCGACCGAGGCGGCTGTGGTTGCGGTCACCTATGGTGTTATCGTTGGCTGTTTGGTTTACCGCAATCTGGGGATTCGCCAGTTGTTTGATCTGATGACGGAAGCAGCGGTGACCTCGGGTGTGGTGATGCTGATCATAGCGTTGGCGGGTATCTTTGCCTGGGCCGGCACTACGCTTGGCACATTCCAGCACTTGGCCAATGGTCTGCTGGCGCTGTCGGAAAGCGGCTGGGTCCTGCTGGTGTTGGTCATGCTGCTGGTGTTGATTGCGGGTATGCTGTTGGATGCGGTGTCGATCTACCTTATCCTGATCCCGATCGTACTGCCGCTGATGAACCATTTTGGCTGGAACCCGGTCTGGTTCGGCATCCTGTTGGCGATGAATATCGCCATTGGCCAGTTTACACCGCCCGTCGCGGTCAACCTGATGGTCACCACGCGGATCGCCAATATCCGTCTGGAGCATACCATTGGCTGGACGTTGATATTTATTGCAGCCATGGCCTGCAGTCTGTTGCTGGTGATGCTGGTGCCCGGTATTGCCCTGTGGCTGCCGGACAAGCTGGGTTACGTCGTCGGCCCCTGGTAGCCATCCGATCCGATCTGACCGGTCATGACATGGCCGGTCAGATCAGGTGTATCCCGAAGCCACTCTGATTCATTATAATGTGGGCCTTGAGTCACCCGTCTTTCCAGTTTTTTACATCCGGATACCCTTTGCATCATGTTTCGATACTGTATAGCTCTGTTGCTTTTGCTGCCTGCCACCTTCGCCCAGGCCGATATATTTGCGCCGTTCCGAGATGAGGATGGCAATACCAAGTGGCAATATGTTGCCAACTTTTCCAGCGGTGTGCTGATCATCCTGCTGACGCTGGCGGCACTCGTGCTGTTTATCGTCTGGCGGCGGGCGCGTGGTTACAACCACGAGCTGGAAGAGATCAAGGCCAACCTCGAAAAACGAGTGAAAGAGCGTACCGCACGGTTGGAACAGGAAGTGTCAGAGCATGTGGTGACGACTGGGCGCCTTCAGGCGTCAGAGGCCTATATTCAGAATATTCTCAGCTCCATGCCGCTGGTGTTGGTCGGTCTTGACCGGGAAGGCACGATTACACAGTGGAACCCGCGTGCCGAGAAGCTTTCCGGTATCAAGGCGATCAACGCGATCGGGCGCAACCTCTGGGCTATCTATCCGGACATCACCTTGAAACCGAGCCACATTGAAGAGGCGCTGCAGAAGAACGAAACCCTGACGCTGCGCTACAGCCAGCCGGGCAGTTACTACATGGATATCACCGTCTATCCGCTTGAAAACTACAGCGAGCCGGGTGTGGTGATTATGGTGGATGATGTTACCCGCCGTGTGATTGCCGAAAACATGCTGATTCAGCACGATCGACTGGCGTCGATGGGCGAGCTTGCCACCACCATGGCCAGCGATATAAACAAGCCATTGCAGGCGATACTGTTTGATCTGCGCAGCTTCCACAGTCTGCTGGAATCCGCTAGCTTCCTGCAGGAAGGCGGCAAACAGAAAGAGGAGGTCGCACGCCTTCACCGCTTGCTGCAGAACGCAGCCGAAAACGGGCGAGAAGTCGAGTCAGTGATTCAGAATCTGCTCGAATTTGCGCGTGGGCGCACAACTGCACCAGCCAGTGCCAATGTCATCGACATCATTGAACACTCGGTTGATCTGGCGGGTGAAGTACTGGCGCTCCCCAATGCGATTCCGTTCAGTGATGTCAAAATCGAGCGTCACTTCGAAACCGATCTGCCGAAAGTCCCCTGTTACATAACAGAGCTTCAGCAGGCCTTGCTGAGCATTCTGCGTTACTCGTTGGCGGCCCTGAGTGATAAAGTTGCACAGAACAGGGAAGGATTTGTGCCGAAGCTGAAGCTCTATGCTTCACGCAGCTATGATTCGCTGTCACTGCGCATTCAGCACAATGGTGTGGGCCTCAGCAGTGAAGAGCAGATGTGCCTGTTCGAGCCCTATCCGCACCATGCCGAGAATGAAATGGCATCTGCATCCGGGCCCGAAAAGCGCTTGTCCTTTGCTTTCTATGTCATCACCCAGCAGCACCGGGGGCACATGGCTGTCACCTCTGATCCAGAAGTGGGCACCACGTTCCATATCCAGCTGGAGCTGAACTAATCTGACAATTAATCGGCCTGTCTAGTACCAAAGGCTCATATTCTCGCTGCCAAGGCACTATACTCGAAGATCAGTAGCGTTCGCTAATATTGAAAGCGTCAATCGTTACTGCTCTTCGAGCGTGATGCGAATAACAACAAGAGGCTAAGAATATGATCTACGCACAGCCAGGACAGGCAGATTCCATCGTCACTCTGCAGCCGCGCTACGGCAACTTCATCGGCGGTGAATGGAAAGCCCCGGTGAAAGGTGAATACTTCAAAAACGTTTCACCGGTAACCGGCGAAGCCTTCTGTGAAATCCCCCGTTCAACCGCTGAAGATATCGAACTGGCACTGGACGCTGCCCACGCAGCCAAGGATGCCTGGGCTCGTACCTCCGTGCAGGAACGTTCCAACACCCTGCTCAAGATTGCTGACCGTCTGGAAGCAAATCTGGAACAGATCGCCGTGGCCGAAACCTGGGACAATGGTAAGGCTGTGCGTGAAACCCTGGCCGCTGACGTACCGCTGGCCATCGACCACTTCCGTTACTTTGCCGGCTGTATCCGTGCGCAGGAAGGCTCCATCGGCGAGATCGACGAAAACACCGTGGCCTACCACTTCCATGAGCCGCTGGGTGTTGTCGGCCAGATCATTCCCTGGAACTTCCCGCTGCTGATGGCGGCGTGGAAAATTGCTCCGGCACTGGCGGCAGGCAACTGCATCATACTGAAGCCTGCCGAGCAGACTCCCTGGTCCATTCTGAAGCTGATGGAAACCATTCAGGACCTGTTGCCGCCGGGTGTGCTGAATATCGTTAACGGTTTTGGTGCCGAAGCGGGTCAGGCTCTGGCGACCAGCAAGCGCATTGCCAAAATCGCCTTCACCGGCTCAACCCCGGTGGGTTCCCACATTCTGAAATGTGCTGCCGAAAACATCATTCCGTCGACTGTAGAGCTGGGCGGCAAGTCACCCAACATCTACTTTGAAGACGTCATGAACCATGAAGACGAATTCATCGATAAGTGTGTGGAAGGTACCGTACTGGCGTTCTTCAACCAGGGCGAAGTCTGCACCTGTCCGTCGCGTCTGTTGGTGCAGGAAAGCATTTACGATGATTTCATCGCACGCGTGATTGATCGCATCAAGAAGATCAAGCGTGGCAACCCGCTCGATACTGAAACCATGGTCGGTGCTCAGGCTTCTCAGGAGCAGTTCGACAAGATCATGAGCTACTTCGACATCGGCCGTGCCGAAGGTGCTGAAGTGCTGATCGGTGGTGATAAGGAGCAGCTGGGCGATGACCTGGGCCGCGGCTACTACATCCAGCCGACTCTGCTCAAGGGCAACAACAGCATGCGCGTGTTCCAGGAAGAGATCTTTGGACCGGTCGTATCCGTTACCACCTTCAAGGACGAGGCTGAAGCCCTCGCCATCGCCAACGACACCGAGTTTGGTCTGGGTGCCGGTGTATGGAGCCGCGACATGAACCGCGCCTACCGCATGGGCCGTGGCATTCAGGCCGGTCGTGTCTGGACCAACTGCTACCACCAGTACCCGGCACATGCTGCCTTTGGCGGTTACAAGAAGTCCGGCGTGGGCCGTGAAACGCACAAGATGATGCTCGATCACTACCAGCAGACCAAGAACATGCTGGTCAGCTACGACATCAACCCGCTGGGATTCTTCTAAGGCACGGGCCTTTACAAGCCATATAATAATCTGAATTCTAAAAGACGGGAGAAATATCATGCCAAGATATGTGATCGAACGCGACATTCCGGAAATCGGTTCTGCTGAGCGCGAAGCTCTGCGCGGAGCGGCGGAAAAATCTAATAGCGTACTTGCCGATATGAAAGCAGAACAGAAAAATATTCAATGGGAACATTCCTATGTGGCCGGTGATAAGACGTTCTGTATCTACATATCCGAGAATGAGGCACTTATTCAGGAACATGCTGAACGTAGCGGTTTTCCTGCCACAAAGGTAACCGAAGTGCGAAAAACGATTGATCCCGTAACAGCCGAAGATTAACAATCGCATGCAGTCCAGCAAAACTGCTGACCTACACTTGCAATTTTGCGGCTAATGCGGGGGCGTTATCTCCGAAGCACTGCACAGGGATGTGCAAATCATGGCTGCTTCACCCTGGCAGTCTATTGCTCTGCAGCAATCCGTTTAACGGCCTCCGGGCCGTTTTTTTCGTATAAGGTGTAGGTACGCCGCGGCGTGCCATACCGCTGGTTGCTATACCAAGTCAGCCCTGAATTCGTTCCAAAGTACCATATTGGAGTGGTGGCACGGTTGCCTACTATCAGGGTGTCACAAAGACATATCGATAACAAAAACGAGGAACGCATTATGTGGACCAAACCTGCCTACACTGATCTGCGCATCGGCTTCGAAGTCACCATGTACTTCGCCAACCGCTGAGCACACGGCGGCCCTTCGGGGCCGCTTTTGCTTACCGATCCTTTTTTACCCCAGCGGACACACACAATAATGAAAATACAGATACTGGGCTCCGCCGCCGGGGGCGGCTTTCCGCAATGGAACTGCAACTGCGACAACTGCAAAGGCCTGCGCGACGGCACCCTCAACGCCAGGGCCCGTACTCAATCTTCCATCGCCGCCAGCCTCAACGGCACCGACTGGATTCTGTTCAACGCCTCACCGGATATCCGCGCTCAGCTGGAAAGCTTCGAGCCCCTGCAGCCCAAGCAGGGCAAACGTGATACCGGCATTGCGGCGGTCGTACTGATGGACAGCCAGATCGACCACACCACCGGCCTGTTGATGCTGCGTGAAGGCTGCCCGCATCAGGTCTACTGCACCGATATGGTCAAGCAGGACCTGAGCACCGGCTTCCCGGTATTCAACATGCTGGAGCATTGGAATGGTGGCCTTAAGTGGAACCAGATCCCGAGCACCGACACCTACAACGAATTTACCATTGCCGAAGTGCCGGGCATCACTCTGACGGCCGTGCCGCTGCGCTCCAGCGCGCCGCCGTACTCGCCGCACCGCAACGACCCGCACCCCGGTGACAACATCGGCATCCTGCTCAAGGATGACGCCACCGGCCGCTCCCTGTTCTACGCCCCGGGGCTGGGCCGGATCGAGGACCACCTGCGCCCGATCATGGAGCAGGCCGACTGCCTGCTGGTGGACGGCACCCTCTGGCGCGAGGACGAGATGATTCACGCTGGCGTCGGAGACAAGCTGGGCGTGCACATGGGGCACCTTCCGCAGTCTGGCGAGAACGGCATGATCGCCTACCTGGATACGCTGGATAAACCGCGCAAGGTGCTGATCCACATTAACAACACCAACCCGATCCTGATCGAAGACTCACCCGAGCGTGGCGTGCTGAACGAACACGGCATCGAGGTCGCCTTTGACGGCATGAGCATTGAACTCTGAGGAGATCCGACATGAGCAACCGTGAACCGATGAGCCGCAGCGAATTCGAACAGGCCCTGCGCGCCAAGGGCGATCTGTACCACATTCACCACCCCTACCATGTGGCCATGTATGCCGGTCACTCCACCCCGGAACAGATCCGTGGCTGGGTCGCCAACCGCTTCTACTATCAGGTCAACATCCCGCTCAAGGATGCCGCCATTCTGGCCAACTGCCCGCACCGTGACGTGCGCCGCCAGTGGCTGCAGCGGATCATGGACCATGACGGGTACGACGGTGCCGTCGGTGGCATCGAAGCCTGGCTGCAGTTGGGCGAGGCGGTAGGCCTGACCCGCGAAGAGATCCTGTCCCACGAGCATGTACTGCCCGGTGTGCGCTTTGCGGTGGATGCCTACGTCAACTTCGCCCGCCGCGCCACCTGGCAGGAAGCGGCCAGCTCCTCGCTGACCGAGCTGTTTGCCCCGCATATTCACCAGTCCCGTCTGGATACCTGGCCCACGCACTATCCGTGGATCAAGGCCGAGGGCTACCAGTACTTCCGCAACCGCCTCACCGAAGCACGCCGCGATGTGGAACACGGCCTGCAGATCACCCTGGATCACTACACCACCCGCGCGCAGCAGGAGCGGATGCTGGAGGTCCTGCAGTTCAAGCTGGATGTGCTTTGGAGTATGCTCGATGCCATGACCATGGCGTACGAACTGGAGCGTCCGCCGTTCCATACCGTGACGCCGGAAAAGGTATACCACCGAGGACTGTTCAATGACTAAACCGGCGCTGGACCAAATCCCGAAGCTGAACGCCATGTTCCGCTTCCAGTGGGAAGAGGCGCAGAACTGCCATGTACTGCTGTATCCCGAAGGGATGATCAAACTGAATGACAGCGCCGGCGCCATCCTCAGTGAGGTGAATGGCGCGCAGGACTGTGCGGCCATCATTCAGGCCCTGGAAACCCGCTTCCCCGACGCCGGTGAACTGGGTCCGGATGTGCTGGAGTTTCTGGCCGTCGCCCATGAACAGAACTGGATCGGCTATGTCTGAGCAGCAAAAAACGCCCCAGCACCAAAGCCAGCCGCTCTGGCTGCTGGCGGAACTGACTTACAAATGCCCGCTGCAGTGTCCCTACTGCAGCAACCCGCTGGACTTCGCCGAGCACGGCGAAGAACTGAGCACCAATCAGTGGATCGACGTGTTCCGTCAGGCCCGCAAGATGGGCGCGGCGCAGCTGGGCTTTTCCGGTGGCGAGCCGCTGGTACGACGCGATCTGGAACAGCTGATCGCCGAGGCACGTTCGCTGGGCTACTACACTAACCTGATCACCTCCGGCATCGGCCTCAACGCTACGCGCATTGCGGCTTTTCGAGAAGCGGGGCTGGATCATATCCAGATCAGCTTTCAGGCCTCGGACGAAACGGTCAACAATATGCTGGCAGGATCTGACAAGGCGTTCCAGCAGAAGCTGAAGATGGCCCGCGAAGTGAAGGCCCAGGGTTATCCCATGGTGCTCAACTTCGTCACCCATAAGCACAACATCGACCGGATCGACCGCATCATTGAGTTGTGTGTGGAGCTGGAAGCGGACTTTGTCGAACTGGCCACCTGTCAGTACTACGGCTGGGCCTACGAGAACAAGGAAGCCCTGCTGCCTACAAAAGCGCAGCTGGAGCGGGCCGAGCGCATCACCAACGAATACCGTGAAAAACTCGCAGCCGAGGGCAACCCGATCAAGCTGATCTTCGTCACCCCCGACTATTACGAAGAGCGGCCGAAGAAATGCATGAACGGCTGGGGCGAGATCTTCCTCACCGTCACGCCGGACGGCACTGCACTTCCGTGTCACAGTGCCCGCATGCTGCCGATCGAGTTCCCCAATGTGAAGGACAATACCCTGCAGCATATCTGGCATGAGTCGTTCGGCTTCAACCACTTCCGGGGCGACGACTGGATGCAGGAGCCCTGTCGCTCCTGTGACGAAAAGGAACACGATCTGGGCGGCTGCCGCTGTCAGGCCTATATGCTGGCCGGTGACATGAACGCAGCGGACCCGGTGTGCAGCAAATCACCGCATCACCAGACGATCCTCGATGCCCGTGCCGCTGCCGAGCAGAGCGGAGAGGACACGCCGATCACCTTCCGCAACGAACGCAACTCACGGGTGTTTGCGCGTGGGTGAAGGCGTGCTCAGTGCACGGGAGGCGGTGCAGTCGATCCATGACTACGCCGCTTTGCGATTTCATCAGGGGCATCTGTATGGGGTGAGCTTCGATGCCACCACAGGGCGCAATCGGCTGTGCCGGTTTGATGCGGGGGAGGCGATCAGCCTGCTGCCCGATCATTTCAGTGTTCGCAGCCGGGTACATGAGTACGGCGGCGGCGCCTGGTGTCTGGCGGGTGATCGGGCCTGCTTCGTCAACGACAGTGACCAGCAGATCTGGTGCCAGCCGCTGGACGCGGCTTCCCCGGCCTATCCTCTGACGACGATGCCCGATACACGCTTTGCCGATCTGCAATACGACGCCCGCCATCAGCGTCTGCTGGCGATCAGCGAACAGCACACCGAAACGGCCCTGGAGCCGATCAACCGGCTGGTCACAGTCGAGTTGGACACCGGCGGCATCGAGACATTGGCAGCAGGCGCCGATTTTTACAGCTCGCCGGCCTTGAGCCCGACAGGTGATCGGCTGGCGTGGGTTGAGTGGGATCACCCGCAACAGCCCTGGCGTTGTACCCGCCTGATGCTGGCGGATCTGAACGGGGTAGGGCAGATTGCTCAGGCCTGTCAGGTATCCGACACGCAAGACGCCGCCTGGCTGCAGCCACGCTTTTCACCCGAAGGGCAACTGCATGCCGTGGTTGACCGTGACAACTGGTGGCGCATTGAAGCGCTGACCCCGTCCGGGTTTCAGCCACTGCACACAGCCGGCAGCCCAGTGCCGGAGCGCACCGAGTTTACCACGGCGCCTTGGCAGTTTGGTCTGAGTACCTACGGCTGGACCGCATCGGGTGATCTTGTTGCGCTAGGGCAGTGTGACGGTTACACCCGGCTGTGGCGTTTTATGCAGGGCTCGGAGGTCGCTCAGGGCTGGCAGCCTCTGGAACTGAGCCTGATGCCCACACGCCTGCACGCACTCTGTGTTGCGAGTACATGGATCGGGTGTGTTGCCGAGTTTGCCGATCGCGAGCCGGCAATTGTGAAGATCGATACCGAGCTGGATGCCGACGACCCTGACCAGTGTACGGTCCTGGCCGGAGGGCATTCCCCAACCTACGCACCCAGCCTGCCGCTGTGTGAATGGGTCGATTCCGTCCCGTACTTTCTGTATCGACCGGCCAATGTGCCGTACGACCAGCCGCTGCCGCTGGTGATCTGGACCCACGGAGGCCCTACGGCCAGCACGGCCCCGGTGCTCAAGCCTGCCATCCAGTACTGGACACAGCGCGGCTTCATGATCGCGGATGTGAACTACCGCGGCAGCACCGGGTATGGACGAGACTACCGCCTGCAACTGGCTGGGCAGTGGGGTATCACCGATGTGGAAGACGTGGAAGCCATTGCCCGCAGCCTGATAGAACAGGGACGGGCACAGCCGGATGCCATATTCATTCGCGGCAACAGTGCCGGTGGCTATACCACCCTGAGCACACTGTGTCGCTCCAGCCGCTTCAGTGGCGGGGCCAGCCTCTATGGCGTGAGCGACCCGGCACGACTGAACCAGCTCACGCACAAGTTTGAATCCCATTATCTGCACTGGCTGATCGGGGACCCCACAACCGAGCCCGATCGCTATACGTCACGCTCGCCGTTGATGCAGGCCCATCGCGTCAGCGCCCCGGTGATCTTTTTTCAGGGCGAACAGGACAAAGTCGTGCTGCCGGAGCAGACGCGCCGGATGGCACAGAGCCTGAGCGAAAACGGCATTCGCGTTGAAACCCATTACTTCCCTGACGAAGCCCACGGCTTTCGCCAGCCCGAGAACCAGGCACAGGTGCTGGAACGGGAGCTGGCGTTCTACCGGAGTATTATCGACGCCGCCTCAAATCCTCCGCGTTAGGAACGTGGTCTGCTTGCTGGCTGATCCGGTCTGGCCGGTGAAGTGGAAGTCCAGACTGGCGCGGGGCAGGTCGAAGTCTTCGGCGCACACGCGATACGAGAGCCAGCTGGCGTTGTTGTCGGTCAGATCGATCAATTCGGGCCCGAACAACTCAAATGCGCCCGGCCCTTGCACCGCAACCCTGACCTGTTCCGGCTGACGGGTAAAGCCTTCCACCTTGACCCGGTAGTGGTTGCAGACGGTGTTCTCGTCCTGTTGCGTGAACAGTGCGCCACGGTCACGACGGATCTCCACCAGCAGACTGGTGGTGCCGGTGAAGCCGTACAGCACGGCACCAAAAGCGACCAGCATGACCGCGCCATAGCCTGCCAGACGCGGGCGTATCAGAGGCGAGCGTTCGCCCTCCAGCTGTGCTTCGGAGGCGAAACGGATCAGCCCCGTGGGCCGGTTCAGTTTGGTCATCACGGTATCACAGGCATCAATGCAGGCGGCGCAGTCGATACACGCGGCCTGCAGGCCATCACGAATATCAATTCCGGTTGGGCACACCTGTACGCACAGACCGCAATCCACACAATCGCCGCTGTTCAGATCGGCATTGCGCATGCTGGCGCGGGGTTCTCCACGGCGCGTGTCATAGCTGACGGTACGCGTGGCGCGGTCGAACATCACCCCCTGAAAACGAGAGTAGGGGCAGGCATGCAGGCAGATTTTTTCACGCACCAGCCCCGCATTGGCGTAGGTCAGGCCGGCCATGATGATCAGCCAGCCGCTGACACCCGCCGTCAGTTGCAGCTGCACCGCATCGCTGACCAGTTCACGCATCGGGATGAAATAACCGGTAAAGGTGAGCGCCGTCAGCAACGAGAGCCCGATCCAGAGCAGGTGTTTGGCGATACGGCGCAACAGGCGAATGCCGCCGAGCGGTTTGCCTTCGGCGCGGGCACGCTCACTGGCCCGGCCCTCGGTGAAATCCTCGATACGAATGAACAGCCAGGTCCAGATGCTTTGCGGACAGGCAAACCCGCACCACACCCGTCCCCAGGCCACCGCCATGAAAAACAGCAGACAGGCGCCGGCAATCATCAACCCGGCCAAAAGCGGCAGGTCATGCCAGGACAGGGCATGGCCGAACAGTATGATCTGTCGCTGTGCAAACGAGAACAGCAACCAGGGCTGCCCATCCACCTGCACCCACACCAGTCCGAAAAACAGGGCGATCATCGGCCAGCTGCTCAGGCGGCGCAGGGTCTGAAAGCGGCCCTCAGTCAGCCGCACATGAAACTTGCCATCGCGGGCATAGGGCGGGGTGTGTTCTTGAACGACAGGTATCTTTTCCATGCTGGGCGGTCCCCTGAATTGTTGACCGGGCAAGATTACGCTTGTACTCGAAATAGGTTCAGGTATAAAAAAATAAAAATGAATCGGTACAGATGGGTACAAACGGCATGACATCGGATTATCGCTATCGGCAGCTGGAACACTGGCTGTTGCAGGGCATTCAGGAACAGCGCTGGCGGCTGGGTGAACGCCTGCCGTCGATCCGTACCCTGTGCCGTGAGCACCGCCTGTCGAAGGCCACAGTGCAGCATGCGCTGCAGCGACTGGAGGCCCAGGGCTGGCTGGAAGCGCGTCCCAAGGCCGGCTACTTCGTCACCCTGAGGCCAGCGCCTCCCGGCGATCAACAGGGCACGCCCGGTCATACCCGAGTCATTCAGCCGCCACGGCCCGTGAGCGTGAATGACCTGCTGCTGGATATCATGCAGCGCAGTGCCGCCTTTGACCTGCTGCCTGACCTGAATGCGGGCGAACTGCCGGCTGGTATCGTGGCGCTGAACCGTAGCATCGGACGGGCACTGCGGCGTCAGCGCGGTGACGATTACCAGTATTATGATGAGCCCGCCGGGGCGATCAGCCTGCGCGAGCAGTTGGCGCTGCACTACGCCCGTCGCGGCTGGGCAGCCGCACCGGATCAGCTTTGCATTACCTCGGGCTGTCAGCATGCCCTGTTTCTGGCGTTGATGGCCTGCTGCAAGCCTGGTGATGTGGTGGCCGTCGAGTCCCCCGGGTTTTACGGTGTGCTGCAACTGCTGGAACAGCTGCAACTGCAGGTAGTGGAAGTCCCTGCAGGTGCCGACACCGGCATGGATATGGACGCACTGGACGCGGTACTAGAGCGCTGGCCGGTCAAGGCCTGTATCGTCTCCCCCGCGTTTGCCACCCCGAGTGGCGCACTGATGCCCACTGCAGCCAGACAACACCTGCTGGCGCTGGCCGAGCGCCATGATCTGGCCATCATCGAAGATGACATCTATGCCGACACCGCGCTGGGCAGCCCGCCCGACCCGCTCAAGGCGCTGGACGGTGATGACCGCGTGATTCTGTGCAGCTCGTTCTCAAAGTCCCTGTCGCGTGACCTGCGTCTGGGGTGGATCGCCGGTGGCCGCTGGCACGCCCGCATCCTGCACCTGAAACTGGTCACCCAACTGGCCAGCAGCCGCACCCTGCAACAGGGCGTAGCCGACTACATGGCCGATGGCAGCCTTGCCACCCACCTGCGCCGCCAGCGCAACGCACTGCACCAGCGCCGCGACCAACTGATCGCCGCCCTCAACGCCTGGCCCATCGACCTGCGCGTCAGCAGACCCACCGGTGGCCTGGCCGTCTGGGTAGAACTGCCCGATACCTACGATACGCTGGCCTGCTACCCCCGCGCGCTGGAGCAGGGCACCGTCATCACCCCGGGCCCGCTGTTCTCGGTATCCGGCCAGTTCAAACACTGCCTGCGCATCAGCTACGCCCACCCCTGGGATGGCAAACGATTGGCCGCGCTGAATCAGTTGCCAGAACTGTTGGCAGCAAGCAACAAATGATGCATATTTAAACTCTGCCAGCGGGAAGTCGGCAGCCACAACGACAGGGAAAAGAGGATGGGTCGATGACCGGGATGGTGTGCAGTTTTCATGTTTCATCAATTGATCATCTCTTTTCTGGCGAGTCCCTGTTCCTTGGCGCTGTGGTCTGTACCCGTTTGAGCCACAAGCGGAGCGCTGGTTTACCTTTTTCAGCTCAGGGCGTTGTCGTTAATTTAATAAAATCAGTGGGTTATGGATGGAGCGGAAAAATTAAAAGGTATACCCGCTAATAATTATTATGAGGTTTACCTCATAAATAGGCTGTTGAACATAACCGCTTCGCGGTGGAGTGCGAGATTTTAAAGAGGCATAGGGACATGCCGAATAGAGCGATGCAACGGCTATTTCAGTCGTATAAAGCGGCGTTGGATGAATCGCCTCAGCCACGGAAAAACCGGCGGGCGATCACATCCATTACGTATTGTAGAACGCGGGATATGGGGGTGAGTTATTACGCCTGCCCGGACTGTCAGAAGCGATGGGAACAGTGTCACTCCTGCCGTCACCGCAGCTGTTATGTGTGTGCGCAGAAGCACCGTAAAGACTGGATTGAGGCACAGAAGCAACGCCTGTTAGACGTGCCGCACTTTCACGTGATCTTTACGTTGCCGCATGAGTATTTGCCGCTGTGGCGGTATAACGAAGGATTGTTTGCACGGCTACTGTTCCGAGCTGGTCAGGAAGCCTTGCAGGAGTTGCTGGCGGATAAGAAGTATGGCGGCATTCGCCCCGGTATTTTGATGGCCCTGCACACCTGGGGACGGCAACTGACGCTGCACCCGCATACGCACTGTTTGGTGACGGCCGGTGGCCTGATGAAGTCTGGTGAGTGGAAAGATGTTGGTGACTACCTGCTCCCAAGTGCGGTATTGAGGCGCTATTACCGTGGCAAGGTGCAAGCCCTGCTCAAGGACGCAGCTGATGACAAACGTCTGGTCCTACCACCAGATCTGAGTGCAGAAGCTTTCTGGCGACAGCACCGCAGCCTGTACAGGAAAGAGTGGAGTGTTCGAATTGAGGAGCGCTACACGCATGGACGCGGAGTCATGCTGTACCTGGCCAGATACTGTAAAGGTGGGCCGTTGAAGCCTGAACAGATCAAGCGTTGGGACGGGCAACGGCTGGAGATGAGCTACCTTGATCACCGGGACAAGCGCATCAAGCAACAGAAATTAACGCCGTGGCAGATGATCCAGCGGTTGTTGCAGCATGTCCCGGCTAAAGGCGTACACACGGTGCGGTACTACGGACTATACGCCCCGGCGGCCAGGAAGCGGCACGAGCAGGTGCTGGCGCAACAGGGCAACTTGGCGGGGTTAAAGATTCGATGTACTGCTCCTGTGGAGCAGGTGTTGTTGTGTTGTAAGGCCTGTGGTGCGTCCGCAGAGTTGCTGGGAGAACGTTGGCGAAGGCAAGCAAAAGGAATTTCCTTTATAAAAGAAGACGGGGCATTGGCAGTAAGCGATTATGTCCAACAAGGCGTTGAACGTGACCTTGAAAGGGGGAGTATCGGTGACTCATCATGAACTCTGTGCCAACGTATATTTTTTTGCGCTTTCAGCGGCACGTTAACTAAACGTTAGTTCTATAAGGGGAGTAAACCGTGTCACTAATGACTATTTTGCTATTCATACCAGCATGCTTTGCTTTGAACATGGCGCCTGGTCCCAATAACCTTCTTTCGATGGCGAATGCAAAGCGTTATGGCATCAGGACCGCTTGCTATGCTGGTATTGGTCGGCTGGTTGCATTTGTAGGTATGATCACGCTGGCTGCTACAGGGCTGGCAACAGTGCTGTATACGTCGGAAAAACTGTTTCTCGCCATAAAAGTCGCCGGAGGAGTCTATCTACTTTGGCTTGCCTATCAGCTATGGACCGCAGATCCAACACAGGGCGATAGCGAGGCACTGGAAGAAAAGAGCTTCTTTCAACTGGCGAGACAGGAGTTTTTGCTGGCGGCTGGAAACCCCAAAGCCATTTTGATTTTTACGGCTTTCCTGCCTCAGTTTGTTGATCCAGCGGGTTCTGTTGGGTATCAGTTTTTGATTCTAGGCGTGCTATTTTTAATGCTTGAGTGGGTAGCTATAGCTGGGTATGCGTTTTTTGGCAAAGCATTGCGCCATTGGTTCTCCCGCCCTTCTATGCGTCGCCTGTTCAACAGAATTTGTGCCGGACTACTTGGCAGTGCTGGGGTTGGACTTCTATTGGCTCGTCGTGAATGAACTAACAAAGCAATTAAATTCGCTCCCTGCGGTCGCCGGACGCTCGTTCCTCGCGCCGTTTATTGCGAGCGTTATATTTCACGGAGGTAATGTGCAAAGGAGAAGGATTGTCGTTCTAGGCTCTATCGGAGTAACTGTAATAATTAGCTTGGCTGTAGCTGTATACTTTTCGATAGCAATTGATAATCGAAAACAAATGGCAATAGACCTTTTAACTAAGCCAGACGGGAGTCTCAATTACAACAATTTAGAAATCCTGCTTAACGAAAAATATATGTCGAGTTCGGGTTTTGAAGGTGTTGTAGAGTTTGTAAAAAATTATGGTGGGGTCTGCACTGAGCATGTTTGCAGGTTGCCCGTAGCTGGTACTTTCTGTGTCATTGAAAACGCTATAATTACGTTACAAGCCACAGAGCATTCAAAATATTTAAACGTGGAGAGGCGCCTAGATGGGTGCTAAAAAATATAACAATCACATCAAAAATCGCTCCACTGCGTTTCGCTGGACGTCGCTGACGCTCCGCCTTTTATGTGAGCGTTATGTGGTAAGGAGACCTGAGTAAGAAGTCTATGAAAAAGCATGGGGTTTTAGGAGGGCTAGATTCTGACTTCGAATATCAGACTTTTTTCGGTAGAGAAGAAGAACTAGAACTTCTGAAAAAATCGATCTTAATAAGAAAAGATAGGGTTGTGGCTATATCAGGCAACAACGCTACGGGTAAAACCTGTCTATGGCGTGCATTTATAGGAAAGCATAAAGCCGAGTTTAAAAATAAAACTGAAGTAGTTAGTCTTCCACGTTACCACGAAGAGTTTTCAAATATTGGAAATGAAATAGAGCTAGTCGTTATCGAAGATCTAAGTTTCGATTTTACACTAGGGCAGGAAGACAAAGTTTCAAAATTCATAAACAACTACCCAAAAAAGCAATTCATCCTTGTGGGGGCATTCCCAGATTTTCTAAATAAATTTAGGCCTCAGCAGCACATACGATTGGGTGTATTACCAAACAGCGACTCCATTCAGCTTCTTCTAAATACTCTTTCTAATAAAATCCCAGAAAAAGATTTAGTTAGAATAACAAGCCTGACCAAAGGCAATCCATTCTTGCTAAAGCTAGTTGCTCAGTATTTGAACGAAAGTCTCTATAGTCTTGACGGAATATTTAGGTTAATTTCCGAAAATATTGAATACAAAAGTCTGTCTAATCTGAAAGGAAAAATAGTAACAGAATTAACACCTGAGTTTGTTCAAGTTTCGAACGATATTCGTATCGTAAATAAGAGCATTCTTGAGAGAATTAAATATAACCCAGATGCAATGCATGGCCTAACACCGCGTCAATTTGAAGAGATGGTGGCAGAGCTTATGGTTAAGCGTGGATATGAGGTTGACCTTACGAAGGCAACTAGAGATGGAGGCAAAGATTTAATAATTGCCAATCATACAGATATAGGTAATTTTATGTATTATGTTGAGTGCAAAAAATATGCACCAACAAATCCTGTTGGAGTTAATCTCGTTCGGGAGTTAGCTGGGACTATTTCAGCCGATAGAGTCACCGCAGGAATAATGATAACTTCTTCTTATTACTCTCCAGATGCCGTTGAGTTTTCCAAGAATTTCAGGCATCAGATAAGTCTAATAGACTTTATCAAGCTAAAGGAATGGATGAAAGAATGTTCTTAACTCCGCTGCGTGCGTCACATAACAAGGTGCTTTTGTCGGACTGTTTTTCCGCTTCGCTCCAAAACAGCCGCAAAGCACGGCGTTAGCCATCAAGGATAGACCATGAGAACAATTGCAACTCCTTTTTTAGTAGCTGTTTTTTTAGTCATTTCAGGGTGCGCTTCTTTGATGGATCGAGCATCTCAACCTGATCGAACATACGGAAACATTGAATATGAAAATCTTTATCGAAATTTCGAAAAAGTACTTACAGATTTAGGGTATGGTGTGGACAAGCGCAATTATTCTCGTGGCTATATCTCGTCAACACTACGAGAGTATGATGGAGAAAAGAAAGGGTTGGCCACATGGCTGGAAAAAAGAAAATATGTTGCTTGGTTTGATATCGACAGATCAAATCCTAAAAGACATTTTTTAATTCTCAAAGTGGATGTAAAAGAAAAGGCTCCGCTATCATTTGAATGGCGAGACAAAGAAATTGAAAGAGCTAGTGACGCCGAGTATCAAAAGATTCTTTCCGCTCTAGATGAGATAGTTGTTGAAAACGGAGGTACATTACAGTGACCGACGAACGAGTAAGACAAATTATTGCCTTTGGCGTAATCGGAGGCTTTCTATTCTGTTGTATTTGCATAGCCTTGGTCATGGTTCTTGGATTTCTAGACCCAAGAGATGGACTATCAATCCTAAAAGATTTTTCTGGGGTTTTCTCTGGAATAATTGGCCTTATCGTAGGATATTATTTTGGCAAGCAAAATGGCTAACAAGTCAATGGTGTGGGACAACCTACACTGCGTTTCGGTTGCCGCACATAGAAGCGTTATATTTTATGAGTCAGGATCATGTTTGAACTTGTAGACCATATTGAACAAAAAATATCTATAGCACTAATAGGGGTTGGGACAGTTGGGTGTAAGATTGCGCATAAGATCTCTCTAGTCCTGAATTCTCTTGATTGTTTTGATGTTCTATATGTTCATAGTTCAAATTCATTTCTAAATAACCTAACAGAGAATACTGACAATCACTTTCACATCTCTGACCATGTGCACTTTACTAAGGGAAAACTGGTTAACGAAATTAGAGGAAAAGACATAGTCTTTATTGTGTCTGGATTAGGTGGTGATACTGGAAGTAAAGTAGCTCCTTATGTGGCAAAGACAGTCAAAGAAAATAATATTCTTTGTGTGGGTCTCTTTTCTTTTCCATTCGAATTTGAAGGGCGCAGAAAGGTGAATATCGCCCAAAAATCTTATAAGATCTTGTCTGCATATACTGACTCTCTGATGTGTATTGAAAATGACAAATTTTTGATGTCAGAGGCGGATAAGCATGTAATAGCTAAACCCGAAGATCTATTTGCAAGCTCAAATAAGCATTTCGAAGCAGTTGTTAAGGGAATGGTAAATCTACTGATTAAGCCGGGAATGATAAATGTAGACTTTGCCGATCTTAGGCTGGTGATTGCTAATATGGGGCTGAGTGTCGTTGGTTTTTCAAAAGTTAAAGGCGATCTAAGAGCCGAAGAATCAATGGTGGAATTATTAAAATCTCCTTTACTTAAAAGCAGTCAACTTGATAAAGCCAAAGGCTGCCTTCTTTGTATAACTTCAGATGCGGATATGTCACTTGGGGAGTTTACAACGGTAGGCGATAAATTAGAGGAAGTTGTTGGTGATGAAGCAACGGTAGTAGTAGGTACTGTAATAGATCGAGGTTTGAATGGAGAATTCGAAGTAATAGTCGTACTTACAGGATTTCCTGATCTTGAATTTGAAAACCTTATGGATGAGAGTGACTATGATATTGTTAACCTTTCAAAATCCATTGTATTTGAACCTCATCAAGCAAGTGCTGGACTTTCTATTCTGTCATATTTTAATGATTTCCTTCATCAAAAGTACAAGGGCACACAAGCGAAGGTTAAAATAGAACAGAGTGGTAATGTGGTCAAGCTTATAATTGAAAGTCCTTCAGGAGAAGTTGAGAGTATTGAAAAGTCCTTAAATGAGTTTGGACAAGTTGTTGTGGGCCAAAAGAAAGCCAACGAAGTTTTAGATAATAGGTTGGATGCAGAACGACTTGAGATGAAGCTAGAAATGGCTGCATTAGAGCTCAGAAATAGTGAAAAAATATTGTTAATGTATCAAGCGGAAAATGATAATTTTAGATCTAGAGTCGAAAACCTCGAAACTCAATTAAGTGATTTGCAAAAAACAATTTGCTCCAGCTTGAGTTTTGCGCAAAGAGAATTGTCTAGAGAGCTTAAAAAATATAAAAATCTTCCTGGAGATCTTTTAGGTTTAATTCAAGATGGAATCGACAACGGTCTAGATGACAAGACTAAAGAGCTTATAGAGACCGAGGTTATGCGATATAAAAGCGATAAAGATACACTAATCACTTTGAGAAAACTTGTAGAAAACACCGTTTATGGAGTGTCTGGAAATACTGTATTCAGTTTCATCGTTGGTGTGTTGAACTCTTTACCTAAGTAGAATATAACAAACCGTTCAACAGCGACGCCAACCTGCACTTCGTTACGCTCATGGCTGTCGCGCATTTTATTCGCTTCACTACGCTCCGGTCGGCGCGCGTTAATGGAGCGTTAGCTCGAATAAAAAACGAGGATATTATGGATAATTACGAGAAATATGCCGAGTACACTAAAGCCCAGGATTGGAAATCTATATGTGAACTCAATGAAGTTAACTTTGACTCTTTTGGCACAAAAAAAGAGCTGAAAGTGTTGCCGGAATATTTGGAAGAAGATGAGGTCGTTTTTGCCTTGACATCTGGTATCATGGATCAAAGCGAAACTTCCAATTCATTCGACTTCGGAACCAATACATGGCTGGTGATACTTACAAGCGACAGGTTTCTTTTTCTTGACGCTGCAATGCTCTCCAGTTCAGTTGACTCCCAAAGTATTCGGCACGACCGTGTGCAGGCTGTATCGGCTTCTCAGGGATTTATGCTGGGGAAAATATCAGTCGATCTAGGAAGCAGGATGTTGGTTATTGACAACTGCCATAAATCAACAGTCAAAGTTATGGCAAGTCTTGCTAACAAATGGATCAAAGAGCTTAGTGATAAAAAGAACGAAAGCAACGCAGGGTTGCATATATCTTTACAAACTCCATTATTAGATTTGCTCGAAAAACTAGAAAAACTTTTCGCTATAGGTGCGTTATCAGATCAAGAGTTTAATGATGCTAAACTCAGGCTTGTAGAGTCTAATGATTTTAAAAAAGAAAAAGAAAAGTTCTTGGCCTCGATTGGGTGAATAGCTAACAAATGCAACAGGAGTCAAATTCCAAGGATCGGCTTATGTACCTGCGAGAAGTAAGAAACAACGATATCCCCGAGATTTGTAAGCTCCCGAAAACACGAGAGGAGCTTTTTTACTGCTTCCCAAGTGCAGTTTACCCACTGTCGGAAGACACGTTACGTCAGAGCATAGAAACGCGTTCTGATTCGACTGTGGTTGAAATCGAGGGAAGAGTGGTGGCGTTTGCGAATTTTTACCGTTGGAAAGACGGGCTGTGCTCAATCGGCAATGTTGTTGTGGCATCTGATGTCAGAGGTGCTGGTGTGGGCCGCTGTCTGATCAACCATATGGTCAAGCTGGGCTTTGAGAAGCATCACGCAAAGGCGGTTTCAGTGTCGTGCTTTAATCAAAACACTGCCGGGTTGCTGTTTTATCCAACGCTCGGTTTCCGGCCATACGACGTTGAGCAGCGCATCGACTACAATGGCAACCCGGTGGTACTGATCCATCTAAGGAGGCAGTCATGACCGAACATCTCGTATCGTACCGGCGGGATTGTTGGACACTGACGTGTCCATATTGCTAACGGCACACATCTTTTCGTCCAGCAAGGCCAACTGGGAAGAGGTGTCAGAAGAGGTGCCAACGTTCGACGGGCTGCCGGATTGAGCGCCCATCTGTACTAGACTGTTACGTGCTATGGCGTTTCGGCAGAGCAGGGGAGCCACATGTTTAAGGATGTTATAGATTTTTGGTTCAACGAGCTTGAGCCAAAACAGTGGTGGCAAAAGGATGGCGACCTGGATTCCATGATCCAGCGCCGTTTTGGCGCGCTTCATGAGCAGGCCAGGGTCGGAGAGCTGTTTACATGGCGCGAAACGGCTCTTGGCAGTCTCGCCGAGGTTATCGTTCTTGATCAGTTCTCGCGCAATATCTACCGTGACACACCCGACGCATTTGCCTGTGATCCTATGGCGCTTGTGCTGGCACAATGTGCAATATCAAAAAATCTGGACAGACAGCTGTCTGCTATTCAGTGTTCTTTTCTGTACATGCCGTTCATGCACAGTGAGTCAAAGCTGATCCACGCAGAAGCTGTCAAATTGTATGAAGCGTTGGGCATTCAAAATAGCCTTGATTTTGAATGCAGGCATAAAGCCATTATCGACCGGTTTGGCCGCTATCCCCATCGAAATAAAATTCTGGGTCGTACGTCAACTGAAGACGAAAAAGTGTTTCTTGAACAGCCAAACTCCGGGTTCTGAATGTCAGGCATGACGCCCGGATCGAACCGATCATGCAGTCTATGGCTGGGGCTGATCTACCGTGCCATTCGTCTTGGGCGTGTAGGGGCGCATGTACACATGCTTAATCCCTTCTCGTTGCAACACCGCATTGAAGCGACGGGAACGATAGGCTTGGCCGTTATCGGTCATCAGGCAGTTTGCGATCTGCCTGGCGGCCCACTTGAGTGTCAGGCGCAACTTCTGTATCAGCTCACCACACTGCTAACGTATGGCGCGATCAATGATCAGGGCTCGAATATGGGGCGTGGTTCGTGCATTCTTATGGGGGGGTGTTCATGTCGGTTGTACTGTGCTGTTTGTTTGGCGATAACCAGCATCTCGAACTTAACCGGCGTGAACAACCTCCTCAATACCCACAACTAGTCAAGGAGGTTTGCCCAATGACTATATTTCGAGGCGGGTGCCTATGCGGAGCAGTCCGTTATGAAACAACGGCTGATCCGTTGAATCAGAGAGTGTGTCACTGCCAAGAGTGCCAAAAAGCTATTGGTGCTGCTTTTAACGCACGTGTGCTAATGAGACTTGATGATGTGTCTATCACGGGTCCAGTAAGTACATTTTATTCGTCTGAAACGCTTGAGAGAGGCTCTTGCTCGCGTTGTGGTTCGAGCATTTTTTCTCGGCGTACACCTGCTGGAGTCATTGGGTTAACGGCAGGTAGTCTTGATGACTCATCACTTTTCAATCCTGATATGCATTTTTGGGTATCATCCAAGCAGCCGTGGCTAGAAATAGCCGATGATCTACCTCAGTATCTGGAAGGTCCGCCATCTAAAGGTTATTAAACTCGTGAGTGATACTTGAAATTATCCATACAATTCGCTCAAGCCGCTCACTTTATTCGCTCAAGCCGCTCACTTTATTCGCTGGGACGCGCTGAAGCCCGCCTCTTAGATTAATCTTTAGACTAAGCCCATCACCAAACACATATATAAGACTGAGTTAAATGAAAAAGAGAGTCGCATTAGTTACAGGTTCAACATCAGGAATTGGCAAGGCTATTGCCAACCAACTTGCTTCGGAAGGTTTTTCCGTTGTTTTCCATTCGCGTTCATCCGTAGAAGTTGGCCAGCGCCTAGCATCACTGAACGAAGGCGCTTCTTATTTCCAAGCGGACCTATCAAATCAAGCTGAATCGAAAGGCCTAATTGAAGATATTGCCTTCAGGTATGGGCGTCTGGATGTGTTAGTAAATAATGCAGCATTGACTGAAGTTATAGATCATTCAAATCTAAAGGCTGCTACTCCTGAAATATGGCGAATGCTTCATGAAGTTAATGTTATTTCTCCATGGACACTGATCTCTGAAGCTGAGCACTTGTTGAAAAATTCATCTTCCGAAGATGCAACTAGCTGTATTCTTAACATCAGCTCTCATGCAGGTGTACGCCCCAAAGGAGCATCAATTCCATATTCAGTAACTAAGGCTGCGCTCAACCATATGACAAAACTCTTGGCTTTGAATCTAGGGCCTGAAATCAGGGTCAACGCTATAGCCCCAGGCTTAGTTCATACCCCCATGAGCGAAAACTGGTCAGCGGCTCGCGAACTTTGGGCAACTAAAGCACCTATGAAGCGTGGTGCAGAGCCAGAGGAGATTGCCTACGTTGCTGGCATGCTAATCAACAGCTCCTATTTAACTGGTGAAATTGTGCTTTCAGATGGTGGGTTAAATCTAACATGAAGAAAGCATCTAGCAAATTGCAGCAGTTCGTGCCTGCGCCGCTGGACGTTCGTACCTCGCGCCGCTATGCAAGGCGTTAGCAATTCTGGGGTTCGGAGGTTATATGAATTCATTTTTGGATTTGCTTTTGTATAGGCATCGTCGCTTTAAGGGAGAAACCTATTTTAGAAATCATTTTCCTTTGATGCTTTTTATTAGCTCAATTTTTTCAATATTTCTTTCAGATTCTATTGCTTCATTTATTGTCATGGTTGGGTTTTTTATTTTAATTGATCTGCTCCTCGCACTAGGCGCATGGCTTTACTACAAAAATGATATATAGGCTGAAAGCTAACAGGCGACTGTGGGGTCTAGTTGAATATATAAGCCATATATTTTAGCCCCATCGTGTCTCATTCTTAGGCATGGTACTCAGCACCACGATCAGCTTGCGCATGCAGGCAATGATGGCCACATTGGGCAATTTGCCCTGGGCTTCAGATGCTCATCGATTTGTTGGGAGATGCTATCGGTCTGGGTTTTAAGGAAATGCAGCAGGCCTTGGACAACCCGGAAGGCTACTACCTGGCCAAGGGGCGATACATCTGGTTTGCGCGTTCCGGTGGCAACATCATCGGTTGCTGCGCGCTGGCCAAGCGGGGAGAACAGCGGTTCGAGATCTCTAAGATGGGGGCGATGACAGCTGTCAGGGCCAGGAGGTCGGCCGCCGTCTGATGATGGCGGCGAGCTCTGGCCCAGCCCGGCCAATCCCTGGCTGCTGGCAGCGCTCGTGCAGCGTCGACAAATACGGTCTTGCTTTAAGTCATGAAAAATATAGCTCCGGCGGGAGTCGACCTGTTGGTTTTTAACAGAATAGATGCACTTCCTGAAAAAAAGCAGCTGCGTACTTTGCGAGCCTGCACGAGTAAAGTACGCTTTGATACAGGAGTTAGCAAAGGGTGTTCTTATGAAGGTCAACACAGAGTCAAATCACGCTTACACCATGCAACGAGCCCAGACATCCACGGATGCGAGTGCCAACGCCGGATCATTCTCTTCTGCACTAACCGCAGCCATAACCAAAACGGACACCGCTAAACAGGTTGATTTCACAAGCATGACGCGAAAGGAAATGTTTGATTGGATGAACGACCAAATCCGTAGCGGTGAAATGTCGCTTGATGAGAGCTCACCCTTCATGGGAATGACCATGAAAATATCGGCGGTGACCGGTCAGCCGGTCGATATGGCTACAGACACCACGCGTATCAATTTCGTTGAGAAGGCACGTTCAGGTATTGAAGCTGCCCGAGCAAACAACGATCTGGACTTGGTAAAGGCGTTGCAGGCTTCGCTTGAAACCATGTTTAGGCAGCAAATGTAGGTGGCCGGACAAACACTACTCTGAAATGGGCTGAAATGAACCATCGATTCGTAATCACCGGCGGCCCCGGTGGTGGCAAAAGTACAATTCTTAGTGCCCTGGCGAAACGGGGCTATCACGGAGTGCCGGAATCGGCCCGCAGAATAATCAAGGAGCGGTTGGCAGCAGGGTTAACACCTCGGCCAGATCCGGAGGCTTTCGCCCACGAGATACTGCGTTCGGATATCAAGAAGTATCGAGAGCTAAGAGCTTACGACCATCCTGTGTTCTTTGATCGTGGCGTGCTCGATGCGCTGTATATGCTTGATGAGGCGCAAGCCTTAACGCGCAATGAAATCTCGCAGTACGTAAGCCAATTTCCATATAACGGCATTGTATTTTTGCTTCCTCCATGGGAAGAAATCTACACTACAGACTCAGAGCGCGACCAGACTTTTGAAGAGTCCGTAGACGTTTTCGAAGGTATGAGAACGTGGTATTCGGAATGGGGTTACGAGACGCTGGAAGTCCCACGCGGTACGCCCGATGAGCGTGTGTCGTTCATGCTGCAGCGGGTAAATAGTCCCTGACAAACCGCCATAGGCTACCAGCTTTTGTACGCCGAGGCTTCGCGTGCTGCAACGCTGTTTTTCGAGCGCTTAGGTTTCCCTGTGGCTAGAAAAAATGAAATACAAAGAAATGGAGTACCGTCAGTGAACTTCACAATGGAAAGGTATCTAACCGCTGACCATCGACAATGGAGCCGATCATTAAAGTGTCGGTTGAATGGGGTGCAAGGTAGCAGATTATGAAAAAAGTTATTACGTTTTTGGCATTCGCGTCATGGGCGATTTCAAGTGTCGTTTTGGCTGATTGTGATGAAAGCATTGCCGAAAGCACCCCGTCTTCACGTTTCGTTATCAACGGCAGCGAAGCCTATGACCGGCAAACGAAATTGACGTGGAGCCGTTGCAGTGTGGGTACCACTTGGGTGAATGATGCCGGTTGCATCGGTGAAGTACAGCTGCTGGGATTAGATGCAGCAAAACAGTTTGCACAGACGCTCGGTGGCGGTTGGCGTGTTCCAACGATTCAAGAGCTTGATAGTATTGTCGAACAGAGATGTTTCAACCCGGCGATTAATTCCGAGGTGTTCCCAAGAGTGGTAAATTCTGAAGAGGGTTCGCCGTATTGGAGTGATACCCGCATTGAGGAAATGCCATTACTCATTTACTTCATTGATTTCTTCGACGGAACCGTTGATGGTCACACCAAAGGGTTTCCACTGGCAGTGCGTCTGGTTCGCAGTGGAGCATAGTCTTTTAGCCTATGGAAACGGCACCCGTTAGAATAAAAAAATTGGCATTGAAGAAATTTCGTTGCCGCCGATCATTATGGAATTTTATACACTCTGGTAGCAATAAATGTGGCTGTTTTTTCAGTGGTCAAGAAACTAAATATTATTGCTGAAGATTTGCAAGGATAGCGAAATGGTAAGGTTTTATTTGGTTCTTGTGTTATTGGGTTTTTTTCTGCCGTATGGGGCTTTTATTCCTTGGTTGGTTGATAATGGCTTAGATATTGGTCTTTTTTTTAATGAAGCTGTGGCTAACCCTATCAGTATGTTTGCTTGGCTTGATGTTTTAGTAGCAGGTGTTGCTTTGCTGGGCTTTATCGTTGTAGACGGTCATAAAAATAAAGTGAGATACCGATATTTTGCAGTGCTTGGAACGCTGTCTGTTGGCGTGTCGTTCGGGCTTCCATTGTATCTATACTTCAAGGAAAAACAGTCCCTTCAACCGCGGTCTTAACAATGCGGAAAACGCATCACCCGAATAAGGATATGAGCATGCCTGCATACGTGATTGGTCACATTACAGTGAAAGATGATGACAAATGGGCCGAATACCGACATCAAGTGCCGGCGACCTTGGCGCCCTGGAGCGCGGACTTGATGTTCAGGGGGAAAACGAAGACTGTACTGAGTGGGTCTCACGTCCATACTGATGTGGTTGTGATTCGCTTTCCAGATGCTCAAGCGTTAGATGACTGGTACAGCTCGGAAGCCTATCAGGCGCTTATTCCGCTGCGCACAGAGGCGGCTGACGTGGATTTGATCAACTATGAGGCAGCTTTGTAACTGTTGCTTCAACGGGGGAGAACCCGATGTCCGGTCTGGTCGACCGAGCAGCCAGGGTAAACCTCGCAGCGGTCAGCGTTCTCTACAGTTCCCCCTCAATTGTCCTGGTGTGGTGCCTAGCCTAAGCCGCATCACCCGGGTCAGATGGGCCTGGTCAGAAAAGCCGCACATGTAGGCGACCTCCTTTATTGCAAGGCGTCCCTCTGCCAGAAGGGTACGTGCTTTCTGCACGCGTTGTTCGGTGACGAACGCATGAGGTGAGGAGGCAAAGCTCTCCTTGAATTTGCGCGAGAAGGTCCATACCCCAAGTCCAACTTCTTGGGCCAAATCTTCTAACCGTATGCTGCTGTGCAGGTGGGACTCAATGTAATCGCCCAGGCGACGTTTCTGGCACGGTGTCAATCCGCCGACATCAGCGGGGTCGCTAAAGGTTACGCTGGCGTAGCGGCGTAACAGGTGTACCGCCATCTGCATGCCCAGTGCTTCGACATACAGTGCACCGCCCAAGCCGTTGGTGCGCACCTCAGTATTGATAGCATCTGTGATTGCATTGAGGACTGGGTCCTGTAACTGCAATACGTCGTGTAGACGTACATCCTCTACTGAACGGTCGAGAACGTCGCAGGCAACTCGAGACATCAGGGCGTTGGACAGGTAAACGTGGGCGACCTCAATATCCTGGGTCCAGTGCCAGTGCGAGTTCTGGGCGTTGGTCAACAGGGATATGTCGCCCGGTACGCAGGTGGTGCGGGTGCCTTTGCTGTCTTCCAGTTGGCGGTACATGGGGGTATGACCGTTCCGGTAGCGTACGATCATGAAGTGATCGAGAGGGGGAATCGACACCTCCTGTCCCTTGTACAGGTAGGAGCGCTGGGCAACGTCTTTCCAGCCCAGAGAGGCACTGCTGGTCAGTAGTTTTCCCGGAACCCACTTGAGAAGCTCGTCCGGAGTGATGACTTTCGGCATAGAACTATCCTCGCCGGGCTGGCGCGTACTCTGCGCAGCTATTCAGGCGGGAAGCGGCTGCCTCACTCTGAAGTTTTGCCCCGGTACAAGGGCCTGCTGCCACAGCTGCCTGCAGGTCAGGAGAGGGTTGGCTGCGGCATTGTTACCCTCATTGACCAGCGGCCCGGATGGTTTTTTATTTTAATCGATACCGTTAGTGGGAGATGGGTGTTGCCACCCATCCAAGCCCCACAGTGCCATTGAACGCTGCAGTATGCCATGACACTTTGGGGCTATTTGTTCCGGGTACCCGGAACAGTGTCGTCACGGGTGTTGGGTCAACATGATTGGATGATTGATCCAAACAGGCGAACCGTATGCCAGCCTCAGACGACCGGCGTAGCCAACAGCTCTCGGATGTTAGCGCCAAATTGTGCCACCATCTGCGCATCTGTGCCGAATAGACCCAGATGACCATCGACACTTTGAAGCGGGCGGAATTCACTGCCGGAGATCAACAGCTGTTCAGTCTGGCAGTCGCTGACGGGGAAGAACATGTCATGGCTAATCGGCATCACGTAGGTCTTGGCTTTTATGCGTCCCAGCGCAGCGGGCAGGTCGCCAGCGGTGTGGCGGCTGACATCGCCGCGTTGCCACTTCCACGCCATGCACAGCAGGTTGTTCGGATCCATCGAGGCGAAGTAGCCGGTCATGAAGGTGTCCACAAACTCTGCCATCGAAGCAAAGCCCAGTGCCTGATGGCGTCTGGTGCGGAAGAACTCGGTGCTCCAGCCCATAACAGTCCATAATTGGGCATGGCGCCTCAGGCCGGCAGCGACCTGTTCTGGTGAGTGGTATAGGCCCTTGTGAAAACCTGGATCGGTGGTGATGGCATCAATCAAAGTTTCAGTAAACAGAAAATCATGCTCGGTGTTCCTCGCCGTACCGGCCATGGGGGCGGCGCGTTTGACGAATTCCGGGTAGCGTACTGCCCACTCGTAGGTTTGTTGAGCACCCATCGAGCCGCCGACGACCAGGGCAAGGCTGGTCAGGCCGAAATGTTCAGTCAGCAGGCGGTATTGGGCGCGGACATCGTCACCGATGCGTATCTGGGGAAAGTCGGGACCGTTGCTATTGCTTGGCGAGGTGGAGAGTCCGCCGCCGATTTGATTCACGCAGATGATAAAATATTTATCCGGGTCCAGTGCCCGCCCAGTACCGATGTAGACCTGTTCCATGATTTTGCTGGTGCCTGAATACCAGGTTGGTACCAGAATCGCGTTGTCTTTAGCGGCGTTGAGTTGGCCATGTAGCGAGACGGCGAGTCTGCAGTCGGGCAATGTACCGCCCTCCTCAAGTTGCAGGTCGCCGATACCAATCAGCTCAAAGGGACCATGATTCTGTTGCGAATAGTAGTTGTTCACGATACATCTCCTTACATACGGCACGTGTGGCTCGGGGGATGCGCCGACGGGGTACCGCCGGCGATTTCCGCGTAACGGTGAAAACACCTCAGGACATCGAAAAACCGGGGTAGCCCTCGGCCGCAATTGCGTCGCAACGCTTGTGATAATTGCCCACCCCGCCGATGTAGGAGAGCAGGCGGCGCGGTTTGCCATCCACATTGGAGCCCATGTACCAGGAGTCGGTTTTGACTACCAGAGTCTTCGATGCAACCTCGTCGTGGTGTTCGACCCAGGCATCCTCGAACTCTTTGGTCGCTTCAACCGTTTGCTTGTCGTTTTTCAGGGCGTGGTCGATGCAGCCGGTGATCCAGTCCACCTGTTGCTGTAAGCAAGTGGTCATGTTGCACAGTGCGGCGGACGGTGCCAGCGGAGCACCGGTGGTGAACAGGTTCGGGTAACCGTGGACCTGTAGCCCCATGGCTGTACGGATTTCCTGCTGCCACTGCTGTTTCAGCGCGCGGCCATCGCGACCGCGGATATCGATGCGGCTCAGCGCTCCTGAGCCGGCATCGAAGCCAACTGCCAGAACGATGACATCCACCTCATGGATTTTGCCGTCGGCAGTACGGATCCCCTCGGGGACTATCTCTTCGATCGGTGCCGTGCGACAGTCCACAGCCTCTACATTGTCTTGCAGATAGACTTCGAGGTACTTGTTCTCCAATGGTACGCGGTGGGTACCGAAACCGTAATCGGTGGGGATCAGCAAGTCGCACAGTTTGGGGTCGTTATGCAGCCGCTCCCGCATTTTGGCACGAACGAATTTGGACACTTCTTCGCTGACTGCTTCGTCGTAAAAAATCTCTGGGAAAGTCGCCAGCCACAGTGACAGTGAGCCCTCCTGCCAATGCTGTTCCAGGATATCGGTGCGTTCTTCTGGCGTAAGGTCGGCCCAGGGTGGTGCTTCAAAGTCGTAGTCGAAACCGGCGAAAGTCTGGCGTACGCGGGATTTCAGTTCATGGAAGCGTTCACCCCATTTGGCCCATTCCTCTTTGGAGTACTTGTAGTTTTTCATCGGCACAATGTACTGCGGTGTGCGCACGAAGACTTTCAATGACTCCACTTGGGGTGCGATGGATTGAATCACTTGGATACCGGTGGCACCGGTACCGATGACTGCCACCCGCTTGCCGGTGAAATCTACACCTTGCTTGGGCCACAGACCGGTGTGGTGTATCTCGCCGTTGAAGCTGGCCTGGCCCGGGAAACGGTCTTTCAGCGGTGCAGAGAGCATACCGCAACAAGCGATGAGAAACTGAGTGTCGATGGTTTCGCCGGCATCTGTGATGACGGTCCAACGCCCGGTGTCTTCGCTGTAGTGGGCGGATACGATACGGGTGGAGAACTGAATATCCTTTTTCAGGTCGAGGCGATCCGCCACGAAATTGAGCCACTGCTCGGTTTCGGGCTGAGCAGGGAAGCGCTCGCTGGGCTGCCAGGATTTATAAAGCTCCTCGGAAAACCAGTATTGATAGATCTCTGCCTGGGAGTCGAAACGGGCGCCAGGGTAGCGGTTCCAGTACCAGGTGCCGCCGACACCGGTACCCGCTTCATAACCGCGTACATTCAGTCCCATTTCACGTAGCTTATGTAGCTGGTACAGGCCTGCGACACCGGCACCGATCACCATAGCGTCGAGTTGGGTGACCAAGGGGGTTTTGCTGTGGGTTACTTGCATAGTCATGGTGTACTCTCTCTTTTATGTTTATAACGAGTCACTGGATGGCCACTGCAGAAGTGGCGATGGCGTCATCCACGTTGGACGGGATAAAGCCGGCATGAGTGGACGATACCCAGAGCACAGCCACAGCTCTTGAACGAACGGGTGGAAGTTTTGAAGAAAAACGGGCGCGTTAAGGTTGAGAGGATGGAGGGCCTGTCGGCTCCTGCAGGGTTGTTTGTATATTTCACTCACAGGTTATAGGGGAAAGGTCATGGCAGAACATCTCGGTTCCTGTTTGTGTGGCACAGTGCACTTCAAGGTAGAAGGGGAGTTTGACAGCTTTTACCTGTGTCATTGTCAGCACTGTAAAAAAGATACGGGGTCGGCTCATGCGGCCAGTCTGTTTTCACAGTCGGCTAAACTGAGCTGGCTGTCGGGTGCTGATGCCGTGACCTCGTTTACGTTGCCAGGGACTCGTCACAGCAAGAGTTTTTGCAAATTCTGTGGCTCGGCATTGCCCAATACTCAGGCGGCCGGTGTGCTTATCGTGCCGGCAGGATCTTTGGACACTGAAGTGTCCATATTGCCAACGGCGCACATCTTTTCGTCCAGCAAGGCCAACTGGGAGAAGACGTCAGAAGAGGTGCCAACGTTCGAGGGATTGCCAGAATAAACGATTTTTTGCAGCAATGGATACACGCCATAATGGCGTATAAATATTGAATGGAATGGAGTTTATATGGGGTTTTCCAGCCTGGAGAAAGAAGCACTGTTGTCGGTAAAAGGCGTTGGCAACACCGTTGTGCAACGTTTTGAGGAGATCGGTATAGAGTCGCTTTCCGAGTTGGCGACCTATAAGGCAGATGATATAGCGGAAATGGTTGCTTCAATGCTGAGGACAACCTGCTGGAAAAACAGCCCACAAGCGAAGCGAGCCATTGAGGCTGCGATTCAGCGGGCAAAAGAAGGGCTGTAAAGAGGGGGACAAATGGGCCGAATACCGGGGCATGTCTAGTGGTCAATGGCGCGAGCGATACGCTTCAGTACAGACAGTGCAGTTTCCAGCTCGGTTGCGCTGATACCTTCTGAGCATTGGGCGGCCCACCCCGACTGTTTTTCACTCAGTTTCGAGAAAACCGTTTTCCCACGTTCCGAGAGGCTAATCCATTTGGCGCGCTTATGGCCCGGGTTTTCGCTGAACAGTAACAGTGCATCGTCGTGCATGGCATCCACAAGTCGCTGTACCGCTTGTCGCGTCAGCCCCATGCTCCTCGCAATTTGAGGTACGGTTTGCGGTTCGTCCGATAGTGCAAGGGCCCCCAGTATCTTCCAACGGGCGCTTGTAATGCCGAACTCTGCGCCCATTTGATCGCCTTCGCTGACTAGCAGTCCTCCCAGTTTAAACACTTCCAGCACAATATCGGTGAAGATTGGGCCTTTATGAGACTCGTTCATTGGTAATCCCTGTGGAATTGACAACATGTTGACATTAAGAGGTGCTCTTTGCACAATGACAACATGTTACCAATCGTGTTTCTTGGAGGAAACCCTGATGCTCATCGTCCATCGTTTCGCAGCGGCTATTGCCATGGCCTGCATGGCGACGTTTTTCTCGGCAACAGTGTTGGTTGAGCTCTTTGGTTCTGTTGAGTCCATATCAACAGTGAAACGCTTAATTGTATGGCCAGGTCTGTTGATTCTTGTGCCGTCAATTGCATTCACGGGGGCGAGTGGTTTCGCCTTGGCCAAGGGTAGAAACGGCGTGCTTGTTTTTCGGAAGAAAAAGAGAATGCCCTTTATAGGTATGAACGGAATCCTGATACTGATCCCGTGTGCCGTATTACTCAACCTGTGGGCATCTGCAGGTGTTTTGGATACCCGCTTTTATGTGGTACAAGCCATTGAGTTGATTGCTGGCGCTGTGAATTTGACATTAATGGGATTGAACATGAGAGATGGTTTCAGAATACGTGGTCGGTTTCACACATGTATCTAACGGCAACCAACAGGCTTGAAATCAGAACGTTTGAATTTTCCGATGTTAAGACCCTCATGCCGATACTGTCTGACCCGGATGTCATGGAGTACTCCAGTAAAGGCCCATTGAGCGAAGCGCAAACAGCTGAGTTTATTGATTGGTGTACCCACTCATACGACGAGCTTGGTTATGGCCAGTGGGCTGTTATCGAGAAGCCGTCCGGCAGGCTGATTGGCTACTGCGGGTTGAGTCGCACGACGGTTGATGGATGTGATGAGGTTGAAATTGGCTACCGGCTTGCCAAAGAATGAGCACGCAGCCTCAATACACATACTGGAAAAACTTGGGTTCAGCAATTTCATTGAAACGCGTTATGCTGGGTGGGATGTCCGCCTGTATCGTCTGACCAGGTCGGATTGGAAACCAGATTAAACAACTCAATAGCACTATCGGAGTCCCAACATGCCATCACTGTTCTCCTACGGCACCCTGCAGCAGCCATCGGTTCAGGTCGCCAACTTTGGCCGCGAGCTGAGCGGTCAGCCCGATACCCTGCAGGGCTATATCATCGGTGAGGTCGAGATCACGGATGAGCGGGTGCTGCGTGAGAGTGGCAAGGCGTTTCATCCCATTCTGCGTTACACGGGCAATGCGGCGGATGAGGTGCAGGGCACGGTATTCGAGCTGACGGATGCGGAGCTGGCGCAGGCGGATGATTACGAGGTTGACGATTACGTGCGGGTTGCGGCCCAGCTGAAGTCAGGTGCGCAGTGCTGGATTTACGCCGCCGCTGATGAGGTGTGATTCGGGATCGTTTGCATTTATACTCAATCTATGAAAGATTGAATCTCGCCGACAGGCAAAGTGTGCAGGATGCACACTCTATACATTCAAGGAGGAAGCGCCATGATGTTGCGTCGCACATCTGCCAATATTTATCGTTCTGGCTATTGGAACAACGCTCCCGCGACGAAGCGGGTCACGTTGCCTTATCGAATAGGCCAAATCAGTGCTCTAACCCTGTCCATATGCCTCTCATCAACGACCTTCGCTGAAATTGAGTGGACCAATACGTATGCCCCAGGCGCTTGGCCAACGGCAACAGCTGCCTGTGTCAATGGCGAGGTAGAAGCCCGCATTCAGGCACTGCGTACTGCAAACCCATCAATTCAATACCGTTACAAATCGCTTTCAGTCAATGAGTACCTTTCGGGCCAAGAGGCACGGTGTCAGTTTGTTATCGAGCGAAAACTGGCCTTTTATTGGGTAACAACCGCCATGGGCCCCGTCACCCATATGGCTACCGGCTCTCCCGACGCCTGCCCCGAAGGCAGCGTTGATGACTCGGGGTACTGTCAACCCAAAAATGCCGGCGTCCCTGAGTGTCCTTCCAATGGCAGCAACCCCATTAATAGTGCGACCGGTAATAAATATCAGCAAGAGCAGGATTATGTTGGTACGGGTGCGCAGCCGCTGCAATTTATCCGACATTACAATGCACTCAGCCAAGAAAGTGGACCGCTGGGGGACAACTGGCGTCATCATTACCAACGTTCATTGGTGGTAACCGGCCTTGGCAGCGGTTCTCCTTCTCGTGTCAAACTGTATCGAGCAGACGGGAAACGCTATAACTTCAACTTGACGGGTGGAATCTGGCAACCTGATGCAGACCAAAATTACCGGTTGCAACGCCAAACTGACGGCAACGGCAATACCAGTGGGTGGACGCTCACAACCTCTGATGACACCATCGAGCGCTATGCGGCGCAAGGGCGACTGATATCCATCACATCTCGTGCCGGGCAGACGCATCACCTGTCCTATGACACCCAAAATCGCTTGCAGACTGTCACCGATACCGATGGCCGCACGCTTACGCTGGCCTACGATACCCATGGGCGTATTGCATCCGTAACAGATCCGGCTGGCGAGCCCATCACGTTTTCCTACGATGCCAACAACCGCCTGATCAGTACTACCTACGCCGACAACAGCAGCCGCCAGTATCGTTATAACGAGAGCAGCCTGACAGCCGGAGCCAACCTTCCACGAGCCTTAACGGGCATCATTGATGAAAATAACACTCGCTTTGCCGACTTTGAATACGACACACAAGGTCGAGCCGTTCGCTCATCACACAGCGGTGGTGCAGGAGAAGTCAGCATCAGCTACGCCGCTAATGGCGAGCGAACTCTGACCGATGCTTTGGGTGCTTCACGCACATTCACCTATAGCAGCATTCTCGATACTCTGAAGAATACGGGTATTTCCCAGGCATGTAATACCTGCGGCGGTGCCGCGCAAGCTCGTCAGTATGACGCTCAGGGCAATGTCAGCCAGCGGGTCGATTTCAATAACGTTCCGACCCAGTATACCTACGACCTGAACCGCAACCTGCCCACAATCCGTACCGAAGCCAGCGGCACAGCGGTTGAGCGTACTATCAGCACTACTTGGCACCCAACGTATCGCCTGCCTGTACAAGTGGATGAGGGAAATCGACGTACAGAGTACAGCTATGACAGCAACGGTCATTTAATAAGCCGTACTCTGACCGATATGGGTCAAACGCCACCACTATCACGTACCTGGAGCTGGACATATGACAATCAAGGGCGTGTCTTGACCGCGGATGGACCACGCACCGATATCAGCGATATCACCACCTACAGCTATTACGCGTGCACCACCGGGGCCGAGTGCGGTCGGGTGAAAACCATAACCAATGCCCTGAATCACACAACACAGATCAACAGCTACAACGCCCATGGCCAACCCCTGAGCATCACCGATGCCAACGGCCTGGTCACCACGTTCACCTATGATCTGCGCCTGCGTTTGATTGCCTATACCCAAGGGACAGAAACCACAACTCTGATCTATTGGCCAACCGGGCTGCTGCACACCCTGACACAACCCGACGGCAGCACACTGACCTATACCTATGATGCCGCCCAGCGTCTGACGCGATTGGAAGATAGCCAAGGCAATCACATTGAATATACTCTGGATGCACTGGGCAACCAGACGCAGACGCGAAGCTACGATCCGTCCAGCACGCTGGCCATGCGCCAATCACAAACATTCAACACCCTGAACCGCCTGGTACAGACGTTGGACGCTGCCGGTACGCCTGCCGTTACAACCCACTACAGCTATGACAACAACGGCAACCTGACCGAGACACAAGCCCCGCTCAACCGCGACACTCAGTACGCCTATGACGCCCATAACCGGCTGACTCAGGTGACAGACCCCAATACCGAGGTGACTCAGTACAGCTATAACGCATTGGATCAGTTGATCGCCGTTATCGATCCATTAAACCATGCCACCTACTATCACCATAACGCGTTGGGCGACCTGAGCCTGCTACAAAGCCCCGACACCGGAGATACCACATACACCCACGACAGTGCTGGTAATCTGGCCAGCAGTACCGATGCACGTGGCGTTACCGCGACCTACAGTTATGACAGTCTTAACCGGTTAACCCAACTCAGTTACCCAGACCAAACCTATACCTATGTATACGACCAGGGGATTAATGGCACGGGGCGGCTGACTCATATCACAGATCACATCGGCACCCTCGATTGGATTTATACGGCGCAAGGGCAGGTGGCCAATCGTACCCATACCCTGGATGGACACAGCTTCGCCCAGGATTACACCTATAATGCAGCGGGTCAGCGCCTGAGCCTGACGCTGCCTTCAGGCAATAGTCTGCATTACACCTACACCCCATCGGGACAGATCAGCAGCATTAGCCTCAATGGCATTACGCCTCTATTGAGCGCAATCCAATATCGACCTTTTGGCCCAGTTCAGCACTGGAGCTGGGGAAATGGCACTACACACAACCGCGACTACAACACCGACGGCGACCTGACCGGTATCACCAGTGGTGGACAAACCCAGTACCTTTATGATGACGCACGCCGCATTACTCAACAGAACGAGGTCAACCCTCCCGGCATAAGCCACACCTACAGTTACGATCTGCTCGACCGTTTAACCACCGCCACCGGGACGGGGCTAAACCAGAGCTGGAGTTACGATGCCAACGGCAACCGCCTGACAGAAACAGGCAGTACACCAGCGACATATACCCAAGCGCTGGATAGCAACCGTTTGACACACATAAACGGCAGCCTTACTCGTACTTACACCTACGACGCAGCCGGCAACATCCTGGGTGATGGCCATACGCTTTATACCTACAATGATGCTGGGCGACTGAGCAGCGCCACCCGCTATGGCCAGACTACCCAGTATGATTACAACGCACTGGGACAGAGAGTAAGAAAAAGCAACAACAACGGTGTACGCTACTTTGTCTATGATGATGCCGGTCAGTTGGCAGGCGAATATGATGCCAACGGCCAGCTCATTCAGGAAACCGTCTGGCTTGGCAATATCCCGGTCGCGACTCTGCGCCCCGCCGGCAGTGGTGTTGCGGTGTATTACATCCATACTGATCACCTCAACACCCCACGTCGCATTAGCCGAGCCAGCGACAACCAAATTGTCTGGCGTTGGGATAACGACCCCTTTGGTCGCCACACAGCCAATGAAGACCCGGACGGTGACAGTCAGCTATTCACCTTCTCTCTGCGCTACCCAGGGCAGTACTACGATGAGGAAAGCGGGTTACACTACAACTATTTCAGGGATTATGATCCCAGTACCGGACGGTATATTCAGAGTGATCCGATTGGTCTTCAAGGCGGCATAAACACCTACCTTTACGCCAATGCAAACCCTCTTGTTTATATTGACCCTTTAGGTTTAGCTCCTGGTATGGGAAGTCGAGGTGCCTCTGCTATGGAAGCTATAGGGGATGCTATTGACCAAGGTTTGTGTGGGTGGTGGCCTGGTCATCCTGATTGTTGGTCTATGTGTGTACGCTGGAGATGTGAACGGGATGGTGACTGTGGTGAAAAAGAATATTACTCCATTGGTCGAGGATCTCCTTACGTTGCCAGTCCGAGTTATGACCCGAATAATGATGATAAGTGTGAATGTGTCATGCGTTGCGTCCCAGGACAGCCTAATTGTAGAGGCCTGAATACACAGTAATATTAACGGAGGATGGTGGCATGAAAAATCGTATCTTATTTAGTTTAGCTATTTTGTTTTCTATGCTTATTGCCTACTTTATAGGTGTGTCCGTTGGGAAGCAGGGAATTAGTTATGTGCTTGATGTTACCCAAGGGGAGTTGGCTTTCAACCATCTTAAAAGGTATCGGGTGATAAAAGAAGATCTGGAAAGTGGGTGTCTTGAGGAGGCCTTAGAAAAACTAAGTTTCTCTGTTGATGAACAAATGATGTTACTGGCTGAATATGTTCAGCATCATAAAGTTGAAGCAATTAACTCTTACATTGCTAAAAGGGACGACACTTTATTAGGCCAATTAAAATCTTATGAAATTGATTGGAAAAAGGAATGGGTTGAGAAAAAATGCCAGGAAATATGAGGGTTTTCAAAACTCTGTATCAGCCAATTAGCTCTCATAGGCTGATGTGATTTTCTAAGTTTTTGGGAATATATCCTAGCGGTTATTACACATCTGAGATGACTCCAACTCGCTGTGGAAATGTCCCACCATCTCCACCAGGGGCCTTTGTCGACATAAATATGTGGATAGCTGATCGTAGTTATAATCCTTTCTGGTTCAAAGCTCAGGTACGAGGAAAAGCGCCATGGGATTATAAACAGAAAGGGAGAAAGTACGAAGACTTCGGGAACTTCAATTATGGGGCAATAGGTTCTGCATTTGGATTCCCCGATCAAGTTTTGTATAGATTTGCTGGATGGGCAAATCAGGAAGCCGGCCCTACAAGGACAGACTTGGGTAGTCCGTATGGAGGATATCCTTATGGTGATGATCCTGCTGATCAAGAACAGGTTAAAAAGGGTATTGAGTACTGTGAATGCATGGGGTATTAAAAGGCCATGGATAGTTATTATCATCGGCTTTGTTTTTTTATTATCAGGATGCGGACCTGATTTGTGTAGCAATGAATTGCTATTTGAGAATGCATCACCTGATAAGTCTTATATTCTAACGTCCTTTGAAAGGAACTGTGGCGCGACTACTCCTTACGTTAGAGTATTAAGCCTTCGAGTAGAGAAGGAAGGCTTTTATCCTGATAAATATGATGATTGGATATTTACGTTGCATGGGCCAAAAAATATAAAAATTGAATGGAATTCAAATAATAGTCTTATTGTTTATTATCCTCCGAATGAGGATATTCCAACTAAGGTTGAGAAATGGAGAAATGTAAATATATCATATGTTGTTGATGGCAACTTATAATGTGCCTTTACAAAAAATAAGGGGCGGAATACTTTAATTATTATGCATGCTGGCCAGCAGCACGTGCACACCTTTCCGGTTTCGGTGTGCACGCCCGGCCAGCAGGGTGTGCATTTTGGGCCAGCGCCTACAATTGTGGGGGCCGGTGAAAGTGACAGGCTCTCCAAGCGGTGGGGTACTGACGCCACGTATATCGGCGTTGAGAAGTATTACATCCATACGGATCACCTCAACACCCCACGACGCATTAGCCGAGCCAGTGACAACCAAATTGTCTGGCGTTGGGATAACGACCCCTTTGGTCGCCACGCAGCCAATGAGCAATATTGAACCTAAAGAGCTATATTGTGCCCCTTGCATCGGGGCTGGTTTAGCTTTATTGCTGAATTCTACGCCAGCAAATGCTCCTAATGATTGCGACCCAGTAGAAGAACATACAGGTTTTGATGCGTTCTTTGATTCTGCAAGTATTATTATTCCGCCTGCAAAAGTCGCCAAAGGGCCTGTAAAAGAAATAATTGAGGAAATAGTACAAAGTGCTGCTCGACCAGCTAGGTGTCGGAGGATTTACAGGAGAAGTGACATCCCAGGAAAAATATAAGGTGAAAATCCTGCCTGACTATAAATTATGGGATTAGATATGAATGTTTATGGTTTTATTAATACGGTTTTTATTGTGGCGGTAATAATTTCAGGTGTTTCTTTATTTTTATATTTGGCTTTTGGTGTTTTTCTTGCTAAAAAAATGAGACTTCATGTGAATAAAACTATGGATAAATTAGGTAACCCATGGGGAGTTTTAACTATATTGATGAGAAATACATCACTTTATGATGATTTCTTAAAAACTGGATGTCATAAGGAAAGTGAATTTCCGCAAATCAGAAAATCGGGCGAAATTACTATTCTTGCAAAGAATGTTTTCCATTATGCCTCTTTAATCTGCATGGTATGCCTAATATCTCTCCTGGCTCTGAAGTGAAAAAGAAAGCCTTGAAATTGAACCTAACGTTCGCTCAAGAAGAATAGCTAGAAAAGAGGCTGGCATGGCAACAGGGAAAAGGTAGCTATAGAGCGCTGGGACATAACTGCGGCGATCCGCTTGAAAATGGTGTGGAACAGTTAGGTTTCGATATGGGGGTAAGTGTTACTCCTCAGGGACTATACGATGGTTTGAAAGAGGAAGGGCTTATAGGTGATGAATATGTCATTCCACGATCACCTCCCCACAAAGGTTTGAGAATCCTCCTTGGGCTAGGAAAATGGTTGAGTAAATATGAAAAAGATGGTTTTTTCTCTTTTTTTATTAACGGTTTTATATTTTATTATATTTATTGGATTAGGCCTTTCTAAAGATTATAAATGGTCTGATATGGACTGGGATAACAGTGGAATGGTCAGCGTTTTTGAGGTTATGGATGCAGTGGATATCGGTTTAAGAAAGAGTGCAAAAGGTTGTCGAGAATACTATTCATTGAAGGATGGTTTACCTGTAAAGGAAGTCTGTTCCGAGTGAGTTCGTGATCAGGTCTAAGAGGGGGAGTTAGCCCAGCACGACGCGCACACTTTTCTGGTTTAGGTGTGCATGACCTACTCCCCACTTTCGGGATTAGGGTTCTGGCCCGTTTCCCCGGAAAAGCTCAAGGCAAACACGCTATATGCGCGATAAGTTTACAGCTACTTCAGAGATTATGTCCCCAATACGGGGCTGAGATCCGGCCGATTGTGTGCCCGGTCTCAGCCCTGTCGGTGTTACAGGTGTTTGGCCAACAGGCGATAGCTGTCCATGCGGTCATGATGGCTGTACGTCACGCACACGGTGGCGATTTCATCACAGCCGAACTGACTTGCAAGCTGTTCCATCTCCTGCCAGCACTGGTCAGGCGTACCGACGGTGTAGCCGTTCAGGATGTGGTCGTATTCGGCCTGATATGAAGCGGGCAGTTCGCGGTAGCGGTCCTGTACCTGTGACGGAGTCAGGAAGTCTTCGCGCTGGCCCATCTGTGCCGCCAGTTTGCGGTACACGGCGGTACCGGCGCGCAGCTTGGCTTCTTCTTCGGTGTCGGCGCAGATGCAGGCAATAGCGAGCATCTTGTTGGGTGTGCCTTCATGACCGGCCTGCTTCCACTCTTCGCCGTAGGTATCAAAAATGGAGGGGTGGCAATTGTCCGGGTCGATGAAGCGGGCCAGGGCAATGTTGTAGCCCAGGTGGCCAGCCAGGCCTGCGCTGCCGCCGCTTGAGCCCAGCATCCAAAGCTCGGGCTTGATGCTGTCAGGCAGCACGTTGATACGGCTGTAGGGGTGTTCAGCTGGCAGGTTGGCGTTCACGAAGCCTGCCAGCATCTGGGCCTGCTGGGCATACAGGTCGCCGTGATGCGGCTGATGGGGGTAGGCCAACGCCTGCGAGGTGAGGCCGGTGCCGCCGGGAGCGCGGCCAATGCCCAGGTCGATGCGACCGTTGTTGAGGGTCGCCATCATGCCGAAGGTTTCAGCCACTTTCAGCGGACTGTAGTGCGACAGCATGACGCCACCGCTGCCCACACGGATGTTCTGGGTCAGGCTGGCGATGGTAGCCACCAGAATCTCGGGGCAGGGGTTGGCAAAGTGAATGCTGTCGTGGTGTTCAGCCACCCAGTAGCGGTGGTATCCCAGCGTGTCACACAGCTGGGCCAGCTCAATGGTGAGGCGCGGGGCGTCAATTTTCGGGTGTGAACCGTGTACCGGTGACTGGTCGACAACAGACAGTTTGATGCTCATCGGGATCTCCTTGATTAACTTAATATGTTAATTACTTTCGCCGAAGGATTCAATTCGTATCTCGGTATCAACGCAGAGCCACTCGGCAGTAGGCAGGCTGGAGGGTTAGGCGTAATATGCACTCGCGAATTCAACTCCGAAGTGCGACACTCGCCTATGCAGCCTGAAGGTATTCTTGGAACACCATTTCTGGCTGCCTGAATCCGAGGCATTTACGCGGCCTCAGGTTTAACCTCTTCTCTGCCCACCGCACATCTTCATCCGTAATCAGCCTCAGATCCGTACCCTTCGGGATGAACTGCCGCAGCAGCCCGTTGAAGTTCTCGTTCAGTCCACGCTCCCATGAGGAGTACGGGTGTGCAAAGTAGAACTCCGCCCCCAGCGCTTCCGCTACGGCCTTGTGTTCGACGAACTCGCTGCCGTTGTCCGCCGTGATTGTATGCACATGGTCCGCATAGGGCATGAGCATATCGATGATCGCATCCCGCACGTCCGTAGCCCGCTTGGCGTCGACCCTGCGGACCAGATACAGGCGACTCTTGCGCTCCGCCAGCGTGACCAACGCACCGCTACCATGCTTGCCCAGAACGGTATCGACCTCCCAGTCACCAAAACGCTCTCGCGTGTCCACGATGGCCGGACGATCGTCGATCGAAATCGGCTCCGGGATGACCGCACGCTTGCTGTTGCTGCCCTTGCGGTACCGTTTGTGTCCTTGGCGCAATGTCTTGTAGAGCTTGCCGCCACGGGCCTTATCGGCAGCGACATGACGGTATATCCACTCATGGCTCACCGGCAGACCAATGAGCTTGCCGATACCGCTGATCTGTTCCGGACTCCAGTGCCAGGACAATGTCAGTTCCACATACATGACGGTCTGCTCCGGCACTCTGTATTTGCGTGCCATGACTCGACGTGCATGGCTTCTGGCATGCGCTTCCTCGGGCTCATACACCCCGTCATGACTGTTACGCTTCATCTCCCGGTAGACTGTGGAGCGATGAACTTCAACTACAGTAGCGATCGCTGCCGGCGAATATCCCTGCGTAAGGAGAGCCGATATCTGGTATCGTTTCCCCTCGGTCAACTGCTGATAACTCATGGTGATACTTACTTTGACTTTGGCGAGCTGAAGCGTACCACCTTCGGCAGTTGGCCACCTCTCGCCGTTCAACCATGAGTGTCGCACTTATTATCTGAATTCCCGCTTTTCTGCATGGAGCCCCTGACATGTTCGGTATCACAGACCTTGCGACATTTATCATCGGTACAATCGTGATCGTGCTGCTGCCGGGGCCCAACTCCATGTATGTGATGACCACCGCTGCCCGCAACGGGGTAGGAGCCGGTTTCAAGGGCGCCGCAGGTGTGTTCTGCGGCGATCTGGTGCTGATGACGCTGTCGGTGGCTGGGGTGGCCTCGCTGGTGCAGACAACGCCCTGGCTGTTCAATCTGCTCAAGTATGCCGGTGCCCTGTATCTGGTCTGGCTGGGGCTGGGTTTACTGCGCTCGGCGTTCAAGCGTGACCGGGATCAGCAGGTGCTGGCCGATATTCCATCCGGCAGTGGCCGCAGCCCTTTTAAAGTGGCGTTGACCATCAGTCTGCTGAACCCCAAGGCGATCCTGTTCTTTATGTCGTTTTTCATCCAGTTCGTTGACCCGAACTACCACACCCCCTTGCTGACCTTCACCCTGCTGGGTGTGATGGTGCAGGTCATCAGCCAGACCTATCTGGCGAGCCTGATTCTGGGCATGGTGTTCCTGAAAGGGCGTTTTCAGGCGCGCCGGGGCATTGGCGCAATTGCCAAGACCGGTGTTGGTGCCGGATTCATCGGCTATGGCCTGAAACTGGCACTCAGCAGCAACTAACGCGCCTGCGTACCTATTAAATGCCTGCATCCTTTGTGGCTTTGCTATGCTTGCAGAACATTCCGCAAGGATTTTGATTACGTATGGATACAGTCTGGCTGTTTATCCTGCTCGCCAGCGCCATGGTGGTGCTGTTCGACTTCACCAACGGGTTTCATGACGCCTCCAACATGGTGGCGTCGGTCATCGCATCGCGTGCCATGTCGCCGGTGCAATCGGTGCTGATGGTGGGCACCTTTACCTTTCTTGGGCCGGTGCTGGGCGGTACGGCGGTGGCCAATACCATCGGCAATTTCGTGACGCTGGACGACCTGCCGACCACGTTGTCACTGACGGTAGTGCTGTGCGGTCTGTTTGCGGCCACGGCCTGGAACTTGATCACCTGGTGGCGGGGCCTGCCGTCTTCCTCATCCCATGCGCTGGTCGGTGGCCTCTGCGGAGTGGTGATGGTGTCGGCCGGGCCGGATCAGGTGGTCTGGGGTGTGCAGGAGCTGGCGCAAGGTCGCATGACGGGTGTGACCAAGGTGCTGCTGGCGCTGGTGCTGTCGCCCCTGATCGGGTTCTGGTTCGGCTTTGTGCTGCAGCGGGTTATGTTGGTACTGCTGCGTTCGGCCAGTCCGCTGGTCAATCGCGAGCTGCGCGGTGCCCAGTGGCTGACCACGGCCGGCCTGGCGTTTTCACATGGAGCCAACGATGCACAGAAAAGCATGGGGATTCTCACCCTGTGTTTGTTGTTGAGTGGCCAGCTGGATGAGTTTCAGGTGCCGTTTTGGGTGATCCTGCTTTGTGCCAGCGCCATTACGCTGGGCACGGTGCTGGGCGGCTGGAAAATCGTGCGCACGCTGGCGTTCTCAATCTACAAGATTCGCCCGTTGCATGCCCTCAATTCACAGCTGACATCGGCGGGGGTGGTATTTATGGCCTCGTTGGTGGGGGCGCCGGTATCGACCACCCATGTTGTGTCGTCATCCATTATGGGGATCGGCGCAGCGGAGCGTCCTCGGGCCGTACGCTGGGCCAAGGCACGAGAGATCGGTGTCACCTGGTTGGTGACCATTCCCGGCGCAGGCGTTTTGGCGGTGTTGTGCTATCTGTTGCTGCGCCTGATTGGGTTGGCGCCCTGAATCGCTATTGAAATGGAGCCACCTATGGCTGAAACGGAAAAAGAGGGCGTACTGCAACGCCTGCTGGATCGTATGATTCCTCGCCCAGCGGACTTCTTCGCTCTGCTGGCCGAGCAGAGCGAGATGGTGACAGAAACCATCAGTAATCTGCATCGTTACATGCATGGGCCTTCGGCAGAGTTGGAAGAGCTGTTGTGTCAGGATGAACATGCTGCCGATACGCTGAAAGTACGCAACATTCGCTATCTCAATCGTGCGTTCTCCACCCCGATCGACCGCGAGGATATCTACCGGGCCATCGAATCACTGGACTGGATCATCACTCACTGCAAGAGCACCATCAATGAGTTGCTGGATTTCGGTATCGCACCGGACTCCCACATGCAGGCTATAGTGGAGGAGTTGATGCAGGGTTGTGAGGCCCTGGAACAGGGCTTTCGCACCCTCAGTATTGACCCGGCCGGAGCGGTACAGGGCGCCCATGATGCGCGCCGGGCACACCGTCATATCGAGCGGCTATACCGGCGCAGCCTGGCGGAGCTGTTTCAGGGAGAGGTGACGACCGAAATGCTGAAAAAGCGCGAGATCTACCACCACCTGATGGACGGTTCGCGCCGCCTGCACGCGGCCGCCAATGTGCTGCACGACATTATCGTGAAGCTGGTGTGAGCGACTGCAGAAAAGCCTTCACCTCTGAGCGGTTGCCCTTGAGCAGAACCGGTTGCGCGTTGCGCTCGCTTTGGTAGGCGTACATCGGGTCGTAGTACTCGTTCAACAGAGCGTTGATCCAGTCACGGTGAAGGCCGGTTTCGCCGCCGTGTCGCTGTGCCTCAAGGGACTGATCCATTAACGCTGCCAAGCGCTGATGACGCTCGCTGCCCAGTCGCTTGACGATGTTGCCAAGGCTGTTGCGCAGGCGTTGGGCAAAGGCGTCGAACCCTGCAGTTTCGCCCTGTTGCTGGATAAACTCGGCTGACAGGTCGATCACATAGTCCTTCAGAATGCGCTCGATACGCTGCTCGATGGGCTCCTCCAGCCAGACCAGCGGGGCGGCCTTGAAACGCAAATGCAGCGGCAGTGGTGTGGCGCAGCTGCCGATGGCACGGTTTTCATCTTCCACCACCAGCGTATCAAAACCGGCATCGCGCTTGCGCAGAATCTCCAGCGCCAGTGCGTTTTCAAAGTTGATTTGGGTGGGCTGCGGGCTGGCATGACGGCCAAAGCTGGAGCCGCGATGGTTGGCGTGACCTTCAAGATCCACTGCGTGATCGAGCTGATGTAACAGCTCGGTCTTGCCGCAGCCGGTCAAGCCGCCCAGACGGACAAAGTGGCACTGCTGTGTGGCCTGTTCCAGCGTATCGATCAGAAAGCCGCGCAATGCCTTGTAGCCACCCTTAATGAGCGGGTAGTCAATACCGGCCTCTTTCAGCCATTGCTGAGTGGTACGCGAACGCAGACCACCGCGAAAGCAGTACAGGTATCCCTCGGGGTTCGCTGTGGCAAAATCAACCCAGGCCTGCACCCGCTCAGCCTTGATCTCACCGCTGACCAGGCGGTGCCCGAGCGTAATGGCCGCCTCCTGACCGTGGCGCTTGTAGCAGGTACCGACCTTGTGACGTTCTTCGTCACTCATCAGCGGCAGGTTAACGCTGGTGGGGAAGGCGCCCTTGGTAAACTCCACCGGAGCGCGGGTATCCATCAGCGCCACGCCGCTGAGCAGAATCGCGCGATAATCCAGACTGTCGGGGCGCATCAGTTTAGCTCAACCGCGTATTCACGAGTCTCGGTCAGCTGACCGATCGGCTCAAGCGACAGCCCCAGTTCGTCCGCTGCGGCCAGGAACTCATGGCTGGACTCGGGTGAAACAGCCACCAGCAGGCCGCCACTGGTTTGTGGGTCACACAGCAACTGCTTCTGATCATCTGAAAGGGCGCTGACGCGGTGGCCATAGCTGTCAAAGTTGCGCCCGGTTCCGCCTGGCACACAACCCTGTGACAGGTAGTGCTCAACCGATGCGATACGGGGCACCGCGCTGTAGTCCAGCTCGGCGGTCAACTTGCTGCCGTCGGCCATTTCCACCAGGTGACCAAGCAGGCCAAAGCCGGTGACATCGGTCATGGCGGAGACGCCTGCAAGCGTTGCAAAACGCTGTCCGGCACGGTTGAGGGTACACATCAGCTCGGTGGCGACCCCCTGATCCTCGGTGCGCAGCTTGCCCTGTTTTTCGGCGGTGGTGAGAATACCGATCCCCAATGGCTTGGTGAGGTAAAGCTGATCACCGGCTCTGGCCGTGTCGTTGCGCTTGAGCTGTGCCTTGTCGACGCGACCGGTAACGGCCAGACCGAAGATCGGCTCCGGTGCATCAATCGAGTGCCCACCTGCCAGCGGAATACCCGCCAGATCACAGACTGCGCGGGCGCCGCGTATCACGTCACCCGCGATTTCGGCGGGGATCAGATTGATCGGCCAGCCCAGAATCGCAATCGCCATCAGCGGTGATCCGCCCATGGCATAGATATCGCTGATCGCGTTGGTGGCGGCGATGCGGCCAAAATCGAACGGGTCATCCACGATCGGCATGAAAAAATCGGTAGTGGAGACGATGCCGGTGTGGTCATCAATGGCGTACACGGCAGCATCATCGCGTGATGCGTTACCGACCCAAAGGTTAGGGTCCAGTGTCTGGCTGCCACTGCCTGAGAGAATTGTGTCGAGCACGGCAGGGGAGATCTTGCAGCCACAACCGGCGCCGTGACTGTACTGGGTAAGACGTATGGGTGTGGACATGGGCAACCTGTAGTAACAAGGGCAATGACAACGGGCCAGGAAAGATCCGTGGCACAGGCAGCAAACGTAGCTGCCACGGGCGCTGGAGTCAATCCACTGGAGCTTGCGAAACGGGCGGGATAGAATGCGCCTTTTTGGTTTGAGGCAGATCATGCAGGGGCTGAAACGCAGGCTGACGTACGTTGTACTGTATGAAGGACTTGCGCTGGTATTGCTGAGTATTACCTTCAATGTGCTGTCGGATGAGGGGCTGGCGCACGCGGGTGTATTAGGTGCACTGACCGTGTTGATCGCGGTCAGCTGGAATTTCATCTACAACCTGCTGTTCGAATGCTGGGAAGCCCGTCAGACCACGCGGGGTCGCAGCCTCGTGCGCCGTGTCGGTCATGCGGCTGGTTTTGAAGTCAGTTTATTGCTGTTAACGCTGCCTCTGTTTGCCTGGTGGCTGCAGCTGAGTCTGTTTGACGCGTTCCTCCTTGATGCCGGCCTGACGCTGTTTTTCGTGTTTTTTACCTTTATCTACAACTGGGGGTTTGATCGCGTATTCGGTCTTCCTCTGGCAGCCCAGTAGCTGTTACTGGACTGCTGATGTCCTGCGCCATCGCATGGGTGATTGCCCGGTCCAACGCTTGAATGCGCGGCAAAAGGCGGCTGGCTCGGCAAAGCCGGTTTGCTCGGCCACTTCCTGAATACTCAAATGCTCGTTGTTGAGCAGCTTCATGGCAAAGTCCTGTCGCAAGGATTCCTTGATCATCCTGATCGATGTACCTTCATCTTGAAGACGGCGACGCAAGGTTCGGGGGGTTATCAGCAGATGTCGGCTGATATCCTCAAGATCGGGCATGCTGTCCAGATCGTGCCGCTGCAGCAGGACCTTTACGCGGGTTTGCAAACTGCTGTCACGCACCGGTCGACGCAGTATCACCGCGGGGCAGTCCTGCAGGAAAGAGTCCAGCTCACTTGCATTTCGGACGATCGGCAGTTGTAGAAAACGCGGGTGCATGCAAAACCCGCAGCGCTCCTGTTCGTATAGCAACTCACCCAGAAACATGGCGCGGTATGACGCGGCATGACCAGGGGTAGGGTAGGCGAAACTGGTACTTGCCACGGGAATCTGCTGACCGACCAGCCAACTCGCGAAACGCTGCCACATCAACAGCATGAACTCCTGCAGCAGGTGATCCGGGTCTTCTCCGTCATGCTTCAGGTGCAGGCTGTAGAACACCAGCGAGGCATCGTCTTCAGGATCAAGCCCAATATCGAGATCATCCGTAACCGCCCGATAAAAGCGGGCACTCTGGCGCAACATGCCGCCCAGTGTTTTGGCCCCGCAGGCCAATTCTGCCATCAGTGCAAATACACCTCTTCTGCAAATACTTGGCGATAGCCCCATGAACTCGCAATGGGTAAAGCGCCAAACGGCACGGATGAGATCACTCAATTGTTGCTCGGTGAGCAGCATTTCAGGGCGATTGACCCAGTCCACTGGAATACTGGCCTCGTGAAGCAAGGTATCACGACACGCGCCACGCCGCAGTGCACCGCTGAGGCAAGCATTGATGAAATGGTTGGCGATGTGCGCCTTGTGGGAAGGGCGTGGAAGCTCATGTGCTGACATCTCGCCATTGTGCAGAACGGCTCAGGTCATGCCAAGCATTCTGCAAAGCTGCATCAGAACTTGGCCATTTCGATCAATTAAAACGACCGGTATTGTCATTCAAAGCGCCTTTTTAAAGGCATTAAATGGCCCTAATGGTCAACCGGCCGGTGGCCCCGGGTAAAAACAACAATAAAGGGCTTAGTATGAATACACAGATGCACAACCTGAATCATGAAGCGGCAGAGGACGAGGATCGCGCGCTGTTTCAGGAAATGGTCAGACGCATTCTGCAGCAGGAAGTGGCACCTGACTATGAAGAATGGGAAGCGGCACACCAGCTGCCGCGAGAAGTCTGGTGCAAACTGGGTGAGGCCGGCCTGCTGGGTGTTGATCTGCCCGAGGCACTGGGTGGCTCGGGGGCCGGGGTTGAAATCTGCCTGATGATCTGTGAAGAGATCTCCCGGCAGGGGTTTGGTGGTCTGGCCAGCGGCTACAACATCCACGCCAATATTGTGATCCCCTATCTGCTGCACCTCGGCTCTGACGCTCAACAACAGTATTGGTTGCCGCGCATGGCCAGTGGTGAGGTACTGGGTGCCATTGCCATGACCGAGCCGGGTGCCGGCAGTGATCTGGCCGCCATGCGCACCACCGCTGAAAAGGTTGAGTCAGGCTGGAAGTTGAATGGCACCAAGGTGTTCATCACAAACGGTCAGCTGGCGGATATGGTGATTGTCTGTGCCAAGACTGACCCGACCGCCGGTGCCCGTGGTGTATCGCTGTTTCTGGTTGACACGCGCCTGCCGGGATTCTCACGCGGCAAGTCAATCCGCAAGATCGGGCAGCACGCCAGCGATACCGCGGAACTCTTTTTTGATGATCTCATCGTGCCCAACGAGGCCCTGCTTGGAGAAGCCGGGAAGGGGTTTGCCTATCTGATGCAGGAACTGCCGCGTGAGCGTTTGGGTGTTGCAGCCCAGGCGCTGGGTGCCATCGAAGGGGCCATGCAGCTGACGCTGGAATACGTGCAGGAACGTCATGCGTTTGGTCAGCGCATCGCTGATTTCCAGAACTCACGCTTCACGCTGGCACAGGTGCGTGCCGAGCTGGAAATGGGGCGTGCCTATTTCAACCAGTGCCTGCAGCGATACAGAGCAGGGCAGATGAGCCCTGTCGATGCCGCAACGCTGAAGCTGATGCTCAGCGAGATGCAGTGCAGCAGCATCGATCGCTGCCTGCAACTGTTCGGCGGTTATGGCTACACACTGGAATACCCCATTTCGCGCTTCTACGTGGATGCGCGCATCCAGACCATTTATGCCGGTACTTCCGAAATCATGAAGGAAGTGATTGCGCGCGACATGCTTGGCCGTGTGGCCTGACAGAACAATAAGAGGATTTTACGATGAGCGAGACTCTCATGTTGCAGGATGTAGTGATCGTCGCCGGGGCCCGCACGGCAATTGGTGGCTTTGGTGGCAGCCTTGCAGCCTATACACCGGCCGAACTGGGTACTTTTGCAGGCCGCGCAGCTATTGAACGTGCCGGAGTTGATGCCGGCGAGATCGATCACGCCGTGTTTGGACATATCATCACAACGAGCCCGCAGGATGCCTACCTGTCACGTCATATTGCGCGCAACTGTGGTTTGCCGGACAGCTCGGCTGCATTGAACGTTAACCGCCTGTGTGGCTCTTCCGTTCAGTCCCTGATTTCGGCGGCGCAAATGATCCAGTCCGGTGCCAGCCGTATTGCCCTGGCCGGTGGGGCGGAGAGCATGAGCCAGGGTGCCTATCTGTTGCCGAAAATGCGCTTTGGGCAGCGTATGGGGGATGCTCCTGCGCTGGATATGACAGTCGGCATTCTGAGTGATCCCTTCGACAGTGGCCATATGGGGATCACGGCAGAAAATATCGCGCAGCAGTATGGGTTTACCCGAGAGCAGCTGGATCAATATGCCTGTGACAGCCACCATAAGGCTGCGGCGGCCATTGATGCCGGTTACCTCACCGATCAAATCGTTTCGGTACCGGTTCGAAAGGGCCGCGAAACCCTGCCGTTTTTCATTGATGAGCATGTTCGCCCTGATGTGGACTTTGCTGGTCTGCAGCAGCTGCGTCCGGCCTTTAAAAAGGATGGTATTGTCACGGCGGGCAACGCGTCGGGCATTAATGATGGTGCAGCGGCGCTGGTTATCACGTCGAGCCGGGAAGCGGAGCAGCGTGGGCTTAAGGCCAGGGCGCGTTTTGTCAGTTATGCCTTTGCTGGAGTGGAGCCTCACTTGATGGGACTGGGGCCGATTCCGGCAGTCAAGAAGGCCCTGCAACAGGCCGGGCTCTCCATGTCTGACATTGATCTGATCGAATCCAACGAGGCATTTGCAGCGCAGGCGATGGCGGTTGCGCAAAGTCTTGAGTTCGATCCGTCACGTGTGAACGTCAATGGTGGCGCGATTGCGCATGGGCATCCGGTGGGCGCTACCGGCTCCATCATTACGCTCAAGGCACTGTATGAACTGGAGCGTCAGGGTAAACGCCGAGCGCTGATTACCATGTGCATCGGCGGTGGTCAGGGTATTGCGTTGATTATCGAGCGACTGGAGGGGTGAAAATGGGTAACCAGCACACATCAAAACCTGTCCGCAGGGTTGCCGTGATCGGTGCCGGTGTTATGGGCGCTGGCATTGCCGCTCAGGCTGCCAATGCAGGTGCTGACGTACTGTTGCTTGATATTCCGCCAAGAGATGTCGCTCCAGACGCGCCTGCCGCCGAGCGCAATGCAATTGCGGCGGGTGCCGTTGAAAGAATGCTCAAGGCCGGTGCTGCAGGCGCTTTTATGGACACTACGGTCGCAGAACGCGTGCAGGTCGGCAATACGGAGGATGATCTCTACAGGCTGAAAGACGCTGACTGGATTGTTGAGGTGGTGGTTGAGCGCCTTGATGTCAAACAGGACCTGTATCGACGGATCGAAGCGGTGCGTGCACCCGATGCGATTGTTTCGTCCAACACCTCCACGATCCCCTTGGCAACCCTGATGGAGGGGATGCCTCAGAGCCTGCGTGAGCACTTTGTGGTAACCCATTTTTTCAACCCGCCACGCTACATGCGCTTGCTGGAGCTTGTCAGCTCTGAGGATACGCGCCCGGAGGTGGCGGAACGGGTGCGATTATTCATCGATCATGGCATGGGTAAAACGGTGATTCACTGCAATGACCGTCCAGGCTTTATCGCCAACCGATTGGGTGTCTACTGGATGCAGGTTGCGTTGCAGGAAGCCATCGCGATGGGGTTGAGTGTTGAGGACGCCGATGCAGTGATGCAGGTGTGCGGATTCCCGAAAACCGGCATTTTCGGGCTTTGGGACCTGGTCGGAATCGATCTCATGCCTGAAGTGACAGCGAGTCTGGCACGCCTGCTGGAAGAGGATGATCCGTTCCAGGCATACGCCGGTGCTGTGCCTGTGATTGAACATATGCTGGCCAGGGGGTGGTACGGTCGCAAGGGCAGGGTTCTGCAGGGGTTCTATCGGCAGTTCACGGATTCTGATGGCCGCAAACAGCGTGAAGTGCTTGATCTGGTCGCACTGGAACACCGGGCACCGGAACCTGTAACGCTTCAATCCGCTGGGTTGAAGTCTGGGCAAATCAGCGAATTACTGGCCAGCGATGATCAGGGGGGCCTTTATGCCTGGCGAGTGCTGTCACGGGTGCTGGACTACGCCACGCGGCTGGTGCCGGACGTAGCCGATGCAATTGATGCGATCGACGCCGCCATGCGACTGGGCTACAACTGGCGATTCGGCCCGTTTGAGTTGTTGGATCGAATCGGTGTCAGTGCGTTTGCTGCACGTGTGCAGGATGAAGGTCGCTCCCTTTCGACGTTTGTCCGTAATGCGTCTGGACAACCTTGCTACAAAAATGCCGAACAGCTGGACTGGCAGGGTCAATACCGTCCGATCTCCCGAGATGCAGGGATCATTGACTGGCAGAGCATTGTGGCCCGCCCAGCCATTCATGCGTTCGAACGCAGTGTGTTGCGGGAGTTGGACCAGGATATCTGGTGTCTTGAGTTCAGCCATAAGGTGAATGCTCTCAGCAGCGTGCTGCTGGATGAGATCGAAACAGCTCTGGCCGAGGCCATTGCCGCTGATAAAGGGCTGGTGCTGTACAGTGCCAGTGGCATTTTTGCTGCGGGTGCTGACCTGAAGGAATTTGTCGCCATGACAATTCAGGACGGCGCCATTGATCGCTATATTCGGCGTGGGCAGCAGCTGTTCATGGCCATTCGTCAGGCGCCTGTCCCGGTTGTTGCCGCCGTGGCGGGCAAAGCGCTGGGCGGGGGGCTTGAATTGATGTTTCACTGTCATGCCGTGCAGGCGCATGCCGAGTCACAGCTGGGATTGGTGGAAAACAGCGTCGGGATTGTTCCGGGGTGGGGCGGATGTCGAGAATTGTTGGCCCGCAGTGCAGAGCGCTTCGGTGCTTCAGCGGCAATCCAGCACACATTTACATTGATCAGTGAGGCATCTGTCACCGCTTCGGCGCTGCAGGCTCGTCAATGGGGCTTTCTGCGCGACAGTGATGGCATCAGCATGAACCGGGATCGCCTGTTGTCGGATGCACTGGCGCTGTGCAGGCAGCTGCGCGATGCGCCCGAACACAGGCAGCCAACGCTGTCGGCGCTGCAGCACTGCGTACCAGCCAAACCACTTGCTGTTGAGGGCTATCAAGCGGTACTTGAACAGCACCTGCTTGACCTGTTGAACCTGGCAAGCGAGCCCGGTTGGTTTGATCGCTTTGCTGACCATGAGCGGCGCTGCAATCTGGCGTTGCTGCAGTACCCTGAGTCCGTTCAGCGCATGCAGGCCCTGTTGGAAACAGGCCGCCCGTTGCGTAACTGAGCGGGTTTAAATGCCTGGGTAAAAAAATAATAACGAGAGGTGAATATGAATTCGGAAGCTCAAACCCAAAAGCAGATTGATCGTGCCAATCGCAATACCATCGGGGATGCTCTGCACAGGGCTGCCGTGCAGCATCCTCAGCAGATAGCCCTGGAGTATGCGGACCGTTGCTGGTCCTATCGTGAGCTGAACGCGGCCGTCAATAAAGTCGCAAACCACATGTTGGCTCAGGGACTTAACAAGGGGGACCGTGTTGCGGCGTATGGCAAAAACTCTGATGCCTACCTGATTCTCTGGCTTGCATGCACCCGTGCGGGTCTGATCCATGTGCCCGTGAATTTTTCACTGACCGAACGTGAGCTGGTGTATGTCCTGACGCAATCGGGTGCACGTGCCCTGTTTGCAGACGACAGCCTCAAGGGGCACATCGATGCTGTATGCGATCAGCTGAACCTGAGCATGCAAGGCAGTTTGCACAGTAACGCCAGGGTGGAAGGTAAAACCGATGTGCTGATGGTTGCACAGAGTGCCGGAAGTGAGCATTCGCCGGAGCTTGCACTGGATGAGAATGACGTGGTCCAGATTTTGTACACCTCCGGTACAACGTCAGATCCCAAGGGCGCGATGCACACGCACCGCTCCCTGATGGCTGAATATGTAAGCTGCCTGTTGCATCTGGATATCAAGCAGGCCGACCGCTGTCTGGCGGCACTGCCGCTGTATCATTCCGCGCAGATGCATGTGTTTACCATGCCGGCCCTGTTATCGGGTGCCTACACGTGCCTGCTGGATACACCGACCCCCGAGCTGATACTGCAGCAGCTGAAACAGAAGCGGTTGAACAGCTTCTTTGCACCGCCCACCGTTTGGATCGCGTTGCTGCGTCATCCGCAGTTTGTCGAATCAGAGCTGCAGCATTTGCAGAAGCTGTATTACGGCGCATCCATCATGCCGGAGCCCATCGTGAAAGAGTTGGGTGAGCGTCTGCCCGACTCCGGGCTTTATAACTGCTATGGGCAAAGTGAAATAGCCCCCCTGGCCACGGTACTGGCGCCGGAAGAGCATGCTGAGCGGCCCGCATCCTGCGGTCGTCCCATTTTCAATGTTGAAACACGGATTGTTGACCCTGCGACCGGCGAAGAGTGTGCGCCAGGGCAGCAGGGTGAGCTGGTGCATCGGTCGCCACAGTTGATGGTGGGCTATTGGGACAAGCCCGAGCAAACCGAAGAGGCCTTTGCCGGTGGCTGGTTTCACTCGGGTGATCTCGGTTATCGCGATGAAGAGGGCTACATCTGGATTGTGGATCGCATCAAGGACATCGTGAATACCGGTGGGGTGCTGGTTGCCAGTCGAGACGTCGAGGAGGCGCTGTACACGCACCCTGATGTCGATGAAGTGGCGGTGATTGGCGTGCCGGATGAAAAATGGATTGAAGCCATTGCAGCGGTTGTCGTACTGCGCCCCGAGGCCGATCAGAATGCGGAAAGCTTGATCCGTCACGCCAGAGAAAATCTGGCGCCTTTCAAGGTACCCAAGCACGTGCATTTCGTGCAGCAGTTGCCCAAAAACACGTCCGGAAAGCTTCTGAAACGAGCACTGCGCCAACAGTTCTCGGACTTCTAGCCTGACGTAATCGCATCTGGAACCGGTCAGGTTCCAGATGCTGAATTCCAAGGAAATTGCTATGCGACCCGAACCTTGTGTCCGCAGGGATGTTCACGGCTCTGTGATGGTGATCAGAATCGTCAATCCTGCCAGAAAGAATGCACTTGATATTAATGCATATACATTACTCTCGGAGTTTTTAACCCAGGCAGAACAAAATGCCGAAATAAAATCCATTGTGATCACGGGGCATGATGAGTATTTTTGCAGCGGTCATGATGTTGAGGATTTTATTAATAATCCAATACAGGATGAAACACATCCGGTATTTAAGTTCATGCTCAGGATGAGTCAATGCAAAAAACCTGTAATCGCGGCTGTTGAAGGTTTTGCCGTCGGTATTGGTGTGACGCTGCTTTTGCATTGCGATCTGGTTTATGCAGGACGAAGCAGCTTCTTCAAAATGCCGTTTACGAGCCTTGGCCTGTGTCCTGAGTTTGCGGCAACATTCATTATTCCAAACTTTTCAACTCACTGTATTGCAACGGAGTTGCTTGTCCTTGGCCGAACCTGGAAAGCGAATCGGTTCTGTGAAAAGGGTTTCATAAACGAGGTGTGTGAGGATGGCGAAGCCTTCAATACTGCAATGAAAAGTGCAGAGGAGCTTGCTCTGTTACCAACCGAAGCCGTTATTAGAACAAAGCAACTGATAAAGAATAATTTCTCGCATAATTCAGAAAAGAGTATGCGGGAAGAGTTGGCTCAACTCATTGAGCTTTTTGGAAGTGGATCTTTTAATAAAAAACCAAAATAAAAAGGAAACACGATGCTTAAGACAATAAAAAAATATGGTATGGGCCTTTCCTTGATTGTGGGCCTTGGGTGTTCCGGCGTGGTGAGTGCGGAAACGACCATGGTCGTCGGTACCTGGTTGCCCCCGACGTCTGTGCAGAATTCGGTTGTTTGGCCGACCTGGGCGAAGTGGGTTGAAGAGGCGACCGAGGGGCGTGTGAAGGTCAAGGTTGAATACGATGTGGGGCATCCGAAGTCCTATTTCCAGCTGGTTGAAGACGGCGTCATTGATGCCGGTTTCAGCTATCACGGTTATGTGCCAGGACGCTTCAGGCTGCCCATGGTGGCAGAGCAGCCGGGTATGGGGGTGGGTGCCGAGGCGGCCTCCGTTGCGCTTTGGCGTGTACAGCAAAAATACTTTCAGTCTGCAGATGAGTTCTCGGGGCTTGAGGTGGTGGGGATGTTCACCCACGGGCCGGGCCAGCTGATGACGACCATTCCCATTGAGCGTATTGACGATATCAAGGGCAAGAAGATCCGTATCGGTGGTGGTGTACAGGCCGATATTGCCGAGCGGCTTCAGGCTGCGCCGGTATCGGCGCCCGCCACAAAGCTGTACGAAATGATGCAGCAGGGCGTGGTGGATGGCACTCTGCTGCCTGTGGGACAGCAGAAAGCACAGCGTCTGGCGGAAGTGACAAAGTATCTGACCACAATCCCCGGCGGGATGTACATGGGTACATTTTCAATCTTCATCAACCCGGACTTCCTGGCTGATCTGGACCCGAAAGACCGTGAAGCGATCATGAGCGTGTCCGGTGAAAAGCTGTCTGCGCTGGCTGGCAAGGCCTGGGAAGAAACCGACTATGAAGGTCTGGAATTCGCACGGGAGCAGGGCGTTACCATTGTCGAGCATGACCAAAATGCCCCGTTTACTCAGGACTTCCTGAAGCTGTCCGAGGGCATGGATCAGGCGTGGATCGACAGTGTTGCGGACCTCGACATAAATGCCGCTGCGGCCCTGGCAGAACTGCGTAAAATCGCTCGTGAGTACCAAGCTCAGAAGCAGCAGTAATCGATATCCGCAAGAGTTTGGCTGCGCTATTTCAGGTGCTGTACCGCATAAGGCGGTGCAGTACCTGCAATGCACAACATCTTATGGGAGTCAGAACCGTTTCAGCCCCTGGGTCCAAGCAAGAACCACAGAATCAGGCCAAGCACAGGCAGCAGCAGAATCACGACAATCCAGACCACCTTTGCCATGGTGGTGGCAGGGCTCTGGATGGTTTTCACGATTGCCATGACGTTGAGTACCAGAACGATAAGGCCGAACAGGCCGCTCACTTCAACACTCATCATTGTATCCCTCCTTGTCAGAACAGGTTCAGTATAACAGCTGATATCGACTCTGCATTTACAGCAGCGGGGGCATCAGCGGAGGTTCGTCATGAAGCAGTTGTGCAAGCCGTTCCAGTCCTTCCTGCAGCCGCTCACGGCTGGCAGGGGGCGTTACGCAGATGCGCACAGCCTGAGGAGCGGGCTGAGTGCCGACACAAAAAGGTTCTGCGGCAATCAGCGTAACACCTCTGCTATCGGCAAGTTTGACAAAATCGGCCGCACGCCAGGGTTCCGGCAGCTGGAGCCAACCATGAAAACCACAGGGGTGGGAGCTCAGGTTGTACTGCCCCAATACCTCATGCAGCAGTTTCTGGCGTGTCCGTACTTCATCCCAGTGCCAGTGCAGCAGCGGGTCGGCATGTCCCTTTGCCAGCCACTGACAGGTGACGGCTCCCATCAGCCCCGGTGATGACCAGCATTGTGCACGCAATGCTACCCGTAGCTGGGGCATCAAATTGGAAGGAGCACGCAATGCACCGAATCGCAGACCTCCTGACAGCAACTTGGATGCACTGAAGATGTAAAGCGCTCGCTCAGGTGCCAGTTCAAACAACGGCGTTCCTCTCAAGTCAGGGGTAACAAATTGCACACCGTCTTCCAGTAGCAGCATGTCATGGCGTCGTGCGACCTCGACGATGGCCTCACGTCGCTGCTGGCTCATGCTCAGGCCAGTGGGATTGTTGTACTCGGGCATCAGGTAGAGCAGGCGGATGCGCTGCTGCTGGCACAGCCGCTCCAGGGCGTCGGGCCGTATGCCCTCCCGATCCATGGGTACAGGGATGTGTTTCAGCCCAAGCTGACGTGCCGCCGCGATCATGCCTGGGTAGGTGAGGGCAGCAGAGGCCACCGCTTCACCCGGTTTTATCAATGCCTGTAAAGCCAGAAAGTCAGCATGTTGCCCGCCCTCGGTGAGGATGACCTCTTCAGGCAGCAGCATAAGCCCCTGAGCGTTGAGCCATTGGCAGAGTTGCTCACGCTGCAACGGACTGCCCTGTTCGGGCTGATAGGTAAGGGCGGATTCGATAGCTGTGGGCAGGCTGGCAATCTGTTGCAAAATGGCGGCCAGCTGTTGCTGCCGCAGCGGATTGGGAATCGGGATGCTCAGTGACAGATCAATGCTGTCATGGCCGGCGCGCGAAAGATGGTGAAAGTCAGGCGGTTGTTCGGTCGCTCCCTTCACTCGCGTGCCACTGCCCACGCGTGCTTCAACCAAGCCACGGCGCTCGGCCTCACGATAGGCACGCGTGATGGTACCGATGGTGACCTCAAGTGCATCAGCCAGCAGGCGTTGCGGTGGAAGGCGATCACCCGGCTTGAGTTGGCCGCTGGCGATATCGGCCGCCAGCTGATCGACCAGTACCTGGTAACGTGCGCCGGTCCGGCCTGTCAGGTCGGGCAGCCAGTGGCAGCGGGCGCGGGCGCGCTCATGCAGGTCCATGCGGGCTCCATTTGTTAGGGGTACAATTGATTGTATAGGTGACAAAGTAAACATTGCTCGCATAAATGCAAGGGTCTAACGTGCATTGTATGGATTCAATGAGAATAATTGAATCAAACTCATGTAATTGTACCCATACAATCGAGGCGTTAGTGATGACACAGGAAGCCGTGGAACTGACCGGGCTGCTGGGGCCTGCCATGCTGTTTGCGTTCAGCATGTCAGTGACACCAGGACCCAACAACATGATGCTGACGGCATCGGGTGCGAACTTTGGGTTTCGCCGCACGGTGCCGCACATAATGGGTATCACACTGGGGTGTATGGGGCTGATGGCAGCAGTGGCCATGGGGCTGGGAGCAATGTTTGAGCGTTGGCCGTCGATGCAGCTGGCGCTAAAGGTAGTAGGCAGCGTTTATCTGCTCTGGCTGGCCTGGCGTATCGCGACGGCTCCCGCACCTGAGGTGGACTGCGCTGCGGAGCGCAGGCCGCTGCGACTGTGGCAGGCAGCAGCCTTTCAGTTCGCCAATCCGAAAGCATGGATTATGTCGATCTCGGGGGTGGCTTCATTCACGCTGGCAGGGGATGCCTTCGTGGCGTCAGCTCTGGTACTGATTGCGGTTATGGCGCTGGTGAATATCCCGGCCATTTCCCTCTGGGCCGGGTTTGGTGTTGCACTTGGGCGGCTGTTGAGCACGCCTCGCCATTGGCAGCGGTTCAACGCAGTGATGGGGCTGTTGACCGCTGCCTGTGTGGTGATGATTCTGGTTTAGCGTTTGAAACCGCTGACCAGCTCATGCATGTCAGCGGATACCGACTGCAGTTCACGAGTGGTGCCCGCGGCCTCTTCGGCCTTGAACAGACTTTCGCTTGAAAGTGCCGAAATGCTGGCAACCTGAGCGTTGACCCCTTCAGAGACCTGGGCCTGCTCTTCAACGGCAGCGGCCATCTGCATCGACATGTTGGCGATGGTGCTCATCATTCCGGAGATCTCGTTCAGCATCTGCTCGGCTTCCTGCACCTGCGCAAGGCCGGCATCGGCTTCGTCCTGCCCTTCATGCGCAGCCTTGATGGCATGATCGGCACGAGAGCCCAGTCCATCAACAATCTGATGAATATCGCGGGTAGACGCCTGCGTTCGCATGGCCAACTGGCGGACCTCATCGGCGACCACGGCAAAGCCACGACCGTGCTCGCCGGCGCGAGCCGCTTCGATGGCGGCATTGAGTGCCAGCAGGTTGGTCTGGTCTGCGATCTCTTCAATGATGCGGGCGGCATCGGCAATCTTGCCGGTCTGTTCAACCAGATCCTGGACCGAGGAAGCGATATGGTTAACCGTCTGGCTCAGGTGGGCGATCGACTGACTCGTGGTGCTGGCCAGCTCACGCCCTTTCACTGCTGTGGTATTGGAACGCTCAGCCTGTGATGCGGTTTCCTGCACATGGCCGGAGACCTCGGCAATGGTGGAGGCCATCTGGTGCATGGCGGCGGCCACCTTTTCGGTCTCTTCCTGCTGGCGGCGCATGGCAGCACAGGATTCCTGCGACATCTCCAGCCCACTGCGGGCCTTGTCGGCTACGCTGAGGGCTGCGTCATCAATGCGGGTGAGTACGGTGTCCAGGTGCGACTGTTCGCTCTTGATAGCCACTTCAAGATCACCGAGGCTGCCAATGCTGTCGGTGTAGGTTGCTGTCGCGACCGGGTGCTTGAAGGCAGATGGCATCATGTTGAGCAATCGATTCAGGCGACGCTGGCGCTGTATCTGTTGATTGGCCAATAGAGCTGCGGCGACCACAGCAAAAAGCGCTCCACCCAGCAGAGGGGAAACCTGATTGCCCAGTACGCCGGCTAAAACCAGCGCCACAACAAAAATGACCCAGTCCCAGGGAATGCTGAATTTGCTGATCGACTTGCCGCGATTGATCAGGCCGTAGATCTTTTCAGCACGAGCAACATCCGCTCGCTCCGGGCAGACGCGTACCGACTCGAAGCCGATAACCTTTCCATGCTCGGTAATGGGCGTGACGTAGGCGTTCACCCAGTAATGATCGCCGTTCTTGCAGCGGTTCTTGACCAATCCCATCCAGGGCTTGCCTGCTCTGATGGTGTCCCAGAGGACCTTGAAGGCGGCTTCGGGCATATCGGGGTGGCGCACCATATTGTGTGGCTGGCCGATCAACTCTTCACGTGAGTAGCCGCTGATATTCACGAACACATCGTTGCAGTGGGTAATGTTGCCATCGAGGTCGGTCGTGGAAATCAATTTTTCATCGCTGCCGAAACGCCGTTCTTTTTGCGTGACAGGAAGATTGTTTCTCATGGCGGTGCAGCTCCCGGTGTTTTACAGGGTCGACCAATCACTCCGGATGGTATCTGTACCTGCCTGCCCTAGTTGCCCGTTGCAACTTTGGCGAATAGCTGGTCTGCCTCAGATCAATAGGTCGCTTACTTAAAAGTAGTCAACCTGTGACAAAAATCATGGGAATGGTTTGGTGCGGATAAAACAAAGGCGTGGATCATAAACACCTGGGGGTAGGGTTTCAACTGATCAACTGTAATACTGTTGTAATTTGTTGACATTATTCTGAAATTTTCGAATTTTCAGAATAATCAGATGGCCGTCTCTGGCCAGCAGCGGGGTAACCAGTGTTGCGGCAGTTCAGGTGATTCTGCCTGTGCTGTCATGATGGCGGCTGTAATCATCGCGCGGGCACTGGAGTCACCTCCGGCCAGGGCATTTTGCTGCAACATCTCAGGCACAGAACGGTAACGGCACAGCAGGTGAGCAACACCGGGCAACCCGTGCTGCAAATCACAGGCGATGCCAAACCGGCGCAGCGCCTGACGTGTGTCGTCGGCCGCTGAATCACGTCCCATTGCCACCAGCTGTTGCAGCGCAGGGGGCAGGCTGTGAAGCTCTCGCTCCAGTGCTTCCTCAGCGGGAATGCCGCCCAGGCAGTCCAGCAGAACACGTGCCAGATACTCGGTTGTCGCCAGTGTTGAGGGTGAGTTGTGTGTTATGGCAGCCAGGGCCTGGGCCTGCTCCAGAAAGGCGTGCTTGTTACTGACAAAGGGCAGTAGGCACACGACCCGGCCAGTGACCGACAGCTCTGTGGATTCAGAGCCGGCGGGCTCAATTCCCTGACTGATATTCTGCAGCGTCATGGCACTGGCCTTGTCGATATAGCCGGTGTAATGCCGCATGAAGCGAGCCCAGCTATTGCGGTAGGCCACAGCGTTGAACTGGTTGTGTTGCTGCAGAAACTGATAAAGGTGCCAGGCCTGATCACCATAATGGGTCAGATCTCCTGCCTGCTTGTTGCCGTGCCAGTGGCTCAAGGGTGCGTGTAGCTGATCCGGATCGACCGGCTCACGGTCCAGCAGGTCGTGGTCGTATATCCAATGCAGTGCCAACGAGTAGGCATCTGCAATGAAAACAGCCATCACCAACGGGCGGGTCAAGGAGGGTGTCAGCATGAGCGTTGTGATCCGAATCCGTTAACAACCGTTGTTAAGCGTAGCAGAAATTTCGGTTTGCCCGAGATAAAAAAAGCCGACCAATGGTCGGCAAGGCTCAGTGCTGATGGCTCCCTCTCGCTCAGTGCAGCTTGAGTCTGGGACGGATCACCCGGTTGATGCGATCAACCAGCGTGATCAGAAACGTTTTGATGTAACCGTGTATTGCCAGCTGGTGCAGCCGGTAGAGCGAGACATAGACCAGCCGCGCAAGGCGTCCTTCAACCATAAGGCTGCCCTTGGACAGGTTGCCCATCAGGCTGCCGACGGTGCTGAATCGGCTGAGCGATACCAGCGAGCCATAGTCCTTGTACTCATAGGCCGGCAGGGCCTCTTCACGCAGAATTTTGCGGAAGTGGCGATACAGAAAGCTGGCCATCTGGTGCGCTGCCTGGGCACGGGGCGGCACATTGCCGTTGCCGTCCGTACGTGCACAGGCAGCGCAGTCACCGAGGGCAAAAATGCGCTTGTCCTCAGTGGTACGAAGATCCGGCTGCACCACCAGCTGATTGAGGCGATTGCACTCCAGCCCATCCAGCGACTGCATGAAGTCCGGTGCGCGGATACCGGCGGCCCAGACTTTCAGCTCCGCCTCGATCACTTCACCGGTATCGGTGACCAGCCCCTTCTCGTTTACAGAAGCAACCTTGGTGTTTTCGCGGACACTGACTCCCAGTTTTTCCAGTTCATGACGGGCTGCCGAAGAGATTCGGGGCGGCAAGGCCGGGAGTATGCTCGGGCCTGCTTCAACCAGAATCACTTCCAGCCGCTGCCGGTCCAGTTTTGACAGACCATAGGCGCTGAGTTCGCGTGCGGTATTGAACAGTTCGGCCGACAGCTCAACACCGGTGGCACCGGCGCCGACAATCGCGATGCGCAGGCGTGCATCCGGCGTGTTGCTGGTCTTGAGCCATGACTCAAGCAGTGTATGGCGAAACTGCTCGGCCTGTTCACGGCTGTCGAGAAAGGTACAGTGGTCGGCCACGCCCTCGACGCCAAAATCGTTGGTTACGCTGCCTACGGCCATCACCAGATAGTCGTAATACAGCTCGCGGCCGGGCAGAATCATCTGGCCGTCCTGCCCGCACACAGGGGCAAGGTGAATGCAACGCTGCTCTCGATCCAGTGACTGCATCTGGCCAATCTGAAATTTGAAACCGGCGCTGCGGCCCTGAGCGTTGTAGCTCAGCTCATCAAGGCCGGCATCCAGCGACCCAGTTGCCACTTCATGCAGCAGTGGCTTCCAGATATGCGTTGGCTCACGGTCCACGAGCGTGACCTTGAGGCCCTTGCGGCTGTACTTGCGGGCCAGACGGGTGGCGAGCTCAAGCCCACCGGCGCCGCCGCCGACAATCACGACATGTTGATAAAGGGGAGATGACTGTTCCATGGCAACAATTATCCTGCAATTGTGGCAGCATTGATCTGCTGCCTTGGCGAGAATTATTGGCCACTATGGTACTTAATGCGAAAGTTGTAGGGACATGACAGTTTGTGCAATTTTGTGGTTTTTTTGTAGCCGTTTGTACACTACCTGTACCCGCTCAGGTGGGTATAATGGCGCGATTACATAATAATTATCAGACACCGGTTTGACCGGTGCGGCAACAGGTCACGCCCATGAGTGAAATTTCCCGCCTTCGCAAGTTTGTTTCACCCGAGATTATTTTTGGCAGTGGTGCTCGCAAGACCGTTGCCAACTACGCGGTTACCTTTGGCGCACGCAAGGTACTGCTGGTGTCTGACCCCGGCGTTGAACAGGCGGGCTGGGTGGCTGAAATCGAGTCTCTGTTGCTTGAACAGGGTATCGGCTGTGTTCGTTTCACCGAGGTATCCCCCAACCCACGGGTTGAGCAGGTGATGCGCGGTGCCGAAATCTATGCCGAGCAGGGCTGTAACGTGATTGTCGCCGTTGGCGGCGGCAGCCCGATGGACTGCGCCAAAGGGATCGGCATTGTCAGTGCCCATGGCCGCAGCATTCTTGAGTTTGAGGGGATCGACCGCATTCAGAGCCCGATTCCGCCGCTGATCTTCATCCCCACCACCGCCGGTACTTCAGCGGATGTGTCACAGTTCGCGATCATTTCCAATCAACAGGAACGCTTCAAGTTCTCCATCGTCAGCAAATCCGTGGTGCCGGATGTGGCGCTGATTGACCCTGATACCACCCGCACCATGGATGCCTTCCTGACCGCCTGCACCGGCGTGGATGCACTGGTACATGCCATTGAAGCGTTTGTATCCACCGGCAGCGGTGCGCTGACTGATATGCATGCACTGGATGCCATCCGGCTGATCAACGGTCATCTGGCGCTATTGGTAGAACAGCCTGATGACAGCCACCTGCGTGAACAGGTAATGCTGGGATCAATGAAGGCAGGTCTGGCGTTTTCCAATGCGATACTGGGCGCCGTGCACGCGATGTCACACAGCCTAGGCGGCTATCTGGACCTGCCTCATGGCCTCTGCAACGCCATGTTGCTGGAGCACGTAATCGACTTTAACTACGATGCCGCCACGGACCGCTTCCGTATTGTCGCAGAAACCATGGGGATCGATACGCGTGGTTTGAGCCAGTCTCAGGTCAAGCGTCGCTTGATGCAGCACGTGATCTCACTCAAGCGTGAAGTTGGCCTGTATCAAAAGCTGGCCGAGCAGGGAGTGCATCTGACCGATATTCCCTGGTTAAGCGAGAACGCACTAAAAGACCCCTGTATTCTGACAAACCCGCGCAAGTCCAACCGGCGTGATGTTGAGGCCGTGTATGAAGAAGCCCTCTGACGAGAGTGGTCTTACGTTTGAAGACCTGATTGGTCTTGGTGGCCATTCAGCGCGCAAGAGTTACTACCCCGAACTACTGAATAAGGTCGAAGAGCTGGAAGCGGAGCGCAACCGCTACAAGTGGCTGTTCGAGAATGCCCTGCATGGCATCTTTCAGGCCGAACTTGATGGCAGTCTGACCCGTTCCAACCGTGCGCTGGCGCGTATCTGTGGCTACTCGGACCCGGTGCAGATGGAACATAAGGTCAATCTGGCAGATGATCTGCTGTTCGACCCGCAAGAGCTTGACTGCATCTGCCAACAGCTGACGCAGACCGGCCAGTTGTTTCTGTATGAAACCCGCCTGCGTCGAACTGATGGCAGCCCAGTAGAGGTTTCGATGAATATCCTGCTGCGACAGGAGTCGGATGGCGCCATTATTGAAGCTTTTGTGGCCGACATTACCGAACGCAAGCGCGTGCAGCAGCGGATGAGAAGCCTCAACGAGGAGTTGGAACAACGCGTCGGTGAACGCACCCGTGAGCTGGTCAGTCTCAATGACCGGCTCTGGCATGAGGTCAGTATTCGCCAGCAGGCCGAGCACGAAATGCAGCTGGCCAAAGAGGCTGCAGAGGCGGCCAACCTCAGCAAGGATAAGTACCTGGCCGCTGCCAGCCACGACCTGCTGCAGCCGCTGAATGCCGCACGTTTACTGGTAGCGGCCTTGCAGGAGCGCAGCCTGCCGACGAGCGAATCGGAGCTGGTCGACCGGGTGCATCTGGCGCTTGATGGTGCCGAACATCTGCTGACCGATCTGCTGGACATCTCACGACTGGATCAGAATGCGGTACAGCCGGAGTTGCAGAGCTTTCCCGTCGAGCGACTGTTGCAGGGGCTGCAGGCCGAGTTTGAGCCCGTTGCGCAACAAGCCGGGTTAAGCTTCCGCGCACGCCCTTCACGCCACTGGATCAGCAGCGACCTGAGACTGCTGACCCGTATACTGCGCAACCTGCTCAGCAATGCCTTTCGTTACACTGATGAAGGTGGCGTGCTGCTGGGGTTCAGGCGACGGGGGGATCGACTGCTGATTCAGGTATGGGATACCGGTGGCGGGATACCGCAGGACCAGCAACAGGCGATCTTCGATGAATTCTGCCGTTTGAGTCAGCATCGCAGCCGCAAGGCCGGCGTCGGCCTGGGGCTGGCGATTGTGGATCGTATCGCGCGGATGCTGGCGCACCCTGTCAATCTCAACTCAAGACTGGGGGCAGGCTCGTGTTTCGAGCTGTCGGTGCCGCTGGTTTGTGGCAGTAGCGGAATGCTGGGCGTGACTGCCAGTGGGCCTGCAGCGATCCCCTCGGATGTGCTCAATGGTCGCCAGATTCTGGTACTGGATAATGACCATTCCATTCTCGCCAGCATGGAGGCGCTGTTGGGTGGATGGGGCTGTGATGTTGTACTGGCGCCCGACCTTGAAGCTGCAATGGAACGGTTGCAGACCTGCCATGTGGAGCTGATTCTGGCGGATTATCACCTTGAAGAGGGGGCTACCGGGCTCGAGCTGCTGTCACTGATGCAGGCGCAGGGGATGCCCTGTGTGCCGGTTGTCATGTTGACGGCCGACCGCAGTGACCCGACCCGCAAGGCGTTTCGTGATGCCGGTGTGCGGGTGCTGAACAAACCGATCAAACCGGGCAAACTGCGGGCACTGATGAGTCACCTGCTAGACACCGACAGTTAAGGATCAGCCCTTACCCTTGGTGTTCGAGGCCATGCGTTCAGGATTGAAGCCCAGCAGTGCCAGAAGCGTGAATACGGCAGTCGTTGCCAGTGTTATCAGCAGGGCTGTCTGATTCAGTTCCAGATAGAGTGCAAACCGAACCAGCTCGACGGCGTGGGTAAAGGGATTGAAGCTGCAGACCCAGTACAGCCACTCACTGGACTCCCGCATCTTCCACAGCGGATACAGTGCCGATGACATGAAGAACATTGGGAAAATCACGAAATTCATCACCCCGGCAAAGTTTTCCAGCTGACGAATTCGCGAGGACAGAAACAGGCCGATGGCCCCCAGCAGAAAGGCGGTCAGCAGCAGCGCCGGCAGCACGGCGACCAGCCCCCAAAGCGGTGGCTCCACCCCCACCAGCCAGCCAAGTGCGATGAAGGCATAAACCTGTGCCAGCGACAGCAGGGCAATGGACACCAGTTTACAAAACAGGAGCCAGGCGCGTGGCAATGGGCTCATCAGCAGCACCTTCATGCTGCCCATCTCACGGTCATAGACCATCGACAGTGACCCCTGCATGCCGTTGAACAGCAGAATCATGCAACACAGCCCTGGCAGGATGTAAGTTTCGTAGGTGATATAGGTCTGGTAGGGGGGGATGATCGATACCCCGAGCGCTGCCCTGAAACCGGCAGCAAAGACCACCAGCCACAGCAGAGGGCGGATCAAGGCACTGAGAAAACGGGTACGTTGATGAACAAAGCGCAAAAATTCCCGCTTCAGCACGCCCTTAAAACAGATCAGGTAGGCTTTCAATGGCATGCCGTTGGCTCCTCAAGCCCGGTAATCCGCTCGAACGCCTTTGCCAGTGAGGGGCAATGATGTTCGGAGCAGATCGCAGAGGCAATGTTGTCGGCGAGTATCTGTCCCTTATGCAGAATCAGTACCGGATCGTCCTGCTCGATCTCTTCAATCAGATGAGTGGCCCAGAGTACGGTCAGGTTCTTGCCTGCGCACAGCTCGCGCACGTGGCGGTTGATCGCCTGCCGAGAAGCGGTGTCGAGACCGACTGACGCTTCATCCAGCAGCAGTACCGAGGGCTCATGCAACAGGGCACGGGCGATTTCAACCCGGCGCCGATGACCGCCATTGAGGCTGCGAATACTGTCATGCAGGCGATCACTCAGCTGCAGTCGCTCCAGCAGTGGGGCTGCAGCGGTACGCACCTGGCGTGTCGACAGTCCGTGCAGGGCACCATGGTACTCCAGGTTCTGCAATACACTCAGGTCCTGATCCAGCGTACTGTGCTGAAACACAACCCCGATTCGCTGCATGAGAGCCCGAGGCTGTTGCCTCAGCGCCAGCCCATCGATGCGAATTTCACCCTGCTGCAGGGAAAACAATCGAGTCAGCAGGGCATAGAGCGTACTCTTGCCTGCGCCGTTGGGGCCAAGCAGGGCGTTGAAGCGCCCCGGTTCAAGCCTGAAGCTGATATTGTCCAGTGCCAGGCGGTGGCCGTAGCGAAAGCTGATATCCTGTGCCTCGATACTCATCGGCTCATCACTCCAGTGTGACCACACCCCAGGGGTAGCGTCCCACTTTGATTGACTTGATCACTTTCATCTTATCGATATCAATCACCGAGACATCACCACTGACACCATTGGTGGTCAGCAGGTATTTCTGATCCGGTGTGAACTCCATGTGCCAGACCCGGCGCCCGACCAGCAGATAGTCCAGCACCTCGTAGTTGGACGTATCCACGACCGCAACATGGTTGGCAGGGCCCAGAGCGACAAAGGCAAAACGGCCATCCGCTGACAGCTTGACGCCGACAGGCTGAATCTTGTCGGGATGGATACCCCGAATCTGGAAGTTCAGCTTCTTGATGATTTCACGGCTTGCCACATCAATGATCGAAACGGTTCCACCGATCTCGGCGGACGCCCACAGCATGCTGCCATCGCGGGTAAATTCAACATGGCGAGGGCGCTGATCCACCAGCGTATTGTCGACCAGTTCATGGGTTTCGGTATCAATCCAGTGCAACATGCTGGTGGTTTCACTAGTATTGACAGCCCAACGCCCATCAGGACTGACGGCCATGCCTTCGGGCTCGACCCCAACCTCAATCTGTGCCAGCACCTCATGCGACTCGGTGTTAACCACGGTTACCAGTGCATCGTCTTCATTGGCGATATACAGGCGACGATCATCCGGGTGCAAGGAGAACTGCTCCGGGTCTTCGCCCGATGGCAAGTTGGCGATAATTTTGCGACTGGCCAGATCCATCACCTGCACGGTATCGGAGTCGCTGGCGCAGATGTAAAGACGGGACTTGTCCTTTGACAGAATAATACCTCGTGGACGTTGCCCCACCGATACCGTGTCGGTCACTTCCAGGGTTTTCAGGTCAATGAATGACAATGTGTCATCCTTTTCATTGGAAACAATCGCTGTTGCCGCGTGTGCCAACGGGGTGGCCAGCATGGCTGAAACCAGTGCTGCCTTGATGAACGGAATACGCATGGCCGTTAAACTCCTTCGTTATTATTGAACCTGACACTTACTTTCGCTGGCGTCATAGCCAAGTGTGTCCAGGTCTGTGACCGGGTGCAGAAACCCTTCCTGCGGTGATTGTGAAACCAGCGCGCGTGGGTGGACCAGCGGAATGGGCTGCCGCAGCTGGCCGCTCCAGGGGCGGTAGGACAACTTGCGCCCCTTGAATGCACCGAGCTGAAATTCGGGTGACAGAATAAAGGCCTTTAGTGTGGCGGGATCGGTACTGCTGGTCTGGGTAACCGCTTCGGCAAAGGTGCGTACGCCGGCCCAGCTGGCATAGTCATGGCTGTTCATCCAGCGACCGGCCTGTTTTTCAAAGCGGCTGTGCAACTGGGCGGCACCCCAGGCCTCAACCACTTTGTGCCAAGCGACCGGGCTCATGCCCTGAGTGCCTGCCACCGGCCTTGGGTACCAGGTGTTGTAGGGGACATATTCACCGAAATCCCCGCGTTCATCGGCCACCAGAACAACGTCATATTCACGGGTCTGAGTGAAAGGCGGAAGTTCCTTCTGGGCGGTCCGGCGCAGATCAGTGTCGTAGTCCCAGCTCTTGCGCTCAATGACTTTTGCACCGAAGCGATCGGCGCTGCGCTGCAATGAGTCGGCATAGGCCTTGTCTTCAGGCTGGTTGCCTTCCAGCAGCAGCCATCGGCTCCAGCGCCTTGATGCCAGCCACTGTCCCAGTGCGTCGGTCAGCATGGCGCGTGATGGAAGGGTGTGCAGCATGCCGGGTATGCAGGCGTTGCTGCGCAGCTCATTGTCTGAGCTGCCGGCATTGATCAGGACGGCATCATCGGGCAACTGTGTTGCAATCTGGCGCAACTGATCCGCATTAAGGTTGAGTACAAACAGCCTCAGGCCCTGATCGTACAGCGTCTGGGCATGGGTTATCAGGCTGGCTGAGTCCGGACTGCTGAGAGTATGCAGACTGTACTTATGTTTCAGGAAGCGGCCAGTTGAATTGCTGTCGCTGATGCCCAGTTCGGCTCCACGCAGGCCGGCATCAGCAGGCTCTGGCAGAATATTCGACAGCACCGGGCCATGGTCGGCCTCAAAGCCCAGGTAGGCGATCTGAATCTTCAATGCGCTCGCACCGGCTGTCTGGCTGAAGGGCAGCAGGGCCATGCAGGCGGTTAACGTCAGACGGTTCAGTGATTTCATGATGTGCGCTCAGGTCTTTATCATTGTTATGGACCCAGCTTAGGGGGCAGGCGAGACAGGTGAAATATTCAGAAAGTACGAAACATTCAGTACCGAAGTAGTATGTTGTGCCTGAGCGTGGGGCCTAACATGGTGTGAACCATTACGCCAAACACAGGAAACACCCATGTCCAGACTGAAAACCTGCCTCGTTGGCTCGCTGCTGTCGTTGTCCGCTATGACAACCCATGCCGCCGGTGATCTCACAACTCGCCCTGAAGCCTTGCCTGATCTGGTACTGGGGAGTGAGGTGACCGACTATGCCATGTCCCAGACACGCTATGAGCTGGAAACGGGCCAGGCCTATCGCCTGAAAGTGGTGTCCAGCGGACTCAAGGAATACGCCATGCAGGCACCTGAATTTTTCACTTCGATCTTTTTGCGTAAGGTGGAAGCGGGTGATATCGAGATTAAGGCCACAACACTGACTGAGCTTGAGTTCGAACAGGCAGGCGAAGCCGAGATCTACTTCGTACCGATCAAGCCTGGTGATTACCGCTTCTTCATGAAAGGGCTTGAAGGCAAGGGCATGGAAGGAGTTTTCAGCGTTCGCTGAAGTTGAATGCCATGCGAGCCGTCGTCAGACTGAACCTGCTGGTGGCAGCGGCCTTTTTACTGGCCCTGCTGCTGAGTCTCTATGCCCTGATGCATCAGGCACGCTCTGATATTCGCCGCGAGCTTTCGTCCGGCATGCGGATGGCAGAGCAACTGTTGATGCAGGCAGTTCGCTATCCGGAGCAGCTGGACTCTTTGCTGCAGGTGGAACTGAGGCACCTGAATTTGCAGGTACTGCCTGCCGGTGTGTCACCGACCCCCGAAAGCTGGGGGGGAGGTGACACACCGGACTGGTTTGCAGCACTGGTCTGGCCTGCGCATCAACCACTGTTTGAGCGACGCATTCCACTCAATGAGCAGGAGGTGCTGGTTCTGATCGCAGACCCTGCCGATGAGTTGGAAGAGGTCTGGGAATCGGCGTTGCAGATTTTCTGGTTGTTTTCCGGTGCGGCGCTGCTGTCGTCTGCCGCGATCAGCTGGGGCGTGAGCCGTGGCATGCGCCCGGTTGCTCAGATACTGCAGGCTCTGGATCGTATTCAGCATGGGCAATTCAATGCCCGCCTTGGCAACTACTCTGTGCCGGAGGTGCGACGTCTTGCCGATCATTTCAACCGTATGGCCGAGGTGCTGGAGCGTGAGCAATCGGATAACCGACGTCTGACCCGTGAGTTGATGGCGCTGCAGGAAAAGGAACGCAGCTACCTCGCTCGTGAGCTGCATGACGATCTGGGCCAATACCTGACTGGCATCCATGCCCAGGCCTACCTGCTGAGTAAAGCGTCGGACCGGGCTGATATCGTAGCGAAAACGGCACCCTTGATCGTGCGCGATTGCGAGCAGATTCAGCAGGGTTTTCGGCGCCTGATTCGCAGCCTGCATCCGGTGATACTGGAGCCGTTGGGGCTGGAGGAGTCTCTGCGCAGCCTGGCGGAGCAGTGGCAGCGTAGCAGTGGAGTTGAGTGCCAGTTGCTGCTCAGAACCCTGCCGGAGTTGCCGGATGAGGAGTCAGCGACTCATCTTTACCGGTTACTGCAGGAAGCGTTGAATAACGTGGCAAGGCATGCTCAGGCAACACGAGTCTGTATCAGTTTGATCCGTTGTGGTGATCATCTGAGCTTACGTGTGCAGGACAATGGTCAGGGGCTGCCTGCCGAGCTGCGCCCTGGTGTGGGTCTGCGTTCAATGCAAGAGCGAGCTCGTTACATGAATGCCAGTCTGGAATTAACCTCGGCGGTGGGGCAGGGCCTGCTGCTCAAACTTGATCTTCCGTTGCCTGGGGGCGCACAGTGATGAAAATTCTGCTGACTGATGATCATGCGGTTGTACGTCAGGGCTATGCCAGTTTGCTGGAAGCCATGCTGGAACGGTGCGAGATCATCGAGGCTGGCTGTGGCCACGATGGTTTTGCGCTTTGGCTGCAACAGCGGCCCGACCTGGTGATATTGGATATCAACCTGCCCGATATCAGTGGGATCGAAACGGCCAAACGTATTCTGGAGCGGGATGCATCGGCAAAAGTACTGTTCTTCAGCATGTATGATGAGCTACCGATGGTTAAGCAGGCCCTGGATGCTGGCGCGCTGGGGTATATCACCAAGAGCAGTTCGCCCGAAATTCTGCTGGACGCTGTTAAGCGTGTGGTGCAAGGGCAGCCCTATGTGGAGCATGAGCTGGCAACGCGACTGGCGATGCAGGGCAAGGGCGGCGGCGATCCTCGGCTGGCCAACATGACACAACGAGAGTTTGAGATTTTTGTCATGCTGGCGCGAGGCCTTACCCCGAAACACATTGCGGACCAGCTCTGTATCAGTGCCAAAACGGTGTCCAATCACAGTGCGCTTTTGAAGAGCAAACTGGAGGTCGGATCGACTGCGGAGCTGGTGCATCTGGCTATCCGCTGTGGCTTGATCAAGCCGGGCTGCTCTGAGCTACCTTGAGCTTTACACTTGCCCTGGCAGGCTGCTCTCTGAAGTGATAATGGCCGCTGCACCTGATGAAGGTTGCAGCGGCCTTTCAGTTATGTGGCTGGTTACTCAATGGGGTGTTTAGGCGTCATCCAGTCGTGGGGGCAGCCGGTGCAGCCTTCCATCCAGGTGTTCTGAAAGGTTGCAAAGCGGAGTTTTGCTCCACGCAGGTCAGCGTTTTCAAGGTTGGCGTTATTGAGCTTGGCTTCCTGCAGGTCAGAATCACGCAGATTGCTGCCTGTAAAACGGGTTTTGGTCATCCATGCCATTTCAAGATTGGCGGCATAGAGGGTAGCCTGTTCGAATCGGGCATTGCTAAGACGGGCAAATGACAGATCCGCCCCATCCAGCCGTGCCTGTTTGAATTGAGCCCCCTGTGCAAACAGGGCCCAGCCACTAATGGCCACCATATTGGCTTCATTCAGTTTGGCACCGCGCAGGTTGGCCTTCTCCAGATTGGCCCGTGTGAGCAGCGCGTGGCTAAGATCGGCGCCTTCAAGATTCGCACCACGCAGATCTGCATGGCGCAAATCGGCATAACGCAGATTGGCTTTGCTCAGGTTGATACCATCAAGCTGCATGCCGGCAAGGTTGTGTCCCTGCAGGTTGGCGCCCGGGCATTCGGCTTTTTGCGCGGGTTCACACGCGAGGGCTGTCAGTGGCAATGACAGGGCCAACGTGGGAATAATCAATTTAAGCATGGAAGATCTCCTGCCATGAAAAATGGGGCCGCGTGGGCCCCATGGGTTTACTTGTTAGCCCACTTCGGCAGCTTGAAGGCCCAGAAGGACCCGCCCTGTGGTACGGGCTTGGTCAGGTCGGCCATATCGCCGCCCCAGAGTGGCACGGCTCCACCGTAGCCGGAGGCGACACCAATGTACTGCTCACCGTCCATCTCCCAAGTGATGGGGCTGGAGATGATTCCGGAACCGGTCTGGAACTTCCACAGCTCCTTGCCGTTTTTGGCATCAAAAGCTTTCAAGTAGCCATCGCCGGTACCGGTAAAGACCAGTCCGCCCTTGGTGGTGAGAACGCCTGCCCACAATGGCAGCTTCTCCTTGTGCTCCCAGGCGGTTTCACCGGTGACCGGGTCCATGGCGCGCAGGATGCCGACATGGTCGTCATACATTTTGCGAATGCGGAAGCCCTGGCCAAGATAGGCCGCGCCTTTCTGGTAGGTCACCTCTTCAGTCCAGTAATCCTCTTTCCAGTGGTTGGCCGGAATATAGAACAGGCCGGTATCCTGGCTGTAGGCCATAGGGTTCCAGTTTTTGCCACCGAGGAATGGAGGAGATACCTCGATGGATTCGCCTTTTTTCTCACCGGGTTTGGGCGGTGGCGGACGCTGTCCTTCAACTTCTGCCGGACGCCCGGTGTCAGGATCGATATGGGTGGCCCAAGTGATGTTGTCAACGAACGGGAAGGCGTGCATGAACTTGCCGTTCTCACGGTTGACTACATAGAAGAAGCCGTTACGGTCGGCATGAGCCGTTGCCTTTACGGTCTTGCCATCGTCATCATATTCAAACAGCACCAGCTCGTTGTTGCCGGAGAAGTCCCAGGCATCATTGGGGGTATGCTGATAGAACCATTTCACCTCGCCGGTGCTGGGATCGACGCCAACCTGTCCCGATGTGTAGAGGTTGTCATAGTCCAGCGGATTGCCGCCAGGTGAAGTGCGTTCCCAGGTGTTCCAGGGGGCGGGGTTGCCGGCACCGATGATGATGGTGTTAGTTTCGACATCAAAGCTGGCGCTCTGCCAGGGGGCGCCGCCGCCATGGCTCCAGGCTTCGACCTTACCGGTCTCGGTGTTGGGATCATCTGGCCAGGTGGGGGCACGAGGGTCACCGGTCGGTGTACTTTCCTTGCCATTCAGGCGACCCATATGACCTTCAACGAATGGACGCATCCAGATCTCTTCACCGGTGTCCGGGTCACGCGCGAACAGTTTGCCAACCACACCAAACTCATCACCCGATGAGCCATGAATCAGCAGTACCTTGCCGGTTTTCTGATCCTTTACCAGTGTGGGAGCACCGGTCATGGTATATCCGGCACTGTGATCACCAAATTTCTGCTTCCAGACAACCTTACCGGTGTTCTTGTCCAGGGCCACGATGGCAGCATCCAGCGTGCCGAAGAATACTTTGTCACCAAAGATGGCGGCACCGCGGTTTACCACATCGCAGCAGGGGCGAATATCGTCCGGCAGACGTGCACTGTAGGACCAGATCTGTTTACCGGTGCGGGCGTCGATGGCGAAGATGCGTGAGTAGGACCCGGTCACATAGATAACACCGTCATGCACCAGCGCCTGTGACTCTTGTCCACGCTGCTTCTCATCACCGAAGGAAAATGACCAGGCCGGGGTCAGCATCTCGATGTTGTCAACATTGATAGCGCTCATCGGGCTGTAACGCTGAGCCTTGGGCCCGATGCCATAGCCAAGTACATCCTGCGGGGTGCTCTGGTCGTTGAGTATGTCGTCCCAGCTGACATTGGAAGAGGCAGCCTGTACCCCGGCACTGCCAAGGCTGATGGCGATGCCCAGTACAGCGGTCTGGACAGATCCCGCCAGCAGGGCGCGGCGTGGCGCTTTTATATTTGTTTTCATTAGTTCAATACCCTGTTGAGTGGTGTTCAGCCAGCCTCGTTCGAGAGTGGCCATTGCCAGAGCATTGTGTTCAGCAAGAGGGGGTTCAGGCGACGGAAGCCGACCCTGAAATGCTGGGAATGGAGGTGGATGTGAGCGGGAGATTCCACATGGTTACCGGGAAAAAATCCCTTACAATCAAATGGTTATGCTTTAGTTTTACTACCTTGGTGTGACTGAATCAACCCCTGGTACTGGTTATCTGTGAAATTTACTACCAAAGGCCAATGTTTTGGGTGCCAAGGTTGAATTCTGGCGCTGTGACGGCTGGTTCATCATGAGCTCATCAAGGTCGGGGCCTGTGCCCCGGCTGCGTTCTGTCAGATAAAACAAGAAACGGGTGAACAACCATGTCCAAGCATAACAAACTCACCGGCCTGTTGGCTGCCACTTTGATGGCTTCTGCGCTTTCCGGCCAGGTTCTGGCACACGGCGATGTCACGCCTCAGGCAGTGGATACCGAAGGGCTGTCCAGTCTGGGTGAAGACTGGGCAGATACCAACCCCTATCGTACGCCTTCTGATGACCACGATCTGGCGGTGAAGATTGGTGCTTCAGCCTATAACCAGAATTGTGCTCGCTGTCATGGACTGGACGGTATTTCAGGCGGTATCGCACCGGATCTGCGTTACCTGAGCCCGGATTTTGAAGGTGATGACTGGTTCAAGTACCGCGTGATAAACGGGGCGGTACGTGATGGCGCCGTCTACATGCCCAAAATGGCGGATACGTTGAGTCAGGAGGCGCTCTGGGCGATCAGAACCTGGCTGGAGACCAAGTATGTTGAGGAATAAGCTGCTAACACTGCTTATATCCCTGATGGCAGGCCTGCTCGGAAACGAGCAGGCTTTTGCGCGTTTGTATGATGACGTGATCGACTCGGGATATATTCGTATCGGTGTATACAAGGACTTTCCACCGTATTCATGGGAAGAACAGGGCAAGCCTGCCGGGCTGGATGTGGATATCGCCCGCCATATTGCGGATGAGCTGGAGCTTGATCTGCAGCTGCACTGGATCACGCCCGACGAAGGTCTCGAAGATGACCTGCGCAACAATGTCTGGCGGGGTCACTACCTGGACAAGGATGAAGACAATCCTCTTGCGCGGAAAAACGTAGCAGATGTGATGCTGCGAGTGCCCTATGACAAGGCCTATGCCTACAAACAGGATTCACTGGGGTATTTGATCAACGAATTCGTGGTCATGATGGCGCCCTATCATGAAGAACGCTGGCAGGTCGCCTATGACTCGCAGCGGTTGGACTCAGTCAAAACAGTTGCGGTGTTTCAGTATGAGCCGGTGGGGGTCGAGGTTGATACCGTGCCGGCCTTCTATTTCACATCCGCTCTGAATGGGCGGCTGCGTGACAAAACCCGGCATTACGTCAACCCGCGTGCTGCATTTGAGGCCATGGAGCAGGGTGAGGTTGCAGCTGTGATGGCGATGCGATCAGAGATCGACTGGTTGCTGGAGCAGGGGGGCAATCCGCGTTTCAGGCTGGCGGAAAACAGCTTCCCGACCATGGGCAGGCAGATGTGGGATGTGGGTATTGCCGTGCGCGAGACTGACCGTCAACTGGGGTATGCCGTTGAAGCGGTACTCGACGACATGATAAGGGGCGGTCAGATGAAGCAGATCTTCGAGCGTTATGGGGTGCGCTTCAGTGCGCCGTCTTTCTATCAGGTGGAGCAGGCGGCCCAGACCAAAGCGCAATAACCCGGTCAGGATTCACACAATAAAAACAAGAGGAATGACACATGCAGATGTTTCGCTCAGGCCTTGTCGGTCTGCTGGCTCTGTTGGTTACGGGGGTGTTGCAGGCGGGTACACCCGATGATCCCCTCAATTCAGTGATGTGGGACTACACGCGGAAAATTTTTCTGGGGGATGCAGACTACCGCTTTGAGCCTCGTATCAAAGTTGAAGTCCCGGCATTTGCCGAAGATCCTGCCCAGGTGCCGATTAGTATCGATGCCAGTGCCTTTGCCGGTGAGATCGAGCGCATTGTGGTCTGGGCTGACCTGAACCCGATCCAGCATATCTTCGACTACTACCCGATTAAGAACGCCAACGGTCGCGTTTCACTGCGCATTAAGGTGCAGCAGAGTACCGCAGTGCGAGCGGCCGTGCTGACCAAAAGCGGCAGCTGGCATATTGGCTATGCCCAGCTCGAAGCGGCCGGTGGTGGTTGCACCACGCCCAGTATGGGTAATGCGGACCCTTACTGGCAGAGTCACCTCGGCGAAGTTCAGGCGCGCCGCTTCAGCAACGCAGAAGGCGAGGGATCTCGGCTTAAATTGCGTGTGATCCACCCGATGGACACTGGGTTGGTGGATGCGATTCCGGAGTTTTATCTGCAGCAGCTTGAATTGCGTAATGGGGCCGGCGAGGTTCAGATCCTTATGGAGTTGTCTCAGCCGGTATCTGAGAACCCGGTGATCAGCTTTGATCTTGATGAAGATACGACCGGTTATACCCTCTGGCTGCGGGATAACGGTGGTAATGAATTCACACGGCCACTTTAGGAGGTTCAGATGAAACGGATAACCGCTTTATTGTGCCTGCTGGCCTCTCTGTCGGCCAGCGCAGCGTCGTTCGATTATGGGCTTAAGCCGGTGGAAGTGGCCGAGAACACCTGGTTCATTGAGGGGCGTACCGAAGACTTTAGCGTTGAAAATGGTGGTAACATCGTCAATACCGCCTTCATAGCAACTGGCGATGGGGTACTGGTACTGGATACAGGTGTATCACGTCGTTATGGCGAAGCGCTGCTTGAAGCGATTCAGTCGGTCACGGATGAGCCCATTCGCATGGTGATCAATACCCATCAGCATCCCGATCACTTTCTGGGTAATCAGGCATTCCAAGATGTTCCCATTGTGTCTCTGGCGGAGACCCAGCAGCAGATTCGAAACCACGGCGACAGTTTTGCGGAAAACATGTACCGGCTGGTAGGGGACTGGATGCGCGGCACGGAAGTGGTGGTGCCGACCGAGACACTTGAACCCGGTGTGCAGGAGATGGGCAGCCATCGACTGGAGTGGATCCGAATGAGTGGGCACAGTGGCGCTGATCTGGTGCTGTTTGACCACAGCACCGGAGTGCTGTTTCCCTTTGACATGGTGTTCTATCAGCGCGCCCTGACAACTCCACATACCCCAGGACTGCAGCAGTGGCGAGACGAAATTGCACAACTGCGGCAGTATCCATTCAAGCTGATGCTGCCAGGGCATGGGCCAATGGTGAGCGATCAACGTGCGCTTGATCAGATGGACGCCTATCTGGTCTGGCTGGACAAAACGTTACGTGATGCCGCAGAGCAGGGCTTGAGCATGACTGAAGTGATGCAGCTGCCGATCCCTTCCGAGTTTGACAGCATCGCCCTGCGTGAAGTCGAGTTCCAGCGCAGCGTTGTTCATCTCTTTCCTGCCTATGAAGAGGCGGCTTTTGGCCGTTGACGGCTGCGGCAAAGGCCAGTCAATGCAGGCTCTCCAGCCGGGTATTACTACCAAGTGAGGAGAAAACTGCTTCGCCCGTTCAATTGTTCCAAACGGGGTCAAATTCAAGAATGCCTGTACGGGTCGGGAAATTTTCCCGGCTCTCTCCCGAACAACAAAAATCCTCAAAGGGGACAGCGATGAAGAAATTTGGCTGCCGTAATGGCTTCGCTCTATCCACGCTGGTTGCAGCCATGTCGGTTGCAACACTGGCGCAGGCAAGTGTGACCGACAAGGATATTCTCGCCGATCATATGACAACGGACGCGATTGTGACCAACGGCCTTGGGCTGCAGGGTCAGCGCTACAGTCCGCTCGATGCACTCAACACAGAAAACGTTCAGGAACTGCGTCCGGTCTGGTCGCTGTCTTTCGGTGGTGAGAAGCAGCGTGGGCAGGAATCCCAGCCGATGGTCAAAGATGGCGTGATGTACGTCACGGCCTCCTATTCACGCGTGTTTGCTGTTGATGCCCGTACCGGTGACGAGCTGTGGGAATACAATGCCCGACTGCCTGATGGCATCATGCCTTGCTGTGACGTGATCAACCGTGGTGTAGGTCTGTATGATGACCTGGTAATTTTCGGCACCCTTGATGCCAAGCTGGTAGCCCTGAACAAGGATACCGGCAAGGTGGTCTGGATCAAGAAAGTGGCCGACTACAAGGAAGGCTACTCGATTACGGCTGCACCGCTGATCGTGAACGGTAAGATCATTACCGGTGTATCCGGTGGCGAATTCGGCGTAGTGGGCAAGGTTGAAGCCTATGATGCCAAAACCGGTGATATCCTCTGGACCCGTCCGACCGTGGAAGGCCACATGGGATATGTTTGGAAGGATGGCAAGAAGGTTGAGAATGGCATCTCCGGTGGCAAGCCGGGCCAGACTTGGCCAGGTGATCTCTGGAAAACGGGCGGTGCTGCTACCTGGCTGGGCGGTACCTACGATCCGGATACCAACCTGCTGTTCTTCGGTACCGGTAACCCCGCTCCATGGAACTCGCATCTGCGTCCGGGTGATAACCTGTTCTCCTCATCGCGTCTGGCAATTAATCCGGATGACGGCAAAATTGTATGGCACTTCCAGACCACGCCTCACGACGGTTGGGACTTCGATGGCGTGAACGAGGTTATCTCGTTCGATTACACCCAGGGTGGAAAAACGGTGAAGGCGGCGGCCACTGCCGACCGTAACGGCTTCTTCTATGTCCTGAACCGTGAAAACGGAGACTTCATTCGTGGTTTCCCGTTTGTTGACAAGATCACCTGGGCCGAAGGTCTGGATGAGAAAGGCCGTCCGGTCTACAAGGACGGTGGTCGTCCGGGTAATCCGCTCGATGCCAAAGAGGGCAAGCAGGGTGAGTCCGTTGTGTCTGCACCTTCTTTCCTGGGCGGCAAGAACTGGATGCCGATGGCGTACAGCCAGGATACCGGGCTGTTCTACGTGCCATCCAATGAGTGGGAGATGGATATCTGGAACGAACCGATCTCCTACAAGAAAGGTGCTGCCTATCTGGGTGCCGGTTTCACCATCAGGCCGATGAATGAAGAGTATATTGGTGTGCTGCGTGCGATCGATCCGGTTAACGGCAAGGAAGTATGGCGCTACAAGAACTACGCGCCGCTTTGGGGTGGGGTGCTGACCACCAAGGGCAACCTGGTGTTCACTGGTAACCCTGAAGGCTACCTGATGGCATTCGATGCCAAAACCGGCGAGATGCTGTACAAGTTCAACACCGGTTCAGGCATTGTCGGTTCGCCGATTACCTGGGAGATGGATGGTGAGCAGTACGTCTCCGTTGTGTCCGGCTGGGGTGGTGCAGTACCGCTCTGGGGTGGTGAAGTAGCCAAGCGTGTCAAACACCTGAATCAGGGTGGCTCTGTCTGGACCTTCAAACTGCCGAAAAAAAGCTGATCGACTGATACCCGCTGTTTGAAAAAGCCCTGCCGGCTCTGTCGGCAGGGCTTTTTTGTTGAACTTTCAGCTGAGCGATTAATCTATTGATATCAATTGGATATAAAGCATATCTTATGTTGCACCTGCTTCTGCTACCTTCAGGCAGAGTCGTAATACTCCGGCATTGATACGGTTCAGTCTGCCTCGGTAGTGCGCCTGAAAGCGTGCACAAAACCTTCTGTTGTTGCATATATCAAGGTCTCCCCTTGGGCGAACATCACCCCATCGTAATCACGATGTCATGACCGATGTTTCTATTTGGGGGAAACCATGAACAATAAAAAATTCACCACCAGACTTCTGCCTGCAATGATTGCACTGGGTATGGCGGCCCAGGCCCAGGCCGAGATCAAGCTGTATGATCAGGAAGGTACAACGTTCTCGACCGATGGCCTGATCAACGCTTTCTACGTACACAGTGACAATGATGGCCGCGAGCAGTCTCGTGTCAAAATGGGCTTCCTGCCCAACTGGATCGGTTTCAATTTCGGCAAGGAAACAGGTGACCTGAAGCTGGGTGCGCGTTCATCGTTCTGGGTCAGCATCAATGATTCCGATGTGGTGCGTGCCAATAATCAGGGGCGGGGTGAGTCTCTGGGTACCGATACTGGCATCGATGTACGTCAGTTCTACGGCACAGTCGATGGTGACTGGGGCCAAGTATTGATCGGTAAGGACTTTGGTCTGTTCAACCGTACCAATATCATGTCAGACGAGTTGCTGCTCGGTTATGGCCAGACTTCTGATGCATTGGGTCTTATTGATGGTGGCAACGTTTCCTTCGGCAACATCGGCAGTGGCTATACCTATCCGTTCCCGAAAGCACAGATCACGTACCGTTCGCCCACCCGCAATGGCCTCCAGCTGGCGGTTGGTATCTTTGATCCAAGCAAATCGTCGGCTGACTCGTCAGAAGATGCACCGCGTTTTGAAGGTGAACTGACCTACACAGTAAACACCGATTCCTTGGACTTCAAAGCGTGGCTGGGTGGCTTGTATCAGAGCTCTGATGACCCAGTAGCCGATACAAGTGTGGATTCGACAGGTGTTTCCTACGGCGCCAACGTCAAATTTGGTGATCTGTCACTGACGGCATCCGGCTTCCAGAGCGAAGGTATCCACCCTGCAGCAATCGACAACTTTGTAGCGGATGAAAGTGTTGAGCTTGATGGGTATCTGGTGCAGGGTTCCTACAGCTTTGGCCCGAACCGTGTAGCCCTTTCATATGGTGAAAACGAAGGTGACAATGGCGCCGACTTCACCTACGAAAATACAGCAGTTGCCTGGTTCTATACTGTGAACAGCAACCTGAAATTGATTGCCGAGTACGACCAGACCGAAATCAGTGGTTCCACTCTGGGTACCGAAAAGAACGATACCATGGCCTTTGGTGCCGTCCTGACCTGGTAAACCTGCAGTACCACTCCTGGCGCGCAGCCGGCTCCCCTTCGCCGTCTGCGCGTTTTTTTGTCTGCCATTTGAAGCAGTACTTTGGGAGTAGATGATCAGTTGGTATCAGACTCCCGCAGCATGGGCCTGTTCAGCCCAAAACCGCTACTTTCATGCTGCTTTTACTGATGTTTGAAGTACTCAAGTAGCATTACCCGCCCCTGTAGTGCTGGCTACAATGTGGGTATACCCATATCTGCGCGAGTGTACCCCTATGAACGCGCCTGTACTGCACAGTCCCGTCCGTTCTGCCATGTCATCGGCACGCGATCCTGAAACGGCATCTCGGGAGTTGGCCACGGCACTTGATCATCCTGAACTTGGTTTCGTTCTTTTTTTCTGCTCGGCAGAGTATGACCTGAATGCACTTGCGCACAGTCTCAATGATGCCTTTGGCGAGGTTCAGCTGGCAGGCTGTACCACTGCAGGTGAGCTGACACCGCGTGGCTACGATCAGGGAACCATCACCGCCATCGGCTTTGATCGTCATCTTTTTGCCGTTGAAGTCGGGCTGATAGAAGAGCTGGAAAAGTTCAGTCTGACCGATGCCCAGTCTGAGGTGGAACGGCTGATCGGGCGCTGTCGTGAGCGTCAGGTTGCGCCGATCAAGGGACATACCTTTGCCCTGACGCTGCTGGATGGGCTATCCAGTCAGGAGGAACTGGTGTTGCTGACATTGGATTCAGCACTGGGCAGCATCCCCAATTTTGGTGGCTCGGCGGGTGATGATATTCATCTGACCGGTACCCATGTATTTGCCGGTGGCGAGTTCCGGACCCGTGCAGCGGTGGTTGTGATGATCAATACACCGTTGGACTTTGAGGTCTTCAGTACGCACCACATGCATAGTCTGGAACAGAAGCTGATCGTAACCCGTGCAGATGCCGCCAGTCGTACCGTATACGAGCTGAATGCCGAGCCGGCTGCGCTGGAATATGCCCGCCTGCTGGGACTGAACCCCGAACAACTCGATTTCAAGACTTTTGCACTCAATCCTCTGGCTGTGCGCATCGGGCAGGAGTATTACGTGCGCTCCATTCAAAAGGTCAATCCTGACCTGAGTCTGACCTTCTATTGCGCCGTCGAGAACGGCATCGTTTTGACCGCCATGCAGCCTGGCGAAATGCTGCAGGACCTTTCTCACCGCCTTGAACAGATTGAAAGCACTTTGGGTGAACCGCTGATTACTATCGGCTGTGACTGCTTTCTGCGCCGGCTGGAAGCGGAGTATACCGGGCAGGCACAGAAAACATCCGAACTGCTGACCCGGCATCAGATAATCGGCTTTAACACCTATGGTGAGCAGTTTGATGGCATGCATATCAATCAGACCTTTACCGGGGTCGTGATCGGCAGGGCGCAGCATGGCTACTGATATCGAAAAGGCACAGCTGGAAGCGCGTATCGCAGAGCTTGAGCAAGACAATGCCAAGCTGCGTCGCATGAAAAAGGCGTTGATCGAACGGGTCGAGTCCAGCAGCACAGTACGTACGGCGCCGTATGCCGCGTTTGAGCATTCGGTAGTGCTGGCCGAGCAGGTGCGTGAGCGCACCGAAGCATTGAATGCGGCATTGGCAGAACTCAAACACAGTAACATGGCGCTGAAGCAGGCCAATCAGGAGGCAGCCACGGCGCACCAGCGACTGATTGACGCCATCGAAAGCATCTCGGACGCCTTTGTACTGTTTGATGCCGAACGGCGTATCGTGCTGTTCAACAGCCGCTTTCGTGACTATTGGCAGGGCACGCAAACTCGTATTGAGCGGGGCATCACCATCCATGACGTGCGCCGTCTTGCGCTGGAGCGTGGCGTAATCGCCGAAGAGCATGTGGGTCAGGGGGATGAGGCGACCGTATATCATCTTTCTGATGGTCGCTGGGTGCAGATGAACGAGCGTCATACCAATGATGGCGGTCTTGTGATCCTGTACACCGATATTACCGACCTGAAGGCGAGTGAGACCGCTCGGCGTGAGCAGGCGCTGGCACAAAAAAGCCGGCTACTGCAGCGTACCGTTGATAATCTGTCCCAGGGGGTGGCGCTGATTAATCCGGAGGGCGAGCTGGAAGTCTGGAATGACCGATTTGCCGAACTGACCGGACTCAGCCCGGTCAGCAGCGTCCCGTTTGAGTCTTTGATGGGTGCCAGTGAAGTGCAGCTGCTGACACCCGACACGCTCAGTGTACACGGTCGGCCACTGTTGGAAACCGAGCAGCACCTTGCGGATGGTCGAGTACTGGAAATTCGTACCCACCCAATGCCATCCGGTGGCTTTGTGAATACCTACACGGATATAACCGAACGCCATCGTTATGCTGAAACCCTGCGCGAGAACGAGAACTGGCTGCGTCTGATTACCGACCATGTGCCGGCGCTGATCGCCTATGTGGGCGGTGAAGGACATTTCCAGTTCACCAACCAGGTTTATGATGACTGGTATGGCTGGCCTCGGGGAAGTCTGATCGGACAGAGCATTCGTCAGGTACACGGTGAGCAGCAGTATGCTCGGCTGGAGCCGTATATCCGCCAGACCATGAGCGGGCAGAATGCCACCTTCGAAATTGATGAGCAGAATGCGGCAGGTGAAAACCGGCACATGCTCAAATCCTATGTAGCCAATATGGATGCTGCGGGCAACACGGTTGGTTTCTTTGTGCTGATCCGTGATATCACTGAACGCAAACGAACCGCGCTTGCGCTGCAGCAAGCCTATCAGAACCTTGAGCAGCGCGTACGCGAACGCACCTCGGAGCTGACTGGGATTAACCTGCAGCTGCGACAGGAGATCGAGGAACGTATGTCGATCGAGGCGCGGTTGCTGGAGGCCAAGCAGGACGCCGAACAGGCTAACCTGTCCAAAACCAAGTTTCTTGCGGCGGTCAGTCACGATCTGCTGCAGCCGCTCAATGCAGCACGCCTGTTTACCGGTGCCTTGCTGGAACAACCCATGCCGGAGCGCATTCGCAGCCTGATCAGCTCTGTCAGCAACTCTCTGCAGGATGTAGAAACCCTGTTGGGTACGCTGGTTGATATTTCCCGCTTGGACGCGGGTGTCATCAAACCTGATGTATCCGCATTCAGACTCAATGAGTTGCTGGATACATTGGCAGCGGAATACCACCAGATGGCCGCTGCCGAAGGGCTGTCATTCCGTTTTGCGGGCAGTGACCGGGTCGTACTCAGTGACGCAACACTGTTGGCCCGTATTCTGCGCAACTTTCTGACCAACGCACTGCGCTATACCGATAAGGGCGGGAAAATCCTGTTGGGTTGCCGTCGCAGAGGAGAGCGGGTGTTGATTGAGGTCTGGGATACCGGTTCTGGCATTCCCGAGGACAAGCTGACGGAAATATTCCAGGAATTTCGTCGTATCCGTAACGGCAATCAGCATCAGGACAAAGGGCTGGGGCTGGGCCTTGCCATTGTCGACAAGATCGGTCGCATGCTGGATCACCCGATCAGGGTGAGATCAGTCGAGGGCAGGGGCTCGGTGTTTTCGGTAGAAGTGCCGGTAGGTCGGTTGTTGCCACAATCCTTCCAGGCGCCGTTTTCGGACCCGAGCATTCATGCCCGGCTGGAGGGAGCGCGCATCTGGATGATCGACAACGATCCCGCCATCTGTGCCGGCATGGCCACGCTGCTGACAGGCTGGGGCTGTGAAGTGGTGACGGCGCTGGGGCTGGACGATCTGCAGCAGCAAGTATCCATTGGCAGCGCCGGGCTGGACATTCTGATTGCTGATTACCATCTGGATGACGGCGCGACCGGTGATGAGCTGGTACGTGAGGTGCTGAGTCTGCGGGCGGACCAGCCGCCGGTATTGATGATCACGGCCAACTACAGCAACGAGCTGAAACAGGAAGTGAAGGCTCAGGGGTATCTGCTGATGAACAAGCCGGTCAAGCCGCTGAAGCTGAAGGCTACACTGGCCCACTTGCTGCAACGCCGGCAACAGCCGGCGTAAGCAGAGACTAGATCCATTCAGCGGCGCAGATACTGGGCGAAATCGATATCGCTGGCCGAGAGAATCGCCTGAACCCGGTTGTGCACACCGAGCTTGCGCAGAATGGCTGAAACGTGAGCCTTGACGGTGGTTTCAGCAATATGGAGGTTATAGGCGATCTGCTTGTTGGACTCCCCCTTGGCCATCCGCTCCAGCACCAGCAGCTGACGACGTGTCAAAGAAGAGAGGAGTTCGGGTGCAATCTGGGGGTTGTCGTTGCCGCGTCGGTTGCGGCGTCCTTCCTGTCCGCTCTGGCGAATAATGTCAGATGGCAGGTAGACGTTTCCGTCCAGGATCTGCTGCAGGGCTTCGGTCATCTGGTTGCGCGGTGATGATTTTGAGATGAAGCCAACGGCACCGCAGGTGATCGCCTGCAGCACGATCTGTTTGTCATCCTCGGCTGAAACAATCACCACGGGTACGGTGGGTGCCTCGTTGCGCAGTGAAATGAGCCCGTTGAGACCATTCATTCCGGGCATGTTGAGATCCAGCAACACCAGGTCCAGATCATCGTGTTCCTGCGCCAGGGCAAGGGCGGTTTCAAGGTTTTCGGTTTCCAGTGTTTCGGTATCGGGAAAGCCCGACTCGATCACGTTGGTGATCGCTTCTCGGAACAGTGGGTGGTCATCAGCGATAAGAATCTTGTACACGGGTATGTTCCCCTTTTATCTTTATTATTAAGAACTTCAGAGACCTTCCGTGTCAAACTTTTCAATAGTCGGCCGGTAATGGCACGGGGGTTCCGGTGACCAGATCGAGTTCGGCTTCGCGCCAGCCGTCAGTCCCTTCTGCATACCAGTACAGATTTTGGTAGCCCCAGCTGTGGGCGCGTTTGACAGCATTCCATGACATCCAGCAGTCAGCCGTGCAGTACAGTATGACCGGTCTCAATGGATCGCCACCGGTTGCCTGTTCCAGTTGAGTGCTGAAATACCGCTCCAGTCGTTCATCGGGTTCGCCCAGTCCTACGTTGGGCAACCAAATACTGCCGGGCAGGTGCAGTCGGGGTTTGGTAATCAGAAAAATACCGTCCTGCCATCCTACCGGCTGTACATCCACCAGTACCGGCTTTTTCGGTTGCTCCAGCAAACTGCGAACACCCGCGGTATCGACTCGAGTGCCACCCTCTACCGGTATCGCAGGCGGGCTGCGATAGTGGGCGATGCGATAGCCGTCCCATGAAAAATAGAGCCGGTCGTCAGGGTCTATCTCGGCCGCGGCGGTCGCAGTCAGCCCGGCAAGCAGGGCTGTTATGACTGATAGTCTTGCAAGCAGATGCATGGTGTAACTCCGTTACGACTATTAGACTCCTGCTGCCGGGTACTATGAATTCGACCTTGGGGGCGCCAAACCGGTACTTAAGTAGTAAAAAACCGTTTGTATCACAAGGTTGATCTGACCCTGAACATTGTTACGGCCACATGGCGGCACTATCATACCTGCATCCAACTGACAGAGAAGAAAGATGTTTCAGGAAAGACGCATATCTCCCCGCGTGCACTGTAGCCTGCCGGCAGAAATTGAAACCTCGGCAGGGGAGATGATCGATGTGAATCTGGTAAACATCAGCCGCAGTGGTTTCCATGTTGAGGGTGGTGATGTGCTGGCCGGGTTACAACCGCCACAGGGATTGGGGGCCACCGAGGTCTGGCTGCATTTCGGGCTTGGGCAGGGTCCGTTGCATTGCCACTGCCGTATTGTGTACAAGCGGCGCAATTCTCATGACAGCATCGGTTTGGGTCTGCGCATTGTGTCGACAGACCCTGACTCACTCACGCTGATCGACCGTTTTGTGCTCGACCGTCTCAGTTGAATACTGTTCAGCATCCTGCACCCGTGCTGCCTGCTGCTGCAGGCGGTACAGTCTTGCATAACGCCCTTGCTCGGCCCGCATCAGTGCTCGGTGTGAACCTGACTCAACAATCTCGCCATTGACCAGCAGCAGGATGTTGTCTGCCTCACGAATAGTGGAAAGGCGATGGGCAATCACAATAAGACTTACCTTACCATGCAATTCGTGCAAGGCTTGCTGCACCACCTGTTCTGTTTCGCTGTCGACGCTCGCCGTGGCCTCATCCAACAGCAGAACGCGCGGAGAACCTGCCAGTGCACGGGCGATGACCAGCTGCTGGCGCTGACCAGTCGAGAGCCGAGTCCCACGTTCCCCCAGCAATGTATGCATTCCCTGTGGCAGCTGTTGGATCATCGGCAACAGATGGGCCTGAGCGGCTGCCTGTTCGATGGCAACATCGCCAAGACCGCGCCCCATGTCGATATTGTCACGAATGCTGCCTGCAACGATGAATGGTTCCTGCGGAATCAAACCGATGCCATCACGCAGGACAGCATTGCTCAGCGACTGCAGGGGCTGGTCGTCGATTCGAATCGTACCTCTGCCGGGAGCGTAGTAGCGCAGCAGCAGGCTCAGCAGCGTGCTCTTGCCGCTGCCGGTGGGGCCTGCAATGCCCAGAAACTGGCCAGGCGGAAGGTCAAAACTGATTCCACGCAGAACCGGCTTCTCCGGTTGATAACCAAAGCCCAGCTGCTGCACTTGAATGTGCCCCTTGCTGACAGAACCCGTGCCGGGTTGACTGAGAGCGTTGTCTTCCGGTTCGTCCAGCAACTCCTGCACACGGCGTCCGGCAATCATCGCCTGCTGGTAAAGGTTGAAACGCTGAGTAATTTCTGCCAGTGGTTCGGTGAAACGTCCCAGCAGGTTGATGAATGCGTACAGTACACCGATCTCCAGGGTTTGCTCGGCAGGTTGCAAACCAAACCCCCAGATCACGGCGACGAGCACCAGTACGCTCATCAGGTCGATGGCCGGCCGTAACAGGGCCGCGCTGATGCGAATGGTGCGCAGGCGTGACTGATAGTAAGGCTGGTTAAGCGTTTCAAACCGGTTGATAAACCGGTCCTGCTGCCCGGATGCCTGAATCACGCCCATGCCACTGATCGACTCGCTGACCAGCCCGTTGATCTCCGAGCGCAGCTGTCGCTGGCGTGATACAGCGGCACCGCTGGCGCGCTGGTAAAGCCAGATCAGTCCGACCACAGCGGGTATCATCAGCAGTGCAATCAGCATCAGGAACGTATCCAATACGGCCATTGCGATCAGGATGCCTACCAGAAGCACGGTGTTGGTCAGTACTACTGACAGGAACTGCACGTACAGATCCTTTATCGATTCGGTGTCATTAGTGATGCGGCTGACCACCTGACCTGTAATGGCATGGTCAAACCATCCAAGCGGCAGGCACAAGGCACGTCTGAAAGCCCGTTCGCGGATATCCTGCACCGCCACCAGTGCCATGTCGGTAAATTTCATGGTCTGATGGAAGCGCAGCCAGGCGGCCAGTATCTGTACCAGCAGATATCCACCCAGCAGCAGTCCAACCGGCTGCCACTGCAGGTTGCCGGGCATCAGGTAATCATCTATGTAAACCTTGGCCAGCAGCGGGCCGGCCACATCAGCAGCAGTGGCCAGCACCAGTAAAATCAAAGCCTTGACCAGCAGCGAACGGTCACGGCGGATATAATCGAACAGCAGGCTGAAGGCGCGTCTAGCCTGGCTGCGCTCAGTGGCTGACATCGGTTTCTTCCTCCATCTGCTGGTAGGTCCACATGCGACTGTACCAGCCGTCAGTGGCAAGAAGCTGCTCATGAGTCCCGATCTCGTCGGGGTGGCCGTGTTGCAGTACCAGAATGCTGTCACAGTCTCGCAGCGCACTCAGGCGATGGCTGATCACAATCAGGCTGCGCCGCACACGGGCCTGTTGCAGGCGCTGCAGAATGCGTTTCTCGGTATCAAGGTCAACCGCCGAAAGGGAGTCATCCAGCACCAGCACAGGGGCCGGGGCCAGCAGCGCGCGCGCCAGCGCAACACGCTGGCGCTGGCCTCCGGACAGGGTAACGCCACGTTCGCCGACCGGTGTGTCATAGCCCTTTGGCAAACGTTCGATATCTTCATCGACGGATGCCAGCCATGCTGCGTGGCGTATCGCTTCAGGGCTTGCATCCGGCTGGCTCAAGGCGATGTTTTCCGCCACCGTCAGGCTGAATAGGAAAGGGTCCTGTGGTACCCAGGCGAAGCAGCTGCGCAGGGCCTGCAAAGGATAATCCGCAACGGCATGGCCTCCCAGCTGCAGTCGCTTTGGATTATCGGCTTCACGGTAGCGCATTAGCAGCTGGATCAAGGTGCTTTTTCCGGCACCGGTAGGGCCGGCAATGCCAAGGCGGCTGCCCGGCGGCAGATCAAAACTGACGTCCTGCAATGCAGGCGTTTCACTGCCGGGGTAGGTGAAGCTGAGTGCCTCGGCTGTCAGTGATGTTTCACTGACTAGTTGCTGCCCCTGGTCCTTGATGGAGTCGGGCGTTTGCAAGGTCGCGTCGACCCGTTTCCAGGCGGCACTGCCACGTTCGATGATATTGAGCAGCCAGCCGAACGCCCACATGGGCCAAATCAGCTGACCCAAGTAGAGGGTGAAACCGGTCAGTTCACCGATGCTGAGCTGCTCGGTGCTGATCAACCAGCTGCCACCGGCGAGAGTGAGAAGCAGAGAGGCGCTCATGCACAGAAAGATCAGTGGGTCGAACAGGGCCTCGCTGCGGGCTACATCATAGTTGGCCTTCGCGGCGCGATGGGTGATGGCGGCGTAATCATCGAACTCCTGCTGCTCGCGTCCAAGTGCTCGAATCATGCGAATGCCAGAGAGTGCTTCCTGGGTTCGGTCATTCAGTGCGGAGAACTGTTCCAGTGCTTCATTGAACTGGTGGTGGATACGGTTGGACAGGCGATGGAAACCGAATGCCATAACGGGGAAGGGCAATAATGCGATCAGGGTCAGGCGCCAGTCGATCACGGCTGCCATCATGATCATCACCAGCACAAAGGTCAGCAGGCCATCAAATCCTGACAGTATCCCTTCGCCTGCTGCCATCTCAATCGCATCTATATCGTTGGTGGCCCGTGCCATCAGGTCGCCGGTATTGTGTTCGGCATAAAAGGCGTCCCCCTGTCGGGTCAACCGTTGATAAAAACGGCTGCGCAGCAGGTTACCCAGCCGATAGGCGGTTCCGAACAGTATTTGACGCCAGGTGAAGCGCAGTACGTAGATCGCCAGGGCGCAGCCAAGCAGCAGCCAGAGGATGCGGCTGTGGCTCTGGTTGTCACCGGCCGCGAGATGGTCAACGCTTTGCCCTACCAGCCAGGGAATGCTGAGATTGAGCATGGCAACCAGTGACAGCAGTAACAGAGCTATCGAATAGGTGCGCCAATGTTCGCGAAAGAACCAGATCAATTGTTGAAACAGTTGCATGGCATCCTGTCGAATTTCAAAGTGATATGATGGACGGCAGTTTCATTCAGGAGAATACCGCATGAGTCTGATTCGGCGATGGCATCTGGTGTTACTTGCCCTGATCGTTGTTCTGTTGTGGATGGGACGTTCCCATTCACCGGTACCAGAGTCGTCTGAGCTGCCGCAGGTGTCATTGGCACCTGTGTCTGCCGAGCCGCTGCAACAGAATTTAACCCCGCCAGCCGAGCTTGAATTCGGGCAGTATTCGCTGCGTCTGTTGGCCGAGTTCGCGCTGGAAGCCCGGGTGCTGGCTCGAGAGCGCTATCGAATGGGGCGTGAGGCAGATCTTTCCCCCTGGGACTTCGCGCTGGGCTGGGGGCGTATGGCCGAGCCGGAAATTGCGCGTCAGTTTACCATACGTCAGTCGGGTCGATGGTATTACTGGCGCACCGAACAGTTGCCGATTCCCCAGCGTGAAGTTGAGATCAGCAGTGCCAATATGCACCTGATTCCGGCCAACGATCAAGTCAGAGAGGCACTGGATCATGTCAATTCCGGCAGCACGGTAAGCCTGCGCGGGTTTCTGGTTGAGGCCCGCGGCGAAGACGGCTGGCGCTGGCGCAGCTCCATGTCGCGGGAAGATACCGGCGATGGCGCCTGCGAACTCATTCTGGTGACTGATGTGCTCTGATCTCCTGCCGTAGCGGCGCCTTGCGCTGCTCTGCGCGGATATTGATCAGGTTGCCGCTGAACATCAGCGCAGCGCCCGCCAGTACATACCAGTCGATCAGTTCCTGATAAAACAGATAACCTACCAGTGCGATCAGGGGCAGACGCATGAAGTCCATCGGTACAACAACAGTCGCGTCAGCCAGTTTGAATGCGCGTGCCATACAGTAATGTGCACTCATGGCGGTGACGCCGACGACCAGTATCCAGGGCAAGGCTTCAAGGGTAGGGCTTTTCCAGTCAAGCAGTGATGGGAGCATGCCGAAGGGAAGCTGCATCAGGGTCATGTAGAACAGGATGCACAGTGGGGTGTCGGTGCGAGTCAGTGACTTGGTCTGAATGTAAGAGAGAGCATAGCCGAACGCGCCTGCCAATACGGCCAGTGAGGCCGGGTGCAGCACGCCCATGCCGGGGCGCAGTATCAGCAGCAGGCCGGCAATACCCAGCGCCACCGCCAGCACTCTGGGCAGTGTAAGTCGCTCACCCAGCAGCAGCCAGGCCAGCAGGGCCGTCCAGACAGGAGTGGTGAACTCGATGGCGATCACCTCCGCCAGCGATATCCAGGCCAGGCCATAAAACCAGCCATACTGACCACCGAAATGAGCGATGTTGCGCACCAGGTGCGCGCCGGGACGGGTGGTGCGCAGCTGTTCAATGCCGGTTTTGGCCACCAGTGCACCGATCAGGACAACGCCAATTACGCTGCGGAAAAACAGAATTTGGTAGGTGGTATATTCAGCTGTCAACTCACGTCCGGAAACAGCCATGGCCATGAACGAGAACAGTGCGCCGGTCATCCAGAGCGCAGCCAGAAATGCCGGGTGACGATCCTTCAACATTACAGCTCCTGAAATGCAAAACGGCATTCTCTCAGCTGCAGCGGGTATCGTCTATCCGGAATCTGCAACTGTTGGCGTGGGTGTGTACCGCGATGAGGCTAGCTGTTGGTGTGGGTAATCAGGTTGGCCTGCATCGAGTCACTGCGCAGCAGGTCAGCAAGCGTGTACTCCTTGAGGGTATCGAAAAAAGCCTGCTGAGCACGGGCAAGGGCACCTTGGAGAGTGCATTGACCGGCAAGACGGCAGGGCTGGCTGTTGCAGTCCACCAGCGGGGATGTACCTTCGGAATGGGCTACCACTTCACCGATGTTAATCTGCTCGGGGGGGCGGGCAAGGCAAATGCCCCCTTTCTTGCCGCGGAAGGTACTCAAATAGCCCCGTTTGCCAAGAGCGTGAACAACCTTGCGCAGGTGCTCGATCGAGATGTCATAGAATGTCGCGATTTCACTCAGGGTCGAGAGACGATCGGTATGGGTTGCGACATAGAACAGGACTCGGAGCGTATAATCGCTGAAACGGCTCAGTTGCATCGTGATACCCGACTTAATATAAGGATATGATGATACAAGATAACGCTCGGGACCGAAACTTTTCGTTATATGAATCATCAACGCCTGACGGGGCTTGCGTTCAGGTCGGTAAAACGTTAACAATAGCAGTCAACATACCTAATATTCAGAAGGCGCCTCACGGGGGCGCCTTCTCAGTTTTGAACGTTGTCATGCATCACCCGATCAGTACTCAGAAACCTGCGGCCTGTCTTGTTCAGGCCCCGCCAACCTGCCGCTGACGCTGATAGACCTGTATCAGCACGGTACAGGTCGTCGGGTGCACTTCGCTTTTTCCACTGATCCCTTTTATTTATCGTTGTACCTCAAGCCAGGTACAACCTGTTGTCACAATGATGGAGTTGAAAATGGCTGAAATGCCCGGAATCAAGGTGTCCGAGAAGGACGTTGACCAACTGGAAGCCATGCTGGAGCGGAAAGAGCACCGGGACAATCCCGCACTGGATGGCTTGCGGACGGAGCTGGAGCGTGCCGACATTGTGCCGCTTGAACAGCTGCCGGATGATGTGGTGCGGATGAACTCCACCGTGACCTTCAAGGTGGAGGAAAGTGACAAAACATTCCAGCGTACGCTGTGCTACCCGCATCAGATGGCTGGCCGTGAAGACGGGATCTCAATTGTGGCGCCGATAGGGTCAGCGCTGCTGGGGCTGGAAGTGGGGCAGACCATCGACTGGCGCCTGCCGGATGGCAAACACAGCCACGTGCGTATTATCGAAGTCAGCCATGCATGAGTGCTGATGTGCGCCCTCCTGCAGCAGGCAGGCGTACGACGCAACAAAAAGGCCGGTCATCATGACCGGCCTTTTGCGTAATGGGACAAGCCCGATTCAGCCCTTGTTGCGCAGGTCAGACACGCGCTGTGCCTTGCCTTCGGAGCGGGCAATGGTACCCGGCTCACCAATGGTGATGCGGGTGCTGATGCCGATGTAGGACTTGATGTGGTGTGACAGCTCCTTGGTGACGGCATCCTTGTTGGCTGCAGTCGCTGCCGGAGTCAGCTCCACCTTCACTTCAACCATATCCAGATTGCCGTTCTTGGTGACAACGATCTCATAGTGAGGCGCCAGTGCTTCCACCTTGAGAATCTGCTCTTCGATCTGGGTCGGGAACACGTTCACCCCACGGATGATCAGCATGTCATCGGAACGACCGGTAATCTTGTCGATGCGACGCATGGAGCGAGCGGTGCCCGGCAGCAGGCGGGTCAGGTCACGGGTGCGGTAACGCACAACCGGCATCGCTTCCTTGGTCAGAGACGTGAACACCAATTCGCCGTATTCGCCATCCGGCAGCACTTCGCCGGTGTTCGGATCGATGATTTCCGGATAGAAGTGGTCTTCCCAGATGGTGGGACCGTCTTTGGTTTCGATACATTCCATCGCTACACCCGGTCCCATTACCTCGGACAGGCCGTAGATGTCGACCGCATCGATACCGGCACGCTCTTCGATGCTCTTGCGCATCTCGCCGGTCCAGGGCTCGGCGCCGAAGATACCGGTACGCAGACGGATCTTGCGAGGGTCTACGCCCTGGCGTTCCATCTCATCCAGAATGTTCAGGAAGTAGGACGGAGTCACCATGATCAGATCCGGCTCGAAATCCTGAATCAGCTGAACCTGCTTCTCGGTCTGGCCGCCTGACATCGGGATGACGGTGCAGCCCAGGCGCTCGGCACCGTAATGTGCGCCCAGACCACCGGTAAACAGGCCGTAACCATAGGCAACGTGAACCTTGTCACCGCGGTGGCCGCCAGCAGCGCGGATGGAGCGCGCAACCACGTTGGCCCAGGTGTCGATATCGTTCTGGGAATAACCCACTACGGTCGGCTTGCCGGTCGTACCGGAAGAGGCGTGGATACGCACTACGTCTTCCATCGGAATGGCGAACATGCCGTATGGATAGTTGTCGCGCAGATCCTGCTTGGTGGTGAACGGGAAGTGCTTCAGGTCTTCCAGAGACTTAAGCTCGTGCGGGTGCACACCCTTTTCATCACACTTCTGTTTGAAGTGGGGTACGTTGTTATAGGCGTGCGCCAGGCTCCAGCGCATACGGCGCAGCTGCAGAGAACGCAGTTCGTCGATGCTGGCTGTTTCGATTTCTTCAAGGGAACCGCGCATCATTGGCTGTTGATAGTTCATGCTTATTATTATCCCGTTGCTTGTAGGTTAATAATTATTAGATTCCTGAAGCCGCAGCATCAGACTCGTTCAATAATTGTTGCAATACCCTGGCCGACACCGATGCACATCATGCACAGTGCATAACGGCCACCGGTACGGTGCAGTTCGTACATGGCAGTTGTGATCAAGCGCGCACCACTCATGCCCAGCGGGTGTCCCAGAGAGATGGCACCACCATTCGGGTTTACATGGGCCGCATCATCCGGCAGGCCGAGATCGCGGGTGACGGCCAGTGCCTGAGCAGCAAACGCTTCGTTCAGCTCAATGACGTCCATATCTTCAATTTTGAGCCCGGCCTTGGCCAGAACCTTGCGTGCGGCCGGTGCCGGACCGAAGCCCATGATGCGTGGTTCAACACCAGCTGTCGCCATGGCGACAATGCGCGCTTTCGGTGTCAGGCCGTGGGCCTTGGCGGCTTCAGCGGAGGCGATCAGCAGGGCACAGGCACCATCATTGACGCCGGACGCGTTACCCGCCGTTACGGAACCGCCAGCTCTGAACGGTGCTTTTAGCCCCGCCAGGATTTCCATGGTGGTATCGGCACGGGGGTGCTCGTCAGTGTCAACGACCTTGGGGTCACCCTTACGCTGGGGAATGGTGACCGGCACGATCTCCTGGGACAGTTTGCCATTCTGTTGAGCAGTAGCGGTGCGCTGCTGGCTGCGGAAGGCAAAGGCGTCCTGATCCTCACGGCTTACATTGAAGTCGGCCGCAACGTTCTCGGCGGTTTCCGGCATGGAGTCCACGCCGTACTGAGATTTCATCAGCGGGTTGATGAAACGCCAGCCGATAGTGGTGTCATACAGACCATTCGGATTGCGGGTAAAAGCGGATTCGGCCTTACCCATCACAAAAGGTGCGCGGGACATGGACTCGACGCCGCCGGCGATCATCAGTTCACAGTCACCGGACTTGATGGAGCGGGCCGCAAGGCCAACTGCATCCATGCCGGAACCGCACAGACGGTTAACGGTCGTGCCTGGAACGCTCACCGGCAGGCCAGCCAGCAGAGAGGACATGCGTGCTACGTTGCGGTTGTCTTCACCGGCCTGGTTGGCACAACCGTAGATCACGTCATCCACCTGGCTCCAGTCAACATCCGGGTTACGCTGCATCAGCGCCTGCATCGGAATGGCGCCCAGGTCATCGGCGCGCACGCCGGCAAGAGCACCGGCATAACGACCGATCGGCGTGCGGATCGCATCACAGATAAAAGCGTCTTTCATTGGGTTTCTCCTCAGGCCGTGGTCTCGTCTTCCGGGATGACACTACCCTTGATCTGGTAGGACTTGCCGCGGAAGAAAGCCAGCTCTTCATTGTTCTGGTTATAGACAGTGATGTCATACACGCCGGTGCGTCCCTTGCGTTGACGCTCCTGTGCAACCGCGGTGAGACGATCACCGAGGAAGCCGGGAGCGACGTATTCAATGCTGCAACCGCTGGCAACCGTTACTTTATTGTAGCTGTTGCAGGAGTGGGCAAAGGCCGTGTCTGACAAGGCGAAAATAAAGCCGCCGTGACACATGCCGTGACCGTTCAGCATATCCTTGCGTACGGTCATGCTCAGACGGGCATAGCCGGGGCGAGTCTCGTCAATGCTGATCTCAAGTCCCTGTGCGGCATAGTCAGTGGTATGCATTGCTTCGCTGCAGGCAACGGCAAGTTGCTCCGGAGTCATGTTGTCAACGCTCATGCCTTACGTCCTCCTGCAACCTTTCGCAGCAGCAGGGGAGACGGACGATAGCGGTCTTCACCATAGCTGGCGCCAATGTTGCGCAGCACATTCAGAATGCGGCCCAGGCCTACTTCCGTTGCCCAGCTGATCGGCCCGCGCGGATAGTTGACACCACCCTGCATGGCGATATCGACCGCTTCCTCGTTGCATACCTGCTGATTGACGGCGTCGAAGCCTTCGTTGGCCAGCATGGCCAGGGTGCGCATCACGATCATACCCGGGATATCATCGATCACGCTGACCGCCTTGCCGGCCGCCTGGAACAGGCCGGTGGCCTGGCGTACGGCGTCGGCATCGGCCTGATCAGCCGGAGCCAGCGCAATGCGGGTTGAGGCCGCGTAATCTAGTGCCAGATCAAACTGAATCAGGTTGCGGTAGCCGGTCTCGGCGGCACGGACGGTGCTGAACTGGCCATTGGTCAGGACCAGTGTGGCATCACCGACGCGGATGCGGCCATCGCCTTCGGTGCGAATCACTTCAATACCGGCGGCTTCAAACTGAGCGACCAGCGGCTCGGCAACACCCAGCTCACCCTCGATGGTAACGCTGGCCGGCTTTTCAGCAGCTTCGGCCGTCTGAGGCTGAGGCTTGACCGCGCCTTCCCTGTAGTCGTAGAAGCCCTTGCCGCTCTTGCGGCCGAAGTGACCGGCATTGACCAGTTCAAGCTGAATCAGGGAGGGCAGGAAACGCTGGTCGTTGTAGTAGGCCGCGAACACGGAGGAGGTCACCGCATAGTTCACGTCATGGCCGATCAGGTCGGTCAGCTCGAACGGCCCCATACGGAAACCGCCGGCTTCACGAATGACCGCGTCGATGGTGGCGTTATCAGCACCGCCTTCCTGCGAGATACGGAAACCTTCTGCATAGAAGGGGCGCGCTACACGGTTAACGATAAAGCCCGGTGTAGACTTGGCATGAACCGGCTTCTTGCCCCAGCTGGCGGACAGGCTATAAATGGCATCGGCCACGTCCTGGCGTGTATCCAGACCGCTGATTACTTCCACCAGCTTCATGATCGGAGCCGGGTTGAAGAAATGCATGCCCACCAGGTTCTGCGGACGCTTCAGCGTGCTGCCTATGGCGGTTACGGAAATGGAGGAGGTGTTGGTGGCCAGTACCGTGCTTTCGGAACAGATCTCTTCCAGCTGTCCGAATACGCTCTGCTTCACGTCAAGCCGCTCGACAATGGCTTCAATCACCAATGCGGCGGGAGCCATCTCTTCAAGCGAGGCGATGGGAGCGATGCGTGCAACCAGCGCTTCAACCGCTTCTGCCGTCATCTTGCCGCGCTCGACCAGCTTCTGCAGCCCCTTGGCAACGCCGTCACGACCGCGAGCGGCTGCGCCTTCAGCGGCATCAAACAGCAATACCGGGTGACCGGCCTGAGCCGCTACCTGAGCGATACCGGCACCCATGGTACCTGCACCAATTACACCAATAACGGAATTAGTATCAAACATGGATCACTTGCCTTTGAAGTCGGGCTGACGTTTTTCCATGAACGCTTTGACGCCTTCACGGTAGTCTTCGGTGCGACCGGCCAAAGTCTGCAGGTCACGTTCAAGATCCAGCTGCTCATCGAAGCTGTTGTCCCAGCTGGACTGAATGGCACGCTTGATCAGAGCCAGACCCTTGGTTGGCTGAGTCGCCAGACGCTTGGCCATGGAGAGTGCTTCATCCTTCAGCTGCTCGTCATCGATCACCTGCCAGATCATGCCCCAGCTCTGAGCCTGTTCGGCACTGATTTTGTCACCCAACATGGACAGGGCCATGGCGCGGGCGTGGCCGACCAGACGCGGCAGCGTCCAGGTGCCGCCGGAGTCCGGCACGAGACCAATCTTGCAAAATGCTTGAATGAAGGAGGCGGAGCGCGCTGCCAGTACGATGTCGCAGGCAAAGGCGATGTTGGCACCCGCGCCGGCGGCAACGCCGTTTACGGCACAGATAACCGGCATTTCGAGGCCCTGCAGGGTCCGGATCAGTGGGTTGTAGTTTTTCTCGATGGACTCGCCCAGATTCGGCATCTCGGCATTGGGATCCACGTTACGATCGCTCAGGTCCTGGCCGGCGCAGAAACCGCGACCATTACCGGTGATCAGCAGGCAGCGGACACTGCCATCTTTCTTCACCTGCTTCAGCGCATCGCGAACTTCGCCATGCATCTGAGTGTTGAAACTGTTCATCCGATCAGGACGGTTCAGGGTCAGTACTGCAACCCCTTCGGTAATTTCAAATTCGATGGTTTCGTATGCCATGGCGGTTATTTTCCTGTGAAGTTCGGTTTACGTTTTTCCATGAACGCAGCGATGCCTTCATTGCGGTCTTCAGTGGCGGCGAGCAGGGTGAACGCCTTGCGCTCAAGGCTCAGGCCGCTGTCCAAAGTGGTATCGTATGCCTTGAGCAAAACTTCCTTGGCCTGGCGTACGGCAATGGGCGGCTTGGTTGCGATCTTGCGCGCCAGTTCAGTTGCACGCTCCAGTGAACGCTCCGGAATGGTAACTTCGCTGATCAATCCGAAGTCCCGAGCCTGCTGGGCAGAAATGAATTCGCCGGACAGCACCAGCTGCATCGCCATCGATTTGCCGACGGTGCGAATCAGGCGCTGTGTACCCCCGGCGCCGGGAATAATACCAAGATTGATTTCCGGCTGGCCAAACTGGGCATTGTCACCGGCAATCACGATGTCGGCATGCATCACCAGTTCGCAGCCGCCACCCAATGCAAAACCGTTTACGGCGGCGATCAGGGGCTTGGGGAATTGGGCAATACGACGCCAGTGCAGAACGCGCGGATCGTTAAGTACGCCCACAGCGTCAAGTGCCGCCATTTCCTTGATGTCAGCCCCGGCGGCAAAGACCTTTTCGTTGCCAGTGATGACAACAGCGCGGACACTGTCATTGTCACTGCACTGCTGGAGTACGTCCGCCAGCTCGCTGAGCAGCTGGGTACGCAGCGCGTTGTAGGCTTCCGGACGGTTGAGGGTGATGGTCAGAACACCATCAACGACCTCAGAAACAAGGATGTCCTGATACTCGTGTTGCATAGAATTACCGTCATCTGTGTTTTGTTATTTTACGCATCCGGTAAAGCGGCTAAGCTTGTGGATGCGTCCGCCGTATTGGCAACAATCATGGGGCCTGCAGCTTGCACATATATAAGTTGTAGTAATCCGGCAAAGCGGCCCGACAGTTGGCGCAAGGTTAACCTAAAATTGAAAAGAGATACAATATTTAGCACCTATATTGTTCTTTTCGTATCACAATCTTTGTTGTATCGTGTTGGATCATAACGACTACTATAGTCACGATCGCGCGCAGATGCTGCTATCACCTGCAGTAATGCTTCTGATCTTTGCGTGCAGCAATGCTGTCAACGTATGCAGAATACATAACCAGAATAAGCCTGCGCCGTAACAGATCCGGCGTTCAGCACAATGGGAGACCCTGATGAGCGACAATCTTTTTGCCAAGCATAAAGCGACTTTGGATGGCGCACTGAAAGCGATTCATAGCCGCGATTACTTCAGCCCCTGGTCTGAAAACCCGAGCCCTCGCGCCTACGGTGAAACCGCTGCTGAAGACGGAGAGGCGGCGTTCAAGGCTCATCTGAACCAGCCGTTCGAGCTGGATATGCCGGGTATCAGCGGTCGCACCGGTGCCGAAGTGTCCCCTTACGGCATCGAGATGAACATTCAGTACCCGACCGTGGATATGGACAAGCTGCTGCCGGCGATGGAAGAAGCGCGGAAAGCCTGGCGTGACGCCGGTGTTGAAGGGCGTACTGGTATCTGTCTTGAGATTCTGGATCGTCTGAACAAGCGCAGCTTCGAGATCGCCCATGCGGTGATGCATACATCCGGTCAAGGGTTCATGATGGCGTTCCAGGCCGGTGGCCCGCACGCCCAGGACCGCGGCCTTGAGGCCGTTGCCTATGGTTATGAAACCATGGCCAGCGTGCCGACTCAGGCGACCTGGACCAAGCCGCAGGGCAAACATGACCCGCTGGTAATGGAGAAGAAGTTCACTGTCTGTGGCCGTGGTGTTGCGCTGGTGATCGGTTGCTCCACTTTCCCGACCTGGAATACATACCCGGGCCTGTTTGCGTCTCTCGTGACCGGTAACCCGGTAGTGGTCAAGGCGCATCCGGCTGCTGTACTACCGGCGGCGATCAGCGTTAAGGTTGCGCAGGAAGTGCTGAAAGAGCAGGGACTGCCACCGCATATCGTGTCTCTGTTTGTTGATGCCGATGCTGCCAAGCCGGAAACCATGACCCTGGCTCAGCGTCCGGAAGTGAAGCTGATCGACTTTACCGGCAACACCGCGTTTGGTGACTGGTTGGAACAGAACTGCCCGCAGGCACAGGTATATACCGAGAAGGCCGGTGCCAACACTATCGTCATCGACTCTACCGATGACTTCAAAGGCATGGTGCGTAACCTGGCGTTCACTCTGAGCCTGTATTCCGGTCAGATGTGTACCACCACTCAGGACATTTTTGTGCCGAAAGACGGTATCGATACCGATCTTGGTCACAAAAGCTTTGATGAAGTGGCGGAAGCGCTTGCAACCGGCGTAACCAAGTTCCTGTCTGATCCTGACCGTGCCGCCATGGTGCTGGGCGCCATTCAGTCCGAAGCCACTGACAAACGTATTGATGACAGCAAGTCATTGGGTATAGTGGTGCGCGACTCCGAGCGCCTGACACATCCGCAATTCGAGAATGCGCGTGTACGCAGCCCGCTGATCATGACTATCGATGCCGCCAAGGAAGATGTCTGGGGGCAGGAGCTGTTTGGTCCGATCAGCTTTATCGTGCGCAGTGACAGCCGTGACCACAGCATTGAGTTGGCACGTGACATCGTGAAGAAGCATGGCGCCATCACCATGGGTTGCTACAGTAGTGATGATGCTCAGCTTGAGAAGATTGAAGAAGCGGCGCTGGATGCCTGTGTGGCACTGAGTGTCAACCTGACCGGCGGTGTATTCGTCAACCAGAGTGCGGCATTCAGTGACTTCCATGCGACTGGTGGCAACCCGGCTGCCAATGCTAGCCTGACAGACTACGCGTTTGTGTCCAACCGCTTCCGCTTCGTGCAGAGCCGTCGTCATCCGAAGTAAAAGGTATGATCATGGAATTTGAAACAGTTCTGGTGGAGGTGCGTGATGGTGTCGGTATCGTCACGCTGAACCGCCCAAAGGCGTTGAACGCGCTGAACCTGCAATTGACCTCTGAGCTGGGGCAAGCGATTGATGCTCTGGAAGCGGATGACAATGTTCGCTGCATCATGCTGACCGGTGGTGAGCAGGTGTTTGCGGCTGGTGCCGATATCAAGGAGATGAAAGAGCACAGCTTCGCCTCCCTGTATGCGCTGAACTTTCCCTACGTGAAGCGTGACGGCTGGCGTGCCATTGATGAAGCGCGCAAGCCGGTGATCGCGGCCGTGGCAGGTTTTGCACTCGGTGGTGGCTGCGAGATGGCCATGGCCTGTGACTTCATCATTGCCGCTGAAACCGCCAAGTTTGGCCAGCCCGAGATCGGCATCGGCACCATGCCCGGTGCCGGTGGTACTCAGCGACTGACTAAGGCGGTGGGCAAAGCCAAGGCGATGGAGATGTGTCTCACCGGCCGCATGATGGATGTTGAAGAAGCCGAACGCAGTGGTCTGGTGTCGCGTATCGTTCCGGCGGAAGAGCTGCTCGAAACTGCATTTAAGACGGCGCGCAAGATTGCTTCCAACTCGGCTCCGGCCGTGGCTATGATCAAGCAGGCTGTCAATATGGCTGTGGATGCTCATTTGGCGGATGGACTCCGTCATGAGCGCCATGCCTTCCAGTCCACCTTTGCTTTTGAAGACTGCTCAGAAGGCATGAATGCCTTTGCTGAAAAGCGCAAGCCTGAATTCAAGCATCGTTGATCGGCTGATTTGACCCATCAAAAAACCGCTGTCGCTTGCGTCAGCGGTTTTTTCGTTGAAGAGAGGCTGTGGACGTGTCCTGAGGCATGGGTCAAAATAGGTTTTGTTACTGATATTGAAATACGTTTAATTTAAATGGGTAAGCGAATGACTTTCAAAGGAAAGCGTGCCTGGGTAACCGGTGCGAGCTCGGGTATTGGTCAAGCGGTAGCGCGTGCTTTGGCGGTCGAGGGTGCTGAGGTGGTGCTCTCGGCCCGCCGCGCTGATCGCCTGCAGTCGCTGGCGCAGGAGCTGAGCCAACAGGGCGCCCAGGTACGTGTAGAACCGGTCGACGTATCCGACCGCGCTGCCATGGAGTCGCTTGGCCTGCGTCTGGCTGAGGGCGGCGGTATCGATATCCTGATCAACAACGCCGGCACCATGCCGATCAGTCCAATCATTAACGGTCGTGTTGATGAGTGGGAACGCATGATCGATGTGAACATCAAGGGCGTACTTTATGCGATCAATGCCGTGTATTCAGGCATGGCGGAACGCAAGCGGGGTCATATTGTCAATGTCAGTTCGATTGCTGCGCGTACGACCTACCCCAGTGCAGGTGTTTATGCCGGCACCAAGCATGCGGTCAGAGCTATTTCCGAGACCCTGCGAAAGGAGTCGATCCGCTTTGGTGTGCGTGTAACCGATATACAGCCGGGCTCGGTTGACACCGAACTGCCAGACAGCATTGGTCATGACAAGATTCGTGGCATCGTCAAAAGCAACATGTACGGTAACGACTCGGCCATGCTTAAGCCCGAGGATATCGCCAACGGTATTATGTATGCCCTGTCGCAGCCCGAACATGTGGATGTGGGTGAATTGCTGATCTGGCCAACACGGCAGGAAAACTGAGGCATGGAAAGGCACACTGTAGTGTGATTTTTAAGGAGTTTGGCTTGTATAAGCTGCTGATTTTTGACTGGGACGGTACCATAATCGACTCGACCGGACGCATCGTCTCCAGCATTCGTGCTGCGGCACGAGATCTTGAGCTGCCACTGCCGACGGAAGAGGCATCGCGCGATATCATCGGGCTGGGTTTGCCTGAGGCGCTCAGAATACTGTTTCCGGCCTCGGGTGATGAGGTTATTGAGCCTATGACCCGGCAATATGCCCACTATTATCTGGGTGTGGATGAAACACCGACTGCGCTGTTTCCCGGAGTGCAGCATACGCTTGAAAGCCTTCACCGCAAGGGATATCGGCTAGCGGTTGCAACCGGCAAAAGCCGTCGCGGGCTTGAACACGTGCTTGCCGAAACGGGCTTGGGCTGGGTGTTTGAGTTGTCGCGCTGCGCGGATGAAACCACGTCCAAGCCAGATCCGCACATGCTGCACGAGATTCTTGAGCAGACGGGTGTGGAGCGGCACGAAGCATTGATGATCGGTGATACGGAATACGATCTTGAGATGGGCAGCCGTGCCGGAATCGATACGGTTGCGGTCAGCTATGGTGCTCATCATATTGACCGCCTCAAAGTGCTCAAGCCAGTCAGGGAAGTGCACCACTTCCCTGAATTGGAGCAGTGGCTTGATGGTGAGCGCAACAAACTTATCAGTTGAGGGATTAATGTGAGCGATAATCATTGGGGTGAACCGGAAGAAGTGGGCCGGTCACAGGATACGGAATCATCAAAAACACCAACGGATGCAAGGGAAAAGGATCGCCCGAGTACACAGCGTGAGTGGCGCCTGATTGAAAAAGTCGTTAACAGTCTGAATGTAGAACATAGGCGTGCGCGCCGCTGGGGTATTTTCTTCAAGCTGCTTACATTTTCATATCTGTTTGCGCTGTTGTGGCTGTTCTGGTCAGGAAGTAACTTCAATGCGGAGGATGTGGTGCCTCAGGCACATACCGCCGTGGTTGAGGTGTCGGGGCCAATCATGGATGGAGAAGAAGCCAGTGCTGATGCCATCATTACCGCGCTGCGTAATGCTTTCAAAGCGGACCGCAGTCATGCCGTGGTGATGCGGATCAACAGCCCCGGTGGTAGTCCGGTGCAGTCCGGATATGTCTATGACGAGATCAAGCGCCTGCGTGAGCTGTATCCACAGAAAAAACTTTACGCGGTAATCACGGATATTGGTGCATCAGGCGCCTATTACATGGCCGCTGCGGCCGATGAGATATATGCCGACAAGGCAAGCCTGGTCGGTTCAATTGGTGTGATCTCATCCAGCTTCGGCTTTGTAGACCTGATTGAGAAGATCGGTGTTGAGCGTCGCACATTGACCGCCGGTGAGAACAAGGCGTTCCTCGATCCTTTCAGTCCTCTCAAGGATGAGGATCGTGAGTTTTGGCAAACGGTACTGGAAACCACACATCAGCAGTTTATCCGCGAGGTGAAGAATGGGCGTGGTGATCGGTTGAAGGGTGGCGATGAATTGTTTTCGGGGTTGATTTGGACGGGAGAACAAGCGCTTGATCTGGGCTTGATTGACGGACTTGGCAGTACTTCCATGGTGGCACGTGAAGTCGTCGGGGTCGAAAAGCTGGTTGATTATACCGCACGGCCTCAGCCGCTGGATCGTATTATCGAGCGGCTGGGTATTGGGGTCGCCAAGCAGTTGTCGCTGGAGCTCGGACTGAGTTCTGAGCAAGTGCTACGCTGAAATCTGGAAGAGGTTGATCCCTTCCTGCTCAAGCATTCGGACCAGCTCGATCAATGGCAGTCCAATCAGGGCGTTGGGGTCATCCCCTTCGAGGCGCTCAAAGAGTACAATGCCGGCAGCTTCCGACTTGAAGCTGCCGGCACAGTTATAAGGCTGCTCATACTGCAGATATCCCTCGATCAGTTGATTGCTGAGCGGGCGGAAATGCACATGATAGGGTATGACCGCCAGTTGATGTTGCCCGGTGGCGGTATTCAGCAGGCAAAGGCCGGTTAAAAAGGTCAATGTGCGACCTGATGCATCTTTTAGTTGCTGTCGGGCACGCTCGTGAGTGCCGGGCTTGCCGATGATCTGATCATCCAGTACTGCAACCTGATCGGATCCGATGATCAGTGCGTTCTTGAAGGTGGGTGCCACCGCCTTGGCTTTTTCCAGTGCCAGGCGGGCGACCAGATCTGCAGGCGCTTCTGTTGGTATTGGGGTTTCATCAATATCGGGGTGCTTGGTGCGGTAGGGCAGGCCAAGCTTGTCGAGTACCTGGCGGCGCCAGGGTGAGCTGGACGCTAGAACAAGGTTGGGCAACATGGGATATCCTTACACGGCTGCGAATTAAAACCTGTCGTGTCCATGTTAACCCTAAAATTAATCTCTGAAACCCCTATTTTCTTTGACAGGACGGGGTTCTGACCATAGAATTGCGCGCTTATGTCGTACGGTCCATTACCGAAGAAAGTTGACCCTCGCAAACTGGCAGAGCGGGAAGCCGAATTCAAAGGCACAGCCAATATAGCTGATATGCCCCGATTGGCTTCCTGTCTTGTGGATAGTGAAGGTACCGTTGAGGTCCAGATCCGGTTTGCCAAGGATGAACAGCGCTTGCGGGTTATCAGTGGCGAAGCGCATGGCAAGGTCCGTATGACTTGTCAGCGTTGTCTTGAGCCCGTCAGTGTCGAGATTGATGCATCGCTCAATCTTGCCGTGACACTGACAGACGAGCAGGCACAGAATCTGCCCCGTTGCTATGATCCTTTGATCATGGAAACGGACGAGATTGAACTGCTGCCAATCATCGAGGATGAGTTGATGCTGAGCCTGCCGCTCGTGCCTTTTCACGATGATTGCAGTATTCAGACCTCGTTCGGTGACGCAGAGACGGCCCGGACGCAGGAAGAAAAACCAAACCCTTTCAGTGTATTGGCCCAGCTTAAAGAAAAGGCCGATAAGAGTTAAACCAGGAGCTATATACCATGGCAGTACAGCAGAACAAAAAGTCTCGTTCAAAGCGCGATATGCGTCGCTCACACGATGCACTGAGCGGCCCGACTCTGGCTGTAGACGCAACTACCGGTGAAGTACACCGTCGTCACCACGTCAGCGCTGACGGCTTTTACCGTGGTCGTCAGGTCATCGCCCAGGGCGACGAGTAAGCTTGACGGCTGGATATTGCATCGCGGTTGATGCAATGGGCGGGGACTTTGGTCCCCGCGTTACCGTTCCTGCTGCCATTGATGCCTTGCGGCGTCACCCCTCCCTCCGGATTCTTCTGGTTGGCCGGCAGGAGCAGATAGACCCTCTTTTGTCACACTGCACTTCCATTGAATTAGATCGTCTTGCTATCGTTCATGCCGATTCTGTTGTTGCCATGGATGAAAAGCCCGCACTTGCGCTGCGTCGTCGCAAGGACTCTTCCATGTACCTTGCTCTACAGGCCGTTGCTGATGGTCGTGCCCATGCCTGTGTCAGTGCCGGAAATACGGGGGCACTGATGGTGCTGGGGCGCGGTATTTTGCAGACCTTGCCAGGGATTGATCGACCGGCCATCACTTCGGCTGTTCCGACCGTGAATGGTCACTGCTATATGTTGGATCTTGGTGCCAATGTGGATTGTACCGCCAGCCACCTGCTGCAGTTTGCCATCATGGGATCTGTTATGGTCAGGGCGGTGGAAAATATCGACCGTCCACGTGTTGGGTTGCTCAATATTGGTGCTGAAGAGATCAAGGGTAATGAGCAGGTGAGGCTGGCCTCGCGCCTGCTGGCAGAGCAAAAGCAACTCAACTACGTTGGCTTTGTTGAAGGTGATGGGGTTTTTTCAGGTCAAGCGGATTTGGTGGTGTGTGACGGTTTTGTTGGCAATATTGCGCTCAAGAGCAGCGAGGGGCTGGCAAGATTGATCAGTCGCAAGCTGCGGCGCAGTTTTGGTCTTAATCTCTATCGTCGTCTGTTGGCATTGTTGGCTCGGCCTGTGTTGCAGGAGTTGCAGGCTCAGCTGGATCCCGGTCGCCGTAATGGTGCAAGCCTGCTTGGGCTGCAGGGGATTGTGGTCAAGAGTCACGGTGGTGCCAATCGCAGCTGTTTTGGCTACGCGCTTGATCAGGCGGTCTCAGAAGCACAAATGAATGTGCCGGAGCGTATCAGTGAGCAGCTTGAGCTCGATCTGCAAAGCCGTGACGGTAGTGCCAAAACGTTCTAATTACGCCCGAATGTTGTACACTTACCCCCTTTGAGCGTCCTTCTGCAGCAGCATTGAAGGGCGAAGTCACTCGTGTGCAGAAATGGGGAAGCCATGTCTCAATCGCTTGCTTTCGTTTTTCCCGGTCAGGGGTCTCAGCAGCTGGGTATGTTGTCTGAGCTGGCTGCGGATCATCCGGTTATTCAGGAAACCTTCGCAGAGGCCTCGCAGGCGCTGGGTTTTGATCTGTGGGATATGACCCAGAATGGCCCGGAGGAAGCGCTTAACAGTACCGAGAACACGCAACCTGCGCTGTTAACCGCAGGTGTTGCTCTATGGCGTCTGTGGCAGCAGCGTGGTGGTGCTAATCCGACTGTCATGGCAGGTCATAGTCTGGGTGAGTACACAGCGCTGGTATGTGCCGGAGCCATGAGTCTTGCTGATGGTGTTCGCCTGGTCAAGCTGCGCGGGGAATATATGCAGCAGGCCGTGCCGGCTGGTACCGGTGCCATGGCTGCTATTCTGGGGCTTGATGACGACGCCATAGCGACAGCCTGTGAATCGTCTGCAAAGGGTGCCGTGGTATCTCCCGTGAACTACAATTGCCCGGGGCAGGTTGTCATTGCCGGCGAAAAAGCGGCTGTTGAGCGAGCTATTGAAGCATGCAAGGCTGCCGGAGCCAAACGGGCCATTCCGTTGCCTGTCAGCGTACCTTCTCACTGTGCGCTCATGCGCCCTGCGGCAGATCAGATGGCACAAGCGATGAGTGCGATTGAGTTGCAGATGCCACATATTCCTGTGGTGCAGAATGTCAGTGCTGACGTGCCTGATGATCTTGATAGCCTCAAAAATAACCTGTTGCAGCAGCTCTACAGCCCGGTGTTGTGGACAGCCTCGGTGCAGAAAATGGCCGCCGATGGCGTTGAAACACTCATAGAGTGCGGCCCCGGCAAGGTTTTGACGGGCTTGAACAAGAAGATTGATCGTGCTCTTGTGGGGGTGTCGATCAGTGATCCGGCAGGCCTGGAAAAGGCGCTGGGCTGAGTATTCAGATGATTGGGAAGGCAGAATGAGTATTGAAGGAAAAGTGGCGCTGGTGACGGGCGCAACCCGGGGTATTGGCAAGGCGATAGCAATCAACCTGGCGTCACAGGGCGCGGTGGTGATTGGTACCGCAACCAGTGAGAAGGGGGCGGATGCAATCAGTGCCTATCTGACTGAGGTGGGTAACAAGGGTTGTGGCATGGTGCTGGATGTGGCGGACGCCGCATCAGTTGATGCTGTGCTGAAGCAGATTCAGGCCGACTTTGGCACCATCGAGATTCTGGTGAACAATGCTGGCATTACGCGCGACAATATTCTCATGCGAATGAAAGATGATGAGTGGGATTCGGTTCTGAATACCAATTTGACGTCTGTCTATCGTCTGGTTAAAGGTTGCCTGCGTGGCATGACCAAGGCGCGCTGGGGACGCATTATCAGCGTCAGCTCAGTGGTTGCGTCCATGGGTAATGCCGGGCAGGCCAACTATGCGGCCGCCAAGTCGGGCATGGAGGGCTTTACGCGTGCGCTGGCCCGTGAGGTTGGTTCTCGCAATATTGCGGTCAATTGCGTCGCTCCGGGGTTCATCGACACTGATATGACGGCAGGCCTGGCTGATGAGCACAAACAGAACCTGCAGTCACAGATTCCGATGAGCCGCCTTGGGCAGCCTGAAGAAGTGGCCGCTGTTGTGGGCTTCCTTGCGGGTGATGGCGGAGCCTATGTCACCGGTGATACCATTCACGTGAATGGCGGAATGTACATGTCCTGATCAGGGACAAAGGCGGACATCACAAAAATTTGTTTTTTCCGCCGATTTGTTGATAATTGGCCGTCAGCTGACGGTAAATAAAATTCAGACCGTCACGCTTGTTGCCAGAGCGTAATGGGTTTTCTAAAATTCCATGTCGCATCCTGCGATGTGATGGTGTTGAGAAGAAAATAGGAAGAGATATGAGTAACATTGAAGAGCGCGTAAAGAAGATCATCGCTGAACAGCTGGGCGTTAAAGAAGAAGAAGTTGTTAACTCTGCTTCCTTCGTTGAAGATCTGGGTGCCGACTCCCTGGATACTGTTGAGCTGGTAATGGCGCTGGAAGAGGAATTCGAGACTGAAATTCCTGATGAAGAAGCTGAAAAGATCACGACTGTTCAGCTGGCGATCGATTACATCAACGCTCATCAGTAATCAATCCCGACCGAATTAGCCGAAAAGCCGCATCTATATGCGAATATAGTGCGGCTTTTCTTTTGTACAGGCCTTCTTTGGCTGGAGGAGTAGGATGTCTCGCAGAAAAGTTGTTGTGACCGGTATCGGTCTGCTGACACCCGTAGGCAGTGCCGTTAAGGACACCTGGAGCAATATCCTGGCCGGTAAAAGCGGTGTGGCACCCATCGATTTTTTTGACGCTTCCCAATTCGCAACTCGCTTTTCTGCATCGGTCAGGAATTTTGATCTTGAGCCTTACATGAGCCCCAAAGAGGGGCGCAAGATGGATCTGTTTATTCAGTACGGAATGGTCGCTGCAGCCCAGGCCATCGACGATTCCGGTATTGAAGCCAGTGAAGCCAATTCTCACCGTATTGGTTGTGCCATTGGCTCCGGCATCGGTGGCTTACCGATGATCGAGAAAACCCATGATATTCTTAACGGCAGCGGTCCCCGCCGGGTATCGCCGTTTTTTGTGCCGGGCAGTATCATCAATATGATTTCAGGCAATGTGGCGATCAAACATGGCTTCCGTGGGCCTAATATTGCGATCACTACTGCCTGTACCACAGGTACCCATAACATTGGTCATGCCATGCGCATGATCCAGTATGGTGATGCTGATGTGATGGTGGCTGGTGGTGCCGAAATGGCCACAACCCCGTTGGGGCTGGCCGGCTTCTCGGCTGCTCGTGCTCTGTCGACCCGTAATGATGCTCCTCAGGCAGCCAGTCGTCCGTGGGATCGTGATCGTGACGGCTTTGTGCTTGGTGATGGTGCCGGTGTTCTGGTATTGGAAGAGTATGAACATGCCAAGGCGCGTGGCGCAAATATCTACTGTGAGCTGTCAGGCTTTGGCATGAGTGATGATGCGTTCCATATGACGGCTCCGCCGGAGGATGGGGCAGGTGCGGCTCTGGCGATGCAGAATGCGATCAATGATGCAGCCATCAGTCCGGATATGATTCACTATATCAACGCTCATGGCACCTCCACTCCGGCTGGTGATATCGCTGAGTCCAATGCCGCAAAACGTGTACTGGGCAGTGCGGCAGAACAGGTACGCATGAGCTCCACCAAATCGATGATCGGTCATCTGTTGGGCGCGGCGGGTGCTGTCGAGGCGGCGTTTTGTGTTCTGGCTCTGCGTGATCAGGTTGCACCGCCCACGATCAATCTGGATAATCCATCCGAAGGATGCGATCTGAACTACGTTCCGCATGAAGCTCAGAGCTGTCGTATTGATGCAGCCATGTCGAACTCGTTCGGCTTTGGTGGCACCAACGGTACCTTGATCTTCAATCGGCTTTAAGAGGACGGGAGGCGTCTTGGCCTCCCAATATTCCATGCAGGCGCAGACGCTGGTCAATGGCCTTCCGGCCACACAGATTGATGTCACCGATCGTGCTCTCGCTTACGGTCACGGCCTTTTTGAAACGTTGCTGGTACTCAATGGCAAGCCGGTTTTTTATCCGGCTCACCTGCAGCGACTGATGAATGGCTGTATGCGGCTTGGTATACCTGCTGCTGGCCTTGAGCGGCAGCTTGAAGCTGATCTTGAATACTTGGCGCTTCCCGAGACTCCCTCCGTACTCAAACTGATCCTCTCCTGTGGTAGTGGCGGCAGAGGTTATTTGACGCCTGATCCCGCTTCTCCGCTTCGTATCCTGATGTTAACGCCAATGCCCACGTATCCGGACCAGCCTGAGCGGGGCGTTCAGGTACGCTGGTGTAGCACGCGCCTGGCCCGTCAGCCACTGCTGTCAGGTATCAAGCACCTTAACCGGCTTGAGCAGGTGTTGGCGCGTAATGAATGGAGCGATCCGGCGGTACGGGAAGGGCTTATGTGTGATACCGAGGGCTGGGTCGTCGAAGGTACCATGAGCAACCTGTGCTTTATCAAGCAGCACCGTTTCTGTACACCGTTGCTGGACCAGGCCGGAATCGAGGGTGTTGTGCGCAATCAACTGTTGCAGCTGGCGGCTGATCTGGGGCTTGAAACTGAACAGGGGTACTATACCCCTGCAGAGGTTGAGTCTGCCGAAGAGCTGTTCATATGTAACAGCCTGATCGGTATCTGGCCAATAACCCGGTTGGGAGAGCGCAGATATACGCCAGGCCCATTTACGGCAAAACTGCAGGCAGCCCTGCAACAACGGATGATCTCATGCTGAAGAAAATTGTACTGCTGCTGGTGTTGATTGTGACCGTTGGGGCCTTGGCTCTTGGTTACGGATACAAGCTGCAGCAGCAGAAGCTGAATCAGCCGCTTGCAGTGGAATCTGAACGCTCTCTGATGGTTGAAAGAGGCACCTGGTTTGGTGCTTTTGCCCGACAATTGGCTGAGGAGGGCTTGATTGATGACCCTCTGTGGCTGCGCATAGAGGCAAAGCTCAATCCATCGATTACTCAGATCAGGGCCGGTGAATATCGACTCGAGCCAGGTATGAGCTTGCGGCAGCTTCTGGAGCGGGTGTTGGCCGGTGATACGGTCGACTACAGTTTTACCTTTATTGAAGGAATGAATTTCCGTCAGCTGATGATGGCGCTGGCGAGCAGTGAAGTGCTTGAGCAGCGTGCAGCAGAGATGACTGAAGCGGAGCTGCTGGCTCATCTGGGCAGTGATGAAGAGGCGATTGAAGGTTTGTTTCTGGCCGAAACCTACCACTTTGAAAGGGGTATGACTGACCTTCAGTTGCTTGAGCGTGCCCATGCGGATCTGAATGCCTTTCTGCAGCAGGCTTGGGAGGGACGCACAAAAGGTCTGCCTTATGCGTCACCCTATGAGGCTCTGATCATGGCCTCTATCATCGAAAAGGAAACCGGTGTGCCGGACGAGCGTGGCAAAATTGCAGGTGTGTTTGTGCGCCGCCTTGAACGAGGCATGCGGCTGCAAACTGACCCAACCGTGATCTATGGCATGGGGGAGCGCTATGAAGGTCGCATTACACGAGCTGATCTGCGACGTCCTACGCCTTGGAATACCTATGTGATCGATGGGCTGCCACCCACCCCCATTGCCTTGGCCGGTCGTGAAGCGATACGTGCGGCACTTAATCCTGAAGAGGGCTCGGCACTGTATTTTGTTGCCAAGGGTGACGGAACCCATCAGTTTTCGAACACTCTGCAGGAACACAATCGTGCCGTGCGAGAGTATCAATTGCAGCGGCGAGCGGATTACCGTTCATCACCCGGGAACTAAGCGCAGATGAGCACAGGCCGTTTTATCACTGTTGAAGGCATAGAAGGGGTGGGCAAAACCACCAACCTGGAATTCATCCATCAGCAGCTTTTGAGCCGAGGGCTGGATGTCGTGCGTACCCGAGAGCCGGGCGGAACACCGTTGGCGGAATCGATCCGTGAACTGCTGTTGGCTCCGCGCAATGAGCCGGTCGCTGAACTGGCTGAGCTGCTGTTGATGTTTGCAGCTCGTGCGCAACATATCGAACAATGTATCAGGCCTGCTCTGCAACGGGGTGCATGGGTGCTCTGTGATCGTTTTACCGATGCCACTTACGCTTATCAGGGGGGCGGGCGAGGTCTGGATCAGTCACGCATAGCCCAGCTCGAAACCCTTGTGCAGGGTGGGCTGAGACCTGATCTCACGATTCTGCTGGATCTACCCGCCCGTCAGGGTATGGCACGAGCACGTGCACGCAGCATGCCGGACCGTTTCGAGGCCGAAGCGGAAGTGTTCTTTGAGCGAGTACGTGACTCTTATCTGCAGAGAGCGGCTGCCGAGCCGCAGCGCTTTGCCGTGATTGATGCAGCCCCGCCGCTGGAGCAGGTGCAACAGGCTGTCGGTCAGGCGCTTGCAAGGCTGGAGAGTATCGATGCCTGCTGAGCAACTCTATCCCTGGTGTGAGCTACAATGGCAGCGTCTGCTGCAGCAGCGAGCCTCAGACCGTCTACCGCATGCCTTGCTGCTGTCAGGTCCTGCAGGTGTTGGCAAGGAAGGCTTTGCAGAAACATTGGCAAGCCTGTTGCTTTGCCATCAGCCGAATAATGATGCTCCCTGCGGTCACTGTCACAGTTGTGAGTTGCATGCAGCCGGCCATCACCCCGATCTTGTGCGCGTTTCTCCGGAAGCGGAGGGTAAGCCGATCAAGGTGGATCAGGTGCGTGAGTTGATCGAACATCTGCACAGTACTGCACAGCAGGGTGGTTACCGGGTGGTGATAATGAGTCCGGCGGAGTCGCTTAATACCTCTTCGGCCAACGCCCTGCTGAAAATTCTTGAGGAACCGGGGCGCAATACACTGCTGTTACTGGTATGCCATCAACCCGGGCAGTTGATGCCAACCATTCGCAGTCGCTGTCAACGAATCGATTTCGCCACACCTTCGGCTGAGCAGAGCGAGCTCTGGTTGCAGCAGAAGCTTAAGCTGGAACAGGATCGGGCAGCCCAGCTGCTGCGGCTGTGTCATGGCGCTCCCCTTAAGGCTCAGGCGCTGTATGAAGGCGATCTACTGGAGCAACGCAAGAAACTGATGTCAGGATTGGCTGATCTGTTGCGAGGACGTATGGCAGCCAGTGAGCTGGCGCAACAACTGCTTAAGGCGGACCTGCTACAATGCCTGGACTGGATCAATAGCCTGTTGAGCGATATTGTACGTATTCAGCTGGCTGATCTGCAGGAGCCTGCCGTTAATGCTGACATGAAGCGGATGTTACAGGCCATTGCCAAGCGAGCGTCCAGTGCGCAGGTATTTGCACTGGCAGACAGAATTCAGGAAGAGCGCGTCAGTCTTTTGCTGCGTCAGAACCCGAACCGGCAGCTATTGCTGGAAAGGCTGTTGCTGCAGTGGGCTGAGCTGTCACGTTAAACAGAGGAGCGTTGTATCCATGGCGGTAATACCAAGAATCAGTCACGGTATCCTGTCGCTGTCCATCGATAATAAGGACAGCCTTTATAAAGCGTATATGCCATTCGTCACCAATGGTGGCCTGTTCATTCCGACAACCCGAACCTATCAGTTGGGGGAAGAAGTGTTCATGTTGCTGATGTTGATGGATGAACCCGATAAGGTACCGGTTACCGGTAAGGTTATATGGGTCACGCCCAAGGCGGCCCAAGGTGGTCGAATACCGGGCATCGGCATTCAGCTGTCTGGTGATGATGCTGCTCTGGTACGCAAAATCGAGACTTATCTGGCCGGTGCAATGGAGTCGGGACGACGTACCAACACCCTTTGATCAAGAGTTAACATGTTTATAGATTCACATTGCCACCTCGATATGCTGGACCTGTCACGGCATGATAATTCCCTCGATAACATAATGGCGGCGGCCCGCGAGCGTCAGGTTGGGCAAATGCTCTGCGTGTGTGTCGACCTGAACAGGTTCGACAGCATGGTTTCTGTGGCGCAAAGTCAGCCCAATGTCTGGTTTTCTGCCGGCATTCATCCGTTGCATGTTGAAGAGAGTCCGTTTGATCGGGAGCGACTGGCAGAGTTGGCTCAGAATCCACGTATTGTGGCACTGGGCGAGACTGGTCTTGACTATCACTACACCAAAGAAACACTGGAACAGCAGCAGTCCAGCTTTGCCGGGCACCTGCAGCTGGCGGCAGAGATGGATCTGCCCGTGATTGTTCACACCCGCGATGCGCGTGAAGATACCATCCGCCTGATTCGTGAGCATGGCAGTTCGGAATCGGCCGGCGTGTTGCATTGCTTTACCGAGTCGCTGGAAATGGCGAAGTCGGCACTTGATCTCGGTTACATGATCTCGTTTTCTGGCATCATCAGCTTCCGTAATGCAGCAGAGCTGCGCGATGTAGTGAAAGCGGTGCCCCTAGAGCGGATGCTGATCGAAACTGATTCCCCATACCTGGCGCCGGTGCCTCACCGGGGCAAGCAGAATCAGCCGGCCTATGTGGCTGATGTTGCCGCATGTGTCGCCGAGCTTAAGGGTATTTCAGTCGAGCAGGTTGCCGAGCAGACTACGGCCAACTTCCATCAGTTGTTCAAGCGTACTCAGCCCTGAAATGCATTATTTCCAGCCTCCGGTCGATTATATCGAGCCTGTATTTCGTCCTCCGAGCGAAGCTGATTCGCTGATTCTCCAGGTCACCAATGGTTGCAGCTGGAATCGCTGTACCTTCTGTGACATGTATATTGACGACCATAAGCGCTTCAGGCCCAAGCCTGAATCAGACGTTCTGGCCGAGATCGAACGTTGTGGTCAGGTAATGCCCTGGGTGCAACGTGTATTTCTGGCAGATGGTGATGCCATGGCTCTGTCGGTAAGGCGTCTGAGCAGCATTCTGGAAGCGATCCGTACGCATCTGCCACAGGTACGAAGAGTGTCGGCATATTGTTTGCCAGTCAACCTGAAGCGCAAGAGCGTGGAAGAGCTGCAACGGTTGCGTGAGCTCGGGCTAACACTCATCTATATGGGGGCTGAAAGTGGCTCTGACAACGTCCTGGCGGCCTTCGACAAAGGGGAAACCTTTGAGAGTACTGCTGAAGCTCTGCTCAAGGCGCAAAAGGCAGGCATAAAGCGCTCCGTAATGCTGATTAACGGGGCAGGAGGTCGGCGGTATTCCGATGAGCATGCCGAAGCTTCAGCTCGGCTGGTCAACTTGACGCAGCCAGAATATCTGGCAACTCTGGTGCTGTTCTTTCGTCGAGGTGCCGAACAGCGTGTGCGTGCCGGCTACGATGGTGATTTTGAGCCTTTGGATGCGGAAGGTCTATTTCGTGAAATGCATCTGTTGATCAGTGCGACCGAGCTGAAGCAGACGGTCTTTCGCAGTGATCATGTATCCAATGCGCTGGTGTTGAAGGGCACGTTGGGGCGGGACAAAGCACGTTTGCTGTCAGAGATTGAAGCAGCTGTTGAGTGGGCGCAGCAACATCATATTCCAATGCGCCAGCAGGAGCGTTTCTAAGGGGGCCTAAGCCCCCTTAAGCTGGCTTAGTAGCCGCGTTGGGCCTTGAGCTCTTCTTCGCTCAGCGGGGTGATGCTCAACAGCATTTTGGTCAAGTCGAGCAGAATGATCAGGATGTTGTTGTAGTAGCAAACGCCTTGTACAAAACGCTTGGTGGAGTCATCGCCGGAAACATTCGGGGCGCGATCCACATCGTTGTGCGGCAGGTTGATGACTTCATCCACACTGTCGACTACAAGTCCGATCACTTCCTGTTCATTGAACTCAACCACGATGACGCGTGTGTCGTCATCATAAGGTACCAGTGGAAGTCCAAACATGCGGCGGGTATCGATGACGGTCACTACATTACCGCGCAGGTTGATGATTCCCAGTATTGCCTTGTCGGCTCCGGGTACCGGAGTAATCTCACTGAAGCGCAGGACTTCTTTAACCTGCATTACGTCGATGCCATAGAGTTCATCATCTACCCGAAAGGTTGCCCACTGATGGTAGACAATCTCTTCCTGCTGGGCACGGCGTGAGCGTTCGGAATCGGCCTGTTGTCCGGCCTGCAGTGTTTTCAGGTGTTCAGCCGCGGCGTTTAGACTCATGCTGTTCTGTCCTGTGTAATCCAAGGTTGCAACCATTCAAGGCTGGATTCTGTTTGGCCTGAAGGGTTGTATTCAAGACTTATATAGCCGGAGTATCCCATAGCCTCAATAGCCTTGAAAAGGTTAGAGAAGTTAATTTCACCGCTGCCGGGCTCATGACGGCCTGGAACGTCCGCGATCTGTATATGTCCGATGTGTGTACTCAGGCGATTCAGAGTGTTGATCAGGTTCCCTTCCATAATCTGCATGTGATACACATCATACTGCAAACGGGTACTCGGCAGATCAAGGCGTTTGATCAGGTCTACAACCTGAGTACTGTAGTGCAAGCGGAAACCCGGCAGATCTTCGGTGTTGATTGCTTCGATCAGCAGCTCAACATTGGCCTTATGGCACTGCTGAGCGGCCAGTCGCAGGTTTGATTCCAGTGTCTGCTGAATCTGTTCTTCGTTTTGCCCGCAAGGTGTAATGCCAGCCAGGAAGTTGAGCTTGGGCACACTCAGCCGCTTTGCCCACTGCAGCGCAAGCGCCAGGCCATCCGCAAACTCACTTTGGCGCCTTGGGTCACAGCACAGGCTGCGATCGCCATTGTCCCAGTCACCGGCCGGAATATTGATCAGTATCAGCTCTAGCTGCTGTTGACTCAAGGCATCGGCAACAGCTTCCAGTCCAAGAGCGTAAGGAAACTGGATTTCGACAGATGAAAAGCCGGCGGCACGGGCAGCCGCGAAGCGCTCCAGAAACGGAAGTTCGGTAAACAGCAGGCTGAGGTTGGCGGCAAAACGCAGCATGGTCAGAGACAGTTTTCCGGTTTGGGCAAACCTGCCAGCAATGCTGCGATTTTGGCTGGGCTGCCTGGAAACAGTTGCATCAGGTAGATACTGCGCCCCTTGTCCTTGCCGAGTTTTTGGCTGACAGCTTTGACCAAAGGACGCATGGCGGGGGATAGCTGGTACTGCCGATAAAAGTCACGCAACAGATACAAAATTTCCCAGTGGGCATCCGTCAGCTCAATTGTCAGTTCTTGAGCCAGATGTGATGCAACTTCAGGAGTCCATTGTGAGACATCATAAAGATAGCCTTCTTCGTCAAGCTCCACGGTGCTTCCGTTAATACTGAGTATTGTCATATCAAAACCAGTTTATGACACTATCATGAGTTACCGCCAGTTCAACAAATCCGGCATCGTCCACACAGCTGACTCCATCTGAGGTGATACCCCGTGCAAGCAGATCAGGCTCAAGTGCCAGAATGCGCGCGGGCAGTCGTGTCAGTTCGTTCCTGTAGTGTGGCAGCAGCCAGTAAACAGCTTCTTCAATCAGTAACAGTGAGTCGTTTTCGCTCAGGCTGGCAGCACAGGTCTGGAAGGCTGTGCGATCAGAAGGAGAGGTGTTCAGCGTGTGCAGAATCATAGCGTTATAACCCGAGAGTGTCGTGCCATCAAAGCCCGTATTTCGTCCTGATCCAGTACGGCAGGGGCAGGATCAAGCCGTGAGGCTTCCAGGCCATGTAGAGCAAGACTTTGGGTGCTTGTATAGACTTGATCTATATCGTACATCGGCAGTGCTCCCAGCATGGCGTTGGGGCTTTTCTGGCCAATGCGACCGCTTTGTTGATCTGGCAAAAGCTGCAGTACCGCATCGTCAAGCAACAGAAGTGTCACGGGTAGTTCAAACAGTGCGCAGCTGAGTGCAACATCAATGGCATCACGTGCGGCGGATGATGAATAGGGTGCGCGCCGGCAGATGATCAATACATCGGGCTTGCTCATCCTCGACCTCCGAACGTGATAACACGGTCTGACTGGATCAGAGCCTCACTTAATTGTCCCAGGCCTGACAACTCAAAGCCGGGTGCCAAATTGGCAGCGGGCTTTTCATATCGTTTGGCCTCGTTTTCATCGAGAACACCGCGGCGAACAGCGGCTGCGATGCATACGACCAAATCCAACTGATGTTCCTGCGCCAGTAACTGCCATGCCAGCGGCACGGACTGCTCATCTCTGGGCGGAGATGCCAGTGCGCTGGCGTTATGTACCCCATCGCGGTAGAAAAATACCCGGTAAAGTTCATGCCCGCTTGCCAGTAGTGCGCGTGCAAAACGCAGCGCGGTATCGGCCGATGCAGACTGGTAGGGGGCCGAGTGGATAACAAGGGTGAATTTCATTGTGGAGACCAGACATAAAAAAGCCCCGCAATCTTAACAGATATGCGGGGCCGGGTGGCAGTCGATGATCAGTCGTCGCTGAAAGCGCTGACTAGGCTGAGCAGATGTACAAACAGGTTGTAAATGCTCAGGTACAGGCCAACTGTAGCCATGATGTAGTTTGTATAACGGCCGTTAACAATGTTGCTGGTGTCATACAGGATGAACCCGGCCATCAGCAGCACGACAGCAGCCGAGAATGCCAGGCTAATACCGGAAATATCGACACCAAACAGTGGCAGTACGAACAGAGCCAGCATCGCTACAATAAGGATGATTGAGCCTGCTGCCAGGAACCCTCCCATGAAGCTGAAGTCCTTGCGAGAGCTGAGTACATAGGCGGACAGCCCCAGGAAGGTGATGGCAGTCATGCCCATGGCGGTCATCACGACCTGTCCACCGTTTGGCAATGCCAGATAGTGGTTAAGCAATGGCCCCAGGCCAAAGCCCAGCAGGCCAGTAAAGGCGAAAGTCAGCGGCAGTGCAGCGGCCGAGTTCTGCTTGCGGTTAATGACAAACAGCAGTACGAAGCTCAGGATCACACTGCCGAGATACACCATGAACGGAGGGTTGATTGCCATGGAGATACCCGCTGTCACGGCACTGAATATCAGTGTCATGGCCAGCAGCATATAGGTGTTACGGATGACCTTGTTGGTCTCCAGTACCGCCTGCTGAGAGCGGCCTTCGAATGTGCGAACGTTATCCATCATTAACCTCTTGTTGGTGTCCATCGGTACTGATAACGGATTCTAATTGGGTTTCACGCAGGTTTCGACCGTTTAACTGCAAAAAGATTCCCGGTAGAATTTTGCGCTTTGTTTTTATCTGCCGTTGATGCCAAGGGTAGCCTGTGACCGACTCAACTGAGCTTGTTGTTCTTTATGAAGATGAATACCTTGTGGCTGTTCACAAGCCGGCCGGATTGCTGGTGCATCCCAGCTGGATAGCGCCGGCGAGAACACCGAACCTTGTTTCCATGTTGAAGCAGCGCTACCCCGGTGAAACCGTGCATACGGTGCATCGTCTTGATCGTGCAACCTCGGGGGTTATTCTGTTCGCACGTCGAAAGGACGTAGGGCAGCATCTGCAGCAGCAGTTCATCGAACGTAGCATTCACAAGACCTATCTGTGTGTCGTCAGGGGCTGGACGGAAGAGGTCGGAGTGATCGACTATGCGCTCAAGCCCATTCATGACAAATATGCGGATCCGCTGGCCAACCCGGACAAGGAGCCGAAAGAGGCAGTGTCGGAATACCGGCGGCTGGCGACAGTATCCCTGCCGATTGCGGTGGGGCGCTACCCCGAGGCGCGCTATTCACTGGTTGAGGTTAAACCGAAAACCGGACGCAAGCACCAGATCCGGCGTCACATGAAACATATTCTGCACCCCATCGTCGGTGATACCAAGCACGGGGAAGGGCGCCACAATCGATTGTTTCGTGAGCACCTGGATTCTCATCGTTTGCTGCTGATGGCTGTCGCGATAGAATTTGAGCATCCGGTGACAGGGCAAAAGGTTAAAATTGAATCAGGTGTTGGCGACGATGTTGAGGGGCTGTTCAAGCGTCTTGGCTGGGTGGAGGGGTACCCGGTCAGCAGCAGTGTGACTCTGAGCTGACCGGCCAGAGGGTCAGGACAGCCAGTTGTCCGGATCGTTTTCGTCAGCAAACACCTGCGGCCACTCATTGCGGTGGTTGAGCATTTCACGGGCAATGGACTTCGCCCCTTCCAGATCATGGCTTGCGGCCCAACCACACTGCAGTTCATTACAGGCAGGTACTTCCGTTGCATCCAGCACGTCCTGCAGGGTGCGCGCCAGCACTGCAAGAATTTCACTGTAATCATCGTGGTTCATGACCGAAAGATAAAAGCCGGTCTGGCAACCCATGGGGCTGAAATCCAGCACGCAATCCAAGTGGTTGCGTATCAGCTCAGCAATCATGTGTTCCAGCGAATGCAGTGATGGCATCGGCATGTGTGCCTGGTTGGGCTGGCAGAATCGAATGTCATATTTATGCACTCGATCCTGTTTGCCTTCGGTAACGCCGACCAGACGAACATAAGGAGCAATGACTTTTGTGTGGTTGAAGTTGAAGCTCTCGACGTTCATAGTGTTCTCCATGGTTCTCTGTTTGCGCTGTAAAGCGTTTCAAAACAATATGTTATTAGCGTTTATTGCCGTGTCAAAGCGTTATATACGTTTTCTTTCCGTGCCTGCCTCGCGTTTATAACTGCCACTGTTACTGCTACTCTTACTGTGACTAATATGGAGTTCAACTTTCATGGCACAGTTCAGCGACCGTTATATCAAGTCTCTCAAGGCCCAGGATAAGCCTTACATCATAACCGAAGAATCCGCCGAGCGAGGTGGCGGGCGGTTTCAGGTTAAGGTTTACACCAGTGGCCGCAAGCAGTTCTTGATTCAGTATTTTCACAACAAGCGCCGCAGGCAAATGAGCATTGGTAATTACGGGGCGATGACCTTAGCAGATGCACGTCAGGAGTTCATCCGATTATCAGCTCAAGTCCAGCAAGGCATCTGCCCCAAGGCGGAGCGGGAGCGGCTTGAGATGGAAGAAGCGATCCAGCAAGAGGAAGAGCGCAGGCAGCGAGAAGGGCTGCGCACTTTCTTTGAACTATGGGATGACTTCTACGCCAGCATCAAGCCGCAAACTAAAGTTCAGTCATTGAATCAACTGCGCTGGATGTTCGAAAGCGATATCAAGCCCTTCATTGCCCCGGACCTTTTAGCCCGTGAATTCACCCAGGACCATGCCCGTGCGCTGCTGAAACGTGTCATTGACCGCGATGCGCGCTATAAAGCGAACAATTTACATGGCCGTTTGAAAAGCTGCATGCGCTATGCGATTGATCAGGATAACGCGCCAGAGCGGTTTGGCGAACCTGTACGTTACGGGGTTACTACCAATGTCATGCGGGATATTCCCTTGCCTGTACCCAAGGGCTCACAGCCAAGACACCGTACTCTGACTGAAGAGGAGGTGGTAACGTTATGGAATCTGCCACGCACCAAAATGCGTAACCGCATGCACCATTTGTACTTCAAGTTGCAGATCGCCCTAGCCGGCCAGCGGGTCATTGAGCTGTACCACGCTGAACATTCCGAATGGGATCTGAAGAACAAGTTGTTTGAAATTCCTGCAGAGCGAATCAAAATTGAGCGGCGAGGTACCCATGTTGTACCACTCTCAGACTTGGCGATTGAGTTGTACAAGGAAGTTCGCTTGCTGGGTGGGGATGGCCGTTTCCTCTGGCCGCACAGAGACCATGATGATAAACCGGCGTCGATCAATGGCTTGATCCAGTGTTGTCATACTTACACCCAAGAGTATGACGATATTCAGCCGTTCACACCCAGGGATTTGCGCCGCACCTGTAAAACGCTGATGAGCAAATGCGGCGTTGACCGCCTGTATCGGGACATGCTCCAGCAGCATGATGAGATTGATACTGCTGCTCAGAAGAACTACGACAAATACGATTATCTTAAAGAAAAGCGCTGTGCCATGGAGCAATGGACGTCGTATCTGCAAGAGCTGGTGAGGCGGGGAGACTAACCCGCCACTTGCTCATCGCTGTCCTGCTTCTTCTTCCAAGCGTCTTGTCCGAGCTGCATCCACTCTTGAACTTCGGACAGGCGCCAGCGCACGCACCGCGTACTAATCCGGACCTGCTCCGGGAAAAGGCCTTGCTTGACCAGTTTGTAAACTGTGCTCTCACTGATGCTGACCAGCTTTTCAACTTGGTTAATTTTCAACATCTTATCAGTCATTATTCATGCTCCTTATCGATTCTGGTCGGCATCGACAGATGTATTGCCGAAAAGTCTAACCGCGTACCTCAAGTGCGAGTCCAGCACACCCAAGCGATCAGACCAGTGCCCGAGCGCATCGAGCCAGCAAGCGTTGTGCTTGGCTTCTAGTTTGCGGAACGTCGTCTCGTGCATTCCTTTTGGGCGGTTGCCGCAGGGGGTCAGGATGCCCGCAGGCCAACCCAGCTTTTTGCGCAGCCGCTGGGTACGATCTATTGCCCGCTGGTACTCGGTTTGGCGCTGACTCCGGTAGGCCAGCTTGTGACAATGCCGGCAGGCAAACACACCGCTTAGATACAACAGGCCGGTACGTCGACCACAGCCCGGCACTGGACAGGTAAACCAGGGCCGTACACCGCCGAAATTGCAAGCCGTCCAAGTCAGGTCAATGCTCATTGATTGATCTGCCCACAGGTTCGTATTGCCAAACCGGCAATCAGACAACATCAACTGGCCAGGCTGAATCTCAATCTCCATAGTGCCCACCGTTTCATCTCGATACAGCCAATCCAGTCGATAACGGTTACCGATGGCTGCCAGTTGGTCTTTGTTCCAGCTCCTGATATCCAGTGCCGGATGGCGATAGGTCAAGCCTTTGGCATCTTCTGCCGGGTGACGTCCGCTACTCAAACTGCCCATGAATCGCTCCAGATTTTTCCGAAATCATTAGTTAAATCAGATGGTTCATTGACTGTTGCCGGTTCCTTCGCTGCGGCCTGACCATAGAGCCAGCGGTTTGCGTGCTTCCGTCCAACATTATCTATCTCATGAGGCTTGGGTTGTTTTGCCTCAATTGCCTGCAGCCATACCTCCCGATAGCCGCTCAAAAGCTGATGACGTTCCCGACCGCTCATTCCGGCTAGAATGTTATCGATAAACCCCACATCGTCTCGGGCACCTACTATCAGCGCCAGCTCGGGCATCAAGTCTGTGGCCCGATACAGCATGCGTACCGGCGTGGTGGTATCAGGCTCGGTTACGCTTATTGCATCGCGCGATTTTTTTGCTGAAACGCTCGGCAGGGTACTGACAGAACTGACAAAACCCTCTGGATACGCCTGCTCATGTTGTAGTGCTCGCACTTTCTGCTGCCACTTACCCATCGGCGTGATTCCTCCAGAAATACTGGACCTTGGACCTTCCGCCAGTGGCTATATCTACAGAGTGCAAGTATCGATGGTCGACCAGCAGTTCCAGTGCTTCAGCTACCACTGCTTTGTCCATGCCGCGCCAGCCTTTGCGATACACTTCGCGCGCAGTGAAGGGCTTGTCGAGATCCTTGCGTTTACTCAGTATCAGGTGGGCGGCGTCGACTTCAGCACAGATTGCGGCGCTATAAAGTCGTGCCGCGTGAGTACGTAGATACTCGGCCCAATCAAGTGCCATGGCCGTTGCATCCAGGCCAGCATGACGGCTGTCACCGTTAACCAGAGCAAAAACCAGCGCCAACCCGCATACGGTTTTTGGCATCTTCAGCAGGTGGCTTTCGAGAATCGGCGGTAGTCGCCCGCTTCTGGCCTCTATCTGAAGCGCCTCCATCCACTCAACAAACAGCTGTTGCGCAGCAGGGCAAAAGTGCCATATGGCTGGTTTGTCACCCATGGGTAGTGCGTGTAGACGCTGGAACACATCGGCGTAGCGTTCTTTGGCACAGCTGTTGACTGGAACGTCCTGCCAAGACCATTCCTTTACTGGGTCGGGCCATACCGCCAGTTGGAAGCGCTGAATCAGGCCGTCGTCAGTCGCGCCATTGGCTGCACCTCGCACCACCGGCGCTATCTTGGATGGCTGAATGCCGCCGACGATGCTCAACATGCAGTTTTCAATCCGGATGGTGCCGCGCCCGATACGGTCATAGGTGTAATCATCCTTGCCGTTAAAACTTTCCAGGTAGAAAGCGCGATCTGACGCGAACTCCTCCTGGCCCATCTTGCTCAGCCAGCCTGATAGCTCATCACGGATCAGCAGCAGGCCGTTGGGATTTTCATTCAGGCGCTCGCCAAGGGCCTCCACAGTGGCATCATTTACTACCAGACGTGGCGGCGGTGGCTCCTGAACATCCATCTCTTCCTTGGCTTTCAGAAGTGCCAATGCAGCGTCGCGATCGCCATTGCCGAGTTCCTTTTTGGCGGCTTTCTCGATCTCGGCAAGCTCCAGCTTTTGCAACTTTGCCTCATGTTTGAGTTCATTCAGGGTGAGACCATGATCTTTACGCAATTGAGCCTCGATCTCATTCATCGGGAACCGCATCTCTCTGAGTGAAGGCGACTTCATTGCGCTTGGTCCACCAATCAATGCCCCCCAGCAATTGGCAAACTCCGTCCACTGCTCGTCTTCCTGTTTTGGGGCAAGGCAGGCCTTGCGGCCTACCATTGCACTCAGACATACGATTGCTGACACTGCGCAGAAGTCAGGCGGACACTGCTGGCGCTTGGCTACATCCATAACGTAATCACGAACATCTCTTGGCAGCATGCCAGGTTTAAACGGCATCACGTTAGGCAGCGGTGATGGCAAAGGTATAGGGCGTTCTGCCTTCACCTTGGGGGCCTCCACGCTATCAATTAAAATGGCTGTATTCATTCAGCCTCCTGTTTGCGAGGGCAAACGAAGGTGTCGTTGAAGTCACTGCATTCGCACTGATCGCCGCATATGGATGGCCAGGTATAATCAGCACCAGAGGCCTCTGCTGCCTTACGTGCCTGTGTGATGCCGGGGTTGCCTGGAGTCCGATGGTCATTATCCGCGCAGATCACAACATGGCTGCGGGGTATCAATGCGACCGCAGAGTTTGCGATCAGAGCAACTGACTGCAGGTTGCCGGCATTCATGGCACACATCACACTGTGCCCGGTCGCTTTGAACAGAGTGGCGCCGGTGGCAAAGCCCTCACAAACCAAGACTTTTCTCAGGTCCGGTGCATCGATTAAGCAGAAGCAGCCTTTGACCTGCCCACCAGACAGGAAACGTTTCTCTCCATCCGGGTGTATCTGCTGCAGGTTGCGAAGTTCCTGCTCTGCATTGATCAACGGCACCAGCAATCGATCACCCAGCTGGCGCAGATTCAGTGGCAGGATACCCTTGCGGCGAAGATACGGGTGCTGAGGGTCAGCCGGCTGTGCCTGATCCCACATGCGCTTGGCACGCGCAGCGGTCTCGTCCTGTTGGGTTGCGTGGAGCTCGCGTTGTTGCTCACGCACTTGTGCCATTTGAGTTTGCAGTTCCCAGCGCTCGGTCGCTGTCAGCTCATCTGAAAAATCTTCACGCCAGCTTGCCGAGTACCCCGTGCGCCAATTGCCAAAAGCGCCGAAGCTGATGCGCTTGGTATGCATCACATACCAGCCATTTTTTGTACACGGCTTGTCGCCAGCAATGTGAAACCGGTGGATCTGACCATCGTTGATGACACCATCTTTAACCGCCAGGCCCTCTGATTCGAGTCGCTGCTCAAATGCACGTAAATGATTCATACAAAGGCCTCCACGATGAGCCCGGCGGCTAGCACTGTGTAAAACGCCAGCATGCTCAAGCGAGAAAGCTTTTCTGAAAAAGTTGTTTTCATCAGATTTGACTTAATCATGCTGAGTGCTCCTTCGTAGCAATGTACTGACGTAAGGAATCCAGGCGCCAACCGATACACCGTGGCCCGAGAATCACTTTGGGCGGGAAGGCTGGATCTGTTTCTGACAATCGCCATAGCTGAGTACGACTGATACCCAAATATGCAGCAGCATCTTTTGGGCGAAGCAGCTTGGTCAGCTGTTGAGGGGGGTGGATAGTTTTATCGAATGCGTAGGAGCCAGCCGTAATTGGTAGGGGATATGGTTGTTTCATAAAAACCTCGTTGTTTAGTGAGGTTTCTTACGTTATGTCTCCGGACGGCCTATGAAACAACTTTTTTCAAAATTTTTATGGTTTAATAGAACTTTTAGAAATTTAAAATAAAACAAATTTCTCATCATGGTTATATGTGAGCGTTGGAGTAGCATTTTCACCCAACGGCACCGCCACCACCGTCAGGGTAACGGGCCCCTCAAGATTCAATGTCATTCGATGCTCGCCCTGTAAACCTGCCTGCTCGGGGTACAGCAGCATCACCTGGCTGCAGTGATACGCGCTGGCATAGGTGCCCAGCTGATACAGATCAGTAGATGACAATGACGCCATGGGGTTGGCGGCATCCAGCAGTTTCCACTTTGTATCGAGGATGGCGACAGGGCGTTTGTGCTCATCGAGCAGGCTGATATCGGGGCGCATGAGCAAGCGGCCTTTGCCGTTGCTGTCTTCACCCAGATAGCGCCGTGGGCCTTGCTCCATCAGCGTCAAACCGGCCTTGCGAGCCTGAGGTCTGAGCTTGACGGCGACAAAGCGCTCGAACAGCCGGTTCATATCAAACAGAAGGCTATAAACGGGTTGCTGACCGGCACGGGTATCGAGGTACTGCCCCTCAATGAACAAACGCGCCAGCTCGACCACAGCGGCATAGCGGCGCTGCATCCGGTTTAGATCCTGGGCACGAGGTACAGTCTCGCCCTTGCGGATCACGCCCACATGACCAAAACGCATTCGTATGCTGTGAACCTGCTGGCGCAGGGAAGGGGATGTGGTCAGATCCAACATGGAGACCAAGGCCGTGTGCAGCAGCCGGTTGACGGGAATATCGACCACCAGCTCATTGAAGCGGCACGACATGCGCTGCGGCTTGAACAGGTTTTCACGCTGCTGGCGTATCAGATCAATACGGCCGCGCACCTGGTCCAGGGTATCCTCAACATCGCGGTAGTCACGCAGCAGGCCCTGACGCATCTGGGTATCCAGCAGTTTCAGGAAATGTCGAATGAACACATCCAGCAGACGATGGCTGCTTGTAGCGAGTCCAGCCTGTTGCAGGCTGAGCCCTTCAATGTCACCGGCGACGTCCAACATCTCAATTAGGGTGGTGCGCTGTTGCTCCGACGTCTGGTGCGGGAATACCTTGGGCAGTATCTCAATCTGTAGTTGTTGCTGAATCTGCACTACACCGCAAAACTGCTTGAACTTAACCCGATTGCGGCCCCACTCCAGACAACCGGCAGGCAGGCTGGATTCGGCCTGGCCCAACGCATCGGCATCCTGAAGTGAAAGTGGTCCTGTATTGCCGATCTGCAGCCAGCCGTGTTCAAACGCTGTCAGCACTTTCATCCCGCGGCGTCCAGTGACTCGTAGATTTTGCGGATTGCATCAGCACTGATCTCGGCGGGTGCCTTGACGCGATAGTCAGACTTTTCCGGTAGATCGATATCCAGTCCGGCAAAGAGCAGACTTGGGTCCAACGTGCTTTGGGTAATGATCTGATGTTCAGCCGGTGCATCTTCATCGGCCAGTACTCGGCGGATCTGCTGCCAATCGTCGTAGAAATATTCGGTCAGCATCGGAATGATGTCGTACACCAGTACCTGCCTCAGGCTATCTAGGTCTTTTACATCCATGAAGAAAGCATGGCCAAAGGTCTGATCACGATGCAGCAGGTAACGCAGGCGCAGGTTGATGGCATTGAGCAGATCGCGCAGGCTCAGCAACCCACCTTCACCATCCGGAATGTAGCCATCCCCTTGGCTGCCGGTGATCTGTTTTGGCTCCGGCATCAGCTCGACAAAATGGAAACGGCGTCGCAGAGCGGCATCCATCAAGGCAATGGAGCGGTCGGCAGTGTTCATCGTGGCGTAGATATCCAGATTCTTCGGCACACCAAAACGCTCGCCGGAGTAGGGCAGCACCACTTCAATGCCTTCGACCAGCTGGCCTTCACTGTTCCACCATGCGCGTTTGTCCGGTTCGATCAGCGTGATCAGCTCACCGAAAATGCGCGAGATATTGCCTCGGTTAATCTCATCGATGAAAAGGGCATAACGCTGGTGCGGGTCCTGACGGGCGCGATTGCAGAAGGCCTTGAACAAGCCATCGCGCAGCTCATAGCTGATGCCGTCCTCCGTGGTTTGCGGCCGGATACCCTCAACGAAATCTTCATAACTGAATGACTGGTGAAAGGTGACCGTCAGGTGGCGTTTAACGCGGGCATTCTGGCTTTGTGGCCCCTGCTGCAGCTTCTTGAGCTGATCGCGCAGGCCTTCGCCTGCCTCATCCCAGTCACCGGTTAAAATCCAATGACCACCCGGTTTCTTGTCAAAGACGAGTGGGGTTAGCCGCTTCTCCATAGCAAGATTGACGGTTTGGGATTCTTGCACGGTATGTGTTTGCAAAGCATTCCAGCAGGTTGCACGCAGATTGGGACTGTCGGCGCGTCCTTGGACACGGGCCTTTGCTTTGAAAAAAGGATGAATAAGCAGGTTGGTAACGGCCGTGCCGCTATTTCGTGCAGACAAATCCGCCACAATCAGGGCAATCGTTTCCCACCATGAGGTAGTGGCCAGCTGCTCCTCCAGCCATTCGCCAGTCGTGACCTGACTGGCCTGAGCTTCGTACTTGGGCTGCAAATGACTGCGCCAGCGGTGAGTCTTGCCTGTGCCCGGCGGGCCATAAAAGATCTGGTTGACCGGTCGGGTGATATTGATCGCCTGTTGCGTTGAAGTCGGCGCCTGGGCTTGTACCACTTTGACCGGTGGCAGCTTGTTCCAAAGGTTGGCCACTATCTTGGCCGACTTGGATTTGATTTCGATGCCTGACGCCTGCGGCGTCCAGTTTTGCTCATCGACCGTGAGCGCCTTCAGATCGGCCATGCTGATATAGGAATCGGCCTTGGGGTCACGCAGATCAGTCAGCGTGATATCGACATACAGCGCCTTCTGACCCTGTTTGGCCAGTTCCGGGTTGTAGTGATCATCTTCATAGGGCTCGCTGGCAACATTGCCACGCGCAACCAGCCCTTTCGGGTCCTGGCCCAACCGAACCAGGAAGAAGCTGTCGCCTTCCCGAGGATGGGTCGAGGCCGTGCGCCAGCGCATGGTGACATTATCCCCGCGCGCGATGCGAAGGCGGTCATCCTGAAACGACCTCCAGGTCCAGTTATTGGGGTTCCAGGCCATCAGCCAAGTACCGGGAGTGGGGCGCCACTGATCCACCCAGGGTGATACATGGAAGTCCACCGGTTCGGTTGATGCTGCTTTAAGCTGAGTGCGCAGGGTGAGCAAGGCTTCATCGACTTCGCGGAAGCTCATGCTCTTCAGTTTGGACTTGGGTGTGCCGGCCATTACCCGCAGCATTTCCTTTTTGTCGCGTCCGACCGAGGTATGTTCAAAGCTATCCGGATAGAGCAGAAAACAAAGGATATGGCGGAACTGGCGCGTATTGGCACCGGGAATAGTATCCAGCCAGTCGGCAAACGCCCAAGGCGACTGAAGCAAGGGCTGGCGCTGATCTTGGCTCAAGCCTTTAAACGCTTTGAGCACTTCAATCAGAAACACCAATTCGCGCCACCGTAAGGTGTTGAAGCCCGTACCTGTGCTGCCTGCACCCAGCAGGGTGTCATCTTCAAGCAACCAGGATGCTGGCAGAGGCTCACCGCTCAGTTCCCAAACCGAGCGCACCAGATCCCGTTTGGTTGCGGGCTTGATATTGGTCGAGAACAGCAACAGTAGCCAGTTCAGCTCGGCCATTAGTTTGATCGCGTCAGGGGATGCATCTGCTAACTGGAGATGCAGTTTTTCAAGAAAGCTTTCGTCACCTTCCAGTGGATTCTGTATGAATCGCTGATCAAGTTCGGCCAGAAGCTGACTGCTCCAGTACTGAGCATCCTCAAACAATGCGCCATCGTTTAGCAGGCAGTGTTGTTGCCAGTACTGCGCCGCCTCCAGCAATGGTTTGATCTCATGGTTCGGGTTGTAGCGGCTCATGGTTGTATCCCTGCTTTTAAGCGAAATTCAGACTCTTTTTATACAGCCGTCTCAGGCCATTTAAGCTGTTCTATGGCTTGGCCAATCGCTTCCTTTTGGATCCAAGGCTCATAGAACTCAGTTTTCAGATAAGCCAGATCACTTTCCCAGTCATTTATAGCATTGGTGTAGTCATGGCTTGATCTCTTGGCGTTTCTGCATAATGCAGCAATCGTTCTTGCAAGCTTTAGAAGGCGAGGAAGTGTCCCCGGGTTTGACCAAGCGTTAATATAACCTTCATCCATGAAGTTATTTTCTTCTGAAAATTCTTTGAAAATTATATCTTTTAAAACTAACTTTCTACTCTCACTATCGAGCCCGATATTGCCTACGTGATATCCTTCAGAAGAGAGAAGCCCTGTTGATATCCAACCCGTCTTGAATATTGACTGTATTGATATTGCGATATCAGTATTAGGCCACTTCAATGATTTCCTTAGCAACTTCACTACTTGATCAATACTGCCAAAAAGTTCTATGAGAGAATCTATTTGATTTGATTTAACATCACTGAATTCGCTATAAATTATTTTGTAGCTAGGATAGTCAATTATTTTCTCAGGTCTAAATTTTTCCTGCATATTTGTGAATTCCTTGTCCAGTTTGTTCTTTAGCTTGAGCTTGAACTTGTTGGCTTTTTTAAACCTAAACTGGTTATCTTTTTTCTGGACAGGGAAAAGCATCATAATATATGAATTTATAGCTTGTTTTTCTTTTTCATTTAAACTTTCTATTATAGGTATTAGATTTGTGAGTCTATCCGTATTTCTTAACTCATATATATCATTGTATAGGATAAAATAGAAGTCGTTTACAATCTTTCCTATAGACTTGTCATTTAATACTACATAGTCTTTTTCTAAAAGATCTTTAATGCTCCGAATAGTGTTTCTGTATTTAGCAGAATGAACTTTGTTTTCCATTATGCACTCCAAAATAATCCTTTATGAAGATCACTTGAAATGAAGTGTCTCATTAAAATATTCGTGTCAATAAAGGCGACGCGCTCTTGGGCACTTTCGACCAATTGGCGCAATTTTTCGGTATTGAGGTAATGAAAAATAGTCATTGCTTGCCCTCCCTGGCGATGGTTGGTTATTGGCCCTGAAGGGCATCAAAGGCTTCGAGTACGCGGCGCTGAGTTCGGTACTCGCCGTATTCGGCGATTTCCTTGCGCTTGAGGCCGGGGAAGGTGACGGAGGGGTAGTCCGGTCCCATCACCTCTGCCGGGTCGAGAATATAGCGCAGCTCGTCGCGGGTCAGGCCGTAGAGTTTGGCGTAGTAGGCATCCAGTTCGCAGCGCAGTTGATGGCGACGGTCCAGGTCCCAGCCGAAAGGCTTACCCTCATAGTCCAAGTCACGAGCGAAAGGCGCCAGGTCATGGCTGGTGTAGGTCAGCTCCAGTACCCGCGGCACTATATAGGCCAGATCGGCTTCGGAGTAAGCATCCGGCGGCAGTACCGGTAACTGCTTTGCAATAAAGAAATTCAGGTGTGTACCACCCACCTTATGGCGAGTAATAAAGTCAAAAACCAGAGCTGACAGATTACCTTGTAGCGCAGCCACTAAGGTTGCGTGTGTTGTTACTGGCAAAATACACAGAGGTAAGTTATTTCCGACACCAGCCATGGGTACTGTGTCTACGATCGCTGTTCGCTCATTCGTCGCATTTGTAATATCTCGGAACCCGAGCAGATATTTCGGGCTTCGCTCCTCCAGCTTTTCTTCGACCAGCCCGGCATAGTCCTGCGTTGCCGAAAACTGGCTAAGCCAATCCTTCAGCTCGGTATCGGTCATTGGATGCTCGTCGGCCATCTTCTGCGCTGCCAGGCCTTCTTTGGTGAACTGAGTGTTGGCAAACATGTCGTTCATACTGCCGACCTTGACCAGCTTGCTGCCCAACAATGCGGTTGCCTGATCCATTTGGTTGCGAACGGCCAGCAATCCGGCGAGCCACTGACGCAGGGCTTCTTCCAGTTTTGCAGGATTTTGCTTTTTCAGGCCGTCCAGCACCGGGCGCGGGATATCGGTGGTACGCAGCAACACTTCGCGCTCCTCCACCCAGTAACGGGGCAGGGGGGCGTAATCCGGCTGCTGTTTTTCCGTTACGGTGCAGTCGCGTACCGTGTCGCCATCGGTTTCATAAGTGGCAAAGCGGTGATCGAAATGATGCACCATTTTGGCTTCATACAGCGGCATATAGCGAGTGTCGTTGAGCAGGAAGTGGTTGCCGCAGAGGCAGGCCCCCCGATCTGTTAATTGCTCATGCGTGATGAACAGGTGGCTGTCGTTCGACATATCAAACAGTCGTGAAAACTTGATGCCCCAGGGGTTGCTCTCAGGGACATCCTGCATCAACACCGGCGCACGGCGATAGACCTTGCGGGTCAGCTCCGCATCCTGTTTGGAGCGGAATACCGGGCAGGTGCGGGTGTTGGGGTTGATCAGCGCAAAGTCTTCTGGTGACAGCTGGAACAGGCGCTCCTCGTCCTGCAGATGCTCGATGCGCGTCGAGAAAAACATCAGATCGGCCTGTTCAATCTGGTCAGCGATTGTGAGCAGAGTGAACTTGTAGCTTCGATGTACGCCCTTGAACAAACCTTCTCGGTTTTCAAAGTCATACAAGCTTGCAAGACGCTTACCGGTAGCCAATGCCTCGAAATATGCCTTGGTACTGTCATCGGTGGCAATGCCTGTCGGCACTATGATGCCGGCGCGGCCTTGTTGCGCGGTCAGATTAAGCGCCAACTCGGCAAACAAGGCGTAGAGGTTCACGTCGCCGGTGCCTGTCAGTGCAAAACGGCCACTGCCACGGACAAACTGACTGGATGCTTCCGCAGCATGGCGAGTCTCGAAAAACTCACGATAGAGCGCTTGATCCTGCTCGTCAGAGCTGGTTTCCAACGCCTGAATCATCTTGCGACGGGCGGCGGCATTGGCGGCAGCGGCGATTTCAGGTGAACGGGCAGCAAAGAATTCTTTCTCTTGCAGCTTGATTCGCTCCCAAGGCGGATTGCCCAGCACCACATCAAACCCGGCATTCTCGCGCTCAAAAACCTCCGGAAACTGCAGTGGCCAATGGAAAAAGCGGTTCTGCTGCGCCCGCAGGCGTACTTCGGCTTCCACCAGCGGGCTCAGTTCGCCCCGGTGGGCGGCCATCAGCGCTGCGTTATCCGGAATGCGGTCGGCATAATTCCCGGTTTTTGGCACAAAGAATGCGGCAGTCCAAAGGTCTTCCAGCAGGCGTGCCCGGCGCGCTTCATCGCTGCCCTGTGCGGCCTGCCATCGCTGGCGCTTGGTCTGCACATCGTCCAATGACTCTTCCGGCAGCTGATCAACGGCGGCGATCAGCTGGGCATTCATGCGCAGGTCGATGGCCAGTCGCTCGGCCTGCTGTTTATTGGTTTTCTTCAGCTCTTTCAGCAGCTCCTTGTCATCACCGTCCAGGGCCTTGAAAGCCTCCTCCGGAATGCCTGCTTCGAGTACTGCGGGGTCATACACGCCCACCAGCGCGTTACCACACTGGATATGGCTCTCCAGGAAGGTCAGCGGCTTGCCGGGTTCCAGTGCCTCCATCCATAGTGCCGCGCGGCACAACTCTATGGCCATGGGGTTCAGATCCACGCCGTAGATGCAGTGCTGAACCACATCGCGCAGGGCGTGCTGGAACTGAGCCGGGGTAGGCTCGCTGCCCTCGGCATCCAGCTGGGCTACCTCGCGCGCCAGGGTGCGGGTGGCCGCCAGCAGAAAATGACCGGACCCACAGGCCGGGTCCACCACGCGCAGCTCCAGCAGCGCCTGACGCGGAGAATCGGGATGTGCCGCCAGCCGTTCACGGATCACCGGTTTGAGTGCCGTATCGATCAATGACTGCACCAGCACGTCCGGCGTGTAGTAGGAGCCGGTTAGCTTGCGCAGGTTGCCTGCGGTGGTGTCGCCCTCTTCGAGGCCGATAAAGCTGAAGCGCCAGGGGGTATGGCTAATGGCCGGCACGAGTTCCAGCAGGGCTTCATACACGGAGCCCAGCTCTTCGGCATCCATGTTGGCGTAATCGGTGGCGACCAAGGTGTTACTGCTATCGCTGGGGTGCCAGGTGAGGGCTTTGATCGCCTTCAGCAAGGCTTGGTTATCGATCAGCGCAGCGTCCAGGTGCGGGCACTGGTCGGTATCAAACAGACCACCCAGCGCCGGCAGTGCCAGCAACGGCTGCCCAGCGGCCAGCCCATTGAGTGTGTGCTGCAGCGTCAGCCAGAGATCGTGGTGTCGGGGCTCAAAGCGGTGCGGCTTGCGTGCAGCCCTGCGCAGGGTATCGAGGCTGTAGCCCTCACGATAGCGTTCCCGCGCCAGCGGGTCACTGCCTTCCGGGTGCAGCAGGTCGCGTGCTTCGGCACGCAGCAAGAACAGCAGGCGATACACCAGCCGCAGCAGTTCCTGATAGTAGGCCTGGGCATCCAGCTCGCGGTCGGTAAACTGCTGGCGCAGCTGATCATTTTGCGGATGGCGCAAAAAGCCACTACCCAATGCGCCCAAGGCTTCCGTCACGCCAACGCGCAGTTTATCCAGCAGACGTTCACCCTGTTCTTCGGCCTGTGCACGCCACAACTCAAGCCAACAATGATGCACATCAGCTTTACCTTCGTGATCGCGTGGGTGAAACCGGCTGGCATGCAACATGAGCCAGAGAATACGAAACGCCGGCAGCTGCTCTTCGGCAAAACAGGTGGCCAGGTCCACTTCCACATAGGCGGGGCGGGTCATGGACGGGTTATCACGCAGAATGCGCAGGCGCTGGCCATCACTCACCAATCCCCAAAGTGCCTGGTCGTTGGCGTTGAGGTACTCCTGCAGCAGACCGGTCGGGCTGCGCTTGCGGCCCTCATGACCAAAGCGTGGATCGGCGGTGTCCAGTGCCTTTTCAGCCGGGGCGCAGAACACCATGGGTACTTGGCCGTTGCAGGCATGGTGGGTGATCGGGAAGCTGCGCTCGTCGATGATCCGTGGTTGTGAATAGGCTTGCAGATCAGTAAAGCCGAACACCTGGGTGAGCAGGTTGTGCAACCAGTGCTGTGAGGCAGCTGTCGGATCACTCAGGTCAGTGCGCTGACGCTGCTGATCAAAGCTCTGCCAGTTGGCTTGAGCGATACGCCAGTAACGGCCAATCTCGTCTCGCAGGGTCAAGCCCTGAGGAATACGGTACTCCGCTGCTGATTGTCCCGGCAGTTGCAGGGCAGCCAACTGGTTGAACAGATCGGCCGGCAGCAGGCCACCCTCCAGGCGGAAAATATTCTGGTCAGCATCCCTGTGGTTCATCGGTAAAGCTCCTGGATCAATGGGGTCATGCCCTGACGGTAAATGGTTGTAAAGCGGTCGCTGTGCTGCAGCAGGGTGGCGATTTCGGGGTTCAGCCAAGTCAGCAGTTCGCCGGCATCGGTATGCCGCTGAGGCAAGTCACGCCAATGCCAGATAGGCTCGTGGTGAAACACGCGGTTGCGCAGCTGGCGCAGGCGGTTAACGGCCCGGCTGATCTCTTTGCGCTGGCGCTGGCGCTTGGGCAGCTGCTTCAACGGTGCGTGCTTGAGCAGTTTGGGCCACAGGATCTGTTTATGTTCGTAGCGGCTGTCACAGAGGCTGCACCAGAAGCCAAACGTCAGTTCGGCAATCACGCGGTCTGCAGTAGGGGCTTGTTTGCGTTTGTGCAGCTCACTCAGCACCTTATTGATGGCTTGCTGCTCACGCGAGTGCAGCCACAGGCCTTGAAACCAGTTTTCAGTCTCAAACTCGATTGTTAGCGCATTATGCAGGGCGTTGCGAAACACGACTTCGTTAAGGTGCAGCAGTGGATAGAGCGCCTCGCTCAACTGCAGGTTCCAGTGATACTGCGCCAGCGCCTGCAGCCGGTCGCCCTTGCTGTGGTTCAGATAAGGCCCAAGTCGTTGCGGGGACAGTCCCGCGATGACGGCATCCAGTTTTGATGTCATTGAGTCTTACCCTGATGCTGGCTATAATGCACACACAGTCCCCGGGCTATTCCTCTCCCAGTCTTGCTACTGGTGATGAACCCGGGGTTATTCTTGTCTACACCTTCCCGTTTTATTACCCAGCTGCTCAAAACGCTACCTCTGGCATCAGCACGTACACCCCAAGTATATCGGCCGGCAACTGCGGGTTAACCTGAAATGTACCGCGGCCATCGCGCTCTGAATCACGCACACGGCGATGATCCTGCAATAGTTGTTGACCATGATCCCGGGCGATGTTATCCAGCACGGTTTGTTGTTCTTGTAAGCGCTCCAGTGCCTGACGCACGGCGCGTTCTCGCACATCGGGCAGGGTGTTCTGACTGGGTGCCAGATTGAACAGTTCGACCGCTTCTTGGGTTGCCAGTTGGCGTGGAGGCTGGTTGCCTTCCATGACTACGGTCACGGCTTCTTCTGCCAACATTTCGCGCCGGTTACCTTCGCGCTCAACCACGAGGTTGGTGCGGAGTCGCAGCAGAGCCAGAATCACGCGTTGCTGAACCTGGTTGGTGGTAATCGCACCGGCACGTCGGGCTGGGCGTTCACTTGCAGGCAGGTCTTCCGATTCCAGCGCGCGCTCAGCCAATTCATCCGCCAGCACGGTCACCAGTGGGTGGCTGCGGTGAATGTAGACAACATCTCGCGGCAGCGGCAGGTCAAAGCCTAGATGGTCCAGGCGGCGGATACCGTGGCTTTCCAGCCGTTCACGGATGGCGTGTGGTAGTTCGCTCCAGCTCATCCGGAAATGCTGCTGATGAGGTTGCAGTGGGGCGCGCAGCGCTGCCAAGGCTTGGGTAATAAAGCGCTGAACATCATTCTGATTACCCAGTACTTCCTGCATACGCTGCCATTCCGGCAGGACTTCATCCGGATGGATAGCCTGCTGGGCAAAGATGGTGCGGTTACGCTTGGCCTTTTCACGGGCGCTGTCCCAGGATACATCCACCTGATGCTCCAGATCCTCAAGGCTGTCGCCAAACTCCAGTCCCAGGCCCATCTGGCTCATGCCGCTGTCCATGCCACGCGTCAGCAGTACGGTTTGCATGATGGCCTGGGTTACACGATTCTCATCCTCGGGCATAGGAACACTGACGCCCAACGCTTTACGGATCGCTTCAGCCTTGCGGATGATGACTTTAAGCACGGCACCATCGACCGGGTTGTTATCGCCGTAGAGCATCAGTGCCTTGACCACCGGTGTACGCTGGCCAAAGCGGTCAACGCGGCCTTCTCGCTGTTCGTGGCGAGTCGGATTCCAGGCCAGGTCATAGTGAATAATGGCATCAAAATACTCTTGCAGGTTGATACCTTCCGAAAGGCAGTCTGTTGCGACCAGAATAGGTGAACCTTCGCGGTCGGACAGCGCTTCTACCCGATCTTCTCGTTCTGACGGGTGCAACTCGCCAGTAACACACTCGACGTTATAGGCCTTGAAGGCTTTGCCCAGATACTCAGCCAGGTAGTGTGCGGTGGGAATGTAGCGGCAGAAAACGACAGGCCTGTACCCAGCTTCAAGCATGGGCTTGAGAGTGGCGATCAACTGCTTCAGTTTCGGGTCAGCTTTAGGTCCTTGCAGGCTTTCAGCACGGCTGATCAGCTGCTGCAGTAACGGAATATCTTCGATTTGGGCACTGGGTTCCAGGTCGTCCTGACTTTCATCACTGCTATCCAGAATGGTGCGGTTGCCCAGCTCGTCAAGCGTTTCAATGGCCTGTGCTGTGTTGGCACCCGGCTGTACGGAACGATCAATGCGATTTTGCAACGTCCGCACCGCAGCAGCCGGTGAAGAGGAGATGCACCGCAGCAACGCCAGCGCTGCCCACCAGTGCAGCCGCTGCTGGAGCTGATCCAGTTGTTCTGCCCGGTCAACCAGCTCACGGGCGTAGTCCACCACGTCCTGAAACAGCGCCATCCAGTCACCCTGCATTCGGTACGCGGTTTCACCGGTTTCACGATCCGGGAACTGGGTGTTGTCGCGCCATTCAGCGATGTCCTGACGGCGGCGCTGAACCATGTGCAACGCCAAGCGTTTACGAATGGGGTTGCGTGCGTCGTCCAGCTTGGCCAGGGTGGCAAACTCAGGATCAAGCAACCCGAGCAGGTTACGGAACGCCTGCTCATCACCGCTGTGTGGGGTCGCCGTGAGCAGGAGCATGTTACGGCTGGCTTTAGCTGCCAAGCCCTTCAGCAGCGCGTAACGCTGGTGGCGTCCTTGTGCATTGCCCTGGGCGCAGGTGTGCGCTTCATCAACAATCACAAAGTCCGGGCAGCTGATCAGAAATTCATCCCGACGGCGGTTGGACTTGATGTAGTCCAGGCTGACAATGGTGTAAGGGTAGTGCTGAAACAGTGATTCGCTTTGCAGTAAACCCCGCTCCAGCCGTGCGGCAGTATGGCGGCTGACAATAACCGGCTGCAGGTGAAACTTTTCACTCAGTTCTTCCTGCCACTGCTCACAAAGATGTGGAGGGCAAAGTACGGTAAAACCTTTGACCTCGCCACGGTCAATCAGCTCGCGCAGAATCAGGCCGGCCTCGATGGTTTTACCTATCCCTACGTCATCGGCGATCAGCAGGCGCACAACTTCCTGGCGCAGTGCCATCAGCAGTGGCACCAGCTGGTACGCTCGCGGTTCAAAGGCCAGGTTGCCAATGGCACGGAAAGGGCCCGCACCGGCACGCAGCTTGAGCAGCATGGAGTCACGCAGCAACTGGCCGGATTGCTGGCTGCCTTCTCGGGCATCGGCAGGGTCAGGTGACGGAAACAACGCCTGTTCGATCTGTTCAAGTTCAGCCAGCAGGCGGACACGGTCATCATCACCACTGCCCAAGGCGCGCAGGTACAGGTCCGATCCCTTGGATTCCGGCAGCACAACCCATTCACGGTCACGCGCTCTGACGATGCTGCCGGGGTTGAAGGCAGGTGTTGAAGTAGGGGCGTTCATGAATCAGATTTCTCCACGGCGTCCTTAGCGGACATTGCACCGAAAATATTGGGGTGTTGGGCAAATACAGCAGGCCAGCTTGCCGTTTCTTTGGGGAAGCGCAACACAACGAAACCGGCGTCTTCCAGATCACGGGTTTGTTGCTGGTCGACCATGCGACGATCCGGGTGGTCGTGATGCGGACCATCGACAAATATGATCGCCCGACTGTCACGATAGGCAAAGTCGGGGCGAGTGTTAAACGCTTCCAGATAGGGCTGTGCTGCATCAGGCTGGCGTAACCCATGATGCTCAATCGCATCCAGCCAGGCCTGTTCAAGACTGCTGCCACTGGCGCGCTTGAGCTGTGCTGCTTGATCCGTATGGCGGTGCCCTCCGGAACCTGCTGTAAGCGTCAAGTCAGTGAGCTGCGCCAGCCATTCCAGGGCTTCGCGGTCCCGGCGGTCAATGCTTTCATGGTCCGGCTGGTTAAAGTAGCTGAGTATGCAGCGGTAACAACCTGCTTCACAGTTGCTGTCCGTATCCAGCCACTGGCTTGGCGGCAGCTGATGCCAGGCGACAGTGGGGTCTGGACGCTCCCAATGCATCAATTCCAACGCAGTCTGGGCGACTTTGCGCCAGGCATTCGGCTCTGTTGCGAGGCGGGTCAGTACACCGGCACCGCCTTCGGCCGCTTCATAGAACAGCAGGGCATTGCGCTCGTACAGATCAGGCAGGGGTTCTGCCATGAGTTCGCTCTCTTCCAGCTGGAAGTTGAGCTCAATGCCGCGTTTGAGCGCATATTGCAGGGTTGCTGCTGTTGTCGGCGACATGGCCAGGGCAGGGCGAATCACCAGCACGTTACGGCGATCAGTCACAAACGGCGAAATGCGCTGGCGCTGGTTAACCGGATCATCGGCCTCGGTCTCTTCGCTACCACCCTGTTCTTCATCTTTTAACCAGGTGCCATTGAGCGGGTCGATCATGAAACCGTCAATTTCCTTGTTCTTGCGTCGCTTCCAGCCCAGATTGATACGCCAGATATAGGCTTGCTGGGCGTATTCCATTTCAGCCAGCAGAGTGCCGGCCTGGTGCATGTCACTGCGCACGACTTTCAGCACACCGTTCTCTTCCGGGTACTGCAGGGTAGTGCGCAAGTCATAGCCTTGGCGCATGCGTTCTTCTTCGTCGCAGGTAATGCGCGTAACGGGGCGGGTGGCGACGTTTTCGATGCGGAACAGGTTATGGACCATTTTGCTGCCTTCCAGCGGTGAGCTGCAGGCTACACAGAGGTCCAGATTGAGCTGCTCAGCAAAATGCCCATAGCCGCAGTGGCCACAGATCCGCACCTGTTGTTCTGGCAGGCGTGCTTCCGTGACCTGCTGCTGGTCGACAGCACCCAGAATGACGCGCTTTACCCGGTACTGCTGGCCTTCATGGTAGATCAGGCTTAGTGGCCCAAACTCGGAAATCGCCAGGAAGCGAGGACGTGACAGCACCCGGTTGTGGTTTTCACGCCGCCCACTGCGACTGCCCGGTATGAAGGCGGCCAACGGCAGGCGCGGGAAGTTGTAACCTGGCAAAAAACCTTGCCCTGCCAAGTAGCGGTAAGTTTCAAAGTCAGACTGGCGCTTGTTGTTGTCTTGTAGCAGGCTGAACTGGATGGAGCCTTCTTCCCAGCGCCGGCGCGCAATATCACGCTCGCGTTTGCTGCTGGCCGGGTTGGTCATCAACCGGTTGGCCTCTTCGATCTGCTTGAGCGTGGAGGTGTAGAGATCACGCCAGCGAGTGAAGCAGTCATCCAGCCTCGCCATTGCTTGCTGCAGACGCTTGTCAGCCCAGGCACTCGCCGCCACTTCAAGCGACTCCTGACTGTTGAGCCAGACACCCTGAGCAGGGGCCAGAGCATCGCCAAGCAAGCGCATCAGCCGCTTGCCACGTTGCTGAGCACCACTGAGGGCTTTGTCATTAGCCAGGGACTCGGCATAGCTCTCGTTGATAGGCATGCTGGTCTGGGTAACGTCAATCAACTCATTGATGGCAGCTGGCAGCCGCGTCCCGGTTTCGGAAAGCCAAGTAGCAAACAGGTGGCTGGAGACCAGCTCTTCGTTGGCCAGATCAAGCATGGGAGGTGTAACCTGTCCATGCACCATACGGCGGGGCTCACGGAAAAAGTACTGATCATGCGGACTCTGTGCAGCGCAGTAGGTAATGACCAGCGCCGGTTGCCCCGAACGGCCTGCACGACCGCTGCGCTGGGCATAGTTGGCTGGTGTCGGCGGTACGTTGCGCAGATACACCGTGTTGAGTGAGCTGATATCGACGCCTAGCTCCATGGTAGGCGAGCAGAACATTACCCTCAGCGCACCCGTGCGGAAATCACGTTCACGTTCTTCTCGGTCTTCCGGATCGACCTGAGCCGTATGCTCATGGGCCATAAACTGAAACCAGTCGTGTTGCTGGCTTTTGAGACTATCCGCTACGGCCTGATAGAGCGCAGTGAAGTAGGGGTTGTTGGTCACAGCTGGCGCCAGCGGATCACGTTCGGGCGTGCCGCTGCCGCGTTTCCAGACCAGCACCTCACCGATTAGCTGATAGCCATCCAGTTCTTTATCGACGGATTCTGCCTCGATTAGACCGTAGGTTTCCAGCGCCTTGAGGAGAGACTCAATCAGAGCTGGCCAATTTTTGTCATTCAGTGCTTCAAAGGGCGCGGTGCCCCAGATTGCAGGTTTCTTCAGTTCCTGCGCCAGGCGTGAGCGACTGCCCAGCGAGATCAGGTCAAACTCTCGGCCTTTGGGGCGCCGGCCAATAATAGCGTGACACCCTTTGGCCATATCACGGGCATTACCCAGCTGCCATTTCTCAGTCAGGTGGGTTGTTGCCAGGTTCACCCATTGTTCGTGCTGAAGGTGGTCCAGGTAGCGGGTACGGATGCACAGGTTTTTGCGCATTACGTCCAAGACGAGTTTGCAGACCTGATAGCGTACGTCCGGTGTGGCTTTAGCCAACATATCCGGTGATTGGGCCCACACGCTGTCATCTTCTGTCAGTTCTGTCAGTCCGTCATAGGCGATTTCGAGCAAACCCAGCTGCTCAAGGTTCGGGACGGTAAAGCGCCAGCCCCGCCGCAGATCATGGTAGGCGCGATATCCCAGCACATTTCGCATGGCCTCTTCAGCATCACGTTTCATGCGTGGTATACGCTGATCGGGATTCTGCAGATAGTCGGCGCGCACGCTGGGGTCATCACTGTCCAACCCCAGTGCAGTGAATATATGCTGTGCCAGATCACGGTCTGTCAGCAGACTGCCGTTTTGCTGATCCAAGGAGGCAAGTATGCCTGCGCGTACCAGCAGAATTTGGATGAAGTCGTTGAAATGGCCGGACTGCAGCGCCGCATCCTGACGGTTGTCACTGAATCCGAGCAGTTTGCGCGCTTCGTCTGCCAGCTCATTCTCGGCACCCAGCAGGTAACGCAGGGATGACAGCGTAAGTGTTGTCGTTGCGGAACTGCGGCCTTCTGCCGATAGAGAGCCAAGCCGGGTCCAGTCTCGGCCTGAGCTGTGTGCATGGCCGCAACCGAGACAGAAACGGAAACCACCCGGCAGGTAGAACCCGCGTGTGCCGCTCAGGTTCTGTGCGCCGTTTGGCAGTACATGGACTTCTTGCGGCTTCAGCTTGGAGTAGTAGGGCTTCAGCTTGGGCGGGTCTTTCCTGAAGTCGAGCCAGCTTTCCGGGTAATCGTCTTCATTCCAATGCCCCAGCATCAGGAAGCCATAGGAGGTGTCCTCTTCTTCGGCTGCGGTTTCCTTGATATCGCGGGGCGTGAAACCAAGCTCACCGGTTTCAGAGTCCTTGGTATGCCAGACAGGATAATACTCCTGGCCACAGCTACGGCAGAAGTGAACGGTATAGAAGCGGCGGTTACGGTCGCCTGGCACGAACTGTTGCCCGTGCAGGTCAAGGTGGCGCTTCCCGGGTGCTTCAAGCGTTGCATAGAGGTCACCGGCACCCGAGATGAACTGGTGCAACCTGAAGGCAAACAGGGGCTTGTCGTTTATGTCACGAGTACGATAGGCAAGTAACAGGAACTGAGCAAGGTAACGCTGGCAATGTGCCGGATCCTGCGCTGTTGCTTCGCTCAACAATGCAGCCGCTTCTTCCAGCGTTTTTGGCTTGGCGCGTACCCACATGCCTTCTTCAAATGAGATGCCCAGAGTCAATTCGACCCAGGCAGCAACCGGATGCTGGCGCAGTTGATCAAAGGTTTCTTGATCAGGGAGTTTTGTTTGCAGGGCTTGTGCCAGCTCGTCGCCAGTGGGCATTTCACCGGGAATCTGGCGCTGTAGCGTTTCACCAATGATATTGGCCGCCGGCACTTGCTGACCAAATAGCTTGGTTGCCACTTCAGCAACCTTAGCTTGACGTTCCTGGCGTGTGCCTTCGGTTGCCATGGTAGCGGAGGTGCCGATACAGATCAGGTCGAGGTTCATCCGCTCACGTACACGACGCACCAGCATGGCGACATCAGCACCCTGACGGCCGCGATAGGTATGCAGCTCATCAAGCACCAGGAATTGCAGCCCTTGAGAATGTCGAATAACCGCCTTGTCCCGCTCGTTTTGGCGGGTCATCAGCAGCTCCAGCATCATATAGTTGGTCAGGATAATGTCGGGCGGGTTCTGCATGATCCGCTCACGCTCTTCCTGATTCTCCTGTCCGGTATAGCGGGCATAGCTGACGGGGCGCTTGTCATCAGGGAAGTCAGACAGGAACTTTTCCAGCTCTTCGCGCTGACTGTTGGCCAAGGCGTTCATCGGGTAGATGACAATGGCACGAATGCGCGGGGTCGGGTCGGCGTCTTTATCCTTGATGATGGTATCTACCATGGGGATAAAGTAAGACAGCGACTTGCCCGAACCTGTACCTGTAGTCAAAACATAGGGTTCACGTCGCTGGCAGCACTCGATCGCCTGACGCTGGTGCTTGTATAGCGTTGCAGGCACACCAGTGGACGTTGCCGACTTGCCAAAGCGGAAGATGTCTGCGGTAACGCTGCTGAGAACACCCTGAGAGGCGAGCAGTTCGACGTTGCCTTCAGTGACATAGGAGGGGTTGACCTGAATCAGCGGTGATGGCCAGTAGCGGCCGCCATCGTATTCACCGTCCAGGAAGGTGCAGATATCGTTAGCCTTGGGCTGAATGAAAGAGCGGGTGAAGTCACGATAATCTCCAACCAGCTTGTCCCTGAACTCGAAAACATCCATCAGGCTCGGCGCCTCCCTTGCCATATCATCATGCCACACAGTTGGAAGACTGTTGGCATCCTGCTACTTTTCAACGTGTTGCAGGAAGTCTATCAAAGTTTCATTTGGAAGAGGGTGGGAAAACTGCGTTCTACAGCTCCCCTCCTGCAATCAGTCTTAACACAAGTGATCTCCTGACTCGATGCAGGACAGAATGATGCCGAGATGTAGCGGATTGCCTTTGCCGCTGAAAAACGGATGTGGCGGCTTATTCTGTGCAACCCATTGATCTTTATTGGTGTTTTCGAAGGCTTTAATCCATCGCGTCCAATACAGCTTATCCGGCATCTTCAAACTGTATTTGTCGCTATCCCTGAGCATAACGCGAACGAGAAAGGCCACCAAGGTGTCCAGTTGGCCGTCGCTGTTCCATATGTGCAAAAAAATCTGCCAGCGCTCGGAATCCCTTGGCGGCATGCGCAGTGCGGTAAGAAATTCATCGATCCGAGTAAAACCGAGAACGGCTTGGATATAGTAGAGGGCGCCTTCCCAGTAGGCGCCAATCTCGAAGATGTCACCGGTCGCAATCGGATAGTAGGGTGCTGGGTAGTAAGGTCCCGAGTTCCGATTACCTGCCAGGAGGGTAATGTATGCATTGTGCCAGTCGTCGTCCGGTTTCAGATGGGGTGGACTGGTAAAGAAAAACCAGTGGTCACCGGTTTGCCATACGGTTCTGTGCGGCGGTCTCTTGATACTTATATCCGGCGAGGTGGTGGTGATATCCTTGCCGTGAACAGTCTCATGATCAGCCGTCATGACAGGTAAGTGACCCTGCTCTGCGATACCCAGCATGTACGTGAACCAGCCGGCATATTCATAGTTTTGCCGGTGCGCGCGCGCCATCAGGCGTGGAAAGCGGGTTTTGATTTTGGCGGCCAGTTCGCGCGCCGTATCCTGCCTGGCATCATGCCAGCCGAAATAATCATAGCCTTCAGGTCCGGAAGAATGCTCGATAGATTCGATATCGGCACCGGGTATGTCTACCCAGGCTTCACCGTCCCACTGCAGATAGTCGAATACAGTCAGCCTGCAGCGCCAGTATGCACCTGAGGGTGCCATAGCAGTGTGTACGGCAAGATCCTGATAGCCCTGTTTGTGCAACTCATGCACGGCGGCGAGCAATCGGGTAGAGCGCCGGATGATGGGGTTTGTGATCATTGCATCGTTCCTTCGAGCAGATTGTATCCATGGCATTCAGGACAACGCGCTCCCGGATCATCGCGTTCCAGTGTGACATTAAAAATAGCATCACAACGCCCGCATCCGATCTTGAATCGCCTGAAACGGACAAATCCTTCTGTAGTGCCTGATAAGCACTCCACGAATAGGGCCACTAACGGCTTCGAGGGTTCAAAGACAGGGGCTGTCTCGACATGCAGCTCCACTTCCTCAGGTACATTGCCTGATGGCAATTGCTCAGACAAGCCGAACAAGGGGAGATCAGTACTGTTGTTAGCCAATCCAGCCCGCTTGCATAACCAATCGGCCGCTATCTGGGCCTGCCCCATCGCTCGGTATAAATAGGCTATGTCGTCCTCAAGTGCCGATAACCAGGAACTAATATATTCTGCGTGGTCCTGACGGGGCTCAGGAAGTTTATGAAAGCGCGTGTTCAGAATGGCAGCGCCGAGCTCTGCCACCAGTTCTTCAAATGCGTAGCTTGCAACTGGATCATCGGAGAATTTTTGACGATCGCAGCGATGAGGCTTTTGAGTCCAGTGAATCAACTCATGAAGCAGCGTAGCATAAAAGTTTTCACCTGCTGTGGCGTGTGCACTGGGCGTAAAGCTTTGTCGAGGTGGCATGTGAATGGTATCGCTGGCAGGGCTGTAAAAGGGCTTGTTGCCTTCGAACCTGATGATCGCGCCCGATGCTATAACCACTTGCTCGGCTTGCTCGTTCTGATTAACGGTTTGTGATCGGGACTCCGGCTGATCAAACAGGTCGGGATAGCCAAAATCGACACCATTCACATCATCATAATTAAAAACCGTGTAGTGACGAAAAGAGTGCTGAATGGAATGGGTGCCACCACGAAGAGGTTGTTTGAACGTCACGGGCAGTGTGACTTTGACGCCTTTGCACCCCTTGCGTAGGCGGCCGCCAATCTTTGACCATTGGTGAAGTGTGGCCCAGTAGGGGGAAGAACACCCCCTCAGCTGGCCCTCAATCCACAGGGTTATCGCATTACGGCCTTGGAACGTGCGCTGTGTAACGGGGTTAATTGGCTCTGTAAGGCCTTCATGCCAAGGCATGTGCCAATCATCAACACCTTGCCGGATCTGACCAATGATCAGATCGGCAATCGATCTCGGCGTGCAAACATCAGCTGAATTCATATCCAACAACGTCTTGTCGTGGCTGCGAGTTAAAATTCCCCTTCACTCACCCGATCGCTGGCGCGGATCTTGATGGTCGTCGGCACCTTGATGCTTTTGTTCGACTCGGAGCCTGGCTTCTGGAACTGGGCGAAGGTTTTGAGCTTGTCGAGGACGGTGCTTCCCGCAAGGCCTTGGGCATTGTCATCGTAATAGCTGAACCAGGGGATACCTTCCTGCTTGTATTGCTTGCGCGTAACCGGTGGGTGCGGGACAGGCTCATCGGTTACCTCCTGCCACTGCTTGCTATTGATAATATGAATAAAGCAGCGTGAGGTTGTTTGGTCCCATGCATCAATACCGCGTGAGTCTTCGTATATCGTCTGCTTGATTTTGCCGCCAAGGCCCAGCCCCATCGGTTCTGCCGACCGCCTGAAAAACATCGGTAACTCGATGCCATCCTGTTCAAGCTGGGCTATTCGCTTGCGTTCTTCTTCCTGTTCACGCTCGTAAATATCAGCCTTGAGCGGGTAGGCGATGATCTGCAGTCCGCCAAACTCGGCCTCGCCGGTAAGCTGTTCTTCAACGGACTGGCCATCGCCTAATGGGCTGGCGACAAACTGGCGCACCTGATCATGCCCGGTGGAAAAGCCGTCCAGCCATGGCTGCTTAGGTATGGTGACATAGTCTTGTGGATCAGCCTGAAGGTCGTTTTGCCAGCCGCCACCAGTCACAGCATTGATCTTCCCGGCCGCTATTTTGACCGCCATCGGGTATTGTCCGCTGAAGTTGATCCACATTGCCTCCGACTGATACATCGGCATCATGACACCGCCACGCTGTAACCAGTGTTCAGGCACCTTTGCATGGTGATCTTCGATATGAACCAGTGGAAATTGACCCAAGCCTGCCGGCAGAGGGTATTCCTTGCCATCATCCGGTATGCGCAGGGTGCGCTGAAAGCTGATGCGCAGGACGGCATCGGCATGAACTTCCGGGAACCGGAAGACAAGGGTGTCATTTTCCAAAGTGACCATGATGAGTCTCCTTCCTTGATTAGAGTGGTTGTTACCAGTCTCCGTCCGAAACCTCACGCACAAGGCGCAGTACTGCATGGTCGGGTGTGTCTTTAAGCTGTCGCAGCAGCTGAGAAAACAGTTGTGGACGTTGGCAGATGATCTCACGCAGGTCAGCGGATACCTTACCGGCCATGGCCAGCAGCACATCTGCATCCAGATTTAGCTCCTGAGCCAGTCGCTTGAGTGCGTCCTCGCTGGGCGGTGGCAGCTCTTCACGCTCGATCTTGCTCAGATAGGTCGGCTTTATGCCCACGCGTTCGGCTACTTGCCGCAGTGAGTAGCCTTTGTCGTGCTGGCGCCGCAGTTCGCGTTGCTGGCGGATGTAAGGTCCAAGTCCATTCATAATGTGTAGCATATACTACACGTTTAAGGTGGTAAAAGAGGTTTTGGCGGTTTTGGCAGTAGGGTGGGGAGGGGTAAGGCCTGTGTGAGAAAAAAATCATGTAGCAGAATCATAACTGCTACCATTACTGTGACTAATCCCGATGATTAGATTTAATGGTTAGTTAACCTATTGTTTATGAACGATCATTTTGAACTATAAAAATTGAAGCTCTCGACGTTCATTAAAAAACCTTTTTGAACAATTAATTAGGGATATCATCTCCAGTAATGCATAAGGTATGGATGCGATGCCGGGTATGATGTTGTTGGTGCTATGATAGCAGAGCTGTTGGTTGCTGGCAGGGGTGGTTGAGATTCAGATGGCTGTTGAGCGGCATCTAGGGTAAGCTAGTGCGCAGTGATTTTTCAATTATACCTGTTACACCTCATATCGCCGTCACGCTATTCCGGCTTGTCGGCTATCCCTGTTGTACTTCAAGAGACTAATGTTGCATGAGTTTTGCTTCTCTGGGGCTGTCAGCTCCGTTGCTGAAAGCGGTAGCTGATCAGGGCTACGACACCCCTTCCCCCATCCAGTTGCAGGCGATTCCTGCTGTGCTGGCAGGTCGTGATGTAATGGCGGCCGCCCAAACCGGTACGGGTAAAACAGCCGGATTTACGCTGCCGATGCTGGAGCGCCTGGTAGGCGGAAAGCCTGCGGGTGCCAATCAGGCACGGGCTCTGGTATTGACACCAACCCGTGAACTGGCTGCTCAGGTGGGCGAAAGCGTTGCTACCTATGGGCGTAATCTGAAGCTGCGCTCTGCTGTGGTGTTTGGTGGTGTGAAGATCAACCCGCAGATGCAAAAGCTGCGCGGCGGAGTGGATGTATTGGTCGCGACGCCAGGGCGTCTGCTGGATCTGTATCAGCAAAATGCCATCCGCTTCAATCATCTGGAAATTCTGGTGTTGGATGAAGCCGACCGTATGCTGGATATGGGTTTTATCAATGATATTCGCAAGATCATGGCGCTGCTGCCGGCTCGACGTCAGAACCTGATGTTTTCGGCCACGTTTTCTGACCCGATTCGCAAGCTGGCCAAGGGTATTGTGAATGATCCGGTTGAGGTGTCGGTTAGTCCCGGCAACAGTACGGCGGATACAGTCAGGCAGTGGTTGAGTCCGGTTGATAAGAAGCGAAAACCGGATCTGTTGCTTGAATTGATTCGCCAGCATGGCTGGAAGCAGGTGCTGGTGTTTACAAAAACCAAGCATGGTGCCAACAAGCTGGCCAAGTTTCTGGATGATGCTGGTGTCAAGTCGGCCGCCATTCATGGCAACAAAAGCCAGGGTGCACGCACCAAGGCGCTGGCTGACTTCAAATCCGGCGCGGTAGAGGTGCTGGTCGCAACTGATATCGCGGCTCGCGGGCTGGATATCGACCAGCTGCCGCAGGTAGTTAACTTCGAGCTGCCAAATGTGGCCGAAGATTATGTGCATCGCATAGGTCGTACTGGTCGTGCCGGTGCAACAGGGCAGGCTGTTTCGCTGGTGTGTGCCGATGAGGCTGATCTTTTGTTCGGTATTGAGCGTTTGACGCGGCAGACGATCGAGCGTCAGGAGGTTGAAGGCTTTGAGCCTGTGCATCCATTGCCGCCTGCGGGTACTCGAGTGCCTGCGTCAAAGCGTGGCGGTGAGCAGAAGCGGGGCGCCCGCAAGCCCAAGGTAGAGCATAAGGATGGTCAGAAGCCGGCTGGCAGCGCGCATGCTCGTCGTCGTGCTCGCCGCCCCCGAGCGGTTGCCGCTGCGGGTTAACAATTGAGGGAGGGGGTGCCTCGGTTTGTCGGGGCGTCCTGTCTGCGCAAGCTGCTGAATATTTTGATACAAAAATCAGGCACAAAAAAAGCGACTCGTGGTCGCTTTTTTTAGATTCGGCAGTAAGAGCAAGCTTACAGCGGAACGATGTTCTCAGCCTGAGGACCTTTCTGGCCCTGAGTGACCTTGAACTCAACCTTCTGGCCTTCGTGCAGGGTTTTGAAGCCTGAACCCTGGATAGCGCTGAAGTGAGCAAAGACGTCCGGACCGGATTCCTGCTCGATGAAGCCAAAGCCTTTAGTTTCGTTGAACCACTTAACGGTGCCGGTAGTAGTAGACATGATGATCTATCCTAAATTTCAAAATATTTTTTTGCCAAGACTGTGTCGAGGCGGTTTGCTCTAAAAGTTGCTATCTACTTATGAATCTCAGGACGAGTACTAACTACAAGGCAGGACTTCGAAATGGTCGTACGTAAATATATGCGTTACTTTCAAGCTGAAAATCATTCTATACGGTTGCCTCGCCTTGTCAATCAAATATTACGGGTGTTGTTAAAATAAATCATAGCTTGTGTATGTGAATTAAGTACACAATACGTATTGTGTACTTAATTTTATTCTTTATGGCGAGTGTGTGATTCAGGGTTGAATAGGGCTGGAGTCATGCGTTTTGTGCGGTTCTAAATTGCGAATTGAACCTGTCGTGGTAGCATGAGTTTTTTCCGCCATATCGAACCCTGAAGCGCTATCTCAATGACAATGAAGCCCTCCTTTGCTGAAGTACTTGAAAATCTGACTCGTCCCCCGCGCATTGCTCTTATTGGTGCAATGGATCAAGAGATCGAATTACTCAAAAACTCCCTGCAGGGTGTCGGCACCCACATGGTGGCTGGTTATCCCTTTTATACTGGAGCGCTTGATGGCGTTGAGGTGGTGTTACTCAAGTCCGGTATCGGTAAGGTCAATGCCGCGATAGGTACAACCTTGCTGTTGCAGCAGTTTGAGCCAGATTGTGTCATTAACACCGGATCGGCCGGCGGGTTTGATGCTGCGCTCAATGTAGGCGATGTCGTGATTTCGGATGAGGTTCGTCATCATGATGTGGATGTAACGGTATTTGGTTATGAGCCTGGTCAGGTGCCCGGGCTGCCCGCAGCGTTCACGGCCGACCCCTTGCTGGCGAGAATGGCAGAGGAGTGCATTGCACAGATGCCTCATGTCAATACGGTTCGAGGGCTTATTGCAACCGGTGATAGTTTTATGAACTGTCCGTCGCGCGTGGCGAGCACTAGGGTTCTGTTTCCGTCCATGAAGGCGGTCGAGATGGAAGCTGCTGCCATCGCCCAAACCTGTCATCAATTCGGTACGCCTTTTATCGTTATCCGTGCGCTTTCGGATATTGCAGGCAAGGAGTCGAATCTTTCATTTGAGCAGTTTCTTGATAAGGCGGCACAACATTCAGCCGAGATGGTAATTGCCATTGTGAAACGGATCGCCGCAAGGGCTACAAACAACGCAAAGTAATAATCATAAATAATTGTTATTTAAGGAAATTGACATGATCAATTCTTTCCATCCCCCGCTGCGAACTCTTATGGGACCAGGGCCTTCTGATGTTAGCCCGCGTGTGCTTGCGGCCATGGCTCGCCCAACTATTGGGCATCTTGATCCTGCCTTTATTGGCATGATGGATGAAATCAAGCAGCTGTTGCAGTTTGTCCTGCGCACCAACAACGAATTGACCATGCCTGTTTCAGCACCGGGCTCGGCGGGGATGGAAGCGTGCTTTGTTAACCTGGTTGAGCCGGGTGACAAGGTGATCGTCTGCCAAAACGGCGTGTTCGGCGGGCGCATGAAAGAAAACGTTGAGCGCTTCGGTGGCATCGCTCTGATGGTTGAAGATGAATGGGGCACAGCGGTCAGCCTGGATAAGGTCAGGGTGCTGATGGAGCAGCATGACGACATCAAACTGCTGGCCTTCGTTCATGCAGAAACCTCAACCGGTGTTCGTTCCGATGCAGAGGCTTTGTGTCGCCTGGCGCGTGACTATGGCTGTTTGACCATTGTTGATGCAGTCACCTCTCTGGGTGGGATAGAGCTTGAGGTTGACCTCTGGGGGATAGATGCCATCTATTCAGGCACTCAAAAGTGCCTGTCGGCCCCGCCCGGAATTTCTCCCGTCAGTTTCAGTGAGCGCGCGCTCGAAAAGGTGCGGCAGCGAGAGAGTCGCGTCCCCAGCTGGTTCCTTGATAAGAAGTTGGTGATGGGATACTGGGGTGGAGGGCAGAAACGCGCCTACCATCACACGGCGCCAGTTAATGCGCTGTACGGTTTGCATGAGTCGTTGGTCATGCTGCAGGAAGAGGGTATCAAGCAGGCTTGGGAGCGTCATCAGTACCATCATCAGGCCTTGCGGGCTGGGCTTGAGGCGATGGGGCTTCATTTTACTGTTGATGCGCCAGTGCGTTTGCCTCAGCTGAATTCGGTTGCAGTGCCGACTGGGGTTGATGAAGCCCGTGTGCGTTCACTTTTGCTGGAGCGTTATGGGCTTGAAATCGGTGCGGGCCTCGGGGTTCTGGCGGGTAAGGTATGGCGTATCGGTCTTATGGGCAGCTCATGCACGCGGCGTCACGTTATGGTATGCATAGATGCGCTCGAAAATACGCTGCTTGAACTGGGTGCTGATATTCATGCGGGTGTGGCTGCACAGGCTGCATCGGCTGCTTACGCCGAGTAAGGAGAATATATCATGGCTAAAATCGCTTTTATCGGCTTGGGTGTCATGGGTTTTCCGATGGCAGGTCATTTGGCGCGCGCCGGGCATGATGTATGTGTCTATAACCGTACCCGCAGCAAGGCCGAGCACTGGTGTGCTACCTATTCCGGCCGTTCTGCCGCGACACCGGCTGCTGCTGCAGAGGGTGCCGAATTCGTCTTTACCTGCGTGGGTAATGATGACGACTTGCGTCAGGTGACTACCGGAGCGGAAGGTGTTTTGAAAACGCTTTCATCAGGTTCTGTGCTGATAGATCACACCACGGCTTCTGCTGAAGTGGCGCGGGAGTTGGATTTACAGGCTAAAGAGCAGGGTTGTGGCTTTCTTGACGCTCCTGTTTCGGGTGGTCAAGCCGGAGCCGAAAACGGTGTACTGAGTATCATGATTGGCGGGGTGGAGGCTGATTACGGCCGGGTTTCGCCTCTGCTTGATGCGTATGCCAAGTCTCATCGTTTGCTGGGTGAGGCCGGCAGTGGTCAACTTGCCAAAATGGTCAATCAGATCTGTATTGCCGGGCTGGTTCAGGGTTTGGCTGAGGCTGTGCACTTCGTCAAGCGTGCGGGGCTTGAGGGGGAGGCTGTTTTTGATGTAATTCAGCACGGAGCTGCAGGGTCATGGCAGATGGCAAACCGTCATCAAAGCATGCTGGATGATCGTTATGACTTCGGGTTCGCTGTGGACTGGATGCGCAAGGATCTTCGAATTGCGCTTGAAGAAGCCCGGCGTAATGGTGCGCGTCTCCCGGTTACGGCGCTTGTTGACCAGTTTTATGCTGATTTGCAGGCCGAGGGTAATGGTCGACTGGATACATCAAGTCTGCTCAAAAGGCTTGAGAAAGGGGGCTGAACTGCAGATAATGCCGTTCTTTCGCCCAGCGGTGCGAACAGAATTATTACAATGATTGAGGAGCAGTTTCTATGTTGAATATCGATAAATACAGCATGATTTCATTCGCACCGAGTATTGCGATTGTGGCGGCGATGCTGGTAATGACGTTTCTTGGTGTGCGCTTTCTGAAGCGAGAAATCGCCAAGGATGCTGCCCGAGCACAGCAAAAGAAGTAATAGATTTGGCGGCCTTGGTCGCCTGATTTTCCGGAGGTGAATCAGGCCTCTACCCGTCAAGGAGGGATCAGATGACAACCATCAATAGTCGGCGTCATGCAGCCTCGGTTGCGCAGCCGAGTGAGCGTGAGCGCCATCCTCTACTGTCTGACAACGACATCAACACCATTCTGGTGAATGGTGCGCAGATCTCTCTCAGTAAGTTGAAGCGGGCACGTAGTTTTGATGCGCGTCTGTATTACTATGCTGAAATCGGTGTCTATCTTGAGGTGTCGCTCTCCCGGGGCGCGGGTATTCTGGATGCAACCCGTGAGCAGCTTGAAGCCATTCATCGCGAGGCCACCCACCTGCATATGGATGCCAACAAAAACCTGAATGAAGTTAGCTGAAGAGCAACAAGACCCGGCTGCCGATAGCGCTGTCGGGTTTGACAGCAAGGCATTCCTGCGCCGATTAACCCAGCGGCCCGGTGTGTATCAGATGTATGATGCCGGCGGAAAAATTCTTTACGTTGGTAAAGCTAAAAATCTCAAGAGCCGGGTCAGCAGCTATTTTCGCTCCAGTGGGCTGAGTACAAAGACTCAGGCACTGGTTGCTCGTATTTGCCGTATTGAGGTCACCGTCACCGGCAGTGAGACGGAAGCTCTGTTGCTGGAGCAAAACCTGATCAAGCAGCAGCGTCCTCCCTACAATATTTTGCTGCGCGACGATAAATCCTATCCCTATATCTTTGTCAGTGACCGCGATACTTTCCCGGCCATCACTTTTCAGCGGGGGGCAGGGCGTAAAAATGGGCGCTATTTTGGCCCCTATCCCAGTTCCGGTGCAGTGAAAGAGAGTCTCAATCTGCTGCAGAAGGTGTTTCGGATTCGCCAGTGTGAAGACAGTTTCTTTCGAAATCGCTCTCGCCCCTGTCTGCAGTATCAGATCAGGCGCTGTACGGCACCCTGTGTCGGCCTGATTAGTGAGGATGCCTATCGTCAGGACCTCAATCACGCAATGCAGTTCCTGCAGGGGCGTAGCCAGGAATTGATGCAGACACTGGCGCAGGAAATGGAGGATGCCGCCGCCCGTCTTGAATTTGAGCGTGCCGCCAGTCTGCGTGACCAGATCAGTGCATTGCAGCAGGTACAGGAGCAGCAGTTTGTCAGTGGGCAAAGTGGTGATGCCGATGTGCTGGGGTGTGCAGTTCAGCCTGGTGGTGTCTGTGTTCATGCACTGTTTGTGCGTGGTGGGCGCGTCATCGGCAGCAAGGTTTATCATCCTCGGGTGTCGATTGAGGATACGCCAGCGGAAGTATTGTCTGCTTTTATCGCTCAGTTTTATTTAAGCGGTCCACGTGAGATTCCTGCAGCCGTGATTGTTTCCGTTGAGCTACCTGATCAGGAGTGTATTCAGCAGGCCTTGGAGCAGCGGCGCGGACGCAAGATGGCCATCATGTCGCGCGTGAGGGGGGATCGCGCCGGTTGGCAGCGTCTGGCCCAAACCAACGCGGAGCAGCAGCTGGGCAGTCATCTGGCCAGTAAGCAGAATATCTATAATCGCTATTTGGCACTGCAGGATGCACTGGGGCTGGACTCAATCCCGCAACGCCTTGAATGCTTTGATATCAGTCACAGTTCAGGCGAGGCAACAGTAGCCTCCTGTGTTGTCTTTGACCGAGAGGGGCCGAAGAAGTCGGACTATCGGCGTTTTAATATTGAAAATATAACAGGCGGGGATGACTATGCCGCCATGCATCAGGCCCTCAGTCGTCGGTATACACGAGTGCGCAAGGGGGAGGGGGTGTTGCCGGATCTGTTGATCATTGATGGTGGAAAAGGGCAGGTTGCACAGGCAGTGATGGTTATGGAAGAGCTGCAAATCAACGACGTACTGGTCGTAGGAGTGGCGAAGGGGCCGACTCGGAAAGCGGGCTTTGAAGTGTTGATTCGTGGTGATAGCGGGGAAGAGACTGTGCTTGCATCGGATTCGCCCGCTTTGCATCTATTGCAACATATTCGTGATGAATCGCACCGGTTTGCCATTACAGGGCATCGGGCGAGGCGCGGCAAAGCGCGCCGCAAATCAACCTTGGAAGGAATATCTGGAGTAGGCCCCAAGCGCAGACGCGAACTGCTGAAGCATTTTGGTGGTGTCAAAGAGGTCGAGCGGGCCAGTGTTGAAGAAATCGCAAAAGTCTCTACTATAAGCCGGACGTTGGCACAGGAAATTTATGCCGCACTCCACCCCGAAAGTTGAAGCAGGAAGTAACGGGACACTCATTTGTATACGATAAAACTACCCAACCTACTGACGCTGCTTCGCATCGTCCTGATTCCAGTTTTCATACTGGTTTATTACCTGCCATATGCGTGGTCACCTTGGGCGGCATCCGCCATTTTTGGTCTGGCCGCGATTACTGACTGGTTTGATGGCTATTTGGCTCGGAAGCTTGATCAGGCTTCCCCCTTTGGGGCTTTTCTTGATCCTGTGGCAGATAAATTGATGGTGGCTGCCGCACTTGTAGTGCTGGTTGAGGTATTCGCTTCTCCTTTGGTCACTATTCCTGCAATTGTCATTATAGGGCGAGAAATTGTTATTTCGGCTCTGCGCGAATGGATGGCTGAACTCGGCGAGCGTGCCAGTGTGGCAGTATCAAATATTGGAAAAATCAAGACAACACTGCAGATGGTCTCGATTCTCATCTTGATAGCAATGCCGCTGTATAGTCCGCTTTCCTGGTTGGGAATTGTTGCGCTGTATGGTGCTGCGGCGCTGACACTATGGTCAATGGTGCTCTACCTGCACGCGGCATGGCCTCATCTGAGTGATGATATCTGAAGTAAGTGGTTAATATTTAAGCAAATTTTTTTCAGTATTATGGTTGACACCCCGCGGGATCTCTCTATAATACGCACCACTGTTGAGGCGCGGGAATAGCTCAGTTGGTAGAGCACGACCTTGCCAAGGTCGGGGTCGCGAGTTCGAGTCTCGTTTCCCGCTCCAATCTCAACGGTATGGCTGGATGGCAGAGTGGTCATGCAGCGGACTGCAACTCCGTGTACGCCGGTTCGATTCCGACTCCAGCCTCCATTCCTCTCAGGTGATTTTTTGACACCTGAGAGGAATGGAACCATACAAAATAACTTCCCCTCTTCGTTGTTAGTGCTGTCAATATTCTGCACAGCTCTATATCTAATCAATTACTCTCTTTTTCGGCTTATCGATTCTGTCTGCTCCGCCTTGGTTTAAACGGGCAGGCGTATGCCTGCCCTCAGGCAATTATTTCCAGCGGCCAGGGGCGTAGCTGAATACAGGCAACGACCAGTGCCAGTATATGGCGGCTACACGCATCATGATGCCGGTGGCAAACGACAGTATTAGATTGAGATCATGATTTAATCCCATTTGCTCCAGCTGGAGATAAAGCAATGCAACCAGCAAAGAGATGCTTGCATAGAGTTCGTGTCGAAAAACTACAGGTACTCGCTGACACAGTACATCGCGCAGAATGCCCCCAAAAATACCCGTTATCATGCCTGCCATAACAACTATGGGTGTACTGTAGCCGAGCTCAAGGGCTACATTGCAGCCAATGATGGTAAATGCAATAAGGCCCATGGCGTCCAGCAGCAGGAAGATCTTGTGCAAATGATGCATGAAGCGGGCAATCAGCATGGTGATCAGTCCGGCTGAGACAGTCAGGTAGATGTACTCGGGGTGCTGTGTCCAGGAAACAGGAAAGTGTCCCAGTAGAATATCGCGAATGGTGCCACCGCCCAGGGCGGTGATGAAGGCGATAACACTTACGCCAAACATATCCATATTACGACGGCCGGCAGCAAGTGCGCCAGACATGGCCTCTGCGGTAATGGCGAGAATGTAGATGTAGGTGAGCACGTGTAAACCTCCCGTTAGGGTGTTTATCCGCCTCTCCCTCTGTCCGGGTTACCTGAGAGTTTGCACGCTTTCGGCGTGTTGCCCCTTCGGTGGGTCAGTTCTGGCTGACCGCTCTCCAGTCGACGTAATATGTGTGTGGTCGCAGTACCTGAGCCTGAGCGATTATGGGAGTTTGCGCCTTCGGCGGGGCGTGAGCCCTCTCTCCTGCGAAGCGGCGATTATAGCTTGTGCAGGAAATAAGGCAACCGTCCAAATCAGCTGCGGCGTTTGATGTCGCGCATCAAGCTGGACAAGTCCAGTCCGGTATTGGCTGCAAGGGCGTCGAGATCATGAAAGGCGGGGGGGAGGGAGCGTTGTTTGAGTTTCTGTTGCTGCTGATCTTCAATACGCTGTACGAGCATTTTGCGAACCTGTTCCAGTTGTTCAGGCTCCAGGTTCATTAAATAGGCAGGCAGTTCGGTTTCACTCATACCAATATAGTTCCTGACAAGTCAGTATCACGTTAGGTGTACATCCAGTACAGATAATAAAGAAGGTGTTGTATCCAGGTGGTGTGCAGCAAATAAAACTACGGATATCGATTGTATATAGGCCATAGGTCACCTGCAAGCCTTATTCGGGAGTACAGATTAGGATCTTGCATGGATATCTTGGTGGCAATATAACGGGCGTGATTATGTGCAAAAACTATCAAAAGGGAGTTTGTTTTTAGAATCCAAGTGTTGTTTAAAGGGTTTCTTTACAGACTGACTGGTGCCCCGAACCGGACTCGAACCGGTACAGCCAAAGGCCGAGGGATTTTAAATCCCTTGTGTCTACCAATTTCACCATCGGGGCTTTGCGCGCTGATTAAGGGCTTGGTCTTTTCAATCAAAGCGTTGAGCGCGCATTCTCCCGTTGCTTGAATAAAAAGTCAAACGAAATACGCGCTCTGCTCCCTGGCTTAGGAGGTCTTGTGCATGCAGCTGGCTGTATCCAGCATGCGATTAGAAAAACCCCACTCGTTGTCATACCAGGCGAACACCTTAACCATGCTGCCAAGCACCTGAGTTTGAAGGCTGTCATAGATGGTAGAGGCGCTGTGATGGTTGAAATCTATCGATACTAAAGGAGTGCTATTGTACTCAATAATCCCTTTGCTGGCCTCGGCTGCACGTTTCATGATGGCGTTCACCTCTTCAACGGTAGTGTTGCGGTTGGCGGTAAAGGTCAGGTCAACCAGTGAAACGTTTGCAGTTGGAACGCGTACAGCAAGACCTGAAAGTCGGCCATCGAGTTCCGGCAGCACCAGTCCAACTGCCTTGGCGGCACCGGTCTTGGTTGGAATCATGGATAGAGCTGCCGCCCGTGCTCGATACAGGTCTGTGTGATACACATCAGTCAAGTGTTGATCGTTTGTGTACGAGTGGATGGTTGTCATGAGGCCTTGCTGGATGCCGATCGAGTCGTTCAGTGCTTTTGCCATCGGGGCCAGGCAATTCGTTGTGCAGGATGCGTTTGAGACAACTTGATGTTCTGAGGTAAGTATCGATTCGTTAACGCCGAAAACAATAGTTGCGTCGGCTCCCTTGGCTGGGGCAGAAACCAGTACCTTGCCGGCGCCTTGCTGCAAATGAATACTGGCCTGTTCGCGGTCTGTAAATCGACCTGTGCACTCGAACACAATATCAACGCCCAGTTCGCGCCAGGGGAGGGCGTGAGGATCTGGCTCGCGCAGCATCCGAATAGAGTGCTCTCCTAGAATCAAGCGATCCTTTTCAGCGCGAACTGGCCACATAAAGCGGCCGTGCACTGAGTCGTACTCGGTCAAGTGAGCACTGATCGCACTGTCTCCAAGATCATTGATCGCCACTACCTCAAACTCCTGCTCGCGGCCACTCTCGTACAGGGCGCGCAGGATGTTGCGACCGATCCTGCCGTAGCCGTTGATTGCAATGCGTATAGCCATGGTTGCTGCTCCTTTTTTATAGGCTTTACAGTATCTTAGATGAGTTTGGCTGATCGGGGTATGTGTGGCTTGCGTTTCCTGTCAGTGAGGCGTTAAATTGGTCTAGCTCGATACATATCATTCAATACATATTGCGTACTATATGTCCAAAAAAAGCGATACACATGCCCGGGTCATTGAGGTGGCTGATCAGCTTCTGGAAGAAGGAATCCGGCCTACGCAGCAAAATGTGCGTGAGAGGTTGGGTAGCGGTAGTCTGACGACGATCAATCGCGCCCTGAATGACTGGTGGCATACTCTTGCGCAGCGTATTTCTCGTCGAAATGAGCACCCTGAGCTTCCTGAACCGGTCCTGACTTTGGCCAATCAGGCCTGGGATCGCGCTCTGGCTTATGCCGAGCATCAGTTCGCTGAGCAAAAACAGGCGCTTGAGCAAAGGCAGCAGGAGTTGCTGCAGTCTGCACAGCAAAAAAACAGTGGTGGTGAGCGGGCTCTTTCTGATGCACATAGTCAGAACGCAAGGCTGCTCGATCGCTGCGAGCAGCTGGCGCAGGAGAAGCGTGAGCTTGAAAGGCGCGTCTTTGAACTGGAAGAGCAGCAGTTGAAACTTACTGTGGAGCGCGATGCTGCTCAGCGTGAGGTGCGCCAACTGCAACATATGGGCGCCGAAAATGGCGGGCATGCTGAGGCCATGATTGAGCTGCGGGTACGCTCGCGAATGCAGGAAGAGGAGCTTCAGCGTTTGCGCCAGCTTGGCGATCAGCTAAGTCAGGAGAATGCCCGACTGAGGAATCGGCTGGGTGAATGATTATAAAGCTTTTTAACTTGCTTCCCTAATGAATTGAAAATATGGAATTTTATTTATCCAGTGATATTGGCGTACAGGAAGTGACAGAACGCCTGCGTGCCTGCTCGCCGGGCGACCAGGTGAGTTGCTCTGATGAGGCTCTGTTCGAAGTTGCCAAGGCTGTACTGGTGCGTGAGAAGCTTGCAGGGCTCACGATTCAGCTGCTGGATGCCGGTGATTATGTGTTGCGTACGGTCACCAGTCGTCGCAGGCACCAGGTTGAAAAGCTGGATCGATTCAATGATCGACAGGAGTCGGTGCTTAAAGCATTGGAACGTGTGCTGGCTCATTGTGATAAAGAAGGGATTCGACTGATCGGATTCAGTGATGAGTTGGTTGCAGTGCCGGCTCATCTTGATAATAGTGCTTGTCTCACGGCTGAGGCCGTAGATGTTGACACCTCTGGTGTTTATCGGGGTGCTGACAGTATAGGGGAATATACTAAAGGGTAATTCCTGAGTGGTGAGTTGGCAGGGTGGTTCTGGTATTCTTTCTGCGCGTTTCGATCAACACACGGGGGGCTGATATGAGCGATACTATCCGCATATTGCTGGTTGATGATCACTCGATCGTCCGTGCTGGATTCCAGCATATGTTGTTGAAAGAAGAAGATATGGAGATTTTGGCTGAGGCTGAGAACGGTAGACAGGCTGTTGAGCTGTATCGAGAGTTATCGCCTGACGTCGTTGTAATGGATCTCGCCATGCCTGCTGACAGTACGACTGTAGAGGCGACCTCAACGACAGGTGGTCTTGATGCCATCAAGCATATTCTGGCTATTGATCCTTATGCGCGTATTCTGGTGTTAACAATCTGGGAGGCCAGTCCTTACCCCGCGCGGGTGGCTGATGCGGGGGTTAAAGGTTATGTGACCAAGCGCTGTGCCCAGGATGAGCTTGTGCATGCTGTGCGTGAAATCTATTGTGGGCGCAGCTATTTTTCCAGGTCGGTCAGTGATCAGATTGGGCAAGACTCACATGTTCCGCCAGAGCATTCTCCCATTGCGCAGCTGACCCGGCGTGAGCTGGAAATTTTTACACTTTTGGCTGAGGGGCGCAGCGTAAACGCCATCGCTGAAACTATATTTCTCAGCCCTAAAACAGTTCATGCGCACCGTGCCAACATTCTTCGCAAGCTGAGTCTCACCAATGGTTCCGAAATCATCCATCTCGCATTGAGGGCCGGAATCATACAGGCCTGATCGGGTCTATACTGACTGTAAGCTTTTTGCTGCAAGAGGTGGTGGTTATGAGTCCGCATACTGGTGTCTCAACAGACTTTGTTGCCGACATGATGCTGGAGTCGCTTCAGCTCTGGAATGAGATTGATGTGGGCTCGCTGGTACAGCTTGAAGCTGATCTGATCGACCACAATACGCTCGTCTTGACGAGAGGGCATCTCTATGAGGTGCTGGCCAAGACTGATCTTTCTCCATGTCATCCAATGTTTGTCGTGCAGTCTGAGCTTACTGAAGAGCTAATTCAGTTGCATCCCGGTTTGATCTGCAATTATCTGCAAAATCCTCACGAGATATATCATGCGTAAATAAGTGCTTGCTGATGCGCAATGGCTGTTTTTTGGGATTATTTAAGTTCGCATAATGTATATTATGTTAAATATAGTGTCTGGTTAGCCTCCATTGCTGTGAGTTTGTGTTATTTGTATTTTACCGTGAGATCAATCTCATCTTACGTACAAAAACTCAATTCCTGTCCTGCCAACACGGTTAACTGCCGATAAGATGAGATCCTGCTTTTTCAGGCGCATAACACGCCCTGGGATTTTTTGTGTGGTTAAGGATTAATCAACCCGTGCGGAGAGTGCCGAAGATTTCAGTTTCGTGGGTTGAGGTGTCGTACTGTGCAAGCTTGTGGCGATTTGTGATTGGTGGGATATCCGATCAGTGAAGTGTTTCATGTGGCCCTGGTAACTGCTCCAGTAGCTTCTGCATCTCTTCGGTTGGCCAAAGGCAGTCCAGCTCTCTCATGCCTTTGATGCTGCATGGGCGTTCACAGAGGCTTGCGGAAATCGAGTATGGTGCTAAGTCAGTGATCTCTGTGCCGCCCCACGTAAACGATTCCAGGTCCCAGATCATGTTGCGCAATGTTCCTTGAACTGAGCGGCTGCACTGTGTATCGAAGCTGAGTTCACTAAATGAGCTCACGGCACGTTCCATCAACTCTACAGGATAGCCCTGCTTTAACATGGTGTTAGCCAACATATCGCTGAACCAGTACGTCAGCTCCTTAATCTCTTTTTGCGTCATGCCGATCAATGCCAATGAGTACCGCGTCTGGTCGTGAGTAAACACCAGACACTGACGACGCTGAATCGTTGTGATATTGGCATGCCAGTCGCCTAGGGCCGATGGCTGCTCCTCAGCTGAATCAGCGATTTCAAAGCCAGCCTTCTTGAGCTTTTCTGCCAATTTCTTTGTAACGTGGATTCTCAATATAATCTTCCAACCATTTGATTCAATTTATTTATAATATTTTTTAGCATATCAAAAACGACACGAGGAAAGCCTTGGGACGCACCGATGGATCAGCAACTTACATTCGCGGACATTCACTGCATGCAGCAGTGGTATAACCTCAGTGATCCAGCCATGGAAGACGCGTTCTATGAGATTGCGTCCATGCGTCTGTTTGCTCGGCTGTCACTGATAAGGCCATTCCCGATCACACCACCATCCTGAACTTCCGCCATCTTTTGAACGCCATGAGTGCTGAATTTTTGCCTCTGAGGTAGTGATCGCGACGTTTCAGAGCCTTGGGCTGGACTTATTCGTAGCATTCCCTAATGCGGCTGAGGGTCAAACCTCTTCAAGAGCGTCTATCTGTGCTGCCAGAATGAAGTCATTTTCATGCAAACCGCCAACTTTGTGTGTCCATATCTCTACTTTGGCATAGCCCCAGCCGAAGCATATTTCAGGATGGTGACCCGCTTCCTCTGCCAGCTCTCCAACATGATCAGCAAAAGTCAGGGCGGTTTTGAAGTCAGGGAAAATGAACTCTCGGTGGATGCGACTCGCGTTGTCTGAAAGTGACCAGCCTTGTACTTGCTTAAGGTAATTTTCGGCATCCTTGCGTGTAAGCGCTGATACGTCACCATGGCAAGGTATGCAGCGTTTTTCTGCCAGCAGCATGTCTGCCTCCCCATTAATTGCGTTGAGTTACCGGACTATAAGTGTAGACGCCATTCTGAGGTCATGCCGCAGTGGCCTGGGTCTGCTCTACTCTACTCTACTCCGCTTGCACTTTTTGCCAGTTCAGGGATAATCTTTTTATATAAGACTAATCTAATTTAAATATCAATTTTCAAGGCATCTTCTATCCATGACAATCATAAACTTTACTCCGGTCCCTGCACTGATCGGCGGGGCCTTAATCGGCCTCTCGGCTGCGTTTCTGTTGCTTGCAAAAGGCCGGGTGGCCGGCATTTCCGGAATTGCCGGCGGTATTATCTATCCCGAGTCTCGTGATGATATTGGCTGGCGTGTCGTGTTCATTCTTGGGTTGATTCTGGGAGGCTTCCTCTATCAGTGGTCAGGGTTGGGTGCTGGTGTGCAGCATATAGCAGCGGTTGCTGACAAGCCTGTGCTGATCATTGCGGGCCTGCTTGTGGGAATTGGTACACAGATCGGTACGGGCTGCACCAGCGGTCATGGTATTTGTGGTCTTGCGCGCCGCAGTCCGCGTTCTCTTGTGGCTACTTTTTGTTTTATGGGTAGTGCGATTGTAACCGTGTATGTTGTGCGTCACCTTATGGGAGATGCAGCATGAGTCAGTCCATGAAACAACTGCTGGCCGCACTTGCTGCCGGTTCACTATTCGGCTTTGGTCTTGGCTTGTCACAAATGATTGATCCTGCCAAGGTGACAAATTTTCTTGATCTGTTGGGCAGCTGGGACCCGTCTCTGGCATTCGTGATGGCTGGCGGTTTGCTGGTTAATGCGCTGCTGACGCCACTTATTTTGAAACAAAAACGCCCGCTTCTGGCTGAATTTTTCAGGCTTCCAACCAAGGCTGAGGTTGATAAGCGTCTTGTTATTGGCGGTGTTGTGTTTGGTGTGGGTTGGGGGCTTGCAGGGTACTGTCCCGGGCCGATGATTACATCATTGAGTTTTGCTGACAGCGACATTCTGACAGTCGTGATGGCGTTTGTGGTAGGTACATTCGCCGCTCGTTGGGTTCTTCACCGAATCTCTTAATATCCATTATGCCGTGCCGGTCTGGTTCTCGCGGAGCATCTCCATCAGTTCCAGTGCCGGCATGGGTTTGCCATATAAATAGCCCTGTGCGTGCGGGCATCCAGCCTGCAGAAGCAGTTTCTTCTGCTCTTCGGTTTCAACTCCTTCTGCGATAAGCTCCAGGTCCAGTTTATTTGCCAGTGCTATGATGGCTTCGATAATGGCAAGATCGTTGGGATCCATTACTGAGTTTCTGACAAACGATTGGTCGATTTTCAGCCGGCATACCGGCAGTCGTTTGAGGTAGGTCAGTGATGAGTATCCGGTGCCAAAATCATCGATCGACAATAGTATTCCCATTTCCTTAAGCTGCTTCAGGGTTGGCACGGTTCTGGCGGTGTCTTGCATAATAAAGCCCTCGGTTACCTCCAGTTCAAGCCATTGTGGTTTACAACCAGTCTGATGTAGCACGCTTTGAACGGATTCAACCAAGTCAGCTTCGTGAATCTGTGCCCCCGCCAGGTTTACGGAGACCCTTCCTGGGTTGAAGCCAGCACGATACCACTCGACTTGTTGCTGACAGGCTTGTCGCATGACCTCGTTGCCCAGATCAATAATCAGCCGGGTTTCCTCGGCAATCGGAATGAATGCGCCAGGCATCAGGAGCCCCTTTTCCGGGTGTTGCCAGCGTACCAGTGCTTCGGTGCCTGTTATGCGGCCATTGCGCATATCGACCTGAGGTTGGAAATATACCCGCAGCTCCCCTTTTTGCAGTGCTTGTTTCAGCCCTGCTTCAACTTCCATGCGTTGCAGTGCCTGATCACTGAGGCTGGTATGAAAGTGCTGATACTGTCCGCCACCCATTTTCTTGGCCAGGTACATGGCGAGATCACTGTTGCGTGTCAATGCTTGAGCGGTATTGCCATCCTGTGGACATCGCGTGACTCCGATGCTGGCCCTAACGTCCAGATGATGCCCATGTTTGATGACGGGATCTGACAGGGCGGCCACAACTCGTGGCAGAAGTTCGTCTTCATGTCGGGTATCGGCACTGGCAGCCAACATCAGGAAAAATTCGTCACCGCCGTGCCGGAAAAGACGATCCCCATTTCCAAGCAAAGCCTTAAGACGGTTAGCCACGGTGATCAGTACCTTATCCCCGACAGGGTGTCCAAGGCTGTCATTGATCAGCTTGAAGCGGTCCAGATCAATATACGCCAGAGTGAAGTTTAGACAGTCGTGTACCGCTTGGCTGATGGCAAGTTCTAGCTGCTGATTGAAATTAAAACGGTTAGGCAATCCAGTCAGTGAATCGTGGTTGGCCTCATACTCAAACCGGTCGCGTTGTTCCTGCAACCCAAGTTGTGCCAATTCCAGTGCGCGCGTGCGTTCATCAAAGGCTTCCGCAAGTGCTTCAAGTTCATCATGGGTCCCAAGAGGCGCGCAGGTTGCGCGGCGGGTATCCTTTACTCTGCGATACAGTTCGATTATGGGTGAGGCTATCCCCTGTCCAATCCATGCTGCCAGTATGGCGGCTATCAAGGTCAGAATAATGCCAATGCCGACGAAGCGAGTTACAGTCGTTGTGATGACTGACTCGAATTGGGATTCAGGAATGCCGGCTTCAAGGCTTAAATCAAGTTGCTGTAGTAGTGGTGTGTCCACTGTCGGTCGCTGTCGACTGCTGATGTAATTGATGGTTTCATCATGGCCCAGGGTCAACACTGAAGTGTCTTCTGTATAGAGCCTCAGGAATCCTTCGTTTTCCCTAAAGGCATGACGTGCGACCAGTTCACGCAGGTCGAAGGCTGCCAACAGTGCGCCCTGAGTTGTGTCGTAGAACTTGATTGGCGCAATGACTGTCATTTGTCGGTTGGCAGGGTCGTTATAGAGCGCAATTTCCCCCATCGAGAGAGCGGCTCTCAATTCTGTTGACTGGTTAAACTCAGGCAGCCAGTGTTCGTCCTGATATACCGGCTGTCCATCAAAATCCAGCAGGGCTGCCGAGCGCATGGACGTCCCTGAGGAGAAGTTTGCCAACAATGGTGGTAAATCGGTGGTGCGAGCCTGACTGTCAATTAGCCCATTCACCATGAAAGGGTTTTCCGCCAGTCTTGCGGTACCCTCAACCAGATAGGCGATACGGTTTTCCAGCTGGATCAACGACGAGTGAGCGCTTTCCCCTAGCCCTTTGTATGCCTGCTGATATAGCTCATTGCGTAAAATGTAGGCAACCGTGAAAGTGACGATGAGCATAACCAGCGCCACAAAGCCGCATATTGTCAGTGTCAGTTTGCGCTGAAGGCTGCGGTAATGCTTGGGTGGCTGGTCAGAGGTCAATAACTTCATGGTGTCCCCCTTTTGCTATCGGTTTGCCGATAGGCTGGCGCCAGGTGCAGCCTGAATTGCCCCGGCTGGTCAGGAGCTGTCATTGAAAAATCCGATGCCACTCGTTCGCATGGTACTGCAGCGTTAAGGGCCTGCTTGATATTGTCGCTCAGTCCGGCCTCACACCGTGTTGCCGCGAACAGCAATATCCAGGCTGCGTCGTGTGACTGCAAAAGCGTTGAAACTGACGCTGGTTCGTTGCCGTAACGGTCAGTATATGCCGCTATGATATCGTCTATTGTATTTCCATGATGCCAGCTCTGCAGGCTGAGTAGATTGGGGGCGTTCTCCGAAACTGTCCAGTCTACTGCTGAGATCAGCAGGGGTATATCAGGCTGATCTTCGTACCATTCCAGGCTTTGTTCAAGCAGCTGGCTCTGTAGTACCAGAATAATAGCGTCTGTTGATGTATTTTGTTGGATTATAAGCTGTTGGACCAATGGCTTTGTTGGGTCAAGCTTGATCTTTGATTGGACCTCAAGGCCTGCTTTGATTGCCTCGGTTTCTATTGAGACAGCAAGATTTTCACTCAGAGCTGTCGCTTCTGTCAGTAGCTGTACTGTGCTGATATTTCGCTGACTTAGCTCCTGTCCCAACTGTTTGGCTATCTGGAATGATGATGGTGCAAGGTTGATCAGGCGACTGTTGGCTGAAAACAGCTCGGTGTGGTTCATCCAAGGATTGAGTATGGGCAGCGATGCTTCTGTCGCCATATGTTGGGTCTGGAAAGAGAGTGGTCCTACTCCCGCAATAATCCCGATCATGGAGGGTTGGCGAGCAAAGTCATCCAGTGTTCGGTTTGAGCGTCCGGTGAGGTTGCGATTGTCACGGGTTATTACTCGAATATCCGGGATCAGAGTTGGATCTGCCCTGCGAAACCGCTCGACGGCCAGCTCTGCACCGCGCTTGATTTCCAGGCCAAGCTTGGGTGACACGGTGCTCAGATCAGTGTCTACGCCGATAAGCCAGCGATTCTCCTGGGGGTGCTGCAATGTGGCGTATTCGTGAGTGTACGCAAGGATGTCGGCGCCGATGGTGGTTTCAAAGCGATCAGCAAGTGGTTGTACAGCGCGCTGAAACTGTATTCGTTCAGACCTGCTTAGTCGATGAATGTGGATGCCTGTGGCTGCAATTTCGGCCAAAAATTCGCTTTCCTGCCGTTCAGTCTCGGCGCGTTGCCAGGGTGTGATCGCGCGTGCCGTTTCAATCAGAAGGGTTTGCAGGTGTCCCGGTAGTTGGTTAAAGCGTTTTCCGCTGATGGCAAATATATAGGCCAGATACGCGTGCTCGCTCAGGGTTAGATCGGTTTGTGCTTCGTGTATGCCCATACTGTGAATCGCCACCAGAGGGTTTTCCTGACCATCCACTACGCCGTCAAGAAGTGCCTGGCGCGTTTCGTGAAAGTCGATCGGTACCGCTTCGGCGCCCATGAGGTTGAATTGATCGCGCAGCAGGCGGCTTTTCATGATTCTGATTTTGAGGCCCGCAAAATCTGAAGGTTTCTTCAACGGCTGGTTAGCAGTGAAATGTTTGAACCCATTACCCCAAAAAGTTACGCCAACCATATTGATTTTATTCATTTTTTCCAAAAGAAGTCGCCCCGGTTCGCCGTCCAGCATTGCATACATGTCTTCTCGCGCAGGCAGGAGGAAGGGCATGTCGGCATATTGCATCTCAGGCAGTGCCACGCTGAGTTTGGCGGAGGGAATCAGTAGGAGGTCAAGCTCGCCGCGTCGGGCCATTTCCAGCATCTGGTGGTCATTTCCGAGGGCCTGATTGGGGAAGAGCTGGATTTCAATACGCCCTTCTGTCTGGCGTTCGATCTCTTCCTTGAAGCGCATGGCTGCCAGATGGAGTGCGCTGCGTTCGGGAATGTTATAGCCAAAGCGCAATACTTGGCTGCCAAGGCTGTTTTCTGCTTGCCTCTGTTGAACGGTGGTGTTTTGGTCGAACGGCCATACGACCAGCAATATAAGGATGAGCAGCAGTATAGCTACGGCAAGCAGGCTCAGGAGGTGCTTCATGTTATGGGCCTTAGTGTTTGAACCTGTTCAATATACCGCAATATTAATAAGGATATATGTCACAGATCAGGCATAGCTACTCCATGGTGTTTTAGTACCGGTTACGTATTAAGTATTAAAAATACATATCATTTAGCAATCTCTATTCGGTCGCGACCATTATGCTTTGCTGTATATACGGCCTTGTCAGCCCGGCCCAGTGGCGCATCCACTTCATGATCTGTTTTAGTGATGACGGTTACACCGATACTGGTAGTAACGTGCAATGAGTGAATGTCTGCAAAACTGATTGCGGCTATGGCCAGCCTCAGCCTCTCAGCTAAAATCTTGGCACCCTCCATGTCTGTGCCTGGCAGTAGGACGGCAAACTCCTCACCTCCGATGCGGCCAATAATATCGATCTGGCGCAGTTGGGTGGCGGCCGTATCTGCGAAGGCTTTGAGTACTCGGTCACCAGTCGCGTGGCCAAACTGATCATTGACCTGCTTGAAGTGGTCCAGATCTATCATCATCAGGCCGCAGCGCGTATTAAATCTGACCGCCCTCGCCCTTTCCTGCTCCAGACGCTCCATGAAATAGCGCCGATTGGCGAGCCCGGTCAGTGCATCACTTGTGGCCAGTCGATGTAGTTCTTGTTCGCGCAGTTTCTGGCTTGTAATGTCCTGCACCATTCCGGTGGCCCGTAACACTCCAGTTTCATCGTGCTCGAAATCAGCCATTTCACGTACCCAGCGGACCTCTCCGCCAGCAACAACACGGTGCTCAAGGTCGTAACGACCGCCTTGTATGGCATTGTGCCAAGTGCTGTCGACGAGTTCACGGTCGTCCGGGTGGACTCGGCTGATAAACAGAGCATAGTCTGGTGTTTGCTCCGGTGTAACCGAAAAAATGCGGTAGGTTTCTTCTGACCAGGTAAGTGACTGATCAGCAAAGTGATATTCCCAGCTGCCTACAGCGCCTATTCGTTGTGCCCTTCTCAAGCTGCGTTCACTTTCTTTAAGAGCTTCTTCAGCGCGGTGCTGCGCTGTAATATCAAGTAATACCCCATTCAGCATCTGCACACCATCTACAGAGCGCGATGCGCGGCACCTGTCTTCGATCCAGCGCCACTGGCCGTTGTTGTGCTGCAGTCGATAACGCCTGCGAATGCCTTTTGTCGGCCATTGAGTCCAATCCATCGTCTGGCGAACATACTCGCGATCGTGTGGATGAATATGCTCAACCCACCAGTGGTCGTCCCCAATAATATGTTCTGGATGATAGCCAAGCAGATGTGTGCAGTTGGGTGATATGTAGTCAAGTGAAGTGCCAGGAATGCGAAGGCTGTAGGTAACGACAGGAGAGTCGCTCAGCAGACTGGTGAGTTGCAGCTGTGCCTGCTCCGCCTCCGCGGCGGCTGCATTCACGCGCTGTTGCATCATTTCTCTCAGCCGGCGCAGCAAAAGCAAAAGCAGCAGCTGGGTCAGCATATAGGCCCCTGCTGTAATCAGAATCAGAAGTTGCTGAGCGCGCCGCTCTTCATGCCAGAGTTCGGTTATATCCTGCCAGCTGATGATAATACCAGGAGGTGGCAGGGCTGAGTTCTCTGTCTGACTGCTGTAATCCTGTAGTGGGAAGCGTGCCAGACTGTATACACGGTCTTCCCAGTTCAATATCTGAACACTGCCCTGCTGACTTAGCTCATCAAATGAAAGTTTTGAGCGCTGCATCCATTGGGTAACGCGGTCTGAGGTTGTGGCTTCTATGTAACAATCACAGGCTGATACAGGTTCTGGCTTGAACTCGTCCCAGACAGTTCGCTCAACATCCTTTCGATTTAGCAGCAGGGTCAGTTCGGCATCCAGCATGGGTGCCAGCCGGCTCAATACACTGTCAACCGAAGCGCCTGCCTCGAGTGCTCCGACATGCGCCAGTGTTCCATCCTGGCGGGTGTACCACACAGGCGTGACACCACGAATACCAGAATAAACGCGTCCAATTTCAAAGCCGGTCTGAGACTTGCCTGTGTGATTGGTGTTTACAATGATGGGGCGGATGGATGAAAGATCGTCGCCAAAATGATCGGGGGCATGGACGCGCAGATAGGATTTTGCCGGTGGCAGGTGGAAGTGCAGCTGGCGCAGTGCATATTGTTCCTGCATCTGCCGCCACGCAGGTGCCACTCGATCAAACAGGGCCTGTCGGAGCCGGGCTGCTTCTTCACCGCCCTTGCCTCCCCCTTCTATCACGACCATGCGAGAGCCATGGTAGAAAAGCTCCTGCACCACCGGGTCGGCTGCCACCATGGAGGCCAGCAATATCATTTTGTTTTCCTGCTCGTGCAATGTCAGTTCAAAACTTTGTTGCAATGAGTCAGCCTTGCGATCCAGCTGTTGCTGAAGCAGATTCTGGCGTTCATTCAAACTGTAGACTGTCATGCCAAAGAAGATCAGCAGCAATAAAAGGCTGGAGGTGATCAGAAGTGCGCGAAAAGAGATGGTTCGCATAACGGACGCAGGGGCCTTGAAGGGTATCTTTAAACAGACAGTTTACCAGATGGAGCGTCAGTTACGACCGTATCAGGACTTATTGAGTAATCAAAACAGAAAAGGCAGCCCAGTGGCTGCCCTTGTTAGCTAATTCAAGTTGCTCAGTTGTGCTGAACCAGGCCATGATTGTCCATGATGTCTTCAATTTCAGACAGGCTGGCCGGGTCGTCGATAGTGGACGGTACAGTGTATTCCTGACCATCCGCAATCTGGCGCAGCAGCTTGCGCAGGATCTTGCCGGAACGAGTTTTGGGCAGGCGTTGTACCACGATGGCGCGGTTGAAGCAGGCGATCGGGCCGATTTCTTTGCGTACCATTGCGACCAGTTCCTTTTCAAGAATAGCCTCGTCCACATCGATGCCATCCTTGAGCAAGACCAGACCAATGGGGGCCTGCCCTTTAAGTGCATCATTGATACCGATGACGGCGCATTCGGCAACAGCGGGATGATCGGCAACGATCTCTTCCATTTCGCCGGTAGACAAGCGATGGCCTGCTACGTTAATGACGTCATCAGTGCGGCCCATGATGAACACATAGCCGTCTTCATCCTTGTAGCCGCCATCACCAGATGTGTAATAGCCCGGGAAGTCAGACAGGTAGCCGGCTCGGAAGCGCTCATGGTTGCCCCAAATGGTCGGCAGGCAGCTCGGTGGCAGTGGCAGCTTAATGGCAATAGAGCCCTGCTCGCCTGCCGGCATCTGATTACCCTCCGAGTCCAGAATCTGCACATTGAAGCCTGGCACCGGCAAGGTGGCAGAGCCCGGCTTGGGCTCTTTTTGCTCGATGCCCATCAAGTTGCCGCAAATGGCCCAGCCGGTTTCGGTCTGCCACCAGTGATCGATGACTGGTTTGCCGGTTTTTTCAATAGTCCAGTGGTAGGTTGGTGGATCAAGGCGCTCACCTGCCATGAAGATGATCTCAAGGCTGGACAGGTCGTACTTGCTGATCTCTTTGGCGTCCGGATCTTCTTTTTTGATGGCGCGGAACGCTGTCGGTGCGGCAAACAGAGCCTTGATCCTGTACTCTTCACAAAGGCGCCAGAATGCACCAGCATCCGGTGTGCGTACGGGCTTGCCTTCGTAAACAATAGTGGTTGCACCTGCCAGTAGTGGTGCGTAGACAATGTAGGAGTGCCCTACAACCCAGCCAACATCGGATGCGGCCAAAAATGTATCGCCGGCGTCGATGTTGTAAATCGCCTTCATGGAGTATTTCAGCGCGGTAGCGTGGCCACCGTTATCACGCACTACGCCCTTGGGCTTGCCTGTCGTGCCTGAGGTGTAAAGGATGTAGAGTGGGTCGGTGCCTTTTACCGGCACGCAATCGGCCGGCTCTGCAGATGCTACGGCCTCTTCCCAGTCCAGGTCGCGACCGGCAATCAGGCTGGCTTTTGCCTGCGGACGCTGCAGTATGATGCACTTTTCAGGCTTGTGAGCAGATTGCTCGATTGCCTCGTCCAACATTGGCTTGTATTCGATGATTTTCGAGACTTCAAGACCACAGGAAGCTGTTACTACCACCTTAGGCTCAGCATCATCTATGCGAACTGCAAGCTCGTGAGGTGCAAAGCCACCGAATACCACGGAATGAATCGCCCCCAGCCGTGCAACCGCATACATTGCGATCAGGGCTTCCGGCACCATTGGCATATAAATTACAACGCGATCGCCTTTCTCCACGCCCTGCGCCTTGAGCACCCCGGCGAACAGTGCCACCTGATCACGCATTTCGCGATAGGTCAGCTGGCGCTTGGTATTGCTGACCGGTGAATCATAGATGACAGCCAATTGGTCACCACGGCCATTTTCGACATGATGATCCAGTGCCATATAGGCAGTGTTCATTTCGCCATCCGCAAACCAGCGGTCAATGCCGTTTTCATCCTTGGAGAGGATGGTTTGGGGCTGTTTGAACCAGGGCAGGTCTGCCGCCTTTTCGGCCCAGAAGGCTTCCGGGTTTTCAACAGACTTGGTGTACTCTGCATGGTAAGACATCGCAGCGGCCTCTAACTCTCGGGTTGGTGAATAGCTCAGGAGGTTTATAGTTGTATTGTTGACAGTCCCTGAGGCAGGTGGCGACACTTTAGCGAAAGTTCTTCCCGAGTAAACTAAGACAAAAGGCGTAAACAGCTACTTCGGTAAAGGCTGCAGGGCCGCAAAGCGAGCCATGCTGCAGGCTTCGGTAAAATTGATGCTGATCACATATGAAACGAATAGTCTCAAAGTGTCGACATGGTGTCACCAAGTAGGGGTAAATACCTATCAGCAACAAAAGACACTAAAAAAACCCGCACGGCGGGTGCCGGGCGGGTTCTTCAATCCAGTTTTGCGTTACATGTCGCTGGTCTGGACCGGGATGGCTGACTTCATGCCAGTCAGCTGGTTTCGAGCGCGCAGTTCATCATCGGTAATGCCGACGCCGTTATCCGACTTGGCATTCTCGAAGTAGCACAGAGTTGGCTGGTAGCCTTCCGCTTCCTGTTCGTCCAATTGGACGTAGGAACAGACAATCAGCAGATCGCCTTTCTGAGCCTTGTGCGCGGCCGCTCCGTTGACAGAAATGACGCCACTGCCATTTTCAGCCCTGATGGCATATGTGGTGAAGCGTTCGCCGTTGTTGATGTTGTAAATATGGATCATTTCATATTCACGAATGCCGGATTTCTCCAGCAGTTCACCATCGATGGCACATGAACCTTCATAATGAAGCTCTGCATGGGTAACAGTTACCCGGTGCAGTTTCGCTTTCAAGAATGTCTGCAGCATACTGAAAACCTGCGTCTTCTCTCTGTATGACCGGCTTGCCGGTACTCATTAACACCGCTCTCTGGTATCTGTGATACCGGACGTCCGTCCGCGGCTACCCCTTCACTGAATAGGCAAAGTGATCCCACAGGTTCCGGCTGGAAGTCTGAGGGTGCCATGGAGGGGATGGACGTCGAATTGGTCCTGAGAAACAGCGATCTGAAAAAGCGGGTGCATTCTAGCACGTTTGTTTCAAATTATAAGTGCGCGTTCAGGAAAATTTATGCAACGCAGCAATCTCAAAATATTTTCAATACTGTATGACAAGCCCTCAGGCAAAGCGCCCTCTGTTTGGACTACAATGGCGCTCTCTCAAAGGTTATTGCAATGGATGTACACGTGAACAACAAAAATCTGCACACACAGCTCAGCCAGTCACTGAACCAGCGTATCCTGATGCTTGATGGCGGCATGGGCACCATGATCCAGGAGCGCAAGCTGTCTGAGGCGGATTACCGTGGCGAACGCTTTGCCGATTGGCACCTGGACGTTAAGGGCAATAACGACCTTCTGGTGCTGACTCAGCCGGATTTCATTCGCGACATTCATATCGCCTACCTTGAGGCAGGCGCGGACATTATCGAAACCAACACCTTCAACGCTACCCGCATCGCCATGGCGGACTACGAGATGGAGGTGCTGACCCGCGAAATCAACGTGGCTGCTGCCCGCCTGGCACGCGAGGCGGCTGACAGGATAACAGCCCAAACTCCTGATCGCCCTCGCTATGTAGCCGGGGTGCTGGGTCCGACTAACCGTACAGCGACCATTTCACCGGATGTAAACGATCCAGGTTATCGCAATGTGACCTTTGATGAGCTGGTAGAGGCCTACACCGAGTCCATCGACGGTTTGCTTGAAGGTGGTATCGACATCATTCTGATCGAAACCATCTTTGACACCCTAAACGCCAAAGCGGCGATCTATGCCATTGAACACTACTTTGAGCAGCATGATATTCGCCTGCCGGTGATGATCTCAGGCACCATCACCGATGCCTCCGGGCGTACGCTTTCCGGCCAGACCACCGAAGCCTTCTGGAACTCGGTACGTCACGCCCGCCCGATCAGTATTGGGCTCAACTGTGCTTTGGGGCCGAAAGAACTGCGCCAGTACGTGGAAGAGCTGTCCCGGGTGGCCGATACCTTCGTATCCGTGCACCCCAATGCAGGCCTGCCCAATGCATTCGGCGAGTATGACGAAACGCCCGAACAGATGGCAGACGAAATCCGCGAGTGGGCACAATCCGGTTTTGTGAATATCGTTGGTGGCTGCTGCGGTACTACGCCGGAGCATATCCGCGTTATTCGCGAAGCGCTGCTGGATCAGGCGCCACGGAAAATTCCTGAACTGGCTGTCGAGTGTCGCCTCTCCGGTCTGGAGCCGATGAATATTGGTGCTGATACCTTGTTCATCAATGTGGGTGAGCGCACCAATGTCACCGGCTCGGCCAAGTTCCGTCGCCTGATTAAGGAAGGTGACTACGAAACAGCACTTGAAGTGGCCCGCCAGCAGGTGGAAAACGGTGCCCAGATCATCGACATCAACATGGATGAAGGGATGCTGGATGCCGAAGCCGCGATGAACCGCTTCCTGAACCTGATCGCCTCTGAGCCTGACATCTCACGGGTGCCGATCATGCTCGACTCCTCCAAGTGGCATGTGATGGAGGAAGGGCTCAAGCGCATTCAGGGCAAGGGTGTGGTCAACTCGATCAGCCTCAAGGAAGGTGAAGAGAACTTCATCGCACAGGCGCGCAAGATTCGTCAGTACGGTGCCGCTGTAGTGGTCATGGCGTTTGATGAGTCCGGTCAGGCTGATACCTACAAGCGCAAAATCGAAATCTGTGAGCGTTCCTACCGTGTGCTGGTGGACAAGGTGGGGTTCCCGCCGGAAGATATCATCTTTGACCCCAATATCTTCGCCATTGCCACCGGGATCGAAGAACACGACAACTACGCCAACGATTTCATCAATGCGACTGGCTGGATCAAGCAGCACCTGCCCTACGCCAAGGTGTCCGGTGGTGTGTCCAACGTTTCCTTCTCGTTTCGCGGCAACGACAAGGTGCGTGAAGCGATTCACTGTGTCTTCCTGTACCACGCCATTAAAAACGGCATGGATATGGGTATCGTTAATGCCGGCCAGCTGGCGATCTATGATGACCTGCCGGAAGATCTGCGCGAGCATGTTGAAGACATCGTTCTGAACCGACGCGCAGACGGCACCGAGCGGATGCTTGAGCTGGCGGAGAAATACCGGGGCGGCGCCTCCGAATCATCGGTCAAACAGGATCTTGAGTGGCGCAGCTGGGAGGTCAACAAACGGCTTGCCCACGCACTGGTCAAAGGTATTGCTGACTATGTCGAAGAGGATGTGGAAGAGTGTCGCCACCTCTATGAGCGCCCGCTGCAGGTAATTGAAGGTCCGCTGATGGATGGCATGGGCATCGTGGGCGACCTTTTCGGTGCCGGCAAAATGTTCCTGCCCCAGGTGGTGAAGTCCGCTCGCGTGATGAAAAAGGCAGTTGCCTACCTTATGCCTTTCATAGAAGAGGAAAAGGCTGACAATGCCAGCAGCTCCGCCGGCAAGGTGATCATGGCCACCGTGAAAGGTGACGTTCATGACATAGGCAAGAATATCGTTGGTGTCGTTCTGCAGTGCAATAACTTCGAAATCGTTGATTTGGGTGTAATGGTACCTTCGGAAAAGATTCTGCAGGCCGCCCGTGAACACAACGCCGATATTATTGGCCTCTCCGGTTTGATCACCCCGTCTCTGGACGAAATGGTACATGTGGCAAAAGAGATGCAGCGCCAGGGCTTTACCATTCCGTTGATGATTGGCGGTGCCACTACCTCCAAGGCGCATACGGCGGTGAAGATTGAACCCAACTACAAGAACAATCAAGTCGTGCATGTTACCAACGCTTCGCGCTCTGTTGGTGTTGCTTCATCGCTGTTGTCTGAGACAAAAAGAATCAATTTCATCAAAGAGATACAGGATGAATATCAGGCAGTACGCGAACGTCACGCAGCGCGCCAGAATGATCAGCGCCGAGTAACACTGGAAGCCGCCCGTGCCAACCGTCAGCCGATCGACTGGAGTGATTACACCCCCGTCGCGCCAGCCAAACCAGGTATTCATGTGTTCGAGGACTATGACCTGGAGGAGTTGAGCCATTACATTGACTGGACGCCCTTCTTCCAATCATGGGAGCTGGCCGGGCGTTTCCCGCGCATTCTGGATGATGAAATTGTCGGTGAAGAAGCACGCAAGCTGTATGAAGATGCCAAACGGATGCTGCGCGATATCATCGACAACAAAAAGCTGCGCGCCCGTGGCGTTATCGGCCTGTTCCCGGCCAACAGCCGCAACGCGGATGACATCGAAATCTATACTGATGACACGCGGGACCAGATACGCATGCGCGTGCACCACCTTCGTCAGCAGACGCAAAAAGTCGAGGGGCGCTACAACCATTGTTTGGGTGACTATGTTGCTCCCCATGACTCGGGTGTTGACGACTACATCGGCGCATTTGCGGTCACGGCTGGCATCGGTATCGATAAAATGATCGCCGAGTTTGAAGCTGACCATGATGACTATAACAGCATCATGGTCAAGGCCCTTGCTGACCGCTTGGCTGAAGCTTTTGCCGAGTGCATGCACAAGCGTGTTCGCACCGAGTTTTGGGGCTATGCCGCCGATGAAAACCTCGACAATGATGCACTGATTCGTGAGCAGTATCAGGGTATTCGCCCTGCTCCGGGCTACCCGGCCTGCCCTGACCATACTGAAAAGGCTCTGCTGTGGGAGCTGCTGGATGTGGAGCATAACGCAGGCATGACGTTGACCGACAGTTTTGCCATGCTGCCGACCGCAGCGGTCAGCGGCTGGTATTTCAGCCATCCTGATGCGCGATACTTCGGCGTTGCCAAAATTGGTGAAGACCAGGTCGAAAGCTATGCCAAGCGCAAGGGGATGAGCATGGATGAGGCCGAACGTTGGCTGGCACCCAATCTGGGCTATGAGCCGGAACAGAGCTGACCCCTCGTTTCGCACTAACCTGACAGGCTTTCCGGCCGGGCCTGTCAGGTTGTTGGTTTGCTACATTCAATCACGCCTTTTTATCATCTCAGGCCCATTCTTTAGCCCTAAGTCGATAGTGCCCGGGTATCAAAAAGCCCCTTCAGCCTTTATAATTTGTAGCCGATTTACAAGCGCCAGGCTCATTCATACAGCGCAGGGTGATTATCCATCGCCCGAACGAGCCCTTGGCAATCCAGCCATAAATCATTTCGGGGAAAAACATGCCTACAAAATCAAAAATCATCTATACCCTAACTGATGAAGCTCCGGCACTGGCGACCGCTTCGCTGCTGCCGATTATTCGCACCTTCGCTTCTTCTGCCGATATTGAAGTTGATCTGAGCGATATCTCCCTGGCTGCCCGTATTCTTGCTGCCTTCCCCGAGCGCCTCACCGAAGAGCAGCGCGTCGAAGATGGTCTCGCTTTCCTCGGCGATCTGGCCAAAGACCCTGATGCCAACATCATCAAACTGCCGAATATCAGTGCTTCCGTTCCCCAGCTGCGTGCCGCCATCAAAGAGCTGCAGGAGCAGGGCTACGACGTGCCTGAGTACATTGAGAACGCGCAGACCGACGAAGAAAAAGAAGCCAAGTCCCGTTACGCCGGCATTCTCGGCAGCGCTGTAAACCCGGTTCTGCGTCAGGGCAACTCTGACCGTCGTGCGCCGGCTGCGGTCAAGGCTTTCGCTCGCAAGCACCCGCATTCAATGGGCAAATGGAGCAAGTCTTCACGCTCCCACGCGGATTACATGCGTGGCGGTGACTTCTTCTCCAGCGAACAGTCGGTCACCATGCCTGAGGCAACCGATGTACGCATCGAGTTTGTTCCCAATGGCGGTCAGCCGGTCCTGAAAAAAGAGCTCAGCCTGGAAAAAGGCGAAGTTCTGGACAGCATGTTCATGAGTGCCAAGGCGCTGGACGCTTTCTTCGAAGACACACTTCAGGACTGTAAAGAAGCAGGTGTCATGTGGTCCCTGCACGTCAAGGCGACCATGATGAAGGTATCTCACCCGATCGTGTTCGGCCATGCGGTACGTGTGTTCTACCGTGAAGTATTCGACAAGTATGGTGAGCTGTTCGAGCAACTGGGTGTTAACCCGAACAACGGCATGAGCAGCGTCTACGAGAAGATCAAGTCTCTGCCCCAGTCCACTCAGGACGAAATCGAAGAAGCGATCCATGCCTGCTACGAACACCGCCCGGAAATGGCGATGGTTGATTCCGTTAAAGGTATCACCAACCTGCACATCCCGAGTGACGTAATCGTTGATGCGTCCATGCCGGCCATGATCCGCAACTCCGGCCAGATGTGGGGCCGCGATGGCAAGCAGAAAGACACCAAGGCTGTTATGCCTGAGTCTACCTATGCGCGCATCTACCAGGAAATGATCAACTTCTGTAAAACTAACGGCGCGTTCGATCCCACTACCATGGGCAGCGTACCGAACGTGGGATTGATGGCGATGAAAGCCGAAGAGTACGGCTCTCACGACAAGACTTTTGAGATCCAGGCTGATGGTACCATGCGCGTCGTGAAGGCTGACGGCACTGTCCTGATGCAGCACGAAGTGGAAAAAGGCGACATCTGGCGCGCCTGCCAGACCAAGGACGCGGCTATCCGTGACTGGGTCAAGCTGGCGGTCAACCGTTCACGTCAGTCCGATACTCCGGCCATCTTCTGGCTGGACCAGGAACGTGCGCACGATCTGGAGCTGACCAAAAAAGTCAAAGAGTACCTGAAAGAGCACGACACAGAAGGTCTCGACATCTCCATTATGTCCTACAACGAAGCGATCCGTGTTTCCATGGAACGTCTGATTCGCGGTCTGGACACTATCTCTGTGACCGGTAACGTTCTGCGTGACTACCTGACCGACCTGTTCCCGATCATGGAACTGGGTACATCTGCGAAGATGCTGTCCATCGTGCCGATGCTGGCTGGCGGCGGCATGTACGAAACCGGTGCCGGCGGTTCTGCACCGAAACATGTTCAGCAGGTCATGCAGGAAAACCACCTGCGTTGGGATTCACTGGGTGAGTTCCTGGCACTGGGCGTTTCTCTGGAAGAGCTGGGCATCAAGAAAGGCAATGTCCGTGCGAAGGTACTGGCAACCGCACTCGATAAAGCAACCGAGCGTCTGCTGGAGAACGGTAAGTCGCCTTCACGCAAGGCCGGCGAGCTGGATAACCGTGGCAGCCATTTCTACCTGGCCCTGTACTGGGCACAGGAAGTGGCCGCTCAGGCTGAGGATGCTGATCTTGCAGCCGAATTCAAGCCGCTGGCTGATGCGCTGACTCAGAACGAGCAGACCATCGTGGACGAGCTGAATGCGGTACAGGGCAAGCCTGCCGAGCTGGATGGTTACTACCACGCAAATCTCGATACCGTGTTCAAGGTGATGTGCCCAAGCACTACCTTCAACAAGATCCTGGATGACTTCAAGAAGTGATCATTGAGATCTAAAAAGAAAAAACCCGGGCAAGCCCGGGTTTTTTGTGTCTGTCCGTAAGTATCACGGCAGCCATGTTGATGCTGCCGCAAGCGGAATTCAGATTTCGATTCTCTCCCACTCTGCCGGCAGTGAGTCTGCAGCTTTGTGACTGGTCACAACAGCCATACTCGCCTTTTCGGGCGAGAGCCAGGTCGATGCCACGCGCTTGAGGTCATCAAGCGTGACCGACAGAATCCGCTGGCGGAAGGCCTGACGCACCTCTGGCGTGCGGCCGAACAAGCTACTGTGGTAGGTCGATTTGGCTTCTCCGGCTGGGGAGCCGGGCTTATCCATGGAGCTGACTACACCCAGAATCGCCTCCTGTAGTCGCTGCGGATCCCCCTCAGAGGTGGCCAACCACTGCAGCGCCTGATCGAAGTCGTCCAGCGTTCCCTCTATGCGCGGATCGCGATAGGAAAAGAAGCGGAAGATGGCATCGCCATTGTCCTGCCCGGCGCCTGCCCCATAGGCCCCACCCTTCTCTCGGATGGCACGGTGAAGGTAGCCGTTACGCAAATAGTCACCCAGCACGGTCAGTGCTGCTGCGTCCGGGTGGCCTGTTGGTACTGTCGGGTAGGCCTTGGCACAGAAACTGACCTGGGTACTGGTCAGCCATAGCTGCTGAACCGCCGAGCGGGTTTCGGGCAATGACAGAGCAACAAAATCACCTCGACTGTCAGCCTGACCTATCCAGAACTGCTCAAGCTGCTGACGCAGACTGTCACGATGCTCCTCTTCACCGACCAGCAGGAAGCGACGAGGCGCCGACCGAATACGCTCATGCAGCGCCGTCAGCTCAGCTGACAGAGCCGTCAGCATATTCTCCTCTGCCAGACTTTTGTCCAGATGTTTGACAAAGCGTACGCCGGCAAGGCCACGGGTCTGGTGTGACAGTCGGGCTACCGGGCTGAAACCGGCCCCTGCGGCCATCATCGCCAGGCTGTGGCCTGATCCGGTAATGCTCTGCTCACGGCGTGCACGCTGTTGCGCCACAATTTCACGGATGCGGGCAGTTTCATCAAAACGCGCATCAGCAAGCGTTTCGGCCATTAGAGCAGTCAATTTTTCACTATTAACGCTAAGGGCCTTGCCGGACATCACCAGATAGGCATTGACCTGTTGTTCGTCATCGACGCTGCCTCGCAGGCTTGTGTAAGCATGCAGTCCACCGGTCACTTGGCTCTGGTAGGCCTGGTTGGCGCGATAGTCGCGATCACCACAGCCGAGCTCTGTCAGGCAGTAGGTGTACAGTGGCATAAGGGACTGTTCACGCTCACTCAGTTCAGGCAGGTCAAGAATCACCTGCTGGTAAACCAGACCGTTGGTACCGGCACCAAACCAGGTCGTTTTAAGCGGATCGGTGGCCAGTTCAGTGGCAGTCGGCAGGTTAAGCTCAGCCGGGACGTCCTCAAGGGTGACACAGGGCAGAATGCTGTCATCATCAACCTGCTGTTGGCGTGCTTCAAGCGCCTGAGAACGATCAATAATATCTTGTTTATCGCTTTCGCTCAGGCCCACCTTGATCTGTTCCAACCGTGCCGCTTCAGCTGCATCACGACGGGCAGCCAGTTCGGCATCCGGTCGCAGTGTCAGGCGCACACGGTGCGGATTGTCCAGCAGCCAGCGGCGTACCAGCCCAGGAATGAACGCTGGATCCTTGATCTGCTCGCGCAGCTTTTCCAGGGCGGGATCAATGTCCAGCACCCCAATCGGGTTGCCCCGGTGAATGGCCGCCGGCATGGCCGACAGAATTAGTTGCAGACCAAATGGGTAGCCGTCACCGGTAATTTCACGCTGACTCAGCTCCAGCTGATGAAGCTGGGCCTCAACCGTTTCCTGCGGTACGCCCTCTTCTGCAACCTTTTCAAGCGTATCGATCACCAGTTGCTCGAAGGCCGCCGCCTTTTCAGGCTCGCTGCCTTCAAGGCCACACATAAAGCTCATCTCGCGGTTGGAGTCTTCAAGTCCACACAGCGGTGAAGGGGCGCTGCCCAGATCGGTCGATTCAAGTGCTGCCCGTAATGGTGAGCTGGAGTTGTCCAGCAACACCCGACTGAGCAGGTGGGCCTGCATCAGCTGATCAAGCTCAATCGAACGCGGCAGCAGCCAGCCTATGACATGATGGGTAGATGCTGTCAGGTCGTCCTGTTCGAGCGCATACGCCTCTTCAACTCTCAAAGGGGCGAAATAACGCTTCTCGTTGTCTACGCTCAATGTCTCATCACGGCGTTCAAAGCGGGACAGAGCCTGCTCTTCAAAGCGCTGCTGCAGCTCTTCAACCGGCAGGTTGCCAAAGGTCATGAAGACTGCGTTGCTGGGATGGTAATGACTGCGGTAGAACTCCAGCAGTTCTTCGTAACTGAGATCCGGAATACAGTCCGGCTCACCACCGCTGTTGTAATGATAGGTGGTGGTGGGAAACAGGTAGCGTGTCAGCGTTTGCCACAGCGTGGAAACCGGTGAGCTCATTGCCCCCTTCATCTCGTTGTATACCACCCCCTTGTACACCAGTGAGGAGTCAGGGTTGGCTGCTTCGCTGAACTCGACACGATGTCCTTCCTGAGCAAAATCCAGTGGATCAAGTCGTGAAAAGAAGGTGGCATCCAGATACACATCCAGCAGATTGAAGAAATCCTTCCGGTTCTGGCTGGCAAAGGGATAAGCCGTCCAGTCACTGCTGGTGAAAGCATTCATGAACGTATTAAGCGAGCGTCGGGTCATCATGAAGAAGGGGTCGCGAACTGGATAGCGTTCACTGCCACAGAGTGCGGTGTGCTCCAGAATGTGTGCCACACCGGTAGAGTCTTCCGGCATGGTTCTGAACGCAACCAGAAATACATTCTCATCATGCTCTGACGCAATGTGATAATGCAGCGCCCCAGTTGTAATGTGCTCATACTCCGCCACTTCAATATTGAGTGACTCAATCGCCTTGTGTTGTAGAAAGCGGAACCCGGGATGACAGATTTCAGTATGCATAGAGTGCCTTGTGTCGGAATTCATGTCGTATTTACCTCATTGTAACCATTCCGGATCATCATTGCAGTTCAACCTGACTGGCCTGTTTGTTGCGCTGCCGCATGACGCTTGTCGGAATGGCTGTAGTGCTGGAAAAGAACAGACGATTCGTTCCCAATCCCAGTCTATACAGGCGATTTTGGCTGATCGAAAATATTATTGTGCAATGCACAAAGCGGGCTTGACACTCTGCTTCAGGATCACTAAAGTGAACTCATTGTTGCAATGCACAAAAACGCAGCGAATGCTGCAAACGTCATTGAAGAGGTGACTTACTATGTACGAGAACATGAAAGACAAAATGAAGCCGGTCATGGATATGGCTGAAATCAACAAAAAGACCACCGAGAAGCTGATTGCTCTGCAGTCTGCCTACGTGTCTGAATTTGTTAACGCCAGCCTGAACCAGATGAAGACCCTGTCTGAGTCACGCGATCCCAAGGCTGCACTGGAGCTTCAGGTCAAGTATCTGAAAGAGATCGAAGCCAAACTGACAGACGTGGCCGAGAAAGAGATGGCTGCTCTGGTTGAAGCCAAGGAAGAACTTACCGGTCTGGTTGAGAAAAGCGTTGCCGAAATCGGTGACCTGAAGGACGTTCCCTTCATGGCTGAGCTGCAGAAGTTCATGAAGCCGATGGACATGGCTGCCAAAAGCAGCAAGTAAATCGGTGGTTGGGGTTGTGCGTTTGCACAATCCCCGACCTGCTGGCTGCGCTTGATTGACTCATCCGTGGCATGTATTCAGCACTGCTGCTGTCTGCTAAAAGATACTGAATTTCGTCGATCTGGCAGCAGATTAACGCAAATCAAAAAGAATTCACTTTGTTGGCTGCAGGTTTGACAGAGTGAGAATTGAATGTCTATCATGCAGTTTTTGCACCGCAGCAAAAACGCTGAAGTCGGTTCTTTGCACTGTTATTAAAGGTAAGTGACTATGTACGACAACATGTTGAAAGAGATGCAGGACAAAATGAAGCCCGTTACCGAGCTGGCTGAAATCAACAAAAAAGCTGTTGAGAAAATTTTTGCTCTGCAGTCCGGCTACTTTGCCGATTGCGTTAATGCCAGCCTGGCTCAGGTTAAGGCACTGGCTGAAGTGAAAGAGCCGAAGCAGGCACTGGAGCTTCAGATGGGCTTCATCAAGCAGCAGGAAGCGAAGTGGACCGAAGTTGCCGAACAGGAGCTGGCCACGCTGAATGAAGTGCGTGAAGAAGTATCCAGCCTGTTCGAGCAGAGCCTGAGCTCACTGAGCGAAATGCCCTACTTCGACCTGACCAAACTCGATCTGCCCAAGTTCGACATGAACCAGTTTGATATGACCAAGTTCGATATCAGCAACTTCATGCCGAAAACTGAAGCCGAAAAGCCGGCAGCCAAGCCTGCTGCTCGCAAGGCCGCTTCAGCAGCCAGCGCCTCTGCTGCATCCTGATACCGCCTCTTCGCTGTATATGAAATGACCGCCCAAGGGCGGTCATTTTTGTTTCTGTACCGAGCGCCTATCTGGCCAGATCGGGTAGCTCTCCTCTGAGCCCCATCGCAAACTCCATTACCCGGTTACGTGCCGGCGGCAAGTGCCCGGCCAGCCCCAAGCCCGCATTCCGAAGCAGTTTCAGCGGCCCGATGTCATTGCTGAATATGCGATAGAATCCGTCCATGACTTGCATCATCAGCAGGTTGTGGCGGCGGCGCTGTTTCTCGAAACGCTCAAGCACACTGAGATCACTGATGGATTCGCCACATTGATGCGCTGCAAGCAGCGTTTGTGCCAGTGCAGCTGCATCCAGCAGACCAATATTGACGCCCTGCCCGGCCAGCGGATGAATCATATGGGCAGCGTCCCCGACCAGCACAACCCCTTCATGGCAATATTGCTGAGCATGCTGACGTCGCAGCGGGAAGCTGCTGCGCCCCTGTATCTCGGTGATATGGCCCAACTCGCTCGGAAATACAGCATGCAATTGCTGCAGGAATTGTTCTTCAGGCAAGGCCAGAAGGCGTTTGACCTCGTTTGGCGTGTTGTACCACACCAGTGAAGCGTTGTGTCCACTCAGCGGCAAGAAGGCCAGCGGCCCGGTCGGGGTAAACTGCTGCCAGGTGATATCCTGCTGGCCATAGGCGGTCGTGACACCGGCGACCAAGGCATGCTGTTCGTAATCCCACTTGGTCACACCGATACCGGCTGCCTTGCGTACCTTTGAGTCTCCGCCATCCGCTGCCACAACCAAACGACCTACCAACTCGCGGCCATCCTCCAGTTGCACCAGTGTTGCACCGGGAACATAGTCAATCCGCGTTGTAGGAGCTGGCGAAATCAGATCGATATTGTCAAATGCTCTCAGGCGCTCCAGCAGCGCAATCTGGATCAGGCGGTTCTCAACGATATGACCAAGGTGGTCGTAGCCTATAGCGGTGGCATCAAACTCGGTGGCTGCGGCAGTTGAGCTTTTCTCCCACACTTTCATGCGTCGGTAGGGGCAGCTGCGTCGGTCCTTTATTCCACCCCAGGCGCCGATATTCTGAAGGAAGCGTTCGGAGGCAATACTCAAGGCGGACACGCGCAGATCGTGGGGCTGAGAAGGCTCGAAGCCGGCAGGTAGTTGACGCTCCAGCACGGCCACCGACAGGCCGGAATTACCCAGGGCGCAGGCCAATGCCGATCCCACCATTCCGCCACCGACAATCAGAATATCGTATCGGGTTTTCATCAGGGTGCTCCTTCAAATCGCAATGCGCGTCAGTATACCGGAAGCCCCGAATGGTCGCTTGCGTCAGATCAAACCGTGTCTATTGTGAGCAAGGAAACAAAAAGCCCCGCAGTTGCGGGGCTTTAGGATGGCGCGAAGCAGATTTACAGTTCGGTAATGCCGCCCATGTAGGGCTGCAGTGCCTCCGGTACGCGAACAGAGCCACTTTCGGTCTGGTAGTTTTCCAGTACAGCGACCAGTGTTCGGCCAACAGCAAGGCCTGAACCGTTCAGCGTATGTACCAGCTCCGGTTTGCCGGTTTCCGGGTTACGCCAACGTGCCATCATGCGACGCGCCTGGAAGTCACCCATGTTGGAACAGGAAGAGATCTCGCGGAACTTGCCCTGCCCCGGTAGCCAAACCTCGATATCGTAGGTCTTGGCGGCACTGAAACCGAGGTCGCCGCCACAGAGGGCGACAACCCGGTAGGGCAGATTCAGTTTCTGCAGAATGGCCTCAGCGTGCCCGGTGAGAGCCTCAAGGGCATCCCAGGATTTTGCCGGCTCGACCACATGTACCAGCTCAACCTTGTCAAACTGATGCTGGCGGATCATGCCACGAGTGTCACGACCAGAAGCGCCTGCCTCGGAACGGAAACAGGGTGTGTGGCAGGTGTACTGCAGTGGCAGCTGGGCCGCGTCGATGATCTCGTCACGCACCGTATTGGTAACCGGGACCTCAGCGGTGGGAATCAGGTAGTAGTTTCGATCACCCAGCGGTGTGCGGAACAGGTCTTCTTCAAACTTGGGTAACTGGCCGGTTCCGAGCAGTGAGTCGGCATTGACCAGATACGGCACATAGATTTCGGTGTAGCCGTGCTCGGCAATATGGGTGTCGAGCATGAATTGGGTCAGGGCGCGGTGCAGGCGGGCAATCTTGCCTTTCATTACAGCAAAACGAGAGCCTGTTATTTTGGCGGCAGTTTCAAAGTCCAACTCGTTGTTTTTTTCTCCCAGCGCAACATGGTCCTGAGGCTCAAAACTGAACTCTGCCGGAGTGCCCCAGCGGCGGACTTCGACGTTGTCCTCTTCATCGGCTCCGGCAGGCACTGATTCATGCGGAATGTTGGGAACACCCAGCAATAATGCATCAAGTGTAGCCTGCACCTGATTCAGGCGCTGTTTGGCATCGTCGAGTTGCTGGCCCAGGCTCTGCACTTCATCCAGCAGGGGCTGGATGTCTTCGCCGGAGGCTTTCGCCTTGCCGATGCTCTTGGAGCGAGTGTTGCGCTCATTCTGCAGCGCTTCGGTTTCGGTTTGGATAGCTTTGCGCTGATTGTCCAGCTCGATAAAGCGCTCAACCGGGAATTCAAACCCTTTCTTTCTCAGCAGCTCAGCAACTGCTTCAGGGTTGGCGCGTACAAATTTAGGATCCAGCATGAGAGCAAACTTACCTTGTGTTGTCAGTACAGAGTTGTCAGAACAGACGGGTCAACCACAATCCGGCACCCAGTGCGGCAATGCACAATAGAACGCTTAATGATATATAAATCAGGGCCGACATTATATGCCCCTCGCTGATCATCGCCACCGTTTCCAGAGAAAAGGTCGAGAAAGTGGTAAAGGCACCCAAAAATCCAACCATCACCAGAGGCCGAAGTTCTGGCGACAGGCGAGCCTTTTCAAAGATCAGTACAAAGCATACCCCCATCAAGAAAGAGCCCAGTACGTTTACGCTCAGCGTACCGACCGGTATGGGATGCCCAGCGTTATTGAGCCAGCCACTGACCCAGTAACGCGCCACCGCACCCAGTGCTCCTCCCAGCGCCACAGCGAACAGATGTATCATCCTGGGCTCCTTGGATAACGTCGCCGTGGGCTGCGCTGGTCCTGTTCACGAAGGCGTTGCAGTTTTTCACGGATTTTGATTTCCAACCCACGTGGTTCGGGCTCATACCAACGTTGATGAGCCAAGGCCTCCGGCAGATAGTTCTCCCCTGCCGCATATGCATCCGGCTCATCATGGGCATAGCGGTATTCATCACCGTACCCGAGCGACTTCATAAGACTGGTGGGCGCATTGCGCAGATGATCCGGCACTGGATGAGAGCCTTCGCCTCTTACCTGCATCAGACACTGGTTGAATGCCTTGTACACTGCGTTGCTTTTGGGTGCGCAGGCACAGTAGATCGCAGCCTGTGCTATCGCCCGTTCACCTTCGGCAGGACCCACGCGCTCAAACGCGTCCCAGGCTGATAACGCCACCTGCATGGCACGGGGATCGGCATTGCCGATATCTTCCGATGCAATTGCCACCAACCGGCGTGCGACATAGAGCGGATCAGCGCCGCCATCCAGCATACGGCAATACCAGTAAAGCGCCCCGTCCGGTGAAGAGCCCCGCACCGACTTGTGAAAGGCAGAAATCATGTCGTAGAAGTGATCTCCGCCCTTGTCAAAGCGGCGCCCTCCCGCCTGTAGTACTTCGTGCAGTACTGCTTCCGTTACGAGGTGGGTGCCGTCAGCTTGCGGCTGTGCCAGGTCAGCAGCGATCTCAAGCAGATTGAGTGCGCTGCGAGCATCACCGTCAGCCGCTGTAATCAGTCGCTGCAGCAGGTCAGGTTCAACCTTCAACTGCAACGAACCCAGCCCTTGCTGGACATCGCTCAAGGCATGATGGACAACCTGCATCAGCTCATCGGGCTGCAATGCCCGCAGCAGGTAAACGCGCGCCCGGGACAAAAGAGCATTATTCAGCTCGAAGGACGGGTTTTCGGTGGTTGCACCGATAAAGATCAAAGTGCCATCTTCCACATAGGGCAGAAAGGCATCCTGTTGTGATTTATTGAAACGGTGTACCTCATCCACGAACAGGATGGTCTTGCGCCCGCTCTGCGCCTTTACCTGACGTGCTTCTTCTACCGCCTGGCGAATCTCTTTCACGCCTGACAGTACGGCTGACAGGGTGATGAAATGGGCATCGACCTTGTGCGCGACCAGTTGTGCCAAGGTGGTTTTGCCGACCCCCGGCGGCCCCCACAGAATCATGGAGTGGATCAGCCCCTGATCCAGCGCCTGACGTAATGGTTTACCCGCTGAGAGCAGGTGACTCTGACCAGCATAGTGCTCCAGTGTGTGCGGTCGCATGCGGGCGGCCAGAGGCTGATAGCCGGTGGCCTGGTTGCTGAACAGGTCCTGCATCAGAAGCCCGGATCTTCAATCAGGTCAGCGCCTGGCGGCAGGCTGAACTCAAAAATGTCCTGCGGCAGTTCCGGGTTGTATTCCAGGTCATGCAAAACCAGCATGCTGCGTTGGCCCAGGCTGTCCTCCATGGATAGTTCTGTCAGGCGCTCCTGTTCAAACAATAGCCGTATACGGGCGAATGTGTTGCCTTCAGGGTTCAACGGCCGTAATTCAAACAGGGAGATGCCCTGTTCGTTTTCATCGATGCGACTGATACTGAACTGTTTTTGCAGTTCGCTGATCTGGCCATTCAGAATCAGCGCAGGGGCGCTGTTGCCATGTGAACCGGAGGGTCTGCGAGTCACCTGGTCCAGGTCTGGATCATGTATCCAGATCGACTCCCCATCACTGACGATCTCCTGCACGAATGGCTGTTCTGTTACCCAGCGGAAACGGTCCGGACGGGCCACGTAAAAATAGCCAACCGATTCCTCGGCTCGGTCACCGTCACTGCTGAGCGCAAACTGGCTGAACTCGGCTCGTGCCGATTCATACCCGGACAGGCGCTGTTGCAGCTCGTCGGCCGGGCCTGCAAAGGCGGTGCCTATACCCAGCGCCAGTGTAGCCATCAGTTTTTTCAGCATCTCAGTTCCTCGGTGGTGGCGGTGCCAGCACTTCGCGCTGACCATTACTGCCCGCCTCGGAAACAACCCCTGCTGCTTCCATGGTTTCGATCATGCGTGCAGCACGGTTGTAACCGATTTTGAGCTTGCGCTGTACGCTGGAGATGGACGCCTTGCGGGACTCGGTCACGAACGCTACCGCCTCGTCGTAAAGTGGGTCCTGTTCGTCATCAAACAGATCACCACCGCTGCCGCCATCTCCTGCTGACCCATCTGACAGATTCACGTCAATGTAGTTCGGCTCTCCCAACAGCTTCCACTGCTCAACCACTCGATGGACCTCGTCATCGCTGACGAAGGCGCCATGTACACGGTTCGGAATGCTGGTGCCGGCCGGCACGTAAAGCATGTCCCCATAACCCAGCAGACTCTCGGCACCGCCCTGATCAAGGATGGTGCGCGAGTCGATCTTCGATGACACCTGGAAGGCGATACGGGTCGGAATATTGGCCTTGATCAGACCAGTGATCACATCCACGGAGGGGCGTTGCGTGGCAAGAATCAAATGTATGCCGGCCGCCCTCGCCTTTTGTGCAATACGGGCAATCAACTCTTCGACTTTTTTGCCCACCATCATCATCATGTCGGCAAATTCATCAATCACCACCACAATATAGGGCAGCGTTTCCAGCGTTGGGGCTGGCTCATCATCGGGCAGGCCGTATTCCTGCGGATTCCATAGCGGGTCCGGGATCGGCTTCCCTGCTTCCTGCGCTTGAATGACCTTGTCGTTGAAACCGGCAATATTGCGCACACCCATTTTGGCCATCAGGCGGTAGCGTCGCTCCATCTCGGCGACACACCAGCGCAAACCACCGGCGGCCTCTTTCATATCGGTAATGACGGGAGTCAGCAAATGTGGGACGCCCTCGTAGACCGACAACTCCAGCATTTTGGGGTCAACCAGAATCAGCCGCACTTCCTCCGGCGTTGCCTTCAGCAACAGACTCAGCAGCATGGCGTTGACGCCCACTGATTTGCCCGAACCTGTCGTACCGGCCACCAGCAGGTGTGGCATCTTGGCAAGGTTGGCTACCACCGGATTGCCTGCAATATCGTTGCCCAGTGCCAGCGTCAGGCGTGAGGAGGCTTCCAGATAAGGCCTGGCGTTCAAAACCTCGCTCAGGTGCACGGTTTGACGGACCTCGTTTGGAATTTCCACCCCAACAACGGATTTGCCCGGAATGACCTCAACCACTCGCACACTCATGACGGCCATGGATCGGGCAAGGTCACGCGACAGGTTACTGATTTTGCTGGCCTTCACTCCGGGGGCTGGCTGAAGCTCAAAGCGTGTGATGACCGGGCCCGGATTGACTTCAACCACTTCAACGACTACGCCAAAGTCTTTCAGCTTACTTTCCAGCAGGCGTGACATCTGCTCCAGCTCATCTTCGCTGTAGCCCTGCTGCTGCTGCAGCTCTGGCGGGTCAAGCAGATCAAGAGATGGCAGTCTGGGTAACTGTTTGCGTTTGACCGGGGTCGGCTCGCTGTCAGGCTCATCCGCCATCGGCTGGTGAGTTTCAGACAGCGGCACAATTTTGAGGCTGCGTTTTGCCGCTTCTGCAACCGCTCCAGCGGCTGCACTTGTTTTGGCCATGGCCGCTTTCGCAGTAGTCGTAGACTCTTCTGAAGACGGAATGACAGTATTTTCCGCAATGGATGGTTCCATGCGTGGTTCAATGCGTTCATGCATGGCTGGGGCTGGGCTGACCGGTCGTGAAACACGAGGTGCCACGTCAGGTGAATCAGCTGCTCTCGCAAACGCGTTATTTGCAATGGCGGGTTCGTCTGCAGTCGTAAGGGGCAGCCGTCCGCGCAACTGGTCAACCATCCGCAGAAGAGCGCCACCAAGCAGTTCGAGCAGCTCCTGCCACGAGAACTCCAGAAACAAGGTCAGGCCCAGCAGCATCAGAGTCCAGAACAGAATTGAGCTTCCGGTAACGCTGAACCAGCTGACAGCCCAGTCAGAAGTGGCCTCGCCCAGCAAGCCGCCCACCGTAAACGGGTAATGCAGGCTGTCGTTGGAAAGATGGATGGATGACAGTGTGCACAGGGCTAGCAGGAAGATAGTGGCCCCCAGGCTGCGCAGCATCAGGAATGGCAAGGTTTCCATAATACCCACGCGGACCTGGCGCAGATAGCGCCAGGCTGGCCACAACACCAGCAGCGGTAACAGATAGGCGCCTACGCCAAAAGCGGAAATCATGCCATCAGCCATCCAGGCGCCTGCAGTTCCGGTAAAATTCTTCACCTCTGGCTGGTAAGCCAGATGCGACCATCCCGGGTCGCGCGGGTCATATCCAATCAGTGCCAGCAATAAAAACAGACAGGCTCCAGCCAGCAGGATCAGCCCACCCTCGCGGGCAATACTGGCCAGCTGGGTTGTCAGAGAAGGCACTGTGGGGGGTCGCTTTTCACTCAATCCGGTTTTCCTTACACTCAACAGATCTCGATGCAGCGGCAAAAATACCATATATCGGCCACGGACACCGAATATTGCCATGCTCACCCGTGCTGTCATAGACAATCCGCCATCGCGGGTTTAGAGTCGGCTGCAATCAGTAACAGGAACCATTCAATCCGGATACCCAACACCCATGAGTGAAGTACAACACCATCGTCTGATTATCCTGGGCTCTGGCCCTGCCGGTTACACCGCTGCCGTCTATGCTGCACGCGCCAACCTGAACCCGGTCGTAATTACCGGCATGCAGGCTGGCGGGCAGCTGACCACTACCACCGAAGTCGACAATTGGCCCGGAGATGTGGATGGTGTGCAGGGCCCTGAGTTAATGCAGCGGATGCAGGCCCATGCCGAACGCTTCAATACTCAGGTGATTTTCGATCACATTAATGAAACACAGCTACAGAGCCGTCCTTTCCGCCTCAAGGGTGATATGGGCGAGTACAGCTGTGATGCCCTCATCATCGCAACAGGGGCATCGGCACAGTACCTGGGCCTGCCGTCCGAAGAGGCCTTTATGGGCAAAGGTGTCAGCGCTTGTGCCACCTGTGACGGCTTTTTCTATCGTGGCCAGAAGGTGGCCGTGATCGGTGGTGGCAACACCGCTGTTGAAGAAGCACTCTACCTGTCCAATATTGCAGCAGAAGTCACCCTGATTCACCGTCGTGACAGCCTGCGCTCCGAGAAAATCCTGCAGGACAAAATTCTGGAACGGGCTGAAAACGGCAACATCAATATCCTTTGGAACCACCAACTGGACGAAGTGCTGGGTGATCAGAGTGGGGTCACCGGTATTCGCGTCCGCAGTACAGCCGATGCCTCCACGCATGAGCTTGATCTGCAGGGCGTGTTTGTCGCCATTGGACACAAGCCCAATACAGAGCTGTTTACAGGACAGCTGGAGATGAATGACGGCTATCTGAAAATTCGCTCAGGCCTTGAAGGCAAGGCAACCCAAACCAGCATTGAAGGTGTGTTTGCGGCAGGTGATGTGTGTGACCACATCTACCGTCAGGCGATTACATCAGCCGGTTTTGGTTGCATGGCAGCACTGGATGCCGAAAAATATCTGGATGATCTCGACGCCTGATGATTCCGTGGCTGGCTGATGACAGCCTGCTCTTTCCTCCGCTCGATAAGGCCTTGGCAGAGCCCAACGGCCTGTTGGCGGCTGGCGGAGATCTGAGCAAGGCAAGGCTTTTGAGTGCCTATCGCAGCGGGATCTTTCCCTGGTATAACCCCGGGGAGCCTATCCTGTGGTGGAGCCCTGACCCGCGTTGCATTGTGTTGCCGGACAAACTGCACGTATCGCGCAGCCTGCGCAAACGCCTGCGCCGCACTGACTACCGGGTGACTTTTGATCAGGCCTTTGAGCACGTGGTCAGAGCGTGTGCAGGGCCGCGTCGAGGACAGCAGGGCACTTGGATCAGCCATGAGATTTTCTCGGCTTACGTGAATCTCCACCACCAGGGCATCGCACATTCGGTTGAAGTCTGGATGGGTGATGAACTGGTCGGCGGGCTTTATGGCCTGGCCATTGGGTCGGTTTTTTTCGGCGAATCAATGTTCTCGTACCAGCGTGACGCCTCAAAAATAGGCTTCACCTGGTGCGTGACACAGCTCAAACAATGGGGATATCAGCTCATTGATTGCCAAGTATATAACGACCATTTGGCGAGCTTAGGTGCGATAGAAATCACACGACATGACTTTGCTGCAAGTCTGGATCAGCTGTGTGAACAGTCGCTTGATCATACCTGGCAATTTTCCATTACCCGCGAGGCAGTTTGTGAAAATTCGTGTAGCTGATCTGTGTGCGCTGCGGTTCTATGCAACGCCAGAACATGATTGCAGCTACCTGCCTGACCGACAGGCGCGCACCCTTTTTGTAGACCCGCGTGCCGATATTGATCGTAACCTGTACAGCCAGCTGTCAGAACTCGGCTTCCGGCGCAGTGGTGGACATATCTATCGACCGCATTGCGAGCAGTGTCAGGCCTGTATTTCCGTTCGCGTACCTGTTGCTGAATTCAACCCCTCCAAAACACAGCGGCGTATCGAGAATCGTAACGCCGACCTGATTGTTCGTGCTGTTCCCTGCCAGCTTACACACGAGTACTACGCGCTTTATGAGCGTTATATCAATCAGCGCCATGCTGATGGCGACATGTACCCCCCCTCCCCGGATCAGTTTTTCAATTTTCTTGTTGAAGGTACGGTGGATTCCTGTTTTTACGAATTCCGCAACCCAGAAGGTACGCTCCTGGCAGTGGCGGTATCCGACATGCTGGAACAGGGGATGTCGGCTCTCTACACTTTCTATGATCCTGATATGGAGTGGCGCAGTCTCGGTGTGTACGCCGTTATCTGGCAGATTCGACAAACCGCAAGGAGCGGCAAGGAGTGGCTTTATCTTGGCTATTGGGTGGAAGATTGCCGCAAAATGAACTACAAGATTCGCTACCGGCCGCTGGAGATGCTTATCAACAGCGAGTGGCGTCGATTGAGCCCTGAGGCAAGCACCGATTAGCTTTTGAAATTGGGCGTCTTTTAGGGCACAATACTGCGCTTTCCACACTCAGGCTAACCAGCCTCAAAGGTAGGTAGTGAATGGCTAAAGAAGATTCATTTGAAATGGAAGGTACCGTTATCGATACCCTTCCCAATACCATGTTCCGCGTTGAGCTCGAAAATGGCCACGTTGTGACTGCCCATATCTCCGGCAAAATGCGCAAGAACTACATCCGTATTCTGACTGGCGACAAGGTCAAGGTCGAACTGACTCCCTACGACCTGAGCAAAGGCCGTATCGTTTACCGCGCCCGCTGATATCACGAGCGCGGCTGCGGTGGATGGCAGCCCTCAGGCTGCCACCGCTGCGACCTCCAGACAGATCTCTCCATCTTCGCCGATACCAATATCCACTTCTCCGCCGGATTCTGCCAGTTCTCCAAACAGAATCATCTCGGCCAGCGGCTTCTTCAGCTTTTCCTGAATCAGACGCTGCATCGGGCGGGCACCCATCTTCTCGTCATAACCGTTCTCAGCCAGCCACTGGCGTGCAGCCTCATCCACATGCAACACTACATGTTTGTCGTCCAATTGAGCCTGAAGCTCAGTCAGGAACTTGTCGACCACACCCTTGACGATTTCCAGAGTCAGAGGCTTGAACTGAATCACGGTATCCAGGCGGTTGCGGAACTCCGGTGTAAACAGTCGTTTCAGAGCCTCCATTGCATCCGTGCTGTGGTCCTGCTGAGTGAAGCCGATTGACGGCCGGCTGTGTGCTTCGGCACCTGCGTTGGTCGTCATCACCAGAATGACGTTGCGGAAGTCTGCCTTACGACCGTTATTGTCGGTCAAAGTGCCGTTATCCATCACTTGAAGCAGCAGGTTGAACACCTCAGGGTGCGCCTTCTCGATCTCATCCAGCAGCAGTACGCAATGCGGTGACTTGGTGATCGCTTCTGTCAGCAGCCCTCCCTGATCGAAGCCCACATAGCCCGGAGGCGCACCGATCAGGCGTGAGACGGTGTGCCGTTCCATATACTCTGACATGTCAAAGCGCACTAGCTCGATACCCAAAATGCGCGCCAACTGCTGGGTAACCTCAGTCTTGCCGACACCGGTTGGGCCGGCAAACAGGAAGCTGCCCACCGGCTTGTTTGGCTCCTTGAGGCCTGCACGAGACAGTTTGATGGCCGAAGCCAAAGAGCTGATCGCTTCATCCTGCCCCAGTACCACCATCTTGAGATTGCTTTCCAGCTTACGCAACTGATCCTTATCGGATGTGGACACGCTTTTCGGCGGGATACGTGCGATCTTGGCGACCACCGACTCGACTTCAGCCACGTCGATGACCTTTTTGCGCTGTTCAACGGGCATGAGCCGCTGATAGGCCCCCGCTTCATCGATTACATCAATGGCCTTGTCCGGCATATGCTTGTCATTGATGTAGCGATCCGCCAGCTCAGACGCTGCGCGCAGTGCCGCATCGGTGTACTCCAGGTCGTGATGCTCCTCGAAGCGAGACCGCAGGCCGCGCAGAATGTGGTAGGTATCATCCACGTTCGGCTCAAGCACATCAATTTTCTGGAACCGGCGCGCGAGCGCACGGTCTTTCTCAAAGATGCCACGGAATTCCTGAAAAGTGGTCGACCCGATGCATCGGATCTCACCGGAACTGAGCAGCGGCTTGAGCAGGTTGGAAGCGTCCATGGAGCCGCCGGAAGCGGCACCTGCCCCGATAATGGTATGGATTTCATCAATAAACAGGATAGAACGCGGCTGTTGTTTGATCTCGTTCAGCAAAGACTTCAGCCTTTTTTCGAAATCACCGCGGTACTTGGTGCCCGCCAGCAACGCACCCAGATCAAGGGCATAGACAATGCTGTCGGAGATAATATCCGGCACCTTGTCTTCAATGATCAGTTTTGCCAGTCCCTCGGCAATCGCTGTTTTGCCGACACCAGCTTCCCCCACCAACAGAGGGTTGTTCTTGCGACGACGTGACAGAATCTGTACCACCCGTTCGACTTCGGAGTCACGCCCCACCAGAGGATCGATCCGACCCAGTGCAGCCTGCTGATTCAGATTGACGGCATACTGAGACAGGGCGCTTTTGCTGCTTTCACCACTCTCTTCACCATCAGCACCCAGCCCGGGTTCGTCAGACTCCTGTTCGTTGATGCGGGATATACCGTGCGAGATGTAGTTGACCACATCCATGCGTTCAATGCCCTGCTGCTGCAGAACAAACACAGCGTGACTTTCCTGCTCGCTGTAGATGGCCACCAACACATTGGCGCCATTGACCTCAGACTTGCCGGAGGACTGCACATGGAAAACTGCACGCTGCAATACGCGCTGAAAGCCAAGTGTCGGCTGGGTTTCCATGTTGGGAATGTTATCTGGCAGCAGTGGTGTGGTTTCATCGATAAACACCGACAACTGCTGGCGCAAACGGCTCAAATCGGCGCCGCAGGCATTGAGCACCGCAACCGCCTGACGGTTGTCGAGCAACGCCAACAGCAAGTGTTCAACCGTCATGAATTCATGTCGCTTATCCCGGGCTGACCGGAATGCAACGCTCAGGGTGTCTTCAAGCTCTCGATTCAGCATGGCATTCGCCTCCCGTCAGACCGATTCCACTTCACACAGCAGAGGGTGCTTGTTCTCTCTGGCATATTGATTCACTTGTGTGGCTTTAGTTTCAGCCACATCGCGGGTATACACTCCGCATACGCCTTTACCCTGAGTATGGACCGCCAACATCACTTGTGTAGCCTTCTCTTGGTCCATATTGAAAAAAATCATTAATACCTCGATGACAAAATCCATCGGTGTGTAGTCATCGTTCATCAGCACCACCCTGTACATGGGAGGGCGCTTGAGTTGCGGTTTGGTTTCCGCTGTTGCCAGACCACCATCATCATCGTGGTGTTCTTCATCAGCATTATGGTTTGAACTCATGAGCCTGAACTCGCGTTCGTTCACAAACAACGTCGATACCTTCGATATTAGTCTAAAACAACCGGGAAAAAACCCGGCAATGTCTAGTGTCATTAACTGCAAATGCTATACTCGCGCTTACAAGGAGAGGTTAAAGGCAGCCGACGGATAAGTCCATGGTGCTGCCCTTGCCTGTAGTCCCTGGCGTAGAAATGCATACACATAAGGAGTTCCTGCAACGCCGCATCCCTGTTTTGATCGGTATTGCAGGTAATGACCAAGGAGCTGTGCTCCGAATGTCACGGGGGAGTATTTTATGCAAACAGGGACAGTCAAGTGGTTCAACAACGCCAAAGGCTACGGTTTTATTCTGTCCGAGGCCTGCGAAGAAGAGTTGTTCGCGCACTTTTCTGCCATCGCGATGGATGGCTACAAAAGTCTCAAGGCGGGCCAGGCGGTCCAGTTCGAAATACAGCAGGGCCCAAAGGGGCTGCACGCTGTGAATATTCAACCTGCGGAGTAGCCAACCGGTCGCTGCATGTCGAGAATCCTTCTGTTCAACAAGCCTTTTCGTGTACTGACCCAGTTCACGGACTCTGAAGGACGCTCGACACTGGCGGATTTCATCAAGGTTCCTGGTGTCTACGCAGCCGGTCGCCTTGATTTTGACTCCGAAGGACTGCTGATTCTAACGGATGATGGTCGGTTGCAGCAGCAACTGGCCAACCCTGCATTCAAGCTGCCCAAAACCTATTGTGTTCAGGTTGACGGCGAAATAAGTGAAGCGGCACTTAATCGGCTGCGCCAGGGCGTTCAACTCAAGGATGGCCCGACTCGCCCGGCACGGGCTCGTCGAATCAACCCGCCCCGCTGGCTTTGGCCACGCAACCCACCTGTCAGGTTTCGCAAGGAACAGCCTACCAGCTGGATCGAACTGATCATTACCGAAGGTCGCAACCGACAGGTCCGCCGCATGACTGCAGAGGTCGGCTTCCCGACCCTGCGCCTGATCCGTTGGTCGATCGGTAATTGGACACTGGAGTCGCTGGCGCCAGGGCAGTGGCGCGAGGAGCAGGTGAACCTGCCCGCGCCACCTGCACGACCCGCTGCCGCACGGCGCAACAGTCGTCGTCCGTCTGCAAAACGCCCGCGCAGCCGAGCCTGAATCCTCACCGGACAAATACGCTGCCAAACTGCTATTATTGCGCCCGAATCCAAACCTTGTCGGGAGTTTCAATGCGCTGGACACCCCACGCAACCGTTGCCTGCATCGTTGAACAGGAAGGCCGTTTTCTGCTCGTCGAAGAGATGGCAGGTGGTAAAGTCGTTATCAATCAGCCCGCGGGCCATCTGGAGCCCGGCGAGTCCTTTGTTGCAGCCGCTCGGCGCGAAACCCTTGAAGAAACCGGTTGGCAGGTCGAGCCCGAGGCTCTGCTGGGCATGTATACTTACTTCGCCCCGTCCAATGGTGTGACCTATCACCGTTTCTGTTTTATCGCGCGCGCCGTTGCCGAGCTGCCTGACGCCAGTCTTGATGAAGGCATTATCCGCCCGCTCTGGCTGACACGAGACGAAATGGAGCAACACCGCGCCCAATTGCGCAGTGAACTGGTGACCCGCTGCATTGATGATTATCTTGCAGGCACCCGTTACCCTCTGGACTTTATTCAGGAAACTGTCTGAACCATGAATTCTGCTAACGCCCAGACCAAAGTGATCGTCGGCATGTCCGGCGGTGTTGACTCTTCCGTATCGGCTCTGCTGTTGCTGCAGCAGGGCTATCAGGTCGAAGGCCTGTTCATGAAAAACTGGGAAGAGGATGACGGAACCGAATACTGCACGGCCAAGGAAGATATGGCCGATGCCCAGGCCGTGTGTGACAAACTGGGCATCCCGCTGCACAGCGCCAACTTTGCGGCCGAGTACTGGGACAATGTATTCGAACACTTTCTGGAAGAATACAAGGCCGGGCGCACACCCAACCCGGATATTCTTTGCAACCGCGAGATCAAGTTCAAGGCATTTCTTGAGTATGCTCAGCTGCTGGGCGCTGATCTGATTGCGACCGGCCATTACGTGCGCCGTGGTGAGCGTGACGGCCATACCGTACTGCTCAAGGGACTGGACCCGAACAAGGACCAGAGTTATTTTCTGCATCAGGTCGGCGAAGATGAGCTTAAACTGACACTTTTCCCGGTTGGCGAGCTGGAAAAGCCCGAAGTACGTCGACTGGCGGAAGAACATGGGCTGATAACCCATGACAAGAAAGACAGTACCGGTATCTGCTTTATCGGCGAGCGTCGCTTCAGCGACTTCCTGAAACAGTATCTGCCGGCACAGGCTGGCAAAATCGAAACACCTGACGGTGACGTGATCGGTGAGCACCAGGGACTGATGTATTACACCATCGGTCAGCGTCAGGGGCTCGGCATAGGGGGGCTGAAAGATTATCCTGAAGAGCCCTGGTTTGCGGCGGCGAAAGATCTGGATCGAAACGTGTTGATCGCGGTTCAGGGACAACATCCCCTGCTCTATTCCAACTGGCTGCATGCAGGTGATATTTTCTGGATCAGCGGCGAAGCACCCGAGCTGCCGCTGCGCTGCAAGGCTAAGGTGCGTTACCGTCAGGCGGATCAGGACTGCACCGTGGAAGCCGCTGCCGAAGGCGGTTACAGAGTGGTGTTTGACCAGCCGCAGCGTGCCGTAACCCCGGGCCAGTCTGTTGTACTCTATATTGATGACCTTTGTCTTGGTGGTGGTGTCATCGAAACCACTTCGCGCCATTCGATAGCCGGCTCGGCTAAGGAGCACTGATGTCGCGTCAACATGATGAACAAACCATCGCGCTGGCCGGAATGTTTCAGGCCGCCAGCCTGGTGGACCAGATCGCCCGTCGCGGCATGGTGCCGCAGAACAACCTTGAAACCAGCATCGCCAGCCTGTTCGTGACCGATCCGCGCCAGACGGAAGATGTCTATGGCGGTGTCAGCAACATCCCCTACTCGCTCAACCTTGGCCTGCGTCACCTGCAGGACATGGTGGACAAGAACGAGAGCGCCCAGAACAAGCAGATTGTGCAATATGTGCTGGGCATGATCATGTTGGAGCGTCAGCTCGACAAACACCCTGACGTGATGCAAAAGATCGGCGAAGGTATCGATGAGGTGGCACGCAAGGCGCGCTATTTCAGTGAGCAGGATGACAACGCCGAACTCGACCCTTCAGCCTATACCCACAGCAACGTGATCGCGGCGCTGGATGGCCTGTATCAGACCACCGTGAGCACCTTCAGCTTCCGTATCCAGGTTAGCGGTGATCCAAGGCATCTGCAGAACACCGAAAACGCCGCACGTATTCGCGCTCTGTTGCTGGCCGGTATCCGTTCTGCACTGCTCTGGCGGCAGGTCGGTGGCAAGCGCTGGCATATGCTGTTCTTCCGTTCGCGCCTCAAGCCTTCGTTGAGACGCATCCTTAAGTCATCCTGATCCAGAGCCGCACTGGCGTACCCAGCTGCGGCCATTTCCCGTATAATTCGCGCTTTATCGACGCAAGCCAAGAGTGAGACTGTGTAACATGGAGCTTTCTGCCCTTACCGCCGTATCCCCGGTTGATGGCCGCTACGGCAGCAAAACTGCCGACCTGCGTGCTGTATTCAGTGAATTCGGTCTGATCCGTTTCCGCGTCCAGGTCGAGATCCGCTGGCTGCAGCAGCTGGCCGCCCACCCGCAGATTGTGGAGGTTCCGGCGCTGAGTGAAGCCGCCAACGCGCAGCTGAACCGCATCGTGGACGAGTTCGGTATCGAGCATGCCGAGCGCATCAAGGAAATTGAACGTACTACCAACCACGATGTAAAGGCGGTCGAGTACTTTATCAAGGAGCAGATCGCCGACAACGCCGAGCTGGCCGCGATCAGTGAGTTTGTTCACTTCGCCTGCACCTCGGAAGACATCAACAACCTGTCGCACGCACTGATGCTGCGCCATGGAGTTGAAGTCACCCGCAACCAGATGCAGCAGGTAACCGATGCCATCGCGGCACTGGGGCGCGAACATGCTGACCAACCGATGCTGTGCCGCACCCACGGCCAGACCGCTTCGCCGAGCACCATGGGCAAGGAGATGGCCAACGTTGCGTACCGCCTGCAGCGTCAGTTGAAGCAGATCGACAATATCGAATATCTTGGCAAGATCAACGGTGCCGTAGGTAACTACAATGCTCACCTGTCCGCCTATGCCGATATCGACTGGGAAGCCAACGCCAAATCTTTCGTCGAGAGCCTGGGGCTGAGCTGGAACCCGTACACCACTCAGATCGAGCCGCATGACTACATCGCCGAGCTGTTTGATGCCGTGTGCCGTTTCAACACCATCCTGATCGATTTTGACCGTGATGTGTGGGGCTACATCTCGCTTGGTTTCTTCAAGCAAAAGACAGTGGCCGGTGAAGTAGGCTCTTCCACCATGCCGCACAAGGTTAACCCGATCGACTTCGAAAACTCCGAAGGCAACTTGGGTATCGCCAATGCGATCATGCAGCACCTGGCTAGCAAACTGCCGATCTCCCGCTGGCAGCGTGACCTGACTGACTCCACCGTACTGCGCAACCTGGGTGTCGGTTTTGGCCACAGCCTGATCGCCTACCAGGCCAGCCTCAAGGGGATCAGCAAGCTGGAAATCAACGCTGCTCGCCTGGCTGAAGACCTCGACAACGCTTGGGAAGTGCTGGCCGAGCCGATTCAAACCGTGATGCGCCGCTACGGCATTGAAAAGCCCTACGAGAAACTGAAGGACCTGACTCGTGGCAAGACCATGAACCAGGCTACCATTCAGGATTTCATCGACACGCTGGAGATGCCCCAGAGTGCCAAGGATGAACTCAAGGCGCTGACACCATCACTCTACACCGGCAACGCCGCGGCTCAGGCCAAGCGCATCTAAGTTGTTTCACGGGGCCTTTTGGCCCCGTTTTTGATTCCATCACAGTCCAGTCTTTTACAGGTGCAGGTATGGAAACACTGCTCGCTACCGATAATCACCCCATCCGATATGTCAGCCTGGGCAAGGGCCAGCCAATTGTGTTTCTGCATGGCTGGACCTCCGGCGCTCGCGAATGGCTCCCTTTCGCCTCCGAGCTGGCCGAATCCCACCAGGTGTTTTGCTGGGATGCCCGTGGACACGGCACCCATGAACCTCCACCGTGCGATCAGATGGCGATCAGCCAGATGGCGGCCGATCTTGACCGTCTGCTAACCGAATATGATCTGCGCGATGTGGTACTGGTGGGCCACTCCATGGGTGCTCTTATCAGCTGGGAGTACATTCGCAGCTATGGACTTGGACGCCTCGGTGGTCTGTGCATAGTAGACCAGTCCCCCAAACTGGTTACCGATATCGACTGGCCCCTGGGCATCTACGGCGACTTTGATTACGACCGCAACCAGCGCTTCCTGCAACGGCTGGAGCAGGACTTCGCGGAAGGAGTGCTGGAATTGGCGGCACACGGCCTTAATCGACGCAGCCGCGAGAACTATGAAGCCAACTCGCGTGGGTTTCAGCAGATGCGTGATTATCTTCGCGGACTGAACGCACCGGCACTGACTCGGTGCTGGGATTCACTGACACAGCAGGATTACCGCGACCTGCTGCCACAGATCGACCTGCCGACTCTGCTGATCTACGGTGACAGCAGTCAGTTCTACGGCTCGGAGGTGTCGCAATGGGTTGAGGCCCAGCTGCCCTTCCCCGAGCTACATATTTACCCCAAGGCGGATCACTCGCCACACCTCTGGCATAAAGAGCGCTTTGTGCACGACCTTGAACACTGGTGTCGACGACTGTGAGTCTGATACGTCCTCTGTTACTTTGTCTCACCCGTCTTGCCCCCTATAATGCGGCTCAATTCTGTTTGTGAGGCACCGCATGCTCGACAATATTCGCATCATCATGGTCAACACCTTTCACCCCGGCAACATCGGCGCTGCGGCCCGTGCTTTGAAAAATATGGGCCTGAGCCAGCTCTGGCTAGTTGACCCCATCGAGTTTCCGCATGCAGAGGCCGAATCACGTGCAGCCGGTGCCAAGGATCTGCTCGACAATGCCGTGGTCGTTCAGAGCGTCGAAGAGGCCATTGCCGATTGCCAGCTGGTTATTGGTACCAGTGCACGCCAGCGCAGCTTCGATCAGCCTCTGATGGACGCCGAAGCAGCCGCAGCCATGATGGTGGATGAGGCCCGCAGTGGCCAGATCGCCATTCTGTTTGGCCGCGAAACCATGGGGCTGACCAATGAGGAGATGCTGCTGTGCAACCGCCATCTTTACATTGATGCCAATGAAGACTATCCGGTACTCAACATCGCCCAGGCGATACAGCTGGTCACCTACGAGCTGCGCCGAGCCGCCCGTGGTGCAAAAGCCGTAGCCGAGCCTGCACCCTATCCACGCCAGGGTGAGATCACCCTGTTTTATGAACATCTTGAAAAGGTGCTGCGTCGCACCGGCTTCATCATCCCCCAGCATGAGGGGCGAGTGATGGACAAACTGCGCCGTTACTTCAATCGCACCCGCCCCGAAAAGGCCGAGTTGGGCATGTTGCGCGGCATTCTGACTTCGGTTGAAGAGGTGCTGGAGCGCGAGAAGCACTGAACCAAAGTTGACTTCGTTGCCAATGCACCACTCTGTCAGACTGAGGTCTGCAATCAACAAGGAGAGATCAATGAGCCATTCACACAGCCTGCTTGAGCTGGCCGCCCAGGCCGAAGCCCTGCGCAACGGCCTGCAACAGACCGCTCGCGACTACGAACAGTTCGAGTTTAACGTTGACGGTGTGCACAGCTGCATGGCGCGTATTCAGAAGTGTATTCGTATGGTCGGTAACGACCGTCAGGCCGCACTGGCCAACCGCGACAAGCGCAAGGTGATGGCTGAGCTTGAAGATGCGGTCACTGAAATGGCGGAGCTGCTTAATCTTGATCACTGAACTGAATTGGGGCGAGCTAAGCCCTGAAATCTTTCTGCGTGACTACTGGCAGAAAAAGCCCCTTTTGATTCGTAACGCCTTCCCCGGCTTCCAACCGGCAATCGATGCAGATGAGTTGGCCGGCCTGGCATGTGAAGATGATATCGAGTCACGCCTGATCATCAATGATCCAGCCAGCGGGCACTGGGCACTTGAGCACGGCCCTTTTGCACCCGAACGCTTTGCTGAGCTGGGTGACGCCCCCTGGACTCTGCTGGTACAGGCCGTGGATCACTGGGTGCCGGATGTTGCCCCGCTGCTGGAGGCTTTCAACTTCATTCCTCAGTGGCGCCGCGATGATCTGATGATCAGTTACGCCAGTGATGGCGGTGGTGTGGGACCGCATTATGACAACTATGATGTGTTCCTGCTGCAGGCAGAGGGCGTGCGCCGCTGGGAAGTGGGTGGCCTGTTTGGTGAAGACTCCCCTCGACGTGAAGATACTCCGGTCATGATCTTGCCTGAATGGCATGCCGAGCAGAGCTGGGAACTGAACCCGGGGGATATGCTCTACTTGCCGCCCCGTGTGGGTCACAACGGGGTGGGTGTGGGTGATGGCTGCATGACCTGGTCGATCGGGTTTCGCGCCCCTTCCCATGCAGAGATCTTGCGTGGCCTGACCGACACGCTATGCGACTCACTCAGTACCGACTTGCGTTACACCGATGCTGACCTGGCATTGACTGCCAAACCCGGTGAAATTGATGCAGCCGCAATTGCCCGCCTAAGCTCAATCCTGCAGCAATACCTTGGCGACCCTGACCGACTTGCACACTGGTTTGGTACCTTCATGACTGAGCCAAAGTACCCGGAGCTGGCCGGAAGTGATGAAACCCTGACAGCAGCCGAGTTGGCTGAAGCACTTGAGGAGGGTGCGGAACTGGTGCGTGCAGAAGGGGCACGACTGGCTTGGCATCAGAACAGCGATTCCAGCCTGACCTTGTTTGCGGATGGGCAGCCTTTTCCTGTTTTCGCAGTTGCAGCAAAAAACCTAGCGCAGCAATTGTGTCTTCATCACAGGTTTAGACCTTTGTTTGATGACGAGACAGCACCGCTGCTGCTGGCATTACTCAACCAAGGTAGCCTGTATCTCGAATAAGCGGCATCAAACTCTCATTTCAACTCTAAAGGCCATTCTTTCACGAGTGGCCTTTTTTATTTCGGATCGACTTTGGTCGTAAGGAAATCCACCATAAGTCACTGATATAGCGAATTTTTACTGTAAATGTAGTGAGAATTTTTTAGATTTTTTAGATATAAGCCAGATAACCAAAATAACTTAAAACCCGTGTAAAACACGTTTTTATTGACTAATACCAAAGTGGCTAATCCTTAAGTTTTAGGCACTCAAACCACGGTAATTACTGGGGTTTTAGAGTTTCAGACTCGTTTTCCTATTGTAGTTAAATTACAGCCGAAAAAAGGTTTCGAATGTAGTGAGACTACATTTTTGTTGCTGTGCACAAAATCATTTTGACACCCTCACAGCATGCGCCCATTATTCGCTTCAACAAGGCACTGCCACTCCAGCGGAATGACAGCGCCGCAAGATCTGGAACGGGGTTACCCGATCCAACATTACCTAAACACAAACACTGTGAAGGAATGACCATGTCAGCTTACAAAAACGAGATCGATGCCATCGCTACCGTCCGCGCTGCCGCCGGCAACACCTGGGAAGCGATCAACCCTGAATACGCGGCTCGCATGCGCATTCAGAACCGTTTCAAGACCGGTCTGGATATCGCACGCTACACTGCCAAGATCATGCGTCAGGATATGGCCGAGTACGATGCCGACAGCTCTCAGTACACTCAATCTCTGGGTTGCTGGCATGGTTTCATCGGTCAGCAGAAGCTGATCGCCATCAAGAAGCACTTCGGTAACACCAACAAGCGCTACCTGTACCTGTCCGGCTGGATGATTGCCGCGCTGCGTTCCGAATTTGGTCCGCTGCCCGACCAGTCCATGCACGAGAAAACCTCTGTACCGGCGCTGATCGAAGAGCTCTACACCTTCCTGCGCCAGGCTGATGCCCGTGAAATGGGCGGACTGTTCCGCCAGCTGGACGACGCTCGCGAAGCCGGTGATGCAGCGAAAGAAGCTGACATCCAGGCTCAGATCGACAACTTCCAGACCCACGTTGTGCCGATCATCGCCGACATTGACGCCGGTTTCGGTAACGAAGAAGCCACTTACCTGCTGGCCAAGAAAATGATCGAAGCCGGTGCCTGTGCGATCCAGATCGAAAACCAGGTATCTGACGAGAAGCAGTGTGGTCACCAGGATGGCAAGGTAACCGTTCCGCACGCCGACTTCCTGGCCAAGATCCGCGCCGTACGCTACGCATTCCTGGAGCTGGGTGTTGAAGACGGTGTCATCGTTGCCCGTACCGACTCTCTGGGTGCCGGCCTGACCAAGCAGATCGCCGTAACCAACGAACCGGGCGACCTGGGCGACAAGTACAACAGCTTCCTGGATGGTGATTACATCGACAGCGCAGCTGACATCGACAACGGTGACGTGGTTGTTAAGGCTAACGGCAAGCTGCTGAAGCCGAAGCGCCTGGCCTCTGGCCTGTTCCAGTTCAAGAAAGGCTCCGGTGAAGACCGCGTGGTTCTGGACTGCATCACCTCGCTGCAGAACGGTGCCGACCTGCTGTGGATCGAGACCGAGAAGCCGCACGTAGGCCAGATCGCTGCGATGGTTAACCGCATCCGTGAAGAAGTACCCAATGCCAAGCTGGTGTACAACAACAGCCCGTCCTTCAACTGGACGCTGAACTTCCGCCAGCAGGTGTTCGATGCGATGGCTGAAGCCGGTCAGGATGTATCCCTGTACGACCGTGCAAACCTGATGAGCGTTGAATACGACGAAACCGAACTGGCCGCCGTTGCTGACGAGAAGATCCGCACCTTCCAGGCTGATGCAGCCCGCGAAGCAGGCATCTTCCACCACCTGATCACTCTGCCGACTTACCACACTGCGGCCCTGTCTACCGACAACCTGGCCAAAGAGTACTTCGGTGACGCTGGCATGCTGGGCTACGTGGCTGGCGTACAGCGCAAGGAGATCCGTCAGGGTATCGCCTGCGTTAAGCACCAGAACATGGCAGGCTCCGACATGGGCGACGATCACAAAGAGTACTTCTCTGGTGACGCTGCACTGAAAGCCTCTGGTAAAGACAACACCATGAACCAGTTCTGATCTGGTCTCATAGCCCCTTGCAGATCAAGGGGCTATGAATAAAGAATATTTCGTGTTCCTATTGTGTCCCGAAATATCACAGAACCGCGCCATTCTTCCCCGAGATGGCGCGGTTTTTTTGCCTCTCCTCTCTTGGAGATGAGCAACCGCTTTGGACACAAACTCCCGACCAACCTGAATCACAACCGAAAAGTGTTCATCGGTCATGCCATTCAGAATCCACTCAGAAGCATATCCGTTTGCTGCGAGCCCACCTGTGAGGTGTTTGTAACCAACGGCCAAGCCGTTCTGCGGTTCTGTGCTTATTTCATTGGTTGAATTTGGAAATCGGCAGCGCCCAATCCAGCTTCGGTGAAGGTGATGAGGAACCGGTTTGCAGCGCCCTTTGGATCAGCAATCCACATTTCTCTCCATGCACGAGAGCCTTGTACCCCAACAGGTTGCTGAACTACGAACTTGAAAATTTTGGCGCCCGGTTTAACTCTCAAACCTTCGGGCAACTGCTCTAAGGCTGCAGTGGTATCGGAAACCAACTGTGCATTGGCAAGAGTGCCTTCACTGGCTACTCCGGGTTTGATCTGTGAAACAGGCTTCAACTGATCGTTTGATTGGCATGCTGTAAGCGCAAGCATGACGGTGGCAAGAAAGACTCCTTTCTTCATAAACTTTTCCATCGGTTAATTCATTTCCTTAGTGTTAGTGAAGGTTTTTACATATTACGCCCGCATAAAGGGCGCCCGATTAGGGCATCCAGTGGACGGTCGCCAGGCCGGGAACGGACTTGATTGATTTGTTAAATGTCGTCGCGCCATTCCCTATGCTTGCACGCCCTATTGTACTCAAGCCATGGCACGTCGTGCGACACCCAAATATGGGCCTCTGGCTTCAAACCGGGATCATCGTCCAGAGTGGCTACCCGAACAATTACGTGAGGCTGCCCAAGCCTCTCAGCAACCAAATGAGATCCACAGCGTTTGCAGAAATGGCGCAATTTGCCAGGAGATGATTCGAACGTAGAAATAGAGTCTATGCCACTGAGCCAACGGAAATTCTCGCGCTTTACTCCCGCGGTGGAGGCAAACGGGGCCGCATGGGCTTTACGACAGGTCTGACAATGGCAATGCACGATCGGCATATCCAGAGAGTCGATTTCGTAACGTATCTCGCCACACAAACAGCTTCCCTTCAACCCCATAGGGGATCTCCTTCTGTACATTTAACACCTTGCAGCAAGCGCGCCCACGGAATGGAGCCGTAGTGGGTGTCGCCGTGCCTGCACTGGTTATGCAGTGTTGGCACGGGCTAGTAACTCCAATGCCTGTTCAAAAATCTTCTCTACATGCTCTCTGTTCTCAATATTTTCTGGAAGTGCTGCCCGGTCGCCTTCAACACCCGCGATCATTTCCTGGAGCATGCCAGGACGCTCAGCATCAAGACGCTGAAGCAGTCCCGTCAATAGATACAGAGCCGCATCGGCTTTAACGCTTTCCATATATTAACCTCAGTTCCCAGTTCCATAATGCTGCATAGCGTCGCCGTGCCTGTTCTAAAAGCGCATGTGCAAACTAATAATTTCATGGCCGTATGAATTGTCAATAGAACATAGCCAGGCGCCACTAGGTGATTTATTGAATACGTATGTAGCCTTGCGTTCGGCAGCCGGAAAGCCTGGACCCGATACTACAGTGTTTGCTAGCACCAAAGCTGTATCTCCCGACTCTAGTATCTCCATACCGTTTTGCTCAACTTGCAATCCGTTTTTGAAATATACAGCTATAGCTTCAAAAGCTTTACGGATTTCACTTTTTCCTACTGCATTCCGGCCCGGCTCTATAACTAATACTGCGTTATCAGTATAGATATCCATGAGGACATCGAAATCCTCAGCAACGATAGCTTTGTCTGCCCTTTCGATTTGAAGCTGTACTGGATGTTGATTCATTTTCTTATTTCTCCTTTATGCATGATGCAAAACACAGCGGCGCGAGTTTACGAGTGATATTCCATGATGAGCTCAGGGTGCCCAGTGTGCTCATCGATCTGCTCTCCAAGTAAATTGAATCCGTGCTTCTCATAAAATTTGATGCTCGGAATATTATCTTTATAAACAGTGAGCTGAATCTTCTCTCGCCTATTCTTCGCATCATAAATCAGAGCAGAACCCAATCCTTTACCTTGCAGGCCTGGTCTCACAAAGATCGCAGCTAGATTGTTCTCATACAGGCTATAGAAACCAACCACCTTTCCCTCTTTTTCATATACAAGCGTCTCCGATGCAGGAATGTATACATCACGCATCATGCCAATCATCGACTTCCAAAACTCAGGTTCGATAAAGCTGTGGGCTTTAACCGATGCAGATAGCCAGATTCCCAAGATTTGATCAATATCGGCTGCCCGATAGTCGCGAATCATTTATTTGTTTCCTAGCTCTCGTAACACTTAGCGCACCGACGCACGTTAGTCCGTCCGAGTGACCGATTTGTTAACTTATTTCCGGGCAGCGGATTTCAGATCCACAGTATCAGAAAAAGTTGATCGATAACTTCCAGCCTTTTCTGCGTCCAATCCAACGAGGATGGTCGCGCTGCTGTCCCAGCATGCGATTTCAAAGCTGGCCCCGTCCAGTTGAGGCCCGGGCTCAGAGCCATCCCAGTAATGCGGGTTACCATCAACGTATGGCGCTTTTCCTACGTCTACCCTTACTCCCTTGGGAAAGGCGCTGAATACGGCCCATATGAACTGTATATCTTCGTTGGCGATCAGGGACTCAAGCTCACTGCCAGGGTGCCAGCCCTCGGGAAACTGAAAGCCATTTGTCTCGATATCGCTCACATACCAATCGTAATCAGAGCAACTAATACCCAACGCTGCTATGACCTCTCGCATATTTGTAAAAAAGCGTACTTGGTCAGTCTGTTCCAAAATCAGGTTCATAGTGGCTTTACGAGTCAATATTTTGATACTGCGCATGCGCATTTGTGCGAAGTGTTGTGCGCAGTATCCCGCAGCACAGTATCCATAATCACCAGATACTGAACTATTTTCAAAACTCATTCCAGTAGCAAATGAGCACAGAACTACCGCCATGGGACTGAGCTGTCAATCCATCTCCTTCCCGATCTGATACTGGGCAGACTTTGGTCTGCCCTTTTTTGTTTCATAAACATGACTCCCAACCCGGATATGTTCTGTTATTCTTGTGTCCTACCGTCACAATTTACAGCCAACAAGGATAATGACAGGGAGTGCTTCATGACTAACGCCATGCCCACGCTACAGGATGCCCGGCTGGAGCTGGAGGATCGGGTTGCCGTACTCACGCTTGCACGCGATGACCTGCGCAACGCCCTGACCGGTACGGCCCTGATCGATGACATTGTCACTACCGTTGAATGGGCCAATCGCGCCCCTACAGTTTCTGTACTGGTAATTACCGGTGATGGCAGCGCGTTCTGTGCTGGTGGCAATATCAAGGAGATGCAGTACCGTGATGGTGACCACCGCCAGGGTCCCTTCGGCGGTGATGCACTGGAACTGGAACGCAAGTACCGTCAGGGTATCCAGCGTATTCCCTTGGCGCTCCATCGCGCCGAGATTCCCGTCATCGCGGCTGTTAATGGCCCAGCGATTGGTGCCGGCTGTGACCTTGCCTGCATGTGCGATATTCGGATCGGTTCCGAACGCGCCACTTTCGGTGAGACGTTCGTTAATCTTGGCATTATCCCCGGTGATGGTGGTGCCTGGTTTTTGCAGCGCTTGATCGGTTATCAGCGAGCGGCAGAAATCACTCTGACCGGACGCCTGGTTCACGCAGAGGAAGCGGTCGAGATTGGACTTATGCTGGAACAGGTGCCTCAGGATCAGCTGATGACGAGGGTCATGACGCTGGCTCGCCAGATGGCTGCCAAGCCGCCACAGGCATTGCGCATGAGCAAGCGCCTGATGAAACAGGCACAGCGGCACGAACTGCCGGACTTTCTGGAATTTTGTGCTGCCTGGCAGGGGATGCTGCACAACACCGATGATCATCAGGAAGCGGTGATGGCATTTGTTGAAAAACGTGAAGGCCTCTACAGAGGTCGATAAGATCTAGCGCTGCAGCAGGCGGTGAATGGTTGGCAGCATCTCTTCCACCGCCCGCTCCCCTTCCCTGATCGCTTCTTCTGCTCGGTAAAACTCCAGCAACCCAATATCGGCCAGCGGTGGCGACAGCAGGATATCGGGTGGATCCCCCGCCATGCGGCTACGTGTAATACGGTCCTGTATGATATTGATCGAGCCGGCAATGGCATCAAACATGCTCGGTGAATGATCCTCAGGCTCATCAGCTCCGGTCAGCCGGGTTGTGTATTCGTCGACCAGCTCAGTTAACCGACCCATCACGCCATTGCGCGGCTTTTGTGTTTCGACCGGTTTAGGTTTATGCAGGTGGCGCCCGATGATATCGCCATTCAGATTGACCGCAATCACCACCTCAGCACCCATCGCTCGGCACAGAGATACCGGCACCGGGTTCACCAGGCCGCCGTCTACCAGCCAGTGGTGATCATGACGAATGGCTGGAAACAGGCCCGGTAACGAGATTGAGGCCCAAACGGCCTGTAACAGTGAGCCCTCGGTAAACCATACCTCACGCCCTGTCTCCAGCTCGGTGGCCACCGCGCCATAGGCGCACTGAAGTGATTGAATATGGGTATCGTCATCAGAAATGTAGGTGTTCAGAAAGTGGTGGAAGCGTTCAGTATTGACAAAACCTTGACGAGAAAGATTCAGTTCGAAAAATCGAGCGGTCTCGAATCGGCTCAGTGAACGCACCCACTGTTCGAGGCGGTCGAGACTGCCACTTGCACAGGAAGCGCCAACCAGTGCACCAATTGAGGTGCCGCAAATGATTTCGGGCTTAATCCCTTCCCGGGCCAGTGCACTGATTACACCGATATGAGACCAGCCGCGTGCGGAACCACTCCCCAGTGCCAGGCCAATTTTCATGCGTGGATCTCCCTGTCATTTCGACTTCAGTTAGACATGCTGACCCGCACAGTAACCTGAAGCCCAGGCCCATTGGAAGTTGTGTCCCCCCAGATGCCCGGTCACATCCAGACACTCACCGATGAAATACAGCCCCGGGGCCTTGTTGGCCGCGAATGTTTTTTGAGACACCTCAGCCGTATCAATGCCTCCAAGAGTGACCTCCGCGGTACGATAGCCCTCGGTACCTGAGGGTTTGACCTGCCATCGGTTGAAACGCTCGGCAATCTCGGCAATGCGCGCATTGCGGCACTGGCCAATCTCGTCGTGTATTTGCCAGAGATCGCACAACGTCTGTGCCAGGCGCTTGGTCATATGCTGTGCCATGAGGGTACGTACCTCGGCCTTTGGGCGCTCGTCACGTTGCTGCCTGAGCCAGTGTTCAAGGTCAGTGCCCGGCACAAGATCGATTTCAACTGCATCGCCGCCACGCCAATAGGATGATATCTGCAGAATGGCTGGACCGCTCAGGCCGCGGTGGGTAAACAGCAGGTTCTCATTGAATGAAACGCCGTTACAACTGACTCTGACCGGCTGAGATACCCCTGCCAGTGGCTTCAGGTGCTCCAGCAGATCAGGCTGGAGTGTAAAGGGTACCAGTGCCGCCTGACGCGGTGTGACGTTGAGTCCGAATTGCTCGGCGATCTGGTAGGCAAATCCGGTGGCACCACCGTTGGGAATCGACAGACCACCGGTGGCAACCACCACCGATTCGGCAACAAATTGTCCGCGGGATGTGCGCAACGCATAGCCACTGGTGGTGGGCTTGACTTCAAACACCTGGGTTTCGGTCATAATCTCAACCCCTGCCCATTCACACTCGGTCAGCAGCAGCTGAAGAATTTCCTTGCTGGATTCGTTACAGAACAGCTGACCGGGTGTTTTCTCGTGGTATTCGATGCCATGGCGGTCAACCAGCTCAACAAAATCAGCAGCCCCAAAACGACTCAGCGCCGATTTACAGAAATGCGGATTGTCACTCAGGAAGTTGGCTGCCGTATTGTGTAAATGGGTAAAGTTGCAGCGCCCACCACCTGACATGAGAATCTTGCGACCGATCTTTTTGGTGTGTTCAAGCAGCAGTACCCGACGGCCGCGGTAGGCCGCAATAGCCGCACACATGAGACCAGAGGCACCGCCGCCGATTATAATGACATCCCGCTCAGACACGCCTTAATCGTCCTGTTCAGCATCGGGCTGAACGGCTTTGTCCTGGGGCTTGTCTTTGGCAGCATTGAGCTTGCGAATCTTGGCCGCCAGCGGCCCTCCATGACGGGTTCCCTTGCGCCCGGCGGCCTTGTCACGTTCCAGCGCGTTCTGACTGCCCTGCGCCTTCTCATACACGGACTTCTGTTTCTTGCGCTGTTCAAGTGCGCGCTTGCGCCGCGCTTCCTTGCTGGTCGGATCCGCAAGGCGCTCCTGTTTCTTAGGCTTGCGCTCCAGTACGGTCATGAAGGCGCCGATCTTGCGTTGTTTTTTTCCGCGACTCATCAGTTACTCTCCCCGGCTTCAGCGGCTGCCAGTGCAGCGGCTTCGGCGGCGGCCTGTTCGGCCTCAATTCGTTTACGTTCCCACTCTTCGACGGTTTCGAAGGTTATGGGGCCCAGCTTGCCTGCACGCAGCTCAGTGAGCAGGATTTCAGACGCCTTGTGGCGGTCGACAACACCACCTGGACGAAGGCAGCCTCGCTTGCGACCGATCTCATCCAATAGTGCTTCGCGCCCTTCTGGCAGGGTTTTGAGTTTATAACGCTCCACCAGTCGCTGCGGATAATCCTGCAGCATGAAGCCTGCGGCATAGGCCGCCACCAGTTCATGTTCTATGGCGGTATCCTTGATCGCACCGCTGGCGGCAAGGCGGTAACCGGAGTCTTCATCCTCGATTTTCGGCCACAGAATGCCCGGTGTATCCGACAACGCCATGCCGTTGTGCACACTGTAACGCTTCTGAGCCTTCGTGACGGCCGGCTCGTTGCCGACTTTGGCAATCTTGCGCCCAAGCAGTGCATTAATCAGAGTCGACTTGCCCACATTCGGGATGCCCATGATCATTGCACGTACGGGACGATCCTGACGGGTGCGTGCCGGCACCATCTGCTTGCACAGTTCCGGAATTCGCTTGATCAAAGCCTTCTGCTGCATATCCAGTGCAACTGCCGTGATCGCTTCGCGCGCATTGAAGTGGTCGAGCCACTCCTGAGTCCGCACGGGATCGGCAAGGTCCTGCTTGTTCAGCAGTTTCAGGACTGGCTTGTTGCGCCTCAGCTGATCAACCAGCGGGTTTTCACTCGACATGGGCAGGCGGGCGTCCAGGACCTCGATCACCACATCGATCTCATCCATTACCTGCGCAATTTCCTTGCGCGCCTTGTGCATGTGTCCGGGAAACCAGTTGATACGTGACATTAACAATCCAGTGCTTGCAAATCAGGGGGCAGCATTATACCTGCAGGCCGTACTCAACCATACCTGCAGGTGCTTGCAACATGATAAAATTATACACTTCCAGCCTGAAAACGCCGATTCGGGGACATGAATGGACAGTAATACTGAACGGGGACAGCCTCTGCTGGCCCGACAGCCGATCTTCGATCACCAGCAGCGTGTTATCGCCTATGATCTGTTGTACAAGGAAGACGAACACCTGAACGCGATGTTGCAGACGGACCCTGAAGCTGAATCCAGCTCAGAGGTGATTCTGCACGCCTATACCAGTATTTCGGATCAGGGCGAAGTAAAGCGCGTGCCCGCATTTATCCAGATTGCACCACGCATGATTCTGGAAGGCACCATGCCGACACTGCCGGCCAAGCAGGTCGTGATCTGTATTCGCCTGACTGAGCCGGGCAACATGGATCTGCTGCGCGCTCTGCATAAAATGTCGAAAGATGGCTACCGTATTGCGCTCACCGACTTCCGCTTCAGTCCCGAATACGATACTGCCCTTAAAATTGCCAAAATCATCAAAATTGATGTTGGCCAGTTGGATAGCGAGGAGATTCGCCGTCAGGCAGAACTGCTTGCGCCTTACAAGTCTACTCTGCTGGCAACCAACATCACCAGCTTCGACACGCTTGAACACTGCATCGAGAGCGGGTACAAGCTGTTCCAGGGCAGTTTTCTGAGCAAGCCCAAGGTTGTGAAGGGCCGCAAGGTCAATGCCAATCAGATAGCCTTGATGCAGCTGATGCAGGAGCTGCAGAAGCCCAATGCTACACCGGAAAAGCTTGAAGACTTGATCATCCGTGACCCTATACTCACCTATAAGCTGCTGCGCATCGTCAACTCTGCCGCCTACTCACTTGTGCGCCAGGTTGAGTCGATCGCGGAGGCTGTTGTGTTGCTTGGAATGGAGCAGATCAGAAAGTGGGCCACCCTGATTGCGATGACGGCGAACCGAGATAAGCCGGAGGAGCTTACCCGCATCTTGCTTACCCGTGGCCACATGTGTGAAATGATCGCGCAGAGTGAACATCAACCCAACCCGTCCGGTTTCTTTATGGTTGGCATGATGTCGGGCCTTCATGCGATGCTGGATATTGATCAGGAAACACTGCTTGAGCAGCTGCCCCTGGGCGAGGATATCAAAGCGGCATTGGCTAGAGGTGAAGGCAAGATGGGACAGCTACTAAGGCAAGTGATCGCATATGAATCCGGTGACTGGGATCAGTTGCCCAGCGATTTTGATATCTCGCTGTATGAAGCAACCTATCGTCACAGCTTGAAGTGGACCAAAGAGTCGATGCAGGCGATGTACGAATAAACCCATAAAAGAAAGCGCGTATCCGGAGAAGGGGTAGCCGGATACGCGCAGTGTGTACTTCCTTTTCAGCCTGCTCTGACAGGCCAGCGCACATCCGGTACGCTGTTGAATCCAGTATAGCCTTGGCTTTGAGCTTGTCACTGCAAAGTTAAAATATTTTTTAACTTTTCTGTTTTTGTTTTTAAATAACAAAAGGTTGAAGAGGAATCCAAGAAAGCATGTTAGGATTGGTCGATAGAGCTATGGGCGGCGGGCAGTTTTGCCCGCCGCAACAGTAATCAGGCGGATGGCAGTTCCAGCTTTTGTTCGGAAACGAGTATGCCGTTGTTATCCGCATAGACAAATTCGCCCGGGTTAAAGGTCACCCCACCGAAGGTAACCGGTACGTTCAGCTGACCGACACCCAGCTTTTCCGTCTTCATGGGATGGGTTCCCAGTGCCTGGACCCCCAGCTCATCCAGCTCGGAAATCGCATTCACATCACGGATACAGCCGTAGATGATGATCCCTTCCCAGCCATTCTGCTGAGCCTTTTCAGCCAACATGTCCCCCAGCATGGCACGGCGCATTGAACCACCGCCATCCACTACCAACACCTTGCCTTTGCCGGGCTGAGCAACTTGCTCGCGTACCAGCGAATTGTCTTCAAACGCCTTGATGGTGACGATCTCACCACCGAAGGTTTCGCGACCGCCATAGTTGCCGAACATCGGCTCAACAACGCGTACCAGTTCCTCAAAGTGATCACACAGATCAGGCAGCAGATCTTGCATCGGGGTGCTCCTTGTTTCAGTTGGCGTAAATGTGCGCCATCATCGCCGATCGATTATATGTTTGCACTACAACTTAGGCATGGGGCCACAGCCCCGTACCTTGAGAACTTAAACCGCCGATACTACATCGAGCAGCACCTGTACCGGGTGCGGCAGCTGCTGATCGTCAAAACGTTTCACCTGAGAGCGGCAGGAGTAGCCAGTGGCCATCAGCTTGCCCCGGTTTTCCGGGTGGTTGACGATATCGCGCCAGCTCAGGTCATAAATATCCTTCGAGCGCTGCAGGTTGGCAGTTTCATGACCGAAGGTGCCCGACATGCCACAGCATCCTGTCGCCACCACATCCAGCTGCTGGCCCAATGCAGAAAAAATGTTCTGCCACTGACGAATGCTCGGTGCAGCAGAGGTTTTCTCTGTGCAGTGAGCCATCAGACGGTATTCGCCCTGAGGCAGAATTTCAGGCAGCTCAACACGCTCCAGCTGCTGACTCAGCCATTCCTGAATCAGCTGCACCGGCGGCAGCTCACCTTCGACAGCGTCCTTGTACTCCTGGCGGTAGGTCAGTGTCATGGAGGGATCGATACCCACCAGCGGCAGGTCTAACTCAGCCAGTTGGTTGAGCATGCGCGTATTGCGCTGAGCCGCCTTGTCAAACGCAGCCATAAAGCCATGGACATGCAGAGGTTTGCCGTTGGGCATGAACGGGGCCACCATGACGTAAAATCCGAGTTTGCCCAGCAGATCAACCAGGTCCAGCACCAGCCGGGTTTCAAAGTAGCTGGTAAAGGCATCCTGCACGATCACCACGGCGCGTTCACGCTGGGCTGCACTGAGCCTGCTGGCGACCTCTGGCGTGGCCCAGTCGATGCCGCGCTGATCCAGACCTTGCCTGAGGCTGTTGGTGCAGATCACGGGGCTGTCGACCATGCCACCGATACGGCGCATGACACTGCGTACCAATGTATTGCGCATGGCCCAGTTGTACGGAGCCGGATACTTCGACAACGCTGGGATCATGAACTCAAGGCTACCGACCAGATAATCCTTGACCGGGCGCAGATAGCGGCCGTAATAAACCTCAAGAAAACGCGCACGGAAGTCCGGCACGTTAACCTTGATCGGACACTGGCTGACGCAGGACTTGCAGGCGAGACATCCCATCATCGCCTCATGTACTTCGTTTGAGAAGTCATAGCGCCCCTTGCGCCTGGCCAGTGTGTTGCTGATTTTCTTCGGCAGTGCCAGCAGGCCACTGCGGCTGCGTGCCTTTTCAGCTTCCGCTTTCACATCCACGCCACGGCTGGCCATCAGGCGCAGCCATTCACGGATCAATGAAGCGCGCCCTTTTGGCGAGTGAATACGCTCACGGGTGCCTTTCCAGCTTGGGCACATGGCATCGTTCGGGTCGTAGTTGTAGCAGGCACCGTTCCCGTTACAGTTCATGGCGGAATCGTATTGCTCACGCACCGCCGCACTGATCTGCCGGTCATGCTGACCCCGCGTCGGGACCGCATCGATCTTGAGCAGTTCGGCTCCATCAATCGCAGGCGTTGCAATTTTGCCCGGGTTCAGCTGGTTGCGCGGATCGAAACAGCCCTTGATCTGCTGCAGTACAGGATAGAGCGGGCCGAAAAACTCGGGGGCATATTCAGAACGCACGCCCTTGCCATGCTCGCCCCAGAGCAGCCCCTTGTACTCCTGTGTCAGGCGCACCACCTCATCGGTAATTTCACGGATCAGCTTTTCCTGCTCGGGGTCTTTCATGTCGATGGCGGGACGCACGTGCAGTACACCGGCATCCACATGACCAAACATGCCATAGGCCAGACCGCGATCATCCAGTACCTTGCGGAACGCCATGATGAAGTCGGCCAGGTTTTCCGGTGGCACGGCGGTATCTTCCACAAACGGGATTGGACGCTTCTGCCCCTGCGCATTGCCCAACAGGCCTACGGCCTTCTTGCGCATGCCCCAGACCTTGTTGATCTCGCTGGCGCCATACACCACGCTGAAGCCGAAGCTTTTACCCGGTTCGCCGCTGATCTGCTCAAGATGTCGGCAAAGCTTCTCGACCTTTTCGCGCAGCTCCTCCTCATCATCACCGGTGTACTCCACCAGATTGATCCCCTGAATGACCGGGTCGCCCTCTTTCTCGGGGAAGTAGTTACGCACGCTGTCCCAGACGATATCGCCCATTGCCAGATTCAGCACTTTGGAGTCCACGGTCTCGATCGAGGTGGGCTGCCACTGCATCAATGCCTGAGCATCACGCAAAGAGGCTTCAAAGCTGTCATATTTAATGTTGACCAGTGCTGCATGTTTGGGGATCGGCAAGACATTGAGCTTTGCTTCAGCGATAAACGCCAGTGAGCCTTCGGCGCCGCAGAGGATGGAGTTCAGATTGAAACGGCCGGATTCATCACGGATATGGGCCAAATCATAGCCGGTCAGGCAGCGGTTCAGCTTGGGGAAGCAGGTATCAATCTCATCCTGTCGCTCACGCTGAATGCCATCCAGCAGACGGTGTACTTCACCCACACGATCGGTACGTTGCTTAATTGTTTCCAGCTCGGCCTCATCAATCGGGCCGGATTGCCACAGCGTACCGTCAAGCCAGACACTGGTGAGTTCAAGAACATGGTCACGGGTTTTACCATACAGCACCGATCCCTGGCCGCTGGCATCGGTGTTGATCATGCCGCCAATGGTGGCGCGGTTGCTGGTGGACAGCTCCGGCGCAAAAAAGAGTCCGTAAGGCTTGAGCGCGGCATTGAGCTGGTCCTTGACGACCCCACCCTGCACTCGCACCCAGCGCTCATCCGGATTGATCTCCAGAATCCGGTTCATGTGCTTTGACACATCAACGATCAGGCCATCGGTCAACGACTGCCCGTTGGTGCCGGTGCCGCCGCCGCGAGCACTCAGTACGATGGAACGGAAACGGGGTTGATCCGCCAGACGCGCTATCAGCACAAGATCTTCACTGTTTTTCGGATACAGCACACCTTGAGGCAGAATCTGATAGATGCTGTTGTCGGTTGCCAGCACTACGCGGTTGGCATAGTCCGAGTTCAGATCCCCCTTGAACCCTTGCTGTTTCAGGGTTTCGATAAAGTCCAGATACAGGCTTTGAGTATCGTCGATGCTGTCAATACGAGGGATCATGGTGCTCTCCGGGGCTTGTTTGAGGCGCAAGCGGGCTGTCGTCAGAACAGAATAGACAGTCTGACAGCCATTGTTCAGTGGTGGGTAATGATGCAGAATCTTTATTTATCATTCAAATGATTAAATTCTATAAATTAATCAACATGACTAATTAATAATGAGCAGCCCGATCGGTATTCGTCATCTGCAGGCTTTTATTGAAGTCGCGCGCTGCGGCAGCTTTACACGCGCCGCCGAGCACCTGTTTCTGACCCAGTCCGCTCTGACCGCCACCATCAAACAGCTGGAGCAGGATGCAGGGCTGATTCTGTTTGACCGCACCACTCGGCGCGTTGTGCTCAGTGCAGAAGGAGAGCGTTTTCTGCCGGTAGCCGAGCGCCTGCTGTCGGACTTTACCGCAGCACTGACCGACCTGCGCGCCCGTGCCCAGTTACAACAGGGCCATGTCAGCGTGGCGGGCTCCCCTTCGGTCGTGACCCGTCTGTTGCCCACAGCCTTGCTGCAGTTCCGCACCCGCTTCCCTTCGATCCAGGTCAACATCCGCGATGAAAGTGCCGGCAGCCTGGAGCAGCGCGTGCTCAACAATGAGGTGGATTTTGCGGTCGCCGGCAACCACTCACAGCAACCTGAGCTTGAATACGCCCCGCTGTTGCGCGATCGTTACGGACTGGTGGTGCCCAGCGACCATCCTCTGGCGCGGCATACCCATCTGTCATGGCAGGCGATACCCGATGATCATCTGTTGTTGCTGTCGCAGGATACCGGCATTCGCGCCCAACTCACCCGCTTCAGTCAGCGAGGCGATATTCCGATTCGATTGGACCGGGTTCAGATTGAGGTATCCAACCCTGCCGCCATGGCGGCGCTGATCAGTCAGGGACTTGGTATCAGCCTGCTGCCGGCCCTGGCCGCCGACGTGCACTCCTTTGCGGGGCTGGTTTTCATTCCGCTGCATGAACCACAGATCGAGCGTGAAATCTGCATCATTACCCGCAAGGGACGAGCACTGAGCCCGGCTGCAGCAGCACTGCTCGATACCCTGCGAGAACATCTGCACCAGACCCAGCTGCCCGCCTGGTGCAGCGCAATCAATTGAGCGGGATCTGTTTATGCCTGTGCGACGTAAGGATCTTAAACACAGCCTAGCGTGCATGAGATTACCCGATGCCGACTCGACCGATCCTTTTCTATGATGGCCAATGCCCACTTTGTCGCAAGGAAATTGCCCACTACCAGCGGCTAGACCGCCAACAGCGGGTTGATTGGCAGGATCTTTTCACTCCCGAATCCAATCCAGAGCACTATGGTCTTGATCGTATTCAGGCAATGCGCGTGATTCATGCGGTTGATCGGCAGGGGCAGCTCCAAACCGGGGTACATGCCTTTATGGTGATCTGGCGAGAGCTGCCCTACTACAGACACCTGGCCAGCGTGATCAATCGACTGCATCTGACTCGGCCGCTGGACTGGGCCTACCACCGTTTTGCCATCTGGCGTTTTCGATCTCGCTGCAAGCAGGGTTGTAAGCTGCCACCTGTCAAAAGGCTCACCAACTCATGAGCCTGCCGGGGGGTGTCCAAGATCAGGATACTGTTGCTTTAGGCGATGCAGCCGCCAGATTGTGATGGCGTTGGTAACCAGCACCAGCCCCTCAGCGAGAGTGGCTCCCACTGAGCCGATCAGGATGTTGCTGGTCATCCAGCAAAGCGCTGCAGCTCCCAGCATCAGCCGCATCGGGATACCACGAAGCAAAAACATGCCCAGTGTACCCAACGTACCGGCCAGCAGAGCGAAAAGGTCATGCCAGCTCTGCCAAGTCACCCAGGCTCCAGCCATATTGAGCGCCAATATCACCCCAAGCAGCCACAGGTTTCCAGGGTAACGGCGGGCCAAAATTATGCGCAGGATCACAATCAGTGTCAGCACTGAGGCTGTCCAGCTCTGAAACAGGGCAAATTGCAGCGCAAAGGCTACATTCGCCGCCAGCAGCCAGACCATCAACCGTTGGTCCTGTTTGCTGGCAAAAGCGATCAGACATAAGACAAGCGCTGTCAGACTGACCAGCTGGCCTGCGAGTTCCATTGGACTTAAGGATGCCAGCATCAGCGTGCTGCCCATTTCGAAAGACTATCAGCGGGTATCCGCATCACCTGCCTCGAAGTCGTCAGCATTATGCCGTTCAGGCAACTGTTCAGCCTCATCACCCCAGGTCCGGTTTACCCGACGACCACGTTTAACAGCTGGACGAGCATCAATTGTTTCGGCCCAGCGTTTCACATGCGTATAGCTGTCAACGTCCAAAAACTCGGCGGCACCATAGAGGCGCCCCAGCACCAGTGCGCCATACCAGGGCCAGATCGCCATATCAGCGATGGTGTATTCATCTCCAGCAACATACTCATGCTCAGCCAGCTGACGGTTCAGTAGATCGAGTTGGCGCTTCACTTCCATGGTGTAGCGATTGATGGGATATTCGTATTTCTCGGGTGCATAGGCATAAAAATGACCAAAACCACCGCCCAGGAAAGGTGCGCTTCCCATCTGCCAGAACAGCCAGTTGAGGGTTTCAGTACGCGCAGGCATTGTTTGGGGCAGGAAAGCATCAAATTTTTCGGCTAGATAAACCAGAATAGAGCCTGACTCAAACACACGCTGAGCCGGCATAACACTCTGGTCCAGCATGGCAGGAATCTTGGAGTTCGGGTTTATCTCCACAAATCCGCTGCCAAACTGATCACCCTCACCAATACGAATCAACCATGCATCGTACTCAGCGCCGCTGTGCCCCAGTGCCAACAGCTCCTCCAGCATGATCGTCACCTTGACTCCATTGGGGGTTGCCAGCGAGTACAACTGCAAGGGATGCTTGCCTACCGGCAGCTCTTTTTCGTGGCTTGCACCGGCAACCGGGCGGTTAATACTGGCAAACTGACCGCCACTGGGTGCTTCCCAGGTCCAGACTTTTGGCGGGATGTAACTGGAATCACTCATAACAACGCTCCTGTTGATCCGCATGGATCATTCATCCTGTGGGCTGACAGGTACAAAATCAAGCTCTGGAACTGAGGTCTAAAAGCCAGGCGTGTGATGAATGTGTATAGTAGATGCACTTTCATGAACAGCCATCTATGGAGGAGTGCCATGTCAGCGCTGCAATCCCTGTTTAATATCCAGTTTCCATTGATTCAGGCACCGATGGCGGGTGTACAAGGATGGGAACTTGCTGCAGCCGTTTCAAGCGCAGGCGCGCTGGGCTCTATCCCCTGCGCCATGCTGACGCCTGATGCTGTACGAGATGCCGTCACCCACTTTCGCGCCCGAGCTGACCGTCCTGTTAATCTGAACTTTTTCTGTCATCAACCACCGGAACCTGATCCCGAGGGGCAACAGCGCTGGCTGAAGCAGTTTATGCACTGGTATGCAGAGTTGGGCCTGGAGGTACCGAGCGCCCCAGCTGGACCTGGTCGCTTGCCCTTCAATAAGGTGATGGCCGATCTGGTGACCGAATTGGCACCAGAGGTTGTGAGCTTTCATTTTGGCTTGCCTGAACCATCGCTGCTGGAGCAGGTACGCAGCAGCGGTGCCAGTATCATTTCATCGGCGACCACAGTTGAGGAGGCGTGCTGGCTTGCGCAAAACGGAGTCGACGCGATCATTGCTCAGGGACTGGAAGCCGGCGGACATCGCGGCATGTTCCTGAGTGAAGAGATCAGTACCCAGGTTGGCACTTTTGCGCTGCTGCCGCAGATCAAGGCCGCGGTCAAAGTACCGGTCATTGCCGCTGGTGGTATTGCGGATGCAGCAGGAGTTCAGGCGGCGTTGGCATTGGGGGCTGACGGCGTTCAGGTAGGAACCGCCTACCTTCTTTGCCCTGAAGCCAACACGTCGGCGGTACATCGAGCCGCGTTGCAGTCGCCGGGGGCAAGCCAGACAGTACTGACCAACCTGTTCAGTGGCCGCCCCGCTCGCGGCATTGTAAACCGCATGATACGAGAACTGGGACCGTTCAATCCGTCAGCCCCGCCCTTTCCTCTTGCGACAGCTGCATCGGCGCCTCTGCGTGCACAAGCCGAACGCCTGGACAGCGGCGATTTTTCGCCACTGTGGGCCGGGCAGAATGTCACAGGCTGCAGCTCCATCCCTGCCGCTGAACTGACGCGGGCACTGGTCAGCGATCTGAAGCCCTCCGTCAGCTCCAGCTGACGGCCAGCTCAGATCAGGTGGATACCGGTTTCATCCTGACGGATGCGTCCGGCCTTCATCAGCTGGCCAAGCGCCATCTTGTAGGCTTTTTTGCTTACACCAAAAAGGTCACGGATGGCCTCGGGGTCGCTCTTGTCCCCCAGCGGGCAAAAACCATCACGGCTCTCCAGGTATTTCAGCACTTGCTGGGACAGCGGATCGATACGGGCATAACCGGGCTTTTCCAGCATCACATCAATTTTGCCGTCTTCGTCTCGCACCTGCTTGATGAAGCCGGGCATACGCTGACCGGGGCGTACCGGTCGGTGGATATCCTGATGCTGCAGCAGTCCCATGGCACGGTTATCGATAATCACCTGATAGCCAATATCGGTTGGCCGCACCACCAGCAGCTCAACCAACTGGCCCTGAGTGTAGTCATCGCCCGGTTCCAGATGCTTTTCCAGTTTGGCGCTGGCCGCGATGCGGTTGGTGTTATCGAGGTAGAGGTAAACGGTGACATAATCGCCAATCGTTAACGGTTTTACCTGCTCATTGAACGGCAGGAACAGGTCCTTCGGCAGCCCCCAATCCAGAAAGGCGCCGACCTTGTTGACATCAACCACTTTCAGGCTGGCAAACTGCCCTACCTGAGCCCTTGGGCGTCGCAGGGTCGCCACCGGCATGTCGTCAGAGTCCAGATAAACGAACACCTGCAGCCGATCGCCCAAGCGCGTTCCTTCAGGCACCTCTGGCTTTGGCAGAAGAATGCCGCCTTCGGCTCCGCCCTCTAGATACACACCAAAATCCACTTCTCGGATCACTTTCAGCTTGTTAAAGCAGCCGGTTTCGACCATTGATACACTCCACCCGCTCGGGGCCACTGTCTGTCTACGCGATTCAACTGTATAGGGTACCTGTTTATGACGGTTTTGCATGTAAAATGATGCTGTAAATCCTCAGAGCACTCACAGAAGGACAGCGCAATGCTGTGGCGATATGAGATTACCGGAGTCGATACCATCACCCTGCATTTCGGTGACCGGATCGAGCTGGCGCTGACACAGAAGGTTCACACGGCAACCCGACGGTTGAGCGCAGAGCTTGGCAATCGCCTGATCGACTGCGCGCCCTCCTACACCAGCATCATGTTGCGCTACGACCTGTTGCAGGATGACTTGGCCAGCCTGATGGCAACGGTCGCTCCGATACTCTCATCCCTGCATGACACGGACGAGAATGAAGAGCCACCGCTGGTGAACATCCCCGTGTTCTATCATCCATCTGTGGGGCCAGACCTGGAGCGAATTGCCGGGCGTGCCGGCATCAGCACCGAGCAGGTCATCGAACTGCACACGGCGCAGACCTACCATGTTTTTGCCATCGGCTTTGCTCCCGGTTTTGCCTATCTGGGTGAAGTGCCGAAAAGCATTGCAACACCCCGCCTGGCTACTCCGCGCCAAAATGTGCCTGCCGGTTCTCTGGGTATTGCGGATACACAGACTGCAATATACCCACGCAACTCACCCGGTGGCTGGAATATCATTGGCCGTACTCCGCTAGCCATGTTTGACACCCGACGTGAGCCAAACAGCCTGCTTCAGGCAGGTCAACGTGTGCGTTTTCGCCCCATTGACCGCGATGAGTATCTCGCGCTGGGTGGTGAACTGGACGGAGGCTTTGCCCGATGACAGCCGATTTACCTGGCCTGAGCATTATCAAGCCCGGCTTTATGACCTTACTGCAGGACTCCGGCCGCCGCGGTGTTATGCATCAGGGGCTGGCCTGTGGCGGTCCAATGGATCGCCACGCCTGGGCATGGGCCAATCGCTTGGTGGGTAATCCCTGGCATACAGCGGCACTGGAAATCAGCTTTGGCGGTTTTGAATGCATGGCTGAGACTCACCTTCAAATTGCCATTACCGGAGCAGATACGAGCCTTCACATCAACGGAAGTCCACAGCCTCGTTGGACGGCACTGAATATGAAGCCGGGTGATCGGCTTGTATTGGGTCATCCGGCCTCCGGCGTCCGCGTCTACTTGGCGGTAAAGGGAGGCTTTGCACTTACCCCGGGGCTCGGTGGCAGCAACTCGACATTGGTGCGTGAAGGCACAGGGGGCTTGCGGGGAGACGGCTCTGCACTGCAGGCCGGTGATCATCTGCCTTGCAATACTGTAAAATCGCACGGCATACAGCGTCAGATGCCAGAGCAATGGCTACCGGACTACACTGCCCCACTTGTGCTGGATGTGATTATGGGTGCACAGCTGGACCGTTTCCCGTCCTCAACGCTGCACCGGTTTTTCAGCAGTTGTTATACACTGACACCCCGCAGTGACCGAATGGGGGCACGACTGAGCGGGCCTGCACTTGAGCATCACGGGGTGACATTGATATCGGAAGGCATCAGTTTGGGAGCCATTCAGGTGCCTGCTGACGGTCAACCAATCATCCTGCTGCAGGATCGTCAAACTGTCGGCGGGTACCCCAAACTCGGTGCTGTCACGCCCCGCAGTCTGGATGCGCTGGCGCAACGAATGCCTGGCAGTGAAATTCGTTTCCGGCCGATTGCGTTGCACGAAGCTCAGGAACAGGAAAAGCGGTTTCTGGCATTTTTTCAGGGTCAGTAGATATTCACGGTATTGCGCCCCAACGTAAACGTTAGTTTCCACTCATCCGAACTAAGGGAGGTTTGATCAATCCGCCACATGGGATAATGCTGGCTGCACATAATCGAGGACGCATAGAATGCGCTCAGTAACTTACATTCATAAACCCGCAAGGAGAAGCTCCTGGGTCGAATGGAAAAGGTTATCCTATGTGTGCGTTTTGAAGCAGTTATTGAGCTTCACTACCCCAAAAGTGGCAAGACAGCCGGCCATATACGTTGTCTACTATGTTGCGGATTTATTACTTGCAGCAATGGTACAACTTTAGTGATCCAGCTATGGAAGACGCACTGTACGAGATTGCTTCAATGCGGCTATTTGCAGGCCTTTACTGGATAAGGCCATATCCGATCACACCACCATTCTAAAGTTCCGGTACTTGCTCGAACGCCACTATCTGGCCCGACAGTTTTTTGAAGAGATGAGCCAATGGCTGTCTGCGGCCAGTGTCCTTCTGAAAGAGCGCTCACTGGTTGGTGATATCATCATCGAAGCCCCATTTCACCACGAAAAAAACTGGCCAACATTTTGTGTTGACCAGATATTGAAAACACAGGGCTAATCCGTCTGTACTGCCTGAAAAGGCGGCTGCAGTCGGTTAAAAAGGGGAAATGTATGCATTCTATGCACCTAGACACAGAAAAAAGCAGTTTTAATCGCTTTAAAAGGGCTTATCCATACGTTTATAAGACGACATTACTTAGGGGCTATCAATTCCCGCTCCAATTCGGCAACTACCATTTCAAAGTAGTGGTGTTCATTTAATGAACGAGCACCGATTAGTGCGCCATGCAAACTAGCTAGCATGTATGATGCTCTTGATGTAAGGTTTTGGCACGCCTGATCGTTCATGGACTCCGAAAGCTGAGTAGATAGCCAATTGAGATTAAGACTATAAAACTCTTTGAGCGCCTTTACTACGGTATCTGGTACTACTGCGATGTCTGCACCTAGCATAATACATAGTGTCAAGTTACGGTCTTCATGCATTTCTCTCCTAAACATTTCTATATATTGATTCAGCTTTTCAATAGGGGCTTCGGTTTTGGAATCTATGTTATTTAAAGCCAATTCAAATCGTTGAGCATAGCGATCCATAGTAGCTAGAACCAAGTCCCCTTTGGTAGGAAAGTGGTAGTGTACGCTAGCACTTTTAATACCCACTGCATCCGCTATTTCTCTAAATGCAAATCCCTGATAGCCTCGTGCTCTAATTAATGTCTCGGCTACATCCATAATCTTTTCTGCTGTACTGCTCATATTGTTTTTAATGCCCTATAGCGTTTGCTGAGAATAGTTGGTAGTGTACCACTCTATCAATAGATAGATAAAGCTCAACAGCAAAGGAGGCGGTATGACGATAACTATTGAGACGGACGTTCTGGTTCTGGGTTCAGGGCCGGGCGGTTACTCAGCAGCCTTTCGTGCGGCTGATCTAGGGCTTGATGTCACCATGGTAGAGCGCTATCCGACACTGGGTGGCGTTTGTCTCAACATCGGATGCATTCCATCCAAAGCGTTGCTGCACGTTGCTTCAGTTCTCACTGAAGTGGACACAGCCGGCAATCTGGGTATCTCCTTGGGGGCGCCCAAGGTGGATCTTACACGGGTTAGGTCCTATAAAGATCAAGTAGTTGCCAAACTCGTCCAAGGCGTTGGGGGTATGGCCAAGAGCCGAGGGATCCGCACTGTGCAAGGTGAAGGCCATTTTTCCGATGCGCATTTGTTGCAAGTTGTGCAAGGAGACAAACAGACCAATATCCGTTTCCGCTACGCCATCATATCTGCCGGCTCACGCCCGGTCTCATTGCCTTTCATTCCAGACGATCCACGGGTGTGGAGCTCTACTCAAGCCCTACAGCTCAACACGGTACCTAAACGTTTACTGGTGCTGGGAGGGGGGATCATTGGACTGGAGATGGCGACTGTGTATCAGGCACTGGGTAGTCAGGTGTCCATAGTAGAATTTGCCGATCAACTTATTCCCGCAGCAGACAAGGACTTGGTAGGTATTTACCAGCGATACAATCAACAACGCTTCGATATTAGACTGAATACAAAGGTCACTCGGGTTGAGGCTCGTGAGGATGCTCTGCACGTAACTGCGACGGAGACCAAAAGCGGAGAATGGACAGAATCTTTTGATGCAATATTGGTGGCCGTGGGGCGGCGCCCAAACGGCGACTGTATTGGAGTAGAGTCTGCCGGCATCCAAGTAGATGATCAAGGGTTCATCCCAGTTGATCGCCAGCAACGTACCGCTGTACCGCATATTTTTGCTATTGGTGATGTCGTCGGCAACCCAATGCTGGCACATAAAGCATCTCACGAAGGGCATGTGGCAGCGGAAGTGATCGCCGGCCACAATGCTGCCTTCAATCCATTGACTATTCCGTCTATTGCCTACACCGATCCGGAGATTGCATGGACAGGTCTGACGGAAAAGGAGGCAAAACTCAAAGGGCTTAACTACGCGACTGCTAGTTTCCCCTGGAGTGCAAGTGGTCGTGCCTTAGGGGCTGATAGAAGTGAGGGCAAGACGAAGTTGATTTATGACAGTGGCAAAGGCACGTTGTTAGGTGGGGGAATCGTAGGTAAAAACGCCGGTGAACTAATTGGTGAGTTGAGTCTTGCTATTGAATTCAGCGCAGATATTGAAGATATTGCTCTGACCGTACATGCCCACCCCACCTTGCATGAAACTGTCGGGTTGGCCGCCGAGCTAGCAAATGGCACGGTGACCGATATATTAAACCCTAAGGCGATAAAGAAAAAAGTGGTAGCCTGAACGTTGCCATCGAGCCTGTAAATACACTTGTGTAACTGCCCTCTCTATTTGTACTGGTTCAATGATTCCGGACACCAACTTAAGGTGGTAGATTCGCCACTGAAGAGGAGGTGTCCAATGGCGAAACAGCGTCTTTAGTTTTTAACCGAGTTCAAAGTGGAAACCGTCAGCCTGGTGGTTTATCAGAGCTACAGTATGGCTGAAGCTGCGGCGGTAAGCCTCCCCCTTTAAGTTGGCACTAAACATAGAGACTAAGCGACTTTCAGTGGCGACTGACCATCATTGCCTTTTTTGTGGTCGTTTATGATTGTAAAACCAAAGCCTCTCCATTGCATAATCTGAGCCTCCCTCAGTTACAGCGCCTTGCTGTAGATACGCCATCTTCCTATCTCTTCTTACACCAGAAATTATCATAACTCACGGTATTGCGCCCCAACTGCTTCGCTTGATACATCGCTTCATCCGCCTTGCGGATCAGCTCTGTTTGGCTCAAATCGCCACCCGTAAACAAAGTTGCTCCGATACTTGCCGTACACTGGTACACGACTGACTGCAGGCTGCCATCTTCCTGTACAAACTTGAGTTCGCAGGGGGTTTCTATGGCGACTCGGATTTTTTCGGCTATCTGTTTTGCCTGCCTGACTGCCGTATTGAAATCCGGGCTCAATCTCTCCAGCACTACCACGAACTCATCTCCTCCCAGTCGAGCTACCGTATCCCCACTTCGTACATGACGGCTGAGTCGCTTGCCAATTTCAATCAGCAACTGGTCACCCACGGCATGGCCATATTGGTCATTCAATGGCTTGAAGTTGTCAAGATCGAGCAGCATCAACGCTGTATAACTTGAAGCTGACGTCTCGTCTGAAAGTACGAGGGCAAGCTTGTCGTCCAGCAACCTCCTGTTCGCAAGGCTTGTCAAATGATCATAGTAGGCAAGTTCACGAATGGTGTTTTCAGCGCGTCTTTTTTCAATCGCGATGCTGGACAACCTAGCACAGTGCTCGATGATTTCTATCTGCTCATCAGTGGGTACAGCCGTTGTGCGGTGATAAATGGCAAACGTACCCAGAACAGTCCCGTGGCCTGTCTTGATTGGCTGAGACCAACATGCCTTCAAGTTGGCCTGCTCCGCCAGCTTTCTGACTGTTTTCCAGTAGGGGTGTGTTGAAATATCCTCAACGATGACGCGCTCACCGGTAAAGGCCGCAGTGCCACATGACCCCATACCATGCACGATCTCAACCTTCTTCAACGCTGCATTATAAAAATCAGGCAGGCTTGGGGCGATACCGTTGCACAGATGGCTGCCCAGAATATCAGTCTGCATAATGCTGCATAGCATGTCCGGGTACAGTGACTCAATGCCCATCACCAGTTCAAGCAGAATATCTTCAAGTACGGCGCTGCTTGCCAGCATTTCCAGAATACGGTTGCGAAAGCGTTCAAACTCTTCCGCTCTTTTTCGTTCCGAGATATCAATGATCAGCCCCAGCAACCCACCCTGATTATCACCCATATCAAAGGTTTTCCGTTGATAGAGGACCGTACGGGGCTTACCGTCGCTAAAGGCCAGCTCGATCTCTTCACGCGTCTCTCCGCGTTTCTGCAAAAGCTTCAGGTCTGCCTGCTGGAAAGCCAGGCGTGCAGATTCAGGCAGGTATTCAAGATCAAGAACGGTTTTGCCAACAAAATTCTTGCGCTGAATCCCAAACGCTTCTTCATATGCAGCATTACACGCAATAAAGACGCCCTCATTGTCTTTGACAAAAATGGGATTTGGCAGCGCATCGAGGAAGGCGGAAAAAAGTGTGAGCTGTTTTTTTAGCTCCTGCTCACTTTTAACCAGGCTGTTGACCAGCTGATCGACGGAAAGAGTGCTTTCAAGCGGGGTACTTTGATATCTGTTTGGTCCTTTATCATCCATATAGTGATACCCAGACTTGGCTCGCACTTTACCCCGGAAAGGGATAATCAGGCTCATGCCTGTTATTAATCAAAGCATACATCACGTACGCTGAAAAGCATGCTCCATGTTTTAACCAACCAGATCAGCGTTTTTTGCCAGCGCGCTTTTTCTTGAAGTAGTCCTTGACGGGAGTCGGCTTGTCCGGCAAAGCGGCAGCAAACCGTTTGCGCATCGATTCCACACGCGATTCTTTCTGCTGGTGCCGCTTTTCCTGGCGACATCTGTCCCCAGCCTCATTGAAATCCACTACCCTGTTATCGGTCATGATCCCCTCTTGTGACCTTTGCCATGGGACAAGAGCTGCCGGGCTGTTGACTGAAGGTATCGCCACAGCCCGGCGCTTCAGATTCAGGCGCCAGGCTTTTCCTCATTGGCAAGGAAGAACCAGGTGTCCAGTACCGAGTCAGGGTTCAGCGAGACACTGTTGATCCCCTGCTCCATCAACCAGCGCGCCAGGTCCGGGTGATCCGATGGCCCCTGGCCACAGATGCCGACGTACTTGCCGGCCTTGCGGCAGGCATTGATCGCCATCGCCAGCAGGCACTTGACCGCTTCATTACGCTCGTCAAACAGGTGCGCAATGATACCGGAGTCACGGTCCAGCCCCAGCGTCAACTGAGTCAGATCGTTGGAGCCGATGGAGAAACCGTCGAAGTATTCAAGGAACTGGTCCGCCAGCAAGGCGTTGGATGGAATTTCGCACATCATGATCAGGCGCAGTCCATTGTCACCGCGCTTCAGGCCATTCTCGGCCAGCTGCTCAACGACCTGTTTGGCCTCGCCCGGTGTACGCACGAACGGAATCATGATCTCGACGTTGGTCAGCTTCATCTCGTCACGCACCCGCTTGAGTGCACGACACTCCAGTTCAAAGCAGTCACGGAAGTTGTCAGAGATGTAACGTGCCGCGCCACGGAAACCCAGCATCGGGTTTTCTTCACTGGGTTCATAGCGATCGCCGCCGATCAAGTGACCGTATTCGTTCGACTTAAAGTCGGACATGCGCACAATCACCTTCTTCGGGTAGAAGGCAGCCGCCAGAGTAGAGATCCCCTCGACCAGCTTGTCGACGTAGAAATCGACAGGTGAGGCGTAGCCACCAATACGGCGCTCAATCACCTGCTTGACGTCGCGTGGTTGATCGTTGAAATTCAGCAGCGCCTTGGGGTGCACACCGATCATACGGTTGATGATGAACTCCAGTCGTGCCAAACCGACACCCGCATTGGGCAGTGACTGGAAATCAAACGCGCGATCCGGGTTGCCCACGTTCATCATGATGTCGAATGAAAGGGTTGGCATCGACTCGACACTGTTACTCTGATGCTCGAATGCCAGCTTGCCTTCATAGGCACGACCGGTATCGCCCTCGGCACAGGACACGGTCACCAGCTGTCCATCGTTGAGCTTTTCAGTTGCATCACCGCAGCCGACAATGGCCGGGATACCCAGCTCACGGGCGATAATCGCCGCATGGCAGGTGCGGCCACCGCGGTTGGTCACGATGGCCGCCGCGCGTTTCATCACCGGCTCCCAGTCCGGGTCGGTCATGTCGGTCACCAGTACATCGCCCGGCTGCACTTCATGCATTTCGTCCAGACCATTTACCACGCGCACGGTACCTGAACCGATACGATGGCCAATGGAACGGCCCTCAACCAGTACCTTGCCCTTTTCCTTCAGCAGGTAACGCTCAATGACAGTGCTTTTGCTCTGGCTGCGTACGGTTTCCGGTCGCGCCTGTACAATGTAAAGCTTGCCGTCATCACCATCCTTCGCCCACTCGATGTCCATCGGACGACCGTAGTGTTTCTCGATGATTACAGCAATACGCGCCAGTTCTTCCACATCGGCATCATTGATGGAAAAGGTGTTGCGCTCAGCTTTTGGCACATCGACCGTCTCAACAGCCTTACCGGTACTGCCATCACCGGTATAAATCATTTTGATCGCCTTTGATCCCAGAGTACGTCGCAGTATTGCAGGCGCCCCCTGAGCCAGGGTGGGCTTGTACACGTAAAACTCATCAGGGTTCACAGCGCCCTGAACGACGGTTTCACCCAGACCATAGGCAGAAGTAATGAACACTACATGGTTGAAGCCAGACTCGGTGTCCATGGTGAACATGACACCCGACGCACCGGTTTCAGAGCGCACCATGCGCTGAATGCCGGCAGAGAGTGCGACCTCGGCGTGAGTGAAGCCCTTGTGCACACGATAGGAGATCGCGCGGTCGTTATAGAGTGAGGCAAACACTTCCTTGATCGCCTGCTTGACGTTATCAAGCCCGCGAATATTGAGAAAGGTCTCCTGTTGACCGGCAAAAGAGGCATCGGGCAGATCTTCAGCGGTGGCAGAGGAACGAACGGCAACCGCGATCGCTTCTCCCTGACTCATCTCCGCCCAAGCGGCTTCAATGGCCTGATTCAGCTCAGGCTGAAAATCGGCTCCCATGATCCACTGGCGGATATTGCGGCCTGTTTCAATCAAGGCGCGCGTATCGTCTGCATCCAGGGCATCCAGTGCCTTGTTGATGCGATCAGCCAAGCCGCTTTGTGCCAGAAAATCACGATAGGCCTGCGCCGTGGTAGCAAAGCCACCCGGAACACGCACTCCAGCATCACTGAGCTGATGGATCATCTCGCCCAAGGATGCATTCTTACCGCCGACTTTGTCGACATCACCCATGCCTGCCTGTTCAAGGCGCAGTACATAATCCTGCAAAGCCAATTCTCCTGAATCTGAGCTGTTTGACGTAAGGATCATTGTTATTATTATTGACCGGAAAAACCGGATGATACTGCAGATAAGCGCAAAAATCTTGGCTGTCGCGAAATGTAATTTTGCTACAAAAACAACCGCCACTTTATCTGTTAAAATCGCGCTTCTGATCACAGACCCATGCTTTCAATTGTCGACACTTGAGGCCCACTGATGAAACGAACCGCATTTTTTATCTCTGATGGCACTGGCATCACGGCTGAGACATTGGGAAACAGCCTGCTGTCACAGTTCGAGGCCATTCGGTTCGAAAAGATCACCCTGCCTTATGTAGACACGATTGATAAAGCCAAGGCCGTTGTTGAGCGCATCAACCGCCAGGGAGAGGAGGACGGCAAACCTCCCATCGTGCTTGATACCATTGTCGATGACGAGATTCGTGAATTGCTGGCCACCTGTAACGGCTTCAAGATCGACGTTTTCTCCACCTTCCTGAAGCCGCTTGAGTCAGAGCTGGAAACTCACTCTTCCTATTCAGTTGGCAAGTCTCATGCGATCAATGAGATGGATCGCTACAAGGACCGCATCGACTCAGTCAATTTTGCACTGGATAACGATGATGGTGCCCGAACCCGCCAGTATGACAAGGCCGACATTATACTAGTGGGTGTATCCCGCTGTGGCAAAACCCCTACCTGCCTCTACATGGCGTTGCAATTTGGAATCCGTGCGGCCAACTACCCACTGACAGAAGAGGACATGGAGGCCAGCCGCCTGCCTGAATGCCTTCAGCAGCACCGGCATAAACTCTATGGCCTGACCATCGATCCCTTTCAGCTGGCAGCCATTCGTCACGAACGCCGCGCCAACAGCCGTTATGCCTCGCTGGATCAGTGCGACTTTGAAATCCGTACCGTTGAGCGACTGTTCCAGAAGGAAAACATACCCTGTATCAACACTACCAATTTTTCCATTGAAGAGATTGCGACCCGCATCATTAACGAGTCTGGGCTCAAGCGTCGCATAAGCTGATGGACTACTGTGCCGCCGCCGTTTTTTCTCATAAAATGGCGACCTGTTTCTCACTTCTGTGTGGAGTATCACCATGCCCAAAGCGGCAGATGTCAAACGCGGTAACCTGATCGAACTCAATGGCCAGTACATGCTGGTACAGCAGATCGATGTAAAGAGCCCGACAGCACGCGGCGCCCAGACCCTGTATCGGATGCGCTTCAGCAAGCTGCCCGGTGGCGGCAAGTATGAAGAAACCTTCACCGGCGACGACATGCTCAAGGAAGCGCAGCTCGAACGGCGTAAGTGCTCCTACCTGTACAAGGAAGGTGATTTGTACACCTTCATGGATTCAGAAGACTACAGCCAGTACATGATTGATGCCGACACGATCGAAGCACAGCTGCCCTACCTGATGGATGGCATGGAAAACATCATGGCACTGCTGGTTGAAGGCAAGGTGATGACTATTGAAGTACCCGGCACCGTGGTGATGGAAATCATCGAAACCGTACCGGGCATGAAAGCAGCCAGCGCGACTGGTCGCACCAAGCCGGCCAAGTTTGCAACCGGCCTTGAACTGCAGGTACCCGAGTTCCTCGAAGCGGGTGAGAAGGTCAAGATCAACACAGAAACCGGCAAGTACCTTTCGCGCGCCTGAGGTTTGCAGGGGTTTTCCTTGATGCCCGCCCCGGGTTCAACATAGAATCCCCTGCTTCTTAACGAAAATGATACATTTTTGATGACCAGACTGCGCTGTATTGAAGAACTTGTTCAGGAGTTCCAGGAACAGAGGCCCATCCGAGGCGGATCGCTGATCATCACCATTTTTGGTGATGCCATCGCGCCCCGTGGCGGTACCGTGTGGCTGGGCAGCCTGATCAATCTGCTGGAGCCACTGGGCCTGAATCAGCGACTGGTGCGCACTTCCATCTTTCGTCTGACCAAAGACGGCTGGCTGACCTCCAATCAGATTGGCCGCCGCAGCTACTACACCCTGACCGATTCCGGTCGGCGCCGCTTTGAGAGTGCCTTTCGTCGCATCTACGCCGAACTCTACCCCGAGTGGGACGGCAAGTGGGACATGGTGCTCGCCACCCAGCTGGATAACGAGCTGCGCAAGGTACTGAAGAAAGAGCTTGAGTGGCAGGGTTTCGGTAACATTGCGCCGAGCATCATGGCACACCCGATGGCTGATCAGCAGGAGCTCTATAACACCCTGCAGGAGCTGTGCGTTCAGGCTGAAGTGATCCATATGCGTGCTGAGATGGTGGGTACAACCCAAACGTCGGCTGCGCTGAAACAGTTGGTGCATGAATGCTGGAATCTGCAGCAACTGGCAGAGGACTATAAGCAGTTTCTTGACCGATTTCGTCCGATCCTGCGTGCATTGGAGTCTGCCGAAAATCTTGACCCGGAACAGTGCTTTCAGCTGCGCACATTGTTGATCCACCATTACCGACGATTGCTGCTACGTGACCCGCTGCTCCCCGAAAAGCTGCTGCCTGCCGACTGGGCCGGTACATCAGCGCGGGTGCTGTGTCGGAATATCTACCGCCGGATTTACTCCGGAGCCGATCAATGGCTGGCGGCTACCCAGGAAACCGCGGATGGCCCACTGCCTGAACCCGCGCCCCGTTTTTACAAACGCTTTGGCGGCCTTTAAGCCGCCTGGCCAGCAAACCGAGTGACGAACGATGCCCCTGCCCCCTGCTGAAGACCGTGAACTGCTGCACACCCGTTATATTACCTGCAAAGGCTACAAGCGCAGAGATGGACTATGGGACGTGGAGGGCGAGCTGGTAGACCTGAAGAGCTTTGACCTGCAGGTTATTGAGCGCAACGATGGCATCATTCCCACCGGAGAGCCACTTCACAAGATGGCACTGCGGCTGACCGTTGATTACGACCTGCTGATTCATGACGTTCAGGCCAGCATGGACTACACGCCATTCAAGCATTGCCCGAGTATCGCCGACAATTTTCGCCGCCTGATCGGTCACCGGATTGCACCTGGCTTTACTCGTCTGACCCGTGACTTGTTGGGTGGAACTCAGGGCTGCACCCATCTGCTGGAGATGCTAGGCACCATGGCAACCACCGCCTACCAGACCACCCATCAGGAGCGCGAAAAACGGGAGGATTTTGGCATTGGTGGCGAAACACCTCCGCCAACACTGAACACCTGCCACAGCTTTGATACCCACGGGCCAGTGGTTCAACGCTACTGGCCGCAGTTCTATACCGGTGACAAGGATTCAGACAAGGATGATACGCCGCAGTCCTGACTTGCGGCGTATCCTGTCACTCAATCCCGGGCTGAGCGCTGTTTGAGTTCAGACAACGGAATGACACTGTCATCAAAGCTGAGTCGCTTGCGATCAGGCTCAACCTCTGTGAGCGGTTCCACCTCCTGCATGGTATTCAGGCTACGGATGGTCAGGTCCTGGTACTGGCGCGTGCCCATTCCCTTCCACTCAATTTCTTCATCGCTCAGCTCACGAATAATGCGCGCAGGTGATCCTGCCACCAGTGTACGTGCCGGAACTTCGAACTTGGCCTTTACGAATGACATGGCAGCCACAATCGCGGACTCGCCAACCACTGCATCATCCATGATCACGGCATTCATCCCAACCAGTGCGTTACGCTTGATGACGCAACCGTGCAGCACAGCCCCGTGACCAATATGCCCATCCTCTTCGATCACGGTATCGGTACCGGGGAAACCGTGCATGACACAGGTATCCTGAATGTTGGCACCCTCTTTCAGCACCAGGCGACCAAAGTCACCGCGCAAACAAGCCGCCGGCCCCACGTAACAGCGCGGACCAATGATTACATCCCCAATCAGTACAGCAGTCGGGTGTACATAGGCCGTTGGATCAATCACCGGGGTAATGCCGTCAATGGAATAGACTTTCATAACAGACTCCATGGCTACTGTTTTGTTGTGATTATCAGCATTAATGGCTCGGCAGGCTACCACATCCCTGCCAAGATGCCATATCGACAACGCTGAATTGATCCATCCGGTTTCCCTAAAATCATTGCAGCCGCTATGCTGCAACAAAAACGCAGCGAGGAGACATCATGCTGATTCATCCTGACAAATCCTGCCTGCTGGTGATCGACATCCAGCAGCGCATGGCGCCGGTTATCCATGAAGCTGACCAGATTGTCAGCAACTGCGAATGGCTGATCAATATTGCCAACCGGCTTGAAGTGCCTGTCTTGACCACCGAGCAGTACCCGCAGGGGTTGGGTGCCACACTGCCACAACTTCAGGCGATTCTGCCGCCTGAAAACGTGATGGAGAAAATTCACTTTTCGGCCATGTCCGACCCCGAGCCCAACCGCCGCATCAATGCCGGCAAACACAACCAGGTGATCCTGATCGGCATGGAAACCCACGTGTGCGTGCTGCAAACCGCCATTGAACTGAAGCAGCAGGCACGTGAGGTCTATGTGGTTGAGGACTGTGTGTCATCTCGTTCACCGGCCGACAAGGCGGCTGCTCTGGCGCGATTCCGTCAGTGCGGCATTTATGTAGTCACCCGTGAAATGGTCGCCTTTGAGTGGTTGCGCCGTGCCGGAACCGACACCTTCCGCGAAATAAGCCGCGAATACCTGCGCTAAACCATTCAGCAATAACCCCTACCCCCTTGACTAAAACCGGCAGATCCATGAAAGTTTACGTTAACGTAAACTTTCGGCTGCCTGCTTCTGTTTCGTGCATACAGCCGACTCACCATAACAACAAGAGAACAATCAGGAGAGGTCGATGACTGAGCCACTCTGGGCACCCGATGAGGCACGCTGCCGGGCTACCCGCCTTTATGATTTCATGCAGACTCTGAACCAGCGCCATCAGCTCGATCTGAACAACTATCAAGCCCTGCATCAGTGGAGTACTGAGCACAGCGAGACTTTCTGGAGTGACCTGTGGGATTACGCCGGGATTATCGGTGACAAGGGGAACCGTGTGCTGGAGCATCCTGAACGCATGCCCGGTGCTCGCTGGTTTCCTGATGCGCGACTGAATTTTGCCCAAAACCTGCTGCGCTACCGGGATCAACGACCAGCTGTTATTTTCCGCGGCGAGGACGACACCCGGATAGAATTGAGTCATGCCGAACTTTACCTTCAGGTGGCACAACTGGCGAGTGCTTTGCGGCGCGAGGGGGTTACTCGAGGTGACCGCGTCTCAGGCTTCATGCCCAACATTCCGGCAACCCTGATCGGCATGTTGGCAACCGCCTCCATTGGCGCAATATGGAGCTCCTGCTCACCGGATTTCGGCATCAATGGCGTACTGGACCGTTTTGGTCAAGTTGAGCCGAAAATCCTGCTGACAACGGATGGCTATCGCTACAACGGCAAGCGGCTCAACAGTCTGGAGCGGGTACAGGGGATCGCTGATCAACTGCATTCGGTTGAAAAAATAGTTGTAGTCCCCTTCCTTGAAGCCACGCCCGATATCAGCGGCCTTGATCGTGCGGTACTGCTGCCTGACTTTATCGACGCGCAAGCGAGTGAAATCGAGTTTGAGCCATTGCCGTTCGACCACCCCCTGTATGTGATGTACTCATCAGGCACAACCGGTGTACCCAAGTGCATCGTACACAGCGCCGGTGGCACCCTGATTCAGCACTTGAAAGAGCATATCCTGCATACGGATGTGGGCCGTGACGACTGCCTGTTCTACTACACCACCTGTGGCTGGATGATGTGGAACTGGCTGGTATCCGGGCTTGCAACCGGTTGTACCCTGATGCTGTTCGACGGCTCGCCCTTTGCTCCCCAACCTTCCATTCTCTGGGATATCGCCGAACAGGAAGGGATCACGGTATTTGGCACCAGTGCAAAATATATTGCAGCGCTTGAGAAAGCCGGCGTTAAACCTCGTGAGAGCCATAACCTGGAAAAACTGCGTTCAGTGCTGTCGACCGGCTCGCCACTGGCACATGAAAGTTTTGAATATGTCTATCGTGACATCAAGCATGAACTCCAGCTGTCATCCATTTCAGGCGGCACCGACATCGTCTCCTGCTTTGCGCTGGGCTGCCCTATCCGTCCGGTCTACGCGGGTGAACTGCAGTGTCGAGGCCTTGGCATGGCGGTCGAGATCTTTGATGACAACGGCAAACCTGTGCGCGGTGAAAAGGGCGAGCTGGTCTGCACCCGCCCCTTCCCATCCATGCCAATCGGGTTCTGGAATGACGAGGATGGTCAGAAATACCATGATGCCTATTTTGGCCAGTTCGACAACATCTGGGCGCACGGTGACTACGGCGAGATTACCGAACATGATGGTCTGATCATTCATGGGCGCTCCGATGCCGTGCTTAACCCCGGTGGTGTTCGCATCGGCACGGCCGAAATCTATCGTCAGGTTGAAAAGGTGGACGAAGTACTGGAAAGCCTTTGTATCGGCCAGCCTTGGGACAATGATGTTCGGGTCGTCCTGTTTGTGCGACTCAAGGAAGGTTTCAACCTCACCGATGAGCTGATCAAGCGGATCAGGGATACCATTCGGGCCAACACCACCCCCCGTCACGTTCCCGCCAAGGTGATACAAGTAACGGACATTCCGCGCACCATCAGCGGCAAAATTGTTGAGTTGGCTGTGCGCAAGGTGGTATTGGGAGAAGAGGTCAAAAACAAGGATGCGCTGGCCAACCCCGAGGCGCTGGAGCTGTTCTGCGACTTGCCTGAGCTGCAGAGCTGACACACCATCAGTAAAGCGCCGAAAAAGCTTCGGCGCTTTACTGTTTACGTCTCAGAATGTGACCCGGCCGGTCTGAGCGATGAAATCTTCAGGATCGATCACACCGATTAAAGTCAGATCGGGGCGTACCTCACCATTTGCATCGTAAAAAACCAGTGCCGGTGGACCGATGATTCCGAATCGTTTGTACAGGGCACGTGCCTCGTCATTGTGTGCGGTCAGATCCAGCTTGACCAACCGGAACGGAGTCAAGGCCCTCTGTACACCTGCATCGCTGAAGGTGACATGCTCCAGTTCGATACAGGCGATACACCAGTCCGCATAGAAGTCCAGCATCACAGGCTGGCCGTTGGCCTGAGCCTGCTGCAGAATCGCATCCAGCTCAGACTCGGTTTTGATCGTGGTGAAGGGCAGCTCAGCCCTCTGCTGCGCCTGGGCCCCACCGCCGACAATTCCCTGCAGTGGATACAGCAGGCTGCGATTACCCGCCATGACTCCGATCAGCAGCGCAGCGCCGTATACCAGCAGGATCAGCCCCACCCCTTTCCAGAAGCGATGCCAGCCATTGCCGTGTTCCGGCAGTTTGTCCAATGCGCGCAGATAAACGGCACTGATTACCAGAATCAGACCGGCCAACAACATAGTTACTTCGGTGGCAACCACCCGATCCAGCATCCAGACCGCCATCAACAACAGAATGACACCAAACCCAGCCTTGACACTTTCCATCCAGACACCGGCTCTTGGAAGCAACTTGCCGGCAGACGCGCCCACCAGCAGCAAAGGTACGCCCATACCCAGCGACAGCGCGAACAATGCAGCACCACCCAATACAGGATCACCGCTCTGGCCAATATAGATCAACGCACCGGCCAGCGGGGCCGCCATGCACGGGCCGACGATCAACGCTGACAGCAGACCCATTACGGCCACCCCTGTAAGGGTACCGCCCTTCTGGCGATGACTGACTGTACTGACACGGCTCTGAAGTGCCGAGGGCAGCTGCAATTCATAAAAGCCGAACATCGACAGGGCCAGCAACACAAAAACAGCGCTGAAGCTGCCGATAATCCACGGATTCTGAAAGCTTGCCTGCAGATTGGCCCCAAACAGGCCCGCGAGAACGCCGGCCAGGGTATAGGTCAGCGCCATTGCCAGCACATAAACCAGCGACAGCATAAAGGCGCGCAGAGTACTGACATGATGCCCCTGCCCCGCGATAATTCCAGACAGTATCGGAATCATCGGCAAGACACAGGGCGTAAACGACAGTGCCAGGCCGGCAAGGAAAAAGGCTCCAAGCATCAGGAGCCAGTTGCCACTGGCCAAAAGGCCCGCGAACTGATCCTGCTCACTGACAAAGGGCTGGTCAGCCTGGGCCGTGGCAGGTACCGATGCCACAGCTGACGACTCAGCCCAGGCAAGACCCGCTGCTGCCGGCAAGTTGTTCACATCCAGCTGCTCGGTTACGGGCGGATAACAGACGCCGCCTTCCCAGCACCCTTGATAGGTGACATTGAGAGTGCCCGCATCAGCCTTACCCATCTGATGGCCCAGCAACAAATCAACCTGTGCAGTGTTGTGATAGACCTCCACCCGCCCAAACAACGGGTCCTCTTTCATTTCACCACTCACATCACGCCGGTCGACCAGTTGCAGATGATCTGGCAGACCGATCTCGATCTTGTCACGGTAGAGGTAGTAGTCCGGTTGTACGTCCCACACCAGCTTAATTTCACCTGCATTGCCCAGCTCACTGCGCAGCTGAAATGCCTGTTCGACCGGCAGTGGCTCATTACTGGATGAGCCAAAGCTGAATGCGTTGGCAGCTGACGGCAGCGCCAGCAGCAAGGTCAAAAGCAGATACAGGGGTTTTGACAGAGCGGGATACAAGGCTGAATTCCTTTATCGGTCAATGAGATGTGAATTGTGACCCTGACAGGGTCTGAACGTTCATCGCAAAAAAGCAAGTTTATCACTGACACCTGAACAAGTGAGTACAACTACAACCTAAAGGCACTTATAACCACTGCAGCGATATGGTAAAACTAGCTGAGATCGGCGCCGGGCGCCGTATTTTCAGCATTCCAGCCGCTGTCAGGACTTAACGATGACCGATACACGTGTAGAAGACCTTAATATTGAATCCAACACCCCTCTGGTAACGCCGGAAGAGCTCAAGGCTCGTCTGCCCCTGACGGAAACCGCTGCCGCCAGCGTGATGCAGGGCCGCCAGGTAATCAAGGACATACTCGATCGCAAGGACAATCGCCTGTTTATGGTCGTTGGCCCCTGCTCGATCCATGACCCTGAAGCAGCTCTGGAGTATGGCCGCCGTCTCAAGGTGCTGGCCGAAGAGGTCAAGGACACTCTGTATCTGGTTATGCGTGTCTACTTTGAAAAACCTCGCACCACCGTGGGCTGGAAAGGCCTGATCAACGACCCACACATGAACGACTCCTTTGATATCGAGGAAGGACTCCATATTGGTCGAAAGTTGCTGCTGGATCTGGCTGAAATGGGCCTGCCGCTGGCAACAGAAGCTCTGGACCCCAACAGCCCTCAGTATATGCAGGACTTGATCAGCTGGTCTGCTATTGGCGCCCGTACCACGGAATCTCAGACCCACCGCGAAATGTCATCCGGTCTCTCCTGTGCCGTGGGGTTCAAGAACGGTACCGATGGTGGTCTGGATGTGGCGGTAAATGCCATGAAGTCGGTCAGCCATCCTCACAGCTTTCTGGGCATGAATGGCGACGGCCAGGTATCGATCGTGCGTACCCGTGGCAACCGTTATGGACATGTCGTACTGCGCGGCGGCGACGGCAAACCCAACTATGATTCTGTCAGTGTAAAACTGTGTGAGCAGGCGCTGGAAAAAGCCGGACAGAAAGCCAACATCATGATCGACTGCAGTCATGCCAACTCCAGCAAGGACCCGGCGCTGCAACCGCTGGTGGCAGACAACGTGGCCAACCAGATTCTGGAAGGCAACCAGTCAATTGTTGGCCTGATGATCGAAAGCAACCTGGAGTGGGGCAACCAGTCCATTCCTCAGGATCTGTCTGAGCTGAAGTATGGCGTATCCGTTACTGATGCCTGCATCGACTGGAAAACCACCGAAGACAGCCTGCGCACCATGAACGAGAAACTCAAGCCGGTCCTGAGCCAGCGCTGAGTATATCCCTCCCGCCAGAGTTCAGCTCTGGCGGGCCCGTTTTCGTTTTTCCTGTTTACGCTCGTACATCCGGCTGTCAGCCAAATTGATCACGGCCTCCACATTATTCACATCCTGCGGGAACACCGCGCAGCCCACACTGGCCGAAATCTGCAACGAATGCCCCTCAATCATAAATGGCCGGTCCATCATCGCCTCAAGCTTCGATGCTATAGTCGATGCATCGCCGGCATTGACCCCCGGCTGAAGCAAAATGAATTCATCGCCCCCGTTGCGAGCCAGCGTATCGGACTGTCGGACACTTTGACTCAACCGGTTGGCCGCTTCGATCAATAGCTGATCACCCACATGGTGACCGAACCGGTCATTCACCTGCTTGAACCGGTTCAGATCGACAAAGAAAAGTGCAAACCCCTGCCCTGTGCGTGAGTACAATTGGGCAAGGCACTCTGCACGCCCCAGCAGCAGCCGTCGATTGGCCAGACCGGTGAGCGGGTCGGATACAGACTGCTCGTGGGCAAAGCGATAAAGGCGGAACAGCAACAGAAACAGGCCTGCCAGAATCATGATCAGCAACCATGCGGCAAGTCGGATAACAATAACAGGCGTTGAAACACCCGGGCTTGAGCGCGCAGCCATTACCCAGCTGCCGTTGGGGAAATGAACCGTCATTTCAACTACAGGGTCTTCAAACACCTTGGCAAGCCCAAAAAACACCGCGCCTTTGGCACCCAAACCATCTCGCCCCCTGATCGCTATATCAAAGCCCTCAACATGAGCACTCACCCTGGCCTGCTCAAGCAGACGTGGGAAATCTATAACGATGGATGCCAGCCCCCAGTAGCGCTTCTTTCCGTCATCCATGAAATAAATCGGGCTGCGAGCAACAATGCCGACACCGCCCTGTTTCAGCTCGAATGGTCCTGCCAGGTTCAACTTTCCGCTTGAAATGGCACGTTCAACAGCCGGCCATTGCTCAGGTGTGTTGCGGTAATCAAGCCCCAGGGCCTGCTCATTACCTTCAAGCGGATAAACAAAACGCATCACGTTATCAGGCGCCAAACCGATATTGCGCAAAAGCGTCGAATCGTGAGCCACTTCAGCCGCCAGCTCACGCCAGCGATCAGGGTCATAGGCAGGCTGAACAGCCACGTAGCTTATCAGTCCTCGGGAGAGATAAAGGACAGAATTGATTTCGCTTTCTAGCTGCGCTCGCATCTGTGCCAGAATCGCTGTTGCTTCGATGGTCCTGACCTGAGCCACCCGCTGTTCCGCCATTCGGACAACATATTCCGTCACCGCCAGCCCGGCAATGACCAGGAGGAGTGCAGCCAAAAAAACAACTCGACTGGAAATGGGTTTGTGGGGACGATGCAGGGGTGGCATGACCAATCCATGTACTGCTGGTTTAGAAGTCTGATTGTACGCCAGTCAAGCAAATACTGTCTCGCTTAAGCTTATATTCATCCAATAATAAAACGCCCGCGCTGTAAAAGGCGGGCGTTGTTGTATCAGATCACAGTGAAATGGCTGCTAGAAGGTATCGCCCGGAATTCTAACCCAGCCTTCCATCAACACTCGGGCACTGCGGCTCATGACCGCTTTGGTGGCCGTCCATTCACCGTTAACCTGTTCAGCTGCGGCACCCACTCGCAGGGTACCGGACGGATGGCCGAAGGTCACAGCGTCTCGGTCAACACCGCCGGCAGCCAGGTTAACCAGCGTGCCGGGTACGGCTGCAGCGGTGGCAATTGCAACAGATGCGGTGCCCATCATGGCATGATGCAGCTTGCCCATGGAGAGCGCACGCACACATACATCAATATCGCTGGCCTTGATCTGCTTGCCGCTGGAAGCTTCATAATCGGTCGCCGGTGCCACAAAAGCGATCTTCGGAGTATGCTGGCGGGCAACGGCCTCTTCGATATCCTTGATCAGGCCCATCTTGACTGCACCATAGGCACGCATGGTCTCAAACCGGGCCAGTGCCTCGGCATCGCCATTGATGTCTTTCTGCAGTTCGGTACCGGTGTAACCGATATCGGCCGCGTTGACGAAGATGGTGGGGATGCCGGCATTGATCATACTGGCCTTGAAGGTACCCACCCCCGGTACCTCCAGCTCATCGACCACGTTACCGGTCGGGAACATGGAGCCTTCGCCATCGGCGGGGTCCATGAACTCGATCACTACCTCGGCTGCCGGGAAGGTTACGCCATCCAGTTCGAAATCACCGGTTTCCTGTACCTCACCGTTGGTGATCGGCACATGGGCGATAATGGTTTTCTGGATGTTCTTCTGCCAGATGCGCACGGTGCAGATACCGTTTTCCGGCACGCGCTCAGGGTCAACCAGCCCTTTGCTGATGGCAAAAGCCCCCACCGCAGCGGTCAAGTTGCCACAGTTGCCGGACCAGTCGACGAACGCCTTGTTGATCGCGACCTGTCCAAACAAATAGTCCACGTCGTGATCGGGCTGTTCACTTTTGGCCAGAATGACGGTTTTGGAGGTGCTGGACGTAGCACCGCCCATGCCGTCAATCTGCTGGCCGTAGGGATCGGGGCTGCCAATAACGCGTTGCAGGATCTTGTCACGGGCTTCGCCCGGTACCTGAGCTGCTTCAGGCAGGTCGGTCAGGTTGAAGAAAACACCCTTGGAGGTACCGCCACGGATATAAGTGGCCGGAATTTTAATCTGGGGAACACTGGACATTGAGATGCTCCAAAATAAGTCGGTTGCCGGGCTTGGAATACTGTCGAGAGACGAGAACGAATGGCGGGGTGTGGCTGCAACGGACCGTGTGGCGCCAAGGATGGCGCCATCGAGCCCCCATGGATGGGTTTACGGCGTGTCCGTTGCAGTTACATCCCGGCACGGATTCAATATCAAGTCCGGGAAATGCGCGGGCCATCAAAATGACCCGAGCGGTTACAGAGTCCGGAATCAGGCAGCGCCTTCCGCTTCCAGGAACTCCTTGGCAAAGCGCTGCAGCACACCACCGGCCTTGTAGGTTTCCACTTCGGCAGCGGTATCTAGACGACAGATCACCGGCACTTCAACGCTTTCACCGTTGCGACGGTTGATCACCAGCGTCAGGGTGGCACCCGGTGCGATCTCGCCTTTCACATCGTAGGTTTCGGTACCATCGATGCCGTAGGTGTGACGGGTTTCGCCTTCACGGAACTGCAGCGGCAACACACCCATGCCCACGAGGTTGGTACGGTGAATACGCTCGAAGCCTTCGGCCACAATCGCTTCAACACCCGCCAGACGCACGCCCTTGGCCGCCCAGTCACGGGACGAGCCCTGACCGTAGTCAGCACCGGCCACGATGATCAGGTTCTGCTTGCGCTGCATGTAGGCTTCAATCACTTCCCACATCCGCATGACTTTGCCTTCAGGCTCAACACGCGCCAGCGATCCTTGCTTGACCTCACCGTCGACGATGGCCATCTCGTTGATCAGTTTCGGGTTGGCAAAGGTTGCACGCTGCGCCGTCAGGTGGTCACCACGGTGCGTTGCGTATGAGTTGAAGTCCTCCTCCGGCACTCCCATCTTGTGCAGGTATTCACCAGCCGCACTGTCCATCATGATGGCGTTGGAGGGTGACAAGTGGTCGGTGGTGATGTTGTCAGGCAACACCGCCAACGGACGCATACCAGTCAGGGTACGCTCACCGGCCAGCGCACCTTCCCAGTACGGCGGGCGGCGAATGTATGTGGACATCTCACGCCAGTCGTAGAGCGGGCCTTCCGCTTCCTCGACCTGACCCAGATCGAACATCGGAATGTAGACCTGCTTGAACTGCTCCGGCTTCACCGATTTGGCTACAATCTCATCAATCTCTTCGTCCGACGGCCACAGATCCTTCAATGTGACCGGGTTGCCGTTTTGGTCGGTGCCCAGCGCATCTTTCTCGATATCGAAGCGAACGGTACCGGCGATGGCGTAGGCCACAACCAGCGGCGGAGACGCCAGGAACGCCTGCTTGGCGTATGGATGAATGCGACCATCGAAGTTACGGTTACCGGAAAGAACAGCAGTCGCGTACAGATCGCGATCGATGATCTCCTGCTGAATCTTCGGATCCAGTGCACCGGACATGCCGTTGCAGGTGGTGCAGGCATAGGCCACGATACCGAAGCCCAGCTTTTCCAGTTCCGACAGCAATCCAGCCTCTTCCAGGTACAGACGAGCCACTTTGGAGCCCGGTGCAAAAGAAGACTTCACCCAAGGCTTGCGGATCAAACCCAGCTCGTTGGCTTTCTTGGCCAGCAGACCGGCTGCCACCACGTTACGCGGGTTAGACGTGTTGGTACATGACGTAATTGCCGCAATGATCACAGCGCCGTCCGGCAGCTTGCCTTCAGCCTCTTCAGCACGGGCTGCCGCCAGCTTGTCTTCATCGGCAATGCCACGCTCGTGCAGAGCAGCGGTCGGGAGGCGACGGTGCGGGTTGGACGGACCGGCCAGGTTGCGTTCAACTGTAGACAGATCAAAGCTCAGCACACGCTCGTACTGGGCGGTTTTCAGGTCATCAGCCCAAAGACCGGTTTCCTTGGCATACTGCTCCACCAGGGCTACCTGTTCAGGCTCACGTCCAGTCAGCTTCAGATAATCGATAGTCTGCCCATCGATGTAGAACATCGCCGCAGTGGCACCGTATTCCGGTGTCATGTTGGAGATGGTGGCACGGTCACCGATAGTCAGGCTGTCAGCACCTTCACCGAAGAACTCCAGGTAGGCCCCAACCACACGTTCCTTACGCAGGAATTCGGTGATAGCCAGTACGATATCGGTTGCGGTGATGCCCGGCTTGCGTTTGCCGGTCAGTTCGACGCCGACGATATCCGGCAGACGCATCATGGACGGGTGACCCAGCATTACAGTTTCGGCTTCCAGGCCACCCACACCGATGGCGATGACGCCCAGCGCGTCCACGTGCGGGGTGTGGGAGTCGGTACCGACACAGGTATCCGGGAAGGCAACACCATCACGGGCCTGAATCACCGGGGACATCTTCTCCAGGTTGATCTGGTGCATGATGCCGTTACCGGCCGGGATCACATCCACGTTCTTGAATGCGGTTTTGGTCCATTCGATGAAGTGGAAGCGGTCTTCATTGCGACGGTCTTCGATGGCGCGGTTCTTCTCGAACGCGTCCGGATCGAAGCCGGCTGCCTCAACGGCCAGCGAGTGGTCAACGATCAACTGGGTCGGTACAACCGGGTTGACCTTGGCAGGATCACCGCCCTTCTCGGCAATGGCATCACGCAGACCGGCCAGATCAACCAATGCTGTCTGACCCAGAATGTCGTGGCAAACCACGCGTGCCGGATACCAGGGAAAATCCAGGTCGCGCTTGCGCTCAATCAGCTGCTTCAGTGAATCGGTCAGTGCTTCGGGCTCACAGCGGCGTACCAGCTGTTCGGCCAGTACACGCGAGGTATATGGCAGAGTGGCGTAAGCACCCGGTGCAATGGCATCGACCGCCGCGCGGGTGTCGAAATAGTCCAGACCGGTGCCCGCAAGTGATTTACGGTATTGAGTGTTCATATGACTGGTGTCCATCGATGTATTCAGGGGCATATGGCAGCGGCTGCGGACGCAGACCGCTGCAACCAGGGACGATCAGACAGCCTGATCAGGGACGGTCTTCGATCGCAACCCATTCGGCCGACTCGGGACCTGTGTAGTCAGCGGACGGACGGATAATGCGGTTATTGGCACGCTGCTCCATCACATGCGCTGTCCAGCCGGCTACACGCGAACACACGAAGATCGGCGTGAACAGCTCGGTCGGGATACCCATGAAGTGATAGGCAGACGCGTGGAAGAAGTCGGCGTTACAGAACAGTTTCTTCTCGCGCCACATAACCGCTTCAACACGCTCGGAAACCGGGTACAGCACGGTATCACCCACCTGCTCGGCCAGTTTCTGTGACCACTCCTTTATGATGGCGTTACGCGGATCGGAGTCACGGTAGATCGCATGACCGAAGCCCATGATCTTGTCCTTGCGTGCCAGCATGCCCATGATCGCCTCTTCCGCTTCGTCAGCGGACTTCCAGTTTTCGATCATCGCCATGGCGGCTTCGTTGGCACCACCGTGCAGCGGGCCACGCAGAGAGCCGATAGCCGCAGTTACACAGCTGTGGATGTCAGACAGGGTGGAGGCACATACGCGAGCGGTAAAGGTGGACGCGTTAAACTCATGCTCAGCGTAGAGGATCAGGGATGCATGCATCACCTTGACGTGCAGCGGCTCGGGCTTCTTGTCGTGCAGAGTCCAGAGGAAGTGCTCGCCAATTGAGTCAGCGTCGGTTTCGGTGTTGATGCGCTTGCCGTGGTGGGCAAAGTTGTACCAGTAGTTGATGATCGACGGGAAGGCGGCCAGCATGCGGTCGATATGATCGTGCTGCTCGGAGAAGTCCTGCTCGGTTTCCAGATTCCCCAACATTGAACAACCGGTGCGCATTACATCCATCGGGTGCGCATCCTTGGGGATCTGCTCCAGCACGGTTTTCAGTGCATCCGGCAAACCACGCATACCCTTCAGTTTCGCCTTGTAGCCGTCGAGTTCTGCCTGGTTCGGCAGTTTTCCGTACAGCAGCAGATAAGCCACTTCTTCAAACTGGGCCTTGTCAGCCAGCTCCTTGATGTCATAGCCGCGGTAGGTCAGGCCGGCACCGCTTTTACCAACGGTACACAGAGCGGTTTCACCAGCGGACTGTCCACGCAGACCGGCACCGCCGAGTTTCTTTGCTTCTGCCATCTGTCTCTCCTTCAATCTGTTGTCGGGAGGTCAGACCTCCCGATACCGTGATTCTTATTTGTTTTTGCCTTCTTTGAACAGCGCATCCAGCTTCTGCTCAAAGTCGTGGTAGTTGAGGAAATCGTACAGTTCCATGCGGGTCTGCATGGTGTCGACAACCGCTTTCTGGTCGCCATCTTTCAGCAGGTGTTCGTATACATTCAGTGCAGCCTTGTTGGCGGCACGGAAGGCTGACAGCGGGTACAGCACCATAGTGGCACCAGCCTCACCCAGCTCTTTCTTGTTGAACAGCGGCGTGGCACCAAACTCGGTGATGTTCGCCAGCAAGTGAGAACCGTTGATGCCGTTGGAGAAGGCACGGTAGTCATCCAGCGTGTGTACGGCTTCGGCAAAAATCGCATCGGCACCGGCTTCCAGGCAGGCCTGGGCACGCTCAACAGCGGCATTCAGCCCTTCCATCTGGAACGCATCAGTGCGTGCCATGATGAAGAAATCATCATCGGTACGGGCATCAACGGCTGCCTTGACACGATCAACCATCTCTTCAAGGGATACGATCTCCTTGTTGGGACGGTGGCCACAGCGCTTCTGCGCAACCTGGTCTTCGATATGAACGGCCGCAGCGCCACCCTTGATCATCTCTTTTACGGTACGGGCGATGTTGAATGCGCCACCCCAGCCGGTATCGATATCAACCATCAGTGGTGTATCGACGGCACTGGTGATGCGACATACATCTTCCAGCACATCGTTCATTGAGGTCATGCCCAGATCAGGCAGGCCGTAAGAAGCGTTGGCAACACCACCACCGGACAGGTAGATCGCCTGGTGTCCCACTCGTGTAGCCATCATTGCATTGTAAGCGTTGACGGTACCAACGATCTGCAGCGGCTGGTTCTCAGCCAGCGCTTTACGGAAGCGCGCACCCGCAGTCATTTTCTCAGCCATGTTTATCCCCTTCAGGTTTGGTCACTGTATCCAGTTTGTCTTCGATGTTGCGGCGTGCGGCACTGATATGACGACGCATCAGCATCTCGGCCAGCTCCTCATCTCGTGCCTCGATTGCATCGATAATCTGACGATGCTCCTTGAGGGCACGCTTGGGGCGCGAGCTGGACACACTGAATTGATAACGGTACATACGTACCAGGTGGTACAGGTCGTCACCCAGAAGCTCCAGCAGTTTGGAGTTCTTGCTGCCCTGTACAATTCGGTAATGGAAATCGAGATCACCCTCCTTCTGGAAGTAGGAGCGGCCTTCGCGTTGCTCAATGGAGGCTTCATGCTCATCCAGCAGGCGCTTCAGACTCTCGATCTCGGCATCTGTCATGTTCTTGGCGGCCTGTCGGCATGCCATGCCTTCCAGCGCTTCGCGAACGCGGTAAATCTCGATCAACTCGTGCGCACTCAGCTTAACCACCCGAGCCCCTACATGCGCCTTGCGCTCAACCAGGCGCCAGCCTTCAAGGCGGCGAATGGCTTCGCGCAACGGGCCGCGGCTGATACCATAGGTTCTGGCCAGCTCGGGCTCGCTGATCTTGTGACCGGGCGGAATTTCACCCTTCACAATGGCCGTCACGATCTGGCGGCACACTCGGTCAGCCAGCGTACGGGCTTCCGGTTCAAGCGGCACCACTTTCGGATACCCGATTTCTTCACTCACGTCAGCTACAACCCCTGATCAAGATTGTCGACAATATTTTCAGAAGCAACGATACCCATGCCAAAAAGGGGCGTCAACCTGATCTGGCTGAAAAATTGTCAACATCAGACAAAAGTCTAGGGGCTTTCCCTCAGCATTCGCACAGGTAGCGTGCGAGTTCCGCATTCATGATGCGGGCGATCTGTCGTGGCTTCTGGAACGGTAATGAATGATCGGTTCCTGGCACCATAAAGTAGTGCCAATTGGGCATCTGTTCAGCCAGAGTCAAATGCAGCTGATGCATCAACTCCACACTCAACCCTCCGATAAAGCTACTCACATCCCCTTGAGATGCCAGTAGCGCATCACGGTCGATACTGTTGATAGCAGCCGTTACGGCGTCCAATGCATGAGCAAAGCCCAGCGGCCGACGCGCCAATCGACTGACTGCAACCGATTCTGTTTGCGCACTTGCCTTGCGGTTCGGTGAAATAGTGTCGAGGAATTGACGTATCCCCTGCTCCCGGTCATCAGAGCGCAAATGCACGGCCGCGCTCGAATAGCGCTGTCGCAACTCAATGGTGCTGACCCAGTCGGGCCGATCCAGCACAGCCGACTCCAGTAAAAACTGTTTGCCGACACGATCTGGGTAACGCTGCTTGAGCAGCATGCTCACGAGCCCACCCAGGGAATAGCCTCCCAGGTCGAACTGCCACCACCCAAGCTGGTCGAGTAGCGCAGACATGTCACTGACCAAAGTCTGCACGCTAAAGGGGTGCTCGCCCCCATCCGGGAATGCACTTTGCCCTGCGCCGCGCAGATCCGGCACGAGGATCTCCTGCCAGTGCTCAAGAAAGGCGGTCAGCATGTGCCAGGTGTCTTCACCTGCCACACCCGCACCATGGATCAAAAGCAGTTTGCGGCCATTGTGCAGGACTGGGTTGCGGTACAGACGGTAATGAAGGTGCTGATCCGGCAGTACCAGTTGATGCTCACTGATGACGAAGGGGTGTTTCATGCTGAACTCCTGACTACACAATGAAGCAATTATACCTATGTGCGGCAACGGACTCGCCCCCCGCCGGGGACAGGAGTAAAATGAGCTTTTTGCGTGAGGATCAAGGGTGATTCAATATCAGTCGCTACCCTATCCGCTGGATGCACACCGGATCTTCGAGATCATGCGTGATCTTGGCGAACCTGTCCTGCTTGACAGTTCACACCCCGTCGCTCACTGCGGACGCTACGATATCATTTCGGCCGCTCCCGACCTCGTAGTCCGCTTTGGCCCCGAGGGTCTGGAGATCAATCGAAACGATATCGCCCTCGACACCAAGGAAGACGACCCCTTTGCTTGCCTTGAGAATCTGCTTGCAGAGATTGAAATACCCACGACAGATCCGGATATACCGTTCAATGGCGGCTTTATCGGCACCTTCAGCTATGATCTGGGACGTGCGCTTGAGCAGCTGCCCAGCAAGGCTCAGGCTGATATCAATTTCCCATGGCTGCGGGTCGGCCGTTATCTCTGGGCTGTTGTCATTGACCATCAGTTGCAGCGCAGCTGCCTGATGCACCACCCCAAAGTGAATGAGACCAGCCTGCAACAGGTCCAGCAGCGGCTCGCGCAGAATCTCACGGCGGACAGCGTGCGGCAGGCACACCCGTTTGTACTCACAACTGCGTTTATCAGCAATATGGACCGTGCAACCTATGGCCAGGCACTGAATCGGATTGATGACTACATCCATGCGGGTGACTGCTATCAGATCAATTTTACCCAGCGCTTCTCCGCCACCTGCAGCGGTGACCCTTGGTTGGCATATCGCGCCCTGCGTAAAACTGCCCCCACTCCCTTCGCCGCCTTCCTTGAGTCGAACGACGGTACGATTCTGTCACTTTCGCCCGAGCGTTTCCTTGAGGCTTCTCGTGAAGGCAAGATTGAAACACGCCCCATCAAGGGTACACGACCGCGTGCAACCAACACAGACGAAGACCAGTATCTGGCACAGCAACTGCTGCAGTCGCCCAAGGACCGTGCTGAAAACCTGATGATCGTAGACTTGCTACGCAACGATTTGAGCAAAAGCTGCCTGCCTGGCAGTGTAAACGTGCCCGAGCTGTTCAGCATCGAGCACTATCCGAATGTGCACCACATGGTCAGCAGCGTTTGCGGTATATTGAGACCAAGTGTGACTGCAGTTCAGCTGCTGAGAGACTGCTTTCCGGGCGGCTCAATCACCGGCGCCCCCAAGATTCGCGCCATGGAGATCATCGATGAGCTGGAACCTCAGCGCCGTTCCATTTACTGCGGCTCGATTGGCTACATCAGCGCCTGCGGCACAATGGATACCAGCATTACCATTCGGACGCTACTGGTACAGAAAGACAGGATTTATTGCTGGGCGGGGGGAGGAATTGTCGCCGATTCGGATATCGACGACGAATATCAGGAATCCTATAACAAGGTCAACAACCTGTTGCAGACCCTGGAACAACTGTAGAACCGTTTGAGTAATGGAAACGGGAGAGAGAGGTTAGCTCTCCCCCATCTGTGCCAAGATGCGATTGCGCAGCTCGTTAAACGCCACACGATCCTTGTCACCCACAGCCTCGGCAACAGGGATCGGTGCACGCATGGCATCAACTGGACGGCCGCTGATATGCAGCTCATAATGCAAATGCGGACCGGTAGAGCGCCCTGAGTTTCCTGACAGGGCGATTTTCTGCCCCCGACTCACAGTCTGCCCCTTGCTGACCAGCGATTTGCTCAAGTGCAGGTATCGGGTACGGTACTTTTGACCGTGTTCAATCACGATATACAAACCCGCGTAGGGGTGGTTCTGCACCCGTGTTACCACACCATCCCCGGTTGCCAGAATGGGGGTACCGATCGGAGTCGCGAAGTCGGTACCGTTGTGAGGTCTAACACGCCCCGTGACAGGATGCTTGCGATTGGGGTTGAAGGGCGAACTGAGACGAAACTTGCGCTCAGTGGGATAGCGCATGAATGCCCGCGCCAAACTCTCGCCATTCAGATCATAGTAATGGCCATCAAACATGAAAGCGGTCAATTCACGCGCACGGTTGATAATCCGCAGCCCTTCCAGTCGTGAGTTGCCTGTCGGCTCGCCATTCACGAACTGCTCGGCACGCACGACTTGAAACAGGTCGCCTGCACGGAGGTCGCGCCGGAAATTGATCTTGTCTTGCAGCAGGTTTGAGATGCGCTGAACCTCAAGCGCATTGAGCCCTGCATTTTTGGCAGCCACATAGAAGCTGCCGTTGATTTCGCCCGCGATGAGCTCTTCTTTCCACTCGCCTTCAAGCAAATTCTCGTGATATTCAAACGTTTCATCACCAACACGGCTGAACACCACTTGGTGGGCTGGGCTGAAGATCAATTCCAGCTTGCTCAGCGCCCCCTCATTAAGCCAGAACGCCAACTGATCACCAGGCTTGAGTGTATCCAGAGCAAGAATCGAAACATCACTTTCGAGTACCTGATACATATGTTTCTGGGGTATACCCAGCATCTCAAAGATGGTACTGAGAGTATCACCAGGCTCAATGGTATAGACAAAGTCAGCCGGCTCAAGATCCTTAACCTCTTCAGCATCTGCAGAAGAAAGGTCGGATACTTCAGGCACCGACAACCGCAGTTCAAGTGGAGCTGACAGTGGTTGATAGGACAGCAGACCGGCTGCTACCAGGGATACAGGCACTGCAACACCGAGGGCCAGAAGCAGGCGTTTGGGTCTTATCATCTTCATGCTCTTATCCTCTGTTGTAGCATCCGCTGCTGTCGCCGAGTCATTAGACAGTCAGGTTACGTACGCTGGCATCAACAAAAGCCTGCTTCAGGTCTTCGTAGGTATGTACAGCCGGGAATTGTGGGAACTCAGCGATGACATTATCCGGTGCGTGGAACAGGATACCGGACTCAGCCTGCGTCAGCATGGTCGTATCATTGTAGGAATCACCGGTTGCGATCACACGATAGTTCAGCAGTTGAAATGCACGTACAGACTGGCGCTTCGGGTCGCGCTGGCGCAACGTGTAGTCGGTGATGCGCCCTTCATCATTCACTTCCAGCTTGTGGCAAAGCAGAGCCGGGTAGCCAAGCTGCTTCATCAACGGAGCAGCAAACTCATAGAAAGTATCTGACAGGATCACCACCTGGAAGCGCTCCCGCAGCCAATCGATAAACTCACGGGCTCCTTCAAGCGGAGTCAGACGGCTGATGGTGTCCTGTATCTGAGGCAGAGTAAGGCCATGCTCATCTAGAATGCGCAGACGCTGCTTCATCAGTACGTCGTAATCCGGGATATCCCGGGTGGTGGCTTTAAGTTCCTCGATACCGGTTTCTTCAGCAAATGCGATCCAGATTTCGGGAATCAATACACCTTCAAGGTCAAGACAAGCCAGTTCCACGCGGGACGCCTCCAGTCAGTTAATAAATTGCTCCACAATTTACCCTGTCATTCAGAGGCTTTCAATGCTCAAGGCCTGTTACAGCGGGCTTTTACGCTTAATGCTCAGGCAGATTGAGGCCTTCAAACAGCGCATCAACCTCATGCCGGTTGCTGCACGCCTGTACCTGACGTACCAGATCAGGTGTCAAATGAGGTGCAAAGGTTTGAATGAAGTCGTACATGTAGCCACGCAGGAAAGTCCCTTTGCGGAAGCCAATGCGGGTGATGCTGTGCTCAAACAGATGGCTCGCATCGAGCGCGACCAGGCCTTCATCTTTGCCTTCCTCAAATGCCATGGTGGCGATGATGCCAACCCCAAGGCCCAGACGTACATAGGTTTTAATTACATCCGAATCAACGGCGGTCAGCACCACCTTGGGCTCCAGGCCACGATTGCTGAAAGCCTCGTCCAGTTTTGAGCGACCGGTAAAACCGAATACATAGGTAATCAACGGCCATTCGGAGAGTGCTTCAAGCGTCAGCTCCGGCAGCTCTGTCAGAGGATGCCCTTTTGGTACGACAACAGATCGATTCCAGCGGTAACAAGGCATCATAATCAGATCACTGAAGTGGGACATGGCTTCAGTTGCAATGGCAAAATCAGCCGTGCCGTCAGCGGCCATCTCAGAGATCTGCATAGGCGTGCCCTGGTGAATATGCAGGGACACATCAGGGTAGATTTTGATGAAATCGTGGATGGTATCCGGCAGCGCGTATCGAGCCTGCGTATGAGTGGTTGCTATTTCCAGCTTGCCCTTTTTCTCGTCACTGAACTCCTGAGCAACCTGGCGAATTGCATCACACTTCTGCAGCACTTCTCCCGCAATGGCAAGAATCGCTTCGCCAGCGGGGGTTACACGGGTCAGATGCTTGCCACTGCGCGCAAACACTTCGACCCCGAGCTCGTCCTCAAGCAGTCGAATTTGCTTGCTTATGCCCGGCTGTGATGTGTACAGGCTTTGTGCCGTTGCCGAGACGTTGAGATCGTGATGAGCAACCTCCCAGATGTAACGCAGCTGCTGCAGCTTCATCGAAAAACCCTTGGAGTTATTAGATATTTATTTAATATAACACTATAGAATAATGAAGAAAATCCCCTTGAATACAAGGGTTATCTTTCAGGCCCGATTTTTCAAGCGTTTGTTTTCCTCTTCCAGCCCCGCCACTCGTTTCTCCAGTGTTCCTGCACGCCCTTGAGCCTGGAGCAGCTGCTCTTCTTTCTCTTTAAGCAGGCCGCGAAGCTGATTCTCGCGACGGCCGCTCTCGCTGTTAAGGCCAACCTGCTTCTGGTTCAGTCGCTGTAATTCTTCTTCAAGCTGCCGTACACGTTCTTCGAGACGCTTGCTGCGGTTGGTCTCGGTAAGAAGCTGCGCATTGAGCTGCGCGAAGTCTCGCTGCTGCTGAACATCCTGCGCCTTCAGTTTGCGCAGTTCCTCATCCTGACTTTTGATTTGAGTTGTCTGGGTTTCCACTTTGACATCGCGTCGTGCCAGCAGCCCCTGAAGCTCATGTATATCTCGGGTCAGCTCACCTTCTCTGCGCCCGGATTCATCACGCAGTTTTTCAAGCGCGTTGCGATAGTAGCGGGTATCAACTTCAGCCTTGGCAACCGTTTCCAGTCCGTGTCGCTGCTCATCACGAATACGCTGATCAAATACACGCTTGGCATCTTCGTGTGCCTTGCGAAGGTGCGCCAACTCCTGGTCGGCATTGGAGCGCAGCTGCTCTTCCTTTTTTCGCAATGTCGTTTCGTTACCCAGGTTCTGACGCAGTACCTGAATTTCCGCTTCCAATGCCTGAGTCTGCTCACGCGCCTGGTCGAGCTTGACTCCCTGTTCTCGGTAACGGGCTTCCAGCTCCCCTACTTCACCTTGAGTACGGCGCAAGGCGTCGTCACAGGCACGCTGTGCCTGATCCAGTGAAGGATCCGGGCGCTGCATCTGCAAGCTTAGTTCGGTGTGGGCTTCCTGTACCGCCTGGTGCCAAATTCTACTGAACGTCTGTTTCATCGCATCCGGCATATCGGGGATGTGAGGACTGGTATCACTAAGACGTACACGCGCTGGAAGTAACTGCCACCACTCAATCAGCCCCGTGTTAATTGTCTGTACCGCGTTGCACTGTTCCCCCAGGTCAATTTTCAGACGCTCCGGGGTGGGCGCTTCACCCGCCAGAAGACAACGATCGGCAGCAGCAAAAAGAGCCGCTTTCAGTTCTTTATCCATACTCGCTTCATCCTTATCACTGCGGGTGCACAACTGAGAGTTGCTGTAGCGAAGTCGCTGTCGCTTCGTCCAGAGGCGCATCGACCTGCAGTTTGTCACCATCAGGCAGAGTTAGTTCAAGGCGGGCTGCATGCAGCATGAGGCGCCTCAACCCAAGCTGACGAAAGCCGCTGTTATCCTCGTCGGGAGTATACTTGCTGTCACCAACTATCGGGTGCCCTGCAAATTGCGTGTGAACCCTGATTTGATGAGTGCGTCCTGTCAGAGGTCTTGCCTCCACCAGAGTCGCAAGATCCCCAAAGCGCTGCAACACCTTAAACGACGTAATGGAAGCTTTGCCGTCAGGGTGTACTTTGACCATGCGCTCCCCCGATTTGAGTTCAAATCTCTGTAGCGGGGCATCCACCTGGTTACAGCGAGCCGTCCAGCGGCCGACCACCAGCGCGTGGTAAATCTTGCGAACCTTGCGTTCTCTCAATGCTTCATGAAGGTAGCGCAGCATGCTGCGCTTCTTGGCAACCATGATGCAGCCTGATGTATCGCGATCGAGCCGATGCACCAGCTCGAGGAAACGGCAATCTGGCCGCACCTGCCGCAAGGCTTCAATCAGGCCAACGCTAACACCGCTGCCGCCATGAACAGCAAGCCCGGTGGGTTTGTTAATGATTAACAGGCTGTCACTTTCGTACAGAATGGCCTCTTCCAGATGATCTGCCAGTCCTTGCCCGACAGGGGCGGCCTCGCCACGCTGCGCTGTTCTGATCGGTGGTATGCGTACCACATCACCCGATTCCAGCCGAGTGTCCGGCTTTACTCGTTTCTTGTTAACACGGATCTCGCCCTTGCGAAGAATCCTGTAAATCATACTCTTGGGCACACCTTTTAATGCAGTGCGCAAAAAGTTATCGACTCGCTGGCCGGCTTGATCCACATCCACTTCCAGATAACGGACCTGATGCTGCTCATTTTCTGCTGTATGCGTCATAAAGACGGACTGACTCTCAATTGATGCCTATGGGGTTAACTGTTATATTCTACCGATGCCGCAGGCGGTTGGCTTTAGTAAATTTGGAATCCATGCAGCCGGCCCCGCCATTTAATTCAGGATGAGTGGCCGCTCAAGACCCCGACCCACGGCAGAATACTGAGATCCCAACATGGGATCACAAACTTTTTACGTAACGCTTTCACGGCCTTCGCCTGACAGGAAGGTCCAGTTGGAGGTGAAGACGCACGCTGACCAGGAACCTGCCCGCACCATCAGGGCAGCCACAGCCAGAACCTATAACGACATGGGTCAGCGTTTCCTTCATCGCCGATATGCAGCACGCCGTTTGCGTGACTGCAGGCAAGACTGCCACCCGCGGCTGCCGATCCAAAGACTGGACATCAGACTCTTTACCCTCTGCTTGTGAAGGGCGTAAAGCGTTGCGTTTATGAGAACGCACATAACATGAAAAGAATGCTTATCAACGCAACTCAGCCCGAAGAGTTGCGCGTTGCGCTGGTTGACGGCCAGCGTCTGTTCGATCTGGATATAGAATCTGACAGTCGCGAACAGAAAAAAGCCAACATCTACAAAGGCCGCATCACCCGGGTTGAACCCAGCCTGGAGGCGGCTTTTGTTGATTTTGGTGCAGAGCGCCATGGCTTTTTGCCGCTAAAAGAGATCGCCCGCGAATACTTCTGCAAACAGCCCGAGCGTGGCCAGCGCCCCAATATCAAGGAGATGGTCAAGGAAGGCACTGAAGTCATTGTGCAGGTCGACAAGGAAGAGCGTGGTAACAAGGGTGCAGCGCTGACTACTTTCATCAGCCTTGCTGGTCGCTATCTTGTTCTGATGCCGAACAACCCACGTGCCGGCGGCATTTCTCGCCGCATCGAGGGTGACGACCGCGCTCAGCTCAAGGAGGCGCTGTCAGGTGTCAACATCCCCGACGGTATGGGCGCCATTGTGCGCACCGCTGGCATTGGTCGCAGCTCTGAAGAACTGCAGTGGGATCTGGATTACCTGATCACCCTTTGGGATGCCGTCAAGGAGGTTAATCAGCGCCCCGCCCCCTTCCTGGTCTATCAGGAAAGCAACGTGGTCATTCGCGCCATCCGTGATTACCTGCGCGCTGACATCGGCGAAGTGCTGATTGACAACCCAACCGTTTACGAACAGGCCGTTCTGTTTGCACAGCAGGTGATGCCGAGTTATGAGAACCGCATCAAGCTGTACAAGGAGCAGACTCCGCTGTTCAACCGCTTCCAGATTGAAAGCCAGATCGAGACCGCGTTTGAACGCGAAGTCAAACTGCCTTCCGGTGGCTCCATTGTTATCGATCCCACTGAAGCGCTGGTATCTATCGACATCAACTCTGCCCGCGCAACTCGCGGTGGTGACATCGAAGAAACCGCATTACAGACCAACCTGGAGGCGGCCGAGGAGATCGCACGCCAGCTTCGCCTGCGTGATATCGGCGGACTTATCGTAATCGATTTCATCGATATGACGCCGATCAAAAACCAGCGTGAAGTGGAGAACCGCCTGCGCGATTCACTCAAACTTGACCGCGCCCGCGTTCAGATGGGACGAATTTCACGCTTCGGTCTGCTTGAAATGTCACGTCAGCGTCTTCGTCCTTCACTGAGTGAGTCTCGTGGCATGGTCTGTCCGCGCTGCCACGGTCAGGGGACTATTCGCGATACGGAATCACTGGCACTGTCGATTCTGCGCCTGATTGAAGAAGAATCCTCCAAGGATCGCACATCACAGATTCGTGCCATCCTGCCAGTCACCGTTGCCACCTATCTGCTCAACGAAAAACGTCATGAGGTGCACAACGCCGAACTGCGTCATCAGGTGCGTGTCGTTATCGTACCCAACCCGAACATGGAAACACCGCACTACGAAGTGGTTCGCCTGCGTGACGATCATACAATTGCCACCACCCATGATGCGAGCTACACCCTGCAGCCAGAGATCGAGGTAGAAACACCTGATCCTGGTCGTGTCGTGCCGGTGAAGCGCGAGCAGGCTGCCGTGAAAGCGGTTGTACCACCCACTCGCGCACCACAGGGAAAAACCGAAGCAAACACTCCCGTGGCAGCTCCTGAAAAGCCCACTGCCCAGACCCCGTCTGTCACAGCAGCACCTGCCGCCGCTTCGGCTTCTTTTGGTGAACGCGTACTGACTACATTGCGCACTCTGTTCGGAGGCAAGGCCGAGTCTGCTCCAGCCAAGGATAATAAGCAGGAAGCACAGCCCAGTATCTCAGGCAATAATGATGCAAACGACAACCGCACCAGCCGAGGCAATCGTGACAGCGGTCGTGACAATAAGCGCCGCGCACGCGAGCGCCGCGAGAATGATCGTCGCCGCAACAGCCGTGAGCGTCGTGACAGCGATGAGGTGATTACGGTTGAACGTGATGCCAATCTGCCACCGATTGGCGAAACCGGCAACGGAGACAAAGACAAGAAAGAAAACAATGGCCGCAGCCGCCGCCGTCGCAGTCGCAACCGTCGCGATGAGCAGTCACCCCGTCAGGAGAATACCGCAGCTGAGGACAACCAGAGCAGTAATACACCTGAAAGCAAGTCTGAGGCACTGCAATCTCAAGCACCCCAGGCCGAGGTAACAGAAGAAGGCAGCCGCAGCCGTCGTCGTGGACGCCGTCGTCGTAACACCGAACAACGCAGCGCCACTCGTACACCTCTACCTCAGGAAATGCGTGACGAAAAGGCTGAAGACGAAATTCAGACTCTGCTTGCTGAAGACAAGATCACCAATGCTACCTTGGCAGTGCCTGATGATGCTGCTGAGCAAACTGAAGTGGTGACGGCCGAGGTCAGCCCTGCAGCGATGCACGATTCTGCAGAGCAGGTACACGCTGCCGCCAAGCCGCAAGTCGCTGAGACAGCCACTGAAGCGGTAGAGACCTTGGCTATCGAAAACGAGCCTTCGACAGCACAACAAGAGTCGTCTACCAAAGAGGAAGCCGTTTCGGCAGCCACTTCTGCTGAAGCAGTGCCGGATGTACCAGCACCGGAAGAGACTGCGACATCATCTGCCACGGAAGCCGAGCCAGCTGATGAACAGCCCTCTGCTGTAGAAAAAGCTGCAGCAGCCGAGCAGTCTGCTTCAGTCGACACTGCCACTGAAGCGGAAAGCAACGAGCAGGCCGATAACAGCAGCGAGCGAAAGCGCTCCAGTCGTTCACGTGGACGTGACCGTCGTGGTCGTGGCAAGTCTCGTCAGGATAAGACTGCCGATGCAGAACAGACCCAGCCTGCGACTGATGCCGAAAACAGTTCGGCTGCAGAAATGGTTGAAGAATCAGTGCAGTCAGTACCTGACACCGCTGTCGAACTGTTTGCCCAGAGCGAGGACGACACACCCAAGGTGGCTGTTGAGTCCCCCGCTACCGATCAGCACAGTGATCAGGAAGCGAACCGGAATGAGGCTGCAGAAATAGACCCGGCTACAGTGGAAACTCTTGCGGTAAAAGCGGAGCTGCAGCCAGCTGAGTCTGAGTCTGAGTCTGAGTCTGAGTCTGATAATCAGCAGCCTGCTGCAGCCGAAGAAAAAGCTGAAACTGAAGCCAATGAGACAAAGGCCGAGGCAGACGATACAGCGTCTACCAAGCCCGTGTCTCGCCGCCGTGCTCGTCGTGCGCCCAATGACCCACGCGAAGTGCGCCGTCGTCAGCAGGCAGACAATAAGGACGGTGACCTGTAAAGCTCACAGATAAAAAAACCGCAGCGGCGAACGCCCCTGCGGTTTTTTTTATCCGTTAGTTACTGCACATTGCGATCAGGGATAAAAACGTGGCTCCGGTTCCAGAATGACGCCGAAACGCTCCTGCACCACCTTTTGCACATGCATGGATAGATGTTCAATATCCTCACGGTGAGCAGCGCCAAGATTTACCAGCACCAGCGCTTGCTGGGCAAACACGCCAGCGCGATCGAGGGCAAACCCTTTCAGACCACATTGATCGATCAGCCAGCCTGCAGCCAGTTTATAACCACCGGTGTCAGCATAGGCAACGAGATTCTGGAACCGATGCTTCAGTTGCTCATACTTCTCAACCGATACCACCGGGTTCTTGAAAAAGCTGCCGGCATTACCGATGTCTAAGGGGTCAGGCAGTTTCGTACGACGGATTCTACACACTGTATCGAATACACGCTCCGATGTGACAGGACCGTCGCCAAGCCCATCTCTCAGGCCTGCATAGCTCACTTCCGCTGTGAACTGCCGCGCAAGGCAAAACTCCACAGCCGTGATAACGTACCGCTCAGGCTCACTGCTTTTAAACAGGCTGTCTCGGTAACCAAATCGACACGCCTCTGGGGTCAGGTCACGCTGGCGGTGCTCGTGTCGATCAAACACTTCGACTGCACTGATTCGATCCTTCAGCTCAACCCCGTAGGCACCGATATTTTGTACCGGTGCCGCTCCAACGGTTCCAGGTATCAGGGCAAGATTCTCAAGTCCGTAGAGTCCCTGCCTGATTGACCTTTCAACTGTTGCATGCCAATTTTCCCCGGCCCCTACACGCAAACGGACATGATCTCCCGGCAGGTCAGACAATTGCCACCCACGAATCATTATCCGCGCAACAAGCCCCGGCACACGATCAGCCAGCACCAGATTGCTGCCGCCACCAAGCAGCAACAGCGGCATAGGGTGATGTTTCAACCACTGCTCCAGTTGCTTCAACTGATCAGCGGCATGAATTTCAGTGTAGTACTCAGCCACTGCTGGCAGCCCGAACGTATTCAGGGCCTGCAAGGGATATTCAGTCCTGAATTGTAGCGATTCAGTCACGGCACCCACCAGAGCGCAGGTGTCGCAACAGGCCTGCAGAAGCCGCCTCTACCAAATCGAGTACCTCATCGAAGCCTTGTTCACCGGAGGTGTAATAGGGGTCTGGCACTTCGCGAACACGGCTGTTGGCTGCAAATTCCAGAAACAGGCCAAGATGGCCACGAAAGTCTGTAGGACAGCGCCTGCGAAGCTCGCGCAGGTTGGCGTCATCCATCGCCAGAATATAGTCAAACCGACCAAAATCCTCATCCTCAACGGTCCGAGCACGCAAGTGCTCAAGTGAGTACCCCCGCCGTGCCGCTGCGGCTCGAGTACGTGGGTCCGGCGCCTTGCCAACATGCCAGTCACCGGTACCCGCCGAGTCAACATCAACCCTCATGCCGCCATTGTCTTGACTCAACAAATGCTCAAACACGCCATGTGCCGTTGGTGATCTGCAGATATTGCCTAAGCAAACGAACAAAACAGAAGCTTTCTCTTTCAAAACAATACCTTATATACAAAAATGGCTCTATACAAAGCAGTAAAAAAGACCACTAACTGGCATTATAAAACAAAAGGTTGCAGAATAGTTTTAAGAAGGAAAAAACGGAAAAAGCAGCCGTGCACATACGCCACGCGACAAAGACGCGGATTACGTGGCAAGCAAGCTGGGGCTGTAATTCAGAAACACATAGAAAGAGATAGGACAGCAAATTCAGCATGTTACGAGCGACCTGTTTTTCTATCTCTTTCTGATGACCAGCTAAAGGTTTCGCACTTTTCGCACGTACATCGCACGGGCTATATCAATAAGGAGACAGCTATGACAGAACTTCAGAAGATATTCATTGTTACACGGCCTGACGAAAAGCCAGAGCTGCGTATTGATTGGGATAACGACAGACACCTCGCTGTTGTGATAGCAGAACCTACGCCTGAGTCCGTAGCTTTCGCGTTGCGACAAGCGACACTCATAATTGAGTCGGACATAAAGAAAGGATTGATATAATGCTTGAGGAGAAAATCGCTCTATACAAAGAGCTGCTTGCTTCTGAGAAGGCGTCTTTAAAAGTGGAAGAAGCTCTGCTGAGAGCGATGTGGCGCGACAATATGCCTAAAGAAATGAGAGCTGCTCAGCAGGTAGAGATACGTCGAAAAAAAGACTTGATTACCGTTTTTTCTGAGTTCATCGAAACGCTTGAGTCGCTAAAAAGCAATTAGTACAGGATTAGATTGTGCCTCGGAAGTGCCTGAGTCTTCTGCACCACCTCCCCGCCTCTGATAAACACAATTTCCCCCGCCGCGGCCCCCACTCCACCATCGCGCACGTTTACCCTATCGCCGCTCAGCAGCTCCACAGTCACGTTGCTGGGGTTGATACTGATCACCTCTGCCACCAGCGTGGCGTCCCGCTCCAGTAGGTTCTCAAACTGCTTCCAGATGTTAGCCACGGCGTTTTCTCTTCAGCATATCCGGGTAAGCAGCCTCAAACGCTTCTCTTCCACCTTCTGTGGCTTCCAGATCCCACAAGGCTTCATAGGTGCACAGAGGGCATTCAAGGATAGATGAATCAGGGTCATACTTCTCTGCCAGGTGCTTCAGCAGGTCAGCTTCGGCCTCACTGCACATGGTTTTTTGCGCCAAGGCCAGTGCAGATTTAAACCCGCTAATCCATGCCTGGATAGACTCCTCCTGGTGGCCAGGAGAAATCAAATCCCACTCTTCTATCTCTGTGCTACATGCGTGCCTGGCGATCGCTTGTAGCTCTTCGTTGGTCAGTTCTTTCATCTTCTCGCTCCAACTCATGTGATATCAGTATACAGCTTTACGCCATACGCCTCTGCACACCCAGCTGCTGCCGTACTTTGATCTCGGTATCACTGCTGGTGGCGGTGATGCTGGTTCCGTCAATTATGACCGGATAGGTGTCGTCTGTGTCTTGGATCTCCACCAGATGCCCTGGCAACAACAGTCCCGGTGCTTGTCCGGATTGGGTCAGCATTGTGGTGATGTTCATCTCCTCCCAGGTGCCGCCTTCCGCAATCAGTGCCCGGCATCGCTGATATCCTACGTCGCTATGGGTGATCAGGTCATCGGTGGCCATTGGGGCGAGGATATCGCCTGCTGTGCCGTCGCGGGTGACAGTAACAATCACGCCTCCGGCTAGCCCTCCGGTGACGATGGCGCGGTTGTAGGCTGGCTTCTCCCTGAAACCCCCGCTTTCCTGAATAATGAAATCAGAAGGCAGAATTGCATCGAGTGCGGTGGTCGGCTGGCTCCAATTGTGCGGGTCCACGCGGTAACGCGGGCTGACGATCAGTTGCTTCAACTCTGGGTGGCTCTGCAGCATGTAGCCGGCGGCTTCGGCCAGGCGCTTGATTGCCGAGATGGGGTTGAGCTGGTTATAGCTGTAGCTGCCGGCGGGAATCAACCAGTCTTGGGCGTTCCATTGCAAACTAAACCCTGTGTTGGCCAGTTCCTGCTCGGCCAGTGCAGCGGCGCTGTAAGCCGCAGTCAAGGCCTTACTGCGCAACGGCGCATGAGGGTCTGACAGCCATGCAGTGCGGCTACGGCCACTGATCGTGTAGCCAGTATTGCCGTGCTGCCGGTTGCGGCCATAGGACTCCACCAAAGCAGTGAAGGTGTGGCCGTTAATCTCGCATGCGATCTCTTTCAGCCCGTTGCTGGTGGGCTTGATGATCGCCAGATCGGCGTCGCGCTTCAAATTGGCGGTGAAGCGCCAGCCCCAAGAGTCGCGGTCGGTACTCCAGACGCACTGGGTGGCCTCAAACTCGGTGCCGTCAGGCAGCCGGTATAGGGTGATGTTCGGCATAAACAGGTAGACCTCGTGTATGATCGGCTGCTGGGGTCGCTCGGCGGGTTCGGGCTGTTCGTTGTCCCAGCCTCCATCCCATCCATAGTCTGGCGTCGGGCGGCTCCAACTCCCTGCCCCCCAGGGGTGTTCGGTTTCCAGGTCGCTGTGCTGCATCTGGTCATGTGCCCCGACCCATGCGCTGTCGCTGGGCCGGTTGGCTTCGACGGGGTTGGGTGGCCATGGCACTGGATCTGTAACATCTTCCTCGGTCACTTCCCCAAAATTCACGTTCCGGTAGTGCCAGCGCTGCCACTGTCCGCTGTTGGTCCATTCCAGATAGCTGCTCGGTTGCGGCTGGTCGTATCCACTGGGGCAGTCCAGATCGGCGCCTGTAGCTGCTTGGGTGTACGTGCCCGGCTGCAGCGGCGGCCACTCTTTTGGCGGTGCTGGCACCCAGTAAGTGCGTGGCTGAAACAGTTCGGTGCTGAACCACGGCTGCTGCTGCCCACGATCCTTTGCGGGCGGGTATATGTACTGGGATTGCGGCTCGGCTGCTGGAGTGTGCTCGAAATCACCCCAAGGCTTTGCCTGTCGCAAGTCAAGCGCCGGTGGTTGGGTGTAGCCCTGTTGGTTGTCTCGGTCGGCGCTATCGAAGGTGCCCCACGGCAGTTGGTCGGTACCGTCGAGCTGCTGCATTTGGTTGTGCGGCAGGTCTGTGTGGCTGTCTATTCGCTGGGCGTCTTCCCAGGTGCTGCCGGTGGTCTGGTTTACACGCTCGGCGTTCTGCCACTGACCGTGGTACTGCTGCGGCTTGCTGGGTGCATCGTTCCAGCCCATACGGGTGCCGAAGCCCCCACCCTCGGTGGTCAGGGATGCGCCGGGGATGCGCTGGCCCCACTCTACGCGGATACTGACGGTAGCGGCCTGACCGGTGGCATTGATGCTGATCGGATAAACCGGCACCTCGGCATCAATGCGGATCTGGCTTTGGCTGCTGGGTGCATGGGCGTTGATGCTTAGGCGGGTTGCTGGTGCGGTTGGATTGATCTGCAGGTGCAGGCTGGACGCTGGCCCGGCTGCATTGATGCTTAGGGTGGTGCCGGGGTTGAGGACGCTCAGGCGGATCTGGGTGGTACTGGCCGGGGCTGTGGCGTTGATGCTCAGGCCGATGAACTCAGGCGGCAGTACCGGGAAGCCGAAATTGCAGGCGTCAGCGGCTGGTGCCGCGTACCCGGCCGGGCAGTCCAGGTGGAGCTGGTCATGGGCTGGGGTCTGGTAATCGGCCGGAAATGCGACGATGTACGCCGGGGGTGCTTCGTAACCGCTCGGGTTGTCCAGGTTCAGGGCGTTGGGCAGCGGTGTCCGGTACGGCAGCTCAAACGCGGTGCTGTCGGCTCCCGGTGGAGTGTAGCTGCCCTCCTGCGCCAGATCGAGCTGGTGGTGGGCGGGCGTGTAGTAGGTCTGCATCGCTTACCCGTCGATGTTGAGGGTGTCGGCCCGAAGCTCCCCGCCCGCAACCACGTTGGTGGTGCCCATCTCAACAAACGCCCCGCTGCCGATGGTTCCGCAGTCGCCCTGGTAGACCAGCCCGTCCGCCCCGTTGACGATCCGTGCCCAAGTGGCGGTGCCGCTTTGGCTGGCGGTTGGGGTGCCTGCTACGGTCAGGGTCAGGGTGTGGCCGCTGATGGTCCCGGCAGGTTGGGTGAACGGCAGCGTGCCCAGCAGTGCGGGGATTTCACCCATGTCCTGCCAGGTGATGTCGTTGTCGGCCACGGTGCCGCCATCGGTCGGCCATGTAGGTGCGGTGCCGGCGCTGGTGCCGCTGTTCTCGGCGCGGTAGTAGTGTAGTCCGGCGGTCACGTAGTCGCCTTCGGTGTAGGCTGTGCTGGTGGCGTGGGCGGGGATGCTGGTCACATCGCGGCCCAGGTCTGGCTCTCCCCCGCTCCAGATCTGCAGCCCACCTGGGGCTGCGTCGGCATCAATCAGGTTAAGGGTGGCAGCGGATCGGGCTGCCAGCAGTGCGGTGCTTGGCTGGTGCATGGGTCAGCTCCTTATACCTGGGTGTCGTCGGGTGGTGGGGTGATCGGCCCGTGCGCCATCGGGCGATGCCCTTCGGGTGGGATCGCCATGATGTAGCCGTTGTACCACTTGGGCAGGTGCAGGGTGTACTGGCCGTTGGCGTCGGACTGGGTTTCGATTTTTAAAGCGCCCGTATCGGCCTCGTAGGCGCGGACGGTCATAGGGGTGGGTGTTCCGTCGATGCTGGTGATGCCGCTGATGGGGTAGTATTGGCCGATACTGAGCTGCCATTGGTCGATGCCGTTGATGTAGCTGGCGTTGTTTGAAACACCCACCACGGTGCCGTCAGCCTTCAGGCCAACGGTGTGCTGCCCCCCGGCGGCGACCTGCACGATGTCGCTCCAGCTCCCGATGCCGTCGATGCAGGTGGCGGTGCCTACGCCCACCACGCTGCCGTCCGCCTTCAGGCCAACGGTGTGCTGTCCCCCTGCGGCGATCTGTACGATGTCGCTCCAGTTCTCGATGCCGTTGATGTAGGTGGCGGTGCCTACGCCCACCACGCTGCCGTCCGCCTTCAGGCCAACGGTGTGCTGTCCCCCTGCGGCGATCTGTACGATGTCGCTCCAGTTCTCGATGCCGTTGATGTAGGTGGCGGTGCCTACGCCCACCACGCTGCCGTCCGCCTTCAGACCAATAGTTTGCCTACTATTACACTCGGCGGCGATCTGTACGATGTCGCTCCAGTTCTCGATGCCGTTGATGGAGGCAGAGAGGGTGCCTACGCCCACAACGGTGCCGTCCGCTTTCAAACCAACAGTGTGCCGGTCCCCTGCGGCGACCTGTACGATGTCGCCCCAGCTCACGATGCCGTTGATGTAGCCAGCGGTGCCTACGCCCACAACGGTGCCGTCCGCCTTTAGGCCAACGGCGTGAGCCCCCCCGGCGGCGACCTGCACGATGTCGCTCCATCCCCCGATGCCGTTGATGTAGCTGGCGGTGCCTGAAACCGCAACGACCGTACTGTCCGCCTTAACGCCAACGGCGTGCTGCATCCCGGCGGCAATCAGCCCCAGCTCTCTACCATTAACAAGAATCATCAGTCTGCATCCCCCCTGGCTTCAATCTTGAACGAGTCGTCGTTGTGCGTGGCGGCCCCGCTGATGGTGGTCCTGGCGACCCAGATCGGCGCGTGGGCGGCATCGGTGTTAAACCGCAGCACGTTGTTGGTGGCCCAGCCGCTGCCCCAGCCTGCAGACAGCACAATAAAGTACGGCTCTCCGGTGGTGGGATTCAGTGGGGTGCAGTCCTCACTGGTATTGCCGGTGCCAATTACACCGCTAACTTCACCCGCTACGTTAAACGTGGTCGCGCTGGTGAAAATGATCGCCCAGCGTTCACGGATGCTGTTTTTGTTGTCCACCTGAATCGGGTACAGCAGGTCGTTGTATTGTGCGGTGGTCGGATTGCCGATGCGTTCGTCTGACCAGACGTTGGTCCAGGTGGCTTGGCTGAACTGGTGATGGACACGGCTGCCCAGATCGCCAAAGATCATGGCGCTGGAAACCCAGGTATCGGCCGGGTCGTAGGCGCGGCTGATGCTGCCCACAAGGCTGAGCTGGCCGTTTATCTGCGCCTCGTTCACCAGTGCCATGTCCTCGACGCGGTGGCGGGCGATCAGCGGCTGGGTGTAGGCGCTCAGGTCCAGCGGGTCGGCCATTGTGACGGTGCCGGTTTCGCGGTTGGTGGTGTAGAGGGCAGCATCCAGCTTGGCGCCCTCGCTGTCTTCCAGCACCACGCTGGCCAGCTTGTCGCGGCTCAGGGTAATGGCCTGCCCAGCGCTGACGGGGTTCGGTAATGTGTCGGTCTGGGTGCTGTGCACCACGACCACGTCGCCGGAGCGGATGATGGGGACACGGCCATCCATCGGTAGGCGTACCGGGTCCAAACCCAGCACATCGGCGCTCAGGGGCATCTGGGTGTAGACCACGGCGTTGTATTTGATGGTGCTGGCATCGACGGCGATGGCCACGCGGTACTTGCCTGCGTGTGGGCCTTCGGTCACCAGTGCGTCATCGGCCCAGCCGGGCAGTGCCATGAGTGCGGCTGGCACTTCGCCGGCTGTCAGGTATTCGCGGAACTGCAGGTCCATGATGCCGGTTTCGTAGTTGACGGTGCCCTCCATGGTGTCGGTGTCAATTGTGCCTGTCAGGGACGCGGTCGCGCTAATGACATTGCCGTCTGGGCGCACGGCTCTGACGTAGATGCTCGCCGGTCGCAGCGGTGCGCCGGGAGTGCGGAAGTAGACGCCTGCAACCGTGGGGCTTTGTTCGTACCGGGCCAGCAGCGTGCGGATCTGAAGCGTGTTGCTGTGGCCGCCTGCGTAGCCGTACAAGCTGACGATGCCGGTGCTGTAGTCGATGCTCCCCGCCATGGTCGCTGCGCCGGTTTCGCGGCTCCACTGGTTGTAGAGGGTGCCTTCGCGGTCGATGTAGGTTTCCCCGCCCCACTGGAACTCCACGCTACCGGGCACAATAAAGCGGCGGATGGTGGGCAGCAGGTCGATGCGAGCATCGGGCAGTTCGGCGGTTTCTGTCATGTCGTCGGGTATGACGCTGTCGAGCTGGTAACGCGCCGTGATGGGGCCAGATATGTCCCAGGTGTTGGTTGTTGTACGCGTGCCGCCACTGGTGATTTCGGTGGATGTGGCCGAAACAGGGATGCTGACTTCGCCGGTAGTGTAGTTAATGGTACCGCCGCCCGTGAGCGTACCATCTGCGTTGTCTGAATACTGAATGATGTCTGTGCCCGCATGGTCGGTCTGGGTGGTGCCCGTACTGGGGCCGAGCATTCCGCCCTCTTTCACGACTGTGCGGGTCCATGCGCGTGGAAGTTCCAGATTCGCGGTACCGGGTCGCAGGGGTGCGCCTGGCAAGGTGAACACGGCATTATCACCAGCACGGGTGTATTCGCTGCTGGTGATGGTTTCGACCTGCTGGGCGCCGCGCTGGTATTCGATTGTGAGTGTTGCGCCACTTGCCGGTACCAGCAACGGCCGGAAACCAATTTGACCCAATCCGTAAATCACCCGGCCCTCGGCATCGCCGGTCAGATCACCTGTGCCGTTGTCGGTTGTAGTTCTGGTTACGCCGCCGGCCTCCCAGCTCATGGTCAAGCTACCGGGCAGGATCTCTTGTGCGCCTACGATCACAGCCATGTAGGGCAGTTGTACGTCAGGATCGGTGGTGCGTTCTTCGTAGTGCGCCGGTGTAGCCCATGAAAAAATCACCGAACTGTCTACGTCCGGCAGGCCGCCCAGTGTGGCGACTACGGTGCCGGTGACGAAGTTGATGTTGGCGGTACCGCCGTGCTCATCCTGCAGTTGGCCGGTGCCGTCATCGTACATGCGGTACCAGTTGCCCTCGGCCATGTAGTCCACCACCAGTGTGCCCGGCGAGGGGATCGGGAACAGGGTTTGAACGTAGTTGTAACCCCGGTTTGCAAGGCTGATCGGTACTGCAGCGGTCATGGACGGCTCGGCCACGGCGGTAGCGGGTGTGGCGGTGATGGTTTGGACGCCGCTGAGTGAAAGGCCTGAAAGCAGACCGGTGTTGTAGTCGATCTGACCCCGGTCGGCGCCGCCGCCGTCGCGCAGGGTGCCCAGTTTGTCATCGCTCAGGTTGCTGATGCTGACACTACCCGGCACAACGGGGCGGCCAAAGGCGCAGCGCCCGCCGGTCACGGTGGTGGTGACGGTGTAGGGTGCGCCGGAGGCTACCAAGTTGGCGTTATTGTGGCCTGCGGGAAGATCGGAAACAGGGCTTTCGGCGGTTGCGCTGGGCACCAGCTGACCATAGATGGTTTTGGCCTTGATGTTCATATCGCCTGGCTGCGTGGGCTGGTCCAGCTGCACAATGCCGTAGTATTTGGATGCATCCGCTACCGTGGTGTCGCGAAATCGGGTTGGTGACTCATGGCTGTTTGTCTCACGCAATACAGCAACTGCCCCTTTAAACGTGCGACGCAGTGCATCGCTGATGCCGACGGTAACAATCTTCCGGGTAAACACCCCTATATCATCTTCAAACTGCTGCAGTTCTCCACTTGTTTCTTTCACGCGGACGTACTGCAATTCGGCTATTGGGTTACCTTCGTCATCTTCTTCTGACAGCGCATATACATCCCCGATTTTGGGTAGTTCAGCCTCGGGCATAGCGTACATCCGCAGCAGGCGTTGCCCCTCAATTTGATCACCCAGCACGGTGTAACGGGTGACCGGGCCTACCACCACGTAACTCTCGATGCGGTCGCGTGCGCTGGTGCGCTCGTCGGTATAGCTGCCGGTGGTAAACATCAAGACGCTGACGTTCGGATCATCGGGCGGATCAGTGATGATAGCGTGGCTGCCGTAGTAGATATCGCGGTTGGCGGTACGCACGGCGAGGTACAGCTTGCGCAGGTTTACGCGGCCGTAGGTGCGGTCGAGGCGTGAAATGTCTGGGAACAGGTTGTTGACCACGCCGTCTTGGATCTCGACGGCGCTCATCTGGCCACCGCCGTCTTCGTTGTCGGTCAGGCGCTCGGAGGCCATGAGTTTGATGTCGGTGCTGAGGATGGTCATTTATTCGCCCACTCCTGTTTTGTGTTTGATGCCGTACCAGACCAGCGTTGCCAGCCCGGCGACCAGTGCCCACGCTCCGCCGGTTGCGATCTTATTGATCACGGCGGCGCGTAGCTGCTGTCGCTGTTCGTATTCGCGGATCATGGTTTTCACGAACTGGTGATGCTCCTGGTGTTCTTCGTCGGGCATGGCTGCCAAGCGGGTCAGGATGTCGCTTACCGACTTCTTGATTTCCTCTTGCTGCACACGCAGTTGCCTGCTGGTTTCGCGCTCGGATTCATGGTGCGCACGCAGATTGCCCAGCTGCTGCTTGATCTCGATGATGTGGTTGATCGGATCAGGGGACATTAGGCAACCTCCATGAGCCGCAGGGTGATGTAATACTTGTGGGTTTCGCCGGGGTTGCGGATGCGCTGAACGGGTTTGGCTTCAACCGGTTGGCCGTTGGCACGGTTCCAGATAACAAGCAGCTGCTGGCCGTGAAAGTCGAGCATCATGGGCTGTTGTGGGTCAGACGGGATGGATTCCATGGCCTTGAGTGCCTGCACCAGCGAGCGCGGCACCCAGCAGGCGTTCGGACCACCAAACAGGGTGACGGGCCGGCCTTTGATCAGCGGGGCCTCTTCGATCAACAGCTTGCCGGTCAGACTGCGCTCAGATGAGTGCGCCACCGGTTGCCAATCGAATTCGTCCTGCCATTCAAGGTCTGCCGGCAGTTCAAGCCCGTCGAGGGTAATAGCCATAGATCACCTGTTTATCCATACAGGTGATCTTTGTAACGCGGTTGGCGGTGGTTGTCTGTTGAGCGCCTTTATTTCACTACAGCGCCCGCTTCGCTCAAGGCCCGCAGGAAGCGGTCAGCGTTTTGCTCGGTAAAGTCGCCTTCGGCCATTTCGCCTCCAGGAGTTGAAAGCTGCAGACGGACAACTCTATCCGGTACGCGGTTTTCAGGTCTTGGTGATTGCGACTGAGGTGCGTTGCCGACTGGCGAGTTATCGGCGGCAGGTGCCTGGCTTTCGGCTGTTTGCTGTTCGCGTTTACGGGCTTCGTCTGCTTGCTTCTGCTCGCGTACCTGTTTCATGCGCTCCTGGTGGATCTGCTCCTGCAGGTTCATGGCTTCACGCGCAGCCCTGACAGCCTCATTGCCACCTTTTTCCTTGGCTTCTTCGTACTGCTCGCGCAGCTTGAGCATCTGTTGCTCATGCGCCAGCTGCTCTGAGCGCTCCCGGTCGCCTCTAAGGTCGGCCAATTGCTGTTGCAGGCTTGCCACTGTACCTTTGAGCGATTCTTCTACCTGCCGAGCCTCTTCGTTCATGCTGCGAATAGCTGAACGGACGCCTTCGAGTCGCTGGCTGTCGATCAGGTCCAAGCCATCCAGTACCGATTCACTCATGCGCTGGCCGGATTCGAGCGCGGCCTCTACGCGGCGGATGGCTTGTTCTTGCTGGTTCCAGCGATGAATAGACTCTTCTGCCATTTTATTCATGGCTGTTTCGGCCTTTTTCATCTCAGCGAGATAGGCGCCAGAAGGAATACCCGGCAGTTCCTTGCCTTTGTACTCGTTTTCAATCTCTTGCCAGATACGATCAAATTCCGACGCCATCTGACTGCCCATTTCAGCAAATTCTTTTTGTGACTTGCCGGCCATGAAGAGGGCGTGGGTATAACTTCCCAATGAGTCGGTCTGCTCTTCTGTGCTTGCAGCGTTTTCCTTGTTTGCGGCAGTATCACTTTCTGTGAATGAGGCTTTATCTTTGAACGACTTCGCTGTTTTGCCTGCCTGGTTAGCGAGTCGCTTCAGGTCGTTTTCCTGCGCGTCGATACTGTCCTTTGATGCCTTTTTCAGGTCATCGTACTTTTCTTCTATCTCCTTGAGCTTTTTACGGTACTCCTCCCAGCTGATCGTGCCATCTTCTGCTGCTTTTTTGAGTTTTTTCTTTAGTTCATCCAGACCTTTCGAGGTACTGATCCGCGCCAGCGTTTTATCGAATGCAGCCCCTGTGATCTCGGCAGCCTCTTTGCCGGTCACGCCAGTGCGCTTGAGCTCAGTCTGGACAGCATCGAACGCATCCAGCGCTTCTCGGCCCATCTCGGTAAAGCCGGTTTTGATCTTGGTGATATCGACACCCAGCACCTGCAAGCTTCGGTCGAGTGCGGTTGTGACCGTGTCAGCCAACTGCTCTGCTCGGAGCTTTGATACTTCAAGCCCCTCGGCAACGTACATCGCCATCAAATGACCGCTGTTGCCCATTTTGATCAAGGCTTCTTCAAGGGCTTTAACATCCTGCTCTGTCTTGGCATTTGCCAGAGCTGAAGAGAATGCGAGCATGATCTGATCGGCACTGGCTTGGCCGGAGGTGGCGATGGTTTCAAAGGCTGTGACGGCAACCTGGCCCTGCTCGGTTAGTGCACCGGTTACCTCTTTTACATCCAGTCCAAGTGCCTCCCAAGCGCCAGCCTGCGTGGTAGCCAGCTGTTGTGCTTTAGCAAACGCCTGCTGCTGAGACTCTTCATATTGCTGTATCGCCTCCTGCGCTTTTTGCGCAGCCGTTTTCTGGGACTCGCCGGTTTTCTCGACTTCCTGCCTGCGCTTGATGGCTGCCTGCTGTGCGATCTGAAGCGCTTCTGCCTCTTCAAGTCCCTGTGAACGCAACAGGGCTATGTGATCACTGAGCAGTTTGTTTTCTTTTTGGGTGAGCCCATCCAGTATCTCTTTTTCGGCAGCTGCCCGGCGCATCGCTTCAGTCAGCTTCCTGTACGCCGCATCATTGCCTTCAATGTATCCGGTGCTGTTAATGATGGTTTCAACGGCGTTGCGCTGCTCTTCGTCCATCCGCGCCAGCGCATCGCGGTTTTCGTTGTACATGTCGCGCAGGTCTGTGAACGCACGGGATGACTGACCAGACAGGCGGTTAACGGCATCGGTTTGGCGCTGCATTGACTTGGTGATTCGCTGGTCTGCGTCTTCCCAAGCCTGTGCCCACTGCTCCATGTCATCTGTGTCACCGGTGAACTTGTTCCAGGCGTAACCCAGTTCAGCCACCGCTTTCACCAGCGAGTTCACAACAACTGATACCGAGTCGAATGCAAATGAAACCGTAGACAGTGCTGCATCAAGCAAGCCAACACCGCCGGTCAGTGTCTTGATTGGCTCGAATACCCCACCGATGGTTTCGCCAATATCAATCAACTGCTCAACCACATCGGCTGCTGTTTCACCCAGTTCAGCAAAGGACTCTTCAAGCTCTTCGCTTTTATCACCCGCAGCATCAAGCCCGCGCCACAGGTCATCAGAGAATGACTCACCTACCACGCTTGCTACACGTTGAATCTGGTTCTGCAGTCGCTGCATGCTGCTGCTGAGGGCGGCCTCTTTCTTGGCCATTTCCTCAAAGTGGGCATCGCCCTCTGCGAACGCCCTGTTGGCGGTTTCTACGTTTTCAGTCAGGGTGGTATAGCGTTGTGACATCAAACCCAAGATACGGGCGTTTTCGTCAGACTTGATGCCCATATCGTCGAGAATCCCGTTCAGGGTTTCTCCGCCGTCCTGCATGCGGCCGATACCAGCAACGAAGTTGGTGAACAGTCCTACTTTGTCTTGACCGAATGCCTGCTCAATCTGTTTTGCGGTCATGCCTGTAACGCGCTGCAGGTCTTCCATACCCTTGCCGCCACCTTTCACGGCATCATCCAAGAAGCGGAAGGTGCGGCCAATGACGGTACTGGCACCCTCTGCCTGCATGCCCATCTCTGCAAAGCTCGCCGACATGCCGAGCACTTCAGATGAAGTCAGGCGCACTGAGGCTGTATCAGTCGCAAGCCGTTTGGCAAAGTGAACGATCTGTTCTTCTGTAGTGGCAGTGGTGTTACCCAGCTCAGCGATAACCGACGACACGCCCACAACATTCTTTTGTGCTTCGCCGGTTACGTTCAAGATCTGGGCGATTGCTTGGGCAGTCTCATCCCCGGCCAACCCGCTAGCAGATGACAGCGCATCAATGGACTGTGTGAACGCGGCAATATTTTCAGCGCCCTCAATCCCCATTCGGCCTGCCGCTTCGGCAATCTCCAGCAGCTTAGCGGTTGATGTAGAGGTGACATCACCAGACAGTCGCTGCATTTCAGCCACCAAGCCATTCACCTCAGTGGCGGTCAGCTCGGTGGTTTTCTGCAACCCAAGCATGGCATCTTCTGTTTCGGTGTAAGCCTGGTTGGCACGCATAGCCAACTCAACTGACTTTTGAGCGGCAAACAAAACAGCGTAGGCCTTAGCGAGCCCTTTGGTTACGGTTGCCAGCTTATCGGTTGAGGTGCTGGCCGCAGCCTGTGCCTGCGGCAGCGTTTTTAGCTGTTCTCTGTATGCCCCTACTTCACGCCGGGTCGATTCAACCTGCTGTTCATTCAGCTTCATCTTGCGGCGCAGCTGGGCTTCGGCCTTTTCAAACCCGGCAATGTCGATCTTGCCGGCGCGGTATTTCTCCAGCAGGCGCTCCAGCTCATAGCGGTAATCTTCGGTGGCCTGCTCGACACGTTTGGTTTCGCGGGCCTGTTCCTGCAACGCCTGGTTAGACTGACGGGATGACACCACCAACCCTTCCAGCGATCGGCGCACACCGGCCACTTGCTTCTGTGTCAGGTCAGCGGCACGACCGGCATCAGTGGCACGGCGACGGAAGTCTTCCCAACTGATATCACCCTTTTCAAGCTGGGCTGCCAAGTCGCGCAGCTCTTGGGTCAGGCGTTCGGTTTCAGCCTTGACCTTGCGCTGCTCAGCCTGCTGTTTGGTATAGCTGCGAAACTGGTCCGCCATGGCGTTGCTCTGCTGTCGCAGGGCTTCGTTGTACTGCTGCTGCGCCTGCGCCTTATCACGGGACGCCTGAATCTGTTCCCGTGCGTCACTGACCAGTTTGGCCTGCTTTTTCTGCAACTCGGTCAGCTCGTCAGCCAGTTGCGAGGATGAATCCTTCATCTCGGTCTGGCTTTGCTCGACCTGCTCAAGCGATACACCGTACTGGCGCATGGAGTCTTTGGTTTTATCCAGCGCCTTCTGGGCACGGTTGGTGGCCGTGCGGTATGAGCCCAGCTCGGCACGAGCACGCGCCAGCGCTTCAACCACTTCGATGTTTTCGCCCTTGGCCTCCTTGTTGGCCAAGGTCAGCCGGTCGACCTCGATCTTTGCTTCTGCCTGTGCCCGCGCCAGCCGGGAGACTTCCGCCTCTTGCGCACGGTAGGTTTCGGCCAGATCCAGCGAGCGTTCAAGTTGATCAAACTGGGTGCGTGTTTCCCCCGCTTGGGTCGCCAGTTCTTCAAGCTCCTGGCGGACTTCCTCGGATACGTCCGAATACTCATCCTGCCCCTTGATGATCAGTTCAACGATGTCTTGATTCTTGCTGTTGCTGGCCATGTCTTACCTACCTGTCTGTTAGCGCCGCTCCTGCGCATCCCTGCGCCCGCGGCATACCGTGCATCCTGCACATAAAAAAGGCCGCACTGAGGCGGCCTGAAGGGTCAACGCTGGAGGTGCCTCGGGTGATTACTCGGCGTATTCCATCATGACGTACTTGGACTTGTCGGAGCCGGTCACAGTGTCGTCACGCAGAATATCCACGGTGAACTGCAGGCTGGCGTAGTCGTCCGAGATCAACGGCAGGCCCTGCGTCGGGTTCACCTTTACGCGGTGCATGGTGGCCAGTGATGCCTTACCGGAGCGGGCTTCGTTCAAACCATCAAAGTACATTTCGTACTCTTCACCGATTTCCATCAGCGACTGCACCACGCGGGACTTAACCGCGGTGTAGTTCACTTCGATTTCAGCCGCAGCGGCAATGTCACCCTCAAGGATCAGGATGCCACCGTTTTTGGTTTCGTAGTCGGTGCCTTCAACATAGGCCGGGGTGCCGCCGGTACCAGTCACGGTGATGGTGTCGGAGGTGTCCGGGATCTTGTCGAACTTCACGAACGAACCCTGGGCACCAACGGTGTGCGCTTCAGCCGTTACAGCGCCAGCCTCAACTACCGAGGTGGTACCGGCGGTAACGCGGGCAATGTTGGTCGGGTTAAGGTTCATCAACGTGATGTTGGCGGTTGCAGACTCGATAGAGGTGGCCGTGTCAGCGGTTGCACCACCGGCGTTCTCGTAGTCTTTCATTTCCTGCTTATTGATACTGAACGCCAGTGCAATTTCAGAGGCGTTACCGATCGGCAGCAGGCCGTCAGTGCCGGAACGGCGGCGCAGGTAGGCGGTACCCTTGCCCTTGTAGTATTCGTTTACCAATACACCCATGACGCTACTCCTTATTCAGTCACACGCTGGGCTTTCAGGATCTTGGCCTGGCCCGGTGTGCAGGTGATGGATTCGCCCTGGGCGTAGTGCTTGCGGGCAAAGGTTACACCAGCATCAGCCGTGACCTTCACGGTGACCTTGGCGGTTTCGGTTTCTTTCTGTTCTGCTGCCTTGGTTGCTTCAGTCATGGCATGACTCCTTGCAGAGGATGAATTCTTCAGAGATCACCAGATACTGCTTGCCCTGGTACTGCACCTCTGTGCCGTGGGTTTTGCCGAAGTAGACGATATCGCCCAGCTCGGTTTCTGCTGCTTTCACCGAGCCATCGGGCATAGTGAAGGATTCGTTGCGCGCCATCACCACGCCGCGGTAAGGCTTTTCGACCGCTGAGCCGGGCAGCACAATGCCGCCACTGGTGGTGGTTTCCTGCTCGATAACATCGAGGATGATCTGATCGCGTACTGGCTTAAGCATATTGCTCGACCACCTTGAAGCTGATTTTCTGGCTGAAGAATGCGTAATCGTCACCCGATTCAGGAAGGTCAAACGGACAGTCCTCAATCGTCATGTCGGATATCACCAGTTTCCGGTCATCCGGGTCGAAAACAAGTGAACGCCGCACGTCTTTCAGCAGGTTCAGCAGGTCATCCACCGGGGTGGCGCTGTCCTTGGTACTGACGGCGCAATCCAGCAGCACGGTGACCACATCGGTGAGGTTGGAGTTGCCCGGCACGGCACGTTCCGGATTGCTGTTGGCTGGGCGGTAAGCGATGACCGGCAGCGTTACTTCATGCCGATTGCGGCCCCGGAACAGCATTTCCAGCCAACCCCGTTTGATGCTGGGGTTACTGGTGTAGCCGTTGGCGGTGCTGATCTGCTCCAGCCTGCGCTTGATATCGTCCAGGGCCGGGATGATGTCGCTGGTGATGTTCATGCGTTGATTGCCTTCATGAATTGCGCTTTGGCGGCACTCATAGCCTTGGGTGCCACGCGGTCGCGGGAGTCGTGGAAGTGCTGGTTGACTGACGGGCCATACAGGGCTTTGAAGCGCAGCTTTTCGGCACGGTTGAAACGGCCACTGGTAGCACCGCCATGCTTGAAGTTGCGGCCTTCGCCTTTGCGATACTTCTGCAGCCGTTCCAGAATCAGCGGCTTGCCGTTGGACTTGGCACGCGGGATCACAAACGCATTGCGGATCACCCCGCCACTGCTGCCGCGGCGCACGTTCAGGCGCACACCCTTACGCCCGGCCATGACCTGATATCGGAAGTTGTCGGCGCGGGTCGCACGGGATCGCGCACCCACAACCGCTTCGGCCCGCCCTGCCCTTGCACGGCGCACCACGCGCACCTTGCCATCGATGTACTGACCATTGATGCGGAAGTAGCTGTTCCACTCTTCGGTGGTCAGCTCGATGGTGGTATCAGCCGCCAGGTTAACCGCCTGCGCCAACGCGTTTTCGACCTCGTCTTCACGGGCCTTGAGTCGCGTTGTTATCGCCAGCAGGTCACCGGCATTGAATACGTGGGCATTGCTGCCAAGGTAGATAGCCATGAGTACCCTTCATGTTCCGTTGTGGCCTTTATATGCCATGCGGGCGGGGGTGTCTGTGAGATACTGACTTCAATTCACGGCAACTGGGGGTTAGCATTGCTGCTGACACAACAAGGCTACAGGAGGCCTGTCATGCGGAAAGGGATCATATTTGCGCTGTTGTTCACCGCCCCGGTGATGGTGCAAGCGGGTGTGTACACCTGCGAAGTAAACGGGCGGAAGGTGTATCAAAGTACGCCTTGCAGCCCGGGGGATGTGCCGACACGTATCGATGCCCCTGCACCGAGTGACACGCCACCAGTGGTAAACACAAGATCAGTCGAAGAACTACGTAAAGATCTCGAAGAGCGACGAGCAAAAGGCCGTGAAATCGTCGAACAGAGGGCCGCAGAGGCAAGGGAGAGGCGCCTGAACAAAGAAGCGATCCGCAACAAGCAAGTGCGCCTAAGCATGACCAAGTCTGATGTGCTCGCTTCTTGGGGTCGCCCCAGTGATATCAATAGATCGATTGGATCAAGCGGCGTGAGTGAGCAGTGGGTCTATGACAGAGGTCGCAATGGCACGCAGTATGTTTACTTTGACAATGGCATTGTCACCTCCATAAGTGACTAAATGATAAGACTGCTGACTCCGACTATTGCGTGGTCAGAATTGGATGACGGGATTGAAGGCGTGCAGCGTCGGCTGGGGGTGAATGGCTATGCGTGAATGCAGGCTCAGTCTTCACCCACTATAAATACCAGCTTGGACAGAGTTTCATCCTTGACCGCTTCCAGGGTGTAGGTGATGCCGGTGTCTTCGTCGTGGAGTTCGTCACCGATCTTCGGGTCGCATTGGCTGCGGTCGAATACGGCCGTGGTGACCAGTCCGCCGAAGATGCCATCTTGGTAGAGCTTCACTTTGCTGTTGATGACCACCCTGAGGTTCGGGGTGGTTTCACCGGTGGCGGTGTTGGTGAGCACACAGGTATGGCCCAGAACATCGTTTACGATGCCCTGAGCCTCACCCATGATTTCACGCAGCAGCGACATTAGATGCCGACGCCATTCAGGCGGATATCCGCCTCAGTGGTGCCGGCCGCGTGCGCGTGCATAAACACACCGATCAGGGTGTTGTCGGTGGCAGTGGTGGTCACTTCACCGTTGGTGGCATCCCAGTACGCCTTGGCAAACTGCGCCGGGGTGTCGGTGCTGAGTTTCGGCAGGCTGAACACGCCTGTGGTCACGCCTTCGCATTCGTAGCCTTCTGCGGCTGAAAATGCAGGGATCACCACCAGCGAGCCAACCACCAGCGGGATGCCGGATGCCGCGCCGCCGGTCGGGGCTGTGAAAGTGACAACATCGCCTTTCTGTACGAAGTTTTTCATCTGTATTCTCCAGTTAAGGTGCCGGAAACGGGGCGCTTACGCGCCCACAGCCTTGGCCATACCACGCCAGTCGACCAGACCAGCACCAAAGTCCTTGCGGACCTTCACTTCCAGGCCATCCACATCCGTGCTGGTGACCACTTCGGTGTACATCTCTTCTTCGCCGGAGAGGTACGCATACTCGAAGGTGTCCATCATGCGACTGAAGGCGTACCAAGCGGTCTTCGATACAACAGACAAGCGCGGTTCCACGATGATGTCCATCTTCTGACGCGGGGCCTGATCTTCCACCTTGGCGGCCACGATGCGCGGCAGCAGCAGGTCTTCCACGGTGGTTTCCAGATCTTCCGGCAGCGCAATGGCGTTGTACTCGACGTTCATGAACTGGCCGTCCAGCGTCTTCTGCTTGCGGCCCAGTTTGCGCAGTTCGGTCAGCGCATCCTTGGACAGGGCAGAACCTGCACCGGTCAGCAGGTTGCCGTGGGCAGCGTCAAACAGCGCCTTGTTGTCAGCCATCTTGTGATCGGCGGCTTTGTTGTTGATGAAGTCATAGTTCAGCAACAGGCCCCACACGATGTCGTTTTCCAGACGGGCGCCAGCCGGGCCAAACATGCGCGGCACACGGTCCAGTGCGCTCATGTCGTCGTTGATCAGCATCTTGCGCGTAAAGGCGATCTTGCGCGCGAAGGTGTCGATCGCGTAGCTTTCTTTGGCCTCTGAGAAGGTGCCGGCCTTGTATTCACCGTTTTCACCCAGCGGCTTCAGGCTCGGGGCGTCACCCAGGCGGTACAGGTGCTTCTCGCGGAAGTCGTTCACGGTTGAACGCTGGCCCAGGCTCTGGAAGGTACGCGGGGTTTCCCGGTAACTGTCGAGCAGGTTCTTGTTCATCACGTTTTCGAGAATCAGCGGGAAGTCGCTGGTGGAGTGCATGGCACGGGCCGCAATCTTTTCACGGGACATACCGCGCACGTTGATGCCGCGGGCCACCAGCAGTTCACGGCCAATGTCATACAGAGTCATGCCGGTGAATTCACGGGCGGCATCGGTCATGGTGGCACCGTTGACACGGGCACGCACGGCGATGGCTTCTTCAGCACCGCGCACCAGCGTTTCAGTTTGGTCACGGCGGCCATCAGAACGCAGCTCGGGGTCACCAAAGGACTTGATGGCGTCAGCTTTGCGGGTTTCAGCCATTTTGTTCAGCACCTCGGCGCGGAAGGCGTCGATACCCACACCACGGTCGAAGGCTTCGATGGCAAAGGTGTCATCAAGGCCGGCGGCGCGGGAGGCGTCGAGCATCGGTTTCAGTTGGGCACGAACCTGTGCAGCTGCCTGCTCTGTATCAACAGCGCGGGTCTGCGGTTCAGCCGGGTGTTCGCGCTGCTCGTCAGCAGGCTGATCCTGCGGAGCATCTTCGCGCTTGTCGTCTACAGGCTTAGGCATATCGTCTACCTCTTCAGTGGTCAGTATGACTTCGTGAGTTTCGGTGTTGGCACGCTCGGCCTCACGGGTACCGTTCGTGGTTTCAAAGCTGACGGGGACGATGGACAGTTCCAGCGGCTCCCAGTCGACGGCCATGCGTTTTTCGAGCTGGCCTTCCTTGGTGGCTTTGGTGACCTTGTATTCATGGATGCGGTACCCAAGGGATACATGCCGAAGGATGCCATCGGCCACGTCATCGAATACGGCCTGCTGGTTGCGGCTGAAGCGGCAGGTGCCGATCAGCTGGCCTTTCTCGATGCGCCACTCTTCGGTGATGCCCAGCACCTTGTCGATGCCGTCATAGCGGTTGTGGCTGTCGAGAATGCTCAGGCCTTTGTTCAACCGGTCGGCGCGAATGGCCTTTTCGCTGACTTCCAGCGATTCCATGAACTGGGCGTCATTCCACCAGTCGTACCGCAGGCCTTCTTCGCCGGTGGTGAACACCATCTCGACAGTCATGGCTTCGCGGTCTGCCGTTTCTGGCCGGAATGCAGCCTTACCCTTGAGGTTCGGCATTTGCTCTTTTCTGATCGGCATCGCCTGGCTCCGTTGTCTTAATGCTGGATATTTTTACAGCGGTTTAACGGGGTTGTCTGTCACAGCAATGAATATCTGCACGAAGCCCGCTCCATCTGAATCAGCTTTTAATTTTTTCAGGCCCGCTTCGATCTCTCGCTTTGAAGTGCCTGGATAGGCATCAACATCATCGAAAAACACCGCCCCAAAACCGCCTTTACAGCCAACCTTAAGATCTGACAGATCTACATTCAGCGCATGATTAACCTGTACTTCTGAACTGAAATGGGTTCTTGAATAAAAGTGGGCCATTTCATGCGAAGGCACCACATATAGGCATTTCATGCCTGCAGCAGAGAAAGCCTTTGCCTGCAAAACCATTGATGTTGTTTTTCCACTTTGCGGTTTGCCTGTAATTCGATGTTCAACCACTTTCATTGTCCGAATCCTCTTTGCTGTCGCTGTTGCTGCTGGCAGAGTCGTTGTTATCGAGCTGGTTGCCGGCAGAGCTGAATTTGCTCGGATCGAAGTCAAACGGCAGGTCACCCATGGTGGCCTTGGCTTCTTTCCAGGCCTGAATGGCCGCTTCAAACTTGATGCCGTGCTTGCGGGTGAACTGCTGGGGTGTCATGGCACCGGTGCGGACCTTCTTGATATCCACGTCCAGCTCTTCTTTCGGGTTGACGGCTGAGCGGTGCGGCAGGATCCAGCTGCGTTGCTTGGCCGATACGGAGCCAAACTTGATGGTGTAGAGGTCATCGAACCAGTTGTGCACCCGATCCAGTGCCGGCAGCAGCATGAAGTTCTGCCAGCGGTCGAGGTTGGTGTAAAACTCACCCCGCGCCAGCCGCCCGGACGCCCAGGTAACTTTGCTGAAGTCGCCGGTAATTTGCTCCCGGGTTGCGCCCACACCCACGGCAATGTCTTGCAACACTTCGGCGTTGAAGTCAGTGGTGTGGTTGAGGTTGGGTGGTGTGACCACGGTCACTTCGGTACCGGAATCGGTGTAGGCGATCATGCCGGACTCTATTTCGGAGTAGGCCTGGCCGTCTTCGTCGCGCAAGGTGCTGTTCTTGCTGCCCAGCCCCATATCACCGGAAGGCTCTTTGACGATGACGCCAAAGCAGGCGGCAATGCGCTGTTGCATCAGCACGGCATCGCGCCACTCTTGGCGCATGTCGACCAGATCGGCAATCGGGTGCAGCCAGCTGACGCCCAGATGCTGGCCGGGGCGGTCTTTCCAGTAAATGTGAATGATGTCATCCGCCGGGAAGAACTCGCTTTCTTCGCGGTAGAAGTTGCCGACCAGTTTGGTTTTCAGCCAGTAGCCATTAATGCTGCCATCTGCGCGATACTCGATGCCGCTGAAGATTTCGCCGCCTTCATCGGTCAGGCCGGACTTGGATTCATCCAGGTACTGTTGTTCAAGCGTTTGCAGCACCAGCGGAAAGGTCATGACGTTGTTGATGATGCGGCGCACGAATACACCACCAGATTCAACCACGGTGGCCGCCCACAAGTGCTGCAGGCCCCAGAAGTTGTAATGGTGTTCGTAGTCGCACAGCGGCGAATTGGCCCAGGCCTCGAAGGTGTCTTTGTACTTCTCCACCCGGCGCGGGCTGCCGCCGATATAGTCAGGCTTGATGCCGTCACCCACCATGTTACTGGCCAGCACGGCCTTGATGCGGTTGCCGATTGCGGTATTGCGCACCAGATCCTGAGCACCACCGGCAAGGCCGCGATGACCCCGCGCCACCTCTTCCGCTGCCCGTCCGCCCCGGCGACTGTAGCCACCAGAACCACGGTTTGGGCGGGCGGCGTTGTAGGCACGCAGTTCGTCCAGCACCATGCGCTGACGCTGCCGGTCAACGGCCTTCTTGGGGTTGGTGACTTCGTACCATTTGTCGATCAGGTTCATTTCAGCGTCCCGAATCGTACCCGGCGCACTCCACGCGGGCGGTTGGCGTGTTGGATGCCCAGCTCAGCCTCCATCCGGTCGATGGCCTGCGCCATCATTCGCATAGACTGGTACTCAACCCAGGTATCCCCTTCGCGCACGCGCATAACGCCACGGGCATAGGCTTTCTTGAGGTTGGCGAGCTGTTCGTGGGTGAAGGTGGTCATTCAGCGAGGCCCTGTGTTTGGTGGACGCTTTTCCATCTGATTCGCTATGCGTTCAAGCGCATCGGCAATGCGCTCTAAATCAGATTTTGCCTTTGGTGGTTTTACGGGCGGCATTGGGCATTTCTCAGCTGCTTTCCGCACCGAATCCGGGCTCTCGTAATGTCTTTTTGGGAACAGCCACATATCGCTACCTCAACACTCGCTTGGCTGCGCTACCGCTCGCACCAGCGCCATAATTCCGGTCTGAATGTCGTTTTTGCCGATAGTTGCCCAGCGCAGAGGCTCCGCATGGAGAAAGCGGTTGTATTCTTCACGCTCAAGGCTATTGGTTTCTGCCTTGGCAGCTTTAACTTTCTGCTGTGCGATCAGCATGCCCTGCAGCTCACACTGAAGTGCCAGCATCTCGGCGCCCTTTGCCTTAATGCGGTTCATCAGATCGATCTCTTCTTGGCTTAGCTCACGGTAGCCTTTGATTTTTCGGTGCTGGTTTTCCACTGTTACCACCTACATGCTGGTTATTTATCCAGTCATCCTCCGGTGATTGCAGTCGAATACAAGTCAGCCGGTCAGCGCTTCTTAAACCATTTCGATGGGCGCTTTTTGCGCGGTGGTGTGGCAGTGGGTGTCGCCGGTACCTTCTGGGGGGTGGTGCCTGGGGTCGGCTCTGCGCCTTCCGGTGCTTCCTTGCCGTAGCGTGTTTCGCGTGCTTGCCAGTCATCCTCGGCCATGCGATCAAGCCCCAGCATGGCAGACGCGGCACGGGCGTAGTTGCGGCAGTCAAGGTAGTGGTTGTGGTCGCGGATACGTTCCCATACCTGTTCCAGGTAACCGCGGCTGTTGGCACGCTCCACCAGTATTTCGGCAGTAAGCTGCTTGAAGTAATCATCGCCCCACTCAGGGAAGTGGCAATAACCGGTCGGCCATTCAGAGCCTTCGGCCAGTGCTTCGTCGGTTGGACGCGGCAGCAGCAGCCACTTGTAGAGTTGTTCTTTCAGCACGTTGACGCCCACAGGCCACATCTTGATGCCGCCGTCTTTGCGGATGCCATCGATGCTGATCTGCACCGGCTTGGGTGTGCCGATCATGGTGGTCAGGCTGCCCACACCCTTGATAGCCCGCAGCCGCGGCGTGCCGATCTGGGCCACGGTGTTGTAAACCTCTTGGGTGTCGTTGGATGAGTCGATCAGCGCCAGCTCTATCGGCATGGCGATACCGTGCTGGTTGGTGTAGCGGGTTTCAAGGAACTTGCTCAGCTCTTCCTTGGTGCTGTCGGTCGAGATATGGCCGTCAATCACGCCGATATCGATGGACCAGCTGCGTTTTTTGCGGCCATACGCGACCACCTCAAAGATCAGGTAGTCTTTCTGTACGTCGATACCACACACGATCATCAAGCCACCGGCGGGCACATTGCCCAAGGGCCATGTTTCGCGGCGTTCATACAGGCGCTGCCAGTCAGGTGCGTCGCCTTTTTCGCGGTATACGTCAGCCAGTCGGGTGTTGGTGAAGGCTTTCAGGGCCTGCGGGCTGTCTTTGGCATCTACGTATTCACGCGCCAGCGCTACTACCGAGATAAACGGGGACGCCAGTGCAGACGCCTTGAACCCCATGTGGTGGGTGATTTCTGGGCGCTTCGGCACCCATTCATGGTTTGCTATTGACCAAAAGCGGTCGCTTTCGCTCCATTCAGTACCGCAACCGCCGCACACAATGCGGGCCTTGTCCGGCAGCAGGTTGCCGTCCTTATCTTCGGGGATATTGACGTGCCGATACCAGTCCAGCTCTTCCGAGTGACCGCAGTGGCGGCAAGGCTGGTGGAATACGCACTGGTTTGACTTTAGGTACTCCTGATGGATACGGGAGCGACCTTCAACCGTAGGCGAACAGGCGGTGATTTTCTTGGCGCGGCGCCCATACGTGGTGGCACGACCCCACGCCACTTGGATCGGGTCACCCTCACCACCGGAGCCACCTTCACCGGCACCCACGTTCATTGGGTATTTGTCACACTCATCGAACAGCATGATTCGACAGGCGCGCATAGCAAGGTCAGTCGGGTTGCGGGCCGAGACTATGGATATCTGACCACCCGGGAACTGCTTCTGCAGGATGGTATTGCCCTGCCCCCGGCGGTTGCTGCTGAAGATATCGCGGACGGCCGGTGTGGCGGTGACCGATTTGACAAGTCGTTCCTTTGACCATGCTTCGGCAGTTTCCGTCTTCGGCGCCACGTACATGATCGGGGACGGCTCCTGGTGCATGTAGTACAGGGCCGCGTTGAGCATTAACTCGGTCTTCATCAGCTGGATGCAGCACATAACCGTGACTTCCTGAACCTCAGGGTCGGTAATGGCCAGCATCGGGGCGCGGGCGGCTTCAACGCGATCGGTGCGCCACTTACCCGCTTCTGCAGAGTTGTCAGGCAGGTACCGGAAGGTATCCGCCCACTCAACGAGATTGAGTCGGGGCGGAGGCTTCAGGTTTGCCTTGATGGTATCCTCAAGCCGGCGCCTGAGGTTACGAAGGCAACGAAAGTGAAGCGGCTCACTCGCTGCCATCGTCATCCTCTATGGTGAAGTCGGCCAGTTCTTCGAGCATCCGATACACCTCTTCCTCAAGGCGTTTTTCGATGAATCCGGATTCTTGATGCTCCAGCTGAGCTGCACATTTTGGCAGGGCGATCAGGCTTGCCCTGATGGTGGCCAAGGCATGCCCCAACTCCTCAAGGATTGCCTCAACATCACCGTAACGCTCTTCCTCAACCGCCAGGCTGATTTCTTCCTTTTTCATCTTGGCCAGTTCGGTGCGGCGGCGTATTTCGTCTATGTCGAGTTCGTCTGCATCCCCGCTGCCACGGGCCTTCTGCAGCTCTCGATCCTTCCACCAACGAATGCAGGCTGCCGAGTCATAGCGGGGTGAATTGCGCGCACCCTTTTCGTCATAGATCGGCATGCCGGCCTTGGTGAACTTGGTGATGGTCGGACGGCTGACACCGATAATCCGCGCCAGCTCAGCGCCATTACAGATGGTGCCGAAACCGCCGTCAGAGTTGGCACCTTTGTGGTTGTTGCCTGTTCTTGCCATGTACCAAAACCCAGTAGTCGCACTGGCCTGTACCCTACTCCACCGGCTGCCGGGCGTCTGTGGCCGTAACCTGTTGATGGAGTTGCCAAAACCTGAAAAAGCACTGAGTACAGAAACTCGGCGGGTCTACGCCCTCGCGGGGGTGGGGGTGCCCCGGAAGAACCTAGCGAGGGGGTGCCCCCTGCCCTGGCGCTTGCTTTAGCCCTGCCGATCGGTTGCTGATGACCCTGGTCTGAGCTGGTGTGATGCTGGCCAACGATCAGGCGCAGGCCTGCCGCTGCTGCGCGCTGCGGTTGGCTGGTGTGGTTGGTGGTCGTGGTTGTTGATCGGCTTGCCTTGGTACGCTGGCTGCTTCTCAGCATGCTGTGCGTGCTGGTGCGCTTATGTTCGCACCAAGTGTCTGTGCGCTATAAACAAAAAGCCCAGCGCATTGGCTGGGCTCGGCGTGACGGATGTAATCAAGCAGCTATTGCTTCTTTCCACCCGTGATCTGACTCTTCAAAGCAGAAGGACTCATGTTCTTTTCTATCCATTTCGGCCAGCTTCTCTATCAGGCCTTTTACTTCATCGTCTTCATAATGCCCCATTGCCACAATGCGAATGAAGCGATCCGCCATAGATGAAGGTCCTCTTTTTTCCCAGTTTGCTACAGTCTGATCTTCAACTGCCAACAGCTGTCCCAGCCTCTTCTGGGAGAGGTTCATCTCTTTGCGCAGAAACTTCATCTCTGCACCGGTCAGTTTTGAAGGTGATTCGATGATAGCCAACGCTATTGCTTTGTGCAGGCCTGGAACATCTTCAATGGCGACCCCTTTACCATATGGAGTGTCGTACTCCTTATATCCATTCTTTAGATAGATGTTCGGCAGACCACAACTAGTGTAGCGATGCATGCCTTTCCCTCCTGGTTGCGCAATCCCTTTGCGACTCTCTATGTTTGCTTGGTGGTATATTCGTTTTTTAGAAAGCTGTGATGACGATTGCAACACAGCTGGATTCTTCAAGAATTTTGTAGTCAATTGCTACGGCAACAGTTAAAGAGCTGCCGGCCGACATACCCTCTACACGCATTTCCCAGCTGCCTTTGGCAGATAAGGATGGCCCTTCGACAATTGATCCTTTACACAACACCCTGATCACATCTATGCGGGTTATCCCCCGCTCGTTCATGCGCTCTTCGGCGTGGTTGGTGAAGATCAACTTACTGGTGTCCTTGGCTGTCTCTTCTAATATTTTCGCAGCCTGCGCCTGCTGCAATGGCAGCTTAACAACTCGCTTCCCACTCATGGTTTACCTATTCCCATCAAAGTCAGCTATGCCTCCCTGCCACCTACGAACCCATAAAATATATACCATAAAGATTATAGGCCCAGTTTGTACCACCAAGCAACACTGATGCTTTATACACACCGCCTTCACCTACTGGGCAACATGCGAACATCCATTGTTGCCCACTCAAAACAACGAAACCTGCTCCGCCTCCCACGACCGCCATGGCTTTGGCTTGCGTCCGAACAGAAAGAACTCCACCGCCTGCCGGTAACTGGTGGTATGCCCCGCTGCTGTTTCCCGGCAGCGATCACTGCAATAGCCATCGTCATCAATGGGCGCAGCCTCATAGATAGCGCGACACTCCTTGCAGATCTCATACGTGACATGCCGCGGGCCACCACGGCGCAGCATGGCGATCTTGCGCTTTTCTGCAGCCTCCTTACCCTGGCATTTACGACACACCCGCTGCAGGCCCTTGGCCAGCTTATCCGGGCTCACCTTGCGGACTGCGCCGCAGCGTTCACATGCGTGATCAACCATCGTCCGGGCCATGGTGCTTTTCCTCCTGCCACTTATCCAGATCGCTTTTATCTTGGTTGCACCGCCACAGCGCGAACTCCAGCCGCTTGGCGTACATGTCGATATCGAGGTTGCTGGCGCCAAGTGCTGGGCGCTCCGGGTATTCTGTTGCCTGCAAAAACCCATCAGGAATCGCTCGGCACTGCATGGGGGGTATCGAGCCAGACGGGCTGGCGCAGCCGCTGAATGCGATCGGCAGACACAGGCACATCAGCGCACGGATCGGCTTCAGTGGTGCGCATGGCTTCAAGCTGGCGCTCAAGGATGGTTTGCACACGGGTATTCTCCCTTCTGTTTTCGGCATACAACCGGTCCAGCCGGTCACGTTCAGTGCTCAAGTATTCATAGGCGGCCAGCAGGTTGCGCTTGTCCTGCTCCAGCTGCTCTACCGACTGCGCCAGCTGATTGACCTCGCCGGTCAAGATGGTCGCCTTCACCCACCAGAACAGACCGAATACCGCCAGCCCCACAAACCCCAACACTGTTGCTCGCAATGCCATGCATTACCTCCTCAGTACCATCTGCTGCCAATAGGTCCAGATCCGCTCCACATACGTGGTGGTTTCTCTGGCGTGATGACCAGTCACCTGCGGCAGCGCTTGAATGATGCTGGCGTAATCGTTGGCCCCACCAGCCACACGCTGTGCCTCGATGATGTTGCCGGCCCCTGCGTTGTAGCTGGCGGCTGCAAGGCTGTACCGATCTGCAGCTGGCCGTTCCGCCTTCCAGATGCTGATCATCCGCCCCTGGTAATAAGCGCCAGCCGTAATGGCTGGACCGGAAGCGTGCGGGCTGATCCCGCTATACCCGAGCTGCTGGCTAACCTCAGCCCACGTCCCCGGCATGAACTGCGCCAACCCCCGCGCACCCACAGGGCTGACTGCATCCGGCTTGAGTCGGCTTTCCTGAAACAACTGTGCCTTCCATAGTCGCCAGTCATACCCCGGCAAGTAGCGCTTTGCCGCCTGCCGGATCTTTAAGTCGTACTGATCAGGAAAGCCCGACGACCAAGCCGATGAGCAAACACACACCGATAAAACGGCAGCCAAAATAGAGCGCAGCAGCATGGGGGTCATTGGCAATAGTCCTCATGGTGGTTTTGAAGTGAACGCGGGCCAGCTGGTCGAACACCCGCAGCACGTACCACGCACATATCAGGGCAAAGAAGATGTACGCCAGGGTCATCAGCGCATTCAGGGTCAGGATTTCGGTCATTTCGGTTTTTCCTCATGGTTAATCGATCTTGCTGCCAACACGCTGATGCCCAAGGTTTAGGCTTTCGCGCAGTTCGCGGTTTTCTCGCTTCAGGGCGATACACATGCTGGCCAGCACATCTTCGTTATCAACGAAGTAGTCTTGGTCGACTGATATCAGGCCTGAGCCACCACATTCGCCGCAGGTGTAGCTGGAGACAGCCCCAAGGACTGCTCCGGAACCAAAGCAGTTGTCGCAGCGTTCACCGGTAGGCATCTCCACAGTCAGAGGACGGCTTTTCAGTTTGGCCTTACGCACGGCTTCCTCCTTGCGACATGCAGCGCCAGCATGGCGGCATCGCGTTTATCTGCACTGCTGCGGCCCGTCCAGCCGGTCAGGCGGTTGAATAGCTTTGCATCTTTCTTGGCATCCTTGGCTGTACCGCCCAGCGGCTTAACCAGCGTGTAGCTGGCGCCTATCGAGTCGAGGAACTGCACAATCAACACCTGCACCGCCTTCACCATGCCCACGTTCTGGCTGATCTTGTCGTTTTGGGCGTTGTAGCTTCCGGGCTTCAAAGCCCGTCCGAATCGGGGCTTATTGATAGACACGTTCTCAACCGCGAAATGGGCACCCCGGGCGTGCTGTTCCTGAATGAAGGCCTGCAGCTTGAAGAAATCGAGAGCCTTCAAGTCAACCAGCTTGCCGCTGCTGACAATGCCAATGCCGTTTTCTTGCAAATCCGGATCAATCCCGATTACAAACTCAGTCACTTCTGTACCCCCTTCCACTGCACCCGCACTGCACCTTCCACCTCTGCCCGCTGGTACTGTTCCATATTGCGCGTTTCGTACATGAACAGCTGCCAACGGTCGTGGCGCGCTTCCTTCTGCTTCATCCGTTTAATCAGCGCCGGAACATCAATCCCATGCACCACCTGATCATCCACATTCACCAAGCCACCCCCGAATCCGCTCCGAAACCTCTGTCTGGGCCAATGCACCTTCGTCGTTGCACTGTGCCGCCTGCATCAGCGTGTCAGGCGTTACACCTACCTTTAGCGCCAGCGTAACCAGCTGGTGCGTGGTCGTCTGTGTGCCGCGTTCTTCGATGATCGCGTTAACCAGCGCCAGGCGGTCAGCTTCTGTGATCAGTCCATCAGTGATTGCTGTCATGTTTTTTGTCTCACCAGTCCGTGTCGCTAATATTCATGGTTGCTGCGGATATTGCGGCACGTTTCTGCTGGCGCGTAGCCTGGGTGCCACTTGCGCTGGTAGCAGTCCGCATGTTTTTGAATGCCCACTGCAACTGGCGAAGAAACTTCCTCTCCCATTCGTCCTGATCAAACTCAGACATAGCTCTGGACTCCTCGGTCCAGTAGTGCTGAAACTCCTCCAAGACCATTTGCATACCGTCGGGCCCTAGGGCAGATCCATACCGGGAGTGCCTCAACTGGAAGTCTTGCGACGGATACCACTCGAAGTGCATGGCGAACTGGTCCCGGCTCTGCGCTGGCGTTGGCACGGCCGGCAGGGTTTCGTCAGAAGCTGGATTGAACAGGTTGGACAGGAATTGGTCTTCGGTCTCGCGGCCCGGGATGGTACCGACATGCGTGTCGGTCGCATCGGTGTGTTCGTGATCAACGCAATCGTCCGAATTCGTGCTGCTGGACGCGCCAGCGTCATCAACAGGATTACTGGTATCTTGATTACTGGTATCTTGATTTGTCGGAGAATTTTCCGACCCTTCACGGATTTTTTTCCGACCTTGCTCGGATATTTTTCCGACCTTACCTCGGATATTTTTCCGACCCTTGCTCGGATATTTTTCCGACCCTTTGTGGTCATGATTCCAGGTCTTGCCGATGTCGGTCAGGCGCACCAGAGTGATGCTGCTGGTGTGTGACAGCTCGATCATGCCCTTGGCGGCAAGCTGCTTCAGCAGGCGGTATGCCGTGTCGATTTTGTCGGTCAGCAGGGGCAGTTCATCAACGATCTTCTGCTTGCTGAGCGCATAGAACACCGTGTCATCCTTTGTGACAGCCTTGCACCAGCTCGGGCACTCGTACACAAACGAGAACAGCAGCGCCTGCTGAGCGTTAAGGCCCCACTCAAGCGCTTTGGTTTGGTTGATGGATAGGGTGTATTGCATTAGACATCCTCCTCAGGCAAGGAAGCGCCTTTGATGCTGTTGCAGCGATGACACAGAACCTGAAGGTTATCCATGTCATCTGATCCGCCTCGTGACTCGGGGTAGATATGATCTATTGTCAGGTCATCAGTCGAGCCACAATGTTGACAGGTATAGCTATCCCGCTCTAATACAGAATTCCTGATCTTGCTCGATATTTTCCGTTTCTTGTAGGCCGGACGGGCTTTCTGGACCTCTGCAGACCATAGTTCAGGTACGAAAAAGAATCCCTGATGCCAGAGGGTGTTAATTTCTGTGCGCGCCTCTAGGACAGTAATGCCTGCAAATTCAGCAGCTGACTCTTCAAAGCGGCTGAAGTAGTCCTGCAATCCCATGTCCCGCATTTGAACAGGCTCGCCCAAGCTATCCATGATGTAGATAGCAACCAGTTTGGATGCCGGCTTGCCGTTGTAGGCCCATGCGCGCATTAACAATTCGCTGCTCACTGCATTACCTCCGAGCCATGCCCAATCTTGCCGTTCCATGTCTGCTTCATGGGCAGCAACTCCTTCGTGTACATCTGAAACAGGCGAACAGCGCCAGCACGCAAAAGCACAGGGTAATGGCGCTCGCGCTCCTCTTCAGTGGTGGGGTGTGTCCATATGGTGGTGCGCTCAGCCAGGTATTTGTCACGTACACGGCTGTTAACGCGCCAGCCGCTGAAACCATCACGGCGCAGCCAGCCCTGCTCAGCCAAATACTTCTGAACCTCTTGGCAGTTCACGCCGTTCAGCGTTTTGGCAAAGTCGACAATCTTCATGCCATCGATGAAATGAGCCTTCATGTGCTCCAGATCGCGGCTCACCTTCTGGTGTTCAATAGCCAACTGCTGGCGCTGCTCAACTGCATCAGCCCAGGCACGCGCGGCGGCTGCGGGGTTGGTGAAATCGGGCAACTGGTAAAGATTACTTACTTGTTGCTCAAGCTCCTGCCAGCGGTCTACCAGCCGGGCTGTGAACTCAGGGGATAGCTGCGCAACGATCACATAGCTGTCGCGCTTGCCGACTAAGTAGACGCTCACTGCCTGACCCAAGTGATTACGTACTTCCTCAATTTGAGGAAGTTGGATAACGCCCTTATTGGTCAAGGTCTCAATGGTGCGCTTTACATTGTCGTGGCGCTTTTCAACCAGATCAGCGATCTCATCACTGGTCATGGTGACTGTTTCGGTATTGCTCACTCGGATAACATCATTCATAATGAAGCCCTCTTTGAGTTAACCCGGTGCGGCTCCCCAGCCATTCAGCACCGGGTTTTCTTTTGTCTGGTAAGTGCCAAATCTGCCACCCACTGAACTGCACCCTCTTCCATGCCTGCGGGCCAGGATAAAAACCCAGCGGCTGAAGGCGCAGATCAGTGGCCCGTCTTTCCGAGCTGTCCGCGACCCTACTCACACCCGGCGCAGCCGAACTGCTGCTGTATTACCCTGTGCTTTCAGGAGAGCGCCTGACTAAAGGAGGCGTCATCGCTCTGCTGCAGATGTTTTTCCTATGCCGGGCACGGCCTAATACTGCTGGCGCTCTCTGCTAATCCCGGTCGGCGTTTTACCCCTCCGCAGGGCCACAACCAGCGTTACACGTCTTGCTGGTAAACTTTTTCCAAATGGTTGGCTGTGCAGTTCAACATCGCAGCAGCAGCCGGAAATCGGGCCTTAACGCAGTCCGAAAACTCACGCAGGAAAAGAAGGCAATCATCAACACTGGAAGGCTTGCGCCGCTCGGCGGTCAGCTTTCGCACCTCAGCCAGCGCCAAATCAATCGTGCGCTGATCCAGATCGATCACCGGCAAGGGCTCACACACCTGCGCTTCAAAAATCACCTCATCAGCGCCAGCTTTAGCTTCAGGCAGAGCACCGAATACAGGGATATCCACGAATTCATCCTGTGCGGCTTCAACAGCCTCTGTGGCAGCTTCCGGCTCGGCAGGGTTCTCCTGTTCAGCGGCCTGCTGGGCTGCCTTTGGCCCCGGAAGCTCACCACATTCAAGCGATGCGCGGCCTGCGTCAGTCAGGTAGTACGCATTCTTTTCTCCCTGCTGGCCTGTTTTGACAATCAAGCCTCGTCCGGTCATATCTACGATGGCTGAGTGGATGACCCGATGAGTCAACGAGGCTGTGCGCGCACACAGCTGGCCGCCTGTCAGCCCTGGTGATGTATGGATGAGTTCGAGCAAATCAAAAATGCATTGATCATGGGTCGTCATCACTTATGCTCCTTGATCGCCAGGCGCATGCTCATCAGCGCATCGATCGCCTCATTGATTTCACGCTGCATCTCGTTGCGCTCGCGGTTGGTCAGCTTGCCGTCTTCCAGCGAGTCATGAACGGCACGGGATACATCCCCGCACTCAGCCACCACCGTCAGCATTGCGTCCATAAGCGAATCGGCTTTTGCTTTCACCGGGCCAAGTGCGTTCACGCCCAGCTCAAGACACATCGCCTCAACAATGCGCGTGCTCTGCGTGTGGCGTTGCAACGCCATCAGCTCATGAACACTGAACTTGTTGGCCTCGCACTGAGGGTTTGCCTTGTTAATCAGTATCTGGTGTGACATACCCAGCCGCTCAGCCAGCTGTTTTGGCGCCAGCTCAGCGTTGTGAACGGTGTCGTAAATTGCGGAATCGATGTGGTCCATATTGAGCCGTCCTTTTTAAATGAGATATTTCAGTTGTTCGTGGTTATGCTGCAGATGTAGATGGTTGGTCATGAGCACGATCAGCTTTAAGTGCACCACCTGTGATCAACTGGATTTGGAATGCACGCAGAGAGGGAACCTCTTCAGGCCACTTACTAATGGCAGGCTGACTGATCGGGAAGCCATGAGCTGTGAGCCTGCGCGCAAGCTCGCTCTGACTCTTAAAGTGCTGCAAGACTTCAGTTTTCTTCATCTGCTTTATACCCTGAGTTATAGCCAACAGATGAATAATAACTTTAGTTATAAATAAATCAATACCTGAGGGAATTTGAGATGGGCTCACTTGCCTATAACATGGGTTATATGGAAGACATCATCTCGCGCAATATCGCCCACCTCATGAACAAACGAGGCCTTTCCCAGAAGGCTCTCGCGGACGCCACTGGGGTTTCACAGCCAACTATCCACAAGATCATCTCCGGGAAGACGGACAATTCGCGTTATCTATGGAAGATAGCTAAGGCCCTGGGCTGCGAAGTCGAAGATTTGCACAATCAAAGTTTGCTGGTATTCGACGAGATCAAGAAAGGCAAGGAAGCGAAAATCAAGGAGTCAGCGGGTATCTATCAGCCAGCTTCAGAGGTATTTGAAGTGCCTGTCAGGAATGCAGAGATTTCTGCAGGCAATGGGATATGTGTTGACCATGACAGGGTAGTTGAAACAGTGCCTGTATCGCTTTCCAGACTCAGTGCCATGGGCGTTGATCCACACGCCGCTCAGATTGTAAACGTAAACGGTGAATCCATGGAGCCGACACTAATGCATGGTGATCAGGTGATGGTGAACTTGGCCGCCACCCGATTGCTTGATGGAAAGGTCTATGCATTTGAATTTGAGGGCGAAACAAGAGTAAAACGCTTTGCCCGCAGGATTGATGGTGCGTGGCGTATCATCAGTGACAATTCAGACAAAAACCACTATCCGGATGAGGTTCTGGCAAATCACAATCTGGACTGCATTCGCATCATCGGCCAAGTGGTAGGGTTAACATTCAGGCAAATTTAGACGCCTACTTTCACACATCGTCGTATCGTGCCGCCTCAAGGTTCTTGTGGAGAGTGGCTCTTAATGCCTGAAGAAGACGCTCTTCAGATATCAAGTTTATGCCGTACCCTGCCGCGCGGATCTCGATAGCGTACTCTATCTTTCGTCCATAGTTGCCGTGCACCCAGTCACGGCTGGCGAAAGTACCCACCACAACATAGTCGGTTGAACGGTTTGGCTTGCGGACGCATGCGCCACCGCGCTTGGTGATTTCTTGCTCTACCTCCTTCCGCTTACCGCTACAGAACTCACCTGTAACCGTAAACACCATCCCGTCGAACACAACATCTACATCATCATTGATTGGCAGTTCGGTTGGGCCAAGCTTGCGAAGAACCTCGCCTGTGGAGTAATCCACTTTCTCTGCGACTGCTTGAACCTGTCCACCGATTACAGACTTAAGCAACAGTAGCAGTTCTGATGCTTCTTTCTGATCCAAAACACCATCACGTAAAGCATCCGCCAGTCTTTCAATAATAACATTGCCAGGGTATACCGACGCCAGCTCTGCATTGGCAGATAGCCATGCGAACAGATTCTCTGCCTCCCGCTGGTTCACATCGCCATCAAAGGCAATTCCACGACAAATCCCCAGTAGTTCATCGATATCCCGAGTTACCCGAGCTGTGCGCTGAATGCGCTGTGAAATTGGCTGTCCGTGGTCATCTGTTGGTACCTGCATCCTATAACCTCCCTGATTAACCCCTCTCAAGAAGACCACTTTCACGCACTTCCGGAAAGGCTTAGAAAAAAAAATATAACTTTGGTTATTGTCATGAATTATAACTTTGGTTATATTTTGGTTATCGGAAGGGTATAGCTAGATAACTTCCGCAGCAGGCCAAACCTGCACCGCTCTTTAAAAAACAAGATCCTCGCGGCCAGATCCCGGCGCCAGTCGGCACAGCGCGAGCAATAAACTTCTGGCCCATGGTGGCTCTGACCCACCCACGGCACCGCCGTGCTTCCCATCGCTCCCTGCGCGGATGCCTCAGAACGGCAGCAGTCCCGAGTACAGCGTGACGGTTGATAAACCATCGCCAAGCTGACAGTGGCGAGTAACTGCAGCACACCGCAACACCTGCACATTATCGCTGCGCATTCCACCGAGTGCGCAGCCGTAACGAAACAGGAGAACCGCAATGGAAGCATTCTACCTATTGGCCTTTTGCCTTGGCATCTGCGCCATTTTCTTCGCTGGCTGGTGCGTCATGGTTGTAGGTACCGTCATCCATGCTGTGTACAAGGGTGACAACGTCTACATCCGCATCAAGCCATTACTGGATGAATTGTGATGCAGACCCCCTTCCCCCACCTGCTAACCCAAACCGCCAACCGCTACCGCCAGCGCAAACGCCTGACCGGTGGGCTGGTGATCTTTAACGCAGGCGTCCCAACCAGCTGGATAGACACCCTGCGTGACCCGCACAAATGGCAACCCGGCATCGCCGCCATCGATGAGCATGGCACCCACTGGATCGCCTGGGGCGGTAACCCAATTGACGGCGCCGAATTCTGGCGGCTAATCAAATCGTAAGGAGAACAGCGTGCTCAACCACGTAATGCTCGACCTCGAAACCATGGACACCCGCCCCACTGCCGCCATTGTCGCCATCGGCGCAGTGGCCTTTAACCCGCACATGGGCAAAGTCGACCGCGAAGGAGGCTTCTACGTCACCGTAGACCTGCAGAGCTGCCTTGATGCAGGCCTGACCGTCAGCGGCAGCACCATCAACTTCTGGCTCAAGCAGAGAGAAGAAGCGCGCCAACAGATCACCGGCTGGTCAGAACCGCTGGAAGAGGCTTTGAGGGCGCTGGAAGGCTGGCTGCACAACCTTAACGTCGCGGCCTGCCCGCCTGATGGCGACCCCTACGGCCCGCATCTCGAAATCTGGGGCAACGGCGCAGACTTCGACAACGTGATACTGGCAAACGCCTACCGCGTGGCCGGTTTCGATCTGCCCTGGGGCCGGTACCACAACCGCTGCTACCGCACGCTGAAAAAGCAGTTCCCCAACATCGAGATCCAGCGCACGGGCATCCACCACTGCGCCATCGATGACGCTGCCAGCCAAGCCGAACACGCCTGCCGGATCATCCAGTACCTGGATGACCTGAAGCGCCTTGGCTACCAGAACGCAAAACAGAAAGAGGCTATCTGACCATGTTCGCACCCAAAAACATCATCGCCTACACCGTTACAGGCCTGCCGCCCGTTCACGACCTCGAAGCTGCCTTGCGTGAACACATCTTCAAGCCGCGTGGCGCATCAGAACTTAGCCGCTCCGGCTGGGCAGAGCCAGCGCCAGACGTGTTCGCAGAGGAAACACTGGTGATCGACAGCAACGGCATGCTGCTGATCACCCTGAAAGAACAGGAAGCCGACCTGAAAAGCTCCGTTGTGCGCGAAGCACTGGACGAACGTGTGGCGCTGATCGAAGCCGAGCAGTCCCGCAAGGTCTACCGAAAGGAAAAGCTTAAGCTCAAGGATGAAGTGATCCTCGACATGCTGCCCCGGGCATTCAACAAAACGCGCACCACCAATGCCCTGATCAATCCAGCTGGCGGCTACATCTTCATTGACGCATCAAGCCACACCAAAGCCGAAAACCTGCTGAACCAGCTACGTCAGGCGCTGGGCTCACTCAAGGTCACACTGATCCAGACCCTGCACCCTTTAGACAAGGTGATGACCACCTGGCTACAGGGTGCCAGCATGCCGAAAGGCTTTGCGCTTGAAGATGAGTGCGTGCTGATCGATCCGATGCTTGAAGCCGGACGGATCGCAGCCAAAGGTCAGGACCTACTCAGTGAAGAGATCACCGCCCACATTGCCGGGGGCTACTACGTCCGACGCCTGGCGCTGGAGTGGATGCAGCAGTTCCGGTTCGTACTGCACTCGGACCTCAGTATTCACCGCCTGCGCATGGTGGATGAATACCGCGATTACCTTGAGGCTGAAACGCCTGAAGACGCAGAAGCAGCCATTCTTGCAGATGTATGGCGCTGGAATGTGCAACTCACCCAGCTGACGAACGAACTGATTGCCGCATTTGGTGGATCAGATTACCAGCTGGCACAGGAGACAGACGGGGTGGCGGCATGAAGCTCTCGATGAACGGCTTCAGACGCAACCTGAGCGATGAAGTTAACCGCCTCCGCAATGAGATCAACTCCTTCTTGAATGACGAGCACGTCGACAAAGAAGACCTCGCCAGCGCCATGAATGAAGTCATCTGCATGATTAACGGACTCAATTGTGTGTACGTGGAGGGTGACCCCGACTTTACCGACATTGGCCACATTGAGGTTGAGCTTTTGGAATATAACGGAGAGCAAGCAGCATGAACCCCATGACCCAATACCCACCTCGCCCAACACTCACAGGCGACCTTCTCAAAACTGCAGTGCGGGCATTCCTGGACAAGAACCCAGACCTTGTTGAAAAACTCTGCAGCGACGCAGACGACATTGCCAGCCAGTACCACTTGGGCATGGGCGGCTTCGAGCTGTGCAAGCGCCTTGAAAAGTGGTGTGACTGGGACACCGACCGGGAAGATATGGAAACGCTGGATGAGCTGGATTACTTCGCCCGCCAGCAGCTCAAAGAAGCCGAGCGGCGCTGGCTGAAACACAACAACATCCAGCCTCCCTATCCGATCGGCAGTCGCATCAAATGCACGCAGCGCGGACGAACCGGCGTGATTGATGAGGTGTGCGAATACAGCCCCGGTTGTTACCTGGTGATTCCAGACGAACGCAGCGAAGCAGAAGCGAAAGCCGGTGTGCGCTGGGTTTGTGAGTTTGAAAAAGTCGAACTGGTAGAACAGGAGGCCGCATGACCACCCTCACCCGCCACACCGAACCCAGCCCCGCCCAGATCGCGGCAGCGCTGGAACAGTTCGAGATCCAGCAGCTCAAGGATCAACTGCGCCAGCAGCGCATTGCCCACACCGAAGAACTCAGCGCCGCCAAACGCCAGGCCGAACAGGAACCGCTTGAGCGCATGATCGAACGCTGGAACGGCTACCCTGCCGCCATCCAGCGTGCCGAAAAGGCCGAAGCCGCCGAAGTCAAAGCCCGTGCCGAGCATGCACTGGTCACCGAATCGCTCACCACCGCGATGGAGAACGCAGCCAAGTATCAGCAACTGGCCGAGCACTACCAGCGCCAGTGTGAGCAGATGCTCGACAAGAACAACGCCAACGTCGACAAGGCGAACGAAACCATCGAGCGCCTGCAGGAACAGATCCGGTCACTCAACGCCCAGATCCGCATCTACCGGGAAATGAACCCCGACAAGATGAAAAAGCAGGTCAAACGGCTGCAGGACAAAAACAAGGATCTGACCGCCCGCAACGAAACCGCCGTCCGCTCAGCCGAGCAGCTCAAGAAGGACAAGGCGGCACTGGCGCGGGAGCTGGACGCCACCCGGCAAATGAACCGCGATCTGCAAGACAGCCTCGATGACATGACCGCCATCGCAGAAGGCAATGCAGACCCCGAGCAGTACAAATGGGCCTACAAGGACGACACATGGGGCATCACCGGCCACGACCGCAACACCCGTGACTGGATCTTCATTGAACACCTGCCAACCGGGCAGCGCCGCGTACTCACACACCAGACCGGTGACGTGATGCGCACCGAGCCGATCCCGGCAGACATTAAGGCGATTGCTCAGCAGTGGGTCGTGAAGTACCACAAGCTGCAAGAAGCCATCGACACCCTCAGCGCACCCGCGAGAACTGAACAGGATGCATCATGAAACCATTCAACCCACCCGCCGACCTGCCGGCACTGGGCAAGCCCCTGATCATCGAACTAATCACCGGGCGCCAGATTGAAGGCGTCCGCCCCAACCACCCCGGCAACACCGACTCCGCCCCGATCTGGCACGACATGAAGGGCAACCGTATCAATCCAGAGGAGATAGCAGGATGGAAGCTGAAATGAGCCGTATGGATGTAGTCGGCCAGAACGGAAACGACGGCCTGCACTACCTGGAAGACGCAGGCGACGAACAGCACCGCGTCGACAAGCGCATCGAGCCAGTCGACCAGCGACCGGCCACCGCTCACTACTGGAGCACCGGTGGCGCCGGCCACGTTCCCGGCTGGTACAAAGTAGCGCACGATGGCGAGTGGTGGTTCTGGCGCACTGATAGGGATTGCTGGCTGCACGCCCCCTGTCCAGCGGATGATGTGTTAAACAACCTTGAAGCACTGCCGCCACTCGACACCGCCACCCACGTAATCGGCAGCTACTATTTCCGGCTGGGCCAGTATGGCTGGGAGCACTGGGAAAGCGGCTTGAAACAATGGATTGGCTGCACAGCTCCCAACCCCGGCAGCGTAGACCGCGTTATTCATCCACGCGTCACGCTCAACCAACCGGAGATTCCGGACAGTTCAGACCATATTCCCGACGCCGGGAAAATGATCGAAGGCGATCCCACAGCGCTCGAAGCAAAGCGCCAGCAGCTGAAGCAGGACCATTCCGGTGACGACACCAAAATGGTCGAGCCGGTACGCGCGCTCGATACACAGGAAGGCGGCGACCACTACAAGTCCCTGAAGATCCAGCCAGTCGAGTACATCCACGCCAACGGCATCGGTTACTTCGAGGGCTGCGTGATCAAGTACGTCACCCGCTGGCGATCCAAAAACGGCACCGAGGATCTGCGCAAAGCCCGGCACTTCATCGACCTTCTGATTGAGCTGGAGAAAGATCAGTGACCCCCACCATCAACTCCTACTTCAGCGGAGGCGGTCTAATGGACATAGGCCTGCTGCAGGCCGGGCTGCAGATCGGCAAGTCCTACGAGATCGACCCAACCTGCTGCCGAGTGCAGGCCGACAACCTGGGCGAACACGTCCAGCAGACCGACATCTCCGAAAAGCTGGTTGCCGGTGATGACTGTGACGGCATGGTGTTCACCTACCCCTGCACCAAGTACAGCACCATTGCCGACATACACGGCACCCGCACCGGTGACGAGCTGTTCCTGCATGCCCTGCGTCACCTCGCCATCGCACGGCCAGAAGTCTACGCAGTCGAGAACGTCCCCGGCATGCGGGCCTTTCCGGTCGTCATGGAAGCCATGACGCAGATGCCGGACTATTTCGTGCAAGTGTTCTGCCCCATCGCCAGCAGCACCTGGCTACCGCAGCGCCGGGACAGGCTGATCATCATTGGCAGTCGCCGCCGGTTTAACTGGCGCCAGCCAGAGCAAGGCAAACAGATACCACTGTCGGCCATCCTGGAAGAAGAGCCCCGCATCACCATGCCCAAGGCTGTGGCCAAACGCATGAATGGTGCCTATCGGGATCTGCCGATCATCAGCGACCCAGCCCGGGGCGACATAGCCCCCACCTGCGTTGCCCACTATGCCAAGGACAAAAGCACCCGCCTGATCGCAGACAAGCGGTACCCACTGGGCGTGCGCCCCTACTCCGTCCGCGAATATGCCCGCCTGCAGGGTGTGCCCGACTGGTATCAATTCAACTGCAGCGACACCGACGCCTACCGCATGATCGGCAACGGCGTCAGCGTACCGGTGGGCGAATGGCTGGGCCGCGAGTTTCAGCGTTATTTCGGATTTGAGGAATCAGCATGACCACCACACCCTACCGCCCAAGTAATGGCACCGAAGGCGAGTGCTTCATGAGCAAATTCTGCGAGCAGTGCAAGCGCGACATTAACCAGGACTGCTCGATCATTACTGCCACCATGGCCTTTGATATCAGCGACCCCGAATACCCGGCGGAATGGGTAGAGGATGAGTCTGGCCCACGTTGCACGGCCTTTGAGCCCATTGGTGATGCCGCCGCAACGCCTCGCTGTGACAAGACCGTTGATATGTTTCCGGAGGCGCCTGTATGACCCAGCCAAAGGCATACCCAAAAGGCGGACGCTGCGCCGCCTGCCAGCACCGTGACGCCGACTGCAGCTGGCGTGACTTTGAAAGCATGCAGCCGCTGGTGGCCAAAGACAAAAGCGACGAGCAGCTGGTGATCGTTAAATGCACAGGGTTTGAGAGGACCGAGCGATGAACGATATAGAGAAAATGCGCAGCGATCTGGAGCGCCTGCAGCAGCGGGTAGGCACCCGCAAGGCAAAAGGCATAACTGGTGATGACCGGGTGATTGCCCGGATGATTGGCCGCAAGGTGGAGCTGGAGCGTGCGATTGGAGTGATTGAGCAACTGCATGCCGAGGTGGAGCGACTGACGGATACCAACAAACAATTCGGAAAGATCATCCACGACCAAGTTGTCGCAAACCAAGCGGCATGGATCGAATGGCAGCACGGCAAAGGCGCAGAGGCCGCCATGGCGTGGGTGCAAAACGGCTTGCTTGGACCCGGCCACATACCTGACGAGAGCGAGCCTTGGGCCAAAGATCCTCAAGCCTACTACGACGCCAACAAAGCAGATCCCTTCCCTGCCTGCCACTGCGGACGCCCCTCGAACCAGCTCTGGATGGGGCATGGCGCATGCTGTCATGAGCACATGATGGAAATTAAGCGAAAGGTGAAAGCGGATGAATAAGGACAATAAAACCTTGATAGATGACGTGCGTGTCATTTACGAAAAAATGATCAAGCTGGGCGGTGAAATGCGCAGTGCTGCAATGTCAGCGGATGAGCGAATATCCGAGATACAAGAGGAGAACTCGAAGCTGCAGGCCGAGGTGGAGCGGTTGCGTACCGCCAACATCGACAGCGTTGCAGTGTGCGAGCAGGCACTGCAGGCGAAGGCGGAAGCAGAGCAAGAGCGCGATCAACTGATCGCCTATCAGGCTGAACTGGTGCGCGAACTGACATCATGCCAGTCAGTGCTGCACATGCTTGCTCATGCCGGCGAAGTAACACCAGTGTATGCAGATGATGCAAAGGCTGTGCTTAAGCGGAAGTCAGAGCACAGCTTAGCCCAGCACGATGCCGAGGTGATTGAGCAGTTTGCCAGAGAGCTGGGCGTTTTCGATCCTGAATACGATGATCAGGAATACATCGAGGTGCCACGATACACCATCAAGGATTACGCCAACCAACTCCGCCAGCAAGCCAATGAGGTGCAGTCGTGACCAGAGATGAAGCACGGACGGCGTTCGATAAATCCGGACTGAAGTACGACGACTTGACACGCCATAACCTGCAGCAGCTCCGCAATCTGATAAATCAGGAGATGGTCGAATCGGGACTGATTCGAGAGTCACTCCGGTGCAAGCAGCGCCCTATTTTAAAGCCTGACAATAAACGCGGCATATGGGCAACCATCCGCTGCAAGGCGCTTTACTTCGATGATCGTGAGGCGGTGAGCTTCAACCCAGACGGCTTTATCGGCTTCGCTGGCTGGGCTGATCAGAGAAATGTACAGCCTATCCTGAAGGGCTTTTGCAAATGGGTGGAGGTGCAGTCGTGATAGTCCTATCTGACGAATACATAAACTCGCTGTTCATTGGCACGAATTTTGGTGACTTGGTGAACGGCAGCGTTGCCGAGAAGCGGAAGTTGATTATCAAGAACCTGAAGAATCAGCTCGACGGTTATTGGTCTGGCCATACCATTTACAACATTCTGGTTCATGGCGGTTTTTTGCATGACGCGAAAACCAGCGAACAAAAAAGACTGACCGCTTTAGGTATCGTCTTCCTCAGAGAAGCAGAGGAGGTGCAGTCGTGACAGGCAACAAATTCTTTCGCGCCCTGCCCTACATCGCCATCGTGATTGTTGTAGCAGTGGTGTTCGGTGTCGGATATGGGATTTATCAGTGGGTGGCGGGATGAGCATTCTCAGCAGAATAACCGGACGCAGGTATCACTATCTTGTTCGGTTCCGGTACCGACCTCATCGCGGCAATGACAGCCAGTACGCCGATAACGTGGTGACCATCTGGATAGATGATCAACGGCTGATCAACGATCAAAGAATGCTCAAACAAACTTTCTGTAGCATTGGGAAGCTTCCGCTATGGATGGGGAAAAATGGAACGCTGCAGATCGAGCAGATCAATTATCTCGGTTGGTTCAAGCCGAAGAAGGTAGTGAGGGATGAAGCATGACCTACATCGGCCAAGGCATAGCTCTCGCCGGACTGGCAATCGCGGCAGCCATGCTTGAAATCCACGATAAGAACGCAGCCGGGCTTTGGGTGATAATCGTTCTTTGGTGGGTATTTGCAGACTGGCATCCAAAGGAAAAAGCCAATGACCCTACCTCTTGATGTACCTCGGTGCGCTGGTCGGTACGACTTCGACCCGGACGGGGAATGGTGCCCGGAGCGCATGAGTTGTGAGCGATATCGCGCTTGGATGCTGGGCGATGAAGAGGCCGGCATAGAGCACTACAAAGGCATCCCAGTGACGATGGCGCAGCGGGATTGCACGGACAAGATTGAGGTTGGAAATGAAATGCAGAACCTGTGATGTTGAAATACCCGGCCCGAACGGTAGTAGCTTTTACGGCTCTATCGGCGTAGATGGCGCGCAGTGCGAGAAGTGCGCGGTAGATGAATATAAAGCGGATAACCTGTTCTGGAATATTCCGATAATGGTTAATCCTCGCGGCATTTTGTCGCTGGATAACGCCTCATACATGAAACCACCAAAACCCGCAGAAGCCCGGCCACCCCAGCCGCAATACTGGGACTGGCGAGCGGTGTCGCGACAGATTAATCGGAGGCCCCATGCCGGAAGAACAGCAGATCGACCTCTTCGCCCCACCGATCGCACTTGAGACGGCGCGCCAGTTGCCGGAGTGGTTTCATATCCAGCAGCTGGCTGATGCGCTCGGATACGAATCGCACTTCGATAACCACTTCCGGCAAACCTGGTACCGCGATGTACTGCCGCATCTGGAAGAGCGCGAAATATACCCGGGTAGCCGCTGGCCGGGCCCAGAATATCGAGGTTTTTTTAACGAATACCGACTGACATGTGCGCCAGCTGTATAGAAACACATCATAGAGAGGACATATACGATGACCATCCGAAAGCGGAAAATGTCCATCGAACAATACCTGGAGAGAGAGTTTACGCCAGAATCTCGCCCGACCCAGAAGACCGTCATAAACTGGATCCAAAGGGGGCACGTCGATGGCGTGAAGTTTGGCGGCAAATGGTGGGTCTATGAGACCCTGACAGAAGCCGATCTTATGGTGGAACGTGTACTGAGGTCAGCATGAATAGGCCACGCAACAAACGCAATAAAGACATGCCACCCAACCTATACGCCGACCGTAAAGCCGGCGCAGTCTACTACCGGTACAAGCACCCACACACCGGCAAATCGCACGGCATGGGTGCAGACCGCACGCAGGCGATACTGGCAGCGCAGCAGCTCAACAGCATGCTGATGATTGAAGTATCACTGGTTGATCGAGTGCTGGGCAAGACAGCGCTGTTTTCGGCATGGCTGGATAAATACGAGAAGATCCGCAAGGACGAGAAGAACCTGGCCGAAAAGACAGATAAGCAGCTCACGTATGACTGCACTCTGATGAAGAGCAAGCTCGGGCACCTGCCTGTGATCGATATCACCGTCTATCACTGCGCCGAGTTTCTGGATCAGTGGCTGGCAGAAGGCAAGCGCCGTATGGCATCGCGCATGCGTAGCCAGTTGATCAGGTGCTTCGACTACGCCATTGCTCATGGCCTTGCCGATGAGAACCCTGCTACCAAGACTCTTCCGATTAATGCCAAGGTGCAGCGTAACCGGCTCACCAAAACCCAGTTCGATGCAATCTATGAACTGGCGCCAGCACACATCCAAAACGCAATGATGCTCGGGCTCATTACTCTTCAGCGCCGTGAAGACATTGCCGCCATGCAGTTCAAGGATATCCGTGACGGCGTGCTGTACGTGAAGCAGCAGAAAACATCACGGGCCAAGAAGGGCCAGCGCACCGACTCAATCAACGAAGCTGCGCATCTGGCGATACAGATCACGCCGCAGCTTGCAGAAATCATTGGGCGCTGCCGAAAAACCAATATTGTCAGTCGCTACCTGATACACCACCTAAACGGTCGCAAATCATCAGGTGTTACCAACGTGGCAATCACGCCGGGCATGCCACTGCAGCCTGACAACATCACAAGGGGTTTTGCCAGCGCACGAAACCGCAGCGGGCTGTTCGATGACCTCCCGCAGAAGCAACGCCCAACCTTCCACGAAATACGCTCACTGGGCGCCCACCTCTACCGCGATCAGGGTATCGATCCGCAGGCCCTCCTTGGACACACAGACGCCAAGATGACCAAGCATTATCTGGACGGTCACGGCATAGAATGGACGGTTGTATCTGCCGATCTGGCGATTTAAGGCGCTTTTGGTTTTTCGAATTTATTGCGAAAGTTTTGAGAAAATCGAAAAAGCGCCTTTTGCTTCAATGTGTTATATGTCTGTTCGTGTATTGCCTAAGCAAACAAAAAGAATGCGCGTTGGTTTAGTCATCCCTACCCCTGCTATTTAAGTACCAACAGCTGGCGGATGCGTTCCAGATCTTCAGGCGTATCAACCCCTGCAGGCGGTGTTTCATCAGCCGAATCCACATGGATGCCAACACCATTCCAGAGTGCACGCAGCTGTTCCAGGCATTCGGTCTGTTCCAAGGGTGCTGGTGGCCAACGAACAAAGTCATTCAGCAACTTGACCCGATAGGCATACAGGCCAATATGCCTTTGCCAGGAAAAACCTTCCGGCATGGTGGACCGACCTACCTCGCTCATGAAGCTGTCACGCGGCCAAGGTATTGGTGCGCGACTGAAATACAGTGCCATGCCCTGGTGGTCGGTCACCACCTTGACTACGTTGGGGTTGACTAGCGCATCAACCGTTTCGATCGGCTCGGACAGGGTTGCAATTCCAGCCATCGGCAGTGCCATAAGGTTGTGTGCAACCTGGTTGATGATTCTGGGTGGAATCAAGGGTTCATCGCCCTGAACGTTCACCACAATATCGTCGGCGTAAAACCCCAGCTTGTGAACGACCTCCTGCAGCCGGTCAGTACCGGAAGGATGGTCGTCTGAAGTCATGCATACTTCAGCGCCAAAGTTCTGGGCAACATGTGCAATACGCTCATCATCCGTTGCAATGATGACGCGAACTGCTTCACTTTCACAGGCACGCTCATAGACATGTTGCAACATCGGTTTGCCGGCAAGATCCGCCAGCGGCTTGCCCGGAAAGCGGCTGGAAGCATATCGAGCAGGAATGACAACTGAAAAACTCATGGCTTACTTGCTCTCTTTGAGTCGTTCATCGGTCGTCAGGGTACGGGCCTCGGACTCCAGCATGACCGGAATATCGTCTCTGATCGGGTAGGCCAGGCCGCTGGCACGGCAGATCAGCTCATTGCTTTCCCTGTTCCACTCAAGCGGTGCCTTGGAGACTGGGCAAACGAGAATATCAAGCAGTTTCGGATCCATCTTTGTGTCCTGTGGGTTGTGCCGACCTGGAGGTCAGGCGTGTCAGCAAGGTCTGCTCTACATGAGCATCCAGCTGGGCATCCACTCTAAGAGCCCAGCCATTGGCAAGATCGAACTGGCTGCATTTTACCGCATCTTTCTCGGTCATGATCAACGGTAACCCGGATCCAAAGCTGAGTGCATCTTCATTCAGGTTTGCATGGTCAGCCATAGGGTGCTCAATCGGATCAAAGCCCAGTTCACGCAGAGTTTGAAAAAAACGGGCCGGGTTACCAATACCAGCTACCGCATCGACACGTCGCTCAAGTGGCCAGGTATCGGCCGTTATCGCGTCACCACCAGCAAGCGGATACAGTTTTCCAGCTTCAAGATTCATTGGGCACCATGGCAGGCGAAGATCAGTCAGCTGCTTTCGTGCGGTTGGTGAAAGCGGGCCATTGACGACCACGAGATCCACCAGCTGCAGCCGTTCTGGAGGCTCACGCAGAGGTCCCTCCGGCAGACAGCGCCCATTGCCAAGCCCTCGAGCACCGTCTATCACTGCGATTTCAACCGTACGCGGCAATGCATAGTGCTGCAGGCCATCGTCACTGATCAGAACATCGCAGGCATGATGCTGCAGAAGCTCACGTGCAGCCGCAACGCGATTCGGATCAATATACAGTGGCACTCCTGTTCGCCGCACTATCAGACAGGGCTCATCTCCCCCTTCCCGGGCTGAAGTAGAAGATGTAACTGGCCATGGGTAGCACGCCGGCTTGGCGCCATAGCCTCGACTGATAACGCCCGGTGTCCAGCCGTGCCTTCGCAGCAGTTCAATCAACGCGATGGTAAGCGGAGTCTTGCCCGTTCCCCCTACACTGATATTGCCCACGATGATCACAGGGACCGGCAGCTGATTTTCCGCGGACGCTTCGAAGCGGTTCGAAAACCTCTTGCGGGAAACCCGCTCCACCAGCGCTGACAGTGGTCTCAGCAACTTCAACCAACGGGCATTGCGATACCAGGCAGAGGCTAGTGACATCAGTCGGCGCTGGTTTTTTGAGTGGTGATGCTGAGCTTACTGAAACCCAGCTTTCCGGCTACATCCATGACGGTAACCACCGACTGGTGTGCCGCCTGGGCATCTGCCGTGATAATGAATGGCACGTCGCGCGCCTCACCCGCGAGCTTGAGCAACGCTCGGCGCAGGGTCAGGGCATCGCTGCTCACCAAAGATTCGCCATTGATTGTGTACTGCCCTTCAGCTCCTACAACTACATCAATGCTGCCTGTCTGTTGCTGGGCTTCTCCTTCCGCAGAAGCTTCCGGCAAACTGATGGTCAGGTGAGCTTCGCGCGTGAAGGTGGTGGATATCATAAAGAAAATCAGCAGCAGAAAGACCACATCAATCAATGGTGTCAGGTTGATATTGATCTCTTCCCTGCGTTGACGTTGAAATTTCACCCTGGACTCCGTTAGCGAATATCAACTTCACGATCACCATGGATCGCTTCGACCAGCTTGATCGATTCCTGCTCCATGGTCAGTACCAGAGAGTCGACGCGCCGCTGGAAATAACGGTGCATGACCAGGGCGGGGATGGCAACAGACAAACCTGCCGCCGTGGTTATCAATGCCTCGGAGATGCCACCAGCCAGCACCCCGGCGTTACCGGTACCCTGAATCATGATCTCCGTGAACACCTTGATCATGCCAATAACAGTACCCAACAGACCCAACAGTGGTGTTATGGCAGCAATGGTCCCCAGAGGGTTCAGGAACCGCTCCATATCGTGCACCACATGTGAGGCTTCTTCCTGGATACTCTCTTTCATGATGTCACGACCATGACGGGAGTTGTTCATGCCGGCCACAATGATGCGCCCGAGTGGGCTTTCCTGTCGGATAACACTCATGTACTCGGCAGTGAGAGTACCACTGCGCGTCATCTCCCAGACTTGGGCCAACAGTCCCGGGGGAGTAATTTTCCGTGGGCGCAACACCATCAGCCGCTCCAGGCAGATAGCCAGCGCAACCACTGAACAGGCAATAATTGGCAGCATCAGCCAGCCACCAGCGACAATAAGTTCAAACACCTTCAGATCACCTCCTGTTGATTGAAATAACTCTAACACAGCCCCATAGGCAGGAGTAGGCGTTAACCAGCTGTCCAGTAACGCTTTTTAAGTTCTCTGTGTGAGATCACGCTACAGCTGTCACTGTCAGCTTTCAGCAGCAGCGCACCCTGCCTGGCAGTACTGCTCCAGGGGATTTCGCGGTTCTCGATGCGTTCAATGACATCCGCATGCGGATGACCGAAGCGATTGCCATATCCGGCACTGATCACAACATGTTCTGGCATGGCGTAATCCAATAACGCCCCTGCAGTGGAATCACGACTGCCATGATGCCCCGCTACCAGCCAGGTAACCGGTTCAACCTGCCCTGACGACAGCAGGCGATATTCACCACTCTGACTCAGATCACCGGTCAGCAGCAGTGAACAGCGCCCATTGCTGACCCTCAATACACAGGAGCGATCATTGCTGCTGAGGCCTGCATAGTCGCCGAAGGGATCCAGCAAGGTGAACGAGATGTCCCCTATTTGCCAGCTGCCGCTGCGACACTCCTGCACCTGTGCATTGGGAAGCTCTTCACCTCCCAGCAACGTACCGATTGCATATCCCTGCCGCAACGCTGCAAAACCTCCGCTGTGATCCGCATCTGCGTGACTGACTACCACCCACTCAAGTTCAGGGCGAGCCTGGCTGCGAAGATAGGGCTCCACTGTATATGCAAAGGCTGAACGTCCATTACCAAATCCGGGACCGGTGTCGTAGAGAAGACGGCCCTCTGCCGTTTCAATCAGGATTGCCTGCCCTTGGCCAACATCAAATACCCAGGCATTGAAATGCCCTTTTGATGGCTGAGACACAGGCTGAACAAGCAACGGCAAACAGGGCAAAAGTGCGATGGCCCGTATTCGAAACGGCAGCGGCAGTAATATGATTGCTGAACCCAAAATGGCCAGCACCAGCAACGTCAGACTCGGGCGACCGACCTGCAGCAACAGACCTGGAATCTGTGCAGCCCATTGCAGCAGCCCCCAGATCATCTCAAGGTTCCAGTTCAACAGCGTCGCGGCATCAGGCCACTGAAGCACTAACAGAAGCAGAACCGGCAGCGCCCAGATCGTGGCCGAGATCCAAGGCACGGCAATGAGATTCATCACAATCCCCGCCGGACTGAGCTGATTGAAGTTCATAACCATAACCAGAGACATGCCAGCAAACAGTGTCAGCTGTAATCGCCACCACTCTCCGGGCAAGCGTAACCAGACACAGGAGAGCGGCTGCTGCCGGCGTTGCTGCAGCTGCCAGAGAATCAGTGCCACCGCGCCAAAGGAAAGCCACAGCCCCGGCTCCAATATCGCCAGCGGCTGTACGGATACTATCACCAGCAACGAAAGCTTTAGGCGCTGCCAGCCTGACAGGCTCAACAATTGCCAGTTACCCAGCAGAAACACCACAAGCATTAGCCACGCGCGCTGTACTGGTAATCCCCAGCCTGCCAGTGCCGCATACAGAGTCGCCAGCAGCAAGGCAGCAGCGGTTGGCAGCCAGCGACTGCACCCCATCCAACCGCACAACTGCAGGGGCACCGCGATCAGCCGTCCAAACAGCCAGCCCAGCGTTGCCATTACGGCAATATGCAAACCACTGACGACCAGCAAATGTGCAGTTCCGATACGGCGCAGCCATTCCCAGTGCTGATCATCCAGCCCTGTGCGATCACCAATGATCAATGCACTTAAGGTGTTTGCTGCCTGTGGTTCAAATTGCTCGTGCAGCCAGTTTTTGACTCTCATACGCACCACACCCACACCGAAAGATTCTGCAGGTTTATGCTTCACAAGCGTGCGGATATACCCGCGCGCATCAAGACCCGAAGCAAGGTAGTAGCGTTCAGTATCTCTTGCTTCGGGGTTGTGTAGTCCCCTTGGAGCGCGAAGACGTATGACGGCCTTGATCTCATCACCAAAGCCGAAACGGATATCAGTATGGTAAACACTGAGCCGAATGCGTCGCAGCCGTTGATGAGTGGGTAAATCCGACTCTACAGTCAGGACCGCAAGCTCAAATACCTGCCGCTGGTCATCGCGCTGAACCAGACTGTCCACTCGACCGGTAATCTGCAGATCCTGCGCTTGAGGGCTAGATGGCAAACGATGATGCAACTGCCAGGCACCCCAAATAGCAGCAACAGCCACACCAAGGAGATAAAACAGAAGCGATTGGCGAAGCCGCTTGAAGCGCAATAGTAGCAGCAACAGAGCCAACAATGCGGCATAGGTCAGTGACGGCAACAGTGCTACTGTAAGAATTCCGCCGATATACGCGATCATCCTTGATCTCCGAGTTGGCTTGGCAGAGCACAGGCGTCATAATGTGGCCACTTTCAGACTCTGGCCGCGACTGTTTCTCATGCCTCGAAAGCTGATCCGAAAATTCATGCCCGACGAACACAAGCTGCGCAACCACCGTCACTTGGGTTGGCTCGGCCGTCATCTGCATGACCCCAACCTCTGGCACCTCACACGCAAGTCCGTTGCGCGTGCCTTTTTGGTGGGGCTTTTCTGTGCATTCCTGCCCATACCAGGGCAGATGTTGGTCGCGGCACTGATCGCCGTGCTAGTCTCCAGCAATCTGCCGATATCAGTCGGGCTGGTGTTTATTACCAATCCTCTGACAATGCCGCCCATCTTTTATCTTTCCTACCGTCTCGGCGTTTGGGTGCTGGGCATTGAACGCGGCATTGCCAGTGAGCACAGCTGGAACCTGCAGACCCTTCAGACCGAGCTTACATCCATCTGGTGGCCCCTTTTAGTGGGCTCCATCATATGCGGGGTTCTCAGCGGCCTGATCGGTTACTTTCTGATAAACCGTTTCTGGATCTGGCATGTCAACAAGAGCTGGCGCCGCCGCATACTGTCACGCAGCCGCCGACCAAAGGACAATACCTGAGCAAGGATTCAGGCGTCAAAACGCCCATCCACCAGCTCATACACGCGCCCCATTCTTTCAGCCAGCTGCATGTCATGTGTCACAATAACAAATGCCGTATCAAGCGTCTGATTAAGCTCATCCAAGTAGTGTTGAACATCAGCCGCCGTATGTCGGTCCAGGTTGCCGGTAGGCTCATCCATCAAGACACAGGCCGGCTCCATCACCAATGCTCTGGCAATAGCCACACGTTGACGCTCCCCGCCACTGAGCTGGGCTGGCTTGTGCGCAAGCCTGTGCCCAAGACCAACCCGCACCAGTGACTGCTCGGCACGTTCGATCGCCTGTTTGGAGTTCATATCTCCGATTAGAAGTGGCATTGCCACATTTTCCAGTGCCGTAAACTCATGCAGCAAGTGATGAAACTGATACACAAACCCAAGCGACTGGTTACGCAAACGACATCGTTGCGTTTCGGAAATCGAGTACAACGCCTGACCTGCCACTTCAACTTCACCACTATCCGGCGTATCTAATCCGCCGAGGATATTCAATAGGGTACTTTTGCCGCTGCCCGAACTACCCACTATGGCTACGCGCTCTCCCACAGCGACGGTCAGACTAATGTCGTGCAACACTTCGACTGTATTACCCGCTTCTTCATAACGCTTGTTGATATTACGACAGCTGAGCACTGGCTCACTCATAACGCAGGGCCTCCGCGGGCTGGGTTCGTGATGCTCTCCAGGCTGGATAAAGCGTGGCGACAAAGCTAATCAGGAGAGCGGCAGAGGTAATAAGCCCAACATCCGACCACACCAGCTCAGAGGGCAGGTAACTGATAAAATAGACCTCGGATGACAGAAACTGGATTCCCAGCATGCGCTCAACCCAAGCCACCAGGTCAGTCACGGTCAGTGCCAATGTGACCCCAAGCCCAACGCCGAGTGCCGTTCCAATGAAGCCGATCAAAACGCCCTGCACCATAAAAATCCGCAGGATACTGGCAGGAGTTGCGCCCATGGTGCGCAAAATCGCAATATCCGAACGCTTGTCTGTGACTACCATCACCAGTGTGGACACAATATTGAACGCAGCCACAAACACAATCAAAAGCAACAGCAGCGCAATCATGCGCTTTTCCATCTGAATGGCCTGAAACAGGTTGCCGTGGGTACGGGTCCAGTCGCTGACATAAAACGGCCGTTCCTGCGCCATTGCTACCCTTCTGGCAAGCTCTGGTGCCTTGAACAGATCGTCCAGTTTAAGCCGGAGTCCATCCACCCGCCCCGGTTGCATTCGCTTGAGTCTGGCGGCATCGTCGATATGGATATACGCCAGATTGGCATCCAGTTCGGCACCCACCGAGAACAGGCCCGCCACCGTAAAACGTTTCATGCGGGGAACCACACCTGCCACACTGACCGAAGCTTCGGGCAACACCAGTGTCACCTTGTCACCCACACTGACACCAAGAAACCTGGCAAGCAACTCGCCCAACACGATGTTGTACTCCCCCGCCTGCAGCAACCCGGTCTCACCCTGCTGCATATGATCGCTGATTATCGACACTTCATTCTCAACCCGTGGGTCGATGCCATTGACCTGCACGCCCTGTACTCGACCATAACTGGTCAACATGCCCTGGGCCTGGACAAACGGCGCTACACCAGCTACTCCTGGCTCGAGACGAATTTCCGTGGCCAGCTCTTGCCAGCCATCAAGACCTTCATCTCCATAGGCTCCAAGCGTGGCATGCGGCACCATGCCGAGAATACGCTGACGAAGCTCGCGATCAAATCCATTCATGACAGAGAGCACCAGAATGAGCGCCGCCACGCCCAGCATCAGCCCGAGCATCGATACAAGTGAAATGAAGGAGATGAAATGATTCCCGCGTCTGGCTGCGGTATAGCGCAGTCCGACAAAAAGCGACAAAGGTCTGTACATGTGGCCGGTTTCAATCACTGTTGTGGCCGCAGCTCTAACAGCAGCGACACTATGTTGGTTATACTGAATGTTACGCGATTCTATCACTAACCGCAGGAGTATTAACGTGTCTGAAAGGCGTCAATACTATCGGATCGATCATCCGGTCATCATTGAACACAAATGTGTCAGTGACGAGGATGTGGCTCATTCAAATCAGCCGTTCCAATTTGAGGTATCTGCCTATTTTTCATTGCAGGCACAATTGCACGCAATCGATGCCGAATGTAGCCATTATCTGCACCGGATCAGTGAGAGCTCTGCTCCCCTGAGCGCCTACCTCCAGTCCCTTAACAGAAAGATAGAACTGATTGCACAAGCACTGACTGCCGACAGCCTGAAGCTGGACCAGGGGGAACCTCAGTTCATCAACCTAAGTGAAGGCGGCATCAATTTTTTGTCTCAGCAGTCACTGGAGCCGGGACAGGCACTGGCCCTTAAACTGGTATTCACCGAGTCAAGGCTTGGCATGATGCTCTATGCTCGTGTGATTCGTTCCGAGGCCCAGGCCGAAGGCTTCGAAGTTGCTGCAGAGTTCCTGCATATGCCTGAAAACTGTCGCACCCAACTTGCCCGCCTGATTCTTGAAGCACAGGCTCGACAACGCCAGAACGAGCTCTATCAGGAATGAGCATGAATAATGTCCCCACACCTACGCCTCATCCAAAACTCTACCTGCTGGCCATGGGAGCCGGTTTTGCCGGTCTGATTGCATGGTTCGTGATTGGGCGTTCACTGGGCATATTGGACTGGATAAGCGGCCTGTTTCCTGAGTCACATGCAGGCGCCGGACTTATGGTCGCCATCATGGCACTGATGACACCCGGCTTTCTGCTGTGGAAATACTATAACCGTTGGATTGAAAAGCGTCTCAAGGTGAAGGGGCGTTATTACGAAGATGGTGTCTATCTGCCTCCAAAGCAGAAATGAAACAGCCGGGCTGGGCCCGGCTGAAAAATCCAACACACCAAAGTCGGTTGCTTAAAGGTTCGCAACCCTGTTGAGCCCGGAAATAGCAGCAACACGGTAGGCTTCAGCCATGGTCGGATAGTTGAAGGTTGTGTTGATGAAATATTTCAGTGTATTCGCCTCACCCGACTGGCTCATGATCGCCTGGCCAATGTGAATGATCTCCGAAGCCTGATCGCCAAAACAGTGGATACCAAGAATCTGAAACGTTTCACGATGGAAGAGCACCTTCAGCATGCCTACAGGTTCACCGGAAATCTGGGCACGTGCCGTGTCCTTGAAAAACGCCTGCCCAACTTCATAGGGTACACATTCCGCTGTCAGCTCCTCTTCTGTTTTGCCGATGGAGCTGATCTCCGGGATGGTATAGATGCCGGTCGGGACATCATTGATATAGCGGAAATCATCCGCTGACAACATGTCAGCCGATGCAGACCGCCCCTGATCCAGGGCAGCCGATGCCAGGCTCGGCCAACCGATCACATCACCGACCGCATACACCCCATCGGCCTCGGTGCGATAGTGTTCATCGACTGCCAACTGACCCCGGCTGTTGGCTTCAAGTCCAATCTTGTCGAGCCCCAGACCCGCCGTATTGCCACTGCGGCCATTGCACCAGAGAAACGCATCGGCACGTATCTTCTTACCGGATTGCAATTCGATGGTGACACCATGCGCATCGCCGGTAACCGATTTGTAGTCTTCGTTATGACGAATTTTTACAGCGTTGTTGCGCAGGTGATAGCTCAACGCATCGGAGATTTCATCATCAAGGAATGAAAGCAGTCGATCACGCATATCAATCAGGTCAACCTTAACCCCAAGACCACTGAAAATGGACGCGTATTCACAGCCTATGACGCCGGCGCCAAAAATCACCAGCGTACGCGGTGTGTGACTCAGCTTGAGAATGGTATCGGAGTTATAAATACGCGGATGCGCGAAATCGATATCCGGTGGGCACCAGGGACTGGAGCCGGTTGCGATCACAAAGTTACGGCTGCGCAAGGTTTCCTTCGAATTATGCTCTCCCGCTACCTCAATCTCACCAGGCTTCTGGAAGTGAGCACGGCCGAAAAACACATCAACCCGGTTGCGGGCGTAGAAATTGGTCCGCAGCATAACCTGATTGGAGATTACCTTCTCAGCACGCTTTAGCACCTTGGGAAAAGAAAACCAGCGTGGCTCGCCGATATCACGGAACATGGGGTTAGTGTTGAACTCAATGATCTGCTTGACCGAGTGTCGCAATGCCTTGGAGGGAATCGTGCCCTTGTGAGTACAGTTCCCGCCCACGGTATTCTGCTCTTCGACAATGGCAACACGGCGGCCCTGCTTGGCAGCATTGATCGCAGCGCCTTCGCCAGCCGGACCGGAGCCAATCACAACGACATCATAGTCATACACAGCCATTACTTTCCCCTTAGTAGAAAACGAGATCGGAGCCAACTACTCCGCCCTTGGTTGCTGACCAGCATAGAGATACTGCCGACAACAGCCAATTAGCTTTTAGGCATAAGCCCCAAACCACTGCCTTTACAGACAAATTTAAAATTTTGGCCCACTCATAGCCTACAGTAGTTTGAATTCATGAGCCGGAATCGAGACTGGGTGTCGCTGCAGTCGCGCCCACTGGTGCCGTAATCTTATCTGTCACAGCTGCCGCGGGCAAACGACAATAATCCCAGATCAGGATCGATTTGACTTGTGCCGGCCGGTGGAATAGATTAAAGCTCAGATAGAAATGTACACAAAGGTGTACAAGGCACGGACAACATCCATTACCTTCACACTAAAAGAAGGCGAGTCGTTGCTACTGGATCACGATATCAAGGTTACGGTCCACCACTGCAGAAAGGAAGCGTCAATGTAACCATTGAGTCGCCATAATATGTAGATGTGCACAGGGAGGAGTGGATTCGACCCTAGCGGTGGAAGACTCCTGATTACCCACCCCAGCACCAGTGGCCAAGCCACAGCGTTTCAGCTATTCTAGAACTCATGCTCGACCCAATATTCAAAGGAATGAATACATGAAAAAGCTTCTTACCACTATATTGCCATCTATCTCCGCCTCTACCACAGCTCAAGCCGGACCATACAGCGATGCACTGAATCGCTGCATGATTATAAATGATCGGCTTTGATATCTAATTTTATTTCTTTAATTTATCAGATTCGTTCACAATTATTCTTTAGGCTTAAAACATACTTGCTAATATTGAAGCTGTTGAGGAGGTTAGATGAAAAATTTACTATTTTTATTAACAATATTATTAATACCAAATGTAGCGTCATCCCAAAAAATTCTGACAGAACATGAAGTTCGAAACTCCATTATGAATAAGGCCCGAGAGCATCTCGTTTCTCAAAATTTCGGGGCTTTAGAAGAACTTGTAGAACAATACTCTAACTCCAATGCAAGAACTCCTAGTGGAGTATGGAAAATTGGATTCATTTATGCAGGAATTACTGAAATCTCAGGCAATAGCAAAATTCCCAATGAAGATCAATATTGGGGCTTTCATGATGATCGATATACTTCTTGGATTGAAGAATATCCTCAGTCCGCTACAGCCCAAATATATTATTCTAAAATACTCCTGCGAAAAGCTTGGTATTATAGAGGGGCCGGATATGCAAACACTGTAGATAAGCAACAATGGGCTTTATTTTATAAATTTCTTAATCAAGCGTCAAATCACTTAGATAATTTCAAAGATCGATCCTCAAAAGATCCTAACTGGTACGAAGCAAAGCTTGAAGTAGCCAAAGGATTAGGAGTGGACGATGATATTTACAATAATATTCTTGACGAGGCTCTTGATTTACACCCTTATTACTATCCAATTTATTTCTCTGCTATAAACAGATTTGCTCCGAGATGGCATGGGTCTCTAGAAATGATGGAAAGTTTTGCAGCCAGATCTGTTGAGCTAACTCGTGAAACCGAAGGCGTTGGCATGTATGCTCGAGTCTATTGGTACGTATCACAGTCGCTTTACGGCGATCAACTCTTTACAAAGTCATTAATTTCTTGGGATAAGATGAGTCAAGGTATTGATGATGTATTGGCAAAATATCCAGATCAATGGAATATTAATAATTTTGCAAAATTTTCATGCCTTGCTCGTGACAAAAATAAAACACGGTCTTTAATCATGAAGATATCTGGAGAACCTCTAAGAAATGTCTGGGGTGATCGTGATATGTTCAACTTCTGTAAGAACTGGTCATTAGAATAATAAGTACTTAAAAAGGAGTGGTCACGGAACCAATTACACTCGTAGTGTCATGAGGGTTTAATTGCCTATGTTTATTTCATGTTCATTTGTCCCCGCCGGTCCCGTGCTCTACTGTTACCCGAAGTACAAGCTGATCAACCTGCCAGACGACTGTGAGCCGGATGTACTTGGGGTATGACCAGTGTCGTGCATTCGTTGAGAAAAATGTAAAGGTAACTGCGAGGCCTGCAGTGAATATATGCCAGCAGGATGTCTCTTAAGCCCACCTGCGAATGCAGGTGGCTTTCATAAATATCGGTGTATGCCTCAAAGGTACGCGGCCTACGCTTACCATCGTCAATCTTTTGCTGAAAATCAGCCAGCCAATCACCGATAACGTGATTGGGCGTCAATGCAGCCTGCTTATTCTTGGCTTCTTCCTTTTTGGCAGTTTCAGGATCTATACCGGCATAAAGCTTGCAGCCATTTCAGAGGCCTTAGCTTTTGCCTGATCAATCGACCACTGGGAACGGCCTGATTTTTCTCTCCACGACACCGCGGTACTTATGTAGAGCACGATAGTAGAAGGCCTTTGATTCTTCGGCATAACCCGAAGAAAAAGAGATGGATTAATGGTATCGGTAACCTGGTACGCACCTCAACCGACAGCCCTTCAATCCATCCATGGTGGATTTGTGCCACATATCATCCTCTGCGCCACAACTGGCCCAAACATGGCCCACATTTTTTTGTGAGCGTCGGTGCACTTCAGTGCATCTTGATGGTAGTCGGTATGGTACGAAAGCTATGATAAATAAGCATTTATGGCCTTCTTTGGCGATTGGTGTGTCTTGATGGTACAAGATCACACCTCATTAACCTTTAGCTTTAACCTCATAGGCAAGATCACCACCAACATTGCCCTGTTGGCGCTCCTGCTCTTCATCACACTTGTTCGGATCACCGCCACAGATGTCACATACGGTATCCATGCCAACGGCACTCATGCCGCCACAGGAACCGGTAATTGGCTTACGCCCCATCAACACCCCCACAGACATGGCTGTGATGATCAACAGCAGCGCAGCGAAGGTCAGAATCATGGTTTCCATTACATACCTCCGAGCATTATCAGTTCAGATAGGCCTCAAAATCAGGCGTGGCGCGGGTTATAAACCCCTCAGCACCCTTGCTGATGAAAAAGGCCTTCACATTATGTTCGATAGCAAAATTGTACCCCTGTTCCTCTCCCATCACCATGAGTGCAGTGGCAAGTGCGTCTGCCTCTGCACAGGTGGGCCTGATCACCGTTACCGAAGCCAGGCGGTGAGTGATGGGACGCGCGGTGCGGGGATCAATGGTATGGGAGTAACGTACACCATCTTCTTCAAAATAGTTACGATAATCGCCTGACGTCGCGACCGCATCACTTTCAAGGCTTATAATCGTCTGAGCCACACGCTCAGCGCCGGCCACAGGCGCCTCGATCGCAAGTTTCCAGGCTGAACCGTCCGGTTTAAGCCCCTCTGCTCGCAATTCACCTCCAATTTCAACCAGGTAGCGATCAACTCCCTCTTGCTCCAGCAGATTGGCCAGTGCGTCTACACCATAGCCCTTGGCGATTGCTGAAAGGTCAATGTACTGCTCACCGAGACGCCGAACCTGTCGGGTTGCAGGTATCAGCTCAACAAACCGGTACCCAATCCGCTCCCGCAAATACTCAATCTGCTCGTCCGTCGGTGCATGTATTATCCGGCCATCCGGCCCAAACCCCCAGAGGTTCACAAGCGGGCCTACGGTTACATCAAACGCACCGTCGGTCCACTCACTGATCCGTTGCGACTCCTGCAGTACAAACATCAGCTCGGCAGGAATGGTCTGAGCATAACCAGGCTCAACACTATTGAGTTTCGACAGCTCCGAGTCGTCAATGTAGGTCGACATTTGACGATTGACTTCAGCCAGCAAAGCACCGGCCTTGGCACGAATCGAGGCAACACGGGTGTCATCCTCGGCAACCCACTTCACACTAAAGCTGGTTCCCATCGTTAAACCGTCAAAGGAAACAATGCGCTCTCGGGGGCGACTGTCACACCCCAGCAGCCCCAAAACAAAAACGGCCAGCAGCGAAGCTGCCAGCCATTTTGTCAGACGTATCTGATTAGCCATCAATATCAGCCACCAAAGTCGTCCAGCAGGATATTCTCAGGCTCGACACCCATATCTTCAAGCATCTTGATAACGGATGCATTCATCATTGGCGGTCCGCACATGTAGTATTCGCAATCCTCAGGGGCCTCATGCTCCTTCAGATAGTGTTCATACAGCACGTTATGGATGAAGCCCGTATAGCCGGTCCAGTTATCCTCCGGCAGAGGATCGGACAGGGCCAGATGCCAGGTAAAGTTCTCATTCTCTTCAGCCAGCTTGTCGAACTCTTCCACATAGAAAGCCTCACGTACGGATCGAGCACCGTACCAGAAGGAGATCTTGCGCGTAGAGTTAAGACGCTTGAGCTGATCAAAGATGTGTGAGCGCATTGGTGCCATGCCAGCACCACCACCGATGAAGACCATCTCATTATCGGTTTCCTTGGCGAAGAACTCACCGAAGGGTCCGTAAACAGTAATGGTGTCCCCCGGCTTCAGGCTGAAGACGTAAGAAGACATCTGCCCCGGCGGAATGCCCTGGCTGCCCGGAGGCGGCGAGGCAATACGAATATTGAACTTAACCAGTCCACGCTCTTCCGGGTAGTTTGCCATTGAATAGGCACGGATAACCGGCTCATCCACCTTGGAGACAAACTGCCACATATCGAACTTGTCCCAGTCGCCGCGGAACTCTTCCTGGATATCGAAATCCTTGTAGTGCACTTCATGCGGCGGTGCTTCCAACTGTACGTAACCACCGGCGCGGAAATCCACGTTCTCACCTTCAGGCAGACGCAGAGTCAGCTCCTTGATGAAGGTTGCCACGTTCGGGTTGGATTCAACAGTGCACTCCCACTTCTTCACGCCGAAGACATCATCTTCCACGTGGACCTTCATATCCTGCTTAACGGCGACCTGGCAGGACAAACGCCAGCCTTCCTTGCCCTCACGCAGGGTGAAGTGGGATTCTTCGGTCGGCAGCATGGAGCCACCACCATCCAGCACCTGACATTTGCACTGCGCGCAGGTACCGCCACCACCACAGGCAGACGCAAGGAAAATCCCCTTGTCAGCCAGAGTTTGCAGCAGCTTGCCGCCTGCAGGAACAGTGATCGATTTTTCCGGATCGTCGTTGATCTCGATGGTCACATTGCCGGAGCTGACCATCTTGGCTCGGGCAGCGAGGATTACGGCTACGAGTGCAAGCACCACCGCCGTGAACATCACTACACCGAGAATGATGACTTCTGTATTCATCGGTTCATCCCATCCTTTTCGCTATTCATGCCAACCGGTTACAGCTGTACGCCGGAGAAGGACATGAAGCCGAGAGACATCAGACCCACGGTAATGAAGGTTATACCCAGACCACGCAGACCGTGCGGCACATCGCTGTACTTCAGCTTTTCACGGATACCTGCCAGCGCAGCGATGGCCAGCGCCCAGCCGATACCAGCGCCAGCGCCGTAGACGACACTCTCACCGAAGGTGTAGTCACGCTCAACCATGAACAAAGCAGCACCCATGATGGCGCAGTTCACGGTAATCAGCGGCAGGAATACGCCCAGCGCGTTGTAGAGGGCCGGTACAAACTTGTCCAGGAACATCTCCAGAATCTGCACAATCGCGGCAATTACGCCAATGTAGGAGATGAAGCCCAGGAAGCTCAGGTCCACTTCAGGATAACCGGCCCACGCCAGTGCACCCTCACGCAGCAGGTGGTTATAGATCAGGTTGTTCACCGGCACCGTGATGACCAGCACCACAATAACGGCAATACCCAGACCAATGGCGGTCTGTACCTTCTTCGAAATCGCCAGGAAGGTACACATCCCGAGGAAGAAGGCCAAGGCCATGTTTTCAACGAAAATCGCCTTAACAGCAAGGCTGATCAGCTGTTCCATGATTTACGCAGCCTCCTTCTTGGTGTTCGGAGCCATTTCGTACTCCGGCTTTTCAACCTGCTCCGGCTTCCAGGTACGGATGATCCAGATGAACATGCCGATCAGGAAGAATGCGCTCGGCGGCAGCAATAGCAGACCGTTGCCCTGATACCAGCCCCCGTTGTTGACCAACGGCAGGATTTCAATACCGAACAACGAGCCTGAGCCGAACAGCTCACGGAAGAAACCGACGAACAGCAGCACCACACCGTAGCCCATACCGTTGCCGAGACCGTCCAGAAAGCTCGGGATCGGCGGATTTTTCATCGCATAGGCTTCAGCGCGACCCATCACGATACAGTTGGTAATAATCAGACCAACGAATACCGACAGCTGCTTGGAGATCTCGTAAGCAAAGGCCTTCAGGAACTGGTCTACCACGATTACCAGCGAGGCAATAATGGTCATCTGCACGATGATACGGATACTGCCCGGAATGTGGTTACGGATCAGCGATACGAAAAAGTTCGAGAACGCCGTTACCACCATAACCGCCAGGGTCATGACCAGCGCCGTCGCCATGTTGGAGGTAACCGCCAGCGCAGAACATACACCCAGAATCTGCAGAGCGATCGGGTTGTTCTTGAAGATTGGCGTTACCAGAACGTCTTTAGTCTTGGACATGGATTAAGCCTCCCCTGCACGCAGGTTGTTCAGGAACGGCGCGTAGCCATTCTCGCCCATCCAGAACTGAACCAGGTTGGTGACACCGTTGCCGGTCAGCGTAGCCCCAGACAGACCGTCGATCTTGTGCTCGGCATCGGCTGTAGAGGCGTCAACACTGCCCTTGATCAGCTGGATTTTCGGATCCATCTTGTCTTCACCGTAGACTTCCTTACCTGGCCATAGCGCTTTCCAGGCAGGATTGTCGACTTCGCCACCCAGCCCCGGGGTCTCGGCGTGCGAGTAGAAGCCAAGCCCTACAACGGTGTTCAGATCGCCTTCCAGCGCCAGGAATCCGTAAAGGGTGGACCAAAGACCCTTGCCATGAACCGGCAGGACTACCTTCTCGACAGCGCCGTTGGCACTTTCAACCAGGTAGACCGGTTGCACACGCGCAATGGTCTTGATACCGGCCTGATCTTCATCACGGCTCAGACGAATGTTCTGCGCAGGATCCTTTGCAGCCTTGGTTTCGTCATAACTGGACGCAACATCAACGAACTTGCCGGTTTCCAGATCAACATATTTGGTCGTGATTTGCTGGAACAGCTCGTCAACGCTCTTGGCAGGATCACTGATACCGGCCGCAGCAAGAATGTTGCTCTTGCGGTCCAGTTCTTTGTTGGCAACCTGCTTGGGCTTGAGAATTACCGCCGCCGCCGACACCACTACCGAGCAGATAACACACAGCAGGATGGTGACCAGCAGGGTTTTACCCATAGTATCGTTATTAGCCGACATTACGCTTCATCCTCCGCTTAATGTTCGCCTGGACAACGAAGTTGTCGATCAGCGGTGCAAACAGGTTGGCAAACAGAATGGCCAGCATCATACCTTCCGGGAACGCCGGGTTGGCCACACGGATCAGCACTACCATCACACCGATCAGCGCGCCGAAGAACCACTTGCCGGTGTTGGTCATGGATGCAGACACGGGGTCGGTCGCCATGAAAATCATACCGAAAGCGAAGCCACCCAGAACCAAGTGCCAATAGAACGGCATGTTGAACATCGGGTTGGTATCGGAGCCGATCAGGTTGAACAGCGTGGACGTGGCCACCATGCCAAGGAATACGCCCGCAACGATTCGCCAAGCCGCAATCCGGGCAAACAGGATAACCGCACCACCGATTAGAATCGCCAGAGTGGAAGTTTCACCCACCGAGCCTTGAATGGTACCGATGAAAGCATCGAACCAGGTTACGTTCGCAGCCAGAATCGCTTCAACGCCGCCCATGGCAGCCAGACCCAGCGGGGTTGCTCCAGAGAAGCCGTCAACAGCGGTCCAGATCGCATCACCTGACATCTGTGCCGGGTAGGCAAAGAAGAGGAATGCACGACCGGTCAACGCCGGGTTGAGGAAGTTTTTGCCGGTACCGCCGAATACTTCCTTACCGATCACCACACCGAAGCTGATACCCAGTGCAACCTGCCACAGCGGGATGGTCGGCGGCAGAATCAGCGAGAACAGGATGGAGGTCACGAAGAAGCCTTCGTTCACTTCATGCCCGCGCTTCATGGCAAACAGCACTTCCCAGAAGCCACCAACAATAAATGTCACTGCATAAATCGGTAGCCAGTAGACAGCACCGTGAATGATGTTGTCCCACACGCTGTCCGGGCTGAACCCGGTCAGTGATGCAGCCAGCGCACCACGCCAGCCGGTAGACTCGGTCAGGCCCAAATCCACCATGGCGGTATTGGCCTGCAGGCCTATGTTGTACATCCCGAAGAAGATCGCCGGGAAAGTACACAGCCACACCAGAATCATGATGCGCTTCAGGTCAACACCATCACGTACATGAGCGGCGTTTTTGGTGACCTGGCCGGGTGTGTAAAAAATGGTATCCACTGCTTCATACAGGGCGTACCAGTTCTCGTATTTGCCGCCTTTATGGAAATGCGGCTCCATTTTATCCAGAACGGTTCTTAAACTCATGACCAGCCTCTCTTACGCCTCTTTCTCGATGCGCGTCAGGTTGTCGCGAAGAATCGGACCGTACTCGTACTTACCAGGGCACGCAAACGTGCACAGTGCGAGGTCCTCTTCATCCAGCTCAAGACAACCGAGCTGCATCGCGGTCACGATATCGCCGGTCACCAGTGCACGCAGCAACTGAGTCGGCAGGATATCCAGCGGCATCAACGTTTCAAACTGACCTACGGGGATCATCGCCCGCTCGGATCCGTTTGTCGTTGTGGTGAAGTTGAATTTCTTGCCCGGTGAAAGCACGGACGCAAACATGTTCAAGACAGAGAACTTATTGCTGCCAGGGGCAATCCAGCCCATAAACTCGCGCTTGTCACCTTCCAGCAGCACGCTCACCTGATTGGCATAACGGCTCAAAAAGGCATGAGGTCCCAGTGCTGCACGGCCGTTCCAGACAGAGCCGCTGATAACACGGTTTTTGCCCGGCAGTAACCGACCGGCAATCAACTCCTCGGTAGAAGCCCCAATACGAGTGCGCACAAGCTGCGGCTTCTCAACCTGAGGACCTGCCAACGCAACAACACGCTCGACCGGCAGACGACCTTCAGTAAACAGGCGTCCAAGTGCGATCACGTCCTGATAACCGATGGTCCAGACTGTTTTCTGCTGCGACACCGGGTCCAGGAAGTGTATATGTGTACCGGCATTTCCAGCAGGATGCTTGCCGACGAACTCGGCCACATCAACACCATCCGCTGTCGGCACGTTGGCGCCGGCAGCCTTGCAGAGATACACCTTGCCACCGCTGAGACAGGTCAGCAGCTTGAGGCCGTTGGTAAATGCGTCAGCCTGTTCATTGATGATCAGCTCAGGACTGGCTGCCAACGGATTAGTATCGATCGCAGTAACGAAAATGGAGTGAGGCGTGGTACCGACCTGAGGCACACGACTGAAAGGACGGGTACGCAGCGCAGTCCAGAGACCGGATGATTGCAAGCTTTCTTCGATCTGCTCGCGTGTCAGACTGCCCAGTTCATCGGCAGAATATCGAGGGAATTCGACCGCTTCTTCCTGTTCGTCCAGCTCAATGACCACGGATTGCAGTACACGTCGTTCGCCACGGTTGATCGCACGGACCACACCGGCGCCCGGAGCCGTATACTGGACCCCTTCTGTTTTTTTATCGGTAAAGATCACCTGACCGAGTTTCACCCGGTCACCCTCTTTGACCTTCATTGACGGCTTCATGCCGACATAATCCTGGCCAAGGAGAGCCACAGTGCGTACAGCGGGACCATCACTGATGGTCTGCTCGGGCGCACCTGCAATCGGTAGATCCAGACCCTTATTGATCTTGATCATTCGTCTCACCCAACTATCAAAAATATTCAGGAGATCACGCCCCCGCCCAAACGCGGTCAGCCAAAATAAAACCAGCCTTCCGTGCCGGGAAACAGACGCAGGATTCCCACCTAAAAATCCGCACAAGTATAACCGACACCCTTGTCGTTTTTCTACAAGCCACTGATTTCCTGAGCTGGAACAGAGTGATAAAAAGGTATATACGAATAGACCGTATAGGAATATGGATATTATATTTAAGAATAAGATATCTCAGAAACAAAAAAGGCCACCCAACACGGGCAGCCCTTTTCAACAGCACAGGCAAACAGACGCTTACTTGCTGTTTTTCGGGAACGCCTGCAAAGTGCACTTGGCCAGATGCTGTGCCATGCGGACCACCTGACAGCTGTAACCAAATTCGTTGTCATACCATACGTACAGCACGCAACGATTGCCATCCACGATGGTTGCAAGGGCATCGACCACACCAGCCGCACGCGATCCTACAAAGTCACTGGAAACCGCTTCCGGCGAGTTGCTGTAGTCGATCTGCTTTTGCAGATCAGAGTGCAGTGCTGCATCGCGCAGGAAGGCATTCAGCTCGTCTTTGTCGGTGGACTTTTCCAGGTTCAGGTTCAGGATCGCCATTGACACGTTCGGCGTCGGCACGCGGATCGCATTACCGGTCAGCTTGCCTTCCAGCTCCGGCAGCGCCTTGGCAACGGCTTTGGCAGCACCGGTCTCGGTCAGAACCATGTTCAGCGCAGCCGCACGACCGCGGCGATCACCCTTGTGGTAGTTGTCGATCAGGTTCTGGTCGTTGGTGTAGGAATGCACAGTTTCAACATGTCCATTCACGACACCAAACTGATCATTAACCGCTTTCAGTACCGGCACGATAGCGTTGGTGGTACATGAGGCAGCGGACAGCACACGGTCATCATCATTGATGTCGTTATGGTTAACACCCATAACAATGTTTTTGACGCCCTTACCCGGCGCCGTCAACAGCGCACGTGCGACACCCTTGGACTGCAGGTGCAGTGACAAGCCTGCTTCATCGCGCCATTTGCCGGTGTTGTCGATCACCAGCGCGTTCTTGATGCCGTACTGGGTATAGTCAACCTGGTCCGGACCATCGGCAAAAATCACCTTAATGTAATTGCCGTTAGCGATGATCGCATTGCTTTCTTCATCGATCTGGATGGTGCCCTTGAAGGAGCCGTGAACCGAGTCACGACGCAGAAGACTGGCACGCTTCTCAAGATCGTTATCGGCGTTACCCTTGCGTACAACAATGGCACGCAGGCGCAGGGAATGGCCACCGCCAGCACGATCCAGCATCAGACGCGCCAACAGGCGACCGATACGGCCAAAGCCGTACAATACAACATCGGTCGATTCGTGCGCTTCAGCCGGCTCGGTAGAAGCGTCGGCCAGTTCATCAGCAAGGAAGGCCTGCAGGGTGCGGCCATTACCTTCGTTGCGGAATTTTACCGCCAGTTTGCCAATATCGATGTGAGCATTGGTCACATCCATTTCGGCCACGGCTTCCAGTACCGGGAAGGTATCCACTACGGACAGCTCTTCAGCTTCCAGCTGGCGCACAAAACGATGTGCCTTGAGAATATTGATCACAGACCGCTTGACGATCAGACGACCATAGACAGAGATCTCTACGTTTCGGTCACGATACAGACGACCCACCAGCGGCACCATCGCTTCCGCGATCGCTTCACGGGCTTTCCAGTCTGCAAAAATCAGTTCTTGGCTCACGGGGTAACTCCGAAATTGTCAACGCTCAATTTGGGTGCGCGCATTATCCTCTTTTCACACGGTCGGGGCAAACCTGACAAGGCTAGACTTTGGTCCCCTTGCTGTCGTGAGGCTGCGTTTTGCAGTTTCAACGGTTAAACTGCTCGCCTTTACAACCTGAAGGGAGAGACAGCATTGGCGGTCGAATTCAACTTTCCATTACCCAAGGGCCCCGGTGACATCCGCCGTCTGGGTCAGGTACAGGGCAGTGCCACCGGCCTGTTGACACAGCAGATCGCTTGCCGTCATAACGGCTTGATGCTGCTGATCTGTCAAGATATGGAAAGCGCGGAGCGGCTGCAGAATGAGGTCAGGTTCTACAGTTGTGACCAACTGCCGGTGCGCTTGCTGCCCGACTGGGAGATTCTGCCCTATGACAGTTTTTCACCGCATCAGGACATTATTTCCACACGCATCCAGACATTGCACCAACTCCCGGAACAGAAACACGGTGTACTGATTCTGCCGATCAGCACACTGATGCACCGCCTTCCCCCACTGAGCTTCATTACCGCCAGCGCTCTGTTTCTTGAGCCTGGACAGAAACTCGACAGCATCGCCTTGCGCCAACGCTTCACGGACGCCGGCTACACTGCCGTAGATACTGTCTATGAGCATGGTGAATTTACCATCCGCGGCGCAATTATCGACCTGTATCCCATGGGATCTGAGTTGCCGCTGCGCATCGACCTGTTCGATGATGAAATTGACACCATCCGAACATTTGACCCGGAAAGCCAACGCTCCATCGACAAGGTGGATCGGGTAAGACTGTTGCCTGCAAAAGAGTTCCTGTTTCATCAAGATGCCATCACCCGCTTCAAGCAGCGCTGGCGTGAACGCTTTGATGTGGATCACACCCGCTGCCCCATATACCAGGATGTATCCAGCGGACTGACGCCGCCGGGTATCGAATACTACGCCCCACTCTTTTTCGAACAGTCAGCAACCCTGTTTGACTATCTGCCCGAAAACACACTGATTCTTCATGACCGACAACTCAACTCGGCAGCCGAACACTTCTACCATGATGTACGCCAACGCCACGATGAACGCCGAGGTGACCTGCAGCGCCCGATACTTTCCCCTGACGAGCTGTTTCTTTCAGCTGAAGAGCTTTTCAGCACTCTGCGACAACGCCCCGTCATCCGTCTCAATGAAGAGGCAGAAGAGCTCAAGCCTGGCCGTGACAACCTGCCCTGTGTCGACCTGCCCGACTTCAGCACGGATGACCGCCAGACACCGCTGGCCTCTCTTCAGGCATATCGACAGCATGACACTACGCCGATCCTGATCTGTGCGGAGTCAGCCGGTCGCCGTGAGGCCTTGCTGGAACATGCACGCAAGGCCGGACTTGATCTTGCTGAGTGTGATAACTGGTCGGATTTCATCTCACAAAGGCCCAACCTGGCCATCACCACCTTCGCACTGGAGCGTGGACTGTTCATACCAGGCCAGCTGCAGCTGATCACAGAGACACAGCTATTCGGACGCCAGGTATTTCAACGTCGTCGGCGTGAAAAACAGCAGATCGACTCGGATCAGGCCATTCGCCACCTGTCAGAACTGACCATAGGTGCACCGGTAGTGCACCTTGATCATGGTGTTGGCCGCTATCAGGGCATGCAAACCATTAGTGTCGATCAACAGCCTGCCGAATTTCTGGTGCTTGAATATGCCGATGAGGCCAAACTGTATGTGCCGGTATCCTCACTACATCTGATCGGTCGGTACTCCGGTGCCAGCGACGAATCAGCCCCATTGCACCGATTGGGGACAGAGCAGTGGAGCAAGGCACGGCGCAAGGCAGCCGAAAAGGTTCGTGACTCTGCTGCCGAGCTGCTCGACATCTATGCACGCCGTGCTGCACGCAAGGGGTTCAGTTTTGATTGCAGCGAGGCTGAATATGCGCGCTTTGCAGCCAGTTTCCCATTTGAGGAAACCCCGGACCAAGCCAATACCATTAATGCAGTGGTAGGTGACATGCGCGCTGCGGCGCCCATGGATCGGCTGGTGTGTGGCGACGTCGGCTTCGGCAAGACTGAGGTTGCCATGCGCGCGGCCTTTATCGCGGTACAGAGTGGCAAGCAGGTCGCCGTACTGGTACCCACCACGCTGCTGGCACAACAGCATTTTGAAAACTTCCGTGACCGTTTTGCCGATTGGCCCGTTGAAGTGGAGCTGATTTCGCGCTTCAAAAGCGCCAAACAACAACAGGCCACTCTTCTCGCACTCAGCGAGGGCAAGGTCGACATCCTGATCGGCACGCATAAACTGCTGCAGGGGGATATCCGTTTCAGTGATCTGGGACTGTTGATTATTGATGAAGAACACCGCTTTGGCGTCCAACAAAAAGAGCGACTCAAATCGCTGCGTTCAGAAGTCGATATTCTGACCCTGACGGCAACCCCGATTCCACGAACGCTTAACATGGCCATGTCCGGTATCCGTGATTTGTCGATTATTGCCACCCCGCCAGCCCGCCGCCTGTCGGTCAAAACCTTTGTGCGCCAGAATGATGCGCCAATGGTGAAGGAAGCGATCCTGCGTGAGCTGCTGCGTGGCGGCCAGGTATACTACCTCCACAACGAGGTCAAGACGATCGAGAAGGTTGCCGAGGAGATAACGGCTCTGGTACCGGAAGCAAGGGTGGCCATTGGCCATGGCCAGATGCGCGAGCGTGAACTGGAGCAGGTCATGAGCGACTTTTATCACAAGCGCTTTAACGTACTGGTCTGCACCACCATCATTGAAACCGGCATTGATGTACCCAGTGCCAACACCATTATCATTGATCGCGCCGACAAATTCGGCCTGGCCCAGCTGCATCAGCTGCGGGGTCGTGTGGGCCGCTCTCACCATCAGGCCTACGCCTATCTGTTGACACCGCCCGTTCGGGCCATAACACAGGATGCGATCAAACGACTGGAAGCGATCAGCGAGGCCAACACCCTTGGAGCCGGTTTTACCCTTGCCACCCATGACCTGGAGATCCGCGGTGCGGGCGAGCTGCTGGGCGAAGAGCAAAGCGGTCAGATGCAAAGCGTTGGCTTCGGTCTGTATATGGAAATGCTGGATCAGGCGATCAAGGCGATCCGCGAGGGCAAGACTCCTGATCTGGACAAACCCCTGCATCATGGCTGCGAGATCAACCTGCACCTGCCCGCACTGATTCCGGATGACTATCTGCCGGACGTACATAATCGACTGATCATCTACAAACGCATCGCCAATGCTGCTGATGCCAACGCACTTGATGAACTGCAGGTTGAAATGATTGATCGCTTTGGCCTGCTGCCCGAACCGACCCGCAACCTGATGAGACTGACGCATCTCAAACTGAAAGCGGAAGCCCTGGGCATCGTCAAGCTTGATGCCGGCGACAAGGCCGGTCGCATCGAGTTTGAAGCCGAGCCGAACATCGATCCACTGACACTGATCACCATGATTCAGCGCCAACCTCAGCGCTTCCGTCTGGACGGTGCCAGCGTATTGCGGTTTACTCAACCCATGGAAAAGGTCGCGTCCCGCTTTGAAGCGGTCGAGTCACTGCTCACCCAACTGTCACCCAAAGAAAAAGAGTAATCCTATGCCCGGTTTACTGCAACGCACCCTGACACTGGTAACCCTTTCAAGCCTGACGGCAATGGCCAGCGCCGCCAACCTGTACAAGGTCGAAATGCTGGTGTTTGCCAATCAAAACGGAATCGGTGTGAACGAGGAATATTGGCCGGATATCGCACCTGCCGACGTCAGTGGTGCCGTATTCCCACGCAGCTGGGACGGCTACCCTCTACAGGCCTTTGAGGAGCTGCCACGCAACGATCTGCGTTTGAGTGCAGATGCCAGCCGTCTGGCCCGCAGCGGCGAGTACAAAGTGCTGTATCACAGCGGATGGCTACAATCCATTGGCAGCAAAAGCCAGGCACGACCCGTGCGCATCAAAGCCAGTACTGAAGGCTACGAGCTGGACGGTTCAATCAGTATCTACCGCAATCGCTTTCTGCACGCTCAGCCAAGCTTGCAACTAAGCAGCCACGGATCGATGCAGCCGACACTGTCTGAAACCGACAGCAGCGACCGCTATAGCCCTGCTGCATGGCTGCTGCAGGATGCCCGCCGCATGCGCTCCAACGAGATACATTACATTGATCACCCGCATATGGGCGTGCTTTTGATCATTCGTCCTGTCGGTAACTGAATCGGCTTAACGGGCTTTCAAACTGCATTTAGCTGACTGAAGCGGCTGTCGGGGATAGCCGCCAAAGCCTGTGGCGATCCTTCCTCAATTACCCGCCCCTTGTCCAGTATCACAACACGATCAAACAACGCTGCCGTTTGCAGATGGTGACTGATCATCACAAGTGTTCGTTCGGGGTAAAGCCGCAACACATTCTCCACAACGGCGGCTTCCGTTGCGGCATCAAGCCCCTCGGTTGGCTCATCAAGCAGTAGGATGGGGGCGTCACGCAATAGCGCCCTTGCCAGTGCCAGCCGCTTGCGCTGCCCCCCTGAAAGGCGGCTGCCAGACTCGCCTATTGAGTATGCAAGAGGCTCTTCGCCCAACTCCATATCCAGTCGCACAGCTGCCAGTACCGATGCCATATCGGCCTCATCGGCACTCACATTGGCCAGGGCAAGGTTATCGGCGACAGTACCGGCAAAGAGCTGAACCGGTTGTGATAGCACACTCATCTGAGCTCTCAGGGTTGACTCACTGTAGCAGGCAACCGACTGACCACCCAACAACACATGCCCCTGTTGCGGATCGTGGAATCGCGCCAGCAAGCTGATAAGCGTGCTCTTGCCGCTGCCGGTATGCCCCAGCAGCAGTATTTTTTCTCCGGCCGATACCTGCAGTGAGAATTTCTCAAGTACCGCTGATGAAGAACGATCATAATGGAAATATACCTGATCAAAACTGAAGCTGCCGGGCAGCAACACAGGAGCTTCATCGGCTGGCGGATAGTGGATCAGCGGGGCGGTTGCAGCAACTTCCTGCAGGCGTGCAGCCGCACGGCGAGTTTTGCCAAGATACTGATATGCCAGAGATAGTGGAGCCACAACTTCAAACACAGCCAACACACAGAACAGCACCATGGCCAGCTGAGCAGGTTCAAGCCTGCCATCGTATACGCGCTCAACACCCATAGCCAAAGCCAGCAGGCCAGTTGTACCACCAATAAATACGATCAGCGCCGTCATCAGCCCCGTCAGCAGCGCCATGCGCAGCTGGGTTTTCTGCAGCCTCGCCTCCTCGGCAGCGGTAGCATCAATCGCTCGCTGAACACCGCCATAGATGTACAGGTCGGCCAGCCCCTGTACCAACCCTATCAGCCGTTGACGCAGGCGAGCGGTCGCCATTACTTGCTGCTCGCCCACATGACGTGCTGACAAGTGTGCCAGCAGTGGCGTGATCACCCCTGCCAGCAATAACCCCACAGCTGTCAGCAACGCTATCCCAGGGCTGTACAGTGCCAGAAAACCCAATACCAGTGCCGACACCAGTAACGCAAGTACGCTGGGAGCCAGTACACGCAGATACAGGTTATCCAGCGCATTTACATCAGCGATAAGGCGGTTCAAAAGGTCAGCGGAGCGAAACTGCTGCAACCGAGCAGGGCCAAGTAGCTCAAGGCAACGATAGAACCAGCTGCGCAGATCGGCCAGCAGACGGAAGGTTGCTTCGTGGGTTGTGACCCGCTCAAAATAGCGCCCAACTGTTCTGGCGATGGCAAAACCTCGCACGCCAGCCCCCGGCGTAAAGTAGTTGAACTGCTGGGCTGTGACCGCACTGATGCCAGCCAGAGCCGCTGCCGAAATGAACCAGCCTGACAGGGTCATCAGGCCGATACTGGCCAGCAGCGTGACCAGGCCCAGCAAAGTGCCAAGCAGGACCCAGTTCAAGTGTGGTCGCATCAGCCCAACGAATGGACGCAATTCTTTCATGTCGCGCCTCCGACTTCGGGTGCGTCTGTATTCAAGAGACTCAGCTGCCCGTTCTCAAGCTGCCATACCTCATCCGCCCGCAGCATCGAGGAGCTCCGATGTGTCAGCATCAGCACCAGCCTGCCTGCACACAGCGTCTGCAGAGACTCCAGCACCAGCTGCTCACTGTCTCGGTCAAGGTTTGCAGTAGGCTCATCCAGCAACAATACCGGCGCATCCTTAAGAAAGGCTCGTGCCAGCGCCAGGCGCTGAATTTGTCCGCCGGAAAAACCACTTCCCAGCTCTCCCACAATAGTATCGAGACCGTCAGGAAGGCGCTGTACAAATTCCAGTGCATTGGCTTGCTCCAGTGCCAAATACAGAGCATGCTCGCTGGCATCGGGTGCTGCCAACAGCAGGTTATCGCGCAGACTGCCCGGAAACAGTGTTGTATGCTGACTGACCCAGGCAACCTGTTCCAGCCAAGCATAACTGCCTACCATATCCAGCGGTGTCTGATTAACCTTAACCTGACCTTCGCTGAGTTGGCGAAATCCCAGAAGTACTTGCAGCAGGGATGACTTGCCCGCACCACTCGGGCCCACCAGTGCAACAATTCGGCCTCGCTGAAGCGTCAGATTCACGCCCGTAAATACTGGCGTCTGGCGCCCGGGGTAAGTCAGTCCCGCACCCTCAAGGCTAATCTGATGGACAGTTGCATCCAACCCCGCTCCCTCTCCGGCTATCGCTTTGGGGGTAGCTTCCAGCAGTTCACGCAGCTTGTCGGCGGCAGCCACCGCCTCCTGTCGCGCGTGGTAATGCGTACCCAATTCTCGCAAAGGAAGGTAAAACTCCGGCGCCAGCAGCAGTATAAACAATCCCTGGTAAAGGTTGACCGGCGCGTCCCAGTAACCAAAGTCCAGGTGACCAAGAAAGCTGAAACCCAAATAAACCGCGACTACGGCAATGGATATGGAGGCGAAGAATTCAAGCACCGCCGACGACAAGAATGCCAATCGAAGCACCTGCATCGTGCGTTGACGAAACTCATCAGCCCCGGCCTCAATCACCTCCACCTGGGCTCGACTGCGATCAAACAGTTTCAGCGTAACGATACCCTGTACGACATCAAGAAAGTGGGACCCCAGTTGCGACAGCGCGGCGAAGTTACGTCGGTTGGCTTCAGCTGCACGGGTACCGACCAGCGCCATGAAGAGCGGCACCAGGGGTGCCGTAATCAGGAAAATCAGCCCTGCCGCCCAGTTTACCGGGAATATAAAGGCGAGTATGACCAGCGGCAACATTGCCGCCAACGCCATTTGTGGCAAATAGCGGGCAAAAAAACCATCCAGCGCTTCAACCTGCTCAAGAAGAATGCTGCTCAGTTCACCGCTGCGCTGATCACCCGTATAGGCGGGTCCCAGCCGATTGATATGATTAAGCAGCAATCCTCTCAGGCTTCGCCTGATCCGAATCGATGCCTGCTGTCCAGCCCACTCCTTTACAACACCCAGCAGAGCTCTGAGCAACAGTGCCGCCAGCAACATCAACAGCAATGGCGTGTGCTGTGCAAGGGACTGCCCGCTGAACAGGGTGCCATCGACAACTCTGGCCAGCAGGTGGGCCTGAACAACCAGCATCAGACCGATACCAATCCCTGCTGCCACACTCAGCCAGACCCAGCGTTTTTCCTGTTTGCCAAGCTGCTGTAGCCAGCGCTTTTGCTCCCGCTCCTGCAAGCGGCTCATGCCTGCTGCCCCGCTTCGGTCGGCCGTTGAGATACAGGTTCCGGCAACTCCGGCTCGCCTGCCGCGAGATGGATGGTCTGAGTCGGGAAGGCAAACTCAGCTCCGTGACTGAAAATAATATCCGCTATTTTCAACATCACATCCTGTTTGATTTCGTGATACTTAACCCACTGTGTGGTTTTGGTGAAGGTATACACCATAAAGTCGAGAGAGGATGGCCCAAAGCGGTTCAACTGAACAATGATCGTCTGACGCGTATCGATTTCCGGATGATTGCGAATCATCTCGCGTACGTCATCAATGATTGCCCTGACCTTGTCTGCATCATCATAGCGGACCCCGACATGCTCAAAAATACGTCTGTTGCGCATCCGCGAGGGGTTTTCTACCGAGATGCTGGTAAAGGTTGCATTGGGGACGTACAGGGGCCTTTGATCAAAGGTCCGGATGCGAGTCAGGCGCCAGCCGATGTACTCGACGGTCCCCTCTATCTCCTTATCGGGGGAGCGCACCCAGTCACCTACTCGAAACGGGCGATCCATATAAATCATCAGGCCACCGAAAAAGTTGGCCAGTAGATCCTTGGCAGCGAAGCCTACCGCGATACCGCCGATACCGCCAAATGCCAGGATGCCGGAAATACTGACACCTGAAGATTGCAGTACCGTTAGCCCAGCAAGAATGAATACAACCAGTCGCAGCAGTTTGGCAACAGCATCGGCGGTTGTGCGATCCACCTGTTTACGGCCGGCGACGGGCGTTGTCAGGTACGTTTCCCCTGCCTTGATAAAACGAATCACTCCCCAAGCCAAGAGGATGATGACCCCAAGTCGACGCAGGTCACCGCCTACTTCGGTGCTGACCGGCAGACCGTTTCGGCTGAAAATCTCCAGCAACAGGGATACACCAGTGACCCAAATCAGAATACGCAGCGGTGTTCTGATCGACTTCAAGAGCAAATCGTCCCAGGCAGGGGCTTTCTGACTCAAGTGGTGAATCAAGCGCCCCATCACCCAGTTGAATACGATGGTTAACAGCCAGACCAGAACCACAACTGTTGCAGCAGCCACCTGCCAGCCGTAGTCCTCCAGTACGGGCCACTGTTTAAACAGAGGAGCCAGCAGCGGTTTCAGCAGCTGTTCAAGCATCAGATCTCCTTGAGTAACTCTGCCGCCAGCTGGCGGCTTTCATTCAGCCGATCAGAATCCGGAATCCGCGCAGGACGTGCGCGCATCCTGGCCAGGCGATGTGATGCAGCAACCGAACCAGACTGCAGATGTTCCAGAACCTGTCCTGCACCGTCAGGATGATTACAGACCAGTACCATGTCACAACCGGCTGCCAGTGCACGATCACAGCGTTCTGCATAGCTGCCGGCTTGGCTGGCCCCCTCCATACTAAGATCGTCACTGAAAATCACACCATCAAAGTGCAACCGCTGGCGCAGAACCTGCTGCAGCCAATAACTGGAAAAGCCCGCCGGAGCCGAGCAAACCTGACTGTACACAACGTGTGCCGGCATTACGCCATCAAGCCCGCGTCGGATCAATGCGTCAAATGGCCGCAGATCCTGCTCTTCGATTTCGGCCATGCTGCGTTCATCAATCGGCAGCTCAAGGTGCGAGTCGGCCTGTACCCAGCCATGGCCCGGGAAATGCTTGCCGGTCGCGGCCATCCCGGCTTCATGCATACCGGCCATAACACCACCGGCCAGCTGGATAACCACCTCAGGATCAGCACCGAAGGCGCGGTCTCCAATAACACTGCTCTGACCCCAGTCCAGATCCAGCACCGGGGCAAAGCTGATATCGATATCAAACCGGCGAAGCTCTGTCGCCATCAACCAGCCAAGTTCATGGGCACAGGCGATCGCATGATGCGGGTTCTGTAGCCAGCGACGGCCCAAGGCAGCCATGGGCGGCAAACGAGTAAAGCCTTCACGGAAACGCTGGACACGCCCCCCCTCCTGATCAACCGCCACCAGCAAGTCTGCCCGCAAGGCACGAATGGATGTCATCAGTGATTTGAGCTGGTCGGGATTGTCATAGTTGCGGCTGAACAGAATCAGTCCGCCTACCTGGGGACTCTTGATCTGTTCGGTTTCAACTGCATTCAGCGCAGTCCCCTCAATATCAAGCATCAGAACGCCAGTGGTCATGATCTACTCTTCTATCAGAATATCAGTGCCGGGAGAGACCTGTTCAAACAGCTCCAGCAGGTCCGTGTTTCGCATCCGTATACAACCATGAGACAAGGGCGTGCCCATGGGTTCCGTATCCGGGGTGCCATGAATATAGATATACCGCCGCTGGGTATCGACCTCTCCCCCTCTGTTAAAGCCGGGCTCACGGCCACAAAGCCAAAGAATTCGGGTCAATATCCAATCGCGTTCGGGATGAGAAGCTGCCAGATTGTCAGAATAGATCTCGCCCGTTGGTCGGCGACCGACAAATACAGCCCCCAGGGGTTGGTCAGAGCCGATGCAAGCACGAATAAAGTGCCTGCCACGCGGCGTACAGCCACTGCCGTTGCGCTCACCGGCTCCGGCTTTCGCCGTTGACACCGGGTAGCTGTACTCACCCTTTTCGGTAAGCACAAACAGCTGCTGCCGCTTCAGTGAAACCCGCAGCCTAACCTGCATCAGTGTGTTCCGTTGCGGACAGGCGCCTTCATTCCGGCTGAAATTACCGGAATCATTCGAGCCAGAATCTGCTCCAGCTTCACTTCAGTGGCTTCCTCCTGCTGCTCAAGCGCACTCAGTGTGTGCATGTTGGACAGGGTAAAAATCACCGAACCAAGCAGAAAATGGAGACGCCAGAAGAATTCACGCTCGTCCAGCGGCGCTGCGTCCGCCCTGAAATACTGCAGATAACGATCAAAACGCGCCCCGTAGCGCTCACGCAGGAAAGCCTGAAGATCATGTTGACTGGGCAGATAGGCCTGATCCAGCAATCGCATCAGTACCGAAAGGGCATTCTGGTTTTGACCATGCACATGCACCAGAGCCTGAGCCATCAACTGAAGCAACTGATCAAGACCTGGGGTGGCATCTGCCACATTAAGCTGCACCAGCCCTTTATCGACTTGTTCGCACAATGGTGACAGCGAGCGTTCGGCAACAGAGCGAATCAGTCCGAACTTGGAGCCAAAGTGATAATTGACCGCTGCAAGATTGACTTCAGCAAGCCCCGTAATCTGACGCATGGTGGTTTCCTTGAAGCCCTGTTCGGAGAACAGTTTTTCTGCGGCCTGAATGATCCGCCCAGCCGTATCAGAGGTGTCATACATTTGCAGATCCTCCGGCCGATCCATTAACGATCTCCATCTCATCTCAACTCACGATCCCATACAACATCAAGTATTCAAAAATCGATTCTGTCAGCGTGACAGCAGGCGGCTGTTATTCAGGCGTTGCCACCAGCGCAGCAACAGGCTGTCAGATGTCGATACCGCCAGTTGCCCTAACCGCTCCTGTAAACCACGCCTAATCTCATAGCGCAACTCATATACGTCGCAATCCTGACACAGTTTAAACAGATAGTCGTCGCTTGTGCTGATTGCGTCAACGAGCTTTTCATCCAGCGCCCTGCGACCAAACCACACTTCACCCGTCGCAACCTTGTCCAGATCCAGCTGCGGACGGTATTCACGAACAAATGACTTGAACAGAGAGTGGGTGTCTTCCAGCTCCTCGATGAATTTTTCCCGACCTTTTTCGGTGTTTTCGCCGAAAACAGTGAGTGTCCGCTTGTACTCACCCGCGGTCAGTACTTCATAGTCCACTTCATGTTTTTTCAACAGGCGATGGAAGTTGGGCAGCTGCGCAACCACCCCAATTGAGCCAATAACCGCAAAAGGTGCAGCCACAAGATGGTCGGCAATACAGGCCATCATGTAGCCACCGCTGGCCGCCACACGGTCAACACATACCGTCAGCCGAATATTGCCAGCCCGGAACCGCTCCAACTGTGAGCTGGCCAAACCATAGGCATGTACAAGCCCGCCCGGACTCTCAAGCCGGACGACCACTTCGTCATCAGCATCGGCGATTGTCAGGACGGCCGTCACCTCTTCCCTCAAACGATCAACATCAGAGGCATGCATGTCACCATCAAAATCGAGCACAAACACACGGTTACGCGGTTTTTCCGGTTCTTCACCCTTCTTCAGGGCTTTCTTCAGCGCCTTGGCTTCAGCCTTTTCCTGTTTGCGGCGCGCTTTCTCATGCTGGCGCGCCAAGGCTTCGTCTACCACTGCCGCTTCGATATCGGTTTTCATGTCTTCGAGATGATCATTCAGGCTTTTGATCTCGATATGACCCTCACGCTGTTCCTTTCTTCGCTCAACCAATGCGGCAAGGCCGCCCAGAAACAACAGAAGCCCGATAATCAGGGTCAGGGTTTTGGCCAGAAACAGGCCATACTCGGCTAAAAACGCTGTCAATCTATCTCTCCGGTCAGGGCTAACGGGTTCACTTCAAAGCCGAGGCTACTGTACCATAAACAAAGCTTTTATCATGCCCGTATCACCGCCAAGGACAACCCGAAACATGACTCAGCCACTCACGCTTGAACGTATTGTCAACAAGTTGCCTCAGAAGTTTAATCCCGATCAGGCGGCAAGCCTCAATGCCATATTTCAGTTCCGACTGACTGATGCCGCGCCTTTTTATATTGATATCCGTGACGGTGAGTGCACCAGCGAATATGGTCTGCATGATGACCCCAGCCTGGTACTGCATCTCGACGAGGCAACCTTGATCCGCATCATCAGCGGCGAACAGGATGGCATGGGCGCATACATGAAAGGGCAATTGAGGGCTGAAGGCAACGTGATGCTCGCCACTCGACTGGGCAAATTATTCAGTCGATGAGTCATGTTTGGCAGCGAAGAAATGGTCGATCAACTGGCGCGCGATACTGAATGGCGGTGGCAGGTCCGGCAGGTCGTCTACCCCAAACCAGTCGGCTTCCAGAATCTCTTCACCATCCGGCACCAGCTCACCACTTAGATGGTCCGCAAAAAAACCAAGCATCAACTGATGGGGGAAAGGCCATGACTGGCTGGCAAAGAAGCGGATATTGTGTACCTTGATCCCCACCTCTTCATACACTTCTCGCTTTAGCGCCGCTTCCGCGGTTTCACCGGCCTCAATAAAACCGGCAAGAGTGCTGTAGCGACCGGGAGGGAAACGTGCAGAATGAGCCAGCAGACAGCGATCTCCCTGGGTGACCAGAACAATAATACAGGGCGAGATGCGCGGATACTGAACAAGACTACAGACTGGACACTGCCGGGCCATATCTTGCGGGTGTGCTTGAAGAGTGCCGCCACAGCGGCCACAGAAGCGGTGCTGATCGTGCCATGTAGCCAGCTGGGATGCACGCGCCAGACGCGCGTACTCTACCTCATCAACCGACCGCGCCAACAATCCACGTAACCCGTCAACCGCCACCAGGCCCACTGGAGGCTGAGCCAGAACAGCAAGCCCGAAGCCATCATCAACACCATAACGAACGTCCGTATCACCCACGTCTGCCGCCGTGAAGATAATCTGATCATCGCGTTGCAACAGCCGCCCCTCATGAGCAAGAAACCAGTGCTCGGCGGTTATGGAATCTGCCATTACGCCCCCCTCAGCTCAGATTGCGCCAGACAGCCCCATCACTTTTCTTGTCCAACAGATCAAGAAACGCTTCATGGAGTGCAATTTCATCGGTGTTGGCCCGGACAATGGGTAACACCAAGGCACTGGCATCAATACGCCGAATTGGCTCTTCACCCTCACCGTCCTCGCTGTCACCCTGCCCCAGTTGCAGGCTGGTTTGCCCACCCGTCAGGACCAGATAGACATCGGCCAAAATCTCGGAGTCAAGCAACGCCCCGTGCAGTTCACGGTGGGAGTTATCGATGCCATAGCGACGACAGAGTGCATCCAGACTGTTGCGCTGCCCAGGATGTTTCTTGCGCGCCAGCATAAGGGTATCGATAACGGTGCAGATCTCATCCACTCGCTCATTGATACCGTTTCTGGCCAATTCAGTATTCAAGAAGCCGATATCAAAGGCTGCATTATGGATGATCAATTCAGCCCCGCGCACAAACTCAAGGAACTCGTGCGCAAGCTCGGCAAACCGTGGCTTGTCAGCCAGAAATTCATTGGTAATGCCATGCACCTCAATCGCTTCGGCTTCCACCTCACGATCAGGTTTGATGTATTGGTGCCAGGTATTTCCGGTCAGCTTTCGTCGCACCATCTCGACACAGCCGATTTCGATAACGTTGTGCCCTGCCTCCGGATCGATACCGGTTGTTTCGGTATCCAGAATGATCTGCCGTACGCTCACGCCCTGCCAACCTCCTCTACACCACGATTTGCCAGCCGGTCGGCTCTTTCATTTTCAGGATGACCACTGTGCCCTTTGACCCAGCGCCATTCAATATCATGACGCGCCACCTGCTCATCAAGTGCTTGCCAAAGGTCAATGTTTTTCACTGGCTGTTTCGACGCCGTTTTCCAGCCATTGCGCTTCCAACCGGCCATCCAGCTGGTAATGCCCTGGCGCACATATTGTGAGTCAGTAGTCAGCACCACCTTGCAGGGGCGTTTAAGGCTTGCCAGCGCTTCGATGGCAGCCTGCAGCTCCATTCTGTTGTTGGTGGTATCCCTGGCACCGCCAAACAACTCTTTTTCCTGCTCACCATAACGCAGCAGAGCGCCCCAGCCACCAGGGCCAGGGTTGCCCTTGCAGGCACCATCCGTAAATACTTCTACTTCTTTCAAAAACTTTTTCCTCTGGCAGTCGGCTTGGGTTCAGCTACGGGCAGACTGAGCAAACGTCTCCGTTTCCAGCCCGGACGGATCGGAGTCATACCTGCCACATCCTTGCGCGCCAGCACCATCAATACAGCACCACTGCACCCAGGTACACGCCGACTCAAGCGCTCGAACAGGCTGAGGCGACATCGCCACAGCCGATTTTCCAACGGCAGGTGGTGGCAGGCGGTTTGCGCCCTGACTTCAGTCATTTCAAGCAGACTAAGCCAATCATGCAGGCGACCATGACTGATTAGATGGCCACCCCATGGGGGCAGATTACGTCGTTTCAGCCTCGACCAAAGCCCCCAGTAGCTGGCCGGATTAAAACTGAAGCTGAGCATAAAACCACCGGGACGCAGTACACGAGCGGCTTCTCGCAGCACCTGGTGCGGGTTGGCGGCATAATCCAGTGCATGGTGCAAAATCACGACATCCAGCTCATTGCTGCACACCGGCAGCTCATCATGGTCGGCAATGATGGTGAGCGGTTGAGCGCCCAGTTGCATCTGTGGCATCAGCATCACCTTGCGCGATACCGGACTGGCATCAAATAACACTTGCCGATGATCCAACCCCACCTGCAGCAGATGATAACCGAACAGGGTCGGCAACACCGATTCTGCCAAGGCCTGCTCTGCCTGAACCACCTCTTGCCCCAGCGGGGTGTCAAACCACTGGCACAGCGGGGGAATTAACTGCTCGACGGGTAGCTGCTCATTGAACTTCATACCGCTGGAGCCCCATGCCGGACTAAGATTTCATCGCATTCAAGTATACAGTACCCTAGTTGTCATCTATACCCTAAGTGCCCTGCACCCATTGGGCATTGTGTATCTTCACAACTAAAAGCAGGAATCCCTAACATGTTTGACGTTCATCCAATCCCTGCCTTCAATGACAACTATATTTGGGCGCTTCGCAGCCCTCAGCAGCCGGCCGAGGTTGCCGTGGTCGATCCCGGTGATGCCGCTCCGGTTCTTGCATGGCTTGAAGCGAACAATTACAGCCTTGCAGCAATCCTGATCACCCATCATCATGCCGATCACACCGGCGGGGTTGAGACACTGCTCAACCATGCTTCTGTACCGGTTTACGGCCCCCAAAATTCGCCTTTTGAAGGTATCACCCATCCACTACAGGATGGTGAGACGCTGAAGCTGATGCAGCACTCTCTTCAGGTCAAGGGCGTACCCGCTCACACCAAGGACCACATCAGTTATTTTGTGGGCGGCGACCAGCCGCAGCTGTTCTGCGGTGACACCCTGTTTCTTGCCGGCTGCGGTCGGCTGTTTGAGGGCACTGCACGTCAGATGCTGGCCGCCATGCACTACTTTGCTTCACTGCCCGACAATACTGAGGTCTACTGCACCCATGAGTATTCACTGTCCAATCTTGCCTTTGCAGCCAGCGTAGAACCCGCCAACGCCGAGATTACCCGAGTGCATGAACGCTGCCACCATCTGCGCCACGAAGGACTGCCAACCCTGCCCTCCAGTATTGAACAGGAAAAACAGATAAACCCTTTCATGCGTACAGCTGAGCCCGATGTAATCAGTTCTGCTGAACATTACAGCGGCAACCCACTTAAAACCGAGGTAGAGGTTCTGGCAGCACTGCGAGAATGGAAGAACCGTTTCTGATTGACCGCAAACCTATTCCCCTCATAAAATCAGGCCTTTGCGATTTTTCGGGAACAGGGACTGATGCGACAACTGCCTGCTTTGCTTCTGGCAACCACCTTGGGTCTGGCGCTTACTGGCTGCCAGACCCAAACCGTACAAAAACAGCCACTCAAGGCATCCAGCCTGGTCAAACCCGTACAAACAGCAGCGCCCAGAGCGATCCAACCCGAGGAGAGCGACCTTTGGCAACTTACCCGCCAGCATCTGCAGCTGCCGTTGAACTATCAGCACCCTCGGCTTGAAAGCCAGCTCAACTGGTATTTGCGCCACCCCAGCCATATGCCCCGCGTAACCGAACGCGCGAAACCCTACTACCATCACATCCTGCATGAAGTGCTCAAGCGCGACATGCCGGCCGAAATAGCTCTGCTACCCATCATCGAAAGTGCCTACGACCCCTTTGCCTACTCACACGGCAGTGCGGCTGGTCCCTGGCAATTCATTCCCGGCACGGCACGGCACTTTGGCCTTCGCTCCAGCTGGTGGTACGACGGCCGCCGCGACATTCTTGCATCCACTGATGCCGCCCTCACATACCTGGAACAGTTACATCGCCGTTTTGATGGTGACTGGTTGTTGGCACTGGCAGCCTACAATGCCGGAGGTGGAACCGTCAGTCGCGCCATGCGTCGCAACCGCGAGCAAAACAAACCGACCGATTTCTGGTCTCTGGACTTGCCTGCCGAAACCAAGGCCTATGTTCCCAAACTGCTGGCTGTGGCCCGGACAATACGTGATGCTGACACCCTTGGAATCACATTAACTCACATCGATAACACCCCCTACTTTGAGGCTGTAGAAACCGGCGGCCAGATCGATCTGGCTCAGGCGGCTTCTATGGCCGGTCTTGATCTGGACACTCTGTACCAACTCAACCCCGGCTTTAATCGCTGGGCCACCGATCCTGATGGCCCTCACTTGTTGCTGGTACCAACTGAGAACGCCGCCCCCCTGCGCCAAGCTCTTCAAACACTGCCACCCGAAAAGCGGGTTAATTGGCACCGCTATACCGTACGTCCCGGTGACACCCTCAGCACCATCGCCCAGCGGTTTAGCAGCTCGGTCAGTGTGATAAGACAGGGCAACAAACTGAACAGCCACCTGATTCGTGCAGGCCAGGCATTACTGGTGCCAAAACCGAGTGCCTCGTCTGAAAGTTACAGCCTTAGCCTGGAACAGCGTATCCAGGCCGAACGCCAACAGCTTGAGCAACGTGCAAAGCGCAAGCACTACCACCGCGTCGATTCGGGCGAGAGCTTCTGGAGTATTGCACGCCGCTATGGTGTCGGCGTACGTGATCTGGCACGCTGGAATCAGATGGCGCCCAGCGATACGCTCAAGATTGGCCAGACGCTCCTGCTGCTCAACGTGGATATTGCCGATGCAAGCTGATCATGGATAACCTGAGTCTATTCATCATAGCGGTTTCAGTGTTGCTGGCCGTTCTATTCAAGTGGGTACTGTTTCGCAAGATTCGAGGCTGGATGGAGCGGGACCAGGAGCGAGAGCGTTCCAACGACTCCGAACCGGATTGACCCGGCGTTGTCACAGGACTACAGCACGGGTTAAATTCGCACAAAAACAATACTTCCAAGGAGAAAACAGTGCCTGTACAGCTGCGTTCAGTATGCCTTTATCTTTCTGCCGTTTTCTCGCTTCTGCTTTTCGGCCTTCCGTTGCATGCGGCCCCGGACAGCCAGCACGGCATTGCCATGCATGGCGACCTCAAATATCCGCCCGATTTCAGCCATTTCGACTATGTTAACCCGGACGCTCCCAAAGGCGGGCATTTCAAGGAATCCTCCATTGGTACCTTCGACAGCCTCAACCCGTTCATAGTCAAGGGTACCGCCGCCGCAGGGACCGGGTTACTGTACGACTCTTTGATGGCTCGCGCACTGGATGAGCCCTTTTCCCAATACGGTCTCCTGGCCCAACAGCTGCGGGTTGCCGTGGATCGCAGCTGGATTGAGTTCGACCTTCATCCTGACGCTCGATTCAGTGATGGGCACAGCGTATCGGCAGACGATGTCGTGTTCACGTTCGACATACTGCGCGAGAAAGGTAGCCCCTTCTTCAAAAGCTACTATGCAGGGATTCAAAGCGTAACGGCACTGAGCCCTCAGACAGTACGTTTCGAGTTTGGTGACAGCACCAACCGAGAACTCCCACTGATAATAGGCGAGGTTCCGATCCTGCCACAGCACTTCTGGGCCGAGCGTGATTTCGAAACACCATCACTGGAACCACCGCTTGGTTCGGGCCCCTACCTGATTAAAAAGATCGACCCGGGCAGAACCATCGTTTACACACGCAACCCCAACTACTGGGGACGCGACTTGCCAGTAAACCGCGGCCGTCACAACTTTGATCAACGCCAGTATGACTATTATCGCGACAGTACGGTAGCACTGGAGGCCTTCAAGGCCGGTGAGTACGATTTCCGCAGTGAACATGCCTCCAAGGCCTGGGCAACCGGTTATACCGGCGCCCCCTTCGCTGATGGTCGTATCATCAAGGAAGAGATTGCACACGAAAACCCGCGTGGCATGCAAGGTTTCATCATGAACACCCGCCGGAGCATGTTCAGCCAGCCTGAAGTGCGCAAGGCACTTGCGCTTGCATTCGACTTTGAATGGACCAACAGTAACCTGTTTTATGGCGCTTACACCCGCAGCCACAGTTATTTTTCCAACTCTGAGATGGCTGCAGAAGAGCTGCCAACCCCAGCTGAACTGGAGATTCTCGAAGCCGTGCGTGACCAGGTACCACCTGAAGTATTTACTCAGGTTTACCGAGCCCCAACCACAGATGGCAGTGGTCGCAACCGTGCGCAGTTGCGTGAAGCTCTGGGGCTTCTCAAACAGGCTGGCTGGCAACTTGAGTCAGGCAAGCTGGTTGACGGCAACGGCTCTCCATTTACATTTGAAATATTGCTGGTGCAGAAGGAATTCGAGCGAGTGGTTTCTCCGTTCATTCGCAATCTGGAAAGGCTGGGTATCAGCGCCAGTATCCGCATCGTCGACGTATCCCAATATATAAACCGGTTGCGTCAGTTCGACTTTGACATGGTGGTGTATGGCTTTGGTCAGTCCAGCTCCCCTGGCAATGAGCAGCGTGACTATTGGCATTCCAGCTCAGCTGACATGCCCGGAAGTCGCAACCTGATTGGCATTAAGAATCCAGCCGTCGACTACCTGGTTGAACAGCTGATCGCCGCACCAGACCGAGAGCAACTGGTTTTGCGTGCCCGTGCGCTGGATCGAGTGCTGCAGTGGAATCATTATGTGATTCCCCACTACCATATCAGTGCCTATCGCATCGCGTACTGGAACAGGTTCGCCCACCCTGAGGTAAGCCCTGCCTATGACCTCGGCCTTGATACCTGGTGGACCAAGCCCTGATGGCCGCGTACATTGTCCGTCGCCTGTTGCTGATCATACCCACGCTGCTGGGGATACTGCTGCTCAACTTCACACTGGTTCAATTTGCTCCCGGCGGCCCGGTTGAACAGACTATTGCGAACCTTGAGGGGCTCGGGATTGATGCTGGCAACCGCATCGGCAGCGGCGCACAGTCCGACATCGCTGCTGGCAGTGAAAACAGCGGCTACCGCGGAGCCCAAGGGCTTGATCCTGCTTTGATAGCTGAAATAGAGCGCATGTATGGCTTTGACAAGCCAGCACACGAACGCTTCTTCCAGATGCTGCAGAACTATCTAATGTTCGATTTTGGCAAGAGCTTCTACAGCGACAAAAGCGTTATCGACCTGATCATCGAAAAACTCCCGGTTTCAATCTCTCTGGGCCTTTGGACCACACTCATCACTTATTTGATCTCGGTCCCGCTTGGCATTCGCAAGGCCGTACGTGATGGCTCATCGTTCGATGTCTGGACCAGCAGCGCCATCATTGTGGGGTACGCAATTCCCAACTTCCTGTTTGCCATTTTATTGATCGTTCTGTTTGCAGGCGGCACCTGGCTGGAATGGTTTCCGCTACGCGGACTGACTTCACCCGACTTTGAACAGATGACCTGGTGGCAACAAGTGGCAGACTACTTCTGGCACATCACTCTGCCGGTACTGGCTTCGGTGGTCTCCAGTTTTGCCACACTGACCATGCTGACCAAAAACTCATTTCTGGATGAAATACACAAGCAGTATGTATTGACTGCCCGCGCCAAGGGACTGGATGAAAACGCGGTGCTGTACCGTCATGTATTCCGCAATGCCATGCTGTTGATCATTGCCGGCATGCCCGCCGCCCTCATCGGCATTTTCTTCACCGGATCGATGTTGATCGAAGTGATTTTCTCTCTCGATGGGCTCGGACTGCTGGGCTACGAAGCTGTCATCAATCGAGACTACCCAGTGATCTTCGGTACACTCTACATTTTCACGCTGGTGGGTTTGCTGCTGAAACTGGTCAGTGATATCACCTACACGCTGGTAGACCCCCGTATCGACTTTGCCAGCAGGGAGGTATAGGCCGGTGCAGCTCTCCCCTTTGCAACGTCGTCGTATTGACAGCTTCAAGCGCAACCGCCGAGGCTATTGGTCACTCTGGATCTTTCTAATCCTGTTTGGACTGAGCCTGGTTGCCGAACTGATTGCCAACGACAAACCACTGCTGATCAGTCACGGGCAGCAGCTCTACTGGCCACTGGTCCAGGAATACACCGAGGCTGACTTTGGTGGCGACTTTGCCCTGCCCGTGGACTACCGAGACCCCTTCATTCAAGAGTTGATTACAGAATCCGGGGGTTGGACCGTTTGGCCACTGATCCGCTTCAGCTACAGCACCATCAATTACGATCTTGAACAACCTGCTCCTTCGCCACCAACGGCAACCAATTGGTTGGGGACGGATGATCAGGGCCGGGATGTACTGGCACGTGTCATTTACGGTTTCCGTATTTCGGTTCTGTTTGCACTGGCGCTGACACTGGCAAGCTCGGTTATCGGCGTCTGCGCCGGTGCTGTTCAGGGTTACTACGGCGGCCGCATCGATCTGTTTTTTCAGCGTTTTATCGAAATCTGGTCTGGCTTGCCCGTACTCTTCCTGCTGATAATACTGGCTTCACTGGTACAGCCCGGATTCTGGTGGCTGCTCGGCATCATGCTGCTGTTTTCATGGATGAGCCTGGTCGATGTCGTCCGGGCCGAGTTCCTTCGCGGACGCAACCTTGAATATGTGCGTGCCGCACGCGCGCTAGGCCTTAGTGATACCCGCATCATGTACCGCCATGTACTGCCCAACGCCATGATCGCGACCCTGACGTTCATGCCCTTTGTGTTTAACAGCGCCATCGTTACACTGACCGCCCTCGATTTTCTGGGCTTTGGTCTACCCCCGGGTTCGCCATCCCTGGGCGAGCTGGTCGCACAGGGCAAGGAAAACCTTCACGCTCCCTGGCTGGGCCTGACCGCATTCATCTCGCTGTCGGTCATGCTGACGCTGCTGATCTTCATCGGTGAAGCAGTCCGTGACGCCTTCGATCCGAGGAAAGTCTGAGTGAGTACACCGCTGATCTCTGTCCAGAATCTCAGTGTCCGTTTCGGCTCTTCACGCGAGGCGGTTGTGCGCAATATCAGTTTTGATATCGAGCCGGGCAAAACGCTTGCCATCGTTGGGGAGTCGGGCTCTGGCAAATCGGTTACGGCTCTTTCACTGCTGCGACTTTTGCCCCAGGCACAGACGGAAGGTGTAGTGCTGTATCAGGATGAGAACCTGCTTCAGGCACCCGAGAAGCGGTTGCTGCAACTGCGTGGCAACAGAGTGGGCATGATTTTTCAGGAGCCGATGACCTCGCTCAACCCACTGCACACACTGGAGAAGCAGATCGGTGAAACTCTGCATCTGCATCGCGGCCTGAGCCTGCCCTCATGTCGCACTCGTGCGCTTGAACTGCTCGACCTGGTAGGGATTGATCACCCTCAGGAGCGGCTGAGTCAGTACCCGCACCAGCTTTCAGGCGGGCAACGTCAGCGCGTCATGATCGCAATGGCCCTGGCCAATGAACCTGAACTGCTGATTGCCGACGAGCCGACAACCGCTCTCGATGTCACCATACAACACCAGATCCTCGAACTGCTCAGACGTGTTCAGAAACAGCTTGGCATGGCGATTGTACTGATCTCTCATGACTTGAATATTGTACGCAGGGTAGCGGACTCGGTGTGTGTCATGCATAAGGGAGAACTGCTTGAGCAACAGCCCTGTGCCGAGCTGTTTCGCGCTCCCCGCCATGCGTACACACGTAATCTCCTGGCTGCCGAACCGGAAGGCCAGCCAGCTGCAATTGCCGATCCTGATGATATTATCCTTCAGACCCGTGCGTTGAAAGTCTGGTTTGCCGAGCGCAAGGGAATACTGCAACGAGTCAGCCGCCATCACAAAGCGGTGGACGAAATAGATCTGCAACTCGCTCGCGGTGAAACACTGGGCGTTGTCGGCGAGTCCGGCTCGGGCAAAACCACGCTGGCGCTGGCCATATTGCGACTGATCAGCAGCAAGGGCGAAGTGGTATTCAATGGTGCAGAGCTTTCAAACCTGAAACAGAAACAGCTCAGATCCTTGCGCAAGCAGTTGCAAGTGGTGTTTCAGGACCCCTTCGGCAGCCTGAGCCCACGCATGAGTATTGCCGAAATCATTGCTGAAGGTCTGGAGGTTCAAGGTATCACCAAGCGTAGTCAGCAGGATGAGCAAGTATGCCTCGCCCTGCGCGATGTTGGGTTGGACCCCGAAGTACGACACCGATATCCGCATGAGTTCTCGGGCGGACAGAGGCAGCGCATCGCCATCGCACGGGCACTGGTGCTGCGCCCCAGGCTGATCATTCTCGACGAACCCACGTCCGCACTGGATCGCACCGTACAGAAGCAGATCATTCAGCTGCTGCGTGATCTGCAACGGCAGTATCAGCTCAGCTATCTCTTCATCAGTCACGATCTGGCCGTGGTCAGGGCCATGAGCCATCGGGTCATGGTGATGCAGGCAGGCAAAGTCGTTGAGCAGGCCTCAACAGAACGGCTCTTCAGACGCCCGGAGCACCCCTACACTCAACGCCTGCTTGAAGCCGCGGCCGTGCCATCTGACTGAGTTTAAAACCCGGCAAAACTGAAAAGGGCCGCATATGCGGCCCTTTTCAGTTTCCATCAGCAGATCTGCAACCTAGTTGCGCTCAATTTCGGCAGCCTCGGTCAATGCCTCTACATGCAGCTGATAGTCCAGCTGGCCATTACGGCTGGCCAGGAAGGCAGCCATCTGGCGCTTCAGGTCAGCGTCAACATCAGCAAGGTCTGGCTCCTGAACTGCATTGACTCGAACCAGTGCGCGGTCTCCGTTCGGCAAACGTACAGTTCCAAATGATGCCGCATCTTCCGCCGGACGAGGCAGCTCAAATGCCTTGCGATTGACAGCAGACGGCATGTCTGCCTGCTCACGCTCTGCAGAAGCCACTTCACTCCAGCTCAGCTCAGAAGCATCAGTGTTCAGGGAATTGCCAGACTCGAAGTCCGCCAGCAACTGTTTCAGGCGAGCCTCCAATGCCGCTTCCGCCTGTTCACGTCGCAACTCGCCTTCAAGCTCATCACGCACTTCATCCAGCGACAGCTGGCGTTCTGGAATCTGCTCTTTAACCCGTACAACTACTGTTGTTTCACGATCCAGCTCGATTGGGTCACTGTTAAGACCTTCACGTGTCAACTCTTCACTGAACGCAGCCTTGACTACGCGAGGATTGGAGGCCAACCCGCTCTCACTGCCAGCCTGCCCAAAAGGCTCGGTCTGATGAATTTCCAGCCCCAGTTCCTCTGCCGGGACATCAAGATCACCCGCCGAAAAGCTCAAGTCAGCCAAGCGTTCAAGCGCAGCCACATATTCAGCCTCAGCACGGGACTGGGCCAATTCACGCCGCAATTCAGCAGCCATCTCGTCAAACGCCGGCGGCTCAGTGTTGCGCACATCGTTCAGCTGTATCAGATGATAGCCAAACTCGGTGCGAACAGGCTCTGATATTTCACCCGGCTGCATGGCGAACAGCGTATCTTCAAACGGGCCCGTTAGTACACCACGGCTATTGTAACCCAGATCACCGCCCTGCTCGGCAGATCCGGCGTCTGCCGAAAACTCCTGTGCCGCTTCGGCAAAGCTCAGCTCACCATCCAGAATGCGCTGACGAACAGCCTCAGCCTGTTCCTGTGCATCCTCTTCAAACAGAATGTGAGCTGCCGCACGCTCTTCAGACGCCTGGAACCTTGCCAATTCCTGCTGATACGCACTTTCCAGCTCAGCATCGGTGACTGCGTCGAGCTTAACAAAATCAGCCTGATTCAGTTCCACATAGTCAAGCACGACCTTCGGCTGGGTCATGAAGCGTTCCAGCTGCTCCTGATAACGCGACTCAAGTTCTGCATCAGTTACTTCAGCAGTCTGCATGAACTGGTCAAGTGACAGCTCTGCCCAGGCAATATCACGGGTTTGTCGATCCAGCCTCAGCAAGCGCTCAACCTGCTGCTCAGTCGCGAAGGCAGACAGCTGGAAAGCGTTGCGTTCCTGCGCAATCAACTGCTCCTTGCGCAATAAGTCACGATACATAAGCGGGGTAAAACCGGCACCACGCAGTACCGCTTCAAACTGGTTGCGGTCAAAACGACCATCAACCTGGAAATCCGGTGTGCCTACGATCATCTGATCAATCATCGCTTCGGACAGATACAGACCCTGCGACTCGGCAGACTGTAGACGCACCTCCTGATCAATCAGGGCCTGCAACACCATACGGCGCAGCTGATTTTCATCGATATCCGCAGGATTGCCGTTTGCACCCATCTGGGCCAGCAACTGGCGCCGCTGCAGCTCGATACCACGCTGCAAATCCTGGTTACTGATCTCTTCACCATTCACTTCAGCCGGCGCCTTTTCACTGTTGGCAAGCCCGACAAGCGACTCAACGCCGAACAGAGCAAAGGTGACGATGATCAGGCCAACGATGACCTTGGCGATGATCCCTTTGGAATTTTCCCTAATGGATTGCAGCATGGTTTGGGTTCACTCTGACTCTTTTATAAAAAAAGCGCATTCAGCCCTGAATGCGCTTTCTTGGACTACGAAGACAGTTCTCTGCTTCCAGTGAACGTGCCCGAATCTGGCGGAACGGACGGGACTCGAACCCGCGACCCCCTGCGTGACAGGCAGGTATTCTAACCAACTGAACTACCGCTCCAGTATCAGGACTTCAGATCCCGTTTACTTGTTGACCGCGTCTTTCAGCGCTTTGCCCGGCTTGAAAGTCGGCAGGGTTGCAGCAGCAATTTCAATCGGGTTGCCAGTCTGCGGGTTGCGGCCGGTACGTGCGGCACGCTCTTTGGTGGAGAAAGTACCAAAACCTACCAGAGCAACGGATTCACCGCGCTGCAGAGCTTCAGTGACCGCATCCAGGGTAGCATCCAGTGCACGGCCTGCAGCTGCTTTCGGAATATCAGCAGATGCAGCAATAGCGTCAATCAGTTCAGACTTGTTCACATTGTTCCCCTTATCGAATCGTTATCGTGTTCTATCCGTTGTTGTCGTTGCCCAGCGCATAGTCTGCAACTTTATACCAACTGCCTGAAACCGGTGTCAACTGGCCGCAGCCCTTTTCTGCCGCGGCCTCCAGTTAATGTGTGCTCAGTTGACCCGGCTCAGCATGTCCCTTTTTGGCCTCGGCAGCAGCAGGTTCTTCAACCTCTTCCGGCAAAGGTGTCGGGTGGTATGCCAAGGCAACGTCCAGCACTTCATCAATCCACTTCACTGGCCGAATATCGAGATCTGCCTTGATATTGTCGGGTATTTCCTTCAAATCGCGGGTATTTTCCTCCGGAATGATCACCGTCCGAATCCCGCCACGGTGCGCTGCAAGCAGCTTTTCCTTCAGCCCACCAATGGCCAGAACCTGTCCACGCAGGGTAATTTCGCCCGTCATGGCGACCTCTGAGCGCACCGGAATTCCGGTCAAGGCAGACACCATCGCCGTGCACATACCAATGCCGGCACTGGGGCCATCTTTCGGGGTTGCACCTTCAGGAACATGGATATGAATATCGTTTTTCTCGTGGAAGTCAGCCTTAATTCCCAGTGATCGAGCCCGGTTGCGCACCACGGTCATGGCTGCCTGGATCGATTCTTTCATTACATCACCCAACGATCCGGTGTGGATCTGACGCCCCTTGCCGGGCACGACAGCTGACTCAATGGTGAGAATATCGCCCCCAACTGAAGTCCAGGCCAGACCCGTTACCTGCCCGACCTGATCCTGCTCTTCAGCCATGCCAAACTTGTATTTCTTGACGCCGTTATACTGCTCCAGCTCTTCAGCCGTAACCTTGACCACGTCTCCCTTGCGCTCAAGGGCAAGCTCACGCACAACCTTGCGTGCAATCTTGGCGATCTCGCGTTCAAGGCCACGTACGCCTGCCTCACGGGTGTAATATCGAATCAGACCCAGTACGGCATCGTCGGTGATCTCCAGCTCTTTGACCTTGATTCCGTTGTTTTTAAGCTGTTTCGGCAACAAGTACTTGCGCGCAATATTAAGTTTTTCGTCCTCGGTATACCCCGGAATCCGAATGATCTCCATACGGTCCAGCAAAGGCCCCGGGATGTTCATCGAGTTCGATGTGCACACGAACATCACGTCAGACAGATCGTAATCCACTTCGAGGTAATGATCGTTGAAACTGCTGTTCTGTTCGGGATCAAGCACCTCCAGCAATGCCGATGAAGGATCACCACGATGGTCCATGCCCATCTTGTCGATCTCATCCAACAGAATCTGCTTATCACTGGCCATTGCCAGTTCAAGGGCATGGATGGATTTTTCACGCCCGACAAACAGCGGGATCACCATGTTGGGATAAACCACCACATCACGCAGTGGCAGTACCGGAAGCTCGACGGTCACAGCGTCATCTTTTGCTTCAAATTGATCCATGATGGAGTGCCTCTTTACAGGGCGCCTGTGCATTAGGGCCGGCGCATCTTCGGATAAGTGTCAGGTTAGTCTTTCAATGGGGCTCGTTCCAGCAATTACAACCGGAGCGGTGGCTTTTTTCGCAACTGCACAGAAGACAGCGATTCAACCAAGGGCGAGGCGGTCGGATATGACCGCCTGCAGAGGAGATATTACTTGAAATAGGCGTTTTCACGCACAGTATGGTCAGTGGCATCACGCACACCGATAAGCCCCGGAACCCGCTCTATCAGTGTCTTCTCAACCCCATCCTTGAGGGTCATGTCAACGGCACTGCAGCCTTGGCAGCCACCGCCAAAACGCAGTACGGCAATGGTACCGCCCTCATCTTCGATCAAGTCTTCCAGTTTGACTTCGCCACCGTGAGACGCGAGTCCGGGGTTGATCTCCGAATACAGAATATAATTGATCTGCTCATTCATTGGACTGTCGGGCGACACCTTGGGCACCTTGGCGTTAGGCGCCTTAATAGTCAGCTGACCACCCATGCGATCGGTGGCGAAGTCAATGTAGGCTTCTTCCAGATACGGCAGACTGTTACGCTCCAGGTAAAAGCGCAGCAGTTCATAGTCGATGATTTCATCTTCCGGATTGACCTCATCCGGACGGCAGTAGGCTAGGCAGGTTTCTGCATAGGCAGTACCCGGCTGGGTCACGAAAAGACGTACCGCAATACCTTCAACATTCTGCTTTTCGAGCAGCTCTGCCAGATAACGCTCGGCAGATTCAGTTACCGTAATAGTCATGGCTAAACCTTGTGGATCTGATGTTTCGAATACCTTGAGGATACACTCAAATTAAACCCGAGTAAATTGATCGGATATTAATCAATAAGCCGAACGGTCACGCTGTTGCCAAGCTGAACGTGCCATTTCAAGCCAGTGCGCCTGCGATTGCATCACGCCCTGTGAAAGCAACCGCAGGATCACAGCCAAGGTGCTGATAACGGCCCCTTCACCATAGGCATGACTGATTTCACCACGCCAAAGCCGCAACAGATCTTCAGGATCGAGCTGCTCGTCACGAACCAGCCGCTGCGACTCGATACGGGGCCATGTTTCCTGGTGCAACTCGCCGGCCGTAACCCAGTGAAGCTCGGTATCCGAATCAGGCTTCACCTCGGCCTCACCACCATCACCACGGATAGTCAGGCTGTGAAGGGTGTCCAGCAGCTGTGCCGTTTGCTGGTGCATTGGTGCATAGGGCGGATGAAAAACCCCATCCACACTGCAGGAGGTATCCAGCGGGTTAAGCAGCCTACACAACGTGTGGACCGGGGAACGAAGCCCCAGTATCGGTCGCAGCTGAATCAACTCACCCAGTACAGGCACCATTTGATCGATAGAGTAAAAGGCCAGCCTGCTCCGCTCCAATGATGCATGTACCTCAGGCCAGCTTTCGGCAGCTTTCATACCGAACATGCTCAGCAGATCTTCAGTGTAAATACGCCCGGGAGTATGCCCCCTTGCGCCGTGCATGAATACACTCACCCCCTGCCCGGCCAACACCAAAGCCGCCAAAAAAAACCATGGCAGCCTGCGTTTCTTGCCGGCATATGTGGGCCAATCAAGATCAGCTACCAGCGACTGAGGCCGGTTCAGGCGCAGTCGTACAGCCTGGGCGAACCCCTGCAATTCTTCAGGGGTTTCTTCTTTCATCCGGATCAGCATGAGAAAGGCACCCAGCTGTTCCGGCCTGACCTGCCCATCCAGGATCATGCCCATTGCATCCCGGGCTTCCTCCATGGTTAACGAACGGCTGCCTTTTTTACCCTTGCCGAGTATGCGCACATAGACTGCAAATGGATGTTCCTGTTGCATGAGCCCTCTACCCCGATGAGCCTGTGCATTCCAGCTGTTGCCTGCAATTGCTAGAATGTCTGCCTTACAAAGCGGAAATTATGACATGAGTCGGAAACAAATTCAGTTTGGCGCTCCCCGGCGCAGTAAAAAAGCCGTCGTGAGTGATACGCCACTTGAACTGACTGTGGATCGGTTGAGCCATGAAGGTCGCGGCATTGCCAGCCACAACGGCAAGACCACTTTCATAGCAGGGGTACTGCCTGGAGAGCGGGTCCAGGTTCGTCTGACACAGGTACACAAACGCTACGACGAGGCAGAATTGCTCCAGGTTACACACCCGAGCCTTGATCGCCGTGAACCCGCCTGCGCCCATTTCAATCAGTGTGGTGGTTGTGATCTGCAGCATCTTAATATTGATGCGCAACGACTTCACAAACAGCAGCAGGTACTGGACCAGCTCAAACGTTATGCCGGTGTAGATATACAGCCAGAACAGCTGTTCCCGACCCTTACAGCTGCTCCGCTTGGCTATCGCCGAACGGCCCGCATAGGCCTGAACCAACGCCAGCGTGATGGTGAACTTTTGGTTGGGTTTCGCCGCCGCGGCAGCAACAAGCTGCTGAATATCGACCAGTGCCCGATACTTGAGCCTCGCCTGCAACCCGTGTTCGATGTGGTGCGACAACATCTTTCAGACGCCACTGATGTTCGTCAGCTGACTCATATTGATCTCAGCCATGGTGATCGAAGCGGATTCATTTGCTTTCGTGCCACTCGCTCACCTTCGGCAGAATTGATGCAGCGCCTGCAGGCTATTGCTGATGCATTACAACTGCAGCTTATCGTCGCGCTCAATGATGCCACGATTCCAGCTGACCCAGCCCCCTGCCATTACAGTTTGCCGGAGTTCGAGCTTGAACTTGCGTTTGGCAGCAGCGACTTCATTCAGGTTAATGCCGACCTGAACCGGCTGATGGTCCGGCAGGCTGTTGACTGGATGGATCCCGGCCCCGAAGAGCGTGTATTGGACCTGTTCTGCGGGCTCGGCAACTTCACCCTGCCTCTGGCACAGAAAGCCGCCCAGGTGGTTGGTATTGAAGGATCTTCCGACATGGTTGCTCAGGCTCAGCGTAATGCCGCCAGCGCCGGACTCGATAACGCTCAATTCTACCGCGCCAATCTGAGTGAAAGCTTTGTCCACGCCCCCTGGTACCGCAGCGGCTTTGACCTGATCCTGCTTGATCCACCTCGCACAGGAGCGCGTGAGGCGGTGCAGCAGCTGGCTGGCTATGGTGCCCGCAAAGTGCTCTATATCTCCTGCAACCCATCGGCACTGGTCGCAGACCTGCCCCTGCTGCTGCAGGCAGGATACCGTGTCGCCCGGTTTGGAATTATGGATATATTCCCCCAAACCTCTCATGTCGAATCCATGCTGCTGCTTGAGCGTACACCGTGATCGAATACCTCTATCAGGATCAACAGATGGTGGTTGTGAGCAAGCCGGCAGGGATTCTTTCCGTGCCGGGCCGCGGTCCCGACAAGCAAGACTGCGTTTGGTATCGTGTACAACAGAAACATCCGACTGCGCGCATCGTACACCGCCTGGACCAGGCCACATCAGGTTTGATGGTACTGGCCCTGACAGCAGACAGCCACAGAGCGCTGAGCATCCAGTTTCAGGAACGCATACCGAAGAAGCGTTATCAGGCGATAATCGCAGGCGAGCCCGTGCAAAATGAAGGCACGGTTGAACTGCCTCTGCGCTGTGACTGGGAGCGACGCCCGAAGCAGATGGTCGACATGATTGAAGGCAAGGCCGCCCTCACTCTCTGGCGGTGTATTGAACGCTGCGGTGATCGCAGCCGGGTACTGCTGTTCCCACATACCGGTCGCTCGCACCAACTGCGGGTACATATGCTGGCTTTGGGTCACCCTATCCTAGGTGATGAATTTTATGCGCCTGATGAGATTGTTATGCTCTCACCTCGCCTGCTACTGCATGCCGAGCATCTGGCCTTGAACCATCCCGCAAGCGGGAACTGGCTCGAATTCGACTCTGACTGCCCATTCTGATTACAAAAAAAATGGAGGCACAAGCCTCCATTTTTGTTTCCGCAATCATACCTTACTCAGTTCTGTGGCAGCTGATCCTTCACTGTCCAGAGAATCTCTTCAGCCACAACCGGAGCAGCTTCCAGGCCCTGGTCGTTCAGTACCGACAAGAATACACCGGTCCGGGTACGGTTGAGTCGCAACTGGTAACGTCCGGTATGCTCGTAGTTGCCGGTTTCAGCATTGTAGTTTCCACTGTCACCGTTACCGAACACATAGACAACCTTACCGGCAAACCAGATTTTATAACCTTGCTGGTTAGCGGGGTTGTTCGGATCGGAGAGGTCATTGTCCATAGGTGCTTCGTCTTCAGAATCACTGCTGGGGCTCGCACCCGTCGAACTGTAACTGATACCGTCCTCACCTTCTTCCTCACTGCCCCCCAAAGCTGCACTGATCGCACTGGTGTCTAGCTTGATATCGCCTCGGTCAGAGTGCAACCATTCGAAAAAGCCCATCTTCTCGGTATCATCAAAGGGGGTAGTCGTGGTGTAGGTAAGATAGAACAGACCTGCAGACTGATCACGAGTACCCACATCCACTTCGGCCTCATCCAGGGCATCACTGACTTGCTGCCATGCCTGGTCAATGTCAGAGTTGATCCGCAATACGGGGTTGCCACGGGAATCACGTCCGAGCAGTGGTCGCTGCGCACGCTGCTGTTGCATTGCCGTGTAGGTGTTGGCTGTCTGCTGTCCAGTAGACTTGCTCAGGTAACGCAGAAGCTCGAACATCATGTCCGACTTGTACTCTACATCACGTGCCTGCTGTTCCCAGTTGATATTGGCAACATCGGCTCCATCCGGATACTGTACATGCTTCAGCCGCACAGCCGTACGACCGTAATCATCCGGATCGGGGCGCAGACTCATGCGCAGCTTATTCTGGGTTGGGCCTTCAATATTCTGCAACGTTAGCCGTTTGACCCAACGGTCAACAAAGTTGTATTCGCGACCATCCAAGCGAATCCAGTCGGTCTCCATTACCCCCTGGCGAGGATCGGCACGACTGATGTCAATGTTGTTGAACGCCCAGAAGTCCTGCGCCTTTAACCATACATCCGCAATCGGCTCATCCACAACAATCAACTTCTCACCGTCTTCTCGTCGGAAGTTGACCGAATCGCTGCCGGATTCCGCGTAAAAGAATTCCGGGCGCGGCACCCTGAAGTCGCTGTCACTGCGGGTTGCGGTTACACCCACGTCCGGCACTACCAGTTGTTCCTGCAACTGTTTGGCGCGCAGGTGAGGCGGCAACTGCAAACGCTCATTGCCACTGGCAAGTTCGTAATCCTGGCTGCGGTCACGGATCACACCGTTTTCACCATATACAGGGTTGTTCTTGACCATGCCGCAGCCTGAGAGCGCTAACAGCGCAATCAGGCCTGCCGGAAAACAAATGGTTCGGAAATTATGCATGACGATTCCTGTCAAATGATGCCGGATTCACGCAGGGAATTGCGGACCAGTTCGTGATACTGCTCAGACAGAATCGTCAAAGGCAAACGGATACCGGAGTCGATCAGTTTCATTTCAGTCATGGCCCATTTGACGGGAATCGGGTTGGCCTCAACGAACAGATTCTTGTGCAGCGGCATCAATTTCGCCTGCAGCTCACGAGCCGCTTTCGTATCACCCTGCAGACCGAAACGACACAACTCTGCCATTTCGGTAGGCGCCACGTTGGCTGTAACGGAGATATTGCCCTGACCACCCATCAGGATCAGCTCGATTGCAGTCGCATCGTCACCGGAGTAGACAGCAAAGTCGGTCGGCACCTTGTTGATCAATTCACGTGCGCGATCCAGATCACCGGTTGCTTCCTTTATACCCACGATATTATCGATCTGGCTCAACCGCAGCACGGTATCCGGCAGCATGTCGCAGGCTGTGCGGCCCGGAACATTATAAAGGATCTGGGGAATATCAACGGCCTCGGCTATCGCCTTGAAGTGCTGGTACAGGCCTTCCTGGGTTGGCTTGTTATAGTAAGGGGTTACCAGCAAGCAGGCGTCAGCACCCGCTTTGGCAGCTCGCTCGGTCAACTCAATCGCTTCCTGAGTGGAGTTGGCACCAGTGCCAGCGATGACCGGAATACGGCCTCCGACCCGATTGATGATCGCACGGATCACATCCAGGTGCTCATCGTAGTCCAGCGTAGGAGACTCGCCTGTGGTACCGACTGCCACGATGGCATCGGTACCCTTGTCGAGATGAAAATCCACGATTTTGTCCAGCGCTGGCCAGTCGATATCACCATTGGCTGTCATAGGGGTCACGAGCGCTACAATACTGCCGCGAATCATCTCTGTCTCCATCTTGAATTTGAGAACTCTCAGGTTGCCGCTTCATGCTACCGGTCCAGACAAACAGCCTCAACCAGCCAGCACTTTTTTGCTATCGTAATAGACCGATCATTCTAAACGAATTATGCCCGGCTAGCGTAGTAGTGAGGGTGACTTTTTCATTTTCGAGGACAGAACAACATGACAACACCGGTTATCGACCAAGCCGTACCCGATTTTACCGCCAACGCAACCAGTGACACCGAAGTCAAACTGAGCACACTGCGCGGTAAAAACGTCGTACTCTATTTCTATCCAAAAGACAGTACACCGGGTTGCACCACTGAAGGTCAGGATTTTCGTGACCTGTATGAAGCGTTTCAGGCGCTGGATACAGAAATCTTTGGCGTATCCCGTGATGGCATTAAAAGCCACGAGAATTTCAAGGCTAAGCAGTCCTTCCCCTTCGAGCTGATCAGCGACAAGGACGAAACCCTGTGTCAGTTGTTTGATGTCATAAAGCTGAAGAAAATGTATGGCCGTGAATCACTGGGGGTTGAACGCAGCACCTTTCTGATCGACAAGGAAGGGATACTGCGCCAGGAATGGCGCAAGGTTAAGGTCAAAGGGCATGCAGCAGAAGTAATGCAGGCTGTGCAGGCACTCTGAATCGACTCAGCCTCTGCCCTCTTCGGCAGGGGCATCAAGCTCTTCTGCCACTCTTGGCCAAGCGTTTACAATCGCCTTGACCAGCGTTGCCAACGGGATAGCAAAGAAAATACCCCAAAACCCCCACAGGCTGCCAAAAATCAGCACCGCCACAATAATCGAGATGGGATGCAGGTTAACCGCCTCCGAGAAAAGCAACGGCACCAACACATTGCCATCCAACGCCTGAATGACGGCATAGGCAATCATCAGATACATCAAATCATTGCCCCAGCCCCACTGGAAAAGGCCAATCAGAAATACCGGCAGCGTTGCCAGCGTTGCCCCTATATAGGGAATCACAACCGAGAAGCCGACCAGCAGAGCCAGAAGAGCCGCGTAGTTGAGGCCGAACAGCGCAAAGGTAATGTAGCTCACCCCACCCACAATCAATATCTCGATCGATTTGCCCCGCACATAATTGGCAATCTGCACATCCATCTCATGCCATACACTGGTCATCATTTGACGCTTTTCAGGCAGAAAAGCGGTCCAGCCAGAAATCAACTTTCGACCATCCTTCAAAAAGAAAAATACCAGTATCGGCACCAGAATCAGATAGATCAAAAGGGTTATGATACTGGTGATCGAATTAAGCGAAAAGGTCAGTACCCATTGGCCCAGCCGGCTCAGCTCAGTGGCGGCAGCCGAAATAATTTCCCTGACCTGGGTTTCGGAAATCAGTTCTGGATAGCGTTCTGGCAAGACCAGAAGCAGGTTCTGCACCTCGCTGACCATACGTGGGGCTTCATTGAACAGGTTAACCATCTGCTGCCAGATGATCGGCAGCACGAAAACCAGAAAAGCACTGAGAAACCCGATAAACAGCACAAATACCGCGCTGACGGCAAGCAGGTGAGCAACTCCACGCCGTTGCAGCCAGTCAACCACCCCCTGCATCAGAAACGCCAGGATAACACTCGCAATCACCGGGGCCAGTGGCTGTCCCAGAAACAAAATAACAAGCAGCCCGCCTGCGAGAAGCAGGAACAGGAACAAAGCCTCTTCATCGGAAAAGTATCGATCTATCCATTTACTGAAAATCTTGCGCATTGATACTCCTCAGGTGCCGGCTCCACGCCGGATCCAATAGATATAACACTGCTCATCGCTGAACGTCTGCAGTAACTCATGGTCAGAAACCCGAGCATAGGCAGGAAAATCCCGCAGCGAACCAGCATCAGTGGCAATCACTTTCAAAACCTGCCCCGGCTCAAGCTGATGCAAGGCAAGCTTGGCCTTGAGCAGCGGCATGGGGCAACTGAGGCCACTGGTATCCAGTTCGTGATCAAATGGCGGCGATGACATGCAGAAAACTCCCGTAAATCACTGGCCTTGGGTGGCAAGCACTATATACCATAATACCCGGCAAGATAATTCTGACAGCGGTAGAATGATGCGAAGACTGATGCAAACACTATTGGTGGCAGCAACCTGCTTTTCCACCGCCCTCCTGCCCGCTACCGGCACTGCCAGTACCGATTTGCCGGTATTGAATGATGCCAGCTCCGCAACCGTCAGCCTGGACGCCGAATACCGCTTGGGCCGCAACTGGGCGCGCATTCTTCGTGCTCAGGCTCCACTGCTGGACGACCCGATCAGCTATCAGTACCTTGAAGACCTGTTGTGGCGCTTGCTACCGAAAAGTCAGGTGCAGGATCGCCGGCTTGAACTGTTTTTGCTTGATAACCCAACCTTTAACGCCTTTGCCGTTCCCGGCGGCATCATTGGCATCCACAGCGGACTGCTGCTGGCTGCTGAAACCGAAGGCGAACTGGCTTCGGTGATTGCACACGAGTTGGCCCACCTGAGTCAGCGCCATTATGCTCAGAGGCTTGAGGAGGAGCGACGCAACCGCCCGCTGATGCTGGCAGGCCTGCTTGCCAGTATTCTGGTAGCGGCAGCCGATACCCAAGGCGGCATGGCCGTCCTGTCTTCAACCATGGGCGCCAATGCACAGGGGCAGTTGGCATTCAGTCGTCGCAATGAGCAGGAAGCGGACCGTGTTGGCATGCAGACACTGGTCGAGGCCGGCATCGACCCACACACCATGCCACAGATGTTTTCGCGCCTGCAGCGCAACTATCGCTTCTATGGGCAGCGTCCGCCCGAATTTTTGCTGACACACCCCGTGACTGAGTCACGCATAGCCGACTCGCTCAACCGTGCAAGCCAGTTACCGGAAGTACAGTCACATGCCGACAACAGCGACTTCAATTTAATTCGTGCCCGCATGCAGGTTCATCACAGCGAATCCCCGCAGAAGGCACTTGCCACTTTCCGCGCTGCAACTCAAGATTCTGACCAGCTGCATAATCGTTATGGTCTGATGTTGGCCGCCATTGCGGCTGCCGACTTTGCTCTTGCCGATAAAACCTGGAACACACTGGACGCCTCTGCACGTCGACACCCATGGCTGCTGTTGAGTCGAGTTGAGCGTTTTTTGGCAGCGGCCGATTCAGCCAGTGCGTTGGAGATTTCCAGGGAGTTGATTGCACTTTACCCCGACAGCCGCCCGGTACGTACCCTGCATGCACGAGCACTTCGTGAGACAGGCCAATTACAGCAGGCCATACGCATCTACAAGCAACTGACTCGTGACTACCCAACCGACACGCTGATCTGGTTTGAACTGGCTGAAGCGGAAGGGCTTGCCGGTAATATTCTTGCCGTACATGAAGCACGAATAGAGTATTTCCTGCTGACGGCACAGTTTGATCTGGCACTGAAACAGCTTGAGTACGCCGCTCGGGAAAAGGATCTGACCGACTCAGACAGGGCCAGATTGGAGCAACGCGAGCAGGAAGCAAAAGCGCTGCGGCAGGAAATGAAGGAACAGTTTTAAAAGCAGACTTGAGATCAGGAGGCGCTGCTCATTTGATAAGCAGCGCCTCCTGAAACGTGATATCAGCTGGCTGAAAAATCCAGCATCCGCTGCAGCGGCTTTAGCGCTCGGCGCGCGAGCTCCGCATCAACGTGGATTTCATCGACACCATGCTCCAGAGCGGCAACGATATTATCCAGTCCGTTCATCGCCATCCAGGGGCAGTGCGCACAGCTGCGGCAGGTTGCGCCTGAGCCACCTGTAGGAGCTTCAAGGAAGCGCTTGCCGGGAGCAGCCTGTTGCATCTTGTAGAAAATGCCTCGATCAGTTGCAACGATGAAAGTTTCATTTGGCAGGTCGTGCGCCGCCTTGATCAACTGACTGGTAGAGCCAACGGCATCAGCAATCTGGACCACAGTGTCCGGTGACTCGGGATGAACCAGCACCGCCGCATCCGGGTAGACCCGCTTCAGATCCAGAATCCCCTTTGCCTTGAACTCTTCATGGACAATGCAGCTGCCATCCCAAAGAATCATCTCGGCACCGGTTTCCTTACGGACGTATCCACCCAGATGCTTATCCGGCGCCCAAATGATTTTCTTGCCCTGATCGGCCAGATATTCCACTACCTTAAGCGCAATACTCGAGGTCACCACCCAGTCAGCGCGCGCCTTAACGGCTGCAGAGGTGTTGGCATAGACGACCACTTCATGATCGGGATACTGATCACAGAACGCCGAAAACTCATCGGCAGGACAGCCTATATCCAGAGAGCAGGTTGCTTCAAGCGTCGGCATCAAAATGCGTTTTTCCGGGTTCAGGATTTTGGCCGTTTCACCCATGAAGCGCACACCAGCCACAATCAGAGTTGAGGCCGGGTGGCGTGAGCCGAAGCGCGCCATCTCCAGAGAGTCGGAAACACAGCCACCGGTTTCATCTGCAAGCTGCTGAATCAGGTCATCGGTATAATAATGTGCCACCAGACAGGCATCCTTTTCTTTCAGGAGCTGACGGATCCTGCTCTTGTACTGCTCAATCTCGGCAGATCCCATCTGCTGCGGCAGGTGCTCCTGAGCAAAATGCTCCTGCACCAGAATGCGATCGTCGATGTCCTGCTTGCTCAACATAGTCAGATTCTTATCATCACGCTGGTTGGATGCCTTGGACGGCAAAATCTTGGGGCGCCGATTATACCATAGTTGCACTGCAGTAAGTGAAGCACTGACACAACGACTAGGCACAAAAGCATCAGACTTGAGTATCAGCTGTATCAAATGAAAAAGGCCGGATAAAATGGTGGGTCGTATAGGACTCGAACCTATGACCAATTGGTTAAAAGCCAACTGCTCTACCAACTGAGCTAACGACCCAAAGACTGATGCCCAAAAGCATACAGTGAAGAAGGGATGGTGGGTCGTATAGGACTCGAACCTATGACCAATTGGTTAAAAGCCAACTGCTCTACCAACTGAGCTAACGACCCTCCCGATGGGCTGCGCATTTTACCTGCCGAGGCGTGAAAGGCAACCCTTGAGCGGAATTTTATTCAAACATAACGGGTCGGATCCACAACACCTGCATCCTCAAACCCCTTGGCACGCAGACGGCAGCTATCACACCGACCACAGGCACGCCCTTCCATATCGGCCTGATAGCATGAAACTGTGAGCGCATAATCAATACCCAACGCAGTGCCGCGGCGGATAATGTCCGCCTTGGTGAGATGCATCAGTGGTGTTTCGATATGTACGGGGTCGCCATTGATGCCACGTCGCGTCGCCAGGTTGGCCATGCGCTCAAACGCTTCTATAAACTCCGGGCGACAATCAGGGTAGCCGGAATAGTCGACTGCATTTACACCGATAAAGATGGCATCGGCATCCAGCACCTCTGCCCACCCAAGCGCCAGAGACAAAAAAACCGTGTTGCGTGCAGGCACATAAGTAACCGGAACGCCTTCAGCCTGATCTTCGGGTACATCGATACTGGTATCGGTCAGTGCCGAGCCGCCAAAATCCTCCAGATGCAATCGCAACACTCTGTGTTCACTGACACCAGCCTGGGCTGCAATCGCGCGTGCCGCATTCAACTCGGTCACCGAACGCTGACCATAGTCGAAGCTGAGCACATGACAGCTATAGCCCTGTTCCATGGCCATCGCCAATGCAGTTGCCGAATCAAGACCACCCGAAAGCAGTACTACTGCACGTTTTTCACTTTGTTTCATTTCGATTGAGCCAGTCACTGTTGATTGGAGAGGAAACTTCGAGCCAGACCAGCCGCAGACGTTTGCGGATACTCATCCTGCACCCGCTTCATCAACGCTCTGGCCGCAGCACCATCACCACCACGCTCAGACAACACACCCAGCTTATAGAGCGCATCGGCAGCCTTGGCGTGACCCGGATAGCCCGTAACCACCTGATTGAAGGCGCTCGTTGCCGCTTCAACCTTACCCTGAGCCAGCTTTACTTCGCCGAGCCAGTACCAGGCATTGGGCACAAGCGAACTGTTCGGATAGTCGTTCAAAAACAGCTCAAACGACTTTTCCGCCTGATCAAACTCACGCTGACGCACATGACTGTAGGCCTTGTCGTAGGCTGCCGCATCACCAGCAGCAACACCTTCTACAGAGGCATTCAATTCAGCATTATCAGTCACATTGGGCAGACCCGCTGTCTGTTTAGGCTGTTCTGGATTACCTTGGGCTGCCAACAGCGCGTCATCCGACACCGCTGACATCAGCAAGCTGATACGACGATCCATATCTCTGTAACGCTCACGCTGCTGCTGCTCAAGCCGTTCGACCTTATGCTGCTGCTCTTCCAGCGCTCCGCGCAGCATCCTGACTTCATCCTGAAGTTGCTGCAGACTGAACAGCAGCTCATTCTGGACCGAATAGCCAGCCGCACTCTGCACCTGTAATGGCTGCGTTCCTCCTGTACGTGGAACCACCGGTGTCTCGGTGATTTCTATCACCGGCACCGGGGCCGCATACGACCAGGATGACGCCAGCACCAGCAGGACGGTAGCCTTGGCTGTTGCGGCACTTTTCATCACTTGCTCTGGTAAATCAGTTCAACACGACGGTTTTTGCCCCAAGCGTCAGCGGAGTGACCGACAACAGCCGGTTTTTCTTCACCAAAGCTGATGCTTTCTACCTGTGAATTGCCTGCACCATTCACAACCAGCAGACGCTCAACGGCCTTCGCACGACGCTCACCCAATGCCATGTTGTATTCACGGGTACCGCGCTCATCAGCATGACCTTCCAGGCGTACGGATGCCGAAGGGTTCTGGGACAGATAGCGGGCATGAGCTTCAAGATCAGAGAATCCTTCCTGACGCACTACGGCCTGGTCGAAGTCGAAATAGAACACGGTGCGCAGCTGCTGCAGATCTTCGGCTGTCACAATGGCACCGCTGACACGACTACCTGAGGTGCCATAAGTATTGGCACCAGAAGCAGAAGTACCATCACCTGCCGCACCACCCGCGTCAGTAGAAGTACTGGTGGTGCTACAGCCTGCAGCCCACACCATGGCTGCCGTCAGGGCAACCGCTTTGCTCAGATTGACTACCCGCATGATAAATCCTCGATTTGACTGTTTAAATGAGTGTATTGCCATTGTGTTGCAGTTTGCTGCCGCGCCGACCTACTGCAAGTAGGGTGACCAGGCAGGTTCTCGTACATCACCCCTGTCAACCGGCATTCTGAACTGAACCCGACCATCCAGTGATGCGGCCGCCAGCACTCCGCGCGTACCTTCCTGTGTGGCATAAATGACCACACTGCCGTTCGGCGCGATACTGGGTGATTCGGCCATGCCGGAGCGAGTGAGTATATCCAGTCGCCCCGTTTTCAAATCCTGTACCGCTATATTAAAGCCATTGCCACCGCCACTGCTGCGATGAACCATGGTCAGGAATCGCCCATCCTGAGTCAGGCGCCCCCTGGCATTGTAGTTACCGTCAAATGTGAGTCTTTCCAGCTTGCGATCCTCAAGCCCCAGGCGGTAGATCTGTGGCTGACCGCCCCGATCAGAGGTGAAAATCAACGAGCGCCCATCTGGTGACCATGCCGGTTCGGTATCAATACCGTAATGCTGAGTCAGACGCTGCAGCTGGCGACTGCGCAGATCCAGAAGATAGATTTCCGGGTTGCCATCACGCGACAACACCAGCGCCAAACGGTTGCCATCCGGCGACCAGGCGGGTGCACCATTCAGACCCGGGAAGGACTGAATGCGCTCGCGTTTGCCGGTTGCAAGATATTGTACGTAAATGGCAGGACGCCCTGTTTCAAAGGACACATATGCCAGCTTGCTGCCATCCATTGACCATGCCGGTGACATGATTGGCTGGGCAGACTCCAGTATGGTTTGCGCTCGAGCGCCATCCCAGTCCGCCAGCTGCAGGCGATAACGCTGCTTCTGATCACCCAACTGCTCCGCCGTGACGTACACCACCTTAGTCGCAAAGGCGCCTTTAAGGCCTGTAAGCTGCTCAAAAATCCTGTCTGCCATATAGTGGGCGGCATCCCGCAAGCTTGAGGCGGTTGCACTGACCTGTTCAGCCAGCACCTGCCGCTCACGCAGCACATCGTACAACTCAAAACGCAAGCTGAGCTGGTCACCCACTGAGTCAATACGCCCAATCACCACATAATCCATTTTGGACACGCGCCAATCTCTGAAGTACACATCATCACGGCGAGTCGGAAAGCTCAGCATATTGTCACGCGGCATGGCACTGAAGAAGCCACTGCGCTCCAGATTTTGACCGACCACTTGTGCCACATCTTCCGCCAGCGCTGAGCCAGTATTATTCCCAAACGGCACAACAGCAATGGAGGTCGGCGCCTCAACCCCCTGAGTTACCTCTACCATGAGCTCAGCCTGCACCAGCTGCGCGACGAGCAGCAATGTAAACGCTGCAAACAGTTGCTTGATCCTTACCACCTCAGCCCCTCCGGCCTGAATTTGACTAAAAGTTTACGTAATCGACGCTCAAACAGCAGTGGATCGACATCCGCAACCCTCGGAAAGCTGTGTGCTCTCAGCACGGCCTGCACCGCAGAGCTGTCGAACTGTGCATTGCCACTGCTGGTATGAATATAGGCCTGATCCACCTCACCGCTTGGCAGAAAGTGTATCGCCACTACTGCTTCCATTCCGTTGCGAGCGGTTGACGGAATACGCCAGCTGTCCTGCAATACAGCCTGAATGTAGGACTGTATATCTCCAATTACTGCCTGAGAAGCCTGCTCAGCGCGAGCCTGTGCTTCCGCGCGCTCGGCTGCCAGCTTGCGCTGCAGATCTGCCTCCGCCTGTTGCTGCTGCTTGCGGCGCTCTGCTTCAGCTCTGGCAGTTGCTTCGGCCTTGCGCTTGGCCTCTTCGGCTTCACGCTTAGCCTGTTCCTGCGCCTTGCGTTTCGCCGCTTCTGCCTCCGCTTTCTTGCGAGCAGCCAGCTCAGCCTGACGCTTTTGTTCTTCCGCTTTTTGTCGCGCCTGCTCTTGCTGTCGTTTCTGTTCGGCCTGCTGCTCCGCACGCTTACGTGCGTCGGCTTCTGCCTGCTTACGTGCAAGTTCTTGCTGGCGCTGTTCAACCGCTTCACGTTCGCGACGCTGACGGGCCTCTTCCGCCTTGCGCTTTTGCTCAGCCTGCTGGCGAGCAATCTGCTCCTGTGCCGCCTGCTGCTGAGCCAGAGCCTTGAGGTTTATCATCTCCGCCTGGATATGACGGGGAGCTGAACGTACCGACTCAGCCGGCCGATCCCAGTTCATGCTGATCAGTGAAAATGCTGCCGCATGCACAACAAAAGCCAGCATAAAGGGCAAAATATAGCTTCGCATCTCCACCGCGCTATTCCGTCACCAGGCCAACACTGGTTGCACCTTCCTGCTGCAGCAATACCATCAGTTGCACTACCTGATCATAGCTTGCGTCCCGATCACCTCTTACCAGCAACAGTTTTCGTGGTGCGCTGGCCAGCACTTTTCCGACACGGCTGGCCACCTCCTCACGGCTAATTGGGACCCGGTCATCACCTCCCACATTGATGTAATACTGTCCTTCACGATCAACCGTCAGCACCAGAGGCTCTTCGTCTTCCGTTTCCACTGGCTCGGCACCGGCCTGAGGCAGATTCACATCTACCCCTTGAGTCAACATTGGCGAAGTCAGCATGAAAATGACCAGTAGTACGGTCATCACCTCAATATAAGGGACAACATTGATTTCCGCGTTGATTTTGCGTTGCTTGCGTGGACGCCAATCCATAGATTAAAACCTCAGACGGAGTGCACACGCCGGTAGAGAATGCTGGAAAACTCATCGGCAAAGGTTTCATAGTTACTCAACAGAGACTCGGCTTGGGAGGCAAAACGGTTATAGGCCACCACCGCCGGTATTGCGGCAAACAGACCGATCGCAGTAGTGATAAGAGCCTCAGCAATACCCGGCGCCACTACCGAGATGGCGGCATGTTGAACGGTTGCCAGTCCACGGAAGGCGTTCATAACCCCCCAAACGGTACCGAACAGCCCCATATACGGAGCGGTTGAACCCACGGTGGCCAAAAACGGCAAATGACGCTCCAGCTTTTCTTCTTCACGCGCCATGGCAACACGCATGGCGCGCTGAACACCGTTCATCACTACATCCGGCTCACGGTTGGCCTTCTGAGTCAGCCGAGTAAACTCCTGCAGCCCCGCACGAAAGATATTCTCCGCCCCACAGATCGTATTGGGAGACTGGTTCACATCACGGAACAGCTGAGCCAGATCCACTCCCGACCAGAAGCGATCCTCAAACTGACGCATGGAACGGCGTGCCTTGCGCAGTACCTGGTGGCGCTGAAAAATCATCACCCATGAAATAAACGAGGCCAGGAACAGCAGCACCATAATGAATTGAACGGTGAGGCTCGCATTTTCAACGAGACTCCAGATTGGCAGTTTGCCTTCCATTATTTCTCCTCGACAGCAGGCAGTGACTTGGTAACAGTTTTCATGGATTGAAGCAGGTTATCAGGCCATCGTGTCGGCTTCATGTCTGAAGCGCGCACACAGGCAACATCCACATCAGCCTCACACAGCAGACGATTATCCGCCTGGCAGACAATACGCTGCTGAAAGGATACCCTCACCCTGCTCGCCCGTTCGATACTCACTTCGACCAGAAGTTCATCATCCAGACGTGCAGGGGCCAAGTAACGGCACTCGGTTCGTGTTACGACAAAAATGATATCGTCAGCCATCAGCGCCTGCTGAGAGCCACCACATTGCCGCAGCAGCTCAGTGCGCGCACGCTCCATGAACTTCAGGTAATTAACGTAGTAGACAATACCACCGAGATCGGTATCTTCGATGTAGACACGTAGCGGCCACTGAAACGGCATGCCGTCGACCTGATCAGGTTGCAGATGGCACACAACAATAGCAGCCGCAGATTTTAATACAAGGGGGGAGGCGCTACTCCTGACAAGTCAGGCAGCACTCCGTGAGTGGATCAGCCCTGAGACGGTTCAGCTCGATTGTTTCGCCACAGCGACAGCAGCTGCCGTAGCGACCTCGATTGATACGCTCCAGTGCTTCGTTGCAGCGCCCAATGACATCGAGATGATGGCGCAGATGCTCCAAGTCCAATCGCCTGGCGACTTCAAGTGTAGCCTGCAGCTCGGTCTGCCCGGGAGGGATCGATCTAAGAAGCTGACGCACATGCTCGATATCATGCAACTCCTCAGAGAAGCTTTCCAGCTCATGATGATTCAGTACGGCCGACATGATGATGATCTCCGCTAGTGGACTGTCATCATCGTAGACGGACAGGCACATTGCCGACTTGATCTTTATCAGTCAGTTGTTTGAGAGACCTAACACATCAATAAACTATTGATATCAGTCAGGCCTTTCAATCCCGAAGTGGACATAGGCATGGTCAGTGACTACGCGCCCACGCGGGGTGCGCATCATGAACCCCTGCTGGATCAGATAGGGCTCCAGCACATCCTCGATAGTATCGCGTTCTTCACTGATTGCGGCTGCAAGACTGTCGATCCCCACCGGACCACCACCGAATTTTTCGATCATCGCCAGTAAAAGACGACGGTCCATATGGTCAAAGCCACGCTCATCCACATTCAGCATGTTCAGCGCCAGATCGGCAATATCCTTGGTAATGCGGCCATCACCCTTCACCTCGGCAAAGTCGCGTGCCCGGCGCAACAGTCGGTTGGCGATACGCGGCGTGCCGCGTGATCGTCTTGCCACCTCTCGAGCTCCGTCTTCATCGATATGGGTCCCCGACAACTGCCCCGAGCGCATTACGATACCGGTCAGATCCTGAATCGAGTAGTACTCAAGCCGTTGTACTATCCCAAAACGGTCCCGCAAGGGAGAAGTGAGCAAACCCGCCCGAGTGGTGGCACCCACTAGGGTGAAAGGCGGCAGATCCAGCTTGATTGAACGCGCCGCCGGCCCTTCACCGATCATGATATCCAGTTGGTAGTCTTCCATCGCCGGATAGAGTACTTCTTCAACATTGGGGCTTAGTCGGTGTATTTCGTCAATAAACAGCACGTCACCAGCTTCAAGGTTGGTCAACAAGGCTGCCAGATCACCGGCCTTCTCCAGCACCGGACCGGAAGTGGTGCGGATCTGCGCGCCCATCTCATGAGCGATGATATTGGCCAGTGTAGTTTTACCAAGCCCGGGCGGGCCGAAAATCAGCGTATGATCCAGCGCTTCGTTTCGGTTGCGTGCCGCATGGATAAAGATCTCCATCTGTTCACGTACCACAGGCTGCCCTTCATAATCCTTGAGCAGCTTGGGGCGTATGGCACGATCCTGAACCTCTTCGGCAGGCGCCGCCATGGGCGTAATAAAACGGTCGGCTTCAATTCTCATAGCATTTGTCTCAACCCACCATGGTACGCAGGGCATGGCGTATCAGCGTTTCGGTGACCGCATCTTCTCCCAGTGCCTGTACTGCCTGTTCAATCGCGCGCGTGGCTTGCTGCGGCTTGTAACCCAGTGCGATCAGCGCGCTTTCGGCTTCCGCACGGTGGTCCGCTTCCGGAACCAAAACCGTCTCGGACTGGCTGCCACTGCTCAGTTCCAGCTCGGTCAAGGTCGGTAGCTGCAGCTGACTGAGGCGGTCTTTCATTTCAACAATCAAACGTTCCGCCGTCTTTTTGCCCACTCCCGGCACCCGCACCAGCGCCGTTGTGTCTTCGTTGTGCACACTGCGGATAAAGTCATTGGCACTGATGCCGGACAGTATAGAAAGAGCCAGTTTGGGGCCGACACCGTTCACCTTGATTAATGAGCGGAACAGAAGTTTCTCCTGCTGATCGGCAAAGCCGTACAACAGCTGGGCGTCTTCGCGCACCACAAAGTGGGTGTGCAGTGACACTTCGGCTCCCACTTCCGGCAATTTGTAAAAGGTGTTCATCGAGGCTTCGACCTCGTAGCCCACACCGTTAACATCCAGCAGCATCCAGGGCGGCTGCTTTTCCAGAATTCGACCTCTGAGGTGTCCGATCACGCGCTTTGCATCTCCAAGATAAATCAGTAACGCCAGCGCCCGGCCGTTTTGCCGCGCGCTTGCTGAATTTGCCCCGCACAGGTATGAGCATGGCAGAGCGCGATGGCCAGCGCATCTGCCGCATCCGCCTGGGGCAGCCCCGGCAACTTCAGCAGATGCATCACCATGTGCTGCACCTGCGCCTTGTCGGCACCACCATTGCCTACCACCGATTGTTTGACGCGACGGGCCGCATACTCGGATACCGGCAGCAGGCGGTTGGCACCGGCCACGATCGCCACCCCCCTCGCCTGGCCCAGCTTAAGCGCCGAATCCGCATTGCGCGACATGAACACCTGCTCAATGGCCATTTCCTGAGGCTGATAGCGCTCAATGACTTCAGTCACGCCGGCATACACCTGCTGCAGTCGATCTGCAAGAACGTCACCACTGATGCGGATGCAGCCACTGGCAACGTACTCGGTACGAGGACCCGCCACGCGAATGACACCATAGCCGGTAATTCTTGAGCCGGGATCGATCCCCAATATCAGCATGGACCTGTCTCGAAACTCCAGTAAATGTTTAAGCGGACTATATCTGTATATTTATACACTAAATCAAGGCGTTTTGCTCAAAAAAAACCGGGGTTGCCCCCGGTTTCCATCAGCCATCATGCTGCGCGTTTATTCCATCGCTTCTTCGGGGATTTCGGCATTGTGATACACATTCTGGGTATCATCGAGATCCTCCAGCGCGTCGATCAACTTCAGCGCTTTCTGACCGCTTTCCACATCCAGCTCAACCGTAGTGGACGGAATCATGCCAACCTCGGCATAAACCGGCTCGAACCCAGCATCTACCAGCGACTGTTTCACGTCCATGAACTCCTGCCAAGGCGCAAACACGTCGATGGAGCCGTCTTCGTTGGTGATGACGTCATCAGCCCCCGCTTCCAGCGCCGCTTCCATGATCGCGTCTTCATCAGCGCCTTCACCGAAGCTGATCTGACCTTTTTTCTCAAACAGATAGGCAACCGAACCGTTGGTACCCAGGTTGCCACCCGCCTTGTTGAAGGCAGCCCGCACCTGAGACACGGTACGGTTGACGTTGTCGGTCATGCACTCGACCAGAATGGCCACGCCGTTGGGGCCGTAGCCTTCGTAGGTCAGCTCATCGTAGTTGTCACCCTCGCCACCGCCTGCGCCACGCTGAATCGCCTTTTCGATGGTGTCCTTCTTCATGTTGGCGCCCAGCGCCTTGTCCATTGCCGCACGCAGACGCGGGTTGTCTTCCGGAGTGCCACCACCCTCTTTGGCGGCGACGGTCAACTCACGAATCAGCTTGGTGAAGATCTTGCCGCGCTTGGCGTCCTGAGCCGCCTTGCGGTGCTTGATGTTAGCCCACTTGGAATGACCTGCCATACAACATCCTCAAATATCGGTCGTGTAAACAAATGGGGCGACACTGATGGTCGCCCCGGGTGCGCAATCAGGGAGTTTTGCGCAGCTTGATATTCAGTTCGCGCAGCTGCGCGGCACTCACCTCACCCGGTGCATCGGTCAGCAGACAGGCAGCACTCTGGGTTTTCGGGAAGGCGATCACTTCACGAATTGAAGTGGAACCGGTCATCAGCATCACCAGACGATCAAGACCAAACGCTAGACCACCATGAGGCGGTGCGCCGTGCTTGAGTGCATTCAACAGGAAGCCGAATTTCTCGTCCGCTTCCTCATCGGAGATACCCAGCACCTTGAATACGGCTTTCTGCATGGTCTGATCATGGATACGGATGGAACCGCCACCCAATTCGGTGCCGTTCAGTACCATGTCGTAGGCACGGGAAAGCTTGCCTTCGGGCTCGGCGATCAGTTCTTCCGGGCTGCAGCTCGGCGAAGTGAACGGGTGATGCAGCGCGGTCATGGAGCCATCGCTGTTCTCTTCGAACATCGGGAAGTCGACCACCCACAGCGGCGCCCACTCGCGTTCGATCAGGTTCATATCTTCGCCGACCTTGATGCGCAGCGCACCCAGGGCTTCGTTGACAACCGTCGCCTTGTCGGCACCGAAGAACACGATGTCGCCGTTTTTGGCTTCCAGGCGCTCCATGACCTTCATGGCCACGTCTTCACCCAGGAATTTCACAATCGGAGATTGCAGGCCTTCGGCACCCTTCTCCAGCTCGTTGACCTTGATCCAGGCCAGGCCCTTGGCACCGTAGATACCGACAAAACTGGTGTACTCGTCGATGATCTTGCGGGTCAGTTCGGCACCACCCGGTACCTTCAGTGCCGCTACGCGACCTTTCGGGTCCTTGGCAGGACCGGCAAATACCTTGAATTCAATATCCTGAAGCAGGTCAGCAACGTCCACCAGCTCCAGCGGAATACGCAGATCCGGCTTGTCGGAGCCGTAGCGGTGCATCGCTTCTGAGTATGGCATGCGCGGAAAGTCGCCCAGATCCACGTCCAGCAGTTCGATAAACAGCCTGCGGATCATGCCTTCGGTCAGGCCCATGATCCCTTCCTCGTCCATGAACGAGGTTTCGATATCGATCTGGGTGAATTCAGGCTGACGGTCAGCACGCAGGTCTTCATCACGGAAGCACTTGGCGATCTGATAGTAGCGATCGAAACCGGACACCATCAACAGCTGCTTGAACAACTGAGGCGACTGCGGCAGGGCAAAAAAGCTGCCTTCGTGAGTACGGCTTGGCACCAGATAGTCACGCGCACCTTCAGGGGTTGCGCGGGTCAGAATCGGGGTCTCGATATCGAGAAAACCGTTGTCTTCCAGATAGTTGCGGATGTTATGCGTGATTTTGGAGCGAAACCGCAGCTTGCGCTGAATTTCCGGACGACGCAGGTCGATATAGCGGTGACGCAGGCGCACATCCTCACCCACTTGCTGGTGTTCGTCCAGCTGGAACGGCGGGGTTTCAGACTTGTTCAGAATGACCAGTTCCTTGCCCAGCACTTCGATTTCGCCGGTGCCCATCTCCTTGTTGATGGTGCCTTCCGGACGCCCACGCACGGTACCGCGCACTTCAACCACGTATTCGTTGCGGACGCTGTCAGCCAGATTGAAGCTTTCTTCACGATCCGGGTCAAACACCACCTGAGTGATGCCTTCACGGTCACGCAGGTCGAGAAAAATCACTCCACCATGGTCACGGCGACGGTGTACCCAGCCGCAGAGTGTGACATCTTCACCGATATGTTCTGATCTGAGATCGCCGCAATAATGGCTACGCATACTGTCCTGTTCCTGTATCCGGGTGCATCAAGGAAAATGAAAGGCGGGAATTATAACCGATTTAGCCGGGCCTGACAGGCCCGGCGGCAGGGATAAGACCGGTAAAAGCTCAGTTATGTGGTTCGAATGCCATTTCTCCGTCAAGCAAAGCTTCCAGCTTGCCTCGGACCCGGTCAAGCTGTTCCTGCGTATAGGCAACAGCAGGGACCTTACCCCAGACGGGGCCGGGCCAGGCTGCATCGCTCTCCTTTCGGACAATCACATGCATGTGCAGCTGTGGCACCATATTGCCCAGGCAGGCGACATTCATCTTGCGTGCCTGAAACATATCCGCCAGTGTTTCAGCCAGGTCGCTGGCCTCATGCATGAGCTGTTGCTGCTCATTGGCCGGCAGATGGTACAGTTCCGTGACACCGGCCCGGCGGGGCACCAGAATGAACCAGGGGTACTGGCTGTCATTCATCAGCAGCAAGCGACAGAGAGGATAGTCACCAATGGCAATCGTATCGGTGATCAGACGGGGATCAAGCTCAAACTCCAGCTCCAGTTCATCCATTGCCCTGCTCCTTGAATCGTTAAATATGCTTTTTAATCCAACAGTTACACTGATTAGTATAGGTCGACATGGCTAAAGTCAATCTGCATCAAAGTATAGAGTCGATCGGTCAGCCGCGCTGGAATGCACTCTGCGGCATCCAATATCCGTTTCTGCGTTACGAGTTCCTGCATGCACTGGAAGCCTCCGGCAGCGTCAGCACAGCTACCGGCTGGCAGCCCATGCATGCAGAACTACTCGATGACGATGGTAATCCGCTGATGCTGATGCCGCTGTATCTGAAAACCCACTCCTGGGGCGAATATGTGTTCGATTGGGCATGGGCCGACGCCTATGAACACCACGGACTCAACTACTACCCGAAGCTGCTGACTGCAGTACCCTTCACGCCCGCCACCGGACCACGTTTTGGCACCCACCTCAGCCCCGCTGAAGTAATGCAGCAATTACCTGCGCTGGTACAGTCGGTGTGCAGCCAGACACACGCCTCTTCATGGCATGGCCTGTTCTTGCCACAACCGGAGCTGCGGTGCGCACCGCAACCATTACTTCACCGTCTGGGTGTGCAGTACCACTGGTTCAACCGGGATTATCGTAATTTTGATGATTTTCTCGATCGTTTCAGCTCACGCAAGCGCAAGGCGGTTCGACGTGAACGCAAGAAAGTCGAACAACAGGGCATCAGTCTGCGGCGAATCCGGGGCAAGGCGATCACTCGCGAGCAACTGGATCTGTTTTACCGCTTTTATCAGATGACCTACCTCAAGCGTGGTCGACAGGGGTATCTGGCACCGGACTTTTTTCACCGCTTGCATCAGAGCATGCCCGAACAACTGCTGTTGATACTGGCCGAGCTTGAAGGCAATGCCATCGCCGCTGCACTCTGCTTCATTGGTGAAGATACGCTTTATGGCCGTTACTGGGGCTGCATGGAGGAATATGACTGCCTGCATTTCGAGGCCTGCTACTATCAGGGTATCGAATTTTGCATTGAGCAGGGCCTTGCTCGCTTTGACCCGGGCGCCCAGGGGGAGCACAAAATCCAGCGCGGCTTTGAGCCGATTGCGACCGGGTCATTGCACTGGATCGCACACCCGGGGTTTGAAGCGGCGATTCGTGACTTCCTGCAGCAGGAGTCTCCCGCCATGCAGGAACAGATGGAGGCATTGCACGGCTGGCTGCCATTCAAACAGCCTGACGTGCAAGCTCAGTAAGGCTCAGAGAATCATTGCTGCGGCCCAGCCCGCCGCCAGCAGCGGAAGGTTGTAATGCAAGAAGGTGGGCACCACCGTATCCCAGATATGGTGATGCTGACCGTCCACATTCAGCCCCGCAGTAGGTCCCAGCGTGGAGTCTGAAGCCGGTGAACCTGCATCACCCAATGCCGCAGCAGTACCGACCAGCGCCACAATGGCAAGCGGACTGAAACCCAACGACAACGCCAGCGGCACATAGATCGCCGCAATGATCGGAATGGTCGAAAAAGACGAACCAATGCCCAGCGTGATCAGCAGCCCCACCACCAGCATCAACAGCGCAGCCAGCGCTTTATTCTGGCCAATCAGCTCGGCGCTGCTGCTCACCAGCGTGGTAATTTCACCGGTTTGGCGCAGTACTTCGGCAAAACCCGCCGCCGTGATCATGATAAAGCCGATCATCGCCATCATTTTCATGCCGTCGATCAGTACTCCATCGGCTTGTTTCCAGCGCACGATACCGGTGACGGTACAGATCATATAGCCGGCCAGCGCGCCCAATACCATTGAGCCTGTCCAAAGTTGAATACCGAATGCCGCCAGCATCGCGACAATGACCGCTACCAAGCGAGTGGAACTGTATTCAACCTTTACTCGCTCCACCTGCTCCAGTGGTGCCAGGTCATAATGACGCTTGCGACCATAACTGACCATCGCCAGCAGCAGCCCCGCTACCATACCGGCTGCCGGGATCCACATGGCGGACATCACATTGATGCCTTCCATTGTGAGGCCATTATCGGCAATGTTTTTCAGCAGAATATTGTTGAGAAAAATGCCGCCAAACCCCACCGGCAGGAACATGTAAGGTGTCACAAGGCCGAAAGTCAGCACGCAGGCAATCAGACGGCGGTCCAGCTGCATTTTGCTCATCACCAGCAACAACGGTGGAATCAACAGGGGAATAAATGCGATATGAATCGGTATCAGGTTCTGAGAGGAGATGGCAATCGCCAGAATCACCAGTACCAGTGCATATTTTATAACACGCGTATTGCCATTACCCTGCCCCAGTTTGCTCTGCACCAGATCAGCCATGGCATGAGGCAAGCCCGACTGGGCAATGGCAACGGCAAAACCACCCAGCATGGCATAGCTCAGGGCCACTTCGGCGCCACCACCAATACCTCCGCTGAACGCTGCCAGTGTCTGCTCCAGCCCCATCCCCGCCAACAGGCCCGCACTCAGAGCCCCCAGAATCAGCGCCACCACCACGGGTGTACGCACCAGACTCAGCACCAGCATCACCAGCACTGCGGCCACTACGGCATTCATCAGTCAGTTTCTCCTGCAGCGTTTACTGCTCAAGGTAGACGAAAAAAGCGCGCACTCTGCAGCAGTGACGGATTGATGTCAAACCTCAGCTGCGGCGGATGCTGAACAGCTCACCCAGTGTTGCGTACTCGGAACCGCCCAATCGTGCCAGCGGCTTGATTCTGTCTGCCTCAAACCTCATCCGTCCTTTCGCATCCCGTCCGCATACCGCGTCATCGATCCAGATTCGCTCCACTTCCACCAGCAACAGACTCTGGGGTCTATTGCCCACCTCAATGTGTTGATGCAGCCGACAGGCAAGTGCAACCGGCGCATCCGGCAATCGCATCAATCCGGTGTCATCGAAAGGCATTAGCGTCTGCCCCGTCAACGTCAATTCCGACTCACCCCGGGCCAGTTCAGCCGCGCTGTCGCTGACCATCTGCGCCTGATGATTGGCTGCGATATGAATCACACAACGTTTGTATTCCAACAGGTTATGACAGGTATCTTTCATGCTGCCGTCACTTTTGCTGCCGATGGAAAGCATCAGGATGGGTGGATCACTGCACACCACATTGAAAAACGAAAACGGCGCAAGATTATGACTGCTGCCTGCCTCATCATTAGGGCTCAGCACCCAGGCGATAGGGCGCGGAATAATGACTTGGGTCAAGGTGTGATAGATCTCGGTCGAACTCACCTGATTTGCTTCGATGATCATTATTGCTCCTGCTCAAGCCGTTAAAGGGCCACAGCATACCATTCAGCGCCATTGGCACCCATTTTGATGCGCAGGTGCAACATGAACAACAGTGCAGAAATTGGCTTGAAGGATGAAAATCTTGCAGCCAGACACCCTCGTAAACCTGTGCCAAAAGCCTAAACTGAAACTCCCGCTATCGGGTGACCCCTTCATAAAACCTCAAATGCGAGGAGGATTGGTATGCTGACGTACGAAGAATGCCTGGAGATGAGTGACCTCTCGGCTGACGAAATCGCCGCCATCGCCGAACATGAACATATGGACCCGATGATAGCTGTTGCCCTTGGGCATTATCTCGTAACACATGATGGCGAAAAGCGTATTCAGAGTTTCATTCTGGATGATATTGAACGTGCACGCCGCTGTGGTGACCACCAAAAGCAGGCACTTCTGGCGGGCGCTTTGCGTCACTTCATCGCCAGTCACCCGGTAAAAAAGGCACAAGAGCAGATGCTGGCTTCCTGATCAGGTGATGCCAGAGCCTAAGTATTTCCTGCTGTGCAGGGCCACTTACCCACGAAGGGTTACTCGGCCCGCTTCACCAGTCGATCCATTCGCAAGCGCTGGCGCTGATCAAACAGGCGCCAGCTGCCTGCCACCACGGCCAACATCACCCCGAAGCCACTGCCCAGCGTTATAATCAGCATGATCAAAATCTGGTATTTGACCGCCAGTGCCGGTGCCGTACCTGCGAGAATCTGCCCCGTCATCATGCCCGGCAAGCTTATGACGCCCGCTGCCGCCATCGCATTGATGCTGGGCATCATGCCTGCACGCATTGCATCACGCTGAATGGGACCCAAGGCCTGCTTCCAGTTTTGCCCCAGCATCAGGCGGTTTTCAATCTGCGCACGTTGCTGCCACGCTGTTTCAGTGAGCCGATCCAGACTGAGCGCCACACCGGTCATGGTATTGCCCAGCAGCATACCCAGCAGCGGGATGGCATATTGTGGCCGATACCAGGGATCTGGCCCCACCAGCACCAGAAGTGTGATCACCGCAACACTGAAGGATGATACAAACATTGACGCGGTGCCGATGCAATAAGCCCAGCCGCCGCTGAAGCGGCGCTGCTGCCTCGCCATTACTTCGCGCCCGGCCAACAACAGCATCACCAACGCCATCAAACTCACCCACAACAGTGTCCCAACAGAAAAAAGCAACTCCAGCACAAGGCCTATCAAAAACAGTTGCGCTACAGTACGTGCGCTTGCGACCAGCAAACTGCGACTGATCCCCAAGCGGGCCTGCCAGGCCAGTAATGCCAGCACCAGTACCAGCCCTGCGGCCAGTGACAGTTGCCACCAGCTGATATCAATCACGCTCATCAGTTACCTCAACCAACTGCTCATGCCTGATTTGGAACCGGTAATCCGCCACGCGTTGCATCTGGGCGGCATCGTGTGCGACCCAAAGTACTGGCCAGCCCTCGGTTTGAATGCGATCCAGCAGCATTGCCTCCACTCGCAGGGTGGTTTCAGGATCCAAGTTGGCGCAGGGCTCATCCAACAATAGTACCTGCAAGGGAAAAGCCAGTGCGCGCAGCAAGCCCAATCGCTGTTTCTCACCGGATTATAGTCGCATTACATCCCATTCCTGGGCTTCAACCGGCAGGCCCAAGGTTTCAAGACCCTCGCCATTGAACTCTGCAGGAAAGTGGTCCCCCACGCGCTCACTCCACCACTGGCTTTCGGCCGGGACGAGGCGTACCCGTTGCCGCCACAGATGTGCCGGCAGCTGCTGCTGTTCCAAGCCATCCAGCGACACCTCGCCTGAGTGTGGCTCCAAATCAGCAACGGCACGCAGCAGGCGGCTTTTGCCGCTGCCGGACTGCCCACTGATACAACATATTTCTCCGGGCCCGATCGAAAGATCGAACGGCTGAATCAGTTCATTTGAAAGTCGTTTGAGGTGTAGCGTAACGGGCGACAAAATCGACCCCCTGAAAGCAGAAAACCGGAGCCAGCTTAGCAGCTGGGCTCCGGTTTGGGCATTCTGGACTACGCTTTTCGTGGATTAAAGTGCACTGTCCAATTCAGGTAACGCGGTGAACAGATCAGCCACCAGACCATAATCAGCTACCTGGAAAATCGGTGCCTCTTCATCCTTGTTAATAGCGACAATTACTTTGGAATCTTTCATGCCTGCAAGGTGCTGGATTGCGCCGGAGATACCTACAGCTATGTAGAGCTCTGGCGCAACGATCTTGCCAGTCTGCCCTACCTGCATATCGTTGGGTGCAAAGCCAGCATCGACAGCCGCACGAGAAGCGCCAACAGCGGCACCCAACTTGTCGGCAACCTTTTCCAGCAGGTGGAAATGCTCGCTGTCTGCCATGCCGCGTCCCCCGGCAATAACGACACGCGCCGACGTCAGTTCAGGACGATCAGACTTCGCCATTTCATCACCGATAAACTGGCTAAGTCCGGTATCTTCAACCTGGCTCAGAGTTTCAACGGCTGCACTGCCACCTTCTGCCGCCACCGCGTCAAATGCGGTACCACGAACGGTGATCACCTTGACCGCATCCAATGACTGAACGGTTGCAATGGCGTTACCGGCATAAATTGGACGGGCAAAAGTATCGGCGGACTCCACCTTGATGATATCCGAGATCTGACCCACATCCAGCAATGCCGCAACCCGCGGCATAAAGTTTTTACCGTTGGCAGTCGCCGGTGCCAGAATATGCGTGAATCCTTCAGCCATGGATACGATCAGGGCTGCCATGTTTTCAGCAATTTCATGGTCATACGCCGGATTGTCCGCCAGCAGCACCTTACTGACGCCTGATGCCTGGGCTGCGGCATCAGCGGCAGCGCTACAACCGTTGCCAGCGACCAGCAGGGTAACGTCACCACCAATCTGTGCGGCAGCAGCCAAAGTGCTTAAAGTGGAAGGCTTCAGCACCTGATTGTCATGTTCAGCAATTACCAGAATACTCATCAGATCACCTTCGCCTCGTTCTTGAGTTTATCGATCAGCTCGGCCACATCAGCCACTTTGATACCGGCTGAACGTTCAGCTGGCGGCTCTACCTTAAGCAGTTTCGTGTGAGCCTTGATCGTGACCCCCAGATCTGCTGGCGTAAGCGTTTCCAGCGGCTTGCGCTTGGCTTTCATGATGTTTGGCAACGAAGCATAACGCGGTTCATTCAACCGTAGGTCTACCGTCACCACTGCAGGTGTATTAACTGCAACGGTCTGCAGACCACCATCCACTTCGCGTGTGACAGTGACCTTGTTGCCATCAATTTTTACTTCGGACGCAAAGGTTCCCTGTCCCATACCCGTCAGTGCCGCCAGCATCTGACCGGTCTGATTATTGTCGGAGTCGATTGCCTGCTTGCCCATCAATATCAGATCAGGCTTCTCATTTTCGACTACCTTGGCCAGCAGTTTTGCCACCGAGAGAGACTCCAGCGGATCATCGCTCTGAACCAGAATGGCCCGATCGGCACCAAGAGCCAGCGCCGTGCGCAGCTGTTCCTGAGCGGCCTGAGGCCCCAAAGAGACCACGACTACCTCGCTGGCTTGACCGGACTCTTTCAGGCGAACTGCCTCCTCGACTGCGATTTCGCAGAAGGGGTTAATTGCCATTTTTACATTATTCAGATCAACGTCGGACTGGTCGGATTTAACCCGGACCTTGACGTTGTAGTCGATAACTCGCTTAACCGTTACCAGCACCTTCATTGTCATATCCTTTGCTTGTTGTTATGGGTCACCGGAGGCGACTTCACCTCTTTTGGGCATTGTCACGCATGATAACCAGCCACACAGAATAAGCAATAACCCCTATCCAAAAGCCTCGCCAGACCGGATCAATATCGATAATTTCAGAAATAAGGGTTTTCACTTATACTAATTTACATACAATAGAGTCAGTCATAATGACTTACAATAAATAGAAGAATAAACCATCTGCACCGATGGAGGAGCAACCGTGAATCGCGAATCGATGGAATTTGATGTAGTAATCGTAGGCGCCGGGCCTGCCGGGCTCTCGGCAGCGTGCCGTCTGATGCAACAGGCCAAGTCAGCCGAGCAGGAACTGACCGTTTGTGTAGTTGAAAAAGGATCTGAGGTCGGCGCCCATATTCTTTCCGGTGCCGTGATGGAAACCCGCGCACTGGATGAGCTCTTCCCCGACTGGAAAGAGAATGGTGCCCCGCTGAAAACGCCTGTGACAGAAGATCAGGTGTTTCTGCTCAAGAATGAAACCGGTGCCATCAAACTGCCCAACGCCTTTGTGCCCAAGACCATGCACAACGACGGCAACTATGTTGTCAGCCTCGCCAATGTCACCCGCTGGCTGGGTGAACAGGCAGAACAGCTGGGTGTAGAAGTGTTCCCGGGCTTTGCCGCCGCCGAAGTACTGTACAACGAGGACGGCAGTGTTAAAGGGATCGCAACCGGTGATATGGGTGTGACCGCCAGCGGTGAACAGGGCCCCAACTACATGCCCGGCATGGAACTGCATGCCAAATACACGATTTTCTCCGAGGGCTGTCGTGGCCACTTGGGCAAACAATTGATCGAGAAGTACGCGCTCGACAAGGATGCTGACCCTCAACACTACGGCATCGGTATCAAGGAGCTGTGGGATATTGACCCTGCCAAACACAAGCCCGGCCTGGTCGTACACGGCTCCGGCTGGCCGCTGAGCGACGGCGCCAGTGGCGGTTTTTTCCTCTACCATGCCGAAGACAACCAGGTCGTTGTGGGTCTGATTATCGACCTGAACTATTCCAACCCATATCTAAGCCCGTTCGACGAGTTCCAGCGCATGAAACATCACCCCGAGATCAAGCAGTATCTCGAAGGTGGCAAGCGCGTGGCCTACGGCGCCCGAGCCATCACCAAGGGAGGCTTCAACACCCTGCCGAAGATGACCATGCCAGGTGCCCTGCTGATCGGCTGTGATGCCGGCACGCTGAACTTTTCCAAGATTAAAGGCATTCATACCGCCATGAAATCCGGCATGCTGGCGGCAGAGTCGATTGCAGCGGCACTGGTTAATGGCGATGCAGGCGGCAAGGACCTGACCAGCTTTACCGATGCTTACCAGGCCTCATGGCTGTATGACGAGTTGTATCGTGGACGCAACTTCGGCCCGGCGATGCACAAATTCGGCCCTTATCTGGGCGGTGCGTTCAACTATATCGACCAGAACTGGTTCGGCGGCAAAATCCCGGTGACCCTGCATGACCTGCATAAGGATCATGAGCAGCTTAAGCTGGCCAGTGAGAGTACGGAAATTCAGTACCCGAAACCGGATGGCGTCCTGTCGTTCGACAAACTCTCATCCGTGTTTCTTTCCAACACCAACCACGAAGAGGATCAGCCCTGCCATCTGCAGCTGAAAGACCCGAGCATCCCCATCAACCAGAACCTGCCCAAATATGCCGAACCGGCTCAGCGATACTGCCCTGCCGGTGTGTATGAAGTGGTGGAAGGCGATAGTGGTCCGCAGTTCCAGATCAATGCGCAGAACTGCGTCCACTGCAAGACCTGTGATATCAAGGATCCAGCCCAAAACATCAACTGGGTGGTACCTGAAGGTGCCGGCGGGCCGAACTATCCCAATATGTAGGTGAAGTAACAAGGCCGGCTTTAAGCCGGCCTTGTTACTTCAGAATCAGAATATGGTCAGCAGCTTTGACAAGCACGATCCAGCAGCAAAGCAGTGACTACAGTTAACTCACCGGTTACGCGTCCGCTCCTGTTCAAGTGCTGTCTCAATGCGCTGTAGTTGCTCGCTCATGGCAACCATATGCTCACGCATCCAGTGAATTTCGGCGGCCTCCCCCTCCCCGGACTCCAACTGCTCCGCGGCGCTCTCCTTCTGCATCACATCCAGCACAATACCAATCATCATGTTCAGGAATATGAACGCCGTGAGGAAAATGAAGCTTAGATAGAAGATCCAACTCAGCGGATACTCTTCCATGGTGGCGTACATGACATCGGTCCAGTCCTCGAAGGTCGCCACACGGAACAGCGTCAGCATCGAAATGGTGATATTACCCCACAGGAAGGGGTCGATGTTTCCAAACAGAAAACTGCCAATGGCCGCATATATGTAGAATATAATGAACATCAGCAAAGCCACATAACCCATGCGCGGAATGGATTTCACCAGCGCCGCCAGCAGCATACGCAATTCAGGGATCATGGAGACCAGTCGCAGAACACGGAAGACCCTGAGCAGACGTGCAATCAGGACCATTTCGGAGTCATTGATCGGTACTAGACTGGCCACAACAATCACGAAATCAAAGATGTTCCAGCCTTTCTTGAAAAAGTCGAAGAACCGCTTTTCCGCCGCCATCCTGACGATGATTTCAAACAGGAAAAACAGCGTCACCCCCAGATCAAGCCAGTTGATCAGCTGGTCAAACCTTGACGCTTCTTCGTAAGTTTTGGCGCCGATCAGCAGCGCCGAGGTAACAATGACCAGAATGACAAAGGTCTCGAACAGCTTATTGGCACGCAGCCGCTCAAGCCTGTCCTGAAGTCGAGTCCAGTAAATCCTCATGCGACGTACTCTCCGCAGCAAAATGGTAGTTAGGCGCGCGGATTATACGTTAGCGCCCCCTCAGCCCCAATGCTCCTCTTCGTCGGTCAGATCAAAACGTACATCTCGGCCATCAGCCCCCAGCTGCCAGACCTCTTCCGGAGCACCATCCTCGGCAAAGCGAACCAGCCCTATACCTGCCTTATTGACCAACCGACAGCCCTCTGCTGCACCTTCCGGGCGCCGGGGGGATACTTTCATCAGGCGACGTCGCGTAAACCAGTTTAACGGCGATGAAGGGGCGTAGAGCCAACGATTGAGCCGGTCGAATAAAGTCAGCAAACGAGGCGGGAACTCGTTTTTCAGACCGCTGCTGGTGATCTGCCAGATCTTTGGTCCACCCTTGCGGAAACGGATCTCGATGTCGTATACAAATGAGTAATGCACGTCCCCCGAGAGCACGACAAAATGCTCAGGTGTACGCGTATGGCGGAAAATGTTCAGGATCACGTTGGCGGCACCTGGATGTGCCATCCAGTTTTCTGCATCCACCATCAAGGGCTGGCCGAAAGTGGTGAAAATCTTTTGTACCGCTTCGATCAGTTTGACACCAAACACAGGGGCCGGGGAGACCAGAATTACGGCTTTTCGGTCCAGCAGGTGCTGCTGTAACTCGGTGAGTGCCTCCCAGTCCATCAACCCTGAAGGGCTGTTCAGGTTGCGCTCGGCGCGCCAGCGGCGGGTACGCGTATCCAGCACCAGCACACCGGGATCAATGGGGATAAGGTAGTCCCAGCGCTGAAACGCTATCAGCTCATCGATCAGGCTGTGGTGATCTTCTTCATCGTGTGTTTTAAGCCAACGCTCCACATGCTCACTCAAATGTTTGCGGATCTTGCGTGGCGCGTTGCCACTGCCCTGACAAAGCAGATAACCGATCATCGCATTACCAATGATCTGTCGTGAGAAGGGATGACCATAGGCGGACAACTCCCATGCAGCCGACAAATTCCAGTCATCCGTAACATCATGGTCATCAAAGATCATGTACGTGGGTAAATGTGCCATCACCCGGCGAACCTGAGGCAACTGTGCACGAAACCCAAGAATGGCATCCAATTCGTGGTCATACAGCTCGGCATGACGGGGGGAAAGCGCTGGCGGGTTCAGATCAATCCCTTGCCAGGCCTTTGGCGACCAGATCAGACAATAGCTGGCGATCACCTCAGCAAAGGTAATCAGGTGATTATGTGCGGAGTCACTGGTGAAAATGGGCTTGCGTACCCCGGCAAAAAAACGTTCCCGAACATTTTCACTCAGCTGATCCTTGGGCAAAAGCTGTTCACGTTGATAGTAGCAATACGGGCTTTGCCTCAGCTCAATGCCACTGTCAGCCCCCCCTCCCTCGAGTGTTTCATCCCACAGCCCCAGACGATCACTGAGCTGATGAGCCGCCCTTAGCATTGGCCCTGCCACATCATCCGCGTAGAGCTGGTCACCACTGAGCATCAACACGGCCGGCCAGTCAGCCGGTGCAGCAAGATGCTGCTCCAGCCAGGCGTCGGCACGCGCCAGCCCATCCCTTGATGGATAATGCGGCTTGCGGCAAGAGCCATGCAGCATTGAGCGCAGCTGAGGCTGGATCACAAACCCGGGCAAAAGCTCACCTGGATAGAGAAGGTCCGGACCCCACTCCTGTATGGAGCACCAACGAGTATCGCCCTGAGCACGAATCAGCAGATCGTAATCAATGCGCTCCCCGGTAGGCAGTGGATTTTCCGGCTGCAGATTCAGCAGGCAGATCCAGGCATGCTCGCCAACTTGAAGTGACCAGCACTCGTCTTTCGTAAGAACCCTGTCAAGCACTCCCCCCTGAGTGGTTTTCAGCCGCAGGGAAAAGTCCAGCACCTCAGTGGTCAGGCACCAGATTGTCAGTTCATCAGGCGTGATTCGGCGCAGAATGGGGCCAACCAAAACGGGAAAACGTGCGTCGGAACTGGAGGGAGGCAGAGATATCGACATTGTTCAGATTGAGGCCAAACTCACATCGTTTGGCCCGGGTCTCCTGAGGTGGAAGGTTATCAGTGCAGAGGTTCCTCGTATTTTTTACGGATCGCCATTAAAGCAGGCTGAATATCCAGAGGCGCATAGTTCATCGCCTGCTCAAACAGCTCCTTGTTCTCTTCCGAAAGGCGCTCTTCCTCGCTCATGGCCGAGAGCTGCTTCATGGCTTCAATGAATTTGGGGTGTGGAGTGTTCTGACTCATGGGATGCTCCTCCGCGCTGTTGGGGCAGAGATCAAGTGCTCTGCACGCCTATTGTGCCCGTCAAGGCGCATCAGAACCAGCCCGCAGGGCGCTAAAAACCTTGCGGGCCAAGTCTCAGGCTACATCACCCGATTGGTGGTCAGGTACTTGGAAGCAGCGTCCGGTCCTGTACCATCGGCATAGAGGGTAACGCCCGAGCGCAGGCAGATCGACAGGTTTTGATGTGATGCATCGGTTTCAGGCGGCAACAGATGGTTGACTGCAGCCTTCTCTTCAAGCAGCTCTGCTTCCGTAACCTTCATCATCTCGCGGCTCCAGTCTGATATGTCCAGACCACGTACAATCTGATACCGCCCGTAGTCACAACGCACCGGGAAAGAGTAGAAAATGCCCTTTTCGATGCCGTAACTGCCATCGCTCAGAATCCCCATACTGACGATTTCACCCGGTTGTGTTCCCAGCATCCAGTCATGCATGTGATCCACCACCGCCTGAGCAGCAGAGGCGGCACTGGACACGCCACGGGCCGCAATAATCTCGCCACCCCGTGTCTGGATCTTGGGGATGAACACTTCGCGATACCACCGCTCGTCAATCTGCTCCATCACCGGCTCATCCAGTACTGTAGCCTGATGCAGATCGGGAAACTGGGTGGTGGAATGGTTGCCCCAGATCACTACACGGCTGATGTTGCGCGGGTTGGCACCGGTATGGTTGGCCAGTATTCCCTTGGCACGATTGTGGTCCAGTCGCGTCAGCGCCGTGAACTGGGATGGACTCAGCTTGGGCGCATTGCGACTGGCGATCAATGCATTGGTATTGGCCGGATTGCCCACAACCAGGACCTTGACGTCGCGGTTGGCATGATTATTCAACGCCTGACCCTGCCGCGTGAAAATTTCTGCATTGGACTCCAGCAAGTCACTGCGCTCCATGCCTGGTCCCCTTGGACGGGCGCCGATCAGCAGTGCGTAGTGCACATTATCGAAACCGTCTTCCACGTTGTCATGCAGAGTGATGGTATGCAGCAACGGGTAGGCACAGTCCTCCAGCTCCATGGCAAGACCACGCAAGGCTTCCATACGATCAGGCATTTCAATCAGCTGGAGAATCACCGGCTGGTCCTTACCGAACATCTCGCCGCTGGCGATTTTGAATAACAAGTTGTTACTGATAGCACCGGCAGCGCCGGTAACGGCTATTCGGACAGGTCTGCGCATGATGACTCCCTCAAGTTGGTCTGCGAAGCGAAACGAATACGACTAAAGTCGTACCATTCAACGAATCGGCACACAACATGGCAAGTGAATCAGGCGGAATCAGGCAATCCCGAAATTGAACAGGCAACAAAAAAGAGGGAATCACTTCCCTCAAGCCCGAGAGACCATCCATGGCTTGGGTATGCAAGCATGGGGTCGGAGAAACAGAGTGATGGGCCCCACGACGGGGGCCCGGAGGTCAGGCAATACCTACCGCTTTGATCTTTTCTTCGATCTCCGGCAGGATGCTTTCGTCATCGATCGTCGATGGCATTTTGTACTCTTCGCTGGCCGCAATCTTGCGCAAAATGGCACGCAGGATCTTGCCTGAGCGTGTTTTCGGCAGTCGCTGCACCACGACCGCACGGCGGAAACAGGCCAGTGCACCCACCTGTTCGCGCACCATCGCAACCAACTCACTTTCTAGCTGGTCTTCATCGATTTCGACGCCAGCCTTGAGCACAATCAGCCCCACTGGAACCTGCCCTTTGAGTTCATCCGCCATGCCAATAACGGCACACTCAGCAACCGCGGCATGAGCGGAGACCACCTCTTCCATCTCACCGGTTGACAGGCGATGACCTGACACGTTGATCACATCATCTGTCCGGCCGGTGATATAAACGTAGTTATCTTCATCCTTATAGCCACCATCACCGGTATGGTAGTAACCCGGAAATGCAGTCAGGTACGAGCTGACAAATCGATCATTGTTGTTCCAGATGCTCCAGGCAACGCCCGGCGGCAGCGGCAGCTTAATGCAGATGTTACCGGCTTCCATCGCTCCGACCGGCTCACCGTCGCCATCCAGTACCTGAATATCGTAGCCGGGAATCGGTTTGTTGGTAGATCCTAGACGGGGCTCTGAGGGGGAATCCCAACCCATCATTGGCGCGGTCACCGGCCAACCGGTTTCAGTCTGCCACCAGTGGTCAACGACCGGCACTTTTAACAGATCATCCAGCCAGTAGTAGGTTGAGGAGTCCAGTTTTTCGCCGGCCACAAAGATCCAGCGCAGACTGCTCAGATCGTATTTTTTGGCCAGATCACCTTGCGCATCTTCCTTGCGCACCGCACGGAAAGCCGTTGGCGCACAAAACATGGAGTTGACCTTGTACTCTTCAATGATGCGCCAAAAGGCACCGGCATCCGGTGTCTTGATCGGCTTGCCTTCATAGAAAATCGCACTGCAGCCACCCATCAGCGGGCCGTAGACGATGAACGAGTGTCCCACCACCCAGCCAATGTCCGAAGCACCCCACCAGACATCACCGGCTTCCATGCCATAGACGTTGTTCAACGCGTAGCGCAATGCAACGGCATAGCCACCATTGTCGCGAACGATCCCCTTGGGCTGACCGGTAGTACCGGATGTATAGAGAATATAGAGCGGATCGGAACCCTTGACCGGAACGCATTCGGCCGGTTCTACACCTTCCTGCGCCTGATACCAGTCCAGATCACGACTGGGATCCATCTCGGCCTTCAGCATTGGACGCTGGCAGACCAGCGTGTGCGGAGGCCTATGGCTGGCCAGTTCAATTGCCTTATCGACTAACGGCTTGTATGCGATTTTTTTATCGAATTCAACACCGCAGGAGGCGGTCAGAATCACCTTGGGTTTGGCATCGTCAATGCGAATTGCCAGTTCATGCGGCGCAAAGCCGCCAAACACCACTGAGTGAACCGCTCCCAGACGAGCACATGCCAGCATGGCAACAGCGGCTTCAGGGATCATCGGCATGTAGATGACGACGGTATCACCCTTTTCAACACCCAAGTTTCGCAGGGTGCCAGCAAAACGACTGACACGTCCCTTCAGGTCGTTGAAGGTGATCGCTTCCTTGGTATCGGTGACAGGAGAGTCGTAGTAAAGCGCCACCTGATCCCCACGCCCCTGCTCCACTTGATGGTCAACCGCCAGATAGCAGGTGTTCAGCTCGCCATCGGCGTACCAGCTGTGCGTACCCCAGTCGGTGGTGGTCAAAGTGGTTTGCGGTGCCTTGTACCAGGCAATATTTTTGGCCTGCTCTGCCCAGTAGGCCTCGGGGTTGGCGATAGACGCGCGGTATTGTTCGTTGTAATCCATGCTCCACCTCATTTTATTCTTGTTATCGTGCGCGGCCCTTAACTTCAGAACCGAGTCAAGAGCCGCGCCGCAGACCGGAACTGGTCCGGCTTATTCGGCGTCCTGATACAGTCGAATCAGGCTGGAGAAATCCAGCGCACCGTTACCGGCTGACTTGTGAAGGTTAAACAGTGCACGGGCCGCGGAGCCCATTGGGGTGGCGGAAGCGCTCTGCTGACTCACTTCCATGGCAAGCCCCAGGTCCTTGAACATCAGGTCCACCATAAAGCCACCCTGGTAATCACGCGAAGCAGGCACGCCATCCATCACACCCGGAACCGGGTTGTACACCTGAAGCGCCCAGTTGTTGCCGGAGCTCTGTTTCATGATGTCAGACAGCACCTTCGGATCCAGGCCGTTTTTCATGCCCATGTTCAAGGCTTCACACGTGCCGGCCATCAGAATGCCCAACAGCATGTTGTTACATACCTTGGCCACCTGGCCTGCGCCATGATCGCCGGCATGGAAGATGTTTTTGCCCATGCACTCAAGCACCGGTTTTGCCTGTGCAAACTGGGCTTCGGACCCACCAACGATAAAGGTCAGCGTACCGGCCTGGGCACCGCCCACCCCACCGGAAACCGGTGCATCGATAAAGCCAATACCCTTGGCGGCACCGGCCGCGGCCACACGACGTGCCGTATCGGCATCGATGGTTGAGCTATCGATCACCAGCGTATTGCTGTCGATCAGATCAAACAGAGGTTGGTCGCCTGTTACAAAAAGCCCTTCAACATGCTTGCCGGCAGGCAGCATGGAAACGACAAAATCCACGCCTTTTACTGCGTCCTGAGCAGACCCGGCAGTCTGACAGCCCGCTTCCGCAGCCTGTGCCAGTGCCTGAGTGGACAGGTCAAACGCCTTGACGCTGTGACCCGCCTTGGCGAGATTGGCAGCCATTGGGCCGCCCATGTTACCCAGACCAATAAATGCGATTGTTGCCATAATGCTATTCCTTGTTTTTATTCTAAAAAGTCAAAGATGTGGATGATCGGTAATTACAGGTCTGCCAGTGGATGCTGCTGCCAGGGCGACTGAAACATACCCTCCAGAAACCGTGACTCAACCTCTTCAATGGAGGCAAAAGTCCAGTTCGGCTGTCCGTCCTTGTCGATCAGTAGCGCACGCACGCCCTCCTGCAGCTCACGATGACGGCAGCACTGTACTGACAGGATCAGCTCATGCTGGAACACTTCCTTGAGTGACAGGTGGCGACAGCGGTGCAGCTGCTCGTGGATCATCTTGATGGACAGTGGACTGCCGTGACTGATCGCCTTCTGTGCCCGCTTGATCCACTTGTCGTCGGACTCAAGCGCCAGCAGTGATTCAACCATCTCCTCAACGGAGTCATGGTCGGTCACTTCACGGATCAGGCCTTCATGGGCACGTATCGGCGCTGGCATCGCTTCAAAGATTTCACTGCATTCCTCTTCCAGTTCACGCAGCACTCGGCTGACAACGCCTCCGGCATCTTCACCCCAGTGCTCGCTCTGCAACCGCTCAAGCATGCCGTCACGCATATCTGCACTCAGGGCACGGTCGGCCAATCCCAGAAACAGCGCATCGGCCGCGTTGATCGGGTTGCCAGTGAGGCCGAGGAAGAGGCCAGTCCTCCCGGGCATGCGGTTGAGAAACCAGCTGCCACCGACATCCGGATAGAGACCGATGGTCACTTCCGGCATTGCCAGGTGTGAGGTTTCGGTCACGACGCGGTGACTGCAGCCGTTCATCAGGCCCATGCCCCCCCCCATGACAATGCCGCTGCCCCAGCAAATCACAGGCTTCGGGTAAGTGTGCAGGGTATAGTCAAGGCGATACTCACGGGTAAAGAACTGCTCCGGGAAGTCGGTATCCTCGGCCACCATTGCCTTGTAGAGATTGACGATATCACCGCCGGCACAGAACGCCTTGTCGCCAGCACTGTCCAGCAGCACCGCGACCACATTGGCATCATCACGCCACTCGTCAAGTTTCGGCTGGATCAGATCGATCATGTCCAGCGTCAGTGCGTTCAGTGATTTCTCCGCATTGAGGCGAATCTCTCCGATGATCTGGCCATCTTTTGTCGCGTGTTCAGTAAAGAGTACACAGCTCATACTTGGGCTCCCTTGGCACCGACTCAGCGGTTTTTCCATTCGGCCTTGCGTTTTTCAAGAAACGCGTTGACCCCTTCACGTTGATCTTCGGTATGGAACAGGTCCACGAAGAGTTCACGCTCGATGATGTAGCCCTGATCCAGCGGACGACTGCGACCGGACTGAATCAGCGTCTTACAGGCCGCTACTGCGGATGGGCTCTGCTCGCCTACCTGCTCGGCCAGATGCAAGGCACGCTCCAGTGCCTGCCCCTGCTCGACCACCTCTTCGACCAGTCCGATCTCAAGCGCCTTGTCAGCCTTCAGTCGCTCGCCGCAGAGGATCATGCGCTTGGCCCAGCCTTCACCCACCAGCCAGGTCAGGTTTTGGGTACCGCCAGCACAGGGCAGCAGACCGACTTTTGCTTCGGGAAGAGCCATCTGGGCTTGAGTTTCGGCAATGCGAATATCACAGGCCAGCGCCACTTCCAGACCACCGCCCATGGCAAAGCCGTTGATCGCTGCGATAGATACGCCACGGAAACGGCTCAGGGTTTCAAAGGCCTCACCAAACAGTCGCGCCATATCACGAGCCACGCTGCGATCGCCATCGGCGAACAGCTTAAGATCGGCGCCAGCTGAGAAGAATTTTTCACCCTCTCCGGTCAACACCAGACTCCAGATATCACGGTCTTCATTCAGCTCGCCAACAATGCGCACCAGCGCCTGCAGACTATCGGCGGTCCAGGTATTGGCCGGCGGATTGTTCATGGTCAGCAGCGCAACATGGCCACGCTTTTCAACTCGAATCAGTTCAGACATTACCCTGTTCTCCTTATGCTGGACTTGTCAGTAGGGCTTAGAGCTCGGCAGCACCTTCCGCCAGTACGCGGCGGGAGATGATCAGACGCATCACTTCGTTAGTACCTTCCAGGATACGGTGCACACGGGTATCACGCAGATAACGCTCCAGCGGATACTCCTTGATGTAACCGTTGCCGCCATACAACTGCAGCGCTTCATCACAGATGTTGTAACACACATCCGTGGCGAAACGCTTGGCCATGGCACAATAGGTCGTAGCATCAGGATGCCCCTTATCCAGCTTACTGGCCGCCAGACGTACCATTTGACGTGCGGCGATCAGCTCGGTCTGCATATCGGCAATGCGGAACTGCAGCGCTTGAAAGTCAGCCAAACGCTTGCCAAACTGCTTGCGCTCCAGCATGTATTCGGTGGCCTTGTTCAGCGCCTGCTGAGCGGTACCGACGGAGCAGGTCGCGATGTTGATACGACCACCGTCCAGTCCCTTCATGGCGATCTTGAAGCCGTCACCTTCCTTGCTGAGCAGGTTCTCGGCCGGAACACGCACGTCTTCGAAGGTGATCATGCGGGTTGGCTGGCAATTCCAGCCCATCTTGTCTTCCTTGCGGCCGTAGCTGATGCCGTCGCTTTTGGCATCAACCGCGAAAGCGGAAATGCCGGAGGCACCCTCGCCTCCGGTACGCGCCATCACCACCAGCACATCCGTGCTGCCGGCACCGGAGATGAAAATTTTGCTGCCATTGAGTACATAGTGATCGCCGTCAAGGCGGGCCGTGGTTTTCAGGGACGCCGCATCGGAGCCGGCATTGGGTTCGGTCAAACAATAGGAACCCAACATCTGGCCAGTCGCCAGCCCCTCGCCCCACTGTTCGATCACGGCAGGACTACCGAAACTGGCGACCATCCAGCTCACCATGTTATGGATCGTGATGTAAGCGGTGGTGGAGGTGCACCCCATGGCCAGCTGTTCGAAAATGATACTGGCATCCAGCCGGCTAAGGCCCAGGCCACCCACCTCTTCGGGGGTATAGAGAGAGCAGAAACCCAACTCGCCAGCCTTTTGCAGCACCTCGATCGGAAAAATCGCCTCCTGATCCCACTCGGCTGCGTTGGGTTCCAGTTCATTCTGTGCGAACGCCCGCGCCATGTCGGCAAAGGCGATCTGGTCTTCGTTCAGTTCAAAATCCATTCCATACCTCGGACGCACTCTGTTTATTGTTATGGTCACGGCGACCGGATCAATGAAGCCTGCGCCGCCATGACTCGGTTATTGCAACAGCGTGTTCTGTTAGCCTCGCATTATTTCAACTGGATCGTCATGTTCGGGCCTGACGCGATGTCATCCTCGAACCAGCGAGCGGTCACTGTCTTGGTTTCGGTGTAGAACTTCACTGCCTGCTTGCCGTAAGCATGCTGATCACCGTAGAACGACTTACGCCAGCCGGTGAAGGAGAACATCGGCAGAGGCACGGGTACCGGTACGTTGATGCCCACCTGACCCACCTTGATCTCGTGCTGGTACTTGCGAGCCGCCGCGCCGGACGACGTAAAGATAGAGGTGCCGTTGCCGTACGGGTTTTCGTTGATCAGTGCGATCGCCTCTTCAATCGTATCCACTTCCAGGGCGATCAGTACCGGACCAAAGATCTCTTCCTGGTAGATCGACATGTCACGGCTCACGTTGCGGAACATGGTCGGGCCAACCCAGTTGCCATCAGGATAGCCTTCCACCACACACTCGCTGCCATCCAGAATGCAGTCCGCGCCAGCATCCTTGCCTTCCTGAATCAGTCGCAACACACGCTCACGCGCCTGCGGATTGATCAATGGGCCATAACCGGCTTCGGGATCATTCCAGGCACCCGGGCGCACTTTTGCCAGCGCATCACGCACTTCCGGAATCCATTCACGAGCTTCACCCACGAATACCGCTACGGAGATGGCCATGCAACGCTGACCACCGGCACCGACTGACGCGCCCGCGATGTTATTGATCACCTGGTTCTTGGAGGCGTCGGGCATTACTACCATGTGGTTCTTGGCACCGGCGAAGGCCTGTACACGCTTCATGTGGTCGGTACCGGTGCGGTAGATGTGCTCACCCACGGTCACGGAGCCAACAAAGGAGATCGCCGGGGTATCCTTGTGGGTGAGAAGTTGATTCACCACATCCTTGGTACCGTGTACGATCTGCAGCAGGCCTTCAGGGGCACCCGCCTGTTGGAACAACTCAGCAAGGCGCATCGGAGTCAGCGGGTCTTGCTCGGAAGGTTTGAGCACGAACGTGTTGCCGCAGGCGATTGCCATCGGGAACATCCACAGCGGAATCATCGCCGGGAAGTTGAACGGCGTAATGCCGACACATACGCCCAGCGGCTGGGTGATGCTGTAGCAATCGATCTTGCGAGCAACGTTTTCGACAGTCTCACCCATGCTCAGAGACGCGATGTTGCACGCGTGCTCAACTACCTCGATACCGCGCCACACATCACCTTTGGCGTCTTCAAAGGTCTTGCCGGTTTCTTGAGCCAGCAGTTCAGCCAGCTCATCGTGATGCTCTTTCAGCAGATGCTGGTAGCGCAGCATAAGACGGGCACGGTCACCAACGGAGGTTTCCTTCCAGGTCTCGAATGCAGTCTTGGCGGCTTCGATGGCGCGCTCAACCTCTTCGGGAGTCGCACAGGGAACCTGCGCCAGCACTTCCTGAGTCGCGGGATTGGTGACCGGCAGCCACTGGCTGGTTTCACTCTGGACAAATTCGCCACCGATCAGGAGTGGTACATGCTGAGTCATTCGTTTCACCTTCACTGTCAGATTTATTGTTGTTATCTGTTCAGAAAGCAGCCAAACCACCTTCTGTTTACGTTAACGTTAATTCCTTGTCCATTTTGTAACACAGCCCGAAGGTCCTCAGGATTGATAATGTTGCTCACATGATGGACTATATTGTTGCCAAGTAAGGGTTTTCACTAAAGCATATAAAACCAAAGACTAAGGATTTCATGAGCACCCCATCCAGCTGGCCCCTGCCCCCGGAAAGCATCCGTTTCGTCCTGCCCCGGCAGATGGTTTCGAAACTAGCGACACACCCACTCAGCGAGCAGTTGTATCCGCTTGGGATCGGTTATTACCAGCTCGCACGGGGACACGAAATGCGCCGTGAACAGCATGATGACTTTCTGCTGATCTACTGTCTTGAGGGCAGCGGACGCGTCGAGTACGGCACCGACCGCAAACGCCGAATCATTCGTGCCGGGGACCTGCTGGTGCTGCCACGTGGCACGCCTCATCATTACTGGACCGACCAGCGCGACCCCTGGAGTATCTACTGGATCCATTTCGATGGCGCGCTCTCCCAGGCGTTCATTGATCAACTGGCGCTGGACCCCGGCTCCCCCTTGCTGCCACTGGGGATCCATTCACGATTGGTATCGGATTTTGAAGCCTTGCTGGACACACGCCAGGCACGTCACCATCTGGCGTCTTACCTGCACAGCGCCAATCAAATGCGTCAGCTAATGACACATATTGCGCTGTTACGCCCTCTGGCGCGGCAACAGCAGGAGGAGTCGCTTGATCTGGAGAAAATTCACAGCTTGATGCAGGCGCGGCTGCATGAACAGATCGATGTAGATACCCTGGCAGCCGCCGTCAGCTTGTCCAAATATCACTTCATCAAGAAGTACAAGGCATTGACCGGTACGACTCCGATTAACCATTTCATTCAGCTCAAGATTGAACGAGCCTGCCACTTGCTGGATGTAACCAACAAGGGCATCAAAGAGATTGCATGGGCGGTAGGGTATGAAGATGCCTATTATTTCTCACGCATTTTCAGAAAAATGATGGGGATTTCTCCCAGTCAGTACCGTGCGATACGACTGGGGCGTTCATCGTACGTTGGCTGAACAGCCTTCACAGCATCGGGGGTCGTCATAAAGCACAACCTGATTCTTGCCTCCATGCTTTGCCGCGTAGAGGGCCGAGTCAGCACGAGCGACCAGGTCCACAAGACTGGTCGCATCTCGCGGATAGAGGGAGACACCAATACTGGCTGTCAGATCCAGTGTTTTCAGCGCGTCGGGCAAACTTACGCGAGCAATGCCGTGACAAAGCTTCTGCATCAGGCTTTTCATGCCATCGGCATCAGTATCAGGACACACCAGCACAAATTCCTCCCCGCCCCAGCGGAACAGAACATCCGAGCGTCGGGTAAACTCATCGATATAGGCAGCAACATGCTGGAGCACTTGATCACCGGCCAAATGCCCATGCAGATCATTGATCTGTTTGAAGTCATCCAGATCGACCAGTGCCAATCCCAGTGGCCGACGCTGACGCCGCATTAGTGCTATCTGCTGCTCGGCCAAACCTTCACCACGACGCCGATTGAACAGCCCCGTCAAGACATCGTAGTCGGCCTGCTTCTGCAGCTCCAGTTCCTGCATTTTGAGATCGGTCAGGTTGAACACCATTCCGATCACACGGACAGGTTTGCCCTGCTCGTCACGCTCGCGTACCTGGCCACAGTCTCGCACCCACAAGTAGTGTCCGTTGCGGTTCTTGAGCCTGTATTCCGCCTCAAACAGATGACGCCGTCCCTGCAGGTGTTCTTCAAGAATGCTCAGCACAAGGGGGGCATCTTCCGGGTGGATGTTACTTTTCCAGCTTTCCAGCCGCGGCTGCATCTCATCCGGGCCATAGCCCAGCAAACGCTTCAGGTTGGGGCTGAAATACAGCTGCCCACTGTCCACCTGCCAGTCCCACACGCCATCTGCCACATCATGCAGGCCCTGCCACACATTTTGCGGCGCCTGTTGTACCAGACAGAACTGTTGCATCCGCTTGCTGATATCGCGCGCAACAGAAATAAACACTTCACGTCCATCGACCTGATCAATCGAAACACGAATTTCAACCGGCAATTCATAGCCATCAGAACAGATATGATGGCCTATAAACACAAACGAGCCATGCTCCCGTGCACTTGCAACAATCTTGTGCCAGTGATCCATACCTGTCACATCTCGCTGCAGGGTCAGTACCGAATGGCCCAGCACCTGCTCCCGGCTATAACCCAGATCAGTACAGGCCGCACGGTTGCAGCCGATGATCTCCGAGGTTTCGGAATCGACAATATAGACGGCGTCGGGAAGGTGTTCGTACAGTTGTGCCAAATCCATAAAAGGCTCCTGGCTCCGGGTCATCCTGTCATACCGGAGCGGTCAATCAATCCATAATATTGAGACCATTCCTGTTGTGAAGCATTGCCTGTGCCTATCGCTCCGCCCCCTGATCCTGCGCAAGTTTCTGACACTTTTTGCCTTCATCGGCAGGTGACAAATCCCAGCCCTGCAGATGCTTCAGGATCAGTTTTTCCAATGCATCGATGTGAGTCGGTTCTGCATTCAACGCAGGGATGTATTCATAGCGCTCGCCACCAGACTCCATGAAGTACTCCCGGTTCTCCTGTCCGATCTCTTCGATGGTTTCCAGACAATCGGCCGAGAAGCCAGGACAGATCACCTGTACCGATTTGACGCCCTGTTGTGGAAAGCCCTTCAACGTTTCATCCGTATAGGGTTTGAGCCACTCTTCTCGACCAAAACGTGACTGAAACGTGGTCATCCAACTGCCGGGCTCCAGCCCAAGCCGCTCGGCAAGCAAACGACTGGTCTTGTGGCACTCGCAAAAATAGGGATCGCCCTGCAGAAGATAGCGCTTGGGTATACCGTGGTAAGACATTAACAGACGGTCAGCCCGACCATGACGCTTCCAGTGTGCCTCAACCGAAGCCGCCAACGCATCAATATAGTCTGGTTCATCATGATAGTGATTCACCATCCTCAATTCCGGTAACCATCGACGGGTACGAAAATCCTCGGCAACAGCATCAAAGGTTGAAGCTGTAGTGGCACCGGAGTACTGCGGGTACAGAGGTAACACCAGCAGACGCCTCACACCGGCCTGTTGCATGCGCTCTATCACGCTGGTAATGGAAGGATTTCCATACCGCATCGCGAATTCAATCATAATATTTTCGCCAAAACGATGGTGCAGTCGCTCCTGCAGTGCTGCCGTCTGTGCCTGTGTATGCAGCAGCAGCGGAGACCCTTGATCGGTCCAGACCTCTTTATAGGCTGCGGCCGAACGACGCGGTCTAATGTTCAGAATGACGCCATTGAGAATACACCACCAGATCGGTCGCGGCACTTCAACCACACGCGGGTCCCAGAGAAACTCTTTCAGATATCGCCTCAGGGCCTTGGGCGCAGGCTCATCCGGTGTCCCCAGGTTGGTGACCAGCACCCCGGTCAATTCTTTCTGGTCGTGACTGAAGCCCTTTACTCCGCGATAGCCCATTACAGCTCCCTGAATAACAAAAGCCCTGATACTTTGCGATCAGGGCAAATAGACGAGACTTGATGTCACGTGATCCTAGTCGATACGTTGCCTCACGCCAAGTGGATCACCGCTGAAGAGTGGCAACAAAAAACGCCCGCCGGGGGCATCTCCGACGGGCGAATCGCTCGACACTCTCGACTTAGCCGAAATTGCGTTTCCACATTTTCTGCAACTCGCCAACGATACCGCTGCGGAACGCCAGCACACAGATCACGAAAATGAAGCCCATGATGATATGTACATAGTTGCCCAACTCACCACCGGACAGGTAGTTCTGCATGGTCACGATCACACCGGCACCGACAACCGGACCCAGAATGGTGCCGACACCACCTACCAGCGTCATCAGCACCACCTCACCGGACATGTGCCAGTGCACATCGGTCAGTGACGCCAGCTGGAATACCAGAGTCTTGGTCGAACCGGCCAGACCGGCCAGTGCGGCTGAAATGGTAAAGGCAACCCATTTGTAGTCATTGACGTTGTAGCCCAGGGAAACAGCACGCGCTTCATTCTCACGAATCGCTTTCAGCACCTGGCCAAAAGGCGAATGGATAGTACGATGAATCACCCAGAAACCAATCAGAAACACGGCCAGTACGAAATAGTACATGTTCATGTTGTCGGACAGATCAATGAATCCGAACAGATTTCCACGCGGTACCCCCTGCATGCCATCCTCGCCACCGGTGAACGGCGCCTGGAGGTAGATAAAGAAGACCAGCTGTGCCAATGCCAGTGTCACCATGGCGAAGTAGATCCCCTCACGCTTCACCGACAATTTGCCGAATACCGCCCCCAAGGCACCTGCCGCAACAGTTCCCAGGATGATCGCCAGCTCGGGCGTCATACCGGAGTTCATCATCAGCCAGCCGGTGATATAACCACCCGTACCCAGAAAGGCAGCATGACCGAATGACAGCAGCCCTACATACCCCAGCATCAGGTTGAACGCACAGGCAAAGAGCGCAAAACAGAGCAGCTTGGCCAGAAATACCGGGTAGAGGAAAAAGGGAGCCACTACCGCCAGCACCAGAAGTGCTACATAGAGTTTGTTTACTTTCATCATAACCCCCTCAGGCTTCCTTACCGAACAGACCGGCCGGTTTCACCAGCAATACAATCACCATGACCAGAAAGATGACGGTATTGGACGCTTCCGGGTAAAAATACTTGGTCAAGCCTTCGATGACGCCCATGCCGAGACCCGTCAGTATTGCGCCACCAATGGAGCCCATACCTCCGATCACCACAATGGCGAAAACCACAATCAGAATGTTGGAACCCATATCCGGTGACACGGAGTAGATCGGGGCTGCCATGACACCGGCAAGGCCGGCCAGACCCACACCGAAGCCAAAGGTCAGTGTCACAATCAAGGGAACGTTAATACCAAATGCCTGCATCAACTGCGGGTTCTCGGTACCGGCACGCAGATAGGCGCCCAGTTTGGTTTTCTCAATCATCCACCAGGTCAGGCCACAGACCACGACCGAGGCACAGATGATCCAGAGACGATAGTCCGGCAAATACATGAACGGCAGCTTGGTACCGCCACGCAATGCATCAGGAATGGTGTATGACATACCTGAAGAGCCATACAGATGGGTAAACAGCCCCTGCAGAATCAGCGCAACCCCGAAGGTCAGCAGCAGACTGTAAAGATGATCCTCATTGGCAATGGGACGGATCAAAAACCGCTCCATCAGGATACCGACAAAGCCAACCACCAGCGGCACTATCACCAGTGCAGCCCAATAGTTGATGCCGAAGTAGTTCAGCGCCATCCAGGCAGCAAAGGCACCCAGCATGTACATGGCACCCTGAGCAAAGTTGATGATCTTGAGCAGACCAAAGATGATTGCCAGCCCCAGGCTGAGCAGAGCATAGAATGACCCGTTGATCAGACCGACCAGCAGCTGGCCGAAAAGACCAAAGAGATTGATACCGAGAAATGTCGCCATAGCCTTGTCCCGTTCTCACCTGCCTGATCCTGCGGCCAGAAGCAGCCGTCAGGCTGCCCTGCCGCCCGATTCAGGGCAGCAGGACAGAGTTGTTGCAGGGTTTAACTCTTATTGTTATTTGAAGTCGCACTCAGGCAGTACCGGAGCAAAAGCCTGATCACCCGGGATCACACTGACGACCTTGAAGATGTCATTGTTATCACGGCGTTCCTCAGGCTTCTTGATTTCGACATAGTACATGTCGTGAACCATGCGGCCATCGCTGCGCAGCGTTGCATTGCGGGAGAAGAAGTCATCTGGCTTCATCTCTTTCATTTTCTTGATAACGGCATCGGATTCATCCGTACCGGCAGCTTCAATCGCCTTCAGGTAGTGCATGGTCATGGAGTAGGCACCGGCATGTCCCATCGCCGGGATGGCGCCGTGACGTTCCATGAAGCGCTTGCTCCACGCACGAGTCTGATCATCATAATCCCAGTAGAAACCTGTTGTGGTACGCATTCCACCCGCGGTATTGGCATCCATTGCCTGGGCATTCGGAGTGAACACCAGCAGACCGGCCACGTCCATCATCTGAGTCAGACCAAACTCTGAAGCCGCCTTGAGCGAGTTGACGGTATCACCACCGGCGTTGGCCAAGGCCACTACGTCGGCACCTGAAGACTGCGCCTGCAGGATGTAGGACGAAAAGTCAGTAGTTCCCAGCGGCGCACGCGCTGCACCCACGACCTCACCACCGTTCTCCTGAATAACCTTGGTGGCAACACCTTCAAGGGCGTGACCAAACGCATAGTCAGCGGTAATGAAGAACCATTTTTTCTTGCCGGCATCGACCATCGGCTTCACGGTGCCGTTGGCCAGTGCCACTACGTTGTAAGTCCAGTGAACGTTATAGGGTGAACACTGCTTGGTGGTGAACGCGTTGGAAGCGGCTGTCGAGATCAGAGCGATCTTCTTGGCCTCGGTGGTTACCTTGGTCGCAGCACCCACCACAGCCGATGATACCAGGCCGCCTACCGCGTCAACCTGCTCGTTTTCCACCCACTTGCGCACGATGGCAGAACCAACGTCCGGCTTGAGCTGATCGTCAGCACTGACGATTTCGATCGGCGCACCCAGAACAGTACCACCGAAGTCTTCAACCGCCATTTCAATCGCGGTTACACAGCCTTTACCACAGATATCCGCATACACACCGCCCATGTCAGCCAGCACACCGATCTTGACCTTGCCATCAGAGACATTGGCCATGGCAGCTGAGGACGCAAAAGCGGCAACGGACGCAGCGAGAAGGGTCTTTTTCATCATTTTCATCGTTACTCTCCTGTCGAGCATTGTTATTTTTATTTCTCAGTTAAGGGATCAAACCCCAAGATAGGTGTTCAGGAGCTCTGTTTTGGCTTCAAGCTCATTGGCTTGAATTTCCTCAACGATATGACCGTGTTCCATAACGTAGTGACGGTCGGCGATGGGGGCAGCAAAACGGAAGTTTTGCTCCACCAGCAGGATGGTCAAGCCTCGCTCCTTAAGCTTGACCAGTACCTCACCCAGCTTCTGCACGATTACCGGGGCAAGGCCTTCGGTAATCTCATCCAGCAACAGAATATTGGCACCCGAGCGCAAAATACGCGCCAGGGCCAGCATCTGCTGCTCCCCGCCAGAAAGGCGGGTCCCCTGACTGTATCGACGTTCGTACAGATTGGGGAACATTTCGTACAACTCTTCAACACTCATGCCATCGGAGCGCACTGCCGGCGGCAGCAAAAGATTCTCTTCCACGTTAAGGCTGGAAAAGATGCCTCGCTCTTCAGGGCAATAACCCAGCCCAAGGTGAGCGATCTTGTGCGCGGGCATATTGATGGTTTCATTGCCATTGATATTGATCGAACCGGTACGGCGTCCCACCATATTCATGATGGCGCGCAAGGTGGTACTGCGTCCGGCACCGTTTCGGCCCAGCAGCGTAACCAACTCGCCCTGCATGATATTCATGTCGATGCCATGCAGGATATGGGACTCACCATAAAAGGCGTGCAGGTCATCGATGCGCAATTTCTCGCCATAAGTGCTCATGCCTGAGTCTCCTCTGCCGCTGCTGCATCTCTGGCTGCCTGTTCGTTGGCTCGATCCTGTTCCTCACTGGCAGCCGTACCCATATAGGCCTCTCGAACACGCGGATCAGCCGAAACAGTCGCGTAATCACCTTCCGTAAGAATGGCACCGCGCTGAAGCACCGTGATTCTGTCCGCAAGTTTGGAGACAACATGAAGGTTATGCTCAACCATCAGAATGGTTCGACCTTCAGATACTTTCTTGATGAGGTCGGCGACCAGCCCCACATCTTCATGGCCCATACCCTGAGTCGGCTCATCAAGCAGCATCAACTCAGGCTCAAGCGCCAGCGTGGTAGCAATTTCCAGGGCGCGCTTGCGACCATAGGAAAGATCAACCGTTTGTGCGTCCGCAAACTCCGCCAACCCGACAGAATCAAGCAGCTCAACTGCTCGATCATTGAGTTTGTTCAGCACGTTTTGGGGGCGCCAGAAGTGAAAGCTATTGCCTTCCTTGCGCTGCAGCGCAATACGCACATTCTCCAGTACCGTAAGGTGTGGAAACACCGCGGATATCTGAAATGAGCGCACCACACCCGCACGAGCAATGGCAGCTGGTTTCATGGGCGTGATGTCACGGCCATTGAATAGAATCTGACCCGTTGTGGGAATCAAAAACTTGGTCAGCAGGTTGAAAACTGTGGTCTTACCGGCTCCGTTGGGGCCGATAAGGGCGTGTATGTTTCCGCGTGTCACCTGAAGGTTGACGTCATCTACCGCGGTGAAACCCTTAAACTCTTTTACAAGGTTACGAGTTTCGAGAACGTAGTCTGCACTCATGTGTAAACCAAGCCTCTTTGTTGTTTTTATGCTGGCTTTCGCACTAGGCGTCGGATTCTTACCTGAACGTAAGGTATGGACGCAAACTAGCAATTTACCTTAGGGGAATACAATTACTACTTTAGTCTAAACAAGCAGTCCAAATACAGATAAAAACACAATATATCTCAATATTTTCAACAGGTTAATTCGAAAACTCCGTGCGCATTGCGCAACAAAATTAATTTCTCGACACTTTACGTTAACGTAAACTTCATTTAGCCTGCATATACACGATAAGCAACAGGATTCAGAGCCACATGAGTAGAACCTACTCCATCAGCGAACTGGCCAGCGAGTTTGATGTAACAACTCGCAGCATCCGCTTCTATGAAGACCAGGGATTGCTGCACCCAACACGTCGTGGACAGACGCGCATTTACAGCAGTAAGGATCGGGTAAGACTGAAACTGATTCTGCGCGGCAAGCGCCTTGGGTTCTCTCTTGCCGAGACCAGGGAGCTGTTTGATCTGTGGGATGAAACACTCAGCGGCAGCGAGAAACAGCTCAACTTGATGCTCAGGACCATCACGACCAAACGTGCGGAACTGGAGCAACAGCTGAATGACATTGCAATGGTACAGCTTGAACTGGACAGCGCAGAAACCCGCTGCCGAGAAGCACTAACCGAACTACAACAAAAAAAGATGACGACCGAGTGACTGGATCACGGCATCATAATCAAAGGTGGACATAATGATCTCTGCATATTCTGAACTGAACTTTGGACTGGGCGAAACCATCGACATGCTGCGCGAACAGATCAACAGTTTCGCCGCTCAGGAAATTGCTCCCCGTGCCGAAGCGATTGACCACGAAAACCTGTTCCCGAACGATCTCTGGCGCAAGTTTGGCGACATGGGTCTGCTTGGGATTACGGTAAAGGAAGAATGGGGTGGCGTTGAGATGGGCTACCTGGCCCATGTTATTGCCATGGAAGAGATCAGCCGTGCCTCCGCCTCCGTTGGCCTGTCTTACGGTGCTCATTCCAACCTGTGCGTCAACCAGATTCACCGCAACGGTAACGATGAGCAGCGCGCCAAATATCTGCCCAAACTCATCAGCGGTGAACATATCGGCGCCCTGGCGATGTCCGAGCCCAACGCGGGTTCCGATGTGGTGTCGATGAAACTCACCGCGCGCGATGCCGGTGACCATTATGTGCTTAACGGCAACAAAATGTGGATCACCAACGGCCCCGATGCCAACGTCTATGTGATCTACGCCAAGACCGACCCGGCTGCCGGCCCCAAGGGTATCACCGCCTTTATTGTTGAGCGTGATACCGAAGGTTTCACCCAGGCACAGAAGCTGGACAAGCTGGGCATGCGCGGCTCCAACACCTGTGAGCTGGTATTCCAGGATGCCAAGGTACCGAAGGAAAATATCCTCGGCGAACTCAACGGCGGTGTTAAGGTGCTGATGAGCGGGCTGGACTACGAGCGGCTGGTACTTTCTGGTGGCCCGCTGGGCATCATGCAGGCAGCGATGGACATCGTGGTACCTTACATCCGCGATCGCAAGCAGTTCGGCCAGGCTATCGGCGAGTTCGAGCTGGTACAGGGCAAAGTGGCCGACATGTACACCCAAATGAACGCAGCCAAATCCTACGTTTATATGGTGGCCCAGTCTGCCGACCGCGGCGAAACCACCCGCAAGGATGCCGCCGGAGCCATTCTCTACTCAGCCGAAATGGCTACCAAGGTGGCACTGGATGCCATCCAGCTGCTGGGCGGCAACGGCTACATCAATGAATTCCCGACTGGTCGTCTGCTGCGCGATGCCAAGCTGTACGAGATTGGTGCCGGCACCTCCGAGATTCGCCGCATGCTGATTGGCCGTGAGCTGTTCCTCAACAAATAAGCTTTCCTCAACCAACAAGAATAATCGACACCGTCCGGGCAGCCCGTCTGCCCGGCAGAACGGGGAGCGACCTGATGACCCAATTGCACAGTAAAGTTAACCCACGCTCGGACGAGTTCCGTGCCAATCACGACTCCATGGCGGCAGCCGTCACCGACCTGCGCGACAAGGTATCCATGATTGAACAGGGAGGCGGCCCTAAAAACCAGGAACGCCACCTGTCACGCGGCAAGCTGCTGCCCCGCGAGCGTATCAACACCCTGATCGACGAAGGCTCACCCTTCCTTGAGCTGTCTCAGCTGGCCGGTTACAACGTGTATGAGGAAGAGGTACCGGCCGCCGGTATCATTACCGGTATCGGTCGCGTCAGCGGTGTGGAATGCATGATCATCGCCAACGACGCCACGGTAAAGGGCGGCACCTATTACCCGGTCACGGTGAAAAAACACCTGCGCGCTCAGGAAATCGCCGAACAGAACCACCTGCCCTGCATCTATCTGGTTGACTCCGGTGGTGCCAACCTGCCCCGTCAGGATGACGTGTTTCCGGATCGTGATCACTTCGGTCGCATCTTCTTCAATCAGGCCCGCATGTCCTCCAAGGGCATTCCGCAAATCGCGGTAGTAATGGGCCTGTGTACCGCCGGTGGCGCCTACGTTCCTGCCATGGCGGATGAATCGATCATCGTGCGCAACCAGGGCACCATCTTTCTGGCCGGCCCTCCTCTGGTGAAAGCCGCAACCGGTGAGGTGGTCAGTGCCGAGGACCTGGGTGGCGCTGATGTGCACTGCAAGGTCTCCGGTGTTGCCGACCATTACGCTGAAAATGATCAACACGCGCTGCAGATCGCCCGCGATTGTGTAAAAAACCTCAACCACCGCAAGCAGCTGAGTGATCTCAGCCTGCGCAAGCCCGTCGCCCCACTCTACTCCGCAGACGAGCTCTATGGCGTTGTCGGCACCGACCTGCGCAAACCCTACGATGTGCGTGAAGTCATTGCCCGCATCGTGGACGGCTCCGAATTTGATGAGTTCAAGAAATACTATGGCACCACGCTGGTGACCGGTTTTGCTCATATCCATGGCTACCCGGTCGGCATCGTCGCCAACAACGGCATTCTGTTCGGTGACTCAGCGCAGAAAGGCGCCCACTTCATCGAGCTCTGCTGCCAGCGCAAAATTCCTCTGCTGTTCCTGCAGAACATTACCGGCTTCATGGTAGGGCAGAAGGCTGAGTCCGAAGGTATCGCCAAACACGGTGCCAAGATGGTAACAGCCGTTGCCTGTGCCAACGTGCCCAAGCTCACCGTACTGATCGGTGGTAGTTTCGGTGCCGGCAACTACGGCATGTGCGGACGCGCCTACAGCCCTAACTTCCTCTGGATGTGGCCCAACGCCCGTATCTCGGTCATGGGCGGCGAGCAGGCCGCCGGTGTGCTGGCAACCGTTAAGCGTGACGGCATGGAACGCAGCGGCGAAACCTGGTCAGCGGATGAAGAGAAGGCATTCAAGAAACCGATCATCGACACCTACGAGCACCAGGGCCATCCCTATTACGCCAGTGCCCGCCTCTGGGATGACGGCGTCATCGATCCGGCCCAGACGCGTGACGTGATCGGCATGGGACTTTCAGCAGCATTGAACAAGCCGATTGACGACACCCGTTTCGGCGTCTTCCGCATGTAACCGGTCGAGACATAATAAGGAAAGCGCTATGGACAATAACAATAACGCCGTATTGCTGCAGATCTCAGACCAGGGGGTTGCAACCCTGACGCTGAACCGGCCAGAGGTACACAACGCCTTTGACGACAGCATCATTGCGGCCCTGATCGAGGCACTGGAATCCACTGACCGGAGTCCCGAGGTACGGGTACTGGTACTGCGATCCAATGGCCGCAATTTTTCTGCTGGAGCTGATCTGGGCTGGATGAAACGGATGGCGCAGAACAGCCATCAGGAAAATCTTGAGGATGCTGGCCAGCTGGCCCGACTGATGGAAGTGCTGAATAATCACAGTAAACCCACCATCGGGCTGGTTCAGGGCGCCGCTTACGGCGGTGCCGTTGGGCTTGCCGCCTGCTGCGATATCGTCATCGCCACTGAGCAGAGCTCGTTTTGCCTCAGCGAAGTCAAGATCGGCCTGATCCCGGCCGTGATTAGCCCCTATGTGGTGCGGGCTTTGGGCGAGCGGCTGTCACGCCGCTACTTCCTCACCGCTGAACCCTTCAGCGCCAAAATCGCGGCTGACGCCGGACTGGTGCATCAGGTTGTGCCCCACGCCGATCTGCTCGATGAAGCCTGCAGCCGCTTCATTGCCCAGCTGCGCCGCAACAGCCCTCAGGCGATGCATGCCGCAAAAGAACTGATTTTTGCCGTCAGCCAGAAAACCATTGACCAGTCGGTCATCGATGACACGGCCTGCCGCATTGCCGATATCCGTGTCAGCGCAGAGGGTCAGGAGGGGCTTAGCGCCTTCCTCGACAAACGCACACCGAACTGGATCGAGGATTAATTTGCCATGTTTAACAAGATTCTGATTGCCAATCGCGGCGAGATCGCCTGCCGAGTGATTCAGACCGCCCACCGCCTCGGCATCCGTTGTGTTGCCGTCTATTCGGAAGCGGACCGTCATGCGCGCCATGTTGCCATGGCGGACGAAGCCTTCCTCCTGGGCCCGGCCGCGAGCAGTGAAAGCTATCTGCGTGCCGACAAAATCATCGAGATCGCCAAATCCAGCGGTGCTCAGGCCATTCATCCGGGTTACGGTTTTCTGTCCGAGAACACCGACTTCGCCAAGGCCTGTGAAGCCAATGATATCGTCTTTATCGGTCCGCCCGCCTCTGCCATCGCTGCCATGGGCTCCAAGTCTGCCGCCAAGGCGATAATGCAGGATGCCGGTGTTCCTCTGGTACCGGGTTACCACGGCGACGACCAGTCTCCGGAGCTTCTGCGTGTCGAAGCCGAGAAATGCGGCTTCCCGCTGCTGTTGAAAGCGGTCGCCGGTGGTGGCGGCAAAGGCATGCGCGTGGTTGAGGCAATGAGCGAATTCGACGATGCCTTGGCCGCTGCCCAGCGCGAAGCGAAAAACGCGTTTGGCAACCCGGACATGTTGATCGAGAAATACCTGACCCAGCCCCGCCACGTCGAGATTCAGGTTTTCTGTGACAGTAAAGGCAACGGTGTGTACCTTGCCGAACGTGACTGCTCTGTTCAGCGCCGTCACCAGAAGGTACTGGAAGAGGCACCCGCTCCGGGACTCAGCCCCGAGACCCGCAAGGCAATGGGTGAGGCAGCCGTACGCGCCGCTCAGGCCATCGATTACGTGGGTGCCGGTACTGTCGAGTTCCTGTATGACGTGGATGGCTCCTTCTACTTTATGGAGATGAATACGCGTCTGCAGGTCGAACATCCTGTCACCGAGATGATAACCGCTCAGGACCTGGTGGAATGGCAGCTGCGTGTTGCCAATGGCGAGCCGCTGCCGTTGCAGCAGGATCAGATAAAGCTGCGGGGTCATGCCCTGGAAGCCCGTATCTACGCCGAAGACCCGGACCATGACTTCCTGCCGGCCACCGGCACCCTGCGTTACTTGCGCACTCCGGATGAAAATGCCCACGTGCGTGTGGATACCGGTGTGGTCGAGGGTGACGAGGTCAGCATCCACTACGACCCGATGATTGCCAAACTGATCGTATGGGATGACAGTCGCGAACGCGCCATCAACCGTATGGTGCAGGCGCTGGAGGAGTATCGGATCGGCGGCGTCAAGACCAACATCCGCTTCCTGCATGCACTGGCTGACTCGGCGCCCTTCCGCAACGAAGAGCTGGATACCGGCTTTATCGGCAAGCATGAAGCCCTGCTGTTCCCGCCTGCACGTCTGGACGAGAACCTGGGACTGGTACTAAGTGCCTGCTTCTTCCTGTTGCGCAACAAGGCCGAACAGACCCTGCCCGCGGACCCCTTCTCACCCTTTGCGCGTCAGAACAGCTGGCGTTTGAATTCACGCTATGCACGACCAATGACCCTGCTCAGCGATGATGTTCAGCACAGTCTGAGCATTCTGGAACAGGACGATCATTACGAAATCCGCATTGGTGACAGCTGCTACGACGTCCGCGCCAGCCTTGACGATGATCGCCTGCAGGCGACCGTAAACGGTCATCGCTTCAGCATCTGTGGCGATCTGCATCAGGATCAGCTGGTGCTGTTCCATGAAGGTGAAACCTTCCACTGTGCGTTGCACCGTGAGCAGTTCGGTCTCGAAGATCAGGCCAGTGAAGGCGGACTTCAGGCACCCATGAACGGCTCGGTGGTTGCGGTGATGGTGAAGGCCGGTGATCGCGTCAAATCGGGCCAGACACTGGTGATCATGGAGGCAATGAAGATGGAACACGCAATCAAGGCGCCGGCTGATGGCAGCGTCAGTGAGGTGTTCTTTGCCGAGGGTGATCTGGTTTCGGAAGGTGCAGAGCTGATCGCACTTGAACTCGACTCAGAGGAGGCTGCCTGATGGCATTCCCGCAACAGGTCCGCATCGTCGAGATGGCACCACGGGACGGCCTGCAGAATGAGCCGGGACCGGTGATCGCCACCGAGATCAAGGTTGAATTGATCAACCGGCTCAGTGCCACCGGCCTGATCCATATCGAAGCCGCCAGTTTTGTCTCTCCCAAGTGGGTACCGCAGATGGGTGATGCCAGCGCGGTCATGGCGGGCATTCAGCGCAAGCCCGGTGTCACCTATTCGGCCCTGGCCCCCAACCTGAAGGGGCTGGAAGGCGCCATCGCTGCCGGCGTTGAGGAGGTTGCGGTATTCAGCGCAGCCTCCGAGGCCTTTACGCAGAAGAACATCAACTGCTCCATCGCCGAAAGTCTTGAGCGCTTTGCCCCGTTGATTGAACAGGCGCGGAGCGAAGGAATTCGCGTGCGTGGCTATGTTTCAACCGTACTGGGCTGCCCCTATCAGGGCGATATTGACCCGGTCCAGGTGGCCCGGGTCAGCCGTGACCTGATCGACATGGGCTGCTACGAGATTTCGCTGGGTGACACCATCGGTACAGGCACGCCACTCAAGGCCAAGCGGATGCTGGAAGCGGTCACAAAAGTTGTCCCGATCAGCCAGTTGGCCGCGCATTTCCACGATACCTACGGTCAGGCACTGGCCAATCTGTATGCGGTGCTGGAAGAAGGCATCGCCGTGATCGACAGCTCCACTGCAGGCCTCGGAGGATGCCCCTACGCCAGAGGCGCATCCGGCAATGTGGCAACCGAAGATGTGCTCTATCTGCTGCAGGGGTTGGGCATTGATACCGGCGTAGACCTTCAGGCTGTGGTCAATACTGGTCATTGGATTACACAGCAGTTGGGACGTCACAACGGTTCCAAGGTTGCACAAGCGATGGGCGACTGCACCCCAAGGTCAGCCGCATCACAATAACAAGAGGATAAACAGGATGTCTCAGCCCGATCATATTACCGCGCTCGAACTGCCGATCCCCGAGCGACACCAACTGCCGGAAGACGTACAGAAATACTTTGGCAAGTGTGATGAAAAACTGGGATTGATACCTAATGTTTTACAGGCCTACAGCCAAAACATGGCTCAGTTTGATGTTTTCACTCGCTTTTATAACGAGTTGATGTTTGGTGAAAGTGAGCTCAGCCCACTGGAACGAGAAATGATCGCCGTCGTCGTCTCATCACATAATGGCTGCTTTTACTGCATGACAGCCCACGGTGCCGCAGTACGTGAATACTCAGGTAACCCGACCCTGGGTGAATTGATGGTGATGAACTATCGCGTTGCCGACCTTGAGCCACGTCAGCGTGCCATGCTCGACTTTGCCCATAAACTGACCGTAACCCCTGCCGAGATCCTGGAATCGGATCGGCAAGCACTGCGTGATGTGGGTTTCAGCGAGCGTGGCATTTGGGATATTGCCAATATTGCCGGTTTCTACAACATGACCAACCGCGTTGCGAGCGCGGTGGACATGCAGCCAAACCCTGAATACCACGGACGATTCCGCTAAGCGGTTACACCTATTCATCTGTCCGGATAACAACAAAAATCGGAGTCATAGCGATGAGCAAACCACTACCAAGCTATACCAGCAGCACCGCTGAAAAACCGCTGATCGGCATGACCATCGGTGACAAGTTCGATGAGATTGCCAATACTTACCCGGATAACGACGCGCTGATTGTGCTGCACCAAAATGTGCACTGGAGCTACCGCGAGTTGCAGCAGCGCGCCAATCAGTGCGCCCGTGCACTCCTGTCCATGGGAGTCCGCAAGGGGGATCGAGTCGGCGTCTGGTCGCCGAACTGCTCCGAGTGGACGGTCAGCCAGATCGCCACGGCCAAAATCGGTGCGATCCTCGTCAACGTCAACCCGGCCTACCGTACCCATGAGCTGGAATATGCCCTCAACCAGTCAGGCGCTCGCTTCCTGATCACCGCTGACAGCTTCAAAACTTCTGACTATCGCGGCATGCTGTACGAGCTGGCACCTGAGCTTAAAGCCTGTGCCGATGGCAAACTGAAGTCACAGAAACTGCCTGATCTGGAGTGCATCATCAACCTGTCAGACGAGAAACACCCTGGCATGTGGCGCTGGGCCGACATGCTGGAACTGGCGGATCATGTCAGTGAAGACGAGCTGGCCGACCTTCAGGCCACACTGCAGTTTGATGATCCGATCAACATTCAGTACACATCAGGCACTACCGGTTTCCCCAAGGGTGCCACCCTGTCTCACCACAATATTCTGAACAATGGCTTTTTCGTTGCCGAGAGCATGGGCTTCACCAGCGAAGACCGACTGGTGATTCCCGTGCCGCTGTACCACTGTTTTGGCATGGTGATGGGTAACCTGGGTTGCATCACCCACGGTGCGACCATGATCTATCCAGACGAAGGGTTCGATCCGACTTCGGTGCTCAAGGCAGTCCACTCACAAAAGGCCACCGCTCTTTACGGCGTGCCAACCATGTTCATTGCCGAGCTGGATCACCCCGAATTCGACAGCTTTGACCTGTCGACACTGCGTACCGGCATCATGGCGGGTTCCATCTGTCCCACCGAGGTGATGAAGCAGGTGATCAGCAAAATGAACATGAAGGAAGTTCAGATCGCCTACGGCATGACCGAAACCAGCCCGGTATCAACCCAGACCGGTGCCAAAGATAGCATTGAAAAGCGCGTATCAACTGTAGGGCGGACTCAGCCGCATCTGGAGAGCAAGATTGTAGACCCGGGTAACGGACAGATCGTACCTCGCGGCGAAATCGGTGAGCTTTGCACCCGTGGCTACAGCGTCATGCTGAAATACTGGAACAACGAAAAGGCCACTGCCGAAGCCATTGATGAAGCCGGCTGGATGCACACCGGTGACCTGGCCACCATGGATGACGAGGGCTATATTCAAATCGTTGGCCGTATCAAGGATATGGTGATTCGCGGCGGTGAGAACGTTTATCCGAAAGAGATCGAAGAGTTCCTCTACACCCACCCGGCCGTGTCGGAAGTCCAGGTTACGGGCGTACCGGATAAGAAGTACGGTGAGGAGCTGATCGCATGGGTCAAGCTTCACCCGCATGCCGATGACGTCACAGCCGAGGAGCTGCGTGAGTTCTGCAAAGGCAAAATCACTCACTTCAAGATTCCGCGTTACTTCAAGTTTGTCGATGCCTTCCCGATGACGGTCACCGGCAAGATACAGAAGTTCAAAATGCGCGAAATGTCCATTGCCGAGCTGGGTCTGGATGACTGATTCAGCTACCTGAAGGAGACCCAACGCCGGCCACTGGCCGGCGTTTTCAGTTATGAGTATCGACAAGCACTACGATCAGTCACTTGATCCTTCATGGATACTGGGGCAGGTTCATTCAGCGTACCCCGCGGGAGCGGATCTGTTTCAACTGGCACCACTGGATCAATTGCACATCGGTGGCATCAAGGCCTCAGAACGCCTGCTGCGTCATCTTGACCTGGCCAGACACCATCACATTCTTGATATCGGTTCCGGCGCCGGTGGGCTGATGCGTCAGGCGTCTGCCATGGGTTTCAGCATGATCGGGCTGGATATCACCCACCGCTTCAACCAACTGAATCTTGGCCTGAATGACTGTTTCTCCGTTCCGGTCAGCAATCCGATTATCACCGGGGATGCTCACCACCTGCCTTTTGCCGACCAAAGTCTGGATCTAATTCTGTTTCAGCACAGCTTTCTCAACATGCCGGACAACTCCAGGGTTCTGAGCGAATGTTGGCGTGTATTGAAGCCCGGCGGGACACTGCTGATGCACGAAGTGGTCTGCGGCCCACAGCCCGAGCAGATGCGCTACCCGGTCCCCTGGGCCGAGGATGCGGTACATTCACATCTGGTGACTGCACAGACACTGCAGCAGCAACTGCAGCAGGCTGGTTTTGCCAATATCCAGCTTGATGACTGGAGCGATGAAGCGTTGGCATGGCGACAACGTCAGTTGCAAAAAGAGGATGCGGGGCATGTGGGCCGAGCGGCGCTTTCGCCTGCATTGATATTGGGTTCACGGTTCGCAGATATGGGCAAAAACCTGGTATTGAATCTTGAAGCGGGTGCCATTCGGGTGATTGAGCTGGTTGCGGCGCGCAGTTGAGTGCCGCCACAAAAAAACCACGGGCAGTATGACTGGCCGTGGCTTTGGCACTTGATCCGGCCCTGGCGGGCCAGACAATTATTTCAGATCAAAGCGATCCGCGTTCATCACTTTGGTCCAGGCATTGACGAAGTCCTTGACGAACTTCTCCTTGTTGTCATCCTGAGCGTACACCTCGGCGTAGGCGCGCAAAATGGAGTTTGAACCGAACACCAGATCCACTCGGGTCGCTGTCCATTTCGTCTGACCGGTGTTGCGGTCAACGATGTCATAACTGTTCTTGCCGGTCGGTTTCCAACTGTTGCTCATGTCGGTCAGGTTGACGAAGAAATCGTTCGTCAGTACACCCTCACGATCCGTGAACACGCCATGCTTGCTGCCACCGTGGTTGGTACCCAGTACACGCATGCCACCGACCAGTACGGTCATCTCAGGAGCTGTGAGCCCCATCAACTGGGTACGATCCAGCATCATCTCCTCGGGAGAAACCACATAATCCTTCTTCAGCCAGTTGCGATAGGCATCATGCAGGGGCTCAAGCACGTCAAACGCATCCCCGTCAGTCATCTCCGGCGTGGCGTCACCACGGCCCGGCGCGAACGGCACTGTTACATTTACACCGGCATCCCGGGCTGCCTTTTCAACCGCTGCGGTACCGCCAAGAACAATCAGGTCAGCCATGCTGACCGGCTTGCCAAGATCTGACTGAATGCCCTCCAGCACCTTGAGCACCTTCTGCAGCCGCTCCGGCTCATTGCCCTCCCAGTCCTTTTGCGGTGCCAGACGAATGCGTGCACCGTTGGCACCGCCGCGGTAGTCGGAACCACGGAAGGTACGAGCGCTGTCCCATGCGGTGGCAACCAGTTCGGATACACTCAGGCCGCTGGCCAGAATTTTCGCTTTCAGATCGGCAACTTCGGCATCGTCCAGGGTGTAATCCACGCTTGGGACCGGGTCCTGCCAGATCAAATCCTCGGCCGGTACATCCGGCCCCAGGTAACGGCTCTTCGGCCCCAGATCACGATGGGTCAGCTTGAACCAGGCACGAGCAAAAACCTCGTCGAAGTATTCCGGGTCCTTCTGGAATCGCTCGGAGATCTTGCGGTATTCCGGGTCCATCTTCATCGCCATATCGGCATCGGTCATCATCGGCATGCAGCGGATGGAAGAATCTTCTACATCCACCGGCATGTCCTCTTCCTTGATGTCCACCGGCTTCCACTGCCAGGCACCCGCCGGGCTCTTGGTCAGTTCCCACTCATGGTTAAGCAGCATGTCGAAGTAGCCGTAATCCCACTTGGTCGGCTCACTGGTCCAGGCGCCCTCGATGCCGCTGGTGACTGAATCACGTCCAACACCGCGGGTCTTGTGGTTCATCCAGCCAAAACCCTGTTCCTCGATGCCGGCTGCTTCTGGCTCGGGACCCAGGTTGGCCGCATCGCCGTTACCGTGTGCCTTGCCCACGGTGTGACCACCGGCGGTCAGGGCAACGGTTTCCTCGTCGTTCATCGCCATGCGCTCGAAGGTAACCCGTACGTCATGTGCAGTTTTCAGCGGATCAGGCTTGCCATCAACGCCTTCCGGGTTAACGTAGATCAGACCCATCATGACCGCTGCCAGCGGGTTTTCCAGATCACGCTGACCGGAGTAACGGCTGCCCTCACTGCCGGAGGGTGCCAGCCACTCTTTCTCAGAGCCCCAGTAGGTGTCCTTCTCAGGATGCCAGATATCCTCACGACCACCGGCAAAACCGAAGGTCTTGAATCCCATGGACTCGTAGGCCATGTTACCGGCCAGGATCATCAGGTCGGCCCAGGAGAGCTTGTTGCCGTATTTTTTCTTGATTGGCCAAAGCAGACGACGCGCCTTGTCCAGGTTGCCGTTGTCCGGCCAGGAGTTGATCGGTGCAAAACGCTGGTTGCCGGTACCTGCACCACCACGGCCATCGGCGATACGGTAAGTACCGGCCGAATGCCAGGCCATACGGATCATCAAGCCGCCGTAGTGGCCCCAGTCAGCCGGCCACCAGTCCTGACTGTCAGTCATCAAAACCTTGAGATCGTTTTTAACCGCTTCCAGGTCCAGCTTTTTGAATTCTTCGCGGTAATTGAATTCTTCACCAAGAGGGTTGGTCTTGCGGTCATGCTGGTGCAGGATGTCGAGATTCAGTGATTTGGGCCACCACTCCATGACGCTGTCAGACGCTCCCGTGTTGGCACCATGCATCACCGGACATTTGCCGGTGGAATTATTATTCTGGCTCATATCAGTCTTCCCTTTGGATTTGATGTTGAGTGTTGCTGCCTGTTGGATCTGTTCTTAAAATTTAGCAGTACCTGCCCAGCCTGTAAGGTTAATTATCTTTATGCTTTCAATAGCCGACACCTATAGTAACCTTTGTATTTAAAACCTAAGGTAAATCAACGCACGATATCCGCATGAGTTGCATCCACCACTCTGAAGCTCGCTCTGTATTGCTGAGGTGATACACCTAGACAACGCCGAAATACGTCGCGCATGTGCTGCCCATCGCGAAATCCGCAGTCAACGGCAATGGTCTTAATGGGTTTGCTTTTTTGTTCCAAGAGTCTACGTGCAGCATCCACTCTGGCGAGCTCGACGAACTCCGCAGGCGTTACCCTAGTTTCCCGTGAAAATACGCGAGTAAAGTTCCGTGGGCTCATACTAGCCACCCGTGCGAGAGTCTGGACTCTAAGATCTCCGTTAAGATTGGCTAAAACATGTTGCTGAACTGCTCCCATAGGTGAGTTTGTATCGAGAAATGGCATTAGATAAGGACTGAACTGTGACTGCCCTCCAGCTCTTTGGGTAAAAACAATCAGTCTTTTTGCTGTATTGAGGGAGATATCCTGCCCCTGGTCAATGGCTACCAGGAAGAGCGCAAGGTCAATGCCCGCAGTGATTCCAGCACTGGTGTACAGTTTCTTATCACACACATAGAGGCGATCCGGCTGAACATTCACATCCGGGCACAGCTCTGCAAGCGCCTGAGCATCATTCCAATGAGTGGTCACCGTTTTTCCAGCCAGCAAACCTGCTCTAGCAAGAATAAATGTTCCGTTGCAAATGGACCCAAATCGTGTAGCCCGACTCGACGCTTGGCGTAACCAGTTATTAAAGTCCGCCGACAATTCCTGATTCGGAACCAAGGGCCCACCCGCTACCAACAGAAGATCAAACACCTCGTTTGCTTCGGAGTAATGCCTATGAGGTTGCAACAGCGCGCCATTGGAGCAGCGAATGGATGACGGCTCAATACCAATAACCGTCGATTGGTAATGCGAGCTCGGCGGAAGAAATCTGTTTGCCTCAGCAAAAACATCAAGCGGCCCAAATATGTCCAGCGCTTGTGCGCTCGGTGGAACGACGATGCCTACGTGCTGAATCATGGTTAACAGTCCCGTCTCAACGATATGGGTTCTTCTTTCTCTAGGATAGAGCGAATCCTACCTTATCCGGCGAAATCCGAAGATCTTGGCGCAGATCACGCGCACATTGTCCTGAATCACGCCCATGCATCGCTAGGCGTATCTAGGCCAAACGCGAATAATGAATGCTCACCTACTGTACCAACAAGGAGACTTCTATGAGCTCATCCACCACACACGCTGCAGAATGTGTAGGACCCACTTTCTCAGTAGATGGCATGCTATTGGCACGTCAGAAAACTCGGCAAGCCATTACAAACATCGCAAATCGGATTACGCCTGGAATGTTGGAGGAAGACGCTGTCGCGATGGCAAAACAAGTGCAAATCGATGCGGGCATGGCGCTAAGCTGGCATCCGACACGCGTCCGTTTTGGCCGAAACACGATCAAACCGATGAAAATCAAATCAGAACCCGGAGTTATCCTTCAGAACAATGATATATTTTTCATTGATATTGCGCCTCGTGTAAATACTTGGGAAGGCGACGGGGGGGCAAGTTTCGTAGTTGGTGAAAACGCCGATTATCTTCGTTGCACAAAGGATGCGGAGAGCCTTTTTCACGATGTCCGTAAAATCTGGAGTACTCAGCACTTAACCGGACAAGCACTTTATGAGTATGCAGAATTAACTGCGAAAAAAATGGGGTGGGAGCTCAATTTTGAGCTGCCCGGGCATAGGATTTCGGATTTTCCGCATGCCACAAAATATTCAGGATCATTAGCCGATCTAGAAATCACTCCATCGGCGATGCGTTGGATTTTGGAAATACATCTACGAGATCCGCAGCAGCGTTTCGGTGCCTTTTACGAAGATATGCTCCTTGACGACGAGGACTATACCTAAAAAGGCCTCTATCAAGGCACTGTACCAACTTCGCCCCGTTTCACATCCCGGACTTTCATTCGCCCAAGATCAGGGGGATGTTATGGTGAAGTACCCCCGTTACGATCACGCGTAACGGGGGTCGATGTCTTCTCGCATATACCTGTACAGGCTAGATATCGTCCACGTCGAACTGTACATCCGGGTTCACATCAGCATCGTAGTCTATGCCATCAATGCCAAAACCAAACAGCTTCAGGAATTCATCCTTGTACAGCTGATAGTCGGTCACATCAAACAGGTTCTCGGAGGTGACCTGCGGCCAAAGATCACGGCACGCCTGCTGCACGTCTTCACGCAGCTCCCAATCATCCATGCGGAAACGGTTGCCTTCATCAATCTGGGCAGTGTCACCGTACAAGCCGGTATTGAACAGGCGATGCACCTGCTCCATGCAGCCTTCATGCACACCCTGCTCACGCATCACTTTGAACACCATGGACAGATAAAGCGGCATGACCGGGATTGCAGAACTGGCCTGAGTAACCACCGACTTCAACACAGCCACGTTGGCCTGCCCCTGATGCGCCGAAGAAAGCTGGCTGTTCAGTTCGGTAGCGGCGCGGTCCAGATCCTGCTTGGCTTTGCCAAGGGCGCCGTGCCAGTAAATCGGCCAGGTAATATCGGTGCCGATGTAACTGTAGGCAACGGTCTTGCAGCCTTCGGCCAACACACCGGCCTCTTCCAGAGCTTTGATCCAGAGTTCCCAGTCTTCGCCGCCCATCACCTTAACGGTGTTATCGACTTCTTCCTGGGTAGCCGGCTCAATCTCGGCTTCGGTAATCACGTCCTTGTTGGTATCGATGGCGGTCGAGCGGTAAGGCTCACCGATCGGCTTCAGCGCAGAGCGAATCACCTCACCGGTATCCGGCAATTTACGCACCGGTGACGCCAGCGAGTACACCACCAGATCAATCTGACCCAGATCCTGTTTAATCAGGTCGATCACTTTCTGTTTGGCTTCGTGTGAGAAGGCATCACCGTTGAGGCTCTTGGCATAGAGTCCGGCTTCCTTGGCCAGCTTGTCGAAAGCGGCTGCGTTATACCAGCCGGCCGTGCCAGTCTTGCGTTCGCTGCCCGGCTTTTCAAAAAACACCCCGATGGTCGCGGCGTCACTGCCAAAGGCCGCTGCGATGCGAGATGACAGGCCGTAGCCACTGGAAGAGCCGATGATCAGCGCACGCTTGGGGCCGCTCTCAATCTTGCCCTGTGCCTGAGTGTATGCGATCTGTTCACGTACATTGGCTTCACAGCCGACAGGATGGGTAGTAGTGCAGATAAAGCCACGGATTTTCGGTTTGATAATCATATGCGGATTCAGTGTCCATCTGTGTTCGGGTACAAATTGCGCCTAAGATACCCTATTCGAGGTTTTGGCAACAGCATCAGGGCGGGCCTGTGCGAAAGGATCAGCGCGGAGTAGTTCCGCGCAGAAATATATCCACTGCCTGCTCTACAGCTGCATCGAGTTCGCCATCGGTTATCGTCATGCCCAGCATCGCTCTCAACTGGAACTGGCCCTTCACCATGTCTACAAACTGAAAGGCCGCCAGTTCCGGATTATTAATCTGCAGCACACCCTGCTCAACCTGAACACGCAGGTAGCCGGCGAGCTTCTCGTTGATACGCTTGGGGCCCTGGGCATAGAAAAGCTGCTGTATCTGCTCTCGCTCGCTACTGCAGTCGGTGGTGATCAGACGGTATAGGCCGACAGCCTCAGGTGAGAGAACACGCTCCAGCAGCAGTCGCGCATAACGCTTGAGTGCCTGCTCGGGAGTTTCCTGCCGTTTGATTGAGCATTCAAATGCCTGAAAGGCAGCAAACACCTGGTTTGAAGTCTGTTCCATCATCGCTTCAAACAACCCCAGTTTGCTGCCAAACAGCCTGTAGAGCGTACTCAACGAACCACCGGCCCGACACATGATGTCGTTGATGCTGGCATTGTCGTATCCCTGCTCCAGAAACACTTCCCGAGCGGCGTCGAGAATGCGCTTCTGTCGCTCCAGCCCTTTTGGGGTCAGCCCGCACGCCGTTGTTTTTTCATCCTGCTGCATTTTGTTCATGGCAAATTCTGCGTCTGAATGTGGGGCCATTATATCAGGCCTGCTGCCCTGTCAGCACGACCGAACGCAATGGACAGGTCAATATTATGTAATGTATATTACACTACACTTTCCGAGTACACACGGATTGCTTCCCTTGCACGGTTTCACATCTCACTAAGACCCATGTGCAAACACGCCGCTATTGCAGTTATGAGGATCTTCAATGACACCCAAGACCACCCATATTCCGGGTTTGATATTGATGCTTGCTGGACTGACTGCGCTCGCCCCGCTGTCAACGGATGCCTATCTGCCCGCCATTCCTGCGATTGCAAGTGATCTTGGCGTCATTGTTCATGATATCGAACTGACCGTCGGTCTTTTCCTGGCAGGATTTGCCGTTGGTCAGCTCTTCGGCGGCCCCTACTCTGACCGTTTCGGCAGACGCACAGCGGTCTTTACCGGCCTGAGTATTTTTATGCTGGGCGCCTTCTGGGCCATGCTGGCAGATTCCGCGCATGCACTCTGGCTGGCCAGGGTTCTTCAGGGCTTTGGCGGCGGCATCAGCGTGGTCAACTCAATGGCAATCATTCGGGATCGCCATTCCGGCCGCGAAAGCGCTCAGGCGATGAGCCGCATGGCCAGCATCATCATGGCGGCACCATTGCTGGCGCCCGTGATAGGGGCGCTGATTCTCAAGATCAGCGACTGGCGCAGTATTTTCATGTTTTTGTTTGGTTATGGACTGATTCTCTCCGTGGCACTGTTCATGCGCCTGCCTGAAACATTGGCACCCCGCGAAGGCCCATTGTCAAACCCGTTGCGCAACTATCTGAGTGTGCTGCAAAACCGAAATGCACTGGGCTACCTGTGTTCGGTTGCGGCCAGTTACGCTGGCATGTTTGCCTTTATCACGGCCTCACCCGGGATGTATATCGGCTACTACGGCATATCACCCAGCGTGTATCCAATTCTGTTTGGAGCGAATATCGTCACTCTGCTGCTGTGCAATCGCATCAATATTCGCTTGCTGCACCGCTTTAGCCCTCAACAGTTGCTGCAAGGTGCACAAAAGGTTCAACTGTTGGCAGCGACCGCTCTGTTGCTGGGGTATCTGTTGACACCCGCCCCCGTCTGGATGGTGTTGGTCCTGGTGATGCTCTTTATCGGCATGCAGGGATTTGTGATGTCGAATGCGATGGCGGGTACCAGTGAGTTTTTCCCCCACACGGCTGCAACCGCTACGGCTCTGATCGGGGCCTGCGGTTTCGCGACCGGCGCGGTTGGCGGGATTCTGACCGGGTTGCTGGGGGACGGCACTCCCCTGCCCATGGTGTCCATCATGTTTGCCGGCGCCGTCAGCGGCTTTGTGCTCGGCCGCTGGCTGCTGCCGCGGCAGTCAGCCTGCGACAGCACAAGCGCCTGAATCAGCCACGGACCAAGCGGTTGCTCTGATCCAGCTCAGCGGCAGTACGGTCGGTGAAACGCAACAGCAGTATCAGCACAGCACCCAGTGTTACGAACCCACCGGCCAACCAAAGGCCGGTGTTGTAATCCCCGCTCTGCGCGGCCAGCATACCGGTCAGCGCCGGAGCGATAATCTGGGCTGCGCCGTAGGACAGGGTCATTTTGCCCATTAACTTGGCCGGCTTCGATGGGTATAACCGGCCCGCCATGGTCAATACCAGGCTGACACAACCGATGAAGGTTCCTCCATAAAGCACTGCGCTCAGCAAAATAGCAGCCAGACTCTCACTCAGAGCCGGTATGACAATGCCCACAACCTGAATCAGGTAGGCCAGCAACAGCGCCCCCAGATAGCCCATTCGGCGCGCAATCAGGTCCCACACCATTACGGCAGGGGCCGCAGCCAGTCCCACCACCAGAAATACCAGCTGCCCCATGCCGGCCAGTGCGGGCTCTCGCTCAACAATGGTGACGATAAAGGTCGCACTGATCACATAACCGTAACCGGCACAGAAGTAGGCCATCATCATCAGCCACATGAAGCGTTTACCCGGCGGCTGATCCAGCATTGATGGGCCACTGCCGCCCAGGCCAAGGGGTTCAGGTCTTGGCATCCAGTGCCAGGCCGGAGCAGCCAGCACTACCCCAAGCACTGCAAACCAGAGCCACTGTTCATCCCATCCCAGAGACAGCCTGAGCATGATCTCCACTACTATGGCAGCGAACATGATACCCAGACCAATACCGGCAAAGTGAATACCCAGCTCGCTGCGATGGTTATTGCGAATCAGCCAGTTCAGAATCAGGCCGGATGCGATCAGCATGGAGCCGGCACTGCTGAGACCGGAAAGAAAACGCAGCAAGGACCAGAGCAGCATGTTTTCTGTCAATGCCATGGCTGCCGTAGTCACAACGGCCATGACAAGGCCAATGCGGTAAAGTCTGTCCTTGAGCTGAAGGTCGCTCAATGAAGCCGCAATCAAGGCACCGCACATGTAGCCGGCGTAGTTGATGGCAGCCATCCAGCCACCTTCGGCATCGCCGATCCAGGTCTGCTCCTGCATCACGGGCAACAGTGGGGTATAGGAGAATCGGGCAATCCCGATACAGAGGATCTGACTGAAAATTCCGGCAAACAGAACCTTCAGACGTTGGGCCTGATGCGACATCGTGGTTCCTTATCGTTATATCCACAAGTGTCAGATTGTGCCCTGCAGCAAGAGGCAGATCCAGCCGGATCTGCCTGCAGGATGAAATTTATTCCCAGGCGCTGGCGAACAGCTCCTCAGACAGTGCCATGATGGAACGACTGCCGTCAGCCACCATGTCGGCATGCCCTTTCCAGCGTGGCAACACCTGTGCCATGTAGAAACGGACACTCTCCAGTTTTGCCTGCAGATAGGGGTCATCTTCACCTTCAGCCATCAGGCGAACCACAGCGTTCCCTTGACGCAGAAGCTGCCAACCACCGCAGACGTAGCCTGCCAGCATCATGAAGTTGTACGCCACGGCACCGGCCCACTGCTCGTCATCCACCGAACCCTTGAGCAGTTGTTCACGGGCACGATCAAGCCCCGCGATCGCTTCTTCAAGCTGTTTTGCCTGAGGTGTCAGAGACGGGTCGCATGCGGCCACGCTACTGCGCATCTCCTGTACCAGTGCTGACAGTGCCTCGCCCTTGTCCATCAAGGTTTTTCGACCCACCAAGTCCAGTGCCTGGATACCGTTGGTTCCCTCATAGATCGGCAGGATACGGGCATCGCGGAAGTGCTGTGCGGCGCCGGTTTCTTCCACATATCCCATCCCACCATGTACCTGTACACCCAGCGAGGTCACCTCCTGAGCCACTTCGGTACACCAGCCTTTGACGATGGGCGTGAGCAGAGCGGCACGAGCCTTTTCAAGCACCTTCTGCTCTTCGGTATCCGCCTTGAGCGCGAAATCAAGACTGCCGCAGGCATCGTAGGCAATGGCTCGACCCGCTTCGGTCAGGGTCTTCATGGTCAGGAGCATGCGTCGCACATCAGCATGCCGAATGATCGGGCCAGGTTCTTTCGTCCCGACGGCCGGTCCCTGTATGCGCTCAAATGCATACTGCAATGCCTGTTGGTAGGCGCGCTCCGAGATGGAAACACCCTGCAACCCCACGCTCAAACGCGCGTTGTTCATCATGGTAAACATGCAGGCCAGACCTCGGTTCGGCTCACCAACCAGATAGCCAACGGCATTATCAAAACCCATGACACAAGTCGGCGAGGCATGAATGCCCAACTTGTGCTCGAGAGACAGAGGGCCAGCCGTATTCAATTCCCCGAGGGAGCCATCTTCATTGACCAGATACTTGGGCACCAAAAACAGCGAAATACCGCGCACGCCAGCGGGAGCATCAGGCAATCGCGCCAGCACCAGGTGGATGATGTTTTCAGCCATCTGGTGGTCGCCCCAAGTGATGAAAATCTTCTCCCCGCTGACGCGATAGTGATCACCCTCGGGTTCCGCCTTGGCACGAACAACTGACAGGTCTGAGCCCGCATTGGACTCGGTCAGGTTCATGGTACCTGTCCATTCACCGCTAACCAGTTTGGGCAGGTACTTTTCCTTGAGTTCATCACTGCCGTTCAGGTCCAGACACTCAACCGCCCCCTGACTCAGCATCGGACACAGGCCCCACGCCATGTTGGCAGAGTGCCACATTTCCATCACCGGAATAGACAGAAGAAACGGCAAGCCCTGACCGCCGTATTCCGGGTCAAACTGGAGTGATCCCCAGCCCCCCTCGGCATATTGCTGATAGGCCTCCTTGAACGATTCCGGGCAGACGACACTTCCATCCTTCAGCTGCACACCCTGTTGGTCTCCTTCCCAGTTACTCGGAGCCACAACATCCCGTGCCACACGAGCAGCCTCATCCAGAATTGCATCGACCATATCGGCCGATGCATCTTCAAAGCCCGGTTTCTGCGCCAGCTCAGGCATACGCGCAACATGGTCAAGCGTCAGCTTCATATCTTTCAGTGGTGCGTTGTAATCAGCCATTGGATACCTTCTCGTTAATCGTTTGAAGCAGCCATACCGGTTTGTGCCTCACAGGCAGTGGCACCGGTCCCTATAAGGGAATACACTTATTCTAGCATGTAGCACGGGTTTGATAAGCAGGAAAACTTTCATATGGTCCTTTTATACTGTCAACCCGGGTTTACAATCAGCCTCACTCCAAAAGCCAACAAGAGAATCATGAGATGCAGGAATTGCACGGTTACTATCTGGAAGACCTCGAAGTGGGTATGAGCGCCTCCTATGCCAAGACCATCACCGATGCGGATGTGATTTTGTTTGCCGGTATTTCCGGTGATAACAACCCGATTCACATCAATGATGAATACGCTAAAACCACACCGTTCAAGCAGCGTATCGTACACGGCATGTTCAGTGCAGCACTGATCTCCACCGTAGCAGGCACACGACTGCCAGGGCCAGGAGCGATCTACGTGGATCAACAGTTGAAGTTTAAGGCGCCGGTCCATATCGGTGACACGGCACGTGCGAGCCTGACTGTAACCGAAATTGATGAACGTCGTCGTCGTGTCAAGTGCAGAACTGACGTGCATGTAGGCGAAACACTGGTTGCCACGGGCGAAGGCACCTTCATGGTCGATCGCAGGGAAAGCTGAAAACATGAGGGCGCTTGATCAGAGTCAGGCGCCCTTACTAAACAGTGAAACGGTAGGTTTGCTCGGTTTCATAGTCATACAGATTGATCAGACGGCCGTGCACTTGGCCATTAAATGCGGTTTCGGTTGCGAGGTCATAACCGAGTATCTTGCTTCCGACCAATTTCAAATGCACATGAGCCTTCGTTTCATAGTCATAAAAATTCATCGAATGGCTGCTCATGCCCTTGAAATGGTGCTCCGAGTGGCAATCAAACCCATCAACACGCCCGTGGCGCATCAGGGCACGAATGCGATAAACAGTCCCCTCATCCAAGTCAGTCACCTTGAGTACTTGGGTATTGAGAGTGGCGGCGGCAACGGTTGCCGCAACCTTAGCTCGGGTTCTTTCCTTCATCTGGCACTCCCAAAATCCCTTTTCTAATCGCCATATTGGACCTTACCGAGCACGGCGGGTTCAGGGAAGGGCCAACATTATCAGAAAAGCCGCCAAAAGGCGGCTTCAATCTGCTACAGCTTTTTGATCCTGCTCATTATTTTTGATTTGCTTGTGAACGCAAAACAAATTTCTGGATCTTGCCGGTTGAGGTTTTTGGCAGTTCGCAGAACACCACGCGTTTGGGTGCCTTGAAGTGCGCCATATTGTCACGGCAGAACTGAATGAGTTCTGCTTCAGAAAGCTCACCAGCATTTGCTTTAAGAGTGACGAAGGCACAGGGAATTTCACCCCATTTCTCGTCTTGCTGCGCCACGACAGCCGCCTCCATCACTGCAGGATGACGGTAGAGTACATCCTCGATCTCAATGCTGGAGATGTTTTCCCCGCCCGAAATGATAATGTCCTTGGAGCGGTCCTTGATCTCGACATAGCCGTCGGCATGCCAGACAGCCAGGTCCCCGGAGTGGAACCAGCCACCTTCGAACGCCTTATCAGTGGTTGTCGGATTTTTCAGATAGCCCTTCATCACCAGGTTGCCGCGCATGAAAATTTCGCCGATGGTTTCACCATCCTGCGGCACAGGCTCAAGGGTATCGGGGTTGGCGACCATTAACCCTTCAAGCATCGGTGCCTTCACGCCCTGACGGGATTTCAATCGGGCACGTTCGTTAACCGTTTTTTCATTCCACTCATCATGCCAGGCACATACCACACAGGGGCCATAGGTTTCGGTCAAACCGTACACATGAGTCACACTGAAACCCATGTTTTCCATACCTTCGATAACCGAGGCAGGCGGCGCTGCACCTGCCGTCATCACTTTCACCTGATGCTCAATACCGGATTTGAGCTCATCAGAGGCATTGTTCAGCATGTTCAATATGATGGGGGCGCCGCAGAAGTGGTCCACCTTTTCTGTCTTGAGAAGGTGGTAGATATCATCTGCCCGTACATGACGCAGGCAGACACTGACACCGGCAGCCGCGGCAATGGACCAGGGGAAACACCAGCCATTGCAGTGAAACATCGGCAGGGTCCAGAGATAGATGGGCTGGTCGCCCATGTTCCATGACACCACGTTGCTGATCGCATTGAGGTAGGCGCCACGGTGGTGATAGACCACGCCCTTGGGATCGCCGGTGGTGCCAGAGGTATAGTTCAGCGTGATGGCATCCCACTCATCGGCGGGCAATTGCCATTCATACTCGGCGTCACCTGTGCCAATGAAAGCCTCATAATCGCATTCGCCGATCAACTCGCCACCCTCGTAGGAAGGATCATCGATATCGATCAGGATCGGATTGATGCGTGCGATTTTGATGGCTTTGGCAATGACGTCCGAGAACTCACGGTCCACGATGATCACCTTGGCTTCACCGTGCTGCAAAATGAACGCGATCGCTTCAGCATCAAGACGAACATTCAGTGCGTTCAGCACTGCGCCACACATGGGCACTCCGAAGTGAGCTTCAAACACCTCCGGGAGATTGGGTGCCATGACGGCAACCGTATCACCCTTGCTGATGCCGCGCTGGCTCAGTGCGCTGGCGAGACGGCGACAGCGGCTGTAAGTCTCAGCCCAGTTGCGGCGCACTTTATGATGCACCACAGCGGTTCGGTTTGGATAAACTGCAGCAGTGCGAGCAATGAAGCTCAGCGGGCTGAGTGTGGCGTAGTTGGCCGGGTTTTGATCCAGTCCCAGCGCGTAAGGATTATGGTTATTCATTGTCATTATAGGTTCCTCTCCACCAGTGCTTTGGGGAGCCATCCTCGGTTGATTTGATTCCATCCAGTCATCTCATGATACGTATTTTCCCTTATTACACAATAGGACCTAAAATCATAAGATTGTGCCGGCCAAGATGCGCAAAATGATAAGGAAAATGCATGCAACCACTTGAGCAGGAACTGCAGCGTTGTCTGCAGGAAGCGGACCGTTATCGTCTGCTGGCCGAACAGTCCACCGACATGATTTCGCGCCATACACCCACGCCCGAGTGGACCTTCATCGATGTTAATCCTGCCATCGAACGCATGCTGGGCTATCGTGCGGACGAAATCATCGGCACCTCGGGTTATGACCTGTTTCACCCGGACGATGCCGACAACCTGAAGAAACGAGCCGATTCAGTTCGCTATCGCCGCGGCATGTATACCAATGTATACCGCTTTCAGCACCGGGACGGCCACTACATCTGGCTGGAAACCACCAGTCGCACCATTCGTGATGAGCTTGGACACCCTGTCGAGATTATCTGCGTATCCCGCGATGTCACCGAGCGTGAGTTGGCACAGCAAGCGACCCGACGACTGGCGCGAGTCGTGGAAGCATCCTCGGACATGATCCTGTTCTGCAACCACCGCACGCTGCAGCTTACCTACATGAATGAAACGGCCTACCGCACCTTCGGTGCCGAACGCGAAAATCTGGCGGTGTTCTACCTTAACCAGCTGTTCCCGCAGGATGTGCTGCACACACTGGTAGAGCCTGCGCTGCAACATGCTGCCCTGTACGGGACCTGGTACGGTAGCATCCCGCTTTACCCGGCCGGCAACCCCGGTCGCATCGCTGAAATTCGTGAAATCATTGCCCACCGCAACCGTGCCGAAAACATGCAGGTGGAGTACTATTCCATCATTGCCCGCGACATTACGCTCAAGCGCAAGGCGGAAGAAAAGGCAAAGCGCCAGCAGCTGGAAATGGCTCACATGTCACGCCTGCTGTCGGTCGGTGAAATGGCCACCGAGCTGGCTCACGAGATCAACCAGCCGCTGGCGACCATTATCAATTACTGCAACGGCACCTTCCGCAGGCTCGAAGAAGGCCAGATCACAGAGCTGACTCAGGTTACTCGCTCCATGGAACTGATATCGGCCCAAGCCAGGCGCGCTTCCGAAATCATCAAGCGCATGCGTCGATTTGTTCGTCGCACCGAGTTCCAGCGTGTCAGCTTCCCAGTCAATGAGACCTGCATCGAGGTAACTCGATTCCTCAATCAGGAAGCGCTCGACAACAGCATCCGCTTCGACTTCGACCTCGACCCCGACAACCCCATACTTGAAGCCGACCGCCTTCAGATCGAGCAGGTTTTGCTCAATCTGGTTCGCAACGCGATCGAAGCCTACAGCGACTCTGACATCAGCCCCAAGCCGGTTACCATTCGGACCCGAGTCGAAGGCAAACGTATTACGGTCAGCGTCATCGACCAGGGGCCAGGCATCGACCCGGCCCAGTTGGACAACCTGTTTGAGCCGTTTATCACCTCGAAGGAAAACGGGCTTGGCATGGGGCTGTCCATTTCACATACCATTATCGAAAGCCACTGTGGCCGGCTCTGGGTTGAGAGCGATGGTCAAAGTGGCACCCGGTTTCACTTTCAACTCCCGCTCAAGGGGCAGGCATGACCAACTCACAGGCTACCGTTTTTATCATCGATGACGATGCGGACTTCAGAGATTCCATGCAGTGGCTGCTGGAGTCCACCCCATACAACGTCGAGAGCTTCGCGTCGGCGCAACTCTTTCTTGACCAGTACGACGGCCGCTCCGGCTGCATGCTGCTGGATGTTCGCATGCCGGAAATCAACGGTCTGGCATTGCAGCAACTGATGCTGGAGCGTGACATTCGTCTGCCGGTCATCATCATTACCGGCCACGGTGATGTACCCATGGCCGTCAACGCCATGAAAAACGGCGCTCTCGACTTTCTTGAGAAACCATTCGATGACGAGGTGCTGCTACGCCTGGTCGACAAGGCGATGGCCGAAGCCGGCAAGCGTTTCAGCGAACAGAACGAACAGCGAGAGCTGCAGGAGCTGTATGAAACGCTGAGCCGGCGCGAGCGTGAGGTGATGGAGCTGGTGGTGACCGGTAACTCCAACCGTGAGATTGCCGAAACCCTCGGAATCAGCCCGAAAACGGTGGAAGTTCACCGCTCCCGTGTAATGAGCAAGATGAGGGCAGAAAGTCTGGCACAGCTGGTGCAGATGCACAGCCGACTGGCGCTCTAGGGCTCAGACCAATCCAGCTTCAGCCAGAAAGACGCGCGTGCGATCGATCACCGCCTGAGGGTGCTCCAGGTGGGGCACATGGCCGCAGTCAGCTATGAACGCAGCTTCGGCCTGCGGGCCAATGGCCGCACAGCTGTCAGTCACCTGCTCTGGGACACCATACTCATCCCGATCGCCCTGCATGATCAGTGACGGGCAGCGGATCTCGGCCAGCTGCGGTCGCAGATTCAAGGCCTGATAACAGGACGGGCGCTGCCAGGTTTCGCACCATGCGCGGAAAATAAGATCTGTCCGATCACCATGATAGCGCGCCAGGCGCTCCGGCAGATCGGTGCCATGGTAACGTTTCACCGCTTCTTTTATTCCGGCCAGCGTCAGGTGATCCACATAGATATGAGCCGCCAGCGTAACTACTGCCTTTACCTGTTCGGGACAGCTGGCAGCACCAATCATGGCAATGGAGCCGCCATCACTGTGACCAAACAGAATCACCTGATCAAGCCCAAGCCGGTCCAATAGTTGCGGCAGCCATATTTGTCCTTCCTGCAGCAGATAATCATCCGGGCGCGGCAACGTAATGGGTGTTGAGCGGCCATACCCCCGACGCTCAAACACCAGCAGATCCAGCCCCGTCGCTTCAGCCAACTGCTGTGGAAACCGTTTCCACATGTCGATACAACCCAGCGCCTCATGCAGCAGCACAAGTACAGGCCTTCCTTTACCGGATGGCTGGCGTCCCCAACGCAGCTGCAGCTTCACACCTTCACTCAGCTCGACCTGCTCATCGTGCCATTGAATTGAACTCATGCCCCCTCCGGAATCGAGTAGGTAATGGTCGCGTGGGCCACCGGGTCATCTTCACCGGCGGAGCGGATATAAACTTCACCCACCCCCAGCCGCTTGCCCACCTTCAGCATTTCGGCACGGGCCAACAGATCCACATTGGCTTTGGGCTTGCGCAGAAAATTGATATTGAGATTGATGGTCACAGCCAGGGCGACCGGGCCAATTCGGCTGAGCAGTGCCGCATACAACGCCACATCCGCCAATCCCATCATGGTCGGGCCTGAAACCGTACCACCGGGTCGCAAATGATCATCACCCACTGCCAGTCTCATTTCGGCCCAACCATCGCCCAGAGAATCCAACCGACCATACTGCTCCCCCTGCGGAAAATGGTCACGCAGGAACAGCTGCATCTCATCAAAATCCATGACCTGCATCGGGTCACTCCTTATCATATTCTTATTGATCAGCCTCTTCCCGCGCCTGGTTACGCAGAATAAAGCGCTGTATTTTGCCACTGGGCGTTTTCGGCAGCTCCTGCACAAACTCTATTTCACGCGGGAAGGCATGGGTCGACAGCCGATTTCGTACCAGCTCCTTGAGCTCATCGGCCAGTGTCTCATCGGGGTCGTACTGCGGCTTAATCACCACATAGGCCTTGATCACGGACCCGCGAGAACTGTCTGGCTTGCCTACCACGCCGGACTCCGCCACCGCTGGGTGTTCCAGCAAGGTACTCTCCACATCCGCCGGCCCCACACGGTAGCCAGCCGTAGTGATGATGTCATCGTCACGCCCGGTAAAGGAGTAACTGCCATCGCCGTGGCTGATCACCACATCACCGGTCAGATAGTAACGACCATGGAAAGGATCCTTCTCGCCCCAGGTGTAGCCCTGGAAGAAAAACAGCGGGGAGTGCTCAACATCAACGGCCAGCTGACCGGTTTCATCCTGCCCCACCTCTTCATACTCACCGTTGAGTGCAACCACGCGATGGCCTGCCAATGAATAGCCCATGGACCCTACGCGTACCGGGTGCTCCAAGGCATGATGGTTACAACAGGTCATCCCGGTTTCAGTCTGGCCATAATGATCCATTACCGGGCAACCCAGACGGCGCCCCACCCAACTAATCACTTCGGGGTTAAGTGGCTCGCCTGCACTGCTGGCTACCCTGAGTCCCAGCTGCTCATCTTTGGCCAGGACATGATCGTTCGCCATTAACATACGATAGGCCGTTGGAGCGGCCGCGAGATTGGTGATGCCGTACTCACGGATCATGCGATAGGTGGTCTCGGGGGTGAAACCATTCTCATTGAAGTGCGTGGTCGCGCCCAACAGTAGTGGGCCGATTACCGCGTAATAGAGCCCATAGGCCCAACCCGGGTCAGCAACATTCCAGTACTGATCCTCAGGTTTCAGATCAATCGCCCAGGTCATATAGACATGAAATGAAAGCAGCGCACGCGCCGGCACAGCAACCCCCTTGGACTTGCCAACCGTACCGGAGGTAAACATCTGCAGCATCGGATCGTCGGCGCCCACCAGCACAGGCTCAAACTGCTCCGACTGGGCCGCCAGGCTGCCATGATAGTCAATATCCTGATGACTGTCTGGCCCGGTAGCTGTTACGCGCACAATGGGCGGGCAGTTTTTAACGTCATCAAGCTTGAAACGGTTCTGGTCATCGGTTACGACCAGACGGGTTGAGGCCTTGTCCAGACGGTATTCGATGGCACCGGGGCCAAAGGCTGTAAACAACGGCTGATATACCGCTCCTGCCTTGAGCGTGCCCAGAATCACCACCAGCAGCTCCGGCGTACGCGGTAACAGCGCGGCCACTCGGTCTCCCTTGCCAACACCCTGTTGCGACAACAGGTTGGCAAAACGGGCCGATTCAGCCTTCAGCCTGGCAAAGCTCCAGCTTTCGGGGGAGCGCTCTACACCCTGGTAGTTCAGCGCAATTCGGTCGGGATCAGACGCCCATTTGTCGCAGATTTCGACACAGACATTGATCCCCTGGGTCAGGTCGCCCTGAAGAATCCGGGCGGCCAGCTGTTGGGCATCAAACTGGTCATAGAATGGCTTGTAAGCCTGGTTACTCATGGGTATTCCCCTCTTTTTATCTTTATTATCGGAGCCGGGAAGCAGCAGTTTCCCTTAAGGGATATCCCGAATATATAACTGCTTGTCGTTGACGTAAACCTTCCTGACCAAATTGATCAAATCATCACTATGCAACTGCATGAAGTGACCAAATGCTGCACTGAATGGCTATTTTTCGTTGCAATCAAGGGTCAAAATCGAACTTCAGGATGGCCTGTAATTTGCAGGGTCCGTATCCCAATCGACCAGCCAACAGCGGATCAATATGGAACAGAATAATAAGACCCAGCACCAGGACAGCAACCTGATTCTCGTCACCGGCCCCGAGGGTGAAATTCGTGAAGCCAGCCACGCCTTTATCGAATACAGTGGCCATGAGCGCCCGTCATTAACAGGGCAGATGCTCCAATCCCTGCGCCACAATGAAATGCCCGAAGGACCGATCAAGGACCTTTGGAGTACCGTTGGCAAAGGCAAGCCCTGGATGGGAATGCTGCAACTGGCCCGCCGTGATGGCTCCCCTCTCTGGCTCGACGCCTATGTCATCCCGGTCATAGAGCAGGGGCGCATTATCGAGTGCCAATGCATTTTCCGTATTCCACCCAGAATCGCGACCGAACGGGCTGCCACCATCTATCGCCTGCGCCGCCAGGGCAAAATGCCGCTTGCACTGCGCTGGCCCCTGCCGGATCTGCGCGCACGGCTTTGGATGGCACAAAGTCTCTGCCTGTTGCCCATGTTACTGCTTGGGCTTTGGCAGTATATGTCCGAGCCTCTCTACTGGGCTGCAGTCGCCACTACCCTGCTGCTGCTCTTTATCAGCACAACCTGGCTATGCAAGCCGCTGCGCTCCCTGGTGCAACAGAGTCGCACACTGGTCAACCACCCCATCAAGCAGATGATCTATACCGGCACCCATGACGATATTGGTCAGCTGGGTCTGAGCCTGCAGATGCTGCAGTCTCAGCTGGATTCGGTTTTGATGCGGATGCAAAACGCTTCGGGAGAAGTCCTCAGTGGGGCGCATCAAAGCATCGATGTGATGAGCCGCACCTGCAATGAAATCGAGGAGCAGCAATCTTCACTTATTCAACTGGCAACCGCCATGAATCAGATCAGCTCCACGATTCAGGAGATGACCACCAGCACCGCCAACACCGCCGATCAGACCCAGGCTGCACAGTCCAGCGCCCGCCAGGGGCAACAGGTCGTAGATGCAGCGGTCTCCGGCATCCGCAGCCTGGCTGACTCGATTGCGGACACAACCCATTCTGTAGCGGACCTGCAGCAGCAGAGCCAAGGGATCGGCTCCATCATCAATGTGATTCGTGATATTGCCGAACAGACCAACCTTCTGGCCCTGAATGCCGCGATTGAAGCCGCACGCGCTGGTGAGAACGGCCGTGGTTTTGCCGTTGTAGCCGATGAAGTTCGCCAGCTGGCACAGCGTACCCAGCAGGCAACCGGGGAAATTCAAAAAATGATAGGCGCTTTGCAACAACAAACAGGCGCCATTGTCTCCGCCATGGATGCAAAGCGCACCCTATCGGAACAGAGTGTTGAACAGATCGAGGGGACCGGTGCTGTATTGGCAAAAATTCTTGGGGCGATAGAGCTGATCAGTGACATGGCCACTCGCATTGCCGGTGCCAGCGAAGAGCAAAGCAGTGTCGTGCGTGAGGTTAGCCAACAGATCGAGCTTATCAGTGAAGGCGCTCAGCGTACGGTGGCTGACGCCGCGCTAACACTGAAACTGAACAACGATGCGGTCAGACTTGCGGAGCGACAGCGCTACCTGGTGGACTGCATCATGCAGTCCTGACTTTGGTGGTATTGGCCCTGACTGCAACAGAGCGGTAAAATACGCGCGCTAAAATAACAATAAACACGATTGTGCAGAGTATTTATGAGTAAAGTTTTGATCAGCGCCTGCCTGCTCGGGGCCAAGGTGCGCTATGACGGCCGCGACAATCTGCTTGACCACCCGATCCTCAAGCGCTGGCAACAGCAGGGAAAACTGGTAACCGTCTGCCCAGAAACCCTTGGTGGCCTGCCAACTCCCCGACCCCCGGCTGAGACCCAGACCCGCTTTCCCATCCTGATCACAACCAGCACCGGGGACGATGTAACTCCCGAGTTTCTCAGCGGGGCCGAGAAAACGCTTGAACTTGCACACAAACATGACTGTTGCTGCGCCTTGATGAAAGCCCGCAGCCCTTCCTGCGGCAACCAGGAAATTTACGATGGCAGCTTCACGGGCACGCTCACAAACGCCCCCGGTGTGGCGGCCGATGAGCTGATTCGCAACGGCTTGCCGGTGTTTAACGAACACCAGCTTGACGCTCTTATCCAGTTTGTCGAACAACACTGTCAGGCCGCCTGACACCAGAACACTTGTTAGCCTGCGTCCGGCCCCCTAAAATGGGGGCCATTTTCATTCTGAAACGGACTGCATATCGATGCGAGCTAGCCAATACCTGATTGCAACCCTGAAAGAGACTCCCTCTGACGCCGAGGTGATCAGCCACCAGCTGATGCTGCGTGCCGGGCTGATTCGCAAAGTCGCCTCCGGCCTTTACAGCTGGCTGCCGCTGGGCCTGCGCACCCTGCGCAAGGTGGAGCGCATTGTGCGTGAAGAGATGGACGCTGCCGGTGCTCAGGAAGTGCTGATGCCCGCCATTCAACCTGCTGAGCTATGGCAGGAGTCAGGCCGTTGGGAACAGTATGGCCCCGAACTACTGCGTCTGCGTGACCGTCATGACCGCGAGTTCTGTGTCGGCCCGACACACGAAGAGGTGATTACCGACCTGATTCGCCGCGAAATCAAAAGCTACAAACAGCTGCCGGCGAACTTCTATCAGATCCAGACCAAATTCCGTGATGAAATCCGTCCTCGCTTCGGTGTCATGCGCTCGCGTGAGTTCATCATGAAGGATGCCTACTCCTTCCACGCCGATATGGATTCATTGGTCGATACCTACAAAATCATGCATCAGGCGTACACCAACATTTTCACCCGCCTGGGTCTGGACTTCCGCCCCGTGTTGGCCGACAACGGCTCTATTGGCGGTGATTCGTCACACGAATTCCATGTTCTGGCTCAATCCGGAGAAGACGACATTGCCTTCTCCGACAGCAGTGATTATGCCGCCAACATCGAAATGGCTGAAGCACTGGCACTGGGCCAGCGTCAGGCCCCGACGCAAGAGATGCAGCTGGTCGATACACCCAACGCCAAAACCATTGCTCAGCTGGTAGAGCAGTTCAACCTGCCGATTGAGAAGACGGTCAAGACACTGATCGTGGCGGCAAGCGATGAGATTGATGATGACTTTGTCGCACTTCTGGTGCGAGGCGATCACGAGCTGAACGAAGTGAAAGCCGAAAAACTGCACGGCGTTGAGGCTCCCCTGCGTTTCGCCACAGATGACGAGATTTGTGGCGTCATTGGTGCCGGGCCCGGCTCACTTGGACCGGTCAACCTGCCGATTCCCTGCATCATCGACCGCAGCGTTGAAACACTGTCTGACTTTGGCGCCGGCGCCAATGTTGACGACAAACATTACTTCGGCATCAACTGGGAACGTGACCTGCCCACCCCGCAGGTGGCTGACATCCGTAACGTGGTCGAAGGTGACCCAAGCCCATGTGGCCAGGGCCGCATCCAGATCCGTCGCGGTATCGAAGTTGGACACATTTTCCAGCTGGGGCGCAAATACTCCGAAGCGATGAGCGCAACCGTGCTGGATGAAAACGGCAAGGCCACGGTGATGAGCATGGGCTGCTACGGCATCGGCGTAACGCGCGTGGTGGCTGCTGCTATCGAGCAGAATCATGACGATAACGGCATTATCTGGCCAGAGGCATTAGCGCCCTTTAGTGTGGCACTGGTTCCGCTGAACTACGACAAGTCGGAAGAGGTGCGCGCCAAGTCGGATGAGCTCTACGATGCGCTGCGCAAGGCGGGTGTTGATGTACTACTGGATGACCGCAAGGAGCGCCCAGGCGTCAAGTTTGCCGATATGGAGCTGATGGGACTGCCTCACCGACTGGTAATCTCCGATCGTGGCCTGAAAAACGGCACACTGGAATACAAGGGTCGCCGTGATGCCGAGTCTCAGGATATTGCGGCCGATACCGCGCTGGAATTCCTGCTCAGCCGCATGAGCTGATTCCTTGGGTGCCCGAATTGCGTTCGGGCATCCGATTTCCCCTCCTGCTACCGCCTCTCGCTTTACCCGAATCCTTGATACACTCGTGAGCTTCACCTGTGTAATTGACTTTCGGAGTTGTCATGTCCAAACAGCCCCCCTCCTCCCTGGAATGTCAGACGGCAGATCAACTTCAGTATCCGCACGACTTCGGTCAAGGACACAAGCGCAAGGCCGAACAGCGCGCCACTCTGGTCACTCTGCTAACACTGGTCACCATGCTGGCAGAAGTGATCGCCGGTCTTGTTACCGGCTCCATGGCACTGCTTGCTGACGGTATTCACATGGCTGGGCATGCAATGGCATTAGGCCTGGCTGCACTCGCCTACTATCTATCGCGCCGCCACGCTCACGATCGCCGTCTGAGTCTGGGCAGCGGCAAGATTGCCGACCTGGCCGCCTATACCAGTGCTTTGCTACTGGGTGTCTCAACACTCTGGCTGATTTACGAGTCGATTCATCGACTGCTGACACCAACCGAACTCATGCCCCAGGAAGCGATGATCGTGGCGATTATTGGTCTGGCAGTAAACCTGCTCTCTATCTGGCTGCTGTCCGGCCAGCACGAGCACCATCACAGCCACAGTGAACATGCACACGAACACCATGAGGACTCGAATCTGCGTGCGGCTCTGGTACACATCATGGCCGATGTCCTCACCTCCGTTGCCGCCATTGCGGGCTTGGCCGCTGCCTGGCTATGGGGGTGGACCTGGCTGGACCCGGCAATTGCACTGGTCGCGTCGTTGATTATTCTGCGTTGGTCATGGGGGCTGCTGCGCCAGACTTCCGGCGTGTTGCTGGATCGGGAAGGTCCCGATACGATCCGCCATGCAGCACTCGAACAACTGCGCAAACACGACGATACCACCATCGTCGACTTGCATGTCTGGTCGGTCGGACAGGGAGCATGGACACTGGTTGCCGCCGTGGTGACCCATGGCAATACGACGCCGGAAGAATACCGTGCCGACTTGTGCGCGATTGAAGACCTGTACCACCCCATTATCGAGGTCAACTACTGCCGGAACTGTGCCCACGCAGTAGACTGACCCCACATTCGCCCGGGTCGGAGCCCTTCGGGAGCCAGCCGGGGACACCATTTTAGAGCGGCACGGACGCCGTCTCCGACAAGGCACCCTCACGACAGGCTGCCAGCACCCTCTCCACCAGTATCGGATCATTCAGCGCCCGCGCAACCGCCACACCACCCACCATCAGCACCAAAGCCCTCAACGCAGCTGCATCGGGCTCCGCATCAGGTACGCCAGAAACCTTGGTAGCCAATGCACTGAATACTTTTGTGTAGCTGTCCCGTACCGGCTGATCGCGCTGACCAATATCCGATACCAGAAACGCCAGCGGACAGCTTCCTTTCTTCTGCCCAAGGTGCTCGGGGCTCAGATAAGCCCGAATCAGCGTCTCGACATCGGTCGGATGCTGAGCGCCCATACGCCATGCAGCCGATAGAATCGCTTCGGAATACAGCTCCTGTTTGGAACGAAAGTGGGCATAAAAGGCACCTCGGGTCATACCTGCATCCTGCATCACCTGGTCGATGCTGACTTGGTCAAAGCCAGACTTGGTGAACAACCTTTCGGCACTGAATAATATCCGATCACGACTCTCGGCACGGCGCGTGCTAGGCCATGGCATGTCAATTCTCCTGCTGGACTCCGATACAGCATGCCACAGGACAACAATATGTTCTTTAACATATTTTGAGTTCGTACCAGACTGCAGTCTTTCACAACACGAAGGAGACACCCAATGGAAAGCAGCGTCTACATCTTTGCCCCAACATTCAGCAGCTTTGCCCGTTCGGTCATGCTTTGCTGCGAGGAAAAAGGTATCCACTATACCTGCGGCATGGCTCCCGCCGGCACGGAGATCCATTCCAAAAGCCCCGAGCATTTCGCAATCCATCCCTACGGCAAGCTGCCGGCTTTGCTGCATGACGGTCAGATACTGATAGAAACCAGTACCATCTGTCGATACCTGGATGCACGCTTTGATGGCCCTGCCCTGCAGCCTGCCGATCCTCTTGAGCGCGCACGTGTAGATGAACACAGTGCCGAAATTGCACTTTATATTGACCAGGCGCTGTTACGCGATATCGTGCTGGAATTTGCATTTCCCAAGGGGGCAAACGGCCAGGTTCGTCTGGACAAGGTACAGGAAAGGTTGCCGGCTGCCCGCTCCGTGCTTAAACGTGTGCGCGAGCTGCTGGCAGACAACCCGTTTATCTGCGGCCGGGACTACAGCATGGCTGATGCACTGCTGACACCGATTCTGGACTATGTCGCCAGGCTGCCGCTGGGTGACGAACTGATCGGGAGCGGAGCAGTAAAGGAATATCTGGAACGGATGCGTCAGCGCTCCTCGGGGCAGAAGGTGTTGAATATGGCGTGAGCCAAACACAAAAATCCCGGACCGGCAGCTCTTGACTGCAGATCCGGGATTGAAGATCCGTTAAACCGTTTTACTGTCGAGCTGTGCGCACGGCGGTAGACAGCTCACGTGTCAGCGCAAGCACGGCCTGAGTACCCGCTTCCGGCGTTTCGGCCTGCGCGATGCAGTCAACCAGTGCCGAGCCCACCACTACACCATCAGCGAAACCCGCGATCCGCGCAGCCTGCTCCGGTGTACGGATACCGAACCCCACAGCCACAGGAATTTCGGTATGTGCCTTGATTGCTTCCACCTCTTTCTGCACCTTCTCGGGTGTAGGAGCGGCGGCACCGGTTACACCGGTACTGGAAACGTAATACAGGAAGCCGGAGGTATTGTTCAGCACACCCGGCAGGCGCTTGGCATCGGTGGTCGGTGTTGCCAGACGAATGAAGTGGATACCCACTTCACGGGCAGGAATACAAAGCTCATCATCATGCTCCGGCGGCAAATCGACCACAATCAGTCCATCCACACCGGCTTCAGCCGCCTCCTGCAGGAATTTTTCAACGCCGTAGCGGTAGACCGGGTTGTAATACCCCATCAACACCACCGGCGTATCCTGATCCTGCTTGCGCAGTTCGCGTACCATCTGCAGGGTCTTGACCATGTTCTGGCCACCGGCCAGCGCACGCTGGCTGCCCAACTGAATGGCCGCACCGTCTGCCATTGGATCGGTAAACGGCATGCCCAGCTCAATAATGTCCGCACCGGCGCCCGGCAGTCCGAGCAGCGTTTTGAGGCTATTGCCATAGTCCGGGTCACCACCGGTAACAAAGGTGACCAGTGCAGCACGGTTTTCCTGTTGCAGCGCGGCAAAGCGGCGCTCCATGCGACTGGCGATGTTATTTGCTGTCATTCTGTACCCCTTACTGTGCCAGCTCGGCTGCCAGATGTTCGGTTACGGTTGCCATGTCCTTGTCACCACGTCCACTGAGATTGATAACGATGATATGGTCCTTCGGCAGCGTCGGTGCCAGTTTGGTGACATAGGCGATGGCATGGGATGACTCCAGCGCCGGGATGATGCCCTCGTACTTGCACAGTGCCTTGAACCCTTCCAGCGCTTCCTGGTCGGTGATGGCCACATATTCAACACGCTTGATGTCATGCAACCAGGCGTGCTCGGGACCGATGCCCGGATAATCCAGACCGGCCGAGATCGAGTGTGCATCCTGAATCTGGCCGTCTTCGGACTGCAAGAGGAAGGTACGGTTGCCGTGCAGCACACCCGGCTCACCGCCCTTGAGGCTGGCCGCATGACGCTTGTCGAGCCCTTCGCCTCCGGCTTCCACGCCAATCATTTTGACCGACTTGTCATCAAGGAACGGGTGAAACAGTCCCATGGCGTTGGAACCGCCACCGATACAGGCGATCAAGGTATCCGGCAGGCGACCTTCCTTATCCATGATCTGGCGCCGGGTTTCCTCACCGATGACAGCCTGGAAATCGCGTACCATAGCCGGATAGGGGTGCGGACCCGCTACCGTGCCGATGATATAAAAAGTGCTGTCGACATTGGTCACCCAGTCACGCAGGGCTTCGTTCATCGCATCTTTCAACGTACCGGTGCCACTGGTCACGGGAATGACCTTGGCACCCAACAGTTTCATTCGCTGCACATTGGGCTGCTGACGATGAATGTCGGTGCTGCCCATGTAGATGACGCACTCCATGCCGAAACGCGCCGCAACGGTTGCGGTGGCCACACCGTGCATGCCTGCACCGGTCTCGGCAATGATGCGTTTTTTGCCCATGCGGCGGGCGAGCAGAATCTGCCCCAGGCAGTTGTTGATCTTGTGTGCACCGGTATGGTTCAGGTCTTCACGCTTGAGATAGATTTTGGCGCCGCCCAACTCCTCGGTCAGGCGCTCGGCAAGGTAAAGCGGGCTTTCGCGACCGACATAATCCTTCTGCAAATTTTCCAGCTCGGCGTGAAAGGCCGGGTCCTGCTTGGCACGCTCATACTCCGCCTGCAATTCGAGTATCAGCGGCATCAGGGTTTCGGCTACAAAACGACCACCAAAACGGCCAAAAAAGCCGCTGGCGTCGGGACCCTGCCTGAGAGTGTTGTCTGTGCTCATGTGTGTTACTCCAAAAAGCCTGGATTTGACGGCAAGTCTAGTACATGCAATGACGATTAAAAAACGATAAGATCACACATATTTGTGAGAAAAAGTAACAGATAAAATGACACGATCCCTGCATTCCCTGCCTTCGCTCAACGCCTTGCGTGCCTTCGATGCGGCTGCACGCGAGTTGAGTATCACACGCGCCGCTGAGTGTCTGCACGTCACCCATGGTGCGGTCAGCCGTCAAATCCGGCAACTTGAAGAGCAACTCGGTGTACAGCTGTTTCGGCGCGTTGGCCGCGGCATTGAACTGACCGACAGCGGACACCGCCTCTACCGTACAACGCAGGAGTCATTCTCACAGCTTGAACGCGCCTGCAATGCGCTGCAACGTGAGGCCGCCGGCGCTCCACTGGTACTCAGCTGCAGCGGCAGTTTTCTCGCCCGCTGGTTCATCCCACGCCTTGATCAGCTCAAACAGGACTGCCCTGAGCTTGAGCTGCATCTGACCGCCAGTGAAGAAGAGCAGACTCTGAGGCCCGGGATAGATGCAGCGCTGAGATTTGCCAGCCCGCCCTGGCCATCCGATCAGTTGGTGATTGATCTGGCTCCGGAACGAATCGGTCCGGTGATGCACCCCAAACTGGTACCATCAACCTCACAGCCGGACCCAGCTGCCCTGCTGCAGCTGCCACTGCTGCAAACCCTGTCGCGGCCACAGGCGTGGCCGCTGTGGTGCCATGCGCAAAATCTGGCCGTATCTGAATTGACCATTGGGCAATCATTCGAGCATCTCAACTACATGCTAGAGGCCGCATTGGTGGGGTTGGGCGTTGCGATTGCACCTGAATATCTGGTGGAAGAGGATCTGCGAACCGGCCGGCTGGCAGCCCCATGGGGCTTTATTGAGACCGATGCCAGACTCAGCCTCTGGCTGCCCGGAGAGACCGCATCGCCACGGGCTCTCCAGCTGGCACAATGGCTCAAGAAAGCGCTCAGTCGATAATCTCGAACGCCTGCAGGCTGTCATCGAAAAACTGATCATCAGAGCTGACATCCGCCACATTGGCCAATTCCGGCCCAGTGTTGAGCCAGGCCTCTACGTGGCGTACTGCCTTTTCCTCACCGCACAGCAGTGCCTCAACACACCCGTCCGGCAGATTTCGGACCCAACCGGTCAGACCGTTTGCCTCCGCCTGTTCGCGGGTAAAATGACGGAACCATACACCCTGTACCCGGCCGGTTATCCGCGCATGCACACAGATTTTTGCCATCATCACTCCCGTGTTTCCAGTTCGTGTTGTCTGTCATTGTCACGAAACAGTGACCGCAGGCTAAGGTTAAGCGCTTCGCCCCGCTGCACCTGCAACTGACGCAACCTTAGCTGAAGTTCTCGTTGCCAGTGCTCACCCTCTTCGGGCAACGGGTCCGGCAGTGGCCAGGGCAGCTCCTGCTGCAATTGCAACAGGGTATAACTGCCAAGATCACGACTGAGCAGATACTGCCCACCCTCTGTACGCCGAATCAGTCCGGCGCCACTGAGCAACTGTACGTAATCATCCCAGCGCCCTTGATCAAGCCCGGGAACCTCTTTGAGCAACACCCGATCAGGTACGGGCTCACCTTCCTGCTGCGCGCGCCAGAGGCGCTGCAGGACTGCCAAAACAGTATACAGGTGAGGCTCATTGGTCCGGTACTTATTGACCTGACTCACCGTCAGCAACCGTGTAAGTTCTGCCCCCAGCAGAATGATCCCCCAACTGATATAGATCCAGACCAGAAACAGAGGCACTGCCGCAAAAGCACCATAAATAAGCTGATAGGACGGCGACAGAGTGACGAACTGGACAAAGCCACGCTTGGCGATCTCGAACAGGACAGCCGCAAAAAGACCACCAAGAGCCGCATTTCGCAACGGTACGCGACAATTGGGTACTGCCGCATACAGCAGCATGAACGCCAGCGCTGAGAATATCGGAGGTAAGACTGACAGCAGTCGTGCCCGGCCAACCACCTCGGTGGCACTGGTGATAATGGACAGGCTGGCAATATAGGAGGTCAGCAGCAGTCCCAGACCAATCAGGACAGGCCCCAGGCTCAGCACGGCCCAGTAGAGCAGAAAGCTCGACAGCCCCTTGCGCGGCTCGGCCACTCGCCAGATCCGGTTGAAGGCCGCCTCGATGTTTTTCATCATCATGATTGAGGTAATGACCAGAAACACGATGCCGATTACGGTCAGACTTTGTGCTTGCGAGGCAAAGGTACCCAGATAGTTCTGCACCACTTCACCGGTAGCAGGCACAAAATTGGCGAAGATCCAGGCTTGAACCTGCTCACCAACCCCTTTGAAGTTCGGTACAGCTGCCAGCATCGAGTAGGACACCGTCATCAAGGGCACAACGGCAAACAGCGTGGTATAAGTCAGTGCCGCCGCATTCAGGATGCCCTGATTGGCCTGAAACTGACGTGCCAGTGAACGAATGAATACCAAAACCACTGGCAGGGATCCCTTCTGCATACACTCTCTCTTAACTAAACAAGGTTATGCCCTATACAATAGGGCTCCAGAGACTGTATTGAAAGCCCGAAACGGAGCCCTTATGTCGATTAGCATCTATCACAACCCACGCTGTTCCAAGTCACGTCAGACCCTACAACTTCTGCAGGAACAGGGTATCGAGCCTGAGGTGCGGGAATATTTGAAGGATGTCCCAACGGCTGACGAATTGAAGCAAGTGCTGGCAGCATTGAACATAAGCCCGCGGGAGCTGCTACGCGTAAAAGAGGCCGAATACAAAGAGGCCGGTCTGGACAACCCGGAGCTGGATGATGCCGCCATTATCAAGGCGATGACCCAGCACCCCAAACTGATTGAGCGCCCGATCGTCATCAACGGCGATCGCGCCCGCATCGGTCGCCCGCCGGAAGCGGTACTGGAGATTTTGGCGTGAGTCAGCCATACGTTCTGGTGCTCTATTACAGCCGCAGTGGCGCGACCCGTGCCCTGGCTCATCAGATAGCCCACGGTATTGAAGCGGCCGGGATGGAAGCAAGGCTGCGCACGGTCCCGCCTGTATCGACCGTGTGCGAGGCGACTGCATCCGACATCCCCAACAGTGGCGACATCTACTGTACCGAAGCCGACCTCGCCCACTGTTCAGGCCTTGCGCTGGGCAGCCCCACCCGCTTTGGCAATATGGCAGCGCCACTCAAGTACTTTATCGACTCCACCAGCAGCCTTTGGCTCTCCGGTGCCCTGATCGACAAGCCAGCCTGCGTTTTCAGCTCCAGTGCCAGCCTGCATGGTGGACAGGAAACCACATTGATCAGCATGATGCTGCCTCTTTTGCATCACGGCATGGTGCTCGCTGGGCTGCCCTACAGCGCAACCGAGCTGCTGGAAACTCAGACTGGCGGCACACCCTACGGGGCAACCCACGTCAGTGGTCAGAGTGAGCGCTCTGAACTGGATGAACATGAAAAGGCGCTGGCGGCCAAGCAGGGCCGACGCCTGGCTCAGCTGGCACTCAAACTGCATCGGGAGGTCTGATGAGCACCTTGGAACTGAAAACCCGCATCAGCCGCATACTGGTTCTACTGAGCTATTTCGGCCTGCTGTTGCTGTTCACTCTCTGGTATCTCTGGCTGTCACCTTCAAAGGGCGACAATCCATGGGTTATCTGGCTGGTGCACTTTCTGCCGCTTGCAGCCTTTGCACCGGTTGTGATTTCAGGAAAGCCGCGTGGTCATGCCTGGCTATGCTTTGTGCTTCTGCTCTACTTCCTTGAAGCCGTAATTGCCGCATTGGTGCCACCCACTCGCTGGCTCGGCATCATCGATTGTGTACTGCTGGTAACGCTGTTTAACGCGGCCATGCTATATGCGCGCTGGCGCAGTCAGCTTGACCGATATCAGGCAGCAGAGGCAACGGCTTGACCCATTCCCGCCCTTCTGACCCTGTGCGCTGGCGGCGGGATTTCCCGCTGCTGTCGCAGCGAGTACATGGCCAGCCACTGATCTACCTCGATAATGCGGCCACGACCCAAAAGCCTCGTGTCGTCATCGAAGCCATCAGTCGCTTTTACAAGACGAGCAACGCCAATGTACATCGCGGCAGCCATGCGCTGTCAGCACAGGCCACCACGGCCTTCGAGCAGGCCCGCACCACCCTGGCTAACTGGCTGGGCATTGACGATCCTGCCTGTCTTATCTGGACACGCGGCACTACTGAAGCGATCAACCTGGTCGCCCAGAGCTGGGGCCGTAACCAGTTGCGCGCCGATGACCTGATTCTGCTGCAGCAGAGTTCCCATCACGCCAATATCGTACCCTGGCAGATGTTGGCCGAAACGGTGGGCGCACGCATTGAAGTGATCCCATTGCAGCCTGATGGTGATCTGGATCTTGAAGCTTATCAGCTGCTGCTGCAGAAACGCCCAAAACTAATTGCGTTGAGTCACGTCTCAAATGCGTTGGGCACGCGCTATCCCGTTGAACAGCTGTGCAGGCTTGGCCGCGATGCCGGTGCTGTCACGCTGGTGGATGGTGCACAGGCCCTGCCTCACTTTGATATTGATCTGACCAGATTCGGATGTGATTTCTACGCCTTTTCTGGCCATAAATTGTTTGGACCCAGCGGCATTGGTGCCCTTTGGGGACGCCGAGAATTGCTTGAGCAGATGCCCCCATGGCAAGGTGGCGGCGAGATGATCCGCGATGTCAGTTTCAGCGGAACAACCTATGCCGATCTGCCGTTTCGCTTTGAAGCCGGTACGCCCAATATCGAGGGCGCCATAGGGCTGGCAGCCGCCATTGAATACATGCAGCAGCAGGATCGTACGGCCATGGAACGGCATGAACAGACACTTCTACAGCACGCACGAGACTGCTGCTCGCAACTTAAAGGCTTCCATGAGCTGCCTTTTGGCAGTGATCGAGTCAGTCTGCTGTCGTTTGAGCTTGAAGGTTTCCACCAGCAGGATGTGGCCCACTGGCTTGATCGTCACGGTATTGCCATTCGTGCCGGTCACCACTGCGCCATGCCGCTGATGCGATCATTAGGACTGCTGGGTTCACTGCGTGCATCCTTTGCCTTTTACAACCGACTGGATGAAGCCGAACAGCTCGCCAGCTGCCTCGATCAGCTGATACAGAGCCAGACAACCTCAACCACCGTTGCATTTATCGAACAAAAAACCTCCCAAAACCTGATTAAGAGGGTATACTCTGCAACAGACTGGAACGCCCGCTATCAAGCCCTGATGCACATTGGTCAAAGCCTGCCGGGGCTCCCCGACGCTCTCAAGCAGGACTGCTACCGTCTGCATGGCTGTGAATCGCGTGTATGGCTTGTCCCGGCACTGGATGACACTGGCCGGCTGGCCTGTCAGGCCGATGCGGATGCCCGTATTCTGCGAGCTTTGCTGGCGCTTCTGCTCGACCGTATCAACGGCCTTACACCGGCCGAGCTGCTGAGCACTGATCTCGGTGCTGTTCTGGATCAGCTGGATATTCGCCGTCACCTGAGCCCATCCCGCGGCAATGGCGTGGCGGCCATTATTCAGGCCATCGAGGCCTTCGCGCGTGATCCGCGAGGCTAGGTCCGGGTCTCTTTTCTGTTCTGGAGAGTTTGATGAATCTGAATGACCTCAGCCTGTTTATCCGTGTTGTCGAAACCGGCAGTTTTACCGCCGCAGCCGACAGCCTGAATGTACAGAAGTCCACCATCAGCCGCCGTATCGCGCAGCTGGAGGACACCTTGGGTATCCGGCTGATACAACGCACCACCCGCAAACTCAAGCTCACGCCGGAAGGTGAGGAGCTGTTCAACCGGGCGCAGCCTTTGGTGGATGATCTGGAAGCCGTTCAGGACGACATCAGTGCATCCAAAACCGAGCTGCGTGGCCGTCTGCGCCTGACCATGCCCACCGAGATCGGTGTGTTCATGATGAACGAAGTGATCACCAGCTTCATGCAGACCTACCCAAAACTGGAAGTGGATGTCGAGCTGAGCACCCGGACCGTTGACCTGATTGAGGAAGGGGTCGACCTGGCTCTGCGACTTGGCCCTTTGCCTAACTCCAGCCTGATTGCACGTCATATTGCCGGGTTGCACCGGGGACTTTTTGCAACGCCTGAATACCTGGAACAGCACGGCATGCCCAAGACACCGGATGACCTCGCTCATCACCAATGCATCAGCCTGCTCAAGCCCTTTGATCACCTGCGCTTTACCAACTGGAATGACAACGAACCGGTCACCATGGGCGGCCGACTGAGAACGAACAGCATGAGTTTCGTGCGGGAAATGATCCTGCAGGGAATGGGAATTGGGCGTCTGCCTGAGGTGTTCTGCGGTGAACTGGTCAAGACCGGTCGCATCGTGCGCGTGCTTGATGAGTTCACCCTAGACCCACTGGAGATCAACGCACTGTACGCCAGCCGCCGCAACCTTAACCCACGGGTGCGCGCATTTCTTGACCATATGTCAGAGCGCTTGCGCGATCACCCCTGGGTACAGAATCGACTGGTACACCTGGACGGTTGAAACAACAGCCCTGTTCCGTCTTACCGGTACAGGGCTGCCGTTTGGCCAGTGGGGCCAGAAAAATCAGCTCCAGCCGGTCACAACCTTCACTTCCAGATACTCTTCCAGCCCCCAGGGGCCGCCCTCGCGACCATTGCCTGACTGCTTGTAGCCACCAAAGGGCGCTCCGCCACCCAGCGATTCACCGTTCATCTGTACCATACCCGAACGCAACTTGCGCGCCACACGCTTGGCCTTGTCGGCATCCTGTGTCTGCACATAATGCGTCAGACCATAGGGGCTGTCATTGGCGATGCGCAGCGCTTCTTCTTCGCTGTCAAAGGGGATGATCGACAGCACCGGGCCAAAGATCTCCTCACGGGCAATGGTCATCTCGTTGGTCACATCGGCAAATACGGTGGGGCGCACAAAGTAGCCTTCGCTCATTCCGTCCGGTCTGCCGGTACCACCCGCCACCAGCCGTGCACCCTCATCGATGCCCTGCTGAATCAGCCCCTGAATCTTGTCGAACTGGGCTTTGGAGACCACCGGTCCGATATGCTTGCCTTCCAGTGATGCCTGATTGACCTCGGTTTTGGCTGCCACCTCAATGGCCGTTTGTACCGCGTGATCATAGATGGATCGCTCAACCAGCATACGGGTCGGCGCATTGCACGACTGCCCCGAGTTCATGAAGCAGTGGCGAACGCCACGCACTACCGCCTTCTCATCCGCGTCGGCAAAGATGATATTGGCCCCCTTGCCGCCCAGCTCAAGACTGACTCGCTTAACCGTGTCAGCCGCATTTTTGGAGATGGCGATACCGGCACGGGTCGAGCCGGTGAACGAGATCATATCGATATCGGGATGTCCGGACAGCTGAGTCCCGACACCGGCACCATTACCGTTCACCAGATTGAACACACCGGCCGGTAAACCGGCTTCATCGATCATCTCGGCAAACAGCATGGCCGAAAGCGGCGCAATCTCGGACGGCTTGAGCACCATGGTACAACCCGCTGCCAGTGCCGCTGCCACTTTCAGAGTGACCTGGTTCATCGGCCAGTTCCAGGGCGTAATCAGACCACACACGCCGATCGGATCTCGAAGAATCTGGTTGCCCGGTGCATGCTCACCCAACGGGGTCTCGAATTCATATTCGCGCAGCACGCGAATGAAATTTTTCAGGTGGCCGGCACCCGCCCCCCACTGAGCACTCTGGGCGAGGGCAATCGGCGCGCCCATCTCCAGCGAGATCGCCTCGGCCATCTCCTGAGAACGGGCCTTGTAGCGGCTGTACAGCTTTTCCAGCAGCGCCAGCCGCTCCTCTTTGGTGGTCTGACTCCAGCTTTCAAATGCGGTGCGGGCCGCGGCCACAGCGGCATCGGTATCGGCCTGAGTGCCCAGGGATATGACGGCACAGACGTTTTCAGTGGAGGGGTCAATCACCTCAAGGTCATTGGCCTGAGTCGGTGCCACCCATTGGCCGTTGATATAGAAGTCGCGTCTTTCCAGCATGTTCTGTGTCTCTCTTGTTATCACGTGGCTGATACTTAATCTGTTAAGGGTAGCGGCTCGGACACACAAAATCACGGCCTGCCCTCTCAATCTCAGCCGGCTTTTGCCGTCTTGCGCCGAGCAGTGGGTGATCCCTTCCTGCGCGGGCTGCCGCTTCGCTTGCCTCGGTTTGCACCACCCTTGCGTCCAGCCGGAGCCTTGATGCCGTTCATTGCCTGGGGCCGGATCTGCTCGATCAGCTGCGGTAGCGCCTGCTCCAGCGGCTGCATGAACCCTTGATAGCTGAATGCCTTGCGGCTGATCGCATCCAGCTGCGATTCCCAGTGTGCGGTCATGTCCGGTCGGCTCAGCTCCTCCGGCAGTGCCGCGATCAGTGCCTTGCCCGCCTCGGTGGCGTGAATCTGCTTGCCCTGACGCTGTAGAAAACCGCGCTTGAACAACAATTCGATAATACCGGCACGGGTGGCCTCGGTGCCAAGGCCATCGGTATCGCGCAGCACCTTGCGCAGCTCTGCATCCTGCACAAAGCGCGCAATGCCAGTCATGGCCGCCAGCAGGCTGGCATCGGTGAACGCCTTGGGCGGCTGGGTCATTTTTTCCAGCAGCTCACCACGTTCACAGTGCAGTGACTCGCCCACCGTGAGCGCGGGCAGCTGACCTTCGTCCTCCTCCTGCGCCTCCTTGCCCATCAACGCTTTCCAGCCCGGATCGGTGATCTGACGCACCTTGGCCACAAACTGGCCACCGGCAATCTCCACCTCGACACGCCGATCGGCATAGCGACAGGGCGGGTAGAACTGCATCAGATACTGACGGGCGATCTGGCTGTACACCTGCAGCTCGGCACGGCTCAACCGATCCGAAGCCGCCGCCTTGCTGGTGGGGATGATCGCATGATGCGCTTCCACCTTTTTGTCGTTCCACGCCTTGGACCTGAGGCTCAAATCGGCCTTCTGTACCGCTCCCGCCAACTCCGGCAGGGTACGAGCGATCGCCTGAGTGACACGAGGCGCTTCGGAAAAGTGTTCGGCAGGCAGGTAACGGCAGTCGGACCGAGGATAGGTGATCAGCTGATGTTTTTCATACAGTGCCTGGGCCGCATCCAGCACCTGCTGGGCATTGAGACCAAAACGTTTGGCACAGTCGATCTGCAGCGACGACAGGTTATAGGGCAGCGGCACTGCCTGCTGGCCGGTCTTGCGTTCATCCTTGGTGACCACACCTGGCTGGCCGGTAATGCGCTGCACCACGTTTTCGGCCAGCGGCTTTGACAGCACCCGCCCCTCTTCGTCCTGAAAACGGGCGCAGGCTTCACTGGGTTGCCAGCGGGCGGTAAAACGCTCGCCCCGCTCGGTGAGCAGATGAGCATCCACTTCGTAATAGGGCTTGGGCACAAAGGCGGCAATCTCGGCATCACGCTGTACCACCAGCCCCAGCACCGGTGTCTGTACCCGTCCCACGGACAACACGCCGTCATAGCCGGCACTGCGACCCTTGATGGTCAGCGCCCGGGTCATGTTGATACCGAACAGCCAGTCGGCGCGGGAACGGGCTAATGCGGACACCGACAGCGGTACAAAGTCCTGATTAGGCTTAAGCCGCGCAATGGCACGGCGCACCGCCTCGGGGTTCAGGTCCGAAATCAGACAGCGCTGCATCTGTGACCGCTTGGTAGCCGGTACCTTGAGAAAGTCGATCACTTCATCCACCAGCAACTGGCCTTCGCGGTCCGGGTCACCGGCATGGACGATCTGGTCCGCCTGTTTCACCAGCTTGCGCAATACCGCCACCTGCTTGGCCACACCGCTGCGCGGCTTCAACTGCCATTCACCGGGTACGATGGGCAGATGTTCCAATCGCCACTGTTTGTAGGCCGGATCGTAGGCATCAGGCTCGGCCTGCTCCAGTAGATGGCCGATGCACCAGCTCACCACCTGATCACCGCCACAGCGGATCAGCCCCTCCTCTTTCTTCTGAGGCCCGGGCAGTACGGCGGCGATGGCACGGGCAAGGCTTGGTTTTTCGGCGATGTAGAGCTTCATGATATTCGGGGCATTGGCTTGGGAATGCCAAGAGTAAGAGATCAGACAACACATGTCGATAAAGACTGTATATAAAAACAGTTATTCAGATATTAGCCATAATCTGAGACAGCATAGCCCACCAAATAATCTATAAATCTGATCAATATGAGCTAATTTTAGCCATTTTTAATCAATCACATGGCAACTATAGTTAACTCAAGCCATCAAACACGTGGAGAAACACGATGAACGCCTCACTGATCACACGCCTGCTGAATACATCCGACAGTTTTGCTCCCTTGGCACTGCGTGTCCCGGCAGGTGTTATTTTCATGGCACACGGCGCACAGAAACTGTTCGGCGCTTTCGGTGGTTACGGTCTTGAAGGTACAGGTCAGTGGATGGCGTCCATTGGCCTTGAGCCAGGGTATCTGATGGCGCTGCTGGCCGGCAGTGCTGAATTCTTCGGTGGTCTGGCGATTCTAATTGGTTTGCTGGTACGCCCGGCAGCAGCAGCTTTGGCCTTTGCCATGCTGGTCGCCATTTTCGCCGTACATATTGGTCACGGCCTGTTCGTCTCAAACAACGGTTATGAGTTTGCTCTGTCTCTGCTGGCCATGTCTGTTTCCCTGCTGATCAGCGGCGGTGGCAACCTGTCTCTGGACCGAATGCTGCACCAGCGTCAGAGCTAGGCTCTGAAGTCGATCTAGCCAGGACATTCAATTAACCGGCCTCACTGACAATCAGGAGATTATCATGGGCTTACTGCTTGATGGCCGCTGGGTTGACCAGTGGTATGACACCGAATCCAATCAGGGTCGCTTCATGCGATCGGAGTCACAGTTCCGTAACTGGATTACTGCCGACGGCCAGCCTGGCCCCAGCGGCGAAGACGGTTTTCAGGCAGAACCCGGCCGCTACCATTTGTATGTCTCCCTCGCCTGCCCCTGGGCCCATCGCACCTTGATTTTTCGCCACCTGAAGGGACTGGAGAAAATGATCTCGGTTTCGGTGGTACACAGCTACATGGGTGACCACGGCTGGACTTTCGCAACGGAGCCGGGTGCAACCGGAGATGAACTATATGGGCTGGATTACCTCTACGAGCTCTACCTTAAAGCCGATCCGAACTACTCGGGCCGCGTCACCGTTCCAGTACTTTGGGACAAGCAACGTCAGACCATCGTCAACAACGAGTCAGCGGAGATCATCCGCATCCTGAACTCCGCCTTTGATGAGATTGGTGCCGCCCCAGGGGATTACTACCCTCAACTGCTGCGCAGTGAGATCGACACGCTGAACAGTGAGATTTACGACCGCATCAACAACGGTGTATACAAGGCGGGGTTTGCAACCACTCAGGAAGCCTACGAACAGGCTGTTCACCCCCTGTTTGAAGCCCTGGACGCACTGGATACCCGGCTTGAGACCCATCGCTATCTACTGGGCGACCAGATCACCGAGGCAGACTGGCGTCTGTTCACGACCTTGATTCGATTTGATGCCGTCTACCACGGTCACTTCAAGTGCAACCTGAAACGGATCGTCGACTACCCTAATCTCTGGGGATACGTACGTGAGCTTTATCAATGGCCTGGTGTGAGCGAGACGGTCAACATGCAACACATCAAGCACCACTATTACCGCAGCCATCACACCATCAATCCGACGGGTGTGGTGCCTGTCGGCCCGACTCTGGACCTTAATCAGCCACATCAGCGTGAAGCTGTCAGTCAATAAAACTCAGGAGATGCAATCATGAGCAAAATTCTTGTACTTTACTATTCATCCTATGGCCACATTGAAACCCTGGCCCGGGCCATTGCAGAAGGCGCCCAGTCAGTTGAGGATACCGAGGTGGTCATCAAGCGCGTTCCCGAGCTGATGCCGGAAGAGGTTGCCCGCAACGCCGGCGTTAAGCTGGATCAGGCGGCTCCCATCGCCGACCCCAAGGAACTGGACCAATATGATGCCATCATCTTCGGCACGCCGACCCGCTTCGGTAACATGGCCAGCCAGATGCGCAACTTCCTTGACCAGACCGGTGGGCTGTGGGCAAAGGGAGCGCTGGTCGGCAAGGTGGGCAGTGTCTTCACCAGTACCGGCACCGGTGGTGGCAACGAAACTACCATCCAGTCATTCCACACTACCCTGTTCCATCACGGCATGGTCGTGGTAGGGCTGCCCTATGCGCTGCCGGAGATGACTGATATCAGTTCCGTACACGGCGGTTCACCGCTGGGGGCTGCCACCATTGCTGGTGCCGACGGCTCACGCACACCTTCAGAGCAAGAGTTGACCATGGCCCACTTTCAGGGCGCACACGTTGCCCGAATCTCAGCTAAACTCAGTGCCTGAAGCTGAATCTCTGCGGGTTGCCACAGGGCGCCCGCATCGTCCCTCATAGTCCAACACATCTACGGACGACTGTGCCGTATCGTCAGGCTCCATGCCTTGCTGCTGCACAAGCCAGGCCCCTACTAACAACACTGCACCGACAATAATCACCACCAGCGTGATGAGCAACCCACTCTGATAGCTGCCTTCCGACTGCGCCAGATAACCGACTATCATGGGCGCCAGCATCTGCGCGATGCCGTAGCCGAAGGTGAGCCGTCCCATCGGCCGCGAGGGATTCTCCGGGTAGAGCCGCCCCACCATTGCCAGCGTCATACTGACAATACCGATAAAGCTGACGCCGTAGATGATCGCACTCAACATGACACCTGCCAGCCCGGTTGTCATCAGCAACAACAGCACACTGGCCGCATTGAGCAGGTAAGCCAGCAGCAATGCCAGCCAGTCTCCCTGCCTGCGCACCAGCAAATCCCACAGCCAGCACGCAGGCGCCGCCGCAATGCCGGTCACCAGCCAGATCAGCCAACCACGGCCTTCCAGCAGGGGCGAAGCTTCCGCAATGGCAACCAGAAACGTCGCCGTCACCACATAGCCCACACCGGCACAGAAATAGGCCAACTGAAGCAGCAACATGAATGGACTGATCCTTCGTGCTTCGTAAGTTGGCGCGGCTGCACTGGCGGGCAGGCAGCGGCGGTAGTCCGGGCTCCACCACCAAACCGGCAACAGCAGGATCAGGGCGGAAAACCCGTAGATCATCCATTGCTGGTCCCAGCTGAAACGGAGTCGAATCATCTCCGCCAGCAGTGCCGTCATGACAATACCGATTCCCAGACCCGAAAAGAAAATACCCAGTTCGGGCTTATGCCCCTGTCGCAGAAGCCAGCTCATCAACAGGCCAGCACCGATCAATACGCCAGCAGAACTGCTCAACCCTGACAGAAAACGCAGCAGATACCAGAGCCACTCCTGGCTTGTGCACCCCATCAGGCCAGTGGTCAGAACCGCGCCCAACAAGCCGGCCTTGTACAGCCATATTTTCAGGCCCGACGAGCGGATAAACGAGATCAGCAAGGCACCACTGAAGTAGCCCGCATAATTGGCCGTGGCCAGCATACCGGCCAGAGCATTGTTCAGCCCGACACCTGACATCATTTCCGGAATCATCGGGGTATAGGCAAAACGTGCTATCCCTACCGTGATGACCACAGCCATCACGCTGGCAATCAGGACCTTTACCTTCTCGGTCAGCATTCTCCACCCTCCTGTTTTCTGATGTTCATCAGATTAAAGGACAGAGATGGCCTATTCTTCATATAAAATGACAGATTACATATGAAACTCGACAACCATGAATACAGGCCTGAGCGATGAATAATACAATCACACAACTCTCGCCACCCGAGATGCACTCACTGCCACGCCAGGTCTATGTTCGCCAGCAGCAGATGCCGCCTCAACACCTGTTCCCGCCACATACACATAATTGGCACCAACTGCTCTACGCCACCTCAGGTACTTTGGTGACAAACCTTGAAGGCCAGCGCCTTTTCGTTCCGTCGGGCACAGCCGTATGGCTGCCGGCAGGGGTCGAGCACAGTACCTATACCGAATTCGGTGCCGAGCTGAAAAGCCTCTATATCGAAACAGGATTTAACGCACTCGACACAGCGATACCTCTGGTACTTGAGGTTTCCCCGCTGATGCGTGAACTGATGCTGGCCGCGGCCAATTTTGAGGTGGAGTACCCGCTGCACGGTTATGAGCACAATCTGATCCAGTTGATGCTGCAAACCCTGGGACGCCTGCCACAACGCGGGCACACCCTGCCCTGGCCCGCCGATACCCGACTGGCCAAACTCTGCACTCGGCTCTATGCACGCCCTGGAAAACGACCCGGTCTGGATCAGATTGCAGCCGAAATGGCGATGTCGACCCGCACACTGGAGCGGCACTTCCGTCGTGAAACAGGACTCACTCTGCAAGGCTGGTATGCTCGTCTGCGCCTGATGAAGGCCATAGAGATGCTGGGCACGGAGATGAGCGTCACCCGGATTGCGCTGGAGCTGGGGTACAGTGCTCCAGCCCCTTTCATCCTGATGTTTCGAGAACACTTGGGCGTCAGCCCCAACCGTTACCGTACCCAAAAGCAGCCAAGTTAACGGAACTTAGCACCCCACACTGTCACACATACATCAACGAGAAGAGCTATACCGACCCGGTGGTGCTTTAACTGTTTCTGCAGGTGCTCGCCAGCGGTCAGGCGGGGCTGGCACTGTGCGGCTTACTGCTTTAAAGATGCCTGTCACCCCCAGTACACAGCTTTTAAGCAGTCGCATGCACGCAACAGCGCGAAGTCGACGGCCTCGTGGCAGGTAGAATGACATATCAATACTGCCATTGTGACAGCGGCGAACCTTGCGTGTTTGCGAATCTGTAGCGGCAACCATCATCAAACCCTCCCTGTGATCATTGATGACAGCTTAGGCCTGCCCTTGTATTATGAATAACGATTAATTTAGATCGTATTGATCGTTATTCATAATGGATAGATCATGCCCCAGCCTAACCTGAGTACCGAGCTGCTGCGCACATTTGTCACCGTGGTCGATGAAGATGGTTTTATCCGCGCTGCTGAACGCCTGCACAAAACCCAGTCCACCGTCAGCCAGCAGGTTCGCCGTCTGGAACAGGAACTGGATGTGGCGCTTTTCCGTACCGAGGGGCGCAAGCGCGTGCTGACCTCAACCGGCGAGACCATGCTGGGCTATGCTCGCCAGTTGCTTGCGCTGCAGGAAGACGCATTAGCCGCCATCACCGAGCAAAGTGCAGAAGGCGAGCTGCGTATAGGAGTGTCGCTGTCGCTGACCGAAAGCATGCTGCCCTCCATTCTGGCGCGCTTCAAGCAACACAACCCCGGTATTCGCCTGAATGTGCAGACCGACTACAGCAACAGCGTCTGTGAGGACTACGACGACGAACAGTACGACCTGGCCCTGATTCTCCGCCGTGATCGCAGTCAGGTGCGCGGTGAGCTGTTGGGCTACGAACAACTCATCTGGATTGGGCCGGCAGGCTATCAGTGGTCCAAGAACCGCCCCCTGCCACTGGTGCTGTTGAATGTGCCCTGTCTGTTCCGTGAGGCGACTTTGCAGGCACTGGATGCCACCGATATCAGCTGGCGTACCGTGTATTCAACCACCAGCTTTACCAGCCTGATGGCAGCTGTGCGGGCCGGACTGGGTGTGACTGTCAGAACTCAGGGGGCACTGGCAGAAGGGATGGAGAGCATTGGCTCACAGCTTGGCCTGCCGGAATTGCCTCCGGTCTACATCGAGCTTCGCTATCGCAGCAAAGTACCCGGCTGCGAGCAGCTGGCACAGCTGATCCGCCACGAGCGGCTACAGGCCTGGTAAATCAGGCCTTCAACATCTCTTCTGGCACCCCCGCATGTACTGCGAGTTGGTGAGCTGTCTCAACTCGGGCACGAGCCTTGAGCGCCCGGCGCCGAGCCTGTTCCAGATCGTTTTGCCGTTGCGCCCACTCAGCCTGATCCAGAGTGGCATCGACTTCAGCAGCAGCCAAATCGGCCTCCATCTGCTCCAGATCGCCGGCAGTTAATTCGGCCAGGCGACGCGCATCATTCAGGACGTCCAGAGCACGAGCCCGCTCGGCCGCCTCCCCCTCTTCCGGTTCGGCATCCAGATCAATATCCTCGGCGGCCAGTACCGCCACACTGAGCGGCAGGGGTTCAAGCGCGACATTAAGAGGCTGTCCGTAACAGTCAACCGGCTCGTTGCGCTGAAGCCTGAACGGCAGAAACACCAGAGATGCATCCAGCGAATAGCGTTCCCGTGCGCCGGGGTCGGTATGATCAATCAGCACCGCGCGGGCATCAATGCGACTCTGCTCCAGGTAGTGGCGCACATCATCCGGTGTCGCGGTTGGGTCGTCCTCATCGCTGCGGGCGATCAGAATCCGCAGGCTGGCACCTTCCCATTCGGGCGTGCGCAACATGAGATGGCCCAGTAACAGCATCAGGTGACTGGACGCATCGCCCCACCACCATATATCGATGCGGCGCTGATCCGGCGGGATCTGTTCCAGTTGAGCCCAGCGATTTTCATCACCATCAAACACCAGCAGGCTGCAGCCCTCATGGAAAGCGGTCCAGAGGTGACGGGCAAAAATATGTGTAGCCTCAGCTGATAACGTGCGAGGATCATGTTCCAGCCAGTTAAGCAGTATCAGGTTGGCTCTGAGGCTGCCGAGACCAAAGCCTTGCAGCAAGGTCCGCAGCCCCGCATCGAATGTATTCACTGTCAGCGCCAGCGGCCAGGCATCGACCCTTGCACGCTGGATATCGTCAGCCAGCACTTTTTCTACTTCATCACGCTGACGGCGCAACCGGAGTCCTTCACCCTCCAGCATTTTCACGGCAGTGACGAAACCACTGCCACCTTCCAGCCCTGCCGCCAGTTTCAACAGTGGCAAGCGGCGATGACTGCTGTCAGAAAACAGCAGAATATTCGGGCGCCAGTCACGTGGACTGTCAGGGCCATTGCGAATCGCAAGCAGATGCTGACGTATCTGCCGGGTGTGATACGAACGCCGTCCGTCCGCCCAGCGTGGCAGGGGCGCTTTCAGCTGAAGATAGCGATAGATCAGCGCCATGATACCCAATGCCACCATTCCGGCCAGCAGGTCAATTGCCAGCATGGCCACAAGACAGGCCAGCGCCCCCGCCAAACTGAGCAAGGGATGATAGAAACGAAAACGGGGACGGAACGACGGGCTCGCGGATTGTGCTTCAAACCAGGTTGCGTAGTTGATCAAGCCATAGGAGATAAGAAAGAACATCGACACCACAGGTGCAATGAGGTCAAGTTCACCCAAGCCGATGGTCATCAACGCAACCACGCCCGACAGCAATAACGCGCGGCGTGGATTGTCACTGGCACCACTGCCCTTGGAAAAAGGGTTGAGCAGCGGGAACAACCGGTCCTGCGACACCGACTGCAGAATGCGTGGCGCTCCCATGAACGACGCCATGGCTGACGAGAGCGTTGCCGCCAACACACCGGCCAGAATCAAGGGCGCAAACACCGCCACTTGCTGCATGGCGGCATAGTCCTGGCTCAGAATCTCTGCCGGCAACGCTCCGGCAAAGAGAAAGGCCGCCAAGAGATAGACCAGTATCGACAGTGCCACAGCACTCAAAGTGCCATTGGGAATGCTGCGCCCGGGATCACGCAGCTCACCCGACATGCTGACCCCTTGCGTAAAGCCGGTAACAGCCGGGAAGAAGATTGCGAAGAGCAGCCAGAAATCAACCTCACCCGGTGCTGACCAGTTGGCCGACAGCTGTTCGGCATCAAAACGCTCTACGCCTCCTATGAAGAAGGATACCAATGCCAGAGCCAGGATCACCATAATGCCGAACTGCAACCGAGTGGCCCAATCGGCGCCTTTCCAGGCAAAGCCGAACAGCAGCAGTGCCGCCAGTGCAGCAATCAGCTGAACACTCCAGTCCGGCGCACCCGGGATCATCCCGACCACTGCCTCGGCAAACCCGATACAGTAGAACCCCACCGAAACCGCTTGAGCCAAAAACAGTACCAGTCCGATCGCCCCGCCAAACTCCTGTCCCAGCGTGCGTGAGATCAGGTAGTAGTCGCCACCCTTCTTGACGTGCAGATTGGTAGCCACCGCCGACAGCGACAGGCTGGTCAGCACCGAGATCAGATTCGCTGTCAGCAGAATCAGCAGCATCAGTCCAAGCCCCGCTGCCCCGACTACATAGCCAAGGCGGAGGAACAGAATAATGCCGAGAATGGTGAGGATGCTGGGGGTGAAGACGCCTGCAAAGGTGCCCATGCGCCCGCCCGTCTCTGTCGCAGAACGTGACTCGGTGGTTCGCATCGTCAGACTCCTGTCGGGTGGCGCCCATGTAAGACATCAGCATAACGGGACAAACGGCGACTTAACAGCATCCCGGTATCAACAGGCAACGCCACGCTCAAGTACCTTGCGCAACACGAAACTGGAGTGCACCCCCGTAACCCCCTCAATACGTGTAATCTGGTGCAGCAGCAAGTCATGGTAGGCGTCCATGTCCTCCACCAGCACCCGAAGCTGATAGTCGGCATCCTGGCCGGTGATGATCAGGCACTCCAACACCTGCGGCAGTTCGGCGATCGTGCGCTCAAAGTTCTCGAACCGCTCTGGCGTGTGCCGATCCATGGAAATATGCAGGATTACGGTGAGGTTCAGCCCCAGTTTTTTGGCATCAACCAATGCCCGATAGCCACGAATCAGACCATTCTCTTCCAGCGCCCGCACCCGCCGCAGGCAGGGTGACGGCGACAGACCGATACGGTCGGCCAGCTCCTGATTACTGATGCGGCCTTCCTGCTGCAGAATTCGCAAAATGGCATGATCATAGCGATCCAGTGTCGCCCTCTCTTCATGTATCGACATAAAATTGCTCTATAAAATAAATTTGAGATTTATATTGCCAAAAATAGACCAAAATAGCGCAATTTAGCAATCGCCTGACATCATAAATCCCCTATCATGTGTCCCATATTCAGTTTCGGTCCGCGCAGGCGCCAACGGGTTCTACCCGAGCCCTGACGGCGATGACAGTCCTACCCGGAATGTCTAATGCAGCGGCCCACCCCACAACCAATGGAGAGCAAAACCATGGCAAGTGCCAACTTTAACCATCGCAAATATCAGCCGGTTGAACCCGTCACCGGCTTTACCCGTACCTGGCCCGACCGTCAGGTGACCGAAGCCCCAATCTGGGCCAGTGTCGACCTGCGCGATGGCAACCAGGCCCTGCTGGAGCCGATGAACGTGGCCCAGAAGCAACGCCTGTGGCATTTGCTGGTCAAGCTCGGCATCAAGGAGATCGAGATCGGTTTTCCGTCCGCCAGCCAGCCGGATTACGACTTTACCCGCTGGTTGATCGAGGAAAACCAGATCCCTGATGACGTGCGCGTACAGGTATTGGTGCAGGCGCGTGAAGAGTTGATTGCTCGCACCTACGAGGCACTCAAGGGTGTGAAGCAGGCGGTGGTGCATGTCTACAACTCTACATCTCGCATCCAGCGTGAGCGGGTGTTCGGCATGAGCCAGGACGAAATCAAGCAGATCGCCGTGCGCGGTGCGCGCTGGGTAAAAGAGTATGCCTCTAAATACCCGGAGACGGATTGGACCTTCCAGTATTCACCGGAGAGCTTCACCAGCACCGAAGTGGATTATGCCGTTGATGTCTGTGAAGCGGTGATGGACGAATGGCAGCCAACGCCACAGAAGCGCTGCATTCTTAACCTCCCGACAACCGTCGAAGTTGGTCCGCCGAACCACTTTGCCGATCAGGTGGAGTATTTCTGCCAGCATTTGAGCCGCCGCGACAGCGCCATCATCTCGGTGCACACCCACAACGACCGTGGCGGTGCCGTGGCGTCCGCTGAGCTGGCCCTGATGGCTGGTGCCGACCGGGTGGAAGGTACTTTGCTTGGCAACGGTGAGCGTACCGGCAACATGGATATCGTCACGCTGGCGTTGAACCTGTACAGCCAAGGTGTGGACCCGCAGCTTGATCTGTCCAACCCGGACGAGATCATTCAGGTCTGCACCGAATGCACCGGCCTGCCAATTCATCCGCGTCACCCGTGGATCGGTGAGCTGGTCTACACGGCGTTTTCCGGCAGCCACCAGGATGCGATCCGCAAGTCACTCAAGCAGCAGCAGGATGACGAGCCCTGGCAGGTCGCCTATCTGCCGATCGACCCGGCGGATCTGGGCCGTGGCTATCAGGCGGTGATTCGCGTCAACAGCCAGTCCGGCAAGGGCGGCATGACCTTCCTGCTGGAGCGCGATTTCGGCATCAGCATCCCGCGCTGGCTGCAGCTGGAGTTGGCCCCGATCGTACAGAAAAAAACCGAGGAGCAAGGCGGTGAGCTGGACAGTCAGGTGATCCATGACCTGCTTGTCCAGCACTTCGTACAGGACAAGGTACCGGTGAGTCTGGACGGCTACCGCATCGAGCGTAGTGGAGATGCCGAAACTCTGGCGGCCGACATCAGCGTCGACGGCGAACAGGTGTGTATCGAGGGCAAGGGCAAGGGTGCCATGGCGGCCTTCATCAGCGCCTGGCAGACCCGCACCGGGCTCAGTATCCATGTGGTCGACTACGCCGAGCACGCCATGGGTGAAGGTTCCGACGTTGCAGCCGCCGCCTACGTCCAGCTGAATGTGGAAGGCCAGCGCGTCTGCGGCATGGCTGTGGATGCCGATACTGTCAGCGCCTCGCTCAAGGCAGTGGTATCCGGCCTGAACCGCTGTGGTCAAGCAACTCGGATTGCCACCGCTAAGCAGACTCAGCAGGCATGATTTTCAGGGGGCATCGTCAATCGGTGCCCCCCTCCCCTTGCATACTGACGAACATCTGCTCACAGCAGGATCGATCAAGCCAGCATCACGCAGAGGGCACCGACTACGATCAGCCCCAGCCCCGCCAGATCACGACCATTGAGTTTCTCCCGGAACCAGCGCGCCGAAATCATCAAGGTAAACAGCACCTCGATCTGCCCCAGCGTTTTGACCAGCGCCACGGTTTCAAGGCTCATGGCCGTAAACCAGCCCAACGAACCGATACAGCTGAACAGCGAAATTGCAAACACCAGCTTTGGCCGCTGCCACAGCGCAATCAGCGTATACGGTTCACGCAACAGCAGCCACGCCAGCAGCATAAGCGTTTGTGTGGCGATTACACAGAGCAGCACCCAGGCTGCGCTGTACAGAAACGGCAGTCCCAGCAACAGGCTGGCTTCACGCACCCAAAGAGTGGTCAACGCAAATGCCAGCCCACTGCCAAGCCCGGTCAGCAGCGTACCAAATGACACCTCTCGAAGGGCACCGGGATTGGTCATTAGCCAGAATGCCAGCGCGCCGATCAGTACACCGGCCCAGGCCAGCGGTGACAGCGGCGCGGCAAAAAACAGCGCTCCCAGTACCGCTGCAATCACGGCCTCGCTTTTGGCCAGTCCGACTCCGATGGCGTAATTGCGCTTGCGAAACAGTACCACCATCAAGGCTGTAGCAATGATCTGAGCAATGGAGGCCAGTACGATCAGCAGTATGAATGATCCAGTTAACGCGGGCATGGGCGCCGTTTCCCAGCGATACAGCAGCCAGAGATAAAACCCGGCCAAGGGGCTGGCCCAGATGAAACGTGCCAGCGTAACCCCAGCGGTACTTACATCTTTGCTCAGGCGGTTCTGAAAGGCGTTGCGCCAGGCCTGCATAAACGCGGCCAGAATGGTAAAGGGTATCCAGAGCCCCATGGGGCAGCACCTATATGTGACAGAAGAGACAGGGAGACGCATTCTAGTGAATGTCCCGCTACTTTGGTACCAGCTCGGTGGCAGCCTCTTTCCAGTAACCGACGGCACCGGTAAAGTAAAAGCCATAAAAATAACGGATATTACACAATGAGCGAGATACAAAGGCCTGCACGCATTTTGCCGCTGCTGGTACTGGCGCAATTTCTGGGTACCGTAAACTGGTTGGCCGGCAACGCCATCATGCCGGCGCTGCAGAAGGACTGGGGCTTGCCCGACAGCGCGGTCTCCAGCCTGACTAACTCGGTACAGCTGGGTTTCATCAGCGGTGCATTATTGTTTGCCGTGATCGCACTGGCTGATCGCATCTCGCCGCGCATTCTGTTTTCACTTTGTGCCGGCAGCAGTGCCCTGATCGGTTACCTGCTGGGCTGTCATACCCATAGCTATGACCAGCTATTGTTGTTGCGTTTTCTCAGCGGCGTGATGCTGGCCGGAATCTATCCGGTGGGCATGAAACTGGCAGCCAGCTGGTATCCACAAGGACTGGGGCGTGCACTCGGCTATCTTGTCGGCGCACTGGTGTTGGGCAGTGCGTCACCGCACCTGCTGTCCGGTGTATTGGGCGATCACTGGCAGCTGGTTATTCTGGCTTCCGGTGCTGCTTCCGGTATCGCCGCGCTGATGATTTTGCTGGGGGTACCTGATGGCCCTGCACTGTATCGCGGCGCACCATTGCGCTGGCATGCACTGAGTTTTGCCCTGCGCCATCGTCCGCTGCGGCTTGCCGCCGGCGGCTATTTTGGCCACATGTGGGAGCTGTATGCGGTTTGGGCCTTTGCTCCAATCTGGCTGCTGGCCTGGAGCCGGGAGCATGAGACCGATCTCAATATCGGCCTGCTCAGCTTTTTGGTGCTGGGTGCCGGCAGTATCGGCTGCATTATTGGCGGCAAGCTGTCTGTCAGCTTGGGCAGTGGCCCGGTCGCCCGCGGCATGCTGATGCTGTCAGGACTCTGCTGCCTGCTTTCGCCGCTGATGTTCGCAATGCCGTTCCTGCTGGTGTTTGTGTTCTGGCTGCTCTGGGGCCTGAGCGTATCCGCAGACTCACCTCAACTATCGACGCTATCCACCCAGAATGCACCGGCAGAGGTTATAGGCAGCGCCCTGACGCTGATGAACTGCATGGGCTATACACTTTCGGTACTGTCAGTGGCACTGCTCAGCCAACTGCTGGTCATGATCCCGGTACACTGGCTGCCCTGGCTGCTGCTCCCCGGACCGATTTTGGGTCTTTGGAGTCTGGCTCGACTGCGTCATTCACAGCCAGAGCCTACGCAATAATCGATCCGTTCAGTGCAAGGATGCTTGCTTCAGGTCGATTGATCATGTCAACTTGATCAATATCTGATACGAACTGACAGGGATAGAAACAGTGACGCGTATACTTTCAGCTTGCCTGGCAAGTCTGTTTCTACTGGCACTGCTTATTGCATCAACAGCACGGGCTGACAATCTGACGCTGGACCAGCATGAACAAGCGCTTATTGACAGCGGCGAGCCCATTACACTGGCCGCCATGTATGACTTTGTGCCGTTTTCCTTTATTGAGGATGGCCAACACAAGGGGTTTGTCGCTGACCTGACTAAGCTGTTGGAACAGAAAACCGGTATGCGCATCGACGTGCATACCGGCGAGTGGTCCAACAACCTGCGCATGCTGCGCGAACAGCAGATCGATGTCATTGCCGATATCTCATTCAAACCCGAGCGCACCCCCTACACCCTCTACACCACGCCCTACTTTGAAATTCCCACCGTTGTATTCACTCAAAAACACTTTGGCGAATACAAAAGCCTTGCCGACCTGTCCGGCAAGCGTGTTGGCGTACTGCAGAATATCTTTTACCTGCCTGAGCTTCGCTCCCACAACGATATTGAAGTGGTCGAATTTGATGATTACGAGCGCCTTGTACGAGCGCTGGCCTTTGGCGAGGTGGATGCGGCAATCCAGAACCTGACCAGCGGCTACCACTATGCCTCACGTAACGCCTATACCAACATCAAAGTGGCGGGCGAATTCCAGTTGCGCAACGTGGGCCGCGAAGACCTACGCTTTGGAGTCCGCGTCGACAGGCCGGAGGTCCGCTCACTGCTGCAGAAAGGAATGGACGCAATCACTGACAGCGAATGGGATAAGCTGATTGACCTCTGGGTTGGCAGTGAATCCCTTGGCTTTATTCGAAATGCCCGCACCGTTGCACTGACACCTGAAGAGCGCGAATTCGTCAAGCAAATGCCAGTAATCCGGGTTCATAACGAAGAAAACTTTGAACCCTACAGCTTTTACGAAGACGGCAAGCCCCGCGGGCACTCGGTTGACCTGGTTCGACTTCTGGCCGAGCGGGCAGGCCTGCAGGTGGAGTTCGTCAGCGGCAAGCGCTGGGACGACTACCTGCAGATGATTCGCAGCGGCGAACTGGACGTCATGACCAATATCGTACGCTCACCCGAACGTGAGCAGTACATGCATTTTACAACTCCTTACCTGCGACTTGCGCAGGCGTTGTATCAGCACAGTGACAGTCAGCCCATCAACACCCTGGAAGAGCTGAAAGGCAAGTCACTGGTATTGCCCGACGGTTTCTTTCTGTACGAGCAGTTCAGCCGTGTGCCCGGAGTCAACCTGGTTGCGTCATCAGACAGCCTTGAGTCACTGATGATGGTCAGCACAGGCCAGGCAGATGCCACCATTGAGCTGATGAGCGTTGCCGATCATCTGAGTCAGAAGTATGGTGTTCCCAACCTGAAAACCCTCAGCACCCTGAACATCAAGGGTGGCGAACCGCTGTCACTGCATTTAGCTGTGCGCAAAGACCTGCCGCTGCTGCGCGATATTCTCCAGAAAGCGATGAACAGCCTGACCGAAAAAGAAAAGCGCGAACTGCAGCAAGAGTGGATTGCGCGCACCAACAACCCAACCCACTATGTTCACCTGACTGGCCAGGAGCTAGCTTGGCTCGAATCCAGAGCAGCACTGCGTATTTGCGTTCAACGCCACCGAATGCCGTATGAGCAGATCACTGAAGACGGCCGCCATGTAGGCGCCTTTGCCGACATGCTGGAAAAAATCCGCAACCATTCGGGTCTTAGTTTCCGCCTGGTGCCGGTAGACAACTATGCTACCGCCCTCAGCGCGCTGCAACAGGGGCACTGTGATCTGATCTCCAAATCACCCTTGTTGCCCGAGCAGCAAAGCCTTAGTTTCACCCAGCCTCTGTTCAACACCTCATTGGTGATCGCCACCCGGCTCGACGAGGTGTTTGTCAGCAGTGCCGAACAGCTTGAGCAGAAAACCATCGGCGTCGTCACGAATGACGACCCTCATCTCTGGTTGCAGCAATCCTACCCTGAACTTCAGTTGCATACTTATCCGGACCTGCCCACAGCGCTGAATGCCTTGAACGAGGGCGATATCTTTGCCGTGGCAGACACCTTGCCAGCCATGGCCCGCGGGCTGGGACAAAACTTCTTTGCCAATCTGAAGATCTCCGGCCAGATAGAGCCGAACTACACCGCCCGATTTGCAATGCGCGCAGAAGACGCAACTCTCAACCAGATTATGAACAAGGCCTTGATGTCGGTCACGGACGATCAGCGTGAATCGATCGGCAACCGCTGGATGACAGCACCCACCTATGCCGAGCGAACCGACTACACGCTGGTTGGCCAGATCACCCTTGCCACAGCCTTTGCACTTGTACTGATTCTGCTCTGGAACCGCAAATTGTCACGGCTCAACAACACCATCCGTGAAAACAACCTTCAGCTGCTGGATGCACATGAAGAGCTGAAGCTGAAAAACCGTATGCTGGAGCAGCTGTCAGTCACTGACCGACTGACCCGATTGAAAAACCGTCTCTATATAGAGCGGGTTTTTGACCAGGAGATCGCCCGCGCAGAACAGGACGGGCAGTATGATTTTGCCGTGCTACTGCTGGATATCGACCATTTCAAACGCATCAACGATCACTTCGGTCATGCCGCCGGGGATGCCACCCTGACCGACTTCGCTACGATACTCAGGGGCAACTGCCGCGAACATGATGTCATTGCCCGCTGGGGTGGTGAAGAATTCATGGTGATCTGTCCCAACACGAACGCCGAAAGTGCCGAAACACTTGCCCAGAGCTTGTGTCGTGCGATCCGTGAACACAATTTTCCCCTGATTGGCCACTGCACTACCAGTATCGGAGTCACTGTCTGGCGCCCCGGTGATCGTCAGAAAAGCATGAGTATCCGTGCTGATACGGCACTTTATGCCGCCAAGGAAAGTGGCCGGGACCGCGTCTGCCATGAGTTCTAGACTGACTTAAACGCTTTGCATTAAAGATGCTTTCAAGATACTCTTTATAAAGATGTTAAATTTATACATTTATAAGGAAGCATCATGCTCAGCCAAAATACCATCGAGATCGTTAAATCCACTGCACCCGTGATTGCCGAAGCAGGCCCTGCCATGACCGCTCACTTCTATGAGCGCATGTTCAGCCATAACCCTGAGTTGAAAGACATTTTCAATCTTACACATCAGCAGTCAGGCCGCCAGCGTGAAGCACTGTTCAATGCAGTTCACGCCTATGCCGCCAACATCGACAACCTCGAAGCGCTGCTGCCGGCCGTTGAGAAGATTGCGCAGAAACATACCAGTTTCCAGATCACGGCCGCACAGTACGATATTGTGGGGACTCACCTGCTGGCGACCATCGATGAGCTGCTCTCCCCCGGCCAGGCCGTGATTGATGCCTGGGCTGAAGCCTATGGGGTTCTGGCCGGTATTTTCATAGACCGCGAAGAAGCCATCTATCAGGAGAGTGAACAACAGACCGGCGGCTGGCGTGGCAAGCGCATGTTTGAGTTGGTCGAAAAGCGCCGTGAAAGTGATGTTATCACCAGCTTCGTATTCAAGCCTGCCGATGGTGGCGCCGTGATGCCATTCAAGCCCGGCCAGTATCTGGGCATCTACCTGAAGCCTGAAGGGTTTGAGTATCAGGAAATCCGCCAGTACAGCCTGTCAGGAGCACCGGCCAATGACCGCTACCGTATCTCGGTCAAGCGTGAGCCGGAAGGCAAGGTGTCCAACTACTTGCATGATCATATGCAAACAGGTGACCGCGTGGAGCTGGTGCCGCCTGCCGGAGATTTCTACCTGCAGGCACAGGCAGACACTCCAGTGACTCTGATCTCAGCTGGTGTTGGCCTGACACCAATGCTGGCCATGCTGGAGAGCCTGACCAAGCAGAGAGCCAGTGTGAACTGGTTCCATGCGGCCGAAAACGGTAGTCATCACGCGTTTGCAGAACATGTCAGTCAGCTGTGCAAGCAGCATGAGCATTTCAACAGCCAGGTTTGGTATCGGATTCCAGACGCGGCAGACAAGGCCGAATCACGCTTTGATCATGAAGGCCTGCTGGATTTGAACGCCGTGAAAGACACAATCAGTGACCCTCGCATGCAGTTCTACTTCTGTGGTCCGCTTGGCTTCATGCAGTATATTGCCGGCCAGCTGAAAGCCTTGGGGGTGGATGACAGCCGCATTCATTATGAGTGCTTTGGCCCGCACAAGGCACTTTGAAGACGTGTATCAGTACCCCCTGAAACAATCAAGGCGCCCATGGGCGCCTTGATTGCTGGATGCGAGGCAATTCAGCAGTCAGACACGAATATCGATATTCTGTCCAACTGAACTGGTCGGATCGACTGCAGGCACGGGTGCTGCACTCTGTATCAATTGCAGAGCCTGCTGCCCGGTTGCCTCAATCTGGTCCTTCACCATCGAGTTGATCTTGGTGGCATGGCTCGCCTGAGTCTGCATGTTACTCATGGCGGTGCTCATTGAAGCGATATCCATGGATACCCTCCTTTACTTAAAGAATATGACACCATACTACGACATCTGTGTGTGACATAACAGCTCAGGGCCCATCCCGCTGATGAAGATTATTCACGCACAAGAATCAGCCTTATGGCATCCAGCCTTAGCTCGGCACCTTCCAGCGCGGCAGCCATCTGCTCGGTATCTGACTGCAATGCGGCAAGCTCTTCAGGACGCACCATAGGATTGACCTCTGCCAAGGCTGCCAGCCGCTGATATTCAGCACTGCGTTGCTTTTTCAGCTGTTCCAACGCTTCGCCACGCAGCTTCACCAGCGCATTTGCTACCAGTGGGTCGGCCTGTTTCAACTGGGCACTGATCTGTTCCCGCGCCAGGCGGACCATTTTTTGACCGGTATTGCGGGTCACTGTTTCCAGCAGCTGATTCAATGGCTGATGTCCGATCATGCCTGCCAGATCACGCCCTTCCTGATCCAGCAGCAGACGCACGCTGCCACTGGGCAGATAACGTTCCAGCTGCAGCTGGCGTGGTGCCGGACAGCTCAGCTCGTATACAAGTTCCAGCAGTAAAGTGCCCGCCTGCAGCGGCGGCAGTTTAAGGGTGCACACCGCGCTGTTGCCCAACTCACCACGACCGATCAGCTCCATGGTGCCGGTCAGCAGAGGATGCTCCCAGCTCATGAACTGGATATCTTCCCTTGCCAGCGCACGCTCACGACTGAACGTGAGGGTCAGTCCCTCCTCGGGCAGGCCCGGCAGCTGACACAGCATGTGATCACCAGGGTGCAACACCAGCCCGTCCGGCCCGTGCGGTTGAGTATCAACGCCAAAACGGTCAAACAGTTTTTCCGCAAACGCCTGCAGCTCACGACTGTTTTCTGCCGCAGCCACTTCATCCAGCAGCTGCTGGGCCTGCTCCGGTCGACAACTGCTTAACTCGAGCAGCCGGTCACGACCGTTCGACAGGTCGAGCTCCATTGACTCACGTTCGTGTCGGGTATCATCCAACAGCGCCTGCAATGCCTCAGCATCCTCTGGCTGCTGCAGGCACCGCAGCAGTCGAGGAGCAAAGCGGCGGTAAAGTGCATCACCCACGGCACAGACACGGCTAAAGGCGTTGAGTCCTTCGTCATACCAGCGCAGCAGCACCTCACTGGTACCGCCGGTATAGACAGGCACATGGATCTGAATATCATCACACTGACCAATACGGTCCAGACGCCCGATGCGCTGCTCCAGCAGGTCAGGCGTCAGTGGCAGATCAAACAACACCAGATGTTGGGCAAACTGGAAATTGCGGCCTTCACTGCCAATTTCAGAGCAGACCAACACCTGAGCACCCAATTCCTCTTCGGCAAAATAGGCCGCTGCACGGTCTCGATTGACCAGACTCATGCCTTCATGGAAGACGGCAGAACGCACACCTTCACGCAGATTGAGGTGATCTTCCAGCGCTACAGCCGTAGCGGCATGAGCACATATCACCAATACCTTGCGGTTGCGATTCAGGCTCAGCCACTCGACCAGCCATTCAACCCGCGAGTCCACTTCGAGCCAGTCATCACCGATGATTTTTTCCGGATGCAGCCAGGCCTCGGGAGCCACCTCCTCATCAAACAGGGCCAGCTCGGGTGGCATTTCCAGTGAATGCACCTGCAACTGGCGTTGAGGAAAACCACTGACAGTATCGCGGGTGTTACGAAACAGAACCCGCCCCGTGCCCTGACGATCAATCAACTGACGGATCAGTCCATCCAGCGCCTGTGACTGCTGGGCTTCGGGCAGCTGCAACCAATCCTCTACCGCCGCGTTGCCAAGGCGCTCAGCCAGAGCCTGACGCAGGTGCACATCAGCCCGCAGGACACTGGCCCCGTCATCACCCAGCAAGGGTTCGATCAGACTGTTCAGCTGCAGGTAACGGTGTTCCTCATCAAGAAACTGCTGCAAATCAGGATAACGGGCCGGATCAAGCAGGCGCAGACGGGCAAAGTGGCCTTCAGGCCCCAGCTGCTCAGGCGTCGCCGTCAACAGCAGAACTCCTGGCGTCTTCTCTGCCAGTGCTTCGATGGAACGATAGGCATGGCTTGGCGCTTCCTGGCTCCAGCCCAGATGGTGAGCCTCGTCAACCACCAGCAAGTCCCAGCCGGCCGCTTGGGCCTGCAGCTGGCGCGCATCCGAGCGTGTCAAAAGCGACAGCGGGCAGATCACCAGCTGGCTGGACTCAAACGGGTTGGCCTGACCGCTCAGCTCAATATCAACGCAGCGCGCCTCATCCAGCAGCGTGAACATCAGGTTGAAGCGGCGCAGCATCTCTACCAACCATTGATGTACCAGTGAGTCTGGTACTACAACCAACACACGGCTGGCACGCCCACTGATCAAACGCTGATGGATTACAAGTCCGGCCTCAATGGTCTTGCCGAGCCCCACTTCATCCGCCAACAACGCTCTCGGCGCCAAGCGCTGACTCAGCTCACTGGCAATATAGAACTGATGCGGCAACAGCTGTACACGAGCACCCAACAAACCGTGTGCAGCCGAAGCTCGAAGCCGATGCTGTTGCTCAAGTATCGCGACGCGCAGCTTGAACAGGCCATTGCGGTCAATCTGACCGGCAAACAGTCGCTCCTGTGGTCGGCTGAAATGAACGGCACTGTCAAGCTCCAGTTCAGGCAAAATGACTTCTTCGCCCGCCTCATCAACGCCACGGTAGATGAAGCACTGGTTATGCTCCATCCGCTCAACCACCTCCATCGCATCTCCCAGCATATTGCAGACCCGGTCTCCGGGTTCATAGGCAACACGACTGAGAGGGGCGTTATCGGCGGCATAGGTACGAGTTTCTTCTGCAGCCGGAAAACGGATCTCGACACGGCGGTTGGCATATTCGACGACGATGCCCAGACCAAGCTCTGCTTCACTGTTACTGATCCAGCGCTGTCCGGGTACAAATGGCGGTAGTGACAAAATGTGGCTCCCTTGAATTCAGGTCGGCAATTTTAGGCGCTTGGCGGGTAAGACTCAAAGCCTGATCGTCAAAGTGGCTCAATCCGGCACAATTAAGGTTATCTTCTGCCGCAATTGAGGCAATAATTCCTGCTCGAACCAGGGGTTGCGCCGCAGCCACAGATTATTACGCGGGCTTGGGTGGGGTAAGGGTATGTGGTCTGGTCCGAACTCCTGCCAACGACTGACCCGCTCGGTGAGGTTCATACCCTTGCCCAAATGCCACTCCTGAGCATAGCGCCCCACCAACAGGGTCAACTCAATGTCAGGCAGTTCCGCCAGCAACTGTGCTCGCCAGGCTGGGGCGCACTCAGGTCGAGGAGGGTTGTCACCTGACTTGCCGCGCCCGGGATAGCAAAACCCCATGGGCACAATCGCCACCCTGGATGGATCGTAGAACTGGTCACGGCTCAGGCCAAGCCACTCTCGCAGGCGATCACCACTGGCATCGTTGAACGGGATACCGGTCTCATGCACCTTCACCCCAGGCGCCTGCCCGACAATCAGCAAGCGTGCCCTGCTGTCAGCCTGCACCACCGGCCTGGGACCAAGCGGCAGCTGGTCAACACAGATACGACAGGCACGCACTTGCCGCAGCAATTCAGGCAGTGACATCAGCAAAGTCCTCCACTTTGTTCTCCACTGTCCCGTTGTATCATATTGATACCAGTGTAAAAGCCATTTTAAATACGTGGTTTTTGTTGTACTGTCCGATAATACAAACATGTCTGTCGAGAGGGATCTTTCATGAAACAGCAGGTTCACTGGCTGCTGGGTCTTGTACTTGTGGCACTGGCCACGCTGTCACAGGCCGAACCTTTCACTCCCTCCCCCGCCACTCCGGCCCAGCTGCAGGCCATTCGTGAGGGTGGGTATGTCCTGTTTATTCGTCACGGCCCCACCGACACCAGCCAGCCTGATCAGGTACCGATTGACCTTGACGACTGCAGCACGCAGCGGCCGCTGTCCGATGCTGGTCGCGACATCATGCGCGATATCGCCCACCAGTTTCATCTGGCCGACATCCCCTTCGGCGAGGTGTACAGCAGCCCTATGTGCCGAGCCTACCAGACAGCGGCCATCATCTTTGGTGATGGCGGTTATCGTGTGGACCCTAACCTGATGTACGTAGCGGCACTGACCAGCAGTGAAAAACAGCCGATTATTGCACGCACACTTGAGCTTCTGAGTACACCGGTTGAGCGTGGCAGCAACCGCATTCTGGTTGCCCACGGCCCGAACATGGTTGAAGTAATGGAGTACTTCCCGGTCGAAGGCACCCTGGTCATTATTCGCCCCCATGCCGATGGCAGTGGCTTTGATTATGTTGCCAGCATCGAACCCGGCCACTGGGCCCACCTGCTGAAAACGGCGGACTGAAACTCATGCGCGCGGGCAAAACCATTCTGATGATGTTCCTGCTGCCCGCCCTGCTGGTACTGTTCTTGGGGATACTGCTGGGCTACCTCTCCCTGAACAGTCTGCGCCAGCAACAACAGGACAGCAGTGCAGCTCTGGCACTGGACCTTGCCACCATCCACCAGGAAGCTAGCTTTAATCGTGATATCGCCCACCTCCACAGCCGTGTCATCAAGGCCCTGGACGGGGCTCGCAACGGTGAACTGACGGAAGTCGAAGTGTATTACGCTCACCGGGATTTCGTGGATGAATTGGCCGAAATCAACACCCGGGTTGAAACCCTCCGACAGTCCAGCCTGCTCAAGGAGGTCAACCACAATTCGGTCACTCGGCTGGCAGAAGAGTTCGAGGCCTATCGCAACATGATGATCATGGCCACTGAGATTGCCGCCGTTGATCCTGATACCGCCAATCGCTTCTTTGCGACAGCCCAGCACAGCTACAATGACTTTTCCCAGTTTACCGGCCGAATCTCGGTACTGCTGACGGAACGTGCCCTGCAGCGAGAGCAGGAAAGCCAAACCCGTTACGACCAGACATTCCTGCGCATTCTGGTCATGAGCTTGCTGGCGGCACTGGTAATTACCCTGATCGTGATTGTGGTGGCCCGCATGATCAGCAGCCGAGTACGGGACATCGCCGACGCTCTGAGCCAGCTGGCGTACAACCAGAGTGCCAACCTGAAACTCCCCGCCATTGAGCGCCTTCAGCGCAAGTCCAAAGGCGAATTCGGCCGCATTGCGGGCGTGCTTCTGGGCTTTCGTGATGATCTGGTGAGGCGCATCCAGGCCGAAGAGGCCAATCATCGTCTTATCTTTTACGATGCACTGACTGAACTGCCCAACCGCCGCATGCTGCAGGAACAGTTGATACACTTGACCAGCAGCGAGCGGATGAAGAACTACTACGCTCTGTTATGGATCGATCTGGACCGTTTCAAGCTCCTGAACGACATCCGCGGCCACCAGGCAGGTGACAACTTTCTGTTTGAGCTGGCACGGAAGATTCGCACCCTGCTGCGAGAAGGCGACCTGCTGGCGCGTGTCGGCGGTGATGAATTTGCCGTTCTGGTCGAACTGCCACAAAGCAATCGCTCGCTGGCGGCAAGGGAGGCGGAGCAGATCGCACAGGAGTTGCGCTGCGGCCTCGAGGGCGAGTACTCAATCGAGGACTTCAATCATTTCCTCAGCGTCAGCATCGGCATTGCGCTGTTTACCGAGCGCCAGTTTGAGAGTGAGGCGCTGCTTGGGCAGGCGGAGCTGGCCAAGTATCAAGCCAAGGCTGCCGGTCGCAACACCGTCAGCTTTTACGACCCACAGATTCAGGCCGAAATCAGCCAGCGTGCCGAACTTGAAACCGAGTTGCGCCAGGCGATCGACCGCAACGAACTGGAACTCTTTTACCAGCTGCAGTTCGATCATCGCAGCCAGCCAATCGGTGCAGAAGCGCTACTGCGCTGGCGTCACTCGGAAAAGGGACTGGTCTCTCCTGCACAGTTTATTCCTCTGGCAGAAGAAACCGGCCTGATTGTACCGATTGGCAGCTGGGTTCTGAAAACCGCCTGTGAACAGCTTTGTCGCTGGCAAGGCAACCCGCTCACCGCTCACCTGCAACTCGCGGTTAATGTCAGCGCACGCCAGTTCCGACAGCCCGACTTTGTAGACGAGGTTGAGTCCACATTGGCACAAAGTACAGTACCGCCCGGCAAGCTCAAGATTGAACTGACCGAATCCACCGTTCTCGACTACGTTGAGGAAACCATCAGCAAGATGGCTCGGCTCCGAGAGCATGGAGTTAAGTTCTCGATGGATGACTTCGGCACGGGATACTCATCACTTCAGTACCTGAAGCGATTGCCACTGGACCAGATTAAAATCGATCAGTCTTTTGTGCGTGATATAGATACGGACAACGACGATGCCATGATCATCAAGACCATCATCGCCATGGGCCACGCCCTGTCTCTGGACGTTATCGCAGAAGGTGTCGAAACCGAGCAACAGCGCACCATCCTTGAAGCCTATGGCTGCCAGCACTATCAGGGCTATCTGTTTGCTCGCCCCCTGCCACTGACTGAATGTGAACAGCTCCTGCAAGCAGGACCGAAACCCGTCCATTGACGATCTGCCACTTTGTATTTAGATTTATCTAATATACTCAAAGGGGCTTTCTCATGTTACCTGCATCGCTGCAACGCCTGCTTACTGTTCTGCTGTTGGGCCTCGCAAGCCATGTCACCGCAGCCGAATCGATTGAGACCGTCTTAGTCGAGCGACGTGCCCTGGAAGAAAAAGTTCAGCTCGATGGTGTTATTGAAGCGGTGCAACAGAGCACGGTTTCGGCTCAAACCAGTGGTCGCGTCATCGCTCTGCCCTATGACGTGGACGATTCAGTACCCGCCGGAGCCTTGATCGTACAGCTCGAAGACAACGAGCAGCAGGCGCGGCTGCAGCAGGCCCAGGCTGCTCTCACTGAAGCCGAGGCGAGCCTTGCCGATGCGCGCCAGCAGTTCAGTCGCAGCCGCTCGCTGCATGAACGACGTCTGATCGCGGACCAGGCACTGGATCAGGCTCGCAACCAGCTCAGCGCCAGCGAAGCACGTCTGGCTGGTGCTCAGGCAGCAGTTGCCGAAGCCCGCAAGCAACTGGACTATACCCGTGTTACCGCTCCCTATGGGGGTATTTTGACGGAGCGCCATGTAGAACTGGGTGAAAGCGTCAATCCTGGTCAGCCTCTTCTTAGCGGACTTTCACTGGAACAGCTGCGTGTAGCGGTAGACCTGCCACAACAATATGCCGGTATTGCCCGCGAGCAACGAATGGCCCGCGTGACCCTGCCCGATGGCGATATACTGTCTACCGGCAAAATGACTTTCTACCCCTATGCGGACCCGACAAGCCACAGCTTCCGCCTGCGCATGACACTGGATGAACCCGATGCACGTCTGTTTCCGGGCATGCTGGTCAAGGTCAGCCTCCCGGTTGCCACTCGTGAAGCGCTCTGGATTCCCGTCACCAGCCTGCTGCATCGCAGCGAGCTGAGGGCTGTGTTTGTGCTCGATGGCAGTGATAATCCTCGCTTGCGTCAAATACGCACCGGTGTTCGTAACGGTGGCCTGGTCGAGATTCTCGCGGGCCTGAGTGAGGGAGAGCGCTTAGTGGCCAATCCGTTGCAACTCAGCGGACAGCCTGCATTGAATATGGGCGAGGAGTATCGGCCTTGAGCACTTCACTGCCTCCTGTCGGCCCTTCGGGTGCAATTGCCCGTGTGTTTCAGAACTCGCGCCTGACACCTTTGCTGGCCCTGCTGGCCATACTGCTCGGTATTCTGGTACTGGTGTTCACTCCCAAGGAAGAAGAACCCCAGATCGACGTGACACTGGCCGATATTCTGGTCGCCCTGCCCGGAGCCAGTGCCGCAGAGGTCGAGAACCTGATATCCACGCCCGCCGAACAGGTGATGAGCGAGATCGAAGGCGTCAAGCATGTCTATTCGGTATCGCGTCAGGGGCAGGCCGTGATCACAGTGCAGTTCAAGGTCGGCGTCAGCCGTCAGGAGGCCCTGGTTCGACTCTATAATCAGGTGTATTCCAATCAGGACTGGCTGCCTGCCGACCTTGGCGCCAGCCCGCCGCTGGTCAAGCCCAGAAGTATCGACGACGTACCGATCATGACGCTGACCCTGTACGACCCGCAGCAGCGATACGGTGGCGAAGAGTTGACCCGCCTGGCACACATGCTGGAGGTGGCACTGAAGCGGATACCCGGTACGCGGGATATCTACACCGTTGGCGGTGTGCCTGATCGGGTTGACGTACACTTCGATCCTGCCCTGTTGGCCGGCTATGGCCTTGGACTGGATGATATCGCGCTTGTACTGCAGGCCGCCAACAGCAGCTCACAGCCCGTCAGAATTACCCGTGACAACCTCTCCATTCCGGTGCAGGCAGGCCTGCTGCTGGAAGATGTCGAAAGCATCCGCAGCCTGGTGATCGGCATGCATCAGGGAGCCGCCGTTTTCCTGCGTGATGTCGCCAAAATCAGCAGGGGCAGTACGGTACCCGATCGCAGCGTCATGCTGGGCTTCGGTCCGGGCAAAAGCGCGGCAAAGTCCGGCACTGTCGGGCAGGTCTATCCCGCTGTAACACTGGCCATTGCCAAGCAGCCCGGTGAAAACGCGATTAACATCACCGAAGCCATTGAAGCAAGGCTACAGCTGCTAAAAAACCGCGCACTGCCTGATGACATTGAGGTGGTAATCACACGCAACTATGGCGAGACCGCCTCGGGCAAGGCACGCAAGCTGATCACAGACCTGATCTCAGCCACTCTTTGCGTCATGTTGTTGGTGCTGGCCGCCATGGGCTGGCGCCAGGCCACTATCGTTGGTGCTGCTGTACTGGTAACCCTGCTGCTGACGCTAGTGTTTTCATGGGCCTGGGGTTTTACATTGAACCGGGTTTCTCTGTTTGCACTGATCTTTTCAATCGGGATACTGGTGGATGACGGCATCGTCATCACCGAAAACATCAACCGGCGCATACAGAACTCCCTGCATCCGGTGAAGGATATCATTCCGGTTGCTGTAGACGAGGTGGGGGCGCCGACGATAATGGCCAGTCTGACCATTATGGCGGCCCTGCTCCCCATGGCTTTTGTCAGCGGTCTGATGGGACCATACATGAGCCCTATCCCGATTAATGCATCAGCCGGCATGGTGATTTCACAGGTTGTTGCCTTTGTGGTTGCCCCCTGGCTGGCCCTGCGTCTGCTGCACCATCGCCGGGGCGCACAGGCCAATGAAACCGGCAGCTCGGGTGATGGTGTCAACCCGACTACACTCCAGCTTTTCAGCCGACTGCTGACTCCGTTTCTAGGGGCTCACCGGGGCCGCCGGGCACTGCTGGCAATGGTGGTGATCGGCCTGACCTTACTGGCCGTCGCTCTGCCGGTGTTTCAGCTGGTGATTCTGAAGATGCTGCCGTTTGACAACAAGTCGGAGCTGCAGGTCGTGGTCGATATGCCGGAAACCGCTCCGATGGAAGAAACCCAACGCCTGCTGCTGTCACTGGGGCAACACCTTGAGACGGTACCTGAAGTTGCAAACTGGCAAAGCTATGCCGGCATCTCGGCGCCGATCAACTTCAATGGGCTCGTACGCCAGTATTATCTGCGCAGCGATCCCTGGCAGGGAGATCTGCAGGTCAATTTGGTTACTGAGAGTCAGCGCGAGCGCCCATCACATAACATTGCTCAATCGCTTCGTCACCCCCTGCAGGCCATCGCCGAGCCTTTTGGCGCTTCGGTAAAAATTGTCGAGGTCCCGCCCGGCCCGCCTGTTATGTCACCTCTGGTGTCCGAGGTATACGCCGCTGATGCAACCAGACGTGCGGAGCTGTCGCTCCAGTTGATGGCGCAGATGCAGCAGATCGAGGGACTGGTCGATATCGATTCAACACTGGAAGCTCCGGCGAAACAGTGGCAACTGGTGGTTGATCGCGCTCGCGCCGCCCGGCTGGGAGTTTCTCAGGCACAGGTAGTGCAAGCATTGCAGACAGCACTTGGCGGCAACAACCTGAGTTACCTGCATGACGAACACGCCAAATATCCGGTCCCAATTCGGGTCATTCTGCATGAAGGCGACAAAGCACAGCCGTCGGCACTGCTTTCGCTGCAACTGCGCAACCGTGAAGGTCTGTTGATACCACTGGCCAGCTTCGCACAGATTGTTGAGTCAGACTGGGACGCAGCGCGCTATCACAAGGACCTGTTGCCGGTAACCTATGTCACGGCGGACATGGCCGGTGAGATCGACTCTCCACTCTATGGCATGTTCCGCATGGTGAATGCACTGAATCAGCAGGAGGATGCGCCGGAACAGTTCTTTATTCGCCAGCCCGACCTGCCGGAGCTTGGCACACTGAAATGGGACGGCGAGTGGCAGATCACCTATGAGACGTTCAGAGACATGGGACTGGCCTACAGTGTCGGCGTGTTCATGATCTTTGTGCTGCTGGTGGCCCAGTTCCGTTCCTACCTGATGCCACTTGTCATCATGGCACCCATTCCGCTGACGCTGATTGGGATTCTGCCCGGCCACGCCCTGCTGGGTCGAGAGTTTACCGCAACCAGCATGATCGGCATGATCGCGCTGGCCGGCATCATTGTGCGCAACTCCATACTGCTGGTGGTATTTATTCGTCAGTTACAGGATGAAGGGATGGGACTGGAAGACGCCGTAGTGATGGCGGGAGCTGTCAGAATCAAGCCCATCGCACTAACAGCCATTTCAGCGATGGTGGGCGCCTGGTTCATTCTTGGCGACCCGATTTTTAACGGACTGGCGATCTCGCTGGTGTTTGGTCTTGCCATGTCTACGTTGCTGACCATCATCGTCGTGCCGCTTTTGTATTATGTGCTTGCACGCCGCCGCTGGCTATAACGCGGCGGCAATCACTGCGCAGATTCAGTTTCAGCTTCAGTTTGCCACTGCTCTGACCACTTCAGCAGCCAGGTCGGCAGTTCATCTTCCGGCATCGGTCTGGCGATGGCATACCCCTGACCCAGCTCACAGCCCAGCTCCAGCAACGCCTGGCAATGGGCCTGAGTTTCGACCCCTTCGGCAATAACAGAACGTCGGAAGGCCTGAGCCAGGCGGATGACACCATCCAGGATTGCCAGGTCATCCGGATCATCAAGCATGTCACGCACAAAACTGCGGTCGATCTTGAGCAGCTCAGCCGGCAAACGCTTAAGGTAGGTCAGCGACGAGTAGCCGGTACCGAAGTCATCCAGAGCAAAGCCCACACCCAGGCGCTGGCAGGCAGTAATGATGTCCGATATCTGCACCACGTCATCCAGTGCCGTGGTTTCCAGAATTTCCAGCTCCAGATCTCCGGGCTGAATCGTTGGTCGCTGCTGCAGTTCTTTGTCCAAGCGCTCAACAAAACTGGCATGCTGCAAATGGATCGCGTCAATATTGATACTCACCTGCAATCGCAAGCCAGCCTGTTTCCAGCTGACCTGCTGATCCAGAGCCGTACACAACACCCAGTGGCCCAACTCGATTGCCAAGGGGTGGTTCTCAATCACGGGAAGGAAGGCTGCCGGTGGCAACAAGCCGCGTTCAGGATGCTGCCAGCGAATCAGTGCTTCACATCCAATTACCTCACCGGTCCGCATGTTGACCTTGGGCTGGTAGAACAGTCTGAACTCTTCGCTGTACAGGGCATCCCGTATGCGCTCCAGACTTTCATGCTGATCACGTACTGCGCGATCACGCTCTACATCAAACAGATGGTAACGATTCTTGCCCGCCTGCTTGGCCTGATACATCGCCTGATCCGCCTGACGCTGCAACTGGTCGGCATCCAGCGATTCCTGCTGCGGGTAGAAAACCACGCCAATACTGGCGGAAACGGCCAGCTCAAGCTCATCCAACTGGACCGGCTCGGCGGCAGCCTGCAAAAGCCTTTCGAGTACCGGAGTGCTCGCATCCGGATGCTCAAGGTTCTGCAATACGGCAACAAATTCATCCCCGCCCAGGCGGGCCAGAGTATCCTCATCACGCATCACCCGCTTCATGCGCCGTGCTACCTGTACCAGAAGCTGGTCACCCACCGCATGACTATGAGTGTCATTCACTGCCTTGAACCCATCCAGGTCAATAAACAGCACCGCGATACTGGTGCCATGACGATTGGCCTGTGCCATGGCTTGCTGCAGACGATCCGCCAGCAGCGTACGATTAGGCAAGCCGGTCAGCGGGTCGAAATGGGCAATCTGCTCAAGCTGTTTTTGCTGCAGCTTCAGGGTTGTGATATCGGAGAGTAGCGCCACATACCCCTGCAGACGACCGGCCTCGTCATAAAAAGCATTTACTTTCTGCAGCACGGCATAAAGCTCACCGTCCTTGTGTCGGTTCCACACCTCACCACTCCAATGACCATCACGCTGTAAAGCCTGCCACATGCTGGCATGGAAGTGCTTACCCTGAAGGTCAGAGTTAAGGAAGGCGGGGTTACGCCCCAACACCTCGTCGGCATCATAGCCCGTTGTGCGGGTAAAGGCGTTGTTGACGCTGACAATATTGCCGTCAGGGTTGGTAATCATGATGCCTTCATTGGCATTATCAAATACGCTTGCAGACAAGCGCAGCTGGCTTTCATGAAGCTCTCTGCGTCTCAGGCTCACCAGCAACTCTGCAAACAGTTTCAGTAGGGCTACGGTTTCGCTGCCAAACTTGTCTCGGTGGCGCATGGAGGATATACCGACAAACCCAGTGCAGTGGCCCCTGACCATCAACGGCTGACCGATCAGGCTTTTGGTACCGTGTGATTTCAGTATTTCGACAATAAAAGGGTCGGGAACCTGTTCCAGGTCCGCTATGACAACCGGCTCGCCTCTTCCATGCAGAGCAATCCAGTTGGGGAATTCACTCATCGGGAGCTGCTGCAGCTTGTGTGCTCCTGGCTTCACACCCTCGGCGCACCACTCAAGCGTCATCGAGGCGGTTTTTCGCTCAAAATCATACTCGAACAGATAGCAACGATCGGCATCAAAGAAGCTGCCAATCTCACACAGGGCATCATCAAGAGCGGATTCAATCTGATTCAGTGGCAGGTTGATGAATCGACTGGAGAACTTCAACACAACCTGACGATAGCGGTCCGCCTGTGCAATCAGCTGCTCCGCCTCATTGCGCTGCATCTCGGCACTGACCCTGTCTACAAAGAGCTGAATCAGGTTGGTTGCAATCTGTGGCTGCAGCAACGGCTTGCGACTCATAACAACCAGCAGCCCAACCGCTTGCTGCTGTTTATCAAGCAACGCGCTGCCAATATAGGCTTGTGCACCCATGTCCGCGAGCATGTAATCTTCAGGGTATTTCGTCTGAATACCAGTGGCACAAACAAGTTGGTGCTGTTTCAACACATCAGAACAAGGGCTACCGTGCAGGTCATAGCTGAAACGATGGATAATGCCTTCATCGGACCAGCCCGCCAGTACTTCGGCCCGCTCACAGTCTTTTTCAAACCGTGCAACAAAGGCATACTCAAGCCCGAGAGCGTCAACCAGGTGCCGGCAGACCGCTTCATAAAAAGCTTCACCGGCAAGCGGCGCAAAGGTGGTTGCCAATGCTGTCAACGCCTGCTGAGTGAGCTGCTGCTCAGTAATGTCCTGCACTGTCCCCAGCGTCTGCACGGGTTCACCCTCGGGGGTGTACAGGGTTTCAGCACATACACTGACATGTTTCACGATATCACCCGGCAGTAACAGCCGGTGCTTGATCTCGTAGGTTTTCCCGCTTCTAAGCGCCTCACTGTACACAGTCCGGATCCGCTGCCTGTCTTCAGGGTGCAGCCGCGACAGTGCCTTGCGATAGCTGGAATCACTCTCAGATGGATCAAGGTCCAACAGCCGGTACATCTCATCAGAACAGGTGAAACGCTGATTGATGTGATTCAATTCCCAACTGCCCACCCTGGCAATGCGTTGAGCCTCTCTGAGGCGCTCACTGCTCAGCTCAAGTGCCGCTGTCGTTCTGCGTCGCTCCCGCTCCAACTGACGTCGCCGCTGGATATTCAGAGCCAGGGCGGTAATGACCACCGCCTGTATCAACAGGGCACCCGCCAGCAGCCAGATCTGCAGCTTGCGATTGCGCTCCAGTTCATTTACCTGAGCGTCCACCATCGCTTCCAGGCGCTCCTGGTAGTGCCACAGATCCTGGGCTTCATGCCGGCCCGGGGTAATATCATTGATGATGGAGAACAGCAGGTTCTGCTCGTTGAAACGGTAAGGGCGGGAGTGAACCTCTACGGTTCGAATTTCGCCACTGGCAAGGCGGTGACGGAAAAGAAAGTAATTGCGACCCTCGGCTTGCGCCAGAGTCCGTTCTTCTGCCACCTGTTCGGCAGTGAACGTATTGATCTGCTGGATAGTCATCTGCTGCAGCTGTTCAATCGGATAACCATAGAACTCGGCTGCGGCGTCATTGGCTTCAACGATGTTACCTGTGTCAGGGTCAATAAGCAGCATCATGACACCAGACTCACGGAATACCCGTTCAAACTCGGGGCCCTTGGCAACTACGGAGGCAAGCCCTGTCATCACCAGTACCATGGACAGGACCACAGCCATCAACAGGCGGCTCAGTTGACGCAGCGACAGACGATGCTGCCACATATCAATCATGAGCCGTACCAAAACAGCAGGACCCGAACGAGTTTCGTCTGGTGCGAGGAGTGTGTTCAATCCTTGAACATATGTGTAACGAGCACGATCCGTGCCGTATAAATGAGGTTGCGGATATGGTCTTAAACAGCGCCATCTAAAGGCTCGCTCCAACTACTGCCATCCGTTTGGCCATCCAAACTAACCAATTAACGGTCAGACAACAAGCGTTTAAAGCTGTCGCAAGCAAGATACGGGTCAGCCGTTGACAATAATCAGGTATTAGCATCGCTGAATATACTACGGCTGACTTCGTTCACTGGCTCATAATCCTCAAGAGCCCGAATATGTCACCTTGACGTCAAGGTGTCTCATCCTTACCCGACACTCCATCCTGACGGAACATGGCCTTGATTCCCCTGACAGCCTGTCGAATACGATCCCTGTTTTCAATCAGGGCAAAGCGCACGTAGTCGTCACCATAGTCACCAAAACCTATGCCCGGCGATACACACACCTTGGCATCGGACAGCAGCTTTTTGGAAAATTCCAGCGATCCCAACTCACGATAGTGATCCGGAATTTTGGCCCAGACATACATGGACGCCTTGGGGTTATCCACCATCCAGCCCGCTTCATGCAGGCCTTTCACCAACACGTTTCGGCGCTGCCGATATTGCTCGGCGATATCGCGCACACATTGCTGATCGCCCTCAAGTGCCGCGATGGCCGCCACTTGCAAGGGAGTGAAGGTGCCATAATCGTGGTAGCTTTTGATACGTGCCAGCGCATGTACCAGCTCTTTGTTACCCACCATGAACCCGATACGCCACCCGGCCATGTTGTAGCTCTTGGAAAGCGTAAAAAACTCAACGGCCACATCTCGCGCACCGGGTACCTGCATGATCGAAGGCGCGGTCCAGCCATCATAGACAATATCGGCATAGGCCAGATCGTGCACCACGATAATGTCATACTGCTTCGCCAGCGCGACAACACGCTCAAAGAAATCCAGCTCAACACATTGTGCGGTGGGGTTGGAGGGAAAGCCCAGAATGATCATTTTGGGTTTCGGGATCGACTCGCGGATGGCCCGCTCAAGCTCGACAAAAAAGTCTACCCCCGGCACCAATGGAACCGAGCGGACCTGAGCCCCGGCAATTACGGCACCATAGATATGAATTGGGTAGCTTGGATTGGGCACCAACACGGTATCGCCGTGATCCAGGGTTGCGAGCATCAAATGAGCCAGACCCTCTTTGGAGCCGATAGTGACAATCGCTTCATCTTCAGGGTCAATATCGACCTGATAACGCGTCTGATACCAGTTGGCTATGGCTCTGCGCAAACGCGGGATACCCCGTGATGTCGAGTAGCCATGTGTATCATCACGCTGAGCAACGGCACAGAGTTTTTCAACAATATGGGGAGGTGTGGCCCCATCAGGGTTCCCCATGCTGAAGTCGATGATATCCTCGCCACGTCGACGAGCGGCCATCTTTAATTCAGCCGTGATGTTGAACACATAGGGGGGAAGACGATCAATACGGGAAAAATGGCGTACGGATTGCACACCGGTCTTGTCAGTCATATAAGCCTCGATAAACGTCAGCGCCCGGAACCGTCCGAGCGACGCCAGCCATGTGCGCATGGCTGTGACACCGAGATTATCCGCAATCAGCCGCGGACGCCAGTCCCTTCTGCAAAGACTCTGCAGGCTTCACAACTCATTCAATTTAGCGCTTAACTGATCAACGATATGTGCCGCAATGGGAATGGCAGAGGTTGCTGCTGGGGAAGGTGCATTGCACACCACCAGTGCGCGATCGGTTTTCACAAACAGAAAATCATCTACCAGGGAGCCATCCCGTGCCACAGCCTGCGCCCGCACCCCTGCAGGATAGGGCTTGAGATCCGTCAGTTTCAACTGTGGACAGTACTTGCGCACCAGTTGCAGGTAACCGCTGCGGCACAGGCTGTTTTTCATTTCGTTAAGTCCGGGCCCCAGGTTGCGAGCCAGCATTTTCAACAGCCCGGGCCAGCTCAGCATACCCGCCAATTCAGACAGGCTGATATCCCGTTTGCGATAACCCTCGCGCTTAAAGGCAAGCACCGCATTAGGCCCAACGGTGACCGTACCATCGATCATACGGGTCAAATGTACACCCAAAAACGGCAACTCGGGATCAGGAATGGGATAGATGAGATGGTTCACAATGCGGTCATGCTCCGGTGGCAACAGAAAGTACTCGCCCCGAAACGGTACGATACGAAAATCGGGCGTTTGTCCCAGCATTTTTACAATACGATCCGACCAGAGCCCCGCGCACGCGATCAGGTGGCCAGCACTGAGCAGTTCGGTTTCAGTTTCAACCTGCAGATCGGCTTCGCGCTCTTCGATCCGTTTCACTTCGGTGTTGAAACGTACCTCTCCACCGGCTTTCTCTACCAGCTCCACCATCTTTTCGCAGATACGGCTATAACTGACAATCCCGGTAGAAGGCACGAATATGGCCCCCACTCCGGTAATGTTGGGTTCGCGCGACTTAAGCTGGTCGGCATCGAGCACTTCTATCGGAAGCTGATTTTCGGCACAGCGGCCGATCAATGCCTTCATCCGCTCCAGTTCCTGCGCATTGGTCGCTACCAGCAACTTGCCACACTCATCGAACGGGATGCCGTGTTCACGGCAAAATGCCTTGGTAGCGACATTACCTGCCTTGCAAAAGCGAGCCTTGAGGCTGCCGGGCTTATAGTACACCCCGGCGTGAATCACGCCGGAGTTGTGGCCAGTCTGGTGCTGCGCCGGGCCAGACTCTTTCTCCAGCACCAGTACCCGTTTGCCTGGAAAGCGCTGTTGCAACTCCAGTGCGGTTGCCAGCCCGAGAATTCCGCCACCAATCAGAATAAAGTCATGCATGGTTCGCACTCGCCTCTGTAGCAGCACCGGTGGCCGGTTTTTCCCCATAGCGACGACTGAACAGAAACAAGCCTACAAACGCCACGGCAGCCACCAAGTCATAGGCCAGCTGGCCATGAGGCCAGAGTAGACCGATAGCGCAGACACCGCTGAACAAACGCAACAGTAGATTAAGCCGCCCTTCCAGATAGCCTTCCATGAATCCGACAAAGGCATACATGCCGAGAATACCAAAGGCAAAAATGGTCAGTACTTCAACCCAGCTGCCGCCAATAAACGGGGTATAGGCAAACAACAGAGGTACCACATACAGCCCTTTGGAGATTTTCCAGGCGGTGAAGCCGGTCGCCATGGGCGGTGTACGGGCAATTGCCGCCGCCGCAAAGGCTGTCAGACAGACCGGAGGGGTCACATTGGAGTCCTGCGACAGCCAGAAAATGATCATATGAGCCGCCAGCAGGATCATGGCCAGCCTTTCGGGTGCCATCGCCTGCTCCAGCAGTTGCCCCTTGAAGTCTGCCGGCACCTGTTCCAGCAGGCCCATCGCCTGCACCTCGCTCATGGGCGCGGCCAATGCGGAAAGACTGGCAGGGTCCACCAGCATGAAAATGGTACGCGCCGCTTCCGGCAAATTGCCACTGACCATCAGCTGCAACAGTTCCCGCTCGGCCATCAGGCCATACAGTGCCGGCGCCGACAGGGTCGCCAGCACGATGTAAGCGGCCGTGACCGGAAGGCCCATCCCCAATACCAGCGATGCCAACGCCACCAGCACCAGCGTGATGAGCAGGCTGCCACCGGCCCAGTCGGTCACCATCAATGAGAAGGTATTGCCGATACCGGTCATGGAGACCACATTCACCACCAGTCCGACCGCAATCAGCAGCATGGCGGTGGTGGCCATGTTTTTTGAGCCCTGTGCCAGCGCATCGACAATCGCTCGCGGTCCCATCTTGCGCGGCGACAGCCAGGACGCCACTACCACGGACAGAATGGAAATACCGGCTGCATAGGTAGGTGTAAAACCTTTTACCAGCAGGGTAACCAGTACCACCAGCGGCAACAGACAGTGCCAGCCTTCCTTGAACACCTCACCCACCGGGCGTGCATCCATCTCAATCGCATGGGCATGGCTGCGCTTGGCCTCGACACGCACGTAGAAGCCGACCGACAGGAAATACAGCAACGCCGGCAATGCCGCTATCCCAATGATGGTGACATAGGGGATCTGGGTGTAAGACGCCATGATGAACGCACCTGCCCCCATCACCGGTGGCATCAACTGACCACCGGTAGAGGCCGCTGCCTCAACACCGGCGGCAAAACGCGGCGGAAAACCGGCCTTCTGCATCAACGGAATGGTGATGACACCGGTGGATACCGTATTGGCAACGGATGAACCGGACACCGAGCCCATCAGGCCCGAGCCAAACACGGCCACCAGACCAGGGCCACCTACCATCTTGCCGGCCACGGCGCGTGACAGGTCGATGATGAAGTCACCGGCACCGGATTTCACCAAAAAGGCACCGAACAGAATAAACATGAACACATAGGTCCAGGAGATCATGGCGATGGAACCAAACATCCCCTCGGACGAGAAGAAACTCCGGTACAGCACGGTTTCCAGGTTCAGGCCCGGAAAGTTGAACATGCCCGGTACATACTGCCCCCACCAAAACACATAGGTCAGGGCAAACAAAATCAGACAGGGAATGAACCAGCCGGTCGTCCGGCGTGTCAACTCCAGTGCAATCGCAATGGCGATAATCGATACGATCCAATCCGTGGTGATAAAGTTGACACCACGCGCATAGAGCGCATCTTCAAACAGCATCAGATAAGCAGTTGTCCCCACCGCCGCCAGACCGATCAGCAGGTCCAATCCCAGCATCAGCTTCGAGTCGCCAGCCTTGTGGCTCATCGGCACCATCAATGCACAGATCAATGCAAAACCGGCAAAGTGGATCGCCGCCACCCACAGCTCTGACAGCGTTCCCAAGGTGTTGAAATAGATGTGGGCCAGCGCAAACAGTGCCCCGCCCCAGTAAATGAAGCGCCCACTGAGGGAGTTTGCGTCACGCTTGGTCAGCTCAAGGCTTTTGAGGCGCTCGGCGGTCTGCTGATCATTCAGCTGCGTTGAGGTCATCGACTCGGTCCTCTGTTATTCGGTATTCACCACAACTGCACACCCCGCCCTCTGACGGGGGTGCAATCGACAGACTGGTGAGCAAGCCTGGCTTACTCGGCGATCAGGTGATCCGGGATTGCGAGGCCCGCTTCACGGTAGTAACGCACAGCACCCGGGTGCAGCGGTACCGGCATGCCAGCGATCGCTTTTTCCAGTGCCATCGCCTTGGTAGCGGCATGAATACCGTTGAGGAAGGTCAGGTTTTCATAGATGGTTTTGGTCAGCTGATAAACGTCTTCTTCAGACACGTCCGCATTCACCGCCAGGAAGTTGGGCTGGGCAATGGTGCTGATCTCTTTGGTCTGGCCCGGATAGGTGTTGGCCGGAATGACATAACGGGTCCAGAGGTCATAGCGACCGTTGGCCAGCTTCATCTGCTCGTCGGTAAAATCCAGCGTGGTGATATCACCACCCATGGCGGCATAGGCTCGGGTGATGGCTGAGGTCGGAACGCCCGACGGAATGTTCATGCCATCAATAGTGCCGTTCTGCATCGCATCAGCCGACGGGCCATAACCCATGTACGCCAGGCTGAAGCTGTCCGGGTCGATACCCAAATTGCCCAGAATGGTACGGCCGGAGCCTTCAGTGCCTGAGTTTTTCGGCCCGATGGAGAACTTCTCGCCCTCAAAGCCCTTCAAGTCCATGATGGTGCCGGTTTTCGCATAGGGTGTGCGAACCACGAACTGCTCCACGTTCTGCCACAGCATGGTGACAGAGCGCAGGTACTCCTGCTTGCCGGACTCTTTCAACTCACCCTCACCGTTCCAGGCCCAGGCACCGTAAAGCCCCTGCAGGATCGAGAACTGAACCTGGTCTTCACGCATCAGCTTGATGTTTTCACCGGAGCCGGCGGAGTTGATGGCAGAAACGGACATGCCGATGGTAGGCTCAAGCTTCACCTTAGCCAACGTGGCAATGGCAACGCCAACCGGGTAGAAGGTGCCACCGGTGGATGCAGTTGCCATGATGTAGGAACGTTTTTCTTCAGCCTGTGCCAGACCGGCAGCGCCGCCAACGGTTGCCATGGCCAGCGTAAGACCCATTGTCTTGATCAGGGTGCGTTTGCTCTGATTCATCTTGGTATCCCTTATCGTTATGTCATCAGTCGTTGTTGTTAGTGACCTGAATAACAAAGCAGGAACTGGGCCAACTCACTCGATCCTTACAACCCTTTGTTTTACATATATATTCAGCATGCAACACTGACCTGATGAGCTAAATTTCGCCTATTAAGCCCTCTGAGCATAGGCAAAAAATCGCTTATTGCGCTGTAAAATCACTGCGATTCAGGCCATAACGCTGCATTTTCTGGTTCAGCGTCCGGCGTGGCAGGTCCAGCTCATCCATGACCGCCTTGATATTGCCCTGGTGCCGCTCCAACGCTTCACGAATAAGTTGCGACTCGTATTCAGCCACTCGAACAGCCAACGACAGGGTCTGCCGCCCGGCCAGCGGTGCACTGATCAGCGGCGTTTGCCGTGAAAGCAGTTCGGCCACGCTGGCACGCGGGTCCACGGCGTAGCGGATGGCGATGTTCTTCAGCTCACGCACATTACCAGGCCAGGCGTAGGACTGAAGCGCATCCAGATCATGATCACTAAGCTGGCGCGCTTCACGGTCATGCTCATCAGCGCCGCGGCCGGCATAATGAGCAAACAGCAACGGCACATCCTCGATCCTCTCACGCAGCGGCGGAATATGCAGCTCGGAGACACTGAGACGATAGAACAGGTCTTCACGGAAATTGGGGTCGCCACGCAGGTCCACCTTCGCAGCAGCCACCACACGCAGATCGACCGGAATCAATGTATTGGAACCCAGCCGTTCGATCACATGCTCCTGCAGCGCCCGCAGCAACTTGATCTGCAGGTGCAGCGGCATGCTCTCGATCTCGTCCAGAAACAGGGTACCGCCACTGGCATACTCAAACTTGCCGATACGGCGCTTGGCCGCATGGGTAAACGCACCGGCCTCATGCCCAAACAACTCACTTTCAATCAGGTTTTCGGGAATGGCCCCACAGTTGATTGGCACGAACTGCTTCTTGCCTCGAATGCTGTACTCGTGCAGACACTGCGCCACCAGCTCCTTGCCTGTACCGGTCTCACCGTAGATGATCACATTGGTATCCAGCTCGGCCAACGCCAGCAGCTCTCGCCGCAGGCGCTGAATGGCCGGTGAAATGCCGATCAGACGCGCTTCCAGCACCGAACGACTGGCCAGACTCTGCTGCAGGCGCAGGTTTTCCAGCATCAGCCGTCGCTTTTCACAGGCTCGGCGAATCCGCTCCACCAGGCGCTCGGGTACAAAGGGTTTTTCGATAAAGTCGTAGGCACCTTCGCGCATGGCCGCCGTAGCCATATCCACATCGCCATGTGCCGTGAGCAGAATCACCGGCAGATCCGGTGCACGCTTGAGCGCTTCGGTCATCAACTCAAGGCCATCCATGCCGGGCATGCGCACATCGGTCAACAGAATGCCGGGGCAGAACGGATCTATCCGCTCCAGCGCCTGCTCGGCACGGCTGAAACACTCCACACTGAAACCGGACAGCTCCAGCCACTGGGCAGTTGCTTCACGCACCATCGCCTCATCATCCACCAGCAGTACGCGGCCCTGATCAATCATTATTCGCTCCTTGGTTGGTAAAGCGGCATGCTCAGCCGGAAACAGGCACCTTCAGCCTGATCAACAGGTTCGATACTGCCACCGAGGTCACGCAAAATACTGTGTACGATTGCCAAGCCCAACCCCAGTCCCTGGCCCACCTCCTTGGTGGTGAAGAAGGGCTCAAACAGTTGAGTGCGATGCTCGGGCTCAATGCCGGGGCCGTTGTCTCGCACATCCAGCAGCATCTGTCCGTTCTCTATGGCCTGCACACTGATCCAGAGGTGGTGCTCACCGGGTCGTGTCGACATGGCGTCGCAGCTGTTCTTGATCAGATTAATCATCACTTGCTCATAGCGTGCGGCATCACCGGCAATTTTCATGTCAGGCGGCGGCGGATCAAAATGCAGTTGCAGATCCAGCTCCTCGAAGCGACCACGAAACAGCTGCAGCACCTGTTCCATCACCTGCTGCAGCGACACCGGATCGATACGCTCCGGTTTGCGATAGGCAAAGGTTTTCAGCTGCCCGGTAATCAACGCCATGCGGTCGAGCAGCTGCTGTTGCTGGCGCAGGTTACGCACCAGTGCATCAGGATTATCCAGCTGCTTTTCAGCAATGGCGAGATAGGTACGCATGGCGGTCATCGGCTGATTGAGCTCATGTACGACAGAAGCCGACATCCGCCCCAGCGCCGCCAGCTTTCCAGCCTGCACCAGCTCCGCCTGAGCTTCCTGCAATGCCTGGGTGCGTGCAACCACCTTTTGTTCCAGCGACTCGTTGGCTTCTCGAAGCGCCTGCTCCAACCGCTTGCGACGGCTGATATCGATCAGAGTGACCAGATAGCCCAGCTCAGGGTGTCGATCCATCTGCCGAATCGAGATCAGCATGGGAAATTCACTGCCATCCGCACGCTGGCCGACCACTTCCAGCCCGGTCAGCGGCTGAAAGCGTTCGCTGCCCAATGCACCCAGCGCCTGCTGCAGCGGCCGAGCCGAAAAGCCGGCCCGCAGCAGATTCAGCACCGGCTGGTGCCGAATCTGTTCCGCCGAAACGCCAAACAACTGCATCGCCATCGGGTTGACCAGCTCAACCTGGCCCGAAGGCGTAATGTGTATCAAACCAACCTGCGCGGTATTGATGATGTCACGCTGCTGTTCTTCACTGCGTGCCCGCTCCTGCAGTCTCTCCAGTTGGAGCCGACGTTTCTGGCGTGACTCACGCAGGTACAGCAGCAACAGACCCAGCGCCACCCCGCCGGAAAGTACCGAGGCCACCACCAACTGCTCACGCTGCCTGGCCGGACGGATATCGGTCAGCGTACTCACCTGCCAGCCCAGATCATCCAGCTCAACTCGATGTATGATTGCCATGGAGTCTTTATGCGGCACAAGCTGCAGACGGGTACCATCACTCAACAGCCGGGGCTCCAGCTGCCCCAGCGGCCACCCCAGATCAGACTTGAATACCAGCTCTCCCGTGGGTGACACCACCAGCAACGGGTGGTCCGTCGTCAGCTGTTCACTCAGCCGGGGTACATCCAGCCGAATCACGGCTACCCCCACCAGCCCGCCATCATAGATCGGCGCTGACATGAAAAAAGTCGCGGTTTCCAGATCTTCTTGATACTGCAGTTCCTGCCCTTGCTCTCCCGCCAGCGCTTGCTGGAAATAGTGCTGCTGCCACTGAGAGCGCAACTGTTGTGAACTTTCATCACGCCAGTTGCTGTATGCCAGCGCCTCGCCTGTAGGGTCAAGCACAAACAGAGCCGTAGAGCCGGCCACCAGGTTGAACTGCTCCAGTACCCGGTTCACCAGAGTACGGTTATGTTCATCCGGCTGGCGCAGAAAGTCTCTGACCTGCAGATTCTGTGCAACCAGAAAGGGCAAATAGTTGTACTGACCAAGACTGCGGCGCAGCTGGCCGATGCTGTTCAGCAACCGATCGGAACCTTCCACATGCAACTGCTGCATGGCCCGATCATAGGCAACCCGACCACCCCACCAGGCCAGCAACAGAAACAGCAGGCTATACAGCAGAATTTTGAGGCCAAGCGACAGGCGATATTTTGAAGACGTGGCACGTTCGGGCATTGGCAGTCTCTCTTGGGCAGGCGCGGAACCTTAGCAAAGGCAGATATTTTTTTCAGCCGATCAACGCCTGTGCCATAATAGCGGCCCCATTCTATTCAGTCTGTATGGATACCATGACCGCCAACACCATTATCGCCTATCAGGGCCACGAAGGGGCCTATTCCCATCTTGCCTGCCGCCACGTGCACCCGGAGCTGACGCCCCGCGCCTGCGAAAGCTTTGTTGAAGCGATGTTTATGGTCGAGCGCGGCGAAGCGCGACTGGCGATGATTCCGCTGGAGAACTCCACCGCCGGCCGGGTTGAAGAGATCTACCGCCTGATGCCGAAAACGCGCCTGCATGTGATTGGCGAGCACTTTGAGCCGGTCAACCACTGCCTGCTGGCGCTGCCGGGCACCCGCATCGAAGACCTGAAAACGGTCTCGTCGCATCCTCAGGCACTGGCACAGTGTGCCGAAAACATCCGCAGCCTCGGAATTGAGCCGGTTGCCGCGCTGGATACCGCAGGCTCTGCCGATGAGTTGTCACAAAAGCGTACCCCGGGTCATGGCGCCATCGCCTCCAGTCTGGCGGCCGAGCTGTACGGGCTGGAAGTACTGCGAGAAAACTTTCAGGACAAGACCGGCAACACTACCCGCTTCATGATTCTGTCACGCGACCAGATGATGCCGCCGCTGGAGAAGGATGTGCGTTACATCACGTCCCTCATGTTCCGTGTGCGCAACATCCCGGCTGCGCTGTACAAGGCACTGGGCGGCTTTGCCACCAACGGAGTGAACATGGTCAAGCTGGAAAGCTACATGGCCTCTGAAACCATGACCGTGTCCAGCTTTCACCTGGATATTGAAGGTCACCCGCATGAACAGGCGATGAAGTTCGCGCTGCAGGAACTGAACTTCTTCGCAGAAGAGGTACGCGTGATCGGCACTTATGCAGCCCACCCTTTCCGCTTCAGCCACCTGAGTCTGGAGCTGTAGTCCGGCACTCAACGTTCCGGCGTACACTCTCCCCGCAGGGCACAGCCCAGTGCCTTGCGGATTGCATCCGGTGAAAGCCCAAGCGCAATCAGATGATGCAGCTTGGTGAAGGCCGCTTCCGGGGTCAGATCAAGCCCCGACACCACACCGACCTGATTCAACAGGGCACCCGTTGCATAAGCCCCCTGACTGACCGCTCCCTGCTGGCACTGGGTCACATTCACCACCACCTGCCCGCACCCTCCTGCATGAGACAGCACCTCCAACAGACCGGTCTCGGTTTCCGGCGGGTTACCAACGCCATAGGTGAGCAATACCATTCCCTTTACCGCTTCAGGCGCCAGCGCTTGTTGCAGCAGCCGCACCGGCATGCCCGGATATGTCATCAACATGACCACTGCATCAGGATCATACGCGGGTATTTCAAAGCGCACGGGTTGTGGCGGCAGTCGCTCTGCACTCAGCTCAATGTCAATCCCGGCCTTACCCAGCCAGGCGGCATTGGGCGAATCAAACGCATCCAGGCCGCTGCTTTTCACCTTGCGGCTGCGATTGCCGCGCAGCAAACGACCATTGAAACAGATGCACACCTCAGCAAGATCCGTACGCGACGCCAACAGCAGCGCCGTGACCAGATTATCCAGCGCATCATTTCGCACTTGGCTGAGAGGAATCTGGGAACCGGTCAGAATCACCGGCTTGTCCAGCTGTGACAACATGAATGACAATGCAGACGCGGTGTAGGCCATGGTATCGGTCCCATGCAATACCACAAAACCCGTGTAGTCATGCCACTTTTCCTGCAGGGATCTGGCGATCTGTGCCCAGTCGGCCGGCACCACACTGGCACTGTCGATCAATCGGTCAAACTCCAGCAGATCAAACGCCGGCACTGTACGATCCCCCAGCACCGCCTTCAGCCGGACGTCAAAACCCGGCTCCGGCACATACCCCTTGGCCGAGGCCACCATACCGATGGTGCCACCGGTATAGATCACCAGAATTTTGCTCACCATGGCGCTACCGCAACCGGTGCCAACATGGCATGCGGGCTCAGAATGGCATCCAGTTTCGCCTCAGGCAGCAGCCCTTCGGCCAGCACCAGTTCACGCACGGTAGAGCCTGAATTCAGCGCTGTAGAAGCGATCCGTGTTGCATTGCTGTAGCCGATATACGGCACCAGCGCCGTGACAATTCCGATACTGTTGTTCAGATGTCGGGCACACTGCTCTTCATTGGCACGAATGCCGCGAATACAGCGATTTTCCAGCATGGTACAGGCAGAGGTCAGCATCTTGATGGAGTTCAGCAAGTTGTACACGATGAGTGGTTCCATCGCGTTGAGCTGCAACTGCCCGGCTTCTGCCGCCAGTGTCACCGCCAGGTCCGCGGCAATTACCTGATACGCCGTCTGGTTGACCGCCTCCGGGATCACCGGGTTGACCTTGCCCGGCATAATGGAAGACCCCGGCTGCATCGGCGGCAGCAGAATTTCACCCAGCCCGGTGCGTGGGCCACTGGACAGCAGACGCAGATCGTTGCACATCTTGCCCAGCTTGATGGCGAAGCGCTTGAGAATGCCGGAAAACATGACAAAAGCGCCCATGTCTGAGCTGGCTTCCACCAGATTCGTGGCCGATACCACCGGTTTGCCGGAGATCTGCGCCAACCGTCCCACTGCCAGCGCCTGATACCCCGGCGGTGCATTGATACCGGTCCCGATAGCCGTACCGCCGAGATTGACCTCGCACAACAGCCGCGCCACCTCATGCAAGCGGTCGATATCCTCATCCAGATTGACGGCAAAAGCCTCGAACTCCTGCCCCAACGTCATCGGCACGGCATCCTGCAGCTGAGTACGTCCCATTTTGACGATATGGGAAAACTCGCGCCCCTTCTCTTCCAGCGCCTCGATCAAGCTACGGATTGCCTGTTCAAGCGGTTCAGACGCAAACTGAATCGCCAGGCAGACCGCTGTCGGATAGGCATCATTGGTGGACTGGGAGCGGTTAACATCATCATTGGGATGCAGATACCGGTACTCCCCACGCCCATGCCCCAATTTCTCCAGCGCCAAGTTAGCGATCACCTCGTTGGCGTTCATGTTGGTGGACGTGCCGGCGCCGCCCTGAATCAGGTCGACAACGAACTGATCATGAAGATGACCGGCATCAATCTCGTCACAGGCGGCGATGATGGCATCCGCCTTTTCTGCCGGCAGCACACCCAACTCACGGTTGGCCCAGGCGGCAGCCGACTTGACCTGCACCAGCGCACGTACCAGCGCCGGAAAATGGCTGATGGGCACACCGGTAATGGAAAAGTTATCAAGAGCACGCTGGGTTTGAATGCCGTACCAGGCTCCAGCCGGTACCGCCAGATCACCCAAAAGATCATGTTCAACGCGCATGTTCATCGAATGCATAGACCCTTGCAAACAGATTAAAAAGACCCCCGAGCTCGTCGTGAACCCGGGAGCAATTGGAGAAGCTGTTACCTGACAGTATTGCCGGAAGCGGTTTCACGCGCCCTGATCCGCTCCAGATCTTCCGGCTCAATTTCCCAGGCGACCGGGTCCACATTCATGTCACGGAACTGGCTGACATCAAAAACCGGCTGCTCGATCCCCTCGCCGATCTGGCGATCGAAATCACGTAAAATACGCAGACCAGGCTTGACCAGAAACAGCAGTGCAATCAGGTTAGCCAGCGCCAGCAGGCCCATGGTGACATCGGCAAAACCGAATACGGTACCCAGATCGGTGGTGGCGCCCCAGCACACGAGCCCAATGATCAGAACCCGGAATCCATTGAACAGATTCTGGTTTTCAGTGCTGAAGAAATTGAGACTGTTTTCACCCAGATAGTAGTTGTAGAGCATGGTACTGAAGCCAAACAGCACCAGTGCGATGCTGACAAAGGCACGCCCCCAGTCACCGACATGATCCGCCAGTGCCGACTGTGTCAGCGCAACACCTTCAACCGCGACACCGCTGCCCGGCTCATACACTCCGCTGAGCAGAATGATAAATGCGGTTGCCGAACAGATAATCAGCGTGTCGATAAAGACTGAAAAAGACTGCACAATGCCCTGATTGGCCGGGTGGGGCACATAGGCCACGGCTGCCACGTTGGGTGCGCTGCCAAGCCCGGCCTCGTTTGAAAACAGGCCACGCTTGACCCCCATCATGATCGCCGCACCAATGCCGCCACCGACTGCAGGTTCAAGGCCGAACGCACTTTTAACGATCAACATGAATACATCAGGGATACGGTCAAAATTGAGGCCCAGCACGACAAACGCCACCAGCAGGTAGCCACCGGCCATGATCGGTACCAGTACTTCGGCGACTTTGGCGATACGCTTGACGCCACCGAAGATGATCATGCCCACCAGCATCGCCATGGCGATCCCGGTATAGAACACCGGCACACCAAAGGCGTCCCCTACCGAGGTTGCAACGGCATAGGATTGCAGCGCTGTGAAGCAGAAACCAAAGGTCACCAGCAGCAGTACGGAGTAAATCGCAGCCAGCCAGTTCCACTTTTTGCCCAGCCCACGGGAGATATAGTGCGCCGGGCCACCACGATATGTGCCATCCGGCTCGGCCTGCTTGTAGGTTTGCGCCAGCGTACATTCAAGAAAGCTGGTGGCCATGCCCATCAGACCAACCAACCACATCCAGAAAATGGCACCTGGGCCACCCAGTGTAATCGCCACGGCAACGCCTGCAATATTGCCACCACCCACGCGCCCGGCCACCGACAGCAGTAGCGCCTGAAACGAACTCAGATGGCCATGTTTATCATGCTTGAACGCCTGACTGGCGCTCAGAATTCGGAACATGCGACCGAAATAGCGAAACTGGACAAAGCGCGAAACGACTGTAAAGCCAACACCGATAAGGATCAGCAGGCCGATCAGCACCTTGCCCCAGAGAAGCTCGTTGAGAAATTCCAACATCACTGCACTCCACTCTATTCTTGTTTTAGGACGGTGGGTCATTTAATCAATGATTCAGCACTGATAAAATTTGTCACTCTGACTACAGAATGGCGTATTTTGGCGCACATACAACACCAAAAAGTGCCAGCGCATTTTGGCGCATGCCCACTACAAACCCTCAGGAGGTGACGCGATTGAACGAGGATCTGGCCCAGAACCTGCGCCTTCTGTGCAGCTATCACAAATCGATCGCCGAAGTCTGCCGCCGACTCGACATCAACCGCCCGCAGTTCAATCGCTACCTGAGCGGACGTTTCAAGCCCTCAGCCGGCACTCTGCGTCGTATCTGTGATTTTTTTGGGGTTGAGGTGCACGAAATTCTGCTGCCACACAGTCAGTTTCAGCGCCTGGTGCAGATACGCCCCAGTGCGTTGCCACCCAGCGAACCTTCTGCAGATAACCTCAACGCACACCTGGACCACCTGTTCCGCAGTGGCAGTCAGGGGCTCGAACGTTATATCGGTTACTATTTCGAATATTACCTGTCGATGTCAGCGCCGGGAAAATTGATCCGTACGCTGGTCTGTATCGAGGAGCGAGATGGGCGCTACCTGTTTCAACGCACCGAGCGGATGCAACCGGAGCCCGGTGAACCAGCCTGCCACAACCGCTATCAGGGGGCTGCCGTGATGCTTAGTGATCGTTTATTTCTGGTTGATTATGAAACGCTGAATCGACATGAGCTGACCCAGACAATCCTTTTCCCCAGTTTCCGTAACCGACTTACCCGGCTGACAGGACTGCGCATTGGAGTGTCTGATAACAGTGAACGCATGCCCTGCTGCACACGGGTACTGTATGAGTATCTGGGCACCAGCATCAGAGTGCGCAAGGCGCTGGCGATGTGCGGACTGCTAGACCCCGGCAGTGATGAACTTGATCCAAGCATTCCTGCTGCAGTGCAAAACAATATGACAAATGAAGAGATTCATTTCCGGGCGAGACACCACACCGGCCGATAGCGCTTTAACGCAATATCAGAGCATTATCATTGTGATATAAGGGCTTATATTTATTCCGCACTGCACAAAAATATTATTTATTATAATATTTTATTCTAAAAAAACTATTGTGCATCGCACAAAAAAGGGCCATATTAAATTTGTCCTGCATCGCAGGGCACCGCGAGAGTCGTTGCTCTTCCTCAAGCTCTCGCATCCCATTTCCAACTCTGGCCGTTTTGAGTTGTTTGCACTTTGCCTGCCCCTCTTCAGATGAAGAGGGTTTTTTTTTGACTGAATTTCGAGAAACGTGACACGCAACGGCCACAAGAGGGGTTACATGTCAGACTGATTGCTCGCGGGCGGCACGTTCCTGCAGTTTTTTCAGCACCCGAGACACCGCCACAAAACCGAAAGTTGCGGTCACGACCGTGGTGGCTCCGAAACCACCGGCACAATCCAGTCGTGTGCCATTTTCCATCACGCTCTTCTGCTGACAGACACTGCCGTCCGGCTGCGGGTAACGCAGCTGCTCTTCTGAGTAGACACATTCAACGGCAAAGCGGCGCCCGCTGCTGCTGAAACGATAATGGCGCCGAAGGAAAGAGCGTACCTTGGCGGCCAGAGGATCGGTTTGGGTACGGGTCAGGTCGGCAACGCGAATCAGGGTCGGGTCGATCTGACCACCGGCACCGCCAATCGTGATCACCGGCACTTTGCGCCGCTTGCACCAGGCGATCACCGCAGCTTTGTCCTTCACGCTGTCGATGGCATCCACCACGTAGTTCAGATCGTCATGCAGCAACTCATCCAGATTGTCACGGGTCGCGAAGGCTTCTACTTCATGTACCAGACACTCCGGGTTGATATCTCGGATACGTTCCGCCATCACCGCCACCTTGGACTGGCCGACGGTGGAACTGAGGGCATGGATCTGACGGTTGGTATTGGTGACACACACATCATCCAGATCAATAAGCGTAATTTCGCCTATGCCGCTGCGCGCCAATGCCTCCGCTACCCAGGAACCAACGCCCCCGATACCAATGACCGCCACATGGGACCGCTGAAACAGTTCGAGCCCGTCCAGTCCATAGAGCCGAGCCGTACCACCAAAGCGCTGCTGAGCCACATCACTCATCGTCGAACGCATCCTCGGTCAGTTCGGTCAGAACGGTGTCGCCGCACTGATTGCACTTGCCTTCAATAAAGACCAGCCCATACAGCTCGTATTCCTCAGGGTCGGACATCCCCAGCCCCAGCTGTTGGCAATTGTCGCACCAGGTATCGGTAAGGAAGAGTTGCTGTTCCTCAGAGTCACGGGCGTAAAAATCCCGCTGCACACGATTTTCGTTCATTTTTTGATCAGTCTTCATAAGAGGCGCATGATAAATCAGCCGGCAGTACCATGCCAGCATAGAGCAAAAGGATCACGCCATTCACCCGCCAGCAGCGCTGCCACCTCGGGCAACCGGAACAGCTCACCCCGGTCAGGGTCAGTACAAAAGGCACAGGCCTTGTCTGCAAGGCTGAAGCTCAAATGCCAGGCATGCAGATAACCACGATCTGGCTGGGCCACGTTCGGCTGCGCCGCATCCGTTTTTTCATGATAGATCGGATCGCCAATAATCGGAGCACCGATGCTTTTCAGGGCGACACGGATTTGATGTGTTTTACCGGTGTAGGGACGACACAGAAAGGCGCGCAGGCCTGGCTTGAGCGATGCACTGTAGAACTCGGTACGCGCCCGGTTTTCGTCTGTACGCGTAAGCTTCCAGCTGCCGCGACGGCTGCGAACCATTCCACCCTCGATACGGCCCTGTTTTTTGCTCGGCTTGTGATCGCTCAGCGCCAAATAGAACTTACTGACTTTTTGTGCAGCAAAGGCCGCCGACAGCTCAGCGGCGACTGCAGCCGACAGCGCAAACACCACCAGCCCGGACGTCATGCGGTCTGGCCGGTGCACCGGCCAGACCGGTTGCCCCAACTCTTGTGCCAGCAGCATTGCCAGACCGGCCGCCTGATCATCCTTGTGCATGCTGATGCCCGGCGCCTTGTCGATCACGACAAAGCGGGCGTTGTGTTCAATGATGCGAAAGGCAGACGCGGTGTCCGGCTGGCTCACCAGTTCATGACCTGTTTGACGAAGGGTACGGTGATCTTGCGTTGCGCACTGAGCGAGGCCACATCCAGCTTGTCCAGCGTCACAAGCAGGTGCGCCATGTTGCGGCTGCCGTGATGCATCAGGTAGCGAATCACATCATCACCCAACTGAAGACCACGGGCCTGAGCCCGTGCACGCAGAGCAACCACCTTGGTGTCGTCATCCAGAGGCTGGAGCTGAAATACCATGCCCCAGTTGAGGCGGGACTCAAGATCGGCCAATCGAATCCCCAGTTTTGCAGGCGGCAGGCTTGCCGCAATAATCAGCACATGGCCGTTGGCGCGCATCCGGTTATACAGATGGAACATCGCCTCTTCCCACTCAGGGTCACCGGCAATTTGCTCCAGGTTATCAATGCATACCAAATCCAGTTGATCAAAGTCTTCAAGCAGCTGAGGGCCATACTGTTTCAGCTCGGCCAGCGGCAGGTAAACGGCGCTGCGCTTGATCGGGTCGGAGGCATGGCAGCAGGACTGCAACAGATGGGAGCAGCCCGTACCGGTATGTCCCCAAAGATAGAGATACTGCTCGCCAAAACCGGCCACCGATTTCTCCAGTGCAGCGCACACCAGTCCATTGCGGCCACAGACGAAGTTCTCGAAGCGGGCATCATCCCGCAGCGTTATTCCCAGAGGTAACTGCACAGGTGCAGCAGAACGGCTTTTCTCTTTTTGAATCACTGCAAGCGTCTTATGGTTCGCGATACCGAGGAAAAACATACGGCGTGTAAATGACGCGCGTAACTCTAACACAGAGCGCCCGCAACCTGATAAACTAGCGCAATAATTTTTTACCGTTATTTACCCGCTTTAAAGGTTGACTCACCCATGTCTACAGGTTCTGAAAAAACTTCCCTGAGCTACAAGGATGCCGGCGTTGATATTGATGCCGGAAACGCGCTTGTCGAGCGTATTAAAGGTGTCGCCAAACGCACTGCCCGTCCTGAGGTCATGGGTGGACTGGGTGGGTTCGGTGCCCTGTGCGAGCTGCCGGCCGGTTACAAACAGCCGGTACTGGTATCGGGTACCGATGGTGTCGGCACCAAGCTGCGCCTGGCGATGGACCTGAAAAAGCACGATACCATCGGCATCGATCTGGTGGCCATGTGTGTCAACGACCTGGTCGTGGCCGGCGCCGAGCCGCTGTTCTTCCTCGACTACTATGCCACTGGCCATCTGAATGTCGACATGGCCGCTGACGTTGTCACTGGCATTGGCGCCGGTTGCGAGCTGGCCGGGGCAGCACTGGTCGGCGGTGAAACCGCTGAAATGCCGGGCATGTATGAAGGCGACGACTACGACTTGGCCGGCTTCTGCGTGGGTGTGGTTGAAAAGTCCGAAATCATCGACGGCAGCAAAGTTCAGGTGGGTGATGCCCTGATCGGCCTTGCCTCTTCCGGCCCGCATTCAAACGGTTATTCCCTGATCCGCAAGATTCTGGAAGTGGCCAATGCCGATATGCAACAGCCAATGGGTGACAAGACCCTGGCCGACGCCCTGCTGGAGCCAACCCGCATCTACGTCAAGTCTGTCCTGAAGCTGATCCGCGAATCTCAGGTCAATGCCCTGTCACACATCACCGGTGGTGGCCTGCTGGAAAACATTCCGCGTGTACTGCCCGCTTCGGCCAAGGCCGTGATCGACATCGACTCATGGACCCTGCCGCCGGTATTCCAGTGGCTGCAGGCTGAAGGCAACGTGGATGCACGTGAAATGTACCGCACCTTCAACTGTGGTGTTGGCATGGTAATCGCTGTTCCCGCCGACAAGGCTGACGCGGCCATTACACTGCTGCAGGCTGAAGGTGAAAGCGCATGGCTGATCGGCCAGATCGAAGCGGCCGCCGAAGGCGAAGAACAGGTTGAGCTGCGTCAGGGAGCCTGAACATGGCGTCCAAACGCATCGTTGTACTGATCTCCGGCAGCGGCTCCAACCTGCAGGCCATTCTCGATCAGACACGCACGGGACAGATTAACGGCAGCATCGTGGCGGTGATCAGCAACCGCCCCGATGCCTACGGCCTGACCCGGGCGGAGCAGGCAGGCGTCGATGCCCGCCTGCTCGACCACAAGCAGTTTGCCGACCGTGAATCCTTTGATCAGGCGCTGGTTGAGCTGATCGACAGCTACAGCCCCGACCTGGTGGTACTGGCCGGCTTCATGCGCATTCTGACACCCGAACTGGTCCGCCATTACCATGGCCGCCTGTTCAACATTCATCCCTCATTGCTGCCCAAATACAAGGGTCTGAATACGCACCAGCGTGCCCTGGACGCCGGCGATGAAGCGCACGGCTGCAGCGTTCACTTCGTCACCGAGGAGCTGGACGGAGGCCCCGTGATCGTACAGGCCAGCGTCCCGATTGCCGCGGATGAAACCGCTGACAGTCTGCAGCAGCGCGTACATGCACTGGAGCACAGGATCTACCCGCTGGCGGTGGAGTGGTTTTGTCTGAACCGGTTGGCACTGACCGATACCGGCGTTACGCTTGATGGGGAACCTCTTCCGACAACGGGTTTCCAATACGGCATCTGACCGATGGAGGCTGCATGACTCTTCAATTCAAGGCAGCATGGCTGTCAGCCCTGTTACTGCTGGGCACACCCGCTCTCGCCGACACCGACCCTCTGCCGCCATTCAAGGCAGTGTATACGACCGAGTTTGACCTTGGCATATCACTCAGCGGTGAAGCGGTGCGCGAGCTGCGGCAGGATACCGGTGGTCTCTGGCATTTCAGTTCAGAGGCCTCCGCCATGATGGCGGGCATCCGCGAAGCATCGTCCTTCAATTACCGCAGCGGCGAGATGATTCGCCCGCTTAAATACGATTACTACCGCAAGGTGCTCGGAAAAAGCCGTAGCGCACACATCGACTTTGACTGGCCCGCCGGTAAGGTCACAACCGTGGTAAAGGACAAACCCTGGAAAATGGTGATTGGCCCAGGTACGCAGGACAAGCTTAGCTATCAGCTGCAGATGCGGCTCGACCTGAAGGCCGGCCAGCAGAGCATGTCCTATCAAGTGGCGGATGGCGGCAAGCTGAAGACCTACGCCTTTGCGGTGACCGGTGAAGAAGAAGTCAAGACGCCCTACGGCACTTTCAATACGGTGCGTGTCATGCGAGACCGGGGCGAAGATGCCGACCGCGAAACCCTGATCTGGTTTGCACCGGAGCTGGACTATCTGATCGTACGTCTGCAGCAGACCGAATCCGATGGCAAAACCTACGCCCTGCTGCTGAAAAACCTGGAGACACCATGAGCGAAGCATTGATCAGCGCAACCGAGAACTGCCTTCTGGCACGCGAGCAATCCGCTCTGGACAAGCCTGACGAGCTGTTTTATTGCAGCTACCTGATCAGCCACTTGAATCTGGTTGCAGCCGAAATGCCAGAATCAGGCGAAGCCTTCCTGCACAACCTGCAGGAAAGCCTCGACAATGCCTTCAGTGTTGATCAGCTCAGTGATCAAGACAAGTCCGGCATCAAGTCACTGTGGAACGAAGTCTGCGGCGAAATCGGATCACCGCTGGCCAGCTGATCCAGCACATCCACCAGCAGCACCCGCTGCTGGTCCAGTGCCAGCGTCAGGGTAAAGCAGCGCTGGTTGCCACTGATATCCATATAGGGCGCCGAGCGCAGAATCCGCCGCTCATAATCCTCAGCCGCCACCAACTGATAGAACCAGGGGCGCCAGCTCCAGTTGTGGCCAATCACCCGCACATCTTCGCACCACTGACCGTCTCGATATTCATAGTTGGGCGATACTTGTAGCCCCTGACGGTCACAGATGAAGCAGCGTAGAATCGCCGCATCCGGGCAGTAATGCCTGAGAGCCTCAACCCCCTCACCCGCCAGCAACAGATCACGCAACGCCAACAACTGGCTCTGCATGCCTTCCAAGTGCCACTGCCGCCGCGCAGACTGCTCGATCATCTGCTCCAGATAGCGCTGCAGCAACTGCTGTACCCGATCATAGCAGGCATCCGGTGCCAGAAAATCGGGCAGTGCCGGATCAAAAATAAAGCCCTGCACGTAACTGGCGTTACACTGCAGCGCGAGGAAAAACTCTTCCTCGGTTTCAACCCCTTCAAAAATCAGCTTGCTGCCCAAACGCGACGCCATGTCACCCAAAGTGTGCAGCAGTGCACTTTCCTGGTGCCCGAACGCACTGTTTTTGAACATGCGCATGTCAATTTTGAGCAGATCCGGTGTAAAGGCCAACAGCCGATCCAGCTGCTGGAAACCGGTGCCAAAGTCATCCAGCGCCACCCTTACCCCTTCAGCACGGTACCGGCGAGCCAAGTGGTGAATGCGATCAATCCCACCGCCATGCTCTGTAATTTCGACAATCACACGGCTCAGGTCCACACCCGCCTCACGCATCATCTCCAGCGTTGGCAAGGGCTCCAGCGGATCAAGCGCATCAATCCATTCCGGCGACAGGTTGATGGTCAAATAGGTATCTTCCGGCGCGGACAGAAAGGCATTCAGCGCCTGGCGGCGTACATCACGGTCCAGCTGAAGGCGCTCCGCAGCCGGTAGCGTCGAGTCCTGAAACAAGGCACCCGCCGATACAACCCGACCCTGTTCATCCTTGCGTCTGGCCAGTACCTCATAACCTGCAACACGACCGGTGGCAATTTCCACGATCGGCTGAAACCAGGGAAAGAGTGAATACTGCATAATAACCTCGATAAACATGCGGGATGTGGCCTAACCCATAAGCAAAACCCGGGCCATCATATTACGCGCCCGGATTTGGCGTGGATCAGGGTAAAACAAAGCTCAGGGCTTGATGCGCTCGCCCCAAAGGTCGTGCTCATCTGCATCGGTTACGCGCACACGCACCCGGTCGCCCGGCTTCACGTTCACGTCATCGAGCAGATAGATCTGACCGTCGATTTCCGGTGCATCCGCCTGCGTACGCCCAATGGAGCCATCCAGACCGACTTCATCGATCAACACTTCAAGCTCGCGGCCAATCTTCTGTTGCAGCTTGCGCGCGCTGATGGCCGCCTGCTTCTCCATGAAGCGCGCCAGACGCTCCTCTTTCACCTCTGCAGGTACAGCAGGGTGAATCGCATTGGCGGTCGCGCCCTCTACCGGTGAATAGGTGAAGCAGCCTACACGATCCAGCTGAGCCTCATCCAGGAAGTCGAGCAGGTACTCGAACTGCGCATCGGTCTCGCCCGGGAAGCCGACGATAAAGGTGGAGCGCAGCGTGATGTCGGGGCAGATGTCGCGCCAGGCATTGATGCGATCCAGCGTTTTCTCACTGGCGGCCGGACGTTTCATGGCACGCAGTACATCCGGATGCGCGTGCTGGAACGGAATGTCCAGATAGGGCAGGATCTTGCCCTCGGCCATCAGCGGAATCACGTCATCCACATGCGGATAGGGATAGACGTAGTGCAGACGCACCCAGGCGCCCAGATCACCCATCGCTTCGCACAGCTCTTTCATGCGCGTCTTGAGCGGACGCCCCTGCCAAAAGCCAGTACGGTATTTGGTATCTACGCCGTAGGCACTGGTGTCCTGCGACACCACCAACAGCTCCTGTACCCCGGCCTTCACCAGACGCTCGGCTTCGTCCATCACATCGCCCACCGGGCGCGATACCAGATCGCCGCGCAGTGAGGGAATGATGCAGAAGGTACAGCGGTGGTTACAGCCTTCCGATATTTTCAGGTAGGCATAATGACGCGGTGTCAGCTTGATCCCCTGAGGTGGCACCAGATCGATGAACGGCTCATGCTTGCGCTCGGGCTTGGGCAGATACTGATGCACCGCACCTACAACCTGCTCATATTGCTGCGGCCCGGTCACGGCCAGCACCTGCGGGTGGATATTGGTAATCTCATCTGCCTGCGCGCCCATGCATCCGGTCACAATCACCTTGCCGTTTTCGTTCAGGGCCTCGCCAATCGCTTCCAGCGATTCCGCCTTGGCTGCGTCGATGAAACCACAGGTGTTCACCACCACCAGATCCGCCTGATCATAGGAGGGCACCACCTCGTAACCATCGGAGCGCAACTGGGTGAGAATACGTTCGGAATCAACCAGCGCCTTGGGGCAGCCAAGGCTGACAAAACCAACTTTGGGTGTGTGTGCAGACATAGGGATCAACTGTTCAGGATTGAGCCTGAGGGCGAGCGCCGACAGGGGTTAAGAAAGTCGCGATTATAGCGCAAAGCGGTGGAAGAATCCCTATCCCGATCGGCCCGAGCAGTGCAATTTTGTTCAATACGCCAAGCGGCATCTATCGCACACTCTGGCCGAACGCACTGGTAGAGAGACCATAATGACACTCACATTGATTCTGCCCATGGCCGCCTTTGCGCTTGCCGCATCGATTTCACCGGGCCCTGTGAACCTGGTATGCCTGAGCAGCGGTACCCGCTACCCCATTTCCAGGGGCCTGATCTTTGTGACCGGTGCCACTCTGGGGTTTATAGCACTATTTATGACCATTGGCCTGGGGCTTTATTCCGCGCTTCTGGCGCTACCGGGCGCTGCCACCTTGCTGCGCTGGGCCGGCATCGCCTTTCTGCTGTACCTCAGCATTCAGCTGTTTCGCGATAACGGCCAACTGCCGGAAGAACATGCCAGCAAGGCGCCGGGCTTTATGACCGGGGCCATCATGCAGTGGCTCAATCCGAAAGCATGGCTGGCCTCGGCGTCGGGCATCGGTGCCTACACCAGTGGTCAGGATGTGAGAGAAGTCTTCCTGTTCGCAGCTCTTTACCTGCCTATTTGCTGGCTGTCGTTAAGCTGTTGGGTCTACACCGGCGCCTATCTGCGCCGATTCATCCAGCGCCCCCGCACACTGGTCCTGATCAATCGAGCACTTGCCGTGCTACTTGCGGCCAGCTGCATCTATCTGCTGATCGACTGATCCTCGGCGGTATTGCTGTGGCGTTGCCGCCAGCAAACGCTTAAACGTACGCTGAAAATGTGGCTGGTCTGCAAAGCCGGCATCCAGTGCGGCCTCGGCTATCGGCGCCCCCGTTTTCAACGCCTGCTGTGCATACTGAATGCGGCAGTTGATCAGATAGGCATGTGGCGTAAGACCAAAATGGCGCTTGAATGATCGAATCAGGTAACCGGCACTAAAGCCCGTACATTCACACAAGCTGTCGAGGGACACGTCGGCGGTTGCGGCATGCGCCTTGAGATAGTCGGCCACCGCTTGAAGATTGTCCGGGGCCTTGGACTGCGGTGCAGCCGTATGGCCAGCGAGGCTTTGCATAAATCCCGTCAGATATTCAACAACGGCGGTCTGCTTCTCCAGCAACGCGCGGTCTGGATCAAGCAAGCATTGCGCCATCATGCAGTAGCCGTCATATATCTGCTGATGCGTCAGTGTTGCTGTTGGAATATCTTCCCAGACGGGCCGACCCAGCAAGCCGGCCTCGTGGCGCAACCGAGCCAACCAGTCCGTATCAACATATAGCATCAGATAGCCCCATGGCTGATCATCGATCGGGTTGCAGGCATGCACCCATTCCGGATTCACGATAACCAGATCGCCCTCACCGACTCGATACTGCTCATCACGGTACAGAAACGTACTCTGCCCCCTCGTAATGGCACCCAAGGACCACTGCCTGTGGCTGTGAGGCGCATAACACACCTTTCTGCCCGCCTGCACTTTTCGCAGCTCAATGTATGGCATGCGATTGTCTCGCCAGAAAACAGGCTTTTCTGAATCAGTCATATGCAATCAGGACTCCTGCCCTTACTCCTCAACCACTATGCCAAATGGCAGACACATCAAACAGCTTCAAGATTCTTTTGCCAAAAAACGGCACTCCCTGCCTTGGGGTCCAGCTCGTAACCGGAGAAGCCAAACTTCTCATAGGCTGATTTGGCCACGGTATTGTTACTGAGTACCTCTAGGGTGATTTTGCAACACCCCTTCTCTTTCGCCACTGCCTCAACTTTCTCCAGAAGCCTTTGGCTCAAGCCCATGCCTCGGTACTCACCGAGTACACAAATATCATGGATATTGATCAGCGGCTTGCAGGCAAAGGTTGAGAACCCCTCAAAGCAGTTCACCAGACCGGCCGGCTTGTCATTCACATAAGCAAGTATACTGAACGCATGGGGTATGGCAGACAACGCCGGCACCAGGTTGCACATCACATCATCCTTCAGGGGCTCGCCGCCACCCATCGGATCGCAGGCATAGACATTCAGCAGAAACGGGATGTCCAACTGGTGTCGACTGTTCTCGTAATCAGCCCGTACAACTTCAATATTCATTTTCCATCCTGTTTGTCCTAAAAATACGCAGCACAGGCTGTCATACTGCTCTATGTGATGTGCCGGCCAATGCGATACCAGAGGCAACGAACGCTCCCCCCAGAACCTTCCCCAGGTAATTGTGTCGTGACTCCAAATACCTTTTCTGAGTTGTATGAATTGCATACGCATACCCAAGTATGCAGCAGAACGACAAGAGCATGAAGGTACCGACAAGAATACTGAATTGGAAAAGCACAGGCTGGTCATGCGCTATGAATTGGGGAAACAGAGCCGTTGTAAATGCGATGGCTTTGGGGTTACTCAGCGCAACAGCCAGTCCACTTGAGTACAGCTTCATGCGACTGGCATTTTGCAATGTTGCAGAGCCCGAGCTTTTGACCGTTGCGAACCCGTTTCGCCAAAGCTTGATTCCCAAGTAGATGAGATAGATTGCACCAACAAATTTAACAACCGAGAACAAGAGCGCCGATCCGAGGATAATTGCGCTGAGACCGGCAACAGACATCGCCGACATGATGAATAAACCGGTTATATTTCCCAGTATCGTGAAAACCGAGCGCTTCACCCCATAGGCAAGACTGTGTGAAGTCGCAAGCAGGATGGCCGGGCCTGGGGTAATGGTTGCGATAAACGCAATCGACAAAAATAGCAGTATGTTCGAAATATCCATGGTGCTTACCTTATTTGGCGTAACCTAATGCACGATCTCAGATGGGTGAAGGCCAGACAATGACGGGCACTGCAAACGCCAACCATGCTCAGTCGCACACACGTGATCCGTCAGCTCAATGTTTTTCAAAAAAACATCATCATGCGACACAACCACCAGAGCGCCTTTATATCCCCGCAGCATGATTTCCAATGCTTGTACTGACATCAAATCAAGGTGGTTAGTTGGCTCATCCAGTAACAGTAGCTGCGGTGGCGAGTCAGCATAAAGTACACAGGCAAGTGCTCCTTTAAGACGCTCACCACCGCTGAGCAACCCACTGGGTGTCGTGATTTTGTGCGCTTCAAGCCCTACTTGAGACAAGCGCATACGCAGATCACTCTCCGTCGCTGTGGGATTGGCGATCTGAAGCTGTTCCAGCACAGTTTTCTCTGAATCAAGTTGCTCCAGCCGTTGATCAAGATATGCATACTCAGGTGTCACAAGGCATGTCCCAGACACGGGCACAGCCTTACCGGCAAGCACTCGCAGCAACGTGGATTTGCCACAACCATTCGGGCCAATGATACCGATACGCTGCTGTCCGCCTATGGTCAAGCTTATTGTGCGGGTATCCCCTTCCAAATGCGGCAATATCACATTATCCAGCTCAGCCACACAGCGTTTTGCAATCCGCGTCACGGGGATCGCATGCAGGGTTACGTGCGATTCATCTTCAACATGATTAGCCGCTTCCCGTACACGTTGATCAAGTCGCGCTCGAGTAATGGCCTGTTTCTGGCGTAGCGAACCTGATGACACCTCACTGCGCTCTTTTTGCCGATCCAGCAGTATTTTAGCCTGGTTCGACTCTTTTCCTTGCCGGTTGCCACGTGCCTGCCGTTGTTCCTGACGCAGGCTGTGCTTCCGCATTACTCGTTCCTGACGTTGCCGTTCAAGCTTGCATTCATCAAGTGTTTGCTGGGCGCTCTGTCGTTCATGCGCACGGGTTTCGACGTAAAATGAATAGTTGCCTCCATAGCTGCGCAGCCCCTGGGGGGACAACTCCACGATACGTTCCATCGACTCCAACAACTGCCTGTCGTGGCTCACCACGATCAGCCCTCGCGACCAACGCTGCAGTTGCTCGATTAACGCCTGCCGACTTGGACGATCAAGATGGTTGCTCGGTTCATCCAGAATCAAGAAATCCGCATCCGACAGCATGGCCCCAATCAGAGAAACGTGCATTTCCTCACCGCCGCTTAGCATGTCGACCGGTGTATCGGCATGCATGTGGCCCAAATGATTGCGTTCAAGTTCATTCTGGAGCCTCTTGCGCAGATCCCAGTGATCGCCCAGCGCCTCGAAATCTTCCGCGGCTATACTGCCTGATTCAATACGACACAGTGCATCCAGTCGGTGCCTGACTCCTGCCAAGTCGGCCACTGTAGAACCCCTTGAACGACCCACGTGTTGCGCCAGGTAATGCACGCTACCGGCACACCGACAATAACCGGTACCGGGCTCCAGCAATCCGGCCAGTAACTTTGCCAGTACAGTTTTACCAACACCGTTGCGCCCCACCAACCCTGTTGGACGCAAATCAAACTGCTCATTCAGAGCGGAGAAAAGGGTCCTGCCGTCCGGCAGAACGAAAGACATGTCTTTCACTACGAGATTAATCTTCGTCATGCTGTATTCCAAAGATGCCAAGAACTCCCCCTGCTCTCAGGGGCTGATGGAGACTGGCCGTCACAACAACGGCGGCATCAATGGCGCATTGGACAAACACCTCATATTGGAATAAACAGGCTATATATTGTACAACACCGAAGAAAATGAACAATAACGCAGTCGAGCTTACTGGCTCAGGGGGTATGCTGGTTAACTTTCTGCGTCAGTCTAAACACAAAAAAAACCTATCAAATATTCTAGCAGGCCACAGGAGGGCTGCATAAGCGATGAAAAAAAACTGGATGTGGATGCTGCCATTGCCGATTGCAGCGAACCCATTGCTTGCACTTGCTGCAGGCACCCTAACCTACGGCCCTGTAGGAACTGGAGGGGCTGCTCATGCGATTCCGATTCCCTCGCTGCTGCTGTTACCACTTGGAATCATCCTTGCGATTGTTGGCTTGCGCCAGCTGAGTCGCAATCGCACACAACAAATACTCGGATTGTTACTAACAGTAGGTGGTACCGTAACCGCGGTATCCAGCGGCGTATACATTCAAGAAACAACGGCAAGCCCTGCAACGACAGAATTGTCCGAGCAACAGGGAGGCAGCGTAGCAGTGCCAATCGGGCCACAGGATTATCGCAACACCAGTGGTATTACGCTGGAAATACGCTCTGTTAATGCACCGGAGACCTATTGCGTATCCGATAACCCCATTTCCGAGTGCCTTGCAGGCAACACACTGGAAAATGGTGCAATCTGCCAGACCAGCTTTACCTGCGTGTCACCCGTCCCGGCCCAGGCCATCGACGATATGGCGGCAGTCACAAATAGCGGCAACGTACAGATCAATGTGCTCGGTAACGATCTTGGTACACCGATCAGCGTGCTGTCGTTTGGAAGCTCGGGCGCCACTGTTGGCAGTACCAGTGCCGATGGCACAACGGTGCTCAGTCTTCCTGTAGCTGGTGGGACACTGGACGTTACCATGACCAGTAGTGGAGTATTCTCGGCTCTTGCCAATGGCACAAGTGGCGCAGGCACTGTAGCAGTGTACTACGAGATGGCTTCTGCTAATGGCAGCTCAGACATCGGCATGGTGTCAGTCCAGATCGGCGATTTGCCCTCCGCTGTAGACGACACCCCAGCCACGCTTGGAAGCGGTAATGAATACTCTACAGATGCCGGAGTCACACTCAATATAGGAGCCGGCGTCGGGCTGCTCAACAATGACACCCTCGGTACGCCGGCAGCCAGCTTGAGCCAGTGGGGGGGCGGTGATGCAAGCGTATCGGCAGACCTTATACCCAACACTTCCAGCCCGTTTGCCGGAGGTACAATTACCGTCTACTCAGACGGCTCATTCGATCTTGTGAACCCTGCAGTGCCTGGCACATACACATTCGATTATCAGATACAGAACAGTATAGGCAGCAGTACAGGCACAGTAGCGGTGGAGGTCCTCAGCCCATAAGTTAAACCCGAAGATTGGGCATGACCATAAGTATTAACTTCTTGGTCATGCCCTGTGTGCGTGCTTCGCAGTTATCCTTGCCGTTCAGCGACGGATAAGTGCCTATTGAGACCCCGATTGACCGAGATTACCATTACTGGATGGCGCTCACCTGAGACTCGTACTCTTCAAGAATCTCACAGGCCTTGCCAAGGTTCGTCGTGGAATACTGCCCGATTTGAACATCCATAACCCGGAATTGATCAACATCCTCACGTGTGATCCGCTGCTCCTGAAAGGCGCGAGTTACCGCTTGCATCGCCTCACCATAGCGAGTCCAAAGCGAACCTTGGTCGCACTCCGCATTCTTGTGCACCTGAACGACACCGGCCGAATTCCCGCCATAGGCTTCAATCAGTCCCTCGTATCCCTGACAGATGGTCGGATCGACCGCCGTAGATGCCTGTATCGACTCAGGGCTGGGTATCTCGCCCATCATCACATTCAATGGCGTGGACTCATCCACCATCTGAGTCAACTTTCCGTGTAGACTCTCGGGAATAGGCTTTCCAGCCGCTTGCAGCTTTACTATCTCCAGATTCAGCTCTTGCATGACATTGTTAAACCGGAGCATGCTATCTTGGGCCTGTTTATAGCTACACTCTGTTGCACCTGCTGCACCATCCCCCGCAAAGACAGGAACAGAAAGAACTCCAGCCACACAAAAACAAGAAATGGTGTTTGCAATGGTTGAACCGATTTTCATACGTTAGTCCTTTAAAAATTCTGGGTAGCGCCGTTACTATTAATTCTTACGCGTGGTATGCACAGCCTTCAATTAAAACCTGTCCAGCACGCTCCTTAAAACCGTAGATCAGAAGCCCTGGCTCTTTTCGCTTTTCCAGTTCAACCTTCCACAACACAATCACATGATCTGGATTTCTATGTATAGCCACCAAATCTGCTATTGTGTGCTTTCCATATATATCATAATTTTCTTCAATCTGCCGCTTAAAATCTTCTTCAGGGAAAGTATCCGAGGGGCTTTCTTCGTAGAAATAGCGTATAAACTCATTATAGTTCTTTTCATTCCATGCGTTCTCGGTATGCTCAGCCAACGGCTTTACAATATCGAGTATTTCATTGTCACTAAGATCCCTGGAATCCATACTGTTCTCCATAATATATAATTTAAATATAGCACCATATAGAAATATTTTTTAACTATAAATGTTATCGACTTTTGGAATTATTAAGCATATTGTTACCCATTATATACATATAAAACAATGTTTTCTCTTGGGCTTATAACAATTAAACCAATACGCCCATAGGCATAGTAACTACCTTCACTATTGATTATATCGGTTGCTTGCCTCAAAACATCTTCATCAATATTGATACAAAAACCATATCTGCAAATATAATCATAAACATCAAGCCGCCCTCCTTCATCATATTTCCAATACTGTTCCTCTTTTACAGGCGTTTCACTCCATGAGTCGTATATCCCACGCCACCGTCTATTTTTCTGGTTTTCATTTGCAGGTAGAGTTTCAAAATACTCAATACCAAGCTTTTTAATTTGATTAGATATTTTTTCAGACAGTGGATAAACCCTTATACCTGCCTCATTACCACCTGGGCCAAAACCCCAAGATTCCTCCTTACTATAAGCAATAGAGTTAACCTGAAGAGCATCCGGAACAACACTTAATTTGAAGTTTCTCTCATATATTTTCAAGGCCACAATAAGGCTTGTGATAAGAGTAAAAAATAAAAAGAAGAAATAAGAGCGTGGCAATTTATTAAATGCATAAACGACTAGAGCCAATATCGCGAGTAACGCTACGAACACAGTTAAAAGCATGATATATATCATAGTATTCCTGATATCGCCATCAAAGACCGGTGGTCATATGTTGGTCCCTGTATGAATAAATCCGTATCATTACCATGAACCTAGTAATAACATCAGGATTTTTTACAAGTGGAACCGTCATTTGATTCATAAAAACCTTGGGATATTTGCGTTTTCACCGCTGGTACGAAATGCCACAATAGCATTAGTCTTATAAATACTTTTATTTCCAAAAAATAAAAATAAAGTTCACCAAGCTTGATGTTAATATTCGAAAAAAATAATTATCTTATTATTATCTGGCATTTTGGTAACATTGGTCATATTCAAAAAATCAGTCTTTGCCACAAGTGGTGGCTATAGCCAATTGCTAGGATAAATAGCAACTATCTGCCAATTACGGCAATAGCCTTTACCATCACTACACGCCTCAAAAACACCAATCGTAGAAAAAAACAACAATAGCACGCTAATTAAAATACAGCCGAAAAAATAAAAAATGCGCGGATTTTTATCACAATATACTCTTGCAGAAAAAATAAGGCCAGTAACCAAAAATGCTGTGGATAAAGCCAAAACCCAAACTTTAATTATAAGCTCAAAAAAACCACCCGGCCCATCAGATCTTATGGTGGTAGTAAAATAAAAACATATAATAAAGCAACCTAAATTTATTATATTATAAGATAAATAAAAAACGATTCGTTTCCATTTCATGAATATATCTACTTCTTGTGTGGGATTATTCTACCCCATAATCCACAGACGAATGCCCACTTTTATAATCAACCCAATATAACAGTTGTTAGGCGACTTTTCGCCCAGTTATACTGTAGACAATTGGAATATCATTTCCTTTGTGGTTCAGGTAAAAACGACCCGGTTCATGCTCAACCATACCCTCGAAGCAGTTGTATGGACTGAACGGATACTCGCTTACACGCTCAATTTGAATGCCAACATTAATCAATGCGTTAATAACGCTAGACATTGGGTGTGCCCAAGTCGCAAGCTTGACTATCGCATCTGAGCCATTTTCTGTGTACGTACCTTCTTCATCCACATCAGGTTGCACTTGAGTGAAATACGAATATCCTGACAAAAGGTCATAGATAGGATGAAATTCCGCAATATAAAAGCAACCGCCAACTGCAAGATTTGAAGAGACAATCTCAGCCCATCGACTTAAATCTGGTAGCCAGCAAAGTGCGCCGTATGAAGTAAACACGATATCGTATGGGGTTAGGCCTGAGCGTTTGAAAGAATAAACATCTGTACATACGAACTCTGCATTCAACTTGAGTTCCTGAGCCAGGCTCTGGGCTTTCTGAATGGCAACCGGCGATATGTCAACGCCCGTGCAAATTGCTCCCTTGCGAGCCCACGACAGCGTGTCCATGCCAAAGTGACACTGTAGATGCAGCAAAGATTTGCCGTTCACGTCCCCAAGCTCTGACAACTCGATTTCACGAAGAGAGGTTGCACCTGCCAGAAAGCCCGGCAGGTCATAGAAACTAGAGCCGAAATGAGCTACTGCACGCCTATCCCAACCTGCGCGGTTCATCTCTAAGTAATCAAATTCCTGCACTTCTCTCTCCCAAATCGCTTGTTCTACCCACAGAAAGTAGACACTTTGGTTATGCGTATTGACTCATACTCTGCCAGAATCAAATAGACCAGAGCACAAGCTTAACATCTTAGGCCGTGAACTCATTCGTATAATACTGTGTTTTCTTGTGCTTATTTTACGCTGGTATTTTTTACCTCGTCTGAATTTGATCGAGGCATCCACTCAACCGGAAGAACTGTACAGTCCAGTTGATGCACCGGGTTAAGTACATACGTAACCTCTCAATATATTCGCAGATATTATGACCGCCACAATTAATGCAAACGCTGTTTTTGGGTAGGCTGCCGACGCCATACAAGGTGCTGCGAAGGGATAGACCAGTAGCAAAAATAATGATCTTAAACTCATAGCGGATATTTCTTTATGCATAAAATCTATACCCGAAGAAAATGTTAACCGAATTTCTTTCGACATTCTATTGTTTGGTAGAAAACCCTCAAAAGCACCCCATATTGGATAGAAAACGAATACTAATAGAAACAAGCAAATAAATATAATCGGAGCTATCGATATACATTCCATAAACACACCTAACACCATATTTTTATGCCAAGGAGGCAGCGCAGCTACCAAAGCCCCATTAGCACTGAGTGTCGTGAGAGAAGTGACTTACCAAGTGCCAAATATAATTCCCCCAAAATCCGCCAATATTACTCCCCCTGCCATCCATGGTATGGTGCGTTTAAAGTTTGAGTTAAAATATTGAAGCTTATCGAAGCCTTCAATACCTTTTTTATTATTAGGAAGCAGCAAAATCGTCACATTCCACAAAAACCAACAAGTAGCCGAAAGACCAATAAAAAATCCTACCCCCGGAAAAATCAAGGAATTTATTGTTGCGAGTGTGCCCACCAAAAACAGTAGGAATATTATAACTCTCAATATGTAAAAAAATATGTAGCTCATACACTTAACACCAAGCACACCGGAACCACGTCAGTGGCGCCCGATGCTGTGATTTATTAACCGTTCTAGAGAGCATAGAATGACCACCACTCCCCCTCGTAAGTGGTGACTTCGCCTTCCCATTCGTCCTTTATCTGGTATAGATAGCCTGACTGAATGAATGGAGACGGCACCTCTAGGCTTAACAATTTTGAGAGCTTCCTATTGGGGATGGGACTTAAAGACTGCCATTCACTATTCCTGTCAAAAAACGAATCAAAATATTCTCTGTCAAAAAATATACAAATCTCACTACTAAACATGTCTGGGTAGGTTATTAAGGCTGAAACGACCGCTTGGTCATATTCTTTTGGCTTTGCCTCAAGTAGGTTTTTGGCTGCTCTAAGTATTGCCTGCGCACAGCGCGACTGTATCTCATCACTTGTCGTCGGAGGCTCCACTAACCTATCCAAGACGGGCAGTTTCCAATTCCAATACCTCTCTTGTGAGTACTCGGAGGGAAAATAGCCATCAAAAGAGTCCGCCCATTTATCCAGGGCTCTCATTCGCCTTTCTACACCACGTACTTTTGCTTTTGGGCGCTTGACACTGATTCTTCGCATGATGTTTTTTCAGTTAAAATCCTATTTATGAGATTTTAATAAGAATATGGCGACCATTTTTTAGGGCCTTTACCTTTTATTGCAACATACGACATCGGCCAAAATAGCCAGCCTATGAAGAGCATATCTAATAGATTACCTAAAGATATTTCGTCTTTCCAAGACCCATGCAAGATTTCATAGAATGATTCAGTAAATATAATTAAGCATCCAAGCGTCATTACTACTGCACCTATTCTCAGAAAAACATTAACTCTTTTTTCTGTGCTAAATATCTTTTCAATATCCTTGATATATATTTCTTCAAAATTTTTCATCATTATTCCTCTTATCATAAATCCATTTTTCAGCGGCGCCTATGGTGCGCAGCCTAACGAGCGTCCGGCGGCCGCGAACGGCTGTGTCTTGTTATGATGGGATGACACACCGCCTAGCCTTATGGGATGCCTAGACGAGTTCAAAAAATTCGCCGACAGAAAACAGCGTCATCACCCCATGAAAACCAAACACTAAGAAGATACCAGCAGCATACACACGCCACGCATACTGCCCGATACCGTCATTGTGGTTACCTGCAGCAACCCAAAGCCGAACTGCACTATAAGGAAGCCAAAAATATAGTACTGCAATTATTGGGATCATCATGAACGCTGGTAAAACCCAAATTGCGACCTCTGGCGGCACGACATTGGCGTAGCGGACCAACAATTTTGGTATGACAAAAGCCGCCAACACCAACCAAATGAACAGATACACCGAATACAGCAAGTGCTCAATGAAAAATATATGAACAGGCTTCCTTGTCACATTCATAGAAAATCACTCATAACGCCGTAGTTAAAGGGCCGAAAAAGCGTAGCTTTTGAAGCCCCAGTGAGCAAAGCGAACGATTTTCAACGCTTTGTTATATGCATTACCACTTAATTTCAATTTTTGTACCGACATTAACCAACTCCATGAACTCATCTATTTCATCGTTCGTCAGTGCAATACACCCATTCGTCCAATTGAAGCGCTGAGAAATTGGAGAAATCCAGCCTAGCCAGTTACGCTGACCATGAACCATGATAAACCCACCTGGAGAAACGCCTAATTCCTCAGCATGCGCTATATCCTGTTGATTTGGATAGTTTATGTGCATTGCTCTATAGAATGATGAATCTTCCTTTTTGTAGTCTAAGGTGTATTCACCCTCCGGCGTCCGTTCATCACCCTCTTGTTCCTTCGGCCCCTTAGGATTAGCGCCAAGTGCAACATGGTATTCCTTTACTATTTCACCGCCGGACAGCAGATACATTTTCCTCTCAGACTTATCGACCCGCACTAGATCAACATCTGCATTAGCTTGGAATGAAATCAACGCGAGAAGTATCAGTAAACATTTCATAGCATATAACGCCGTACACAGGGGCCGGAAAAAAAACGCAGCGTTTTGGCGGCCCCTGCGACCAATGGGAGCGACTGCTGTGCCTTGTTAAATTTTTATAGCGCCATATGCAACAGTGGATATGGCTTACCCTGACCATCAACTGGTGAGCGACCTATCACTTTAAAGCCAATATGTTGGTAAAAACCCAGCGCCTGCTCATTTTGCTCATTTACATCGACCTTTGATGCTCCCTGCTCTTTGATAGCATGGGCCGCCAACATAGCACCAATGCCTTTTCCGTGTGCATCAGGTGAGATGAACAACATCTCAATATTACCGTCATGCACCCCACAGAATCCCTGAATTTCACCGTTACTGTTTTTAGCGCACCTTAAATCAACTGCGTCAAAATACTGCTCCAGAATTAACGGCTTTAACTCCTGTAGATCATCTTCAGCCAGAAAGTCATGCGTTGCCCTGACCGACGCTTCCCAGACTTCTATCAGCTTAAGATGATCTGCTTTTTCTACGATCTCAATATTCATCACTAAATCCGATGGAAAATTTAACGCCTCAATAACCGGCGCAGCTTTGCTGCGCCCGGCGCCTGAAAGGCGCGTAGTTGATTGACTTGTTATACGATAGGGGCATGCGCGACCTCTCTACCCGCAAATTCACTTGCTAACAGAAATAGAAATTGCTGTGGAATATTGGATATTAGCTCTTCGATATGAGCTCCTTGCTCTTGAGATAAAAGTGTATCGAAGAAGTATGGCCTATATCGCGTGACCGAACCTAAATAGTAAATAAAGGCATATATAGATAGTATTTGCGGTATACGATCCTTTTTTTCAGAAGCAGGAGACAGATACAAGTAGTTTTTCCTGTACGGAGGTGCTCTGAGCACCGCACTCCAAATTTCATCTTTCAAAATCGATACTAGAGCTTCTAACTTATCGCTTGGCCTACCTGTGTAAATCATAGGGTTAGTCTGTTCAAATTTCAGAAGCAGTCTATCACGATGAAACTCTTCTGATTTAACGTTGTGAAACATCCCTTCAAGACCAGCCTCATCAACCAGCTTCCTTCTTGATATACCGAATCTTGTTAAATCATCTGCAAAAATATTAAGAACGACCCATATTTTTTTATCGTTTGAGTCATGTAAAAAATCAATTCTTTCGATTTCTACAAATCTTTCTTCAACATCATTAGCAGCTGCCCATAAGCGATGGTCCTGTAAGATTTGAGGATGAATATATTTAAGATCAAAAACACGCTCGCTTGTGGCCATCGGGGCGCCAGTAAACGCTTGATAGAAGTCACCAAATATATTGATACTTGAAGTTCTAGATTTGAATGCCTTTAGAAATGAATCTTGAAATTCAGCGCCTCTAGGATGAATGCCTTCCTGCAAACCATGCTGGGCTTTTCCATACTCATACATGACTTCTTTGTATAAGCCAAAAGCCTTTACTAAATTCATAAGAGAATAGTAGACAAGCAGCGGCTTAGACGATACTTCATGAGCAGATTGGTAAGCCCTATAGAAATCCTCGGCTTGCTCTACAAATGAATTAGCCTGATTTCTAGCTACTGGATCATCAATGTTCTTGATGGACCCTCTGATTACAGACCAAGGATTAGTTGCAAATATTCTAGTTTGCAACCCAAACCTACGATCACCTTTTTTTACAAGGTGCCGCGAGAACTTTATGGGCCGCCCCTTGACCTTCAATAGCTCCCCAACCTTTTGATCTCTAACTCTAGTCACTCAGAGCACTCTCTTTTCGTATAACGCCGCAAACAGCGTGAGGTCCAGCACAAGCGTTTTTGCTTGTGCTCCGCTGCTTTGCTTTGTTAAGCACGGGTTGCCAGCCCCATAGCTATGCCTTTATTTTTCACAGGTATAACAATATATACATACCTGCCGTGAAAATCTGATTCCGCTCTAGCAAGCACTACCTGATTGTTTGATATAGGGTCTATCTCAGGCTCTATAAGTCGATAAGACATTTGAATATATTCAACGATATCCCAAGAAAATAGCTTTAAAATAGACTCGTCTTCAATGCGGAGCATTGAAAACGAATGCTTTTCCAGAACCTCATCTATTTCTTTGTAACCGATATTCGAAAAATCAATGAGAGCCACGTGGCGATCTGATAGATGCTTTCGAAAGTCGTCCTCTACGTTACCGCTTATATCGAAAATCTCCGCCCATAAATCACATCGATTCCCACTGAGTCTTCTCAGGGCCAAAAGATATCCATCTAAATTTAAAATAGGTTGCTCATCCATAAGTGTGCTTAACGCCCGCATTTGCGGCGGGTTTGTAGCGCAGCGGAAAACCAGTCCGACAACATGCGATTGTTATATCTTTGGTACATATTTTTTAAGACCATTTAGTATTTGGTCTCTTTTCTCCGAATTAAGCATTCGCAACACCAACTTCTCATAGCCATTTTTCCCAAGTTCAAAAGTTGAACAGATATTTGACAGGAGGCCTTTGTTGTTAAAATATTTGAGAATTTCATCGAGATCATCGGACTTAGTTAGGTTGCTATATAGCTCCAAATTTTCTGTAAATAACGTATCTACGTCTATTTCTGCCAGCGTTTCAGTTACAGTTAGTTTGATAGCATCAAGCCCAACTGATTTATTGTCTATTCTGCTGAGTCTATTTTCCAATGCCCTACAGGTGCGTAATGAAGCTTGGCGTTCTACATCTTTAGATAGCAGATCTTTTGCGATTTCCAGCGATTTATTAACTACAACATCTGCGTCTAGATGTTGATTTTCTGCCACTAGCTTTAAGGTAGACTTGTTCAGCAAAATATTTTCAATTTCTGCAACATCAATCGTGTGCACTCCAATATCTTTAAGCCCATCAATTTCCTGCTCTGTACGATAATCACGATCAATGATTCCAAATACATTCACATGATGAAATGATTGGTTAAGCTTCATTGCTTTTACGGAATCTATTACCTTTTGGCAGCCGCTGCGAGGAACTATATTGTAGCTTCTAAAGACTGACTGATATATAGAATGATCCTTTCCGCCTTTCTCTCCTTCGACGAAAACGATAGTTCGCCTATTTCCCATTAGTTCAAGTAATAAGCTTTCTGGAAACCCTTCAACATCAGGGACAAAATCCCATTGCCAAGTGGTTTTTCCATCGTATTCTTTAACCCAAATGTTTTTGGAACTAACCCTCGTTGAAGCAAAATTTAAGTCATGGGTAATATATACAAAAAGACAGTCTGGTTTAGCTTCTTCAAGCTTATTCCAAAGTGATTGCATTATTGATGTGTGCAAATGGATTTCAGGCTCGTCGACTATGAATATTGAGCCTTTAGGAGCAACCAAACATTGCCCCATCAGATAGAGTGCTACACGCTCACCATCGCTCATTTCTTTTCCGTGGTATTCCGTTTCATGCGCTTTATCAATTACCTTGACCTTGCCATCTTCTAGTACTATCTGCCTATGCGGAAGAATTTCATCCCACAATTTTATAAGCACATCTATCGGAGAGTCTTCGACGGGGATATATACTTGGCGCTTTCTAGTCTCTTCAGAATGTTTTCGATCTCTTTCCGCGGAGGTTGCAAACAACGTAGACAGGACTTTCCCATAATCCTGTTGCATAAATGTTTCCGGCCTATCGCCCCATTTATGGCCCCATTTGTAACGTTGGCTTGCATATCTTGAGTCTTCATTACCCCAAAGAAGATCATTCAAAGATTGTTCTAAAGACTTAACGGTAGCGTATTCAGGGATGTCTAAGGCGCGTTGAGCAGATATACGATGCACCACTACATTTTCTTCAGTATTTTTTTCTATCCAAGCGCCTAGTCGACTCTTACCAGAACCATTAGCCCCTACAATTACAGCAGACCCATTATGTTCAATTTCAACTTTGGAACCTGACCCATCTTGATTTGGTAAGAATAATTTTGGTAGCCGCGAATTCAACTCCGAAGTGCGACACTCGCCTATGCAGCCTGAAGGTATTCTTGGAACACCATTTCTGGCTGCCTGAATCCGAGGCATTTACGCGGCCTCAGGTTTAACCTCTTCTCTGCCCACCGCACATCTTCATCCGTAATCAGCCTCAGATCCGTACCCTTCGGGATGAACTGCCGCAGCAGCCCGTTGAAGTTCTCGTTCAGTCCACGCTCCCATGAGGAGTACGGGTGTGCAAAGTAGAACTCCGCCCCCAGCGCTTCCGCTACGGCCTTGTGTTCGACGAACTCGCTGCCGTTGTCCGCCGTGATTGTATGCACATGGTCCGCATAGGGCATGAGCATATCGATGATCGCATCCCGCACGTCCGTAGCCCGCTTGGCGTCGACCCTGCGGACCAGATACAGGCGACTCTTGCGCTCCGCCAGCGTGACCAACGCACCGCTACCATGCTTGCCCAGAACGGTATCGACCTCCCAGTCACCAAAACGCTCTCGCGTGTCCACGATGGCCGGACGATCGTCGATCGAAATCGGCTCCGGGATGACCGCACGCTTGCTGTTGCTGCCCTTGCGGTACCGTTTGTGTCCTTGGCGCAATGTCTTGTAGAGCTTGCCGCCACGGGCCTTATCGGCAGCGACATGACGGTATATCCACTCATGGCTCACCGGCAGACCAATGAGCTTGCCGATACCGCTGATCTGTTCCGGACTCCAGTGCCAGGACAATGTCAGTTCCACATACATGACGGTCTGCTCCGGCACTCTGTATTTGCGTGCCATGACTCGACGTGCATGGCTTCTGGCATGCGCTTCCTCGGGCTCATACACCCCGTCATGACTGTTACGCTTCATCTCCCGGTAGACTGTGGAGCGATGAACTTCAACTACAGTAGCGATCGCTGCCGGCGAATATCCCTGCGTAAGGAGAGCCGATATCTGGTATCGTTTCCCCTCGGTCAACTGCTGATAACTCATGGTGATACTTACTTTGACTTTGGCGAGCTGAAGCGTACCACCTTCGGCAGTTGGCCACCTCTCGCCGTTCAACCATGAGTGTCGCACTTATTATCTGAATTCCCGGCAACTTCAAATTCCTCTCATCGACTGCACAAGTCTGGATTTAAGATATAACGCCCACCTCACAGGAAAACAAAAGCTGAGCGAAGCGGCGCTTTTGGTTTTCCTGTGCAGGTGTTTGTTATATCTAGTCTTTTTTCTGAGACGAAATGTCAGGCTTCATACCTGATGCGCCGCCATTGTTGGTAGAAGAAGTGTTGGTTTGAGAATTTGCTTGTGGGGAGAGGTCACCAGCCCCACTTAAACTCTTCCCTAAGTCTACGGCCCCCTGGAAACTTTCATTGGCAGGCTTGGCACCTGAATCAATGACTTTGTCAATGGTTTCTTTGTCGGACATTACTCTTTCCTCTTTTTTGATTAATGAAGTTGATGTTGATACACCCAAAATTATTGAAACGATAATTGCCAAATAGAACGACCTGATTGCCCATTTGTCGAATTGACGCAACTTGTACTCCTTTAATGTGATATCCCTGTCTTGAGTGAGATCGATTATGTAATCTGCATTCTTCCCAAACAAAGTTACAACGCAATATATTGACACCAAAAAAGATATAGCTGCGATAATGAAAAGTGAAAAATCTACATAATCAATGGTCTTTGAAAGATTTAATAAAGTTACAAGAAATCCAATTCCAGCTACCGATAGAGTCAAGATGCTTTTATCTTTCTCCATGGAGGTGTTATAGAAAGAAGCGTAAGACTGGCTTTTAAACTCTACAAAAAATAACCGCTTGAGGTCTTCGTCAGATATACCTGAGGCTTCACGCACTTCTGTTGATGGATTTTTTTCAGGATGAGCAGACTTTTCTGAAGTATTGTTAATTACCTTGCAAAATATGTTCACTTAATGCTCAAGCCTCAGTTTGATTGATATAACGCCAAGTTAACCAGCCGAAGCCGCATTGTTTGCTTTTATGGTAGCGTAGCGTAAAACCATAAAAGCAAACAATGCAGCGGAGGTCGGGTTTAACTTTTTGTTAGCTACTTTTTAATTTAAAGTGGGATATGTTCAACCCTAATATCGTCCACTTTTGCGCCAAATTGCTTAAAAAGGTTCTCATGCATCTTATCTAGATAAGCTTCCTTTTTTTCAATATAAAAGTCTTGATCATACCAAGCTACCCCAAACCTAATAGTAAGGCCGTTTTTTATTGGAGATTGCCAGTCATACATTACTTCAGAGTCAGGCACTTTACTTAACCGATCATCAGATTCTTTTAGGAATGAGAAGAATTTTTCAAAATTTTTCTCAGAGCTAAAAGTTATCTCAACTCTGGTGATTGCGACTCTCTGTAAATCTTTGGGCCGTCTAAACTCTTCCCCCGTATAGATCCTCTCCCAACCATCGATATTGTAGAACTTATCTGATTTTAAGGGGACGCCTTCGGGCATTATATTGAGTGGGTCTTTCATTTTCTGCTCCTCAGTTTTGGTGGTGGTTTTGTGTAGCTAACGTTTAGTTAACGTGCCGCTGAAAGCGCAAAAAATATACGTTGGCACAGAGTTCATGATGAGTCACCGATACTCCCCCTTTCAAGGTCACGTTCAACGCCTTGTTGGACATAATCGCTTACTGCCAATGCCCCGTCTTCTTTTATAAAGGAAATTCCTTTTGCTTGCCTTCGCCAACGTTCTCCCAGCAACTCTGCGGACGCACCACAATCCTTACAACACAACAACACCTGCTCCACAGGAGCAGTACATCGAATCTTTAACCCCGCCAGGTTGCCGTGTTGCGCCAGCACCTGCTGGTGCCGCTTCCTGGCCGCCGGGGCGTATAGTCCGTAGTACCGCACCGTGTGTACGCCTTTAGCCGGGACATGCTGCAACAACCGCTGAATCATCTGCCACGGCGTCAATTTCTGTTGCTTGATGCGCTTATCTCGGTGATCCAGATAGCTCATCTCCAGCCGTTGCCCGTCCCAACGCTTGATCTGTTCAGGCCTCAACGGCCCGCCTTTACAGTATCTGGCCAGGTACAGCATGACTCCACGTCCATGCGTGTAGCGCTCCTCGATTCGAACACTCCACTCTTTCCTGTACAGGCTACGGTGCTGTCGCCAGAAAGCCTCTGCACTCAGATCTGGTGGTAGGACCAGACGTTTGTCATCAGCTGCGTCCTTGAGCAGGGCTTGCACCTTGCCACGGTAATAGCGCCTCAATACCGCACTTGGGAGCAGGTAGTCACCAACATCTTCCCACTCACCAGACTTCATCAGGCCACCGGCCGTCACCAGACAGTGCGTATGCGGGTGCAGCGTCAGTTGCCGTCCCCAGGTGTGCAGGGCCATCAAAATACCGGGGCGAATGCCGCCATACTTCTTATCCGCCAGCAACTCCTGCAAGGCTTCCTGACTGGCTCGGAACAGTAGCCGTGCAAACAGTCCTTCGTTATACCGCCACAGCGGCAAATACTCATGCGGCAACGTAAAGATCACGTGAAAGTGCGGCACGTCTAACAGGCGCTGCTTCTGTGCCTCAATCCAGTCTTTACGGTGCTTCTGCGCACACACATAACAGCTGCGGTGACGGCAGGAGTGACACTGTTCCCACCACTCCTGACAGTCCGGGCAGGCGTAATAACTCACCCCCATATCCCGCGTTCTACAATACGTAATGGATGTAATCGCCCGCCGGTTTTTCCGTGGCTGAGGCGATTCATCCAACGCCGCTTTATACGACTGAAATAGCCGTTGTATCGCTCTATTCGGCATGTCCCTATGCCTCTTTAAAATCTCGCACTCCACCGCGAAGCGGTTATGTTCAACAGTCCATTTATGAGGCCTTCGACCTCATAATAATTATTATCGGGTATACCTTTTAATTTTCCCGAGCTAGTCATAACTCACTGATTTCATTGGATTCGAAACGCTACTTTCAGAAGAAAAAGGTACAACAGTTCCCAGACTGCGGCTCAAACGGGTACAGACCACAGCGCCAGAGAACAAAGGCTTGCCAGAAAGAAGATGATCAACTGCTGAAATATGAAAACTGCAAACCGTCCCGGTCACCGACTCATCCTTTTTTCCCTGTCATTGTGGCTGCCGACTTCCCGCTGGCAGACTTCAAGATTGCCCCAGATGTGCACGTTTGGCAACAGGGTTGGTTACAGATGTTTCTCCATATGGATGTGCTCAATACCGGCATCCATAAACGTTTCGCCGTAGGGGGTAAAGCCTAGGCGTTCATAAAAGCTGGTGGCATGTAGCTGCGCCCCGAGATAGACGCGTTGATGTCCGGCTGCCGCGGCCTGTTCGGTCAGGGCCTGCACGATTCTAGCGCCGATACCCTGTCCGCGATGGCTGTTCAGCACAGCGATGCGGCCGATATGACCGTCACTGAGTATGCGCCCGGTGCCGACCGGCTGGTCATCCACACAGGCCAGTACGTGCATGGCACTGGCGTCCAGCCCGTCGTATTCCAGCTCAGCGGGAACGCCCTGCTCCTGCACGAACACGGTTTCACGGATCGAGCAGATGGCGGTTTTGTGTGGACCTTCAAAATCGACAGGGATGATTCGGGGCATGTTGGTTCTCCTGCGCGGATACGTTTCAGGGAAAGGGTTTGAGGCGCTTCAAAAACGGCAGCAATGAAAAGTTAAGCTGCTGGCTGATCACGCGGGCGCGTTTTTCCAGCTGGCTTTGGCTCTGGCCGTGGTCATCTTCAGCGGCAAAGACGATCCAGTTGCCGCTTTGGGTGTGGCAGCCGTAAATCGTGCCGAACTGTTGCAGCAGCAGTTCCAGTGTGTCGGGCCCCTGATGTTCGCGCCACAGGTTCATCACCAGCCAGCCACCCGGCTTCAGGCGCTCGGCGCAGAGGGTCAGATACTCTTCACCCAGCTGCTGATCGCTGAGCCCTTCGGCCCCATAAATGTCACTGAAGATGATGTCGGCCTTTCGGGTTTCCACATGACGCAGGAAGCCGAGGGCATCCTGGGTGTGGACCTGTATCCGCTTGCCACGCGGCAGTTGAAAGAAGCGATAGGCTACCTCGACCACTTCCGGGCGCAGCTCGGCAATCTGTTGCTTGCAGCTGGCAAAGCGACCATGCAGGCAGGTGTTGAGCGCCCCGGCCCCCAAACCCAGGCTGATCACCTGTTTGGGTTCCGCGAAAAGCAACGCCAGCAGCATGGCGCGCACATATTCATGCTCCGGCATGAGCGGTTCATTCCTGAGACAACAGCTTTGCTCGTCCTGATCACCAAAAGCAAGATAACGCTTGTCGCCATCGTCCAGCACGCGCACGGCACCGAACTCGTCATAACCGCGATAAATTTCGTGACCGGGCAAAGACATGTTGGCTCCTGCGGTTTAAATATGAAGGGCTCCATTATGCCAGATCGATCACTATATCAGGAGGTTGGCAGGTGACACGCAAGTGTCATGAAACTATGTTCATCTTATAGCTTATGCTAATTTAGAAAAACTCTAAGAATAACAGTCCCTTCACAACGTTACATTGTAACGCTTGTGGTCAGAAGTACCTCACCCAAATGTTAACTCCCTGATGCAACAGGGCCCACACACCAGTTCCCACACAATGGAGAGACCTGTATGCGTGACATACGCTTGAGTACCATGCTGACAGGCGGCTTTTCGGCCGTCGCTGTTATTCTGTTGGTCGTCGGTTTTCTGAGTATTTCCGCGGCTATAGAGATGCGAAAGGATGTAGAAGAAATTGGTAATATCCGGATCACTGCCATTGATCTTCTGAATCAGATTAACACCGAACGCCTGATGATCCGCGGGCAGACTCTTCAGGTTGTGCAATATCCGCACTACTCCCCACAGGCACTGCAGGCACATCAATCCAGCTACCAGCAACGTCTTGATTCCTGGCAAAATCTCGACTTACTTCTGAAGCAGTATACGGCTATACCTCGTACCGCTCAGGGTGAAGCAATGTATAAAGAGCTTCTGGCTTCAATCAATAACTGGCGTAATCAGGCGGGTAGTTTGGATAGTTTGATGCTCGCTCTGAGTCAGGAGCATAATCCGGTTGCCTACGAAGATTTGTTTGACCAATACAATAACGAGTTTCGCAACGTCAGCGCTCCATCTGAAATTATGGCAGATCAACTCCTGACATTAATTCAACGCAATAAGGAACTGACAAACACCGTGGTGTCTGATGCCACGGCAGAGGCGAAGAGTTCTGTCCTCGTAACAGCGGTTGCTGTTGCGATTGGCTTTATTCTGTCACTGGTTGCCGGTCTGTACATCACACGTACAGTTCTACGACAACTGGGTGGTGAGCCAGCGGACGTCAAAGAGATCGTGAATACCGTTTCCAAGGGTGACTTAACTGCTCAAATCACCTTGCGTGAAGGCGACAACTCCAGTCTGCTGGCCTACTTCGCTGAGATGGTTACTACCGTTCGCACCATGATGAAGCACATCGCGGACGCGTCTGTACAAGTCTCGGCAGCAGCGGAAGAGTTATCAGCCTCCAGCGAACAAACCAACGCGCAGGTACAGCTGCAACAGGCTGAAATCACACAGGTTGCAACCGCCATGAACGAAATGGCCGCCACTGTTGTGGATGTAGCCAAAAATGCAGCTGCTGCTGCAGAAGCCGCCCAAACAGCCAATAATGAAACCAATAATGGCATGGCTGTTGTGTCAGGTGTCGTAGATGTCATTCACCAACTGGCTGCCGAAATAGAACGATCGGCGGCCAGCATAAATGATCTTGTTGCCCACAGTGAGCAGATTGGTTCTGTTCTTGACATGATACAGGGTATTGCTGAGCAGACCAACCTGCTGGCTTTGAATGCCGCCATTGAGGCCGCTCGTGCCGGTGATCATGGCCGAGGCTTTGCCGTTGTAGCTGACGAAGTACGTTCACTCGCCAGTCGAACGCAGGACTCAACGGAAGATATCCAAAAACGGATTGATATGGTTCAACACGGTTCAACTGCTGCCGCCAAGCAAATGGAAGAAGGCAAAGACAAAGGGGTGAAGACAGTTGAGCATGCTACTCAGGCGGGTGAAGCGCTCAGAGTGATCAATGCGTCTGTATCGTCAATTAATGATATGAACGCGCAGATTGCAACAGCAGCAGAGCAGCAGTCATCCGTTGCCGAAGAGATTAACCGCAACATTACAAACATCACACAGGCCATAGAGGAAACCGCGGCGGCGGCGACCCAGGTTACAACTGCCAGCCAGGAGTTGGCCCGACTTTCGATCACTTTGCAGGAAAACATACAGCAATTTAAACTGGCCTAGCCCCTCTACGCGCTACCGATTCGTCGGTAGCGCCATACCGTTTCAATCTGATGTCTCTCTTAATCGATTAACGACTAAAGTCTGGCGCCGCCCCCTGCCCCTTTCCTTTTGCCTGATGCACACTAGACTGAAACTAACCCACTGAAAGCCGGAGAGATTATGCCCCGCGTACTGGTTGTCGATGATGAACCGAACATTCTGCTATCGCTGGAGTTTCTGATGCAGCAGGCGGGCTTCGAGGTGACGACGGCAGAGGATGCCGAGCAGGCGCAGGTACTGATCAGCCAACAGGTACCCGATCTGATCCTGCTGGATATCAGCCTGCCGGGCATGAGCGGCTTTGATCTGCTGGAACAGCTGCGCGCGGATGAGGCCACCCGCAGCCTGCCGGTGGTGATGCTCACGGCCCATGGCCGCGAGGTGGAAAAGGAGAAAGGAATGGCACTGGGAGCCAGTGATTACATTACCAAGCCCTTCTCGACTCGCGAACTGGTCAGCCGGGTTCAGGCCCTGCTGGAAAGCGGCAACGGAGGCTAGCATGCCGTCGCGTCAGAACCTGCTGGGACTCTGGATGCTGCTGTGCGGCGTACTGCTGTTTGGCGGCATTGGGCTGCTGCTCTGGCTGGATACCGTACTCACACCCGCCACACCTGAACGGGTCGCCCTCTGGGTGTTGGGCCTGAGCCCTGCTGTCGTGGTGCTGATGCTGGGGATGGTGCTGGAGCGCCACCTATTTCGCCCTTTGCGGCAGTTTCAGGTGCTGCTGGCACGGCTGGTGGCCAGCCCGGATGCGCGTTCCGATTTCCCGCTGGATGGCTGGCTCAAGCCCCTGCAGCCTGACCTTGACCATATTCGTGACGGCTGGCGCGGTGACCGGTCGCGCCTGCGTGATGCCCGTGACGAGGGGGCGGCCGAGGCGCTGCGCATTCAGCAGGAGCTGGAGGGCGTGCTGCAGGTGCTGGACCTGCCGCTGCTGATCTGTGACGACCACCAGCGTTTGCTGCTGTTCAATCCCGCGGCCCGCACACTCTTTCATGACCAGCCGGCGCTGGGGCTGGGCCGTCGCATCAGTCAGCTGCTGCCCCACGCCAGCCTGAACGATGCGCTTAAACAGTTGCCGCAGGATGGCTCACCCCGCCAGCTGCTGCTGCCCGGCGAGCCGCGCTGGCTGCGCTGCGAGTTGCGCCGCCTGGGGGCACGCCATGGCGGCGCGCTCATCACCCTGCGAGACACCACTCATGAGCTGGAAAGCGACCAGCGCTGGCGCCGTGAGCTGGCGGCCCTGCTGCCCCGCCTGCGTGGCCATGCCGGCAGCCTGGGCAGCGCGGCCGATGCGCTGGTGCAGGTCGAGCACAACCCTGAGCTGCAGCACAGACTGGAACAGGCGATCAGTCAGGAGAGTCAGGCCCTGTCGCAAAAAGTGGAAGCCCTTACCCGTCTGGTCGAGTCTCATCAGCTGAGCCAGTCGGGGCTGGAAGAGACCTGGTCCAACGACCTGTTCAGTGCGCTCGGCGAGCGCTTGCATGAAGAAGCGATTGAGCTGACACCGGTGGGCATCCCGGTCTGGATTCGGGTCGACGGCCCGGCCCTGTTGGCGATGCTGGAGCGGTTGATTCGTGAACTGGTACAGATCCGGCCGGTGGAGGCACTGGATATCGAGGTGCTGCTGGGCAACAAACGGGTCTATCTGGACCTGATCTGGCAGGGTGAACCCTTGACCGATCATCAGCTCAGCCTCTGGCACGCGCTGCACCTGTTCGATGACCCGCTCTCTCCCCGTATTGAGGATGTACTGGCACAACACGGTGCCGAGCTGTGGTCGCAGCCCCGCAACGATACTGACACCGCCAGCCTGCGCCTGCCGCTGCCAGCGTCAAGCCGTGGTGCCCGCCCACAGCCCCGGGCGGAACAGCCCGCAGACCAGACACGACCCGAGTTTCATGATTTCAGTATTGCCGAATTGCCCGCCCCTGACGCGGCATTGGCGCATACCCGGCTGGAGGAACTTGAACTGGTGGTGTTCGATACCGAAACCACAGGGCTGGACCTGCGCGGCGGTGATCAGATCATCAGCCTCGCCGCCTGTCGCATTCTGCGCGGCCGTCTGTTGGCACAGGACAGCTTTGACCAGCTGATCAATCCACAACGACCGATCCCGCCTGACAGTACCGCCATTCATCATCTGACGGATGCCGATGTGGCCAATGCCCCGCCCATCGAGGTGGTGCTGCCACGCTTTCATCAGTACGTGGGCCCCGGTGTGCTGGTTGCTCACAACGCGGTGTTTGATCTGCTGGCGCTGCGTCTGGCCAGTGGCGAGACCGGGCCCGCGTTCAATATGCCGGTACTGGATACGCTGCTGCTGTCCCGTGCCATCGACCCGACACTGGAAGGTCACGGACTGGATGCGCTGGCCGAGCGGTTCGAGCTGACCTTCCCGCCCGGTACACGGCACACGGCGCTGGGGGATGCACGTGTGACCGCCGAACTGCTGCTGGCGCTGCTACCGCGACTGCGTTCACGCGGTATCGAAACGCTTGAGCAGTTGCTTGAGTTGCAGCGCGAAGTGGAACAGGGGCGTCCATCATGAAACGCAACGAACAGAACCGCCTGCTGGCGCTGACCTTACTGGCCCTTCTGCTGTTTTCACCGCCACTGCTGTTGCTGTTCGATCGTGAAGGCCGTTGGGGCTTTTCCACCCTGCCGCTGATCATCTATCTGATCTGGGCGGTGCTGATTTTGTTGGCAGCCCTGATTCTGGAGCGTCCCCATGAGGAGTGATGTCACCGTCCTCATCGTCGCGTTCAGCTATCTGGCCTTGCTGTTCGTCATTGCCGCCTGGGGCGACCGCCGCGCCGAACAGCGTCGCTCGCTGGTCAATTCGCCCACCGTGTATGCGCTGTCGATTGCCGTGTATTGCACCGCCTGGACCTTTTACGGCAGCGTGGGCCGCGCCGCTACCACGGGGCTGAGTTTTCTGCTGATCTATCTTGGCCCCACACTGGCGATGCTGTGCGGCTGGATGCTGATCCGCAAGATGATCCGCATCGCCCGTGCACAGCGCATCACCTCCATTGCCGACTTCATCAGCGCCCGCTACGGCAAAAGCGGAGGCCTGGGCGCGCTGGTAGCCCTGATCGCAGTGATCGCGATCATGCCCTACATCGCCCTGCAGCTGAAGGCGATCACCGTCAGCTACGCGATTCTGACCGAGTACCCGGATCAGACGCTGCCGCAGCTTTCACTGAGCGGCTTCCTCAGCGACAAGGCGTTCTGGGTATCACTGGTGCTGGCGGTGTTCATCATTCTGTTTGGCACCCGACATCTGGATGCCAGCGAGCGGCATGAGGGGATGGTCACAGCCATCGCCTTTGAATCACTGGTGAAGCTGTTCGCCTTTTTGGCCGTCGGTTTTTTCGCCACCTTTGTGCTCTACTCCGGCCCTCATGACCTGATGGCCAGTGCCGCTGCCGAACTACCGCACCTGGGACAGCGCTTTGGCCTGGAGCAGATTCCCGGTGGCGCACTGGGCTGGTTCGGCACGCTGATGCTCGCCACGCTGGCCTTTATCACCCTGCCTCGTCAGTTTCAGGTGCTGGTGGTCGAGAACGTAAACGAACAGCACCTGCGCCGTGCCTGCTGGCTGTTTCCGCTGTATCTGCTGCTGATCAACCTGTTCGTGATTCCGATTGCACTGGCCGGGCTGCTGGGGGGCAGCGCGACCGGTGAGCCGGACAACTTTGTGCTGACACTGCCGCTATCGGCAGGCCTGCAGGCACTGCCGCTGCTGGTGTTTATCGGCGGGCTGTCGGCCGCGACCAGCATGATGATTGTGGAGACCATCGCCCTCTCGACCATGATCAGCAACCAGCTGGTGATGCCGCTGCTGTTGCGCTGGCGCAGTCTGCAGCTAGCCAGCCGTCCCGATCTATCCGGCTGGTTACTGGGCATTCGTCGGGTAGCCATCATCCTGATCCTGATTCTGGGCTATCTCTACCATGCCCTGATCGGTGAGGCGTACAGTCTGGTCACCATCGGACTGGTGTCGTTTGCGGCAGCTGCTCAGTTTGCCCCCGCACTGCTGTTGGGGCTTTACTGGCGTGGAGCCAGTCGCAACGGTGCCGCTATCGGCATGATTGCCGGTACGCTGGTGTGGGCCTGGACTCTGCTGATTCCCGGCTTTGCCCTGTCCGGCTGGCTGGATACGGACTTTCTTGAGCACGGCCCCCTTGGCATTGAGCTGCTGCGCCCCTACGCCCTGTTTGGGCTGGAAGGCTGGGATATCTATACCCATGCGCTGTTCTGGAGCATGTTGGTGAATGTGGGACTGCTGGTAGGCATCTCGCTGTTCAGCCGTCAGAGCCACATGGAGCAGACCCAGGCCGCACTGTTCACCAACGCGCTGCGCCCCGAAGCGGAACAGGCCCCGATCTGGCAGGGGCAGGCCAGCCGGTATGAACTGTTCATGCTGCTGAGCCGTTATCTGGGCCAGCCCGCCACTCGGCGCCTACTGGGCGGACAGCAACCGGAACCGGGTGACGACAGCGCCGCTACACCCGCCATGATCGCGGCGGCCGAACAGGGGCTGACCGGTGCTTTGGGCAGCGCCACCGCACGCATATTGATCAATTCGGTGGTGCGAGGCGAAGCGCTGGATATGCCCTCAATCCTAAGCATTCTGGATACCACGTCACAGACGCTGGAGTACAACCGAAGGCTGGAGCAGAAGTCATCCGAGTTGGCCCAGATCGGGGAAGAATTGCGCAGTGCCAACGAACGCCTGCGCGAGCTGGATCGGCTCAAGGATGAGTTTGTGGCGATGGTGAGCCATGAACTGCGCACGCCGCTGACTTCGATCCGCGCCTTTGCCGAGATCCTGCGCGATGCAGAGGCCATGCCTGCTGAGAAACAGCAGCACTTTCTGGAGATTATCGTCCGCGAGAGCGAGCGCCTGTCACGCCTGATTGAAGAGATTTTGGATCTGGCGCGACTGGAGTCCGGTCGTATGACGCTGAACCCCGAACGCTGCGACCTGATCGAGCTGGTACAACAATCGGTGGATGCGGTTACCCGGCTGTATGAGGATCGTGCAGTGGAGCTGGCCTTGAAACTGCCTGACAGCTCCTGCATGGTTATTGCCGACCCGGACCGATTGCAGCAGGTACTGATCAATCTGCTCGACAATGCCAGCAAGTTCGCCAGCGACGCGAATTCACAGGTATTGCTGACCCTGGCGCCGCACAAACGGCACTATCGCATTCGGGTGGAAGATAATGGCCCCGGCATTGTCGAAGCGGAGCGGGAAAAGGTGTTCGAGAAGTTTCATCAGATCGAGCAGGCGCGCAAGGAAGAAGGCCAGCCTGCCGGCACACGCCCACGGGGAACCGGACTTGGATTGCCAATCAGCCGCGGTATCATCAGCCATCTGGGTGGACGTCTATGGGTAGATGACCCGCAGCAGCTGGGGGGGGCCTGCCTGATAATGGAATTGCCAAAAGCGCCGGAAGAAGACAATCCTTCAGGCAGTTGCGGTTGAGGGAAGCTCGTATGCCAGCGCGGCCAGATCCCTCAGCGGGTTGCTGTCCTGGCCGTTCAGCTCACGCAGTATGTCCCGGGTTTCGCAGACACATTTACCACACTGTGTACCCAGTCCGGTTGCCTTGCGAATATCGCGCAGTGAGCTGGCACCTTCGTCCACCATCTGACGGATCTGGCGGTCACTGACTCTTTTACAAATACATACGATCATCAGCCATTCACCACTAAAAGCATGAGAATAGATATCATTTATACGCCCAATATAAATAACAAACATTCTCATTACAAGCCATGAATGCAAATTATTCTTATCCCAAAGCTTTCTGTTGAAGCCCCCTAATCTGTTTCAAATCCCACTGCAGTTGGCGCTGTTCAAAATCGTCCAGCAGAGCCTGATCAATCCAGTTGTCCGGTAGCCCGTTACCTTCCGTCCGTTCCAGTTGAGCCTGCAGCAGTCTGTCCAGCAGACGTTCAAATACCTGGGTCAGTACCCTTGCCTGCCCCGCTTGCAACACCCCGGCTTGGTCGAGCCAGGCAAGGCGTGCCCGGCAGGACACCTCGGGGCAGCCCTTTTTCAGTGCCAGCAGGCGCAGTGCCGCCGTCAGTGGCAGCAGCCCCTGCCGCTTGAGGTTCAGTGCATTCGGGTGCGGGGCATTCTTGCCATCTCCCTGCAGGCGTTCGAAGCGGTCCAGTGCCACCGGCGACTCATCAAACAGCTCGGCCATTTCGTGCAGAAACAACCCCGCCGTTGGTATCTGCGCCTGAATAGCATCGCGTAGCTGCTGCGCCAGGGTTGCATCACCGTACACCGGTGCGAAATCAAACAGGATGTTGCACAGCTGCACCAGCTTGACCCGCCGAGTCGCCATCCAGAGCCGCATCTGCTCTTTCCATTCGCTGATCGGCTTGCGCCAGAGTGGCCGGGAGGCCATGACATCACCTTTGCAGTAGGGAATCCCCGCCTGATCCAGCCGGGCGGTGAAGCGCTCGGCCAGTGTGCGAAACCAGGCGTCGATCTCGTTGTGGCGTTCGAGGGGGTAGTCTTCCAGAATCAGCGCGTTGTCTTGATCCGGGTGCAGCAGGCTTTCATGACGCCCGCCCGACCCCATCACCAGCACACAGAAACGTACAGGCGCCGGGCCCCAGCCTTCGGCCTGCATCTCGTCCATCGCTTCATCTATGGCGACCCGATACAGCAGGTCATTGTGATCGCTCAGCAGCTGAGCAATCAGCCAACCCGGCAATGACAACTGCTGTAGTGCTCGTACCAGCTGGGGTTGCCAGTCGCGTGCCTGATCCCAGCTGTCAGACGCCTGCTCCAGCAGCCGTTCCAGCGGTTCAAGCAGCGCAGATGGCAGCTGCAGTTCCAGGCTGCGTTGCTGGCCAAACAGTTCTCGCCAAACCGAATCCATCCCGCTCCCCTCCTCTTGTTTCCTTCAGCATAGAGGCAGGGATCGTAAAGTCCAGTTGATTCAGCCGCTTAGCGCCACACACCCCGGCCCGCTGATACGGCTGCGGCCACCGCTGAGCGGTTGTATCTCGATACGGGTGGCGATGCGGTCTTTCAGTGCCTGCACATGGGAGATGACGCCGATCAGCTTGCCCTCCTGCTGCAGGCCGGACAGGGTATCCAGTGCCGTTTCCAGCGCCTCTTCGTCCAGGGTGCCGAACCCCTCGTCCAGAAACAGCGAGTCAACACGAACGTTGCGGCTGGCCATGCCGGACAGCCCCAGCGCCAGCGCCAGGCTGATGAGGAAGCTTTCACCACCTGACAGGTTTTTGGTAGAACGGATTTCGCCCGCCTGATAGTTGTCGATCACGTTCAGCTCCAGCGGCTGCTCGGCATCACGTACCAGCAGATAGCGGTCAGACATTTTCTGCAGCTGGCGGTTGGCGTGACCGATCATCAGTTCAAAAGTCAGCCCCTGAGCGAAGTTACGGAATTTTTTGCCATCTGCCGAGCCAATCAGGGCATGCAGGGTATCCCAGCGCTCCAATTCACGCTGCTGGGCATCGATCGCCTGCTGCTGGGCACCGAACTGCGCCTTGCGTTCGGTATTGATGTTCAATGTCTGCTGCAGGCTGCCGCGTTTTTCCAACAACAGTCCGTGCTCTGACGTAAGCTGTTCAAGTGCCGCTGCCAGTTCTGCACTGCTCTGCTCGGTCAAAGCCTGCTGTTGCAGCAACTGCAGGCTGCTTTGGCACTGCTCCTGCAACGCCTGCAAGCGTGCCGCGTCCGCTTTCAATCTATCAGCCGCCTGCTGCAACGTTTTGAGCGACGCTTCCGGCAACAGTGCCGCCTGTAATGTCTGCTCGTCGGCAAACTGGCTTTGCGCCAGTGCGGCATCGAAGGCCTGCTGCATTTGAGCCATTTCGGTGTTCAAGTCCGTCATATGGCGCTTGAGGTCACTGATCTGCTGCTGGCGGCGGTTGAGGCTGTTCTGCTGTTCAATGGCAGCAGCCTGCGCCTGTTCCTGCGCCTGACGCGCCTGACGTATTGCCTGCTGCAGGCGCTGTTCAAACGCGGCGGTATCCGACTCTGGCGAAAGTGCCTGTCGCTGCTGTTGCAGTTGAGTCAAATCAGCCCGTGCCGCATCCAGCGCCAGCCGTTGCTGCACACGCTCCTGCTCGGCTCGTTGCTGCTTGAGGGCCTGCTCCAGCCGGTCAATTTCAGCCAGCCGGTCGCGCAACTCGCCCCACTGCTGACGGGCGGCCTGTTGCGCCTGCTCGATCTCATCCTGCGTTGGACAAGTATCCAACGCCAGCAGTTGCAGACAGTGTTGAATGGGGGCCTGCAGTGCTTCCAGACGCTGCTGGCTGTCCGCTTCCTGCTGGTGCAGCCCCTTCTCGTCCTGCTCCAGTCGCGCCTGCTGTACCGCCAGCGCCTGCAGTTCGCTGCGCAAGGCTGTCAGTTGCTGTTCCAGCCGCTGCAAGCGGGTTTTTTCTTCGGTCAGTTGCGGTGGCTGCTCGCTGCGCCAGGGATGTTGCTCCGAACCACACAGTGGACAGGGTTTACCCGGCTCCAGCTCATGGCGTTGCTGCTCCAAGTCGGCAATCCGCTCAGCCAGCCGCTGCAGCTTCTGCAGGTCCAGTTGCTCCTGCTGCAGCCTGCTTTCTTCAGCGTGCTGTTGTTCAAGCGATTGTTGTATCCGATCCTGTTCCGGTTTAAGTGCCGCGCGCTTATGAGCGGCCTCCTGCTGTGCCTGTTTCAGCTCATCGGCCTGTTGCACTCGGTTACGCAGTTCACCCAACTGCTCGCCACGACTGCGAATCTGATCCTGTTTCTGCTGTATCTGTACGCGGGTACTGCCGGCCAGAGCCGCGTGCAGTGCCTGCTCATCACGCTCGATGGCGGCCTCCAGCGTTGCCGGGTCAGGTGCTGACCCTTCAAGCAGCTCGGCTGGCAGGCGGGCGCTTAACTGTGCCACCTGCGCCTGCTGCTCACGCAGTTTCCAGTCCTGCTCCTGTAATTGACGCAGCAGGGGTTGTTGGCGTTCCAGCTCAGCTTCCGCCTGCTGCAGATGCGCCTGTGCCTGTTGTTGCCGGGCTAGCACCGCATCGGCGGCGTCCTGCAGGGCCGGAAGTCCTGCCTGAAGCGGGTCAAGCTGCTCTTGCGCGCGCTGCAGGTCGCCCCGGCGCTGACGCAGCGGCTCATAGGCAGGCCTGAGTGCCTCCGCTCGCAGCGCCTGCTCCAGCTGTTGCTGTTGCGGCGCAAACGCCTGTTGTGCCTGCTCCAGTTCATGCCACTGTTGTTTCAGTTGCGCGGCCTGCCGGGATTCCCGGTCCAGCTGCTGTCGCCAGTTGAGCAGCGTTTGCTGCTGTCCGATCACGTTTGACCGCTGCTGTACCTGCTCTGACAGCTCGGCCAATTGCCGTGACAGTGTGGCTTCTTCCTCCTCATCCAGCAGCTGCAGGCCGGACTGGGCGGCTTTCAAGTGATCGAGTCTCTGTCGCTCCTCGCCCCTTCGACGATGCACTGCGACAGAGATGTCGGAATAGATCGAGGTGCCGGTGATCTGTTCCAGTATGGGGGCACGTGCGTCGGCATCGGCCTGCAAAAAGGCCGCAAAGCCACCCTGCGCGAGCAGCATGGAGCGGGTGAAGCGGTCGAAATCCATCCCGGTGAGACGTTCAATGGTGTCGGCCACATCCTTGAGCTTGGTATGCAGCACCTTGTCGGCATCGGCGTCTACAATCTCGTGCTTGGGCTGTTGCAGCGCGCCATCAGCCTGTTTGCGGCTGCGGTGCTGGCTCCAGTGGCAACGCCAGCGTCCCTGCGGGGTTTCAAACAGCACCTCGGCAAAGCACTCGCCGGTCTGACGTGACATCACCTCATTCTGGCTGGCATTGACCCGGCTTTGGCGCGGTGTGCGCCCGTACAGTGCCAGACAGATCGCATCCAGCAGGGTCGATTTTCCCGCCCCCGTAGGGCCGGTAATCGCAAAGATGCCATCGCTGATATAGGCGGGATCGGTCAGGTCGATCTGCCATTCACCGGCCAGGGAGTTGAGGTTTTTGAAACGGATCTGAAGAATACGCATTGTGTGTCTCTCTGACGCAGGCGCCTATTCGGCACGATGGTCCTGCTCGGCCATGGATTGCAGCACGCTGCCAAACAGACGCTTCAGTTCATCCTGTTGCGTCTCGGGTACCTGATGCAGTTCAAGCGCACGCTCGAATACTTGCATCGGCTCCAGATCATCCAGCGTCTCCTCTTCACCGCTGCGCGCCAGAATGCGCTCCACTACCCGGTTGTTGCGGACCCTCAGTATGGTCAGCTGGGTGCCATCGGTATGCTGTTCCAGCCAGTCGCGCAGGTCGGCGGCCACCTGCTCGCCTTCGTACAACACCTCCAGCCAGATCGAGGTTTGCTCCTGCGCCAGCTTGTCCAGTGCGGCACTCAGTTGAGCCTGATCACCCTTGATCCGCTCCAGCCTTTGAAAACGCGGGATATCGATCAATTCAAGCCGTGGGCGACGCCCTTCAAACTCGATCAGGCACAGGCTTTTCTGTTGTTTCGCTTCCCCAAATCCCATGGCCAGCGGTGAGCCACTGTAACGAATCTGCTCGCAGCCCGACACGGCCTGAGGTACATGCAGGTGCCCCAGTGCCACATAATCAAGGCAATCGGGAAAGGCATCCACACCCACCTGCGCCAGAGATCCCACATAAAGATCACGCACCCCATCGCCATCAAGCGTTTTGCCACCAGCGGCAAACAGATGGCCCATGCCGATCAGCGGCACATCCACCTGCAGTGACTCTCGCAGCTCTTCGGCAGCGACACAGACCTGCGCATAATGCTCACGAATGCCCTGCACCAGTTTGCGGTCCTTGTCCTCAAGACTTTCGCCCGCTTCACTCTGGCGAATATCACGATCACGCAGGTAGGGAACGGCACAGATAATTGCTTCAGGTGCGCCATTTTCTGCTTTCAGCAATACCACCTCATCTGCCGGATTGTCACAGGCAGCACCGACCACATGCACGTCCAGCGCCTTGAGCAAACCGGATGGCGCATTCAAAAAACTGGGAGAATCATGATTGCCGCCAATGATCACCACATGACGACAGCGTGAGCGCGCCACTTGGTGCAGAAAGCGGTAATAAAGCGCCTGCGCCCGGTTGCTCGGGGTAGTGGTATCAAACAGGTCGCCGGCGATCAGCAGTACCTCGACATTCAGATGCTCGATCTGTGCCAACATCCAGTCAAGAAAGGCGGCAAATTCATCGTAGCGCTTCTGGCCGTACAGTAATCGGCCCAGATGCCAGTCGGAGCTGTGCAGGACACGCAACGTTTGACGACTCCCCTCGGCCCCGGTTTTGGCCTTTGCCGGGGCACGTTCCGTGCGCGCCGAGCTAACCGGCACCGAAGGCTGCGGCAGCATCTCTTCATCAAACAGTGAAGGCTGATCAGACACGGTTACTCTCCCTGTAGGGTCGCGATGAGGGTGCGGCGGCCAGCGCGATTACGATGTTCACCCAGATAGATCCCCTGCCAGGTGCCCAGCGCCAACTGCCCATTGGCAATAGGCAGCACCAGACTGACGCCAAGTATGCTGCTTTTGAAATGAGCAGGCAGGTCATCAGGGCCTTCATAGGTATGCTGGTAGTAGGGTTCGTTTTCCGGCACATTGCGGTTAAAAAACGCCTCGAAATCAGCGCGAACGGTCGGGTCGGCATTTTCGTTCAACGTCAGGCTTGCAGAGGTGTGTTGCAATAACAGATGCAGCAGGCCGGTGCTGACTCGGCGTAATTCCGGCAGTGCCTGTTCGATCTCGTCAGTCACAAGGTGGAAGCCGCGAGGTCGCGCCTTGAGACTGATGGTTGTTTGATGCCACATATGAAGAACCGATGGATAACTGAATGGCACGACTATAGAGCTGTGTATCGGTGTTCTCAACCACATCTCGTACAGGCAGCGTTTTACATGTGCCAATCATTCAGGCGTGCTAATCGATCATTTGATAGCGCCGATAGAGCACCTCTATCCTTTTCACATAGGCTTGGGTTTCAGCATAGGGCGGTATGCCACCGTACTGCTGCACTGCGCCGGGGCCTGCATTATACGCTGCCGTTGCCAAGCGTACGTCTTGGTCATAGCGCTGGAGTAATCCGGCCAGATAGCGCACGCCACCGTCGATATTCTGCTCAGCATCAAAGGGGTTACCGACACCGAGCTCTGCTGCCGTTTGCGGCATCAACTGCATCAGCCCCTGCGCACCGGCTCTGGAACGCGCTTGCGGGTTAAAGGCTGATTCAGCATGAATCACCGCACGTACCAGCGCAGCATCCATATCATGTAGCGCGGCGATCCGTTCGATTTCATCCCGATAACGGTCGGCAAACAAGGGGGTCGTCTCCCAATTAACGGTAGAATCAACCTTGCAGGCAAAACAGTCGAAACGCACCAGTTCATATTGCACGCCACTCGGTTTTGCATCGCTGAAAGAGAGCACACCGTCAGCATTGCGGTATTTGTAGTAGGTATTGACCACAGCTGCCTTTTGTTCAGGCGCAACGTTGGTGTATTCCACCCGACCATCGGGATGCACAATCTTGCGCATCTCTGCGGTGGCATGAAAGCTAGGCAGCAACAGTGTGGCAAACATGAGAGGGTAAACGTATCGGTACATGGCAGCAGGGTCGAGTCTCAAATCCATTTATGCAACATTCTAGAACCTGTGTGCGGGAAATGCTGCCCCTGTGGGGCAGCTTTATCGGCCAGACTTGATCAAGTTCAGGTCATTCAGTCGAAAAGGTCGCGGTGCATGATGCCTTCGTTGACCCAACGTGCCAGTTCAGCCTCTGCTTCAGCCTTGCTGGCCCCCTTGCGTTGCAGTAACTGCATCAGCACGCCGTCGATCCCCCTCCCCAGCGTAGATGCGCGACCACAGATATACAGGTTGGCACCCCGGTTGATCCATTCCAGCAGTTGATCACCCCGGTGTTCAATCCGCTCGGTGATATAGCGTTGATCACCACCATCACGAGAGAAGACGGTATCAAGATTGGTGATAACGCCCTGCTCTTTGAGCGCCTTGATCTGCTCTCCATACAGGAAGTCACCTTTCTCGTGACGGTTACCAAACAGCAGCCAAACCGGTCCCTTTCGATCCGTGGCAGCGCGCGCCTCAAGAAATCCGATAAAGGGTGCAATGCCACAACCAGTCGCTACCAGGATCATCGGATGCTCTGAGTTCTGAGGCGGATTGAACCCCGGATGAGCCACCAGTTCGACACTCCGTGATTCGTTCAGCGGCCAGTTCAAACAGAGTTCACTGCTGCCGAGACCCAGAACCTCATTACCCTGTTCAGTTTCATATCGCAGCAACCCTACCGTCAGGCGCACCTTGCCGGGGCTTGTCTCATAATCCGAACCGACTGAGTAGGTGCGCGGCTCTGCATCAGGTCGGGGCTGAAACTGGAACAGGTCACCGGGGGCAAAACGGGTACTTTCCGGCACGGCAAACGTCAGGCTGTAACTGTGAGGGCTATCGTCACCCATCGGAGTATCCAGACGGGTACGCTCAATCAGTGTCGCCTCACACCGTTGCCGTTGCACGGCCATACCACCGATCTGCAGGTTCCAGTTGTTGTACTCGGCGAGCTGTCGCAACCATTGCTGCCAACCAACGGCGGGGTCACCATCCACCTCGTGCAAAGTCAGTCGTTCATGGGCACCAGCCTTGATCAACTCAGTCCGCAAGCGCTGGCCACCGGCACAAAAATGGGTATAGCGGCGATCACCCAGTGCCAAAAGACTGAATGACACGCCTTCCAGCTGCCTGGCTTTGATTCCGCTCACCCAGCTACGGGCATTATCCGGTAGCTCACCTTCACCGGTAGTCGAACAGATCACCAGCGCCTGTTGGTAAGCATGCCACTTACTGGCAGGAAACGCGGCAATCGATCCCTGGTCGGCAATAATCCCTGACTTTTCCAAAGTGGCTGCGGTTGCAGCGGCCAAGCCCTGAGCTGTACCGGTCTGACTGGCAAAGACGATCAGTACCTCTGCACCTGAACGGATATCGCTGATACGAGCGGCTTGTCGACGCCTCAACCAGCTGATGAACCCTGTCAGCGTCAGCCCCATAACGAGCATCCCAACCAGCATGTTGAAAAGCCCGGATACCCAACCACCCCAAAGCCCTTCATGTAACATTTTGGGCCAGTTGGAGGACAAATCGATGGGAGTCACCTGATCGCCACTGACCACCAACATGGCTTCCTCGGTTTCGATCAACAACGAACCTGACTTGAAACCACGCGCACTGATCAACCCCGACAGGTTATGCTCGCCCGCCGCCTGCTCCAGACCCTGTTGCAACGAGGTGGGCTCCGCCCCGCGCTGCAGGCCCAGATCAGGACGTGCTACATGCAAGGTCATCAGAATACCGGTCAACGGCAGTAGCAGGACTAACGGAAACAGCCACACACCCAGGAATTGGTGCCAGCCCAGCAGTGACTGCTTGAACTTTGGCCAGCCCAACAAAATACCAGCCACTACTATTGCCAGCATTGCCCAAGTCGCCCACTCCACCAACCATCCGGCATCAACCAGCAGATCCTTGTGCAGATCTTTGATCCAGTCAAAGAACGCCCCACCGGACGTCTCACTGGGACCAACACGCACTCCATCGCTCAGGCGGTACTCACCCAGCGCAGGTATAACCCATTGACCGGACGTTGCACTGCGTTCGATGGCGACAACCGGCCCATCGGCAGACGCACTTTCCAGTAAAGCCTGCACCTGGCTAACCTCAACAGCCCCGGTGTAAGGCGGTGCCGAAAGATCGGCCAGCACAGGCTTGAGCGCCAGCACCATACCGGTCAACGTAATCAACAAAAACAAGGGGGTCAGGAGCAGAGCAAGCCAACGGTGCACCTGCAGCAGGTACGATCTCATCATTCACCATCCTTAGCCATAGCGGCCACTGATTCAGTCAGTTGACCTCTATTTTAACTGAGCCTGACTTAAACAAAGATTAAGGTGCGTAAAGATACGTAAATCTGACCAGTGGCTGTCGAATATACATACATCTACAAATGTATCGATGTTTTTATACCGCCGATACGATAAAATAATGGTTCATTTTTCAACGATTTGAGTTGGGGTTCTTTACAGCTATGGCTAGACGCACCAAAGCCGAAGCAGCAGCCACGCGCGAAGCGTTGATTGATGCAGCAGAAGAGATGTTCATGGCTCATGGTGTAGCACGTACCACACTGGAACAGATTGCCCGTCATGCTGGCATGACACGCGGTGCTGTCTATTGGCATTTCAAGAACAAGGCTGACCTGTTCCGGGCCATGCTGGAACGGGTGCGAATGCCGTTTGATGAACTGGTGCAGGAGATTGATGATCCTGCACTGACTGAGTCCCCACTGAACGCAATTCGCCTGGCCTGCCTCAAGGGTCTGGCACGACTTGAGCAGCCCCGCTATACGCGTGTGCACTCCATTCTGTTGTACCGCTGCGAATTTTTTAGTGATATCGACCCTATCACCATGCAGGAAGAGATCGCCTGTGATATTCATGAGGCTCTGCTGCGTTATTTCGCCCTCGCCGCGGATCAACAGGAGCTTTCAGTTGCACCAGAGGTGGCTGCCGATTTGATGAATACCTGTCTCTCCGGCCTGTTTCATGATTGGCTGCGCAAACCTGACGCGTACTCTATCCTCAGCCGTGGTGAGACACTAATTTCCCACCTGATTGGGCTGATGACCCACCGCTGAATCGTACGGTTTACCCCCCTGCTCCCATAATCGTGCAATAAAAAAGGCGCCGTCCCGAAGGAGAGCGCCTTTTTCCAGTTTAACCTGAAGGTCAGTGAGCCGTATTTGACTCAGCCACACCACGCTTGCGTCTGAGCCAGTCAGACACATGTGCAATCATGGCGTAGAAACTCGGCACGAAGCAGCTGGAAATGATCGCCACCGACGCCATACCGACCGACACCGCCGTACCGATATGATGACTGCTCACATCGCTGGCACCGCTGGCCAGTGCCAACGGCAGGGTACCGAGAATAAAGGCAAAAGAGGTCATAACGATTGGGCGGAAACGCAACTCAGCTGCGGTAACAGCCGCTTCATGAATTGATTTGCCCAACTCCCTGCGCTGTAGTTCGGCGAATTCCACGATCAGAATGGCGTTTTTCGCGGCAAGCCCCACCACCACTAACAGGCCGATCTCGACATAGACGGACACCTCCAGTCCCCGCAGCACAATCCCGCCGATGGCACCAAAAAAGGCAAACGGCGTGGCGGTCATAACCGCCAATGGCAGGGACCAGCTTTCGTACTGTGCCGCCAGAATCAGGAACATCATCAGAATACCGAAGATGATCGCCATGGAAGCCGTATTCCCCAGGGTTGTTTCCTGATAGGCCGTACCGGTCCAGCCCATGCCCCAGTTGTCACCCAGCTCCTGCTGTACAATCTCGTTCATGGCAGCTATGGCCTGAGCCGAGCTGTATCCCGGTGCCGGTCCGCCCTGGAACTGGGCACCCAGATAGACGCCGAAACGGGATACCACCGCCGGACCAACCTGACGTTCCAGCGTTACGAACTCGGACAGAGGAATCCGCTCGCCATTTCCCGCACGCACAAAGATATTATTGATATCTTCGGGTTCGTCACGGTACTCATCTTCGTTCTGCAGATACACCTGGAAGTTGCGGTTTTGATAGCTGAAATAGTTCACAAAACCGTTACCCAGCGTATTCGACAGGGTTGCGTTCAGATCGGTCAGTGGCACCCCGTAGCTCAGGGCTTTCTGCTGGTCGATGTTGGCGCGGAACGAGGGCACATTCACGTTGAAGGTGGTGAATACCCGCTGCAGCGCAGGATTCTGGGCGGCGGCCTGCATCACTTTCACCGATGCCATGTACAGCTCTTCCGAGCTGGCACCGCCAAAGGACTGCAGATAGCCGGTAAAACCGCCTGTTGTTGAGAGTCCCATAATCGGCGGCATGTTGAAGGCGATGGCACTACCACCGTCAATCTGTGCACCCAACTGCATCACCTGGCCCACCAGCCGGTCAACTGTCAGTTCACGCTCTTCCCAGGGCACCAGACTAATGAACATGATACCCCGAGCGGTGTTAACCGCACTGGAAAGGATGTCATAGCCTGCAATTGACACGACATGATTAACGCCGGGGATCTGTTCGATCTCCTCACTCAGCTTACCCATGTACTGACTGGTTCGATCCAGTGAAGCGGCATCAGGAAGCTGAACACTGACCAACGCAATCCCCTGATCCGTTTCCGGTACCAAAGAAGTCGGCGTCGTGCTGAACATCCACCAGGAACCGGCACTGAACGCAGCGGTCAGCGCCAGTGCAAGCACCCAACGCTGTACCAGCAGCTTAACGATCCAGACATAGGCAGTTGTAACAGCCGCAAACACGCGATCAAACAGACGAAGTGGCGCATGCAATACGTGCAACACACCCGAACCTTCGAAACGCGGCTTGTGTTTGATGAAAATGGCCGACAGGGCCGGTGTAAAGGTCAGTGCCATCAGGGCCGAAAAGCCAACCGAGATCGCCACCGTCAGGGCAAACTGTTGGTAGATCTGGCCGGTAAAACCGCCCAGGAACGCTACCGGCACAAACACGGCCGCCATGATAAGCGAAGTCGCAATAACAGGGCCGCCCACCTCTTTCATTGCTCGGATGGTGGCATCACGCACGCTGATGTCATCATCTTCACTCAACACACGCTCAACGTTTTCCACTACCAGAATGGCATCGTCCACGACGATCCCGATCGACAGCACCAGCGCAAACAATGTCAGCAGGTTGATTGAGAAGCCGAACAGATAGAAGCCGGCAAAGGTTGCGATAACCGACACCGGCACCACCGACATGGCGATCACGGTAAAGCGCCAGTTCTGCAGGAACACGAACAGAATCACGCCAACGATCAGGAACGCCTCGATGAAGGTCGTCACCACGGTTTCAACGGATGAACTGATAAACAGCGTGGTGTCGTACGGTACTACGTAATCCAGACCCGGCGGAAAGCGTCCGGCCAGCTCTTCCATCTTGGCCTTGACCGCCAGTGATGTTTCCAGCGCGTTGGCGCCCGGCTGCTGGTTGATGATAATGGGCGTCATACCGGCCCCATCAAGACGTGCATCGATACCGTAGAATGAGGCACCCAGCTCGATACGCGCCACATCTTTCAACAATAGCGCCGAACCGTCAGCATTGGTGCGCAGGAAAATATTACGGAAATCATCCGCACTGGACAGGCGTCCACCCGCCGTCACAGTATAGGTATAGGCACGCGGATTCGCATTGGGTGTTGCCGCCAGACTGCCTGCCGGCACTTCGGTATTCTGCGACCGAATTGCGGCTGCCACTTCAGTTGGTGTCAGGTCATACTGCGCCAGCTTATCGGGGTCCATCCAGATGCGCATGGCGAACTTGCCACCACCGAGCACCTCCGCTTCACCCACACCCGGCACCTGACGCAACTCATCCAGTACATTCAGAGTGGCGTAGTTCTGCATGTAGATGTTGTCGTAGTCACCCTGGGGCGAAATCATCGCCACTACCATCAGGATAGAGCTGGAGCGCAACTTGACCGTCACCCCCTGTGCCTGTACCTGTTCGGGCAGCTGCGACAGCGCACCCTGCACACGGTTATTGACGTTGATGGTGTTGGTATCACCATCAGTGCCGATATCAAACGCCACGCTCAGGCTCATGATACCGTTGTCGGCACTGGTCGAGGTCATGTACAACATGTTCTCGACCCCGTTGATTGCCTCGGCCAGTGGGGCTGCCACGGTCTGGGCCACGGTCTCGGCATTGGCACCGGGGAAGCGCGCCTGCACCGACACTGTGGGGGGAACAACGCTGGGATACTGCTCGATTGGCAGCACGCGCATGCTGACAACCCCGACCAGGGTCAGGATAATTGCCAGCACCGTGGCAAAGATCGGCCGACCGATGAAGAAATTGGAGAAATTCATTCGGCGTTCGCCTCCTCTGCCGCTTCATCGGCGGCGGCTGCCTGGATCGGCGTACCCGGCTTGATACCAGAAGGATCACCGGATACAACCTGTACACCCTCTTCCAGCCCTTCGAGAATGATCTGCCATTCACCGGCAATCTCACCCAGCTGAACCGCCTGTGCACGGGCCTTGCCTTCTTCATCAATTACAAATACCTGAGGCCCCATCAGCCCCTGAGTAACGGCAATTTCAGGCACGGCAATCACATTGAAACGCTTCAGCCCTTCGATGCTGACACGCACAAACTGCCCCGGCAGTACCTGTGCATCAGGGTTTTCAAAGCGGGCAGAGGCCTGCACAGTACTTGTGCTCTCATCCACTCGAGATCCCAGAAAGTCCATCTGCCCTTGCAGAGTCAGGGACTGGGTACCGTTGTCGCCAGCCAGCTGGAGCGAGGCCCGAATTTCTCGAATATCAGTCTCTCCGGCAGCCAGCTGCTTGCGCAGCTCAAAGGCATCCCGTTGCGGCAGCTGGAAGCGTACTTCAAGCGGGTCCAGCGGAGTAATGGTGACCAGTTCTGAACCGGCATTGACCAGATTGCCCAGATTGATCTGGCTGAGTCCAACCATGCCGGCAACCGGTGCCTTCACCTGGGTGTAATTCAAGTCAATACGCGCACTGGCCAGTGCCGCCTCTGCCTGAGCAACACGGGCCTGAGCAACACTCTGTTCAGCCTCTGCCTGATCGACCTGCTGACGACTGACTGAATTGCGGCTGAGTAGCTGCTGATAACGCTCCGCATCGCGGCGGGCGCGGTCCAGCTCTGCCTGGGCACTTTTCAGGTCTGCAGCCCGTTCGTTGACGCGAGCCTGATACAACTCTGGCTCGATGGTATAGAGCAGATCCCCCTGCTCAACCCAGTCACCCTGCTCGAACTGACGCGTTTCCAGTACCCCGGTCACACGCGCTACTAACGTGACTTCGTCATCGCTGCGCAGCAATGATGAATATGATTTTTGTAGCGGAATATCCTGTCGCTTGACGGTTAGTACTTCGGTCGTCACCGGCGGAAGTGCCTGCCCGCCGGGGGCGGCAGCACTCTGAGGCGCTTCGTCGCTGCCACAGGCCACCAGCAGCGATGCCGCCAGAGCCAGCAGAACTGCCCGACCGGTATGAAAAGCTGTTTTCATGACGTTAATCCCGTTTCCAAAAGCAGAGTGAAAAGATAGGGTATTTTACATTCATCCATGTATGGATGTAAATCAGACTATGCTGACTAAACACTTTCACGACAGGCCACGTAAAAGCTTGTTGAAATCAAACCTTTTAGGCGACCAGTGGTCTCTGTTGTCCGCTGCAGCATGAAACTCTTTTACCCGGTTGCAGGTCCTAAGCAGTAGAACATAACGGGAGATACCCATGATTATCCGAAATGGATACCTTGCCGGCGGCATACTTGCGCTGGCACTGTCTGTATTTGCATCAACACGGCTGACCGCAGCTGACACCCCAGCTACTCCTGACCTGTCGCAGTATCAAGTAGCAACCTTTGCCGGGGGCTGTTTCTGGTGCGTCGAGCAGGGCTTCGAAAAAATTCCCGGTGTTATTGAAGCCATCTCAGGCTACAGCGGCGGCACCGAGCCAAACCCGACCTATGAACAGGTGTCCTCAGGCAGCACAGGTCATACCGAAGCCGTACAGGTCTACTATGATCCGACCCTGATCACCTACAAGGGGCTTGTAGAAGGCTTCTGGCGTTTCATGGACCCCACCGATGCCAAGGGCCAGTTTGTCGACCGCGGGCAACAGTATCGTCCGGCCATTTTCTATCATGATGATCAGCAGCGACAGGTTGCCGAATCCTCTCGTGATGCCCTGGCCGCGTCCGGGCGCTATGACAAACCGGTGGTGATCGAGATCACGCCCTTCAGCACATTCTATGAAGCAGAAGACTACCATCAGGACTATTACAAAAAGAACCCGGTGCGGTATCGCTTTTACACCCACAACTCAGGGCGTTACCAGTTTATCGAGCAAGTCTGGGGGGATGATCAAACACTCGACTTCAGCCAGTTTAGCCCAACTAAAGCCGAGTCTGGCAGTACAGAGATGGGGCCACCTGGGAAGGACTATCAGCGCCCCTCGGATGAGGTTCTGCGTCAGCGTCTGACACCGGAGCAGTTCAAGGTGACACGCGAGGATAGTACTGAACGCGCCTTTGAAAATGAATATTGGGATGAAAAACGTCCCGGCATTTACGTTGATGTCATTTCAGGCGAGCCACTGTTCTCATCACGCGACAAGTATAAATCCGGTACCGGCTGGCCCAGTTTTACGCAGCCCATCAGCGAGGGTATGGTCACTGAGCACGAGGACCGTTCATGGTTTATGACCCGAACTGAAATTCGCAGTGCACTGGCCGATTCACACTTGGGCCATGTATTCAATGATGGTCCAGCACCCACCGGACTGCGCTACTGCATGAATTCGGCAGCCATGCGTTTCATCCCGCTTGAGGAGATGGAAGCACAGGGCTATGGCGACTGGATCGACGCGGTTCGCTGAGCCCCGTGGCAGGCGCTGCGGTCAGACCGCCTCAGCGCCTGCGTTCGTAGACGCTCAGGCTGACAGCCGTTGCCAGATTGAGCGATTCGATCTGGCCTGAACCCGTAATGGTGAACGGGCATGCCGACAGGCTATCGAGCTGTTCACGCGGCACACCGCGTGCCTCGTTGCCAAACAGATAGCAGTCACACTCGCTGAAAGTGGGCGCGCTGAGCGGCTCGCCTTGCATGTCGAGACAACCGATCCGTTTATAACGCTCAGCAAGGCTCTCCAGCGGTACATCCAGTTCCAGTGGTACGTGGAAAATCGCCCCCATACTGGCACGAATCACCTTGGGGTTGAACGGATCGACGCTGTTGGGACTGAGCAGGCAGCGAAAGCCGCCAAACCAGGCCAGGGTGCGCAGAATTGTGCCCAGATTGCCCGGGTCCTGAACTTCGTGCAGATAGATGGCGATATCGCCATCGGCAGATACCGGCCTTATCGCATCGATGGGCAGCACCGCCAGAATTCCCTGTGGCGACTTGGTGGCGCTGAGGGCACGCATCTGTTTACTGCCGATTTCATGCTTGACCAGCGGCGTTGGCCAGTCCCGGTATTCTTCGGTCAGATACAGTTCGGCGGCCTGCAGCTCGGGACGGAGCTGCAACGCCTGCTGCAGCTCCAGTACCAGATGCTCGCCCTCAACCAGACAGGCGCCCAGCTCGCTGCGGTACTTTTTCTGCTGCAGCTTCTTGATGTCGTCCAGTTTCATGCCGATTCGGTTTCCCGCTGCTGCAGAATGTCCAGTGCCACCGCTTCCGCCACCTTGATGCCATCAATACCGGCCGACAGAATACCACCGGCATACCCTGCCCCCTCACCGGCAGGGTAAAGGCCGCGCACATTGAGACTCTGCAGGGTGTGTGGGTCGCGAGTGATGCGAATCGGCGATGAGGTACGCGATTCAATCCCGGTCAGCACCGCATCTTCGCGGTCAAAGCCACGGATCTTGCGCCCAAAGGCCGGCAGCGCCTCGCGCATGGCCTCGATCACGTAATCCGGCAACGCTTCGGCCAAATCACAGAGTTTGACCCCGGGCTGATAGGAAGGCTCGACTTCGCCCAGTTTTTCGGAAGGACGACCACGTAAAAAGTCCCCTACCAGCTGAGCCGGGGCACGGTAATCACATCCACCCAACTGATAGGCGATCGACTCCAGCTTTTCCTGCAGTTCGATCCCGGCCAGCGGCCCACCGGGAAAATCCTGTTCCGGGTTGATGCCAACAACAATGCCCGCATTGGCATTACGCTCCTTGCGCGAATACTGGCTCATACCATTGGTGACCACGCGTCCCTCTTCCGAGGTCGCCGCAACCACCTGACCACCCGGGCACATGCAGAAGCTGTAAACAGCCCGGCCGTTTTTGGCATGGTGGATCAGCTTGTAATCCGCCGCTCCCAGCTCTTCATGGCCTGCATATTTGCCTAAACGCGCCCGGTCGATCATCGACTGCGGGTGCTCAATACGAAAACCGATGGCGAAGGGCTTGGGTTCGATATGTACTTCGCGCTGGTGCAGCATACGGAAGGTATCACGCGCACTGTGCCCCAGCGCCAAAACTACATGACGGCTCAGCAACTGACTGCCATCAGCCAGGGTCACGCCCTTGACTTCGCCATTCTCCAGCAGCAAGTCAGTGACTTTGGATTCAAACCGAATTTCGCCCCCCATCTCAATGATGCTCTGACGCATCCTTGATACTACCGTGGTCAAGCGGAAGGTGCCGATATGCGGCTTGTTGACATACAGGATATTGTCCGGCGCACCGTGATCAACAAACTCCTGCATCACCTTGCGGCCATAAAATTTGGGGTCCTTGACCTGTGAATAGAGCTTGCCATCCGAAAACAGCCCTGCTCCACCTTCGCCAAACTGGACGTTGGATTCGGTACTCAGATTGTGCTGACGCCAGAGCGCCCAGGTATCCTGGGTACGCTTGCGAACATCACGGCCGCGTTCAAGCACGATCGGCTTGAACCCCATCTGCGCCAGAATCGTGGCGGCAAACAGACCACAAGGACCAAAACCGATCACCAGCGGTCGTTCAGCCAGATCGGCGGGTGCCACGGCAACTGGGTGATACTCCGTATCCGGCGCTATGGTCACATGCGGATCATCGACAAAGCGCGCCAGCACGACAGCCTCATCTTTCACATCCAGGTGGATAATGTAGACGAAGGTAATCTCGGTGTTCTTCTTGCGCGCATCATAGCTGCGCTTGAAAACACTGAAACCGAGTAGCGCATCATCCGCCAGCTCAAGCCGTTTCAGAATGGCCTGACGCAGGGCGATTTCAGGATGATCAAGAGGAAGTGACAGTTCGCTGAGACGGATCATGGCAAGGGTTCCGGCCGGTTTATCCGGCAAAGGGACAATAAACCGCGAATTATAGCGACCAACAAGGGTAAAGTCAGTCTGATACACCCGAGAACATGGCACCAACAGGCTGCGAGACGTACAATCAGGTTTTAATTTTCAGATGGTTTGCAACCCGTATGGCCCGTTCCAAAAGCAGTGCACGCTGGCTCGATGAGCACGTCAACGACCCCTTCGTCAAACAGGCACAGAAAGACGGTTACCGTTCCCGTGCCAGCTACAAGTTATTGGCGATCAATGAAAAGGACAAGCTGATTCGTCCCGGCATGCTGGTGATCGACCTGGGCTCGGCGCCCGGTGGCTGGTCACAGGTCGCCTCCAAACTGGTCGGCACAGGTGGCAAAGTGATCGCATCCGACATTTTGCCAATGGACAGTCTGCCCGATGTGGAGTTTATTCAGGGCGATTTCACTGAAGACAGCGTATTCGAGCAGATCCTGCACGCGATCAATGAAAATCCGGTTGATGTCGTGATCTCGGACATGGCACCCAACCTGAGCGGTATCGCCACGGCGGATCAGGCAGCCTCCATTTACCTGATCGAACTGGCGCTGGACATGGCACAACAGGTCCTGAAGCCCAAAGGCAGCTTTATTGCCAAGGCGTTTCAAGGTGAGGGCTATGAAGCGTTCGTGAAGGAAGTTCGCAACCACTTTGACACAGTGGTTATTCGCAAACCGGAAGCATCACGTTCACGCTCACGTGAAGTCTACGTGGTAGGCAAGGGCTTCCGTGGTTGAAAATTTTCACCAATAAATTGAAGTAACCGTCGTTATCAGCTACACCTGTATCCAAACAACAAAAAGCGTATCTAAATGAATACACAAGATAGCGATTGCCTGCCAAAGCTCTCCGGCCAGCTGCCGGCAGCAAAATGATCCACCGGCGGGTCGGTCTTGGTCTGACCACCAAGACGCTGGGCATGACCCTGCTGATCCTCGCCCTGATTATCGGTGTTACGGCCATCATGAGCCGTGCCTTCGAGCGCTTGCACGATCAGGTAGACACGCTCACCAGTACCGAAATGGAAAACCTGATGACCTCAGTGCGACTGGTGCAACAGGCCGAGTCGCTGAACAGCCTTGGCTTTGGCCTGTCTGTTGCCAACAACCACACCGAGCGACGTCAGGCACTGATAAATCTGACCGATCGAACCCTCTGGGTAAACCAGCTGACCGACCGCCTTGCCCAGCAGGGTGGCAACCCTGATCTGATCAATCAGGTCCGCGAGACACAAGCACAGCTGCAGAGCAACATTGACGAACTGAATGAGCTGGTCAGCCAGCGCATCGATACCGGGCGCCAAGCGGGGCTTGAGCGCCAAATCAGAGCCCTGTCACACAACAACCGTGAACTGGCCGGGCAACTGGCTATACTGATGGGCTACTTTTCCGCCACCATGCGCCAACAGATGGTGATGCAAAGCGAGCAGCTTGCCGCCGAGATCAATGTCCAACAACGCAATCTGATCGCACTTGCCCTGTTGCTGCTGGTCTTTGCCTTGTTGGCCGGGGTTTATTTCGAGGTCGTGGTGGTGAGGCGCATCCTGCAGATGCAGCGCAATGTGAGCGCCCCGGTTGTTGATGTTGATGCCTTTGATACTCATGGTGGCGATGAAATTTCCAGTCTGGCCAAAACCGTGCGCAGTTACGTCCAGCGCATACAATATCAGGAAGCTCGCATGCGCGAAGCACATCAGGAGCTGACCTTTCTGGCTGAGCACGATGTCTTGACCGGGCTTGCTAACCGTCGTCATTTTCAGGCGGCCGCCCGACGTCTGCTGCGTCAGAGCTACCAACCATTATGTGTGGCTATTGGTGATATTGATCACTTCAAGAAGGTCAATGACCGGTTCGGTCATGCCACCGGAGATCAGGTCTTGATTGAAGTATCCCGGCAATTATCCGAAGGGCTGAGGGAAAGCGATATTCTGGCTCGATTCGGCGGTGAGGAGTTTGCCATTATTCTGACGACAGGCTCCCTGGAAGCTGGTTATCAGGTACTCGACAAGCTGCGAAGCCTGATTGCTGAGAAGCCGTTTTTATCCAGTCAGAAGCACGAAATTCACCTGAGCATGAGTTTTGGAGTTGCCCTGGTTGATGCAACAGTTCTTCAGAGCGAGACAGATGACCAACTGACCGAAAGCCTGCTGGATGCGGCGCTGCACGCGGCTGACAAGGCTCTCTATGATGCCAAGCGACAGGGCCGGAATAAGGTCGCCTTAGCTCCAAAGACCGTTTATGCGCAGGCTATCTGATCTGTTTCATTTCGCCTGTTTCAGCGTCATTGGCAGGTTGATGCTGCCATTTCTGCTGCTGTGCAGCCTGCCTCTGCAGGCCAGTGAGCATATTCGGCTTGGTATTCAGCTGGAACCGCCCACTCTCGACCCTACCGTTACTGCCGCCGCCTCGGCTGGCGAGATCACCTGGTGCAATCTGTTCGAGGGCCTCACGCTGGTCGATGGTGAGGGTCTTTTGAGGCCGCGACTGGCACGTAAATGGCACCTCTCCGAAGATGGACTGACCTATACCTTCGAGCTGCACAAGGGCGTGACTTTTCACGACGGCAGCCGCTTCGATGCCCATGTGGCCGCCTTTTCCCTCAATCGACTGCTGGATAAAAACAGCGGCAACCCCCAGCAACAATGGTTTGAGCAAGTCGATAGTGTCACCGCTCAGAGTGACGAGCACCTCATCATCACGCTCAAACGGCCCGACGCCATGCTGCCCTTCGCCCTGTCACTGCCTGCAGCCGTCATGGTTCACCCGAACACCGTTGCAAACAACAGCGAACACCCAGTCGGCACCGGTCCCTTCCGCTTCGACCGCTGGGAGAAAGGGCACTCCGTCACCCTGAAACGCAACATTGATTACTGGGGCAAGCCACCTTACCTGCACCAGGCACAGTTTCTGTTCATGCAGACCACAGTAGGCACCGAAAACATTCTGGCCGAAGGGCTGGTCGATGGACTGCTGAGCGTTACCCGAGTTGGCAACCGTTTCATGATTCGACCCGATTACCGCATGAGCGCACGCAAACTGCAGAGCAAGATGATTCTGGCGATCAACAATGCGCTCCCGCCATTCAACGATTTGCGCGTGCGCCGTGCTCTGTCACACGCCATTGACCGCAACCGCGTCAGCAAACTGTACGGTGCTCAATTCGAGCCGGAACTTATTGGTACGCATTTCCCGCCTTCACACCCTGCCTATGTGGATCTGGTAGACCGCTACCCCTTCGACCGGTTACTGGCCCGTCAGCTACTGAGTGCGGCCGAAGTACCTGAAGGCCAGACACTCACACTGACAATTCCCCCGACCGATTATGGCCGTTACGGTGGCTTGATGATTGCGGATGATCTGGAAGCGGTCGGGTTCAGAGTCAAGCTGGAGCAGGTGGACTGGAGCACATGGATGGAGCGGGTATTCCGGAAGAAGGATTACGAACTGACGCTTATCATGCATGTCGAGCCCATGGATCTGAACATCTATGCTCGTGACGACTACTACTTCAATTATGACAACGCCGCGTTCAAAGCGATTTGGGAGCGGGTACTGAATGCACGTACTGAAGATGAACTACACCGACTTCTTGGTGAGGCCCAGCGCCGCATCACTGAAGATGCAGTGAATGTGTATCTGTTCATGCGCCCGGAACAGAACTTGATGCACCGGGACCTGGAAGGGATGTGGGAAAAGAGCCCCATCCCCTCCTTCGTGCTGGAAGATATCCGCTGGAAAGATCAGAAGCGGTAGGACCAGGCCAACCCCAGAATATCCTGACTCATGCTCAGGTCCGCCTCACCGCCACCAAATGCGGCAAGAGAACCGTTACCTTCGACAGACTCCTCAAGTGCTCGTGTATAGGCGAATGTCAGTTCCTGCGCTGGAGACGGCCGCCAGCTGGCACCCAGACTGACATGTTCCTGTACCACACCTGGTGCCAGAATATTGAAAAAGGTCTCACTGCTCGGCACCGGCTGGTCCGCGTAGCTGTAACCGGCCCTAAACGTCAGGCGGCTTGACCAGTCATAGCTGACACCCAGCTTGTAGACATTGATATCCTGCCAGCCAAAACCCGAGCCGTTATCCTGCCCCAACTGTGTAATCGGAATCAGCGGGTTGCCCACTGAGGCCACGTCACTGTAGTTGATGCGCTGCCAATCACCCGCCAGGGTCCACTGCGGATTCATCTGCCAGGCAAAGCCGAGACCATAAGTTTCCGGTACATCAAAGCCACCCTGTTCAGCAAACAGACCACGGTAATCGCTGAAGCTGTCGGTCTTGATTTTGGATGACCAGCTGGCAGCCAGTGTCAGAGTATCGGTCACCTGCCCCTGCCAGCCGAGCTTAAGACCGAAACCGTCTGAGCTGTCGTGGCCATTGTCACTCAAGGCGGCAGGATTTGAAGACATGCTTTCGAAGGCTGGACCATTGACGCCTCGGGCTTCAAACATCTGATACACATAGGTCAGGCCGACACCCACACTGTGGCGCTCGGTCAGTCGATAGCCCACGGATGAGGTGACAAACAGCTGGGAAAGATCCACCCCTGCATCGCCAGTTGCGCCAGCGCCTGCATAGGGGTTGTTGGCATAGGAAGTATTCATGCCACCATTGGCATACATGGCCACACCGTAGGCCAGGCGCTCCGAATGCTGGCGACTGAAGCCCAGCTCAGGTATCCAGAAGCTTTTGTCACCGTTGCCGTCATACTGACCATTGAATGCCGGGTTGCCGCTGATACGCGCATCGCGTTCCGGCTTGAACCAGGTGACACCCAGATCAAACTGATCTCCCAATACCGTAAGCGCAGCCGGATTGCTTGCGGCCGAAATACTGTCGTGCGCCATCGCATAGCTGACACCGGCCATCCCCTGGGCCTTGATGCTGTTACCGTGGGTGAAGTAACCGTTGGTTGCTTCAGCAGTCAGCGGCAGGGTTGCCAGCGCAATGGCCGCGGCAAGGGGATGCAGTTTGTTCACGACGCTCTCCGTTAAAACAGTGTCTAATTAAGAACGTCATCATATTATTAAAAGTTATATAAGAAAAATAACTTTGATGCTTAAGATATATGCAAGGTGGTTATAAGCGAACGCCTGCCCGTTCAATAGAACCGAATCAGCACCACGCCCACCAGCAGAAACGCCACGCCCAGCACCCGCCCCAACGTGATATCGAACTGGGGAAAGGTCGCCCAGCCGAGATGATCGAGAATCACCGAGGTAATCAGCTGACCGGCTACAAACAGGGCGATCATGGTGGCAGCACCGATACGCGGCGCAAGAAAGACACCGGTAGAGACAAACAGCGCCCCCATGAAACCGCCTGTCCAGGCCCACCAGGGCGCCTGCCTGAGATCACTCAGCAACGGCCATTCAAACCGCATCCCTACGACGATCACAAACAGCGCCAGTGTACCAATCAGGAACGAGATAAAGGACGCCCATATCGCTCCTTGGCTGTGCAGCGCCAACGTGCTGTTCACACCGGCCTGCAGGGGCATCATCATGCCGGCCACAAACGCTAGCGAGAGCCAGAAAAACAGCATGGAGCCTCCTTTCTTCATCATTCACTCAACGGCGGGTCAGATAGACACCGCACTCCAGATGGTCGGTGTAGGGAAACTGGTCGAAGATCGCAAACCGCTCCAGTTTGTGGGTTTTGCTGATCTGTTGCAGATTTTCGTGCAGCGTCTCGGGGTTGCAGGAGATATACAGGATATGCGGGTATTCGCAGATCTGCTCCACCGTATGCTCATCCAGACCAGCACGCGGCGGGTCCACCAGTACAGTGGTAAAGTCACACTCATCCAGCGCCAGCCCCTGCACCTTACGACTGGTTTTCTCGCCCTTGAGGATCAGTGACAGATCTTCCGAGGGCATGCGCAGTACGTCAATATTATCGATACCGTTTTCCTGAATGTTCCACTCGGCGGAACGCACCGATACCTTGGAGATCTCGGTGGCCACCACGCGGCGGAAATTCTGCGCCAGTGGCAGGGTAAAGTTTCCGTTACCGCAATAGAATTCCACCAGATCACCGCCAGCGTGGGCACTGGCATCAATCGCCCACTCGATCATCTTTTCGCAGACATGGCCGTTGGGCTGGGTAAATCCGTTTTCGGTCTGCTGATAACGGTAGGCGCGGCCGTTGATGTTCAGGGTTTCGACCACGAAGTCGTTATCCAGCACGATCTTCTGCTTGCGTGAACGTCCGATAATGCCGATGTTGAACTGTTCACGCAGCGGCTTGACCCGCTCGACCCACTCGTCATCCAGTTTGCGATGGTAGATAAGGCTGACCAGCAACTCACCGGACAGGGTGCTGAGAAAGTCGACCTGAAACATTTTGAAGCGCAGTACCGGGTCGAGGCGAATTACCTCGATCAGCTCGAACATCACGTCATGGATGCGTTCGGCTACCATTGGACAGCTGTCCAACCGTACCGGCGTGCGCTTGTCACCGTCGAACATGACGTAATAGAGGTCATCGCCCTCATGCCAGGTGCGGAACTCGGCGCGCAGGCGGTAATGCTCGGGTTCAGAGGTAAACACCTCGATCGCGGGCAGATCGAATTCGGCAAATTGTGCTTCGATACGGGCTTTCTTGGTCGCCAGCAAGGCGTCGTACTGATCAGGCTCCACGCGGGGAAGGGCCATCGGCTAACCTCTGTGTTCTGTTGCTCGGGACGGGCGGCGGATTTTAGCACAGCCACCCCCAGCCTTCATTCAGAGATCAATCCAGCGTAGAATGCAGGGCTTCATTTGTCTTCAACCGACTCAGAGCCAACGATGTCCGACAGCAAGCGCAAGATTCTCGTCACCAGTGCCCTGCCCTACGCCAACGGTCCCATCCATCTGGGCCATCTGGTGGAGTATATCCAGACTGATATCTGGGTTCGTTTCCAGAAGCAGCGTGGCCATCAGTGTACCTACGTCTGTGCCGATGACGCCCACGGTACGCCGATCATGCTCAAGGCCGACCAGCTGGGCAAGAGCCCGCAGGAACTGATCGACCAGGTCAGCGCCGAGCACCAGCGCGACTTCGCCGGCTTCATGGTCAACTTCGACAACTACTACTCTACCCACTCGGAAGAGAACCGCCACTTCTCCGCGCTGATCTACGAGCGCCTGCGCGATGCCGGTCATATCACCCGCCGCACCATCACCCAGGCCTACGACCCGGTGAAGAACATGTTCCTGCCGGACCGCTTTATCAAGGGCGACTGCCCGAAATGCGGTGCCAAAGACCAGTACGGCGACTCCTGCGAAGCCTGTGGCGCCACTTATCAGCCGACCGAGCTGAAGAACGCCTACTCGGCCGTTTCCGGTGCTACCCCGATCGAGAAGGAGTCCGAGCACTTCTTCTTCAAGCTGGGTGACTTTGAAGACTTCCTGCGCACCTGGGTTAATGAGCACGTTCAGAGCCAGATGATCCACAAGCTCAACGAGTGGTTCGAGTCTGGTCTGCAGGAGTGGGACATCTCCCGCGATGCGCCCTACTGGGGCTTCGAAATCCCCGACGCGCCGGGCAAGTACTTCTACGTCTGGATGGATGCACCGATCGGCTATATGGCCAGCTTCAAGAACTGGTGTGACAAGAACGGCGTCGACTTCGATGAATACTGGAAACAGGATTCCGATGCCGAGTTGTATCACTTCATCGGCAAGGATATCGCCTACTTCCACACCCTGTTCTGGCCGGCCGAGCTGAAAGGTGCGGGCTTCCGCACCCCAACGGGCGTGTTCTGCCACGGTTTCTTGACCGTCAATGGTCAGAAGATGTCCAAGTCCCGAGGCACCTTCATCATGGCCGAAACCTACCTGAAGCACCTGCGCCCGGAATACCTGCGCTACTACTTCGCGGCCAAGCTGGGCTCCGGCATTGATGATATCGACCTGAGCCTTGAAGACTTCCGTTACCGCGTCAATGCCGACCTGGTCAACAAGGTGGTCAACATTGCCAGCCGTTGCGCCGGCTTCATTCAGAAGAAGTTCGACGGCATGCTTGACTCCGAGCTGACCTACGCGTCGCTGTACCATGAAGCAGTTGCCGCCGGTCACGGCATTGCCGAGGCGTACGAAAAGCGTGAATACGCCCGCGCCATGCGTGAAATCATGCACATCGCCGACAAGGCCAACCAGTACATTGATAATGCAGAGCCCTGGGTACTGGCCAAACAGGAAGGCAAGGAAGCCGAGGTACAGGCCAGCTGCACGCTGGGCATCAATCTGTTCCGCGTGATCATCAGCTACCTGGCCCCGGTACTGCCGGAAGTGGCCAAAGAAGCCTGTGCGTTCCTCAACATCGACACCCTGGCCTGGGATGCAATCGAGAAACCGCTGCTGAGCCACAAAATCAACAAGTTCAAGCCGCTGATGCAGCGCGTGGATGAAGCTACCATCGAGAAGCTGATTGAAGATTCTCGCCAGAGCCTGGAAGCCCAACCACAGGTTCAGGCGGCACAACCGAAGGCTGAAGTGACGCAGAACATGGAACCGATCGCCGACACCATCGAGTTCCCCGACTTCGCCAAGATCGACCTGCGCGTCGCCAAAATCGCCAAGGCGGAGCACGTTGAAGGCGCCGACAAGCTGCTGCGTCTGACGCTGGACCTGGGCGGCGAAACCCGCAACGTCTTCGCCGGCATCAAGTCCGCCTACAGGCCGGAAGACCTGGAAGGCAAGCTGACCGTCATGGTCGCCAACCTGGCCCCTCGCAAGATGAAGTTCGGCATGTCGGAAGGCATGGTGCTCGCGGCTGGACCAGGTGGTGAGGATCTGTGGATTCTGGAGCCGCACGAAGGGGCTCAGCCGGGGATGAGAATAAAGTGATGTCTTTACTTTCTTTACTTGTGTAAAGAAAGTAACAAAGAAAGCACACCCCTAAAAGCAGGCCTTCGGCTTCTCTGCGCGTCTCGCGTCAACAGGGATGTTTGGAAAACTCGCCACTGCGTGGCTCAGACAATCCAAACATTTTTCCCTGTTGCCGCTGCGATGCTCGACTGCTCACAAGGGGGCTTTTAGGAGTAGTCGTCATCCGGATTCGCCAGTTTCACCTGCAGCGGTTCCATCTTCCCACCCGGCATACCGATCATTTCGTTGTACGGGCTTTCATGCACCAGCGCGGTGTCGGTAATCCCCAGCCCCTTGAACTGAAACTTGGCATCGAGCTGGCTATTGAAGCGCATTATCGTGCCCTTGTCATCGCACACGTTTAGCAGCTCTTCACCCTTCTTCAGTTTGACCTGAACCAGGTACATGCTGCTTTCAAATGCGCGCACGACCAGTTGTTCGATCTGGCCGATCTGCTTTTTAACTTCTTCGAGCGAAATCTTCATTGATACCCTCCTGTTTCATTACTGCATTTACGCAGGCCCGTTACAGACGGTTTAACTGTGTTCGTATTTAAGGTAAAACATCCCTCCTGCTTGATGGAGGTACAGGATGAAGTGTCTGATTATCGGGGCCGGCGGGATCGGCTGTTATTACGGCGCCAGGCTGCTTGAGGCTAAACATGAGGTGACCTTTGTTGCCCGTGGTACGCACCTTGAGGCGATGCAGCAACAAGGACTAACGGTTGAGCATGAAGCCTTGAAATTTCACGCACCCGTTGATGCTGTTTCAATGGAGCAGCTGCTGACCGAACGTGACTGCGCCGACTATGACCTGATCATGCTGGCACTGAAGGCCGGTGCAACCGCCGACTGGCTTGAACAAAGCGGTGACTGGCTGAGCACTGCCGACACGCCGGTACTGTCACTGCAGAACGGCGTCGACAATGAGCCTCTGATCGCAGACCGGATCGGTGCTGAACGCACCCTTGGCGGGCTGGCGGTACGGATCGGTGGGCATATCATTGCCCCGGGACATATTGAAGCAAAAGGCCCTGCACAGGTGGTCATGGGCTGCTGGCCTGCCACCGCGGACGACGACTCTCGGCTGGCTGACTTGGCCGACACCCTGAACGCCGCCAGCATCCCCACCCGCGTCACGGCCAATATCCGTTATGAGTTGTGGAAAAAGCTGCTGATCAACAACGGTGTCAATCCGCTCAGCGCCCTGACTGGCTTGGATACACGCAGCCTGACCGCCGACCCTGTATTGGGCAAAACGGTCTACCGCATGATGCAGGAGGTCGCCATTGCGGCGCGGGCTGATGAGGTTGAACTGACCGCTGCCGATGTAGACGAGATGTTCGAGTTGATCAGCAACTTTGACGCGATCAAGACCTCCATGCTGGTCGATCGCGAAAAGGGACGCCCGCTGGAGCTGGACGAGATCAGCGGCGCCGTGATCCGCCGCTGCAAGGCGCTGGGCGAAGACGCCCCATGGACCGAGATGACCGAGCGTTTGCTGCGCCTTGAAATCCGCCCCTTGCAATGGCGACCGCAGCCCGCATAATGCCGCCTTTTGAATCGTCAACCTGAGGATACGCCGATGACACCTGAAGCCTTTGCCGCCCGTTTGGGCACCGATGACAGCATCGATTTTGAAGACACCATGGCGGTAATCAGCGAGCATTTCGACTACGCGCCCTGCGCCTTCAACAACGGCGAAATCTTCAACGAAGCGGGCCAGAACGAGGGCTCCTGCAAGATCTTCGGTTTTGGCAAACTGATGGAGCTGGATGAGGCTCAGACACTGGCCTGTTTTGGCCGCTTCTACCGCGATGTCCTTGCTACCCCTGACGGCACTGATCACGGCAATATTCGCAATTTCATGCAATCCGGCTGGGCCGGCATTCAGTTTGAAGGCGAACCACTGCGCCGCAAAAGCTGATCAGGCATCAGAGTCAAACAGCGGAAGCTGTACCGCTTCCGCGTCGCCTTCAGCCGTATCAAGCCGATACCCCACCCCTACCAGCCGTACCGGCTTCTGGCCCCGCTGCCAGGCCTCTTCAATCAGGGCCATGAACAGCGCCTTGTCGGGACGACTGCTGCGGGTTTCGGCCGTAGTCTGGCTGAAGTCCTTAAACTTGAGTTTGGCAACCGCGCCGATAATGCGCCGCTGCTCACGATGCTTTTCATAGCGCCGCTCAAGATCGGCCAACAACTCATCCAGCTGGGCCTGACAGGCTGCCAGATCAGGCAGATCACGGCTGAAGGTATGCTCAGTACTAACTGACTTGCGCTCGCGGCTCAGGCGTACCTCCCGGTTGTCCTGCCCTCTTGCCAGCTGCCACAGGCGCTCACCAAAGCGTCCAAACAGCTCGGTCAGTTGCTGCTGTGACAGCTGTTGCAACTGGTCACAAGTCTCGACCCCTAGTCCCAATAGCTTCTCCTGCGTCCGCGGCCCCACACCCGGAATTTTCTTCACCGGCAGCTGCGCCACAAATTCGGCCTGTCGCATCGGATCGACCACACAGAGACCATCCGGCTTGTTCCAGTCGCTTGCCACCTTGGCCAGAAACTTGTTCTGCGCCACACCGGCCGATACGGTAATACCAGTCTCTTCCCGCACCTGCTGACGAATGGCCTGCGCAATCCGCGTCGCACTGCCATCGAACAGTGGGCTGCCCGTCACATCCAGATAGGCTTCGTCGATGGAAACCGGCTCGATCGTATCGCTGTAACGACGATAGATATCAAAGATTCGCTCCGCTACCTCGCGGTAACGCGCCATGTTGCCGGACACCAGTTTCAATTGGGGGCAAAGCTGCAGCGCCCGGGCGGTCGACATGGCGGAATGCACACCAAAGCGCCGTGCGGGGTAGTTGCAGGTTGCAATTACTCCACGCCTCTCGGCCGCCCCTCCTACTGCAAGAGGAACCTCACACCACTCTGGATGATCCAGCATCTCAACTGCGGCAAAAAAACAGTCGCAATCCAGATGTATTATTTTGCGTGTATTGCCTGACATTCGCCCACCTGTCATCCAGCATTCATCTGACTGTCACTTCAGTGTCAGATCACCGCCATAGTGTACAGGCAGTGAACTGAGGTGACCCAACATGCAGATCGATGTCGAACAGGTACTGGTCAACAAGTACCCCGCTTTTGCAGAAAAACCGGCTCCCGTGCGCCGCTCCACCCTGTTCTGCCTGCGCCGCCTGGTGCGTGAACAGGAGATCAACCACTTCCTCGAAACCCATCGCGGCGTGCGTGGCTTCGAGTTTGTGGATCAGGTTCTGGACTACTTTAATTTCAGTTACGCCATCAGCCACAAGGAGCGAATGAACATCCCTTCTTCAGGCCGCGTCGTGATTGTAGCCAACCATCCACTGGGGGCACTCGACGGTCTGGCGCTGCTAAAATTGGTAGGAGAGGTACGCCGTGATGTGCGCATCATCGCCAACGATGTACTGATGCACTTCGATGCACTGCACAACCTGTTCCTGCCAGTCGATAATCTGGGTGGCAACACCCGCAAAGACAACATCAACCGTATTGTGGAAGCGCTGCAAAATGATGAGGCCATTATCGTCTTTCCTGCCGGCGAAGTATCCCGTGCGGGTCTGACCGGTATCAAGGATGGGCGCTGGAACAGTGGCTTCCTGCACTTTGCTCGTCGTGCCAATGCCCCTATTTTGCCTGTCTATCTGGGCGGCAAGAATTCGACGTTGTTCTACAGCCTGTCATACATCAACCGTTCCATGTCGACCCTGTTGCTGGCGCGTGAAATGTTCAACAAGCACTCGGTGACACTGCCTGTGCGGGTGGGCGAGCCGATCGCCTTCAGTCAGCTGGATGCACTGCCGGTATCAAACCGGGACAAGGCCAAACTGCTTAAAAAACATCTGTATCGCATCGCCCGCAACAAGCCGCCACTGTTCCTGACCGAAAAGACCATCGCCCACCCGCAGAACCGACAGGCGCTCAAACTGGAGTTGAAACAGGCTGAGCTGCTGGGCGAAACCGCGGATGGCAAGAAGATCTACCTGTTCGACTACCATCCCGATTCGGTTGTCATGCAGGAGATCGGGCGTCTGCGTGAAATTGCCTTTCGCACCGTGGGTGAAGGGACCGGCGAAAAGCGCGATCTTGACCATTATGACCAGCATTATCGTCACCTGATCCTTTGGGACGAAGACGATCTGGAGATTGCCGGTGCCTACCGTATCGGCGAGGGCCACCAGCGCCACAACGAGTCCGGATACCCGCTATACAGCGAATCACTGTTCCACTACAGCGAACAGATGGAACCGATTTTTGCCGCCGGGATCGAGCTGGGACGCAGCTTCGTTCAGCCACGGTACTGGGGCAAGCGCTCACTGGACTATCTCTGGTACGGCATCGGTGCCTACCTGCGTCGTCACCCGAACGTTCGCTACCTGTTCGGCCCAGTCAGCCTGAGCCACAGCTATCCGAAACGGGCGCGTGACCTGCTGGTCTGGTTCTACCGTCACTACTTCCCTGATCATGCCTGGCTGGCACGCTCACGCAGCCCCTACCTGATCGACAAGGATACCGAAAATGCCATCGCGGACATTTTCTGTGGCAACGACTATCGTGAAGATTTCAGTCGTCTGCGCCAGCAGCTGGAATTCCTTGGCGTAACCGTGCCGACGCTCTATAAGCAGTATTCGGAACTCTGTGAGCCCGGCGGGGTCAGTTTTCTCGACTTCGGCATCGACCCCGACTTCAACTACTGTATCGATGGGCTGGTACTGGTGGATACCGAACAGGTCAAGCTGCGCAAACGCGAACGCTATATCGGCACAACTGACGCCACCAACCGCTGAGCGTAATTTTGACAGGGTTTTGTTAAAGTATCAGTCCACACCCTTTTCGGGAGAACTGGATGCATCCACTGGGACTGGTACTTTTTGCCCTGATCATACTGGGTAGCTGGTACTGGTGGCAGCGACAGCCTGACGACAAGCGAGGCAGCGCCACCCTCAAACTGATTCTGATTTTCGTCACCATCGGCTTGCTGGCGATGGCGATCACCGGACGCATGCACTGGCTCGGCGCCCTGATTGCACTGGTGCTGCCATTTCTGCAAAAACTGCTGCCACTGCTGCTACGCTTCCTGCCCTCACTGGCAGGTACTCTGAATCGCAAGCGCCAGCAGAAAAAACAGCAGCGGTCGAACCGCCCCAACAAACAGATGAGCCGTGACGAGGCACTGGAGATTCTTGGGCTCAAGCCGGACGCCAACCGCGATGATGTCATTCAGGCCCACCGTCGCCTGATCCAGAAACTGCACCCGGACCGGGACGGCAGTGCCTATCTGGCTGCGCGCATCAACGAGGCCCGCGACCGCCTGTTGGAATGACTAGTGCCACCAGTCAAGCTCATGATGCTCCATCATGGGCTTTCCTGAGGGCAGCAGTTCCAGCTCGCTACCATAGGCAGGATGGAAGTGAGTGAGCTTCAGCCGCCCTTCCAGATCGAGCTGAAATACCAGCTTCGAATCACTGCCTGCAGCCTCCTCTGAATCCAGCCACAGCTGCAGCCTTCCAGAGTCGGCCTGCTGCCAGCGGCCGCTGTACTCGATCACCGGCTGCTCATTCAGATAATCCTCAAGCAGCTGCGCCTTACCGTCTGAATCCAGTTGCAGGCTCAACCGGCGCGTCAGGAGTGTGTCTGCAGTTCGGTAGCGGGTAAACAGTCGCCACTGCTGCAAATCACCCAAACGCGCACAGCCATTGTAAAAAAGACCATCCACCTCGGCTGAAAGGGTCAAGGCATACCACCCTCCACGAGGCCCTTCGCAATCGCGTTTTTCGACCTCCATCAGCAGCTGATGGCTGCTGCGACCACCACCAGTGGCCATCGTCTGCTGCCAGCGCCGCACGGCCCCGAGTCGCTCACCTTCAGGGCGCTTGAATCCCAGCTGGCGCAAACTGTCACGGTAATGCACTCGAATCTGCCGTTCACGCAACTCGAAAACGGTATTGCCACGCATGGCAACAGCCCACAGCTTGATATCAGGCAGATCAACATCACAGGCTTTAAGCGACCCGCCGACCAGCAACGGCTGGGTCAGCTCTACACCCTTGATCGATACACGACCAAATGCCTCGATATATACGGGCCAACCATCACCCAAGCTCTGACGCGCATACTCGCGTTCCAGTGGTTCACCCATCAAGGCAATCGGGTGACGCATTGTCAGGCCACAAGGCTCAAACCAGTACCCTTCAGCATTCTGAACCAGCATCCCTCGCAAGAAAGTACGAGGCTCGGCAGACTGATTGGCCACACCTGCACAGCCGGTCAGCAGCAGGCTAAACAGCAATAACATGGGTCGTCTGAGTATATCGCTCACGGCGTGCATCCTTGTTCTCAACAACGAAATCATCAACTTAAGAATAATACCTTCTAGCCAGGGGCGATATGATCTATCCCATAATCTGGCCCGCTATGGATTTTGGCCTACACTGACATCACTCTACTTCAGCAAGGAGATTCGTCATGTCGGATCATGTCTACAAGATTATCGAAATTGCAGGCTCCTCCGCCGAAAGTCACGATGATGCCATTCGCAACGCGGTTGCCAAAGCAGCCGAGACCATAGGTCACCTCAACTGGTATGAGGTAAAAGAGATGCGCGGGCATATCGCAGACGGCAAAATAGCCCACTACCAAGTTGTCATTCGGGTAGGATTCAGGCTCGAATAAATGACCTTCCATGCACGGCTCACTCGGAGGCTGCCCACGCCTGCCGTGTCCGAGTGAGTCTGCCTTCGTTCACCCAAGGTTCATATCTGTCTGCTTTATAATGCACTCCGTTAATCTCTAACGTTGCCTATCTGCAACAAGCCTATCCTGGAAGGATGACCACTTTGCCCTGGCATACCCATTCTCTCAAGCAGCTGGTTCTGCTCGCCTTCTTTCTGGCAGCGGTACCATTGGCGGTGCTGGTGTACCAGTCAGGCAATGCGCTGGTTACACAGTCAGCGCAGGCACGCCTGCTGGCGAGAGAAATGCTGGAAAGCAGCCAGCGTAATGAACAGCTACGCACTCTGACCGAAGATATCATTCGCGCTGCACGGCAGTACGATATCGTCAACCGTGCCGAGGTACGCCAGCGGCTGGAACAGAATCTGAATGATTATGCCGCCTTGCTGGATCTGGCTGACAGTTCTGCGGCTCCCACCCTGCCACGATCCGATCTGCACCAGTTGCTGACTGAGCTGCGAGGGCTGTCCACACTCGAACAACCACCCCGTTTTGCCAGTGGCCGCCTGGAGCAGCTGATGCATGAAACTCAGCAGCTGATCAGAGCGAATGATGCCGGCTTCAATGACAGGCTTGAATTGCTGGAGCAGCGCGTACAACAGGAGCAGCTTCGTACCGGCTGGTTTGCTGTACTGCTTATTGCCACGTCCACGGCCCTGATTCTGTTTTTCAGCGGGCGAATCAACCGCCCGGTACAACAGCTGATTCGCCATATTCGCAACATCGGCGAGGGTGAACGCACACCGCAGGCTGATCTCAGCGGTCCTGAAGAACTGGCACAGGTTAACACCCAGCTGAACTGGCTGGCGCAACATCTCGAATCACTGGAGCAGGACAAGGTACGATTCCTGCAGCATGTGTCACATGAGCTCAAGACTCCCCTGACAACGCTGCGAGAAGGCGCAGATCTGTTGGCAGAAGAGCTGGCCGGGCCGCTTACTGCCGACCAGCACGAAATCATCCAACTGCTGCAACAGAACAGCCTGACGCTACAGGAACTCATCGAGCAACTGCTCGACTATAACCGTCTGCAGCAACCGGGACAGGTCCAGCTGGAGAATGTGGTGATACCACCGCTGGTGCAGCGTATAATGAGGCCTTTCAAGCTGCAAATCGAGCAAAAGCAGCTGCAGGTCAGTACCCGTTTCGAGTTCGAGAGCTGCCACACCGATGCCCAGATGTTACAGCGAGTTCTGTCCAATCTGATCTCAAATGCCGTGCATTATTCAGACCAACAGGGCACTTTATCGATTTCAGCCTGTCGCAATGGCAACGCACTCGAACTAAAAGTTGCCAATAGCGGCCCTCTGATACCGAACGAGGATGTTCCAATGCTGTTCGAGCCCTTCTATCAGGGCAAAAATCGTCGCCGCGGGCCCTTGAAAGGCTCAGGTATTGGGCTGAGCATTGCACAGCAGGCCAGCCGGGCGCTGGGAGCGAAGCTGGTGTTGAGTGAAAATGAAAATGCACGGGTAGCCTTCACCCTGACGCTGCCGCCTGAGGATGCCTGAACCATGTTATCGCGAGCCTTAGCTGCGCTGCTTCCACTTTTGTTGCTGACAGGTTGCCTGCCAACACTGCCACCCGACTCGGGCGTCGAGTCGACTTCAAGCATGGCGCAGAAATGCCATATTGATAACGATCAGCTGCTTGGTTGGTTAAAATATGAACATCGTTATACTTCGTCTACACTTAACGACAAACAACAGCTACTGATCGACGCAGAAGCAAGACAGCCAAAAACTCTCTACCCTCTGTTACTGAGCACACCCGGACAATCTCCACAGCATGTAGCCCGGGCTCTGGAAATGCTCACAGCACTACAGCTGCAACCTGTCGAGGTTGACTGCGGTGCCGATCAGTTTCTGCAGCTGCGTTTGCGCCAACTGCAACAGCAGCTGAATACCCTGCAACAGCTTGAACAACTGGAGCTGGACAATCAGGAACTCAAGCGTCAGGTCGATGCCCTGACGGATTTGGAACGACAAATAACGCGACAGCGTGAGGAGCACTGACAGATGACGTCAACCCCCCGTATCCTGCTGGTCGATGACGATACCGCCCTGCTGCGCCTGCTTGAAATGCGCCTGCAGGCGTCGGGCTACGACATCAGCTGTGCCGAAAGCGGCGAAGAAGCCCTGGAGATGATTCGCCAGCACAGCTTTGACCTGGTTCTTACCGATCTGCGGATGGATGGCATGGATGGCCTGATGCTCTTCTCCTGCATCCAGCAGGAGCAGCCAGACTTGCCCGTGATCATTATCACCGCCCACGGATCCATCCCTGAGGCTGTGGAAGCAACTCAGAAAGGCGTATTCGGTTTCCTGTCAAAACCCATTGACAAGGACCATTTGCTTGATACTGTTCGTGCGGCACTTAACACGTCTCAGCGTCACCGTGACCAAAGCTGGCGCGCAGGTATCATCAGCCACAGCGCACGTATGGAGCAGCTGCTGGATCAAGCTCAGCGTGTAGCGGCTTCTGATGTAAGCGTACTGATAACCGGCCCCAGTGGGAGCGGCAAGGAGCTGGTTGCCCGTGCGATCCATCAGGCCAGCGCTCGTGCGGACCAACCGTTCATTGCCATCAATTGTGGCGCTCTGCCCGAGCAACTGCTGGAGTCCGAACTGTTTGGCCACACCAAAGGTGCGTTCACCGGTGCGGTTAACCAACACGAAGGCTTGTTCCGTGCGGCACAGGGCGGCACCCTGTTTCTGGATGAGATCGGTGATATGCCGGTAGCACTGCAGGTAAAACTGTTGCGCGTACTGCAGGATCGAACCATCCGCCCGGTTGGCTCGACCCAGAGCACGCCGGTAGACGTACGTATCATCTCAGCGACTCACCGCGATCTCGAAGCCGCGATGCTGAGCCAAGAGTTCCGTGAGGATCTCTATTACCGTCTCAATGTGGTCAACCTGGAACTGCCGCCACTGCGCGAGCGGCCCGAAGACATCCCGCTGCTTGCTCGTCATTTCCTTACTCAGGCAGCTCATAAACACAACCGCAAGGTTCGTGGCATCTCTCCCGGTGCACTTCATCTGCTTGCCCAAGCGGCTTGGCCAGGCAACGTCCGTCAGTTGGAAAACGTGATGGAGCAGGTGGTTGCCCTGAGCCCTTCTCCCATCATTCCCGAAGGGTTGATATCCAAGGCACTGACCAATCAGGAGCGTGTCATTCCTTCGTTCAATGAAGCGCGCGCTGACTTTGAGCGACGCTATCTGATCAAGGTGCTGCAGATTACGGAGGGCAATGTCACCCATGCTGCCCGTATTGCCCAGCGCAACCGGACCGACTTCTACAAGCTGCTGAACAAGCACCAGCTGGAAGCGGCTCAGTTCAAGGCTGATGCCAAGGCTGCTTTGGCTGCTCAACAGGAAGCACTGAAACAGGCTACCGAGCAGCGCAAAGTCGGCTGATCCTACCGAACTCGGCACAAAAAAACCGCGCTTGCTTTTGGTAGGCGCGGTTTTTTGTGTTTGAATGCGCCGTTTATCGGCCCAGCATCTCCAGCGCCTTGTCGGTCAAGTCAATAACATCCAATACCGTACCGCGGCCCTGAACAACGCGCACCACGCTGTCGCCCAACAGAATCAACTCGGCCGCTTCAGAATCGTATCCGAGCCGCTCAAGATAATGCCGCGGCAGACGCTCTCCTCTGCGATAGAGATCCGAGTCCAGCACTTCACCCTGACGCACCTTGTCACGCCACCCCGGCGGCAGCTCGCCCCCGCGGGCAAGTTTTTTCTGCAAACCCGGTGGCAAGGACTTCATCCTGCCCGGTTCAGAACGAACACCATAGCGCTCTTCCAGCACATGGTCGCGCAGCAAGCGCCGTTCACGCTCGGACAGGGGTAAAAAACCGTCAACTCGGTCATCAGAGCGACGTTCATCACGTTGCTGAGGTTGATGTATCCGCTCGGGCCACTCCTTCTGAGGTTTCCCATCAGGTCCTGCCCACGAAGGCTTGTCTGCCATGGCCGGCATAGACATCAGGCAGGCTGACAGTATCAAGGTCAGTTTTTTCATGGCTACCTCTGGTCTTCAGAAGTCCTTCCGGACCGGTGTTGGATTTTATTGCCCATTTTTATAGTATCGCTGTGCCTTTATTCCCTGTAGACGAGTTTCTAATGTCCTCTCTCCCCAGCCTCAATGAAGCCTTGGCATTAATGAACCAGCAAGCTTTTGCCGCTGCCCGTTCCATCTGCCAGCAGTACCTTGCCCACAAGCCCGACGACTTCAACGCTCGCCACCTGCTGGGACTGATTCAGCTCAAGTCCGGCAATGCCATTGCCGCCTGCCGTGAACTGCAACGTGCCACCGAATTACCCGTACAGGCGCGCTTTAAGGCTCAGGCTCTCAGCAATCTCTCACTCGCATTGCAGGCAAGGGGCCGATCTGAAGACGCGTACAGGGCAATAGAGCACGCCATCACCCTGCTCCCCGACGAATCGGCATTCCAGCTCAACCGACTCGCCCTGCTGGAACAGCTTGGCCGCTGGCAGACAATTGAGCAGCTTTTCACAGTTCAGCCTCAACTTATGCACTACACCGATGCCCGGCTGACCCTTGCAGTAGCGCTGCGCCACCAGCATAAAAGCCCTGAAGCCCTGAATCTGCTGCAAACCCTGTTGGTATCACCTGACTTCAGTATAGAAGCCGAGTCTGAATGGGCCTTGAACCTTTGCCTGTGCCAACAAAGTGACAGGCTGTTGGCGCAGTTGCGCCAGCAGGATTGCTCACCGACACGGCTGTTGGAGCTGGCGGATTACATTGCCGAAGAAAGCGACCCTGAGGTGGCTGTTCAGTTATACGAAGAAGTGGTTAAGCAGCAACCTGATAACGCTCATGCACAGCATATGTTGAATGCAGCGGGCGGGTACTGTTCTGCCGAAGCACCAAAGGGTTATGTGCAGGCGCTGTACGATACCCACGCCGAAGAGTTTGAAAATCGTTTGCAAAAACGGCTTGAATATCGCGCCCCCCAACTGCTGGCCGAGCTGCTGACACAACTGATTGAGCCCGACAATGCAGAGCTTGAGATGCTGGACTTGGGGTGTGGCACAGGTCTGTGTGGACAGGCCCTGAAAGCGGTACTGCCGATTCATCGGCTATATGGCTGTGACCTGTCGCACAGCATGCTTGAGTTGGCTGCCGCCAAAAAGTGCTATGACCAGCTCGAATGCCACGATCTACAGAGTGCGCTGGCACAATCAGGCCCGGTTGATCTGATTACCGCCACCGATGTACTGATCTACACCGGCGACCTGCACCCCGTTTGTCAGGCAGCCGCCAGAGCCCTGCGAGCGGGTGGCAACTTTGCCTTTACCGTTGAAGCGGCCGAAGATGATCAGGCGGTCAGTCTCCAATCATCGGGGCGCTTCCGCCACAGCCAGTCTCATATTGAAGCGGCTGCAGCTGTTGCCGGGCTTCACGTGAAGTACTGCGCAACCTTTCCGCTGCGGCTGGAACATCAGCGGCAGCTGACCGGTCTAATGGTGGTGCTTGAGCGCCCGAGTCAGGCCGAGGGCAACAACGCCAGCAGTTGATCACACAGATTGCGCAACCGCTGCAGCTGGGCGCGCTTGCCCGCGGGTTCGGCAACGGCCGTTGCCGGCTGCTGGCGCAAAATACGTTCGCACAACAAACGCTGATCATCACAGCCAATGCCTGCCTGACCCCATAGAGGCAACGTCTGCTCCAGCAGCCAGCTCAGTGGCAGCAGGCTGCTCTCCAGCGTTCTCTGATCCTGAGCAAACCCCCTAAGGCGCTTCAGCGTGTCCAGGTCGGCAGCATCCGGTTGCCAGAGGCCGTCCAACAGCAACGTCAGGCGCTCAGGTTCAAGATCCTGCAGCGCTCCCGGCAGCCGCCGCAGGACACTCTGACCATACCAGTGTTGCGCCCTGGGCAGCCACTGCCTCACCTGATCGCTGACAGGCCGGACCACCAGCAGTGCATGGGTACCGGCAACCGGATCACGTTGCTCGCCCAGACGTACCGGCCGATAGCCACAGTGATGCCAAAAGGCCAACAAAGATTCTGAAGCCGCGAAACTTGCACCCAGATAGTCAACCCCGGCCGCGACCGCCATACATTCCAGTTCATTCAGCAGCTGAGCCCCCAGTCCCTGCTGTTGCAACAAAGGGTGCACAGCAATGCGCATAATACGCCAGGCTCGCCAGGAGGCCACCTCACCCCAGCCCTCCTGCGCGATCAGGGTTTGTGGCAACAGATGGCCTCGTGGCCGGCGCCGCCCCTCCCACACCGTCTGTGCCAGCGCATCCGGCAGCTCCCCCTCTTCTGCCACCAGCACACAGGCCAGCGGCTGTCCCTGCTGCATCAGGACATGGATCTGAAGGTTGGGGCTGTCGAGCAGAATCCGCAGATCTCCCGGCGTCGTTCGGTAGTGAGCCAGCAGCAGCAGAGCGAACAAATCACGCAGCAGTGCCGGGTCTTGACTCAATTGCGCCTGATCAATGGTTTCCAGCAGCAGTGATTGATCCGGAGATGGAAGGGGCTGTGTATCCACATCCAGCAACAGCATTCGATTACTCAGCTGCTCCAGCGGGTCAGGCCCGGCCCAGCGAATCGGTGTTTCAAGTCGATACTCTGCTGTATTGGGCCGGTGCAGCTCAAGGTGATGCCGAAAACGCAGAGCAAAACCCTGGCCATTGCCCTCATAGCCATGCAGCGTGGTGGAGAATACGATCCGCGGACAACAATTCAGCAGTTCAACCAATACGGGGGTTGGAATGGCGGCGGCTTCATCAACCAGCAGCAAGTCAGCCTGCACTGGCTGATGCAGCAAATCGTCAGGGCTGGCAAACAGCAGCTGCGACATACAATCAGGCGCAAGCGCCTGCACCCGCTCAAACACGGCACCTGTCGCGGCACGAGAAGGGGCTGTCAGTATGATTCGCTTTCCCTGCTGCAAAAGACGAGTCGCTGCTATTCCCAGAGCCGCACTCTTGCCCCGACCCCGGTCGGCCGTCAGTACCAGTGCAGCACGGCGCTGCTCAGCCACCGCCAGCACACGTTTAACAGCTTCAGCCTGGTCCAGACTCAGACAGGGCTGCTCTGCAGGCTCAGGATCTGCAGTCTGAGGCAACCGAGGCCAAGCGGCTCCGGCTTCACTCCAGCACAGCAACTGATCGCTACCCTCAAGAGTGCTGCACAGGTACTGAAGAAAGTGGCCATTCATGTCAGCAGGAGTATGGGGTTCCACACACAGAGATGCATATTCAGGGTCATCATAGCAGCGCCATTGATCGGCAGCGGGTGTAAGCAGCAACAGCACGCCGCCCCCTCGGACAGTGCCACACAGCTGGCCAAAGGCATTGGGATTGAAACCGGCGTACGCATCAACAACGGCAAAGTCGAGCGTTGTACCCAGAACACGGTGCAGCTCAGCGGCTTTTAGGGAGGGAATGGCATGAGCAGCCGCAGTCAGTGGCTGTCCCAGCAGCACACCCTGACCAGAGCACAGGGGCGACAATGCAGTTTCAAGCTGGCGGTGACACCATGCCTGTTCACCCTGCACCCAGACCAGCAATCGTTGACGCGACTGTTTCAGCTGACGCTGCAGCCGCTCCAGCAGCGGCTGTGAGTTCATCCGTCAGTATAGGTCATGCTGGGAGTTGCGGGGTCTGTAGCCGCTTCGGCAGCATAGAACACCCCCGGTGCATCCTGCCTGGCTTCCTGCATTTTCTGTTCCAGATGTTGGCTGACCTTGCTGAGATTAAGATCGCCTCTTGGCTGATAGGTCTGAGCTACCAGCCAAACCGGCAGGTCAGGGTTGGACGAATTTTCCCGAATGTAGCGGTAGCAACGCTCGGTCAGTTGCTCGGCATGCTCATTGGTACAGGGCAGCACGGCCCCCAGGTCTGAGTTGGTTTCCCAACCGATCAGGTCGCCCGGTCGAGACAGCTCTTCGCTCAACACCCGAATCACCTCCAGCAGGTGCTTACGCTTTGTGTGCTCGCCCAGGCTGATGCGCATCACGGTCAGAGGGGCAAACTCCCTCACTGCACGCCGACACTCCAGCGCCAGCATGTGCCGGAACCAGTTTTCGGTGGCGATACCGGTGTTGGGATCAAGTGCCAGCACCGGCTCCTGAGCGTACGTTACCGCAGCCGTCATACTGCGATTGCGCAGCATAAACAGCAGTGCAGCGGTACCAATCAGCAGCACAATTTGCAGTGCAACCACTCCTGCCCCGTATTCACCACCGGCCAGCAGCGCCAGTGTCAGCATGTTGAGCAGCAGCAACAGCACCACAAGATGGCGGCTGCGTCTAAGCTGCTGAACGAACATCGAGTCCATGTTCCGAGTTCCTTGATCATCTCGATTTGTCACTCAGTAAAGCGACTTTTGACTCGCGATGCAATCGACTACATCCGATCAACGTCGCTTCTGGTGCTTTTCCCGGTTTTCCTGCCGTGCCTGCTCGCTTTTTCGCAGCATCAAATACACCGCGCCGGTACCGCCATGATGCGACGGAGCCGAGTGAAATGCCATGACCTGCTCCAGTTCAGGCAGCCACTGATTAAGGTAGGTTTTTAACTGATTGGCATGCTCATCCGAGCGCCGCGCACGCCCCTGTTGAATCAATACACACCGAATATTCAGCTCAGCACTCTGGCGTACAAAACCCGCCACTTCATCACGCGCCTGGGCAAGTGTGCAGTGCTGAAGATTCAAACAGGCATCCGTGCTGTAACGGCCAAGACGCAGATTTCGAAACACACCCTCCTGTACCCCATCACGCTTCCAGCTGATCGGATCAGCCGGATGCAACCATTCCAGCGGCGCCAAGGTCAGCCCCTCGGGGGCACCTTCAGCCAGCTGACGTCGAATGCTTTTGTTCGGGTCAACACGCAAGGGGCGAACGGCAGCATGGTCACGCGTGGTATCGGCATAATGGTGTCGACTGACACCCTCAGCCAGCATCTGCTGCATGAATTCATCGTGGTTATCAGATCGCATGACGAACCCTCCTCTCAACAGCCGGGCACTTCAGCCCTGCAGCTGCCAATTGTGACAGCAGCCGCAACAAAATTGAACGCTTTTACCGAATCCGCTTCTCATCTATGGTTAGATAAAGCCTCAGCAGGAGTATGACCGATGCAGCGCTTCATGATCGCCTTGATCATTGTGATATTAAGTACGGCTGTGTACCTGTTTCTACAGCCTGACACCTCCACACCCGCACCACACCCTGACCAGCCGCCTGAAGTGTCGGAACAAACCCGCTCGGAAGCACAGGCCCATATTGATAGCCTGACCCGACAGGCATCCTCGGACGTGATCGAGATGGACAAGGCACGCCATTTTGTTACCGGCGAACAGCTGCTTAGCCTTCCGCACAGAGAGGCGCTCAAGGCCGAACAAGAGACATTGGAGCAGGACGGCAACGCCAGCAGCTTCGCCGTGGATATGCCTGCGCGTGCTGCAGGCAGCACCAGCCAGCCTGCACCTGAACTGGCACTTGATCGTCTAAGACTGCAGGAGCTGCTGCAAGACCCTGACCGTTCGGCCAACGAGGTGTTCTATATCCACGCTGTTCAGCCCGCCGACCGACATGGCCTGTGGGGAATCATGCGCCAGGGACTGATCGAAACCTTTGCCCGCGGCATTCGCGTCAATGACCGTTCTCGAGTCCTGAGTGTTGCCATTCCTGAAGATGCGGACACGCTGCAGGAAGACCGCAGCAGTTCATGGCTGGGGCGGTTGCTGCACGACAAGGTTGAGCAGACCTGGGTCTACAACCACCAGCAGGGACTGCTGGGACAGAACCCTGATGTGATTCACCCCGGCCAACAGCTGGTGATCGTACGTTTCAGCGAAGACGAACTGATCAGCATCTATAACCATTTCAGTGAGTCCACACGCTGAGGCGGTGGACTCCTGCCGCCGAAGTGCGTACAATTATGACCTTATTTCAGGAAGGCGGCACCTGAGCAACACACTCCCGCGGCTTTCCTCCTCTTCTATGACCCAGGTAATACTCACAGCATGTCCAACACTGAAACCAGCCCCGCCAGCTTTGGCGATTTGGGACTGTCCGCTCCTATTCTCAACGCTCTGACTGACGTTGGCTACGAAACCCCTTCGCCGATTCAGGCCAGGAGTATCCCGCCGCTGCTGGAGGGACGGGACCTGCTTGGCATGGCTCAGACCGGTACCGGCAAGACCGCCGCATTTGCATTGCCGCTGCTGCAGCGTATTGACGCAGCCGCCACTCACCCTCAGGTTCTGATTCTGGCACCGACCCGTGAGCTGGCTCTGCAGGTTGCGACTGCCTGTGAGAAATACGCCCACCATCTGCCAGGGCTGCGTACCCTGTCGATCTACGGTGGACAGGGTTACGACACCCAGATCCGTGGCCTGCGCCGTGGCGCCCAGATCATCATCGGCACCCCGGGGCGCGTGATGGACCATATCCGTCGCGGCACGCTGCAGCTGGACAAGCTGCAGGCACTGGTTCTCGACGAAGCTGACGAAATGCTGCGCATGGGCTTCATCGACGATGTGGAGTGGGTACTGCAGCACACACCGGCACAGCGTCAAATCGCGTTGTTCTCGGCCACCATGCCGCAAGCGATCCGCAACATCGCGGAAAACTACCTGAACAACCCGGCCGTAATCAAAATCCAGTCACAGACCGCAACGGCCAGCACCATTCGCCAGCGCGTGTGGACGGTTCGCGGCATGAGCAAGACTCAGGCCCTGACCCGCGTACTTGAAATGCATGAGCATGAAGCCGCTCTGGTGTTCGTACGCACCAAAACCTCAACCGAAAGCCTGGCGGATGAACTGACCCGTGCAGGTTTCCCGGCGGCTGCACTGCACGGCGATATCGCTCAGGTTCAGCGTGAACGCATCGTCAGCAAGCTGAAAAAAGGCGAGCTGGATGTAGTGATAGCTACTGACGTGGTTGCCCGTGGCTTGGACGTTGAGCGCATCAGCCACGTTATCAACTACGACATTCCGTACGATAACGAGTCCTATATCCACCGTATCGGCCGTACCGGTCGTGCCGGGCGCAACGGCGATGCCATTCTGTTCGTTGCACCGCGCGAGCAGCGTCTGCTCAAGCAGCTGGAGCGTACTACGCGCCAGCCGCTGGAAACATTGCAGATGCCGAGCGCCAAGGAGATCAATGCGCTGCGCGCCGAACGTCTGCAGAAGAAGATTCTGGCCGCCGCCGAATCGGCCGACCTCAGCCAGTACCAGCCGGTGATCGATTCCCTGCAGCAGAATTCCGAACTGACTCACGAGCAGATGCTGGCCGCAACACTGGCGCTGATGCACAGTGACAAGCCGTTGTGGATGAACGAAAACGAACCCGATCCCAACCGGCCAGTACGTGAGCGCCCTGAGCGTGGCGAACGCCCTGAACGTGGCCGAGGCAAACCGGGCCGTAACGATCCTGTTGCCGAAGGCATGGAACGCTACTGGATCGGCGTTGGTCACCTGCACGGCGTCAAGCCGGGCAATATTGTGGGTGCCGTTGCCAATGAAGCCAACCTGGAAAGCCGCCTGATCGGTCGTATCAACATCGCTGATGAGTTCAGCTGCATCGACCTGCCAGCCAACCTGAGCAGTGAGCAAATTCAGAAGCTCAAGCGTGCACGCGTGTGTGGCCAGAAACTGGACTTGCGCCCCTGGACCGATGCATCTGCTCCGCGCCGCTCACGCAGCAGTAACAGCAGCACCAGTAACAGCAACAAGCCATCACGCCGCGCCGCTCGCGCCAACTGATAGCCTGTAGAAAAAGAAAGGCTGCCTCCGCAACGGAGGCAGCCTCACAGGGCCGGAAAAGATTCCGGCTGATGGCCATACCCAGCGGGCATGGTGATAACGAGACACAGCAACCAACTTTCCTCCCAGTATAGTCAATCCGGTGGCCTAACAAGTCTGCCCGGCTCTATAATGCGTGAAACTTTTTCATTCAGGAGTATGTCATGACCACTCTGGGGACCCCTCTTTCCGCCACGGCCACCCGCGTATTGATGTGCGGTGGTGGTGAACTGGGCAAGGAAGTCGTGATCGAACTGCAGCGCCTCGGGGTTGAAGTGATTGTGGTAGACCGTTATGCCAACGCGCCCGCGATGCAGGTCGCTCACCGCTCGCATGTCATCTCCATGCTGGACGGCGCTGCTCTCCGTGCTGTCATCGAGCAGGAAAAGCCTCACCTGATCGTGCCCGAAATCGAGGCCATCGCCACCGACACTCTGGCCGAACTGGAACAAGAAGGGTTCACTGTCATCCCGACCGCCCGCGCTACTCAGCTCACCATGAACCGCGAAGGCATTCGCCGCCTTGCTGCAGAAGAACTTGGCCTTGCCACTTCTCCCTATCGATTTGCCGGCACACTGGAAGAGTTCCGCCAGGCGGTAACGGAAATCGGTCTGCCCTGCGTGGTCAAACCGATCATGAGTTCATCCGGCAAGGGCCAGAGCACCCTGCGTGAAACGGATCAGATCGAGGCTGCCTGGCACTACGCCCAGGAAGGCGGTCGCGCCGGCGGTGGTCGTGTCATTGTGGAAGGCTTTGTCGAGTTCGATTATGAAATCACTCTGCTGACGGTACGTCATATCGGCGGCACCAGTTTCTGCGAGCCGATTGGCCACATTCAGGTGGATGGTGACTATCGCGAATCCTGGCAGCCACAGGCAATGACAGATTCTGCACTGAAAGCCGCACAGACGGTTGCCGAGCAAGTAACCGGAGCACTGGGTGGACATGGTCTGTTCGGGGTGGAGCTGTTCATCCGCGGTGACGAGGTGTTGTTCAGTGAAGTTTCGCCGCGTCCGCATGATACCGGCATGGTGACACTGATTGCGCAGGACCTGTCCGAGTTTGCGCTGCATGCCCGCGCCATACTTGGCTTGCCGATTCCGGTGATCCGCCAGCATGGCCCATCGGCTTCAGCCGTCATCCTGCCACAGGGAGAATCCACTCAGACCAGTTTCGGCCATCTGCAGGCGGCATTGGCTGCACCGGATACCGACCTGCGCCTCTTCGGCAAGCCAGAGATTCATGGCCGCCGCCGCATGGGGGTTGCACTGGCCCGTGGTGAAAACGTTGAAGAAGCCCGCGAGAAAGCTCGCAACTGCGCCCAGAGCGTGCGTGTAGAGTTCTGATCAGGTATTCACCAGCGCCAGCTTTCGATTACGGGGCAGGCGCTTGAGTGCCGCCTCCCGTCTGTGGGCACTGCTGCGGTCGTGCCCCGATTCCTGCCAGACCAGTGCCACCGGGCGCCGACAACGGGTATAGCGGGCACCACCAGCACGCTCGCCATTATGTTGTGCCAGCCGCCGCTGCGGGTCTGTGGTCACGCCCGTATAGAGGCTGCCATCGGCACACCGCAGCATATAGACCCACCAGCCATCCTTTTCCTGATTCTCTTGCACCTGTACTTCCGAACCAAATTCGCCTGCTGCGGCTTATTGCCCCTGTTGCCGAAACGGACAGAGGCGTAGAATTCCGCTTTCTAACAATTCTGGGGGCTCGGTCAGACCGATGCAAACACTATTAATCACGATGGCAGGTATCGCCTTCCTGCTGATCGTGCTCGAAGATGTGGTGCACATCAACAAGGCGAAAACCACACTTTTCCTCGGCACACTTGCCTGGATACTACTGTTTCTGTTTCCTCAACACGGTGCCGATGCGGCCATGGTGCAGGAGCAGCTGAATGAAAATATTCTTGAAATCGCCAGCCTCTGGCTGTTCCTGATGGCCGCCATGACCTTTGTGGCCTTTCTCAACCATCAAGGCTTGATCGAAACCTTGATTTACAAGGTGTTGCCGCGCCGACTCAGCGAACGCAAGCTGATGTTTCTGGTAGCCGGTTTTGCCTTCTTCTTCTCGTCCCTGTCGGACAATATCACCGCCACATTGATCTCGATTGCACTGGTACTGTCGCTGCGAATGGAGGTAAAGAAAACAGTTCGCTTCGCCGTACTGGTAGTATTTGCGGTCAACTCGGGCGGCGTTGCCCTGATCACCGGCGATGTCACCACGCTGATGATCTTCATGCAGCACAAAGTGGAAATTGACGACCTGCTCTGGCTCAGCTTGCCGGCACTGACCAGCGTACTGCTGCTGGCAACCCTGCTGTCACTCAAGCTTAAGGGCGAAGTCGAGATCATCCCCTCTCCACGCCGTGATGACCGGGTGGGCAAGATGATCGCCATGATCTTTCTGCTCACCATTTTTTCTACCATTATCCTCAACGTGATCGCGGGGGTACCACCGCTGCTGACCTTCCTGTTCGGCCTGTCGATCATGTTTCTGGTGGGTCGCCTCTGCTATGAGGAAGACGAGCGTGAGAGTCTGCTCGACTACATCCGCGTCATCGAGTTCGATACTCTGCTGTTCTTCCTCGGCATTCTGCTGCTGGTCGGCATGATGAAAGAGATCGGTGTGCTGGATTCGCTGGTGCGGGTGTACGAAGTGATGCCGACTACAGCGGCCAACTACGTCATGGGACTACTGTCCTCACTGGTGGACAACGTGCCGCTGACCGCCGCATTGCTCAAGTCTGAAATCGCCATGAGTACCGCCAGCTGGCTGACGCTGACCTACGCGGTAGGCGTGGGCGGCTCATTGCTGGTAATCGGCTCGGCAGCCGGAATCGTGGCCATGAGCAAGGTGGAAGCGATCACCTTTATCAGCTTCATGCGTTATTCGGGGTTGATTCTGATCGCATACAGTGTGGGGTTTGCCGGCAGCTATCTGGTCGGTCAGATGCTGCACGGCTGATGTCAGTTCGGCGAGAACCGCTCAAATGCGGTTCTCGGCTTCCGCCGCACCAAACCAGGACAGCTGCGGCTGTAATGCCACCACTTCGCCAACTATTACCAACGAGGGTGCCGGCAGCTGCGCCTCAGCCTGCTGTGACACAATGGTGTTCAGCGTTCCGGTAAGAACACGCTGGTCCTGCGCCGTACCTCTGGACACAATCGCAACCGGTGTATCAACAGGCTTGCCATGGCGGACCAGGCCATCGCACAGCTTATCAAGCGTATGCAGCCCCATATAGAACACGATGGTTTGATTGGGATGCACCAGTTCGGCAAAATCCAGCTCAGAGGTGCGATTTTTCAACTGACCGGTGACGAACTTGACCGACTGAGCATAGTCACGATGGGTCAGCGGAATACCGGCATAGGTTGAACAAGCGCTGGCAGCGGTAATGCCGGGCACTACCTGAAAGGGAATGCCCTCCTGTTTCAACCGCTCCAGCTCTTCACCACCGCGACCGAAAATGAACGGATCACCGCCTTTCAGACGCACCACCCGCTTACCGGCACGGGCATGGTCAATCAGCAGCTGGTTAATTCCTTCCTGAGGTACTGCATGGTTGTCCCGCTGCTTGCCGACAAATACCAGGTCGGCATCACGGCGACACAAGTCCAGCACGTCAGGCGAGACCAAACGGTCATACAGCACCACATCCGCCTGCTGCATCAGCCGCAACGCCTTGAAAGTCAGCAACTCAGGATCACCGGGGCCGGCCCCCACCAGATACACCTCCCCCACCTGATGCTGAGCATTGCCCTGCTCGATCTGCTGTTCAAGCAGCGTTTCGGCAGCACTATCCTGACCGGCAAATACCCGCTCTGCCACCTGTCCCTGTAGCACCGATTCCCAAAAGACTCGGCGTTCATTTACACTGCCAAAGCGTGCCTTCACCTTGTCACGAAAACGCCCTACCAGCTGACCCAGACGGCTGTAGCCGTTAGGTATCCAGGTTTCGAGTTTGGCGCGCAGCAGCCGTGCCAGCACGGGCGATTGACCACCGGAGCTGATGCCAATCACGATGGGTGAACGGTCAACGATGGCCGGAAACACGAAGGTGCAGAGCGCAGGACTGTCGACAACGTTGACCGGCACGTTCTGAGCTACAGCATCGTAATGCACACGTTCATTAAGCTGATCATCATCGGTAGCTGCCAGCACCAGCACCTTGCCGTCCAGCAGCTCAGGATGGTATTCGCCGATAATCACCAGCCCCCGATTGAGCTCCAGCAAAGATTCCAGCTCTGGCAGGACACGGTGCGACACCAACGTAATGCGGGCTCCGGCGCGTACCAGAAGGCGCGCCTTGCGCAAGGCCACATCACCACCGCCAATCAGCAGCACGTCACGCTCGCGCAGGTCAAAAAACAGCGGTAGGTAATCCATCGCGGGGCTCCTCAATCAGGCCAATCTCTGCCCACAACTATAGCCAGAATCGATGGAATAAAAAATAAGTTTTTTATAACTTTATTGAAAAGCCCTGAGAATTCAGGGCTCCAGCGGAAAACGACGCTGCAGGTAAGCGACAATTTCGTCAGACTCGTACATCCATTCACTGTGGCCATCTTCATGATCAATGCGCAGGCAAGGCACTTTCATTTTACCGCCGCCATTGATCAAGTCCTGGCGGTGACGACCGTCGGCGCGTACGTCACGCAGCTCGATCGGCAGGTTCAGGCGACGCATGGCACGGCGCACCTTGACGCAAAACGGGCAGGTTGGCAGCTGATACAGAGAATGGCTGCCCAGCGCTTCTTCAACCTGCTGCTGGTGCTGCGGGGTGCGCTTGCCACGACGTGGCAAAGTCAGAAAATGCAGAGCCATAACAATCAGGCCCAGAATCCAGCGGACGGCTTTCATCGTGACATCGATTCCTGTTTAGAAGTGATGGCGCATATTACACCATTGACCGAGATCAAAAAACCGCCGTCGCCATTTGCCCCCTGTCAGCCACCCCGCGCTCCATGGTATTGTTAGCGCCTTTGACACCACGTTGACACCCCAGCGCAACCAGCGAAAGTGAAGCGTTACAGACTATGGCCCAGGCTGAATCCAAATCTACCGCCAGCACCGGTTTCCAATTCAAGAGTACCCGTGCGGCCCTGAACGAACTGATCCTGCTTGAATCAGACCCGGCTCTGCTGGCTCCCCAGCTGGCAGCTCACGCTGCACGCGTCCCGATGCTGTTCAACGGTATGCCGGTAGTGCTGAATCTTCAGCAGCTGCCACAGCTGCCCAGTGCCGCTGAGGTACAGGCATTGATTGAGCTGTGCCGCGAACAGACACTCATGCCGGTGGGAATCAAGGCCGAACCGGGCAGCGCCACCGAACTCTGTGCACAGCTGCAAATGGCCGACTTCAGCCAGCAGCGCCGGGTGGCCGAGCCGGCACCGGTGCCAGCCACTGAACCATCGCCCAGACAGCCCGCTGCAGAAGCTGAAACGGCACCAGAACCTGCTCCGGCCCGCGCTGCCAAAATCGTGACCACGCCGGTACGCTCCGGCCAGCAGATCTATGCCCGCGGCTGCGATCTGGTGATTCTGTCATCTGTGGGCGCCGGCGCCGAGGTGATGGCCGACGGTCATATCCATGTTTACGGCCCTCTGCGCGGTCGTGCCATGGCCGGGGTCAGCGGTGACGAAAACACACGCATTTTCTGCCAGAGCCTTGAGGCCGAACTGATCTCCATCGCCGGCTATTTCAAGACCAGCGAAGATCTGCAGACCGAGCACTGGCAGAAACCTGCTCAGGCATTGCTCAGCGGTTCACGACTGGATACAGTCGCACTTTAATTAACATCGATCCATTTACACGGACACACACGCATGGCTGAAATCATCGTAGTCACCTCAGGCAAGGGAGGCGTTGGCAAGACCACCAGCAGTGCCGCTATCGGTACCGGCCTTGCCCTGCGCGGATTCAAAACCGTTCTGATCGACTTTGACGTGGGTCTTCGCAACCTCGACCTGATCATGGGATGCGAGCGCCGCGTGGTCTACGACTTTGTCAACGTGATCAATCAGGAAGCCACCCTCAATCAGGCTCTGATCAAGGACAAGCGCACCGATAACCTGTTCATCCTGCCCGCTTCACAAACCCGTGACAAGGACGCGCTCAGCGTTGAGGGCGTGGAAACGGTGCTGAACGAGTTGGCCAAGACCTTTGACTACATCGTCTGCGACTCGCCTGCCGGTATTGAAAAAGGTGCCCAACTGGCACTCTATTTCGCCGATACCGCTGTTGTCGTCACCAACCCCGAAGTCAGCTCGGTACGTGACTCCGACCGCATTCTGGGTGTACTGCAGAGCAAGTCCCGCAAGGCCGAACAGGGTGGCAGTGTAAAAGAGCACTTGCTGCTGACTCGCTACAACCCGGGGCGGGTTATGGCGGGTGAAATGCTCAGCGTTGAAGACGTGAAAGACATTCTGGCGATCCCGCTGCTGGGTGTTATTCCAGAATCAGAAGCCGTGCTCAAGGCATCCAACCAGGGCGTTCCGGTTATCATGGACGACGACAGTGATGCCGGGCAGGCCTATGACGATGCAATTGCACGCTTCCTCGGCGAGGACCGGGAGCACCGCTTCCTCGATGTACAGCGTAAAGGCTTCCTGAGCCGGGTATTTGGACGGAAGGGCTGATGGGTATTCTGAGTTATTTTCGACAAAAGAAGCAGTCTTCGGCCAGCGTTGCCAAAGAGCGGCTGCAGGTACTGGTCGCATACGAACGCTCGCAGCGCAGCCAGCCTGACTACTTGCCACAGATGCAGCAGGAAATTCTGGCCGTGATTGCCAAGTATGTGGATGTATCGCCGCAGGACGTACAGGTCAATCTGGATGAAGACTGCTCCATCCTGGAGCTGAACGTCACCCTGCCGGAAAAGAGCTGACGCCTGCACCTATCCTGGTTTAAAAAGCCCGCATCTGCGGGCTTTTTAAACCAAAGGTTGAGGGTCTCCGTCTAGAGCAGAACCGCCTCTGCCCGTACCGTCGTGGCGTACAGTGCAACCAGCGAATAGTTCATGAATTCGGTACTGGTCGAGAGATAGTCCTTGGCCCAGAAGCTGACCTTGTCAGAAAAGGCTTCAAGCCTTGCCGGCCCATCTTCCGCCTGTTGCAGCACCGTATTCAACGCCGGAAATTGACAGACGACCACCTCTCGCGAGTCCTGTACCTTACCTGCATCCGTAACCGCCAGCCGCAAAACGGAACATGAAGGCGCCCACTCTACCATGAAATAAAGTGACTCGTTTTTGACGTTCGCATCGAGACACGCCACCGCTCGCTCAAGTGCCGCTTCAACAACGTCCTTCACTGCCACATCGTCGACCGCGCTTGATTCGGCGGCGTGAAACACCAACCCAACCGCCGACTCTTCCGCCACATAAGGATTCCGACCCTCATTCACGCTCCAGTTCACGCCCACACTTACTCCTCGTCAGCTAGCCTACCGCGCAACTGTGTGCTGCTCCGATTTGGCCAATATATTCAATACGGGACAAAGCCCTTGTCCTATTTTTGTGTGCAGCCTTCGGCACACACTGCATCATTTTAATTTATACAGGTACAGATATGGATATTCGATCAGCCAGCATGACTCTCGTAACGCCCGCCCTGGAAGAGACTCGCCACTTTTACGAAACGCATTTTAACGCACGTCCGGTCTTCGACTGTGGCTGGTATGTGGTATTGCGTCTTGGCACAACCGACTCTGATGTTGAACTCTGTATTATGCTACCGCAGGACGGCATGACCACGTTTACCGGTGGTGTGTGCCTTAATCTGAGGGTTTCTGACGCTGATAGCGTCCATGAACGTCTGCACCGAACCGCTGGACTACCCGTGGAGATCCCACTTGAAGACCACCCATGGGGAGATCGCGGTTTTGGCCTCAAGGATCCGGCCGGAACCATGATCTATTGCTACCATCCAATTGCGCCAGATGAATCCTTTCAGCGTTTCATTCTTGACGATTCGCAATAATTGAAAACGCATCCGGTGACGCCAAGCCGACCCATTCGGCCTCTGGCTGCTGCCGCAGTCTGGCTGGAGTGACTCCGAGCCAGCGGCGCACGTCCCGGCACAGATGTGCCTGATCAGCGTAACCATGGGCCAAAGCAATGTCTGCCAATGGCAGGTCCGACTGCACAATCGCAAGGCCAGCACGCCTTACTCGACCAAGCCCTTTCCAGAAGCGAGGTGATGCTCCGGTAAGATCCAGAACCCCGCGGCGGATACTGCGTTCGCTGCGGGGATGGCTAATGGATCGTCCCTCATTCAACTCCTGCAGGCAATCTGCCAGCCATTGGGGTGGCAGTTGCGCGTACTCCATTACGTCCAAAAGACACTGCTGCATATCGGCCGGCTCTGCCTCATGGTCCAGCCTCGCGGCAGCATCAAGCAACGGCTGGTCACTATACTTTGCACTCGACTCAGCGCGCTCCCAGGGAAATGAAACACCAGGCGCCAAACGTATCCCCACAAACCGGGTCTCGCCCTCACAAACCACATGTCTGGGGCTTGCATCCAGCCCTGTGCAGATAAAACTCACAGGCCCTCCTTGAGAACTGATGGCAATCAAGTCGCGACAGCCGTCCGGCAGCACAGACATTTCCCCTTTGCCGCACTGTACACTCCATTGATATATGATGCTGTCCATAGATCCTCTTAGCAGTAAGGCTCAGCCATGTGCCAGCTTCAGCCCCACAATACCGGCACAGATCAGCCCAAGGCTGACCAGCCTGAGCGGCTCAGTGGGTTCGCCAAACAGCAACATGCCCAGCACGGCTGTACCGACAGCCCCGATACCGACCCACACCGCATAGGCGGTCCCTACCGGGAGGGAGCGCATGGCAATGCCGAGCAGCGCAAAACTCACCAGCAGTGAGACAACCGTCGCCACACTGGGCCAGAACCGAGTAAAGCCCTCGGTATACTTCAAGCCGATGGCCCAGCCTATTTCCAACAAGCCTGCCAGACACAGAATCAACCAGCTCATACAACACCTCTCTTGCGTGGGGCCGTCCCCAATGGAATGCAGAGAGGTGGGGTCGTCCCCACATCTGTTTGATTTTGGCTCATTATAAAGGTTTACAGGTCCGAGGTGTCAGCCGCCTCACGCAAACGCTCACGGCGCTGCTGGTCTTCCTGCAGCACCGCTTTTATCTCTTCCAGCACGGCATCCACATCGGAGTCATCACCCTCATCCTCAAACTCACCGCTCAGTTCAGAATCCGGGGTCAACTCACCTTCCTCAAACAGCGCCCAGATTTCGTTCGCGTACTGTGTATTCAGCAAATCCGGCGCGTACTGGCCGTAATAGCGACGCATATTATTCACGTCGCGGGCGAACATGGCCTGCGCGCTGTTGTTGGACGCCGCGTTGACCGCCTGCGGCAGGTCGATGATCACCGGGCCGTAATCATCCACCAGCACGTTGAACTCCGACAGGTCACCATGCACTATGCCCTCACACAGCATGAGCGTGATGTAATGCATCATCAGGGCATGATCTTCAATGGCCTGCTCTTCTGACATCGATACATCCGCCAGTCGCGGTGCGACATCGCCGGCATCGTCCGTAACCAGCTCCATCAACAGCACGCCATCAAAGCAACCATAGGTTTCAGGTACCCGTACACCGGCTCTGGCCAGTGTCGAGAGCGCGTTGATTTCGGCGTTCTGCCAGACCTCTTCCTGCTGCTTGCGCCCATAGTTTGAACGCTTCTCCATAGCGCGCGCCTGTCGTCCGCTGCGCACCTTGCGCCCTTCCTGATACTGCGCTGCCTTTTTAAAGCTGCGTTTGACCGCATCCTTATAGACCTTGGCACAGCGAATGGTATCGCCACACCGAACAATGTAGATGTCGGCCTCTTTGCCGCTCATGAGGCGGCTGATGACTTCATCGATCAGGCCATCATTGAAGAGAGGTTGTAAACGTGCGGGGATTTTCAAATAGCGCCTGCCGGTATGGGTCGGTAAAAAGCCTCATTGTACCGTTAAAGGGTCAACGGCCACCATGACCCTGAGCTGCTAAGCTTATGACAGATGCCGAACCCATTGACTGGGAGAAAAATGATGAGCTACCAACATGTTCTGGTTACCGTGGACCTGTCTGAAGTCAGCAAGACGCTGATCGACAAAGCCATCGAGCAAGCCCAACCGGCCAACAGCAAACTTTCAATTGTGTATGTGGAAACAGACCACCTGAGATCATATCCAGATGATGAAGAGCGCCTGAAGGCGCAGCTGCAAACGCTTGCCGATGACTGTGGCTACCCCGTGAACGAGATTATAACGGTCATTGGCGACCTGCATATGAAGGTCGCGGGCTTAGTCGAGAACAGCGATATCGACCTGGTCGTCTGTGGCCACCACCACAACCTGGTCAGCCGCTTTTTCAGCGCCGTACCCAAGCTGGTTAACACTGTTAAAGCTGACCTGTTAGTCGTCAATCTGGGTTGATGACCGGGGTCGGACTGAAGCGATGGTCAGGCGTTCACTCGTGGAGCCACGGCGCATAACTCAGCCCCACCAATACCCCCTCGGGGCTCATGAACCGGGCAACGGTCTGCCCCCAGGGTTCAGTTCGGGCGGTATGAACGAATGCTTGCCCTTTCGCCTTTAACTCGTCTACAGCCGCCTCGACAGATGCCGCATCCGCCAGCTCAAATTCAACCGTGGCGGTAGGCACAGGAACCCCTTCGGGCCATTCATCCTGCCCAAAACAGGACTGGGCGGCCATGGCAAGCGGCCAGACACCAAAATGGTTTGCCCCGGGGAATTTATCCATGAAGCGATAATTATCAATCTTCTCCAGCGGCAACCCCAGCAGTCCTTCATACAGCGAGGCACTTGCAGCAGGGTTTCGGGTTATCGTGGCAAATCCTGAAATGCATTTAATGTCCATCGGTTCCTCCAGTGCCGGTATCTCAAACAGCGGAGACACCGGCACGTATGTGATGCAAAGGCTAGATGTCATTGCTAGTTTCAATTGCATTAATGGCCTGTTGTAACAGCGGCGTCTCCGCTGACATATATGTTTATCCCACCAATAAAGATAATGTATTTATGTATATTGATCATTATTTTCGGTCATAGAACCTAAAAGCATAGCTTTTCAGGCTCTAGTCCGCTTAAAAGAGCAATATAAGTTATTGGAATTTATATGTTTTTAAGAAAGTGCGCTTTAAAGTTATCTAAGTCACTAAAGCTCTGATCTTTAAATGGTACAACCACATCTGATGCCTCCAGAAAGAGAAGATCATTTTCCATACAGTAATCAACTGATCTGCATAGTGAATCCAGTCCATCCGCTTCGAATCTATGAGATACAAAATCTTTATTATTTTCTAACCATTCTTTTAGACTTGGCACATCATTTATAACACTAGATGCTGAATAATTAGACTTGAAAGTGAAGTCTTCACCTTCATTGAATGAACCGAGAGGTGATTTTTCCATCTTGGTATAACCATTAAAAAAACTTTTCAACTCCGGCCTTTCATTAGCCAAAAGCGAAAGTGCACCATCTCGAGAATACCAAAACGGGTGTAAATAACCGGATAAGGCAGCTATCCCTAAAGAAAATGTACTCGAAAAATTTTCAACCCCAATTTCTTGAGATTCAGAATCTTTTCTTTCACGATACCAATAGAGCAAGGCATTATCATATATCCTAAACATATCTTCAAACTTATCATTATTGCCCTGAGAAATCTCTTTGGCTCTATGCTCTGCACAACTTGGATCATTCAAAACATCAAAAACATATTTTTCTAATTCAGCTTCTGAAATTGAATGAAATGTAACATCAAACCCCATAATTATAACTCCTCTTTATATTAAAAACCTTCAATGGTCATTCCGCCCTTTAAATAAAGTCCCGTCGTGACGGAAGTGCTTCCTGCTTTTTACATTTCGTCTATATCGATTAAACCATTAATGCCGTCTTCAGTTGTATAACCATCTTTTTCTAGCTTATCAAAAAAAACATGGAGAAAGCCATTCACTGACTCTTCCTGGTGCTTGCTCAACCAAATATCATACTCCGCAAAGTCCCATTCATCTCCATGTTTTGCATATCCAATCATTTGTCTCCCGGGGGTTTTAAATACTGGAACGAATAGATCATACTGATATTTATTGGGTATATCTTTCAGTTCATCTTTATCAGTAATTTGTTTTGCAAGAGACTCACTAAGTGGTAATAGCTTATGTAGCCCGAACACACCATTGGAGTTGTCTTCTTCCCCATCAAACATTGAGTAAATATCATAGTAATCATTTGGTAAGTCTAGAGACTTTGCCTTAACTAACAAAGTAGAATCTGTAGTGGGTGGTCGCAGCAGCGTTGAGATCTCTGGGAATTTATCCCGTAGCGAATTAAATTTTTCTTTCATCATATAGACCCTTAATTTTTTGACGTTTGGTTTCAAATCTTGCCAGCAAGTGCAGAGAAAAAATCCAGTCTATTTTCTAACTGGAAGTTTTACTGTGATGGTAGTAAAGATACGCTAAGCCAACAGGAGCTATAAATACTGCAAAGCCCCAGCAAAGCATCATTGTGAATATTTTCGCGACAATCATGAGTACGGCATTCAAAAAGAAAACATTATTTCCCATGACGAAGTTGACAATACTCTCATATACAAAACGCGAGTATGGATAAAGAAGTGTGTTGATTGCAAGCAGTGCAATCATGCTGATTTGAATCGATCTACCGCCAGTGATAACTACGTAAAATATCAGTACGGCAAATAGGGAGCCGAAAAATAATTGACGTATGTAGTATTGCGTGGAAAGTCCACCAAAGGTTTTTTTGATTATCTCTTGCATATTACTCTCTCCTTGAATGGGATTCTCAGCATTTTCCAAGGCTGAGGTATCGTACGGCTAACACCTAAGAAGCTATATAGTCTGCTACGTACAAATGTCTGCTGGACTCAAGCATCCATCCGGATGGCAACGACTTCTGCTTCGTTTCAGTATCAGCTTCCACGCGTACCAGCCTTATTTTATTAGTCAGGTATTTTATTTTTTAATTTTATAGGGTCATAGTCGAGAAAAAAATCTTCCATATTATAAAAACGACGCTTGGGAACTATCTCATCATCTTCAATTTTAGTTTCAAAAAAGCTACCTGCACAACTATCTGTTGTTCCATCTATCGTCATAAACAAGCTTCCTAATATACTTTTCTGGGACTCTCGTATAACTCTAAAAAGATCGTCTTCATCAATACCTTTATCATAAAGGTTTTTGAGTGATTTCAAGGTACCATCCAAATCAGACTCGTCATAGAAATCAAGAACTCCTTGATGAAGGTCTTCCAAATCAAGCTTTGGTTTTATAGTTCGCTCTAGCCAGCCACTTTTCATAGATGGACTGATAACACCATGCCAGCTAAATCTCATAAATCGAGACATTTCAAAACACGGAACCTTAGACTGATTTTGACCAGTAACATCATTTTTTATTTCTTCAAGACTTCTTTTATCCAAATCTAATCTTTCCAAATATTCAATATAATCCTTTACAAAACCGGGTAAATTATCCATTTAAACCTCCATATTAATTTTTAATTAAAAAAATGGTTAAAATAGCGCACCATCAAAATTGTACAATTCTTCATGCTTAGATGCAGAAATAAATAATTTCCTGTCACACACAATTAGTACCATAGGTTCATCATCGCTAAAATCTTCCGCAACGACGATACCGACAGCTCCTTTTGCTGATGACATTGAAGCCAACCAATGAACAAGAGGAAGGGTATCTTGCCAAACGCCTTCTAGCTTATTTCCAGGCAAGCAAAGATTAATACCTGCATTGCACACATTGCCGCTTGGATCCTTCTGTATCCAAAAATCTGATTTCCATGCGCCTGATACAAAGTTTTTGTAAGAATTATGAAAACGATCTATTGGATTAAAGTTTTCAAAGAACGGATGATCTGGAAAATCAGTTGGCTCAGAACTATTATCATTGAAAACAAAATCCAGCACAGAAGAATTATCAGCAGCTAAAGATATTTCCAGTGGCAGTGATAACAATAAATTATAATGGGCTGACATAAATCACCTTATATGCTGACCTTAAGTCGGCTGATAATTGATTCTATTACGGTATTATCCCAGCCGTTTCCTTTACAGCTAATGTTTGGTTTAGATGCATAGCGTTCTATCAATGCCTGATAGCGATTGGAAAAGTACTGAGAACTGTAGACACCCAGAGCATTGCGCTTCTGAGTGATTCCAGGCGCCCTGTAACGGGCTTGATAGGTGGCAAATGTATCCATAGCTTATCTTCCATGATCTGTCACCTGTGCACACAGGCACTGAAGCCCGGTCCAACCAGGGGTAAAGTCTTGAGGCCGATACATCCCGAACCGGCACATTAACCGTATCGTATACTGCCCTCGATACGACTGTATCAGAGCGTACTTTAATTCGTGTTGGCTCGCAAAGTACGCAGCTGCTTTTTTACAAATTCACGCTCCGTCTTCAAGTCTTCTCGTACAGGCGTCAACTACCGCATGTCTGAATGCCTCGCGGCGAGGCTCCTCGATGCAATGCTGATATTTATCCTGGCCATCTTGCACCTCGTCAGGGGTAAACCTATTGATAGAAGGTGTCTACTGCTCGTGGATAGCCCAGAAAGTTAACTGTCATTTATAGACTACCTGCCGCCAGTGTTAAGAATGCCCCTCCAGCCAACAGACAGAAAGGCGAAAACAGCCAGCTGTCATACGTTGCAAACTTCGAGCCTTTCACACGTTTGAAGAAACCAACATACTTGAATTCTCCTATCGCTCGCAGGACGAGCACGCCCCCGACTGCGAAGCCGAGAAAGACAGCATAAGGAGTGAGCGTAGCGGCGTTACTGGCTCCAAACCCGAGGACCAGCGCGATTAGGGCGAAGCCAGTGAGCACGAATGCAACCGCAATCGTTGCCGCTGCTCCAGGCATGAAGGCTGGTGCTCCATCTATCTCAGGGAGAGCAGCTGACATGCCGAACTTTCCGCCGAGCGCCCAATACAAATGCAATGCCGCCAATCCGGCGAACGATACGACGAGTAGGATCGCTATTGTTTCCATAGTTCCCTCCATTGGATATAACGCTTGCAGCATACACAATCAAGGCGCGGAGCCGAAGATGCAATGTTGTGGGCGTTTCTGTGCCTGCATTGGTTAGGTTGGAAGCCCCTTCCCACTCCAAAGATGTGCCAGTAACTCAACAATACCCCGGATAGTGACTGACACTAGTAATACCGTCACATTCTCAATCTAAAGCCGCCGTAAAGGGCCGAAAGAGCGAGGCCTTGGAAGGCCCTGCTAGCAAAGCGTCTGACAACAGCCATTTTTTGCTTCTACACGGTCGGACGCTTGGCCAGCAATGCCCACACGCCTGCTGCTGAAAGCAGGGTACCACCAGCAAGATTAAATCTACGCTGTGCTTTGGGCGAGACAAGCAGCCGACGAGCGGATAATGCGAAAACCGTGTAAAGCGTGGCATTAAGGGTCGCCAAAGCAACAAATGTGACGGCAAGTAGCCACATTTGAAACACCCCGTTTTCACCCGGCGTAATGAATTGAGGTAAAAAGGCCATGAAAAAAACAATACCCTTTGGATTAAGCGCGGTCACCAAATACGTGTTGGCGAATAACTTCAAGCGTGAGGAATCAGGTGCCGGCTCCGCCATATCGATGGCTGAAAACCCCGCCCGAAACAACTTAACCCCAAGGTAAAGCAGGTACAAGCCACCAACCACTTTCACAGCTGTAAACCAAAAAGCAGATACCGCAAGCAATGCCCCCAACCCCACGAGTGAGGCAAACAATGCGGTGGAGTCACCAAGCGCAACAGCTGCCACCAAAGGAATATTCGCGCGACGACCGTGAGTAACTGAATAGCTGATGACGGCCAAAATTGTCGGGCCGGGAATCACCAACAGGACCGCCGATGCGACGACGAATGCAAACCAGGATTCAATTGCCATGAGACGTCTCGTAAACGCTAACGCTTGCAGCATGCGCGCCTACGGAATGAAGCCGAAGGCACAATGTAGTGGGCCTCACCGTGCGTGCACTGGTTAGGCCATTTAACAGCAGCCGGATTCATCGCCTTGAATCTCCGGTTCGTGATACAAATCCCACCAGACATCTACCCCCGCTGCTGCCAATCCGCGCATCTGATCGGGAGAGATAGTAGGACCACCTTGAGTGTAACAATACATAATCGCCACAGACATCTCACAACCACGATCTCTAAGATATTCCAACATCCCAGTGTCCTTAAGCGGTCCAGCAAGCAGAATTTCAAGGTGGCGCCGGCAATCCCTGGATTCGCTAAGTCCTTTAGTCGAAAAAAACCACCCGTGCCACGGATAGTATCTATTCTTCACATCGGTTCGCCTCGTTCTCTGCTCACCTTTTTCGAAACTACGAGTTGGCTCACAACCTATTAGAACAGAGATAGCATCAGGGCCCTTTCTTTCGGACGTAATCCGAAGAGTGGCGTAGGTGCCTGTACAAGTCATGTAATGATCGTCAATTTCGTGCAACTGCATTGGGCTTCCTATGAGTCTAACGCTTGTAGCATCCACGCCCACGGAATGGAGTGAAAGCGCAATATTGTGGGCGTCGCATTGCTTGTACTGGTCATGTACTGCCCACCAGCCAGGCAGAAAAAAACAATACCCCACTGATGCTAAATGTGAGCACGGCTAACCCCTTGGGTATCTTTATTTTATTTCTTGGAACCCCTTTGATGGCGCTATGAACAAAAACCAAAATTAAAAAAGATATGATGACCCACATGCCCAGAGAGATGAGAATTTCAAAAAGTTCAGTATTCTTGATAAAAATGGCCATTGCCATTGCGACCATTATAAGAACAAAGCCAGTTATAATTATAGTATCGAACGCAGAGTATCGATGTTTCATATCAGCACTCATAAGGTCTTAATTAAATCGGGGTGTCCACTAAATTGGGGAACTACACGAACGAAATTGAGCAAATTGTTAGCCCAGATCATTGTTAAGACCTACTTTCTTTGCCCAAGAAACATACCTGTTTTTTGCTCTTGGACGTGACTCAATTGCTTTTTTCAATCTTAAAACTGCAGCTGCCTCGCCACCCGATAAAAACGCTGCCGAAAGTGATTCTAAAGAAGGCTGTTGTTCAAGACTCTCTGCTATGGCAGAGACGGATTGATGAGTATTGAGCCAAGGGACACCATAGTTCTTCATTTCCTCCACTACTTCCTGTGCTATATGGCTAAGTTCAGACTCTTTTTCTATTTTCCACCAGTGGTCAACACCGTGTGCCAGTACCCCAACACGCTCACGTACGGTGGCCTCGTATTCCTTTGGCTTTCCAGTGAGAGGGGCTTTCCCGGCTAGAGAGGATATCTCAGCATTGTAAACGCCAAGATTTATGGTGAATGCCCCCTCAGCACCTATGTTTCCGCTGCTCGATTGCACATTGACGACCAACCAGTTATCGCCTTCTTGCTTATGCCAGTTGCGTGCTGATTTTTTGAAGCCCTCGGATTTCATAAAGCTAGCGAGACCGAGCTTAATAACTTCATCAATTTTTTTGTATATTTCACTCATACTTTCTGTATCTAAACGCCAGGAACAGCGGCAGCCTTTCCAGCACGCGCAGTGAGCGTTGCTGCTGCCTCTTGTTATGTTTTATTATCTGATTCTGTTGAAATAATTTGATCACGGTATTTTTGGAAGTCACCCCATGCTGACTTTTCTGGACGGTTAGGATCAATAAAATCACCAGAGGAACAATCTAATAAAGACCAATCATTTGGGTTCGAAATTTTCATGAGTGTTGCCACAGGATCTCCACCTCCACGAACATGAACCATAAAAGAATCTTTTTCATCTTCCGCTCCGATACTGAACTCTAAAGAAAACCCTTCTCCTTTGTATATACCCCATGATGGATCTGACCAATCAACTCCTGAGAGTTGTTTGTTAATTAATTCACGCACATGGCCCGCATTTCCTATGCAGAATGGTCGATCATCATCGGTCATATTCTCAACACGAGGGGGGTTCCCTCTATAATTCATGATCAAAATATCCCAACTCATATTCTTACTCTCGTTTTAAGAAACATAAAGTTTGGTGAAAAAGCTAGCTTTATCCCGTCCCAGCTAGCTGGTTTGAACCAATTGTTAGCTGCCTTCCATCCTACCAACTATTTTTTTCCTAGAGAAATCAATCAACTCTTCATCTATATTGTCGTCAAACGAGTAGGAGTAAATTATCCATTTATCTTTAGGGCGGTAAAAAACAAATTCCAGCCTAACTGGCTGACGCTCGAACATTGTTAAATATGATATGTAAGTAAGTCTGTCTTCTAATGATTCTTCACCCAACTTTACTTTACCATGATACTCGCCGACGAGATTTTGCAAATTTTGCATCTGAGTTTTGACATTTTGAATCTCATCACTCTTATTGCCCATCCATTTATTCGTTGAGTAAATAGAGTCTACTGCCTCAACGATTTTTCCTTCTTCGTAAAGTTTGAAAAACTTATCTATCTCTTTTTGATAGGCAAAAGATTCAAAAGAAACAAGGAATAAAATAGTAGATATCAAAATTTTTAATTTCATAAGTATCCTTTTAGTTTATTTGACAGTTTCCTTTACGGCTCATGCTTGGTTTACAACCATGCCGCTCTATCAATGCCTGATAACGATTGGAGCGGTACTGAACACCCCGGTCAGAGTGAATAATCAAACCGTTTTCAATAGCCCGGCGCTTGAACGCCATTTGCAGCGCATCGGTATTCAACTGCTCGGTCATGTGGGTATCCAGTGCCCAGCCGACGATGCTGCGTGAGTACAGGTCCATCACCGTCGCCAGGTATAACCAGCGATCCCGGACCCAGATATAGGTGATATCGGTCGTCCATTTCTGATTCGGACCGTCTGCGTTGAAACGACGCTTGAGAAGGTTTTCAGCGACGCCTGTCATCGCTTCGGTGTTCGGCGAGTACTTAAAGGCTTTACCATTACGCGCCCGTATACCGTTATGTTTCAAGATGTGGGCGACATAGTTAACAGAGCAGTCGACACCCAGAGCATTCAGCTCCTGAGCGATTCTAGGTGCCCCGTAACGGGCTTTGTAGGTGGCAAAGGTATCCATAACCTGCTCTTCCATGATCTGTCGCCTGCGCACACGAGCGCTGACAATCCTGAAGCCGATACATCCAGAAATCGGCACATCAACCGTATCGCATACTGCCCTCGATACTCCTGTATCAGAGCGTACTTTAATCGTGCTGACTTGCAAAGTACGGGGGCGGCCATCCGTCAACTGCATTTTGTACGAACTCAAGCTCCTTCTTCAACGCATCACGCTCGCGCTTCAGCTGTCGGATTTCATCATTCTCCGGCTTGGAGTAATCCACCCCATTCAGACTGTTGAACTGTTTCTCAGACAACCGGGTAAACTGGCGTCTCCAGTTGTAGATCTGCCCGGGATGTATCCCCAGTTCCTTCGCCACTGATGAAGCCGTATGTCCGGGTTGATCAGCACGTATTACGGCCTCACGGCGAAATTCATCGGTATAGTGCTGATACTTTTTCCTGGCCATCTTGCACCTCCTCGTCAGGGGTAACCTAACTATAGAAGGTGTCTACTGTTCGTGGGTGACTCGGGAAACTAACGCCACAAACAACCGCCATGAAGTAGGGGCGAAGCCCTGAAATGTAGGCCCAGCCCCCATAGTGGGCGGTGCTGCTTTGCTTGTTAAGGCTGTGGCTCATGCAAACACCATTGCTGTAAGCCCGCAAAGGGCAAGCCATGCAAGAATTTTTAGTAGCCTGATCCTGGGTTGAATCACCAATACTACTAGAGACACGATACCCGCACCCCATGCTACACCTTGTACGTTTATTTCCGAGGAGCTGGAAGGAGGAATACTGGGGTAGATTACCGCATATAAAAAGAGCCCAAGGAGTATAGCTCCTGAGACTTCAATAACCTTAGCAATCCCTAGCTTCATTTTATTTCCTTTTATGTGCCTTAACGCCTTATTTAATAGCCCCAGCTGTGTAGTTACCAGACAGCTTGCGCGACAACTACAATTATTTTTTTAAATAGTTAATTTTCCAAGTCATGACCGCAGTACCTGCATTTTTTTGAGTACCAAAGGTAATAACCGCTTTTTGTCTTCAATATATTGTGCTTACAGCTAGGGCACCTGAGCAAGATAACCTGAAGAAACATGAGCACTATCGCTGATACAACGAACCCAATAAGGGCCGCTTCCCACCCCCAGATCACATCTGCCGATAATATCACAAGAGGGATAACCAACAGACTTATCATTGATAAAAAATTTACTCTTCTTTTCATAGATTACATTCAACTCCGCCAACAGGCGACCATTTTTTTCAGCCAAAGGCGGAACGGAAAGTGGGTCGCTCTGCTTGGCCTGGTTATGATTTAATTGACTTAGTATATTCAAGACAGCTTTATGTTTTATTATTAGAAATGTAGCCATAATGTTTATAAAACCTTTAGCAGCAATAGTACTCTCAAGACTAAACGATTGAATTCCTAGACGGGTCACACTATTCTCAGACTCAGATAGCAACTGCCCACCGATCCCTAACCCCTTTACTTCAGGTATAACATAACAGAGAAATAGGTGTCCTATTGTGACCTATATGGGAAACACCAACTATTTCCCATTTTTCTCAGCTACGAATGTATTTTAGCCTTCATTTAAAATCCATTTCTTACAATTTTCGGTTGTTTTTTATTCAACCACGCTTCCAACTCTCCTTTACGCCCATGGTGGTCAAGCGCGCAAAGCTCAATAATTGAAGTGCGAATAACATTGCAGAATTCTTCTGCATCCCTTGCTTCGGCTTTCCTTATCACTTTGATCTCCCTACGAATCGTAAACCTTTACACAGCGGCGCGAGGTACGGGTGTCCGGCGCCGCAGGCAGCGTAATACTGCAATTTGTTATGCATCTAAAAGAACTTTCCTTCAAGAGATCTTAGAGAATCAGTGTTTTTAACCTTTACTGCCATCCCGCCCGTATAGGGTGATGCCCACGAAAAAGCCGAAACCGTTCTGCCACCATATACACCAATGACGGCATTTGCGCCGATTTTTCTCGCCTCCTTGGCAAGCAGAGGATACAAAGTGACAACACTATCATAGCCTTTCCGTGCGTTAGCTTTTACCTGACCAATGACCTCATACTCAACTTCAGGCGGCAATTCAGTCTGCGTTATGAATATGGGACCAATAGTTTGTTCAGACAAAGCGACCTCCGGAACGGAAGACGACGATACAGATGCACAGCCGCTCATTGTGATGGCTATAAAAAACACGAATGCTAGATTTTTAGGAATCATAAGGTTTCCTCGATAGTTTAGGTATGTATAACGCTTTTGTAACAGGTATTTTTTTGTATTGGATCTTTTCTTTAAATTGGCGAAGCCACCGGAAAACTGAGCGTAGAAGAAATTTCCTGTTGACAAACTTGTATGGATAATTCTCTGCGTGTTCCGGGTAAATTGGGACCCACCCTCAACGGCCATTGAGGGCCTTCATGCAGCAGTTCGGTGTAGCGCCGGCTCCTCTTGCGAGAGACCGATAACAAGTGCGTAGCGCTGCATGACTCGTTAGCGATAACTCGAACAGTCATCGGCACCCAAAGGGCATCACAGGTCCCGAGCCCGCATAGCAAGGCAGAGTTAGCTTATGACCATACATACAGAAAGCCAAATTGAAATCAACGTCGGCGTTGATGTCGGCAAATCCAAACTCGATATCGTCCTGCATCCGCTGGACCTCCATTTCCAAATTCCGAACGACGAGGAAAACATTCTCAAGGTCATTCACGTACTTAAAAAGCGCAATATCAAACGCATTGTGGTCGAAGCCACAGGGCACTATGGGTACGCCTTCGTGTTCGCCTGTGACCAGGCCAATTTTCCTATTGTTGTCGTTAACCCCATCAGTGTCAGACGCTACGCTCAGGTCATCGGCATACTTGCCAAAACAGATAAGGTCGATGCTAATCTCATCGCCCATTATGCTGCAACTATCCAGCCTAAAATCAAACCTATCGAGGACAAAAAGTCTCGACTGATCAAAGACTTACTTGTTCGGCGTACTCAGTTGCTCGAAATGCAGACCATGGGGAAAAATCGCCTCCAGATCTTACCCAAAGCCCTGCACGGTTCTATATTGCCTGCATGCGCAAACTGATCGTGGTGCTCAACACCATGCTCAAGAATGAAACACGATGGGGCGAAAACATGGCTTAAATATTTAACTAGACACCACAGTCATTTGTTAGGTGCCGTATTCTTCATTTGCATCTATTTCTACAACTACTTCTTCCGTATGCCCCTTGAACATGACACCCTTGCCATTGAAATCAATCATATGATGATGTCCTTCATTAGTTATGAAATGAAATGCCCAAGTTGTCTGCCCATCAATTTCTTTATGGCTAGCTGCAGTTTCATGTTCGAGTGTCTGGTTTGCTGCTTCACAGAGAGCACGCATAATTTTCTTGTATCTAGGCTCTGCTTCTAACGCGGCTTTACTTCGCTCTTCCAAATCGGGGACTAAAGAAATTAATTTTTTTATATATGCTTCCCTTTCACTTTGTTCTACTACTTTGAGGGAAGGCAGAGATTTCAACCAATCTGAATTTAACTGAAGTAGGTTTTCTGTCTCTTGCAGGGTAAAAAAATTGTCGTCGAACTTATTTAAATGATTAATTTGAAGAAAGTTTCCGAAGTATTCTCCTTCCAAGAACCTTTCAAAGTTCTTCTTCGACATCCCAGAAACGATTTTAGCCGACTTGCGGAAAAGCTTTAGGTTCTTTACAGCCCCAATATCTTTCAATCCATCAAGTATTAGGCTGATCATTGATTCATTCCAATTGGAGTTGTAAACAAACTGAGAAAATCCTCCGTTGTTTAATTGGGCTAAGTAATAATCAACATAGTAGCTCTTTAATGATTGAATGCAGATTTCATCATGGCGAACATGGTTACTAAGTAAGTCATTAATGATGTCGATATTTGAAAGAATTACTCCATATGGATCTTCATCTTCCATGCTCTCTTTAGTGATAGTTACTTGCTTTAGAATCATCTCGCTATCCTTTTCGCTGGTCCTACCCACAAAAAGTAGACACTTTAGTTATGCGCATTTGCGCTCATACTCCGCCGGACTGACATAGCCCAAAGCCGAGTGCCTACGTATGCGGTTATAAAATACTTCGATGTATTCGAAAATCCCTGATTTCGCTTCTTCAACCGTTCGATAGTGTTCAGCATAGATCAGCTCTACCTTAAGTCGGCTGAAAAACGACTCCATCACCGCATTATCCCAACAGTTCCCTTTGCGGCTCATACTGGGCCGACAGCCATGACGCTCCATCAAGGCTTGATAGCGGTTGGAGCGGTACTGGACGCCCCTATCTGAGTGGATGATTAAACCAGGCTCGATATCACGGCGCTTAAACGCCATTTGTAGGGCATCCGTGATCAGTTGTTCGGTCATGCTGGTATCCAGCGCCCAACCGACGATGCTGCGGGAATACAGGTCCATCACCGTCGCCAGGTACAGCCAACGATCCCTGACCCAGATATAGGTGATATCGGTGGTCCACTTCTGGTTCGGACCGTCTGCGTTGAAACGACGCTTGAGAAGATTATCGGCGACGCCCGTCATCGCTTCGGTGTTCGGCGAGTACTTGAAGGCTTTACCATTACGCGCCCGGATACCGTTATGTTTCAGGATTTTGGCGACATAATTAACAGAGCAGTCAACACCCAGAGCATTCAGCTCCTGAGCGATTCTAGGTGCCCCGTAACGGGCTTTGTAGGTGGCAAAGGTATCCATAACCTGCTCTTCCATGATCTGTCGCCTGCGCACACGAGCGCTGACAATCCTGAAGCCGATACATCCAGAAATCGGCACATCAACCGTATCGCATACTGCCCTCGATACTCCTGAATCAGAGCGTACTTTAATCGTGCTGACTTGCAAAGTACGGGGGCGGCCATCCGTCAGCTGCATTTTGTACGAACTCAAGCTCCTTTTTCAAGGCATCTCGTTCGCGTTTCAGCTGCCGGACCTCATCACTCTCCGGCTTGGAGTAATCCACCCCATTCAGACTGTTGAACTGTTTCTCAGACAACCGGGTAAACTGGCGTCTCCAGTTGTAGATCTGCCCGGGATGTATCCCCAGTTCCTTCGCCACTGATGAAGCCGTATGTCCGGGTTGATCAGCACGTATTACGGCCTCACGGCGAAACTCATCGGTATAGTGCTGGTACTTTTTCCTGGCCATCTTGCACCTCCGCGTCAGGGGTAAACCTAACTATAGAAGGTGTCTACTGTTCGTGGGTAACTCGGATTGTTAACGCCGAAGCCACCGGTGATTTTGGCATAACGAAGCGGAGACAAAGGCATCCGAGTGACGCGCCTGGTTAGCTGTTTCCCAAGCATGTATGCACGAAGCTGCCGCTCTTCTCGCATGACATAGAGGACGAGAACCTGCTGCTCATCCTCACGATAAAAAATACGGCACGGTAGAACCACGACTTCTCTGTAGACCGAATCAGGGAGTTCTGGAGGAATCCGTCCAGATTGGGGAAATTCTTCCAAACGCCCGGTCTTATCGAGAACGTTCTGAACCAGATGACCTGCAGCAACAGGATTATCCAGAGCAATGTACTCAGCGATGGCATCCAGTTCTTGAAGCGCAGGCTCCGTCCAGATTACTTCAGCCATTTACTCATTTTCTCCCTGGCCTCAGTTTGGCTGTACGTTCTTCCTTCAAGTACAGCACGCTCTCCCCGCGAGAGCCCTTCAAGCAACTCAAGGCGACGTTGCATGAACTCGTAATCCTGCACATCGACAAGGTATGCGGATGGCCTACCATGCTCGGTGATCAGTACCGGCTCTTTAGACTGGTGCAGGTCAGCCAGGATTTTTGTGGCTTGGCGCTTAAGGTTTGTAACAAGCTCAACTTTCATAGGAGCACCCTGAATCAGACGGATAGTGGCACTATAGTATCACTTTTGCGAGCGAGGAAATCACAGCTAACATAGAGCTTTGCGGCAATTTTGTAGCCGCGAAGCGGTGGAGAAATTGTCCGGCAACAGCGACTGGTTATGCATCATTCGTAGTGGCTCCAGAGACGGAGGACTTTTACCACTTTCTCGTCTTCAAGCACTTGGTATACCAGACGGTGCTGGATATTGATTCGGCGTGAATAGGCACCCGCAAGATCACCAATCAACTTCTCGAACGGGGGTGGCTTGCGGTACGGATCTTCTGCAATGAGTGCCAATAACTCTTCGGCTTTTGGTTTGAGGCCGCTGGAGGCCAGCTTCTTTGCGTCCTTCTGGGCTTGTTTGGTGTAAACCAACTTCCATGTCACCAGTTCAGCTCCTCATCGCATTCATCCACGGGAGTAACCATACCCTCACGAATAGACTCCCGCATACCGGGCACGGAGAGCAGGTAAAGTGTTTCCTGAATTGCAGACCAGTCTTCCTCGGAAACCAGGACGGCTTTATTCCGCTTACCCATGATGACGATTGGCTGGTGGGATTCGGCGGTCTCGTCAATCAACCGATAAAGGTTGCTGCGCGCCTCAGTGGCTGTAATTCCGGTCATGACGCACCTCTTGCGTGTTCAACTTTTCACCAAGTGTACGCTTTCGAGTACGTACGTCAAGACGAACGCCAGCGGAGACACCGACACGCATGTGATGCAAAGGCTAGATGCCATTGCGCGTTTCAATTGCTTCAATGGCCTGTTGTAACAGCGCATTAAAGGCGTCGGGCCTTTCCAGCATGGGAAAGTGGCCTGAATCCTCAATATAGAGAAGCTGATAGTCTTTAATATGCTTTTGGTTGTCTTCAAATGCGGTCGGCCATAGTCGTGCATTTATTGAGACCACAGGAACGCTGACATCCTTGAAGACAGCGGCGGCGTCTCCGCTGACATACTGCCCCAGGTAATTACGAAAGGCACTCAAGGCTGGCGCCTTGGGCGCTGATGACATGTCTTCCATTATCCAGTTCATCAGCTGTTGATCGGTGCCTGCCGGGAACATTTGTGAAACAAAACCCTGTGTCGCCGTTCTGAAATCAGACTCAAATGGCGTTACCATCTCCTCAATGACGCTCTCAGGTGTAAGTTCCCCAACGTTTTGCAGGGTATCGACCCCGACAATACCCACAACCCTCTTCGGCATGAGTCTGGCTGCCTCGGCAATCACGCCACCTCCCATCGAGTGCCCGATCAGAACCGCGCGACCAATGTTTTCCCTGTCCATAACGGCTTTTACATCCTGCGCGAAGGACAACATTGAATAATCGGATCGCTCCAGTGAGGAATGCCCATGCCCTGCCAGGTCGACCGTAATGACCTGATAGTCCTTCGCGAATACCGGGACCTGCTCTTGCCAGTAGCGCCCGTCACAACTCCAGCCGTGAACGAAAATCAGCGCTGTTTCGCCCTCTCCGGCCACATCATAGGCAATACGCTCGGCGTCATACGACACGGCGACATCATGTCGGAGAGCAGACGGGCCAGTCGCACATCCTGCCAATAGCAGGAAGGGTATCAGCAAGACCAGCAGCTGTTTTTTCATGTTCTTTTCCTGTTCATGACCATTTTTGATTTCGCGTCAGGGATACACCCTTAAACCCGCAGCGGCACGGGGAGCGCGCACTCCCGCATGCCTGAGGTCAGGCAGAGTCAGGTCGCCCGAGCGACAATAAAGGGACAGTAGTCACTTTTCTTCGTGCCGTGCCGTTCGTTTTCAAGTATTTCAAACCCCGCTTCACCGATCGCTTGTACCAATGAACCCGAGGAGCATATGGTCACGACGCTCGGGGCCTTGCCCACGAGACGCATAACCGGGATGGCAAGACGGATAAGGGGATTCATATCACCGACACAAGGGGTTTTGGCGATGAACAGCCCACCCGGCACAAGCATCGAGTGAATCTGAGCGAGCACGACAGGCAGACTGCCTGCCAAATGCAGGTAGTTAAACCCCTGCACCACATCATACTGTACACCCTCACGGGCCAAGGTATCGGCGGTTGCCCGGCGGAACGCCAACGTCGCATTCAAGCCGCTTTGGTGGGCTGTTTCCAGCTTATCCTGTGCAATGGCGATCATGCCCGCTGAAATGTCCGTGCCAACGTAGCTTTTCACAGAATCAGCCAGACACAGGGCTGCCGTACCGGTGCCACAGCCAAGTTCCAGCACCCGTGCGTCGGGCGGCATCAACGCACGCGTGCGCGCCAGCGTCATCTCGAACCCCGCCTCGTCATCAATTGGAGAGGCTGCGTATTTTTTGGCGGCCCGGTCCCAAAACCGTGCATCGTGCTCGCTCATCTGCCTTTCTCTCGTTGTTGTTCGTAACTGACGGCCAGCGATGCCACCGTCCGCACCGGGGTAAGTCCACCTTACTATAGAAGGTGTCTACTGTTCGTGGGTAACTCGGACGGTTAACGCTCGGCTTAGCGGCGCGAACGCAGTGAGCGTCCAGGCCGCGCTTTTTTGCGGCCGATGCTACAGCCGCTTGTTATATTCTACTTTTTGGCAACTAGCTCTTTTAGAATATCCATGGTTTTATCCTGAAAATCTGATGGCATACCATCAAAAACAATATGCTTAGGGCTCATTAACTCTATGAGCTTATCCTTTGGTATTGAGTCGTTATTTTCTGACAGATACATAATGTCTGCGACATAATCATAGTGATCAGCCACTCTAAATAAATATCTAGTAAATGAAACAATAAGCTTAACCAAGTATAAGATAAGTAGAATAGCCCCTATTCGAGTGATTCCGATAAATATCAAGTCAAAATATGTTGATGTTTTAAAATCGACAAATTCTTTAAATTTGGTTTCGAGCAAACCTATTGAACCTTTTACATTTCTTATTTCAGAGTGTATTTCCTCAGGAATTTCTTTTTCATTAATATCCAGAGGACTAATGTAAACATTAGGCATTAGTTCTTCCCAAGTATGTGTAGTTGTGTTCGTGTATGTAAGAAGAAAGGCAGAGAGTGCAGCAATAATTAACACAACGAAAGCAACAAATGAAAAAGCAAGCTTTCTATATAGCCTTGCTCTTCGGCTTACAATTTCTAGGGAATACAATTTTTAACTCCTTGTAAAATATAACGCCTAAAGCAGCCGCGCAGTATGCGTCGGATGCCGACGATTGTTATATTTATGCATTTAACTCACGTTTAAACTTCTTAAATAGCTTTACATAAGATTTATAGGTTTGGTCTTTAAGGCTGTTGAGATTTTTAATTATTTCCTTTTTCTCAGAATTTCCACGCATATCATTATCCTTCAGCCCAATTGAAATTTGGCCATTGGCTTCCATAGCAGTGTGTAGCTCAAGTTCGTTAAGAAATTCACGAAGATTTTGTAGGAAAGCTTTCTTCTTTCTCTCTACGAGCCATGAATGAAACTTGGCATCTGGATATTCCCAATCTTCGACAATGTTATTCAATGGTTTTAGGTAGCTAAATGAGAATGAATTATGAAAGTCCTGATCCCTCAAAAGAATACAAGAATCACTATTAAATTTGAGCTGGGAATACAGTCTATTGAATAATTCAATATCGGCTTCCCTTCTTTTCTTCCATCCGAAGGTTAGAACATTAACCAACCAGCCTAGAACTATTTCCATTTCTTACTCCAAGGCATGTTGTCTTGAAAAATATAACGCTCACATAAAAGGCGGAGCGTCAGCGACGTCCAGCGAAACGCAGTGGAGCGATTTTTGATGTGATTGTTATATTTTTTAGCACCCATCTAGGCGCCTCTCCACGTTTAAATATTTTGAATGCTCTGTGGCTTGTAACGTAATTATAGCGTTTTCAATGACACAGAAAGTACCAGCTACGGGCAACCTGCAAACATGCTCAGTGCAGACCCCACCATAATTTTTTACAAACTCTACAACACCTTCAAAACCCGAACTCGACATATATTTTTCGTTAAGCAGGATTTCTAAATTGTTGTAATTGAGACTCCCGTCTGGCTTAGTTAAAAGGTCTATTGCCATTTGTTTTCGATTATCAATTGCTATCGAAAAGTATACAGCTACAGCCAAGCTAATTATTACAGTTACTCCGATAGAGCCTAGAATGACAATCCTTCTCCTTTGCACATTACCTCCGTGAAATATAACGCCGCACTAAAGGGCCGAAATAGCGAAGCTATTGAGGTCCCAGGGAGCGTAGCGACCGATTTTCAGTGCCTTGTTAATGTTCATTTGTGTACTCAAATGCTGTGAAAAACGGCTCTGCTTGCGGCCTATATGAAAACGATTTTTCCATAATTTCTTGGAAGCACTGAGCGAATCTAGATTCACCTTCGCGCCAAGAATGTACTACAGACCCTCGTATATCTATTTGAACCACCACAGTGAAGTCGGTGGGATTTGAGCTTGTTCGTTGGACACAAACCGGGAAGGCACGTGATGCAAGCTCCCCTTGAGCGTTTACCAACTTCTGGATATCGGGAGAAGACAAAGCACTTTCCGAAGAGTCTGCCCTAACTTTTGCCTCATCAAATGTCAGAGGACCAGCAGCTACCGGAATAGAAAAAGCTAGCGCCGTTAGAAGAAAAAGTCCGTATTTCATTAATGCCTCCTTTCTTTTTGCACATTAACGTTTGGTTAAGGGGCGGGCTTTAGCCCGTTCCAGTGAGAGTAGCGAACGGTTTGAACCAGTTGTTAGGCGCAATGTTGGCGCTGGCTCAATACTGCGCTCAAAAGCTCAGGAATCCACTCGGGTTTGAATATCGTTGGATTCTCATTTTGCATTTCTTTTATACTCCACCATTTCCATTTTTGAATGGTGCACTTTTCTTCGTCGGTCCATTCTGCCGCGAATATATTTGTATTTATTGGGCACTCTACTAGATAGTATTTTTCTAGCCAGCGCGCAGGTGTTGAGCGTGCTACGGCATATACTTCATCTCGCTCTTTCAGGAGATGTCCAATTTTTAGAGTAAGTCCGGTTTCCTCGTATAGCTCCCGTGCGGCAGCATCAGTGTAGCTTTCTCCTGATTTAAGCTCGCCGCCAGCGGTCGCCCAGAATGGTGCTTGATGCTCGTCCTTGTATAAAAATAGCAAAAGGCGTCCTTCGCTATCTACGATAAATAATCTAGAAGATTTTCTGACTTCCATTTCTGCTCCAAGTGAACTAAGTACCTTGATTGGATTGGCCTAACGCAGAGCGCACCGGTGACCTTTACAGAGCGGAGCGGCGTAAAGGGCATCCGTGTTACGCGTATTGTTATGGTCATTGCTCACGAAGCTCGACACTTCGTCCATCAGGATCTCGAACGATGTAGATCTGCTTGCCATTGAATTCATGCTGGCTCGTAATTGCCACTTGGGAGAGAACCTGCTGTATGTCTTTCACCGAGAAGCCTACCCTAGAGTTGCAAGCTTGCTCATTCTCCCGCAACGGATAAAGCTCAAACACAAAGCCGGCATCTTGCGACGAATAGTGCAGAGGTCCATCGCCATGTTTCTCCCTGACGAAGCCAAACCCTAGCAGTTCGTAAAACCGCTTACTCGCTTCCAATTCTCCGCACCGCAAGACGAGCAAGTTGATTTCCATGATTCACCTAAAGACCATAACGCCGTGCTAAGGGGCCGTGGCAGCGTAGCTGCGGAGGTCCCAGTGAGTGAAACGAACGATCTTGAGCGCCTTGTTATGGAAATCAAATTCCACACAAGACCCGAACAATAGAGGAAAAGAGCTGGAAACCATACCGCCTGCACTCTTCCTGTTTCAAACGGCCCCATGCCAACCGGCACGCTACCGCCAAGCCCGGCGTGCCAACCGATGGCACCAGGATTAATATGACCCAGCGGCAGCAACCATTGAAGCCGAACCGAAGCACTCAAGGCCGAAACCTCCCAAAGCCCCGGCCACTGCCCAAGCCTTCGACCGCACCGAGAACGCCGGCACGATTTCTATACTGCCACCTTAACCTGCGATGGCACCCATAAAACCACAAACTGGCCGATTTACATAACGCCTGTGTATGGGGCCGGAACGTAGCGCCAGCGAAGTGGAGGTCCCAGCCGCGATAGCGGCGAACATCACACACTTGTTATGCATTGATAAATACACTCATCTACGATTTAGCAATACAATGTCTTGCAACAACCCTCTCGATAGGAGATTGCTTTATTCCCTCTAAAAACCTTTTAGACTTTTCGCAGCTCTTCGATAAATATACCGCTGACGCGATCAAGTCAGGCTTGTATGCTATTGGCGCAACTTCCCAACTTTGCATCACCAATTTAAAGGGAAGTTCACCAATCTTAGATAGAACCTTAAACCCTTCAACCCGTTCTAACCAGTGGGCGTATTGATCATTGCAATTTTTACTGATAGTTTCCTTGGCTTTTTCAGATAATTCTTCGCTGCACTCACCAAGTACTCGATATATCCATGCTTTTTGCCATGCAGTCAAAAACAAGTCAGAGTTAATAATATCTTCTGCTTGAGATGCGACATCGCGAGGGCGAATAGACGACAAGGATATTAGATAGTTACATACCAGCTCTGTTTTGTCTGGGAACTTGGCAATTAGGCTGGAGCAATTGTCAATAGCTATATCTGATTTGCCAGCCGCTAATCGCAGCATTGATTTTTTAATCTGAACGTGAAAACGATCTTTAGGCAAAGGATTTTCACCATCTGGAATACCTTCCATCGTTTCTTTAAATAGAGTTTTTGCTATCTCTAGCTCATCTGGCTGTAACTGCTCTCTAATTTCTTCAATTACATCCTCAATAGATATTGACTCATGGTAGAACAAATCCCACTTCATTTGGTCATCTAGTTCTGCTTCATCCATGAGATCCTGTAAAACGTCTGTGTCTGTACTTACATCCTCAACTTTTTCCTCATACAGCCTTTGTTTTATAAGCTCATATACCTTGCTAGTTTCTTGAAGATTAGAATCGTAGTGTTCCGTTCGTTGGATTACACACTTAGATGAGTTTAAAACTAATCCAATTTTTCTCAATTCAATTTCAGCAATAGCTATTGCCTGTCTAGCTAAAGATATATTCTCAGCGCTCATTCTTATGTCATCTCCATGGCGCCAGTAATTAAATCCAGATCTAAGCATTGCAGAATCGACTGACTGAAGATAAAGAGTAGCCAGCGTGTCAGAAGCTAAAATTCCTTGGGGGACTCCTCGATTTGAACCCATAATCTCAGTAAGGAACAAACTTATAGCTCGCGCAAAAGTATTCTCACCAATTATATCAACAATCTTACCCTCTAAAACCGAATGGTCTATAGAATCATAAAATGCGGTTATATCGACATTTACGACGTACTCCTCACCCGTAGAAATTGGAGCTCTTTCAAATTCACCCCACCTTTTTGGTACGTAGTTGGCTCGAGGCCACATAACGTACACATCGCTTATTAGCTTTTTCTCTATTGCTGGTTTTATGGAATCGATTAATGCTTCGTAAACTAATCTATCCGCCAACGTGAGAAGCGCCGCAGGCCTCGTGGTGAAACCTGGCTTGGGAACATGTATGAAAGAGGCCTCAGCCGGAGAATACTTTTCTTCATTTATGATTTTAACAAGACTTGCCACGAACTCTTTACCAAGCTCACCGCCAACTTTATCTTCATATCTCGAGGGTAGCAGATCATTAGGAATAGATGCATTCGAAATTACACCTTCAAAATCTAACTTATCTAGTAGTTCTTTCAGTAGCTTATTCATAATGTATTTCTTTTTTGTTTTACTTAACTCGGTTGCATAACAGTCTGTTAATGAGGTCTGCGACCTCATAATAATTATTAGCGGGTATACCTTTTAATTCTGATCGAAGCTTCATAACCCATTGATATACAATGACTTAACACCAAGTCGAACTGTCAAAAAGGTACTTTTCTCGACATCACGTCACCCAACGGGTATAACGGTCTGCATACATTTCATGGATGAGGTGTGGTACATGTCGAAATCTCCTTTTCTCAAGTCCGTTGAGGACTTCATGTTGGTCCAGCGCTACAGTCGCCGGACGATCAGCACATATCTTTACTGGATCAAGTACTTCATTCTGTACAGCGGTAAGCGCCACCCCAGCCAATTGCATGATGAAGACATTATCCGCTTTCTGACTTTCCTGGCCGTTGAGCATAATGTTTCTGCCGGGACTCAGGCGCTTGCCCTGAATGCCATCGTTTTTCTTAAAACCAAATTCCTGGGTCAAACGGTAGGTGACCTGTCGAGCTTCAGCCCTGCTCGAAAGCCCCGCAAGTTGCCCATCGTGCTGACCAGTAAGGAAGTGGCCGCACTGCTCAGCCAACTGACCGGAGTCCACTATCTGATGGCTGCCATGCTGTATGGCTCGGGATTGCGGTCTATTGCGCGAGTTCGAGTAAGTGATAAGGGTATTGGGGAGATAGCCAGTTGGCATGCGACATCCCTGCCTTTTTGGGGTTAATCACGGCCAGCGTACTCCCTGCTGACATCAGTAGCTTGAGATTAACCTGAACGGTCTGATAAGAAAAGTGGCAGAAAGGATGTGAATTGAGGCCCCGCCGAGCGGCGAGGCCTTACACGCTTACAGCTGCGTATGCAGTCCGCACTCGCGCGTTTCGAGCGCTTTGGTCGGGTCGAAGTAGTCGTGCTCGTTGGGCAAGTTGTGTTCGGCCAGGTAGGCGTCCATGTCGGCTTCGGTCCAGTTGAACAGCGGCGCCACCTTGATGATGCCGTCCTTGCTAGCCGTCACGATATCCAGTGACTGGCGGAATTCGGTCTGGTCCTTGCGGATCGCGTTCAGCCACAGGTCTGGCTTGAGTTCGGCCAGTGCGCGCTGGAAGGGTTCCAGTTTCACCTGACGGGTGAACTCGTCATGCTGCGGATCGTCCACATCGGGGATGCCGCCCATCAGCACGTTGCGACGGGCTGCGCTCATCTGCGGGATGAAGGTGTGGATGTTCAGGTTCAGGTCCTTGATCAGCTTTTCCGCGAAGCGGTAGGTGGCCGAGGTGTTGTAACCGGAATCGACCCACAGCACCTCAATGTCCGGCTTGACCTGCACGGCCATGTGCAGAATCACCGACTCATAGGGACGGAAGTTGGTCGTGACCAGCGGCTTGTCGCTGTGGGCGATGGCCCAGGCGATGATCTCCTGCGGGGTTTTGCCCGCCAGTTCCGCGTTGGCGGCAGCCAGATCGATGCTCATTGGTTGTCTCCTGATTCCGGTTCAGCTCTGAGGATAGGCCGGGCGTGCCAGTGACGCACCGCCCTGGTAATGGACGCCGATTTCGTCAAACGCCTGCAACACGTCCGGGCTGTAGCGCTCGTCCGGTACCTGCAGGGCGTTGAAGCCGCAGCGCTCCAGATGCGCCAAACGGTCCCGGGTCACGTCGCCAATGGCGCGGATTTCACCCTTGAAGCCGCCGCGACGCAGCAGGCGTGCGATGCTGAAGCCCCTGCCATCGGTAAAGGCCGGGAACTCCACTGCAAACAGGCTGACACGGTCCTGCAGTGCCAGAACCTGCTGCAGGTCGTCGTCACCGTTCACCTGCACACCGGTTTCACGGCCTGCCAGAGCATCGGCTTCGTCCAGCCAGCGTGCCAGCGGCAATACGACCGGGCCTTCGGCGGGCAGCGCCTGATCATCCGCCAGCCACTGCCAGCGATCTTCGGTTACCGGTGTGCGATCAATGATCAGCGCCATATACAGCCTCCTTGAAGGGGTCTACACCCACACGGCGTACCAGATCGAGGAAGCTTTCCTCTTCGGATTCACGCTGTTCAATGTAGGTCAGCAAAATCTTTTCGATGGTGTTGGCCACCTCGTCGGCGGCAATCGCCTTGCCCAGTGCCTTGCCCAGTGCCGCATCTGCCTCGGACGAACCGCCCAGGGTGAACTGGTACCAGTCCTCGCCCTTCTTGTCGACGCCGAGGATACCGATGTGCCCCACATGGTGGTGCGCACAGGCGTTGATGCAGCCGGACATGTTCAGGCGAACGTTGCCTACGTCATGCAGGAAATCGACCTGCTCAAACTTCTCGTTGATCTGTTCGGCAATGTTCAGGGTATGGGCGTTGGCCAGACCGCAGAAGTCAAAGCCAGGGCAGACGATCATGTCGGTCAGGGTGCCGATATTGGGCCGCGCCAGGTTGTTGGCGTTGAGGATCTTCCATACCTGCAGCAGATCGCCCTGCTTCACGTCGGCCAGCACCAGGTTCTGGTGATGGGTGGCGCGAATCTCGCCAAACGAGAAGCTGTCCGCCAGATCGGCGACGATATCCATCTGCACGTCGGTGATATCGCCCGGCGCCTTCAGGTAAGGCTTGAGCGATACCACAACGATGCGGTAGCCCGGCACCTTGTGCTCAACGGTGTTACGCTCAAACCAGACGCGGAAGTCATCGTTCTCAGCCAGCTGGGCGCTCAAGTCATTGTTGGCCGCATCCGCCGCGTAGGCCGGCGGTGCAAACTGGGCCTTGACCCTGTCGATCTCGTCCTGCGACAGGCGCAGGTCCGACTCGCGGATCTCGGCCCACTCGGCTTCGACCTGCTCGCGGAAGGCATCAATGCCCATGGCGTTCACCAGAATCTTGATGCGCGCCTTGTACTTGTTGTCACGACGACCGTTCAGGTTGTAGACGCGGATAATCGCTTCCAGATAGGAAAGCAGGTCACGCCCTTCCAGGAAGGGACGGATCTGCTTGCCGATCACTGGGGTACGGCCGAGGCCGCCACCGACCAGCACTTCAAAGCCGATCTCGCCCTGTTCGTTCTTGACCAGATGCAGGCCGATGTCATGGACCTGCGAAGCGGCACGGTCTTCGGGACCACCGGTGACGGCGATCTTGAACTTGCGCGGCAGGTAGGCGAATTCCGGGTGCAGCGTGGACCACTGACGGATGATCTCGCACCAGGGACGCGGATCTTCCAGCTCACTGGCGATGACGCCGGCGTAGGGGTCAGTGGTGGTGTTGCGAATACAGTTGCCCGAAGTCTGGATGGCGTGCATCTGCACTTCGGCCAGCTCGGCCAGAATATCCGGTACCGACTCCAGTGTGGGCCAGTTGTACTGAATATTGGTACGGGTGGTGAAGTGACCGTAGCCCTTGTCATAGGTGCGGGCGATGTGCGCCAGCTTGCGCATCTGGGTCGAAGACATCAGACCATAGGGAACCGCCACGCGCAGCATCGGTGCCTGACGCTGTATATAAAGGCCGTTCATCAGGCGCAATGCACGGAACTCTTCGTCCGGCAGCTCGCCTGCAAGGTAGCGGCGGGTCTGGTCGCGGTACTGCGCCACCCGTTCGTCTACCAGCTTCTGATCCACTTCGGTGTACTGGTACATGTCAGTTCAACCTTTCTACTGAGCGTCATTGAAACAGGTCGCCATGTTACCCAGTCGTTTTTATAACGTAAAATACTAATTGATAATTTTGTTATAACCATTAGTCGATACCGCCCATATCACCAGACGGAATATAAAAATGCTTATATATTCTTTTTTATTTTATTGGCGCTTCGACATAATGCCATCCAGTTATTAGCCCTCCGGGGCTTTCGTGTCGCAACCAAGTGAAAGAGTCGAATGATGAATCTGTTGCCGGAACACCGCCTGACCCATCTCAAACAGCTCGAAGCCGAGAGCATCCACATCATCCGTGAAGTGGCTGCCGAGTTCGACAATCCGGTCATGCTCTATTCTGTCGGCAAGGACTCTTCCGTGATGCTGCATCTGGCACGCAAGGCGTTCTTCCCGGGCAAGCCGCCCTTCCCGCTGCTGCACGTAGACACCACCTGGAAGTTCAAGGAGATGATCCAGTTCCGTGACCATATGGCGAAGGAGGCCGGCATGGATCTGATCGTCCACATCAACCCGGAAGGCGTTGAGATGGGCATCAGCCCGTTCACCCACGGCTCGTCCAAGCACACCGACATCATGAAAACCCAGGGGCTGAAGCAGGCGCTGAACCAGTACAAGTTCGACGCCGCCTTTGGCGGTGCCCGCCGCGACGAAGAGAAATCCCGCGCCAAGGAGCGCGTGTTCTCCTTCCGCGACAAGCACCACCGTTGGGACCCGAAAAACCAGCGCCCGGAGCTGTGGAACACCTTTAACACCCGTGTCGACAAGGGCGAGAGCATCCGCGTATTCCCGCTGTCGAACTGGACCGAGCTGGACATTTGGCAGTACATCCATCTGGAGCAGATCCCCATCGTTCCGCTGTATTTCTCGGCAGTGCGTCCGGTGGTCGAGCGCGATGGCATGCTGATCATGGTCGACGACGAGCGCCTGCCGCTGGCGGATGGCGAAGTGCCGATGATGAAGAATATCCGTTTCCGTACGCTGGGCTGCTACCCGCTGACCGGCGCCGTGGAATCCGATGCCGACACCCTGCCCGAGATCATTCAGGAGATGCTGCTGACCACTACGTCAGAGCGCCAGGGCCGCGCCATCGACCACGACAGCGCCGGTTCCATGGAGCAGAAGAAGATCGAAGGGTATTTCTGAGCCGCCACCGCCATCTCGTTAACGGATATTTGAGTACAGCATTATGAGTCATCAATCTGATCTGATCGCCACTGACATCGACGCCTACCTGGACCAGCACGAGAACAAGGAGCTGCTGCGCTTTCTCACCTGCGGCAGCGTAGACGACGGCAAATCCACCCTGATCGGTCGTCTGCTGCACGACTCCAAGATGATCTATGAAGATCAGCTGGCCGCGATTCAGAACGACAGCAAGAAAGTCGGCACCACCGGAGACGAGATCGATCTGGCACTGCTGGTCGACGGCCTGCAGGCCGAGCGCGAACAGGGCATCACCATTGATGTGGCCTACCGCTACTTCTCCACCGCCAAGCGCAAGTTCATCATCGCCGATACGCCGGGGCACGAGCAGTACACCCGCAACATGGCCACCGGTGCGTCCACCTGTGATCTGGCGATCATCCTGATCGACGCCCGTCACGGGGTACAGGTGCAGACCCGCCGTCACAGCTTCATCGTGTCCCTGCTGGGCATCAAGCACACCGTGGTGGCGATCAACAAGATGGATCTGGTGGACTTCAGCGAAGAACGCTTTGAACAGATCAAGCAGGACTACCTGAACTTTGCTCAGGGGCTGGGACTGAAGGATATCCACTTCGCACCGATTTCCGCCCTGAAGGGCGACAACGTGGTCAACCCGTCAGAGAACATGCCCTGGTACAGCGGCGATTCGCTGATGCAGACACTGGAAAACGTGGAGATCGCCGGAGACGCCAATTTTGATGAACTGCGCTTCCCGGTACAGTACGTCAACCGTCCGAACCTGAACTTCCGCGGCTACTGCGGTACCCTAAGTGCGGGTATCGTGCGCCCGGGGGATGCGGTGACGGTATTGCCCTCCGGCAAATCCAGCAAGGTGAAATCGATCGTAACCTTCGATGGCGAGCTGGCCGAGGCGTTTGCGCCCATGGCGGTGACGCTGACACTGGAAGACGAAATCGATATCTCCCGTGGCGACCTGATCGTACACAGTGATCAGGTACCGGAAGTGACTAACCGCTTCGCAGCGCATCTGGTATGGATGTCGGAACAGGAGCTGATTCCGGGGCGCAGCTACGAAATCAAGCTGGCCAGCACCCGCACGGCAGGGCGTGTCAGCGCGATTCGTCACCGCATCGATGTGAATACGCTGGAACAAAGCCCGGCAGCGACACTGGGACTAAACGAGATCGCTCAGGTCGAGATCAGTCTGGAACGCGCCGTAGTGGCGGATGACTACCGTCGTCACAAGGGCACCGGCTCGTTCATTATCGTTGATCGGTTGACCAACGCCACCGTGGCAGCCGGCATGATTCAGGCCGAAGCTGAAGATGACAGTGCGATTGAGCTGCACGCCGAGTCCATCATCAGCACTCAGCAGCGTGCCGAGCGCTTTGGTCAGAAAGCGGCACTGGTTCAGATCAAGGCCACTGACGCGACTCAGGGTGCAACGCTGCTGTATACACTTGAGCAACAACTGTTCAATCGTGGCCGCCTGCCGCTGGCACTGACCTTCCAGAACACTGAGCAGGTTGCCGCACTCAAGGCTGCCGGTCTGTTGCTGCTGACTCAGCGTGATGATTTTGAGGCAGATCTGGTGCTTGAGGCCGACGCAGAACTGCCTCCAACTGCACAGGTCAAGGCACTGTTGCAGAAAATTCAGCAGGCAGATCTGATCTGAGTCGGGGATCGGGCGCTTGCGCTCGGCCTGCGGATCTATACCCTAAGGTTATAAATCCGGTAAAATTCAGCGGAATCTAATACGCCCTGCCCGGTCATGCCGGCAGGGCTTGAGGCATTGACAGGGGCTATGACTGAATTTCTGCTCATCCTGATCAGCACCGTACTGGTGAATAACTTCGTACTGGTCCAGTTCCTCGGGCTGTGTCCGTTCATGGGTGTTTCCAACAAGCTGGAAACGGCCATGGGCATGTCCCTGGCCACCACCTTCGTGCTGACGCTGTCGTCGGTGTGCAGCTATCTGGTGTACTCGACCCTGCTGGTCCCCTTCGAGCTGGAATACCTGCAAACCATCGCCTTTATTCTGGTGATTGCGGTAGTGGTTCAGTTCACCGAAATGGTGGTGCACAAAACCAGTCCGCTGTTGTACAAGCTGCTCGGCATCTTCCTGCCGCTGATCACCACCAACTGTGCGGTACTCGGCGTTGCCCTGCTCAACATCAAGAAGCAAAACGGCTTCCTTGAGTCGATCGCCTATGGTTTTGGTGCTGCCGTCGGCTTCTCGATGGCGCTGGTGCTGTTCTCGGCCATTCGTGAGCGGATCGCCGTCGCGGATGTGCCCGTTCCCTTTCGCGGTGCGGCCATCGGCATGGTCACCGCCGGTCTGATGTCGCTGGCCTTCATGGGCTTTGCCGGCCTCGTGCAGTTCTGAGGCGGAGGCGACGATGACGACCGTTATTACCGCTATTCTTATCCTGTTTTGCCTCGCCGTCGTGTTCGGCGTGATTCTGGGTTATGCCTCGGTACGCTTTCGTGTCGAGGGCAACCCGATCGTGGATCAGATCGATTCCCTGTTGCCACAAACGCAGTGTGGCCAGTGCGGCTACCCGGGCTGTCGCCCCTACGCGGAAGCGATCGCCAATGGTGAGGCGATCAACAAGTGCCCGCCCGGTGGTCAAAGCACCATCGAAGCGCTGGCTGACCTGCTCGATGTGGAAGCGGTGCCGCTGGATGCCGAACACGGTGAAGAACAGGTCAAAAAGGTTGCCTTTATCCGCGAAGATGAATGCATCGGCTGCACCAAGTGCATTCAGGCCTGCCCCGTGGATGCGATTCTGGGCGCCGCCAAACAGATGCATACCGTCATCGTCGATGAGTGCACCGGCTGCGATCTCTGTGTTGAACCCTGCCCCGTGGACTGTATTGATATGATTCCGGTGGAAACCACCATTACCAACTGGAAATGGCCCTCGCCAACCGAGTCCTCCAGCCTGATCGCGACCGACCGTGGTCGCGGCGCCGAACAGCAGGAGGCACACTGATGGGCAAGGTATTTGCGTTCCACGGTGGCGTGCACCCGCCGGAAAACAAGAAGCAGTCCACCCGAACCCCGATTGCCCATGCACCGCTGCCGAAGATGCTCTATATCCCACTGCAGCAGCATATCGGCATTGCCGCCAACCCGGTGGTCAATGTGGGCGATCGTGTACTCAAGGGACAGTTGATTGCCGAACCGGTCGGCCGTATCAGCGCATCGCTGCACGCGCCTACCTCAGGCATTGTGCGCTCCATCGGGCCACACCCGGTGCCGCATGCATCAGGCCTTGAGTCTGACTGCATCACGCTGGAAACCGACGGTCAGGATGAGTGGATTGAACACCAGGGCCTGCAGGATTACACCCGGCTGGAGCCCTCGGTTCTGATCGAGCATATCCGCCAGTGCGGCATCGCCGGCATGGGCGGTGCTGGCTTCCCAACCGATGTGAAGCTGCATCTGGGTGATGACCATATCGTCAATACTCTGATCATCAACGCCGCCGAGTGCGAACCCTATATCACGGCTGATGACATGCTGATGCGTGAGCGTGCCGCCGACATTCTCAGCGGTATTCGCATCATCAGCCACCTGTTGCGCCCGAGCCATATCATGATCGGCATCGAGGACAACAAGCCGCAGGCAATCCACGCATTGGAAGCGGTACTCAAGGGTTGCGAGCTGAATATTGATATCCGCGTCGTGCCCACCAAATACCCTTCGGGCGGTGAACGCCAGCTGATCCAGCTGCTCACCGGACTGGAAGTACCAAGTGGTCGCATCCCTGCCGATATCGGCATTGTGTGCCAGAATGTGGGCACGACAACCGCCATCCATCGTGCGGTACATTTTGGCGAGCCGCTGATTTCCCGCATTGTGACCGTCACCGGCGACGCCGTGGCCAAGCCGCAGAATTTTGAAGCCCTGATTGGTACCCCCTTCGCCGACCTGCTGGATGCTGCCAGCCTGTACGAAGGCCGTCTGTTCAGGCTGGTGATGGGCGGGCCGATGATGGGGGTCACGGTCGCGCATGATCAGATCCCTGTGATCAAGACCACCAACTGCATCATTGCCGCCAGCGATGAGGAAATGCCACAGGCACCACCTGAGCAGCCCTGCATCCGTTGCAATATGTGTGAGCAGGTTTGCCCCGTTACGCTGCTGCCGCAGCAGCTGTACTGGTTCTCCAAAGGGCGTGAGTTCGACAAGGCGCGTAATCACAACCTGTTCGACTGCATCGAGTGCGGCGCCTGTGCCTATGTCTGCCCCAGCAGCATTCCGCTGGTGCAGTACTATCGCTTTGCCAAATCTGAGATTCGTACCGAAGAAGCCGAACAACGCAAGGCTGATCATGCGCGTCAGCGTTTTGAAGCCCGTCAGGCGCGGCTCGAACGCGAACAGGCCGAGAAGGAGGCACGCCGTAAGGCGCGGGCCGAAGAGGCCGCACGGGCACAACAGTCTCGCAAGAGTACCGAAGCGGACAAGGCACAGGCCGAACCCGGCAACACCGCTCCTGCAGCCAGTGTAGCACCAGACCTGAAGCAACTGAAAACCGCTGCAGCGGTTGCCCGTACCAAGCTGAAAAAGGCCCGTGACGCTCTCAAGAACGCTGAAGACAAGGGGCTTGATGGCATCGATGCCCTGCGCGTCACCCTGACTGACCTGGAGCAGAAATCAGAAGAAGCCGAGCAGGCCTTTAAGGCAGCTGAGCAGGCAGAAGCCGCTGCCGCCGCCGAAAAGGGCGTAGATCTCAAGCAGCTCAAGATTGATGCCGCCATGGCCCGCGCAGCGGTGACCAAACTGGAACGCGCACTGACCAAGACGGAAGACGAACAGGCACGTCGGGAGATGGAAACCGAACTGGTGGAAGCCCGCAAGAAATCCGACGCACTGAACCAGAGCCTGAGCGAGCACTCGCCGGCCTAAACCCAACTGATACTTAAGACAGGATCGCACACCGATGTCACTGATCCGACTGAGTTCACCTCATGTCTACAAGGCCAACAGCACCGCCAATGTGATGCGACTGGTAATGCTGGCCATGCTGCCCGGCATTCTGGCCATGACCGTCTTTTTCGGCTGGGGCACTGTAATCCAGATTATCTGGGCCGGCCTGCTGGCACTGGGATTTGAAGCCGTAATACTCATGCTGCGCAAGCGCCCGGTGCTGTTTCACCTCAGCGATGGCAGCGCCATTGTCACGGCCATGCTGCTGGCCGTGGCAATTCCTCCCTTCGCGCCCTGGTGGATGACACTGGTCGGCGTGTTTGTTGCCATTGTATTGGGCAAGCACCTTTACGGCGGTTTGGGACAGAACCCGTTCAATCCCGCCATGGTGGCCTATGCCCTCCTGCTGATCTCGTTCCCGGTGGAAATGACACGCTGGACCGCCCCCTTCGTACTCAATGGCGACGGCTGGCAGATAGCGCCGTTCCTCGACACGCTGAAGGCCATCTTCGCCGCCGCCGACAACCTCTGGTATGACAGTTTTACCGGAGCGACCCCTCTGGATGAAATCCGCCATCGTGGCGGCCTGACCACCGAAGAAGCCTGGCGCCAGTCCACCGTATTGTCACAAGGCATCGGCGCCTGGCACGCAGTCAGTGCCGCCTGGCTGATGGGCGGCATCTTTCTGCTGTACCGCAAGGTGATCACCTGGCACGCACCCATCTCCATGCTGCTGGCACTGGCCCTGTGTTCAAGCATGTTTTTCGGTTTTGATCCCGACAACTATGCTGACCCCTTCTTCCACCTCAGCACCGGTGCCACCATGCTGGCGGCGTTCTTCATCATTACCGACCCGGTCTCCAGCGCGACCAGTAACCGTGGACGGATAGTGTTCGGTGCCAGTATTGGCATCCTGATTTTCATTATCCGTACCTGGGGTAACTACCCCGATGGTGTGGCCTTCGCGGTTTTACTGATGAATCTGGCGGCGCCCTTTATCGATATCTATACCCAGCCACGCAGCTATGGCCATAACAGAGCCAAAAAGGGACAGGGAGGCAAGGCATGAACGAAGTCTTTCAGGCCATTCGCAATAACGCCCTGGCCATCGGCATTTTCGCGATCGTAACAGCGGCTGTCATCGCCTTCACTCAGCTGAGTACACGCGAAAGAATCGCGCACAACAAGGCCGAATTTCAGGCCCGTGCCTTGTATGAAATCGTGCCTCGCGAGATAGATCCCGATCTGCTGTCGCATGAGATTCAGCTCAGTGCCGCGCCTGAGCTGGGCTACCCTTCCGGCAGCACAGGCTGGCAGGCAATCAATTCCGGCGAGGTGGTAACTGTACTGCTTCCGGTGATTGCACCGGATGGCTACAGCGGCAACATCGAGCTGCTGATCGGTGTGAATGCCGACAGTTCGCTCGCCGGTGTACGCGTCCTAAGCCACAAGGAAACACCGGGGCTGGGTGACAAGATCGAGCTGGCCAAATCCGACTGGATTCTGGCTTTTGAGGGGGCTCACATGGCGGTTAATCGTGACGAGAACTGGGCGGTAAAAAAAGACGGTGGCAGATTTGATCAGTTCACCGGTGCGACTATCACGCCACGTGCGATCGTAAACGCCACCGCCCGCACAATCGAGTTTTTCCGGGCTCACCGCGCACAGTTGCTGCAACCCGTTACTGCTGACGCCGCTTCTGCGGCAGGAGTCACACAATGAGCGTCGACTACCGCAAGATTACATTGGACGGCCTTTGGACCAACAATCCGGCACTGGTTCAACTACTGGGCCTTTGCCCCCTGCTGGCCGTCACCGCCTCCGTAGTGAACGCCCTTGGCCTTGGCCTTGCAAGCACATTGGTACTGGTCAGCTCAAACCTGACTGTATCCGCTTTCCGCAAACTGGTGCCGGAAACCGTACGCCTGCCGATCTTCGTAATGATCATTGCCTCTTTCGTGACGGCGATCGAACTGCTGATGCAGGCATTCACCTATGAGCTTTACCTGATTTTGGGCATCTTCATTCCATTGATTGTGACCAACTGCGCCATCATGGGCCGTGCCGATGCCTTTGCCAGCAAAAACCCGGTGCGCGCCTCAGTATTGGACGGCCTGATGATGGGCGTCGGCTTCACCGCCGTATTGGTCCTGCTGGGCGGTATGCGCGAGTTGCTGGGCACCGGCGCGCTGTTCAGTGACATGCACCTGCTGTTCGGCGAAGCCGCACGCAACTGGAAGTGGCTGATGTTCGAGGACTACCCAGGCTTCCTGTTTGCCATTCTGCCACCGGGTGCCTTTGTTGGCCTTGGACTGCTGATTGCGCTGAAGAACATAATCGATGCGCGCCTGGAAGAACGCCGCAAGCAACAGACTCCCAAAACCTTGACGGGTAGCAAAAGGGTACGCGTTACCGGTTGATGACACTTTTTACTCATTGAAACCCAAACCCTTTTTCATTAACCTCGGCCAAACCTGCATCATTTTCGATCAACAGGAGCCAAGGTGGGCAAACCGCTATCCGTCGTAATCTGTGATGATTCCCGCCTCGCTCGCAAGCAGATGGAGCGAGCGCTGAAACAATGGAATGTGGACATTACACACGCCAGCCATGGCCTGGAGGCACTTGAGGCGATCAGAGCCGGCAAGGGTGAGCTGCTGTTTCTCGACCTTAACATGCCGTTGCTGGATGGCTACCAGGTACTGGAACGCATCCGTGCCAATGACCTGCCCACTCTTACCATCGTTGTATCCGGCGATATTCAGCCGGAAGCCCGTGAGCGTGTGATTCAACTCGGCGCACTTGATTTCATCCACAAACCGCTGGATACCGACCTGCTGACCCCATCCCTGCGCTCATACGGCCTGCTCGAAGAACTTGCCGAACGCCCCGCCGACACCGTAAATGATGCAGTTGAAGCCGATCTCGAAGGTGCACGTCCACAGCCACTGAACCGCACTCGCGGCCTGGGCCTCGACCCGGTATCGCAGGCATTTGAACTGACCGAGAGCTACCAGGAGCTGGCTAACGTCGCTATGGGCCAGGCAGCCGACCGCCTTGCACGGCTGTTGAAGGTCTTTATCGAATTGCCAATCCCCCACGTACAGTTGGTTGAGCTGTGTGAATTCGACATGGCGTTGCATCAGGCGACTGGAGACAATCCGATCACCACTATTTGTCAGGGCTTTATCGCTCCAGGCATCGCCGGTGAAGCCTTGCTGATGTTCAGTGACTCCAGCAGTCAGGATCTGGCTTATATGCTCGGCCATGAAGGTGAAATCACCGACCAGGTCGAACGCGAATTGATGATGGATATCGCCAACCTCTTGATCGGTGCCTTCTTGAACGGGCTTGGATCACAGCTAGATCTGAGTTTTGGCCAGGGCTCGCCACTGATTCTGGGCCAGCACTGCAGTATACCGAACCTGCAACAGAACAGCCGCTGGACGCGAACACTAAGCATCGACATCGGTTACCGGATCGAGGGGCGCGATTTGAGTTGTGACCTGCTGCTGCTGTTTACCGAAGATTCACTTCCGGCCATGAATGAATTAGTGAGGCATCTGTGATGATCAACCCGCCGGAGCACATACTGAGCGTGGATGAGTTCCATTGGCAACTGGGACTCCTGCAACACTTGGATGTGGGCCTGATTGTGTTGGATGCCGACCACCGCGTTCACCTTTGGAACAATTTCATGACCAACCATTCCGGTGTACGTGATGCCATTGCTTACGGCAAACGACTGGAAGACCTGTTCGATGACTTCCCTGGACAATGGTTTCAGCGCAAGCTTGAAAGCGTCTTCATGCTTCGCAATCGTGCCTTTATCACCTGGGAAGAGCGCCCTTACCTGTTCCGCTTCAAGCCGTACCACCCTATTACGGGACTGGCTGAGTTCATGTATCAGAACGTGACATTGATTCCGCTCTCCTCTCCCAGTGGCCAGATCGACCATGTCGGCATTATGATCTATGACATGACGGCCGCCGCCATGAGCCAGTTGGGGCTGCGTGATGCCAACGCCGAGCTCGCACTGCTGAGTCGCACAGACAGACTCAGTGGTCTTGCAAACCGAGGCTACTGGGAAGAGTGCCTGCGACAGGAGTATGAGCGCTTCCGCCGAACTCAGACCCCCTCAAGCCTGGTCATGATGGATGTGGACCACTTCAAGACGATCAACGACACTTACGGCCACCAGGCCGGTGACGAGGTCATCCGTATCCTGTCCGAAACCCTGCGCCACCATGCACGTGCCACGGATACGCCGGGCCGTTATGGCGGCGAGGAGTTTGGCGTTCTGCTGGTCAACACCACAGCCACCAACGCCATGGTGTTCGCCGAACGGGTTCGCCGTGCAATCGAGATGCTGGAAGTAAGGCACGGCCCCAACCGTATACAGTTTACCGCCAGCCTTGGCATTTCTCAGCTTGGCAACCAGCATCAATCCCATGAAGAGTGGATGCGAGATGCCGACACGGCGCTGTATTACTCCAAGGAAAATGGCCGCAACCGTACCACCCTGGCCGAGGATCTGGAATAATCGCAGCTTTGCCCGTAACCGGACAGACCGCGATGAATGCCGACAAGCGATACCAGATTTTCAGCCGCCTGCAGGCCGAAAACCCCAACCCTGAAACCGAACTCGAATACAGCAACGCCTTTGAGCTGCTGATTGCCGTCATGCTGTCGGCACAGGCAACCGATGTCAGCGTCAACAAGGCTACCCGCAAGCTTTATCCCATCGCCAATACGCCTGAAGCCATTCTGGCCCTCGGAGTGGATGGTGTGAAGCAGTACATCAAGACCATCGGTCTGTTCAACACCAAGGCCGAAAACGTCATCAAGACCTGCCGCATCCTGATTGAAGAGCATAACAGCGAAGTCCCTCAGACACGCGCCGAGCTGGAGAAGCTGCCCGGTGTTGGCCGCAAGACTGCCAACGTGGTCCTCAACACGGCGTTTGGCCAGCCCGCCATGGCGGTAGACACCCATATTTTTCGCGTCGCCAACCGCACTCGTATCGCCCCAGGCAAGACCGTACTGGAAGTCGAACGAAAACTGCTGCGCCATGTCCCCAAACCCTTTCTGGTGGATGCACACCACTGGCTGATCCTGCACGGACGCTATGTCTGCACGGCACGCAAGCCTCGTTGCAGTGCCTGCGTGATTGAAGATTTATGTGAATACAAGCAGAAAACGGAGCTCGAATAGCCCCTTTCGTTACCCACAATTTCTGTGGATAAAACTGTTAGTACTATTGGGAAGAATGGCTCAATCCAGCGTAATTCGAGGCCTTCAGCAAATTGGTAAGAAAAACGTCAGCTTTCGATCAAATCCATAAAAAACAATAGCTTACATATGTCAATAGAGCAATACGTCTTCGCTGAAACGGGTTATGCACCGGCCTCAGTCAGTGTGCCTCAAGCATGTGCACAAGTTCAAAAAAAAAGCGCCCTGTCAAGGCGCTTCTTTCACTTCATGTCGATTTTGTGACCCGGTTCAATCTTCGGGCAATTCAATCTCGATATGTGTCTTCGGTCGGCAACAACAGGTGAGTATTTCATCGCCCTGAAGATCTACCAGACTATCCTGCACATACTCCACTTCACCATCCAGCAGGCGCACTTTACAGCAGCCACAGTAACCACCCCGGCAGTTGTAGGGGGCAGGAATCTCCTGTGACTCAAGCGCATCCAGCAGAGAAAACTCATACTGATAGAAGAATGTGTGGTAATTGCTGACCTTGATTCGTGGAATACCTGACATGCATCCCTCGCTTACAGGTCAAAGCCGTCAAAATCGTCACTGCCGACATCATTGTCGATCTGTCCGACCAGATAGGAACTGATTTCCGCTTCCTGAGGCGCCACCTGCACGTTGTCACTGACCAGCCAGCCATTCATCCAGGGCAGCGGATTCTGCCGCGCCGGGAAGATTTCATTCAAGCCCAGCGCCTTCATGCGTACGTTGGTGATGTACTCGACATAGTCGCCCAGAATACGTGCGTTCAAACCGATCATGGAGCCTTCACTGAACAGATACTCGGCCCACTCCTTCTCCTGCTGCGCCGCCTCACGGAAAATGGCGTAAACCTGTTCCTCACACTCAACCGCGATCTGTTTGAAGTCCGCGTCTTCCGCCCCTGATGCCATCAGATTAAGCATGTGCTGGGTACCGGTCAGATGCAGTGCCTCATCACGCGCAATCAGCTTGATGATCTTGGCATTGCCTTCCATCAGGGCACGTTCGGCAAAGGCAAAGGAGCAGGCAAAGCTGACGTAGAAGCGGATCGCTTCCAGTACATTCACCGAAACCAGCGTCAGATAAAGTTTTCTCTTCAAGTTGTACAGTGAAGCATCGTAGCTGACGCCGTTGATCTGGTGTACACCAGCACCATGCACGGAGTAGACACTGACCAGCTGAATAAATTCGTCATACAGTCGGGTAACCGTTTCGGCCCGCTTGATGATTTCCGGATTGGTCACGATGGTGTCAAACACCTCAGACGGCTCGGTAATAATGTTGCGGATGATATGGGTATAGGAGCGGCTGTGAATGGTCTCGCTGAATGCCCAGGTTTCAAACCAGGTTTCAAGCTCCGGCAGAGACACTACCGGCAGAAACGCCACGTTGGGCGAGCGCCCCTGAACCGAGTCCAGCAGAGTCTGGTACTTCAGGTTGCTGAGAAAGATGTGCTTCTCATGGTCCGGCATGTCCATGAAGTCCTTGCGATCGTTGGTCAGATCGACCTCTTCGGGACGCCAGAAGAAAGAGAGCTGTTTTTCGATCAACTTTTCGAAGATCGGGTATTTCTGTTTGTCATATCGCGCCACATTGACCGGGCGACCGAAAAACATCGGTTCACGTGTGGCGTCGTGGTTACTCGGACTGAAAGTGGAATATGACATCGGTGCTTTCCTGAAAAAAACAAAACCTGATCAGGCGCTCACCGGTTGTGAGCGCCTGTTGAAACATGAACATCAGAGGGTCTGATCAGAGCTTGCAGGCTCCGCCTTCACAACCACCGTCGTCAGCCTGATCAGAGGCACCGTCACGGGTGTTGTGGTAGTAAAGGGTCTTTACACCGTTCTTGTAGGCTGTCAGCAGATCCTGAAGCAGCTGCTTCATCGGCACCTTGTCGCCCGGGAACTTGGACGGGTCGTAGTTGGTGTTGGCCGAGATCGACTGGTCAACAAACTTCTGCATGATACCCACCAGCTGCAGATAGCCAGTGTTGTTCGGGATGCTCCAGAGCAGTTCGTACTGGTTTTTCAGCTCAAGATACTCGGGCACCACCTGTTTCATGATGCCGTCCTTGCTCGCCTTCACCGATACAAAACCACGTGGCGGCTCGATACCGTTGGTGGAGTTGGTGATCTGGGAGGAGGTTTCGCATGGCATCAACGCCGTCAGTGTGCTGTTACGCAGACCGAACTCGCGAATGTCCTCGCGCAGCGTCTCCCAGAAGTAGTGCAACGGCTCCTGACAGTAGTCATCGACATCACGCTTGTAGGTATCAGTCGGCAGCAGCCCCTTGGCGTAGGTGGTCTCGTTGAATTTCGGGCAAGGCCCCATCTCCTTGGCCAGCTGGTTGGATGCCTTGAGCAGATAGTACTGAATCGCCTCGAACGTACGGTGCACAAGGCCGTTGGCACTGCCATCAGAGTAACGCACACCGTTTTTGGCCAGGTAGTAGGCAAAGTTGGTAACGCCCACACCCAGCGTACGTCGTGACATCGTAGCGTTGCGGGCGGCCGGGATCGGGTAGTCCTGGTAGTCCAGCAGACTGTCCAGCGCACGCACGATCAGATCCGCCAGGTCTTCCAGCTCATCCAGGTTGGCCAGCGCACCCAGGTTGAATGCTGACAGGGTGCAGAGTGCGATCTCGCCATCGGGGTCATTCACGTCTTTCAGCGGTTTGGTCGGCAGTGCAATCTCCAGACAGAGGTTGGACTGCTTCACCGGCGCCACGGCCGGGTCAAACGGGCTGTGCGTGTTGCAATGGTCTACATTCTGCACGTAGATACGACCGGTAGAGGCACGCTCGGACATCATCAGCCCAAACAGCTCAACCGCCTTGATGGTCTTCTTACGAATCGACTCATCCTGCTCGTACTGCACATAGAGACGTTCAAACTCGTCCTGATCAGCAAAGAATGCTTCATACAGCCCCGGTACTTCATGCGGACTGAACAGGGTGATATTGCCACCCTTAATCAGGCGTTGATACATCAGCTTGTTGATCTGCACCCCATAGTCGATGTGACGTACGCGGTTCTCTTCAACACCTCGGTTGTTCTTCAACACCAGCAGGGATTCAACCTCCAGGTGCCAGATCGGATAGAACAATGTGGCTGCACCACCACGCACCCCACCCTGAGAGCAGGATTTGACGGCAGTCTGGAAGTGCTTGTAGAACGGTATGCAGCCGGTATGGAATGCTTCACCGTTACGGATCGGGCTTCCAATGGCGCGAATGCGGCCCGCATTGATACCGATTCCGGCACGCTGGGACACATACTTGACGATAGCCGCGGCTGTGGCATTGATGGAGTCAAGGCTGTCATCGGCTTCAATCAATACGCAGGAGCTGAACTGGCGTGTTGGAGTACGCACCCCAGCCATGATCGGCGTCGGCAACGACAGCTTGAACAGGGATGTCGCGTCATAGAACCGCTTAACGTAACCCAGCCGTGTTTCACGCGGATAATTGGAGAACAGGCAGGCCGATACCAGCATGTACAGCTGCTGCGGGCTTTCGAAAATCTTGCCACTGACACGGTTTTGGACCAGATACTTGCCTTCAAGCTGTTTCACGGCCGCATAGCTGAAGTTCATGTCACGGCTGTGGTCAAGATAGGCGTTCAGCTCGTCAAATTCTTCACGGCTGTAATCTTCAAGCAGGTGACGGTCGTAACGGTTATCTTCGACCATGCGCACAACGTGGTCATAGAGATGCGGCGGCTCAAAGTCGTTGAAGGCCCGTTTGCGCAGATGGAAAATCGCCAGACGTGCAGCCAGGTACTGATAGTCGGGAGCCTCTTCCGAAATCAGATCGGCAGCTGACTTGATCAGCGTTTCATGAATATCCGAGGTTTTGATGCCCTCGTAAAACTGAAGGTGAGCACTGAGCTCAACCTGAGAAACCGAAACGTTTTCGAGCCCTTCGGCAGCCCAGATTATCACGCGATGGATCTTCTCCAGGTCGATCGGCTCGCGGCGTCCATCACGTTTGGTAACCATCAGATTCTGCTGCATATGACGCTCATCCCAGTTTCAGTCAGTGTTGTCGTTCAGGCGTGATGCTTGCCTGTATTCCCTGAAGCAGCCCGCCCAGCCCGGCCCGTGGCTGTGACAGCATGTGTCGCTATCAGTACGCACTCTATGAGAACGCCTGATCACTTTTTAGACGGAAAGCACTATATATAGTGTGGCACTGCTTACAGGGCACTAAATATAGATATTAGAGGAAAGATTTCAATCTTGATTTTCAGACGTTTGGAGTGTAGCCAGCGCCGGCTGGCGGCCACAAATGCGGTATGGCAGGGGCTACAGGGGAGCGAGCTCGAAAATGAGTTTTTTTCATATGAAAAACCATCATCAAGAAAAAACTGCATAGCCTAAAAAGCCTGATCAATCTCAGGAAAGTGCGGCTTTACAAGCACCGGCGTGATCATTAGAATGCGCAGCTCTTTGGTGGGGTTCCCGAGTGGCCAAAGGGATCAGACTGTAAATCTGACGCGCGAGCTTCGGTGGTTCGAATCCACCTCCCACCACCATCTGATTCAAACGAAAGAGCCCTGCCCTAACCGGTGGGGCTTTTTTGTTTTCGCCGTCAATTTTGTTTTTCCACCTGTGCCATCTCAACCAGCCAACGAAACAGGCGCAGTTGTGACGGCAGGTAAAACAGATACTCCGGGTGCCACTGCACGCCGATAATCGGCTGTCCTGACGTTGACTCTACCGCCTGTGTCAACTCATCCAGATCGTGCCCTACCACACGGAGCCCATCTCCGGGTACGCGTACCGCCTGATGATGCAGACTGTTCACACGCAGCTTTTCGCGCTCGCAGATACGCGCCAGTGCCGAGCCCTGTTCCAGCCGTACTTGCTTGGTGGGCAACAGCCCGGGACGGTTATAGGTCAAACGGCGCAGGTGACGAATGTCCTGATACAACTGCCCCCCCAGCACCACGTTGATCAGCTGAGAGCCACGGCAGATGCCCAACATCGGCAAACCGGTATCCAGCGCATGATGAATCCAGCGCATCTCCAGCTCATCCCGCTCCGGATCGAGTCGCACCGGCTCACTCAGCTCACCACCATAATGCTCGGGGCTGATGTCATCACCGCCCCCGATGATCAGGGCATCGACAGCAGTTTCGGGTACCTCATGGCGTACACTGACCCGCACCGCCTCAGCGCCTGCCAGACGCAGCGCCAATCGGGTGCACCACCAAGAGGGCGACCAGCGCCGACTGTTACCGGTTACTGCCACCCGCGTTGCTGCAGCCATCCATCCACCTGTAGAACCCACTGTTTTCGATTGACTCCCAGCAGAGGCCTGTAAGCCTGCAACCAGGCCTGACTCAGCTCGGCTCTCGCTTCAGCGTCCGCCGCCAACTGCTCAACCACCCACCACTTGTTCCATTCGTTTGCCAACGACCAGGCCGGGTTTTCAATCTCACAGTTGGGCAGGCGGTAGTGAAATGCTGGCCGAGACTTGATGCGATCATCCGGCACTTTCGCCTGCACTCGATCAGCGTCGAGATGCGACAGCAGGGGCAGCAGGTCAAGCGCCCGATTGCGGGTAGCGTTATGCGTAAGGTAATGCTCGAACAGCCAGTCAAGGTCAGTATCTGGAGCCTCCAGCAGCTCACGAATGAAAGCTTCAGGGTACAGGTCAACATAAGGGGAGATCTTGCGGGCAATATTGACCGCATGAGACTCAACCAGCCACCATTGCAGCAGGCTATAGGCCACAATATAGGCCGTGATGGTTTCGGCATCCAGCGCGGGCAGTTCCGCGTTAATATGCACACCCAAAGCCGCCACAAGCGAGTCACTGGTTCCCTTTGCTCCGGAGCGGCGCAGCATATCAACCAGTGCATCCAGCTCGTCCAGCTTATCCAGTGGCAAGGGGGGGCAAACAACCTCGACCGGAACCAGCAATGCAGCTGCCTGACTAACCATTCCGACCCATTCGGGTTCGGGCTGATCCGAATCAGTGGCCTGCTGCGCCTCGGCGGCCGTGCGCTTGAGCAACGCCCAATCCAACTCCAGATTATAGCTGCCCGAATCCGCTTTCAGCTTGCGCTCGGCAGCCGAGACCTGTTCCACCTCGGCCTTCAGCACCCGCTGCATCGCCACCAGCGCTTCATCCACATTGAGCCCGGTAAACTCAAGCTCAAACCCGATTCGGCGCATCTGGCCGTCATCCCTGTTAATCACCGCTGGCATGCGAAACGCCGTTGGCATGGGCTACCTCCAGTTGTCAGGCAGTGTTCATTTCACCCTAACGCAAGTATTGCTCCATGCAAAGACTCTGTAATCGGCTTTAGTGCTATGCAGTATCTGCCAGCTTCGTGCTAGTCTTGCACTAACAGGTAATTCAGGACCGGTTTGAAACGGTAATGACAAACGATAACAACAAGCCTACACACGACAGCCGCAACAACCTCACTCTGCCAAGCCAGCAGGAGTTGATGAGGATTCTGAACGAACAGCGTGTCATACTGGACAACGCCAGTGTTGGCATCTGTTTTATCCTGCAGCGCCAGATTCAGCGCTGCAATCAGCGCTTTGCCGAAATTTACGGCTACGACAGCGCCGACCAACTGGTTGGCACCAGCAGCGAACAGCTGTATCCAGATAACCTCAGTTTTCGCAAGCTCGGCGTTGAAGCCTATCCCTCTCTTGCCCGAGGCAAGCGTTTCAGTACCGAACTGCAGATGCGCCGCGCCAGCGGCAAACCGTTCTGGTGCCGCGTTACCGGCAAAATGATCGACCCTTCCAGTCCCGAACAGGGCTCCATCTGGATCGTTGACGATATCGATCAGCAGCGTCATGCGGCAGATTCACTGGAACAGATTACGCGTCAACAACAGTTAATTCTGGACCATGCCATGGTGGGCATCGTCTTCCTGCACAACCGTCATGTCGCCAGCTGTAACCGGCGTTTTGCCGAGCTTCTGGGCTATGAAACTGACGAATTGATCAGCGTCAGTTCCCAGCTCTGGTACGCCGACAAGTCGATCTGGCAAGCGGCGGGAGAGCGTTACAATGCGGTGCTGTCTTCAGGCCGCGCCTTTGAAGCAGAGATGGAACTGATCCGCAAGGATGGTACCCGGTTCTGGTGTGACGTTCGCAGCAAGGCGGTAGACCCGAGCGACCTGAGCAAGGGCGCCATCTGGATCATCATGGATATTTCCGACCGCAAGGCGACCGAGACGGCTTTGGTCACCGCTCGCCAGCAGCTGGAGCAGCGAGTTGAGGAACGCACTCGTGAGCTGGAACAGGTGGTCTCCAGCCTGCACCGCGAGATAGAGGAGCGCAAGATTGCGGAAGAGCGCATCCGCCATCTGGCTCAGCACGATAGCCTCACAGGCCTGCCAAACCGAGGCCTGTTCGAGAGCCGGCTAGAGGAACAAATTGTACAGGCCCACACCCGTCAAGACGCGTTGGCAGTCCTATTCGTAGATCTGGATCGCTTCAAGCACATCAACGACTCCCTCGGTCATCACGAAGGCGATATGCTCTTGCGCAGCCTGGCCGAGCGACTGCGGCAGGCAGTGGGGCAGCAGGGTACCCTGTCACGCATTGGTGGTGATGAGTTTGTCATCATGCTCAATGACATCAAACCGCGCAGCCGCATTGAACAGCTGATCATGCGCATCCAGGCGGCACTGGTGCCGGTTTTTCGGGTGGGGGTACAGGAGTTCAGAATTTCTTCCAGCATCGGTGTGGCGGTTTACCCGGAAGACGGCCATACGCCTCAGGCACTGATTCAGCATGCCGATGCCGCCATGTATCGTGCCAAGGCGAACGGCCGCAACCGGTACCACTTTTACAATCACCGACTCGATAATGAGCAGAGTGAACGCGTTGAGCTGGAAAATGCGTTGTTCCAGGCCCTGCGCCACGAGGAATTTGAGCTGCACTATCAGCCTCAAATCGAAATTCAGAGCGGTCGCATTATCGGCGTTGAGGCATTGATTCGCTGGCAACGGCCAGGCCACGGCATGGTATCACCCGCGAATTTCATTCCGCTGGCTGAAGAGAACGGACTGATCACGGAGATCGGCAGTTGGGTACTGGAGCGCGCCTGTGCCCAGCTGCAGCAGTGGCAACAGCAAGGGCTGGACCTGCGAGTGTCGGTCAACCTGTCGGCGCCCCAGCTGGATGATGCCCATTTTTGTGACAAGGTAGCACGCTGCCTCAAACGCTACCGTCTTGACCCCAGCCAACTTGAGCTGGAACTGACCGAAAGTATCATCATGAAACATGTGGACCAGACCATCCGACTGCTGGAGCAACTGGATCAAATGGGGGTTCACCTGAGCGTAGATGATTTCGGTACCGGCTACTCAAGCCTGAGCTACCTCAAGCGTTTCCCGCTTAACAAGCTCAAGATTGATCAGTCCTTCGTGCGTGAAATCTGTGTTGATCCTGATGATGCCACCATCTGTCGCACCATCATCTCCATGGCAGACAACCTCAACCTGACAGTCATTGCCGAGGGGGTTGAAGATGCCGATCAGCTGGCCATGCTGGCCGAGTTTGGCTGCCATCAGTATCAGGGCTACTTTTTCAGTCGCCCGGTACCGGCAGAACAGATTCCTGATCTGTTTGACAATACCGAGCAGCCGGAGCGGTGGAACTACCAGATCTGAGCTATTTGCTCATGCCACCCATAATGCCTCGGACAGCGGCCGGGATGTCGCCGGGCAGCAGTACGATCTTGGCATTCTCACCCGCTGACATCTCCTTGATCGCATCCACATACTTTTCACCAAGCAGGAACATCACCGGCAATTCGTTGCCCTGGATCGCTGAGGTCACCTTTTCGATGGCAGCCTGACTGGCTTCCGCCAATACCACCTTGGCCTCGGCATCACGACGCGATGCTTCCAGTCGTCCTTCCGCTTCCAGTATGGCGGCGGCCTTTTCGCCTCCGGCTCGGGTGACAGTGGCGCGGCGCTGACGTTCGGCTGCCGCCTGCTCTTCCATCGCTGTCTGCATGGTCTGGGACGGATTGATATCCTGAATTTCGACCGTTTTCAGGGTAATGCCCCAGTCAGCAATATCGTCGGAGATCGCGCCCTTGAGCTTGGCCTTGATACTGTCACGATTGGACAGAGCCTCGTCCAGATTCATCTCGCCTACAATGGAGCGCAGCGACGTCTGCACCAGATTCTGGATCGCAAAGCGGTAGTCCTCAACACCGTAGACCGCCTTTTCCGGCGACACGATATTAATGTAGGCCACAGCATTGGCGATGATCACCGCATTATCGAGCGTGATCACATCCTGTGAAGGAATATCCAGCACGATATCCTTGGTCGTCACCTTGTAGGCCACGGTATCAATATAGGGGAAAATGATGTTCAGCCCTGGTCCCAGCGTCTTGTGGTACTTGCCCAGCCGCTGCACCACATGCTTACTGCCCTGAGGCACGATTTTGACACCCAGAAACAGGGTGATTACTACCAGAGCCAGAAATACTCCAGCCATTGTCAATCCATCGATCAGCATCCGTTTATCCTCATGCAATCACTTGAAGGTTTGGTTGTATCAGCGTTTTCTGACAATCAGAGTGTTGCCGGAAATTTCCGTTATCACCACTCGATCACCCACTTCGACCGGCTGCTCACAGATGAACTCCCATTCATCATCACCCAGTACCGGTGTGGTAAATCTGACTCGCCCTCGCCGCTCGGCTTGCGGGGCTTCTATCACCTGCCCGGTTTCACCCAGTACCGCCTCACGTGAAATACCGGCTTTGGTTCGGTCTCGCATCATGGGTCGCAACAGTCGAAACCAGGCCAGCGCAAACAGACCCGACCCGATCGCCCACAGTACCAGCTGCAGGTTCAGTGTAAGCTCAGGCAGCAACCAGACCATCAGCGCCATCAGCAGAGCACCAAGCCCAAACCAGAAAATGGTAAAGCTGGGCACCACCAACTCGGCCAATATCAGCAGCATGCCAAACACGACCCAGTGCCAGTATTCGATCTGAAACTCCATGATGCGTCCTTGTATGGAAAGAGGTAAAAGGGATTATGCAACGCCTGCCATAGCAGGTCGATATGATTAGCACTAATTGAGGATGCTCTGATATTACGCAGGTGCAGCAATATTATTAAACCCGGCGTATAATTCGCCGCGATAAAAACAACTCAAACTGCATGACAGCCCTTACGGCTGAGAGAGAAACCTGCCATGTCGACGAGCACACCCGGTGCGCTGGCGCACAATTTTCTGGGCAATGCCCCTGCCTGGTACAAGCAGACAATTGTACTCTTCCTGATCATCAATCCGGTTTGTCTCTGGCTGTTTGGCCCTCAGGCGACCGGCTGGCTGCTTATCGCTGAATTTATTTTCACACTGGCCATGGCACTCAAGTGCTACCCGCTGTTGCCTGGCGGATTGCTCGCCACCGAGGCCCTGCTGTTGGGCATGACCTCACCTGAAACCCTCTATGCAGAGATTCAGACCAATCTGCCGGTCATTCTACTGCTGATGTTCATGGTGGCCGGGATCTATTTCATGAAGAGCCTGTTGCTGGTGACCTTTACCAATATTCTGCTGCATGTGCGCTCCAAGTACCTGTTGGCGCTAATGTTCAGCATGACCGCCGCCCTGCTCTCCGCATTTCTTGACGCACTCACCGTCACGGCCGTCATCATCAGCGTAGCGGTGGGCTTCTACTCCGTTTACCACAAGGTAGCTTCCGGCAAGGGACATCAGCACAATACACACGACCACGGCAGCGATCAGGAAGTGGTTGACCTGCATCGGGATGATCTGGAAGGCTTTCGCGCCTTTCTGCGCAGCCTGCTAATGCACAGTGCCATTGGTACCGCCCTGGGGGGCGTATGTACGCTGGTCGGCGAGCCACAGAACCTGCTGATTGCCAAAACAGCCGGCTGGGATTTTGCCGACTTCTTTATTAAGATGGCCCCTATCTCCATGCCGGTACTGGCGGCCGGGCTGATCACTTGCGTGCTGCTGGAGAAATTTAAGCTGTTCGGCTACGGCGTCAAGCTGCCCCGTCCCGTTCTGCAGGTGCTGAAGGAGTTTGCCGATGCCGAGCGCGCCAAGCGTACCCAGAGCCAAAAAGCCGCACTGATCGTTCAGGCAGTTGCTGCCGCCATACTGGTCGTCGGACTGGCCCTGCACTTGGCGGAAGTAGGCCTTATCGGCCTGCTGGTGATCATCCTGATCACCTCTTTTAACGGCGTAACCGACGAGCATCAGATCGGCAAGGCCTTTCAGGAAGCACTGCCCTTCACATCACTGCTGGTGGTCTTCTTCGCCATTGTGGCAGTCATTCACGAGCAGCACCTGTTCAGTCCAATTATCGCGGCAGTACTGGCACTGCCGCCAGAGCAACAGCCCGGCATGTTCTTCCTCGCCAACGGCGTATTGTCGATGATCTCCGACAACGTGTTTGTCGCCACGGTTTATATCAGCGAAATCAAGCAGGCACTGGATAACGGCGCTATCAGCCGCGAGCATTTTGATCGTCTGGCAGTTGCTATCAATACCGGCACCAACCTGCCCAGCGTTGCCACGCCCAACGGCCAGGCCGCCTTCCTGTTCCTGTTGACCTCGGCCATCGCACCACTGGTACGGTTATCATATGGTCGCATGGTGATCATGGCTCTGCCTTACACTGTGGTGTTGGGCGGGGTAGGACTGCTGTCGGTGATGCTGTTCATCAAGGCTTGAAGGCTTTGCGCTCGCCCTGAGGCGAGCGCATCAACGCACCAGCGGCCAGCCCAGCAGCAATGTGGTCAGCGTAACCGCACCGATCAGCAGGTTCATGGGCACTCCAACTTTGAGAAAATCACTGAACCGATAGCCACCGGGACCATACACCATGAGGTTGGTCTGATACCCAAGCGGGGTCGCAAAACTGGCTGAAGCGGCAATCATGATGGCAAAAATGAACGGCTCATGTTGCAGACCGGCACGTTCAGTCACCTCCAGTACGATCGGTAACATCAGAACGGCAGCAGCATTATTGGTGATGATTTCAGTCAGGATGGAAACAGCCAGATAAGTCAGCAACAACAATAGCCAAGGCGTTCCTGCACTCAGGTCGACAATCGCATGGGCGATCCAGCCTGACACACCGGTTTTCTGCAGCGCAGCCCCCAGTGCAAAGGACGCTGCGATGGTCAAAATCACGGTCAGATCGAGGCTCTTTTCTGCCTGAGATACACTGCAGCAACCGGTCACTACCATTAAACCGGCGCCCACCAGCGCCGCATTGAGCATACTGGTCGCACCTGTACCGGCGGCAAGCACAATCGCGGCCAGAATACCCCAGGCCAGCCAGGCACGCTCATGGCGTGGCTGGGACTTGTCCAGGTCGTTAATCAACAGGAAATCCTTGTTGTAGCGCTGGCGACTCACAAAGGCCGGACGTGCTTCAAGCAGAAGAGTATCCCCAGCTTCCAGAACGATATTGCCCAGGTTGCCCTGTACCCGTTCCCCATTGCGTGCTACTGCCAACACAACAGCACCGTAGCGATCCCGAAAACGGGCATCACGGATTGCGTGACCGACGGCGTCACAGTGAGGTGACACCACCGCTTCAACCAGACTGCGTTCGGCACGGTCCAGGTTGAGCGTATCGGAGTGGCCGTTTTCCGGCGAGGGGATGATTCCATTGATGCGCAGCAGGTCTGAAATGGCCTCGGTATCGCCAGCAAACACCAGTCTGTCACCGTCGCGCAGCTTTTCTTCGGACGGCACTGCGGTCACGATATTGCCGTTGCGCTCAATTTCGACCAGATAGACCCTATCCAGACTGCGCAACCCCGCCTGCTCCACGCTTTGGCCCACCAGCGGCCCACCGGGCGCCACGGCCACCTCAAGGGTGAACTCACGCAGATTGGCAAAAGCGCGTTTTTCACTGCGATCCGGCAGCAGACGCGGAAACACCAGCCAGATAAATGCCAGGCCAACCAGTACCACCGGCAGCGCAACGGCGGTAATCGAGAACAGCGACAGGCCGGCTTCACCGGTCAGCTCCTGGTACTGACCGTTCACGACCAGATTGGTGCTGGTTCCGATCAGCGTCAGCGTACCGCCCAGAATGGCACTGTAGCTGAGCGGAATCATCAACTTGGATGCGGGAATATTGATCTTGCGCGACCAGGCATGGATCGCCGGAATCATGGTCGCTACTACGGGGGTGTTGTTGAGAAAGCCGCTGAGCAGCACCACCGGCGCAAAGATGCGGGCCAATGCACCACGCACCCCTTTCGGTTTGCCCAGTACACGGTTGACCAGCATGTCGACACCGCCGGAAGAGTGAATTCCGGCCGCTACTACAAACATGCAGGCAACGGTTATCAAGCCAGAGTTGGAAAAACCGGACAGCGCTTCATTGGGACTCAGCACGCCGCTGATACTGAGCAGTGCCAGCACCGCCATCATCACGATGTGCGGCCCTATGCGCGTCAGTATCAGTACGGCCAGTGCCGTAACCATCAAACTCAGTGCAAACCAGCCCTGCCACTCCACAGCGATAACCCGTATCCGTTAAAAACCACCAAGATACAGGGTTATTTTGATTCTATAAAAGAATAATAAATAACAAATTTATTCGTTTAAAGAATATAAATTATCAACTTCCCGCGCTGCCTGTAACGCATCTCAAGCATCTACCGACGTCTTGAAACGAGCGATCAGGCCACGCATGGAGTCCGATTCCTGACGCAGGGCATTACTGACTTCCCGTGCGCTGCCAACGCTTGCCACCAGTGAATCGGCACTCTCTTCCAGCGCCTGTGCCCGGCGACCTACACGGCCGGTTTCATCACGCTGAGTCGCGATTGCATCACTGATACCGGAGCTGTGACTCTCCAGTTCAACAAACTGCTCCTGCAGCCGTTCCAGGAACGCGCGCAGAGCCGTAATATGGGATCGGTTTTGACTACCGGCATCACGCATGCCACCCAATTGTTGCTCAACCTCTTTTACACCGGCCACCAGCTCTTCAACCCACTGACGTATGTCACGGGTGGAATCCGAGGTGCGCTGTGACAGTACCCGGACTTCATCTGCAACCACGGCGAAGCCTCGCCCATGCTCACCGGCACGAGCAGCCTCAATGGCAGCGTTCAAGGCCAGCAGGTTAGTCTGCTCGGCAACATCTGCAATGATGCTGATCACTTGGCTGATTCGGCCACTGGATTCGGTCAGGGTCGTAATCGACTCGCTGACCCGGTTGATAATACTGACCGCGTGATCTGCTGCCTGCTCGCTGCTGAGGATGCCCTGCTGTGCTTCCGTATTGGCTGCCAGTGCTTCACGGACTGTATTGGCGGACTGCTCGCTGGCCGCTTCGATGGCGGTGGACTGATTCGCAATGTTGTTCATGGACTGGTTTACATCATCAATCAATCGACGCGTTTGCGTTGACGTGCTGTGCAGGGTTTCCGCCTCTCGATCCAGCTGGGCGGAGCGTTCGGTCAAACCGCTGGCAGCCGTTCTGACGTCACCAACAAAGTGCTCAAAGCGTTGTACCAAACCACTTAACGCCCGATTCACGCCGGCCACTTCATCATTGCCATCGACCATTGGCACACCGCTCAAGTCACTGTTGCGATCCATGGCGCTCAGGTCCCGCTCCATGCGCTGCAGCCGCAGAATGACGGTATGACGCAGCCAAAGCGTCATGCTGGCAACGATCACCAGAAACAGAATTGAGCCCCCAAACAGATAATTCTGCTGACTTGCAAGAAACGTCAACAGTTCCTCTGCGGCCAGGGACAGTCCATCGCGACTGGTTTGCTGGCGCTCAGCAATCGCCTTGAGCATGGGCTCCAGTGCCGGTACCAGATCAAAGTCCACCACCTGTCCGACGCGGTAGTAGCTTTTTTCACCGATGCCCTTGGCCATGGAGTCCAGGTAGGACATTACCCGATCAAACTCGGCCTGATGCGCTTGAGCCCAGTCATTGAGCCCGGCATTGTCTTCGATACGTTTCCAATGGCTAGGTAGCGCCTGCTTCAACTCGGCATGGATTGGTTCAATTTCATCCCACAGCAACAGCTGGGCCTTGGTTTTATAGGACAGGTCCTGCAGCTTGCGGTGATCCTGCTCAAGATCCACCAGCAGCCAGGTTTCCTCCAAGCTGGTGTGGATCAGGTTATTGGAGGCTTCTTCAGCCTTGATAATGATACTCCAGGCCAGCGTAGCCAGACCGGCCAGCGCAAGCACGCAGAGGAAGGCAAAAAACAGAATACGAAAACGGACTGTGCCAAGCATAATGACTCCAAATGCATACTACGCTCGGCAGGATATGTCTGAGGGATGACTGTTTGATGACAGCACCACCGACGGGTCTATTAACTCACCGGCTGCAGCGCTCAATCAGTACTTGATAACGCTCAACGGCGTGCGAGGTCAGGCCCTTTTAACCGTGGCAAACCAAGGGAGATCAATAGCGTCGTGACCAGCATGGCGGTCGAAATCCAGAGGCAAGCCTGCAAACCGCTGCTACCCATACCTGCCAACTGGAATACCCAGCCGGACAGCAGCGTACCGATCAGACGCCCCATGGCATTAGCCATGTAGTAAAAACCCACGTCCAGCGATACGCCGTCACTGCCTGCGTAACTCACAATCAGATAACTGTGCAGCGACGAATTGACGGCAAAGACTGCACCGAACAGCAACAGGCCGCCGATCAGCACGGCATCAGGATTCAGTTCGTACAGGAGTCCCAACGCTATCATGGCCGGCAAAAGCGCCAGCAGTGCGACCCAGACAACCGCCGCAGCGCCGTCAGGCACCTTCCCGGCCGCCTTGCCGGTCAGCCGGGGAGCAAGCGCCTGCACCATGCCGTAACCGATCACCCAGAGCGCCAGAAAGCCACCGGTCTGGCTGTGATTCCAGCCCAGTGTCTGCGACAGAAACACCGGCAGGGCGACCACAAACCAGACATCACGAGCCCCAAACAGGAACATCCGTGCCGCTGACAGTATGTTGATGGCGCGGCTTTTGGAAAAGATGTCGCGAAACTTCGGCTTGTGTTTCGCCTTGCCCAGATCCTGCTTCAGCAGCACCAGACTCAATAGCCACACCAGGGCCAGCGCAACGGCCATTGCCGCCACGGCACCGGCAAAACCCAGCCACATCAGCAGCGCACCACCGAGGAAAAAGCCCACGCCCTTGAGCGCATTCTTCGAGCCGGTCAGCAGCGCCACCCATTTGTAGAGTGTGCCCTGCGCATCCGCCGGTACCAGCAGCTTGATCGAGCTTTTGGCGCTCATCTTGTTCAGATCCTTGGCGATGCCGGACAGCGCCTGCGCCGCCATCACCCAGGGCACGGTGAACCAGGCGGCCGGCACCAGCAGCATCGTCAGGGCGATCACCTGCAGCGCCAGACCGATATTCATGGTGCGGTTGAGACCCAGGTGGGCTCCGAGCCAGCCCCCCACCAGATTGGTGATCACGCCGAAGATTTCGTAGAACAGAAACAGCAGCGCGATCTCCAGCGGCGAATAGCCCAGACCGTGAAAGTGCAGCACCACCAGCATGCGCAGGGCACCGTCGGTCAGGGTAAAGGCCCAGTAGTTGCCGGTGACCACCAGATACTGGCGGATGGCGGGGGAAAGCCGGCTCAGCATTTACGCGCGTCCTACCTTCAGCGCCAGTTCGGCGGTGCGGTTGGCGTAACCCCACTCGTTGTCGTACCAGACATAGAGCTTCACCTGAGTACCGTTCACCACCATGGTCGAGAGCGCATCGATGATGCCTGAGCGTGGATCGGTCTTGTAATCGATCGACACCAGCGGACGTTCTTCATAACCCAGAATGCCTTTCAGCTCACCTTCGGCAGCGGCTTTCAATATCTCGTTGACCTCTTCCACCGTTGTCTCGCGGGCGACTTCAAAAACACAGTCGGTGATGGAGGCGTTGGCCAGCGGCACACGAATGGCGTGACCATTCAGCTTGCCCTTCAGCTCCGGGAAGATATGGGTGATCGCGGTGGCGGAGCCAGTTGTGGTCGGGATCAGGCTCATGCCGCAGGCACGAGCACGGCGCAGATCCTTGTGCGGCGCGTCGAGAACGGTCTGGGTGTTGGTGATGTCGTGGATGGTGGTCATGGAGCCGTGCTTGATCCCCAACTGCTCGTGAACCACCTTCACCACCGGCGCCAGACAGTTGGTGGTGCAGGACGCGGCCGTCACGATCCGGTGCTGTGCCGGGTCAAACAGGTGATCGTTCACCCCCATCACCAGATCGAGCACACCCTCCTGCTTCACCGGCGCGGTGACTACTACCCGCTTCACGCCCTGATCCAGATAGGCCTGCAGTACCTCTTTCTTTTTCATCTTGCCGGACGCTTCGATCACCAGATCGCAGCCGGACCAGTCGGTCTCTTCGATGCTCTTGTTACGGCTGATCGCAATACGCTGCGTACCGATCAGCATGGCGTCGTTTTCGGCCAGCGCCTCGTGCTGCCAACGTCCGTGCACTGAATCAAAGTTCATCAAATGAGCCAGGGTTGTGGCATCACCGGCCGGATCGTTGACCTGTACGATTTCGATGTCGCTGTGCTCAAACAGCACCCGCATGGTCAGGCGCCCCATGCGCCCAAAACCATTGATCCCCACCTTCATGGTCATGGTGTAACTCCCTCATTGAAAATCGGTTTAAGGTTGCCCAGCACTACCAGCGAGAAGGCAAAGGCCGACCCAAAGGGTCATGTAGCGTTCAAAAATGCCCATTTCGTTTTTGCTTATCCCAACAGTTTCTGAATCTCGTCCGCGCTGGCCACCTTGCCCTCGACCAGAATTTCATCGTCAATCGCCAATGCCGGGGTACGCATGATCCCTGCGTCAATGATGGCATTGGTATCGGTGACCTTTTCGATCTCGAAGTGGATTCCCTTGGCGTTCGCCGCCTGCTCGGCATTCTCGGTCAACTGTTTGCATTTGGCACAACCACTGCCGTAAATGGTGAATTTCATCCTGTCTTCCTCATATTCAACGTTTCAGATCAACCTGACCTGTTCAGGCATGCCAGAGATTGCCGTATACATAACCGGTGATGGTGGCCATCACGACAACCAGTGCACAGTAGACCAGTGTTTTCTCGGTGCCCAGAATGGTGCGGATCACCAGCATGTTGGGCAGTGACAATGCCGGACCGGCCAGCAGAAGTGCCAACGCCGGCCCCTTGCCCATTCCGGCCCCCATCAACGCCTCCACAATCGGCACTTCAGTCAGTGTCGAGAAGTACATCAGGGCACCAAGGAAAGAGGCGAGAATGGTAGACATCAAGCTGTTGTCACCCACGGCGGCCGCCACCCATTGTGACGGGATGATGCCTTCACTGCCCGGGCGTCCCAGCGCAAAGCCGGCGACAAACACCCCGGCCAGCAGCAGGGGCAAAATCTGTTTGGCAAAGTCCCAGCTTTGTGCGGCCCACTCCCGATCCTGCTCACGCAGGCTTGCAATGATCATCAAGCCGGCAATACCGATGGCAAACGGCAGCTCGGGAGCCGCGGGCACCAGCCAGGCCGCCGTCACGACCACGCCCCCCAACAGCAGCAACTGATGAGCCGGCCAGTGCCAACGCCAGACCAGCAGAGCCGCCAGCAGTGATGCCAGTACGGCGGTGATCGGCCACTTCCATTCATACACCGCCATCCAGGCCTCACTGTCGGCCGCCGCCCAGTTGGCAAAGACCAGAATACCGACCATCAGGGCAAAGAAGCCGACAATAACCCCCATAGGGCGATCGCTCGATTCGCCCTCAAAACCTCGGCTGCTCTTCACTGAGCGCTCGGCTTCTTCCCTGCGGTAAATCAGATGCATGATGGTGCCGATCACCAGCGCAAACAGAATGGCACCCACAGCACGGGCGATACCGATCTCGGCACCGAGTACCTTGGCCGTCACCACCACCGCCATCACATTGATTGCCGGGCCGGAATAGAGAAAGGCGATCGCGGCCCCAAGACCCGCGCCCCGCTTGTAGATGCCGCCGAACAGCGGCAGTACCGTACAGGAGCACACCGCCAGCAAGGTGCCCGAAACGGAGGCCACGCTGAACGCGACCGGCTTGGATGCATCAGGCCCGAGGTAACGCATCACGGCACCCTGACTGATATAGACCGCCATGGCGCCGGCGATCAGAAACGCGGGGAGCAGACAGAGGATGACATGCTCACGCGCATACCAGTTGGTCAGACGCACTGCCTCAAGTACGGCGTTGTCAAAGCGCGCGGTACCCGCCGGTACAAAATAGATGGCAAGAAAGGCCGCCAGCATGAGAAACAGCAGATTGCCCTCGCGCCGGTTACTGTCATAGAGCCCTAACAGTTGCTTGTACACGACAGGTACCTCTGTATTCAGATGTATTAACCGGCCAACGCCGTACCGCAGACATTGCCACCCTTGCTTGGGCGATCTCCCATCGCCTCCAGACGCGCCAGTGGCTGCTGCAGCATGCGAGTGCCGTGCTCACGTGTCTGGCGCAGCACATCCCGCATCCAGTCATGCAGCAGGGGATGCAACCGGTAAAACACCCATTGACCCTGGCGGCGATCCAGCAGTAGCCCTGCCTTGCGCAGCTGGCCAAGATGGCGTGAAATTTTCGGCTGTGGCAGGTCCAGGGCAGTCATCAGCTCGCAGACACACAGCTCCCCTTCCTGCTCGATCAGCAGCAGGCTGAGCAGGCGCGTTTCATCCGCCAGTGACTTGTAGAACTCCAGCGGCTGCAACACCTTCACCTGCGAGTTCACGTCCTTGCTGTTCACCAGCATGAACAGACGGATTCGCTCGCTGATCTCCTGCAGGGTACGTTCAAACGCTTTCGGATCATTGCTCGCCTTGGGATCCGGGAAATCCCAGGCCATCACCACACCACCGCCGGGCCAGTATCGACACTCACGATGCGCCTTGTCGCACAGGCTGATCACATAATCGAAATGCTGATCTCCAAGGCTCTCAACCGACTTTGAGACAAGCCCCTGAGCCTCCAGTCCGAAGCCCTTCAGCGCCTCCAGGGTACGGGGATCGACCGTTGAGGGCTCTGTGCCGGCACTGAATACGTCAAATCGATCACCGCCGAAATGACGCAGCAGCACTTCAGCCATCTGTGAGCGGGCGGAGTTGGCCGAGCAAAGGAAAAGGACACGTGTTTTCATATCTACCCCGTCTTCATTTAAAAAACATAATATATGAAAAAACGGATATGTAAAGTTTCATATGGCAATAGGGAGGATTGTCACGGGAAACCGCATCACCAGCCATGCTAATCTCAAATAATGTGTAAGTTTTTCGACTACTGCACGACTAAAGACCGTAAACGCAGGTTGTTTAATTGAGCCGATACCGACATGTCAGATGAAAGTGCCCTGTTGGGGCTGCAAGATCCCGAATTCCTCGCAGAGTTGCGCCTTCAGATGCTGAAATTTGCCACTCTGCAATTGAAGGACGTGATATTGGCTGAGGATGCGGTGCAGGAAGCCATGCTCGGCGCACTCAAGAATGGTTCGGCCTTCAAGCGTCAGGCCGCCCTCAAAACCTGGGTGTTTGCCGTTCTCAAGCACAAGATTGTTGATCTGCTGCGGCAGCAACAGCGCTATGTCAGTCAGGACAAGGATACCGATACAAACGATGAGGCTTGGATGGATAGCCTGTTCAACGCTCGCGGGCACTGGCATCGCGCCCAGCGGCCGGTTAAATGGCAGCAGCCTGACCTGGACATTGAGAGAAGCCACTTCTGGCGGGTATTCGACATCTGCCTGAACGCCTTGCCCGAGCACTCTGCCCGTTTTTTCATGATGCGCGAATTTCTTGAACTGTCCACGACCGAAATCTGTCACACCGAGTCAATCAGCGAAAACAACCTGAACGTAACACTCTATCGGGCGCGCATGAAGCTGCGTCAATGTCTCGATAACGGCTGGTTTCAGAAAGGAGACACACCATGATGAACTGCAGACAGGCTACTGCACTGCTGTCACAGGCACTGGATCGAGAGCTGACCCTTGCAGAACGTGCCGAGCTGAAAGTCCACCTGATGATGTGTTCCGGTTGCCGCAATTTTGGACAACAGATGCATGAACTGCGCGACATCACTCGACTGTACGCAAAGGGCAGCTCCACTGAAAAAAACTGTGATGACGAGCTGTAATATTCCAGCCCGAGCCGCGACTAATATCAAAACACACCTTTTAAAGGGGGCTGACACATGCTGTCGACCATAGAACTGCTGGAAGTGACCAACTTTCCCACGATACGCCGCGACAGAACACAGACCCTGCAGGTCAATTTGGGCTATCGCTGTAACCAGACCTGTGTGCATTGCCACGTCAATGCCGGCCCCAATCGTACCGAGATGATGAGCGATGCGTTGATTGACCTGATCCCTCAGGTACTGAAAACACGCAAAATCGACACTCTGGATCTGACCGGCGGCGCACCGGAAATGCACCCGCGCTTTCGCGAACTGGTACGCGCTGCGCGTGCGCTGGGCGTGAAGGTGATCGACCGCTGCAACCTGACCATTCTGTTTGAAGATGATCAGACCGGCCTGGCCGAGTTTCTCGCCGAACAGCAGGTGGAGATCGTGGCCTCCCTGCCCTGCTACTCGGTTGAAAACGTGGACAAACAGCGCGGCAAGGGAGTGTTTGACCTGAGCATTGCAGGGCTGCAGAAACTGAACGCACTTGGTTATGGCCAGCCCGGTTCCGGTTTGGTGCTCAACCTGGTCTACAACCCGCAGGGCCCTTCGCTGCCGCCGCCGCAGCAGGCACTGGAGGCCGACTACACACGTGAGCTGGCCGAACACTTCGGTATTGTCTTCAATCAGCTGTTTACCATCACCAACATGCCGATCAAGCGATTCGGCTCAATGCTGTTATCCAAAGGCCAGTTTGAACCCTACATGCAACTGTTGAAGGACAACTTCAGCCAGACCAATCTGGATAACCTGATGTGCCGCAGCACCATCAGCGTGGACTGGCAGGGCCGGTTGTATGACTGCGACTTCAACCAGCAACTGGAGATGCCCATACCGGGCAAGCGGCGCAGCCTTAAGGAACTGCTCGACACCGATCTGATCCACAACCCGATCTGTACCGGCGATCACTGCTATGGTTGCACGGCGGGTCAGGGCAGCAGCTGTGGTGGCGCTATCGGAGACAAGGGATGAAAAAGCTGCTGATACTGGCCATCCTTGCAGCCGTTGCCGGTGCCTTCTTTATGCTGGACCTGCACCACTGGCTGACACTGGAAGGGCTCAAGTCGGGTCTGGGCCAGTTTGAACAGTGGCGCAGTCAGTTTCCGCTGTTGATGGCCGGCGGTTTCTTTCTTCTGTATGTGGTCGTGACCGCGCTGTCACTGCCCGGTGCCGCCGTCATGACCGTTGCTGCCGGCGCTCTGTTCGGCCTGCTTCAAGGCACACTGCTGGTATCCTTTGCATCCACCATCGGCGCCACCCTGGCGTTCCTGGTGTCGCGCTATCTGCTGCGTGATGCGGTACAGCAACGTTTCGGTTCACGACTGGCAGCCATCAATCGCGGTATTGAGCGAGACGGGGCGTTCTACCTGTTCACCCTGAGGCTGGTACCGGCATTTCCCTTTTTCCTGATCAACCTGCTGATGGGCCTCACGCCGATCAAGGCCTGGACCTTCTACTGGGTCAGCCAGATCGGCATGCTGGCCGGCACGCTGGTCTACGTGAATGCCGGCACCCAGATTGCCCAGCTTGAAAGCCTGTCCGGCATTCTCTCGCCTGATCTGCTGATCTCCTTCGCGCTGCTGGGCCTGTTCCCGCTGCTGGCGAAGAAGGTGACTGGATTGATTCAGCGCCGCCGGGTTTATGCCCGCTGGAAAAAACCGGCGCGCTTTGACCGTAACCTGATCGTGATCGGCGCGGGCGCCGGGGGGTTGGTGTCGTCCTACATCGCGGCCGCCGTGAACGCCAAAGTGACCCTGATCGAAGCCCACAAAATGGGCGGCGACTGCCTCAACTACGGCTGCGTCCCCAGCAAGGCGCTGATCAAGAGCGCCCGTGTCGCCCATCAGATGAAGCACGCCGAGCGCTATGGTCTTGAAGCGACCAACCCGAGTTTTTCCTTCCGTACCGTCATGGCACGTATCCATGAGGTGATCCGTCAGGTAGAGCCTCATGACAGCGTTGAGCGCTATACCGGGCTGGGTGTCGAAGTCCTTCAGGGGCATGCCAGCCTGATTGATCCCTGGACGGTGGAGATCCGCCTGCACGATGGCAGCCGCCAGCGTCTGACTGCCCGCAGCATCATTCTCGCCACCGGCGCCAGCCCGGTCGTGCCGCCACTGCCGGGACTGGACGAGACCGGCTATGTCACCAGCGATACCCTGTGGGACAGGTTTGCTGAACTGGATACCCCACCGCAGCGGCTGATCGTGTTGGGTGGCGGCCCCATCGGCTGTGAGCTGGCACAAGGCTTTGCGCGTCTGGGATCAGACGTGACACAGGTACAGCGTGGCGCACGCCTGCTGCCGCGTGAGGATGAAGAGGTGGCCCAGCTGGTGCAAGCGTCCATGCAGGCCGACGGCGTTCAGGTTCTGACCGAACACGCCGCCCTGCGCACCGAGTGGCGAGAAGGTCGCAAGTTCCTGATCTGTGAGCACCAGGAACAGGAGACCGCGCTGGAATTCGACGAGCTGCTGATCGCCGTCGGCCGACAGCCACGCCTCACAGGCTATGGGCTGGAGACACTGGGGATTGAAACCCGGCGCACGGTCGTCACCAACGACTATCTGGAAACCCTCTACCCCAATATCTATGCCGTCGGCGATGTGGCCGGACCCTATCAATTCACCCATACGGCGGCCCATCAGGCGTGGTACGCCGCCGTCAATGCCCTGTTCGGGCAGTTCAAGCGCTTTCGCGCCGACTACCGCGTGATCCCCTGGACGACCTTCACCGACCCTGAAGTGGCACGGGTGGGTCTGAGCGAGCAGGAAGCGATTGAACAGGGCATCGCCTATGAGGTGACCCGTTACGATCTGGATGACCTGGATCGCGCCATTGCCGAGAGCGAACGCACCGGCTTCGTCAAGGTGCTCACGGCACCGGGCAAGGATCGCATTCTCGGCGTCTGTATCGCCGGCAGCCATTCTGGTGAACTGCTGGCCGAATTTGTGCTGGCGATGAAACACGGGCTGGGCCTGAACAAGGTATTGGGCACCATTCATACCTACCCCACCTGGGCCGAAGCCAACAAGTATGCGGCCGGTGAATGGAAAAAAGCACACGCCCCCGAAGCCGCCATGAAATGGCTGCAGCGCTACCACAGCTGGAGGAGGGGCTGAGATGTCCTCCCGGGCCGATCTGGCGATCGTGGTGCCGGTCTTGAACGAGATCGAGACACTGCCCCTGTTGTTGGAGCATCTGCGTCACTGGCAGCAGCGCGGTGTCGAGGTGCTGCTGGTCGATGGCGGCAGTCGTGATCACACCGCCGAAACCGCTCGGGCATTGGACTTCAGAGTACTGGATGCCGCGCGCGGTCGCGCCACTCAAATGAACAGCGGCGCACGAGCCTGCACGGCCAACAATCTGCTGTTCCTGCATGCCGATACCCGCCTGCCGGACGGGGCGGATCAAGCGGTACTGGCTGCGCTTGCCAATCTCCCTCATGCCTGGGGTCGCTTCGATGTGCAAATTGAAGGACGTTCACGCATGTTGCCGCTGATCGCCCGCCTGATGAACCTGCGCTCCCGCCTGAGCGGCATCGCCACAGGCGATCAGGCACTGTTCATGAGCCGTGAGCTGTTCGAGCGGGTCGGCGGCTTCCCCGAGCAGCCGTTGATGGAAGACATCGAGATCAGCAAACGCCTGAAGTCGGTCGTCGCCCCCATCTGTTTGCGCCAGACCGTCATCACCTCCGGCCGGCGCTGGGACAGCCGTGGCAGCTGGCGCACCATCCTGCTGATGTGGCAACTGCGCTGGGCCTACTGGCGTGGCACCCCGGCACAACAACTGGCGGAGCGCTATCGATGAACGCACTACGCATCATCATCATCGCCAAGGAACCCCGGCCAGGCCTTGCCAAGACCCGGCTGATTCCGGCATTGGGGGCGCAGGGGGCCGCCGAACTGGCCGACCGGCTATTACACCACGCGGTAACACAGGCACTGGCGGCGGATCTGGGGCCGGTGGAACTGTGTGTGACTCCGGATCGGCATGCCGACTATTGGCACCACTGGCATAACAATGACCGGATCGAACTGACCGAACAATCCGATGGTGATCTGGGTCAGCGCATGGCCACAGCCGCTCAACGGGGGCTGGCATCAGGACTGCCGGTGATGCTGATCGGCACCGACTGCCCGCAGCTGGAAGCACCAAAGCTGCAGGCCATGGCTACCACGCTGATGAAACAAGATGCCTGCCTCTGCCCCGTGCTGGATGGCGGCTACTCCCTGCTGGGGCTGCGCCGATTTGATGCATCCCTGTTCAGCGATATGCCATGGAGTACGGATCAGGTAACAACGCTGACCCGTGATCGCCTCAGGCAACTGGGCTGGCGCTGGCATGAAAGTGAGCCGCTCTGGGATCTGGACGAGCCCGACGATCTGGTGCGACTGCAACACTATCCATCACTGTCAGGACATTCGATATGAGAAGCTGCTTGCTGTGTGCCACTGTTTTGAGCGCATCGCTGTGTACGCCAGCCCTGTCGGGGGCTGAAGTCGTCATGCTGGGTGATTTCAGCCGCTACAGCAGCCTGCCGCAGGAACCCTGGCAGCTGGTACGTTTCGAGGACAACATCCCGGCAACTCAATATGGCCTGCGCCAACATCATGGGGTTGCAGCTGTTGAAGCCAGTGCCGAAGCCGCCATGGCGCTGCTGGCGAGGCCACTGCAAGCAGACCTGGATCAAACACCAGTGCTCTGCTGGCGCTGGTGGGTCGACAGCCCCATCGAGCAGGCTGATATGACCACCAAGGCGGGCGATGATTATGCCGCCCGTGTCTACGTCACCTTTGACCTGCCCGACAGTGCCATGAGCCTCGGCACACGCATGAAGCTGGGCCTGGCCCGCACGGTGCACGGCGATGACCTGCCGGATGCCGCCATCAACTATATCTGGGACAACCGCCATCCCATCGGCACAACGGCGGATAACGCCTATACCGACCGCGCCCGGATGCTGGTACTGCGCAGCGGCAGGGACGACACCGGCCGCTGGGTGGAAGAGCGTCGCAATCTGCTGAAAGATCTGCAGCAACTCTTTGGTGCCGACTCGGCCCGCACGCTGCAACTGGCCATAGCGTCTGACAGCGACAATACCGGTGTTCAAACCGGCGCCCTGTTTGCGGATCTCCATCTGGTTACCGCCGAGGCGCCGTGCCGGTTTCCTGCCGCTGCAGCCTCACCGTCTAACTCCAACAACCTGACTGACACGAACGGGAACTGAGATGAACACTCCGCTGGCTGTTTTGATTATGATCGTGGCTGCCTTCTCGCTGTATCTGTCCCGCCAAAGGACACAGGAAAACGGCTTTTTCCATGGCCGCTCTGCCGAAGGCGATGCACCGGGGCTAATCACGCTGATTTTCTCTCAGGTCACCACCTGGATCTTTGCCCGTTCGCTGCTTAATGCCGCCATTCTGGGCTTTTATTACGGTATTTGGGGCACGCTTGCCTACGCCGCCTATTACCTGTCGTTTTTTACCGGCGCCCTGATCATCGACCACTTGCGCTTTCGGCAGGGGCACGCGAGCATTCAGGCCTTCCTGCATGAACGCTTTGGTCACTGGGGCACCCGCTGCTACAACTTGGTGATCGGCGTACGTCTGATCAGCGAGGTGTTCGCCAACCTGCTGGTAATCGGCATTCTGTTCGGTGTGGCCGGTTCTCAGGCCTATACCCTGGCGGTACTGGCCGTGTCGCTTGTGACCCTGATCTATTCCATGCTCGGTGGCCTGCACGCCAGCCTGCGCACCGACCTGTTCCAGATGCTGGTGTTCCTTGCAGTGCTGGGGCTGCTGCTGATTTTTGCCGTGGCCGGAGGTCACTTTTCTGTCGCCCTGCTCGATTTCAAGCCCTTTGAGATCAGTGATCCCGGCCCCATTTTGCTGTTGGTCGCCCTGCTGCAGGTGTGGAGCTACCCGATGCACGACCCGGTGATGATGGATCGTGGCTTCCTTGCCGACCGCCGCACCACCTGGCGCAGCTTCATCCATGCCGGCTGGATCAGCACCCTGTGCATTCTCGCCTTTGGTTCACTGGGCGTTATTGCCGGTGCCGGTGCTTTTAGTGGTGAAGACATGAACCAGGCGCTGACGCGATTGTTGGGTGAATGGCCCATGCTGCTGTTCAGCGCCACGCTGGTAATTTCGGCCATGTCGACCCTGGACAGCACCCTGTCCAGTTCAGCCAAACTGGTAGTGATGGACATGAAGCTGGTCCCGGCACAGGTGAACAACGGCCGTATCGCCATGGTGCTGTTCATGCTGCTGGGGCTGGCGCTGGTGTTCTGGGGCAACAAGGATCTGTTCAGCGCCGTGGCGGTCAGCGGTACCGCGTCCATGTACCTGGCCCCGGTCATCTTTTTCAGCCTGTGGGGCAATCAACGCGACATTCCGCTATGGAGCTATCTGGGCAGCTTTGTTGTAGCCCTTGGGGGCGCGGTGCTCTATTTCACCGAGTCCTCGGGCTACAGCGCTCTGTTGGGCGAGTCGCACAAGTACACCAAGCTGCTGTGGATCTCACTGGCCGTGCTGATCATCGGCTGCCTGATGTTCCAGATCGGCAGCCTGAGTGCCCGCCGCCCCCGACCAGCGGACAGCCGGATGCAGGTACAGCCATGATGATCAATCGGAAGAGGGATCTGGAACAGTTGAACGGGCCTGTATTGCTGTTTGGTGGTCCCTACAGCAACCTGGCCGCCACCGAAGCGATGCAGGCCGAAGCACAGCGGCTGCAAATTCCGCCCGAGCGGATCATCTGCACCGGCGATATCATCGCCTACTGCGCCGAGCCCGTGGAAACCCTTGAGCTGATCCGGCGTTGGGGCATCCATGTGGTACAGGGCAACTGTGAGCAGTCATTGGGGGCCGGCGCGCCCGACTGCGGCTGCGGATTTGACGCCGACAGCAGCTGCTCACTGCTGTCGATCGAGTGGTATCGCTACGCCAGCCAACGGGTCAGCCCGGAGCAGCAGCGCTGGATGGCCGAGCTGCCGGGGCAGCTGGATTTTCAGCTGGGCCCGCTCCAATTCAGCGTGGTACACGGCAGCACTCAAAGCATCAACGAGTTCATCTTCCCGGGTACTGCGCAGTCACTGAAGCAGGCACGTCTGTCAGCCACCACTGCCGATGCAGTGGTCGGGGGACATTGCGGTATTCCGTTTGGCGAGCGGCTTGAGTGTGGCTACTGGCTTAACGCCGGTGTGATCGGCATGCCCGCCAATGACGGGACTCGGGATGGCTGGTATCTGCTGCTGGAACCCGACAGCGATGGCGTCATGGCCCATTGGCACCGACTGCCGTATCAGGCCCAGACAAGCCGGCAACGGATGCAACAGGCGGACTTGTGTGATGCATACGCGCAGGCACTGACAAGCGGGCGCTGGCCCAGTACCGATATTCTGCCGGAGGCAGATCGACTGGAGCCAGCCACCCCGCTGAAGCCTCAGACGCTGCGCCTGAGTTACTGAGCCCAGGCCAGTGTCCTGGGTTTGCTGTCGGTTCCCACAAACAGGTGCCCCACATCGGGCACCGCGTAGCAGCGGTCACCACGCTTGGGCTGACGCCGGTTGAATTCGGCGTGGCTGATACCCACTTCCCAGATCTCGTCACCGGCCCAGCCATCAGGGCGCAGCTCAACCCTAACCTCAGAGCCGATCAGGCTGACGGCCTCGATGTTGAACGGCAGGTAGGCATGTTCGGATGGCTGCTCGACCAGCCTGACCTCATGCGGACGAAGACAGAGTTGTGCCTCGCCTTGCTGTGCGGCCTGCGGCAGCCTGACCCAAGCGTCCCCCTGACTCAGTCGATCGCTTTCGATCTGTCCCGAGAGTACATTCACATGCCCCAGAAAATCGAACACGAAGCGGCTTTCCGGTCGGGCATAGAGTTCTGTGGGTGTATTGACCTGCTCCACCCGACCATGACTCATTACCACGACCTGATCGGACAGCTCCAGCGCCTCCTCCTGATCGTGAGTCACGAAGATGCTGGTAAAGTGGAATTCGTCATGCAGGCTGCGCAGCCAGCGGCGCAAGTCCTTGCGCACTTTCGCGTCCAGCGCCCCGAACGGTTCATCCAGCAACAGAATCCGCGGCCGAGTGGCCAGCGCCCGTGCCAGGGCCACACGCTGCTTCTGTCCACCGGAGAGCTGGGCGGGATAGCGATCCGCCAGCTGCGGCAGCTGAATCATCTCCAGCAGCTCCTTCACCCGCTTGGCGATTTCAGCTTTTGCCGGCCGCTCGCGGCGCGGCAACGATTCCAGACCAAAGGCGATGTTTTGCGCCACCGTCAGGTTGCGAAACAGGGCATAGTGCTGGAATACGAAACCGATATTGCGATCGCGCACATGCAGTTTGCTCACATCCTGATCACCAAACAGAATGCGGCCCTGATCATTGCTTTCAAGTCCCGCAATGATGCGGAGCAACGTCGTCTTGCCGGAACCGGATGGTCCCAGCAGGGCCGTCAGCTGGCCTTCGGGAATCTCCAGATTCACGTCATGCAGCGCCTGAAAGTTGCCGAAGAACTTGTTTACCCGTTCAATTCTGATGGTCATGCGCCGGTCCTGTCACTCGGTGTTTCCACGGTTTCGCGGCTTTGATGCCACTCCACAAACCCTTTTACCGCCAGCGTCAGCACCGCGATGCCCGCCAGCAGGGAGGCACTGGCAAAGGCCCCCACGATGTTGTAATCCTGATACAGCAGCTCCACATGCAGCGGCAAGGTATTGGTCTCGCCACGGATATTGCCGGACACCACCGACACGGCGCCGAATTCGCCCACCGCCCGTGCGTTGGTCAGTACCACGCCGTAAATCAGCGCCCATTTGATATTGGGCAACGTGATCTTGCGGAACAGCCGCCAGCCCGAAGCACCGAGCACCACTGCAGCCTCTTCCTCTTCACTGCCCTGCTGCTGCATCAGCGGGATCAGCTCACGGGCAACAAAGGGACAGGTCACGAACACGGTCACCATGACAATGCCCGGCCAGGCAAACATCAGCTGAACATCGTAGTCACTGAGCCAACTGCCCACCCAGCCGTTGTTGCCATATAGCACCAGGTAGAGCAAACCTGCCACCACCGGGGAGACCGCAAAGGGAATATCGATCAACGTGATCAACAGCTTGCGACCCGGAAAATTGAACCGGGTCACGGCCCAGGCCAGTGCGGTACCAAATACCAGATTCAGCGGCACGGTCAGTGCCGCTACCAGCAAGGTCAGGCCGATGGCGTGCAGGGTAATACTGTCGCTCAGGTTTTCAATATAGCCGGCGACACCGGCACTGAACGCCTGGGCAAAGATCATCACCAGCGGCACCAGTAACAGCAGTACAGCCAGCGTCAGGGTCAACCCGACCAACAGCCACTTCACCCAGGGCTGATCACCAATGCGGTTATGTTGTGCACGTCTCATGATCAATTACCGACCTGCCAGCCGGCGCAGAAACCGCGCCTGCCAAAGGTTGATTGAAAACAGCAGGACCAGCGATACCAGCAGCACCACGGATGCGATGGCACTGGCGGCGGCGTAGTCAAACTCCTGCAGCCGAATGAAGATCATCAGGCTGGTCACTTCACTCACATAGGGCATGTTGCCCGCAATAAAGATGATGGCGCCAAATTCACCCAGACTGCGGGTAAAAGAGAGCGCAATACCGGTCACCAGTGCCGGCCAGATCGCCGGAAACACCACCTGTCTGAATACGCGCAGATCGGTGGCTCCCAGTGTAATGGCGGCCTCTTCATCCTCAGGGGCCATATCTTCCAGCACGGGCTGAACGGTACGCACCACAAAGGGGATACTGGTGAACGACATGGCGACCACAATACCCAGCGGCGTAAAGGCCACATCGATCCCCAGCTGTGCCAGCCACTGACCGTACCAGCCGTTCTGTGAGAACAGGCCCGCCAGCGTAATGCCGGCAACCGCCGTCGGCAACGCGAAGGGCAGATCGACCATCGCATCCACCAGCCGCTTGCCCGGGAACTCGTACCGTACCAGCACCCACGCCAGCAACAGACCAAACGCGCCGTTGAAAAGTGAAGCCGCCAGGGCGGTCCAGAGCGTTACCTTGTAGGACTCAATCACGCGCGGGTCGGTTATGACCTGCCAAAAACGCGCCCAACCCATCCCCGAGGTTTCCATCACCAGTCCACTGATGGGCAGCAACAGCACCAGGCTGACGAAGAACAGGGATATGCCAAGGCTCAGTGCAAAGCCGGGCAGCACCCGCTTGCTTCTGCTGCCAAAAAGACGCCCCCCAAAGGGGGCGCCTGATGATTGTGGTACTGAGTGTTGCCGTGAGGTCACGTGGGGCTCCTAGCGACGCTGCAGCTGGTCCAGCTTGCCACCGCTGGCAAAATGTTCGTCCATCGCCTTCTGCCAGCTGCCGGTAATGGCCTGAATCGGCAGCAGCTCAACTTCAGGGAAACGATCCGCTGTTTCGGCTTTCACGACATCGTTGTGAACACGGTAGTTATAGCCGGCCAACAGACGCTGAGACGCTTCGGAGTACAGCTCTTCCAGATAGGCCTTGGCCAGATCGGTTGTGCCATTGCGCTCGTTATTGCTTTCCAGCCAGGTCACCGGGAATTCGGCCAGGAAGCTGACTTTCGGTGTCACCGCCTGATAGGCACCCTTATGGCTGTCGGCCAGGTTCAGAATTTCGCTCTCGAAGGTCAGCAGCACGTCACCAATGCCACGCTCAACAAAAGTGGTGGTGGCGCCGCGGCCGCCGGTATCGAACACTTTTACCTGTCGCAGCAACTTGGCCAGAAACTGGTCGATTTTTTCCTGATCACCGCCGAACACTTTCTGGGCGTAACCCAGTGCGGCCAAGTAGGTATAGCGACCGTTGCCGGACGTTTTCGGGTTCGGCATTACCAGTGCCACATCGTCACGAATCAGGTCATCCCAGTTCTGAATGTTCTTCGGGTTACCTTCACGAACCAGAAACGCCATGGTGGAGTAGTAGGGAGAACTGGCGTTGGGCAAACGCTCGGACCAGTCTGCCGGAATCAGATTGCCACGCTCATGCAGGATGTCGATATCAGTCACCTGGTTAAAGGTAACGACATCTGCACGCAGTCCCTGCAGAATGGCCTGGGCCTGCTTGGAAGAGCCCGCATGGGACTGTTTGATGGCAACGGTTTCACCGGTTTTTGCCTGCCAGTGAGCCTTGAAATGCTCGTTGTAGTCAGCGAACAGCTCACGGGCAATGTCGTATGATGTGTTAAGCAGTTCACGCTCTTCAGCCAGTACCGGCTGCGACAGCAGGGCAGCGCCCAAAGCAGCCGCCTTGATCCAGTTTTTCATCATTGCACCTTTCGTCAGGGTCTTAAGAATGGATTCTTTATAACAAAAGGAAATCAATAATCCAAATCTTATAATTTTATAGCCATATAGAAATTTGCTATAATCGCGCCCCTGCTAATATTCATCGATCTTGAGAGCGCTGTAATGCTGCAAAAAATCAAACAGGACTGGTTCTCCAATATCCGCAACGACTTGCTTGCGGGAACGGTTGTGGCACTGGCCCTGATTCCCGAGGCAATCGCCTTCTCCATCATTGCCGGTGTCGATCCCAAGGTTGGCCTCTATGCCTCTTTCTGTATCGCCGTCATCATCGCCTTTGTGGGCGGTCGCCCCGGGATGATCTCGGCCGCCACCGGTGCCATGGCGCTTTTGATGGTGACGCTGGTTAAGGAACATGGTCTGCAGTATCTGCTTGCCGCGACTCTGCTTACGGGCGTGATTCAGATTCTGGCGGGCTTTCTCAAGCTGGGTGACTTGATGCGCTTTGTATCGCGCTCGGTGGTAACCGGCTTCGTCAACGCGCTGGCCATCCTGATCTTCATGGCTCAGCTGCCCGAGCTGACCAACGTGACCTGGCATGTCTACGCCATGACGGCCGCCGGTCTGGGCATCATCTATCTTTTCCCCTATGTGCCGGTACTGGGCAAGAACCTGCCCTCCCCTCTGGTCTGCATCATCTCCATGACCGCTGTGGCCATGATCTTCGGCCTCGATATTCGCACCGTTGGCGACATGGGCGAGTTACCGGACACCCTGCCGATTTTCCTCTGGCCTGAAGTGCCGTTGAACCTTGAAACTCTGATGATCATCCTGCCCTACTCCCTTGGCCTGGCCGTTGTCGGCCTGCTGGAGTCCTTGATGACCGCCAACATCGTCGATGAGCTGACCGACACCAGCAGCGACCGCAACCGTGAGTGCAAGGGTCAGGGCATCGCCAATATCGGTTCGGGCCTGCTCGGCGGCATGGCCGGCTGTGCCATGATTGGCCAGTCGATCATCAACGTAAAATCCGGTGGTCGAGGACGCCTCTCCACTTTTGTGGCGGGTCTGTTCCTGATCATTCTGGTGGTGTTTCTGGACGAGTGGATCAGCCAGATCCCGATGGCGGCCCTGGTAGCCGTAATGATCATGGTGTCGATCGGCACCTTCTCCTGGGCATCGATTCGGGATCTGAAGAAACACCCGATGTCGACCAACGTGGTCATGATCGCCACCGTCGCCGTAGTGGTTGCAACACACAACCTGGCAATCGGTGTGTTCGTTGGGGTACTGCTGGCGTCGCTGTTCTTCGCCAACAAGGTGGGTCAGCACATGGCAATCCGCTCACACAAGGACGATGCCAGCGCCACCCGTACGTACACAGTGGTCGGACAGGTATTCTTCACCTCGGCGGAAAAATTCATCACTTCCTTTGATTTCAAGGAAGCGCTTGATAAGGTCGTAATCGACCTGAGCCAGGCTCATTTCTGGGATATTACGGCCGTTGGTTCACTGGACAAGGTCGTGCTCAAGTTCCGCCGCGAAGGTGTTGAGGTCGACGTTATTGGCCTCAATGAGGCCAGCCGCACCATCGTCGACAAACAGGCGATCCACAACAAGCCTGAAGCGGTCGAAAAATTCATGTCCGGGCATTAAGGGATACTGACCATGAGCAAGATTATTGCGTGTATCGATGGCTCACGGGCCGCCATCAACGTGTGTGCAGCCTCCGCCTGGGCCCAGCAGCAACTGAACGCACCGCTGGAGCTGCTGCATGTGCTGGAAAAAACCGACTACCCGGCCGAAGGCAACATGAGCGGCAACATTGGCCTTGGGACTCGTGAGCATCTGCTGGAAGAGCTGGCCGAGCTGGATGGCAAACGCAGCCGCCTGATGCTGGAGCAGGGCCGTTTCATGCTGGCCGAAGCCCGCAAGCAGGTGGAAGAAGCCGGTGTATCCAATGAACAGATCAGCGAGCTGCAACGCCACGATTTTCTGGTCGATACCCTGCTGGAGTTCGAGCCGGATACCCGCCTGCTGGTGATGGGACGTCAGGGTGAAGCCCATGACAGCGCCAGTGATGCCGTCGGCAGCCATCTGGAAAATGTCACCCGTACGCTGCAAAAACCGATTCTGGTGGCACTGGACAACTTCAAGGCCCCCGAACGCTTTATGCTCGCCTATGACGGCAGTGTAACGGCCAACAAGGCGCTGAAAATGGTTGCCCAAAGCCCGCTGTTCAAAGGCATTCCCTGCCACCTGGTAATGGCAGGCAAACGCCTTGAGCGTCAGCGTGAGCAGCTGGCCAATGCCAAAACCATGCTGGAAGGAGCGGGGTTTGATGTAACAACCGCCGAGCTGGAGCAGGAAGAGGTGCGTACGGCATTACTGGCTTACGTCGAAGAACAGCAGATCGACATGCTGGTGATGGGGGCTTGGGGCCACTCCCGTATCCGCCAGTTTCTGCTGGGCAGCATGACCCACTGGATGCTGCATAACAGCAAGGTTCCGCTGCTGCTGTTGCGCTGATCAGTGCGCCGGGGCCCTGTTGTTATGTATCAGGGCCCCGTTTTCAACAGATTCAAAGTATTCAACGTTCCAAGGTATAGAGCAGATCTGCACCACTGCCCAGTTCATTGCTTTGCGCTTCAACACGCCATTTTTCACTCAACTTGTATTTCAGGCTAAGTGTGTTGACGGCCTCCATCACGCCTACGCCATAACGCAAATAGAGTCGGGGTGACAGGTATTTGCCAATGAAAAAGGCCGATTCACCGCTCGCATCGCTGTCAAAGCCGAACTCGTCCAGAGCAAAGGCCTCACGCAGGTTACCGGTAATTTTGTTGCCCTGGTTCATGCCCAGTGCCAATGCCGCCTGCAGCATCACCTGCTGCTCACCTGCGGAACTTTCGCCAGGAGCCTTGCCCAGCAACAGGTAGGACAGCACGCTGCTGTCCGGCATGGCCGGCTCACCATAGAGGTCCATGCGCGGTTCACGCAAGGTGCCACTGACATTGGCACCTACGATCACGTCGTCTACCTGGCGGCCGATACGCAGATCCAGTCCCGGGTTATCGACCGGGCCGGCAGCATATACCAGACTGCCACGTCTGATCTGCAAATCCTGACCATAAAGCTGGTACTGACCGCTTTCCACCTGGATGCTGCCAGTTGCCCGCGTGGTCCGGCCCGGCGATTCCTCGATCTGCAGTGCTCCCAGCAGACGCCCCTTGAAGCCCAGCGCATCGACCCGCACATCGTCACCGAGTTCGATGCGAATGTCAGCATACACAGGAATGGCGGGGTCTTTTTCGACGACTTCTCCATCCTTGACAATAACCACATCAGATGAGGGCTGCACGGCACTTTCACGGGACTTGGGCGTGGATATCAGCGTCTGGGGCACACGCAGGGTCCCTCCCAGACGGACCGCTTCAGGTGACAGGTTCAGGGTCAGGTCGGGGCTGATCTGGGCATGAATCTCCTGTGTGTTCATGGCGGTAAATTGCTCGCCATTCAGCGTCAGCTCACCGGTACGCTGTTCCAGATCATATTCCCCGTCCAGTTGCAGCTTTCCGTCACCGGAGCGCGCTGACCCCGTAAAGCGGATCAGACCGGGGTATTCGGCCTGTGCCAACTGCAGCTCAATCGGCGCGATCAGCAGCCCCATCGCCGGCAGCTCTACACTGCCCTCTCGATAGCTGATCTCTCCTGCCAGCTCCGGCTTTGCCAGTGTACCCGCCAGGCTCAGCTCGCCACGGACAAAACCCTTCAGGTTTTGCAGATCCGGTATCAGCACCTGCACATCACTCAGATCATCTGCACTGAGACGCAGCTGTCCACGTAATCGCTGTTGCTGGCTCAGGCCCGTGACATCCAGTTCAAGCGCCAACTCACCAGCTACCATTTCCAGCAGCGTATCTGCCGTCAACTGCAACCGATCTTCAGCCAAGGCAATACGCGCAGTCAGTGGCGCCAAAGCAACTGATTGGTCCGCCTGCGCCGGGGTCAGCTCACCGGCCGTGGTTGTCAGTGTTGCATCAAGTTTTGGCAGGCCACCGGGTTGCTGGGTGAAGTCTGCCTGCAGCGAGAGCGTTGGGGTCAGCTGCATGCCATTAAGCAGTGGCTCCAACATGCTCAGTGCCAGCTCGTCCAGCTCGGCCCTTGCCTGCGTACGGCCGGCAAAATCACCGTCTGCCTGCAGGCACAAACGCCCTCCGGCACTTTGCTCATCGAGGCAGAAACGTTCCAGGCGATAGTCTTTCATTGAGATCATGAGACCCGCAGGTGCCACCGAGCGCCATTGGCTGAATGGTTCGGGCAGCAGCTCCAGTCGATTGAGTTGCCCCTGCCAGCGCTGCTGATCCGGGCTCCAGCCACCGGCGGCGGTCAGCTCCAGCTGACCCGGCGAGCCGTTTGCAGACAGGCTCAAGCGGTGTTGCTCCGGTTTGCCATTGAGGTTCAAATTGACCTGTTCAATGGTCTGGCCAGCTGCAGCGGCATTATCCAGCTGCAGGTCTGCCTTCCAGTCGCTGCCACCGGACAGGTCCAGCGACACGTCTCCACTCAAGCGCTCCAGGCTGGCCTGATCGGCATAGCCCAGCCCACTGGCACGAATACGGGCCGTCACGGCAGGCTGCAGCAATGCGCCCTTCAACTGCCCACTGAGTGACAGTTGCCCACGCGCGTCAGGCAGCAGCCGAGCCAGATTGGGTGCCTGCAGCTCCCAGCTTAAATCCAGACGATCGTTGATCGCACCCTTTGCCTGTGCCCTCGCACCCGCGTAGCGAAGATCCAGCGCATCAATCTGCCACTGCCGGGTATCACTCGCCACGCTGGCGCTCAAACTGATCGGCTGCTGTCGCAATTGACCCTGCAATGACTGCAACTGAAGCGACAGCTGAGGCAGCTGCTCCCCCAGCTCAACGCGGCCGTTGGCCGACAGCTCCAACTGACCCGGCCAGTCAGCAGCTGCCAGTGCCGGGTTGATGCCTTCAGCGCTCAGTTGATAATCAAGCTGGATCGTTTCGCTGGCGTCCACCTGTGACTGCAACCGCAACACTGTTTCACCCTGCTGTGCCTGAAGCTGCAACTCCAGCTGACGCTGGGCGCCATCCAGATCCAGTACCAGATCAGCACTCAGAGGCAGTGACTCCGGCCAGTGATCAAGCTGTACCCAGCGGGTCAGATCGGTTGAGCCCTGCAACTCAAAGTAGCTCAGGAACTGCCGCGCCGGTTCGGTCCAGCCGCTCAACTGCAACTGGCTGCCGGGCTGTTCCAGTTTCAGTGAGTCAATCACAAGCAGCTGACCATCACTGTGCAGTGCGAGGCTCACTCCCAGCTCGTCCAGCAACCGCTGCTCTCCCTGGATAATGCGTATATGCCCTACACTAACCTGATCCAACTCAAGCTGCAGCGGCAACTCCACTGTAGGCAGTTCCGGCAGCTGGAAAGTGCCTGTTTCCTGCACCGGAGCCTCTTCCTCAGCCGATGCCGGCAAGGCAACGTTCACAGACGCTGCACTGAGCCCATACACTTTCAGGCGTGGCTCGCGCAGCGACCAGGGGTGCCAGTGCAGAGACAGCTGCTCTATTTCGATGCCCAGCCCATCCTGAGCAAAACGCAGGTATCCAATCTGCAGCTCGGATGTCAAGGTGCCATCAATATCCCTGAGTTCAAGCTGGGGCAGCAGATTGGCACTCAGGTTGAGCGCAAAACGGGTACCGGAGGGCAGAAACAAAATGGCCGCCAGCATCAGCAGGATGCCCAGCAGAAAAATCAGCAGTGTACCCAGACTCCAGCGTAACAGCGGTCTCACAAATCAGGCCCCAGAGTAAAGTGTATGCGCCAGCCGCTCTCGTCCAGTGGCATGGCCAGATCAAGGCGCACCGGCCCCACCGGCGACTGCCAGCGGGCACCGAAACCTGCGCCGGTTTTGAGCTCTGTATCGGCGTCGTCAAAGGCGTTACCAGTATCGATAAAAGCCGCCACGCGCCAGTTTTCACGAATTAGATAGTCGACTTCAACGCTGCCGGTCACCAGATAGCGCCCGCCAATCACATCACCATCACCGCCGACTGGTCCCAGCGACTGGTAGTCGTACCCCCTTACACTGTTGTCACCGCCAGCGTAGTAACGCATTGTGGCCGGCAGGTCATCGACCGAGTCGATCAATGTGATACCCAGTTCGGCACGGGACAGCAAACGCCAGCGATCAGACAGGCTGTCGACACGCTTTCCACGCAGATCCAGCTGCAAAAGGTCAGTATCGGAGAGCAGGTTTTGTGAAGCCACACCGACGCCAAAGCTAATTTGATGTCCCTTACGGGTGTTAAGACGGTTGTCCGCGATGGTTCGGCTGAAACGGGCTCTTGGAATAAGCAGTGTGGAGTCCTGTTCATCCCCCTCAAACACCCAGCTTTCCTGCTCCCAATCCAGCGAGAGATGTCGTTCCCAGTCACCAATCTGCTTCTGCCAACTGCCACCGATGCCGTAGCTGCGGGCATCGATGGTATCCGACTGCTCGTCCTGCAGTTTCAGATTCAGTGCAAAGCGGTCAGTGGTTGGCTGAAAGCCGGGGATTTCATAATTGGTCGTGAACTGCTGGCGGATTTCAGACAGCCGCAGACGGCTGTTCAGCGTGTGTCCCCGACTGTTAACCCAACGCCGCGTAAGACCCACCTGCATGCGCGCCCCTGTATCGGTTCCGTAACCAAAACCGGCCTGGTAGAGACTGCGCTTGCGCGGTGTCAGTTTCACATCGACCGGCAGTTCTGCATTGTCCAGCTCCGCCAGCTGAGGTCTCACCTCTACATCGGCAAAATAATCACTGTTGATCAGGTTACGCTGCAACTCGATCAGATGCGCGGTATTAACCGGGTCACCCGACTCGAAGGGAAGGTAACGACGCAGCAGCGCTTCCGACACCGGTGCCTTGTCAAAACGAATTTCACCGATCCGGGCTCGGATTCCGGTGTCATACACCAGCTCGATGTCGGCCAGATTTTGTTCGGGGTCAACCCGGATCTCACTGACCCTGAGCATCGCTTCGTAGTAACCCCGCTCGGCTGCCCGCGACTGCAGGCTGCTTTTAAGGGCGGTATAGTCTGCATGCCGCAATGGCTCATCGGTTCGGATATTTGTATCCGTGAGCACCTGCTGCAGTACACTGTCTTGGGCGCCCTCTCCTTCAAGCACCAGCTGTGCAGAACGGATGCGGGTGATTGGACCGACATCAATCTGATAGCGAGCCGCCCACTGCTCTGCCGGTCCATCCAGATTGATCTCCAGCTGCAGCACCGGATTGTAGTAACCGAACGGTTGCAGCGCCCGGCGTATCTCTTCTGGCGCCTGACGGTGGAGGTAGCGAAGCCGGCTGACAGTGGGCGGTGGTGCCTGTAACAGCGCATCGTCAACGCTCAGCATCGCACGCACGTTGTCAGCCAGCTCACCCTCAACCCCATCGAGCTCAAACTGGGCAGCTTGGAGCTGGCCACATGTGCCGCACAATAACAAAGCGGGCAACAACAGCAGTCGGGGACGATAAAACAGAGGCACTCACACAGCTCCTTTGATCGAGTCTGGCACCATTCTAACCTGCCAAGGCATTGAAAATCTTCCCTCGCTGACGCGCCGACACAGCAGGAACTCAAGGAGCACAAGCCAAAGGAGCAAGGCTGTTGCTCGAACCATGACACCCCGACGATGCGGGGCATTTTCGTTTTGATTCAGCAGGGGCACATCGCTCAATTGTTAAAAAGCTGTGCCATCCCATCAATCTTCATGACCTCGTCCATGTCGGCAGAGACAACACCTGCCACACTCATGCAATCAAGTATGTAAGCAAGCATCGCATTTACCGCTTCTCCAAACACTTCCGGAGCCTGGTCTTTCAGTGCCAAAAGTGCCTTGACCAAGCGGCACTGCACTTCAATCAGTGCTGCACCATCTCTGGCGATGGGCCTGAAGGCATCGGTTACCAGATCTTTTACGGATACGACAGGCACATGGATGTCTGGAAAGCTGGGCTCAGGTTCGTTTTTCTCGGACCACCGCGAGAGCACTCTGAGCAGGCGTCCAACAACGTCAATCGCTGTTCCTGGATCATTGACGGCCGGTGACAGAGCCCTGCTGGCTATTTCAGCCATCACGATCAATCCAAACCGAGGATCTTCTGCAAAGGTACGAGCCGTACCCAACACAATCGCAGCACAGGCCGCCGAAACGGCTTCGCTGTCCAGTTGGGCGCCCGTAATCACCATGAGAGGTTTGCCGTTATAAACAAAGTGGCCGGGCAGCTGACACAGATAAATGTTTGCACCGCTCTTATCTGCAATAGCCTGCAGTGCAGGCATATCAATGTGCTGTACATAGCCCGTCGAAGCAGCACACACCCGCTGTCCCTGCGGCAAACTACTGAGAAGAGGTTTCCCTCCCAGATATGGGTTTTGAATACGAGCAGCAAGTGAATCGCTGGCTGCCGCTTCTACACGACCAAGAGTGTCACCCATCCTGCCAAAATTCATCAGGTGATTTGTCCAACGAATCAGTGCAACAATCACCCATACAATGACCACAATGGTAAACGCAAACAGAACAGATCGGCTTGATTCGTCATACAAGCCAGCACTAAGCGCGATCAAGCCAAGCAGACTGAACACAAAAGACCCTATGAATGTGGCCAGCACATTTTGGGTCGTGTTGTCTTCCTGTAACAGTGCAGTGGCACGAGGCGTTGCTGAATTCGCCGCAGCAGCGAAGGCTGAAACGGCAATGGACAACGAGAAGGTGGTGACTGCCAACATGGAAGTGGCCAAGATGGTCAGCAGGTCTTCAACCACAGCCGCACCGGAACGCTGTGTCAATTCAACAGGTAGCCGGCCCGAGAATAGATGCGCTATCACAAGTGAAAGAATGGCCAGCAGCGCAAAGCCTGCAACTCGTACCCAGATCTTCCTCAAGATGTTGTGCAGCAGCCAAAGGTAACGTCCCGTGTTTTGCATTTTCGCTACCTCTCGGAGTTTATAACGCGCTCAACATGTTCAGCAAAGCCGACTCTTTCAGGGGAGGAGCAAAATAGAACCCCTGCACCTGGTCGCAGCCCATTGCCCTGAGCAACACCAATTGGGCGTTGTCTTCAACTCCCTCGGCTACTGTCGAAAAACCGAAATGAGAGGCCATGGCTATCACTGTTTCTGTCAGCTTCTGGTCTTGCTCGCTGGTCTCCAATTCACGGATGAATGCACGATCGATTTTAAGTATCGAAACCGGCAATTTTTTCAGATATGCCAGTGAAGAATAGCCGGTACCGAAATCATCAATGGCGACTTTGAACCCCTCATCGCTCAAAGACTGCAGCTGTTTCAATGCAAGCTCCATATCCTGCATTAAACCCGACTCTGTAACCTCGATTTCCAGGCATGACGATGGCAGGCCCGCTGCCGATACTGAATCCATCAGCCAGTTTGAAAAATTCGGTTGTGCCAGCTGCAATGGCGCCACATTGACAGCCACCGAGAAAGCATCTCCCACCTGCCCATGAGTACGCCAGCGAACCAGTGCAGCAACAGCTTCCTGTACCACCCAACCGCCGATGGGTACAATGTCACCACTCGCTTCAGCCAGAGGGATGAACTCTGCTGGTGATACCCGCCCATATTCGGGACTTTCCCAGCGCAGCAGTGCTTCCACACCACAAATACGATTGGATTGAAGATCAATTTTGGGCTGATAGGCCAGCTTAAGCTCCCCATTTTCTACCGCTGTGCGCAGGGCATTGCGCATCCCCGTTCGCCGCTGTAGTTGCTGCTCGAGCTGGTCGTCATAGCCACGCCAACGTCCTGCCACTGAAGGGAGCGCCAACGCTGCCATACGAAACAGTTGGTCGGTACTGCGCCCCGGGAAGCTTGCACTGACCCCGATCCGAACACTCAGGTGCAGTGACATCTGCTCTATCTCGAACGGTTGCTCAAAACAGCTCAACACAACCTGTCCCAGTGGCTCAACCGCTTGATCTCGATGCTGGCAGGGCGAGAGGATAACCCATTCCGTACTGTTCCAGACTCCAAGTGTTGAATCACAGAGGTCAGGCTGGGCCTGCAGCCGCTGCGCCAGCTGGGCAGCCAATTGATCCGCGATGGTGAAGCCGTGCAGACGGGCGATTTCATCCATACCTTCGATGGCAAGGAACATGACGATGGTTTCGTAACCCGCATTCAGCTGTTGCTGCAACACATCGCACAGGGCACGACGGTTTGGCAGGCCAGTTAATGGCTCCTGCCGGGCTTTGCGTGCCAGCTCTTGAGTCCGTTCCTGGACCAGATACTCCAGCTCATTGGCCCGCTCAAGCCGTTCAGTCATCAGTTTTTGTAACTGAAGGGTATTGTTAATGCGTTGCAGCACCTCCAAGTGATCAAAAGGCTTGGTCAGAAAGTCTCGAGCCCCAAGCTCAAGTGCACGGTAGCGGGTCGCATCGTCAACCTGAGCCGTCAGGATAATCACCGCAGGTACTTGCTCTCCCAACGTATTAAGTTGCTGCATCACATCAAAGCCGCTCAAATAGGGCATGCGCACATCCAACAGAACAAGATCAGGACGGCGAGCTTTGACTCGCGGTTGAACCTCTCTGGGGTCACAGATGCCTTCAACTCGGCTGTAACCTTCATCTTCCAGCAGCGCCAGCAGCAACTCCACATTGGCGGTATTATCATCCACTACCAGAATATCAGCATCGATATGCAGCGGGGTTGCAAGACTCAATGTGACTCTCCTTGTGACAGAATATGCCGCACCTGATCGACCAGAGCCTGAATATCAAAGGGTTTTGTCAAATAGTCGACGAAACCAGCTTCGCGCGCACGGCGCCGATTGGATGAGGAGGCTGCAGCCGATATGGCAAGCACTGGAATGTTTCGGGTCATGGGGTTTCGAGCCAGAATCTGCTGGGCAGCAAAACCATTCATGCCAGGCAGATCAATATCCATCAGGATCAAGTCCGGTGATTCTGAAAAGGCCAACTCCAGCCCCTGCTCGGCATCCATAACACAGGTCAACTGCACGTCTGGCAAATCATGAAACAGATCCTGCATCAAACGTTGATTGGCAGGATTATCTTCTATGTACAGCACATGTTGATAGCGAACAGGTTCCGTTATTTCCCTCGATACCATGGATGGCTCATCTTCGGTCGATGCCACCTCATGGCCGGCGCACAGCGGCAACTCAAACCAGAAATCACTGCCTTCTCCTTCTCGGCTGACAACGCCCATCTGACCATTCATCAAACCTACCACTTTACGGGTCAAGGCCAGGCCTACCCCGGTCCCCTCGATACTGCCAGATTCAGCCCCCAGGCGATTGAAGGGCTGAAACAACTCATCCAGACGCGATTCCGGTATACCATGGCCCGTGTCGGATATCGTGATGCGGTACACCCCGTCATCGGGCACACAGTAAAGGCTGATGGAACCACCATCACGGTTGTATTTAACAGCATTACTGAGCAGGTTGATCAGCACCTGTTTCACGCGGGTATAGTCACCCAAAATACAAACGTCACACTGCCCCACATCCGGTAGATTAAGACTGAGGTTACGCTCGTCTGCCAGAGGTCTGATAATCTCGATTGCATCCTGAAGTACATCCTGCGCCCGGACGGATTCAAGAGAGACCTGCATGTTGCCAGACTCTATACGGGCCAGATCCAACACTTCATTGATCAGTTCCAAAAGATGTCGACCACTGCGAATAATCTGCTGCGCCTGACGCCTCTGGCGCTCTGGCAAAGGGGTACGGCTGTTTTCAAGCAACTGCGCAAACCCAAGGATTGAGTTCAAAGGTGTGCGCAACTCATGACTCATGGAGGAAAGGAAGTCCGTCTTGGCCTGACTGGCTGTTTCGGCCTGTTCTTTGGCAAGCCTCAACTCTTCGGTAAAACGCTCCTGCTCACGCAATTGGCGGTGCAAATTGATCAACAAGGCACAGGTCGAGGTAAAGGGTTTCAGCCATTCGACCAAGGCTTCATCGTAATCGTGTTGGGCGTTGGCAATGGCATACATGCCAATCAACTGCCCACGATCAATGATCGGCACACCCAGGTAGCGAGTCAACACCGGATGCCCCTGTGGCAAGTGCCCGTTACGCTCATCATGCAGCATATCGTTGCTCAACACGGTTTCACCGCCAGCAAATACCCGGCCCAGCATGGTATGCGGATTACCCAGCATCATGTCGCCACTGACCAAAAGCTCCATCAAACGCCGCGACTCATCATTCCAGGACAAATCAGTTATGGCATGGATTTTAAGTGCCGGCTTGTCATCCTGAGTAACGACCTCACCGATGAGTGCATATTCACTCTGTGTGAGCTCCTTCAAAGCCTCTTTCAAAAAGCGCCACAGCGTATTTCCGGATACCAACGCCCGGTAGTCGGTCAAGCCCTGATGCAAGACTTCAAGCAAAGCACGCTCTTTCTGCTCACGCTTGCGCGCAGCATGGACATCACGCAGATCGGACAGGATGCCGATAAAGTGACGCCGTTCATGATCATCAGTTTTTGTACCGAGCTGTACTTCGCTGACCGCCAGGTGAACCGGGATGAGTTCTCCTGTTTTATGCTGCGCCTCAACTTCACGCCCCTTGCCAATGACTTTGGCATCGCCACTCGTCTGATAGGCGTGTAAAAAGCCATCATGCGCCAAAGCTACCGATTGCGGCATCAGCATTTTGACATTTCTGCCCAGCAGTTCTCTTTCAGAGTAGCCAAGCATATCGCAGACGAAGTGGTTGACCTCCAACATGGTCCCACGGCCATTAATGCGCACTACGCCGGCTGCTGCACCCCGGATAATGGCTTGATAACGGGCCGAAACCGCACGGTTACTATCCGCCTCTTCAGCCAGCGAGTATGTATATCGATGCAGGCTGATCAACGGCTCGACTTGGTTGGCCAGCAGTTTCAGGCGTTCGAGGCATTCTGTATCAAAGTTTCTCGGTCGAGTATCAATCAGGCACAGCGTTCCCAGAATAAAACCCGAAGGAGAGCGGATCGGCATGCCGGCATAAAACCGGATATGAGGCTCACCCGTTACAAGTGGGTTGTCGGCAAACCTGGAGTCCAGACTTGCATCCTGCACGACCAGAGGGGACTGGTTATAGACTACATGGCTGCAAAACGACACATCTCGAGTGGTCTCCGTAACACAGAAACCATAGGATGATTTGAACCACTGCCGATCTCTGTCCACTAGAGACACCAGCGCAATGGGAACATCAAACAGCTCGGCAGCAAGTTGGGTCAGACTGTCGAACGACGTATCACGCGCTGTATCCAACAGATTTAAATCATACAGCTCCGCAAGGCGCTGGTTCTCGTTATCCGGTATCAGGGGGGCCGTCATACTGCCTCCACTCCATTGTCAAAATCGACAGAAATCACTGGACTGGATTATACGGTAGCCTGCACTTACTGTCTTTGAACAACATCAGCCGCTTAAAGTATCTGAAAACTGCCCGATCGCCTCCACCACGCGCCGGGCATCGGCACGAATCCCCTGCATCATCTGTCCAGCCTGCTCGGCCTTGATTACACCAGCCTCAACCTGATCACGACTGCCACTCATATGGGCTACCGCTTTTTGCGACAGAGTGCCATTCTGAGCCACGACACGCTTGATCTCTTCAGTCGCATCGTGAGTGCGGGATGCCAGCTTGCGCACCTCATCTGCCACGACGGCGAAGCCGCGCCCCGCATCGCCGGCACGTGCGGCTTCTATTGCGGCGTTCAGGGCCAGCAGGTTGGTCTGCTCGGCGATTCCCTGAATCACATGGACAATGCTGTCGATCTCGTCTGACTGATGACTCAGCGCTCCTATTTCTTCTGCAGCCGTATTGAGTCCGCTGGCGATTCCCTGCACCATGCTGACGGTCGCGCTGACGATTTCAGCACCTTGTGCAGCATTGCTGTCGGTTTCGGCTGCAATTTCGAGCGCCATACGGGCTGCCCGCTGCTCTGCTTTTTGCTGTTCCACCTGATCGGTCACATCAGAAGCAATTTTCACCACACCGTAGAGCTTTCCGGTCGCATCGAACAACGGGTTATAGCTGGCACGTAGCCATATCTCCCGCCCCGTCTTGTCATACCGACGGAAACGATCCGATATAAACTCACCACGGTTCAGCTTGCGCCAAAAATCACGATAGGCCTCGCTGGCAGCATAATCGGCATCACAGAACAGGCGATGATGCTGTCCGAGCAGCTCCTTTTCGTTGTAGCGCATGGTGTTAAGGAAGTTGCGGTTCACCTTGATGATGTTGCCATCAAGATTGAATTCGATAATCGCCATGGAACGGTCAATAGCGCCCAGAGTACTTGCCTGCCCTTGCTCCCGTTTGACATCATCGGTCACATCCGACGCTATTTTGACAACACGCACCACCTGGCCCGTCTCATTGCGTACGGGGAAATAGGTCGCCTCCAGCCAAATCTCCTCACCGGACGCCTTGAAGCGCTGAAAGCGATCACTGCAACCTTCGCCCCGACACAGGCTCTGCCAAAACCCCCGATAAGCCGAGCTGCCGCTATATTGCTCGCTGCAGAAAATACGATGATGCCGACCGATCAGTTGTTCTCGGTCGTAGCCCATCACCTCGCAGAAAGGTGCACTGACATCAAGAATCTCACCCTGAGGTGAAAATTCTATCAGCGCCATGTGTCGGTTCAGTGCGCTCAGGATTTCCTGCTGATGGGCGACTTGAACCTTGGCCTTGAGCAGGGCTGATTTATGGCGATTGAACAACATGTATTAACCTCGGGGATGGGATCGTGCCGAACAACCAGAAGCGGTTCAACGCGTGGCTGCAAACTCTCACCGAGTTATACAACAGGGAAATAAAGGTAGATCATCGCTACATTAAATTATGTTTACTTCAAAGCGTTTTTTTGCTGTAACGGCTGATCTTTTTGTTTCGTTTCTTGTCACAGGTGCCGTTGAGTGCACTGAATAATGTTATAAAATAACGTTTCATTTTTGACAGATGGTATCCGGAGACCAAGATGCGACTGATCACCCCCCTGCTGTTATGCGCCCTTCTCCCGCTTCAGACGGCTGTTGCGGCCGGTGTACACCAACACGGTGTTGCCCAGCTCGATCTGGTGCTGGACCCTCCCATGCTCGCCGTTTCAATACGCTCGCCCCTGGCTAACTTGGTCGGGTTTGAGCATCGTCCAATGTCTGAACAGGAGCAGGCTGACTGGACCTCACTGCAGCAACAACTGCAGCAGGCCGGGCATCTGCTGCAACTTCCGGCTGCAGCCGATTGCAGTCTGAGCAAAGTCGCCTTGCACCAGCCATTCAAAGAAACGGATACTCATGATGCGCACTCACATTCCCACGACCAGCATGATCACAGTGCGGATGATGAGTATCAGGAACATGCCGATCTGATGGTGGAATATCACTATCTCTGTGCCGACTCGGCACAATTGAAACAATTGCAGTTACCGTTGATGAAGCACTATCCGGGGATCGAGAGACTGGATGTTCAGTTGATCACGCCATCAGGCCAGCACCTGAGCCAACTGCGGCAGGGCGAAACCCTGCTTGAACTGCCATGAAACCGATCATCAGTATCGACAACCTGCGTTTTGCCTGGCCCGGACAAGCGCCCATGCTGGAGATTCAACAACTGCAGCTGCAGGCCGGAGAGCACCTGTTCATTCAAGGCCCTTCCGGCAGCGGCAAAAGCACCCTCCTGAACTTGATAGCGGGTGTCTTGGGCGGTTTCGAAGGAGAAATCAGCCTTGCTGGTCAATCCCTGGCGAGCCTGTCAGAGCGCCAGCGTGATCGCCTGCGTGCAGACCATATTGGCGTACTGTTTCAGCAGTTCAACCTGCTGCCCTACCTGAGCCTGATCGATAACGTCAGTCTGCCCTGTACACTTTCAGCCCCCCGGCGCGAAGCCGCAATCCGCCGCAGTGACAGTGTTCAGGCAGAAGCACATCGCCTGCTGGAACGGTTGCAGCTGCCCGCCGAACTGTTTCAGCGCCGCACCGTCGCCGAGTTGTCGATCGGTCAGCAGCAGCGCGTGGCCGCTGCCCGTGCTCTGATTGGCGCACCGGAGTTAATCATTGCGGACGAGCCCACCTCGGCGCTGGATGGTGTCAGCCGTGACCGCTTTATGCAGTTACTGCTGGAAGAACTGGATCAGAGTAATACCACCCTTCTGCTGGTCAGCCATGACCCCGCGCTGTCTGAGTATTTCTCACGCCACCTTACACTGGAAGGAGCCAGCTCATGCTGATCCGACTTGCACTGCGCAGTCTGGCCAGCCGCCGCGCCAGCGCACTGCTGACACTGTTCACTCTGGCGCTAAGCACTGCTCTGTTGCTGGGTGTACAGCAGATTCGCGAACAAAGCCGTTTGAGTTTTTTCGATACGGTCTCTGGTACCGATTTGATTGTCGGTGCTCGCTCCGGGCCCGTACAACTGCTGCTCTATTCCGTGTTTCATATTGGCTCAGCGACCAGCAATATCCGCTGGAGCAGCTACGAAGCCCTGAGTGATGACCCGCGCATCGCCTGGACAGTCCCGCTGTCACTGGGCGACTCGCACCGCGGCTACCGTGTTGTTGGCACTCACAACAGCCTGTTTGAACATTACCGCTACGGCGCCAAACAACCGCTTGAGTTCGCTCAGGGTGGCCCGCTGAATGACCTGTTCTCGGTAGTAATCGGTGCCGAGGTGGCACGCGAGCTGGGCTACAACCTTGATGACCGCCTGGTGATCGCACACGGTGCCGGCAACACCAGTTTCAAGCGTCACGACAATCTGCCCTTCAAGGTCAGCGGCATTCTGACCGCCACCGGCACACCACTGGATCGGGCTCTGCTGGTATCACTTGAGGGGCTGGAGGCCGTTCATCTCGGCTGGCGTGCCGGCATCCCCCTGCCGGGTATGCAGGTCACGCCCGAGCAGGCCCGCAAGCGCAACCTGACACCCCGAGAAGTTACGGCTGTTCTGGTGGGCCTTGAATCTCGCCTGCAGACCTTCCATCTGCAGCGCGAACTGAACAACCGACGGGACGATCCCCTCACTGCCGTTTTGCCTGGCGTGGCGCTGCAGGAACTGTGGCAAGTGGTCAGCGTGGCCGAAAAAGCATTGCTGGCCGTGTCCGGTGCTGCACTGCTGATCGGCCTGTGTGGCATGCTGGCCGTATTGCTCAGTGGCATGCAGCAGCGCCGACATGAGATTGCCGTACTGCGGGCATTGGGGGCATCCCCCTTGCGCATCGCCAGCCTGCTGATGACTGAAAGCCTGCTGCTGACTCTCAGTGGCCTGTTGCTGGGGCTGTTATTGCTTTGGGGCGGGATGACACTGCTGCAACAGCCTCTGCTGGATCTGTTTGGCCTGCGGCTGGTACCTGCAAAGCTGTCACCCGAGCAATGGGCACTTGGTGGTATCATCCTGATGCTGGGACTGCTCAGCGGACTGATACCGGCCCTCATGGCCTACCGCATGGCACTGGCCAACAGTCTGATCCGGCGCAACTGATGGAGAACTCAATGCGTGTACTGACTACTCTGATACTGGGCCTTTCGCTGTTGCAGCCACTGCAGGCCAATGACGAGATCATCGTCAATGGCGAAACCGCGGCCGAGATACGCTGGGATGATTTGATGCCGGAAGACTATGGCCTCTCACTTGAAGAGCTGTTCAATAGCCCCGAGCTGGATGCATTGGACGATTACAGCCCGAAAGCGCAGCAGATCATGGACCAGATGATGCAGACACTGGCTTCAGCCCCAGTCGTGGAGTCGATGGATGGCCGCATGGTGAGCATTCCAGGCTTTGTGGTACCACTTGAAGGGGTGGGTGACGTGGTTGATCGCTTTTTTCTGGTGCCTTATTTCGGCGCCTGTATTCATGTGCCGCCACCGCCCTCCAACCAGATCATCGACGTGCACTACCAGCCCGGCACACGGGTTGAAAGTCTGTACGATGCGGTGCTGATCAGCGGCCGGCTGACGACTGAAGTGTTCAGCCATGAGATGGGAACGGCAGGCTACCGACTGGAAGCCTACCGCATCCAACCCTATGAACTGCCGGATGATGCGGAAGACTGGCCTGAAGAGTAACCTGCTCTCAGGCCATACAGTACCACCCAGATCACACTTGCCAGCAACAGGCTGAGCACCAGAGTGGCGCCCGCCGGCCAGTCAAGCTGCCATGCCAGGCCGAGCCCCAGCAGGTAGCCAACACAACCGCACAGCAGCGCAGCGCTGCGACCACCCGCCAGTTGCGCCACCAGCGCCGGTGCAATCAGCGTCACGAACACCAGATAGACGCCGAGAAGCGGTACCGAAAAACTGACCAGCAGCGCAAAACAGGGATAGAACCCTGCAGCACCAAGCCAGTTTGAGTACCGCCACTGTACAGTCCAGAAAGCGACAGTCAGCAGCGCCAGCGGCAACAGGTCATTCCAACTGACCCAAAGAATATCACCGTTAAGACTGCGGGCCAGCTGATGCCCCGCATGGGGATCGGATGCCAGCAACAACAGCAGCGAACAGGCTGCCCCGGCATAGAGCAACCCGATAACCGCCTCCCGCTGGGCTGGATACCGTGCAGCCAACCAGCCCACAAGACCGGCACCCAGCACAGCCAGCAAAGTGCCACCCACCAGCGCGGCCCATGGCACCTCCGGCCACCCTTGCTGCGCCAGCAAGGCTCCCAGCGCAGCCAATTGAGCCACCGCCAGGTCGATAAATAGAATGCCACGTTTGAGCACCTGCTCGCCCAGCGGCAGATGGGTCAGCAGTACCAGCAGCCCTGCCGCCAACGGAACCAGTAACAGCCCCGCTTCAGCCAGCATCAACCTGTTCCAGTAGCTGCGCCAGCAGATGATCGAACAACTGATCCAGCCGTTCTATCCCCTGCTCTGGCTCGGTTGTGGACGGCAGTGCCAACACCGGCAGCCCGGTTTTCTGCGCCAACCACTGAGCACTTTGCGGGTCCTGATACCAGCTGTGCACAATGGCCAGCGGTTGTTTTGCCTTCACATCCTCGACCAGTGATGCCAGATGACCCGGAGTCGGCGGCACACCCGGCTTGGGTTCCAGATCGGCCACTACCTCCAGTCCCAGCCAGCGCCAGAAGTAATCGAAGGTGCTGTGTTGAACCACAAGCGTACGACCGCGCAGCGGCTCTGCTCGTTCACGCCACTTATCCACATGCTGCTGCCAACTCAGGGACCAACGCAGGTAGGCCGCACGGTACTGGGCGGCTTGCTCAGGATCAGCCCGACCCAGACGCTCACTCAGTACCGCTGCCACCTGCCGGATTCGTTCCGGATCAAGGTGCAGGTGCGGATTGCCCTCCGGGTGCACATCACCGGCACCGAAAGGTACATGATCGAGCTGATCAATCGTTTCGACATGTTCAGCCGCAAACAGCATGCCCGCACGCCCCGGCTGTACCTTTGGGTTGGCCGCCCGCTGCTGCAACGCCGGCAGCCAACCAGCCTCCAGCGAGGCACCGCTGCAGATGGCCAGATCCGCACGGCGCAACCGGGCGATCAGACTCGGCCGCGCTTCAATATAGTGCGGATCCTGATAGGCATGGGTTGCACTGCTGATACGTGCCTCCGGCGCCAGTGCTTGAGCCAGTGCTGCCCACTCGGGTTCGCAGGCAAAGATCTCAAGTGCCTGAGCCGGCAGCGGCAGTAATGCCGCTACCAGCGCAAGGCCTGTCAAACTAGAACGAATGCGCATCATGAGCACCAAAGCTGATGATGTACTGCAGCGTCAGGACATCATCGGCTGCCGCATCAAAAGTATCATCCCAGTCCTGAAGTACATTTTGATGAGTGTACTGCAGTCGAAGCGTCTGGGTGTGGCTCGGATTCCAGGCCAGCATCACAGCGGTCTCTTCCAGCGCACCCTCATGGAAGTGATCATCATGCCCCATCTGTACATCTATTCGGCCATGTCGCAGCCCTGCACTCCATTGGGGTGCAAAACGATACACCGCAGAACCATACCAGCCCTCGTGGTATTCCTGACTGCTGGCATATTCGTTCGGGTCGGTTACGCGGGCATATTCGGCTGAAAGTGTCAGCTGCTGGTTGCGATTGTTGCCCTGAGGCGCCCACTTCCACACCAGATCGGCCAGGTACATATGCTTGCCGGTATATTCGGCACCATGGCTGTGACCATGCCCTTCTTCTTCATGATCGTGATGGTCGTGGTGGTCATGTTCATCATGCTCACCCGCTTCCAGTGTGCGGTTACGCAGGTAGCTGAAGCCGGCCTGCCAGCTTTGAGAATCACTCAAATCACCGCCCAGGCTGGTCGACAGAGCCCAGGTACCCACCGTACGACCACTATCGGTTTCACTCAGCTGGTCGCCATCAAATGCCTCGGCACTGATGCGCCAGTAAAGATCCGTGGGCATAACCAGGCTCAACCCAAGACCGTCGTCGTAATAGTGACCACCCAAAAAGGCGCGATACAGCAGCGGGCGCTCAACAAAACTGTCAGCATGCGGATGCTGACCATTCAGATAGCCGATATCCGACAGAAAGCGGCCACCCCGCAGCGTCATTCCTGCCGGCAATGACAGCGTCTGCAGGTAGGCTTCTTCAATACTGAAATCGGTTTCCTCCTCATTGGCTTCCATAACGGCGGTCAGTTTGCCGCTCATCAGGTTACCAAACTGTTGCTTGAGCGCCAGCTCCGTATGGCTCAGCCCCCAGCCTTCTGTACGGCCACCCAAAGCCGTATCCGTAGACTTGTGATAGGCATCAATCGTGAGGCTGATATCGGGGGCCGACAGCTCCGCCTGAGCGGTACCGGCCACGAATACAGCCAAGGGCAATGTGCGAAGTAAAGTTGATTTCATTTTCATGGTTTTACAGCTTTAGTACGTTGGAGAAAGGGATGTGTATACTATAACCTTTGTTATAACATAACAACAAAAGCCAATAGGGAAGGAGAGCATGATTGTTTGATCGAACTCGCAGACGTGTGCAGGCTGTAAAAAGGGATTTCGGGCCGATTAACTTGTACCGACTACACGATTACGTCCGGCACTCTTCGCACGATATAATGCGTGGTCTGCCTGCTCCAACAGCGCCTCAGCTGGACCCTGTTTCAACTCTGCCGCCGCATAACCAACACTTACCGTTACATGATCCGCGATGGATGAATATTCATGCGGATAGTTCAAACTCTCAACTGCACGGCGCATCGCTTCAGCAACTTTGGCTGCACCGATGATGTCAGTTTCCGGCAAAACGGCCACGAACTCTTCACCGCCATAACGTGCAACCAGGTCACCCGGGCGCTGTATTACCTGCTGCAAGGCTGTTGCAACCTTGATCAAGCATTCATCACCCTTGCCATGGCCGTAGTTGTCATTGAAAGGTTTGAAAAAGTCGATATCCAGCATGATCAATGCCAAAGGCTTACCGCTGCGTGACAAACGTCTCGCTTCAGACTGTAATACTTCATCAAAACGGCGCCTGTTGGCCAATTGAGTCAACCCATCAAAATTCGAGAGATTTTCGAGCAGATCCGTTTTGAGTTTCAAGTTCATGTGGTTACGCACACGCGCTTTCACAACCTGAGCTTGAAAAGGCTTGGTGATGTAATCCACTGCACCCAGCGCAAGCCCCCTGGACTCATCCTCAACTTCATCCAGGGCACTCACAAAGATCACCGGAATTTTGCTGGTTTCCGGCTTTTGCTTCAATTCGCGACAGACAGCGTAGCCGTCCATATCGGGCATCAAAATATCCAGGAGGATCAGGTCAGGCCGGTGATTGCCTTGCGCTATTTCAAGCGCTTTTTGGCCATTGTTGGCCACCTGAATCGTATATTCATCCTTGAGCAGGTTGGCCAAGATACGGATGTTCGCCGCAACATCATCAACAATGAGCAACCTGTTTTTGGCAGCTGGGTTGACCGGCTGCCCTGCAGTAGGCTGCGGTTCCAGCGCCGACGCACTCTCCTCCGGCTGTTGAACCATTGGCGCCAACTCAAGCCACTGTTCTAATATCTTGAACAGTTGCTGTCCCGAAAAGGGTTTGCCCAAGTGGTCATTCATTCCGGCATTCAGTGCCTTGTCTCGGTCTTCAATCAAGGCTGCTGCCGTCAATGCGACAACCGGTATATCCTGGTTAAAGCTGCGTATGGCTTTGGTCGCTTCATAACCATCCATTACAGGCATCTGTATATCCATCAATACCAGATCCACACCACCCTGCCGCACACGCTCAACACCCTCGGCACCATCACTGGCCAGCTCAACTCCAAGCCCCATCTGTTCAAGCTGGGACTGCACCACCTGCTGGTTAACCGGGTTGTCTTCCACCACCAGCACTCGCTGACTCTTGAACAGGCTAACGGGTCTCCATGAGCCAGGCTCTATAAGATCCCCGACAGGCGCAGTCTCATCACAGAGATACTCGGTTTCGGACTGATCATCCGAGGATGTCTGCAGCTGTGCGATCGGCAGGCATAACTCAAACCAGAAGCAGCTGCCGACACCTGCTTCGCTTTCTACATGGATGCTTTCTCCACCCATCAACATAACCAGACGTTGACTGATTGAGAGTCCTAAACCGGCACCGCCATGACGGCGCGTGATAGAGGTGTCGGCCTGACTGAACGCCTGAAACAGCTTTTGTTGCTGCTCTTGAGTCATGCCAATACCGCTGTCCTTTACCCTGAACACAAGCCTCGCACGCTCGTCTGACAGGCATTCACCCTCAATCTGCAGCTCAATTTTGCCCTGTTCTGTAAACTTCACGGCATTACCCAACAGGTTGGTCATCACCTGTGTCAGGCGTACTCGGTCGCCTGTATACCACTGAGGCAGGTCATGCTGGATCGTAAATAACAACTCCATCCCTTTTTGCCGACTTAATGGACCGAAAAGGGTATCCAGCTGGCTGATGACATCAGAAAGCCTGAAAAAATCGGCTTTAATCGCCAATGTTTTCGACTCTATCTCTGAAAAGTCCAACAGGTCATTCACGATCCCCAGCAATAGCTTGCCGGATTGGTAAATCTGTCGTGCACGATGATGCGCCCGCTTTGGCAAAGACTCGGCTATCTGCAGCTCGCTGAGCCCGATAATGGCATTGAGCGGAGTCCGGATCTCGTGACTCATATTGGCAAGAAATTCTGACTTCACCCGGCTGGCGTTTTCTGCCTCTTCCTTGGCACTGATCAATAACCTTTCAGCCTGCTGGCGCTCATTGAAATGATCCGTTAAATCGATGGCTGCTGTAGCGAGATAAGCCGGCTGACCATGCTCATCTGGCATGACGATACCGCTCATCAGCATCGGGAACTCATAACCGTTACGACTGTAATGCCACACTTCAGTCGGTGGAAAATAGTCTTGTTGCTTCAGTTGGGATAAAAGTGTTTCTACTGCCGGCATCTGCTCAGGGCAATGAAAAACAGACAGATGTTTTCCCTTCAGCTCCTGCACCGTATAGCCATGAATATTGGCAAAGAAAGGATTGCAATAGAGGACATGACCCCGCAAGTCCGTAACAACATTGCCATACATCGCGCTTTCAGCAATGGATCTGAAACGCCGGGTTTCCGCTTCTGCCTTTTGCCGCTGTCGCATCAAATAGGTTAAAACCACAATCGTAAACACCGACAACGCAAGCCCTGCCAGAAGCAGCAGGATAATGACACGATTGCGCTGGTTAACGTCGGCCGTCTGTTCTTCTACCAATTCTTCAAGGCGTTGTTTGTAATGCCAAAGTCCGTGATCAAGGTTCCGGCCAGGTGTAATATCATGTACGACTGAAAGCAATAAAAGCTTTCCATGTCGTTTAAATGGATGCGAATGTATTTCGACCGTGCGTATATCTCCGTCTGCCAAACGGTGCCTGAAAATAAAATAGTTACGACCCTCCTGCTTTGCCAAGGCCATCTCTTCAGCCACTTGTTTGGGGCTAAGTGTATTGATTTCATCTATCTTCATACCCTCAAAAAGGGCAGCTTCATAGCCGTAAAATGATACAGCAGCCGGGTTTGCTTCTATAATTTCGCCACTGCTCGGATCCAGCCAGTACATGGGGACACTGTGTTTCATAAACACGGCATCCAGATCCACTTCATCCGCATAACTTATGTTTGAAATCGGGTATAAAAGCAATCCCAGTATCAGCGCAGTTATATACAGCTGCACGCTATTACACATCAGTTCCACTTTTACCGTCATAATAGCTTCAGCCTCATGGCTTAAATCACAACCCGATTGCGCCCCTGCCGTTTGGCAGCATAAAGTGCGGTATCCGCCCTGTTCAGCAGCTGCTCTGCCGTTGTTTCAGCTGTAACGATTTGAGCACAGCAGCCCACACTGATCGTCACATGATCAGCAACCTGTGAATAGCCATGCTCGACATCGATTGCCTCTACAGCAGCGCGCATTGCTTCAGCCACCCGTGCCACGCCCTCTGCATCTGTTTCAGGCAAAATGGCTGCAAACTCTTCACCACCGTAACGTGCCAACAGATCACCGGGGCGCTTAATCACCTGCTGCAGTGCCGCGGCCACCTTAATCAAGCACTCATCCCCTTTGCCATGACCATAGTGGTCATTGAACGGCTTGAAATAGTCGATATCCAGCATAACAAGGCCCAGCGGCTTGCCACTGCGCTCAAGACGTTTCAGCTCCCGTTGCAGTGATCGATCAAAGTTGCGCCGGTTAGCCACCTGTGTCAGACCGTCCACATGCGACATATCTTCCAGCATGTCCGTTTTGACCTTCAGGTTCATGTGATTGCGTACTCTCACCTTCACGATATCAGCATCGAAAGGCTTGGTGATGTAATCAACTGCCCCCAAACTCAGGCCTTTTTTCTGATCCTCAACTGCATCCATTGCCGTCACGAAAATGATCGGAATGTGATTGGTGATCGCATTGTTTTTAAGCTCACGGCACACCTGGTAACCGTCCATCTCCGGCATCATGATATCCAGCAGTATCAGATCCGGAGGATGACTTCCACGGGCAATATCCAGAGCCTTTTGTCCTCGGTTGGCTACTTGAATTGTGTAGTCATCTTTCAACAGGTTAGCCAAAATCCGAATATTGGCCGCCATATCATCCACAATCAGCAGTGACCGTTTTTGTGCAACCGTCAACTGTGCAGTGCTTGGTTTTTCTGCTGCTTCAGCAGCCGCAGCTGAAGGTTCTGCAGACACCTGGCGGGTTTGCAGCCATGGGCGCAGATGGTCAAACAGCTGTTGTGCTGAGAACGGTTTGCCCAAGTGATCATTCATGCCAGCCTGAAGAGCCTTTTCACGGTCTTCAACCAGTGCTGCCGCGGTCAGGGCAATGATCGGAACCTCTGTATTGAAGGTTCTAATCGTACGAGCTGCCTCATAGCCATCCATAACCGGCATCTGGATATCCATCAATACCAGGTCATATTGTTCACGGCGAGCCTGCTCCACACCTTCGGCACCGTTTCCAGCCAGGCTGACCGTCAGCCCCATCTGCTCCAGCTGTGACTGAACAACCTGCTGATTGATCGGGTGATCCTCTACAACCAGCACCTTTTGACTACAGAAGCGCTCGGCAAGCGACGGCAGTTGTACCTGGTTCTGTTGATACAGGTGCGAAAGGGCATCGTAGAGTGAAGAGCGATGCACCGGCTTGGGCAGATACTCAATATCATCTTCACCATAGAGCTGGATGTCTGATTGGTCATGCGCCGATACCATCAGCATTGCCGGCAGCTGACGCAACATACCGGCTTCCTGCATCACCGTGCGGATCGTGCGCAGCGCATTAAGGCCGTTCATTCTCGGCATTTCCCAGTCCATCAGTACAACATCGTAGCTCTGCTGATGTTTGAGTCGCTGTTGCACCCTTTCTACCGCCTGAATGCCGTCTTCAGCTTCGTCGACCACAAACTGCCAGGACTCAAGGATTTCGCGTAGAATTTGGCGTGCTATGGGCTGATCATCCACCACGAGCGCATGACATGCACCGTTTTTACAGCGAAGTGGCTGTTGTAAGGATTGCTCACTGGTTACAGCCAAAGGCAAACACAGCTCAAAGCTGAAGCAACTGCCCACACCGGCTTCACTGTGAAGGTGAATTCCAGAACTGCCCATTAGCCTTACCAGCCGCTGACTGATAATCAACCCCAATCCAGTGCCACCATGACGCCGCGTGATTGAGGTATCCGCCTGGCTGAAAGCCTTAAACAACCGCTTCTGCTGCTCGGGTGTCATACCGATCCCGGTATCACAGATGCTGAAAACAAGCTCGGCTTGCTTATCCTGTATCGCTTTCGCTTCTATCAGCAGTTCCACCGTGCCCTGCTCGGTGAACTTGACGGCATTAGCCATCAGATTGGTCAAAACTTGGGTCAGGCGCAAATAATCCCCTTCGTACGCCTCAGGCAAGTCCGGCTGCAGGTGCAACACCAGTTCAAGACCCTTTTGGCTAGTGGGAAGCGCAAACAGCGACGCAAGCTGCTGCAACACGTCACTCAGCCTGAACGGGTGCGATTCAAACTCCATTTTACCGGCTTCAATTTTGGAGAAATCCAGCAGGTCATTCACGATTCCAAGCAACAGCTTGCCCGAGTGATGAATCTGAAGAGTACGCTGCTGCATGTGCAGAGGCTGTTCCTCTCCTAGCTGCAACTCACTCAGTCCGATAATGGCGTTCAGGGGAGTGCGAATTTCATGACTCATGTTAGCCAGGAACTCGGACTTGGCCTGGTTGGCCTGATCAGCTTTAGTTTTCGCAGCTAACAACTGCTGGGCCTGCACTTCCTGTTTTTCCAGCAGCTGATTGAAGGCACTTACCAGCAACCCCACTTCATCTTTTCGTGCAACCGTTAACGGTTTAACTTCAGAAACGTTTTTCAGCATGCTGGCTATTTGGGTCGCTGAGTTTTTCAGGTCGCGCAGCTGCCGCTTGATCAGCCAATACGCCAGTAATGCCACCACGACCAGCATCGCTGTGACAGCCATCACAACTTGCAACAGCAATGCTTTGACCGGTTCCAATACCATGGCCGCAGGAAAGGTATGTACCACAACCCAGCCCGTTTGCTGTAACGGTGTCGCTGTATACAACAGTGATTTCCCGCCGCCATTGGTCATCTGACCCTGCCACTCTTTTTGCTTCAGGCGATTGGGCAACGTATTAAAACCCAACTGCGAGATATGTCCCATGACGTATTCTCGCTTTGAGCTGGTGACTACAAGATCGCTTTCGAGATCCAACACCCACAGTTCACCTTCATCACCGATGGTTTGCAGTGATATCTCGGTCAGCAGGTTGTCTTCAGCCAAGCGAGTTGAACCAAGCGTCATGCCAAGCAATTGGTTGCGCCGGTTCAATATGGGTACGCTGATCAGAAAAACCGGCGAGTTGACACCTCTACCAATGAGTGGCTTGGAAATATACGGCTGTTGCGTCCGCAATACGTGTCGGTAATGTTCACGGTCTCTCAGATCAATGCCAACACGCCCTTTTAGTACCGGGGAGTCAACCGAGAGCACACCCTCTTTACTGAGCACCAAAAGGCCATTATTAAAATGTTCATGAAGCTGCAGGCGTGAGTCCAGAACAGCCTGCATGGCATCAAGCGGCAGTAATTGCTCACCATCATTGAGCAACCCGGCCAAGCCTTTCAGCGTACGCGTGCGCACTTCCAGCCCGTGATCAATACGGCGTGCCACAAGGTCCGTGTAGCTTTTTTGATGCTCTAGCAGGAGGCTACGGTTATGCTGTAACACCAGCCACTCGACCATTGCCGTAAGCAATAGCGTCGTCACAAGAACAGACGCCAGCGTAGTCAGCAGCAATCGTTTGCTTAATGAGCTGGATACTAGCCTTGGCATTATTGGCTACTCTGTGTTGGCTGAAGTATCAGCCGAGACAGGATTTCTGCAGCCTGCTCAAACTCGAAATCATCCAGTGCCTGACACAAATTACGCCAATGCTCATGAGCCTCTTCCGGCAATTGCTCAGCCAGTGCCTGCAGCTCAGACTCATCAATAAATTGACTGTTTTGTATTGCCGCCAGCAAGGCCTGCAACTCAGATTGGACTGACCTGTTCTGCGTATTACTCCGCCCTGGCTGAGCTTGCTCGACAGACTCTTCATTTACAAGCCATCGTTCTATCTCCGCTGTCGTCTGCTGCAGGCACTGTTCTAACGCACTGACCTCAGTTTCGGTTGGGACCTCAGACTGTTTCAATGCGCGATCAAGTGAGGTTGCCAAAGCCGCAAGCGCCTGCAAAGCCAGATTACCGGCAACGCCTTTAAGACTGTGCGCCAACTTTTGCAACGAGGCGATTGCCTCAGGAGAGGGTTTGGTTTGCAAATGGCGAAGCTTGCCAGGAAGTTGTTGGTAATCCGAGCCAAGCTGCTGCAGGAACTCCTTCAGAACCTTCCTGTACAGCTGCCGGTTGCCACTGAGCATGGCCAGACCGGCACCTGCATCAAAACAACTGGAAGGTGTAGCCTCCCTCACTGACTCAAAAGACGTTAGGGCCGGGTCAGACCGTGTATCGGTGGCAACACTTTGGACCGCCTTGGACTCTTTTGCTTCCGCTTTCAGCCACTGTGCCAACACCTGCTGCAGCGCCTGAGGATCGATGGGTTTGGAAAGATGGCTGTTCATACCCGCAGCCAATGCTTTGGCCTGATCTTCAGCCATTGCTGCAGCCGTCAAAGCGATGATTGGCAATTCACAACCACGCGCGCGCAACTGCCGGGTGGCCTCGTAGCCGTCCATGACCGGCATTTGAATATCCATCAGGAGCAGGTTGAAATCAGACTGTTCAACCAGATCCAACGCCTCAGCCCCCTGTTGCGCCACTGTTACCTCAAGCCCCAGCTTTTCAAGCAAAGATCTGGCGACCTCCTGATTAATCGGGTTATCTTCAACCAACAGAACTCTGCCTTGCAGCGAATGATTTTCGTCCAACGTCTCTGACTTCTTGTGCAGCAGCATTTCCTGCTCAGAAGCGTCACAGGCACGCAAGGGAAGAATAAAAGTGAAAACAGACCCCTGCTCCGGCTGACTTTCAAGCTCAATACCGCTGCCGCCCATCACTTCCACCAGGCGTTGGCTGATCACAAGCCCCAACCCGGAGCCACCGTGTTTGCGGGTTACCGAGTTATCAGCTTGGCTGAAAGCATTAAACAGTTTTTGCCGCTGCTCTTGCGTAATACCGATGCCAGTGTCCAAGACACTGAATTTAAGCCATTGTCGATCCACTGACGACTGGTGTGTAGAAACTACAAGCTGGATGCTTCCCTGTTCAGTAAACTTGATGGCGTTGCCGATCAAGTTGGTCAGCACCTGTCTCAGACGCAACTCGTCACCGACAAAGGAGTCACCCACCACTTCATCAATACGCATTGATAACTGCAAATTTTTGCGACTCGCCATATCGGCAAACAGACTGTTGAGGTTATCCACCAAACCCGTTAAGAAAAATGGCTGGGGATCGATCGAAAGCTTACCCGCCTCAATTTTTGAAAAGTCGAGAATGTCATTAATAATTCCAAGCAGCAAACGCCCGGAGTGATGTATTTTTCGTAGCCTGTCATGCAGAGTGGTCAAATCCTGTTCATCCACACTGATTTGGCTAAGACCGATAATACTACTCATGGGCGTACGGATTTCATGGCTCATATTGGCGAGAAACTCGGACTTGGCACGACTCGCTGTATCTGCAGCTGCACGAGCTTCAGCAAGCGCCTGTTCAACCTGCTTGATCTCGGAAATATCGGCGTGCGTCCCCATCATGAAAACGGGTTTTCCAGCATCGTCACGTCCCGTAACTTTGCCTCGCCCTTGAGTCCAAAGCCAATGTCCTTCGGCATGGCGTAACCGAAACTGAACATTGAAGCCATCGTCCTGCTCGATACTGCTCATCACATCAGACATCATGTTCTGAAGATCATCAGGGTGTATCAGCGCCTGGAACTTTTCGAGCGTCACTGCAAACTCATCAGGCTCATAGCCCAGCATTGAGTAGGCTTCTGGGGACCAGTTAACCGCATTGGTTAACAAATCCCAGGCCCACAGGCCTGTGTCCGTTGCCTCCATGGTAAGCTGGAATTGAGCCGTGGTTTCCGCCAGTTTCAGCTCCTGCTGTTTTCGCTCGGTAATATCGTAGATATAACCGTTCCAGATATTTGAGCCATCAACCATCCTTTCGGGCGTGGCACGCCCTTCGAGCCAGCGCTCGCCTGTTTCGGGGTGGTTATATCGATACTGTTCTTCCCAAACCGTTAGCCTATCAGCAGACTCCCCTATACTCGTGGCAACCCGTTCAGCATCATCAGGGTGTAAACGCTCCAGTACAATTCGAGCGTCTTTGGCTACCTGTTCGGGAAACACTCCATAAACGTCTCTGATATTCGCAGTTGCAAAAGGGAAGCAGCTGCTGCCATCTGGATACAGCCGATATTGGTACAACACCCCCGGCACGTTTTCTGCAAGCCGGTTCAGTTGTTGTTTTTGCTCATGTTCAGCCGTTATATCGGTATGTGTGCCGATAACACGCAACGGTTTGCCGTCAGCGTCAGCACTGAACACCTTGCCTTTGTCCTGAATCCATTTATAACTGCCATCCTTGCAGCGCACGCGGTGTGTGTTTTCGTAAACGGATGTTTCCCCTGAAAAATGTCGCTCAAGGTCTGCATAGGTTGCCGCCTTGTCGTCCGGATGAATACGCGAGTCCCACTCATCGAGCGAGTCTCCAATTTCATCCTCAGAGTAGCCCAGCATCGATTTCCAGGTCGGCGAAAAAAACACTTTGTTTGTCTGGGCGTTCCAGTCCCAGACACCCTGTTGCGTGCCTTCAAGCACAGCTCGCCAACGTTGTTCATTTTCTGTGGCATCGAGGGCGGCTTGAACGTCTTCTTCATGTCGTTTAAGTAGCTCACGCCAACTTTCATAAGCCAGCCCCACCAAATCTTTCTGATGCAACAGGCCTACCACCTCACCCCGTTTATCCGTGACCACCAACCGCTTTAACCGGCGTTCCTGACTCACTGTTATGGCCTGCTGGATGGTCAAGTCTTCCTCAACTGTAAACGCAGGTGCCGACATGAACTCAGTCACCGGATGCTGCCAGTCAGCATGAGTTTGTAATGCACGTGTAATATCGCTTTGAGTAATGATGCCGATTGTTTTATTAGGCAGCGATATCAAGGCTGCAGAATGGCCAGCGCTATGCATTTTCTGCATGGCCGCCCTTAGAGTATCGCCTGGTTCGAGATGAGAATAATGCGTAAGTGTAATCAGATCCTTGATACGGACAGTTTCTGCCATATTCTGAGGGTCAATTCGGCTTATCAGATCCGTGTAGCTGACAATACCAACCAAACTCTCATCCTCGTCTACGAGGCACAGGTGTTCACTTGGGGAGCCTCGCAAGGCTACAAGACCATCAGCTACACTTTCGGTTGGTTTAACGCATGAAACCCGAGGCAGACCTGCCTGTGACAGCGGAGCAGAGAAATCCGCCTCTGCCAAACGTAACCTGATCACGGTTTGCGTCGTGATGATACGTAGCCCATCCGCCGTAACCACGACCACATCATGAATCGAGTGCGCAGCCATCAGGCTGACAGCAGCATGGATAGTATCGGATTCAGCCAACGTGACAACGTCACGACTGGCGATGCTCGATAGGGGGGCAAGCAGCATCACTACTCCAGAGCTGGTACGTCAATACACACCAGACTTGACTGCCTTGTGTCAGGTCTGTGGACCGCTATTGAATCACTTTCCCCTGTCTTTGTCAGTAAATTAAGACTGTTGCAAGCTGACCAACTCTGCCGGAACAGGCTTGCCCATCAAAAAACCTTGCATGCTGTTGCACTGGTGAGTCTTGAGGAAATCGCGCTGTTTTTCAGTTTCGACCCCTTCGGCCAGCACCTCTACACCCAGACTTCGGCCCAATGCGATTACCGTCAGGATAACCGCTTCATCCTTGGGATTACGGCCGATGTCGCGGGTGAAGCTCTTGTCGATCTTGAGTCGATTCAGCGGCAGGTACTTGAGACGGTCCAGTGAGGAGAAACCGGTACCGAAGTCATCCAACGCCAAGTGATACCCCGATAGACGCAAGCGCTGCAGCTGTTGAATCACAAAATCAGGGTCCTGTTGAATCATCGACTCGGTGATTTCCAGTTCAATGCGCTTGCGTTCAAGACCAAACCCGTCTGCCAGTGCATTCAGGCGCGGGATAAAGTCGGCCTGTAACAGCTGATGCGGTGAAATATTGATCGCAACCAGCGGAACATCCAGCCCCTGCTCCAGCCATCGAGACATCTGCTGACAGGCCTGTTCGATCACCTGCCACCCCAACGGCACAATCAGTTGGGTTTCTTCCGCCAGTGGGATGAACTGGTCTGGCCCCAAAAGTCCACGTTCCGGGTTTTGCCAGCGCACCAATGCTTCCAGACCACAGAGACGATCATCATCCAGGCGGTACTGTGGTTGATAGTGCAGCACCAACTGATGTTCCTGCAGTGCCTGGCGCAGATCCTGTTCGACTGAAAAGCTTTGCACCGCATCCGAGGTTAACTGCTCGGAGTACAACTCATAACGATCCTTGCCCCGCGATTTGGCGCGGTACATGGCCGTATCAGCATGCTTGATCAGGCTGTCGGCATCACGCCCATGTGACGGGCACAGGCTGATACCAATACTCGCGGTCAGCTGTAGGCTATGCTCGGCAACCATATAGGGACGGCCCACAATCAGCAGGATCCGCTGAGCCTCGGCAATGGCACGCTGCGCGGCACCGGGTACCAACAGAATGAACTCATCCCCTCCCATACGGCACAACTTACAGTCTTCTGGTGTTTCCACACGCATCTGATACGCCAGCTCCTGCAGCAGACGGTCCCCTACCTGGTGCCCCAGGCTATCGTTGATAAGCTTGAATCGGTCCAGATCGATGAACAGCAACGCAAAGGGACGGTCAGGTGTTTTCAGCCACTCTGTCAGCTGCTCCTGCATACGGGTGCGATTGGGCAGCTCGGTCAGGTCATCGTGTCGGGCCTGCCAGGCAAGATCCAGTGTTTGTTGCTGCACCCGCGCGACCAGCAGGCGTTCACGATTGTACATCGACAGGATCAGCAAAGAGGCCAGAGCGCCAAGGCCGACCAGCAAAACCTGCAGATAGAGTGCCTGACTGATCGGGTGAGCGGCCAGATAGTCAGGCCCGGCCACTGCCTCCACCTGCCACTCCTGCTGCGTCAGCAGCACCGGAAACCCCTGACTCAGGCGCACCCCCTGGGAGCCGGCCTTGACTGTGTCGTAGAACGAACCACCAAATCGCTCGGAGACTCTCAAGCCCACATGTTCGATGCCTGACTCCTGCAACGCGGCATCAAAAAACTGTGCCACCGTGAAGACGCCCACAATGAAGCCAAGCAGTTCACGCCGACTCTGCAGCAACTCTGCCCCCGTCTGACGGTAAACCGGTTGCAAAATCAGCAAACCCGGCTCATTCGGTGCCTGGGTCAGATTCAGAATACCGGTTGCCACCGCCTGACCGCGTGACTCAGCCTGCAGTACCCAGCGACGGCGATCTTCCAGCGAGTAGAGGTTGAACCCCAGTGCGGCCCGGTTCTGCTCCAGCGGCTCGACATATTGCACCGGAATCAAGACCTCTTCAGACGGCGGGGACTCACCATAAATGGCGTACTCGGGGTTACCCAACAGATCACGTGTACGCTGCTCGAATTCGGTCCGTTGCGAACGCGGTACAAGCGGGTCCCAGGAGTAGGCGCGCAGCGCAGGGTTGTCCTGCATATGAGCAAATACCAGCTCTCGAAACTCCTCTGGCTTCAGATCGGGTCGGCTCGCAATTTGCTGCTCCAAACGGGTCAGATCACGCAGATTCTGCTGGATGGTTGCCTGTATGCGTGCATCGATGAGTTGAACGTCCTGACGAAAACTGCGCTCCAGCAAGCTGGACAGGTGAGACAGGTAGTACTGATTGATCACGACCAACGCCAATAAGGTTCCCAACAGCCGTACCGACAATACCCAACGGCGAGAGGCAGCGTCAGACTGGGGTGCCGGCAGCAGCGAGAGAAACAGAGGGGTACCGAAAACCGCACCAAAGCTGTCGCCCAGCCACCAGCTGACCCAATCCAGCAGCAGTCCCAGACTGCCACCGGACTGATTGATATACGTGACCGCAAGCGTTCCCAACGTGGCATTCAGGGTGCAGGTCAGCACCCCGGCAAAGAGCAGAAAGCGCAGCATCCAGCGCTCATTGACAGGCAACAGTGGATCAACACCGAAACGGCGTATCAGGTATGCCGCCAGGCCGGTTTGCAAGGCAGCCCCGCTGGCAATCACCAGTGCGGTCAGCAGGTGTCCCGTCTCTGGCAGGCTCCAACCGTTGGGCAAAATCAAATTGACCAACAGACTGCCGAGCCACACCCCCGGCAACATCTTCGTACCAAAACGCAGTACAACAGCAAGTGCGAGGCCTGCCGGCAACCACAAGGGTACGATCTGGTCGTGTAGTCCAGTGGTGGAGAAGCCGAGTCCAAGGATCGCATAAGCGACGGCCAGTAACAGATTGGTAGCAATTCTGTTGGAGCTGTGACACACGACTGATGAATTCACAGTATCCACTGCACTCCCTGCAGGTCAGAAGGTTGAGACCCGGGTATTAAACATTTGCTCGATCATACATCAAAAGCCAAGACTGGGTATCTTCTCCAGTTGTTACAGATCAACCTTGCGGTGCTGCCAGCAACACCTCCAGCTCTGCCACGGGCAGAGGCTTGCTGGCCAAGTAGCCCTGATACTGGTGACAGCCAAGCGTGTTGAGCAGGCTGCGCTGAGCTTCGGTTTCAACCCCTTCTGCCAGCACCCTCAAGCCAAGCTTGCGCCCCAGTACGATAATGGTTTCGACGATGGCACGGGCCTCATCACTTTCGAGCAGGTCATCCGTGAAGGATTTGTCGATTTTGAGCAGATCCAGTGGGAAACGTTTCAGGTAAGCCAGAGAAGAGTAGCCGGTACCGAAGTCGTCGATTGCCAGCCGTACGCCCAGTGCGCGCAGCTGCTTCAACATGGCCACCGGCTCAAGGTTGGGCGCCATCAGTGCGCTTTCGGTCAGCTCCAGCTCTAGCAGCTCTGGTGCAATACCGGTCCGCTTCAGTGCTTTGGCAACCTCATCCGGCAAGCTGTGATAACGCAGCTGCTGCGGTGACACATTGACTGCCACACGTGGGATATGCAGCCCCGCTTCCTGCCAGCGGACAATCTGATCACAGGCTTCGTTCAGCACCCAGCGGCCAATATGGTCGATCAAGACCGTTTGCTCGGCGATCGGGATAAAATCGATGGGTGAAATCAGCCCACGCTCAGGATCCTGCCAGCGGACCAGCGCTTCCACCCCGGTCATTTCACCCGTTTCCAAAGACCATTGCGGCTGATAATGAAGTCGAAGTTCATTGGCTTCTATGGCGTGGCCCAAGCGTTGCTCCAGCTCCAGACGCTGGCGAGCAGCCTGAGTGAGATCATCACTATAGAAGCTCAGGCTGCCGCGCCGCTCCTTGGCTCGAAACAGAGCCGCATCCGCCTGCTGCAAGAGGTCTTCCGGTTTCTGTTTGAGATTGGTGATCAGGCTGATGCCGATACTGGCACCGACCCGAACCTCCACACCGTCGCTCAGCGTAAAGCTGCCGTCAAACTGTCGAATCAAGCTTAAGGCCACATTGGCTGCATCGCTGCCTGAAGTTACATCCTCAAGCAATACCGCAAATTCATCGCCGCCCAAACGGAACAGCATATCTTCGTCACGCAGACGCAGTTTCAATCGCTGCGCTGCCTGCTCCAGCAACTGATCACCCACCAGGTGACCAAAGCTGTCGTTTACATCCTTGAAGTTATCCAAATCGATCATTAGCAATGCCGAGATACGCTTGTGGCGGCGGTTGTAATGAATACAGTGCCCCAACTGGCTGAACAGCATCTGTCGGTTGGGCAAGCCGGTCAACAGATCATGCAGTGCCTGATACTCAAGCCTGGACTCACTTTCTTTCAAGCGACTCAGATCCGTATACACACCCACGTAGTGATTGATGTTGCCACGCGGTCCACGTACCACGCTGATGCTGAGCAGAGCCGGGAATACTTCACCATCACGGCGTCGACTCATGATCTCGCCCTGCCAGTGGCCGCACTGGTCCAGCTCGTGCCACATCTGTTCGTAAAAGGCACTGTCATGACGACCGGAGGCAAACTGGTGCGGCGTGCTATTAACCAGCTCTTCCTCCGTCCAGCCAAACACCTCGTTGAACGCCGGGTTGACCTGGATAATGTGCTGGCGAGCATCCGTGATGACTACCGCTTCACGGGTACTGTCCAGTACGGCCGAGGCACGCTCCAGACGTACTTCCTGTTGCTGGCGCTCGGTCACATCGGTCAATACACCTTCGATGTGCAGAACATTGTTCTGACGGTCCCGCTGCACATGAGTATGATCTTCTACCCAAATCACCTCATCCGAGCCCAGTTGAAGTCGGTACAACTGGTGATATTCATTTTCGTTGCGTTCAAGGTATCCTTCAATCTCAGCATTAACCGTGTCCCGATCATCCGGATGAATCAATTGCTCATAGTTGATTTCCCCCTTAAGCAGGCTCGCAGGCTCAATCCCCCAGCGGCGCACATTATCGGACACATAGGACACGGGCCAGCCATGACTGTTCTCCCAGCGCATCAGCACAACAGGGCTTGCATTGATGACCTGATTGGCCTTTTCCAGTGCCTGATCACGCGAGTGGTTGGCCAGGGCAAAGCTGATGTCATGGCTGAGTTCATCCAATGTATTCACAACTTCATCGGTGAAAAAGTCAGCCTCGCCGGCATACAACGTCATCACCATCGGCCGGCCGCCGGCATCATTCAAGGGCAGGACAATGGCGGCATGGATATCAAGACGCCGCGCCAGCTGATACCAGGGCTGGAAGCCGGGATCGATAAAGATATTGTTTGCCAGCATGCGCTCACCCTGCCGGATAGCGGCCATGGTGAGCCCCTGTTCTGGATAGTTACGGCACAAGTGCAACAGCATTGGCAAGCTTTCTCCGCCGAAGCCGGCACTGGCCAGTGGTTTCAGCTGGCCACTTTTATCCAGCTGAGCCATCCAGGCAAATCTCAGCTTGCCAAAACGAACGGCAATATCACAGGCGCTTTGGAAGATCCGATCCGGGGAGTGGCGTCGCACAATCATCTGGTTGGTTTGCGACAGCATATTGTACAGGTTGGCCTGACGCTGGATCAGGGCCTCGTTACGCTTACGCTCAGATATATCCTGCATGATGGCCAGCATCCAGCCACCGTTTTCACGCTCAATCTGAACATCAAGCCGGATATCCACCAAATGGCCTTCTGCGTGGCGCAGTTGTTTTTCGATCTGATAGCCATCCCTCAGGCCGTCCAATAAAGCCTGAAACTGGTACTCTTCCTCTTCAAGCAGGTGACCTGGGGTCAGCTCACGCCAGTCTGTTGCCATGAATTGATCGCGCTCATAGCCCAGCATCCGCAGTAGCTCATCGTTGACGCGCACCCAGCACCGGGCGACGGGGTCATAGATGCCCATCCCGATCAGCGGCATGTCATAAAAGCGCTGCAGAATTCGGTCACGTGCATCCAGGTCCGCCTTGGTCTGCAAACTCAACCTCAGTCGTTGCTGGCGCCAGAGCAGCAACAGGATGAGCCCCACCGTGAGCATGAATATCATGCCCAGCAGCAACATCCAGTGCAGCAGGGTATCAAGTGGCGCGAGCACCTCATCACGATCACGTTTGATTACCAACGCCCAAGGAGAATTGGCGACGGTTCTGTAAGCCGCCAGCACCGAGACACCCCGGTAGTCCTCTCCAGCAACCTCACCCGAGCCACCTGAAACCAGTGCGATGGCTCCAGGAATTGTTTGCTCGGCCAGAGAAATGGTTTGCGTCATAGGCCGAGCATCGCTGTGCTTCAGCGGTGAAATATAGACTCCTCGGTCCCCTTTCGCCTGCAGCAACAACAGTTCCGCACTGTTTCCACTTAGCAGCCATTCAGACAGTATCGGCTGCAACGAAGTTTCAAGCGGTCGATAAAGCTCCAGCGCGATGCGATCACCATGGCTGGGCCTAGACAGGCGCACCCAAGCTGTCGCCTCTTCATCCTGCAGCAGCTGCAGCCAATCTCTCTGGCTAATTCTGAAGGGCTTGAGCGTATTACCATTAGCCTCTATACGAGGGACCACTCCCAGCTGAAGCGGCTCCCTCCCCGGCAAGTGGATCTCGGCCCCGGAATAGCCCAGCCCCTGCAACAGGCTGGAAACGGCCTGCTGCATGTGTGCAAAGCGCTCTGAATCGGGAATAACTGTACTGCCGCCAGCTTCCAGCAGCTGCTCAATGGCACCCAACTCCCGACTGCTCTGCTCCAGCCATTGACTGATTTGCGAGCTTTTCAGCTCGGAAACCTGGCCTAGCCGATCAAGCTCACGCTGCTGGAGTTCGGGGCCATAAAGCCGGGTGACCGACACAGCCAGCAACGGTACCACCAACAGCAGCGTAACAAAGGCAAACACGAGGTGACGCTGACGCCCAGGCGCTCCGTGGCTGGAGCGCTCGTCAAAGCGATAATGGGTCAGGGCCAGGAAAATCAGGGCAGCACTGATGAGCACAAAGGCCACACCCTTGTAGCGGCTGACCTCAGCAAATCGGTGAAGATCGCCGGCCAGGTAAATGACAAGCTGGTCGCTGAACACAATCCACGCAACCCCCAGCAAGGCATACAGCAGCGTCAATATCTGCGGGGATCGCATTTGTGAAAGTAGCATCCTGTCACCTTCCCTGCCCAAAAGCATTGAGAATAAAATCTACCTGTCCGGCCAACCCATAGCAATCAGACCTCTGTATTAAAGCTCACCAGGGAAGAGCGCAGCCATCGTAATTGATAAAGTCTCCACTTTGTTCCTGTGTCAGCCCATTCAAAAGCGAACGCAGAGCGGTTACGCTCTCTTCCGGCGTAATCAGAGCATTGCTGCCGCCCATGTCTGTCTGAGCCCAACCTGGGTGCAATGCAACCACTTTTACCCCGGCCCCCGACAGGTCGATGGACAGGCTGCGCACCACCTGATTCAGTGCCGTCTTGGAACTGCGGTAGTAGTACCCCCCACCCGCGGTGTTATCGGTGATACTGCCAACCTTGCTGCTGAGAAATGCAACCGTCTTCAGCTCACTGGCCGCGATGCGCGGATAGAGCGCCTGCGTCAGCATCAACGCGCTAAGTGTATTGGTTTCGAGTACCTGTCGCCAAAGCTCACGCTCCAGGGTGCCAAACGCCACACCCTTGGGACCGTAATAACCCGCATTATTGATCAGCAAATCAATGGTGATGTTATCCAGCACACGATCCAGCGCCTTGATCTGACCATCCTTGTTAACATCCAGCGTATGCAGGCTGATTTGCTCGGGAAAACGCGCCTCCAGCGCCTGCAGTGCCTCGGCATGCACCAGATCCCGCGCACAGGCATGTACCTGCCAGCCATCCCGTGCATATTGATAGGCGAACTCAAGCCCCAGACCACGATTGCAACCGGTAATCAAAACTGTTCTGGCCATCTGTGCTCTCCTTGAAACATCTACCTTCAGTCAAGCAGGCCGATCACGGTCTGACAAGTTCGGACCCCTCTGGCACAATGCGTTTCTTTTTCTGCCTGGATACCGAGATGCGGATTCTTCTGCTGTCAGCCTACGATGCGGTCAGTCATCAGTACTGGCGCAAGGGGCTGGTGAATGCTCTGCCCGAGCATGACTGGACGGTACTGAGCCTGCCCGCGCGTTATTTCAGCTGGCGCATTCGCGGCAACAGCCTGAGCTGGGCCTTCGGCGAAAGAGAACGTCTGCAACAACCCTATGACCTGATCATTGCCACCTCGATGGTGGACCTGACCAGCCTGCGTGGCTTTGTTCCGTCACTGGCTCAGACGCCCTGCGTGATCTATTTCCACGAAAATCAGTTTGCCTACCCCGCGTCCGGGCATGAACATCAAAGTGTCGAGCCCCTGATACTGAATCTCTATAACGCGCTCTGTGCCGATCGCGTGCTGTTCAATTCCGGCTACAACCGAGACACCTTGCTGGAGGGTGCTGACCGACTGCTGCGCAAGCTGCCCGATCAGGTTCCTCCCGGCCTGGTGGAGCAGATACGAGCTCGCTCGGAGGTGCTGCACGTTCCTCTGCCCGAGCAGGTATTCCTGCCTGCCGCACCGGTTGAAGGCCCACTGGAGATCGTCTGGAATCACCGCTGGGAGTTCGACAAGGGCCCCGAATTGTTGCTGGCCGCAGTGGAGCGCCTGCAGACCGATCACGTCGATTTTCGCCTGCATGTGGTCGGGCAGCAGTTTCGCCGGGTGCCTCCAGTGTTCGATCAACTGAAACAGCGACTTGAATCCGGCGGGCAGCTGGGGTACTGGGGGCACATCGAGAGTACCGAAGCCTATCGTCGGTTGCTGCAACGCTCTGACGTGGTGCTGTCGACCGCGTTGCACGATTTTCAGGGCATTGCTGTTTTAGAAGCGGTCGCGGCAGGCTGTCGCCCGGTGGTGCCGGATCGACTGGCCTACCGTGAACTGTTTGCAGCCGAATATCGCTATGCCGAGCAGCAGGAAACCTCAGCACTGGCCCGAATGCTGGGCGAGCTTTCGGCCTCCAAACACCGCGGCGAGCCGATCAGGACACCTGCTGTAGAACATCTTGGCTGGCCTGCCCTGAAGGCGAGCTGGGGTCGGGTCATTGAAACCCTGACCCAAGGCGGCGCGCCGTCTCTATGACACGGGCCGATTCGGCTTTTCAAACGGCCCGTTATCGTTGATCCGTTTGATATTTTTCAAAGGCTGCAGCAACAAGTGTCCCAGCGTCAGCTCACGCGGTTCGGTAAATTCCAGCAGCCCCAGCCGCATCTGTTCGACCCCATCGGCGGGCTTGTGGCGATAGGAGCCAAAGGCGCGATCCCAGATCGACAGAAAAAAGCCGTAGTTGCTGTCGGTTTCCGGCTGATACACCGAGTGATGGATGCGGTGCATGTCTGGGGTGCAGATCAGCCAGCGCAGGCGCCGATCCAGCCCTGCAGGCAGGCGCAGGTTGGCGTGGGTAAAAATGGCCGAGATACTGAGCAACAGCTCAAACAAAATCACTGCGGCCGGTGTCAGCCCCAGCAGAATCACCACCAACGCCTTCCACAGCAATGACAAACCGATCTCCACCGGATGAAAACGCAGCGCCGTGGTCACATCCAGCTCCGGGTCGGTATGGTGCACCCTGTGCAGTCGCCACAGCAGCGGCACCCGATGGGTAACCCGGTGCTGCAGCCAGACTGCTGCATCCAGCACAACAGCCCCGATCAGCAGAATCAGCCACTGGGGGGCGGCAACCTGATTGAACAATCCGATGTCCTGATCACTGGCCCAGATAGCGGCGGTGATGGCAAAGGCACCCAACGTCAGTCGGGCCAATACGGTATTCAGCAGGGTGAGAGTCAGGTTGGTCAGCCAGCGTGAGCCTTTGGGAAAACGCCAGCTGCGCCTTGGCATGCGCCACTCGAACAGGGCACACAACAGCAGCACCAACAGAAAAGCCGACAGCCGTAACCAGACTTCAAAGGTCATTCATTTCCCCCTACCGATGGAGTTTGCTCAGGCCGCGCATTACCATGGCCGCCATGACAGCCAAACGCCCCACAAACACCGCGTTCACCCTGCGTGACTACCAGCAGGAAGCGGTCGACGCCACCCTGAAACACTTTCGCGCCGGCGATGACCCGGCGGTGATTGTACTGCCAACCGGCGCCGGTAAAAGCCTGGTTATCGCCGAGCTTGCGCGACTGGCCCGCAAGCGCATTCTGGTAATCACCCATGTACGCGAGCTGGTCGAGCAAAACCACGCCAAATATGCCGCCCTGGGGCTGGAAGCGGGCATTTTCTCCGCCGGTCTTGGCCGACGCGAATTCAATCACCAGGTTACTTTTGCCAGTGTACAGTCGATCGCGCGCAATCTGGAGGACTTTACGGATCAGTTCTCGCTCCTGATCATCGACGAATGCCACCGCGTCAGCGAAAACGATACCTCCCAGTATCAGCAGGTGATCGGCCACCTGCGGCAACAGAACCCGGGGCTGAAACTGCTCGGCCTGACCGCAACCCCCTACCGACTGGGTTATGGCTGGATCTACCGCACTCACTATCGCGGTTTTGTGCGCAGCGAAGAGCCCCGTGTGTTTGAACACTGCATCTATGAACTGCCGCTGAACTGGATGATCCGCAAAGGCTATCTGACCCCCCCCAAACTGGTGGACGCCGCCATCGCCCACTACGACTTTTCCGCCCTGACACCCTCTTCAAGCGGTCATTTTCCAGAACGAGAACTGAACAGCCTGCTGCTGAAACACCCGCGTGTTACCCGTGCCATCTGCGAGCAGATCATCGAACTGGCGGCGCAGCGTGAAGGGGTGATGGTGTTTGCCGCCACGGTCGAGCATGCCAGCGAAATTCAGAGTTATCTGCCTGCCGAGCAGACCGCCATCGTCACCGGAACCACACCGAGTGAGGAGCGCGAACGGCTGATTCGGGCGTTCAAGGTGCGCCAGTTGAAATATCTGGTCAATGTTGCCGTTCTCACCACCGGCTTTGACGCGCCCCATGTGGATTTTATCGCCATCCTGCGCCCTACCGCTTCGGTCAGCCTGTATCAGCAAATTGTGGGCCGTGGCCTGCGCCTGAGCGAGGGCAAGCGGGACTGTCTGGTGGTCGATTACGCAGGGAATGGCTTCAACCTGCACCACCCGGAGGTAGGCACACCGCGCCCCTCAACCGACAGTGAGCCGGTACAGGTGTTCTGCCCCAGCTGCGGTTTTGCCAACATTTTCTGGGGCAAGACAGACGACAGCGGTCAGGTGATCGAACACCATGGCCGCCGCTGTCAGGGTTTGCTGGAAATGGAAGGCGAGAAACCACAGCAGTGCGACTATCGCTTCCGCTTCAAGCAATGCCCCCACTGCGGGGCTGAAAACGACATCGCCGCCCGTCGCTGTCACAGCTGCAATGAAGCGATCATCGACCCGGATGACCTGCTCAAGCGTGCGCTGCAGCTGAAGGACGCCAAAGTGATTCGCTGCGCCGGCATCAGTGTCAGTGCCAGCGGCGAGTGTCTGACGCTGACCTACCACGAGGAACAGGGAGAGGAACTGCAGGAGCGCTTCCACATGGATCGTCCCGCACAAAAGGCCCTGTTCAATAACCTGTTCGGTCGCCGCTGCGGTCAGGGCAGACAGCCCCGCCGCTTCACCTCCGCAGCCGAGGTCGTCGCAAGTGAAGCATTACTGCCAGCACCCGATTTCGTAATCGCCCGCATGAGCGGCAAGAAAGGCCGCTCCGCAAAAGGGGGTGGCTTTTGGCAGGTCCGTGAGCGCCTGTTTGATTATCAGGGCAGCTACCGCAAGGCCAACTGCCTGTAAGCCGGCAGGATCAGCCCTGTCCCGCCTTGAGGCGGTCACTGAAGCTGACCGATGGCCCCAGCAGAATCGGCAGATAACGCCAGCTGAACAGCGCAAAGGCCAGTAGCCACAGCAACGCTGACAACGTAATCAACGGTGGCATCACGGCTGGCCAGAGCGCGGCAACAATCCGCGTGAGCGCCGCCAGGTGCAGGCTGAAAAACGCCAGAGTCAGTATCGGCGTTGACTCTAGCGCGCGGCCGGTATGCCCCAGTGCAGCACGCGACGCAACCGCCATGATCATGCCGCCCATGGCACCGATGGTCAGCGCATGCAAACCGGCGCTGGAGAGCCAGAAACCGGCACTGCCACCGGCCAGCAGCAACTGGCCGATACCGATCCAGCCATAGCCCAGGTGCAGCACCCACAGCAACGGTTCCGAGCGCGTCTGCCAGCCACACCAGCGCAGTACCCGTACCAGCTGCAACCCACCCGCCAGTGCCAGCAGCACTGCGGCAACCATCGACTGGGGCCAGAATACCCAGACCAGACCGGAAATCGCCGTCATCACAGCCGCAGCTGCATCCAGCGGACCAAATGCTGCCGGTAACCGTTCGGGCGTCGGCGACTGACGATTCAGCCAGTTACGGGTAAAGGCTGGCGTGATGCGCCCACCAATCAATGTAAGCAGCATCAGTACCAGCACCAGAGTCAGGTGCAGGATATCAAGAGGCGCCAGCCACTGCAGATGAAACGCCAGACTGAACAGGGTAAACAGACCGATCAAAACCAGCACCTTCAAGTTGCGACGGTTGCCTGACGCTATCAGTTCACGTCCGAACAAAATTGCCAGCACCACCCAGTACAGTGAGGCTGCCAACGCATTGAACAGCGCTGGCCAGTCCGCACCCAGCCACGCAACGGCGCGAGCCAGCAGCCAGCACAGCACCAGCAGCACCAGCGCACCGCCATGAACCGGTCGCCGCCCGGTCCAATTGGCCACTGCAGCCAGCAAAAAACCGCCTATCGCGGCGCCGACAAAACCGAACAGCATCTCATGTCCGTGCCAGAGCAATGGCGTACCCAGTGTTTCCGGAGCGGCCAGCCAGCCATTCCAGAACGCGAGCCAGCCACCAAGTGCCAGCAACGCCTGCAAAGCAACCAGCGTAAACATGGGGCGAAAGCCGTTGCTGAATATCACTTCATAATGGTTGCACGGTGTATGTTCGAGATTAACAACTGCCATGACTGGACCTCTGGTGCGTCATCCGACTATTTAAATGTATTTATTGTACACTATTAAGGTCGATTCAGGCTGGAAAAAATCTGACAAGCACCCAAAACTGACGGACAATTAGGTAAATAGGCAGAATTAGCTATGGCAAAGAGTCTGCCAGGCGCTACACTTTGCCCCCTTTAACCCTTCATTCACTACAGGATTAAATGAGAATAGTTTCTTCCCGCGCACTCAAGCTGATGCTGGTTCTGACCGGAATGAACCTGCTGTTGCTGTTCTATATCCTATGGAGCGGGGATCGCAATCACTTCAGTGGCTCAGATGCCAACATGGATGCCCGTGCCCTCGGCGTTGCTCTGTTTGGAGTTTTCCTGCTGGTCTTCCTGCTTATGGGTGACCTGCTGCGTCGCTTCATGTTGCTGCGCCGCCAGTCCGAAACTTCCCGCGACCGGATGCACGATGCGGTTGAGAGCCTGTCGGAAGCCTTTGCCCTGTTCAGCCCAGCGGGCCGCCTGATGGTGTGCAACCGACGCTGGCGTCAGGTCTACCCCTGGATGGATGAGCTGCAACTAGAGCAATGGGACGACTTTCAACACCAGCTGCAGCCCCATGTGCTTCGACGCGAGCAGATCGGCAGCGAGCAGCCCGGCGCCGAGAGCTACATTGAACATCTGGACAGCGGTCACTCCATCATGGCCAGTGATTGTCGCACCCGTGAAGGCGGCCTTGCCTGCGTGCGTACGGATATTACTCATACTCAGAAAATTGAGCAGAAGCTGCGCAACCTGGGCCGCGCCATGGAACAAAGTCCTGCATCCGTCATGATTACCGACACCCAGGGCCGCATCGAGTATGTAAACCCGAAATTCTGTCAGATATCCGGTTACAACCGCGAGGAGGCACTGGGGCAGAGTGCCGGCATGCTCAGCTCGGGCGAGATGTCGCCCGAGGTTTACAGTGACCTGTGGGCCACCGTGGAGCAGGGTGAAGAATGGCATGGCCAGCTGCTGAACCGACGCAAGGATGGCAGCCTTTTCTGGGAATCAGCCTCCATCTCCGCTGTAAGGGACGAAGCAGGCAAAGTCCTCAGTTACATTGCAGTGAAAGAAGACATCACTCAGCAGAAAGAGGTCGAAGAACAGCTGCAAATGATCGAAACGGTGTTCCGCACCAGTAACGAAGCGATCATGATTGCCGACCAGAATGGTCTGATCAAGACCATCAACCCCGCCTTCAGCCGCATCACCGGCTATGCCCCTGAAGAGGTTCAGGGCAAGAACCCGAGCATGCTCAGCTCCGGCCGCCACGACGAACATTTTTACCAAGACATGTGGCAGGAAATTCTCAAACACGGCTCCTGGAGTGGCGAAATCTGGAACCGGCGCAAGAACGGCACCATTTATCCAGAATGGTTGTCGGTTTCGGTGGTTCACGACAGCGAAGGCAAGGTCAGTGAGTATGTTGCCGTATTCTCGGACATTACCAAACGCAAGAATGACGAAGCTCAGATTGTGCGTCAGGCCTACTATGACGAGCTGACGGAACTCCCCAACCGAACCCTGCTGTCGGATCGACTTAATTTGGCCATCATCACCGCCGACCGTGACGAACAGATGATCGCCCTGCTGTTCATCGACCTGGATCGGTTCAAATTCGTCAATGACTCCATGGGCCATGAATACGGAGACGATCTGCTCAAACAGGTGGCAAAACGCCTGAACAACTGTGTGCGCGAAACCGACACAGTTGCCCGTTTCGGCGGAGATGAATTCGTGATCCTGTTACACAACGTCAAGTCGGATGCCGACGCGGCCCATGTTGCAGCCAAGCTGATAGATCAGTTGAGTGAACCCTTCCTGCTGGCTGAGCGGGAAGTGATCATCGGTGCCAGCATTGGTATCGCCATGCACCCAGGCGACGCCAATACCGCCGAGACCCTGATTCGCAACGCCGACCTGGCGATGTACAAGGCCAAGCAGTCCGGGCGCAATCAAACTCACTTCTTCACTGCTGCCATGCAGGAACATGCCAATCAGCGCATGACACTGGAGCAGGACCTGCGCCACGCACTGGACCGAGAACAGATGGAAGTGTTCTATCAGCCTGTGGTTCATGGCCGCAGTGGGCGCATCACCGGGGTAGAGGCCCTGTTGCGCTGGCATCACCCTGAACGAGGAATGATACCACCGGACGCTTTCATTCCGCTGGCAGAAGAGACCGGTCTGATCGGCAACATCGGTGAATGGGTACTGGAAACGGCCTGTGCCCAGCTGCGACACTGGTCAGACAATGGCATGAACCTGTATCTGTCGGTGAACATTTCCGAGCGCCAGCGCGAGCTGGGACTGGAAGCAGAAGTGGTGCGCGACATTCTGGAACGCAACCGGATTAATCCGTCTCAGCTGGTACTTGAGATCACTGAAGGGCTGTTGCTGCAAGACTCGGAAGAAACCATCGGTTGGCTCAACGGTTTCAAGCAGGTGGGCGTTAACCTGGCCATTGACGACTTCGGTACCGGTTACTCATCTCTGAGCTACCTGAGGCGCTTCCCGGTCGATACGCTGAAGATTGACCGAGAGTTTGTGCGTGACCTCAACACCGACCGCTACGGTGACTCACTGGTAAGCGCCATCATATCCATGGCAGCCAGCCTTGAGTTGCGCCTGATCGCGGAGGGGGTGGAAACCGAAGCCCAGCGCTCCACCCTGGCTCAACAGGGCTGTCAGTTCATGCAGGGTTACCTGTTCTGCCGCCCACTGCCGGCTGGAGAGCTTAATGCGTGGCTGGAGAGCTATCAGCCGCAGCGTGTTCAACAATCAAGGGTTGCAACGCCTCCACCAGAGTCGAAGTGAAGCTCAGCTGCCCGGGCACCGGCACCATGCCGGCCCTAGCCAGCGCGCGCAACGGCTGAAATTGCAGGTCAGCCACTACCAGCTCAATCCCCTCTCGATCACAGGCACGAATGAAGTGCTCCAGTGCATTCAGACCACCGGCGTCCAGCAACGGCACAGCATCCATGTACAGCACCACGCCTTTCGCCCCTTGGCATTGCTCGTGGAGTTCGTCGAACACCCGCTCGGCGGCCGCAAAGAAAAGTGGCCCGCTCAGCTTGTAGACCTGCCAGCCTGACCGCAGCTGTCCCGGCACATGTTTCTGCTGCTGACTGATATTGGTGAAGCGCGTCATGCCTGCCAGATCCCGCATGAACAGCAGCGAAGCCAGCATGATGCCGGTAAAAATGGCGATCACCATATCGAACAGCACTGTTAGCGACAGACAGGTCAGCAATACCAGTACATCACCTCGCGGCGCACGCTTGAGAAGCTGAACCACCTTGGGTGCCTCACTCATGTTCCAGGCCACGATCAGCAGCAGAGCGGCCATGCTCGCCATGGGCAGATATGCCAGCAAGGGTGCCAATACCAGCAGACCTGCCAGTACCACCAAAGCATGCACCATGCCGGCAATGGGTGACCGAGCACCGGCCCGGTAATTCGCTGCAGAGCGCGCTATGGCCGCCGTGGCGGTAAAGCCACCAAAGAAGGGGGCTACCAGATTGCCCATCCCCTGCCCCAGCAGCTCACCGTTGGCATGGTGGCGCTTGCCGGTCATGCCATCCAGCACCACTGCACACAGCAGCGACTCAATGGCACCCAGCATGGCGATGGAAAACGCGGCCGGCAGCAATTCACGCACCAGCGCCCATGACCAGTCCAGCGGCTCACCGGAAGGACCCGGCTGCTGCCAGGGCCAGACAAACTCTGGAAAGAAGGGAGGGATGCCCTGTCCGGTTGAACCATCCGGCAACAGGTAGCTGAAGCGACTGCCAATGGTCTCAACGCTCCAGCCAAGGCTTGATGCAATCCACGCCACGCCTACCCCGATCAGCAAGGCAGGCAAGTGACCCGGAATCGGCAAACGCAAACGGGGCCAAAGAATCAATGTGGCAAGAGTCAGGGCCGCCACCAGTAGCGTTGCGCCATCGAATGCAGGCAGGGCCTGCCCCAGCGCCGCCAGCTTGAGCAACCAGGCTTCAGGCATCTCGGCCAGCTGCAGGCCAAAAAAGTCAGGGATTTGCAGGGTCGCAATCACAATGGCAATACCTGAGGTAAACCCCAGCGTCACCGGTTCGGGAATATATTCGATCAACCTGCCAAGCCGGGCAAATGCCAACAGCAGCAAAATAACGGCCGACATCAGCGTCGCTACCAGCAACCCTGCCAGCCCAAACTGTTGCGCTACCGGGTAAAGGATCACCACAAAGGCCGCCGTTGGCCCGGATACACTGAAACGCGACCCACCACTCAGCGCAATCAGAAAGCCCGCAATAATCGCCGTATACAGGCCGTACTCAGGCCTCACGCCACTTGCAATCGCCAGCGCCATCGACAAAGGGATCGCGATCACCCCAACAGTCAGCCCCGCCAGCAGATCCTGTCCAAGCGCTCGGCGATCATAACCTTCACGAAGCACTTCACGCAGTGCGCTGGCGAAGGAAAGCGAGTGCAACCGGGCATGTCTGGACATGTGGCGTTCCCTTTAGAAAGTAAAGCGATAAGTACAATTCAACCACATTAACGGTTGCTCAAATATGATTCAATGTTAATATGATTAACATATACTCGACTTTAAGGTAATGACTGCTTCATGGAAAACCGTACTGCCCGCCTCACCCTGTTGATCGACCCCAAGAAAAAAGCCACCTTTGAACGCCTGTGCAATGAGCAGGACGTTACCCCCTCCCAGATGGTGCGCAAGTTCATTCGCGACTTTATCGAGCAGGAGCTGGGCCCTGAATGGCAGGAAAAGGTCTACGGCAAGGACGATCTGCTCTAAAAGCGCCATTTTCCCCTACATAGTCTCTGTGTTTATCCAATTCACAATCATGCATAATTTATACAACTTAAAAATCTGGAGATACGTCCATGCGTCTGGCAGAAATCGAAGCCATCATGCTCAACGTTGGCCTGGTACTGTTCGCAGCAGCGATTTTCTACATCATTTATGACTTGGCCAAAAAATCCAATGCCGGCAAATTCGGCACCTTTATTCTGTTTTTCGCACTGGGACTTGGGCTGGTCGCCTTCCTGATCAAAACAGTAGTAGTCGAGATCATCGGTGGCGGAAGCATCTGATCATCAGCACCATTTCTACCCGCGATGAAATGCGTTTATAGTGTGAGCCAAAGGATCATTTCCGAGGTTCACACATGGATATTTCGTTCATTGTTACGCTGGTCGTTCTTGCTGTTGCCGTTTTCTATTTCATATCACTCTACAACCATCTGGTGCAGCTCAAGCATGGTGTATCGCGTGCCTGGGCCAACATCGATGTGCTGCTGAAGCAGCGTCATGACGAGCTGCCCAAGCTGGTGGAAACCTGCAAGCAGCACATGGAGTATGAACAGAAAACCCTTGAAGCCGTCATGCAGGCACGCTCTGCGGTTGCCAATGCACGTGAGGCAGGCAATGTGGGGGCCTTAGGCAAGGCGGAAACCCAGCTCCGGTTAGGACTCGGCAATCTGTTCGCCGTGGCGGAAGACTACCCTGAGCTGACCGCCAGCGAGAGCTTTCATCATCTTCACAGCCGCATCACCGGGCTCGAATCCGGTATCGCCGACCGCCGTGAGTATTACAACGACTCGGTAAACCGGCTGAATGTTCGTATCGAACAGTTCCCCGACGTCATCATTGCGCGCCGTTTCGGTTTCAAGGCGGCTGAGCTGCTTGAGTTTGACGAGGCAGAACTTGCTGATGTTGATATGAAGCAACTGTTCAACTAAACCATGCTTCTGGATATCGGCCCCCTGGGCTCCACGGAACGACTGATCGCCTTGCTTGCACTGGCACTGGCCGCCTTGGTGGCCCTCTGGTTCGTATTTCGTAAACTCGGCCACTACCGTCTGATTGCAGACACCCCTACCGCACGTATCCGGTCAGCACCGCAAGGATATGTGGAGCTGATCGGTCATGTGATCGCCGGTGAAAACGGCATGCTGAGCGCCCCACTGTCGGGCCGACCCTGTGTCTGGTATACCTACAAAGTAGAGAAGCAAAGCGGGGGCGAACGCAAGCAGTGGAAGACCGTCCGCAGTGGCCGCTCCGACAGCTGGTTTCAGATCAACGATGGGACCGGCACCTGCCTGGTCGATCCAGCAGGCGCCGAAGTAACAACCCTGCACAAACAAAGCTGGCGCGGCAACACCGAACTTCCTTCCATTGATGCCAGTGGTCTTTCCGCTAAAGGGATTGCCGCGATTCTGACCAGCAACAGTGTCAGTGGTCACTACCGTTATACCGAAAGTCTGATTTTCGAACACGAACAACTCTACGCATTGGGACGTTTCCACACAGTGGGCGGTGGCCGCGATCAACTGGATATGAAAGCCACCGCCCGTGATCTTTTGCGCGACTGGAAGCAGAACCCGGATCGGCTTCGCGAGCGCTTTGACCAGAATGGTGATGGCCAGATTGATCTTCAGGAGTGGCAGCGGGCTCAGAAAGAAGCCCTTCAAGAAGCCAGGGCGCAGCAGCGCGAGTTGCACCAACTACCCAGCATGAACGTACTGACAGACTCACAAAGCCGGCGCCAACCGTACCTCTTATCGACTTACGATGAAGAGCGTTTGATGCGGCGCTACCGCTGGATATCTATCTGGTGCCTGTCACTGACCGGTGTCGCCTTCTGGCTTTTTCTTGAGGTTTTACTGGCAGGATGAAGCAATAGCACTCAAGATACAGGTATCAAGGCCGACAGACCCGTTGTACCCGTTCAAAAGGCTGGGATCATGCATAATCCACAACGCTACCTGCAACATCCGGATCAGATAGAGCTGAGGTTGCTGCCGCTGGATAAAGCCCCTTCCGACTGCACCTCTCTCCTGCCACTGGGCCTGAGCCTGAAGGCACCAGGCCCCCATCCCAGTGGTGAATGGCTGCGCATCAGCGCCCCGGCACTTTCATCTGATTTTTGCATCAATGCTCTCGTCACTGAATGCACGCATGAGGGCGATCACTACACACTGAAACTCGCTTTTCTGACCCAGGAGCAACTTTTCAGAGCTCGCATGCTTGAGCAGATGTGTCAGATTACGCTTTACCAGCGCAAGGCGCCTGCTGAAGAGTCCGAAAAACGTGCCCTGGAGTGGATTGCGCATCAAGCGGCACATTTCCCCTCGAATGGCTTATAATCCTCGTTTTGATTCGCCAGTAACGAGAGGGTGTTATGCAGCAGAAGGTTGTGCGTGCCGGTTCCATCGAGATCAGCAATGATAAGCCGATGGTTCTGTTTGGAGGCATGAATGTACTGGAGTCGCGTGATCTTGCTCTGAGCATCGCCGAACACTACGTTGAAGTGACCCAAAAACTGGGCATTCCATATGTATTCAAGGCATCTTTCGACAAGGCGAACCGCTCTTCTCTGCACTCCTTTCGTGGCCCGGGTCTTGATGAAGGCTTGAGAATTCTCGAAGAGGTAAAAAACACCTTCAACGTGCCGCTTATCACCGATGTGCACGAACCGCATCAGGCCGCCCCTGCCGCCGAGGTATGCGATATCATCCAGCTGCCGGCCTTTCTGTCGCGCCAAACCGACCTGGTCAGTGCAATGGCCGCAACGGGAGCTGTGATCAATATCAAGAAAGCCCAGTTTCTTGCGCCGCAGGAGATGAAACATATCCTGCACAAGTGTGAAGAAGCCGGTAATGATCGATTGATTCTGTGCGAGCGCGGCAGCAGCTTCGGCTACAACAACCTGGTCGTGGATATGCTTGGCTTCAGCGTGATGAAGGAGTTCGGCTATCCGGTCATGTTTGATGCCACCCACGCGCTGCAGATGCCGGGTGGACGCTCGGACTCTGCCGACGGCCGTCGTGCCCTGGTGGCGCAACTGTCACGGGCCGGCCTTTCTCAGGGCATCGCTGGTCTGTTCCTCGAAGCACACCCCAACCCCAACGAAGCCAAATGCGATGGCCCCTGCGCCCTGCCGCTGGATAGGCTGGAGCCCTACCTGGCCCAAATGAAAGCGGTAGACGAGCTGGTCAAATCATTTGACCCACTCGATACCAGCGCTTGATTCAAGCAGTGTGTAGCTCACAGCTGTAAGCCACACACATGTCGGCTATGATAAGGATGTTTGCAGCAAGGACCCGGTATCAAGATGGCTAACCCGATCGAAACCGCCTACGCAGGCCTCAAGGAAGAGCTGGTCATTGGGCCCAGCCATCATCGTTTTCAGCTGATCAGCAAGCAGCGCGAACATTTTATGGGCAGTCTCTGGCTGGCCGAAGATATATCCACGGCTGCTCGCACTGAAGTCAGCCTGCTTATATTGCGCCCTGAGCTGGTTCGCCACGAAGGAGTTGCCGACCAGATGCGCAAGCTGGTTACAAAACTGCGCTCGGCACTGCGCCACCCTCATATCGCCACCTGCTACGGTTATTTCAGTTGGCGCGGGCTGGAGTTCATGTCACTGGAACACCTTGACGGGCAAACTCTCTCTGATCTGTTTCAACGCAATCAGGCACGCAAGCTCAATGATCGCCAGAAACAGGGGTTGCTGATTCAGCTTGCCAAAGCCGTGGACAGTGGCCAGCTCAAACTGGGAAAACCTCACTCGCTATTGGCACCAGACCTGGTTTTTTTGAATGCAGGCGGCGGCGTCAAACTGACTGGCTTTGGCTGGCGCAGCATTCTCGATCCGTTGCTAACCCTGCTGCCGAAGCAGCCGGACTACCCCTGCTATCAGGCCCCCGAAGCCTTTCACCCGCAGAACCAGACCGCCCGATCTGACGTGTACGCGCTGGCCCTGATCGCCTGGGAATTGTACAGCGGCAAGCGTGCCTTTCAGCCTGCCGATGGTGAAGCGGCGCGCTATCGCAAGGAGTTCAAGTCTCCTGGCGGGCTCAACAAGGCACAGTGGTCAAGCCTCAGCCGTGCCCTGAGCCCTGAAACAGAGCCCCGCCCTGCCAGCTGCATGGCGCTGGTTCGGGAGCTGTTTGCCACCGAAACCAGCCCGGAGCAGAGCACGATTCCGGACATGCGCAGCGAGAGTCCCGGCGAGACGCCCCGCGAGACACCAGCGGTAGAGCCGGACCCGCCAGCGGCGACCGCGATCAAACAGGCGGCAGCTGAAGTTCAGCCCACTCCAGCTCAACCCGCGCCCGTCACTGAGCGTCCAGACCTGCCGGCAGCAGATGCTACTGATGACGCGGTTGTTGTGCGAGAACCTGCCTCTGACAATACCGAGAACAGCGTCGGCCCACCTCCTGAGGAACTGCCCCAAAGCGAAGCGACGCCAGACCCCGAGCCAACATCTGCACCGGAACCCCAACCGGTACCGAAACCTGAGGCTGAACCGGATGCTGAAACCATAGAAAATACGCCAGCTGCCAAAGACAAGAAGAATCCCACGCCAGAGCAACACCCACACGACGGTGCCAACGATGCCGAACAAGAGCCTGAAACCGGCACAGGTTCTCTGATTACTCGATTGCGTTCACTCACACAATTGCCCGAGCCGGTTCGCCGCTGGTCCAGGCGCGGCCTGATCTTTGCGCTTGGTTTTGTAGCCGGCTTCTGGCTGGCACTGCTGTTTTATCAAGGGCAGCTTGATGCAATCAGCTCTCAGGCCCTGACGCAAATGAAAAACAACCGTGAATTGCGGGCCGCGTTCGAATCGCTTGAGCTGGCACATCAGCGCCAGCAGCAGGAACTTGATCGCCTGCACACAGCTGCAGAGCAGCCCACCAACGAGAAACCTTCTGCCGGAGTAGAATCGGCCAGCGCCTTGCGGGAAGCCAATCGCCCCGTCGACAACCTGACCCTGTTTCAGGATGAGCTTCAGGAAGGCGGTCGCGGTCCGCAAATGGCCGTCATTCCTGCCGGACGCTTCCGCATGGGCGATCTGCATGGTAACGGAGATGACAACGAGCGCCCGGTCCATGAAGTTCTCATCAGCAGCAGTTTTGCCCTGGCCCGTCATGAGGTCACCTTCGAGGAATATGACCGCTTTGCCAACGCAACCGACCGTCCCCTGCCGGATGATGAAGGCTGGGGACGGGGCACCCGGCCGGTCATCAATGTCAGCTGGAATGATGCCAATGCCTACACCCGCTGGCTGGCCGAACAGACAGGACAACCCTATCGACTGCCGACAGAAGCCGAGTGGGAGTACAGCGCACGCGCAGGGACCGAATCGATTTACTGGTGGGGCAACCAGCCGGGCCAGGGATATGCCGTCTGTGATGGCTGTGACACCCAATGGGGTGGTCAGCAGACAGCCCCGGTCGGCTCGATGAAGCCCAACCCCTGGGGGCTGCATGACATGAGTGGTAATGTGGATGAATGGGTGCTGGATTGCTACCAGCCCGACTACAGCAACGCGCCGAATGATGGCAGCGCCACGCGCACCAGCGACTGCACACACAGAGTCATGCGCGGTGGCTCATGGTTTGACATTCCTCGGGTCGCTCGCCCGGCAAGCCGCTACCGTCACCCCGCCACCAGTTCCCGCAACAGCTGGGGATTCAGGGTTGCCCTGGATCTGCCGGCCAGCATGCAATAACAGGAGCCCCCATGATCATTCGACAACTCTCTTTGTCCACCGCTCTGGTCGGTGGCTTGCTTGTGAGCCCACTGATACAGGCTGCCGACGAGATCAGTATTGCGGACGACAGCCGTACCCGTCTTGATCTCACTTTGTACCAGCAGAACCTCGCACTGGTTCAGGAACAGCGCAAGGTTCCGGCACTTCCGGCTGATACCCCGATTCTGCTGCAAGCCGTGAGCCCACAGATGCAGGCTCAAACGCTTAAACTGCGCGGTATGGGCCAGATTCTGGAACAAAACCTGGAACAAGACCTGCTCAGTCTTGGCAGCCTGCTGCAGACGCAAATGGGCAAAACAATTACCCTCGCCCGCTTCAACCCCGTCACAGGGTCCGAAACACGCACCGAAGTGCGTCTGCTGCGTGTTGAAGGCAACACGGCACTGATAGCAAACGAAGCAGGAGAGATCGAAACCCTGCCTCTGCACCAGGGCCAGTGGCGACTGATTGTAAAACCGGACAGTCCCAACTATCAGTTGCAGCCACGCCTTTCATTTCGCACCAAGGGCACCCGCAATGCGGCCGAAGCCGAAATCAGCTATCTAACACAAGGCCTCAGCTGGCAGATGGACTACCTGCTGACCCTCGACAGTGCTGGTGAACAGCTAGACCTGGAAGGCCTCGCCACTCTGAACAACCACAGCGGCCTGGCCTGGCCCCAGGCAAACATCAAGCTGCTGGCGGGACAGGTCAACCAGCCTCAACAGACTCGACCTGAAGTCATGCTGATGCGCTCGGCCGTAGCCGACATGAAAGGCAGCGGAGTTGAAACTGGATCGGTACAGGACTATCACCTCTACACCCTGCCCGGGCTACACAACCTGCAAGATCAGCAGCAGAAACAGGTGCCCTTGATTCCAAACACCCAGCTGCCCGCAAACATTCAATACACCTACGCACTTCAGGTGAACGCCCATCAACAGATGCCGCCACAGCTGGATCAGGCTCTGACTGAGCTGCATTTCACCGCACCGGCCACATCCGGATCACGCTTGCCCTTGCCCAGCGGACAGGCGCGAGTGTTCCGGCCTGATGCCGACGGCCAACTGCAGTTTGTGGGGGGCACTCAGGTACCAGCAACCGCCGCAGGCGAAAAGGTCAGAGTGGTTATGGGTGAAGCCTTTGACCTGGGGATCGAACAGGTCCAAACAGGCTTCAGAAAGGTGTTTGAAGGCTATGAGGTGGAGTACCGGATCAGTGTGCGTAACCGCTCGGAACAGAGCAAACCTCTGGAACTGACTGCTCACTTTCCACTGCCGTTTAAGCTGACACTCACCAGCAGACCAACCACACAGGTCAGCGGTGCATCTGCCAGCTGGCAGATGGAAATCCCTGCCGAAAGTGAAGAGGAACTAAGCTTCAGCGCGACTCTGACGACACGCTGAGCGCCTCGACCGAGGGCACCTGGTGCTGGCGCTGACGCCAGCAGTTGGCCCGCGCCGGGTCGATGGCAACACCTAGGGCGCCCTCTTCGTAAACCTCAATCATGCGTTGAATAGCCAGAGGATGAAGCTGTTCCGCCGCTTGGCGGTAGTAGTGTAACGCCTTGCCGAGATCAGGCGTGAAGTAATGCTCGAATCCATTCTCGAAAATTCTGCCCATTTGATACTGTGCCTTGGGATCACCGGCATCGGCCGCACGTTGCAGATAGATCCCGCCCTGAATGCGGCTGGCCACATCTTCGCCGCGAAAGTGCAGCAGATGACCGTATACCGAAAGTGCCCGCTGGCTGCCATTATCCGCAGCAAACCGGAACAGCCGCATGACCAACCGGTGACGCTGACGGGACCGCTTGAACAGGGACAAATGAAACAGGCGATCTGCCAGCCAGGCGATCAAAGGTGCCAGTTGCCGCATCAGCCAATGCATATATACCCCCAAGGCATTAGAAATCGTATCTTTATACAGATATGAAAAAATCGTCTCACATTTTACCGCAGTCGGCGGTACACTGAACTATACCTGTTGTCAGCAAGCTTGGAGTAGCCTGCTGACCCTGATTCAAGCCGTCATGGAGTTGAAAAGCTGATGAATATATATGAAGACAACGCGCTGACGATCGGCAACACACCGCTGGTACGACTCAAAAATCTCTGGCCAGCCGGCAATCTCTACGCCAAGATCGAATCGCGCAACCCGGCCGGATCGATCAAATGCCGCATCGGCGCCAGCATGATCTGGGCAGCAGAACAGGATGGCCGTCTGCAGCCCGGCATGACTCTGATTGAGCCGACCAGTGGCAATACCGGTATTGCGCTCGCATTTGTGGCAGCCGCGAAGGGCTACCGCTTGATGCTGACCATGCCATCCTCCATGTCGCTGGAGCGACGCAAACTGATGAAGGCCCTTGGAGCCGAAATCGTGCTGACCGAACCGGCCAAGGGGATGAAAGGCGCAATCGAAAAAGCCCAACAACTGGTGGACGAAAACCCGGACAGCTTCCTAATGCTGCAGCAGTTCGAGAACCCGGCCAACCCGGACATCCATGAGAAAACCACCGGCCCGGAAATCTGGCGCGATACCGACGGCAAGATTGATATGCTGGTTGCCGGTGTCGGCACGGGTGGCACCTTGACTGGCATCTCACGCTATATCAAGCGCACTCAGGGCAAACAGATCATCAGCGTCGCAGTTGAACCTGTCGACTCCCCCGTGATTACACAAACCCTGGCTGGTGATGAGGTCAAACCTGCTCCGCATAAAATTCAGGGTATTGGTGCCGGCTTTGTACCCAAGAACCTGGACCTTTCACTGGTCGACAAGGTTGAGCAGGTCAGCAATGAAGATGCGATCACAACCGCACGTGAGTTGATGCAGAAAGAAGGTATTCTGTGCGGTATTTCCTGTGGCGCCGCCCTGGCGGCAGCATTGCGTCAGGCAGAACTGGAAACTAATACAGGCAAACAGATTGTAGTCATTCTGCCTGATTCGGGTGAACGCTACCTGTCTTCAATTCTGTTTGAAGGCATGTTCAGCGATAACGAAACGGTGCAATAGCTCTCCTGACCACACCCAAACGAAAACTGCCGCACAAGGCGGCAGTTTCTCTTGCTGAATCGGGTGTCGATATCAGCTCATTAATTCGCGTACCTGCTGATGGCTCGGGAAAGTGCTAAGGTCGCGTACAGTGACACTGCGGTCACTGCTGCGGGTTACGATATAAGAGCTTGGCTTGCGTGCGGTGCCCTTGTACACGCCGCTGACAACGAAATTTTCGCCATCCACACCCAGAATGGCGATAGTCCGTTCTTCTGCCTTTACCTGAATATCCATGCTCTTCCTCCTGTTGGTTTTATTTTGTAGTTTTATTACAAGAAGCATAGCCTAATGGCGGAATATAACAAGTGCGTGAGGCTTTCTTTGTCATTTGATGACAAAGAGAGGACAGCGGAAATGAAACAGCCTTTCCGGTCAGGAAAGGCTGTTTCAGGTCATGCAGGAAGAGATATGGGAAGGGGGCTAGAGATAGGCCGCCAGCTCCTCCTTGAGTAGATCCAGCTCATTCTGAGCCTTCTGACGTGCCTTTTTCTTCAACGCTTCAACTTCAGCCGACTTTTCAGCGATCAATGTTACCGCTGCAGCGGTCTTGTCTTCGGCCTGTTTCACTTGCTCCAGCAGGGGACTAATCTGCATCAGGATGGCACGACGGCGCCCTTCCTCGGCGCGGGCCAGCTCTTCTTCACTCTTTTCCTTTTCTTTCGCCACTTTCTGCTGCTGCGTACTGCTGGTATCGGTCAGTGAGCGGATACCGACGGCGTGGCGCACCTTGTCGAGAAACGGAGTTGCGTATTCCCGCGCACGCTCAGCGCCCTTGAGCAGTACCGCTTCCACTTCACCCAGGTCATTCATCAGTTCGTTGTAACGGGCACGCGGCGAAGACAGCTGGGCGTCCAGGTACTCGAAGAGTTCAGTTTTGGCAGCCCCCCAGCCGATCCCGTCTATAAACCGCTGACGCATGGCGGCACTTTCCGCTTCGGTCGCAAAACAGCGATAGAGGTGCATCAGGGTATTGTCCGGATCTTTGGGTTCACCCGGCTCACGGGTATCGGTCACGATCTGATTGATCAGCCTGCGCAGCTCATCTGACGAACAGAACAATGGAATGGTGTTGTTATAGCTCTTGGACATCTTGCGGCCGTCCAGCCCCGGAATCAGCTGAGTTTCTTCATCCACTTGCGCCTGCGGCAGGGTGAACAGGGGCTCAAACTGATGGTTGAATCGACCGGCGATATCACGCGCCATCTCGATATGCTGCACCTGATCCTTGCCCACCGGGATAGTGTCGGCATTGAACATGAGGATGTCGGCGGCCATCAATATCGGATAGCTGAACAGACCCATGGTGACACCGTCATCCAGGTCTTCCTTACCGGCCTCACGGTTGGCATCCACCGAGGCCTTGTAAGCATGGGCACGATTCATCAGTCCCTTGGAGGTCTGACAGGTCAGAATCCAGGTCAGCTCTGTGATTTCAGGAATGTCGGTCTGACGGTAGAAAGTCGCCTTATTGGTGTCCAGCCCCAATGCCAGCCAAGTTGCGGCAATTTCACGGGTTGAACGCGCCACCCGGTCAGGCTCCTGGCACTTGATCAGCGCATGGAAATCAGCCAGAAAGAAGTAGCTGTTGAAAGCGGGGTTTTCGCTCGCTTCAATGGCGGGCTTGATGGCGCCCAGATAGTTACCAATATGCGGGGTACCGGTGGTGGTAATACCGGTCAGAACGGTCTGTTTGCTCATTGCGTACTCGTCAGTCGGTCTGTCCTAAAACGCTATGATACACAACTTGTTAAGTCGCTGCCGCTCAGAATGCGCGGAGAGGCTTGCAAGCCCATGTTATCGCTGTCATTGCCGGAAAAGCGACTCGACACAAAAAACCAATCAAAATAGTCAGGTTTTGACAATCCTGCAGGCTTGACCATAATGGAGACAGATACGGCTACGTCTGATATTGCCACAGGAGGTTTACATGGATACATCCGCTCACACCTTCAGCGCCCTGTTTGAACAGCTCGGCCTGCCGGCAGACAATGACTCGATTGAGCAGTTTATTCGCACCCATCGGCTGTTCAGCAGCGAAATTCAGCTGCATGAGGCGTCATTTTGGAACGAAACCCAGGCCGAGTTTCTGCGTGAAGCGATCAGCAGTGATTCTGATTGGGCTGAAATAGTTGACGAACTGAACAACAGCCTGCATTAATTCCCTTTTAGATCCGCCGGGGCCGGTCAGGTGCGGCCCCTTCTCTTTTATTGTGCAAGGTAGACCCAACTCATGCTGACACTGGTTTCACCAGCCAAAACGCTTGATTATGAATCCCCTCTCGCTACCGATACCTACACCCAGCCACGCTTTACCGAGCAGTCACAACAGCTGATCGAGACACTGCGTCAGCTTTCGGTTCAGGATGTTGCCGAGCTGATGAAACTCAGTGACAAGCTGGCCAGTCTTAATGTGGCACGCTACCAGAGCTGGGAGCCCAAACATACGCCGGACAATGCCCGCCCCGCCGTATTGGCTTTCAAGGGAGATGTGTACACCGGCCTGGATGCCGAGAGCTTCAGCGAGGCTGACTTCAGCTTCGCCCAGCAGCATCTGCGCATTCTGTCAGGCCTGTATGGCGTGTTGCGTCCGCTGGATCTGCTGGAGCCCTACCGCCTTGAAATGGGGACTCGACTGAAAACTACTTCCGGCGATAACCTTTACCAGTTCTGGGGCGAACGCATTACCGCCGCACTGAACGAGGAATTGAAAGCATCCGATGACGTAGTGGTCAACCTGGCGTCAAATGAATACTTCAAGTCGGTACAGCCCAAGGCGCTCAACGCCCGACTGATCACCCCGGTGTTCAAGGATTTCAAGAACGGTCAATACAAGATCATCAGCTTCTATGCCAAAAAGGCACGCGGCCTGATGAGCCGTTACATCATCCAGAATCGCATCGATGCGCCTGAAGCGATCAAGGCGTTTGATCTGGAGGGATATTATTTCAGCCCTGAACAAAGCAAGGGCGATACCTGGGTATTCCTGCGAGATGAAGTGCCCGCCAGCTGAGACGCTGCCCGCCCGCCACGGTGGCGAGCGGGCTGAGCGCTATTTGGCCGAGCTGACTTCAAACGCGCCCACCAGCTGCTGCAGCTTGGCTGCCGTTCCCTTGACCTGATCTGAGCTTAGCTGCAACTCTCCCACCGCCTGATGCATGCGTGTGGTGATTTCAGCAACTGATCGCGCATGGCCGCCGTGCTCCTGGCTGTGACGGTCGATGTGCTTGATGATATCAAACATCTGCGCCACGCTGTCATGCAACTCCGTGTTATCCGAAGTGGACTGCTCCGCCAGCTGCAGACTGCGATCCACGTCTTCCACACCGGACTCCATGAAACGTACCGCGTCGACGCTCTCTTTCTGAATCCGCTCGATACGGGCACTGATCTCATGCGCGGCGGTTTCAGTGCGCGCCGCGAGCGCCCTGACTTCATCGGCTACCACCGAGAATCCACGCCCATGTTCGCCTGCACGTGCCGCTTCAATGGCCGCATTGAGTGCCAGCAGGTTGGTCTGGGCCGTGATATCGGTGATCAGTGCTACCATTTCATCGATCTCCACCGTGCGCTGGTTCAGTGCCTGTACTCGCCTCGCGGAGGTCTGGACGATATCGCGAATCGCCTGCGTACCCGAGCGTACCGACTCGAACTGTTCTCGCGCCTTGGCGACAACCTCCTCCATGGCAGACTTCATGACCTCAGCCGTACCGGAGGCCTGACTGATCGCCACCAGTTGCGACTCAACCAGACTCAACATGGTCTCGGCGGCTTCATCAACCGAGGTTGCGGAATCCAGTGCAATGCGGTTGCGCGCCTGCATGGTCTGGCTGTTTTCACCCACATCATCGGCAGCCCGAATCACCTGCGCCACAATGCCATCCAGATTATCCACGAAGCTGTTGATCCAGCGGGCCATATCACCGGTTTCATCCGCCACGATGCGGTCACTGTCCAATCGCTGACTAAGATTACCCTGTCCTTCCGCCAGATTTCGGATCACTTCGGTCATCGCTCCCAATCGGCGCGACAGGGGACGTATTCCCACCTGCCAGAACAGCATTACCGACAGCATCACAAACACAAAATTGAGCAACATGCCCGGCAGTGCCGGCAGATTCAGCCAATACTGCAGACCGTAACTGGCGCCAAGTCCCACTGCGAGCGACCCCGCCAAGCTGGTCATCATGCGCACACTGAGCGAACGACGGCGATAGACCTCTTCCAGATCGGACTCACACATCATGCCCCACCGATCCTGCGAGCCCGGCATGCTGAAGGTCACTCCCTTACCGATCACGGGGATGTGGCGATAATCGGAATAGCCCGGGTAAGCCACAAACAGATTTCCACCCTTACGGATCGTCTCCCGCACACCGGGGTGTAACTGACCGGTGGCGGGATCGGTGAAACGGATTTCGAATTCAGTATGACGGTTAACCTTAACAGTTCCCCAGGCGGTATGAATTCCGCTTTTAAGGTTTTCACCGTGGCTGAAGGTGCCATCTTCAAAACGTGAGCGTGACAGCGCCGTTCCCGCTTCGATAGTGGGATCAAACCGCGACTCCACCATGAACAGGTAGTTATCGCCGGACTCCGGAAAGATGTGGCCCGCCTCTCGCTGTATCAGGTCACCCAGCACATCGTTGGGCACACGGGCACACAGTGCGCCCACGACAACGCCATCCTGTTTAACCGGCTGATAGAACATCAATGTCACTTCGTCATGGAAGCGAGAAGAGCTGGCACCCAACTCAAGCGTCACCGGGTCGATATAGGGGCCGTGCAGAAAAGGAGCCTGCAGTCCTGCGCTGACCGCTTTCGGGTCCAGATCCTTGCAGCCTGAACGGGCCGGTGTTGTCGAACAGATTACTCGGCCTTCCAGATCGATCAATGCCAGTTCTGAGAGATCCTGAGCCTGGCGCCGTTTGTGCTCCAGTAGCGCCCTGTCACAGTCCGGAAAAGACTCACCCACTTGCTGTGCCAGATCGGCCAGCATATCCCACTTGGCCTGGGCCCAGCCGGTGAGCAGTCTAACGCGTATTTCCGCGATGCTTTCAAAGGTTTGCTCCACCACCGGCAAAGTCCGACGGTTGAGCCAGCAGGCACGGCGCATGGCCAACTTTCCGGTCGGCCCGAACCATGGCAGCCAGTGACGTTCAGCAGCTGACAACTGCATTGCGGTGCTTTTCAGAACGGCCATTTACAACTCTCCAGACAAAACAACAGAATGACCGGAGCAAAAAACGCGCCAAAAAAACAGTGCAGAATGGGATCAAAGAATCACTCATTTGATCCATAAAAGTGCATAGAGTGCCTAAAGAGGTGCAGATGCACCTTGAAGGTGCATCTGACAAACCGGTGGCACAGGGGCCATCGGCAGAAGGGCGTTACACGTTCGGCTGTTCGATACCGACAATCTTCCAGTCACTGCCGTCAGCTGTCATATCGCGATTGAGATGCCAGATTTCGCTGAACTCACTGGTCGGCTGGCCCGACTCGGCAATCCAGCCATAGAAGTGAATACTGGCAACCACATGGTCACCGTTGTCGATGAAGTTCACCAGCTCAGCCATCACCGAATCAACTTCGGTATGCTGCTGCTCAGGCAGTTTGGCACGTTCCTGCTGCAGCGCCGCGAACATCTCGTCAGACATGTAGTCGCGAATCTCATCCCAGTTCTGGCTGTCCCAGGCGGTCTGTAGATTCATGAAGTGGCTGCGGGCACCCTCGACAAAGGCTCGCTCGTTGAACCACTGCGGCAGATTCAGTTCGGCCGGGGCAAAGTCGGAACCGGTACTGGCTCCTGCAGAGGCCGGCATAACCGGAGCAGCCGGCTCAGGCTGCGGTGCCTGGCGTGCCATGGCACCATCGGGCATGGCATAGGCGGGCTGCTGCCGTTGCGCCTGCGCACGCTTGCTGCTGAACAGCTTGAACAGTATGAACCCGACCCCGGCCAGCAACAGAATATCCATCAGCTGAATGCCTTCAAACGCACCGCCCATGAACAGCGCTGCCAGCAGACCACCCGCCAGCAGACCACCCATCATGCCACCCAGACCGCTGCGTGCTCCGGCGGTTTTGGTGGGCGACGTGGGAGCAGCGGCCTGCTCTTTCGCGGGGGCAGGTGCGACCCGCTTGGGTGTCGTGTAGCTTTTGCCAAAGCTTGAACCGCCGCCAAGGCGTTTGGCCTCCGCTTCCTGCGGCATCAGCATAAAGCCAAGCAGCAACGCAAAGCAGGTGGTCATCAATGTTTTCATCGAGTCTCCTCAAACAGATTTTCGTAACCGACGCAGGGATTGCGCCAGTATTGCAATATACAAGCCGGAAAAGATCAGCAGCACACCAGTAAGGTGGTACCAGCCCAGTCTTTCACCGAGAAAAACAGTTGCCAGCAGCAGGCCAAACATCGGCATCAGGTGAATGAACAACCCGGCCGTGGCCGCGCCCAGCCTTTCAACTCCGTAATTCCAGAACAGGAACGACAGGATCGACGGAAAGATCGCCATATAGATCACGGTCCAGACAAAGGGTTCCGTTAATTTGAAGGCTGTACTGCCCCCCTGTTCCCAAAGCATGAACGGAAACAATACGACGACCCCCACCAGCACGGAAAAACCAAAGAACGTAAAACCATCCAGCGCAGCTGGCTTCCAGCGCAGGCTGAGGGTATAAAGCGACCAGCTGAGCATGGCCAGGAAGATCCACAGATCACCGCGATTGAAATCGAACGCGGCCATCACTTCCAGGCTGCCGCGACTGACCAGCACCAGTACCCCGCCGAGTGACAGCGCCACGCCCAGCCATTGTCTGGGGCTGGCCGGCTCACGCAGAAACAGCGCCCCCAGTAACAGGATGACTACCGGCACTGCGGACTGCATCAACATGGCATTGGATGCCTGGGTATGCTGCACGCCGAAATATACCAGTGTATTGAAGCAGCCCACTCCCAGAATGCCCTGCACCGTGAGTAACGGCAGATTTTCTCGCAGCACCTGACGCAACCGCCAGGCCCGCCCCAGCCACCAGGGGGCGATGATCAGCAGCGCCAGAGTCCAGCGCAGAAACGCCAGAGTAAACGGCTGCAGATCGAGATGAATGGCACGGGCCAGCACGAAGTTGCCTGCCCAAAACAGGGTGGTCAGTACAAGCAGTAGATAAGGCATCAGAGGGCTTCCCGCTCCTGTCGCCGCAGTAATCGAGCCAGCAGACTGTGGGGCGGATCCTCGCCCGTGATCACGTAATACAGCACGTTGTAGTTGTTCACCGTCCACTCCATCTGGCGCAATACATTACCAAGCCCACAGCAGAGAATTTCGTCGCCCTCCTTCAGCTCGGTCAGCTCACCCGGGAGTATACGGACTCCATCAGCGTTACGCAGCAGCAGCGCAAAACAGGGCAGCATCTTGTCCCGTTGCCGTGGGTTGCGGTACAACACCCGCAGCGGAACACTGTGTCCTTGCTGCAGCATATTGACGACAGCCGGCGAATCCTCAGAATCAATCCGGACTGACCAGCTGTCGAGCTCATCATCTCCCACTGTGTTGCTCATGCGATTGAGCAGCTCATGTGCCCAAACATTGCTTTCCTGCTGCAGATGCTGCAAAAACTCCGACAAAAGCGGGGTTTTCAGCTGCGCCAGTATCCGATTGGCAATGATTCGCCCCGGCTCCATGACATAGTCACAGCGGGAGTGACGAAACACCAGCGCATTCTGATGCAGATTCTGTCGCACGACTGTGGTCAGTTTCGGATTGAGTTCACGCGCTGTCATGATAATGGAGAGGTTATCGGTATCACTGTCAGTACCGGCAATGATGCCTACGGCGCTTTCCACACCGGCTTCAATCAGAGTATGTGCCTCGGTCCCCACCCCGACCACAGCTCCCTCAAGCGGGGTAACGCTGTCATGGTCTGGGTCGATGATGGTCATATCCATTCCCTCTGCCGCAAACGCTGCTGCCAGCGCCCGGCCAAAGCGACCATAACCACAGATAATCCAGCGTCCTTCCGCATGCTTGTACGCACTGGAGAGTTTGCGGTGACGAGGATTCATCAGCCAGTCATACACCAGGTGCTTGTGCGGAGATCGTGCCGCCAATGCCAGATAGTCCGCATAGGCACGGAAAGGATCAACAATCATGTCGGTGCCGAACGAGGCCATGTTGGCGGTGGTCAGATCCGAGTTGGTACGGGTAATGACCTGGCGCTTGGGGACCAGCAGCTTACTGGCGATGGCAACGGCCAGATTCACCCTGTCGTGGTTGGTAAGCGCCAGGACCCCGACACATCTGGGGTGCTGCAGACCTGCGTGATCCAGCACATCCGGCAAGGACGCATCGGCGCAGAGTGCTGGCACCGGAGTTACAAGATTATCCAGCTCAAGAGCGTCAATTCGATCCTGATCAACATCGATAACGACTACACGCATACCTCTTTTTACCAGCCGTCTCACCAACAACCGCCCGGTCACACCATAGCCACACACCAGATAAAACGGCTCCTGCAGATCACGCACCTGACTTCTGAAGCCGCGCAGCCGCATCAGGCGGCCGAACATGGGCTCCTGCAGTACGGCCAACATGGTACCGATACCATACAGCCAGGTGATGACTGTTGCATAAATGGTAAAGGTGACCCACATCCGTTGTGCATCGGTGAATTCGTATGGAATCTCGCCAAAACCGATCGTCGTGCCCATATAGGACACGAAATAGAAGGCATGGAAGAAATCCATGTACCAGACATTGCCATCGGCATCCTGGCCGGGAATCAAGGTCATGCCGAAAATCGACACCGCATACACGCTGATCAGCGTGATCAACGGCGCCCGCAGTCGGCGCAGGAACAGAAACAGCAGGTTGTTCATGCGCTCAGCGCCGTACCAACGCGGTTTCAACCACCAGCAGAACCGCCGAGATCACGTTGGCCACCAGCGCCCCCGCCGCAAACGAGACCACACTGGCCATCAGTTTGGGTGTCATGCCACTGGCGGCCATCTGTTCTCCATACCCCCAGATGCCGGCGGCGATGATCAACTGCAGATCAGCAACCAGACTGGTTGCCAGCATCAAAGCACCCAGGTGGGTACGATCACCGAACTTGAGGACGGTACAGATCAAACTTACTACCAAGGCAGCAAACAGCTCAAACACATCATGGTGTTTTATGTTGTCGATCTCACCCAACACAAAACCGAAGTTCAGTGTCAGCGCCAGTACAATAAAAAACGCGAAGATTACCTTTTCCCGGTTCATGGGTATTCCTTGAAAGTCAGTGTTCCAGTCGGATTGCACTTGGCACCCGTATAAACGCATCATAGCGAATGCTGCACGGGAATCGAACCAATTTACCCCCGCGCAGTCGTAGATGGCAGACATTCACCCGATCAGTTTCCAACGAGGTCACATGCAGTCACTTTTCCGTTTCCAATTCAGCAAGGCCTTGATGCTGCTGGCCATGCTGCTGTTGAGCCTGACGGTACAGGCTGAAATCATTCAGAGCACGCTCGACACTCGATCATACCGACAGTTTGAACTCGACAATGGCCTGAACGTGATTCTGGTGTCCGACCCTGATGCCGATAAGGCAGCCGTATCGATGAATGTCGGAGTGGGCTCAAATGCCAACCCATCCGACCGACCAGGGCTGGCGCATTTCCTTGAACACATGCTGTTCCTGGGTACCGAAAAATATCCTGAAGCAGGCAGCTACCAGTCCTTCATCAGCTCCCATGGCGGCAGTCACAACGCCTTTACCGCCTACGAAAACACCAACTACTTCTTCAGCGTGGAGGCTTCGGCCCTGCCTGGTGCACTGGACCGCTTTGCCCAGTTTTTCATAGCGCCGCTGTTCAGCCCTGAATACGTGGACCGGGAACGGCATGCCGTTGAGTCTGAGTTTCAGGCCAAGCGCCGTGACGACAGCCGACGCAGTTTCGAAGCCAGCAAGCAGGTATTGAACCCGGAACATCACTACAGCCGCTTTGCCGTCGGCAATCTGAAAACCCTGTCCAACACCAGCGACAGTGAAATCCGTGATGCACTGATCCGCTTCTATGAGCGCTATTACTCCGCCAACCTGATGACGCTTGCCGTACTTGGCACCGAGTCACTGGATACACTGGAACAACAGGTCAGGAAAGATTTCGCGGCCGTACCCAACCGCAATGCCAAACCTTTTGTTGACACGGCACCACTGTTCGAAGCCGATCGTTTGCCGGCGCAGCTCAATATCGAAACATTGCGCGATACGCGCCAGCTTAGCCTGAGCTTCCCCATGCCGTCCTACCGTGAGTATTGGCAGCAGAAGCCTCTTTACTACCTGAGTAGCCTGATTGGATACGAAGGCAAGGGCAGCTTGCTGAGTTACCTGAAGCAGGCCGGCCTTGCCCGTGGCCTGTCGGCCTATCCCGCACTTGATCTGCCCGACAGTGCCATGCTGCGCATTCAGGTCGATCTGACCGAGCAGGGCCGGGAGCAAATCGACCGTGTCACCGCGTCGATATTCAGCTTTATCGAGCTGCTGCGCCGAGACGGCATCGACCCTGAGCTGTACCGTGAAGAGCAGCAGCTGGCCGAGGTGCAGTTCCGTTTCAGAGACAAGCTGGACCCAACTCACCTGGTGATGCAGCTGTCGCAGGCCGCCGGTCGCTACCCCACTGAATACCTGCTCAAGGGCGACTATCATCTTGGCGAGTTCGATGCTGAACTGATCAGCCGCTATCTTGATCGCATGACACCCGACAACCTGCTTCTGACACTGGAAGGAAAAGGTCTGAAGACCGAGCAGATCGAGCCGCTTTACAACACCGCCTACGGTATTGATACGATCGCAGCCGACCGCCTCCAGCGCTGGCGTGAGCCAGCTGTACTGGATCAACTGCAGGTGCGTGGTCGCAATCCGTTTATCGCCTCCAACTTCAGCCTGATTGACAGCGCAAATCAGACAATTCCCCAGGAAGCATGGTCTGAGCCCGGCGCTCGCCTATGGTATTTGCCCGACAGCGATTTTGAGCGTCCAAGGGCAGACTTCTACTTCACTCTGCTCTCACCTGTTGCCAACCAGGGCCCTGAGCAGGCGCTGCTGGCCAGCCTTTACACCCGCATGGTAGAAGATCAACTCAACGAAACGCTGTACGACGCGTCTCTTGCGGGACTGTCCGCCAACCTCTACCCACACCAGCGTGGCATCAGCCTGCGCCTGTCCGGTTTCAATGACAAACAGGCGCTGTTGCTCGAAAAAATTCTGCAGGCGTTGCGCCAGCCATCCCTCGAACAGGCTCGCTTTGACCGCATCAAGCGCCAGCTGCATGAACAACTCAATAACAGCCTGAAAGACAAGCCTTATAATCTGGCTTTTGATCAGCTCTATACACGATTGATGCGAAGCTGGTCTACCGAGCAGAAGCTGGCCAAACTGGAATCTCTCTCGCTGAGCGACCTGGAAAAATTCTACCCACTCCTGTTGCAGCCGGCAGAACTGAGTCTGCTTGCACATGGCAACCTGAGCCGTGACCAGGCGATCGAAATGGCCCGCAGTGTCCGCAAACAGCTTCAGCCCAACAACTCCCCCTGGCAAGCAGTGCCTGTCGAGGTTGTACTGCTGCCTAAAAACGAGTTTCTGATCGACAACCTTGAAACCGAACATCATGACTCCACCGCCCTGCTCTATCTTCAGGGACCCGATGAAAGTCTGAAAACACGGGCCGCGACTGCGCTGATCAACGAGATCATCAGTACACCGTTCTACACCAGTCTGCGGACGGAAAAGCAGTTCGGTTACATTGTTTCCAGCCAGTTCATGCCTCTGCGCGAGCGGGCCGGGGTAGCGCTGGTCGTTCAGTCACCCAACACGGACCCTATCCGGTTGCACGGTGAATACAAGTTATTCCTGCAACAGATGCTGGAGCAGTTGATCACCATGCCACAGGAGGAGTTGGATCGTTATCGCCAGAGCCTGCTAAGCCGGATCAACCAGCAGGACAATGACCTTCGCACACGCAGCGACCGACTCTGGCGTGAGATTGACCGGGGCAATCATGATTTTGATACCCGCGAGCAGTTGAGCGAGATTACCCGCGAGCTGAGCCGGGCAGACCTGTTGCAGACTATGGAGCAGCTGCTGCAGCGACAACTGCTGATACGCAGCTTCGGCAGCTCGGTTGAGCATGAAATCAGTTCGGATGCGATGCAGGATAGTGCCGAGCGGCTGGATGCACTCAAGCAGGAGCAGCTGGGTGCAACGTTGCCCTACCCCGGGTCAGGCAGCTGAATCAGCTCCACATCGGGCTCGGGCTGCAGCTCGGGCTCCGATTGTGCCGGCACCTCAATGAAGGTTCGACCCGGCCCGAGAACCTCAAGCCCGGGCTCAGAGCCTGACTCCGCTTCGGTAATAACCTCCAGCTCATCATCACGCCCGCTCCACTCCGAGTCACCGCTGTGATCATCGCCCAGATAGACTCCGGGAATCGCCTTGACCTCATCAGTGCAGATCCGCTCAAACACACAGCGCTGAATCGCGGCATCCAGCCGGATCTGGTCAAATACCAGGTCTTCGCCCCACAGTACTACCTCAACCTGAGGCGCTACCACAACCTCCTGCACCGGCGGCGGATCGGAAGGGTAAACAAGCTGTACCGGCGGCAGCGACGTTTCCCGGTTGGTGAAAGCCACCTCACGCATGCTTTCCCGGTCATAGTCTCCCCTGGCCATCCCTTCGTAGGCATCACGCCCATGAACCTGGCCGCCACTGTAACGGTCTACCCGGGTCACATCGTAGGGAAGTGGCTGCCTTTCAGCTGCTGCCGGCTGCAGGCAACCGAGTACCAGCAGCAGGCCACTAGAAATACTCGCCCGGGTAGATCGATTCGGCATAGAGTGCCAACTCCTCCAGAATGTGACGGTCCCGTTCCGACAGAGTGCCGGACTGGGCTATTTCATTCATCTCATTGAACAGCTGAGGCAGACTGTAACAGCCGGCGTCACCCTGCAGCAGTTTACGGCTGCGATATTCTTCCCAGCGCACGGCTTCTTCTTCGGTCAGCGTGTACTCAAAGTTACGTGCCTTGTAACGCAGCAGCATCTCTTCCAGCCGCGGGTCCTGAAACGGCAGTTGCAGCCCGGCCAGCGCGTCCGGTTCGGACTCACGTACCTGTTCCATCAACGCCCGGTCGTGGTCCGAGAAAAAGCCGCCACTGTACAGCATGTGGTCAGGATCACCATCGGCTTCAGGCATGGGTGAGTTAAATATATCGGCCACCTTGGCGGCCACTCCAGTTTCATTTCGCAGCATCTGCAGGTGACGACGGCAGATGTCCCCATCGATCTTCAGCCGTTCAGCTTCTACGGCCGTGAGCATCCCTGCCGGAGCAATAATCGGACACTTGTTGGCCAGCACCTGTTTGAGTGCCAGTTGAGGGGCATCTGCCGGCAGTTCGTCACGCCGGGTGTACATCAGCGTCTGCAGTGAGGCCACGTCAAGATCAAACAAAGGCGTTGGATCGACGCGCAGGTCCCACACCAACGTGCTGTTGCGATTGCTCGGATGCGAAGCCAGCGGTGCAACGATGGCGGCATTGCCCCACTCTGCCGGATATTTGGAGGAGATGTGCAATACCGGTTTCATCCTGGCCACATCCAGTTGGGCCTGAATCGCACGCTTGCCACGGTTTTGCAGTACATAATTGAACAGCTTGGGCTGCCGCTCCTTGACCAGTTTGGCAACCGCAATGGTGGCATATACATCCGACAGTGCATCGTGCGCACTGCCATGGTCGATGCCATTGGCACGGGTCAAGTCTTCCAGCCGCATACTCGGGCGGCCATCCTCGTACAGAGGCCACTCGATACCTTCCGGTCGCAGCGCGCGCGTCAGCCGTAACATGTCGATGATATCCCAGCGTGAGCAACCGTTTTGCCATTCACGAGCATAGGGGTCATAAAAATTGCGATACAGTGTGAAGCGCGTGATCTCATCATCGAAGCGAATACTGTTGTACCCCACCCCGCAGGTACCGGGGCGGGCCAACTCGGCATGAATGCGTGCGATGAACTCGGCTTCGGTCACCCCCTCTTTCAATGCGGTCTGGGGCGTAAGGCCGGTGACCAGACAGGCCTTGGGATGCGGCAACACATCCTCGGACGGGCGACAATAGAGCATTACCGGCTCATCGATAATGTTGAAGTCCGCATCGGTTCGGACACCGGCAAACTGCAGCGGGCGATCCCGCGCCGGATCGATACCGGTGGTTTCGTAATCGTGCCAGAAGAAGGTTTCGGGGGTCTGCGCCGCCATTGGAGGTATATCTCGACTTTTTATAGGGGTAATGGTTAGATCAGCCTATCGATCAGATTAACATTTCAACACTCAGGGATCATCTGCATGCTGACCGACACTCAGGATCTGGACACTCAATGCCCCTGCGGCTCCGGCAAACCTTTTGTTTTCTGCTGCGAACCTGCCATCAGTGGCCGTAAGCCTGCGGCAACGGCTGAAGCCCTGATGCGCTCGCGCTATACCGCTTTTGCCATTGGTGCAGTGGACTATCTGGTGCAAACGACGGCCGAAGCCAAACGCTCACCACAGGATGCCGAACTGCTGGCCGAACAAACCCAGATCACCACCTGGACCGGCCTGGAGATTGTCACCACGGAAGCGGGACAAAAAAATGACGATACAGGTCTGGTCGAGTTCAAGGCTGCGTTTGAGAGCCCGGAAGGCGGTGCCATCCTGCATGAACGCTCCCGCTTCGAGCGTGAGTCCGGGCTTTGGGTCTATCTGGATGGTGAAGTTGAACTGATCCCCAGCTGAGAACATCTGTCTAAACTTCCACCAGCTTTGGCCGATATGACTCCTGTCACCAGAGGAGTCCGGTCATGCAGATCCAAAGTCACAACCTGCAACTTGCCAGCGAGCGCAACTACAACCGCAGCGAAGAACAGCATGAGCAACTGCGTATCGGTCGAGTCAGCCAGGACCCCGTAACCGGTGCACGCCAGGTCGACACCCTGTTCGAGGCCAGTCACATCGAGCGCCGCGAGTTGCTGACCTATTCGGCAGGCTTGGCCATGAATGCCAAAAACAGCAATAACGAGCCGGCATCACCCGTAGCAGCACTGACTCGTGGCACTCCGCTTGAATCAACGACCGAAACCGCTCCCCCAGAGGCGCCCTTCGAATTACGCCTTGAGGCCTCAGACCAGTTGAAGCTTGAGCTGATCACCCGACTGCACAAGGCGATCACCGGCAAGGACATTCGCCTGCAATTGATCGATCCTGCGTCTCTTCAGCACGCAAGCGGCGCTGAAATCAGTGCCCCCAACCAGGCAAAACCGGCAGCAGATACACCTGAAACACCTGCAGAACCACAAGTCGGCCTTGAATACCAACGCCACAGCCGCATCCATGAGCAGGAGTCCACCCGTTTCGAGGCCAGTGGACAGGTCATCACCCGCGATGGCCGTCGTATCGATATCAACCTGTCTCTGCAGATGGCGCGCTCGATTACGCAGGAAGAGCACGAAATTCTGCGCATCGGCGCTCGCCTGTCAGACCCGCTGGTGATCAACTTTGACGGTGATGCGGCCCAGCTGAGCCAAACCCGGTTTGAATTTGACCTGGATCTGGACGGGCAAGCTGATCAGGTACCGACTCTGGCGGGAAACCGTGCATTTCTTGCACTCGATCAAAACTCCGACGGCGTAATAAATGATGGATCGGAGCTTTTTGGCGCTCAATCCGGCAACGGTTTTGCGGAATTGGCCCAATTTGACGAAGATGGCAACGGTTTTATTGATGCCGGTGACAGTGTCTTCTCCCGCCTTCGGCTCTGGTCACCGGGTGCAGAAGGACAGGGCTCACTGATGACACTGGCCAGCAAGAATATCGGCGCAATCTGGCTCAACGCCGCTGATACCGAGTTTTCGCTGACGTCGGGCATGACAGAAAGCCGACTTGGAGTGATCCGTTCAAGCAGCATTTTCCTATCAGAAGATGGCCGGGTTGGCACTGTTCAACACGTTGATCTGAGTATCTGAAAAAATTTGTCCTCAGATATTGCCCGTATTCAGCATCTGTCAAGGCTTTTCCTTGCACTACCCTGACCGGTAGAATAGGCGCCCGCCCGCTCATCTGCATGAAAATGGATGCCGGGACTCTTCTCCGGTAGTGGTGACTGATGTTTGCAAACCTGTTCAAGCCAAGATGGCGTCATTCAGATCCTGAAGTGCGCTTAAGTGCCGTCAGCAAACTATGTCCGGACCAGCCTGACCAAGCCAGAATCCTGTGTCAGCTGGCACTGCATGACGACAACCGCCAGGTCCGTATAGTAGCGGTTGGACGTCTGAGTGACACGGACTCCCTGCTAGACGTGCTATCGCACTCCTCCGACCCTGAAGTCCGTGAACAGGCAGGGCTGCGCGTCAGCGAATGCCTGAACGGTGAAGGCTCCGACAGTCTGAGCGAACTGCTCAGGCGACTTGACGATGCCGATACCCGTACCCAAATTATCATCAATGTCAGCAGCGAACAGTTGCAACAAAGCGCCCTCAACTGCATAGATGACGAAGCCGTGCTGATGCAGGTGGCTCTGCATGCCCGCCTGGCTACCATGCGCCGTGAAGCGGCCGAGCGCGTAGAGCGCGCCGACCTGCTGGAAAACCTGCAGCGTCAGAGTCGTGGCCGTGACAAAACCGTACACCGCATCAGCCGCGACAAGCTTAACCGCTTGCGCGAACAGGCCCGACTTGAAACCGAACATGCCAAACGGCGCACCCAACTGCTGCAACAACTTGAACAGCTTGCCGTGGGAGCCGACCTGCAGTTCTTGCATGCCCGCTCTCAAGCGTTGTCGCAGGAGTGGCAGCAACTGCCGGCTGCCGATAATGACAGCAACCGCCTCTTTACACAGTGGATCGAGCAGATACAGGCCCGACTTGAGGCCGCAGCAGAAGCGGAACGACAGGAGCAGGAACAACTCAAACAGCTGGAGCTGGACCGGCACGCGTCGCATGAGCTGCTGGCAGAACTGGAAGCGTTGGTTGCCGGCGATGTAATTGAGGCAGAGGCCCTGCAGAGCCTGCAGCATCAATGGGATGAATTGAACAGCCGTTACGAACCCGCCAGCGAGCAGCGTCAGCAGTGGCAAAGCCTCAGCCAAAACGCCGAACACTGTATGGCGGCAACTGAACGGCTGCAGCAACAAAGCCCACATATTGAATCGCTGCTGCAACAGCAGGAAGGTAGCCCGGAACAAACACTGCGCCGAGCTCAGCGCCTGCTGCGCTCAGTCGAGTGGCCCGATTCACGCCCACTGCCAACGCTGCTTCAGTCGCTGAAGGAACTGATCACACAGCTGCAGCAGACAGTTAAACAGATAAATGCGCAATCCAGCAGGCAGGAAGATGAACTGCTCCAGCAATTGCGCTTGCTGGAGCAGCAACTTGATCAGGGCGAAATCAGTACCGCCGAATCCACCCACAAAAGTCTTGCGCGGCATGTTGAACAGCATTCCGGTTTGCCTGAAAGCCTGGATTCACGCTACCGCCAACTCACTGCAAGGCTCGTAGAACTCAAGGATTGGCAAGGTTTCGCAGCCAACGGCAAAAAGGAAAAACTGTGCCAGCAGATGGAATCGCTGGTCGGAGCAGAACAGCCCCCACAGACATTGGCCGACCAGATACGTGCATTGCAACAGGAGTGGAAGGAGATTGACCACACTGATCCTGTGCATTCACAAAAGCTGTGGAAACGCTTTCACGATGCTGGCGAAAAAGCCTATGCACCCTGCCAGGCGTGGTTCAGCGCTCAGCGGCAGAAGCGTGAGCACAACCTGAAGCAGCGACGCGAAATCTGTAACCAGCTCGACAGCTTCATCCACGGTATGGACTGGAGTCAGGCCGACTGGCATGCCGTCGAAGCGATCGGCCGTACCGCACGCGAGGAGTGGCGAACGTTCTCGCCGGTTGACCGGGCACCCGGCAAACCGGTACAGCAGCAGTTCAATAGCCTGCTGCGTGATCTCGATGGCCGTATTCGGGCCCACCGTCAAGCGTGTGCCGAACTGAAAGAAAGCATTATTGCTCGCGCCGCCGAACTGGCAAGCGCAGAGGATATCGAAGCCGCTGCCAGCGAAGCCAAGCAGCTACAACAGCAGTGGAAAGCAGCCGGCGCAACCTTCCGTAGCCGCGAACGCGGGTTGTGGCAGGCATTTCGTGAACAGTGCGACCTGATTTTCAGCCGACTCAAACAGGCCCGCAAGGCGCAGACTGCCAAGAAACCATCCCCTGCGCGTGAAATACTGCTGTCCGGGACACCTCTGCAAGCCTTGCAAAGGCTGGCTCAACTGGCCGAGCAGGCAGAAGAGGAACTGGCCGAAACCGCACGCTCGGAAACGCTTTCTACCTTGTTGACGGAAGCGGTTACCGGCCCTTCTCCCGGTCAGTTGTGGCGCGAGCGCATCGGCCAGCGACTGGAAGCGATCCGCCTGATCAGTGCGGGCAACCGCTCCATCGATCAGCAGTTGGCCCTGTCTGAAGCTCAGGCGCGTGAGTTGTGTATCCGACTTGAGATCATGCTCGGACAACCCACACCTGAAGAAGATGAAGTGCTGCGCATGGAATACCAGATGGAGCGGCTCGGCCAGGCACTGGCCGAACAGGATGACGAGCCATCTGAAGCGGCCCTGCAATCCCTTGAGCTGGAATGGCTGACACTGCCGTTTGCATGGCAGTTTGTTGACCTGCGCAAACGTTTTTCGGACATACTGACGCACGCATGATGATGCAGATGGGTGGCCTGTGGCCACCCATCAACAGAAACACCCGTCCTGCATATCTCTTCAGGCGACGACCATCGCCATACCGGTCAAAGCGATTGCCCCACCGGCTACACGGCTGAAGAGCGCTGCACGCGCTTCAACTCCGATCTTGCCCACCAGCATACCAGCCAGATGCAACGCCAGTGTGGCCAGCGTGAAGCCGGCGGCATAGCTGAAACCACTGGTATTAAGCGGCATTTCAGCGCCATGAGCCAAGCCATGGAACAGCGCAAAGCTGCCGGCAATTGCCATGCAGACAGGTGTTACAAAGCGTGCAGCAAAAGCCAGCAACAGCCCCAGAACCACTACGGACAGGCCAATTCCCTGTTCGGTGAACACCAAAGAAACACCAGAAAGCGCCAGCAGATTGCCCAACAGCATGGTGGCCACAAAGGCCAATGGCACCAACCAGAGTGCACGGCCACCCAAACGGGCAGCCCAAAGCCCCACAGCCAGCATCGCCAGCAAGTGATCAGCACCACCTACCGGGTGCGCCAGGCCACTGATAAAACCCGATACTTCATGTCCCGTGTGCGCAAGCGCCACGCCCGGCAACAGTGCGACAGTCGCAATCAGTGCTTTTTTCATCGTTATCCCCTTCATAATTGAATTCAATCACACCACCGCACGGGCCGGTGGCAGAGTTTTGGCTTCCAGCATGCCTTCGCTGATGATGAAACCGATAATGTCGTCCAGTCCTTCAGCCTTTTTCAGGTTTGCGAAGATGAAGGGGCGATCACCGCGCATCTTGCGCGCATCCCGATCCATCACCTCCAGCGAGGCTCCCACCAGCGGTGCCAGGTCGGTTTTGTTGATAATCAACAGATCGGACTTGGTGATCCCTGGGCCGCCCTTGCGCGGAATCTTGTCACCGGCCGAGACATCAATCACATAGATGGTCAGATCAGACAGCTCGGGGCTGAACGTGGCGCTAAGGTTGTCACCACCGCTTTCGACAAACACCACATCCAGTGCTCCGTGGCGCGCCACCAGCTGGTCGATCGCCGCCAGATTCATCGAGGCGTCCTCACGGATGGCCGTATGCGGACAGCCGCCGGTTTCGACCCCTATAATGCGGTCGGCACTCAATGCCTCATGCTCGGTGAGGAATTTGGCATCCTCCTGAGTGTAGATATCGTTGGTCACCACGGCGATATCGTAATACTCGCGCATGGCGGCACAGAGCGAGCGCAGCAACGCCGTCTTGCCGGAGCCCACCGGCCCCCCTACGCCCACTCGCAACGTCTGTTTCGGTTTGCTCATGTTGGTTTCCTCTTCTCAACGGCGGCTCCTCAAGAGCGAAACAGCCGTGAATACTGTGTTTCGTGACGGCTGCTGGCGATTGCCAATGCGGGCAGGCCAGCACCGATAAAGTCTTCTTCAACGCTTTTTGCGATCTCGATCGCCTGCGGCAGTAACGGTTGCAGGTCATTCAGCAGCTGCTGTGCCTGCGTCTGTCCCAGTGGCACCAGCTTGGTGGCGGCGGCCACCTGATTTTCCAGCCAGGACCAGCCCAGTCCCAATGCGGCGGCATCAAACTCGAGCCCCCAGTGCTTCGCGGCAAAGGCGAACAGCACGATGAAACTGACCTCCTGCTGCAGCACCTGTGGCACGTCAATGCCCAGGTTCTTCAGCACCCGTCGCAAGGCTTCGCCCATGGCGCTGTCGGTCAGGCGCAGCTCGCGGGTCTCGCGACAGGCCAGCGACAGGTCGTTCAACGCTTGCCAACGTCCATCGCTATCAGCCTGCATAGCCAGCCTCAACAATGGCAGATCGGTCTTCGCCTGAGCATGCAGCAATTGCAGCTCCAGCCAATCCGCCACCTGATCTGCCTTGTGTATCCAGCCACTGTCGATGGCGTACTCAAGCCCCTGCGAGAAGGCGTAGCCGCCCACTGGCAGGCTGACACTGCTCAGCTGCAACAGACGCAGCAGGGCATGGTCAGTGGTCGTGATGGTGCGCATGGCCATGGGCATAGGCTCCGGATTCCGGCATGAATACCGCTTCGGCCTGCCGGGTTTCCAGCCCCAGCAGCTGCAGCATCTCCTCCAGTACATGATCCGGCTTGATCCTCAGCCAGCGATCACCTACTTCAATGCGCACATGGCGGTTGCCGAGGTGGTAACAGGCCCGTGCAAAAGTGTTCCAGTCATCACAGCGCGCCTCCAGCACCGACTCTTTGGCCCCTTCGACCAAAATGTGACGCCCACAGGATGATTTCAGGTATTCACCAACTCGCAGCGGCTTGCCCCGTTCCAGGAAGACACGCACCTCTTCACCGGTATCACTGACCAGCTTCAATCGGCCACGATCACGCTGGTCATGGGTCAGGCTTACTTTCGCCGCGATGGGGGCATGGCAATGGGTGCCCAGCCGTTCATGGATTTCAAACATGCGTCTCTCCTTAAAAGAGGCTGTATCGCTGCGCCAAGGGCAGCACATCAGCAGGCTCACAGGTCAGCAGCTCGCCGTCGGCCCGCACCTCATAGGTTTGTGGGTCCACCTGAATGTCCGGCTGCCAGTCATTCAAAATCATGTCGGCTTTGCTGATGTTGCGGGTATTGCCACAGGCAACCAAACGTCGACTCAGCCCCAGCTGTTCACGCAAACCGGACTCCAGGGCTGCCTTGCTGACAAAGGTGACGGAGGTTTGTGCCGCCGCCTTGCCCTCGGCACCGAACATGGGCCGGTAGTGCACCGGCTGCGGCGTCGGGATGGAGGCATTGGGATCGCCCATGGGCGCCGCCGCGATCATGCCCCCCTTGATGATCATCGCCGGTTTGATGCCGAAAAACGCCGGCTTCCAGAGCACCAGATCCGCCAGCTTGCCGGACTCGATGGACCCCACTTCATGGGCCACCCCATGGGTGATCGCCGGATTGATGGTGTATTTGGCGACATAGCGGCGCGCGCGAAAATTATCGGCTCCCAGTACCCTGTCTTCCGGCAACAGCCCGAACTGGCATTTCATCTTGTGCGCCGTCTGCCAGGTCCGCGTCACGACTTCGCCCACACGTCCCATCGCCTGAGAGTCGGACGAAATCATGCTGAAGGCGCCGCGATCATGAAAAATGTCCTCAGCCGCGATGGTCTCCTTGCGGATGCGGGAGTCGGCAAAGGCCACATCCTCGGGAATGTTGCTGTCCAGATGGTGACAGACCATCAGCATGTCGAGATGCTCATCCACGGTGTTGACCGTGTACGGGCGCGTGGGGTTGGTCGAAGACGGCAGTACATTTGAGTAGCCTGCTGCACGGATGATATCCGGCGCATGGCCGCCACCGGCCCCTTCGGTGTGATAGGTATGGATGACGCGGTTCTTGAACGCCCCCAAGGTGTCATCCACAAAGCCGGACTCATTCAGGGTATCGGTATGGATCGCCACCTGCACATCGTACTCTTCGGCCACACTCAGACAGCAGTCGATGCTGGCCGGTGTGGTACCCCAGTCCTCATGCAGCTTGAGACCACAGGCACCGGCATCCAGCTGCTCACGCAGCGCTTCGGGGCGACTGGCGTTGCCCTTGCCGAGAAAGCCCAGATTCATCGGCATCTGGTCGGTGGCCTGCAGCATCTTGCCCAGATACCAAGGCCCCGGTGTACAGGTGGTTGCCTTGGTACCGGTAGCCGGGCCCGTTCCACCGCCGATCATGGTGGTCACGCCGGACATCAGCGCCTCTTCCACCTGTTGCGGGCAGATGAAGTGGATATGGGCATCAATCCCACCGGCCGTCAGGATGCAGCCTTCGCCCGCGATCACTTCAGTGCCGGGGCCTATGACGATGTCGATACCATCCTGAATATCAGGGTTGCCCGCCTTTCCGAGGGTATGAATCTGCCCCTCCTTCACGCCCACATCGGCCTTGACGATGCCCCAGTGGTCCAGAATGAGGGCATTGGTAATCACCAGATCCATGGCCGTGTCGTTGGTCACCTGACTCTGGCCCATACCGTCACGGATCACCTTGCCACCGCCGAATTTCACTTCGTCGCCGTAGGTGGTGTAGTCCTTTTCGACCTCAATCCAGAGTTCGGTGTCGCCCAGTCGTACCCTGTCCCCAACTGTGGGGCCGAACATCTGGGCATAGCTGTGTCGATCCATTTTGGCCATCAGTTGTGCCCTCCTGCTGAGCTTCCGCCTGCTGCAGTGTCCAGCGGTCCCATCACCTCGCCACGGAAACCGTAGATGGTACGGCTGCCGGCATACTCGACCAGTTCCACTTCCCGGCCCTGTCCAGGCTCGAAGCGCACGGCAGTACCGGAGGCGATATTGAGGCGATAGCCACGGGCCGCGTCACGCTCAAACACCAGCGCCGGGTTCACTTCATAAAAATGGTAATGGGAGCCGACCTGTACCGGTCGATCTCCGTGATTTTCCACCCGCACGCGTATGGTCTTGCGACCAACGTTCAGCTCAATCTCGCCGGCGGCTGTCTGAATTTCTCCGGGAATCATGGGATTCTCCTGTTCACACAATCGGTTGATGCACGGTGACCAGCTTGGTGCCGTCGGGAAAGGTCGCTTCCACCTGTACCTCGTCAATCATCTCCGGCACGCCCTCCATCACCTGGTCGGCGCTGAGCAGGGTCTTGCCGTAGCCCATCAGCTCCGCCACGGTACGGCCATCACGGGCGCCCTCCATGATTTCCATGGAGATGTAGGCCACCGCTTCCGGGTAGTTCAGCTTCAGGCCACGGTTCAGGCGACGCTCCGCCAGTAACGCTGCCGTGAATATCAGCAGCTTGTCTTTCTCTCTTGGCAGCAGTTCCATCGGTTTCTCCTCCAGCCCACCTGCTGTGGGTCTGTTCAATTCAGGTCGCCCAGATGCGTGGGGCGCAGGCCTCGCGGCCGATAAGATCTGGCCGAATCAGGCCCCAGCACTGTTCCAGACACAGCCGGGTGCGCTCCGAGCAACATCCCAATGTTCGGATCAGCAGAAACTCGCCACTGAGGCTCACGCCAGCCAGCAGCTCGTCTCGTTCGCAACACGCTCGCAGCGGCTCCAGCAGTGGCTCAGCCTGTTCCGGCGTAAACGGCCCCGCTACCAGCAGCCCGTTCACCGGCTGTCCCTGCAAGCCCGCCTTTCCCATCAGCAACGCCGGGCTCCGCCCATCGATCATCAGCTGTTCGCGCAGCAGGATGCGGCCTTCTCGGCGAATCTGCAGCCGTTGCTGTAGCTCACCGCGGCCAAAGCCCTCGCCCTGTGCCGGCAGCCCCAGACTGGTCACCTCCCAGCCGATAAAGCGGGCATTTGTGGCCAGCTCTACATCCACTTCCAGCCGGGTGCGAGCGTCCGGGTAAAGAATGGTCTCCAGCGGCAGCCACTCAAGGCTGCAGCCCTCGCCCACCTCCAGCCGCACGCGCTGGTGTTGCAGGGTACGGTCAGGACGGGCGCGGTAAACGCGACCGGCTCCGGGGGTTGTGATCAGCGCCGCCGTGTTCGGCTCCAGACGCGCTTCAATCTCCAGCAGGTCGCCAGAGACCATTCCGCCCGGAGGGTGCAGCAGGTAGAGGTGCGCCAGATCAGGACCTTCCGGGTAGAAGGGCTTCTGCAGATGCAACGGGCCGAAGCGCTCGGCACTGGCGACACGGCTGCCACGGGGAGTGCGCTTGATGCCCAGCGACAGACGGGCATGCCAGCGCGAGGGCACTGTGGTGCCGTTATCCGAGCCTGGTCGTGGCATCAGCGGCATGTTCATCCTGCACTCCTCAGACCGCCAGATACTGACGAATCAGCTCATCATTGAGGTTATCCATGCGATCCGCCGCCACAATCCGCCCCTTTTCCATCAGGCGGAACTCCTTGCCGACACGTCGCGCAAAGCCGAGCTTCTGCTCCACCAGAATCACGGTCAGCCCCTCCTCCTCGTTGAGCTTGAGGATGACGTCGCCAATCTGCTTGACGATGTTGGGCTGGATGCCCTCGTTGGGCTCATCCAGAATCAGCACCTTGGGATCGAGCACCAGCGCACGCCCGATGGCCAGCTGCTGTTGCTGACCGCCGGACAGATCTCCGCCGCGGCGATGCATCATCTCACCCAGTACCGGGAACAGCTCAAAGATCTTGTCAGGAATATCCTTCGCCTTGTCCTTGCGAATCGGCAGACCAATACGCAGATTTTCCTCCACCGTCAGCAGCGGAAAGATGTCACGCCCCTGAGGCACGTAGCCAATACCGGCACGGGCACGATATTCGGCTGGACGCGTGTGCAGCGCCTGCCCTTCCATCAGGATCTCGCCGCTCTGAATCGGCAGCAGCCCCATCAGGCACTTGAGCAGGGTGGTCTTGCCGACCCCATTGCGGCCCATGATGCAGGTACAGGACCCCTGCTCTATTTCCAGATCCAGATCCCAGAGGATCTGGGTACCGCCATAGAGCTGGTTTACATTGCGGATGGAGATCATGCGTCCTCTCCCAAATACACTTCGATGACGTCACGGTTGTTCTGCACCTGCTCCATGGTGCCCTCGGCCAATACCGTGCCTTGATGGAGTACAGTGACGGTACGGGCGATACTGCGCACGAATTCCATGTCGTGCTCCACCACCACAACGGTGTGCTCGCCTGCCAGCGAGGTCAGAAGCTCAGCGGTTTTTTCGGTTTCTTCCGCCGTCATGCCGGCCACTGGCTCGTCAATCAGCAGCAGGCGCGGCTCGGCCACCAGCAGCATGCCGATCTCCAGCCACTGCTTCTGACCGTGTGACAGTGCACCGGCTCGCATGAAGCGCTGATCCTTGAGGCCGATGGTCTCCAGTACCCTGTCGATCAGCTCCAGCTCGCGTGGGGCCAGGCGCGCCATCAGCGTTTGCCAGATCCCCTTGGCCGTCTTCAGTGACATCTCCAGGTTGTCGAACACCGTATGCGCCTCGAATACCGTCGGCTTCTGGAACTTGCGACCGATGCCCAGCTGGGCAATTTCCGGCTCGGATTTCTCCAGCAGGTTGATGGTCTGGCCGAAGTAGACACTGCCCTGGTCGCAGCGCGTTTTGCCGGTGATGACGTCCATCAGGGTGGTCTTGCCGGCCCCGTTGGCACCGATCAGGCAACGCAGCTCGCCATCATTGATATACAGGTTGAGATCATTCAAAGCCTTGAAGCCATCAAAGCTGACACTTAACCCTTCCACGTACAGCAGCACCTGATGCGATACATCGACCGGAGCTGCCGGCGGGATCAGAAAGGGCCAGACGCGATCGGGGCGCATCAGTTCGCGCGCGTTGTCCAGTGCGGTCATGAGTGCACCTCCTGTTTCACTGCCTTGCCGGCCTTGTTGTTACGACGCGCTGCCAACTGTCCTCGCAGCCCGACCAGTCCCTTGGGCAGATAGAGCGTTACCAGAACGAAGAGCGCCCCCAGTGCAAACAGCCAGCCTTCCGGCATGATGGCGGTAAAGCGGGTCTTGGCGTAGTTGACCAGCAGTGCACCGATAACCGCGCCATACAGCGTGCCGCGTCCACCCACCGCAACCCAGACCACCACTTCGATGGAGTTGAGCGGCGAGAACTCGCCCGGGTTGATGATGCCGACCTGAGGTACATAGAGCGCACCCGCCATGGCCGCAATCAAAGCGGAAAAGACGAACAGCCATACCTTGTAGCGGTCGGTGCGGTAACCCAGGAAACGGGCCCGGGCCTCGCCGTCACGGATCGCCACGATCACCTTGCCCATGCGGGACTTGAGAATCAGATGGCTGATGACATACACCGCACAGAGCACCAGCGCCGTGGTGACAAACAGGGCCACGCGGGTGGTATCGGACTGCAGATCGAACCCAAGAATCTCCTTGAAGTCGGTCAGGCCGTTGTTGCCGCCAAATCCCATCTCGTTGCGGAAGAAGGCGAGCATCAGCGCATAGGTCAGCGCCTGAGTCATGATCGACAGGTAGACACCGGTCACACGGGAGCGGAATGCCAGCCAGCCGAACACGAACGCCAGCAGCCCCGGCACGGCCAGCACCATCAGCATCGCAAACCAGAACTGGTCCATGCCCATCCAGTACCAGGGCAGGCTGTCCCAGTTGAGGAACACCATGAAGTCCGGCAGATCCGGGTTGCCGTACACGCCCCGATCACCGATCTGGCGCATCAGGTACATGCCCATGCCGTAGCCGCCAAGTGCGAAGAACGCCCCGTGGCCCAGACTGAGGATGCCGCAGTACCCCCAGATCACGTCCACCGCCAGCGCCAGCATCGCATAGGAGAGATACTTGCCCAGCAGGGTGATGGTGTAGGTGCTGACGTGCAGCGGCGAGCTTTCCGGCAGCATCAGGTTGGCCATTGACGCCAGCGTGGTGACACCAAGCAACACGATCACGAATGGCAGTACCCGGTTACCGGGGGTACGACCGGCGGCAAATAGCTGAGTCAGCCAGTTCATTCAGCCGCCCTCCCTTTCTGCGGGAAGAGTCCCTTGGGACGCTTCTGGATAAACAGGATGATGAAGACCAGCACCAGAATGCTCGCGAGGACGGCACCGGTAACCGGCTCCAGGAACTTGTTGGCAATACCCAGCGAAAACGCCGCAACGAGCGTGCCCCACAGATTGCCCACGCCACCAAACACCACCACCATGAAGGAGTCGATGATGTAGGACTGGCCCAGATTTGGCCCCACGTTGGTCAGCTGGCTCAGCGCCACCCCGGCGATGCCGGCGATACCGGAGCCCAGGCCGAAGGTCAGCGCATCAACGCGACCGGTGGGAATCCCCATGGATTTGGCCATGTTGCGATTCTGTGAAACGGCCCGCACGTTAAGCCCCAGCGAGCTTTTCTTCAGCAACATCATCAGCGCAAAGAACACCAGCAGTGCGAAGGCGAGGATATAAAGACGGTTCAGCGTCAGCGACAGGACCGGGTTGATCTCCCAGGAGCCGCTCATCCATTCGGGCGATGCTACCTGACGGTTCAGTGGCGAAAACACCGTCCGGACCAGCTGCTGCAGGATCAGACTGACCCCGAAGGTTGCCAGCAGGGTTTCCAGCGGGCGGCCATGCAGATGACGGATTACCAGACGTTCCAGCAGTACACCGGCCATGCCGGACACAACGAAAGCGGCCGGAATGGCAACCCAGAGCGAATATTCGATATGGTTCGGCATCAACAGCTGTACCACGTAAGTGGTGTAGGCCCCCAGCATGATCATCTCGCCGTGAGCCATGTTGATCACGCCCATCACGCCAAAGGTAATCGCCAGACCAATCGCCGCCAGCAACAACACGGAGCCGAGGCTCAGGCCGAAAAACAGCTGGTCGATGAAAGCGTAGAACTCAACCTTCTGCTCGATTCCAACTAATGCCTTCTGCGCGGCCTGCTGTACCTGAGGTGAAGGGTCGTTGTCGGCAATGCGGTTCAGCGCGTTGCGCACATCACCTTCAAGGCTGCCCTCCAGCTGGCCGATCGCTTCAATGCGGTCCGACGCTTCTGCAGCGGTGTTGAGGCGGTTCAGGGCCAGCGCCATGTCCATCACCTCACGGACGTTTGCGGCGCTTTCATTCAGGCGCGCCTCACGAATGACACTGAGGGTATTCGCATCCAGGTCAGACAACAGTGCACGCACGGCGCTTTCACGCACCGATGCACTGGCGGAGCCCAACTGAAGGCGTGCGATAGCATCACGCAGATGGCCTCGCAGACGGTTGTTGACGCGAATTTTCTTGATCTCACGACTGGACAGCGGTTCGATTTCCACACCGCTGAGCATGTCGATGAAGGTATCCTTGCCGGCCGATTCGGTGACGGCAATCACCTGGCGGCTGGACTTGATGAAATACAGATCCCCCTCCAGCAGATGGAGAAACAGCGGTTGCACCGCCTCCCCCCCTTCGGCTTCCAGGGTTTCGAGCACCGGTATCGTCTGGCTCAGGGACGCCTCGGTCAGCGCCTCCAGATGCGGAGCCAGCGCGGGTGGCAAAGGTTTTTCGGCGGCCGTTGCCGACAACGACAGCAGCAGGCCGAAGCAGTAACAGCAGATCGCCAGTAATCGTTTCACGGGGTCACTCCAGAAGTTGTGCAGGCGGCCCCGTCAGACGGGGCCGCTGAGAGTCGATGGATCAGTTGGCCTGACCACCACAGGACTGGGTTTCCACGTTGTAGTTGCCGCATGTGATCGGCGCGGTCCAATCAGCAATCAGATTTTTGGAGCCCGGCAGGAAGTCGGACCAGGCATCACCCGCCACGACACCTTCGGTCTCCCAGACCACCTCGAACTGACCGTCGTCCTGAATTTCACCGATCAGCACCGGCTTGCTCAGATGGTGGTTCTTGTTCATCACGGCAACGCCGCCAGTCAGGTTGGGTACTTCCTGGCCGATCATCGCCTGCTCGACCGCGTCCACATCGGTGGTCCCGGCAGCCGTTACTGCCTGCGCCCACATGTTGAAGCCGATATAGGTAGCCTCCATCGGGTCGTTGGTCACACGCGAGTCATCACCGGTAAACGCGTGCCATTTCTGGATAAATTCGCTGTTGAGGTCAGTATCCACGCTCTGGAAGTAGTTCCAGGCGGCCATGTGGCCGACCAGCGGGCCGGTGTCGATACCGGACAGCTCTTCTTCACCCACGGAGAAGGCCACCACCGGGATATCCTCTGAAGAGACGCCCTGGTTGCCCAGCTCCTTGTAGAACGGCACGTTGGCATCGCCGTTGATGGTGGACACCACCGCGGTCTTCTTGCCGGCACCGCCAAACTTCTTGATATCGGAGACAATCGACTGCCAGTCGGAGTGACCGAAGGGGGTGTAGTTGATCATGATGTCCTCTTCCGCCACGCCCTTGGACTTGAGGTAGGCTTCGAGGATCTTGTTGGTGGTGCGCGGATACACGTAGTCGGTACCGGCCAGCACCCAGCGCTCAGCACCCAGCTCGTTCATCAGGTAATCCACCGCCGGGATCGCCTGCTGGTTGGGAGCAGCCCCCGTGTAAAAGACATTTTTGGAGGACTCTTCGCCCTCATACTGCACCGGATAGAACATCAGGCCGTTCAGTTCTTCCAGTACCGGCAGGACCGACTTGCGGGATACCGAGGTCCAGCAGCCGAAGATGACATCGACCTCTTCCTGGGTCAGCAGCTCACGCGCTTTTTCGGCGAACAACGGCCAGTTCGAGGCCGGGTCTACCACAACCGGCTCAAGCTGTTTGCCCAGCAGTCCGCCCTTCTTGTTCTGTTCCTCGATCATCATCAATACGGTGTCTTTCAGCGTGGTTTCGCTGATCGCCATGGTGCCGGACAGTGAGTGCAGCACACCCACCTTGATGGTATCCGCCGCCAGAACATTGAAGGACAGAGAAGAAACGCCAATCGTCAGAGCAACGCCGGCAGCCAGTGATTTGATCTTCATTGCAGTACCCCCTTTGGTTCCGCATCCGTGCAGTGCGGGCGAAACCTTCGTTATCGGTCAGGCCTCGACGAGGCCGGGAAAACAACTCAGTGCCTGACCGATTATTCCCAAGGGGGGCAAGAGGGGGTATGCGCGCAATGACGCAGAGGGGTACGTCAAATGACGTAGTGGACGGGGGACAGGACTTGCAGGGGGTCGCAACAGCGCAGGCAGGGGCCCTGTATACCCTGCTTATGGACCAGCGCTATAATCTCGGCCTCACTCGATATCACCCACCGGTTGAAGCCTGAACTTCGGATATACTGCTGTGCGCCCACGCCGTCATACAGAAAAAAGCCCTGCCCAACCTGATCGCAAAGGCCTGCACCCGCGAAATCTGCACAGGTACGGCTATGATTTTCCTGCACTGCTCAACAGCTACCCTCCGCTGGCCCAATATGTCAGCAAGAATGCGTACGGCAACCTGTCTATCGACTTCGCCGACCCGCTGGCGGTAAAAGCCCTGAATGCCGCGCTGTTAAAGCAGCATTACAGCATTGTTGACTGGGATATTCCTGAAGGCGCGCTGTGCCCGCCCATTCCCGGACGAGCCGACTACATCCATTACATTGCAGACCTGCTTGGCCTTGGCGCGCCTGATGCCAATCAAGCGGATGCCTCGCCCAGCGTCACCTTGCTGGACATCGGCACAGGCGCCAATGGCATCTACCCGCTACTCGCCTGCCAGCTATACGGCTGGCAATGCGTGGGTTCTGATATCAATCCACAATCACTGGATAACGTCGCCGCGATTATCGCCAAGAATCCCGGTCTGCAAGAGCGCTTCACCCTGCGTACGCAACACGACAAGAATCACATCTTTGAGGGGGTTATTCAGGCCGGCGAGTTTTTTGATGTGAGCGTGTGCAACCCGCCCTTCCATGCCTCCCAGGAAGAAGCACTCAAAGGTACCCGCCGTAAACTCAACAACCTGGCACGTAACCGCGGTGATAAAACGGCCACGTCGGCCAGGCTGAACTTCGGCGGCCAGGCAGCGGAACTCTGGTGCAAGGGCGGCGAACAGGCTTTCCTTAAGAAGATGATTAAAGAAAGCCAAGCTTTTTCTACACAGTGCCGCTGGTTCACCAGCCTGGTATCGAAAGCCGAAAACCTGAAGCCTGCCACCAAACTGATCCGCAAACTTGGCGCCGTTGAAGTGCGAGAAATCGAGATGAAACAGGGTAATAAAATCACCCGCATACTGGCATGGACGTTTATATAACTGATCCTGTACGTGCCGCCATCCCGTTAAATTTCACCAGAGATCGCCAAAGCGATCGCGATGACACAGGTACAGGCGCAGCTCGAATTCCAGCTGGTGGTAATCCGGCTCCATGTGACAACAGAGCTTGTAGAACGCTTTGTCGTGCTCCTTCTCGCGCAGGTGTGCCAGCTCGTGCACCAGAATCATGCGCAGGAACGGCTCCGGCACCTTGCGAAACAGCGAAGAGATCCGAATCTCGTTTTTCGATTTCAGCTTCTTGCCCTGCACCCGCGACGCATAGGTATGCAGACCCAAGGCATTGTTGATGATGTGTATCTTGTCATCGTAGACCACCTTGCTGATCGGCGACGAGCTGCGCATATACTGGTTTTTGATCCCCTGCGCATAGTCATACAGGGCCCTTTCGGACGCCAGTTCATGCGCTTGAGGGTACTTCTTCAATAGCCAGGCGCCGGACTTTTCGTTATCCAGCAACGCCTGTGCCTGCTGCTGAACCTGCTGACTGTAGCCACTGAGGTAATTGAACGCTTTGGGCTTGCTCATGGGCCTGTCACTCACCCCAGTTCTGAATCGTTTGCCAGCTTGTCGGCCACACTCTGAATTTTATCCTGAATGCTTTGTTCCCGGTCGATTCGGGTCCCCAGACGCATGGACGAGCTGATACGCGGCGCCCCCATCTCATGGACAACTTCGTGACAGCGCTTCACCGCTGCCATGACGTCATCCCAGTCCCCTTCTATGTTGGTACCGTAGGCATGCAACTGGTGTTCAAGACCGGCATCTTCCAGCACCCGCTGGCAGGCCGTAACATACTCGGATACCGAAACACCTACCCCGATCGGAATAACACAGAGATCAATCATGACTTTCATAGGCACTCCTGCTTGGCCGTGTTGGCAAGATTACAGGCTGCCTATGTTACCTCCGTGTCGGGCAAAAGGTGAAAGGCAGCGGCCGGGATATGCTGGTTTGCGCAATTTGCAGGCATTCGCAGGAATCAGCTGATCGATCCGTGCACCACTTGGCCTGTGGACAAGCTGATCTGAGTTTCTGTGATTTCATACAGTGTATTGAAGGCCACGTGCCGGTGTTGCCTGCTTTGTCACTTAGCGATGCTCATTTGTCACTGGCAACAGGCGGGAAAATCGTTCAGTATCAGGTAACTATGGTCTGGCCGTTGCAGGATAACACGCACGGCAAAGCTGCAAAACGCGCATGCTCGTTTTCACCGGAAGAGAATGACTGTGGTATCTCGATTTCTTCTTTCTCTTCAGGTGCTTACGACAACGTTCCTAGTCTTCGACTGAGATTAAATATGCGCATGCACAGTATTATAATTTTATGAGTCACCCAAGGATTTAGGGATTGCCAAGTTTTATGAAAAAGCATAAGCAAATTAAACGAAATCATCATTATGTTTGGAGTTTTTATCTAAAGAGTTGGGCGACAGATAACAATATATTCTATATATCAAAAAAAGGTAAAATTGCTTGTGATAGCGTCAAAGGGCTTGCAAGAGAAACTGACTTCTACAAGATAAGCAAGCTAAATCATATGGATATAGAGTTTATAAAGAAAATTTCGGCGAGCTCGCCGCAGTTTCTTCAAGAAATTCATATGTCACACCTAGATGATTTTATAAAACTATCAAATGTATCGAGTTTCATTTCTAGGGTAAAACATGTTCCAGAGGAGATTTTGTCTGTTCAGAAGGCAATAGAACACAATAGCTTGGAGAATCTGCATTCTTTTATTGAAGACACCGCGGTCGAAGTAATCTCAAATTTGGCACAAGGCAATTCCGAATGTCTAATGTCAAAAGATAACATGATTGCGTTTTGTTCATATGTCGGTCATCAAATGTCGAGAACAAAATCTTTTAAAGAAAAGTCGATGAGGGCCATTAAATCGAATCCAGATATTGGAGTCGAATACAAAGAGCTCTTAGAGCTCCTTGAAAAAAATTGGTGGTTTTTAAGCTTCATGTTTGGCATAAGTATTGGGTGTAGTTTGTACGAGTCAAAAGATAGGGATAATCATATATTCATTACCAATGATACTGGCCACCCATTTTTAACCAGTGATAATCCTATCATTAATGTGCATTCATCTTTGGCTTCGATTAAAGAAAGACAGGCACCGGAAAGTGCTGATTTTTATATCCCTTTATCACCTAAATACGCCTATATGATTAATAAATCGGAAGATTATAATCACTTAGCTTACTCAATTGGACTTGAAGATGTAAAAATATTCAACGAAAAAATAGTTGATAAATCGTATCGCACTGTATTTGGAAGCTCTGAAGCGGCGTTAAAAACTCATAACAAACGCGTCAATTAGGACGCTAGCAAGCTCGCGCCTATTACGCGGGCGTTATACTTCAAGAAAGTGTGTGCCATGGAATACGAAGGCTATTTAACAAAAGAAGAAGTATTGGAGAGAATTGAAAATGCATTTCCGTTCGTGGAAAGGCCATCGGAAGATGACCTTTATGTATATGACGAGTCCGATAGAATGCGGAAAATCATAAGTTCTGGTATATCTAAATTTCGAGAGCCAGAACTTCCTTATGAAGGCGTAATGGTTTTGTACGATGAATTTTCTACTATAAGCCAGAAAGCCGTCATTTGGCTGCTTCCGTCAATGCTAAGAATTATAATAAAAGAACGAGATCTGTCTGAAAATCTTCATTGGTTTCTGCCGTCATACTTTGAACACTTGGATTTAAATAGCCCTGATTCAGCATATAATTTTTCCTGGCTATCTCGGCAGCAGTTGTCTGCATTAAATTGCCTATTTGAGTACATGTCCGAAAAATACGATGGGTCAACTGGCTATGCACAAGAGAAATTACGAGAGATTGAGCAAAAGATATAACAAGTAGCTGTGGTGTCTAGTTAAATATTTAAGCCATATTTTCGCCCCATCGTGTCTCATTCTTGAGCATGGTGTTGAGCACCACGATCAGCTTGCGCATGCAGGCGATGATGGCCACTTTAGGCAGTTTGCCCTGGGCTTTCAGATGCTCGTAGAAGCGTTTGAACACAGGGTTGCATTGGATCGATGACAGCATCGCCATGAACATGACCGTGCGGATACGGTGACGGCCTCTGCGGATGCGCCGTTTGCCATTCCAGGAGCCACTTTCGCGGTTCATGGGTGCGACACCGACGAGTGCAGCTATCTCTTTGCGGTTGAGCTTGCCGAGTTCAGGCAGTTCGCTGAGCAAAGTGTAGGCGAGCACTTTACCGACGCCCGGCACACTGGTCAGGATCTCGGTTTGGGTGCGCCAATGCTTGACCTGCATAACGGCTTCATCGATCAGTTTGGTGATAGCCTTGATCTGCGTTTCCAGCGAGCGCAGCAATGTTTTGATAGAACGGTGCAGGGCTTTGGGTAAGATCTGGAGGCGGTTTTTCTCCATGGTCTGCATTTCGAGCAACTGAGTACGCCGAACAAGTAAGTCCTTGATCAAACGAGACTGTTTGTCCGCGATAGGTTTGATTTTAGGCTGGATAGTTGCTGCATAATGGGCGATGAGATTAGCATCGACCTTATCTGTTTTGGCAAGTATGCCGATGACCTGGGCGTAGCGTCTGACACTGATAGGGTTGACGACAACAATGGGAAGATTGGCCTGGTCACAGGCGAACACGAAGGCGTGCTCATAGCGCCCTGTGGCTTCGGCCACAATGCGTTTGATGTTGCGCTTTTTCAGTACGTGAATGACTTTGAGAATGCTTTCCTCGTCGTTTGGAATTTGGAAATGGAGGTCCAGCGGATGCAGGACGATATCGAGTTTGGATTTGCCGACATCAACGCCGACGTTGATTTCAATTTGGCTTTCTGTGTGTATGGTCATAAGCTAACTCTGCCTTGCTATGCGGGCTCGGGGCCTGTGATGCCCTTTGGGTGCCGATGACTGTTCGAGTTATCGCTAACGAGTCATGCAGCGCTACACACTTGTTATCGGTCTCTCGAAAGAGGAGCCGGCGCTACACCGAGCTGCTGCATGAAGGCCCTCAATGGCCGTTGAAGGTGGGTCCCAATTTACCCGGAAAACGCAAAGAATTATCCATACAAGGTGCTGTAGTCGCTGCGCTGGGACCTCCGTTACGCTGCGCTTCACTACGGCCCCTAAGCACGGCGTTATGTGTCCTAGTGAGCTACGAGTCTCGGAACAATAAATGATGCCTGCGAAGAAAACAGAAGTGAGGAAAGCGGCCGGAAAGCTAGTTTCAGCGATTCAGAAAGAATGGGGCGATGAACTAGGTGATCCTGGCGCAGTGCTAAGTGAAACTGTAATGCACAATTGCCACGCCCTCCTTCACGCGAATACAGCTGAAGAATTGCAAAAAATATTAAATGGTCGCAGTGTCGAGGAATTTCTCGGTATACATTGGGTAAAAGCTCACCCCACGGTAAAGCCTTTTATCCGTAAACTGGAGTCGGCGTGTGAGTAAAACACATAACAAATTTCAGCACGCAAAGCGCCGCTGCGCGGCTCGGACCTCCTTACGCTGCGCCTCAGTCGGCCCGTGTGCAAGGCGTTAGGTTTACGATGCGGCTACCTACGTTTACAGAGTCTCTATTCGGAGCTTCCCTCTTCTTTCTTTGTTGCTACTTGGCTGCCTTTAACTATGAACTCCTTGGCAGAGATAAAGTTTGCAGCATTGATCTTCTAACAACGAACGAAGGGGCATGCTTGGTAAACCCAGGGGTTACTTCTGAGTTCAGGCTGATCGTAAATTTCGGAGGTGATATTGATACTGTTACCACCAAAGTACCGGTGTCGATACATATCACTTCAGAAACTTACGAATACTCCAAAACCAATATAATTCAAAAATCTGCAATTACTGGTGCGGGTAGGAGGTACTATCAGACCTTAAACTACGGCGACTTCAAAATATCAAAGAACGAAGAAACAGAAATTCTTCTGAAGGCAGGAGCAGGTGTTGAGAATCTACGCTTATTCAAAGCCCAAATAGTACCAAGCCTTAGCAACATCTATATTTATACATTCGCCATGCTGTTCTTGTTATTCTTATTTCTTTCAATTTTTTTACGCAAGAAAATATTTTTACAAAGATACGGAAAACCAATTCCATATATTCTTTACTTTTTCGTAGCACTTATAGCGTTAACATGGAATATTTAAAACCTAACAAAGCCGTCAACGTTCAGCCCAGCTTTTCTGGGCTTGGACCTTCGCTACTACGCAGCTTCGGCCCGTTACGGCGACGTGATCAAGTCCTCCACATGAGACAATGCTGACTGCACATGATCGAGGACGCATAGGCACGTCTCGAAGCTGTTATCGAACCTCATTATCCCAAGCCCGGCAATGGCCGCCGGCCGTGCCCCTTGTCCACCATGCTGCAGATTCATTGTATGCAGCAATGGTACAATCTCAGTGATCCGGCCATGGAGGATGCACTGTATGAAATTGCTTCCAGGCGCCTGTTTGCTCGGTTGTCACTGGATAAAGCAATTCCTGATCACACCACCATCCTGAACTTCCGCCATCTTTTGGAACGCCACGGGCTAGCTCGGCAGGTTTTTGAAGAGATGAACCAATGGCTGTCTAAAGGCCAGTCTTCGTGCGAAAAATGAGGAAGCTAAACGTGAAGGCTGAAAGTTGTCTGATATGCGATGGTGACTTTGAATGAGAGAAAATGCCATTGAAGGAATACCATTATGACTCAGTCTATAAAATCAAACTCCGTTCGGCAGGCTAGACTCAGCTGGCAGTGTCAGTGAGAACACAGTGGCTGGTGGTTCTGTTTCGCGGTGGTAATTCAGCTTTCCGTTATGCAGTTGCATGATTTCATGAACAAAACTCAGCCCCAGCCCACTGCCCTTGCTGCCATCTGTCCGGGGCAGACAGAAAAAGCGCTGGGTCAGTTTTTCTTCGGCAAAAGGCGGCACCCCGGGCCCGGAATCTTGTACGCTGATGTAAACAGAAGCATCGTTTTGTATGGCACCGATCAGTACAACTGACTCCGGCGGTGAGAACTCTATGGCGTTCCGGATCAGGTTGCTCAGTGCATCCTGCAACAGGGTATTGTCGCCGGTGATGGACAAGGAAGGGGCACAGCTGTATTCAAGGCTGACTCTGTGCCGGCTGGCGTAGTCTTCAAGGCTCCGGCAGACTGCTGTGATCAGCTCTTTCAGTACAACTCTGTCGTGTCGTTCCAGGCTGCTCTGATATTCAATGGCGGCCAGTTTCAGCAAGCGCTCGATCAGCTCCTGCATCCTTGAACCTTGCTCAATAATATTATTGAGAAACTGATTGCGCCGTGCATCGGACATCGGTTCCTGTAACAGCTCTGCGGCACCACGGATACCGGCGATCGGGGCTTTCAGTTCGTGCGTCAGGCTCTGCACATAATCTGCCACATAGGATTTGCCATCCAGTGCGGCTTTCATGCTTTCAAGCGCTTTACCCACACGCCCAACTTCATTATGACCAAGCGCAGGCAGCACGGGGCGTTCGCCTCTGGAAACCCCTCTGGCATACTGTTCAAGGCGGAGCAAAGGCCGTGTAATCCAGAGGGTGATCACAAGACCGGTCAACAGCGTTGCCAGTGCAGCGACCAGTGAAATCCAGAGCAGGTTGGTGCTCAGGTGGCTGATAAAGCGGTTAATGTTGCGGGTGGGCTTTCCGGTGGACACCACACCGATAATATCACCGCGATACAGCACCGGGCTTGCGGCATAGAGCCGTTCGGTATCACTACGGCCGGTTACATCGTCGCTGCTGCGGGCACCATAATGACCGCGCAGAGTCAGATAGACATCGCGCCACTGGGAATAATCGCGGCCGGTATCGGTGTAATGGGAATCAAAAATCACGGTGCCTTTGGCATCGGTGATATACATTCTCAGATCAACTTCGGTTTTAAGCAGATCATAAATCTGTGCGTTTAGCGGCCTGCCGGCCAGCCCTGCAAAGAGCCGTTCAGCCAGATGTGTGTCGATCACGGTGCCACCGCTTTCGCTGAAGCTGACGCCTTCATTCGCGATCAAAGTAGCCATCATTTCTGATATATCGACCAGAATCTCTTCCTGAGCTTCTTTATAACGGGGCTCCAGCTCATCGAGTACCCAGTAAACCACACTGCCAAGGCCTGTCAGCACTGAAAACAGAAACACCAGAATCAGGCGTGATCTCAGGCTCATGCGTCCGCCTCAAAGCTGTAGCCAAGGCCACGGCGGGTTTTGAGCGGGTCGCAGTTTGCGCTGATGTCGCGGATTTTGCGCCGGAGGGTTTTGATGTGTGTATCGACAGTGCGGTCAAAGCTGCGTTCAGGCTCTTCCCACACCTGTTGCATCAACTGTTCACGGGAATAGATTCTACCGGGATTGCTCATCAGTAACAGTAGCAGGCGGTATTCATAGCGGCTCAGATCCAGCAAGATACCATTCAGCATGATTCTGGCGCCATCTGCATCGTGACTGAAGCCGGCAGAGCTGATATTCGCAGCTTCCTGAGGCTGACGCAGGCGAGCACGGATACGGGCCGTGAGTACCCGGGGGCTGAAGGGTTTGGTGATGTAATCATCAGCGCCCAGTTCAAGGCCCAGCACCTGGTCGATCTCTTCATGGCGAGAGGTCAGAAACACCACCGGCACAGAGGATGCCTGCCTGATGACCCGGCAGACATCAAATCCGCTCATATCGGGAAGGCCGATATCCAGCAGAACCAGCTCTATATTACCCTCGCGGAGTGCATCCAGAGCCTGCTGCCCGGTGGTGACCCAGATATTAACCATCCGTTCGGTTTCCAGAGCATAGCGTATGGTGTCAGCAATAGAGGGTTCATCCTCAACAATCAGTACCGCCATGGTGTTCCCTCTGTTAAAACGCCGGTCCATAAGTGGTGCAGAGGCCCACATTATCTTTGGCAGATCAGCTAGTGTAAAGCCGCTTACATTACCACTAGGGTGTGTGCCACCTGTGCCTGGGTGTAACCTGGCGTTCTTATTTCACAGAAAAACAGGACTCCACACTCACTTCACATTTTCCTCAAACAGAAAGCAGATACTCCCCCTCATATTAATGAGGAATAGAGCAATGCATACATTTTCACACAAGGGCATTCGCCCACTGATTCTGGCCTGTCTGATGATGGGGTGTGCACAGAATGCGGTAGCTGATGCGGTTACCCACGGTACCCTGGTATCCCGTGATGAGCAGGGGCAAAAACAGGATATGCCGCTGGTCAGCACCCGTGTGGCCATGGAGATTACAGGTTCTGTACTGCGCGCTCAGGTGACCCAGGTATTCCATAACCCCACAGATAACTGGGCAGAGGCACTGTATCTGTTCCCTCTGCCCGGTGAGGCAGCCGTTGATCACCTGAAAATGCAGATAGGAGACCGCATTATCGAGGGTGATATTCAGGAAAAAGAGCAGGCCCGGGCAACCTACGAGCAGGCAAAATCTCAGGGACAGAACGCCGCGCTCACCGAGCAGGACCGCCCCAACCTGTTTCACACATCCGTTGCCAATATTCCGCCGGGTGGCGAGGTCACCATCAGTATTGAGTACCAGCAGACACTGGTCTGGAAAGATGGCCGGTTCAGCGCCGGTTTCCCGCTAGCAATCACCCCACGTTATAACCCGGTACAGCCCGCAGAAGTGCGCCGCGTGGTTGAGGGACAGGCAACCCTGAGCAGCGGCTGGCAGATACTGCCGGGTGAACGTAAAACCGTGATGGCCACAAGCGGCGATGACGACAACGCCGTCAGCCCTACTCCGGGGCCGGTTGAGATCAGCCTTAGTCTGCAACCTGGATTCAGACTCAGCTCTTTGGACAGCCCTTCACATCAGATCAGTCAGCAACAGACAGAAGATGGCCGCTACCTCATCAGCCTGCTGGCGGATGAGCCGGATGACTACCGTGATTTTGTTTTGAACTGGACACCGGTGGAAAGCTCCGAACCTTCGGCGGCGTTTTTCTCAGAGCAGCATGGGGATGAACACTATGGTCTGCTGATGCTTATGCCGCCTCAGGATCTGCACACAGCACGCTACAGCCGGGAAGTGGTCTTTGTGATTGATACGTCAGGTTCCATGGCCGGTACCTCAATTGAAGCCGCGCGCAGAGCGCTGCAGGCCGGTATAGACGGGCTGGCATCTGATGACACGTTTAACGTGATTCAGTTTAACTCTTCAACCGATACGCTCTTTAACCAGCCGGTTATAGCCGATATCCGGCGCCGTCAGCAGGCCGCCAGCTATATCAACTCACTGCAGGCAGGCGGTGGTACCGAAATGGCACCTGCACTGACTGCTGCACTGTCAGGCATACGCAGCAATGATGACACCCCCAGATTGCGCCAGATCGTGTTTATCACCGATGGCAGTGTGTCCAACGAACAGCAACTGTTTGATCTGATCCGCAGCCGTCTCGATAACACCCGCCTGTTCACCGTGGGTATTGGCAGCGCACCCAACAGTTACTTTATGGAAGAAGCCGCAGTAGCCGGACGGGGCACCTTTACGTATATTGCGTCTCCGTCTGAATCTGAAAGCAGCATGCAAATGCTCTTCAGCAAGCTGGAAAAACCGGCCATGACCGATATCAGGATCGAAGGCGATGGGATTAAAGACCTGATGCCATCGGTAATTCCTGACCTTTACTCCGGTGAGCCGCTGGCTGTGTCGATGAAACTGGCAAACGGCACAGGCGAAGTTCGTATCAGTGGCCGTACCGGTGATGCCGCCTGGCAGGAAACACTGACACTGGCACCGGCGGATAATACCCGGGGGATCATGACAGACTGGGCTCAGCGTGCGGTGCAGGACTGGCGCCGTGGCTATCTCAGAGGTGTCAGCGAAGAACAGATCCGTTCTGAAATCATTGCGCTGGGTCTTAAATATCACCTGGTTACGCCATACACCAGCCTGGTTGCCGTTGATAAAACACCTGTCCGTCCTGAACAGGAAGAGAGCGAAACTCTGGTGGTGCCTGCAGCCAAACCCCACGGCCTTGATCTGGGGATGGCCCAGGGCGCTACCGGGTATCAGCTGCCCCTCGCCGGAGGACTTGCCGCCCTGCTGGCAGCACTTTCCGTCATGATTGTGGAGCGGCGCAGAAAGTCCGGTTCAAGGTGGTGCGCATGACCCTCAGCATCCGTAACCTCATACTGGCAGCCCTTGTGGCTGCTGGTCTGATCCTCACCTCAACAGCCCTGTGGATTCCTGTCAAAGCCCGGCTGGCGCAATGGCTGCTGGCCGATGCCTGGGCCGAAAGTCTGGACAGCGGTACAGCAGTAAAACCCTGGCCCTGGGCCGACCACTGGCCGGTTGCGCGTCTGAGCGTGCCTGATATGGACATTGATCAGATTGTACTGGCCGGAGACAGTGGCAGCTCGCTGGCTTTTGGCCCCGGTGAAAATATGCAGGCACATGCGATGACCCATGCCGCACGGATTATCAGCGGACACAGAGATACCCACTTCAGCTTCCTGCGGAATATACAACCAGGCCAGACGCTGATGCTCAGCGACCATAACGGAAATGTGACATACCAGGTTGATCAGATTCAGGTGGTGGATTCGGCCGTTACCCGGCTGACGCCCACTGCCTTTCCAGATGGACTGATACTGGTGACCTGTTATCCTTTTGATGCGCTCACCGCAGGGGGAACTCAGCGGCTGGTTGTAATGGCCTCTGCTGTTGAGCCTGAGAGGCCCCTGCATACTGAGTAAAAGCATAATGTTCATCATATTGATCAGTGCTCAATACCTTCTGTGTGAAGCTGACTAGGAGGCCTAAGATCGATTTGATGTGGAATGCTTTTGGTATGCGCCAATCACCAAATTTTGATGATGAGGGAAATTGGGCGCCTCGGGACTGAATGTTAACAAGTCGCAGCAGTACGCGGCCGATAGTCGCCGGACGTCCTTTCCATGGTTACTTCGTAGCCCTTCCAAGGTCACCGTTGTGCTCAGCGTTAATGATAATACTGAACGGCTTGTATACTAGGTTAGGTTAACAACCCAGCTAACATTTGCTTCGGGCCACCTCTTGTAATCCCGGCTATGGGGCGGTCCAGCGCACAGAGAGGAACTTCACGAGAGACATCCAATCGTTTCGAGCGCCGAGCACCTGTGGAAAAGTCAACCTGGCTTTTTGTGATTTTATACAGTGTATTGATGGCAACATGCTTTCCGCGCTCACTTTGTCGCGTACCGGTGCTCATTTGCGACTGGTAACAGGCTGAAAAATCATTCACTATCAGAGGACTATGGACTGGCCGTTGCAGGATACTGCGCACGGCAAAGCTGCAAAATGCGCAAGCTCGTTTTCACCGGAAGAGAATGACTGTGGTATCTCGACTTATCCTTTCTCTTCATATGCTTACAACAACTCTCCAGTCTGCGACTGAGAGCAAATATGCGCATGCGTAGTATTAATAATGTTAGGCAATCATAAGTATGGAAACATGGGTGCAAGTAGTTGAGTTGGTAGTCTGGCCATTCACGATAGTCGTGGTGGTTGGCTTGCTGCGTGCACCTTTGTCAAAACTGGTGCCAACGCTTAAGAGGCTTAAATACAAAGATTTGGAGCTTGAGTTCGAACGGGAAGCGAGCAAGATTCTTGCTGAGGTAGAACGCGATCTGCCAGAGCCTAAACGCTCAGATAATGTGGAAGAACGCGGTCCTGACACTCCGAGATTTAGTCGCATAGCGACTGTGCCTACGGACTTAGTTATGTGCTCGTGGAGCGAGCTTGAGAGCGTTATCCGTGATCTCGTTGGTATAAGTGCATACGAGGAGACAAGTGTGCGCTCGTTGGTGGATCTTCTTGCCAAATCTGGAAGAGTCAGCGACGAAACAATCAGAGCAATTTTAGACTTGGCAGCTTTACGTAATCGTGTTGCTCATGCGGAGTCAGAAGTAATTTCAGCCGGTATGGCTCATTCGTATGCCAATTCAGTACGGAGAGTCAAAGCGGGACTGGGCGGCATCGATGCCTAACCAATACAATCACGGCGACGGTTACTGCATTGCGGCTGCGCCTCCATTCCGTAACCGCGCGTGTTGTCGGCGTTAGGCATTTCCGTAAGCTGGAGAAATCCGTGAACCCAATCTACGACACTAATAATATTTTCGCGAAGATCATTGCTGGAGAGGCCCCCTGTGTAAAGGTCTATGAGGATGATTTAACGCTCGCATTCATGGATATAATGCCGCAGAAGGATGGTCACGTATTAGTAGTACCCAAGGAACAAGCGGTCACAATTTACGATCTGTCTGCAGAAGCTGCTCAAGCATGCATGCTAACCGTTCAGAAAATAGGTAAAGCTCTCGAGCGCGCTATGGGGGTGACTGGGTCAACCATATTCCAGCACAATGGCTCTTCTGCCGGTCAAACTGTGGGGCATTTTCATTTTCATGTTTTTCCAGGTCCTTTGTTGGTGATAAAAGACCATGGCGTGCAGTTTGAAGAGGTTGGGAAGCTTGAAGAAATAGCTGCGTTAATCATTGCACAATTAGAAAGTCCACATGCATAAAAAATGCAGGCACGGCGACGCCCACTGCATTGCGCCTCCGGCTCCATTTCGTGGGCACGCGTGCTGCAAGCGTTATGACTTCAGGGAGGGGGCGTGGGTACTTTAGTAACCGTAGCAAGATTTTCTTTCCCGCATGAGGCCAATATAGCTAAAGGGCTATTAGAAAGTGAGGGAATTCCTTCATTCGTAGCGGATGAACATACCGTCAATATGCAGTGGCTTTACTCTAATGCAATGGGTGGTGTAAGGCTTCAAGTACCATGTGAATTTTCAGTGAGTGCGCTCGATATTCTGAAAGAGGATTTTTCTGATAGCGTCAACTCTGAGTTTGATATGCCTATTGAAAAATGTCCTCAATGTGAATCTTTGGATGTCGAGAATTATACAAAAGGTAAAAGAAGTGCATTTTTAGTTTTCATATTTTTAGGCTTTCCATTATTCTTCTATAAACATGGCTTAAGATGTAAGAAATGTGGATATTTCTGGAAAACATAACAAAACGTTGAAAACGTTGAAAAACGTTCGTTTCACTCACTGGGACCTACTAGTAAAAAATCACTGTAAGAATTAAATCAGATAGTAGTTTATAATTTTCCAGAGAAGTTATTTGCTATTTATTCTGAGGCCAATGGAACAACGCGCCGGCTTTTTTTAAATGTTAGCTTTTCAGAAGGATTAGAGAGAGATGTATGTCATTGTGCTATTTCTCATGTCCCTAGGAATGGGGGCTGACGAAATTATCATGAATGCAAAGGGTGAAGTGGTCTCTGATTTAACCCAGACACTTTGGGCATTTATGTTCTTTATACTATCCACAATGTGGTCTGCTCAAGATTCAAAAGCCCGCAATATTCACCGACCATTTGACTTTGGGTTTCTTATTTACATTCTATGGCCTATTTCTTTCCCAGCATATCTAATTGCAACACGAGGTGTGGAAGGCATTATTACGTTTCTTGGATTCCTGGCGATTTGGTGTGGGCCGTGGCTTTTAGGACTTGTGTCTTACGTTTATATATATTCAGGCTAAAGCTAACAAAGAATTTCATTCGCACACAAGTGAGCTGGGACCTTCGTCTCTATGCGGATCCAATCTAACCGATGATTTTGGTTTAGGTCCTCTATGGCTGTTCATTGTTCTCCCGGGAAGCATAATTGTAGGGGCTATTAGTTCATGGGTAACATTGATAGCCTTAAAAGAAGAGAGCGGTAGTGACAATGAAAACACATAACCAGGCGTTCAAAATCGTTCGCCTCGCTCACAGGGAAGGAGCCCATGAATCAGAATCTTGCAGATGAACTGGTCACGATGATGACGGAAGACCAGCGATTATTGCAGCAACTTTTTGATTCCGGAGAGCTGCCATCTGAGTCTTATCATCCCCGGATGAAAGCTCTACATGAGCACAACGCTTCTCGCCTCAAGGAGATTATCGGTGCTCATGGTTGGCCCAGCATTTCGTTGGTTGGTGAGGATGCTGCCAAGGCTGCTTGGCTTGTCGCTCAGCATTCCGTTTCAGATATCGAGTTCATGGCGGAATGTGTTTCCCTGCTGGAAAATGCCATTGTGAGAGAAGATGTGGCAGGCTGGCAATTGGCGTTCCTTCAGGACCGAGTACGGACGCTATCCGGCGAGCCCCAATATTACGGCACCCAGTTTGATATTGATGAAGATGGGTGGCCAACACCGTTTCCCATTGAGGATTCTGCTACGGTTAATGAGCGCCGTGCTCGCCTTGGGCTTAATTCCCTGGAGGAGCGCTTGGAGCAAATGACCGAGCAGGAGCGGAAGCGTCGTGCCAATACCCAGCACACCCGTTAACCAAACGCACTCTCGAACGTCCTGGTCTCCGCTTCGCTGCGCCAAGAAGACCGGTGCGCTCTGCGTTAGGAAATAAATATGTCAGATAACTTTATTTTAGACAATATAGATAAGCCCCAATCCTTAGAAGAAGCCTATAGAAACTCACCTGAGCTATTTGAGGCTGACCTAAAAAAGGCTTTATTGGTTGAAGAAAACTCTGAAACCTTGAATGTTTGGCATGCTCGATTAAGCTACTTGCCCAAAATTGCAGCACCCAAAATATCCACCTTCCACCTAGTTATAATATGCTCTATTGCAGGTTTTTTTGTAAAAATACCATCGATATTCGACGTTCATGATGATTGGTACTACTCTAGGTTTGCTCCAATAATAACCATTTCGGCAATAATTTCTTATTTTATAATCTCAACTTGCAAGAAAAAATTTGCATGGTTTATAGTTTTGGCATTAGCTGCTTGCATTTCATACCTATTGGTTCTCCCCGATAACTCTCGATCAGCCTCTATAACAATGGCACTGATTCATCTGCCATTATTTACATTGAGCCTTTTAGCAGTTAGCTTCATGTCTGATCAATGGCTTAATGTTGATTCAAGGATAAATTTTATCCGGTATCTTGGCGAAATGGGTATATATTCTGTACTTATACTGCTGGGTGGCATGATTCTGACAGCGCTTACTCTAGGCCTTTTTAGCCTTATAGATCTGCCTATTGATAGGTGGTATATGGAGTACGTTGTTGTAATTGGACTTGTTTCTTCACCAGTAGTCGCAACGTATTTATTCGATTCGGTTCAAAATCGTCAAAGTAAATTTGCTCCAATATTATCTAACGTATTTTCACCACTTTTCCTTATTACCATTTTGGCCTACTTGATCGCGACAGTTTATCAGGGTAAGAGTCCTTATACTGACAGGGATTTTCTTATTACTTTCAATGGGCTTTTGATTGTAATATTGGCATTAACTATTTTTTCAATATCTGGAAAAAGAAGAGCATCTGCAGTAGAGGCTCCAGACTATATAAATATTTGTTTGATTGGGTCAACATTGATAGTAAACTTAGTCGCACTATCTGCAATTTTGTTTCGTTGGGCAGAGTACGGTGTCACTTTAAACCGGATAGTAGTATCTGGCGCAAACATCCTTATTTTTGTTCATTTGGTTTTATTGTTATCTGGGTATATTGGTCACATAAAAGACGGAAAAGGGCTCTCAAATCTTGAGTCTATCATCGCGAGATATATGCCCATATATGCAGTATGGTCGCTCATCGTCTCTTTTGTTTTACCGTTGGTATTTCAGTTTGAATAATATGCCTGACAAATACATCAGAAATCGCCGGCAGACTCCATCGGAGTAAAGGCTGGGTGACCGCTTTAGGTCGTCTGCTGCACTGAGCGAAAGCCTGCCTTTATTGGTACAATAGCGCCGATTTTTGACCTGATCAGCGAGACACGATATGGCGACCGCAGCCGCACTGCACATACTGGTAAAAACCGAGAAAGAGGCGCTGGATATTCTTGACCAGTTGAAACGGGGCAAGAAGTTCGATGCGCTGGCCAAGCGCTATTCCATCTGCCCGTCCGGCAAGCGCGGCGGCGATCTGGGTGAGTTTCATCGCGGCGACATGGTGAAAGCATTCGATGACGTGGTATTCAAGCGCCCCTTGCTCAAGGTACACGGGCCGATCAAGACCCGCTTCGGCTACCATTTGATCAAGACGCTGTACCGTAACTGATCAGCTCATTCCCTGACCATAATCCGCAGCGCGACGCCAGCGGCTGAGGTGCGATTTTCCACGCCCAGTGTCGGGTAGATCTGCTCCAGGTGCTTGTTGACCGTGCGTGGACTCATGCCGAGGATTTCACCGATCTCCTTGTTCGTTTTGCCGTTGGCGATCCAGTACAGCACTTCCGCTTCACGTGTCGTCAATCCCAACTGATGCTGCAACAGGGCGGGGCCCGTCCCCCGCTGCTCATCGACCAGCTTGAATAGGTAGTCGCCGTTGCTCTGATGGCTGAGCAGGCGCACGGACAGGGCATAGTCCAGCCCACGCAGGGCCAGCTGGTCATTGACGGCCGGGCTGCGTCGCAGCCAGTCCGCCAGCTGGGGGCGCAACGACATTTCAAGCCAGAGTTCACTGGCGTTGGCCCGTGACAGCAAGGCGTGTGTCTGCGGCGTCGCCCACTGCACATGCCCCTCAGGCGCGACAGTCAGTAAATGCTGGCCCGTGGTATCAAGAGCGGACTGGGCGGACTGGGTCAGCCGTGCATTGCCCAGATGGACGCGCATGCGGGCCAGCAACTCATCCGGGTTGATCGGCTTGGTGAGGTAGTCCACCCCGCCAACATCCAGTCCTCGCACTACATGTTCGGTTTCAGTCAGCCCTGTCATGAAAATGACCGGGATCGCACACAGGGCGGGGTCCTGCTTCAGCGCCTGACAGGTCTCGAAGCCATCCATGTGCGGCATGATCGCATCCAACAGGATGATGTCGGGACGAATGCGACGTGCGATGGTCATCGCCTGACGCCCCTCCAACGCTACCAGTACGTCCATGCCGGCCTCTTCCAGCGCATCGTTGATCAGACTGAGCGCATCCGGCGAGTCATCCACCACCAGCACGACATCACGTTGAGTCGTTTGAGTTGTCATGAGGTCTGCTCCAAATACTCGGCCAGTTGTGCGAATTGCATCGAGTCTGCCAGTGTCTGCAGTTCAGTCAGAACCGTACGACTGACCAACTGTTCCCGTTCAATCTGCTCCAGTGCTTCACGTACCCCACGGCGAAAGCCGATCTCGGCGCTGCCTCTGAGCTCCCGAATAAGAGGATGATCAGGCAGTGACGAGGCCGTCAGGTCATTGGGCGGCAACGGGGTAACGGGCACGCTGACAGGCGGCGCCACAGTGGCGGCTGTGCGAATCCACTCCAGCTGCAGGTAGTGCCCTACCCTTTCCAGCAGCAGCTGGTTGCTGATCGGTTTGACCAGATAGTCATCATACACCGCCTCGCCCGCAGGCTGACGGCGCTGCTCCTGCACGTCGGCCGACAGCATGAGGATCGGTACCTTGTGACCGGTTTTTCGCAACCGGTCGGCCAGGGTCAGGCCATCCATGCCCGGCATGGAGATGTCCAGCAGAAACAGGTCAGGCGCTGTGCGCTGCACCAGCTCCAGACAGTGATGTGCATCACGGGCCTCCAGAACCTTGAACCCCAGAGGCATCAGCAGGTCGGCCAGAAGCCCCCGCAGCACCGGATCATCATCAACCACGCAGATCTGCCTGCGCGCCCCCACATAGCCGCTGATCGGCTGCTGCACTTCCGGACGGGTTTCGGCAGCCTCGGCCCAGGGCAACATCAGTGACACCCGAAAGCAACTGCCCTTGCCGGGGTGACTCTCGACCTGCAGGTCGCCCCCCATGATTTCGGTCAGCAGCTTGACGATGGTCAGCCCCAGCCCGGTGCCGGGCAGATTGGGCGTATCCGCATCCCGCACCCGTTCGAAGGGGTCAAAAATGCGTTCCAGATGAGCTGCATCAATACCGATACCGGTGTCTTCAATGGAAAATTCCGCGACCTGATTGCGATAGCGAATACGAAAGTGAACCTCACCTTCCAGGGTATATTTCACGGCATTGGACAGCAGATTAATCAAGATCTGGCGCAGCCGCTTTTCATCCGTCATCACCACATGCGGTAGCGGATTCAGTATCTCGCAGCTGAACCCCACCCGCTTCTGTGCTGCCTGAAAACTGAACATCTGCTCCAGCTGGGCCACCAGCTCCGGCAAGGCGACGGCACTGCGGTTCAGCTCCAATCGCCCTGCCTCAATGCGGGAGATGTCCAACAGTCCCTCGATCAGGTCGGCCAGATACTGGCCACTGCGGTGTATGATGCGCAGCCCTTCCCGATCCTGCTTCTGCACGGTACTGCGCCCCTGCAGCAGCTGGGCATAGCCGATGATCGACTGCAGCGGTGTGCGCAGTTCATGACTGATGCCGGTCATATACCGGCTCTTGGCATCACTGGCTCGCTCTGCCAGCTCCTTAGCGGCCTGCAGCTCACGGTCGGTCTGTTCGTGGGCCTCGATCTCCTGCAGCAGCTTATGGGTTTGACGGTTGGACTCCTGCTGTGCCACTACCCGGCTCTCCTGCGCCAGCAGGAACAGCCAAGCAACGACGCCGGATACGATCAGCAGCACAAAAAACAGCGCCCAGAGCGTTTGCCCCACCAGCGCACTGCCGGCCGGGTCACCCGGGTCCATCTGTCGATGAATGACCGCCAGCAGGGCGGCATTGAGCAGATTGATGGTCAGCAACAGGCCGATGAAACGCCCAAGGCGGGAGTTGATTCGGTTGACCACGGCCTGCGGAAAAAACAGTCGAAAGAAGTCGACCATCTGTTGTCCGAAGCGGGCATGTGGCTTGCAGCTGTCAAGACAGCGGGCATCCAGCGAGCAGCACAGTGAGCAGATTGGCAGGTCGTATGCCGGGCAGAAACTCAGGTCTTCCGTTTCGAAATGGTTTTCACACACGCCGCATCGATGCTGCTCTGCCGGGCTGGCAACCTGCAGCATCTTCAGCTCATTCGACTCACGTGCCAGATAGAATCGGCCTCCGGTGAGCCATGCCAGCAAAGGTGCCATCAGGAAGCAGCAGCCCAGGCTGATGAAGTGGCTCAAAGTCGATGCTGTCTCACCGAACACACCCAGATAGGCCAGCATGCCCACCAGCACTGCCGTGCCCATTGAGCCAACGCCCACCGGGTTAATGTCATAGAGGTGAGCGCGCTTGAACTCGACACGTGCCGGGCTCAGCCCCAGCGGTTTGTTGATCATCAGATCAGCTGACAGAGACCCCAGCCAGCTGACGGCAACAATGGCAAACACGCCCAGTATCGCTTCCAGCGCTTCATAGATTCCAAGTTCCATCAGGATCAGGGCGATGGTGACGTTGAATACCAGCCACACCACCCTGCCGGGATGGCTGTGTGTCAAACGCGAGAAGAAGTTGGACCAGGCGATGGAGCCGGCATAAGCGTTAGTCACATTGATCTTCATCTGCGAGATGATCACCATCAGTCCGGCCATCAATAACGCCATGCCTTCCGAGTGGGTCAGATAGCTGAAAACCCGCTGATACATCAGGGTTGGGTCGCTGGCCTGCACAAAGCTGCTGCCCTCGGTGATCGCAATATAGGCCAGGAATGAACCCAGCAGCATTTTGATCATGCCGATAAACACCCAGCCCGGCCCCGCCAGAATCAGCCAGAACCACCAGCGACGGCGGTTCTCGGTTGTTTTCTCGGGCATGAAGCGCAGATAATCCACTTGCTCGCCAATCTGCGCCACCATGGCGAAGAACACCGATGCCGCCGCACCGAACAGCAACAGGTTGAATGAATTGTCGGCCTGGATGCCTGCGGGCATAAATTCGGTCCAGCCCTGATACTGTTCGGCCTCATGCACGATCACCACTGCCAGCGCGCTGACCTGCAGCAACAGCCACAGTGGCTGGGTACCCAGCTGAAAGCGACTGATGGCGGTAATGCCATGGGTCACGATCGGTATAACCGCCACCGCACTGAGCAGATAGCCCAGCGCCAGCGGCAGGCCGAACAGTGCCCGCAGTGCGGCGGCGAGAATCGCGGCCTCAATGGCAAAGAAAATGAAGGTGAAGGTGGCGTAGATCAGCGAGGTGATCGTTGATCCAAGGTAGCCGAAGCCGGCACCACGCGTGAGCAGATCAATATCCAGACCGTTGCGCGCCGCATGATAGACGATCGGCAATCCGGTGATGAAAAACAGAGCACACACCACCAGCATGGCAACCAGTGTGTTGGTAAAACCGTAAGTCAGCGTAACAGCTGCAGCGATACCCTCAAGAGCCAGAAAGGCGGTTGCGCCCAGTGCCGTCATGGCAACACGCTCAATGCTCATGCGGCGGCCCTGACGGGCTGTGAAGCGCAGCGCAAAGTCTTCCAGCGTCTGATCCGCCACCCATTTGTTGTAGCGGCGCCGAACCTTATAGATACGTTGTGAAGCACTCATGTTGCGGTATCCCGTTCTGCCCCGTTATCGAGCACCATAAAAGTGCAGACGAGCAAAAACAGGGCTTATTCAGCACCACAGAGGTGCAAGCCCGTGTCAATCTGCCCGTTATGGGGTTATGTATTACGGATACAGCAGACTTCGTGCCAGATCAGGTCAATAAGGGTTACGAACCGGGCAGGAGGAAAACAGGATCGGACGGTGAGCGGTTACATGCACACCAACCTTTTCACGCTCGCCATAGCGATGCAGCCCCTGTTCCAGCACTTCGATCTCGCGCCCCGTATGCAGACGAATGCAGTAGAGCGTCAGGCTGCCCTGGAATTCAGCCGAACACACCTCACCGGGTACACCTCCGTCATGGCTCAGGTAAAGATCACCCGGGCGCAGAAACAGTTGCACATCACAGCCCGCATCAACCCCCAACGGCTCGGCAAACTCCAGCAGCCCCAGGTCAGTTTCAACGGCACTGGAGTCTGTCACCTTGCCCTGAAACAACTCACCCTTGCCAACAAAAGCAGCCACTTCGGGGCTGACAGGCTGATAATACAGGGATTCGGGAGTGCCCCACTGCTGTACGCGGCCGGCTGACAGAATGCCGATCTTGTCACTGATGGTGAAGGCTTCCTGTTGATCATGCGTCACCATGATTGCAGCAATGCCACGACGCTTGAGGATTTGGCGCACCTCTTGCGACAACTGACGACGCAGGTCCGTGTCCAGATTCGAGAATGGCTCGTCCATCAACAGCAGACGAGGATCGGGGGCAAGGGCGCGGGCCAGCGCCACACGCTGCTGCTGCCCACCGGAGAGTTCATGCGGATAACGTTTGCTCAGGTCAGGCAGCTCAACCAGCTCCAGCACCTCTTTTACCCGACGCTGCTTTTCGGCGGCGGGCATGCGGCGCAAACCAAAGGCGATGTTGTCGGCAATATTCAGGTGCGGGAACAGGGCGTAATCCTGAAACACCATTCCCATTCCGCGCTGCTCCGGCGGTACCACATGGGCGGCACTGCTGATCAGCTGTTCACCGAGTCGAATCTCACCCGCCTGAGGGGCAATAAAGCCGGCAATGGCACGCAGCACGGTGGTCTTGCCGCAGCCACTGGGGCCCAGCAGACAGGCGATCTCGCCAGGCTCGATATCAAAGCAGACACTGGCCAGCACCGTCTGCGACTGGTACGCGCACTTTAGACCTTCAATACGGAGCAGAGCTGACATCTAATCCTCGCAGCAGGCAGAGTTTCAGGGGCGTATATGATAGATGAAAACCATTCTCAGATCATCCGAGGGCAGCAAGAAAACGCGCCCAGTCAAATGCAGGGCCAGGATCCGTCTTGCGACCGGGTGCAATATCACTGTGACCGGTAATGGTTTCAGGGCCAAGCTGCGGATAGGTTGTCATAAGCGCCTGAGTCACCGCGACCAGACATTCATACTGGGCATCGGTATAGGGGCAATCATCGGTCCCTTCCAGCTCGATGCCGATGGAAAAATCATTGCAGGCCTCTCGCCCCTGAAAGCAGGACCGGCCCGCATGCCAGGCGCGGCGATCGAAGGGTACGAACTGGGTCATGCGGCCATCTCGCTCGATCAGCAGATGGGCGGAAACCTCCAGCCCCTCGATTTCGGCAAAGAAAGGGTGTCCACTCGGGTCCAGTCGATTGGTAAACAGCTCGGCAATATGACCACCACCAAACTGCCCGGGCGGCAGGCTAATATTGTGAATCACCAACAGCGAGATTTCGTCTTCGGGCCGGGCGTTGCAGTTGGGTGAAGGCAGAAAACGGGCACCCTTGATGCGGTGCTGTTCAATTTCGACTGTCATCTGACTGAATACCACTCCCGTTTGACGTACTATCGCCGCGCGATTTCCGCTAAAATGCGCACTCCATAGTACATCATACGACAGGCCCGCCACCATGCTGCTGACGCTGACCGAGCTCAAGCCCACCATCGAAGAAAACGTCCGTACAGCCCTGAATGAGGATGTCGGCAACGGTGACATCACCGCCGAGCTGATTCCAGCCAGTGACCGGGCACAGGCACGGGTGATTTCACGTCAGGAAGCGGTCGTTTGTGGCCGTGCTTGGGTGGATGAGGTGTTTCGTCAGGTTGACCCTGAGGTACAGGTTGAGTGGCTGGTTGAGGATGGAGACAAGGTCGAACGTGATCAGGTGCTGTTCCGGCTTCAGGGCTCCGCCCGTTCACTGCTCACCGGCGAGCGCGCGGCACTGAACTTCCTGCAGACACTCTCCGGCACCGCTACCCTCAGCCACGAATACGCTCAGCGCGTCGCCGGCACCCCGGTGCGCCTGCTGGATACACGCAAGACCATCCCGGGCCTGAGGCTGGCACAGAAATACGCCGTCAGCTGCGGCGGCTGTTTCAACCACCGCATCGGCCTGTACGATGCCTTCCTGATCAAGGAAAACCACATCATGGCCTGTGGCGGCATTGAGAAGGCGATCGAAACCGCCCGCCACAACCACCCGGGCAAGCCGGTGGAAATCGAGGTCGAGACAGAAGAGCAACTGGAACGGGCGCTGGTCGCCGGCGCCGATATTGTCATGCTGGACAACTTCAGCCCCGAGCGGATGATTGCAGCGGTCAAGCAGACCAACGGGCGTGCCAAGCTGGAAGCATCGGGGAATATTACGGATGAAACCCTGCTCGACTACGCCAACACCGGAGTCGATTACATCTCGATTGGCGCCCTGACCAAGCACTGCCAGGCGGTGGACCTGTCGATGCGGATTGTGGAAGGGTAACACGCATAAGTACCTGTGGGTGCTTGCCTTGCCACCGATCATTGCTGCAGGGTAGGAACTTCAATAGCAAGCATACAGGGAGCCCCCGCTCCCTGTATGCTGAAAACTCAGTTCCAGCGTTTGAAAATCAATGAAGTATTGATACCACCAAACGCAAAGTTGTTGCTCATGACATACTCGGTGTCGATATGTCGCCCTTCGTGCATAAGGTAATCCAGCTCGGCACACTCAGGGTCTACGTTTTCCAGATTGATGGTTGGCGAGAACCAGCCTTCATTCATCATTTCAATCGCTGTCCAGGCTTCCAATGCACCACAGGCGCCCAACGTATGGCCCGTATAGCTTTTAAGTGAGCTGACAGGCGTGGAAGCACCGAATACGGCGTGAGTGGCCTGACTTTCAGCAATATCACCACGATCAGTGGCTGTTCCGTGGGCACTGACATAGCCGATTTCACTGGGGGGCAACTGTGCGCTATCCAGCGCCTGGCGGATAGCAATTTCCATGGTTGCGGCATTGGGCTGAGTCACATGACGCCCGTCAGAGTTGGTGCCGAAGCCGATAATTTCAGCATGAATTTTGGCTCCGCGGGCTCGGGCATGTTCCAGCTCCTCCAGTATCAGGACACAGCCCCCCTCGCCTATCACAAGTCCATCTCGATCACGGTCAAAGGGACGAGGCGACAGATGCGGGGTGTCATTAACGACACTGGTGGCATAAAGAGTGTCAAACACGGCCGCTTCGGTGGCGCATAGCCCTTCACTGCCGCCCGCCACCATCACATCTTGAGTGCCGAACTTGATCGCTTCATAAGCATAGCCAATGCCCTGGCTACCCGAAGTGCAGGCGCTTGACGTGGTGATCACGCGCCCACGAATGCCGAAATGAACACCAATGTTCACAGGGCCGGTGTGTGCCATCATCTTGATGTAGGAATTGGCATTGAGTCCATCCGAGGAGCAGTTCATCAGCATATTGCCGAAATCCACGAAGGCTTTGGTATCTCCGACCGATGAACCAAATGAAATGCCGACACGGCCGCTGCCAAGCTGTTCCCAGCCCAGCAGGTTTGCATCTTCAAGCGCACGCTCTGTCGCATATACACCGAACTGAGCTACCCGCCCCATGCTGCGCAATGCCTTGCGGTTGTAGTGCGAGGGCATTTTAAAATCCGGCACGGGGGCTGCCAGCCGGGTGTTCAACCCATCATAGCAATCCCAGCCATCCATCCTGACTACACCACTGTGGCCAGCAACCAGATTTTTCTTAATGGTTGGCCAGTCGTTTCCAATCGGTGAAAAGCCGGCCATTCCGGTTACAACAACCCGTTTCATTAATACATTCCACCGTTTACTGAAATCACCTGACGCGTGATATATCCGGCTTCCTCGGACATCAGGAAGCTGATCGTACCGGCCACTTCATTGACTCTGCCGACTCGTTGCATGGGAATCATCTTCAGTGCTTCTTCCAGGGGCAGGTCTTCGGTCATTTCGGTTTCAATCAGCCCCGGTGCGACACAGTTCACCGTTATCTTGCGTTTGGCCAGCTCGACAGCCAGCGCTTTGGTCGCTCCGATGATGCCGGCTTTTGCGGCACTGTAATTGACCTGTCCACGATTGCCCATTTCACCGGACACGGAAGACAGGGTAACAATGCGTCCTGGCTTTCGACGTCGAATCATGGGCATGATCAGCGGATGCAGTACATTGTAAAACCCGTCAAGGTTGGTCCTGAGCACCAGATCCCAATCCTCTTCCGGCATGGCCGGAAAGGCGTTATCACGCGCAATCCCGGCATTGCATACCACACCGTAATAGGCACCATGTGTGTCAATATCCTGTTCCAATACCTGACGGCACTCTTCTCGGTCCGCAATGTCGAATTGCAGAATGCGGACACTGCGACCATGTGACTCAATCTCTTCAGCGACCGCCTGCACAGAGTCCAGGCCCGAGCGGCAGTGCAGGACGATATCGTAACCATCCTGTGCCAGGCGCAGTGCAATCCCCTTACCAATCCCACGGCTGGAACCGGTCACTAAAATAGTAGCTGTCATGACATGGCATCCCGTAAAAACGTTTCGGCATCATCCGGCTGATAAATATTGAGGCTGGCCGTCGCTGTGTAGCCATTCCCCGTCAGCTCGCAATCAAAGGCACAAAGGCCGTTTTCTGCCTGCATATTCTTGATAACCTTCAGCTGAATACGCTCCCCCGGTGCGAAATAAGGCACGGGGATACTGTACCGGCGTGTTCCCAGCAGGAACCCCACCCTGGGCTCATGCCCCTTGAGCCTTTCCTGCAGACCCGCGTAGGCTCCTATCGCCTGCGCCATATATTCCAGCCCGACCCAGGCGGGAACTCCCTGTTCTTCAAGGAACATGGACGTTGGGGTGATATCAACCGCCGCAGATAACCAGTCCTCACCATACCCTGTAATTTCCGACAGCAGGCTCATCTGCCCTGAATGGGGCACCAGTTGATCAACACTGAATTCAGCTCTCATGTGGTTCGTCTCAAAATCACGGAGATGTTGTTGCCGCCGAAAGCAAAGGAGTTGCTTAAGGCGTAGTCAAAATCAGTGACTTCACTTTGCAGGGCGGCAAGATTCAGGGGGGGTAAATTCGGGTCCGGTTGCCCATCCCAGACATGACCGGGAATAAACCTATCCAACAGTGCAAGGCCACAAATCACGGCTTCAATTGCGCCCGCAGCCCCCAGTGTGTGGCCAGTAAACGGTTTGGTCGAACTGCAGGGCACCGTGCTGCCAAATACTTCGGCCACAGCGTGCGCCTCCATCTGATCATTCAGCTCTGTCGCCGTGCCGTGCAGGTTGATATAGCCAACGGCTTCAGGGGAAATGTCCGCATCATCAAGAGCTGCCTGCATGCAGCGCATCGCCCCGGCCCCGGTTGGGTCAGGTGCAGAGATGTGGTGTGCATCCGAACTTTCACCAATTCCGGCCAGCTCCAGTGGCCCCTCTTCGCGACTGAGCAGACACAAGCCGGCACCCTCGCCTATGTTAATGCCGTCACGGTTCGTGCTGAATGGATTACAACGCTTATGACTGACTGCCTCCAATGAAGAAAAGCCCTGCACGGTCAAATGACACAGCGTATCAACACCGCCCGCAATCACCGCATCGCAGACACCTGCTCTCAGCAGCCTGCGTGCCGAAGCAAGCGCTTTGGCACCGGATGAGCACGCAGTAGAAATACCATATACAGGCCCGGTCAATTTGAGTTCGGCAGCTATGAAAGCGGCTGTAGCGCCCATTTCCTGCAATCGGTAGTGATACTCTTGCGGCAAGCCCCCGGTTGCAGCTCGATGTTTCAGGCAGGCTTCACTGTCACTGATGCCCGAAGTTGAGGTACCGATGACAACGCCAACGCGGTGAGAGCCAAAGCGGTGTCGGGCTTCGGCAGCCGCTTCACGAATCTGATTCAAGGCCAGCAGGGCCATGCGATTGTTGCGGCTGTGCCAATACGGCTCTGACAACGCTATTTCCGGCAAGGCCCCGGTATAAAGGCCCAGTGGCATCGCTGTCCCGGGGCTGAACTGGTCCGTCACAGTCAATCGCGGCTCGCCCGCTGTCAAACTGACCGATGCAGCACTGCAATCGGCTCCCAGGGCACTGACCATTGACAAGGCATTTAGATAGCACCGGGTCACTGTTCCAGGTCCTTTTGCTCAAGTGTCTTGATGATTACCTGATACTCACCCGGATAGTTGCGTACTCGCGTGGTATCCACCTCCTGGACGATATCCAGAAAACGTGCGCCATGATGCCACAACTGACGCCGATTCGCCTCTAGACGAAGGGTCCAGCCCTGCACTGCCGGGTAATGCTTGCGTACCGACGCTTCCGGCCAGAGAGCGAACTGTATGGTAGCCAGGATCGCCCTGCCCGGCAGCTCCAGCGGAACAGCAGCACTTTGCTGCAGTCGTACGCCGTCATACTCCAGTGCTGTCAGTTGTTGGCCGGTCGGCATTAATGCCACCAGCCGGGCCTGTTTGGCATCAAAACGGCTCACAACAAGAAACTGAAAACGTTCGCCCTGCGCTTCCATGGCAACGGTCTGTTTCAACAGTACCGGTGCCGGACCTTCAGACGGAGGCAATAGTGCCAGAGCCGGAGGCAGATCAGGCGCAGGACTGAAAAGCGAACAGCCAGATAACAGGCAAAGCATCGCCGGCAACAGATAACGCATCAAGCACGACATAATTCGGCCAGCGTAGTCAGTCGATTAGGCTCGCGAACATAGGGGTTGCGCGTATCCCATGCATAGCCCGCCAGAATGGAACTGATCATTGCCTTGATCGCATCGCCTTTATTGTCGGCAAAAATGACATCCTGCAACCGACCGTCATACCAGCCTTCCACGAATACCCTGAACGTATCGATCCCGGTTTTCAGGGGAGCTGCATACTCGCTCTGCCAGTCGGGCTCCAGTCCCTGTAACTGTCGGTGCACAGTGGCTGCCGCCAGAGTGGCTGATTTGAGCGCGATGGTCACACCGGATGAAAAAACCGGATCCAGGAACTCGCCGGCATTGCCCAGCAGGGCAAAACGCTCACCATAAAGGCTGTTTACATCACAGGAGTACCCACCCAGTGTCCTGACTGGAGTATCAAATACCGCATTGGCTAAAACTTCGCTCAACATCCCGCCTTCACCAATATAACGCTGCAGAGTTGCCTGCTGCTCCATACTGACATCGTCATACAGCGATCGCGGCAGCACGACACCCACCGATGCACGTCCATCACTGAAGGGAATCAGCCAGTACCATATTTCCGGGTTTTCAGGGTGTACCGTGATCAGGATTTTATTGCGATCAAAACGTTTGTCACGAATGTTGTCTTCAATATGGGTGAACAGCGCAATGCGTGTGCCGAGTTGGGACGCTTTTTCAAGACTCAGCAACCGCGGCAGGACACGCCCAAACCCACTGCCATCGAGCAGAAAATCCGCGCTCACGCGGTAAGCGTCGCCCTGCTCAGGCTGCACTTCTACAGCAATGTCACTTGCACACTGATCAACCGCTGTCACCACTTGGCCGTAACGAATTTCGACCCCACGTTGCTCCGCCACATCGGCCAGGGTCTTGTCAAAGCGACCGCGCTGCACCTGGAAGGTGGTACCCCAGCCTTCAGAGAACTTCTGCCGGAAGTCAAAATAGTCATACTCATGACCTCGACAGAACGCGGCGCCATTCTTGTACTGGAAGCCGGCCTCGACCACGGCCTGCAGCATGCCGGCCTGCTCAAGAAACTCCATGCTCTGCGGTAAAAGGCTCTCGCCTATGGAGAAACGGGGAAAATGCTGTTGTTCCAGGACCAACACCCGGTAGCCATAATTCGCTAATGATGTAGCTGCGACAGAGCCGGAGGGACCAGCGCCAATCACAATTACATCATAACGTCCCTGTAACTCTGCCATTCACTATCTCTCCTGTAGAGGGGTTGCGCATAAGGGGTGCCAGCAGCCAGGTCAGCAGCAGGCCGGGCAGGATAATGACACCAAAATGATAAAGCACCGGCGTCTGGCTCAAGGTCAGCAGCCCGAACGCCAGCAGGCTGCTCAGCGCCGACAGACTGACCGCCAGCCAGGTATGATCGCTGTCACCGGTTTCGTTAAGGAAAATACCCATGTCCAGACCAATGCCCAGAACCAGCATCAATGCGATCAGGTTAAACAGGTTGTAACCGCCGTTGAACAGCAGGAAACCGGCAAGGGTAATCAGGGAAGCCAGCAGCGGCGGCAACAGAATACGCCAGCAATGCTGCCGATAACGAAGCACCAGCATCAAGATCACGCAGCCGTAGGCCAGCAATAGCCAGTATGTTATTTCGGTGCGATACCCCGCCAACAGATCAGTCATATCACTCATCCTGTCGACAAAATACACATCGGGCTCCTGCTCCGTCAGAGCCGTCAGCGCCTGCTTCAAAGAACTGCTGACATCGCCCTGTAGCTGGATGACGGTCGCAACATCAGTATCATCACTGATGATATGTTGTGACCATGCCCCACTTAGTCGCTGTTGCCGCCACTCTTCAGGCGTCAGCACTGCAGCGGTGGCACGCTGCATATTTTCAAGGGCTGTGGCGCGTTGCTGTGGAGACAGTTTCAGCAGGTCGGCCAGCCGCGGCCACTGGGTAGCATAGAGTGCACGCACCTGTTCAGCATTTTGCAGCTGGCGCTGCTGCGAGGGCAGCACCTGAGACAGAGCCTTGAACCCCTGCAAAGATGACTCCTTCTGAAGGCTTATCAGCGCTGAGTGAATGCGTTCTTCGGTCTGCAGCACCTGCTCAAGGTCGCTCCCCGTCACCAACAGGAAAGCAGCGCTGCTGCCATTCCCCAGCAGGGACTGTACGTTTCGGTCTTCCTGCAACAGTGCCGGCGGAGAGGTTTGCAGCAACGTCACATCGTCACGGGCGCTCCCCTGCCAGATAACAACAGTACTGCCCAAGCCCAGTATCAGCAGTAACCCAGCCAACCAGGGCGACTGGCTGATCTGCGGACAAGCCTTGCGCCAACGGTCCAGCCAAACCGCTGCAGATAGCGGGCCTGTTGCTTTTTGGCGGTTCAGCACCGGCAGCCAGAGCAGTACGGTCAGCCATGCAGCGATAAGGCCTACTGCACAGAACAGGGCCATCTGACGAAGTCCCGGGAAAGGAGCCAGTGCCAGCCCAGCATAGGCCAGTACGCTGGAAATCAGCCCCAAAAGAAGCCCGGCGAACAGTTTTCGGGCTGTCTCGTGAGACGGCAACACGCGGGCCTCGCAGAGAAAATGCAACGCGTAATCAACGGCCACCCCCACCAGGCCTGCGCCAAAGGCCACCGTGATCATATGGATACGGCCAAACAAGAGTTGAGTAGCTGCCATGGCCACCAAAGCACCCGTTGCGACAGGCAGCAGCACCAGTGCCAGCGGCAGAGCACTTCTGAACACGAAGGTGATCAACAGGATGATACCCAGCACCGAACCCAGCCCGATGGTGGACATCTCGGAACGAGCCTGGTCGGCACCGGCAGCGGCATGCAGTAGGAGCCCCGAGCGCTGCAGACTTATCCCCTGCGGTTCCAGTTCCAGCATCAGCGGATCAAGCACGGCAGTGACTGCATGTTGTACCGAAAGGCTGAACGGATCTTCAAGCAATTGCAGACTAAGCAGGTAAGCTGGCTTATCTGAAGCAGAAAGACGCAACAAGCCGGAGTCGAAACGAATTGGCAGACCCGACTGTAATGAAACCATCAGGTCGGTATAGAGACCAAAGGGATCCTGCAAAGGCTCATTCGCAAACCCGGAAATGGGATTCAACAACCGCTGAAGAGCCAACTGAAACTGCACGCTACCGTTGTCGGTTGACAGTCTCTTCCGGGTTTCATCGCTCAGCAGGGTAAAACGGTAGGGATAAAGTTCAGCCAGTTCAGCGTCTGACTCAGGGGCCTGCCAGGTCAGACGAGTTTGGGTATCCAGAGCCTTCAGGCGCTCTACCGCCAACCGAACACCCGCCCGCGCCAAGGCTTCATCCTCCGCCGAAATCACCAGCAGCAACTTGTCGGCATAAGCCGCTGCCTGTTTTTCGGTCGCTTTTTGAATGAGCGGTTGCTGCTCACTGGCTGGAAGCAGTGCCATCAAACTGGTATCGATGACAGTCCCCTGGCGCAAGGCACCAAAGCCGAGTGCCAGCACAACCAACAGCCACCCCCAGGCAGCCACTTTGCTGCCAGCACGAGACGTTATCATTGCTGCAAATCGTGGAACTGGATACGGGTCCAGTCCCCTCCCTCTTCGTACAGCAGCACCTGTCTGAGGTTGCGGTCACCCTGTAATTCAACTCTGGATATAACCCTTTTCACACGTGCTTCTCGGGGTATCAGCGTTGCACGCCAATCGGAACCACTGACATGGGTCTCGGCACTGAAATGCTTATCCAGCCTGTCCCAGCGTGCGGTCATTACACCGAAAAAAATTTCGCTGAACAGCTCAACAACAGGGTTACTGCGTGTTTCCAGCTGCGACAGTAATGTACCGTCCTGCTCACTGGTGATCTGGTTGGGCGTCAACCGCAGCAAACTTTCGATGGGAACCTGCGTATGCCAGCTGATTTCGACATCCTGTTCGTAAGCAAAGCGTCCGGACGATTGTATTTCAGTATCAAGCGATGCCAGGTGTTTGACCTGCTCAAAACGCCCCTGAAGAGACGCTGGCGACTCCATCAGCGCTTCCACTGCCTGGTAGCCCGATTCAGCCAGTGCAGAGGGTGCCAGCAGAACCATCAACCACAACACGAAACGATATCTCACGATTCGAGCCCCAGTTTTTGCAGCAGCACGGTCGGTGAAGCATAGAGCATTTCACCAGACTCAATCGCCACGGCCACCTGCACTGTGTAGGCCTTTGTCAGCCGTTTTCCGCTCGCGACATCCTTGATCAGATAATCAATCTTCAGCCGGTTTTCCCACTCGGTCAGCCTCGCTTCCACCCGGATTTTTTGCTGAAAACGCAACGGCTGGGCATAGCGAATACGCATGTCAATGACAGGCCAGGCGTATCCCGATGCTTCCATCTGCGGCACGTTGTAGTCAATCTGCTCAAGTAACGCACAGCGTGCTATTTCCAGGTATTTCGCATAGTGTCCATGCCAGGCAATGCGCATGACATCGACATCGTGAAAGGGAATTTCAAGCTCAACTGCAGTACTAACCATGTGCATTCCTCTTCATGAGTGCTTGTTTGACCGAGAGCACTCAGACTCTGGTGAGGGGTTCTCGTCCTGATCCGCCAACCAGAAGGGAAAAAAATTAAACCATTGCAGGGGTGTCCGACGGCAATATTCAGCCAGCCGGTCTGCATAATCCTGAGCGGCCTGTTGCAGGCCTTCATTGCGTTTTTTGCGCGGCCACGACAACTGGTCACTGAACCACTCGAGGTAGAGGTGGTAACGGCCCGACTCCTTCAGGCAAAACATCAGATATACCGGGCAGCGCAGCAGGCTGGCCAGGATAAAGGCCCCCTGCGGAAACTCGGCTTCATCACCAAGAAAGTTGACCTTTGATGTTCGCCCGCCTCCATGCACCGGAGTACGGTCGCCCGCTATCACAATGTACTCCCCCGCAGCGACTCTTTCCGACAGTAACATCGCCGTCGCCGGAGACATGTCGGTTACCTGCATTAGGTTGATGGCAGCAGTAGCATTCGCCTGCTTCATGAGCCGATTGAATTTCTCGGCATGCCGGGTGTAAACCAGCATGGTCACGGCGATATCCGGAAGTTGATGTGCCAGGGCGCTGCACACCTCCGTATTGCCCAGATGAGAGACAATGATAATGCCGCCGCTGCGGCTCCTGTCGACCTCAGCAAATGCGTCTGGGGTTGCAAACACCACATCTTCGTGACGAATATGCCCCATCCAGACCAACAGCTTATCGAGCAGAATTTCACCGAAACACCAGAAGTGGCGAAACGGGGTCAGCCCGGTATGCCGTTCGGACGGCAGTTGACCAAGCATTCGTCGCAGATAGGCCTTGGAAGCACGACGTGACTCAGTGCGCGTCAAATAGAAATAGGCCATCACCGGCAGCAGGATGATCCTGAACCCAGTACGGCCAAACAACCGATAGGCCAGCAACAGGCTCTTCATGCCCAACAAGGTACCGGCTTCGCCAACACCGGCCCAGTGTTTGCGAGGCTCAGACATGACGACGATTACTCAGGATTTTCGGCAAGCGCACCAGCATGCCGAAGAACAGCCGAGCATGCATTAACGAGATCAAAACGTTGTCTTTAACCGCATTGAAATGCGATACCCCATCAATCGGGTAATGCACCTGTGTAGGCAGATTTTCCACCGGCCAGCCACGCCACGCCCAGCGTACGATGACTTCCGGATCAAAATCCATGCGATTGCCGCAGGATTCCTGATCCAGCAGCTCAACCACTTTTGCCAGGGGATACACTCTGAAGCCACACATGGTGTCTTTGATACGCAGCGACAGTGTATTGATCCAGACCCAAACGTGAGTCAGGTAACGGGCATAATATCGCAGCGCAGGTACAGACGCGTCATAACGGGGATAGCCGGTAACCAGCGCTTCAGGTTGACGCTTACCGGTGGCCATGAAAGTGGGCAGATCGGTTAGATCATGCTGGCCATCTGCATCGATTTGAACGGCATGGGTATAGCCCAGCGCAAACAGATGCCGCAGGCCTGCTTTTACGGCCGCACCCTTGCCGCCGTTTTGTGCCAACCTGATCAACTGCACCCGCTCATCATATTGCCGGTCCAGATTGATAAGCACATCACGGCAGGCCAGGCCACTGCCATCATCGACCAACAGTACTGGATAGCCATATTCAAGCACACTGGCCAGTGTAGGCCCTATGGCTTCTTCATGGTTATAGACCGGAATGACGATAGCCGCCCTGAACAGAGGCTCAGTTGAAACAGATCCGTCCACTGGAATGACCTCCTTTCCCCGAAACATACTTGAATGTGAGCTTTTGCTTCTCTTTCGAGTACTCAAGCAACAATGTTATCTCCGCTTCGGGGAAAATAACCTGCTGAAACTTCGCAGCCTCAAGGCCACAGAAAACACCCTTAACCCCCAGCAACTCACGGCCATAATGTGCAGCCCAGTGCACTTGGGTAATACCCGGGAGAATAGGGTTTCCCGCAAAATGACCGTCGAAATAGATTAGCTGAGACGGAATTTTCAATTCGAGCTCAGCCGTGTGAACCGTAACGGTCTGATTCACCAAGTGCGGCCACTTGACCTCATCCTGCTGGAACATCGCCTTCAAGGAATCCACTGTAATTTTCCCCTGCGGGTTGTACGGCATCTGTTTAACAAACCGCCACCTCCGTGGCAGTGCTACCGGCTCAAAATGCTGGCTGAATGCCTGACGCAACTGGCGCACCAGCGCTTTTTTACTGCTTGCCTGAAGACACCGTTCCCCCTCGGGGGTCAACTCCGCAACCAGAGCTACTTCTGTGCGACGACCATTCAAAACAAGTGCCTTGGCGGTTTTAATCATCCCCTGTTGCTCCGCCACCTGCTCCACTTCCAGTAGAGAGATTCGTTTGCCTTCTATTTTGGCAATGCGATCGGTGCGACCCAACAGAACAAAACTGCCATCCGGTGCAAGCTCAACCCGGTCAGACAGAACCTGACGGCCATGCTGCACTTGAGGGGCGTCCACCTGCAGAGTCGAGTCAGCCGTCAGCGTACAACGCACCCCTGGCAATGGCTGCCAACGGGCCTCAACCTGGGGGTGCTGAATACGCCAGGCCACCGCGCCGGTTTCCGAGCTGCCATATATTTCACGTACCGGGGCCTGCAGCAACGCTGACACCTGCAGGCTATCTGCACGTTGTAAGGGTGCCGCCGATGACAAAACACATTCACAGCGTGAACGCAGACTCACCCAATCAAGCCCCGGATTCAGTCGGCTTAAGTGAGAGGGTGTAGACACCAGAACAAACTGTGCATGCTGTTGTGCTCTGCTGACAATGTCTTCAACGAACTGACAACTGTTGCGTTCAAAGATCTGCCCTCTGCAGAGCGGCCAAAACAGGCGGAAGGTCAGTCCATACAGATGCTGGTGCGTCACCGTGGTCACGATCACGGCCTGCTTCTCTTCCGGCCATAACCGCTCCAATGCCCCCAACTCACTTTCAATCTGAGCAAAGGTTTTAAGAATGGGCTTGGGCTCTCCCGTCGAGCCGGAGGTAAAGATCTCCAGTGCCGGAAAACCGGCTGGCAACGGGCGCCAGATCTGTGCGCTTGATGCTTTCGAGGGGGAGTCATTGTAAGACAGCAATGACGCGGGGTACTGGCCAGCAAACCCCGACACTCTGCGCTGTAAACGTTCATTGGTCGCAGGAAGATTGTCACCGGGAATGCATACGGTACAGCCCAGCTGCCACAGCGCCAGCGACAGAGCCAAAAACTCAACCGTATCCTGATGATAGACAGCCCAACGCTGCCCAGATTCGGCCGGCAATCGTAGGCACCAGTAAGCGACTCTTTTGCTGATGTCCGATCGTGAAACGAGCCCTGTTTCGTCATGAGCCACAGCTGCATTGGGAGCCTGGTTCAACCAGTCCGACAGGGGTACAAGGCTGCTCATGCTCGCCTCCTGACACGCTGTCTGACAAGCCATTCCACTGCCAGCATAACCCCAATCAGGAGATAGGCTATCAGGCCGTTGTATAGCACCCAAACCTCTTCTGAAGCCCATAACATGGTAGCGGTCGATACCGCTGCGTTGAACATAAAAAACAGACACCAGGCCTGCGTCACCTTGCGTGTGTAGCGCACTCCCTCTGGCGGAAGGGTTGGCTCTTTTATACGGGCAAGCCGCTCAATAACTGTCTGAGACGCAAAGAGGCTGCTGCCAAACACGACCAGCAGGCCCAGGTTAACCAGTACCGGATAAAGCTTGAGCCCCTGGTGGGGATCCCACAGCAGCGTGACGGCCAACACACCCAGCGCACTGGCAGCAATCACAAAACGATCACGCGCATGCTCTCCTCCGAGCCAACGGAGAATCAATACCGCCATCAGAACAGGCAGTAAGGCAAGCGCATCAAAACGCTGCAGTCCCCAGTACACCAAAAACGGGTAGCTCAGGGTCAGTAATGTAACCAGGGCGCGAATCAGCATCAGGATCAGTCGAGCAGTTTTTCAACTTCGGTGACGACATCCTGCACGGTGCGCACTGATTTGAAATCTTCCGGCTTGATCTTTTTACCGGTCATTCTCTTCAGCTCAACAACCAGGTCGACTGCATCAATGCTGTCAATGTCGAGGTCCTGATAAAGGTTTGCATCGGGATGGATCGAATCCGGGTCGATTTCAAACAGTTCTTCAAGAACCTGTGCGATTTTTTGATAGGTTTTGTCCTGACCTGACATAGCACTCACTTACGTTCAGCTTGAGATTGAATCAAAGCAACCAGCGCATTCACGCTGGCAAAATGCTGACGAGTCTCTTCAGAGTCTGCTTTCAGCTTAATGCCATACCGTTTTTGCAATGCCAGTCCGATTTCCAATGCATCGATCGAGTCCAGACCCAACCCATCAACAAACAGGGGCTCACTATCGTCGATCTCTGTTACATCAAGATCTTCAAGATCAAGCGCATCGATAATCATCTGCTTTACTTCCAGGTGCAGACTGCTCATGAACTCTTAACTCCTTATCAAAATAATCGGCAAGATCCGCCGTCAGTTGTCTTGCCGCTACAGAAGGGACACTATCCTGCAGGTATGGCTCTATTGGAATAGCCTCATTAACCTGTATACGCATATGCACTTTCGACGCAGGTACCTGATACCAGCGGTCCTCCTTAGTCAAAGTGGTCGGGCAGCAGGAAATCAAAACCGGTGTAATATCCACAGCGGTACGAACGGCCACATTGGCCGCACCCCGTTTAAGCTGCAGAGGTTTTCCCGGCGTGGTACGTGTACCCTCCGGAAAAATAATCAGGGCACGTCCTTTGGCAAAGGCAGCACTGGCAGCCGCTATAACCTTGTCACTTTCTTCATTGATAATGTAACCGGCAGTTTTAACCGGCCCGCGGGTGAATGGATTGCGGGTCAATTTACCTTTCACCACACAGCTGGCATTGGGCACCAGGGCGATAAGGAAGATTACGTCAATCAATGACGGATGATTGGCAAGAATCAGTCGAGCGTTGCGCAGCTTGTCGAGACCGTCCACTTCATAGCTGAGCACACCCAAAAACTTCATCAGGCCAATATAAAAGCGGAAGGCATGATGGATTACCTGTTGCCCTCTTTGCTCACGCTGCTCGGCACTACCGGGAAGCACATAAAGTACCGGCATGATAATAAGCGGCAGCAATATGCCCCCCACACCAAACACCAGAAAACTGAATGCGGTGCCACACCAACGCCAGACATGATTAATACGCGCCTGCATGTTATTCATCACGGCTCAGCTTCCAGCCCATTTCTGCGCACACTGGAAAGTGCACGTCGCGATCAAGCCCGGTTATGCACCGCATCGTGCGCAGCAAATCACTGGAGTCGGCCTCAATAGCCTGAGGCGAGTGTTGCTCAAGCGTCATTTTGACACCCTCACTGCGACTGAGCAGCATCGCAAGGGCAAAGGGGAAAGGCTCGCATGAAGTATAGGGCTGGTAAAGCTCAGGCAGGGGAACATCATAAATGAGGCACAGTACGCTCTCACTATTCTGCAGCTGAGTCACAGCCTCCAACAATGCATGAGGGATCAAATTTTCGACCGATGCTATCGCCGTCACTTCACTGACGTCCTTGCGGGCGATTGAGAGCAGCCCACTCACGGCATTGTGAACCGCCAAGCTAAACCCTGTTGGCGACATTGGTTCATCACCAGCAATGCCTTCCAGCAGGGATAAAGTCAGCGGTGTATCACCATGTCTTGATGCAAAGACGCCAGGAACACCATCAACATCTTCGAGCAGGGGCAAGGCCGCACCAGCAGCACAACGACCCAGCTCGGTAAAGCGTCTCCTCAACATGGGAGGAATCTGTTTCAGGGCTACCTTATGCAGCTCGGCAGGGAGAGAAACTGGCTGCTCCAGCCAGCGACTCCAGTCAGAGGAATCTTCCAGTCCAGGTGCCAATGCATTCCATGCTTGCAACTTGAAACTCAGCAATGTCCTTACTCCTGCCTGCAGTACACTCAAAACCAAGCAGGCCAGCCATCCCAGTCTTGAAACATTGTCCCTGTTGAGGGACAAGCGGATTCTACCTGCACAACAGGTCGATGCAAAGAGCAAGTCGTTTGAACAATGAGGTTACTATGCCTATAATCCGCGGCACTCGGGATTCTGATAACACAAGGAGTTAAGCGTGAAAAAAATTGCTGCGTGCCTCTCAGTCTTTCTTATTCTGGCATCACCTCAAGCCTTTAGTCGTGACACCAAGCATATGCTGTCCATTGAGGAAGCATTTCAGTCACCGGATTTCAAAGAGAAGCTGGATCCGAATATCCGTTTCTATTTTGGTAACCAGAGTCATCCTAAAGTATCACGATCTTTTGGGAACTTCTCGACCAACAAAAAAACCAACGCTTTCAACAAAAGCGATGAAGAAGCCTGTCGCTGGGTAATGCTGTCTGCTCTCCTTACCCTGCAGGAACGCGCAATAAAAGAAGGCGGTAATGCTGTCATAAATATTGCCAGCTACTACAAGAAAAACAAGGTCAGCAGTAATAAAGAGTACGAGTGTCATGCTGGGGCGATCATGGCCGGTGTTGCACTGACCGGTGAAGTGGTCAAGCTTGCCCGCTGAGCAGCCAAACACATGTATCCGGCTCTGGTACACCAGAGTCCGGATGCACTCTCCACTGACATCTGAGGAGATGTTACATCTGCTCCCGCCGATGCAACAACAGCATTACCTGCGCATTAACTCGAATAAACGACAGCGGGAATACCTCTACAGCAGGCTCTTGATATGCCTGGCTTTATCTCGATATTACCAACGTCCAGCCGAGAGCTGGATAATTGAAGAGGTTACCAATGCAGCTCCCATTATTCATAATCTGCCATCCCCTGCTTATATTAGCCTGAGCCACAGCCATGACCTGGTTTGTTTTACTCTAAGCCCACTTAAAGTTGGTGTTGATATAGAAAGAGTACAGCCAAGGCAAAACCTGCAATCGATGGCAGAGCTGTTCATGAACAGCAGCGAACTAAAGCGATTGCCCACCTCTGAGCACCAACGGCAGTTATATTTCTATCGCGTTTGGTGTGCCAAGGAAGCTTTATACAAGGCCTTGCCGAAATTTGACCAATCAGAAGCAATCTTAAAAAAGCTATCGTATTTACAATTAAAAAGCGGACAGTTGGAATGGCAGCTGTCTGAGTTTGAACTGGAGGGCTACCAAGCCGCGATTGTGCACAGCAAACATCTGCACACCGCAGTGGAAATTAAGCATTTTATTGATCTGGATTCGTTTCAAGAACGCTCAGTAACACATTAAACGATTCGGCTTCACCACCAGGCCGAGATCGCCGCGATACCCTGAGCCCCCTGCTCTCGAGCCCGGGCCAAGTCATCTTCACCAAGCCCGCCCAGCGCATAGACCGGCAGCCTGCATTCGGCGACCAGTTCGGCAAAACCTTCCCAACCCAACACCGGTGAACCCGGGTGTGAGCGGGTGGGTTTGACCGGTGACAGGGTGATGAAGTCGACGCCCTTCTCCTGCGCCATGCGGATCTGCTCCGCGTTGTGGCAGGAGGCACTGAGCCAGCGCCCCTTGAACTGAGCCCGATTGCCCAGCGCCTGCAAACGCGCCGACGTTAGATGCAGGTGCTCAGCACACAATGCATTGGCCTGCTCAACGGAGGTATTCACCCCCATCAGAGCATTGAATTCGTCACACAACGGTTGCAGCTGTTGATACCGGTCCTCAAAAGCGGTCTCGCTGAGCGACTTGGCACGCAGCATAACCTGAGTAATGCCCTGCTCCAGCGCCTGTTGCAGTTTTCCTGTACACACATCGATGTCATCAACGTCACCGGTGATCAGCAGCCGTGGCGACAGGCGTGCGGCTGTAATGATGGGCGTGTTGGCCGCGGGAAAGGCATAGTCATCCAGTACTTCGGGCGCAACCCAACAAACCGGCTGACCTTCGGCCCCATGCGCTTCACCCTCAAACACAGTCACCTCCCATACATCCAGCAGCACCGACTTATCAGGATAATGATGCGGAATACGAATCAGAGGGTGTGCCTGTAAAACCTGAATCCCCAACTCTTCAAGCAGTTCACGGGAGAGCGCCTGAGCAACGGGTTCGCCAGGCTCTACCTTGCCACCGGGAAACTCCCACAGACCGCCCTGATGCTTGTCATCGGGTCGACGGGCGATGAGGATGTGACCGCGGCGGTCACGAATGACCGCCGCAGCAACGTGGATCAGTTTAGGCATATCGGATACAGATCAGCTGCGGTAATCCGCGTTGATGCTGACGTAGTCATGGGACAGGTCTGTGGTCCAGACCCGTTCGGTGACCTGGCCGCGGTTGAGGACCACATGGATCAAAATTTCTTCTCCGTTCATGACCGCCTGACCGGCTTCTTCGGTGTAGCTGGCCGCACGACCGCCCTTCTCAACAATGCAGACATCGTTGAGGTAGATCTGCAAAGCGTCCAGATCCAGATTGTCGATCCCGGCACGGCCCACACAGGCCAAAATACGGCCCCAGTTCGGGTCGCTGGCAAAGAGCGCCGTCTTGACCAAAGGTGAGTGAGCAATGGTATAGGCAACATCCAGCGCTTCCTTGCTGGTACCCGCTGACTCAACACGCACCTCAACAAACTTGGTCGCGCCCTCACCATCTCGCACAATGGCGTGTGACAGTGACAACATGACGCGCTCCAGTGCTTCGGTAAACAGGCTGGCCAGCTCGTAGTCCGAGCCGTCAATCAGCACGCCGCTGGCACCTGTAGCCGCCAGCATGCAAGAATCATTGGTTGAAGTGTCACCATCAATAGTGATGCGGTTGAAAGAGCGGTCCGCCACACTGCTCAACCACTGCTGCAGCAGCGGCTGCGGGATCTCGGCATCGGTAGCGACATAGCCCAGCATGGTGGCCATATTGGGCATGATCATGCCGGCGCCTTTGGAGATGCCGGTCAGGGTTACCGTTTTGCCCTTGTATTCAAACTGTTCGCTGGCTGCCTTGGGGCGGGTATCGGTGGTCATGATGCCCGAAGCGGCCTGCTCCCAGTTGTTTTCCGACAGGTCGGCTTTGGCCGCGTCCAGCGCCGACAGAATCTTCGCTACCGGCAGCGGTTCACCAATCACACCGGTGGAAAACGGCAGAACTGCTTCTACCGGCACATCACACAAGTCTGCAACGGCTTCACAACAGCTCATCGCATCACGCATGCCCTGCTCCCCAGTGCCCGCGTTAGCGTTACCGGTATTAATCAGCATATAGCGTGAACCGGCCTGGCCCAGGTGCTGCTTGCAGATTCGCACCGGCGCAGCGCAAAAGGCATTCAGTGTAAACACGCCAGCCAGCGAGCTGCCTTCGGCCAGCTCCATCAGCACAATATCGCGTCGGCCCGGTTTCTTGATCCCTGCGGATGCGATACCCAGACGAAATCCCTTAACCGGATGTAACTGTGGCAAAGTAGCCGGACCAACTGCCATGATGCTGTTTTCCTTAGTAATTAACTGATTTTACCGTGACACTGTTTGTATTTTTTGCCTGATCCGCACGGGCAGGGATCGTTACGACCTACCTTGGGTGCCTGACGCACATAGGGCTCGGCGTTATCGGCCGGATCAGCCTCAGGTTGCTCTTGGGTCTCTTCTTCCGCCATGGCACTGCCCTGAGCGTGTTCAAAGTTCATCTGCTGACGTTCGGCCTGGGCGCGGCGCTCGGCTTCCATACGTTCCACTTCTTCCTGCTCACGAACCTTCACATGACTCAGAATGCGGATCACATCGCGTTTGATGTTATCAAGCAGGTCCTGGAACAGAGCAAAGGCTTCGCGCTTGTATTCCTGCTTGGGGTTTTTCTGCGCATAACCACGCAGATGGATACCCTGACGCAACAGGTCCATAGTCTGCAAATGCTCTTTCCAAAGCGTGTCGAGGACCTGCAGCATCACCTGTTTCTCGAACATGCGCAGTGTTGGGGCGCCAACAACCTCTTCCTTCGCCTTATAGGCCGATACGATTTCGTGATTGATTTTCTCGCGCAGGGTTTCCTCATGCAGCGAATCATCTTCATCCAGCCACTGCTGTATCGGCATCTGAAGAGCAAATTCAGTTTCCAGCGCTTTTTCCAGCGCCGGTACATCCCACATCTCTTCAAGACTCTGCGGCGGGACATGTTCGCTGATGGTGTTTTCAATCACTTCATCACGCACTGAGGCGATGGTTTCGGAAATATCATCCGATGCCATCACTTCGTTACGCTGGTCATAAATCACGCTGCGCTGATCGTTGGCGACATCGTCATATTCAAGCAGCGACTTGCGGATATCAAAGTTGCGACCTTCTACCTTGCGCTGTGCCTTTTCGATGGCGTTGGTCACCATCTTGTGCTCAATCGCTTCACCCTTTTCCATGCCCAGTGCCTGCATGAACTGGCGCACACGCTCGGAGGCGAAGATACGCATCAGGTCATCTTCCATCGACAGGAAGAAGCGGGATGACCCAGGGTCGCCCTGACGGCCGGCACGACCGCGCAACTGGTTGTCGATACGACGGGATTCATGGCGTTCGGTACCGATAATGTGCAAACCACCCGCTTCGATCACAATATCGTGGCGTTCACGCCATTCGCGCATGGCTTCATCAACTTCAGCCTGACTACTGTCAGCCGACATTGCTTCCAGCTCAGCTTCCAGCTTGCCGCCAAGCTTGATGTCCGTACCACGACCTGCCATGTTGGTAGCGATGGTGATTGCGCCAGGACGGCCTGCTTCAGCAATGATTTCAGCCTCACGCCCATGATTCTTGGCGTTGAGAACGTTATGCGGAATGTCTTCTTTCTTCAGCAGTGCCGACAGCAGTTCCGATGACTCAACCGAAGCCGTGCCCACCAATACAGGCCGGTTATGTTCGCGGCAATGGCGAATTTCCTTGACGATCGCCTGATATTTTTCCTCGATGGTGAGGAACACGATGTCATTATAGTCCTTGCGCTGCACCGGACGGTTGGTGGGAATAACCACCACATCAAGGCCGTAGATCTGACGCAGTTCGAACGCTTCAGTATCGGCCGTACCGGTCATGCCAGACAGCTTTTCATACAGACGGAAGTAGTTCTGGAAGGTGGTTGAAGCCAGTGTCTGGCTTTCCATCTGGATCTGAACGCCCTCTTTCGCTTCAACAGCCTGATGCAACCCTTCAGACCAGCGACGCCCGGGCATGATACGGCCGGTATGCTCGTCAACGATGACGATCTGGCCGTTCTGAATAATGTAGTCCTTGTCACGCTGAAACAGATAGTGGGCTCGCAGTGCGGCCAGCACATGGTGCAACAGGTTCAGGTTTTGCGGCGCATACAGGCTTTCACCTTCGTTAAGCATGCCGTGTTCGATCAGAAGATCTTCCACCAGCTGATGGCCGGCTTCGGTCAGCTCGACCGTGCGGTTTTTCTCATCAACCGCAAAATGCTCATCGACAACCTGTTCAGTATCTTTCGGATCCAGCTCACCATGGAACTGCTGCAGATTGGGGATCAGCTGATTGATCTTCTGATAGGTGGCTGAGCTGTCTTCCGCCGGACCTGAAATGATCAGAGGGGTACGCGCCTCATCGATCAGGATGGAGTCAACCTCATCGACAACCGCGAAGCAGAAGTCACGCTGCACCTTGTCAGCAAGGCTGAACGCCATATTGTCGCGCAGGTAGTCAAAGCCGAATTCGTTGTTGGTACCGTAAGTGATGTCACAGGCATAGGCTGCACGTTTGGATTCCGGGTCCTGCCCGGAGCGCACGACACCAACGCTCAGACCAAGGGATTCGTACAGCGGGCGCATCCAGTCGGCATCACGCTGGGCCAGGTAGTCGTTCACGGTGACAACATGCACGCCACGCTGAGGCAAGGCGTTAAGGTAAACGGCCAGGGTGGCGACCAGCGTCTTGCCCTCACCGGTCTTCATCTCGGCCACTTTGCCTTCATGCAGTGCCAAACCACCGATCAGCTGGACATCAAAGTGCCTCATGCCCATCACACGCTTGGAGGCTTCGCGCACAGCGGCAAAGGCTTCGGGCAGGACCTTGTCCAGCGGCTCCGCCTGTTCCAGACGCTTCCTGAACTCAACTGTCTTGCCTTTCAACTCGTCATCGGAGAGCGCTTCAAAGGCCTCCTCCAGCGTGTTGATCTGCTTGACGATCTTGCCAAGGCGCTTCAGTTCGCGCTCGTTTTTACTTCCCAGAATCTTCTTGAACAGTGAGGTCAGCATAATTCGACTTTTAACCGGTTGAATGCAAAGAGGCGGGAGTAAGCCCGGAGATCCTTTGCCTGAAAAAATGGATACGACATTGTACCTGTATTGGGGCAGATAGTTGAATGTCAATGCGATACAAATTTGACTTGGTGCCGGAACAGCAAAAACCGGCCCTGAAAACGACAAAACCGGCACGGGGCCGGCTTTGCTGGTCAGCGGTAGCGAGCGATCAACCCGCCGCAACCGGACGATGGTAGGAAATAGGGGCAGCCTGTTCCTGACCTTCAAAAGTAACCAGCTCCCAGGCATCTTCGGTTGCCAGCAGTTCACGCAGCAACATGTTGTTCAGGTAATGACCGGACTTGTACCCATAGAACTCGCCAATCAGGCTTTTGCCCAACAGGTAGAGATCACCGATTGCATCCAGCACCTTGTGTTTGACGAACTCGTCTTCGTAGCGCAGACCGTCTTCATTCAGGATTTTGAAGTCATCAACCACGATGGCATTCTCGAAGCTTCCACCGAGTACCAGGTTCTGCGAGCGCAGATATTCGATATCGCGCATAAAACCAAAGGTGCGCGCCCGGCTGACTTCCTTCACGAAGGAGGTGCTGGAGAAGTCCAGTACTGCTTCCATGTTTCGGTTGGCAAAAGCCGGGTGATCGAATTCAATGCAGAAGCCCACCTTGAAGCCATCAAAAGGACGGAAGGTTGCGGTTTTGCCTTCGTTGCTGACGGTTACTTCCTTCTTGATGCGAATGAACTGCTTCGGGGCATTTTGCTCTTCGATGCCGGCAGACTGAACCAGGAACACGAAGGGAGCAGCACTGCCATCCATGATGGGAACTTCTTCAGCACTCAGTTCCACCAGCGCGTTGTCTATACCCAGCCCTGCCAATGCCGACAACAGATGCTCGACCGTCGCAACACGGATGCCATCACGCGCCAGGTTGGTCGACAGCGTCGTATCGGCTACGTTATCAGCACGAGCCTCGATCTCGAAAACAGGATCCAGGTCAACTCGTCGAAACACGATGCCAGTATTGACCGGCGCCGGCTTCAGCGTCAGGTACACCTTCTGGCCGGTATGCAGACCGATGCCGGTGGCCTTAATGCTGTTCTTGAGAGTGCGCTGTTTGATCATCCGCTTCGCCAACCTAAAATGTTACAAAAATATCAGGAAATTCTAACAAACAAGTGACACCTTCATCAATCTAAAGGTTCTCACCTGCCTGTTTTCTAATCAGCCTGACGCCGCAGAAATGTCGGGATATCCAGGCTTCCGTAGTCATCCCGACGCCCGCTCTGGTCAACGCCTGAATCCTGCTGAGGCTTGTCCAGCAGCGCTTCCTCGCGCTGACGACGCAGAATGGTCGGCAGCTCGATTTCATCCAGGTTGAGCGATCCATCCTGTTTGCGACTGGTCGGCGCATTGCCCTGAACCACTTTCATCGACTGATTGCGCGCACGATCAAGTCCTGTGGCAACGACAGTTACCTTGATTTCATCGCCCAGAGACGGATCAATAACGGTACCGACCACAATGGTGGCATCTTCATCGGCGTACTGCTCGACGATGTTACCCACCTCGGTAAATTCACCCAGACTCAGATCTTCGCCTGCCGCGATGTTGACCAGAATACCACTGGCACCACGCAGGTCGATATCTTCCAGCAGCGGGCTGCGAATGGCGGCTTCGGCGGCCTCTTCGGCACGATTGTCACCACGCGCAACCGCACTGCCCATCATCGCCATGCCCATTTCAGACATAACGGTTCGCACGTCGGCAAAGTCGACGTTAATCATGCCCGGACGGGTAATCAGGTCGGCAATCCCCTGTACGGCGCCCTTAAGCACATCGTTGGCTGCACTGAACGCATTGACCAGACTGCAGTTTTTACCCAGCACCTGCATCAGTTTCTCATTCGGAATAATAATCAGGGAGTCGACCGCATCACGCAGCTCACTGATGCCCTCTTCCGCAATTTTCATCCGCTTGCGGCCCTCGAACGGGAACGGTCGGGTGACCACAGCCACGGTCAGAATACCCAGTTCGCGGGCGACCTCGGCCACAATGGGTGCGGCACCGGTTCCGGTCCCACCGCCCATGCCGGCAGTAATGAATACCATATCAGCCCCGGCCAGTGTTTCAGCGATCCTCTCGCGATCCTCGATCGCCGCCTGGCGGCCAATATCCGGGTTGGCGCCTGCACCCAGCCCTTTGGTCAGCTCACCGCCGATATGCAGCGCCGTACGGGCAGCATTACGGCTCAGTGCCTGAGCATCGGTATTGGCACAGATGAACTCGACACCTTCAACCTCTTTGTTGACCATATACTGTACGGCGTTGCCACCACCGCCACCGACACCGATAACCTTAATCAGCGCACTCTGCGTAACACTTTCAACCAGTTCAAACATGTTTTCCTCCTTACCGGGCGCCTGCCACTACCTTCCGGCACTACCGGCAACTGCATTAATGAATTTCGCTCTTAGAAGTTGCCCTGCAACCATTCCTTGAACCGTTTCAGATACACACCCGGATTAGGTCTGGGCATGCGCGGACGTTCCTGCGGTACCGCAACCAGCTCAGTGCCAGTCTCTGCGGCGATGGGTGCCATCGGCACCTCATGATCCTGTTTGGCGTAGTGCAGCAAGCCAATACTGGTGGCATAGATCGGGTTGCTAAGCTGAGCCTCCAGCCCCCGAATGCCCTGCGGTCTGGCTAACCGTACCGGCATGTGGAAAATTTCTTCCGCCAGCTCCACGGCACCTTCCATCTTGGCGGTGCCACCGGTCAGCACGATGCCGGCGGCCACCAGATCCTCAAAGCCACTGCGACGCAGTTCGGCCTGAATCAATGTGAACAACTCTTCGTAGCGAGGCTCAACCACTTCAGCCAGCGCCTGGCGGGACAGATCCCGTGCGGGGCGGTCACCCACACTGGGCACCTTGATCATTTCGTCCGCATGGGCGAGCTGAGCCAGTGCACAGGCGTATTTGATCTTGATCTGTTCCGCATGCTGCGTCGGCGTGCGCAGCGCCATGGCGATATCGTTGGTTACCTGATCACCGGCAATCGGAATAACCGCCGTATGGCGAATCGAGCCGCCAGTAAAGACAGCAATGTCGGTAGTGCCACCGCCGATATCGACGATACAAACGCCCAGGTCCTTCTCGTCATCGGTCAAGACCGCATAGCTGGACGCCAGCTGCTCCAGCACTACGGCATCCACCTCAAGGCCGCAACGGCGGATGCATTTTTCAATATTCTGAATCGCGTTGATCGCGCCAGTGACCAAATGCACTTTGGCTTCAAGGCGCACGCCCGACATTCCCAGTGGCTCTTTGATCCCTTCCTGATTGTCGATCAGATACTCCTGCGGCAGGATATGGATGATTTTCTGATCCGCAGGAATGGCCACGGCACGCGCTGCATCAATCACGCGTTCAAGATCATAGTCGGACACTTCGCGATCGCGCACGGCCACGATGCCATGGGAATTCAGGCTGCTGATGTGACTGCCGGCGATCCCCACCGTGACCCCGTGGACCTTACAGCCAGCCATCAGTTCAGCCTCTTCCACGGCACGCTGGATCGAGCTGACAGTTGATTCAATATTGACCACTACACCACGCTTCAACCCGCGTGAAGACTGGGAACCGACGCCAACGATCTCGATTGTGCCCTGTGGGGTCATTTCGCCCACCAGACACACCACCTTCGAGGTGCCGATATCGAGTGCGACGATCATGTTACCTGCCATATCGCCCTTAACCTGCATTATCCTGTCCTGCTCCTGCGCGCCAGCTAACGGCCACGCCATTGGTATATCGAATATCGATCTGCTCTATCTGCCCCGCCTTTTCGGCCAGATTCTGGCGATAGATGCTTAAAAAACGTTTCAGTCGCGGTACCAGCTGCTCACGACCGGCAACAACGCGAATACCGTTATCCAGCTCCAGTGTCCAGGCACCACGTGTTTCCAGCGTCAGGCCCGTAAGCCGCAGTCCTTCACTGGAGAACATCCGGTTCAGGTCATGAAACTGTTGCATGATCCTGACCGTTTCATGAGCCGGCCCGCTCAGTCGAGGCAACGCCCGGTATTCTGGCTTCAGCTCGGGCCAGAAAATATCGCCCTGGTGGTTCAGAAGCCCCTTGTCACCCCAGCGGGCAACCGGCACCTCCTCTTCAAGCTGTACCTCCAGCGAAGGCGGCCACTGCCGTCTGACACTGGCGCTGTGCACCCAGGGATCACCGATCAACTGCTCCTGAATCTGCTTCAAATCCAGCTGCAGCAGCGGACTGGTGAGGCCTCCGGCCAGTGTCTGTGCAAGCGCGGTTTTGTCCAGATGGCGTGTCGCCCCCGCCATACGGATCTCAGCTACCGGCTGATTCAGCCAGCCCCAGAGCTCACGCAGCGCCGAGCTGCCAATGCCGACAAACACCACCAGCAGCGTCAGCAACACAACACTGCGCCAGTAGCGATCCAGCCCCTGTTGTGTGTGTTGTTCGACACTGCTCCTGCTCATGAGCTTACTCCCGCTCCCCTGCCGTACGCAGGATTTCAACCACCAGCTGACTGAAGCTGATACCCGCCTCACGGGCGGCCATGGGCACCAGACTGTGGTCTGTCATGCCAGGAGCTGTATTCACCTCCAGCAACTGGAACTGCCCATTGGCATCCATCATCACATCCACACGGCCCCAACCATGGCAACCGGCAATCTTGAATGCCTGCTGCACCAACTGTTGCAAAGACTCGGTCTGCTCCGGCGAAAGTGCGGTTCTGAAGTGGTAAGCGGTATCTGCCGCTTCATACTTGGCCGTGAAGTCATAGAAATCATGCGGTGTTTCCAGCCGAATCACCGGCAAGGTTTCATGCCCCAGCACCGCCACTGTAAATTCCGGCCCATCCACCCACTGCTCGGCAATCACACTGCTGTCATAGGCGGTTGCCTGAGCAAAGGCGGCCTCCAGTTCGGCACGGGTGCGCACCTTGCTCATGCCGATGCTGGAGCCTTCATGTGCAGGCTTGACCATGATCGGATACCCCAGACGGGCTTCAACAGCACCAAGGTCGGCACCTTCGTCCAGCACGGCAAATGCCGGTGTCGGCAACCCTGCGCCCTGCCACAGCAGCTTGCAGCGCAATTTGTCCATACCCAACGCCGATGCGCAGACACCGCTGCCGGTGTAGGGCTTGTGCATCATTTCCAGCAGTCCCTGAATGGTGCCGTCCTCGCCACCACGGCCATGCAGAATCAGGAAGGCACGGTCAAAATCGGCCTGCAGCAGCTGTGCAACGGGGTCACGCCCATCTGCCGCAAGGTCGACAGCAAAGGCATCCACACCTGCAGCCTGCAACCCGCGCAGTACTTCGGCACCGCTGCGCAGCGAGATTTCACGCTCAGCGGAGCGCCCTCCCATGATGACGGCCACACGGCCAAAGGCAGCCGCTTCCGATGCATCCAGTCGCCACTCATTCATGCTTTATTCTCCGCATCGACCGCTGTAAGACTTTCCTGTTTCAACTGATGCGCCAGACTGGTGATGTTACCGGCCCCCTGCGTCAACACCAGATCACCGGGCTGCAGCACATTGCGCAACACTTCTGCCACATCATCGGGCCCCTCAACAAACACCGGTTCAACACCCCGCTGGCGAATACTGCGGCACAGACTGCGCGAGTCTGCACCGGGTATCGGTTCTTCACCGGCCGGGTAGACCTCCATCAGCAACAGCAGGTCCACTTCCGACAGCACCTGTACAAAGTCTTCGTACAGATCTCGTGTACGGGTAAAGCGGTGTGGCTGATAGATCATTACCAGACGCCGATCGGGCCAGCCTTCGCGTACCGCACGAATAACCGCCTGCACTTCACGCGGGTGATGACCATAGTCGTCCACCAGCGTGGCACTGCCGTTAGCCAGTGGCAGCTCGCCCAATACCTGAAAGCGGCGCCCAACACCTTCGAATTTTTCCAGTGCCCGCACGATGGCGGCATCATCGATCTGCTCGTCAGAAGCAACTGCAATGCACGCCAGCGCATTCAGTACGTTGTGCCGCCCAGGCATGTTCAGGCACACCTCAAGGGGCTTCTGTCCCGCCGGACGCTCAACCCTGAAACGGGTTTGCATGCCGTTCTGTCGCAGATCCAGCGCACGGTAGTCAGCGCCTTCATGGAAGCCATAGGTCAGGGTTGGTCGGCTGACCTCGGGCAGAATCTCACGCACCACTGGATCGTCGGTACAGAGTACGGCCAGACCGTAGAACGGCAGGTTGTGCAAAAAGCTGACAAAGGTCTGCTTCAGCTTGCCGAAGTCGCCGCCATAGGTGTCCATATGGTCAGCATCAATGTTGGTTACGATGGCGACCATTGGCTGCAGGTGAAGAAAGGAAGCATCACTTTCATCCGCTTCGGCGACCAGATATCGGCTGCCGCCAAGCTGCGCATTGGTACCGGCACTGGTGAGTCGACCACCAATCACAAAAGTGGGATCGAGCCCACCTTCCGCCATGATGGATGCCATCAGGCTGGTGGTGGTGGTTTTGCCGTGAGTGCCTGCCACCGCAATGCCATGGCGGTAGCGCATCAGCTCGGCCAGCATTTCGGCTCGACGCACCACCGGAATGCGCAGCTCGCGCGCAGCGGCCACTTCCGGGTTGGTTTCGTTCACCGCAGTTGAGGTCACGATGACATGAGATCCCACTACATTACCTTCGGCGTGACCGATAAAGACCTGAGCACCGAGCGATTTCAGCCGATCCGTGGTGGCGGACGGGCGGATATCAGAGCCGGATATCTCGTAACCCTGGTTCAGCAGGACTTCGGCGATGCCACACATGCCAACGCCACCGATACCGACAAAATGGATGCGGCGAATACGGCGCATCTCGGGCACCTCGTAGACTTTTACGCTGCGGTTCACCGCTGTCACTTCATAACCTCCAGACAGATTTCTGCCACTGTCGTGCTCGCCTCGGGACGGGCCTGCTCACGCGCCCGCTCGGCCATCTGCAATAATTGTTCTCGACTGCCAAGTTCGCTCAGCAGAGCGGCCAACCGCTCCGGGTTCAACTCGGACTGCTGCACCACTCGCGCAGCACCGGCCTGTTCCAGATGCCGCGCATTGGCGGTCTGGTGGTCATCCACCGCATGGGGAAAAGGCACAAAAATGGCACCCAGACCGGCAATTTCGATTTCACTCACCGTGAGCGCGCCGGAGCGACACAGCACTAGATCTGCCCAACCGTAAGCCTTGTCCATACGATCAATAAACGGCACGACACTGGCCGTGACGCCCGCTTCGGCATAAGCCGCCGTGGTTGAGTCCAGGTGACGCTTGCCGGTTTGATGCCAGACTTCCGGGCGCTGTTCCTGTGGCAGCAGCGCCAATGCCCTGGGCAACATCTCATTGATCGCCAGCGCGCCCAGACTGCCTCCCACTACCAGCAGACGCAACGGACCTTCACGGCCGGCAAAGCGTTCGACCGGCGGCGCCAGCTCAAGAATTGGTCCGCGTACCGGATTGCCGGTGGTGATAGCATCCCCGCGCCCGGCAAAAGCCTGCGGAAAGGCCTGCAATACTTTGCTCGCCAAACGTGCCAGTGTGCGGTTGGTCATGCCCGGAATCGCATTCTGCTCATGCACCACAACCGGAACGCGTAACAGCCATGCCGCCAGACCACCCGGGCCTGAAGCAAAACCGCCCATACCCAGCACGACATCCGGCTTGGCGCGGTGTAACACGCCCAGCGCCTGCCCAAGCGCACGGGCAAGACGGAAGGGTGCCAGAAGCAGGCTTAACCGCCCCTTGCCACGCAGCCCCGTTACTGAAATTCTGTACAGCGGGATGCCGGATTTGGGCACAATTTCGTTCTCGATACCAACCTGACTGCCCAGCCATTCGACCACAACACCTCGCTGACGCAGAATATCGGCCGTTGCCAGCGCCGGAAATACGTGACCTCCGGTACCACCTGCCATGATCAATACCTTGCGTGAGGTGTCACTCATGCTGGTCGCTCCTCCAGTTTCAGTATTCGCCGTACCAGTGGCAATTCGCGTGGTACCTTCTTCAGCTGCTGACACTTGAGTTCGTAATCAACGCGCAGCACGATCGCGATCATCCCGGCACAAACCAGCAAACTGGACCCACCGTAACTGAGCAATGGAAGCGTCAGCCCCTTGGTGGGCAGGGCTCCCACGTTAACGCCGATATTGATCAGCGCCTGACCGGCAATGATGAAACCGAAGCCATACACCATATAAGCCCTGAAGAACTGCTGCATTTTTTCAGCACGACGACCAATGATAAAAATCCTGGCCACCAGCAACACATAAAGTGCCACTACAATCAGTGCCCCCAGCAACCCCAACTCTTCCGCCAGTACCGAGTAGACAAAGTCAGTATGCGCCTCGGGCAGGTAAAACAGCTTCTGCACACTGTTGCCCAACCCGGTACCAAACCAGTCGCCCCGTCCAAAGGCGATCTGCGCCTGCGACAGCTGATAGCCGCTGCCATAAGGGTCAGCCCAGGGGTCGGTAAAACTTTTCAGGCGCTCAAGCCGGTAGGGCTGAGCAAAGGCCAGCAATCCAACCAGCAGGCCGGCTGACACTACAACCACCAGCAGTTGCATGAACCGCATGCCGCCCAGAAACACCATGCCGGCTACGGTGCCGACGAGTACAACCAGTGCACCGTAGTCTGGCTCCATAAGCAGGGCCACACCGTAAAAACCCATCGGAATGGCCGGCTTGACCACGCCCCACCAGCCGCTGCGGACTTCCGCCAAACGCCTGACAAGGTAACCGCTGATGAAAATCACCATGCACGCCTTGGCGATTTCGGAGGCCTGAATATTGATAGGCCCCACGCCGATCCAGCGCCGCGAACCATTCACTTCACGACCAATACCGGGAATCAACACCAGTATTAGAAACGCGAGACCGATCAGCAGCAGCACACCACTGTATTTTTCCCAGGCTCTGACCGGCACCATCAGCGCCAGGGTGCCACTCACCAATGCAACCAGCAGAAACCCGCCATGGCGCAGGATGAAATGACCCGGTGAACCAAAATCGCGCGCCGCCACATCCATGGACGCGGACGTAATCATCACCAGCCCGGTCAGCATCAAGGCAAGTGTGCTTACCAACAGCAAGGGGTCCAACGGCGCCACTCCTGCTGGCACTTGCAGCCTGGCGGGGATCTGAATGGATGGCAGCGCCAGTCTCATGACAGCCCCTCCACCGCCTGAATGAACATCTGCCCACGCTCGCTGTAACCCGAAAACATGTCGAAGCTGGCACAGGCTGGCGACAGCAGTACCACATCACCCGGACGGGCAAGCTCCGCTGCACACTGCACCGCTTCCGCCATGCTGCCGGCAAAATGATGCCGAGGCCCTGCAACCTCTGCCGCGATCTGACTGGCATCTCGACCGATCAGTACCAGATCACGACTGTAGCGACGCAGCGGTGCGGCCAGTGACACAAAAGACTGGTCCTTGCCAACACCACCTGCAATCAGAATCAGACGAGCATCACCCTCCAGCGTAGCCCCCAACCCCTCCAGCGCCGCCAGCGTAGCGCCGACGTTCGTGCCCTTGGAGTCGTTGTAATAGCTCACACCCGCAACGTCCGCGACCCACTGGCAGCGATGCGCCAGGCCCGCAAACTTCTGCAGCGCTCTGAGGGACGCGTCACGTGGAATATCAACCGCATCCGCCAAGGCCAACGCCGCCAGACCATTGGCCAGATTGTGGCTGCCGCGAATTTTCAATGCCGAAGCCGGCAACAGTGGTTCAAGCCCACAGGCGAGCCAGGCTTCACCCTCATGATCCAGCAAGCCATAATCCTTGAGATCCGGTCGATTAAGACCAAAGCTGCGCAACTGCATCCCCTGAGCCAGCAGGGGCTGAGTCAGCGGGTCTTCACGATTGGCAACCACGACAGCAGCGCCACGGTAGATCCGCTGCTTGGTCAAGGTATAGTCTTGCATGCCGTTGTAACGATCGAGATGATCAGGGCTGACATTCAGAACGGTCGCTGCGGCTGCGCGCAGTTCATGCGTGGTTTCCAGCTGAAAACTGGACAGCTCCAGCACATACAGCTCAGCGGGGTCCTGCAGCAAATCCAGTGCCGGGGTACCGATATTGCCACCCACACCCACCTTGATACCGGCTGCTGCAGCCATCTCACCTACCAGTGTGGTCACGGTACTTTTGGCATTGGAGCCGGTAATGGCCACGATGGGAGCCTTGGCTTCACGGCAGAACAGGTCGATATCACCCAGCAGCGGCACACCTGCTGCCACGGCAGAAGCGATAACCGGATGCCGTTTGTCCACGCCCGGGCTGATGATCAGCTCGCCAGCCCGACCAAGCCAATCGGCATCAAACTCACCAAGACGAAGCTCTACAGACGGAAATTCAGCACGAAAGGCATCAACCCCAGCCGGAGCCTCGCGGGTGTCGCAGACCGCAAAACGAAGCCCTCGCCGTTGCAGGTAGCGCGCACAGGACAGCCCGGTCTGGCCCAGACCGATGATGATGCGCTGCTTGTCAGTCGTAATCAGACTCACCCTGCTCTCCTGCTCGAAACTATCGTTAACGAATCTTCAATGTCGCCAGACCAATCAACACCAGCACCACAGTGATGATCCAGAAACGCACGATGACCCGCGGTTCCGGCCAGCCCTTTAATTCAAAATGGTGATGGATCGGCGCCATGCGAAAAATACGCCGCCCGGTCAGCTTGAATGAAGCTACCTGCAGAATCACGGAGATGGTTTCCATCACGAACACCCCGCCCATGATCACCAGTACCAGCTCCTGCCGCACGATGACGGCAATCACTCCCAGAGCCGCACCCAGTGACAGGGCGCCTACGTCACCCATGAACACCTGAGCCGGGTAGGTGTTGAACCAAAGAAAGCCCAGACCGGCCCCAACAATGGCACCACAAAAGATGATCAACTCACCGGAGCCAGCCACGTATGGAATGTGCAGATAGTTGGCAAACTGAACGTGACCACTCAGATAGGCAAATACGGCCAGCGCCGCCGCCACCATCACCGTCGGCATGATCGCCAGGCCATCAAGGCCATCGGTCAGGTTGACCGCATTGGAGCTGCCCACAATGACGAAGTAGGTGAAGACAATGAAGAAAATCCCCATATCAATGGCGATATCCTTGAAAAACGGCAAAATCAGCTGGGTTTCCACTGGTGACTGCGCCGTCATGTACAGCACTACGGCGGCACCCAGCCCGCCAATCGACTGCCAAAAATACTTCCAGCGTGCAGGCAAACCGCGTGGGTTCTTCTCGATCACCTTGCGCCAGTCATCCACCCAGCCGACGGCACCGAAGATCAGCGTTACAATCAACGTCACCCAGACATAGCGGCTGGTCAGATCGCTCCACAGCAACGTACTGATGGCGATGGAGAGCAGAATCAGAGCCCCCCCCATGGTAGGCGTTCCCGCTTTGCTCAGATGTGATTGGGGGCCGTCAGAACGGATCGCCTGGCCGATCTGTTTTTCCTTAAGGCGCGTAATCAACCAGGGACCCAGAAACAGCGACAGGCCCAGAGCGGTCAGGATTCCCATGATGCCGCGCAGGGTGATGTAGCGGAACACCCCGAAGCCGGTATAAAACTGTGACAGGTATTCAGCGAGCAACAAAAGCATGGTTTCAGTTATCCCCTTTCAACAAGGCCGCAACTACCCTGTCCATTGCGGCACTGCGCGAGCCCTTGACCAGAAGGGTCAGCTGTTCCTGCGGCAGTGCCTGAATATGTGTTATCAGTTGTGTTTGTGTCGCAAAATGCTCGGCTCCCTGCCGGATCGCCGCATAGGCATCGGCCGCTGCACGCATGGCAGAGCCGGTTACCAGCAGCTGATCAATATCACGCTCGGCCGCATAGCGACCCACTTCGGCATGCAGCTGTTTCGATTGCTCGCCCAGCTCTGCCATGTCACCCAGTACCAGCACACGATGCCCTGGCAGCTGGGCCAGCAGATCGATGGCTGCCTTTACCGCATCGGCATTGGCGTTGTAGCTGTCATCAATCACCAACGCGCCGCTGTCAAGGCGATGTGGACTGAGACGCCCCGCCACCGACCGGCACTGATCCAGTACACCGGCAATTTTTGACAACGGTCGCCCTGCCGCCACCCACGCCGCCGCCGCTGCCGTTGCATTGGCCACGTTGTGGCGCCCCAGCAACTTCAACGATACCGGCAGCTGTTCTGTACCGTCATCCAGCACAAAACGCCAGCTGCCATCCGCATTCATCTCCAGCTTTGAGGCACTGACATCGGCAGCGCCATTTTCGACGCCAAAGCTGATCATGCGACGTTTTAGCCGCTGCAGGCGCTCAATCCAGGCCGAGGCATGGGGCGAGTCCAGATTGACAACCCCCACGCCACCTTCGGGCAGCCCTTCAAAAATTTCGCCCTTGGCACGCACCACACCCTCAAGGCCGCCAAAGCCTTCCAGATGGGCCCCCATCGCATTATTGAGTATCGCCACATCAGGACGGGTCATGGCCGTGGTGCGGGCAATTTCGCCCTGTGCACTGGCGCCCAGTTCGATCACGGCGGACTCATGCTCGGGTGACAGTTCCAGCAGCGTCAGCGGGGCGCCGATTTCGTTATTCAGGTTACCCCGGGTTGCCAATACTTTGCCGCTGGTGGCCAATAGCCGTGCCAGCATCTCTTTCACCGTGGTTTTGCCGCCACTTCCTGTGACGGCAAACACGGGTGCACGGAACAGCGAGCGGTTGTATCCGCCCAGCTGCCCCAATGCCTTTAGGGTGTCGGTGACAACCAACTGAGGCAGGGTTGTGTTCATCAACTGACTCACAACCACGGCCTCAGCCCCCTTCAACTCGGCAGCACCGACAAAATCGTGACCATCAAAATTAGGGCCCTTCAATGCCACAAACAGATCACCCGACTGCAACTGCCGGCTATCCGTGACAACCCTTGCGACGGTCCTGTTCTCTCCTTGAAGATGCGCTCCGAGCACCTGCTTGAGCTCATCCAGTTCGAAGGCGCGCATCATACATCAGCTCCCTGTTTCAATACACGCAAGGCGTGTTCATGATCACTGAATGGGTGGCGTGTTCCATCTATTTCCTGATAGTTTTCATGCCCTTTTCCGGCAATCAGTACGAGATCGCCGGGACCGGCATGACTCACAGCCCAGCGAATGGCAGCTGCACGATCCTGCTCCACATGCAGGCGCGCAGTCGCAGGCACCCCTGCCATAACCTCACGAATGATCTGCTCGGGTGGTTCACTGCGTGGATTATCACTGGTCAACACCAGCCGATCGGCAAGCTTTGCTGCAACAGCTCCCATTTCAGGCCGCTTGCCCCGGTCACGATCACCGCCACAGCCAAATACACACCAGAGATGCCCACTGCCAGGCTGGTGCAGGCGCAACGCCTGCAATGCCTGCGCGAGCGCATCCGGGGTATGGGCATAATCAACAACGACCAGCGGTTGCCCTTCGGCCTGAGGTAAACACTCCATACGTCCGGCCACCGGCCTGACTGCACCAAGGGCTGACGCGATCTGCTCAAGATTGAAACCCAGCAGCTGCAGAAGGGTTGCACTCAGCAGCAGATTACTGACGTTAAAGCTGCCCAGCAGGGCCGAATGCACTCGCTGATGACCCTGAGGGGTTGTAAGCTCAAACCGGCAGCCGCTGGCATCAAACTCCAGCTGACCGGCAGCCACATCAACTCCAGGCTCGACACTGCCGAAACCGAGAACACAAGACGATTCGCTGGCTTGACGATCAAACAAGGTGCGACCAAACACATCATCCAGATTGATTGCCTGCAGCGGCGGCGCATAGTCTGCAAACAGACGCGCCTTGGCATCGCCATAGCGAGCCATGTCACCATGATAATCAAGATGGTCCCGGGTTAGGTTGGTAAACGCTGCCGCCGTAAAATGCACCCCAGACACACGCTTCTGGTCCAGTGCATGGCTGGACACCTCCATCACCACGTACTCGGCACCCTGAAGCCGAAATTGGGCCAGCAATGCCTGCAGCGCGATGGGATCGGGCGTGGTATGGGTTGCCGGCTGCAAATCATCGACAAAACCGTTGCCAAGGGTGCCGATTACGGCACAGCGATGCCCCAACGACTCGAGTGCCTGTGCCAGATAGCTGCTGCAGGAAGTCTTGCCGTTGGTACCGGTTATGCCGACCACCTTCAGATGCTGGCTGGGCCGGTCATGAAAGCGGCTCGCCACATGACCCACCACCTGGTCCAGGTTATCAACCTCCAGCAACGGAACGGAAACCGCGGCTCGTTCGGCGCTGTCCAGTACGCCATGCTGTACCATCACCGCAACAGCACCCTGCTTGATCGCATCCGCGATAAAGTCAGCACCGCGATGATTGATACCTGCACGCGCAAAAAACAGGTCGCCAGGTTTAACCCGACGACTGTCCAGCGCCAGACCACTGACATTCACACTGCGATCAGACGGCAAAGCCGCAAGCGTTGCACACGCCTGCGGCAGTAATGTGAGCAATGATTGAGAATACTGATTCATTGCATCGCCACATGAGTTGATGGAGGTTCAGGCCATTTATCTGGCGGCACATTCAAAAGCCGCAGAGAGCCGGCTGCGATACGCGAGAATATTGGTGCCGCTACTAACCCGCCGTAATATTCCTGCCCTTTTGGGTTGTCGACCATCACCGCGATAACCAGACGCGGGTTGGTCAGAGGTGCAACCCCTGCAAACACCGACACATACTTGTCTTCGGCATAACCGCCGCCGCTCGCCTTGTGAACCGTTCCGGTCTTGCCACCGACACGATAGCCTTCAACCGCTGCCCGTCGGCCCGTACCTTTTGCACTTATGACGGTTTCAAGCATATCCAGCACCTGAGGCCCCACACCCGGCGGCAAAACCCGGGTGCCAGCGGGTGTCTGAGTCTGTTTCAGCAGCGTTGCCGGTCGCATGATGCCGTCGGCCGCTAATGGAACATACGCCTGTGCCAGCTGCAAAAGCGTGGTGGAAAGACCATAGCCATAGGACATGGTTGCACGTTCAACACGCTGACGCTCCGCCAGGAACGGCAACACTCCGGTACGTTCACCGGGAAAGCCTGTGCCGGTATCTCGGCCAAGGCCCACATTGTGCAGCAGGTTGCGAACGGTATCATGCGGCATTTCGAGTGCGAGTCTGGTCACTCCCACGTTGCTCGATTTGGTGATGATCCCGGTAAGATCCAGCTTGCCGTAGTTGCGATGATCCTTGATGCTGGCGCCACCCACTCGAATGTATCCGGGTGAAGTATCGATGATGGAATCACGCGTATACTGGCCACTCATCATGGCTGCTGCCACAGTCAAGGGCTTCATGGTGGAGCCCGGTTCAAACAGGTCCGTCAGTGCCCGGTTACGCAACGCATCCGTCTTGAGTTCCGAACGGTCATTGGGGTTGTAGGATGGCTGATTCACAAGCGCCAGAACTTCTCCGGTCTTAACATCCAGTACCACGGCAGAGCCGGCATCAGCACGATGCGACTCCACCGCTGCCTTAAGCTCGCGGTAGGCCATGTACTGCAGGCGCAGATCAATACTCAACTGCAGATCGCTTCCAGCATCGGCATCCTGCAGTGAGCGGATATGCTTGATGGTACGCCCCACACGGTCTTTGAGCACCAGCTTGCGCCCAGGCTCGCCCCTCAGGCTGTGGTTATAAGCCAGCTCAAGCCCCTCCTGACCTTCACCATCCACGTTGGTAAAACCGATCAGGTGGGTTGCCACCTCTCCTGCCGGGTAGTAGCGCTTGTATTCACGGTCTGCATGCACACCCGGAATACCCAGTGCCTCAACGGCCTCTGCCAGTTCGGGCGTTACCTGTCGTTTCAGATAGAGAAAGCGGCGCTCGGGGTTTGCTGTCAGCACCGATTTGAGTTCGTGCGGCTTCATATCAAGCAACTGGGCCAAACGGGTCAGTCCGCCGTGCTGCAGGTCGGTTCGCAACGGGTCTGCCCAGATGGTTGCAACCGGCGCACTCACCGCCAACGGTTCACCGTTGCGATCCGTAATCAGCCCACGATGAGCCGGAATCAACATGGTTCGCAGCGTTCGAGCATCGCCCTGGCTGCGCAGAAAGGCTTGATCATCACCGTAGAGTGACAACAGTTTTGAAGTAATACCCGCCACGATCAGCGCCAGCAAAAACACAACCAGCCAGATCCGCCAGCTTCTGGCTGCATGGGTCTGTATGATCGGGTCTTCACTTTTGCTCATGACGTATGATCTCGATTGCTTCTGTTTCCGGCACGACCATATCCATTTCACTGGCCGCCAGCGACTCTATCCGATGGTGCGAGGACCATACACTCTGCTCCAGCAGGTACTGCCCCCACTCCACCTGTAACTCGTCCCATTGCTGCACCAGAATCTGGTGCTGGTTAAACAGACGGCGGTATTCATAGGCCGAAAAAATGACCGCCATCGCACTGATCATCACCGCCAGGGTCAGCCCCGTCACCAGCAACGCCGGCACCAGCAACTCACCTCCGCTTACCATTCGCTGCTCAGGTTCCCCTTTTGCGCGCTGCGGCAACAGCCTGCGCCGCGCAGACCCAAGCCACTCCTGCCAGAACTCGGCCGTCAACCAGACGGGTGTGCCAAAACCAAGCTTCATGCCAGTTTGATGGCGGCACGCATTACAGCACTGCGTGCCCTGGGGTTCTGGTTCAACTCATCCTTACCTGCCTTTACAGCCTTCCCTGCCGATTTAAGGCGTCGTTTCATCATCGCATCGGTCACCGGCACACCTGGCGGCAAGTGCTCATCCCCTTTAACGTGACGACGAATGAAGCGCTTCACAATCCGGTCTTCCAGAGAGTGGAAGCTGATCACGACCAGCTTGCCCCCTGGAGCCAACACCTCAAGCGCCTGATCCAGGCACTGTTCCACATCATCAAGTTCACGGTTAATGTGGATGCGAATGCCCTGAAAGGCACGCGTCGCAGGATTTTTGCCTTTTTCCCAGCGAGGGTTGGCTTCTGCAATGATTTTTGACAGCCGTGCCGTTGTGGTAATGGGAGCCTGCTCTCGTTCAGCCACGATTGCGCGCGCCATACGCCTTGAAAAACGCTCTTCGCCGTAGCGATACATCACATCCGCGATTTCCTGCTCATCAGCACGATTGATCCAGTCTGCGGCACTCTCACCGCTACTGGTATCCATGCGCATATCAAGCGGACCGTCGTTGACGAAGCTAAAGCCCCGTTCAGGATCATCCAGCTGAGGCGAACTGACCCCCAGGTCCAGCAGCACGCCAGTGACCTGCCCCATCAAGCCACGCTGCTCAACAAAGGACTGGAGCTGTGCAAAAGAACCATGTTCGATACTGAATCGAGGCTCACCGGCAAAGCGCTCAGCGGCAAAGCTGATTGCTTCGGGGTCCTTGTCGATGGCCATGAGACGACCGCCTGCAGAAAGCTCTGCAAGGATACGCGCACTGTGACCGCCACGGCCGAAGGTGCCGTCGATGTAAAAGCCTTCCGGATCTGTTACCAGCTCCTTGACCGCCTCTTCCAACAGAACTGTGGTATGGCTGAATGTCTGACTCATGCTGCCCCGTTACCTGGGAGTGCGTTAAAGTGACAGTGACTGCAGTTCCTGGGGGATCTCTTCATCCTCATCAGCCTGCAAATATTCGTCACGCGTACTGTTCCAGAGCCCTTCACTCCAGATCTCAAACTTGTTGCCCTGCCCCAACAGCACAATCTTCTTGTCCAGCTGCGCATACTCTCGCAGCGGTGCCGGCAGCAACATGCGCCCATTAGCATCCAACTCCAGATCGGTCGCATGACCGGTCAACAGACGCTGAATGCGACGCACCGCCTTGTTAAAACTCGGCAGCGCATCAATGCGGGCCTGGATTTCGTCCCACTCGGGCTGAGGATAAAGCAGTAGGCATTTGTCTTCGGTATCAATCGTCACCACCATACGGCCGTCACAATGGCTGTGTACCGACTCGCGATAGCGTGCCGGAAGCGCCATTCGGCCCTTGGCATCGAGATTGATCGGATTGACTCCGCGGAACATGACGCCCACTGTCTTTCCCCAAATAGCCCACTTTTAACCACTTTTTCCCACTACGCGACACTATAGGTAGTAAGCACAGTAGATGCAAGGTCGAAAACAGGTGAAAAGGGTGTGGTTATCAGATGAGATCGAGGCCATGTCCTGCCTGACCGAAAATAGCTACAGCCCATGCAGCATGCGACCTGCACGGGAAGCTGATAGGAAACATGAGGTTGCAGGTGTAAAAGTGGGACGGGCGTCAAAGCGTTGGTGGGAAAGACGACAGTTATTGATCTCAAGCCACGAGAGATTCGCGGCCCAACAGCAAGGTTCAGTGCATCACAACCTTGTTTCTGCCATTGCTTTTGGCCGCGTACAGGTTGCTGTCTGCACGACCAAACAGGGACTCGGCTGTATCGTCAGACACGACCTCTGCCACACCGATTGAGATCGTGATGTGTACCGGGCGACTCTGGAAATTGAACGGGCTTTGCTCAACAGCCTTGCGCACCTTCTCGGCCGCTTGACGGGCGGACTCCCCACCGGTCGACGGCATCAAAATGACAAACTCTTCGCCGCCAAAGCGAGCAATAAAATCAACCCCGCGCAAACTGCTGCGCAGCACTTTGGCCATCAGCCGCAGCACCTTGTCGCCCGCCAGGTGACCATACTGGTCGTTAATGCGTTTGAAAAAGTCGATATCAGCAACACAAAGAGCGAAAGGTGTGCCGTAGCGCTGATAGCGCGCAATTTCATTCGCAAGTTGCTGGTCATAGGCAAACCGATTCGCCAATCCCGTGAGCGGATCGGTACGCGACTTCATATGCGCTTCTTCCGCACTTCTGCGGAACCCGGCAGCCTTCGACTCCATCTCCTCAAGGCGACTCAACAGGATCTTCCGCTCCCGCTGCAGTTCGGCGACATGCTGATTTTCCGCTTTCTTGTGTGTATCAACCGCTTTGATCAAGCTTGCCAGCTGAGTACTGACAGCCGTTTTCAACTCATTGATGTCACTGGTCTGTTTGACCGCTTGACTGATTTTATGAACATCATGGCGCACCGTCTGGTCCAGCAGATTATTGCGCTTAAGCTGTACCACATCAGCCGTTTCTGCCCTGTCCAGAAAGCTGCGCAGATAGGCAAGCTGTTCATTCAACCCCACAAGATAGGCCTGAATATCCTCCCCTGTACTACCTCCGCAGGTCCGCGCCAAGGCGGAAACTTCCTCAAGACAGCGTTCCAGCTCTTCCGGACCAGGGCCCGCCTCCAGGCGACTGATCAATTCGTGGGTACGTGCTCGATGCTGGACAGGTACATTGAACAGCTGAATCAGCTCAAGCAATCGCTGAGCCATACGCTTGCTGATCACATCGTTTGGTTGCGCCAAATCATCAGTGCTTACAGCACCAACGTCAGAACGACTAATCTGTCGCTGAAAGGTCAAAAGCGTATCAATCAGCCCCGGCAACTGCCGCATGTTGTCAGCCACACCGGCAAGCTTTTGCCTGACTTCAACCAGCCCCCCTTCCTCGCTTTCAGCCGTACCCTGCAACAACAGCACCCACTCATCGATGCGTTTGATCAGCTGCCTGGCCTGCTGCGCCCGTGTTTCATCCAGCAGACGGACATGTTTTTCGGTTTTGCGCAGCAACTCTGGCACTTTATCCAGCTTGCCAGTCTGCAACTCAGTCACCAGCGATGCCAACAACTGGTCAAGCTCAGCCGATTCGCCATGCGCCGCCAGGTCAAGTTGAACGGCCAGGCTGCGAAGACAGTCAGCCGCCTGTGAGCGCTGCTGCTCATGCTGCTCCACCTCAAGTGCCAGCGCTCTGTATTTACCACGCCAGTCAACCTTGTCTGTCATCGTAAAATCTCCATTTTATCTGAGGCAGAACAGTTCAATTCAGATACTCGCAAAACGATACACAACCGGAAACCGGAAACCGGAAACCGGAAACCGGAAACCGGAACACCCTATTTGACCGCATAAATATCATGACATCAAATTGCGACAACGGCTGCAGCAGCAACATTAAACCGTTGTGGACACGATTCATTCAATTTGCGGAGCGTTCGCCAAAATCGCGACAGGAGCGCACACAGCCCTGTGATTACGCCATTTATCTGTTCGAAACACTTGAAACACTCCTCAACCCCATACCCCGACTACAGCAACGCCTTTTGAGCAGCGACTTTTTAACACCAGGAGCAGTATGAAATGGATGCTCGCGACGCGTCCAATGTTACAATAATTACCAGTCCGTTACTGGTGTGATCCATGAAGACAGAAAGACTCAGCGCTCAAAACCCCGACCATCTGCAACGTGCCGGCGAACTGTTGCTGGCTGGCGAGCTGGTCGCCGTGCCGACAGAGACGGTATACGGGCTGGCTGCCGATGCCTCAAACCCCGAAGCGGTAGCAAAGATTTTTGCCGCGAAACGGCGCCCGACCAACCATCCGCTTATTACGCACATCGCCTCACTTGATCAGCTGCCACGCTGGGTCAAAATCGTGCCTGACTGGGTCGCCCCTCTGGCAGCAGCGTTTTGGCCTGGTCCACTGACACTGATTTTTGATCGCCATCCGGATGTCTCAGATGTCATTACCGGCGGCCTGCCAACGATCGGAGTGCGTATGCCCGATCACCCGGTGCTGCTGTCATTGCTGCAACGCTTCGATATTGCTGTCGCCGCTCCGTCGGCCAACCCGTACCAGAAACTCAGTCCCACCAGTGCGGAACAGGTACTGGCCAGCATGGACGGGATGATTGCAGCCGTGCTTGACGGCGGTCCCTGCGGTGTCGGCACGGAATCGACCATTTTGCGTGTGGATGAACACAGTGCAGAAATTCTGCGAAGCGGCCCCATCTCAGCAGAGATGCTCCAGCCCTATCTGCAGGTACCGGTGCGCACTCCGAGCAGCCATGAGCACGCTGTCTCCGGTAACAAGAAAATTCACTATCAACCCAATGCCCGCATCACGCTCTGTAAGACTGACGAGATAACGGCCCTGGCTGCATCAGCAGCCCCGCACTCAGGTGCACTGGTGTATTCAACAGCACTGAGATCACTGCCTTGCAAGCACCTGAAGGTGATGCCGGCTGATCATCAAGGCTATCGTCAGGCACTGTATGCCGCCCTGTACGAAGCCGATTGTGACGGTGTAACCCAGCTATGGGTCGAAGCACCACCCAAAGATCCCGCCTGGGCTGATATATGGGACCGTCTGAGTCGCGCCGCTGCCAACTGACTGGTGCGAACTGCTGCTTGAGCTGGATAGAGCGGGATCAGTGATCAAAAAATCACGAAAAACATCCAGCTACCATGGCACACCAAAACCACAATACTAAGACAGCGTCTTAACTGCCGATAATCGCCGTTTTTCACCTGACTGTAGTCGTACCCCCACCAAAGCGCGTAGGCTACAAAAAGCAGCGCAAACGCCAGCGCAACTGGCAACAGCAAGGCCACCCACCCCAGCAAACTGGGGAGCATGCACAGACAAAGCCGCCAGCTATTGCTCCACTTGTCGTCCTGCAGTGCCACGCCCCAATGAATCCCGCCCAGAAACGACAGAATTACCGCGCTGTATGACAGGAAGTAAGTAACTGCCCAAGGCTGATGCATCAATACAGTCAACCCGACAAAGGGAATCAAACCGGACAAACCAAGTAGATAGGCTGTTTTGTTCATGAGCATGTCATCAGTGTGTTGGCGTTTATACCGATACGACAGCTGCCGGATTTGGTTCACCCTGCCCTCTATCGATCACCATTTGATTACCGGCGCCTATTGCACAGATCGCTGAACCAATATCTTAATAATTATTTTGCCTATCTTGATTGACATGCTAACATGCTAGCATGTCAATCAAGACCAGTAGATTGATGCCTGTGACCTGACTAAATATAAAACCAAAGGTGACTGAATAATGAAGAAGACAGCTCTCAGCCTTGGACTCGCCATGGCGCTCATCGGCCCTGCCTCTACCTCGCAGGCCGCTACCGAACTTAACTTTGCAACCTGGATGCCGCCAGGCCATCCAATAAATGCGACTATTCTGCCCCAATGGGCCAAGCAAATTGAAGCTGGGACTGAAGGTCGCGTTAGTGTGAAATTCGAATACAACCTGGGTGAACCCGGCTCCATGTTTTCCATCGCTGAGGATGGTGTGGCTGATGGTGCTTGGGGGTTCCATGGATATGTTCCCGGTCGCTTCCCTCTGACCGAAGCCGTTGAAATGCCGATGCTGGGTGCCAATGCCGAAGCGGCATCCGTCAGTTTCTGGAATGTGTACAACGAATACTTTGCAAAGGCAGGCGAGTTTGATGGCCTTGAATTGATGGCTTTGTGCACACATGGCCAAGGGCAGCTGCATACCAAATTCCCCATCAACGCCTTAAGCGACCTCAAGGGCAAAAAAATACGCGTTGGCGGCGGTGTACAAAGTGAAATTGCCAAACGCATGCAAGTGACACCTGTCGCAGCACCCGGGCCCAAAATTTATGAACTACTTCAGCAGGGGGTCATTGATGGAATCACAATGCCCCAGAGTGAACAGCGCGGCTTGAGACTCAATGAAGTGACGTCTCACCTGACGGTTTATCCCAGCGGCCTCTATCTTGGCAGCCTGTCCATCTTCCTGAACCCGGATTTCATGGCCAACTTGAGTGATGAAGACCGGGCTGCCATTCGTCGGGTATCCGGTGAAAGCCTTTCACGCACGTGCGGTCAGGCATTTGACGCCGCCGACGAGGACGGTATCAAAGCCGCTCGGGAAAATGCTGTCATCGTCAACGAACTGCATCCCGGCGATGCGTTAACACAAGAGCTCACCAACGTTCTTGAAGGCATCGACCAGGTCTGGCTGGAAAAAACCTCAGCATCTGGCGTTGATAACAAAGCTGCTCTGCAGGCCCTTCGTCAGCGTGCTCGTGATTATCAACCGGAGTCCTGATACACGCCAGAGCGCTTTCAGGTTCTGATTAACCCGAATGCACTCTATAATCATCCTCTGTTTCCTTAAAAAACACCGGGTGCGGGTTTCTTGACAATGCGAATTCTCAACAAGAAGGATCTTATATATCAGGATGTACTGGGGCGGCTGTTAAATCAGCAGTACAGGTTTGGTGAGAAGATCTCGGTCAAGGATATCAGCAACGAAACGGGCGTCAGTCGTCAGCCCATCATGACCGCGCTGAACAACCTTCAGGAGCGAGGGTTCGTTCATATCACGGCTCAGGTGGGTTGCGAAGTCGTCGATCCGGCCGTTTCTGAGGTAGCAGATTTTTATCGGATGTTTTCTGCCACCGAAGGACTGATCGCCAGTCTGGCCGCTGAGCGTCATTCACCTGAGGAGTTGCTCAGACTGACAGAGATCAACGATCAGATTATTGCACTCGGTCACAGCTCAACCCAACTCTCTGAACGGTACCGTCAACTGAATGCCGACTTTCACCGGCATCTGCAGCGGATGGCCCGCTCAGAGATTCTCGGCACACGTCAAATGTCGAACTTTGAACTGTCTGACTTTTTTATCGTGCAAACCTGTGGCTTTCACATGCATCTGAACGCAGCCACGGATGAGCACACGATGATTATTGAAGCAATACGGAATCGGGATACACAAGCCGCCCGTGAAGCTGCCGAAGAGCATATCGCCAGCGTATCCCGAGACGTAGTGACGTTCATGCAGCACTCATCCTGAGATAAACCGGAGCCGTACTCAGCGGCACTCTGCCCAGACAACTAACATGCTAGTATGCAAGAATAAACACAAGAGGCTGAACATGCAGACTGACCACTTTGATACCGATGTTCTGATCATCGGCACAGGACCAACAGGCGCAACCGCTGCCCTTGCACTGGCAACCTATGGCATTGATGTCCATATGGTGTCTCGCACCAACTGGCTTGCCGATACGCCCCGTGCCCACATTACCAATCAGCGCACCATGGAAGTGTTCCGCGCGCTGGATATTGAGGAAGAGCTGTATCGCCACGCGACCCCCTGGGATCAGATGGGCGACAGCCTGTTCACCACCAGCCTTGCGGGGGAGGAGCTGGCACGTCTGCGATGCTGGGGTACCGGTGATGAGCGCAAGGGAGACTACCTCAGTGGCAGCCCCTGCGAATTGCTCGACATTCCGCAACCGATTGTTGAGCCCGTGATTTTCAAGAACGCACTTGAACGTGGTGCACGCGCCGCTTTCAATACGGAATATGTCAGCCACATACAGGATGATGAGGGAGTCTCCGTCACACTGCGAGATCTGATTCAAAACAGGGAATACGTCCTGCGTGCACGCTATTTGATCGGTGCCGACGGGGCTCGCTCACGGGTCGCACAGGATATCGACCTGCCCATTGAAGGCCATCATGGTCGGGCCGGTACCGTATATGTGAATTTCAGGGCCGACCTGTCGAAATATGTCGAGCACCGCCCCAGCATTTTGCACTGGATCGTGTCACCTCATGCCAGCTTTGGAGAAATCGGCCTGGGACTGTTGCGCGCCGTCAAACCCTGGAACGAATGGATTGCAGGCTGGGGCTTCGACATTTCGAAAGGTGATCCTGAATTGATTGATGCCGAGCTGACCGAGCGCGTACGCCTGCTGACGGGTGTACCCGACCTTGAAATCGAGATCATCACCAAGTCGATCTGGTATGTGAACCAGGCCTATGCAACGGAATACTCGAGAGGCCGCGTCTTCTGTGGCGGTGACGCCGTACATCGCCACCCGCCTTCAAGCGGGCTGGGGCTGAACACCTGCGTACAGGATGCCTTTAACCTGGCCTGGAAAATTGCCGCGGTTATCAAGGGGGATGCCAGAGCCGATCTGCTGGAGACCTACACCCAAGAGCGTGCACCGGTCGGCAAACAGATCGTGCTGCGTGCCAACCAGTCACGTCTTGATTACGGTGCGCTGCACAAGGCGTTCCGCGTCGAAGGTGCCGAAAACCCGGTTGTCGCCGGCATTGAGCGCCTGAAGTCGCCGACTCCTGAAGGTGAAGCCGCACGAGAAGCCCTTAATCAAGCGCTCGAGCTGAAGAATACCGAGTTCAACGCGCAGGGTGTCGAGATGAACCAGCGCTATCACTCGTTGGCAATCGATGGGTCGGAAGAGGCCGAAGAAGTCTGGGACAAAGACCGACAGCTGTACCTGAAGGCCACCACGCGACCGGGGGCAAAACTGCCGCACGCCTGGTTGATAGACGCCAAGGGTATGAAGGTATCAACCCTGGATCTGGTCAAGGGTTATGGTTTCACGCTGATGACCGGCCTGTCGGGAAATGCCTGGGGCACGGCACTGAAGTCGATCGACAAGCCCTGCCTGAGGTTACTTCAGGTAGGCAATGTCATAAAAGACCCCTATTGTGAATGGCAGCGCAGACGCGAAATACCCGAGTCCGGTGCCCTGCTGGTAAGGCCAGACGGCTATGTCGCCTGGCGTTGCATGGAGGCCGTGCAGGATGCAACTGAGGCAAAACATCGCCTTGAGCTGGCACTGGATTCAATTCTGCTGCAGTAGACAGCCATTAAGGTAAAGTAACACGCTCTGGCGCTACGTCCGGTACCCATCTACCGGGAATAGCGCCGGTTTTGTTTTACCCTGAACTTACCCAAACAGTCGCATGGATCTGCCCGTAGTATGAAAAGCATTAATCACCGCCCTGTCCCGTTCACGCTGTTTCTGGGTTTCATCTCCTCACTTGGTCCGCTGTCGATCGACATGGGGCTACCCGGGCTTTCCGACATCGAAAATTTCTTCCAGTTGGCCACCGGAAAGGGAGCGCTGACATTCAGCTTTTTCGTAGCCGGCCTTGCCGTGTCACCGTTGCTCGGAGGTATTCTGTCGGACCGATTTGGACGCAAGCCGGTCATTCTCTTTTCTCTGCTGCTGTATACCCTGGCTGCCCAGCTATGCAGCCTGGCTCCCGGCTTTGAACTGTTACTGGGGTCGCGCCTTTTGCAAGGACTCGCTGCTGGACTGTGCCTTGCCATCCCAATCGCTATCATCCGCGACACATTGGAGGGCGAAGCTGCACGGCTGCGCATCTCCTACATGATAATGCTGGTCGGAATTGCCCCACTGGTAGCACCGCTGCTGGGCAGCCTGGTGATGCAGTTCGGCCCCTGGCAGCGCATCCATGACTTTCAGGCGGTTATTGGATTGCTCTCACTGCTGATCATTACATTTACCTTCACCGAGACCTTGCCCATTGATAAACGCCAGACACTTAATGTCAGAGACATCCTGGCCGAATTGAACAACATTATGGCCAAGCGAGTGTTTCTACTCGCAACGCTGATCTACACATTGGGCTTCTGTACCCTGTTTACCTATGTTTCCGCCTCCTCCAGCCTCTTTGTGGACCACTATGGCTTCTCCATCGACCAACTGGCGCTGATCATGGCTTTTACTTCAGGTCTTGCCGGTGTCGGCTCCTGGTTCAATGCACAACTGGCCAAACGAGGCGTTACCACCAGCCAAGTGATCTTGATCGGCCTGCTGTGCATGCTGGTACCCGCTTTCATCCTACTGTTCATGCCCAATGTGCAGGCCTTGCTATTAGGCAGTTTGATGGCGTTTATTCTGCTCGGATTTGGCCTGTTGTCACCAGCAGCCAACCATATGGCGATGGACGTGATCGGTCAGGGCAAGGGTAAGGCGTCCGGCGTAATGCGGTTGTTTCAGATGAGTTCAGCCGCACTGATCTCAGCACTTTACACGCTGTTGATCGGCATGGTCGGCAGCATAACCGCCACCGCCCTGCTGGTACTGGTCTGCGCACTGCTGGGACTCAAGTGTTGGCTATCGCTGATCCGTTGCCAACAACACGCCTGAGCGCCGCACCAAGCCGATCAAAGTATGCCCGAAAGGCACAATTGATCTGCAAGCGCTGCTCGCCTTGCGGAAACAGCCCAAGGCGAGCCTCTTTTGAAGAACAGGTACCCTTGACCAGGAAGTGATTACGGATCGGCTGATCCTGCACAAACGCCTCAAAGGCTCGCGCGCACATCTCTTCCGGACGGCTGTAGTAGAGGCTGTTCAACTCCCTGTCCATCGCCACAGATGCACGACACAGCTCGCTGGGCCCCTCACCGGACGGATCCAGCATGATTGCCTTGAAGCAGGCAAACAGGCAATCATTCAATGGGTGCGGAACGGGAATCGCGTCATGCAACCAAGCCTTCGAGGCAAACATGCCTTTGGGTGCATCATCGAAGCATTTGTCAGCCAGATAGTGATCGAGTGCATGGAACCATTCATGCGCGATACTGCCGGGGCCTGCATTCTTCGCCAGCGAGAAACAGCGTGTGGCCGGTGTGTAATGGGCAGCCACGCCCGGGCGCCCACCGATACCATACTGAAAAGCCAGCGTACCACGCAGCGAGATAAGTGCCTCAGGTCCATTCAAGATTGTCATCAGGTCACCCAACGCATCGTAGAAATGGGCTGCGGCCTGTTCGTTTTCGTCTCGTGTTACCCAGCGACCTATTTCAATGGAACGAAAGTCATAACGTTTGCGGATGTCGGCGAAATTGATGATTTCACCAAAGCGATGCTCTGGACCACGGCGGTAGAAAGTACGACTGGAATTACGAGGTGCTGCCATCACATTACTTGCACAAGACCTTAAGACGCCTGAAAGCCTGCCTGAATATCAAAAGGGTTTCCAGCATTAGAACACGCATACAGCGACCACAGAACTGCGCGCACTTTTGATTCAGGGCCCGCGTCAGCTTTTGCTGCTTATTTTTGCAGGAGGAACTAAAGATCAACTCAACTCCAAAAGTCGCCTGTGAATGGCTTTGAAATCTCCCCTTTGCGCCAACGCGCTCAACTCTTCGGCGAAACAAACACTTTCTGGATGTTGCTTGCCCAGTTGTTCACACCATTCGGTTATATCAGTAACAGCACCCAACTCCAGCCACACTTCCAGCTGTTGAATGGAATCCTCATTTATAACAATACTTGAGGCCGTCACACTACCTGAAGAATGCGCTTCCGAAGAGCTCGACGCTTGTATGTCAGCCAATCCACACGCACGAGCAACCTCATGACGCAGCAGAGCCAGGTCCACCGGCTTGCCCAGCAAGGCGGTGTAACACTCTCCCGTTTCTTGGCGTTCCGGTTGCAAGTACCAGGTAGCTGATAACAGCAGTACCGGCACCAGAGGGTCTATTGCTCGCGCCGCCTCGAGGACGGCACCACCTGATGCCTTTGGCAAACGATAATCAGTCAGAATGATGTCCGGCATTGTGTTCTTAGCCTGCAAAGCATTGATCGCTGACTCCGCGTCGGCGAACGTTACAACTGTAAAGCCAAGCTCTGACAGCTCCATGTACAGTAAATGACGAATCTGTTCAGAATCTTCAACCACCCAAGCCTCAAGGCCATCGGCATTATACAAAGGCAACATTCGAGTCGGGCTTTTAAGCACAGCAATGCCTGCATCTTCTCTACCCGGTTTGACCGGCACAGTGAAACGCACGCAGGTACCTTTATTTGGCACACTGCTCAAGAAAATATCCCCCCCCATTCGCTCGACCAACTCTTTGACAATAGCCAGCCCAAGGCCGGTTCCCTCCCCCTTATCAGACACTCGAAAAAGCGGGTCAAACAGCTGATCATGCTCTTCGGCATCTATACCACACCCTGTATCTTCAACCTCACACACCAACTGAAGCACGGACCCTTTCTCACTCTCGTGTGTATTCCTATCGTAAATACGAAGCGCAATATCACCATTAACCGTATATTTCGCTGCGTTATCCAGCAAATTAAGTAATATCTCACGCAAAAGCGTCTCATCACAGCGAATTACAGACGGCAGCAATTCATCAACTTCAAGCCTGAAGCCGTTATTATTTTTACCGGCCAAAATACGAGCTTCATAAGCGATATCATTGATAAACGCGTGTAGATACAGATCTGTTTGTACGACTTCAAGGGTTTTGACGTCACGCGCATAATTGATCAGACGATTGATCAAGTTGAGCATATGAGTTGCGCTGCTATATATGATGCGGCTCTTTTGCCCGATTTTACCCTGCTCGAAACTCAGTAACTGCGCATAGCCCATGATGGATGTTAATGGGGATTTGAGGTTATGCGTCACACGGCTAAGAAATTTAGTCTTGGCAGTATCGGATTTTTGGGCTGCCTCCAGCGCCAAATTCAACTCTCGGGTTCGTTCAGCTACCGCCTGCTCAAGCCGAGCACGCTCAGCCTGCTCTGCCTCACGAAGCTGCCGCTCCAGCGAGCGCTCGTAGTTACGTTTTTGCAAGGCATAAATCAGCAGCAAAGCCAATGCCTGAAAAATTTCAATCAGAAGCCTGACAGTAGCCATTTCCGAGGTGTAATTGATGTTCAGTGCATAGCTGAATACGTAAATACTGCTGGTCAGCCAACCTATGCCCAAGAGCAGCAGCATGGTGTTTTGCAAGCGGCACTTCTGCCGCAATGCAGCCGGAAGCAGCAATGGCCAGACAAGTGCACATGCCACATGAAACACCATTGCACTGTTTCTGAGTTGGTTATTCTCCAGCACAAAGTTCAGCCCGATGTAACTCAATGAAAACAGCAGAGTCACCGGCAGCACCCAGCGCCAGATATGGTGTCGATTCAACCCCAGCAGATATACCGACACCAACATGAATAAACTCTTGGCGATCACCGAGAATGAGAAGCGCAGGTGACTGGCATAGTCAGCCAAACCATCAAACAGCAAATAGCTGATATAGGCTTCTTTTTCCGCTTCGAAGACAAACAGTGACAGCATCCAGAGACAAACCAGCGTGTAACGCACGTTGGCCTGAAACAGCAACACCATTGCCAAGGTCAGCGTAATAGCCAACAAAATGGAGTGAAACTGGTAGCGTTGAGCCTGATCAGTGGTAAAATTAATCGGGTCCCAGTTTTTGATGAACAGAAAGGGACGACTGTCACTATCTATACGGATCAACAGATCAACAGTGTGACCAGCCGGCAGATTCAGCGGTACAACTGCTCGGTTGGAAGGCACCCTGCGCTCGCTGATTGGTTGATCCAGCCCGATTGACATACGATCATTGAACTGGCCCGTCAGCGGATCAATCAGCCATGTATCGATCCTGTTCAATCGCCAAGGTGATAGTTCCAACCACCGTTGAACGGGTTCCGGTGACCCGTTTTGTATTCTGGCGCGTAGCCATATTACTGTTTTCCGCCGTGGTGCACTCAACAACTCGGGGACGTCGCGCACACTCAGCCATCCATTGGAGTAGAGCATATCACCCGGTCCAGCCTTCGCCCCCTGTTCTTCAGACAATATCTCCATTTCAAGCACACGATTGCGCTCGGAAGGTTCAGCCAGATCCAGCACGGGAAGCGCTTTTGCCGAAAAGGGAAATAACAGCAATAGCAGCGTTAAAAGACCTGTAATACGAACAAGGCTCATCACATTCTCACGGTATGATGCGAGTTTGGCGAAAAGCCGAAGGGGTCATGCCATACCGCTCCTTGAATGCGGTGGCAAAGTTGGCACTGCTGCTGAAACCGACGCGGGCAGCAATATCGCTGACAGATAAGCCGGTATTTTGAAGCAGTTTATGTGCCTCTTTCATGCGTTCCTCTCGAAGATACTCAAAAACAGTCATTCCGGAACAATGCTTGAAAGCGGCATTCAAACGCTTGGTGTTGGTGCCTGTCAGGCGCGCCAACTCCTGAATACCGGGCGCATTATCAAGGCTGCGCAACAAATACACCCGGGCGCTGTGAAAGAGGACAGAATACAAATTGCCATCATTATTGCTGACTTCGCTCACCGTTCCAGGTGCACCCATCACATCCGTAAAATGCTGAGGGCTTTGGATCAAACGATTCCGCAGGTGGACCGACAGTCGCAACCGTACTTCGTCAAAACTGAAAGGTTTTCCAATAAAATCCACAGCTCCAGCCAGCAACCCCTGCACCCGCTGTTCGGTACCGGAGAAAGCAGACAGAAAAATAACCGGAACCTGGGATGTAGCTGGATCACCACTTAACGCTTTACATGCCGCAAAACCATCGCAACGCGGCATATCCACATCCATCAAAATCAGGTCTGGCGACAGCAGTTTGGCTTTATGGACACCATCGACACCATCATGCGCATGATAGAGGCGACAACCATATTGTTGCAGATAGGTTGAGATAAGCATCCGCTCCGCTTCAGCGTCATCGATCACCAGTATCCTTTTTCCCTTCAGCACATCCATTCCATACGCCCAACCGAATTACGTTCATGCTTGTGTTGTCGGCAATCATCGCACACAAACGAGCGTTTCATGTAATCAACCTATACTTTTTCCCTCTGGCAAAAGACTTACCCATCGGGCAAAGCCGAACCATTCTATAACAAAACCAATGCCACTTACGGGCATGACGACTACAATCGGCACGGCAACACCTGCTTTTTATGAATACCCGACAGCTCAAGTACCATATAGTCCTGCCAACGCGGCGCTTGTCCAGCTGCAACTCTCCAGATAGTAACGATTCAAGCGGATCACCGCTCTATCGGTTGTAGCTCCCAATGCAGCACCTTCAAAGGCAATCACCAGCTTTAAAACTCTGCCAAGGTTCCCTGTGCGCAGCATCAGTGCACGCTTGATTGCGTCACTCAAGGGCAACTGTTCACACACAGTCTCCAGACTTTCGCTCAACATCAAGTCTGCCATCGACAGTAATCCCACCATAAATGCGGCATCAGGGTCATCATTGAATTCACCGGCCGCCAGTCGCAGACACATGGCAGCCCGCGTCAAAGCCTGTGGTAACAACAGCATATTGCACGGATCATCGTTTGCGAGCACCAGCGTGGTGACCAGTGTGCGCAGCCGATCGATACCCAACAGAAGTATTGCCTGGCGCAAACTGCTGATAGTGTTGGCGCGCTTGCAATGCGCTGAATTGATCATTCGCAGCAGGCGTACACACAACTGTGGTTCATGTGCCAGCAGTTGCTCGATCCTGTCATAATCCACTTCCGGGTGTTGCAGCTCGCTTAGTAGCTGCAACTGCGCCTCTCGATGACCCTCCCGCTTGACTGCCGTTTTCCGTTTGACTTCAGGCCGCGCATAGAAGTACCCCTGAAACAGGGTAAACCCCTGCAATTTACAGGACTCAAACGTTGCCAGATCTTCCACCTTTTCCGCCAGCAAGGTGATGCCCCGCGCCCGGTATTCATCCAGGTCTCGCTCTTTGAAGGTCTGATTGAGCATATCCAGCTTGATAATATCCGCCAACTCCAGCAATGGTCGTGTGGCCGATGTCAGTTCAAAATCATCAAGCGCCAGCGCATACCCCCGCGCCTTAAGCCCTTGTAACGCCGCAAGCACCTCGGAGTCGCCTTCAACACTTTCCAGCACCTCGATTACAACCTGTTCTGGATTCGGTGGCAGCAACTCCGGCTGTAACAGCCAGTCACGAGGTGCATTGAAAAACAGTTTGCGACTGCCACACAGTGACTCAATACCGGTTTCGTAGAAGGCCGCATTACAAGCCCTCGCGGTGGCCATCATCTGATCATCTATAATCGCAGTATTTGCATTTGCACTGGCCCGATAGAGCAACTCATCTGCCACATGCCTCATGCGCGCATCACAAATAGGCTGCAGGGCTATGCAATAGTGTTGACTGGACGACATAAGCTGATGCCTGAACGAATGTTAGACGTAAACCAGCCTTAATCATAAAGGAAGTCCCTGATCGGAACTTTGGAGGCAAAGCCAACAGGTTTGCTCGAGGCGACTTTTGCTTGTGTGATATTTCAAATCGATACCGATCAAAAAACTTACCTGCCAGCAAACCCCCTTCCCCTCCACCAAACAAAAACAAACGCCAGTTTGGTTATAGTCGCGTCTTTGTGTGTGTTAACAACTCAGGGATAGTCAATATGATGTTTTTCCGACGAAGAAACAGGTACAGCCCGCCAAGTGCCGGCGTCCCAGTAGTGGAAAGCATGGGTTCACACGCCACAGTGAACCTGCTGCATAGAACCAGAACCATGTTTAAAAAAGCGGCTTTTGCAGCTGCACTTATGAGTACGGCATCAGCAGCCTGGGCCGCTCATGATCTGGTATTGCAGCATACCGGGCCGGACACCATATCGTTAACGCAAACAGCGACTTACACCGTCAGGCTGGACAACAGCTCTCCAAGCTGGACCGATACAGCTACTGGAGTAGCTCTTACATACACTTACAATTCAAGTCTTGCCGGTTTTACCGGCACTACATTCAGCAATGGCACAGGCTCATGCTTAGATGACACAGCAGGCACAATCACTTGCGCCATTGATGACATTCCACACGGGACGACAAACTTCACCATCGATTTTGATTTCCTCGTTCATGGTGACACGCTGCCAGACAGCAATCCTCCCTCTGCAAACCTGTCAACCATCGCCACTGTTACCAGCGCCGGTGACCAAGTGTCTGGCAACGAGTCAGAGTCTGTAACGACCAATATCCAGGCAGGAACAGACCTCGCAGTCACACTGATATCCAGCCCAGTAAGTGGTGGAAATATTGCATCAGGTGCCATCTGGTCTCATGATATTACCGTCAACAATAATGGCCCCCTGAGCACAACCGGCACCATCGTGACGCTTGTACCTGCAGCCGGAACTCAGTGGGTACCAAGCAGCCTGCCCTCTGGATGCAGCATTGCCGGCGCCAATGTCGAGTGTACCATCGGCGGCAGCTTTGCTGATCAGGCATCAACAACCTTTAACGGCATTGAGTCACAAGTGATTGCTGCGCAGGGATCATCTTTAAGCCTGACAGCGAGCGTTGCGTCTGACCTGACTGATGATAACTCAACGAACAACTCAGCAACGTCAAGCGCCTCTGTGACACCGGGTACTGATCTGATCTTGGATCTCAGCGAGAGTCCCACGGGCACCATCATCGCTGGTGATCCATCCACTATCACAGTGACACCCCGTTACACTGGTGATATTCCCAATACGCCCACCTATACGGTAGACATCCCGAATACGCTGACCGTTGATACCGGCTCACTCAGCTACGATCCCCGCTGGGGCAGCTGTAGTTTCACTGGCACAACCACATTAACCTGTAGTGGTTGGAACGCCGGTGGTGCAGTAGCTGGTGCATTACAGCCAATGGGCGCTGCCACTTTTGATGTAACCGGACCAACCGGTCAGTACACCTTGAGTGGTAATCTAACCAGCAGCTCGACTGAGGCCGACCCTACAAACAACACTGACGACGTAATCGTAGATTTTGCAGAACCAACAGTTGACATTACCATTTCGAAGTCAGGGCCCACAGCGCCTGAAAACAAGTTCGAAACGGGTACAAACATTCAATACACCGTAACGTTGCGTAACCCTTCCAGCAGCAATGTTGACTTTTGGGGTCCTCTCTCTTTTTCAGAGACCGCACCGGCAGGGCTGACAATTAATAGTATTAATGGCCCTGCAGGATGGACCTGTAACACTTCAGGCTGTAACCGTACCTACACCGAGGCCGATCCGTTCCCACGGAACTCCAGCCAAACATTCACCGTAAATGCTACGGTATCCAGTGACACGGGCACCAACCTGGAAAACCAGGTCTGCCGCGCCGCGTTCACCCACCCGTTGGTGGGTACGCAAAACGATCAAGTATGTGACACAGCAGCTGCTGTTACCGGCCATCCAGCCGCCAACAGTACCGATCTCGCAGTCACCAAGGCTGTTACAACCCCTGCTGGCGACATAAAGGCAGGCGATTGGCTTGCGTATAGAATTTCAATGGGCAACTTTGGCAGCAATCCTGCCAGCAATGTTGTTGTTTCTGACAACCTGACCGGACTGATCCCCAGCACTGACGGCGGCAGCTTCCAGATCGATACGATTCCAACTGGCTGGAGCTGTAGTAATGGAGGCACACCTTTAAGCTCGGGTGATTACCTGAACTCTACCTCAGTAAACCTAAGCTGTACCACTACCACACTGGCCGGCGGTGTCAGCACTAACCTCGGGTTCCGTATTCGCCCACAGGGCTCTGCCAGCAACGGTAATAATCTCAACCGCAGCAACACAGCCTATATTCAGTCAGATACCCCGGAGCCTGATTTCAGTAACAACACTGGCTCAGTCAATGCCGCGGTACAGGCCAAAACTGACTTTACAGTCACCAAGGCAGTGACAAGCTGGGACCAGAAGACAGGTACCGAGCTGCAGTACACCATCACTGTCAGCAACGCCAGTCTCTCAGGTGCAAACAATGTTGTTGTAACAGACGTATTGCCGGAAAACGTGACCTACCTGGGCCTCAGCGGATCAACTCTTCCGTCCTGTAGCGGCGTGAATGTTGATGATACAACAACATCAACGGATAAAACTCTGGAATGCAGCTGGAGCAGTTTCCCACGCGGTGGCGATCGCAGCTTCATTGTGCGTATTCGTCCGAACAACGAACAGCAAGGGCAAACCTTCGTTAACGACGTCTACGTCAATGTGGAACCCGGTACCCAAACTGCCAAAGCCGGCACTACGGAAGAAACCGACTACACCAATAATACTGACCAGGCCAGCGCCACCGCTGATGAGTCGGACATTGACCTTCAGGTCAACAAGCAGGATATGACAGACCCTGTGTATGTCGGCGACACAGTGACGTATCAAGTACGCATTACCAACAACGGCCCATCCGTTGCCACTAACGCGTCCATCTACGATTATCTGCCAACTGCCGGCTTCAAGTGGGTTGGTGACGTTCGATTCTATGAAGGCAGCTATGATCCAGGTAACGAAATTACAGGCGCTGATCTGACCGACGCAGGTATCAGCTGCTCCGTCTTGCCCAGTGTTGATGATATTGGTACTGGTGGCGAAGACAAAAACCTGCCGAGTAAACTCAGCTGGATGTGGCCGCCCAATAACGAAAGCTGGGTCGGAACAGAGCCGGACTATAACTCCGATTACATCAATGGCGCGTGGGACTCACGCATTCTGGATCATGCGGATATCGCCTGTAACATGGGTTTGTTGGAAAGCGGCCAAACACGCGTGCTGACCTACACTCTGGAAGCTACAGACCGCGGCGTGTACATGAACCACTCGGTTGTACGTTCTCAGGAACATATCGACCGTGTTGGTCAGGGGTTCAGCGACCGACACTGGGAAAACGATGTTGTACAGCACCGCACCACGGTACGTACCACACCGGATCTTACTTTTACAAAAGAAGTATCCACCCCGGTAGTATCGTTGATGGAACCGTTCAGCTACACCATCACTGTTACCAACAACGATGTCGACGCTCAGCTGTACTACCCGAAAGTTGAAGATACGTTGCCCGCTAACATGGAACTGGCTGGCACACCAACACTTAGCGGAGCATTGGTTAACGGTGCACTTGTCTGTACCACCATTCCGGTGCCGCCCGCTGCAGGAACACCGAGTGCCGCTGGCGATACAGATTTTGCCTGCGCACTGGGTGAAGGAGTACCGGCACAGGGGCAGGTCGTTTTGAGTGTTCCTGTCAGGGTTACCGGCGGCTCTGTTGCCACATTGAACAACACAGCTCAGCTGCATTTGGATACCGACCTCGAGTTTGATAATCCTCCACCACCTGCGGCTGAGGACAATGTCGATGTTGATGTCGTGGTATCCAGCCTTGCAGGCCGCGTCTATCACGACAATGACGATAGCGGCAACTACACCAGCGGTACGAACCCGGCCATTTCGGGTGTTACGGTTAACCTGACGGGTACTGATGATTTTGGAAACCCGGTCAGCCGTTCAACGACCACCGATGGTAATGGTGAATACCTGTTCACCAATCTGGCACCCGGTAACTACACTGTTACAGAGCAGCATCCGGCCAGCTGGATTGATGCCGAAGAAACAGCCGGCTCTGAAGGCGGCAGTATTGCCACCAATGATGTGATCAGCGACATCACATTGCCCGCAGACACAGACGCAACCGAATACAATTTCGGTGAACTCAGAGATCTGGGAACCGGCACCGTCACGGCCAGCATTTCGGGCCATGTCTATCATGATCGCAACAACAATGGCGTGTTTGATACGGACGAGGCTCCTATTGCCGGCGTAACCGTACGTCTGGAAGGTAATGGTAATGGTGACGTTCGGACCACAACCACCAATGCCAGCGGCTATTACGCTTTCAGCGGTCTTGAGCCGGGCGTGGAGTACACCGTTACGGAGGAACAGCCTTCAGGTTGGGTCGATGGCCGTGAGACAGCAGGCAGTGTCTTCACCGACTCAGCCAACAGCAACGATGTGTTTGTCGTGAATGTTGGAGATGATGAGCATGGTGAGGAATGGAACTTCGGTGAACGCAGGTCTTCAGACCTGACCCCCACCGCCATTCCGGTGATGGGTCCGTTCGGTTTGCTGTTGACTGCATTGCTGCTGGGCCTGATGGCGATGCTGTCACCGCGCATTCGCCGTCAATTTTGTTGATTCACTTCAGCATCTGAACAATTAAACAAAGGCCACACCGCAAGGTGTGGCCTTTTGTGCAACTACAGGTAATAGCGTCATATCACCGATTGCGAGATAAACGCATCCCCGGTTATTATGGCGTGTTTTGAATATTCAATTTGAAATGGAGTTTTGATATGACTGAGCAGGTAGTAACTGCGGAAAAGCCCACCACTGAAGGCAGCTGCAAGCTGGTTTACATTCTGTATCTGGTAGGGCTTGTGTTTGGTATCACCGGTATCATCGGTGTCATTATGGCCTACATCAATAAAAGTGATGCACCGGAATGGCTGCAGCGCCACTACCAGTTTCAGATCCGCACATTCTGGATCGGTTTTCTCTATCTGGTAATCGGCAGCATACTGTCGCTGGTCATCATCGGCTGGTTTGTCATCCTTTTCTGGGTTGTATGGCTAATCATTCGTTGTGTCAAAGGCATGAAAGCGCTGGACATGAAACAGGCACCTGCCAACGTCACCGGCTGGCTGTTCTAGGCTCTGATTTTGTTGTACCGAAGCCGCACCTGTACGTGCGGCTTTTTTGTAGCTGAACCCTTCCCGTGATCTGTGGTCATTGTCTGCTACATTGAAACAACTCCCCCCTATCGGCAAAGGACAACATCATGAACAGGACGCTTGTCGCTCTGGCTGTGGCCGCTCTTGTAAGTGGCTGTACGACACAACCGCAAGAGCCGAACGAACAGATCCAGCACCCCCAGTACGCGCCGTTGCTGACCAGCAAGGAGTGGATCGTCGAAGATATTGACGGACAGGGCATCATCGACAGCTCACGCGCCAGCCTCAGTTTCGATACTGAGGGACGGGTCAGTGGCTCAACCAGCTGCAACCGATACTTTGCCAGCTACAGCCTGAATGGCCATCGGCTTGAGATCAATCAGGTGGCCACCACCATGATGGCCTGCCCGGAAGCATTGATGCAGCAGGAGCGCCGCTTCCTGAATGCGCTGGAAGCGGCCCAGCGCATTGCAATCGACCCCAGCGGTGCACTGATTCTGCAAGGCAATGGCCATCGCATGCTGGCCCGCTAATCTGACAAAGCCCCCACGCCCTGCCAAGGCAGGGCACACCCCTCTTTTTCTCCCGCCCTTCGAATCTTTGACATCTGCAAATATTGATATGAGTCAAAACAAAAACATTTTTTAGCTCATTAAGTATCCAATTACAGGATCAAAAACATGCAAAATAATCAATAATGCTTCTTATTAAAAATAAAATATTATTGTTTTTCAATAAGTTAAATTTTCATAAATAACAAAATAGGTACTTTCCAATATGATACATAACGTATTTTTAAAATATTGATTTATGTATCACGAGTGCTAAATTGCGAGGGCTTTCAAACAACAAGAACCCCGATACAGAGGTAAGCTCCATGCATGATAAACTCGCTAACACCATGGAATTTCCGCCGGAAACACCGCAGCCGAACATCTACCCGCTGCGCTGGGAAACCAAGTCTTCCAAAGTAGAAGAGATCTGGGATGCATCTCTGCGTGAAGCCTGGAACCCGAAAGACCTGCCCTGGGACACCTTTGACGCTTCCAGCTACTCATGGGAAGAGCGTGAAGCAATCGCCTACTGGTGGACCCTGCTCTCTGTATTTGATGCCTCTGCACCGCCCGTGTTCGCAGAAGCATTTATCAAGACCTACGAAGATCACGAAGAAGATGCCATTCGTCGCTGCTTCTTCTCCGTCACCCGTGACGAGCAGAACCACGAGCAGATGTGTGGTCTGGTGATCACCAAAATGCTCGAGTCCGCCAGCCCGCTGGAATATGAGCCCAAAACTGAACTGGGTCGCCGTCTGCAGAAGAATGCACGCTGGCTGTACTACAACGGTGGTCGTTACTGGAATGGCTACAAGAAAGCCGTTCCCAAATACAGCCTGGCCGTACTGTTCAGCTCATTCCTGATGGGTGAAATCGCGGCAGCCACCATCTTCAAGCAGATGTCTCAGAGCTGCGAAGAGCTGGTATTCACTGAAGCTTTCAAGAACATCGGTCGTGACGAAGGCCGCCACATGGCGATCTGCCTGTCGCTGATGGAGCGCGACTATCCGAAGCTCTCCCAGGAAGAGAAGTCGATCATCACCAAGCAGATCCGCGCAGGCTACCTGTTCCTGTCTGCCGTGCTTTTCGAGCCGCCGGCCGAGTTCTGGGATCTGCCTGAAGACTTCATCGCTACCCAGCGTGAAGCGGAAGCCATTGCACGTGAAGCCGGCTTCGGTATCCCGACCTACGAAGACAAGCGCGAAAATTGGCGCAACGCCATGCTCAACCTGAAAGCGGTTCTGGACAAGTATGACACCCCGTTCCCGGCGATCCCCGAAGTGGACATCACCGGTGAGGAAGTGACTCAGGCGGATCTGGATTCAGCGGATATCATTCCGATCTTCTGATCCCACCTGTCCGATGCTTGCTTTTACAGCCGCCCCGACCCAATCGGGTCGGCTGTTTTCCGTTACCAATTTCTGCTGTTACAGGGCTGACTGAGCCATTCAGAGCCCGGAGGTGCGTATGACTACAATCCGTTTGTCCCCGTCCGGCAAAGAGGTTGAGGCCAAAACCGGCGAGACCGTGCTGGAAACCCTGGAAAATGCCGGCTATGCCCTGCCCAACAATTGCCGCGCCGGAGCCTGTGGCGAGTGCAAGGTCAAAGTGCTCAGCGGTGAATTCGACCAGGGCATGGTGCTGGATATGGCACTGTCTCAGGACGAGCGTGCCGAGGGCTATGGCCTGATGTGCATGTGCAAGCCACTCAGCGATACCCTTGAGATCGACTGGGGCACGGATGATGCCAAACCCAAACTGTTTCCGCCACGCGAAAATATTCGCTGCGTGGTCGTGGACCGCATCGAGCGGACGCCGCGTATCGCCGAAATTCGCCTGCGCCCCATTGGTGAGCCGATTCGCTTCTGGCCGGGTCAGTATGTGAGCCTGACCGATACCCAGAAAACGGTCACCCCACGTTCCTATTCCATCGCCAACGCCCCGCGCCCTGATGGCGAGATCGTGCTGCAGATCACACGCGTGCCGGATGGCAAAACCAGCAACTGGGTTCACGATGAAGTAAAGCCCGGCAGCATGGTCAACGTGTCAGGCCCCTATGGCACCTTCATTGGCGACCCCAGTACTGATGGTCCCGTACTGTGTCTGGCCGCCGGTACTGGCCTTGCTCCGATTCTGAGTCTGGCAGATGCCGCCCTGCGCCGTGGCTTCAAGCAGCCGGTGCACCTGATGTTTTCGGCTCGCACCGAAGATGAGATCTATTGCCGTGGCCTGATGGAACTGTGGAATGCGCGTCATCGTCGCTTCAAGTTCATCCCGACTTTGACCCGGGAACAGAAAGAAGGAATGCAACACGGTCGTATTCCCGACATCATCAAGGATCTTTATGCTGACCTGTCAAAGCATGCAATCTACATCGCCGGCAGCCCGGAGTTTGTAGATGCCTGCATCGAAGCGGTCAAGGCGCAGGGGGCTCAGGCCGAGATGATCCACACCGAAGGCTTCTTCGATCAGGCACCGCCGGTCGCACCTTCCAAGTCTCAGCTGGTGTGACACAAAGCGCTGCCGGAAATCAATCCGGCAGCCTCTGCTGCTTGTATTCATCGCCCTTTGTGCCTAACGTTGAATGGGTATCCCCGACAGCGGCGACAGAATGGAACCGGCAGACTTTCTCCCCCGTCATCGACTTCAATCCCTGTTGGATCACCTGTTACAGCAGGGTTTTGAAATCCTTGCGCCACAGGTGCGCGATGGCGCTATTCTGTTCAGACCAACACTGCACGTTGATCAACTGCCGAGAGGGGTTACCCAGCAGCAGGCACCCGGGCATTATCGACTGCAGCAGAGTGATTCCCCACGCTGCTTCAGCTGGGCCAACGGCCCGCAGGCAATAAAACCTTTGACGTTTACCCCGCAAGAAACACTCTGGCGCTCGGAGTTGCAGGCCGATGGCAGCCTGCGCTTTCATGAAGCCCCCGTCGTGACCCGTGCTACTGCGGTGATCGGGGTACGTGGCTGTGATTTGGCCGCGCTGGCACTGCAGGACCGCCACTTTCTGGAGCGAATTGAAGACCCTCTCTATCGTCAACGCCGCGACAGCCTGCTGCTGATTGCGGTGGACTGCTCGCACCCGGCTGACACCTGCTTTTGTGCCAGCACTGGCGACGGACCCGAAGCGCAAACCGGATTTGATCTGGCCCTGACCGAGCTGGCCGAAGGTTACCGTGTCAGAGCCGGGAGTGTGCGCGGGGAAGGTATCATGCGGGCCCTGCCACTGGTTGCGTCCGATGCCGCCCTGCGACAGGACGCCATCGAGCAGGCCACACAGGCACGCTGCCAGCAACGGGCCCTGCCAGCCTTCGATCCAGCCGGTTTGATTCATCAGAGTGAACACCCAGCCTGGGACAGAGTCGCTGATGCCTGCCTCAGTTGCGGCAACTGTACCTCCGTCTGCCCCAGTTGTTTCTGTCACAGCGAGGCGGAAGCCCCGACGCTGGATGGCCAGCAATCGGAGCACCAGCGTCAGTGGGACTCCTGTTTCAGCGAAGGCCACAGCTACATTCACGGCCTGCATGTCCGACCGGATACCCGCAGCCGCTATAAACAGTGGTTGACGCACAAGTTCGGCAGCTGGGTGGAGCAGTATGGCCGCAGCGGCTGCACCGGATGCGGTCGCTGCATCAGCTGGTGCCCGGTAGGGATCGACCCGTTGCAGGTGCTCCGCGAGCTGGGCGAAGAGGTGAAATAATGCGTCATCAGCAGCTCCCCGCCAGTGCCGAAGTCGTCCGCCGAGTGCAGGAAACCGCCGATATTTTCACCCTGCAGCTGCGACTGGACGATCCGTCAGACCCCTCGCTGCTGACTATTCAGCCCGGCCAATTCAACATGCTGGGCGTGTTCGGTGTCGGTGAAGTCCCGGTTTCGTTCAAGGCCCTGACAAACGACCATGATGGCACGCCCCTGCTTGAACACACCATTCGCGCGGTGGGCCGTGTCACACGGGCACTGTCGGCACTCAAGCCCGGCGACCGAATCGGCGTTCGCGGCCCCTTCGGTCACGGCTGGCCTCTGGCCGAGGCTCAGGCAAAGGATGTGTGTGTGATCACCGGCGGACTGGGCTGCGCCCCGGCGGTTTCGGTGGTTGAGCACCTGTTTGTAAACCGCTCGGCATTCGGCCGGATTCATATCATTCAGGGGGTACGCCACTCGGACGATCTCATCTGGCGTACCCAGTACGAGGCCTGGGCGCGCCAGCCCGATACCGAGGTACAGCTGGCTGCAGACAGCGCCGCACCCGACTGGCCCTGGTTCAGCGGCAGAGTCACCGAACTGATCAAGCGTCTGTCACTGCAACCGGAACGAACCCGAGTTTACTGCTGCGGCCCCGAGCCAATGATGCGCGCCAGTGCCGAGCAGCTTATCACTCAGGGCGTGAACGAGGATGCGATCTGGCTCAGCCTTGAGCGCAACATGCAGTGTGCCACCGGCCACTGCGGCCACTGCCAGTTCGGCGCCGACTTCATCTGCCGCGATGGCCCGGTGTTCAACTATCCACACATCCGTGACCGGTTGGGCCTCAAGGGGGTATAGGCATGAGCAGACCCAAAGTTGCCGTGCACAAGTTCAGCTCCTGCGATGGCTGCCAGCTCGCGTTTCTGAATCTGGGCGAGTCGCTGCTGCAGCTGAGTGAACAGCTGGAAATTCTGCACTTTCTGGAAGCAGGCATGAGCGAAGCCGATGCTCAAGTGGATATCGCCTTCGTTGAGGGCAGCCTGTCTACGCCGGATGAGCTGGAGCGCATCAAGCAGGTACGCGCCAACAGCCGCTTTCTGGTCAGCATCGGCGCCTGTGCCACCAGCGGCGGCCTTCAGGCACTGCGCAATCTGGATGGTCAGCATGATGCATGGCGAGATGCGATCTATGCCCGCCCCGAGTTCATACGGACCCTGCAGGATGTAAAGCCTATCGCCTCCGTGGTGGACGTGGATCTGGAGTTGTGGGGTTGCCCGGTCAGCAGCCCCCAGATAGTGGCAGCCGTGCGCTCGCTGCTGTTTGGCGTCGCGCCGGTGGATGATCGTGATCGGGTCTGCCTGGAGTGCAAGCGCCAGCAGGCCGTGTGCGTGATGGTCACCGAGGGCAAGCCCTGTATGGGCCCGGTCACACGCACCGGCTGCGGAGCGCTCTGTCCTCGCTTTGGCCGCGACTGTTACGGCTGTTATGGCCCTGCCGAAACAGCACAGACCGATACGCTAGCGCGCCGGTTTGCGGGCTTGGGCCTGATGCCGGACGCCATTGCCAGACGTTTTCTGCTGATCAACTCTCAGGCCCCCGCGTTTTTGCAAACCGGTCGGGTATTCTGGCACTCGGGACAGGAGGCTGAAGATGACTGAGCGCCGTATCCGCATCGATGTACCCGCCCTGACGCGGGTAGAGGGTGAGGGCTCGCTGCGACTGGAGGTCGTTAATGGCCAACTGGTTGAACTGGGCCTGTCGATCTTTGAGCCACCGCGCTATTTCGAGAAGTTTCTGGAAGGGCGCGATGCCCATGAAGTCGTGGACATTGTGGCCCGCATCTGTGGCATCTGCCCCATCGCCTATCAGGTCAGCGCCCTTAATGCCCTCGAGTCACTGGCCAAAGCCCCCTTGCCACACTGGGTACAAAAACTGCGCCGGCTGTTCTACTGTGGCGAATGGCTGCAAAGTCACGCCCTGCATATCCATCTGCTCGCCCTGCCCGATTTTCTGGGTTTCGACTCTGCCATCGCCATGGCCGAGCAACACCCGGAGACTGTCCGGCGTGGCATGCAATTCCAGGCGCTGGGCAATGAACTGATCCGGTTGCTGGGGGGACGCTCGGTACACCCCGTTGGCGCCCGCATTGGTGGCTTCCACCGCGCCCCGGAGCCGGAGCAGATCGAGCCTCTGCTGGACAAGCTGCGCGAGGCTCAGCCACTGGCCCGTGATCTGACCGCTTTTTGCGCAGGGCTGGACCTGCCGGATGACCCGCAGGACTTTATCAGCATCGCCCTGACTCATCCGGATCGCTATGCCATTGAATGCGGTCGGCTGATTACCAGTACCGGGCTCAGTCTCGGGGTTGAGGAGTTTGAGCAGCACTTCCACGAACACCACAAGCCGGACTCCACCGCCCTCTGGTCCGACCTGAACGGCGAGCCCTATCTCACCGGTCCATTGGCTCGGTTGAATCTCAATCACCAACACCTGCCGCCCGCCATTCAGCAAAGCCTGAAGGCAACCGGGCTGCAACTGCCCAGCAACAACATGTTTCACAGCCTGATAGCCCGTGCACTGGAGATCGAGCTTGTGATTCACGAGGCGATCGACATACTGCAGGACTATGAATACCCAGCCGCTCCCTGCCCGCAACCCGAACTGAGCGCAGGGGTCTGCTTCGGCATGAGTGAGGCGCCGCGTGGCCTGCTTTGGCACCGCTATGAGGTAGGACCGGATCAGCGGATCAAGGCAGCGCGCATCGTGCCGCCCACCAGCCAGAATCAGGCGCGCATTGAAGCGGACCTGTATCGCTCGTTGACCGCATTCGGGTTGAACCGGGATGAGGAGTCTCTCAGGCTGAGGGCCGAGCAGGTCATTCGCAACTATGACCCCTGCATCTCCTGCGCCACCCATTTTCTCAGGCTGGATATGCGTCGATCATGAGTGGCTGGCGGGTGATCGGCATCGGCTCTCCGTTCGGGGACGACCGTGCAGGCTGGGTGGTCCTGGAACAGCTGGCACAGCACTCACTGCCAGAGAATGTGGAGCTGATAACGCTGGATCGACCAGGCCCGGATCTGATCAATTGGCTTGAGCGGGACATAAAAACGATTCTGATCGATGCCGCACAGACAACGGTATTTCCCGCGGGGCACTGGATGGCGCTTGATATCGACCAGCTGGACAGTTCTGAAGACCTGTCCAGTCATGGCTTTGGTTTGGCACCCACGCTGAAGCTGGCACAGGCCCTGGGGGGCCTGCCGCATCGGCTCCGGCTGTTTGGGATCTGCATCGCCCCCCGCTCAAGCCAGCCTGAACACGACACCCTGTCCACCAGCGTCATCACAGGGGCAGAACAGCTTTCGACCTGGCTGGCAGAACAGATTGCCGCTGATTCAGATGCGCGCTATACCGCAACCGGCAGCGGCGGGGTCGGATCGATCGGATCGTCATCCCGCTCCGATTGCTCGCGCAAGTAGTGCTCAATCGCCTGCGAGACCTGCTGACTCAACCCCTGCAGTCCGGTATTGCCGAACAGGCGGTTGAACTCCAGCAGGTAGGGGTAGCCATCCACCATCGCCACGTCAAAGCCGGCATGGTCGATCTCCAGTTGCTGGGCCACGCGCAGCACCAGATCCACGGCGGCCTGTGGCAGTGGCGTCTCGATATCCACGGTGCCCCCCTGAGACAGGTTGTTATGAAAGCCATCATGACCCTGGCAGCGCCAGAAACCGGCCACCAGCTTGCCACCTACCACTATGATGCGCAGGTCACGATCAATCGGCAGCTGTTCCTGCACGTAGATCACCGGCGTCTTCGCCAGATAGGCATTCCAGTCCGCCCGGTTCTCGATCAGAAAGACGCCCTGCCCCATGCTGCTTTTCGGAATCTTGGCAACGAAAGGCAATGGCATCTGATCCCAGACACGCTCCGCATGTTGCGGATCATTGGGTTCAATCAGCGTCCAGGGAATATTGCCTGCTGCCACCATCTGAAAGGCACGGGTCATCTCAACCTTGTCATGACCGATCAGGTAAGAGGAGAGGCTAGGAAATATCTTCTTGTTGAGGCCAAATACCAGTGCGTTGACCTGCCAGTATTCAGGGAAAAGAACCCAGTCCGCCGACTCAATTCGTTCGCGCTCACGGAACAAATGCTCCGGCTTGATGTAGTGAACATCGGGAAGGTGAAGGGTTCGGAACGCATCAAAGGACACGCATTTCATTTGTGTTGAACCGGTGAGTTGAAAGTCGCGGATAATAATCCGCTTCTGCGGCGGCGCAAAGCAATTTTTGCTGCATTTTTGAACAGAAATACGGTGCTGTTTTATCGACCCGGCGGCAGGGTGAATTCACCCGGCAGAGAGTGTAAGCTGTGTTACATTCTGTTCGTCTCCAGGAGTCATTAACATGTCGGCCCAGCGCAATCATCTCGACTTTTTTGCCATCAGCATCATGCTGATGCTGTGCACCATCTGGGGCTTTCAGCAGGTGGCGCTCAAGCTGGCGGCAGATGACATCGTACCGACCCTGCAGATCGGCTTGCGCTCGGCCTTTGCGGCCAGTGTTCTGTTCCTGCTGATGCTGCGCAGCGAAGGCCGTAACGTCTTCGCCGACGGTACCGTCAAGGCGGGTATCCTGGTAGGAACCATGTTTGCCGTCGAGTTCCTGTTTGTCGGGCTGGGGCTGGAGTACACCAGCGCGTCACACATGGTCGTGTTTCTCTATACCTCACCCATCTTTACCGCGCTGGGGATGCACTTCGTCCATGCTGACGAACGTCTGAGCCGCATTCAGTGGAGCGGTATTGGTCTCGCTTTTCTGGGCGTCTGCATCGCATTTCTGGGGCCGGGCAACACCGGACAGCAAACCACCCTGTTGGGGGACTTCTATGCCCTGCTGGCCGGTGCCGTCTGGGGCTTCACCACCGTTGCCATTCGCCGTTCAAAACTGTCGGAGGCACCTGCCGTCAAGACGCTGTTTTACCAGATGGCTGCCGCCTCGATCCTGCTGATCGGCATGGCGTTTGCGTTGGGCCGCGGCGAGATGAACTGGACCACCGAAACCAGTATCAACATGGCTTTTCAAGCCGTGGTGATCGCGTTTGCCAGTTATCTGACCTGGTTCTGGCTGTTGCGCCGCTATCTCGCATCACGCATGGCCACGTTCACTTTCATTACGCCACTGATCGGCGTGCTGTTCGGGGTGCTCATTCTGGGCGAGACCCTGAGTGTACAGTTCATCAGCGGCGGCCTACTGGTACTGACCGGCATATTTCTGGTCAGTGCCAAGGACCTGCTCAACCGACGCAAGGCACGCCTGGTAAGAGAAGCCCTTGACTCATGAGCCTACAGCGGCGGGGGGGGCCGTGATCAAAGACTTATGGCTTGCTGAACGTTCTGATCAGTGCCGTTCGGTCCCTGCTGTCCACCGGACAGTTGGCGCTCTATCTCTTCCCTGATCATTGCTTCGATCTTCATCCGCACATCAAATGGCAGTTGGGCCAGAGACTCTTCAGTCAGGCCCAGCTCCTTGAGCACCTGGTAGCGAATGCGTTCAGCGGGTGACATCTGCAGCAGGCGCATCAGCTCATCGTGCGCATCCTGCTCTGCCGTTTGCTCCATACGCATGTTATTTTCTGCAGCCTGATCTCGCTCAAGCTGCTCTCGGCTTTGAGCAGCCGTTCTGGCGGCCTCTTCCTGCAGCAGCACGGCAAAATCCACCTCTCCTTTTTCACTCGCGGATCGGGTCTGCGTGATCATAGGAGTTGAGTGTGAGTCGATCCTGATCATCCGGGGCTCCTTTATTAGGTGACACCAGACTCAAGCAAGATTCAGGCCATGATCTTTAACTCAATCCTATCAACAACTTGAGCGCCACAAGTGGCAAAGTGCCGCCTGCAAGCAGGTCAGTGCTTGCCGCTGCGGCGACGCCTTATGCAATCATGAACTCATCAAAGAATGCACTCAACTCTGCATGCGCATCAAGCGGCAGGATAGTGGCAATATGCTGGTCCGGCCGAACCACAACCATGCAGCCGCTGTCGCGATCGATACCACGCTGCTCGAAAACATCGTGGTTGGCATCGGTCTGAAACACCTTCTCATAGTCCCTCAGCCCATATTTGCCCTTGGCAGGCCAAAGATAGTTCGGCAGCGTTTCTATGGCGAGATCCTGCTGCTGGAACACGGCGTAGACATCGATCACCGAGTCAATATCCGCATCGGCAGGCGTATATTTTTTGACCGGTGATGATTCAGCGTTTTCGAGAAACTGTACCAGCTTGCCAGTCTCAGAAGCGGTATCTCGCGGATCCTGCCTGTTGCCGAACACGAATACGCGCCAACGACCGTCCGCCTTGTTCAGATGGCCAAGGTGGACAGGACAGCCATCGGCGACACGAACCGCTTCGGCTGAATGGAAACGCTGACCAATCGGGAAGCCCGTTGCCAGCCCCTGATGCTCATGACCGGTAGACAGATAGGATTCATCGTAACCAATGGATGTCCCTGCGATAAAGCCGTTCTGTCTGGCGATGAACTTCTCGATATCCGCCGTGCTGGTCTTCCTGGCCTGTCCATCTGCCTTATCTGCACTTGGGCGCGTGGCCACCAGGGCGGACATTTCACGATCGGCATTGATAAGCATCTGCGCCACCTTGCGGCGCTCCGTAACATAGGTCTGTAACAGCTTGGGATCAGACTTGCCCTGCAGCACTGCGGCCAGTTTCCAGCCCAGATTGAACGTATCAGGCAGCGAGGTATTCAGGCCCCAGCCACCCTTGGGGCTGTGCGTATGACAGGCATCACCGGCCACAAAGGCACGCGGAATGAGACCGTCAGGGTTGCCCACCGGGTTGTTGTCGAATCGTTCGGCAACACGCTGCCCCACTTCGTAGATTGACCACCAGCCTACTTCCTTCACATCAAACGAATATGGCTGCAGGATCAACTGAGCCCTGGCGATGAGGTCATCAGCCGTTAACTCGAGCTGTGATGCCCTTTGATTATTCTCCAGCAGCCCCAGCTCCACATACAGTCGGACCAGATAGCCACCCTCTCGGGGAACGATCATCACTGCGCCGTTTTCCTTGGACTGGATAAAGGTTTTGACGCGGATATCGGGAAAGTCGGTGACCGGCAGAACGTCCATGACGCCCCATGCCTTGTTGGCAGAATCACCCTGCAACTCAATGCCCAGACTCTTGCGCACCGCACTGCGCGCACCGTCAGTACCGACCACATAACGCGCCTTGACCGTTTCAACTTTGGCCGACTGCTCGGCATCAACACGCTCAAAGGTCGCCGTGATCGGGTGTGCATTCAGGTCCTGGGTAAGACTTTCATCCACCTCCAGTTCAAGAAGGCGGCGGCTGTAGTGTGGCACCAAATGTGTAACCGATTGCGCCATGCCTTCCAGCAGCAGTTCATGCAACCGCGCCTGGTTCACAACACCGTGAACGAACTCAGACAGACCGAGGCGCGCATCCGGCACCTTGTGGGTGCGCTTGATGTTTTCGGGATGATCGGTATCTGGCTCCCAAAACGCATTCTGACGCAGCTGGTAGCACTCTTTTACCAGCATCTCGCTGCTGTTGAAGGCTTCCATGATCTCCATGGTACGGCAGGAAATGCCATCGGCCTGGCCAAACAGCATGGGGCCGGACTTTTGCTCAACGATGCAGGTCTTGATATCGGCAAACTCGGACAGCTGACGTGCCAGTGCGAGCCCTGCGGGGCCACAACCGACAATCAGGACATCCACTTCCTTCGGCAGGTCCACAATGGGCGGCGGGGCAACCGGCTCACGCGCAGCATCAGGAATTTGGTAGTTGCCGGGTTTGAAACCGTTTAGATGATATTGCATTACGCGATCCTCTTATCCTTATTCGCAGGGCCAGTATGACTTTAGCCTGTCTTTGCGCTTGTTGGTTGTAAGAAGACTAGAGGATTGGTGCCGCGAGCCTGTCACCTGAAAATGGGGACAAGACGCTCGCTCATCAAGAATGGTGCAGTGTCTCCTCGGATAAAAGAACCGCTTTTTTTGATGATGAATATCACCTATCCTTCGATCCGATTGATAATGGTCATCATTAAAAATCCCGCTGCACAGGAGTGATGCCTTGCCTACCCCAGCAAAGTTTTATTTAGAAGATTTGAGCGTTGGACAGATATTCACCAGCGGTACGGCACAACTTGATGAAAAGGCCATTGTGGAATTTGCCCGCAGCTATGATCCTCAACCTTTCCATCTAGACGCGTCAGCGGCAAAAGACACCCTGTTCGAAGGGCTTGCCGCCAGCGGCTGGCATACCGCATCGACAACCATGCGTCTGCTGGTGGAGGGCGGAATGCCGGTTGCAGGCGGCCTGATCGGTGCCGGCGTCGAGGTCAGCTGGCCAAAACCTACACGCCCTGGTGACACCTTACAGGTGACAAGTGAGATAACCCAGGTCACACCCTCCCGATCACGGCCAGACCGGGGCATTGTCACTGTCCGTTCGGAAACATCCAATCAGGATGGGCATATTGTCCAGATCATGACGTCCAAACTGGTCGTTTTCAGCCGAAGTACCGGCCAGGACGACATGATCCGTGGGTGACGCCTTGAGTCACGCGTCAGACCTCTCGCGCACAGTTCACGTCAACTGCCGGTATCCAGCTCCAGTTTGGCCTTGTCGACCAGTTCTGTCGGCAATTCTTTCTGCACCGAAACGCCGAGTTCCTTGAACTCGGCCGCCTGTTTGATCAAATTGCCTCGACCCGAGTACAGCTGTGCAAACGCACGCTCATAGCTGATGCGAGCGCCATCCAGCTTCTTGCCCACATCCTGCATGCTGGTGAGAAAACTGTTCAGCTTGTTGTAGAACCGTTCGGCCCGGTCAGCCAGCTCAGCGGTATGCTTGCTCTGATCCTCAAAGCGCCACAGCTGCCGCACGATGTTGAGACTGGTCAGCAGCGTGGTTGGTGTCGCCACCAGTACATTCTGCTCCAGTGCCCGCTGATACAGGGTTTCATCAGCCTTCAGCGCCTCTACATAGGCCGACTCCACCGGGATGAACATGATCACGATTTCAGGTGAATTCAATCCCGGCAGACGATCATAACGGCGCTCGGCCAGCTCCTTGATGCGATCGGCAACCGCACGGGCATGCTCACGCAAAGCCTGCTGACGTTCACTGTCCTGTTCAGCATTGACATAACGGGTGTAGGCCGCCAGCGAGGTCTTGGCATCAATGATCAGGTGCTTGTCACCGGGCAGATAGACGATCGCGTCAGGACGCTGGCGTCCATCTTCACCGTTGAAGCTCACCTCACGCCGGTAATCGACGCCGGCCCTGAGGCCCGCGTTATCCAGTACGTTCTCAAGCATCAACTCGCCCCAGTTGCCCTGAACCTTTTTCTGTCCCTGCAAAGCAGTGGTGAGTTTTTCGGCCTGTTCGGTAATCGCACGATTCAGCTGCTGCAGGTTCTGCAACTCGGTACGCAACTGGACACGCTGCTCCGTTTCCCGCAAGTGAATATGCTCTACCTTTTCCCGAAAACCCTTCATCTCGCTTTGGATTGGATTCAGCAGATGGTTAAGGCTCTGCTGACTCATTTCGGTAAACGCCTTGCCCTTGCGCTCCAGAATTTCGCTGGCCAGCTGCTCAAACTCCTTTTTCAGCTGCTCACGACTGGCTTCGAGCTGTTCCATCTGCTGCTGGAAATGGCGTTCCTGCTCTTCACGCCGTGTCTTAAGGGCACTGTGTTCAGATTGCAGCTGCTGCAACTCCTGCTGCAGTGACTGGAGGCGTGATTTCTCTTCCTGCCACCAGCTTGCATATTGCCGTTCGGCCTGCTGACGTTCGTCATGCTGCACCTGCAGCCGGCTCAGCTCGACCTTCAGCCTGAGTTGCTCCTGTTGCTGTTGCTGAGTCTGGTCACGCAGCATGTCACTTTCATCCTGCAGCTGCTCAAGCTGGAGTTGAAGCTGGGCAGCAACCTGTCGCTCGCGTTCAAGCTTCAGCCCGCTGCGCCAGCTGACCAGCGCCCAAACCAGCAGCGCGATGATCAGCGAAGAAACAATGGCAGGAAGCAGATTTTCAACAGGCATAACGGTCTCATCCGTATGGGTTTTCAACATGTTAGCAAAGCCGAGACGGATTCTCTTCACTCCATCTCGCAACGCTTTGCGGTACACTGCAGCTTTTCGTCAGCCCGAGACCCAAGATGCAGCCCGTTATTCTGGCCGGTGGCAGTGGCAGCCGCCTCTGGCCCCTGTCCCGCCAGCATCATCCCAAGCAGTTTTTAAGCCTGGCCGGCCAGCAAAGCCTGCTGCAGCAGTGCCTGCAGCGCGCCGCTCAGATCAGTCAAGTCCCTGCACTGCTGATAGGACGCGAAGAGCATCGCTTTCTGTTGGCCCAACAGCTGCAGGAAACGGGGTTGCAAGGCCGCATTGTGCTGGAACCCGAAGGCCGCAACACGGCGGCCAGCCTTGTACTGGCCGCACTGGATGCTGTTGAGCGGGGTACACCCTGCCAGCTGTTGCTGGCCCTGCCGGCTGACCAACTGATCGACCCAATTGATTCTCTGGTGCAGGCGACTGAAAGCGCCAGACCCGCCGCCGAATCCGGCCAGCTTTGCCTTTTTGGCGTAGTGCCTGATCATCCCGAAACCGGGTATGGGTATATTCTGCCAGACCCTGCAGACCCGGTGCAGGTTGAGCGCTTTATCGAGAAGCCAGATGCAGCACAGGCGGCTGATCTCATTGAACGAGGAGCCTTCTGGAATGCTGGGGTGTTACTCACTCGGGCGGACACATTACTGGCAACTCTAAAGCCTCTGCAGCCGGATCTTATTGCAGCCTGCAAGCATGCCTGGCAACAGCGCACGACCGATCTGGACTTCACCCGGGTGGGTGGCGAGCCCTTTCTGACCTGCCCGGACATCTCTATCGATCATGCGCTGCTGGAAAATGCTTCCAGCTGCCACGTTACCGCACTGCAGGCCCACTGGCAGGATCTGGGCAGCTGGGCAGCCCTCGAACAACAGTTGCCCGCCACACCCGATGGTTGCCGCATCCAGGGCAAGGTGACACGTTTACACTGCCACAACACGCTGTTCATGGGTGGGGAGCGATTGATTGCAGCTCTGGGGCTGAGCAACCTGTTGGTGGTGGATACCCCGGATGCCTTGCTGTTGGCCGACAAGAACTACGCCAACGAGATGAGGCAACTGGTAGCCGAGCTGCAGCAACAGGGCCGATCCGAGCTGATCAACCATCCCCGGGTCCACCGCCCCTGGGGCTTTTACGAGCATCTTCTTGACGGTCCCGGCTTTCGCGTCAAGCTGATCAGCGTCAACCCCAGTGCTGCCCTGTCTCTGCAACGCCACCGGTATCGTGCCGAGCACTGGGTCGTTCTAAGCGGCCATGCCAGCATCTCGCGGGATGCTGAACATATTGAGCTGGGTGCCAACCAATCCATCGCCATTGCGCAGGGACAGCTGCACCGGCTCTCCAACAATGGCATGGAACCCCTGTTGATTCTTGAAGTCCAGTCAGGTGATGTACTGGATGAAGCCGATATTGAACGGCTGGATGATCGCTACGGCCGTGGGTGACATGGGTACCGAATAATCCGTATGCAAGCACGCTACGTAAGCTGAATCAGGAGGCCCCTTGATGATACAACCCAAACACCTGCTGATTCTGATGTTGTTACCGTTGCTGACGGCCTGTGCCAACAACGACTGGCGTACCGCCAGCCGTGCCAGTGCCGGCATCGCTCCCGACCCAAGCACAACACCCGAGCCCGTGATACAGGTCTATGCCGCAGACGCCTGGGGCTGGCGAGGGATCTTCGCTGTGCACACATGGATCGCGCTCAAACCACGCAACGCGGATCAGTACACCGTCTACGAGGTCGTTGGCTGGCGCGAGCGGCGCGGCTTGCCGGTGCTGCGCATCGAGCAGGACACGCCTGACCGCCACTGGTTTGGCGCCAGGCCTGAGCTAATTCTGGACCGTCGCGGCGAAGGTGTGGATGAACTGATCACCCAGATCGAGAGCACGGCACAAAACTACCCCTGGAAACATGAATACCGGGTATTCCCCGGCCTCAACAGCAATACCTTTCCGGCCTGGGTCGCTCAAAAAGTGCCTGATCTGCAACTGGAACTGCCGTTCAGAGCGATCGGTTCAGGCTGGGCAGACTGACGATCGATTTGGGGGTTGGCGCGACTCTCTGCCAGACTGTGTGACATGACAAGATGTACAACCCACTGACAAGGAGGGGGCATGTCTCATTCATGGCAGGCCATCATGCAAGAGGCTGTTCAGTTCAGACACCAGCTGCATCGCCAGCCGGAGCTGACCTGGCAGGAGCAAAACACCAGCCGAATGATCCGAGAACAGTTGGACAAACTGGGGATTGCCTGGCGCAGCTGTGCAGAATACGGCACGCTTGCCACTCTGGCTGCTGATGCAAGCGGACCTCATATCGCCCTGCGCGGCGACATAGACGCCCTGCCTATCGAAGAGCTTACCGACCTGCCCTACCGATCTGAATCGCCCGGCTGTATGCATGCCTGCGGCCACGACGGCCATACCGCAGCCCTTTGGGCAACAGCAGCCTGGCTGAAGGCTCACGAAACAGACCTTCCGGGCCCCGTTACACTGCTGTTTCAGCCGGCTGAAGAAGGCGGTCATGGCGCCCGCAAAATGATTGAAGAGGGGGCGCTAAACGGCATTGACCGTATTTACGGCTGGCATAACTGGCCCGCCATCCCCTGGGGACAGGCGGCCTGTCCCGATGGACCGGTCATGTCCGGCAACGGCACCTTTCATATCACCCTGACCGGCAAAGGGGGCCACGCCAGCCAGCCAGAAATCTGTCGCGACCCGGTGCTGGCCGCCGCAGCCGTGACCCTTAACCTGCAGCAGATCGTCAGCCGACGCCTGCCGCCTCAGTCCGCGACCGTGATTAGCGTTGCCTCCATTGAAGCACCCAGTGCACCGACCGTGACACCCGAGACCGCTCGCATTGAGGGCAGCATCCGTTTGGCACAGCCCGAGCTGCGCCCACTGGTGAACGAACTCATCGAGCAGATCACCCAGGACACAGCGCGCACCTACGGTGTCACGGCACAGGTTGAAACCGTGAAGCGATATGAAGCCACCATCAATCATCCTGAAGCGGCCGCAGAATACCGCCGCGCACTTGAGTCCTCTCTTGGGGAAGAGTGGCAGATGCAGAACCTGCCGCTGCCAATCATGGCATCGGAAGACTTCAGCTATTACCTGAACGAAGTGCCGGGGGCGTTCGCACTGATTGGCATGGCACGGGAGGACAACTTCCAGGCCCCCTGCCACAGCCCACATTACCAGTTCAATGACGACCTGCTGCCCAGAGTGGTGGAGGTTTTTGCCCGACTGACAGGAGCGCCTTTGCCGGAAAAGGCCGATTGACTACCTATCCGAGTACCTGGAGCACAACCGGGATGGTGAGCCGTTTGTGGAAGTCGCAATGGCAACAAAAGACCTTGTGGAGCGCGAAGTCAGATACATACTCCTCAAGTTCAGTAGTACAGTCTGCAGGCTCCACAAACTGTTGGAGGCAATAGCCCAATGAGGCTCAAATTTAAAACCCTGGCCTACGAGACCAATGCTATTGAGTCCGTGGTGGACTGCTTTGACGGACAACCAATCAGCAGTATTTGGCCCTTTGCAGAAATTTAGGTAACTCTAATGTATGTACACCGACGATTAACGCCCAATTAAGGTGTGAAGCACGCGACCACGACACTTAATTTGACCACCGTAGACACTAAGCTTAACCCAAACCAAAAATGCCAAGCGTGCTGAATCACTCTTAAATTGTTTGTTAGCACTTAGACTATCGCTGCTTCATAAACGCCACTGCTAAACCAGAAGAAACGAATGTAATACCTGCACCAATATTTAACCCTGACACCAGTTTTGGTTTATTTCTAAACCACTCAGACAATTGAGACGAGAAAATACCCATTAAGCTAAAGCCAACTGCGGTTAATACCGCAAACCAGACTCCATAGCCGATCATTTGAGTCGTCACTGACCCTAGGCTTGGGTTTACAAATTGAGGTACAAAAGCAAGAACAAACATACCTGGCTTCGGGTTAAGCGCGGCTGATAGAAAACCAGTTGAGAAGATAACTTTTAGAGACTGTTTTTTCGCTGGTTCCAATGAGAACAGGTTTCTCGAACGAAGAACTTTCACACCCAACCAAATTAAGTAAGCAGCACCAACGAGTTTTACTACGTAAAACGCAAGTTCAGAGGTTTGAATTAGAAGAGTTAGTCCGAAGGTCGCCGCGACGACATGAAATAAGATCCCCGCTCCAGAAGACATGCCTGACATTACTGCCGCCAGTCGACCTTGACTTAAACCGCGACCGATTGCGAGCAAATTGTCTGGTCCAGGCGAAATAACTAACAATAAACAAGCCAATGTATAAGTAACAAATACCTCTAATGGAAACATAAAACCTCCTTTTTGTATGATTTTGAGTGCTAACGCCGTGCTAAGGGCGCGAATTCAACTCCGAAGTGCGACACCCGCCTATGCAGCCTGAAGGTATTCCTGGAATACAATTTCGGGCTGCCTGAACCCGAGGCATTTGCGAGGCCTCAGGTTTAACTGTTTTTCTGCCTTGCGGACATCCTCGCCGGTGATCATCCGCAGATCCGTACCTTTCGGGATGTATTGGCGTAGCAGGCCGTTAAAGTTCTCGTTCAGCCCTCGCTCCCATGACGAGTACGGGTGGGCAAAATAGAACTCCGCGCCCAGCGCTTTGGTTATAGCCTTGTGCTCTACGAATTCGCTCCCGTTATCCGCCGTAATCGTGTGCACATACGCCGCATAGGGCTTGAGCATATCGATGATGGCATCCCGCACATCACTGGCCCGTTTGGCTGCTACTTTGCGGACCAGATACAACCTGCTTTTGCGCTCAGCCAAGGTAACTAGGGCACCGCTACCATGCTTGCCCAGCACCGTATCAACCTCCCAGTCACCGAAGCGCTCTCGCGTATCCACAATCGACGGGCGCTCATCTATCGAGCGCGGATCAGGGATCACCGAACGCTTGCTGTTGGCGCCTCTACGATACCGTTTATGGCCCTGGCGCAGCGCTTTGTAAAGCTTGCCGCCACGCACCCTGTCCGCCGCCACATGGCGGTAGATCCACTCGTGGCTCACCGGTAGGCCGATGAGCTTGCTGACGCCGCTGATCTGTTCCGGGCTCCACCGCCAGGATAAAGTCAATTCCACATAGCGAACGACCCGTTCCGGCAAGCGGTATTTGGCGGCACCTGTACGCCTCCGCATGGCCTGTTGATGCGCTTTGCCGGGATTGTATGCCTCTCGGCTACTGTTGCGTTTCAACTCCCGATAGACCGTCGAACGATGGACTTTGACTGCTTGGGCAATCGCTGTTGCTGGACTTCCCTGCGCAAGAAGAACCGATATCTGGTATCGTTTCCCCTCGGTCAACTGCTGATAACTCATGGTGATACTTACTTCTACCTTTGGCGAGATGAAGCGTACCACTGTCAGCAGTTGGCTACCTCTCGCCGTTCAACCATGAGTGTCGCACTTATTATCTGAATTCCCGAGCACCTGAAGAGAATGGATAAATCGAGATATCACAGTCATTCTCTTCCGGTGAAAACGAGCATGCGCGTTTTGCAGCTTTGCCGTGCGCGTTATCCTGCAACGGCCAGTCCATAGCTTCCTGATACTGAACGATTTTCCCGCCTGTTACCAGTCGCAAATGAGCACAGGTACGCCACAAAGCGAGCGCGGAGCGCATGTGGCCATCAATACACTGTATGTAATCACAGAAACTCAAATCAGCTTGTCCACAGATCCTGTTGTGCGCTGATCGACCAACTCCTGCGAAGGTCTGCAATGTGCGCGAAGGGGCTACCTAGCGCTTCGGCAAGTGTCCAGGTAGCCAGAACACCAGACGATGACCCTAAGCAGACTTTATACAGCGGTGTTTTGACAGGCAAAGTGAAACGAGCCATCTAGAGATTTTTCAGCTTATCCTGCTCCAACAGCTTGGCGAAGAATTTCTGCACGACAGGCATCAGCGCAAAGCCATCATGGGCGACACCGGGCACTTCTTCCAGTTCAGCCCTAATACCCGCTTGCTCCCAGACCTTGTGCAAATTCAGCAACAAGGTTCTGCGACAACATCCTGCGCCCTCACCTACCTCTTCGGGAAGTCGGTGGCTATCCTCACACCCCACCGCCATCTGCACCCTGATCTGCTCAAGTGCTTTCAGGTCAGACACTTCAAACACGTGGGGCAAACATATCTGGCCGGGGGCATGAATGGACACAGCCTTCAGACGGCGGGGATGCAGGTAGGCAAACCGGTGTGCGAACTGAGCGCCTCCGGAGAAGCCGTAAAGATAGAACTCTCGTTCTGTCCGGTATTCAGTCGCCACTTCTTCGATGATCGATAACAGCACCTGGTCATAGCGATAGCCACGCGGAGACTGCAGCTTGTAACCATCCGGATCGTCATCACAAACCGCGCCACGAGGAAACAGCGGCGCCAACACGACGCAGCCATGCGCTTCGGCAAACTCGATATAGGCATCCCTGAACCCCTCGGCCGTTCGTCCCGAGCCATGCACGGCCACCAACAGAGGGGCGTCCGTTTGCACCTGATTCTGGTGGTTACTCGGCACATAGAGGCAGTATGAAAAACGGGGGTCGGCCCGGCAGGCCGTAAACGGGATACGCCCCCGCTGGTAGCGTCTCTGCAACTCTCTCACACGGCATCCTTCATCCGTTCGGGCACTCCTGGCCTGTTCATAGATCCTCTGGCCAGGCAGTAGGGTTTACCATCGGCACGGATATCCACTTCGGCATCAACGTTAAACACGCTCGCCAGCATCCCTGCCTCAATAACATTTTCTGGAGTCCCCGCTGCCAGCAAGGTCCCCTGTTCCATGACCAGCACGTGATCGGCAAACTGCGCGGCCTGGTTGAGGTCATGCAAGGACATCACCACCGTCAGCTTTTGCTCAAGGTTCAGTTTGGTCAGCAGTTCCAGTACTTCCAGCTGATGCCCCCAGTCGAGGAAGGTTGTGGGCTCGTCGAGCAACAGAATGTTGGCCTGCTGGGCGATCGCCATGGCAATCCAGACCCGTTGCTGCTGCCCCCCGGACAGTTCCTGCACGGGCTTTTCGGCATAACTCTCCACGCCGGTCTGTTCCATCGCCCAGGTAACCACTTCCCGGTCCTCGCGGCTGACGCCGCGCAGAATACCCTGATAGGGAAAGCGCCCGTATTCGACCAGCTCACGCACACGAATACCTTCTGGCGCCACCGGCTTTTGCGGCAACATGGCGACTTCGAACGCCAGCTCCCGGCGAGGCCAGTCTTGCAGTGAACGGCCATGCAATTCAATGCAGCCCCGGGTTGGCCTGAGCAGGCCCGCCAGGCTTTTCAGCAAGGTACTCTTGCCGCAGCCGTTGGGGCCGATCAGGGCCGTCACCTGCTGCATGGGAATCGCTACGCTCAGCTCTTTGATAATGGTGTTGCCGTCATAGCCCAGCTGCACCTGCTCCACGTTCAGGTTCATGTTTCTCCCCCTGTTTTCAAGGCTGCTGCTTCAGCAGATACAGAAAGGCGGGCACACCAATGAGGGCACAGAGCACTCCAACGGGCAGTTCGAAAGGGACCACCAAAGTACGCCCGGCCAGATCCGCCGCCAGTACCAGCAAGGCCCCCAGCAGTGCCGAAATGCCCAACTGGTGTGACAGGCTTCCCGGTACCAGTGCACGCGCCATGTGCGGCACCACTAGCCCAACGAAGCCGATCGGGCCAGCCACAGCCACGGCGCTTGCGGCCAGCAGCGTCGCCACCAGTAACACCAGCAGGCGCCAGCGCCCCAGATCAAGCCCCAGACCCAGCACCTGTTCATCGTTCAGACGCAACAGGCCCAGTGGTTTCAAAATCAATGCGGTCCCGATCAGGCCCAGCAGCGTCCATGGCAAAATCACCCATAAATAGTGCCAGTCGCGGCCATGCAGACTGCCGGCCAGCCAGGCCACCAGGGTTTCGGTATGAGCCTGTCCCCAAAGCGCCAACACCCCGGTCATCAGGGCGTTGAGAACCGCCGCACAGACAACTCCGGTCAGGATCAGCCTCAGTGGCGTCAATCGCGCCGCCCCGCTGAGCAGATACGCCCCTGCCGCGGCCAGCACGCCGCCGGCCAGAGCCACCAAAGGCAACCAAGTCAACAGCTGCTCGCCCTGCCAATAGAGACTCGCCCCGGCCGGCAGCATCGCGGCCCCCACCACCAGAGCCACCGCCGCCAGGCTGGCACCGGCGGAGATGCCCAGAATCCCGGGGTCTGCCAGAGGGTTGCGGCTTAGCGTCTGTAACAAACACCCCGAAAGCGCGAAATGTATCCCGACAACGGCAGCCAGCAGGGCCCGGGGCAAACGCAATTCCCAGACCACTCGCATGCCATGCTCACTGCCGCTGCCGACCAGCGCCTCGAAAACCTGCTCGACACTGAGCGAAGACGCACCCAGGCAGAGGCTCAGCAGCAGGCCCAGCCCAATGGCCGGGGGCAACAGCCCCCAACAGGTTGCAGGCGAAATCACAATTCTGCTCATGCCACCCTCCTGAGCCCCTTGTGCATCAATAGGATCAGCCAGGGGCCGCCCAGAAGCGCCGTGACGACACCCAGTGGTATTTCCTGGGCGGTCGCCGACAAGCGCGCCAGCACATCAGCCGAGAGCAACAGTACCCCGCCCAGCACGGCATTCAACGGCAACCAGGCCGCTGATTGCTCCGACAGCAGTCGTCGCGTGATATGGGGCACAACCAATCCAATGAACCCGACCGGCCCGGCAACGGTTACCGCCCCGGCCGTCATGACCACCGCCAACAGCATGAACACCAGCCGCCAGCGAGACACGGAAATGCCCAGACTGCGCCCTATCGCATCATCCAGCAGTAACACCCTGAACCGCTGAACCAGAAGTACTGCCAGCAGCAGCGGTAGAACCGTCCAGGCGAAAACCTCTGCCAGCTGCGACCAGCCTCGGCCACTAAGACCTCCCGCCAGCCAGAAAAACAGCTCACCCGCCTCAGCCCCCGAGAACACCAACAATCCGGTCATCACGGCGACACACACCGAGCTCATGGCGACACCGGCCAACACCACACGGACAGGCATGAGGCCATTTTTCCAGGCAAGCGCAAATGTCAAAGCGCCCACCAACGTACCTCCTGCCACACCGGCCAGTGGGTACCAGGCCGCGTCTACCGAGGCCAGTGTACTCAGGATCACTACCATGCAAGCGGCACCGGCAACGACGCCGGTCAAATCCGGTGCCGCCAGAGGGTTGCGTGTTACGCCCTGCATAAGGCCACCAGCCGTGGCCAGCGCTGCCCCCACCAGCAAGGCCAGCAGAGTACGGGGCAGGCGCAGCTCCCAGAACAGGATCCGCTGCAGCGGCTCGCCCTGGCCCTGGCTCAGCTGCCAGAGATCAAGCGGCGTAAATGGCTGAGCACCGACCATCAAGGACAGCAACACCGTGAGCACGACAATAGCTGCCGTAGCGGCCGCTAGCTTGATATTCACCGGCATGCCTAGTTATAGCGCCGGCTGCGCAGTGACTCGGGCAGTTCCGGCATGGCAAATTGATCGGGATAAAGCCTGTACGCCATCTCCTGCAGCACCAGCGAGCGGGCAATAGGCCCGGCGGCCTCCTTCCAGTGCTGCCCCACTTCGTACACACGTCCCTGACGTACCGCTTTCAGGTAGGGCCAGATCGGGTTGCGGGTAAAGGCGCGCTCCTTGTTGGAAGCAAATAGGAAAATCACATCTGGATCCCGCTGCAACAGGTCTTCCAGGCGCATGCGGTAACCCAGCGGCAGTCCCTGCTCGGGATTGGCCAAGGCTCCCCCAACGTTGTCCACATTGAGCCAGTTGAGCAGCTCAGACGTCAGAAAGTGATCGTAGTAGATGAAGGGCACCTCGCCCCCCGTCACCAGCAGGGCGGCTGACAGCCCGCCGGGCGCTTGCGCACGGTATGTTTCCAGCTGCTGTTGAAACTGGCGGTTAATCTGTTCAGCATCCTCTGCCCTGCCCAACAGCTCACCGGCAATGGATACTGCTCGGATGCTATCATTCAGGGTCACGAGGTTAAGTGCGGCATAGGGCGCAATCTCGGCAAAACGGCTGGCATCTTTTTCCGTATAGCGACGGATGGCCAACACCAGATCCGGGGCGACTTCAGACAGCAATTCCATATTGACCTGTGAACGGCTGCCGATGACGGGTACGCCCGCAAGCCGGTCACCAAGGTAATCTGGCTGGGCAAAAGGACCAAAGCGGGTAATCGCGGCCGGTTTCATGCCCAACGCCAACAGCAGATCAGTGCCGAAAGTAGAAATGCTGACCACCCGCTCGGCAGATGTGGGCAGCTGTACCGGCTCACCGCGGTCATCCTTGACCGTAACGGCAGATACAACAAGCGGAACAGTCACCAAACATAGCAGGAGCGTGCGAAGCACCATTCTAGCCATCAATAAAACCTAATCAGAATCATTCACATTAAAGCGGCGCATTATGGCATAATTGGCGCCAAAATCGACCTCTTTTTCGACAGGTATGCCAACGCTACCAGAGAACGGACAAGGTTCTATCAGCACAGACAAGGACAGGTATGAGCAACAAAAGCAAACCGCTTTCCGACCAGGCCACCCAGCTATTGGTCAGCAAAATCAAGCAAGCCATAGGGTCAGGCCTTTATCGTCCGGGCGAGTGGCTCAAACAGATCGACCTGGAAGCGACCTACAGCGTCAACCGTTTTACCGTACGCTCTGCGCTGAGCGAGCTGCACGGCAGTGGCTTCCTGCAGCATGTGCCCTACAAGGGCTACAGGGTCATCGAGCACTCCCTACAGGAACGCATGGCCATTACCGAAGCGCGCGAACTGGTCGAGTGTGCGGTCGCCGCCGGGGTGATGCTCAATATGGACGAAGCCGGTCTGAAGGAGCTTGAGTCGCTTGCCCTGATGTTCAGAGAAGCTGTCCAGCAGCAAGACTTGGCACGCATGATGGAGCTTAACTTCGCTTTCCATCGCTGCTTCAATGAATACTGCCGCAACCCTCACCTGTCCCGTATGGTCGATGAGATGCGTGAGCGCGGTGTCGGCAGCGCCGACCGTGGCTGGACCAAACGCAGCACGCAAGAGGCCAGTGCGCAGGACCACCTGGATATGGTCGATGCGCTGAGAGAGAGAAATCTGATTCGCCTGCAGGCGTTAATTCACATCCATCTCAACCGCTGGCGTGAAAGCTATACCGAACTGAACGCCTGATTGCTGCGACTGATTTCCAGCCTGGCCAGCGCCACCCTCACGCAGAGATAGAATACGAAGACCAAGTGATAATTATTATCATTATGTTGTAATGGCGCCAATTTGCTTTTATGATCCCGCCCACATCGTATCGAGTACCCTCAGCAGGACAGGCTTCCCCCTCACTCAAACAGCCTAAACCGCGCCCAACGACTCGATGCTTGTGTCTTAACCAATTCGGGAACGCAGTTTGATGAGCACAAAGAGCACGCCACCAAAACATCCTTTTGCCCGCAAGGCCCTGTACTGCAGCTGCCTGCTGGCCAGCTTCTCTGTAATGGCCCAGGCCGAGACCACTCAGGACACTCTGGTGGTTACCGGTGACTGGCTTGGTAGCGCCAGCGAGGAGGAAATCAGGGTCTACCCCGGTTCACGTAACCTGATTACTGAAGCAGCACTGCATGAGCGCGGTGCACTCAATCTGGAAGACGCCCTGCGCGGCACGCCCGGCCTGCAGGTTCTGGATGAAACCGGTACCGGTATTCTGCCCAATATCGGCGTACGCGGCATGAACCCGTTGCGCAGTGAGCGTGTTCAGTTCCTGGTGGACGGCTACCCCATCGCCATCGGCCCGTACACCAACGTGGGCATCTCCCTGTTTCCTGTCACCTTTCCCAGCATTCAGAGCATCGATGTGGTGCGCGGCGGCGCCGCCGTTCACTACGGCCCCAACAACCTGGGCGGTGTGATCAACCTGCATACCCGTGCCATTCCAAATGAGCTGTCACAGACCATCCGTGAACAGGTGATCATCAGCGAAGAGACCGGAAATCTGCTGAATGACTTCTACTACCGTGTCGGTGGTGCAGTTAATGAGCAGCTGGCCCTGCAACTGCAGGTCAACCTGCAAAACGGTGAAGGCACCCGTGAGAACTCAGACACCGACGTGAGCAACGTGATTCTGGACGCACGCTACACCCCCAACCTTGAGCACGAAATAGCCGCCCAACTGCAGTACTACGATGTCGATGCCAGCCTGCCCGGTGCCCTCAGCCCTGCCGCCTACCAGGATGACCTCACGCAGTCACAGCGTCCACACGATGGCTATGACGCGGACATGTTGCGTGGCACCCTGACCTGGACCTACACACCCAACGATGATGTCGAGTTCCAGTGGCGCAACTTTGCCCACGACGCTGATCGTACCTTCTATTTCGGTCAGCGCCTGGGGACAAGTGATCACTGGGCAGACCCATCCCTGCCGTCCACCCACCTGGCGGACTCGCCACGCCTGTTTACCGTTTACGGCACCGAGCCACGACTGACCTTGCGTCAGGACAACCACACCATCACGCTGGGTGCCCGCTACATTCGCGAGGAAGTCGAGTTTGACGTCAACCGACTGGAGTTCGCGACCGGCAACTACTCCAACGTGCGCGACTGGCATTTTGAGACAGACGCCTGGGCCGCCTATGCCAGCGATACCATCAGCCTGATGAACGGACGCTTGGATGTTACACCGGGTATCCGCTATGAAAACGTTACAACCGACTACAACGACGGCATCTCCGGAACGGTCGACGAAAACAGCGTCAGCAAGTGGCTACCGGGCCTGACCGTCGGTTTCCAGGCCACCAACGACCTCTTTGTCTACACCAACGCCCAGCGCTCGCTGGTTCCGGTACAGACCGCACAGGTCACCAAGCCGGGGGAAGTGGGCAACGAACTGGCCTGGAATTACGAACTGGGCGCTCGCCTGCAGGCAACTACTGACCTGTCTGCCGGTGCTACCCTGTTCCGGATCGAACATGAAGACCTGATCCAGTATGACAAGCCCAGCAACACCTACATCAATCTGGGAGAAGCCCGTTCTCAGGGCATAGAGCTGAGCAGCGACTGGCAGGCCAGTGATCAGCTCAAGCTGGGACTCAGCTACACCTACCTGGATACAGAGCAGCGCAGTGGCGCCAATGTCGGTAATGAACTGCCCAATGCACCTCACCATCACTGGGGTGCCGAAGCGGTCTATCAGCACAACCAGTGGCAAGGCAGCCTGACCGGCACTTACGTCAGCAGCAGCTATAGCGATGCCGCCAATACCGAGGCGGAAACCGCCAATGGCAGCGCCGGCAAACTGCCGAGCTACACGCTGGTCAACGCCCGTGTTGCCCGTGACTTCAACCTGGGTAGCAACAAGCAATTGCAGCTGGCCCTATCGGCCAACAACCTGCTGGATGAGGACTACTACTTCCGTGGCGCCGACGTCAGCCCGGTAGGTCGAGTTCCCGGCCCGGGTCGTGCATTTATCCTAAGTGCTCAACTGGACTTCTAATCAGCAAAACTTCAGCAGTGAGCTGGGTCACTCTTTCTCTTTAGTGACCCAGTTTAGATTTATCCTGAAACAGTACAAAAGATGATCGTTTTATAGTGAACTGAAGATCCCCTGTTTCTCAGAGCACCTATGAGAACCATTCGGATACGCTTCCTCGAACGTCTGCAATGTGCGCTAGCTAGGCCAGCGCGTCAGTCATGCTGGAGTTGGCCCAAAGCTGACGTTAGGCTGACCGTCCTCAACGGCTGAGAATGAGGCAAGCTGATATGGACCAATTAACTGACAGCTATTTGCCAGCCGCTCAAGCCGCCAGCCAAAGCCTGCCTCCCTGATTCAACCCGCTGTTGCGTACCATATTAACAATGATTATCATTTATAAAAAATTGCAGGCTGTGGTTGAATTGCGTCATGCCATCGAAAAGTATCTGCCCAACAGAAGCACTCTACATCGAGCACAACACGTGGTTACGCTGCTGGTTTCGTTCACGTACTCAGTGTGCCTGCCAGGCAGAGGATCTGGCCCAAGATACTTTTTTACGGGTTATTCGGCGTCGTGGGCAGCTTCAAGACCAGCCTTTGCGTGAACCCAGAGCGTTTCTGGCCACAATAGCGCGAGGTCTGCTGACAGACCACTGGAGACGCCGTGAACTGGAGCTGGCCTGGCAGGAAACACTTGCACAGCTACCTGAGGAGTCCATACCATCTCCAGAACTGGGGCTGGTACTATTCGAAACACTGACAGAAATCGATCAAATGCTGGACACCCTCAAACCCAAAGTGCGCCAGGCCTTTCTGCTGGCTCAGCTTGAAGGGTGCACCTGCCGCCAAGTAGCTGAGCAACTTGGCGTTTCCCGTGCTACCGCAGAGCGCTATCTCGCCAAGGCACTTCGACACTGCTATCACCTGCAGTATGAACCATGAAATCACACAAGGACACCGTCCCGGCCCCTATCATTGATGAAGCGATTACATGGCTCATCCGGCTTGAAATGAACGAGGCAACTGAAGATCAGCATACAGAGCTGGAACAGTGGCTGCAGCGCAACCCCCTGCACCGGTTAGCCTGGTCACGCGTCAAGGACCTACATGGGGGCTTCACCACGCTCCAATCCCAGCCCATCGCACATGCTCTCAGAACGCTGGAAAAACAACGCCAAATTTCTCGACAAAGCCGTCGCAGGGCCCTCAAGACACTGTCACTGGCTGGAATGATGTTGGGTAGCGGCTGGCTGACAAAGGAATACACCCCATGGCAGCGCTTGTTATCGGACTTCACGACCGTAACCGGAGAGCAAGCCACCCTGGATTTGCCTGACGGTAGTCACTTAATGCTGAATACAGACAGTGCCGTCAGCACGGACTTGGGTGGACAGCTTCGCACGTTGACCCTGCGACGTGGGGAAATGCTGCTTGCAACGGGCCGGGATTCTGGGCATGAGCAGCCCCGCCCGTTTCGAGTCGAAACATCAGCAGGTCGCATACAGACTCTGAATTCGCGTTTTACCGTACGGCTCGAAGACCAACGCGCCAGAGTCAGCATTCTTGAGGGACACGTCGAACTGCTCAACCGCAAGGGCACCCATCAGCGGGGTCAGAGCGGTGAAAGCATATGGCTGTCGGCAAACGGCATATCACAGGCCGCTACTGGCACAATTCCAGCCGATGCATGGACGAGTGGCGTTATAGCGGGCAAACGCATTCCACTGGGAGAGCTGCTCGATGAACTAAGTCGCTATCGCACCGGTGTTATCGACTATACGCCCAGGCTAGCAGACTTTCCCGTTTCAGGCGTTTTTCAGTTACACAACACCGATGACACTCTGAAATTCCTGGCGAATACCCAACCTATCAAAGTTGAATTCAGGACTCCATTCTGGGTGGTCGTCGACCTTGCCTGACAGCGACAAGCCCCTTTGGGCCTTTGATTACTTATGTCAATTCCCTGGCACTTTCTCTGCCAGAGACTCAACCATCAAAAAATTAAATGCAAATTGAGGGGATTTTAATTCTCATTCGGCTTTTATTCAGCCCCCGCACTCGACAACCCTAATTTGTTAATGAGGATTGAGAATGAACCATCCCCCCTTTCGCGGACAGTCGTGTGTATTGCGCCGCTCCCCCCTTGCCATCGCCCTCCAGGCCGCCACTCTGAGTATCGCGCTTGGCCTTACAGCCGGGGCACAGGTATTCGCGGCGACAGAATCCACCGAGGTGCACCAGTTCACCGTTCCTGCAGGCCCTCTGGACTCTGCCCTGGAGCAGTTTGCTCGCATGGCCGGGGTTAATCTGAGCTATGAAGCAAGTGAGCTGAACAGCAAGACGACTAAAGGCCTGAAAGGCAGTTATGCAACTCAGGAAGCATTGCAGCAACTGCTGAATGGGACCAGTCTGATCGCCGTTCCTGAAAACGGCGGTTACCGTGTCAAAGCCAAACTGAGAGGCGATGAGGTAGTAACGCTTCAGGCCATTGAGGTGACCGGCCGTGCCTCCCAGACTGACTTTGCCGAAACCACCTTCTCAGCCACCAAGACCGAAACCCACATTCTGGATGTTCCTCAGACGGTCAACACTGTGACCAAAGAGGTGATTGAGGAGCAGAGCCTGTTGCTACTCAATGATGTGGCCCCTTTCGTGGCCGGGGTAAACGAGTTCTCGGTATACGATGACCTGACGATTCGCGGCTTTCGCAACTCGGATGACCGACGCGTCAATGGCATGCGTGTTTACAATAACTTCTGGTCCCAGCCCTATATCGCCAACGTTGAACGCGTCGAGGTCATCAAGGGGCCGTCCGCCATGCTGTACGGGCAAGCCAGTCCGGGCGGCGTGATCAATATAGTTACGAAAAAACCGCTTAACGAAAGTCGACATGAGATACGCGGTGATCTGAGCAGCTTTGGTTCAGGCAAAAAACAGGGCCTGGTCGCCCTCGACACAACGGGCCCTGTCAATGAAAGTGGTACATTCCTGTATCGCTTCAACGCTTCAAAATGGGACCATGACTCGTTCCGAACCGAGATCTTCGACAAAGGCTACAGTCTTTCGCCATCCTTGTCGTGGGTTCCCAGCGATGATACCCGCCTCAACCTGGAGTTCAGCTACACCAACCGCAACACCGTACTGGACCGCGGACAGCCGAATCTGGCCGATGCAGACTCGCTGGGCACAATACCGATCGACGTTTCGGTCACTCAGCCTGGTGATGGCCTCGACTACGAGGACCTGACCGCTTCACTGTCCCTGGACCAGGCTTTGTCGGATCAGTGGCGCCTCGCAGCCGCGTTCCAGTACCACAGTTATGACGAGCACCTGACCGAACACCGAGTAGGCAGCAGTCTGCCTTCCGGCAGTGAATACAACGTACGATACGGAGATCGTACAACTGAAGCAGAAACCCTCAGCGGAACCATATATGCGACCGGCCATTTCGATACCGGGCACATCTCCCACAAACTGGTTGTCGGGGGTGATGCATTAACGCAAGAGAATGAATCACGTGACATGGGTGCCAACAACGTCTTCGTGTTTGATGTTCTCAACCCTGAAAATATCAGCCGACCCGTGGAAAGTTACACGCTCACCACCCCCTCATCGAGCCCTTGGGGAGCTGAGAACAAACGTGTTGGCCTGTTCATTCAGGATCAAATGACGTTGGGCGACTGGGATTTGCTGGCTGGCGTACGCTACTCGCACTTCACAACCACCCCGGTCGGAGGAGAGGAAAACTCGGACAGTGATCTGGCATTGCGCCTGGGTACTGTATACCGCCATACCGACAACTTGAGCTTCTATGGCACTTACGCCGAAGGATTCGAGCCGAATTTCGGTTACACAGCGCAAGAAGGCGGTCCCTTCGCTCCAACTACCAGCCGACTCTATGAAGTGGGTGCCAAGCATCAGGCATTTGATGGCGACCTTTTGTTCACAGCGGCACTCTACCACATCATCAATGACGACATTGTTACTTGGGCCAACGTCACCGGAAATTCCGACCTAATGCGTCAACGTGGACAGGAGCAGTCCACAGGACTTGAGCTGGAGATGATTGGCAAGCTTACGGACCGACTATCCATTGTTGCCAATTATGCCTACAACGAGGCCAAGGTCACCAAGGACGAAGTAAAAGAGAACGAAGGCAAAACCAAAGAGGGTGCTCCCAAGCACGCGGCGTCAATCTGGACCAAATACCAGCTGAACCAGGCACTCTCAATGGGTGTCGGTGCCGAATACGTGGGCGAGCGCAAGACCTTCCAGGAAGGCTTCGACCTGCCGTCATACACTCTATACAACGCCGGACTGTTCTACCGCACCAACAGCTGGAATTTGTCTCTGATGGGTAAGAACCTGACCGATGAAGACCACTGGACCGGTGGCTACTACCCTGGCCGAGTCTATCCGGGGAATCCGCTTCAGGTAATATTGTCTGCCAGCTACTCTTTCTAAGTGACCTGATTACAGACCCTGAAGAATGGCTGACTGCCGCCGCACGGGGCAGTCAGCCTGCTAATTCACTCTACTCTATTTTGACAAAAGACACCGGCTCAGACCGGTGCTCTCTGTATTGGGCATCGTTTATGAAAGTTCGAACCTGGTTCCGCATTCACAGCTTTACCGGTGTGATTACCGGCCTGCTGCTATTCATTATCTGCTGGAGCGGAACATTCGCTGTCATCGCACACGAGCTGGACTGGCTTGTAACCCCCGAAACGCGGATAGACGTACCCAAAGCCCCACTGGATTGGGAAGCAGTGGTCAGAAATGTAGAGGATGCATATCCCGACGCCACGCTGCGTTGGCTCATCGCTCCCCTACACCCCCTTTCATCCGCCGAGGTCATAATCGACTTGCCCGAAAAAAAGTCTGTGCGTGTATATGCCGACCCTGCATCAGCCGAACTGCTCGGGGACTACAGCTACTTTAACGTACAAAGGTTTTTTCGCAGTTTTCACAGGAACCTCTTTCTACCCGGCATCGGCATATATGTGGTGTCCGCCTTCGCCGTCAGCATGCTGGTCTCACTGATTGCCGCTCTGATGTTCTACAAGCGCTGGTGGCGCCGGTTCTTTCGCTTGCCAAAGTTACATAGCCGAAGCTTCTGGAGCGAATTGCACAAAACCGGCGGCCTTTGGTCATTGTGGTTTCTTGTTGTTATTGGCATTACGGGCCTGTGGTATCTTGTCGAAGCCGCACGGTACGATTTCATTGATGGCAAAATCAGCTATGCCGGCACTGCTCATTATGCGGTCCACCAACTGCCGGTACCGAACCACCCCAATGGTCTCCCCGCTCAACCACTTACACAACTGATTGAGAAAGCCCGGACAGAGCGCCCCGACCTCGAAATCCGCAGTGTTTACATTGACGGCCCTACCATCGTGATTCAAGGCCAGTCCGACCACCTGTTGGTCAGGGATCGCGCCAACCGGGTACGCCTGGACCGCTACACTGGTGAGGTCCTCTACAACCAAACGCCACACGATTATTCACTCTATTGGCGCTGGACCGATACCGCCGATCCGCTGCATTTCGGTGACTTTGGCGGCCTGTGGAGCAAATCGATCTGGTTCCTGTTTGGCCTGCTGCTGTCGGGACTCATATTGAGCGGTACCTACCTGCATGCTAGGCGCTTAGCCGGTGAAGCCAAAGAACGCCATCGCTGGCCGGGAACCAGTGCCGCAATGGTGGTCTCTGTTTTGGTACTGGCGGCCTCATCTTCCTTTGGCTTCATTGAAGTCAGAGACTACTACGGACTCGTGGTGGAGGGAGCACACCAACTTCCTAATCTGGCACCTGGCGTCAGTGCAGTAATTAACGGTTGGGTAGCTCTGACACTGGGCATTCTGGCTGGGTGGGTATGGATGCTATGGAGATCAACTTCTGCGCTTCAGCGCAGACCTACAGACTGATCAATACTTATCCCCCAACTGAGGAGGATAGAGCGATGAGCGAGCCCCGTGTTACTGTAGAACACCTGAAATCACCCTGGAACAAAAGGAAGTTGCTGGGACAAAAACGCCCACTGAGACTTAAATAGATTTGGGGCATTCGAATCCGTCTTGAGCTTGTAGAAAAGACTCGTGACCTGGCGATGTTTAATCTCGCGATCGATAGCAAACTACGCGGCTGTGACTTGATGAACCTAAAAGTCAAAGACATCAGCCACGGGATATCTATTCAGAGCAGAGCCATCATCGTCCAGAAGAAAACAGGCAAGCCAGTACAGTTCGAGATTACTGAAGAGACCCGAAAATCCCTGCGCGATTGGATCGACAATAAAAGGTTAACAAGCAATGACTTTCTGTTCCCCTGCAGGGTCGTTCCCAACCGCCCTCTGACTACACGGCAACATGCCCGCATCGTTGATCAGTGGGTTACAAGTGTTGGTTTGGATGTCTGTGACTACGGGACACACACGATGAGAAGGACCAAGCCGACTCTGATATACAGACGTACGCATGATCTGAGGGCAGTCCAGCTACTACTCGGTCATTCGAAGTTGGATAGCACTGTCCGATACCTAGGAGTGGAGTTGGAAGACGCCCTTGCTTTGGCTGAGCAAACTGATGTCTGAGGTGCGGGCATGGAGAGGGTCAGTGCTTGCTGGCCCTTTCAGACAGTAGAAGCTGAAGATAAAAGGGAGAGATTAGTTAGTAAAAAAGCGACTCAGCGAATTCACGGTATTTCCTTTATCCGTAAGGATTCTGGCATGGATTGTGCTTCGTAAACGTTAAGATTACTTGCAAGGAGCGCGATATGATCATTCAGCCCGGCTATAACGTATTGACCTACAATGACATTCAATCATCCGTAGGTGGTAAGCAAAGCGGCAATGTATTGCCCGCCACGGGTGCCAGTGTGGAAAAATATGCGGATCAAGTGACTATTTCCAGTGCTGGAAAGACCTTTGTGGAGAATGCTTCCACTCTGAACGAAATACCACCCAGGACCGAGGCCCAACAGAGACTCATTAACGAGGGGAATTTAGACTCTTCTTTTGCGGACGAAATGTCAAACATGATGGTGAACTCGGTAACAACCATGTTTGTTAGTTTGGAGTCTATCCGCGAAAACCTGAATGGTCCTCATAGGCTCGCAACTTCTGGGCGCTTGGTTACCCAGGATTTTGAAGCTGCTTTTAATCGAGACGCGGCTATATTTAAAACAGCCAGAAAAGAGCTTTACGATTCCGAGAAGTCTAAAGGAACAGAACCTTCGAAAATTCTTGAAATATTGATCGATTTTACAAATAAAAATGCAAGCCCAGTATATAAAGAAGCTACTGGGGAAGGTTGGTTTGGTTAATGGCTATTAAATATATACATAAAAAATACTAAGGACTGGAGGCCTATATGTCTTATATTAAACCGGTAACTTGGAAAGGAGTCTACGATGGTCCAAAGCGAGAAATTCATATAAACATTGATGAGCCTGCCAAAAGTGTGATTAAAGAGTTTCAGGCATTGAAGATGGATCGCTTTTAAAGCGATCCATCTATTTAATTCCTCGACAAAAAAGGAGTAATTTCCATGAGTAATATATCAATTGGTAGTTATTCAAATACTGTCACGAGTAATCAGAACAGTTCTAAGCAGAACCGCGATAGACAAGAGGATTTCTCTAGCATCTTGAACGATGCAGTGAACTCTACATCCAGTAGAGTCGCTGAAGTTACGATATCCGACGAGGCCAAACAAGCAGCATCAAACGAATTTCCCGGTTGGGTACAGGAAGTAATCAATCGCTTAAGCAATAATCCAGACCAAAAGGAAGCGATGGATGATGTTAAAATGATGGCAACAATTCCGGGCGGACCTCTAGTTTCTATTCCGGAAAATTTTGGTGGAACTCCGCACTACTTGGCCACTGGACAACCGGTAACCAAGGAAAGTGAAGCGCGATTTAATGCACTAGCTCAGTCGATAACTGAGAAAACTACGCAAATCTTCAATTCAGAATCAGCGAAGGGAAGTTCTGCCGCAGATATATTTAAGAAAATCCATGAGTATATGGCAACTCAGCCAGAAGACTATTTACAGGTATTGAATTGGTACAGATCATCCTACAAGTATTAAATTGGTACAGGAGCACCAGCATCATGATTGTTGGTTCTAGCTATAACCCATTAATTTATGGAATTACCTCGGCCTCTTATGGGCAAACGGAGAGCGGCAAGCTCTGCAGATCAGGTCACATTATCAAATGCAGGAAAGGCGTTGTCTGCCAGCGAGAGCACCCTTACACAGCCTAGGACCGCAGCCCAGGAAAGACTGATTATGGCCGCCAGCTCCGATACAGCCAGCGCAGAACAAATAGCCCATGACATGGCAATTTCGAAGAGCACCATATTTTATAACATCTCTGGTCTTATAAAAAACGGGGCTGACGATGGGCAACTAACGCTTTCGACCTCAGGAAGGGTTGTAGACAGCTCATTCGACATCTTTAAAAATGCCTTTGAAAGAGAAGCTACGCAACTCGATGAAAAGCGACTCTCACTCTATAACTCCGAAAAAGCCAAAGGAACTGACCCATTACAAATTCTTGCAATGATGATCGATTTTACGAATAGTAATGCCAGCGGCATCTATCGTGAAGCAACTGGACAAGGATGGTTTGGGAAATCAGAAGGGTAGTTTTTAGCGAATACCAAAAAATACGGGTACCATATATTACTATATATGTGGCACCCGCTTTTTATATTATTAACCCGGCGGCAGTTTCTGTCGGAAAGGTACCAGTAAGCATGCGGCTTTCAGCCGGATTTGGCAGGCCTAAATTGCCACCGGTTTAATACAAGTGGTTCGAGTAGTAGTGAGTACCCCCCCCCCCCTTGATGCCGCATCTGGATGACAACTGAGCCATCTTTATCTGGTAAAAGTTTTCCGGACACACCGACGCAGGCAAGATCGCCTGCAACTGAAAAGGTGTGTCAGGAGCTGAGCGACAGGTGACTATAGTTCCCGCCAATGTCCGCTCTGTGCGCGAAGTGGCTCTCTGACAGATCGACCAGGCCCACATCTATCGGTACATCAGGAGCTGGCCCTTTGCAGAACTTTAGGGAGTTCTAATGAATGGACCGCGACAATAACGCCCCGCACAGGGGCTGACAAAAAAGCGCAGCGTTTTGGCTGTCCCGGCAACCAACGGGAGCGACTGCTGCGGATAGTTATAGGGCTAAAGATACTCAACTGGGCTGCCGTCCTGCACATATCCATATATCTTAAACCCGCGAGCTGTACGTTCACCGGGAACATGAACTTTGCGAAGTTCAGAAAGAATAACGCTTCTATGCTCTTCGTTTTCAGCTTGTATCTCGACCCACTCGATATCTTTGTAGCCACCTTCTGAGAAGTGATAGAACCACTCACCATCCCAATTTGATACGTGTCCGTTTGTAACACACTTTGTCCGCCACTTAGGACTATGCTCTTCGAGGGCATACATGGCTTGCTGCAACTCGCGCCATTTAGTGTTGTTCAGTGCTGGGTAAATGCTGAATCCCCTACGCCCAATAACGCCTCAATAACCGACGCAGCTTTGCTGCGTTCGGCGCCGAAGGCGCGTAGTTGATTGAATTGTTAAGCACTTACACCTTCAGCCAATTTAAGTAATTCAGCTTGATCTGCCGTGATTTTACCCCTTTCTACAGCATCAGAATATAAATCAACAAGGCTTTCTATATCTTCATCGCTCAATAGCCCGTTTTCTTTTGCGGACCTAACTGTTTGAATTATTTTATTAACAAGCAATTTTGACCGAATATTACTTACCCGTTCGATGAGAAAGAAAGCTTGCGCATTAGTTGGGCTTTTCTCTGCATTACCCCAGAAGTGATTCATGGCTGCGACAACACCAAAGCATCGACGTTCGAAGCGCACGGACGAAATATAAATATCTAGAATTAGATCTTTACTAAAGACTCTCGTAATCCATGGAGCCAATGCCAACTCAATAAATTTACGCCTTTTTGTTTTGCTTAAATCTGTAATAAATAACGTTCGCGCAAGCTGCTGTACAATGGTTGAACCTCCGGATCTTGGCTTTATATTGATCAAGCCTAATAAACTTCGAGCAAGCGATTTATAGCTAACTCCAGAGTGGCTATAGAAGTCTTTATCTTCAATGAAGACGAGAAACTTCTTGATATTTATGGTAGATATTTTGAGTCTGTCAGTTTCATAGACTGCTAATTTGGCTCGATATGCGATGTACTCAGTATTTTCAGTTAATGGCAAACCTATGATTCTAGATAAGAATTTATAAAATAGAAGACGAGATGTTTCATGAGTATCCAACAAAGATAACCGATAGATAACCATTGCAAGTAGAAACCAGAGAAACCCCATTATTAAAATAAAAATAGAATTAATTTCCGCTGGGATAACACCAGGATTCTGCTTAATAAAATAGGCGCTCAAGAATAATACTACCGAGCTTGAAATAATTGAGACAATCCAGAATGGGTAAGCCGCATATGTTAGCCAACCGGGAAATAACCTCAGAGCAAGCGGCTGATCTGCCCCTTCGATTCTCCAATTTGGCAGCAAAAGCTGGACATTCCCGTAGCTTAATCCCAGCATTCGTCTCAATATAATGACCTTTCTTCCGGAAAAGACAATTGCCCTTTGTCGATCAGAAAAATACTTTAGACTTATAAATGAGAATCCAATAATTATAGAAAATAAAATTAATGAAATAATGTACGGGGGAATTATGCCACTAAAAACGCTTATTAGTTGGCTTGACGAACCAACTAATAACGACCCTAACGCAGCCGATGAAACAAGCGTCACATTTGATGCGTTTAGAAAAACCCTTTCTTCTGACTCTAGGTTCTTAGCTGAAACCTTATATTCCTCTAAAGCGATATCACGATCATCAAAATGGTAAGTAGGAAAGTGCTGTCGCCATCCTTTTTTATAGTCTTCTTCGATCAATGTGTGATTTCCATTTTATTGCTTAACGCTCAATTAAGGGGCCGAAAAGCGTAGCTTTTGAGGTCCCAGCCCGCTTGCGGGCGTTCTTGAATTATTTATTATGTGATATCAACATCTTTAGTATGAGGTATAGCTACGCTTTGGTCTTGAGTATTTCAGCCTAATTATATTTGAGCCTTGTTGCTCAATAGAATAGTTTGAACGTCTGCCTATAACCTTTGGAAGTAATTCTTTCGAGGTTCCTGGTTCTAACCCTAGCTCGTCATCTATATCTCTAAATTTAATAGCTTCACCTGATTTACTAGGATTAAGCCATGACTCTAACAAAGCTACATTATCAGTTTCATCATAATTATCATAAGGGTTTATCTTAATAGACTCATTTTTTTCCGCTCGGCGTTTATAAAGGCCATGTTTTTTAATTGCCTGCCTTATTTCATGGCATGCTGGGCCAATTGCTCCTGCAATATCCTCTCTTTCTGCATCATAGGTAGCTATAGAGAACCCCCAAAGATCTGAAGGCAAATGTATAGCAGGCTCACTAGGCGCAATGATAAAGCACCTCTTCTTACTTAACTTCCCAATAAATAAACCAAGCTCAAATAAAACATTATCTCTGACGACCGCTTTATTTTCACCTCTCATTAGCGTGACATCATCAGGATTAAATACAAATGCCCCATAATCACACACATTTAAAATTTCTAACAATGAATCAATAGGTGCTTCAGATATATTAAAAACACCCTGAGGCCAGACAGTGACATCTGCGTCGTGTTGCAAATTGGTTTGCATTGTATAAGCAGCCGTGAGGCCTTCAACTGAAGAAGCAACAAACATTTTTGGTTTCATATTTTACTCTCCAACTTCTTGCCCACACCAATTCACATAACGCCGTGGTTTGGGGCCGGAACGAAGCGCAGCGCAGTGGAGGTCCCAGCCGCGATAGTGGCGAACAACACCACTTTGTTAGGCATTGTCTTACTCCGATCCATCGTAAATATCAAGCGCGAGCATAATGCCGCGATTGCCAAGCTCTACCAATGTCTTGGGTGATATATCCATACCTTCATTGTTTTTTTCCATGAATATCCCACAAAACAAATCAATGCTGTACTTACTTGATAGCTCATTCCAAATAGTTAAATCACTGGACAATTGGCTTAGTATTTCCGAAACCTGGCCATCAATATCTTCTGGCTCGCATTCCGTTGCCACCAAAGACCAGTGGCCACTTTTTCGTTCGTAATGGCTACCTGTTCTTTTGTTGATACGAACATCACCTTTCGAATACATAGTTGTACCCTCACACCCCAAAATATCTGATATCTCTTTGGGATTAAGGGAGTCACCTATTAATCGTAAAGACGCTTTCGATCTACTTACTTGTGCCATTTCTTTTTATGCCTAACGCCCGGCTTTGGGGCGGACTTGTAGCCGCGAAGCGGCGGAACTACAAGGGGCAACAACAGCCGCTTGTTAGGCTTACAGTGATCGGAAATAATACAAGTCACAACTGACGTACTGCCATCCTGACGAACTTTGAAACGTCGATATTTGCCGTCCATGCTTTTCCTTCTCTTCTGCCATGAAGCTCTACAGAACCATCAAGGAAATCCATCTTACCCGGTAATGATTTCATACCAAATGACAGTTTTTCTGAATGAATAAGCTTATTACAAGCCTGCCTGAAAGATAATTCTTTTTCTTTTTTTCCTTCTTCTATAATCTTACCGACATTCATTTCGGGTCGCTCTTCAACACGAATTTCATGAACGGGATCCATTGGCCATTTTTCACTATCTATGAAATTACGTAAGACAACAGCAATTTCAATCAATAGCTTACTCCCCTGAGCAATTTCATGACGAAGTCTCAACTTGTCAAACTCGTCACGATTATCGCCAGTAGAAAGTTTAGCCAAGCCTTCACTACCAAATACTATTGCTGACAGCTCATATATAGATGCGTAGATAAGGGGCCGCTCTATTAATAATGTAGTAGGGAAAGCATCCATTTTTATAGAATCCTCATAATTGGAAAAGCCTAACGCCCGCATAAAGGGCGGCAAAACGTAGCGGCGATTGGGTTAAAATTGAGCGAATCACCAAACTAATCGCCGCGTAGTTTTGGTGTCCCAGCGAGCCTGCGAGCGAATTGATGCGTTTGTTATGCGACGCCTCGATGAAAGTGCTGAGACTTTGCCTCAAAGAAAAAATTATTTAGGAAATCACCAAAAAACTCAATTTTAATCTCAGCCTTAAATTCATCGCTTCCATCTGGCCTTACATCGTAAAACACAAAGCCATTATCAGTTATTTCAAATCGAGCATGCGCCAATGAATTTCTAATTCTTCGACATATGTATTTGGAGTCTGCGCTGCTTCCTTGTACAACATTAAAATGAGATACATCAACCGCCGAGAAATCCATTTTTTTAAATTCAGATTGTTGTGGGTACATAAAGCACAAGTAAGCAGCAGACAACATTGACCCTATATTTAGAGGGTTGATACCTTCGTTCTTAGCTCTGAATTCAGATAGTAACTCTACAACCTGCTTACCTTGATTCTTAGGGTTTATTGACTCTTGACACCAAATAAGGCTAAGAAAACCTTGAATTAAAACATTCCAATTTGTTGAAGTTTGCATAGATTATTCACCTGTCGCATAACATTTTTAATACTGCGCATGCGCATCTTTGCTCTCAGCCAAGGCTGGAAATTCTGCTGTAAGCACCTGAAGACAAAGAATAAATCGAGATATCACAGTCATTCTCTTCCGGTGAAAACGAGCATGCGCGTTTTGCAGCTTTGCCGTGCGCGTTATCCTGCAACGGCCAGTCCATAGCTTCCTGATACTGAACGATTTTCCTGCCTGTTACCAGTCGCAAATGAGCACAGGTACGCGACAAAGCGAGCGCGGAGCGCATGTAGCCATCAATACACTGTATGTAATCACAGAAACTCAAATCAGCTTGTCCACAGATCCTGTTGTGCGCTGAGCGACCAACTCCTGCGAAGGTCTGCAATGTGCGCAGGGCAGACATTTGGGCTTTAGCATCACATCATCCTTAGGCAGCATATGACACTTAGGAGTCCATCTTTGATTCTCAAAGATATGAATCTTACGGTGGGTTCCTTCTGCTGTTGTCTAAAGCGAACACCCCACCTGGACTGTAATTGCACTCCCAGCATACCGTACGTCCCGGTACATAAAAAACGTCGCTTTACTTGCTGCCCTGCACTTTCTCTTCTAGGGTGAAGTTGCAGGGCTGTGCAAGCCTGTACGTATTCCGCTAACACTCAATTGAACATCTCAGCTGTACATCCACCCGGTGACTCACCGGCAAACACATAACAGTCCGAACTTTGGCAAGGCCCCTGCCTTGCCTGGCTCCATTTCACAATTGGCTACACAAGGAGATCGACATGGATCTGTTTGAAAAATGGGAATCCGAAATCCGTGGCTACTGCCGTGCCTACCCAACCGTGTTTGCAAGCGCATCCAACGCCCGTCAGGTGGATGAACAGGGGCGAAGTTATATCGACTTTTTTGCCGGGGCCGGGGTGCTGAATTTTGGCCATAACAACCCGCACATGAAGGAAGCCCTGATCGACTTCATCCGCTCAGACGGTGTTGCCCACAGTCTGGACATGAGCACGACGGTCAAGCGCGAATTCATCGGCGCCTTTGTGGACACCATTCTTGAACCACGCCAGATGAACTACAAGCTGCAATTCATGGGTCCCACCGGCACCAACGCGGTGGAAGCCGCACTCAAACTGGCCCGTCGTGTCACCGGCCGCACCGAAGTTATCGCCTTCACCCAGGGGTTTCATGGCATGACTCTGGGTTCACTGGCGTGCACCGCCAATCAGGTGTTCCGCAAGGCTGCAGGCGTACCCCTGAATCACGTCACTCATGCACCGTTCGAGACTACATCAGGCTGTGGCATGAGGTGTCTGAACACCCTGCGTGAGGCACTGGAGAACAGCTCCAGCGGTTTCGAGCAGCCCGCCGCGTTTATCATTGAAACCATTCAGGCAGAAGGCGGGGTCAATATTGCCAGCACCGAGTGGCTGCTGGAGCTGCAACAGCTGGCACGGGACACCGGTGCCCTGCTGATCGTAGACGACATTCAGGTGGGCTGTGGGCGCACAGGCAGCTACTTCAGCTTTGACAACACCGGGCTGGAGCCAGACATCATCTGTCTGGCCAAGGGGATCGGCGGTTTCGGCACGCCTCTGGCGATGAATCTGGTCAAGCCTGAGCACGATGCCCACTGGCAGCCTGGCGAGCATACCGGCACCTTCCGAGGACAAGGGTTCTCTTTTGTGGCCGGGCGCGAAGCTCTGCGCTACTTCGAGGATGACCGGCTGATGCAACTGACCCGCGAGCGCGGTGAAATGATTCACGAGTGCTTGCAGTCACTGGCATCACGCTTCCCCGACGCCGGCTTTGCCGTGCGTGGACGCGGCATGATTCAGGCACTGGATGTGGTCGATGGCGCACTGGCCAAAACCATCGCCCGTGAGTGCTTTGACACAGGCCTATTGGTAGGGCCCTGTGGTATTGGTGGTCGGGTCATCAAGCTGATCCCTCCCCTGACCATCCCCGATGAGGATCTGGAAACCGGTCTCAACCGGCTGGAAGCCGCCGTCATAAAAATCATGGAGGCTGCCTGATGCGCAAACGCGATGATATGACGTTCCCGTTCGAGGAATATGAGCGCCGCATCGATGAGCTGCGCCAGCGCATGTCAAAACGCCTGCTGGATGCGGTCATCATCTCTGACCCCGAGAACCTGATGTATCTGACCGACTACCAGACCACCGGCTACTCCTATTTTCAGGCGCTGGTGGTACCACTGGAAGACGAGCCGTTCATGATCACCCGTATGATGGAGGAGTCTAACGTTCATGCCCGCACCTGGGTGGAAAAAACGCGGCCCTATTCCGACACCGGCGATGCAATCCAGATGCTGATCGAATCGCTGCGAGAGTTTGGCCTGTCAAAAAAGGTGCTGGGCTATGAGCGTAACAGCTATTTTTTCCCGGCCTACCATCAGGATTACTTTCGTACGGCCTTCAAGGATGGGCGGCTGATGGACTGCTTTGGCATCGTGGAAGAGGGCCGCAAGTGCAAGTCCTCGCATGAACTGGATGTAATGCGCATCTCTGCCCGTGCCGCCCGAGCCGGGATGGAGGCCGGCATTGAGGCCTGTCAGGCGGGTGTGACCGAAAACGAGATCGGTGCCGCCATCAGTGCCGGCATGTTTCGGGCCGGCGGCGATTTTCCCGCCGTGATGCCCTACGTCACCTCTGGCCCACGTACCATGATTGGTCATGCCACCTGGGAGGGGCGTGAAGTTCAGCCCGGTGAGCATGTATTTCTGGAAGTGGGCGGTTGCTACCGTCGTTATCACACCGCCCTGATGCGCACGGTCATCTGCGGTGAACTGAGTGAATCGATGTACAAGGCTCAGGAAACCATGAAGTGTGCTCTCAAGCACATCAGGGCTGAACTGAGGCCTGGGCTTACCGTATCTGACGCCGACCACATTGTGCGCTCCATCATTACCGAAAACGATGTAGGTGCCCGCCTGATCACCCGATCTGGCTACTCCATCGGCATCGCCTTTCCGCCCAGCTGGGATGAAGGCTACATCATGAGCCTCAAGGGTGGTGACAGCTCGGTGCTGGAGCCGGGCATGACCTTCCACCTGATCCCCTGGATGTGGGGTGTTGATGGCGACAAGACCTGTGGCATATCGGATACCTTCTATATAACCGATGACGGCTGTGGCTCGTTTTTCGAGGACATGCCACAGGACTTTGTGATCAAGCCCGGTGCAGCGGGTGCCAGCGCAGCGACCAAGACCGGGGAGCCCGTCATGACGGCTGCGAGCTCTGCCCCACCGGATACGCCTTGCCACACCAAAGGCAAAAAGCATCCATCGAAGCAAAAATCCGGCAAGAAACACTAAGGAGAGCCACATGCTCAGAGTGATCAATCCCACCAGCGGTCAGCTGCTGCATGAATATCCCGCACTGGATCGCGACAGCATGAACAGCCGCATCGACATGGCGAACAGGGCCTTTGCCGACTGGCGCACACGCAGCTTTGCAGAGCGTGCCGAGGTTTTGCATCAGGTCGCTGCTCTCATGCGGGCCGAGGAAGTTGAACTGGCCCGTCATATGACCGACGAGATGGGGAAACCGGTTAAGGAAGCTCGGGGTGAGGTGCTCAAGGCTGCCTGGTGTGCCGAACACTATGCCGGGCATGCCGAAAGCTACCTGCAGCCCGTGAGTCTGGCCTCGGACGCAAGCCACAGCTATGTCCAGCATCTGCCTCTTGGGCCGGTGCTGGGGATTCTGCCCTGGAACGCTCCGTTCTGGCTGGCGTTCAGATTCTGCGCACCGGCACTGATGGCGGGCAATACATGCCTGCTCAAGCATGACCCCCATGTGCCGGCCTGTGCTGAAGCGATAGTGGATCTATTCGCTCGTGCAGGAGCACCAGAAGGCATCATGCAGAATCTGCCCCTGCAGACACCGGATGTGGAAGCCGCTATCCGTCACCCCGGTATACGGGCTGTATCCTTTACCGGCTCAAGTGCCGGGGGCAGCAAGGTTGCGGCCATGGCCGCATCCGAAATCAAGCCTGCTGTAATGGAGTTGGGCGGCTCTGACCCGGCCATCGTTCTGGCCGATGCAGACTTGGAGCAGGCCGCGGACCTGATAGGCTTTTCCCGCATCATCAATGCGGGACAGTCGTGCATCGCGGCCAAGCGCATCATTGTCGAGGCTTCGGTTTATGACCGCTTTGTGGAACTGCTCAAGGCACGGCTGGAGAAGCTCAATCAGGGCGATCCGGCCGACCCCGGAACCGACATAGGCCCCATTGCACGAGAGGATCTGCGCAACGAACTGGCGCGTCAGGTGGATGAAACCATTGCCGCCGGGGCCCGTTGCCTGCTCGGTGGGAAGCTACCGGAGGGCCCGGGCTTTTTTTACCCCGTGACCCTGCTGGTGGATGTAACCAATGACATGACCGCCTGCCGGGAAGAAACCTTCGGCCCGGTCGCCGTGGTACTCAAGGCCGATAATGCAGAGCATGCTCTGGCACTGGCCAACGACACCGAATACGGTCTGGCCAGCTCAATCTGGACCGAACAGAGCCGTGGCGAGGCGATGGCCCGAGAAATTGAGGCCGGTCAGGTGGTCGTCAACGGACTGGTCAAAACCGATCCTCGGCTGCCCAGTGGCGGTATCAAACGATCGGGACTCGGACGAGAGCTTGGCCCCCACGGCATCCTTGAATTCGTGAATATTCAACAGGTCTGGGTCGGCCCAAAACAGGAATAACCCCTCCCCTTCACCGGCCGGATCCACCCGGCCGGTATCATTTCACATCCAGCCACTTCCCAGCCTTGCATTGATCCGATTTAGCCACTCAATCATCTCCATAGCCCCAAGGGGGTTGGCAGAGTGTGCAATGAGGATTAGTATCTATTAATAGATTATAAGAATATAACTATTAAGAATATACGCGGGGTTTATTATGCAACCGATCGTTACAGCCTTTTTTGATGAACCGACCTTCACTTACAGCTATGTGATTCAGGACCCGGATTCTTCCAGCTGCGCCATCGTCGACTCCGTACTGGACTTCGACTATGCCGCCGGCAAAACCGATACTCGTTCAGCCGAGGCCATTCTGACCTTCATTGCCGAACAGGGCCTGACGGTGGAGTGGATTCTTGAAACTCATGTTCATGCCGACCACCTGTCAGCAGCACCGTTCCTGCAGGAAAAAACCGGTGCAAAACTGGGTATCGGTGCACACATCACCACCGTACAGGACACCTTTGGCAAGGCGTTCAATGCCGGAACCGAATTTGCCCGTGACGGCAGCCAGTTTGATGCGCTGTTCAACGATGGCGACAGCATTCGCATCGGCACTCTGGAAGGCAAGGCGATGCATACCCCCGGCCACACGCCGGCCTGCATGACCTATGTCTTTGGTGATGCCGCCTTTGTTGGTGACACTCTGTTCATGCCGGACTACGGTACCGCCCGCTGTGACTTCCCCGGTGGCGATGCCCATATCCTGTTCCAGTCAATTCAGAAGGTATTTACCCTGCCGGACGCAACACGCCTGTTCATGTGTCACGACTACAAGGCACCGGGCCGTGATGAATACGCTTACGAAACCACCGTGGCTGAAGAGCGCGCACACAACGTCCACGTGCACGAAGGGATCAACGAGGCTGATTTTGTCCGCATGCGTACCGAACGCGATGCCTCTCTGGATATGCCACGCCTGATTCTGCCCTCCGTGCAGGTGAACATGCGTGCCGGCAAGATGCCGCCGGCAGAAAGCAACGGTCAGGTTTACCTCAAGGTACCTATCGACCTGTTCTGAGTTTAACCGTCCCAACTAAACCGATAATAACAACAGTACCGCGGGAGAGTTTTATGGAAGTTCATCAGCTTACGCCTTTTCTTAGTGTCAGCCCCCAATTGACGGCCGCCGATGTGGGGCTCGCCGCCTCCATGGGGTTCAAGGCGATCATCTGTAACCGGCCTGATCAGGAAAGTCATGACCAGCCGGACACCGACGACATCCGCGCCGCTGCCGAACGGCATGGGCTGGAATGGCGCTATCAGCCTGTGGTTTCAGGCCAGATAACCGATACGGATGTAGCTGCGTTTCATGAGCTGATGAACAGCCTGCATGGACCTGTACTGGCTTTCTGCCGTACCGGTACTCGCTGTACCACCCTGTGGGCGCTGGCAGAAGCCCCACGCCTGGATGTGGACGCCATTCTCAAAACCACGGCAGCAGCCGGATATGACCTGACTGCACAGCGTGATCGCATCAAGGCTCTGGCGGGTACTCACAGCCATGCTGAGGCCATGCATACAGCCAGCCGCAAGCGTCATGATGTACTGATTGTAGGCGGCGGCGCTGCTGGTCAGTCAGTCGCCGGCAGCCTGCTGCAGCGCCAGCCGGATCTGGATATTGCCATCATTGAACCACGTTCTGAACATTACTATCAGCCGGGCTGGACGCTGGTCGGAGGTGGTGTATTTGAACGCCGTGAGACCGTACGTCAGATGGGCAAAGTCATGCCCGACAGCGTCAAGTGGTACCATGCGGCCGCATCAGGGTTCCGCCCCGAACAGCAGCAGGTTCTGCTGGAAGACGGCGAACAGATCGGCTATCGCATTTTGGTGGTCGCGCCCGGCCTGACGCTGGACTGGGACGCAATACCCGGGTTACGTGAAAGCCTGGGTCGTAACGGTGTCACATCCAACTACCTGTTCGACCTCGCACCCTATACCTGGGAGCTGGTACAAAGTACTCGAAAGGGGCGTGCCCTGTTCACTCAGCCACCGATGCCTATCAAGTGTGCAGGCGCACCGCAGAAGGCAATGTATCTGTCCTGTGACCATTGGATGCGTCAGGGCGTGCTGAAGGATATCGAAGTCGAGTTCTGTACGGCAGGTGCTGCCCTGTTTGGGGTAGCCGATTATGTGCCGGCTTTGATGAAATACGTGGAGAAGTACGGCATCAACCTGAACTATCAGAACAATCTGATTCAAGTGGACGGACAGGCCAAAACTGCCCTTTTCAAGGTTACGGATGCAGAAGGCAACAGCCAGGAAGTCGAAAAACCATTTGATATGTTGCATGTCTGCCCGCCTCAACGCTCACCGAAACTGATCAGCGAGAGCCCGCTGGCGGATGCTGCCGGCTGGATTGAACTGAATCCGGAAACACTTCAGCACAGCCGCTTCGGCGATATCTTTGGGCTTGGCGACGCCGGAAACACCCCCAATGCCAAAACTGCCGCTGCCGTGCGCAAGCAGGCACCGGTCGTGGCCGAGAACATTCTGCTGGCGCTAAAGGGAGAAGCGCCACGAGCCATCTACGACGGTTACGGCTCCTGCCCACTGACAGTGGAGCGTGGCAAGATCGTGCTGGCGGAATTCGGCTATGGTGGCAAACTGCAGCCGAGCTTTCCGCTCTGGCTGGTCGACGGCAAGGAACCCAGCCGCTTTGCCTGGCTGCTGAAGGAAAAAATGCTGCCCTGGATCTACTGGAATGCCATGCTAAAAGGGCATGAGTGGATGGCAGGACCCGAGATTCTCAATCACCGACCCGCCGATCACGAGGCCACTCAGGCTTGTGACTTCGGTGATCGGAAATAACACCTATACAGCCCCCCTGACTCAGGAAGCCTGATTGATGTTGCAACGCTACTTGCCCATATTACAGTGGCTCAAGGTCTACAACCGTGAAACCCTGACCAGCGACCTGGTGGCTGCCGTGATCGTCACGATCATGCTGATCCCTCAGTCGCTGGCCTACGCCCTGCTGGCCGGGCTGCCGCCTGAAGTAGGCCTCTATGCCAGCATCCTGCCGCTGGTGGCGTATGCCATTTTTGGTACCAGCCGCACCCTGGCGGTGGGGCCTGTGGCGGTGGTTTCACTGATGACTGCCGCTGCGGTGGGCAATTTGGCGCTGGCCGGTACAGCTGAATATCTGGCAGCGGCCATCGCACTGGCATTTTTGTCCGGTGTCATCCTGATCCTGATGGGGCTGTTTCGTCTTGGTATTCTGGCCAATTTTCTCAGCCACCCGGTCATCTCGGGCTTTATCACCGCCTCCGGCCTGATCATCGCAGCCAGCCAGCTCAAACACATACTGGGTGTCGATGCCGGCGGTCACAATCTGCTTGATATCCTGATGGCGCTGGCGGGCCAGCTGGCGCATATCAACTTGCCAACGCTGATCATCGGGGTGAGCGCCACCACCTTTCTGTTCTGGGTACGCAAGCAACTCAAGCCTCTGCTGGTGAAAGTGGGGCTGGGTCCTCGCCTTGCCGACATTATCGCCAAGGCAGGGCCTGTGCTGGCTGTTGTTGCCACTACACTGGCTGTCTGGGGACTGGACCTGCAGGCACAGGGCGTGAAGGTTGTCGGACAGGTGCCTTCAGGGCTGCCAGGACTGACCCTGCCCTCCTTTGATCTGGAACTCTGGAAGCAGCTGTTTGTATCCGCCCTTTTAATCAGCATTGTCGGCTTTGTCGAATCTGTTTCAGTCGCACAAACGCTGGCAGCCAAACGACGCCAGCGAATCGACCCGGATCAGGAGCTGGTGGGGCTTGGCGCATCCAACATTGCTGCTGCAGCGTCCGGTGGCTTCCCTGTAACCGGCGGTTTCTCACGCTCAGTGGTCAACTTTGATGCCGGTGCCGAAACACCCGCCGCGGGTGCCTTCACGGCAGTCGGCATCGCAATGGCTACACTGGTACTGACACCCCTGATTTTTTTCCTGCCCAAGGCAACGCTGGCGGCCACCATCATCGTAGCAGTCCTGTCATTGGTTGACCTGGGGGCACTCAAACGAACCTGGGCCTACTCACGCAGTGATTTCGCTGCCATGCTCGCCACCATTGTGCTGACCCTGGTACATGGCGTTGAGCTGGGCATCATCGCCGGTGTCGGCCTGTCTGTGCTGCTTTACCTGTATCGCACCAGCAAACCACACAGTGCCATTGTGGGTCGAGTACCCGGTACAGAGCATTTCCGTAATATCGACCGACACCAGGTCGAAACCGAGCAGCACATCCTCACCCTGCGTGTGGATGAAAGCCTCTACTTTGCCAATGCCCGCTATCTGGAAGATCTCATCTATGATCAGGTGGCACGCAACCCGGAGCTGCGACACCTTGTACTGATGTGCCCGGCCGTCAACCTGATCGACGCATCGGCACTTGAAAGTCTTGAGGCGATTAATCAGCGCTTGATGGATAGCGGTGTGAAATTCCACCTGTCGGAAGTCAAGGGGCCAGTTATGGACAAGCTCAAGGACACTCACTTTCTGCACGACTTGAGTGGTGAGATTTTCCTGAGCCAGTATGCAGCGTGGGAGAAGTTGCGGGCAACGAGCCAGACCTGCGACAACAATTGATCCAAAACATACACATATGGACTTTACGTGGACTGATATATCCCGTTGTTTAATATGAATTCTATCTGAAATAGATTCAGCCTAGTCACTATATTGCCTATAAGCTGTATACTCATATCATTTGGGACAGTGACTAGGGATCAATCAGTACTATGGCTACCAAGCGCTTATCACGCAACGACTGGATAAATGCAGCCACTAAAGTGCTTGCCACTAGTGGCATAGACATGGTGCGCGTGGACAATCTTGCCAAGAAGCTGAAAATTACGCGCGGCAGCTTCTACTACCACTTTGACAGCAGAAAAGAACTGCTTCAAGCGATACTGGACACCTGGAGGCTGAAAGCGACTGAAGCCGTCATCGATAGCCTGAAACAGAAATCCCAGGACAGTAAAGAGCAGCTGATGGAGCTGATGTCACTTCCCTTGAAAGGCGATAAAGCCCAGGAAGCCGCATCAATTGAAATATCCCTTCGGGCCTGGGGTCGGCGCGATGAAATTGCACGTGCTGCCGTGAATGAAGTGGACAGCTACAGAATCGGCTTCATCGAAGGATTATTTATCGACCTTGGCCACACCAGCAGTCAGGCGAATGATCTCGCACACCTGGTATATTCTTTCCTGATTGCCACATCTCTGGTCGATCCCTTCTCTTCTGAGGAAGTCCGCAAGGAACGGGCTCAGCGCATAGCCCACTTTCTGGCAGACAACTGCCCGCTGTCTGACTGCAAATTCAGGAACCTCTAACCTGCTACAAAAAAGCCACCTCATTGAGAGGTGGCTCGGTTCCAAAACCATTGGCGTCGCAGGAGCTACATCATTTCAACCAGAACCAAAGAAAGCGCAGGGAACAGAATAATAAGTGCCAATCTTAAAATATCAGCGATAAGGAACGGGAACACCCCTTTAAATATCACTTTAAGATCAACGTCAGGCACTACTGACTTGAGTACAAATACGTTCAGCCCTACCGGGGGAGTAATCAAGCTGATTTCTGTTGCAATTACCACAATGATACCGAACCAGATAAGGTCCATCCCCATTCCTTCAACGATGGGATAAAAAACCGGCACTGTTAACAGCAGCATTGAAATGGATTCAAGAACAGCTCCAAGAACAAAATAGATCATCAGGATTAAAAGCAGGACGCCCATCAGACCCAGGTTCAGACTTTCCATCCATTGAACGATGGTAAATGGAAGATTGGACACATTAACCAGGTTTGCAAATATCAGCGACCCGATCAGAATAGCCACAAGCGCAACTGTAGTTGCAGCCGTATCCTCAAGCGCATCTCGCATTTTCTGCCAACTCATTCGTCCTCTGATCAATGTAATCAGTATGGCGCCGACAGATCCCACACCAGCCGCTTCTGTCGGAGAGAAAAGCCCAAAGTAGATCCCACCCAATACGATAAAAATCAATAGAGTGAAGGCCCACAACTGCCGAATGGCCAACAGCTTCTCTTTAAGTGTCGCTTCACTCGCATCCGAACATTTATCTTTCAGAACATGAACCACAAAAAGTACAGCTGCAACGTAAAAGATGACACCTAGAATACCAGGTATAACACCTGCCACGAAAAGCTTGCCAATATCAGTTTCGGTAATAATACCGTAGAACACCAGCGCAATGGAGGGTGGTATAAGAATACCCAGAGTCCCGCCCGCAGCAATGGATCCGGTTGCAAGGCCATCGCTGTAACCGAATCTTTTCATCTGAGGGTATGCAATACGCGTCATGGTTGCAGCTGTGGCAAAACTGGAACCACAGAAAGTACTGAAACCACCTGATGCACCTATCGTCGTGATTGCAAGGCCCCCTTTAAGATGACCTACCAACGCATGAGTGGCATTGTATAACTCATCAGCCAAGCCTGAGCGACTGATGATGTTACCCATAAGAATAAATAACGGAATAACCGAAAACTCATAGGAAAGTACCGTTTCCGTTGCAATCATGCCCAGCTGGCTCATTGCTGGCGACCAACCCTGATAATATGCCAGACCAAGCACACCGACTACACCCGTCGATATTGCTATGGGTACACGAATAAACAACAGGAAAAGAAGTGAAAGAAAAGCTATAAGCATTACCATAATTTCGCCTGTTATTCCTGATTATTATCGGGGTAAACAACCAAAAGACTGATCAATGCAACCATTGCAAAACCAGCCATAACCGCCAATATTATCCACTTTTCCAATCCAAGGAACATGAACACATCCCCAAACAACCTGGACTCTTTAGCCTGTATATAAACCATATAAACAAGGGCCGAAAAGAAAACGACCTCTATGATATAACTGAACCACGCGAGAAATATTCCAGTCCTGCCTTTGAATATTTTCTCAAGCAAATCAATCTTGACATGCTTTCTTTTTTTATGGACATGATACAAGCCCGAGTAAAAACAAACTGCAAGGCATATACCTACCACTTCATAAGCAAAACCAATGGGGCTATTGAAAAAAACACGTCCGAATACATCTGCAAAGGTTATCCCAGCCATAACAACAAGAGATAACATTGATATCTTCGAACAGATGTAATCCAACACTTTCAACAAGGACATACTCATAAAAAACCCTGTATAAGGGCCATGCACCAGCATGGCCCTTATCCTCATTTAGAGTTCAGACGTTTAATCTCGTTCATATAGAAATCAAAAGCTGCCTTACCATCAACACCATTGGCTTCCGCCTTATCGAACCAATCAGCGCGCACCGGTTCAAAAGCCTTGTCGATTGCCGCATTCAGCTCTTCGCCTGCTTCTTTATAATTTTCACCCAGCCGCTCCTTAAGCTGTGCACGTGCCAGAACATCGTTTTCATGCCAAAGAGATCCCATGCGCACGGCCAGTTTCTCTCCGGAAATATCCATAATTGCTTTCTGGTCTGCAGGGCTTATCTGGTCCCACTTGTCTTTGTTCACAATTACAAAGGTACTGTTTGTGAATATGCCACCCGGTATTTGTGTAATGTGCTCAACGTAGTTATCTACTTTGAACCCAGTCAGCAACTCATCCGAGAGCGTGGTTCCGTCAATAATTCCTCTGGACAGAAACTCCCGAAGCTCTGACAAAGAGCCCGAAATGGGCACCGCACCAAGCGTGGTCAAGGCATCGCCTACAACACTGGTCTGGACACGAATTTTTTTACCGCTAAGGTCTGCAGGATTAACAACCGGGCTCGACTTCATATGTAGATTGCCGCCGGATGTCACATGTACAGCCAGCGTATGCACATTGTCATGCATCCCTGCTGCCTTGAAATACTTTTCATATGCACGCCAATATGCTGCCGAGCTGACGCCTGCATCAATATTGGTGAACGGAAACTCAACCATTTCAGTCAACGGGAAAGCACCCGGCGCATAGCCATGAGGCCCCCAGGCCAGGTCAGCAATGCCAGATACAACGGCCTGGTAGTTACGAGTCGGAGGGGCCAACGGCTTGGCGGATGGCTGTACCTTGACACGCCCTTCTGTCACTTTTTCGATCTCTTCAAAGTACTTATAGAGGCCGTCTTTCTGTGACCAGTGCTGCGAAGGGAACCACTGGTTGTAACGCAGGGTCACCTCTGCCGCAAAAGCTGTGGAGGTCAACAACGCACCAGTAACAGCAATGGTGGCTTTGAACAGCGTGGATTTTTTCAATAATGACATCGCTATGGCTCCGTTTGTTTTTATGTTTTTTACATACAGTACAGTACTGTATTTTCTACATACGCACCATTAATGCAACACTAAGTTCACTATTTGATAATCAACTTTGGTTCAGGTGCGAGATAATGGGATCAGTCAAAACCGCTATACGAAGGCATCTGCAAAGAAATTGCTTTCCTGCAGACCACATTGAGCTGTGAAATCGCGTCGAGCTGAGTCGATCACTACAGGTGCGCCGCAGGCATACACCTGATATGAAGACAGATCCGAATAGTCCTCAATGACAGCTGCATGCACAAATCCCGTACGGCCACTCCACCCGGATATATCATCTGACAGTACAGGTGTGTACTCAAACCAGTCCAGTTCAGCTTGCCATTGACGGCAGAGGTGGTCCATGTACAGATCCTGCGCAGCACGCCCACCCCAATACAGATGCACCCGACGCCCGCTGCCGCTGGCGATCAGCTGTTCCATCAAAGCCTTGATCGGTGCAAAACCGGTTCCACTGGCCAAAAAGATGGCAGGGGCATCGCTGTCACGCAGATAGAAGGTGCCGAACGGCCCCTCGATTGTCACCACGTTCTTGAGCTGAACCTCTTCAAAGATCATCGGCGTCGCCTGACCTCCCGGCACCAGCCGCACATGCAGTTCGATACAACCATCCACGGCCTCAGCAGTTGCCATTGAATAACTGCGTGTGACGATATTCTTGATCGTCAGATCGACATACTGTCCAGGTACATAATTGAATACGGTTCCCGGTGCCAGCTTGCAGGTCAGCTTCACCACGTCGTCTGCAAGCGGCTCTTTACCCATCACACGCGCAGCCACTTTCTGCACCGTCACGCCTTCGAAGCTGGTAACTTCAGGCGAGTGCAACACCAGATCACTGAGCGGCCGAGCCTGACAGGCCAACACGGTTGTACCAGCCCTGTCGGTTTCGCTCAGTTCCAGCCCTTCCGGGTATTCCACCCGTCCTGACTTCAGCTCCGTGCGACACTCACCACACTGGCCATCACGGCAACTGTGCTTGAGCACAACACCAGCCTTCAGTCCGGCATCCAGAATACTGTCGCCTGCATGTACATCGAAGGTTTTTCCAGCCGGATCAACAGTAACGGCATGACTCATTAGATCAACCCCTTTTCTTTCGCCATGGTCAGTGCCAGGTCTTCAATCATGTCTTCCTGTCCACCTACGGTGCCGCGACGGCCCAGCTCGACCAGTATGTCGCGCGCCGAGATGCCGTACTTCTTCTCCGCTCGCTCCGCGAACAGCAGGAACGACGAGTACACACCGGCATAGCCCAGCGTCAGGGCGTTGCGATCGACACGGATCGGCTGGTCCATGATCGGTACGATCAGGTCTTCAGCTACGTCCATGATCTTGTACAGGTCAACGCCGGTCTCGACGCCCATGCGGTCCAGTACGGCGCAGAACACTTCCAGCGGGGTGTTGCCGGCACCGGCACCCAGACCCGCTACGGAGCCGTCGATGCGCGAGGCACCGGCTTCGATCGCGGCCAGGGAGTTGGCGATCGCCATGCCCATGTTGTGGTGACCGTGGAAGCCCACTTCCACTTCTTTCGGCAGTTCGGCACGCAGCAGGCCGATACGGGCGGTGACGTCATCCGGCAGCATGTAGCCGGCGGAGTCGGTGGCGTAGATGCAGTTGGCGCCGTAGCTGACCATCAGTTTGGCCTGTTCCAGGATCTTCTCCGGGCTGACCATGTGCGCCATCATCAGGAAGCCAACGGTGTCCATTTCCATTTTGGCGGCCATGCCGATGTGCTGTTCGGATACGTCCGCTTCGGTGCAGTGGGTGGCCACACGGATGGTGGAGACGCCGCAGTCCCGGGCCATTTTCAGGTGGTCAACGGTACCGATCCCCGGCAGCAGCAGCGCGGAGATTTTGGCGTTTTTCATCTTGGGTACGACGGCGCTGAGGTATTCTTCGTCGCTGTGGGCCGGGAAGCCGTAGTTCAGTGAGCGACCGCCGAGGCCGTCACCGTGGGTGACTTCGATCAGTGGCATGCCCGCCTCGTCCATCGCCGAGGCGATGCTGACCATTTCGTCCAGGCTGATCTGGTGGCGCTTGGCATGCATGCCATCGCGCAGGCTCATGTCGTGCAGGGTTACTTTTTTGCCGTTCAGGTTCATGTTCTGTTCTCCCCTTAGCCGCGTGCCGGCAGTGTGATGGTGCCGTTGGCCGCTTCTTCAGCAAACATCTCGGCGGTGCGCAGACCGGCAGCCGTCATGATGTCCAGGTTGCCGGCGTACTTGGGCAGGAAGTCACCCAGCCCTTCGACCTGCATGAAGCAGGAGACCTTGTTGCCATCAAACACGGGGCCGTTGACCAGGGTGTAACCCGGTACGTATTTCTGTACCTCTTTCACCATGGCGTGGACGGACTCGGTGATGGCGGCCTGATCCGGCTCGCTCTCGGTGAGGCAGTGGATGGTGTCACGCATCATCAGCGGTGGCTCGGCCGGGTTGATGATGATGATCGCCTTGCCCTCTTTGGCACCGCCGACCTTTTCAACGGCACCGGCCGTGGTGCGGGTGAACTCGTCGATGTTCTGACGGGTGCCCGGGCCTACGGAACGGGAGGAGACGGTGGCGATGATCTCGCCGTATTCAACCGGCTGTACGCGGCTGACGGCAGCGACCATCGGGATGGTCGCCTGGCCACCGCAGGTGACCATGTTGACGTTCATCTCCAGGTTCTTGGCATGGTCGGTCAGATTGACCGGCGGGATGCAGAACGGGCCGATGGCGGCGGGGGTCAGGTCAACCATGATCACGCCCAGTTCGTTCAGCTTGCGGCTGTTCTCGGCATGGACATAGGCCGAGGTGGCGTCGAAGGCGACACGGATATCGTCTTCAATCACGTGCGGCAGGATACCGTCTACGCCGGTGGCGCAGGTTTTGATGCCCATTTCGGCGGCGCGCTTGAGGCCTTCAGACTCAGGGTCGATGCCCACCATCCAAACCGGCTCGATCCACTCGGAGCGCTGCATTTTCATCAGCAGGTCGGTGCCGATGTTACCGGGGCCAATGATGACCGCTTTGAGTTTATTGCTCATTGATTCTCACCCAATCAAATAATGCTCAGAACCAGCTCATCCGGCTTCGCCGCATACAGTCGCTCGACATCCGCAGCACGCGTTTCAAGCATCTTTCTCTGGTTCAAATTGCCCTTGTCGGTTATCTCACCTTTTTCGATCTCGGCCGGCGTATCCAACACCACCAAGCGACACACCTTTTGTGCCGAGCCTTTGGCAACCTGTGCCATCAGCGTCATGGCCGTGTGCAGCTCTTCACGCACATGTGGGTCCTGCAGCAGTTCGGAGCCGGTCATCTTGCCTTCGCAATCTTCGGCCAGCTTGCGCATGCGCGGTCCGGGTATTACCAACAGTCCCAGGTAATCTCGATCATGACCGGTCAGCACCACATCGGTTACCAGATCGCCAAAGAACTTGTGAACGTTGGCTCGAATACTGGCAACACACACCCAGGTCCCGGTACTGAGTTTGAAGTCTTCCGATACGCGACCATCAAACAGAATCCCTGCAGAGGCGTTTTCAGGATCCTTCAGCTTCCCTGCATCACCGATGCAATAAAAGCCTTCCTCATCAAAAGCCTGTGTGGTCTGATCCGGTGCATTCAGGTACTCCCTGAAGACGATCGGTCCTCTGATGCGCATCTCCAGCTTGGAGGCATTGGGAACAAACTTGATTTCAACCCCCGGCAGTGGCACACCGATATTACCGGGCTTGTCGAGCCGCCAGTGCACGTTAGTGATCGCTGGTGCCGTCTCTGTACCACCCCATTCAGTGGTAAAGAAAACGTCGTTGCCAGTGGCTTCGCAAAGGTGCTTGAGCTCATCCCAGACCGGCCGGGACAGGGCTGCGCCGGCATAGAACAACATATCCAGATTGGAAAAGAAGGTCTGGCACAGCGCTTCGTCATCCCGCATGTGCTCAAGCAGCACTTCATATCCTTTGGGCACATTGAAGAACAGGTTGGGCTTCACATGGCGAATGTTGCGAATGGTTTCACCGATCAAACCGGGCAGCGGCTTGCCATTGTCGATATACAGCGAACCGCCGTTGCGAAGCACCATATTGAAGTTGTGATTGGTGCCAAAAATGTGGCTCCAGGGGAGCCAGTCGAGGACACGCGGCGCCTTCTTCTCAAGAAACGGCATGTACTGTGCAATCATCTGCTGGTTGGAGCACATCATGCGCTGTGTGTTGACCACTACCTTTGGGGTGCCGGTGGAGCCGGACGTCAACAGATATTTTGCATGAGTATCCGGGCCGATCGCAGCAAACAGCCGGTCAACCTCCCCTGTGCTTTCTTTTGACAGCATCTCTTTGAGGCTGTGAATGCCAGAGTTTTCAGGAATGTTTCTGGAGGCAATCACGGCATGATCGCCTCTGCACGCCTCAATGGAAGTGCTGAAATGCTCAGCATCATCGGCAAAGATGGCACAGGGGTTGAGCTGTCTGACAATCGCATGCAGACGGTCATGCGAACGTGACATTAAAGAGTACGCGACCGACACGGGAGTTACGGCAATACCAATATGCATGGCGGCCATTTTGATCAACGCATGATCAACCGAGTTACCCGACAGAATCACCAACGGTCGCTTGTCGCTATTGGGCAAACCAAGATCGATCAGCCCCTGCGCCACGGCTCTTACACGATTGCGAAATTCGGCATAGCTGACTTCATCCCAAGTACTGCCATGACGTTCGGCTATGAATACCTGACCCGGCCTTTCGTCGGCCCACTTTTCCAGCCAGTCACCCACACAGCGATCATAGGGCTTCAGCTCGGTTTCAGAACGTACGACGAAGGCTCCGCCTTCACGTGCTTCAACGGCTACACGGGTATTCGGCAGCTGTGAAAAAATATCTGCACTCATGATAAAACCTTTGAAATATTATTTTTATCAGTCAGTTAACCGGCTTTCAGCACCAGCTCATCGAGCTGATCAAAGCAGAACCTTAGCTGCATGCCCGGCGTGATGTTGACCATTGGTGCCATGGCACCCGACAGCACAAGATGCCCCTTTCTTATCGGAGTACCCAGATCATACAGCTTGCGCGCCAGCCACCAGGTCGCATTCAACGGATTCCCCAGGCACGCAGCTCCAGTACCTCGGACAGGGTCACGGCCTTCAGACTCGATGGATACACTCAGGCGGGTAAAATCCACGCCATTGGGATCAAATCGCTTGGCACCGACCATATACAGGGCAGAGGATGCGTTATCGGCTACGGTATCGACGATGTTGATTTTCCAGTCACGCACCACAGAATCGACAATCTCCACTACCGGCATGAAACACTCAATTTCTGCCAGTATCTCGGTGAACGTCAGATCCCTGCAATCGAGATCATTTTTGAAAATGAAGCCGATTTCGCCCTCCGCCTTGGGCGCGATCAGTTGCGAGCAGTCAATCCGCTCGCCAGAGCGGCGCTCCATATCGGCGAAGAGAACACCATAATCAGGTTGGTCCACGCCCAACTGCCGTTGAACCGCTTCAGAGGTCAAACCGATTTTGTAACCGGTTACTCGCCCTCCTTTCTCCAGCCTGTCACGGTTGACCAGTTGTTGTACCGCATAGGCGTCATCCATGCCGAAATGAGGATAATCTGACGAAATTGGCCCTGTGGCGCAGGCGTCTGCTCGCGCCTTGATAATTCGTTGCGCTACGGCGTTAAATTCTTGCTGGCTCATTTACAGATATCTCTCTGACAGGCGCTTCATGTTTTCCAGAGCCATCACATATTCTTCATGCAACTCATCCACAATCTTGCCGGCTGATGCCACGGCACGAATCGCTCCGACCCCTTGCCCTGCCGACCAGACATCTTTCCACGCCTTGTTGGCCGTCGAAATGTTGCCGGAAAAATCGATCGCCTTACCGGGGCCGACCTGTTCCGGATCAATTCCCGCCTGTTCCAGACTGGCTTTCATCCAGGTTGCATTGACGCCGCTGACCGCTTTGGTCTCAACAATATCCTCAAGACCCGAAGCCACCAGCATCGCGCGATAGTCGTCATTGGCAAAACTCTCTTGCGCAGCGATAAAGCGTGTACCGGAGACAACAAAATCAGCCCCGGCCGCCTGCATTGCCAGCACATCCGCACCTCGCGAGATACAGCCCGCAACGCCCAGGGGGCCATCCCAGAAAGTGCGTACCTCATTGATAAAGGCAAGAGGATTGTATTGCCCGGTATGGCCACCCGCTCCACTGCACACCAGAATCAGGCCATCAACACCGGCTGCAATCGACTTTTTCGCCATCGCCGGCGTGATCACGTCAGCAAACACCTTGCCACCATACGCCTTTACGGCATCGGTCACGCGTGCAGGTGACCCCAAGGCAGTCGATACGATAGCGGGTTGATAACGACGCACCAGATCCAGCTCTGCATCAAAACGATCGTAAGAAGAGTGCACAATCATATTGAGCAGCCAGGGCTGCCGACTGGCATGCAGGGCTGCGTGAATCTGCACCATCCACTCATCCAGTGTTTCCACTGTACGTGCGTTGGCCGCCGGCAAGGCTCCAATCACACCCGAGCGCGCGCTGGCGATAATCAAATCCGGTGAAGACACCAAAAACATTGGCGCGACCACCAGTGGCAAACGCAATTCATTAAACAGGTTCATAAACCCTCCTCAGCGTGCAACCCAACCGCCGTCACTGTGAATGACACAGCCGGTCGTCATCGGGGACTGTTCATTAGAGGCCAGCACAACATAAAGCGCGGCATGATCCGAGGGAGAGGCCATCCGCTTGAGCGGCACGGCATTGGCCGCATTTTCATGGAATCCCTGAATATGATTGAGTGGCTGAGCACGCCCCGAAATGCCGTCCACCGACTTCATCTCGGTATCGGTTGCACCGGGAGACACTCCGTTAACGCGTACATTCGGTGCCATCTCATAGGCGAGCTGTTTAATCATGCCTACGACCGCATGTTTGGACGTGACGTACAAAATGCCGCCGCCACCGGGGTAAAAGCCGGAGTTGGACACGGTCAAAATGATATTTCCGCCGCTTTTGCTCAACTCTTCCTGTGCCGCACGCACCCCGTTCAAATACCCCAATACGTTGACGCGAAACAGGCTATCGAAATTGTCGGCGAGTTTTTCAGGTGCGATTTTGCGCAGCGGTACGAAGTAGTCGAACAGCGCCGCATTACCCACGAAGATATCAAGTTTGCCGAACGCGGCGACCGTCTCGGCCACCGCGCGTTCGTTATCTTCGTACCGGGTCACATCGCCCTGCACCGTGATCAGCCCCTTGGGGAAGTCACGCTTGAGCGCATCCAGCTTGTCGGCATTGATATCGAACACCGCCACCCGGGCGCCCTCGGCCAGGTAACGTTCGACCACGGCCCGACCGATGCCATCGGCACCCCCTGATACGAGGGCCACCTTGGAATCCAGTACTGTCATGTGGCACCTCAGAGGAAGGTGTTGATGTTTTTGCAGGTCAACGTCGCGTTCGGGATCAGGATAAGACGCTTCTTGATCTTGAAGCTCTCCCCGTCCTGCACGATCAGATCCTGACGACGACCATAGATCACATATTCTTCATCCAGACCGCGGCTTCGCACGCTCTGAAAGGTGGAATGCACGACGTACTCACCATCGTTTTCGCCGTAATAGACTTCGACATTGGTCAGCTGATGCACATTACGGGTTGCCGGATTTTCCGCCCAGGCAGAAGGTTGCTTGAAACGTGCAACACGGCGCCCAAGGTCGCGCAAACCGTCATCAAAAAATGCCATGTGGTCTGCGGCGTAAAAACCATGCTCCAGCAGATTCTCACGACGACGGTTCTCGATGCCCGGCATCCAGTAATGGATCTCTTCGTGCATCAATCCCAGCCAGTCATCAAAGCGCTCGTCATCCAGCAAACGGTATTCGTAGTTCAGAAAGTGAGATACGCGGTAATGCTGTTCTACTGAAACCGGGCGCAGTTCATCATACAGAGCGGTCATTATTCAGCCTCCTGCTTGCCAACGTTTCGATTGGGAACTTCGTTCCAGCTGCGGGAATTCAGCATGTCATACCAGTACTGGTAGAAAGCACGGGAGTTGGCCTCATTGAGCTGGCCTTCATAAACGTTAGCCGGCAGCGGAGTATCGGTCAGCAGAGTATCCATGCCCAAACCTACAAACAGGTCCTGCTGAGCCGTGACACGCCCCTTGGCGGTCTTGGTGCAGTATTCCCAGTTTTCGCCGTCGTCCATTTCGAATACGCCGGTCGGGGAAAAGGTCATCATGGCACCCTTGCGCCATTTTTCCTTCACCTCTTCGGGTGCACTCTTGTTCACCACGACCCAGGTAAACAGTTCCATCTTGTTCGGCCCACGCGGCTGCCATATACGCACGGTGTTCTGGCCCGGCAGGAAAGAGAAGTTCGGGAAGATGGTGCAGGACGAAACCGAACCGATCATGTTGGAGCGGAAGTCGCCAAGGCGCTCGGCCACGGACGGCTTGATGGTATGCAGGTACTTATTCAGGGCACTTTCACCCAGTACCGCCACGTTGCCCACGGTATCCAGTGCAAATTCGTATCCGTGACCATTCCAGTTGACGGAATAGGACTCTTCGAAGTCGCTGACCTTGGCAACGGAGCCACCCAGCATCGCACGGGCAGCGGAGTCATGTGTCCAGCCTGCGTGCAGAATGTCACCGACGAAGTTCTCGGCGGCAATTTTCCAGTTGCACTCATAGGTAGAACGGATGCAGCCACCGACAAACTCGGTACCGCCTTCCTGATTGTCGAACAGGGCATCCATGTACCAGGCGATCGGACCCAGGTACTCCTTCAAAGACGGAGCATTGGCATCGAAGGTGGCAAAGACCAGACCCTTGTAGGAATCGACCTGAGCAACCTCTTTCAGACCCCACTTGGACTTGTCGAAATTGCTGTCTTCGTAAACGCCAGACTCATGCTGGCCAACCAGGTTGCCTTCGACATTGAAGGACCAGCCATGGTAGTTACAAATAAAACCACGCGTGCTGCCGGACTCGGCAAAGCAGACCTTGTTGCCACGGTGCGGACAGGCATTCAGAAACACCTTGATGCCGCCGCTCTTCTGGCGAATCACGATCACTTCATCTTCACCCATAGTGGTGGTGATGTAGTCACCGGTTTTCGGGATCTGTGATTCGTGCGCTACAAACAGCCAGCAACGCGCGAATACCTTTTCCAGCTCCTGCTCATAGATCTCCTGGTCGTAGAAGATCTTGCCTGCAATGCGACCGTTCTCAAGGTCGCATACATCCTTGAGCCCCGTCAGCGAATCCGTTACATCGAGTGTTTTAATTATATTTCCCATGGTCTAACACCTTTTAGCCTTAGCCTTTCGCAATTAACGCCGGATCTGCCTCAATCAAGGCAAATATCTCGTCACCCTCAATCTCGACCGGATAGGTTCTCAGGTCGATTTCGCAGGGAAACCCCTGCGCCTTGCCAGTCGGTATATGAAACTGTCCCCAATGAACGGGGCAGGTGATCAGATCATCTTCAATATCACCCTCAGCCAGAGATGCCGTGGCATGCGTACAAAGATCCGCAGTCGCGTAGTACTGACTACCGAGGTTGTACACCGCGATGTCACCAAACTCGGCGTTATCGATTTTCTTGACCTGGTTTTCGGCAAGCTCTGACACCTTGCACAAAAACACCTTTTCAATAACTTCCATTGCTGCTCAGCCTTTCTTCAATTCAATAAAGCCCAGACCGGTCACCCATTCCGGCACCGGCTGATACTCGATCAGTTCGCCGCGTGGTGCATTCACGGCTGCCATGGCGCAAATGAAGTTACGAATTTCCATCGCACCGTTACCGCCGTTCTCCAACACCTGCTCATCGGTAAAGGCCACTAGCCCATCGATATTGGCGTTGCAGCACAGGTCAATGATCTGACGATCGAATTCTTCGTTGACCTTGCCGGTTTCCTTGACGCCAACCCAATGGCTGATACCGCCGCTGCCGATTACAAATACCTGCTCGTCACTATCGAACGCTTCGACGGCACCTCGGATCTGTTCACCCAACTGACGCGCGCGAGTCTTGGTAATAAAGGGGTCTACAGCGCTGGCCAGGTAAACCGGTATCGCACTGATGCTGCGGCCGCTGATTTCCTCGGCACGACGCACAATCAGCTTGTAGGGGATGGAGAACGCGTGATCCGTGGTAAACGAGCGTGCCACGGCCCAGTCGAATCCAGTTTCACTGCCATGAGCCGCGATGTGCTGCGCCAGCGCTTCGTGGTTCTGCACCTGCTCTTTCTTCAGCCCCGGCAACTGGTCCAACGGACCTTCCACATGCCCGGTGGCAATGCAGTACTTGGGCAGGCAAGTGGTGCCAAACAGCATGTAATGGTCATTGCCAACGATAATGACGCTGGACGCGCCACTCTCGGCCAAACGTTCAGCACAGGCTTCGTAGGCATCCCACACTTTTTTGGCTTTCTCCGCCTCGGGTGCATCAGGGGCCACAAACATGACCGGGTCATGCGGTACAAGAAAACCGCCAGTAATCTCTGCCATGATGTTTACCCCTTAATGGATGCGGAGTGGGCGGAATCAGAGCCCAGCTTGCGGTTGTAGGAAGAAACCCGGCGATCCGGTGACATCTCGATCCAGTAGCCAAGCGTCAACATCGGATTCACACCTGCCTCCTGCATTCCCTTGACGTCGAACTCAAGAATCATGCGTACGCCCTCTTCATCAACCGGGAAGCGACTCAGGAATTTCTGCGGGTCTTCGCGGTATTTTTCTTTTGAAAAGCGATCCACGGAGAGGCTCCAGAGGATGCGCTCAAGCACGTCCCGACTCATGCCTGCCCCCCGCCGATAAAGCTGTTCAGAATTTTGAGGAACTTCTGTTTCTGCTCGGTCTGTACCCAGTGGCCGCACTGACCAAACACATACAGATCACTGTTGGGGATGTTCTCGGACAGCACACGCCCACACTGCACTGGCACTACATTGTCTTCACGTCCATGCAAAACCAGAGTCGGCGCCTTGATGTTCTTAACGGCCTTTTCCGGGAAGCCCTTCACCATGGTTTCGCCATCTGTACTTGGCTGAGGAATGAGTTTGCGCAAGGCATCCTGTGCACCGGGTCGCGCACTGGCCTCATAGCGTGACTGCACCAATTCATCCGTGATCAATGACGTGTCGTAAGGGAAAAGCTCCATCAGCGAGCGCATGTTCTCGACTGACGGTTCGTACAACCAGGCACCCGCCAGCCCCTTGGTCTGTACAAAAGTACCTGCCGGCGTACCCAGCAGCACCAGCTTGTCGAGACGCTCCGGATTGAACAGCGCCAGACCGATACCGACCGCGCCACCGAAGGAGTTGCCCACCAGAGACGCCTTATCCAGACCGATGGCATCCATGAATTCAACCAGATGATTGACCCAGAACTTGATGTCGTAGTGGGTATCTTCCTTGAACTCGGTAAACCCGAAGCCGGCGATATCCGGCACGATGACATGGAAGTTTTCCGCCAGCTGATCCATGACGCCGCCCCAGTTGGTCCAGCCGGATACACCCGGACCTGAACCATGCAGCAGCAACAGAGGCGCTCCGGCACCGCATTCAAAGTACGCCGTTTCATGGCCGGCTGCCTGAACAAACTTGCGATCTGACTCTTTCATCACACCTCCGAACATACAGTTGTGTATTCAGATACTAGTGAGTACGTACACAACCGTCAACAGATCGAGTGATTCTCAACACTGAAAAACATTCATAAACAAGGTAAAAAATGATCAAAAAACATATAACCTGTTGTTTATAAAAACATAAGAACTGTTGCATTAACAGAATGGTATGTTCTTTAAAAACAAAAACCATTTTACAAGACTGTGATACCAACAATAAAATAAGATACATATATGTATGTATTGCAGAGGTGGTGACATGAACACGATTTCGGTGAGTTTGGGTGAAGCATCACACAGGCATGAGCTATACCCGATGAAGGAGACCTCACACGGCAGACAGATACTGGTTTTCTCCACCTGGGCAGGGATTACAGACTTCGAACGCGGCGTGGCCGAAAGACTTAACAGAGCCGGACATAGCGCAATACTTGTCGATTTCTTCGGGGAAAGTGCCGACTTATCAACCTTTGAGAAGAAACAACGCGCCATATCGCCCTACCTTCAGGACCCGGCCGTACTTCAGGCTCACGTAAGCGCATTGATTGTTTCAGTCAAGCGGGCAATACCGGCAGTGAACCAGCCCATGTCTGCAATAGGTTTTTGTCTTGGCGGACTGTGTGCCCTGCACGCCGGCCTGCAGGAGCATGACGTTGACACCGCCGTGAGTTTTCACGGGTTACTGAAGCTGCCATCCATAACCGGCCATGCAGCCCAAAATACTCGCTTCCTGATTCTGAACGGGAGTCGGGATCCAATGGTTTCATCTGATGAGGTGACTTCAGCCATTCAGTTTTTTGATGACCGGGCACTGGACATGACACTGGTTTCGCTTGGTGGTACTTATCACTCATTCATGCTGCCGGATGCTGACAATCCCAAGGCTGGTGTGCTCTATAATCCCCAGAGTGCTGATCGTGCATGGGCTTTGTGTGAAAACTTCCTCCGTTAGGCAAAACAGCAGGTAACAGGTAAGACAGGTATCCATTGCTTTTTATACTTAGACTATCTGTCTATATACAGGTACAGATATAACCTTCGACGTGTATAATTCTCGACCATCTTTAACGGGTGGGTATTGAAGGAGCATTGGGTTGAGGGAGTGCCAGATTGACCGTTGTCGTCAGCTGATCCTGTCCATTTCGCTGGTTGGCATTCTACTGACAGGTACTCTGGTCGGTCTAAGCAGTGCCCTGCCCATGTTTTTTTCCGCCCGTGAGCATGTTGAAAACTCAGCACTGGATAGCTTGGAAGCCCGTGCCGCGGCAATCAACAGCCTGCTGGCCGGCTATCAGGATATTGCGCGCCAATTCACAAGCCGTACCGAGATTAGGCGCCGACTCGAAGCGTATGAAGCCGGAGAGTTGGAGTTTGATGAGCTTGTGGCTTTTACTCGGCCCCGCCTCAAAGACCCCATGAGCAAGCTGCCTGAACTGCTGTTCATGCGTCGCAGCGGCCCCGATCTAAAACCGGTTGTCAGCCTGGGGCATAACCCGGGCCTTGAACTTGAACATATCGACACCACCGGCGTGAGCCTCATGCCATTACCAACCTCGACCGGTTTTGTGATTCGGGCGGTGGGTGCAATCACGGATGATAATGGTCGTCGTGTTGGTATCGATACCCTGCTGTTCAGCTCAGAACGGCTAAAGGCGCTGCTTACATCAGACAGTGGCTTCAGTACTCAGGCACGCCTGACGCTGGTACAGGTTTCGCCCTCTGGCACGGTGTTGGCGTCGCTGGACAGTACAGGGGAGTTTGTCCGTCTCCTGCAGCAACATCAGCCCTACCTTGCCGCGCTCACACCCCGCACTCTGATTCATGCAGACGATGGCAAAAACCGCCTGTTGCTGACACCTCTGGCACTGGACAGCTGGGTTCTGGCGGTACGACTGCCTCGATCTGACCTGTATGCCAAGGCCAATCAGCAGCTGCTGACCACCTCTGGTGTGATACTCGCCATGATGCTGCTGGGCCTGTTCCTGACGCGCAGAGCCCTGTCTCCGCTGGTAGCACGCATTACTCAGCAGACTCAGAGGCTTGAAGAGTCCTCTGCTGAGTTGCGCCTGTCTGCCAATGTGTTTGAGCACGCCCAGGAGGCAATCATCGTCACTGATCCCGGTCTCAAAATTCAGCGCAGCAACCGCACCAGCAGTGAAGTCACAGGTTACTCATCCGAACAACTGCTTGGCATCGGGCTTGATCAGTTGTTCGATCAGTCCAGCCGTCAAGGTGATCAGATTGAGCTGATCCTGCACACCCTGAACCGTGATGATGCCTGGCAGGGTGAGATCAACTATCGTCATGCAGACGGACATATCATTCCAACACTGCAAACCATCAGTGGTGTGCGGGATGATCAGGGGCGCATCAACCACCTGATCCATATTTTCAATGACATCACCGATGCCAAGGAAAATGAGCGCAGAATGCAACGACTGGCCAGTCAGGACTCACTCACCGGACTGCCCAATCGCGCCAGCCTGAACCGACAGATCGAGCAGCAATTGCAGCAGGCGGCACAGCAACAACAGCGTTGTGCACTTCTGTTTATCGACCTGGACAACTTCAAACCGGTGAATGACAACTTTGGTCACGCTGTTGGTGATCAGCTGCTGAAAACGGTTGCCAAACGTCTACAACATGCATTGCGTGAAGAAGACAGCGTGGGCCGCCTTGGTGGCGATGAGTTTCTGGTATTGACCGGGAACCTGCAAAAGCCAGAGGAAGCCGATGTCATCGCGGCCAAATTGATTGCGCACCTGCTGGAGCCCTTCCATATAGCCGAACACAGTATCAATATCGGCGCCTCCATCGGTATCGCCTATTTCCCGGACGATGGCTGTGACACACAAACCCTGACCCGCATGGCGGATGAAGCGATGTATGCCGCCAAAAGGCAGGGGCGCAACTGCTACGTCAAGACTACCTCTCTCGACTGAAAACGATTATACAGCCCCTGTTCGGTTACACCTGAATGGGGCACATATAAGATCCTGCGCACTCAAGCAGTGCACCTCTGGGAACCCACGTCCCTTGCCCGCCCTTGGCGTGCACTCCACTGCCCAATAGCTGATCTGATTTACTGGAACGAAAATTGCTTTACTGCTGGTAGAACAGATCTGGAGTGATACCCATGCTATTTCGACGCCGCAGTAAAGCCGAAACACAACAGAGCAGACTGCTTGAATGTCTCACGCACCTGGAAAGCTCTGAACTGACCCGCAAACAAGTGCCAGACGATGCTTTAAGACAGCAGCTTGAACAGCTGCAGCTTCAGCTCAGAGAGCGGCATAGCGTCAACTCCACCCAGGGAGTTCGGAGCATACTGCACACAATCAGTAGCCTGCTGCAACGCTGCGGGCTGTTTGCCGGTCATACTCGCCGTACACTGGTTCAGCAGGAAGGTCTGATTGAGCAAATGGAGCAGCGCTCTTCGCTGCTGGAAAGCGAGCTGAATGCCGCTGCCGACAAGGTCGGACAGTCACGGGACGAAGTCGGGCAACTGCAACAGACGCTGGGCGACACCGTCAGTGATACCAGTAAAGCGGTGATAAAAGCCATGGAGGGCATCTCAGCCAAACTGGAAGACAAGGCGAACGGCGCCCATTCAGTACTTGAAAACATCATTCGTATTGGTGCGCAGATTAACCTGCTGGCCCTGAACGCGGCCATAGAAGCCGCCAGAGCCGGTGAGCATGGTCGCGGTTTTGCTGTCGTTGCCAACGAAGTACGCAATCTGGCCGAAGTCACTGTCAAGCATGTCAACGAAGCCCGTGAACAGCTTGATTTTGCAGCGATTGAAGAGGACCTGACCGAGCTGCGTCATCACACGATGAGCAAGCTTGAATCATCGGACCAGGCGGTCCGCTTCTCTCAAGAGCGTCTGGGTAATCTGTTTGACCACATCAACGAGGACATCGGCCAAGTACGCCAGAATACGGATATCCTGTTCGAGACCCTGCATCTGCTTAAAGACTCCATGGGACGCATTGAGGACAAACAGCTTTGGATCTCCTCGCTTTCAACGCAGATCAGTCAGGCACTTGAAGTACTGCCCTCCGGGCTTGAGAGCCTGAGCGCCGCCGAAACACCGCTGGAGCGACTGCGCGCTCAACTGGGATTCACCTCACACAAAGACCGGCTAAGTCAGATTCAGCAGCGAGGTATTTTGCGTGTGGCGGTGGAACCACAGTTTGTCGGACTGTCATTCCGGCGCAAACCGGGAGAGCCTTTGCAGGGCCTTGATATCAGCTATGCCCATGCATTGGCTGAACACCTTGGGGTTAGGTGCGAGTTCGTCGAGACCCCATGGGATTTGTGTACTGAGCGCCTGTTCAGCAGCGAACAACCCGGCGGGATGCCAGCCGATATCGTTATCAGCGCACTGCCACCGGATGAAGGCTATGCACACGTTGCCTATTCAGACCCCTACACCTATTTACACTGCGTTTTGGCGCGCCGCGTGGGTGACAGCAGCATTCGGTCCCATACCGACCTGGAAGGCAAGGCACTGGGTATTATCAATGACCCCGCCGCTTTTGCCGTACTGGACAACCTTGGCATCGGTACGGATACCAACAGCCGAATCAGGCTGTCGAACCTTCTTGCCTACTCAGACCAGAGCCGCATCCATGACTGTCTTGCCAGGGGAGTGGTTGATGCATTTATTGTCGACCTGCCGATTTACCACTGGGCCTGCAACAACCCTGACAGCCCCTGGTTTGGCAAGATTGAAACATTGCCGGGGAACCTGGCAGATCAGTCCTATTTTTACTCGATGGCCGTGTCAGCGGATGCGGACAATGCAACACTTCTCAGCGAGGTCAATCGATTCATCCAGCACTTTACGACGACTGCAGAGCGGGAGAAAATCGAGCGGTTCTGGCAGGGCCAGGTGATTCAGGACAGCCTGAGCCTCGACAGTCTGCCCGGCGAACTGAAAGGGGCAGACGATCTGCATTCCATGGCTGCAGCTGCCCAAGCAGCTTGAGGCAAAACCGTCCGCCTTAACTCTCTTGCACTCTCTGCCGCTCAGCAGATCCGTGGCAGCGGTTCACTGTTCAACCAGTCCAGCAGGCGGTTGCCGCCAAAGCGAGTGCGCAACTGTACAAACTGCTGCGGGTCAGCAGTGACAGTGCCGATAATGGCTGCGGCCTGTCCCTCTGGACGGGCGCGCATTAGATCCAGCAGCATGGGAGCCTGTTCAGGCGGACAGATCGCAATCAACTTGCCCTCGTTGGCGAGGTAGAGCGGGTCCAGCCCAAGCAGTTCACACACCGCCTGTACCGGCTGGATCACCGGTATGGCGGCCTCTTCCAGCTGCATTCCGACGCCGGACTGCTGTGCCAGTTCGTTCAGTGTATTGGCCAACCCACCGCGAGTGGGATCACGCATGCAGCGCAGTTGTGGTACCTGCGCGACCATGGCTTGTGTCAGCCGGTGCAGTGCGCAACTGTCGGAACGAATATCCGCCGCAAAGCCCAATGACTCACGCTGGGTCAGAATACAGGCACCATGATCGCCCACACTGCCCGACAGCAGGATACAGTCGCCGGGACGTGCCCGGTCACCTGACAGATCAAGCCCCTCAGGCACAATGCCGACACCGCTGGTGTTGATGAACACGCCGTCGCCCTTGCCGCGTTCGACCACCTTGGTGTCACCAGTCACGATTGGTACGTTCGCCTCGCGGCTGGCCTGCGCCATCGATTCCACAATGCGGGCCAGTTCGGCCAGAGCAAAGCCCTCTTCCAGAATAAAGCCCACCGACAGTGCATGTGGTCGGGCACCGCACATGGCCAGATCATTGAGGGTGCCATGTACTGCGAGCGAGCCAATATCACCACCAGGGAAAAACAGCGGCGACACCACATGGCTGTCACTGGCGAAGGCAAGTCGCCCGGCCGGCAAGCTCAGCTGAGCCTGATCATTGCCCTGCGCCAGCCACTCATTGTCAAACGCCCGTGCAAACAGCTGACTGATCAGCTGTGCCATGGCCCAGCCTCCGCCTCCATGTGCCATCTCGACCTTGCCGTTGGTCAAATCCAGTCGACTCATTCTCTCTCCTGCATCGCAATCCGCCCCCGGTTGTAACGGTACCAGGCAGCACAGGCCCCTTCCGATGACACCATACAGGCACCCAGCGGATTATCCGGTGTACAGGGCGTACCGAACAGTCGGCACTGATCCGGCCGCTTCTGTCCACGCAGAACAGCCGGGCATTCGCAGGCTGGATGCTCTCTGGCCCTTGGCGCTGACAGTTCAAAACGCTGTTCGGCATCATAACGGGCATATTCTGGTCGTATTTTCAGTGCACTTGCCGGCACCTCACCCAATCCGCGCCATTCAAAGCTGCTTCGGCGCTCAAACACCCTCTCGACCAGTACCCTGGCCTTTGGGTTGCCGTCAGGCGTAACGGCCCGGCTGAACTGGTTTTCAACTCTGGCCTCATGACGATTCAGCTGCCCAACCAGCATACTGATGGCCTGTAGCAGGTCCAGTGGCTCAAATCCGGCAATCACGACCGGTTTGCCAAACTGTCGCGGGAAAGGCGCGTAGGCTTCACTGCCGATCACGGTACTCACGTGCGCCGGACCGATAAAACCATCGATGGCAGTAGCCTCGCCCTCTCTCGGGGTCAAAATGGCGTGCATCGCCGCCGGGGTCAGCACATGGTTGCACAGCACTGAAAGATTGCTGATGCCCATTTCATCGGCACGCTGAATCAGTACCGCCGTGGGCGGTGTTGTGGTCTCGAAGCCGATGGCAAAAAACACCACCTGGCGCTCGGGGTGCTGCTGCGCCAGCGTCAGCGCCTCCAGCGGTGAATACAACATGCGTATATCAGCCCCGTCGGCACGCGCCTTGAGCAAACTCTGCCCCTTGCCGGCGGGTACCCGCAACATGTCACCGTAGCTGCACAGAATCACCTCCGGCAGACGGGACAGTTCAAGCGCCTGCTCCAGGCGCACGACCGGCAATACACAGACCGGGCAGCCAGGGCCATGGACCAGTTCAACATTGTCAGGCAGCAGCGCGGGCAGGCCGTAACGGAATACCGCATGCGTGTGCCCGCCACAGAACTCCATCAATCGGTAATGACGCCCCGGATCAGCCTGCTGATGGGTATGCCGCGCCAACTGGTGGGCCAGTTCGGCATCACGAAATACGTCCACGTACTTCATTGTTGCTGCGCCGCCATCTGCTGCAGTATTGCCAGAGTCTTTTCAGCCTCGACCCGGTCCAGTTTCTGCAGCGCAAAGCCCACATGCAGAATCACGAAGTCACCTACCTCAAGGCCATCCAGCAATGACACGTCTATCTCGCGGCGCACGCCCCCCATATCGGCCAGCGCACGCCCCGGGCCAGTCAGTGCCACCACTTCAACCGGTACAGCCAAACACATCAGCCTTGCTCCCTTTCCCGTTCGACATTCGCACGCATGATCGACACCCATACCTGCCCCAGTGACAACGCGGCATCTCCCGGGGGCAGATCTATCGGCAGGCGCGGCGTCAGCCCCTGCCGCTGCAACGCGTCCACCAGACCCGCTCGAAGCCAGCCGTTCAGCAGGCAGCCACCGCTGAGAACAACATCGCTGACACCCTGTTCATGTGCGGCTTTACCGGCCCATGCAGTCAGCGCAGCGATCAGGTTGGCATGAAAGCATTCAGCCCCTTCACGGGCATTGTCCATTTCAAGCAGACGCTGCAGCAAGGGGGTCACATCCAGACAGTTGCCATCACTCACACGCCAGAGTGAAGCATCAGGTTCAGGCAGCTGCCTGACCTGTGCTTCCAGCAACATGGCGGCCTGAGCTTCAAAGGTCTGTACATCACAAACAGCCATCAACCCCGCCACCGCATCGAACAGTCGCCCAAGACTGCTGCTGGGCGGGCAATTGATATCTGCACGCAGCATCTGTGCAACCTCCTGCCAAAGAGACTGGTGGCCAAAACGCTCGGCCATCAGGTCCTCCCGGCCCAGCTGAAACAAAAGTGCCAGTGCCAGCCGCCAGGGCTCCCGTGCGGCACGGTCACCACCGGGCAATGGCAGCGGCTTCAATGCACTCAGCCGCTCATGGCCGCTCGCGTTCACCTTCAGCAACTCACCACCGCGCAACTCACCCGCTTCACCCAACCCTAGTCCATCCAGTGACAGTCCGATTACCGGGCCGGTCAATTGATGTTCGGCCATCACGGCGGCCACATGGGCATGGTGGTGCTGCACCAAGCTGACCGGAATGCCCTTTGCATCGGCATACTGCTGCGCCAGTCGATAACCGTAGCTGTCCGGCTGCAGGTCGACACTGACCTGTGCCGGGGTTACACCATACAGCGCCGGCAGTTGCTCAACCTGTAACTGCAAACGGCGACAGCTTTCGACACTGGCAAGATCACCCAGCGGGGGTGACAGCCAGGCGCGCGGCCCCTGGCTGAGGCAGAGACTAGTTTTAAGGTAGCCGCCCAGTGCCAGCATGGGTGGGTCGGTAACCGCCAGTTTTATACTCTGCGGCGAAACGCCTCGGCCTCTGCGCACCCAGGCCCCGGAGGCCGCCAGTACGCTGATCACAGGGTCGTCCTGAGGCTGAACGATGTCGCGATCATGCAGCAGCAGCCGATCCGCAATGTCCCGCAGTTGCGTTCGGGCATCCGCATTGGTGTGGATCAGTGGCTCCCCGCTCAGGTTGGCACTGGTCATGACCAGCAACAGGGACTGCGATTGAACAAGCCAATCGGTGCCGACAGGTCGTCCTGCCGCTTCATGGAACAGCAGCCAGTGCAACGGGCTTTGCGGCAACATGACGCCAAGTCCATTCAGTCCCGGCGCCACTGTGTCAGGCAACATCCCTTGCCTGACGCAGGGGGCTATCACGATCGGCGCACCCGGATGCGTTAGCCAGCGTGTTGCGGTCTCGCTCAGCTGCACCAAAGGGTCCAGCGACTGCGTGTTTGCAGCCATGATGGCAAAAGGCTTGTGCGGGCGCTGTTTGCGCTGGCGCAACCGTGCAATGGCGGCAGGGTTACGTGCATCACAGATCAGATGAAATCCGCCCACCCCCTTGAGTGCCAGAATCCCACCGCGCCGAACGGTATCCAGTGCCTGCTCCAGGGGATCTGCCTCATCGAGCCGAACTCCATCAACCGTCTCAACCCAGACCGAAGGGCCGCAATCGCTGCAGGTATTGGGCTGGGCATGAAAGCGTCGATCGGCGGGGCTGTCATATTCATGCAGGCACGACGGGCACTGGGGGAACATGGCCATGCTGGTATTGTGACGGTCATACGGCAACCGCCTCAGAATGCTGTAGCGCGGGCCACACCGGGTGCAGTTGATAAAGGGATAGCGCCAGCGCCTGTTACGAGGGTCGAACAGTTCAGCCAGACAGTCATCACAGGGAGCAAGATCCGGCAGTATCTCACCGCTGTCGTGGATTTCATCTTGAGAAGGCTGAATACAAAACCCGACAAGGTTCGGCTCATCCGGCATTGTGACGCGCTCGATGCGATCAATCCGGGCAATCACCGGTAACCGGTCCTGCAACCGAGGCTCAAACTGCTGCAGGGCTGCCGCATCACCCTGCAGCTCAATACAGACGCCCGCCGGCGTGTTATACACCCGCCCCTGCAAACCCAACTCGCACGCCAACCGGTAGACCAGTGGGCGAAAGCCAACGCCCTGAACCAATCCCTGAACACGCAGATACTGCACTAGAGCAGAGACTCCAGCCGGATCGCTTCAGCCTGCAGTGCACTGATTCTCTGTTGCAGCCGTTGCTGTCGTCGCTGATTGACCCAGTCGACCCAGCTTTCCATGCCTTCACCAGTGCGGGCTGAGAGCTGGATCACCTCAATGTCGGGGTTGATGCGCCGGGCGTAATCGATGCAGGCATTCAGATCAAACTCCACGTAAGGCAACAGGTCGATCTTGTTGATCAACAGCAGGTCCGAGTGGTGAAAGATGTCAGGGTATTTCATCGGCTTGTCATCGCCTTCGGTCACCGACAGAATCACAACGCGATGAGCCTCACCCAGATAAAAGCCGGCCGGGCACACCAGGTTGCCCACGTTTTCAATGAACAGAAGCCCCCCCTGCAGATTGGGCAACTGCTGCATGGCATGGCCAATCATGTGCGCATCCAGATGGCAGCCCTTGCCGGTATTGATCTGCAGTGCCGTCGCACCTGCCGCGCGGATACGTTCAGCGTCACGGCTGGTCTGCTGATCGCCCTCAATCACCGCCAACGGCACCTGGCCGGACAAACGCGTGATCGTGGCTGTCAGCAGGCTGGTCTTGCCGGAACCGGGACTGGAGACCAGATTCAGCGCCAACAGCGCCTGCTGTTCAAACAACTCACGATTGGCGACGGCATAACCCGCGTTTTCACTCAGGATATCCTGTTCAATCTGCACTAGACGGCGTGTGCCATCCGTCTGATGAGGTGTATGTTGATGCTCATCGTGCCGGTGCCCGTTCGTACTGCCCACCTGCACTTCGTCCTTGCCGCAACCACAGACGCCACACATCATTCCACCTCCAGCTCATGTACCCGCATTTCATCCCCTTGCAGCAACTGCAACCGATAGCTGCCGCAGTGAACACAGGCATCAAACCGGCTTGTGACCGGCTGCTCCTCGCCACACTGCTGACAGCGGGCACGCGCTTCAGGGCTGATAATATCCAGGGCCGCCTCCTCTGCCAGCGTACCTCGACAGGCGGCGGTGAAACAGAAACGCAGTGACTCGACTTCAACCATCGCCAGCGGCCCAACCTGCAGCCAGACATGTTTTACCCGCCTGAAATGCTGCTCCTGCGCTTGCTGCTGCAACAGTCGGATGATGCTATTGGCAATCGACATTTCATGCACTCGACCATGCTCCCTGCAGCCTTTGTTGACTTGAGAATAGCAGCCTGACAAGACGGCCGGCACCCTCATTCTATATAATCGTGCCCCTGTTGATCATCTTGCGGAGTCCCCCCATGCCTGCCACCGACGCGATTGCCCACCGCCTGACCCGCCGTACCGGCGAGCAGTCCTACAGTTTGCGCGAGCAGCCGTTTGATTCCGAGTCGCTGAACAACCGATTGCTCAGCGAGATCAAGCCGCTGTTTACCCGGCGCGCCAGCAAGCGCTATGGCTGCTTTGCGGATGAGTCCGGCGCTTTCAAGGGGCTGGTGCTAAGCTGGCTCGACCAGAGCCTGAGCTTTACCCAGTTCAGTCGCAAGGTGATCGAACAGCTCGCCATGCTGATGGAGCAGCAGGATCTGGAAACCGATGGCCACTGGCTGTTCATCGTCGAAGAGCTTGAAGCGGCACGGCGGCTCTGGATTGCCAACCTGAAGCAGAAAGAAGGTCTGCTGCTGAACAGCGATAATGATTTGCAGGACACCCTGTATGTGGATTTCGCCAAAACCGGGCTCTGCGCCTGCCTTGACCTGCAGGATATCCAGCACCCTGACAAGAAGCGCTACCTGACCCTGAGTTTCGGCTTTGGTGATCGCCCACTGCAGGGCGCACTGATGGAGTTTGTCAGCTTTACCGATACCGTGGACACTCAGGCAGACACCGAACGCTTCATGGGACTGGTACAGGATTACAGCGCCGCCATGCCGGAAGAGAACGCCAAACGCTACCAGAAAGAGGTCGCCGAGTTCTGCATGGAGCAGTCAAAGGAAGGTGAGGCGGTCAACTACCGTGCCCTGGCCGAGTCGGTGGATTCCGTAGCAGAAGTCGGCTTCGATGATTTCATCGCCGAACGTGCGCCGGAGCTGAAGGAGGAATTCATTCCCGATCGCAGTAGCCTGAAAAAGTACATCCGTTACACCGGCCGTACCCGCGAGGTGTCGATCAGTTTCAGCAACGAGTCACTGGGCAAGAGTATCGCCTTTGACCCGAGCACAGAGACGCTTACTCTGACAGACTTGCCCGCCAGCCTGATCAAGCAACTCAAGGGCGAGTAATCCTGCCGGTAAAGTGCCAGAATAGTCTGACAACCCCAGCCTGCACTGCCTGATCGGAGCCCATGATGCCTGGCGAGTTATTGATACTGTTCCTGCTGATCCTGTTCAGCGGTGTATTTGCGATCTCCGAAATCGCCATCGCGGCGGCCCGCAAGATCAAGCTGCGGGTGCTGGCCGAGGAAGGCAACGAGAAGGCCCTGGCGGTACTCAACCTGCAGGAGCAGCCCGGCGCCTTCTTCGCCATGATTCAGATCGCGCTGAACGCCATCGCCATTCTGGGCGGCATCGTCGGCGAGCAGAGCCTGACCCCCTACATGAAACAGCTGCTGCAGCTGTTCTATGACGGTCCCCTGCTGGACAAGGCCAGTTTCGCGCTCTCGTTCATCACCATCACCTCGCTGTTCATTCTGTTTGCCGACCTGCTGCCCAAGCGTCTGGGCATGATTCTACCGGAAACCATGGCGATTCATCTGGTGCGTCCCATGCGCTGGGTCACCCTGCTGCTGACGCCGCTGGTGCTGCTGTTCAACGGCATCACCAATTTGATTCTGCGCCTGCTGCGCCTGCCCACCCAGCGCGAGGAGATCGTCACCACCGATGATATCGTCGCCATGATGGATGCCGGCGCCGAGCACGGCAGCATTCAGCAGCAGGAATATCACCTGATCGGCAACGTGTTCGAGCTGGAAGGCCGCACCCTGCCCAGCGCCATGACCACCCGCGAGCATATCGTCTATTTCGACATCAACGACAGCAGCGAAGAGATCAGCGCCAAGATCATCGAACACCCGCACAACTGGTTTCTGGTCTGTGACGGCTCGCTGGACAAGGTGATCGGCGCGGTGGAGTCCAAAGAGATTCTGCGCAAGGTGCTCAAGGGCGAACCCTCGAGCATCATGACCGAGATGATCGAGCATGACCTGCTCTACCTGCCCGATACCCTTACCCTGTCGGAAGGGCTGAACGCATTCAAGACATCGGCCCAGCCCTTTGCCGTCATTTTGAACGAGTATGCGCTGGTTGTAGGCATTCTGACGGTCAAGGATCTGATGAACAGTTTTATGGGCGACCTGATCTCCAGTACCGGTGACGAGCAAATCATCCAGCGTGACGAGCACTCCTGGCTGGTAGACGGTACCACTCCGGTCATCGATCTGGCCCGTGTACTGGGGCTGGATATTGAAGATTTCCCCAACTACAGCCAGTACGAAACGGTGGCGGGTTTTCTGATCTATCACCTCAAGCGCATTCCCAAGCGCACCGACTTTATCCTCTTTGCCGGCTTCAAGTTTGAGGCGATGGATATTGACAACCTGAGAGTGGATCAGTTGATGGTCAGCCGTATCGGTGACGAAGACACGCTTGCCGGCGCTGCATCGGTCTGATGCGACTGGATCGCTTTATCTGCAAGCACACCGAGCACGGCCATCAGCAGGCGAAGCGGCTGGTGGCGAGCGGTCGAGTATCGGTGAACGGCGAGGTTGTCACCAACCTGCGCGCCGAAATCGATCGCTTCATGTGTGTTGAACTGGACGGCCGGCGCCTGCAGCAACAGCAGTCCCACTACCTGATGTTGAACAAGCCCACCGGCTATCTCAGCGCCACCTCGGACCCGCAACACCCTACGGTGCTTGAGCTAGTGCCACCGGAGTTGCGCACCAACCTGCACCTGGCCGGCCGGCTGGATCGCGCCACTACAGGCCTGCTGTTGCTGACTAACGATGGTATCTGGTCACGACGAATCACCGCACCCGAGCAGAAAATTCCCAAGGTTTACCACGTCACCACCGCCGAGCCCATTCACCCCGATGCCGAAGCCTGCTTTGCCGCGGGTGTCTGGCTGGCACGGGAAGGTGTACTCACCAGCCCTGCCCAGCTTGAACGGATCAGTCCCTGTGAAGCGCACCTGACGATTTATGAAGGCCGTCACCATCAGGTAAAGCGCATGTTTGCCGCAATTGGTAATGCAGTGACAGCCCTGCACCGTGAAAGCATGGGTTCTATCCGGCTCGACCCGGATCTTGCACCGGGTCAATATCGCCCCTTGACGGCAACGGAGCTGAAACAAGGCTGAAGTGCAGCTGAAAGGAAGATCCAATATTTTGTGTGTATTCGTGTTTTCCTGCACCATCATGCGACTACGCCAAACATCTTGCCGACTCCCGCCGTCAGCGCCATGGCCAGGCCTCCCCAGAAAACAACTCGGATGGCGCCGATCACAAGTGATGCGCCACCGGCTTTTGCAGCAATAGCACCCAGCATGGCGAGAAACACCAGTGAGCACAGAGCAACCAGCGTAATCAGATACCCGGTGGGCACCATCCAGGCCACCAGTAACGGCAGAGCTGCACCGACAGTAAAGGTGACCGCTGACGACAGGGCTGCCTGAACGGGTTGAGCACCGCCGTTGGCCGAAATTCCTATTTCATCGCGGGCATGCGCATCAAGGGCATCGTACGCCATCAGCTGTTCCGCAACCTGACGCGCCAGTGCTTGCTCAACTCCTCGATTTTGGTAGATCTCGGCCAGTTCCTGTGTCTCGAATTCGAGATCGGCATCCAGTGATTTTTGCTCAAGCGCCAAATCGGCCTGCTCGGTATCCGACTGTGAGCTGACCGAAATATACTCCCCTGCCGCCATCGACATAGCACCCGCAACCAGACCGGCCACACCGGCCAGAATGATACTCTCATGGGACGTGTTCGCAGCGGCAACGCCGATGATGAGGCTGGCGGTCGAGACGATGCCGTCGTTTGCCCCAAGTACCGCTGCACGCAACCAGCCAACACGGTGCGATCGGTGAATTTCCACGTGGCTCATAGATGTACTCCAAGGAAGCTGACTGATCACAGGTTCAGCCTGTTCAAAAAGTGTAGGTCAAGGACTGGACATAGCCTTGTCCGTTGACCGGCTTTCCAGCTCCGTCAGTGGTAATGGGCACGATAATGTCTGCCGGCCGATCACGCAGATCTTCTACAGCTGCGTCCACACGAATCTGGTAGCCACTGTCAATCAACGCATCATCCAGATTCACGCTGATCTGCAGGGTCTCGCCCTGGGTAATGCTGGCGCCGGTCAGCCCGTCATACTCGGCACGGCTCCGGTTACTGCCACGCGCCCAGTCACTCAGATGTTTGTAGTATTTGCTTTTTTTACCGGCAACCCAAAGGGTTTGCTGATACACACCCCTTGCGTCCGTGAGATAAATGGCCAGATAGGCACCATCACCCCGGTACTGACTCAGTTGCGTGTCGATGGTGACCTCTCTGGCTTGAGCCACTGCAGGCAAGGTTACCAGACCGGCGAACAGCACCGCTGGCAGCCATGTTTTAAGGGCGTTCGGACGTTTCAGCTCGAGCATCTTTAATATCCTCATTTACCTGAATTCAAAGCGTTCTTGATGAAAGCGCAGCGAGACAGCCGAGTCGCTCAACCCACTGCGAAGCGCTGCTGCCAATCCTTGGGGCCCACAGAACCAGATATCCACTTTTGCTGACTGAATTTGTAACCCATCTGCTGTCAGCCTTTGTCCCTGCCTGCTGTCATGGATCTGCAGGCTGACGTCCGGCAACTGATTCACCAGCACATGCAGGTGCTCCACGTTGGGGTCATCAATCGCACTTTGCGTGCAGTAGTGTACGGTCACTGGCTGATACTGCGTGTCTGTGTTGGCCAAACGGTTTTCCAGGGCGGCGAGGAATGGGGTAATGCCGACGCCGCCGGCCACCCAGATCTGTTGGGCACTGGACCGGTTTTTCTCGGGATTGAAACAGCCATAAGGTCCTTCAATCGTGACCGCATGACCGGCATGCAATCGGCGTGGCAGAGTACGGGTATAGTCGCCCAGCGCCTTGATATGAAAACCAAGCTGACCATTCTGCCGGTCTGCCGTTGTCAGGGTGAACGGGTGCGCTCCTTCGGCCCGGTCGAATGTCACCAATGCAAACTGCCCCGCACGATGCCCCGGCCAGTTCCGCCCCATGTCACAGACGACCTCCAGGGTGGTCTCGGATATCTGTCGCGCAGACTTCACCACACCTTTCCAGCGATGGCTTTTGCCGATCAGCCCCGCCAGCGACTGCAGGCTGGCGATGCTGCCTGCACCGATCAACAGCGCCATCAGCCAGCCGGTCGGCTGCTGCCACCAGCTCAGCGGCGCCAGCAACAGAGAATGGGCCGCCAGGCTTAGATAGATCAGCGGCATGACACGGTGCAGATAGCGCCAGAAACGGTAAGGGACCCAACGGATCAAGGTGATGACCACGAGACCCAGAAGCAGATACAGGCCGGGCTCTCCCCAGTCCTCAAACATTCCCTGCAAATTGTCTAGCAGGCCGGAAAAGTCGGCTTCACGCAGGCTGCGATCCTTGCCGAACAGCGCCTTGAAGGCGTCATCGCCCATCTCGACCAGCCAGTGTGCCAGAGCAAAAATGGCGCCTAGAATGCCGGTCCACTTGTGCAGGTGATACTGCTTGTCCAGACCACCTAAGGGGAATTCCAGCCATTTCGGTCGCATGGCCAGAAGCATGGTGATGGACATGAAGTTGATGGCCAGAAAGCCGCTGAGGGTGAGAAAATGTTCATAGCTGAGACTCCATTGCCAGACACCCAGCTGTACCGCCAGCAGTGCAATGAGACTCAGGATCAGATTTCGATTGGGCATACAGATAATCCTCCAGATATGGAGCCATTCTGTATCGCTCTACCTGATACCAACCTTAAATTGCGTTTTGGGGTTGAAAAACAGACAACCGGATTATGCAATTAGCCTTTACCTGCCAACAGTACTTGCCTAGCCTAGGAACTGACCACTTCATTCAAAAAGGCCGTGCCACCGTGATGCAAGAACCCACCCCGGTCCCGCAGTATCCCGCCAGCCCAGGCCTCGTTTCTGATCATGACAAGCAGCCCCGCAGCCCCCGTGACAGTTTGAAGCTGCTCAGTTTCAACATTCAGGTCGGGATCAATACTCAGGCATACCACCATTATGTCACCCGCAGCTGGCAGCACCTGCTGCCCCACCGGCAGCGCAACCGCACGCTGGACGAGATTGCTCAGGTACTGCGCCAGTATGATCTGGTCGCTTTGCAAGAGGTTGACGGAGGCAGCCTGCGCAGCGGGTTTGTGAATCAGGTTGAGTATTTGGCACAGTCCGGGCAGTTTCAGCACTGGTACCAGCAACGCAACCGAAATTTGGGCAAGCTGGCACAGCACAGCAACGGTGTACTCAGCCGAATTGAGCCCAGCCTTGTGGAAGATCACCCGTTACCGGGGCTGATTCCCGGTCGTGGTGCCATTGTGGTGCGCCTTGGTAGTGGCGAAAATTCACTGCTGGTGATCGTTCTGCATCTGGCGCTGGGTGTTCGCACTCAGGACCGCCAACTGCGCTACATCCGCGAGCTGATTGAACACCACCCTCACGTAGTGCTGATGGGTGACATGAACAACCCGCTGGAGCATCTACTGAACCGCCCTGCACTGCAGGGGCTTGGGCTGGTATCGGCTGAGCAGGTGATGCCCACCTACCCCAGCTGGAAACCAACGCGGGCACTGGACCATATTTTGATTACCCCAAGCCTTGAGATGCGCCACGCCGAAGTCCTGGACTGCACAATTTCAGACCACCGTCCCATCGCCATGGAGATCGGCCTGCCGCAGTGCCTGCATGGGTTGTGACGCTCGTGATGTGACAGAGACCGCTGAAAAATTGAATACAGGCCCAGGCACTGATTTTTATCCAAGCGGCATCGGCTTGCCTTTTATTTTGCTCAGGGTATGATCAAGCAAAACTTAAATAAAACCTTCGAGTGATAATGAGAAAAATATCATACCCGTGTACCAGCCTCGCCTTTCCGTATTAAGCCGGAGAGCTCTGCTCTCCGGCGAGAATAAAATAATAACGACTGCGGAGAGTCACCATGAATAATTTAATTGCATCGTCTTTGAGACGTTTTTTGGATCGTATGAGCCAGTTTTTTATCACCGGCGACAGTCTCAGCCTGTGCCGTCCTTTGCATCTGCTGTCGGTGTACTGTCGTATTGAACAGCTGAACAAGGCAACGGATGCCAAGTCCCGTGCTCGACTGGGCAACCTGCTGTTGCTGGAAGTGGTCGAAACTCATGAAATCTTCATACTGGAGCTGGTTACCCCCAGCGCTGCTGCCCCGGATGAGCAGCGCATCTCCGTATTTTCTCCTCTGGGCTCGGCCCTGCTGGGAATGAAATCCGGAGAGACCTGCAGCTTGGGTTTTATGGGCCACAATTTGAGTTTCAGATTAATCAAAGTGATCGGTTAACCTGAAATATCAGGAGGACGGCGCCTTGAAGTATTTCTGATGCGGAATGCATCTCTCCAATAACCTGGAATTTTTTATATTTTTTAAACGTCTTATTGAGGAGAAATTGAAATGGCTAAGGGAAAAGAAAAAAAGCAGCCAACTAAAACATTAAAAGAAAAGCGCCGCGAAAAGCGTGACAAGAAACAAAACGAATCCTGAGGCAAGACTTGTTATATTGAACAAGACGTGCAGGCGCTCCGCTGAGCGTCTGCACGCTCTGTGAAGCAACTGACACCAAAGCATCAATTGAAAAGAGTTGAGAGTCTGCCGATAAGCCGGGTTTTGTCGTGGACAATCATTCATCTAGGACCAGCGTCACCACTGGTCTCAAGCGACCTACCCGGACCCGGCGCGGGCCACGCCTTAATGGGTCCCTATTTGGTCTTGCTCCGGGTGGGGTTTACCATCGCCGTGGAGTGTTGCCACCCACGCGGTGCGCTCTTACCGCACCATTTCAACCTTACCGGCATCCGAGGATGCTTAGGCGGTATACTTTCTGTTGCACTTTCCGTCGGCTCGCGCCGCCCAGACGTTATCTGGCACCTTGCCCAGTGGAGCCCGGACTTTCCTCCCCCGCTTAAAAGCGGCGGCGATTGCCTGGCAGACTCTCGGCGCGCAGTATAACGCCAAGGCGCAGTTAAGCAAGCACTTACTGGATCAGCAGCTGATACAGTCGATTTTTCTTCTCGCCGGTTATCTCGGCAGCAAGGCCCGCAGCCTTTTTCGGTGGCATCTCTTTCGCGAGAATATGCAGAATGCGTTCGGCTTCAGGATCGATCTGATCGCCCTGCTCTGGTGCCGGGGCACCATGCACCAGCACCACGAACTCTCCCCTTTGCTGATTGCTGTCCGCCTGAATCCATTCCAGCAGGTTCTGTAAGGTATCGCCGTGAATGGTCTCGAAGGTTTTGGTAAGTTCCCGTGCCACTACTGCGTAACGCTCGCCCCCGAACGCCTCAGCCATCGCAGCAAGACTGTCAACGATGCGATGCGTCGATTCGTAGAAAATAAGCGTTTCAGTGTGGGCAGCATAGGGCTTCAGTGTCTGAAGCCGTGCTCCGCTTTTGGCCGGCAGAAAACCAATGAACTGGAACCGGTCAGACGGCAGCCCCGAAGCGGACAGAGCGGCTACAAAGGCACAACAACCCGGTACAGGTGATACCCGGTACCCTGCTTCTCGAACGGCCCGTACCAGATGAAAACCGGGATCCGAAATCAGTGGAGTACCGGCATCACTGACCAGCGCAATTGAGTGGCCCGCCGCAAGCAAATTGATAATATGCTCGGATCGTTGGCGTTCATTGTGATCATGCACTGAAATCATGGGCGCTTTAATGGTAAAGTGCGCAAGCAAACGCCCACTATAACGGGTATCTTCGGCCGCGATGTAATCGACGCTGCCCAGCACCTCCTGAGCCCGTGCCGAGAGGTCTGCCAGGTTACCGATCGGCGTGGCTACGATATAAAGTACTGGTTCTGACATTAGGACACCCATCTGTTGGCAAGGACCCGGATTATATGATGAATCTACGACGGCTGTCTTTCAGCCTGCTGGTGACAGCAACCTTGATGGCCGGCTGTTCAGCGCCCTCAAAGCCACCACAGGTGGTAGATGCAACCGGCAGTACTCAGGCTGCCAGCGTTGATATGCTGCTGAGCCAGGCTGAAAGAGAGCGGCCAATCCGTTCAGCCGAACTCAAACTGCAGGCTGCCCAGTTGCTGGTGCAACAGGGCGAGCGTAATCGGGTGGAGCGGATTCTTGCCACCATTGATACGAACATCCTGCCTCCTACTCTTGCCTTTGAGGTCGCCAAGCTGCGTGCCGGCGACAGCATGGAGCAGCAGCGTGCTGCAGAGGCCTTGCGCTATCTTGATCGGCAGCGATTCAGTGCCCTGCCTGCGCCACAGCAGGCAGAGTTGAGCCAGCTGCGTGCCGATGCATGGCTGGCACAGGATGATCGTGTCGCCGCCAGCCGTGAACTGATCATGAGCAGCCTGCTGGTGGAGGATGACACCGAACGCCAACGCTATCACGATCAGATCTGGCAACTGCTGCAGGCAGTGCCTGATTCCAGTTTGCGTCAGGCTATTCAATCCGGCAACAGCTACCACGAACAGGGCTGGTTTGAACTGGCCGAGATGGTACGTGCCAGCAGTGATCTGCCCAGCCGTGAAGCAGCCCTTGAGCGCTGGCGTCAGCTCTGGCAAGCACACCCTGTAATGATTCTGCCACCCACAGGCCTGATGGGGCTGCAACAGGGTGGTGAAATGATACAGGCCCGCCGAATCGCCGTTGTATTGCCCTTGACCGGGGAACTGGCTCAGCCTGCCAACGCCATCCTGGACGGTATCCGTGCAGCACAGTCTGTGCAGAGCCGCCAGGGGCAGGTGCCTGCTCAACTGTCACTGATCGATTCAAGCCTGTACTCAAATGCCGACGATATTGTACAGGCTGCACGCCAACAGGGTGCCGAGATGATTATCGGACCACTGGACCAGGCGCTGGTTGCACAGTTTTCCAACCAACCTGAACGTGAGCTGCCTGTTTTGGCACTCAATCCGGCACCCAATGGCCCCTCGACGCCCTGGCAACTGGAGCTGTCTTCAGAGCATGAAGCACGCATGGTTGCGAAGCGAGCACTGGCTGAAGGTCGACGCAATGTTCTGCTGATTACCCCTGCTGCCGAGTGGGGTGACCGGGTGCAGGCCGTGATGCGCGAGGAGCTGTCAGCCGGTGGAGGCCGTGTTGTCGGTACGCTGCGGTATCAGGCCGGAGGCAGCTATGACGAACAGATTGCACGTTTGATGCTTACCGATCAAAGCAAACAGCGTGAACAGCAGTTACGGCAGTTGCTGCGGCATCGACTGGAGTTTCAGGAGCGGTCACGCCAGGATGCTGATGCTATTCTGTTGACTGCATTACCGGATGCTGCACGCTTGATTAAATCGATGCTTAACTACCATTACGCAGCTGACTTGCCGGTGTATGCAACATCCCACCTGTATCCGGGATACCCTGATGCCAGTCGCGATCTGGACCTGAACAACATCACCTTCTGCGACCTGCCGTGGATTCTGGAGCCGCCCAGCGAAGCACACCGGGCACTCAGTGCTGAAGGCAAGGATACCCTGTCACGCTTTGGTCGCCTTTACGCCCTGGGGGTCGATGCGATCAACCTGTATCCGTGGCTAGAGCAACTGCAGAGTGCCCCAGGCGCTTTCCTGCAGGCCGAAACCGGAATGCTCAGCATTGATGCCAACCGCAGGGTACAGCGTGTATTGAGCTGTACCCGCTTTGTTGATGGTGTACCGGCCCCCGTGCCGTCAAACCGCCCCTGACCTGATGGAGATATTGCGATGGATCGCAGACAGATCGGCATGGATGCCGAGCGCCGGGCCGAAGCCTGGCTTACTGCACAGGGACTCACCCTGTTGCAGCGCAACGCACAGTGCCGCCTTGGCGAGATCGACCTGATCATGCGTGATCATGATCAGATCGTATTTGTTGAGGTCAGAACCCGCGGCCGAGCCGGCTTCGGTGGCGCCGCTGCCTCAGTAGACTGGCGCAAGCAGCAAAAACTTATTCGTGCCGCTCGATTCATGCTCAGCCGTAATCCACACTGGAACAATTTTCCCTGCCGCTTCGATGTACTGGCCTATGAGGGAGATTCGGAGACTACCCCTCCAGTGTGGTATAAAGATGCCTTTCGTCCATGAACACCGGAAATGTTTTTAATGGAACTTGAAGACCGTATTGTCAGTCAGTTTCACAACAGTATGGAGATCAATGCGCTCACCATTGAGCAGCACACTCCCCTTATCGCAGACGCAGGTGAACTCCTGCTGCAGTGCCTGGTCAGTGAACAGAAGATTCTGTGTGTCGGTAACGGCGGCTCATCCGCACTGGCCCAGCATTTTGCATCACTGCTGCTGAACCGCTTTCGCCATGAAAGACCTGGCCTGCCGGCGCTGGCACTGAATGACTCGGCCGCCATGAGTGGCATCGGAGAAGAAACAGGTTTCACAGAGGTTTACTCGAAGCAGATTCGAGCCTTGGGTCAACCTGGCGATATACTGCTGGTGATCTCCACTCACGGACGCGCCAACAGTCTGGTACAGGCCATACAGGCAGCCCATGACCGTGACATGATGGTGATTGCACTCAGCGGTGGTGATGGTGGCAACATGGCAGCACTGCTGCTGCCGGACGAGATCGAAATATGCATTCCAGGCGGCGAAGATGCACTGATTCATGGCGCTCACCTGTTGGTGCTGCACTGCTTGTGTGACCTGATTGAATATCAACTATTTGGAGGCTGACCCATGCTGAAACACTCCTTGATCGCCATCGTAATGACGTCCACTCTTGTCACCGGCTGCTCCAACATCATCAGTGCGACGCGCGACGAGCCCATCCGCGAGAGTCAGGACAGCCGCACACTGGGCAGCTACCTGGAAGACGAGGCTATCGAGACCAAGACACTGGTCAACATCAGCAAGGGCTCTCAACCACTGGCCCAATCTCACATCAATGTGGTCAGCTATAACGGCCAAATACTGCTGGTGGGACAGGTTCCGAATGAACAGGTTAAACAGGAAGCCGAACGGGTAGCCAGCCAGGTGCGGCATGTGCGCAAGATTCATAACGAGCTGGAGATAGCAGGTCCCACATCCACCATTGTCCGCAGCAATGATGTCTATCTGACCAGCCGCATCAAGGTACAGATGCTGGCTGACAAGAGCATTGAGGGCAACCGTATCAAGGTCGTCACCGAAAACGGTGTGGTCTATCTGATGGGATTGGTGCGACGGGATGAGGCTGATCGCGCTGTTGATATTACGCGCTCGGTCACCGGTGTGCGCAAGATCGTCAAGGTATTTGAGTATATTGGTGGCTAAACCCAAGCCACCTGAAGCCTTCTGTGGCCGGGTATCCTTCCCGGCCGCTTGAGTTCACAGAGTCTACTTCACTACCCGTAACGCAGGCTTGCGACCACCCTTGGGAGGCTCTGGCGGTTCATCATCCGGTGACAATTGCACACCAGCCTCAGCCTGCTTCAGAAGCTCCTCAACACCCGGCTCCACGCCAAACCCCATCCCCATGCCGTTTTCACGCGTGAATATCGCCATGACAGCCACCATTGGCACATAGACATTCATCGGCACACCACCAAAACGCGCACTGAAACTGATGCCATGATCGTCAATCATCAACCCCTGCACTGCCCCAGGCGCGATATTCAGGGTAATTTGGCCATCCTGTACAAACTGTTCAGGCACTTGAACGCCTTGCAGCGTGGCATCAACAGCCAGATGGGGTGTCAGGCCATTATCCAGCACCCACTCATGGAGGGCGCGAAGCAGATAGGGACGGCTCGGCTTGATACTGCTCATGATTTGACTCCTGATAGTGCCAAAGCGCCAGAAGCAACAATGGCATATCTTACGTCCTGATATAAAAAAGGGACGAAGTTACCTTCATCCCCCTGTTGTCCGGTATCGACTCTCTCAGTCGCGCATTTCGCGCTCGAGTTCGGACAGGCTGTCCTGGAACGACTCACGCTCGAACAGGCGCTGCATGTATTTCTGCAGCGGACGCGTTTGCGCTTCCGGCAGCTCAATACCCAACTGAGGCAAACGCCAAAGAATCGGGGCAATACAGCAGTCCACCAGGGTGAACTCTTCACTCATGAAAAAAGGCTTCTCGGCAAAGATCGGCGATACCGCTACCAAACTGTCGCTCAATTCCTTGCGAGCGGCATCCAGCTCGGCATCAGTCCCCTCACCCAGAAGAATCTGATCCACAAGCGCACACCAGTCTTTCTGAATACGATGCATGTAGAGACGGCTTTCGGCGCGTGCAACCGGGTAGACCGGCAGCAACGGCGGATGCGGGAAGCGCTCGTCAAGATACTCCATCATCACATTCGGTTCATACAACACCAGCTCCCGATCCAGCAGAGTCGGAAGCGCGCTGTACGGGTTCTGCGCTGCCACATCCTCCGGCAGCTCATTCTCTTTGCACTCGACGATATCGACTGCCACACCTTTCTCACAGAGTACGATACGTACACGGTGACTGTAATGGTCGGTACCATCAGAGTAAAAGGTCATGGAAGAACGCTTTGCCACTACTCCCATCGAACTATCCCCATAAAAATATTGCGTGCAGAAACAAAAAATCTACGCGGCCTTGCGACCGCGTAGTATTGGACGTGCCAACCCCGTGGGGATCAGTGTACGTCTTTCCAGTACTCTTTCTTCAGAGCAAAGGCGAAGACGAACAGGATCGCCAGGAAGATCAGTACCTTAAAGCCGATACGCTCGGACTCCATACGTGACGGCTCACCCATGTAGGTCATGAAGTTGACCAGGTCATAGATGGTACGATCAAACTCTTCAGCAGACTGAGAGCCGGCTTCGGAAACAGTCAGACAGCCACCCATCTTCTTGCCGGTCAGCGGATCGATTTCATCGTTGCCGCCGTGCGCCAGTTCTGCTGGTGAACAGTGGTTAACCACCTTACCCTGCAGATCTTCCAGTACGTTAGGCATACCAACATCCGGGAAGACAGCGTTATTCACACCCCAGGGGCGGTTTTCGTCAGCATAGAAGCTGCGCAGGTAAGTGTACACCCAATCAGAGCCACGCAGGCGTGTTTCCAGCGTCAGATCCGGCGGCGGTGCACCGAACCAGCCAGCTGCATCGGTCTTGGCCATGGCGATCTTCATGTGATCACCGATTTTGCGTTCGGGATCAAAAATCAGATACTGCTCAACCAGTTCATTTGGCATGCCCAAATCCTGAGCCGAACGCTCGAAGCGCTGGTAGCCGGCTTCATGACAGCCCATGCAACGGTTGACGAAGGTCTGCATACCGCGCTGCAGAGATGCCTGATTGTTCAGGTCGATATCAATCTTGTCCAGCGGCACTCCGGCGCCGCCAGCCGCGCTTGCCGTCATCGGGGCCAGCGCCATCAGCAGAGTAATAAGGAACTTTTTCATTAGCCTGTAACCCTTTCCGGAACCGGTTTAGTGCGTTCCATGCGTGTATAGAACGGCATCAGGATAAAGTACGCAAAGTACAGCACTGTGCAGATCTGGGACATGATGGTACGGCCCTCAGTTGCAGGCAGCACACCCAGTACACCCAGGATCACGAAGCTGACGATCAGGATTGCCAGCCACAGTTTGCTCAGCCAGCCCTTGTAGCGGATTGATTTGACCGGGCTGCGATCCAGCCAGGGCAGTACAAACAGGATGGCAATTGCCGCACCCATGACCACTACACCCCAGAACTTGGCATCCAGACCGAACATCGGGAAAGTCACCGCGCGCAGCATGGCGTAGAAGGGAGTGAAGTACCAGACCGGTGCGATGTGGTTAGGTGTCTTCAGCGCGTTGGCCGGTTCAAAGTTCGGCTTCTCGAGGAAGTAACCACCCCCTTCAGGGAAGAAGAACACAACGGTACAGAATACGAACAGGAACACCACCACGCCCACAATGTCTTTCACGGTGTAGTATGGGTGGAACGGGATACCGTCAAGCGGCACGCCGTTTTCGTCTTTCTTGTCCTTGATTTCAACGCCATCCGGGTTGTTGGAACCCACTTCGTGCAGGGCGATGATGTGCAGGACAACCAGTGCCAGAATCACGATCGGCAGCGCGATCACGTGCAGTGCAAAGAAACGGTTCAGTGTAATGCCGGAGATCAGGAAGTCACCACGAATCCACTGCTGCAGGTCCGGACCAATAACCGGAATGGCACCAAACAGGGAGATGATTACCTGTGCACCCCAGTAGGACATCTGACCCCAGGGCAGCAGGTAACCCATGAAGGCTTCAGCCATCAGCGCCAGGTAGATCGTCATGCCGAAGATCCACACAAGTTCACGCGGCTTGCGGTAGGAGCCGTACATAATACCGCGCAGCATGTGCAGGTAGACCACAACGAAGAAGGCAGAGGCCCCTGTGGAGTGCAGGTAGCGCAGCAGCCAGCCATACTCGACATCACGCATGATGTACTCGACGGAAGCGAAGGCGCCTTCAGCGCTGGGGTTATAGCTCATGGTCAGCCAGATACCGGTAATGATCTGGTTAACCAGTACCAGCAGTGCCAAAGAGCCAAAGAAATACCAGAAGTTGAAGTTCTTCGGTGCGTAGTATTTGGACAGATGATCTTCCCACATGGCAGTTGCCGGGAAGCGGTCGTCGATCCAGCCCATCAGGCCCGGATTCCCTTTATTTCGTGTGCCAGCCATTATGCAGTCTCCGGATCAACACCGACGATCAGTGTGTTGTCGTCTTCATAAGAGTGGGGCGGAATGACCAGATTGGTCGGCGCCGGTACGGATTTGTACACGCGGCCCGAAAGGTCAAAACGCGAACCATGACAGGGGCAGAAGAAGCCGCCCAGCCACTCAGGGCCCAGATCATCCGGAGCCACTTCAGGACGGTAGGTCGGAGAGCAACCCAGGTGAGTACAGATACCCACCATAACGGCGATTTCAGGACGCATCGCACGAGCAGCAGTCTTCGGAATATAATCCGGCTGTTGCGGCTTCTCGGAAGCCGGGTCAGCCAAACGATCATTCAGCTTTTCCAGATTCGCCAGCGCTTCCTCTCCACGACGCACAACCCATACCGGCTTGCCACGCCATTCCACGATCATCTGCTGACCTGGCTCCAGCTTGCTGATATCCGCCTTTGCAGGAGCGCCGGCAGCTTTCGCCTTGGCACTCGGATTCCAGGAAGCCACGAACGGGACGGCCGCTCCGACAGCGCCCACTGCACCTACTGCAGATGTGGCACCGATCAGGAGACGACGTCGACCCTTATTCACGCCGTCATTGCTCATTAACTTCATCTCCCCTCAATCGACCCGCCGCTTTTGTACGGACACAAAAGACCTGCGGACCGCTCAGTCATGAAAAAACACAAAAACCGGTTCGTTCAAATGCGCCGAATATTAAAGAAAATACCCTTTTTTTACAAGGTAAAAAGAACCCTCCATTAGGCGAACGCAGCATTCATTGACCTGACCCCAAATACAAAAAAAGCCCACAACCATAAGGCTGCAGGCTTTTTTTTCGCTGCCATAACGCGGCAATGCCGCAGGCAAATTAACGCTTGGAGAACTGCGGACGCTTACGTGCTTTGCGCAGACCCACTTTCTTACGCTCAACCATACGTGCGTCACGAGTAACGTAGCCCGCTTCACGCAGGGCGCCACGCAGAGTTTCGTCATATTCCATCAGAGCACGAGTGATGCCGTGACGGATAGCACCGGCCTGACCGAAGCCACCACCACCTTTGACGGTGATGTGCGCGTCGAATTTTTCGACGTTATCAGTCAGCTCCAGCGGCTGCTTGACGATCATACGTGCAGTCACGCGACCGAAGTACTCTTCCAGAGTACGGTTGTTGATCATGATCTTGCCTGTACCCGGGCGCAGGAAGACACGAGCAGTAGAGGTTTTGCGACGGCCGGTACCGTAATACTGAGTAGTAGACATTTTCGCCTTCCCCTTAGATGTTCAGTTCTTTCGGTTGCTGAGCCTGGTGCGGGTGCTCGCCACCAGCGTAGACTTTCAGCTTGGTGTACATGGCACGGCCCAGAGGACCTTTCGGCAGCATGCCCTTTACAGCCAGCTCAATCGTGCGCTCAGGGAAGGTCTGTACCATCTTGTTGAAGTTAGCTTCCTTCAGACCACCCGGAAAACCGGAGTGACGATAGTACATCTTGTCATTGCGCTTGTTGCCGGTTACGTGAACCTTTTCAGCATTCACTACAACAATGTAGTCACCGGTATCAACGTGCGGAGTATATTCCGGCTTGTGCTTGCCACGCAGACGACGGGCAATTTCAGTTGCCAGGCGACCCAGAGTTTTACCTTCTGCGTCCACAACATACCAGTCGCGTTTTACTTCGGCCGGTTTGGCGGTAAAAGTTTTCATGGATGGTTTCACCTTACAATTTAAGTCTCGAATCCGAGATTCCGACTTACCTTATAGTTATTGGTTAGCAGCAAAAGCCGCTAACGTACACTTTTTCGGCACCCTGCATTCAGGGAGCGCGCATTATACTTGCTTCAACCCTGCTTGAAAAGTGCTTTCAGGCCCGATGTTCGCGCGCCAGATACTCATGCGACTGCATCTCAAGCAGACGACTCTGGGTACGCTCAATCTCGAATGAAAGCCGACCTTCAGTATAGATTTCATGAATCGGTACTTCTGCGGAGATGATCAGCTTGACGCCTGAGTCATAGAACTCATCGACCAGGTTGATGAATCGGCGAGCAGCGTCATCATTCTTGCGCCCCAACTGGGGAACATTACTGAGCAGCACAGCATGATAGATTTTGCCAAGCTCAATGTAATCGTTCTGAGAGCGCGCACCTTCGCACAGTGCATTGAAATCAAACCAGGCTACATCCTCACACAGACGCCGCGCCTGCAGTTTGCGACCATTGATCTCTATCTGGGCACCATACTGCTCCTCCTCCAGGTCGGGCGCGAGGCTTTCAAAACTGCGACTCAGGCTCTCGTCTGCAGCTGCATCCAGCGGCCAATGGTAGAGTTCGGCCTGCTCCAGCGCGCGCAGACGATAGTCGACTCCCCCGTCCACATTGACCACTTCGGTGAAACGCTTGAGCATATCAATGGCCGGCAGAAAACGCTGACGCTGCAGACCGTCCTTGTAGAGCCCGTCAGGAACGATATTGGACGTCGCCACCAGCGACACTCCATTGTTGAACAGCTCCTGCATCAATCCACCCAGAATCATCGCATCGGTAATATCGGACACGAAAAACTCATCAAAGCAGATGATGCGCGCCTCCTGCGCATACTTGCGACCAATTTCAGTCAGCGGGTTCTTGGTTCCATCCAGCGCTTTGAGCTCATGGTGCACCCTCTGCATGAAGCGGTGAAAGTGGGTCCGCATCTTGCGCTCAAACGGCAGACTGTCATAGAAGGTATCCATCAAATAGGTTTTGCCCCGTCCGACACCACCCCAGAAATACAACCCCTTGACCGGCTCCTGTGGCGTACGCTTGATCCTTCCGCCTAAACGCTGCATCAGACCGGGCTTTGGCGCCCGTTCAGCCGCTACCAGCTCATCGTACAGGCGCTGCAGATGGCCGACCGCCATCTCCTGAGTCGAATCATAGGAGAAGTCTTCACGCTCCAGGTCTTTACGGTATCGTTCAAGCGGGGTCATCTTCAGTCTGCACCTCTGGTCAGTTTATGAACGCCACAACGGGGGCGAACTTTACTGCTGCAGACCGGTTTTCGCAAATCCGCAACACGGCTGTTACGCAAGCCGCCGTATTCAAGGTCACCCCAGCCCGAATATTCGTACCAACACCGGCACCAGAAAAGCGGTCAGCAACCCGGTCATCCCCATCGCAAGCCCGGAAAAAGCACCGGCCAGCGTACTGAACTCAAAAGCATACGCCGTACCAAAACCATGAGCTGAAACCCCCAGGGTAAACCCCTTCACGGCATCATCCTCGATTTTGAGCAACCGAAAAATCGGGGGCGCAACAATGCATCCGATGGCGCCGGTAATCAGTACCAGACCCGCTGCCAACGAAGGATAGCCACCAATTTTCTCGGCAATCCCGATGGCGATCGGTGAAGTCACGGATTTGGGTGCCAATGACAAAAGCATCCCTTCGGATGCGCCCAATGCCCAGGCCACAAGGATGGCCGATGCACTGGCGGTTACCGCGCCGCACAAACACGCAACCAGTAACGGCACCAACATTTTCTTGACCCGTTCAAAATGGTCATACAGCGGTACTGCGAGGGCGACTGTTGCTGGCCCCAGCAAAAAATGAATGAACTGGGCACCACTAAAATAGGTGTCATAGTCCGTTCCGGTCAGCTGGAGAAAAACAATGATCAGCGACAGTGCTACCAGCACGGGGTGTAGCAGAGGCGTGCCTCCCACCCTCCGATTAAGCCAACTACTGAACAGAAAAGTGGCAATGGTGACAATAATCCAGAACAGGGGCTTGGCGGCAAAATAGACCCAAAAGCTACTCATCGCCGTTCCTCCAATGCGGCCATATCCAGCTTACGAGTCAATCGTTTCAGTACCAGCGCCGTCACCAGTACCGTGACGACTGTACTGACTACCAGCGCTACCATAATAATCAGCCACTCAGCCGCAATCAGCTCGGCATGCACCATTAAGCCAACACCAGCCGGAACAAACAGTAACGTCAGATGGCGCAGCAAACCTTCGGATGGCTGCCGGATCAGGTCCGGCACTTGTCGCTTGATCACCAGCCCTACCAGCAGCAGTACCATGCCCATTACCGGCCCGGGTACCGGAAGCTCCAACGCCAACACCACCCACTCACCCAGCAGCTGACAAATCAGCAGCACCATCAACCCAATCAGCATATCCCCCCCTTTTTCACTGTTATCAGCGTTGAGGAGTGTACTTATTTTCTTAACAAAATACCTCTCGCCTATTGGCAATCAGGCACCGGCTCTCTATAATGCGCCCCGTTCCTGATTGAGGCGTTCCCACGCCATCCTCCAATCAGAACAATTACTTAGCTTCAGCTTTGTCGGGGTGTAGCTCAGCCTGGTAGAGCACTGTCTTCGGGAGGCAGGGGTCGTAGGTTCAAATCCTGTCACCCCGACCACTTGCTGAATCTAGGTATTGCGTCGGGGTGTAGCTCAGCCTGGTAGAGCACTGTCTTCGGGAGGCAGGGGTCGTAGGTTCAAATCCTGTCACCCCGACCAATCTTCTTTCCCGCCTTTCATCATATTCAATACTGATCACTGCGTGAGACTCAGGTAGAATTTCGCCTTTCCCGTAATCTGTGGATATCTCACTCATGCTGGACAGGATATTTAAGCTCAAAGAGCATAACACCTCCATCAAGACTGAAGTCATTGCCGGAATCACCACCTTTCTGACAATGGCCTACATCATTTTTGTGAACCCCTCGATGCTGGCCAGTACCGGAATGGATGCAGGCGCCGTGTTTGTCGCCACCTGCCTTGCAGCGGCCATCGGTTGTTTTGTGATGGGATTTTGGGCCAACTACCCAATCGCGCTTGCACCCGGCATGGGCCTGAATGCCTTTTTCAGCTTTACCGTTGTCGGACAGATGGGCTACAGCTGGGAAACCGCACTGGGTGCCGTATTCATTTCCGGCGTCTGCTTTTTCCTGCTGTCAGTTTTCCGCATTCGCGAGTGGATCATCAATAGCATCCCACTGGCACTGAAAGCAGGCATTGGCGCAGGCATCGGTCTGTTTCTGGGTTTTATCGGCCTCAAGAACGCAGGCATTGTGGTGGACAACCCCGCCACTCTGGTCACTATCGGAGACATGGGACAATGGGGTGCGATCATGGCCTGCATCGGTTTTGTTCTGATTGCTGCTCTGTATTACCGCCAGGTTACCGGGTCTGTCATGATCGGCATTCTCGCCATCACTCTGGTCAGCCTGATAGCAGGCCAGACAGAGTTCAACGGCGTATTTTCCGCCCCACCGTCCCTCGCCCCCACCCTTGGCCAACTGGACATAGCCGGCGCTCTCAGCATTGGCCTGGTCAGTGTTATCTTCTCATTCCTGTTTGTGGACCTGTTTGACACCTCGGGCACACTCATCGCGGTAGCTCAGAAAGGCAAGCTGCTGACGCCCGATGGCAAACTGCCACGCCTGGGCCGCGCCCTGATGGCAGACTCCACCGCTACCATGGCTGGTTCGGTCATGGGCACCTCAACGACCACCAGCTATGTCGAATCCGGCGCAGGCATCGCTGCCGGCGGGCGCACCGGCCTCACGGCTGTCGTTGTGGGCATCCTGTTTCTGGCTTGCCTGTTCATGTCACCGTTAGCAGGCACCATTCCGGCCTATGCCACTGCCCCTGCCCTTCTGTTCGTTGCCGTGCTGATGACTCACAGCCTGATCCAGATAAACTGGGATGACATCACCGAAGCCGCGCCCGTTGTCATCGCCGCCGTCAGCATGCCGCTGACATTTTCCATCACTACCGGTATCGCCTTTGGTCTGATCTCATACACCGCGATCAAAGCACTGAGTGGGCGCTTTGATCAGCTTAATCCAGCGCTTTGGATACTGTCCGCCCTGTTCATCGTTAAAATGGCGTTTTACGGCTAGAGGCACGCGAGTTTATCCCGGTCATGCACCGCGCTATGGCACAACGAAAAAAGGGGTGAAGATCACTGGATCTTCACCCCTTTTTTATTGCCGTATTTCCAAGCCTTGCCGATTACAGCAGGTCAGAGAACCAGACGACGGATATCGCTCAGCAGCCCGTTCAGGTCGGTCAGGAAACGACCGGCATCACCACCGTTGATGGCACGGTGATCGTAGGACAGGCACAGTGGCAGCATCAGGCGCGGCTCGAACTCCTTGCCATTCCAGCGCGGCTTGATATCCGCCTTGGAGATACCGAGGATCGCCACCTCCGGCGCATTGACGATCGGCGTAAAGCCATTGCCGCCGATACCGCCGAGGCTGGAGATGGTGAAGCAGGCGCCCTGCATTTCGTTCGGCTTCAGCTTGCGATCCTTGGCCTTGCCGGCCAGCTCGGTCGCTTCGCGTGCCAGATCGTAGACGCTCTTCTGATCTGCATCCTTGATCACCGGCACCATCAGACCGTTCGGTGTATCCACCGCGATACCGATGTTGACGTACTTCTTGTATACAATGTGCTCGCCATCATGATGCAGCGATGCATTGAATTTCTGGTGACGCTTGAGCGCAATGGCGCAGGCTTTGATCATGAACGGCAGCGGGGTCAGCTTGACGCCTTCCTTCGCAGCCGCGTCCTTCATCTCTTTGCGGAAAGCTTCAAGCTCAGTGATATCAGCATCATCAAACTGAGTCACGTGCGGAATATTCAGCCAGCAGCGCGACATGTTGTCACGGGTGATCTTGTCCACCTTGCTCAGTTTAACCATCTCGGTTTCACCGAACTTGCTGAAGTCCACCGCCGGAATGGCCGGAATACCACTGCCGCCGGTCACGGCAGCCGGACCTTTTTCGCTCAGCTGCTTCAACGCAGACTTCACATAGGCTTGAACATCTTCCTTCAGGATACGACCCTTACGGCCCGTACCGGAGACATTGGCCAGCTCGACGCCAAACTCACGTGCCAGTGCACGCACGGCCGGGCCAGCATGTACCTTGCGGTTCTTCTGCTCAAGCGCTCCAAGATCCACATTCTTATCCGCTGCCGGAGCAGCCGACTTGGCAGGTGCAGCAGCCGATGCAGACTTGGCAGCGGGCGCTGATGCAGCCTTGGAAGTGTCAGCCTTGGAAGTGTCAGCCTTGGGGGCTGCGGCAGGAGCACCCGCCACTTCCAGCTCAATGATCACATCACCTTCATTGACCTTATCGCCCTCACTGATACTGACAGACTTGACCCTGCCACCTTTCGGAGCCGGCACTTCCATAGAAGCCTTGTCGGTTTCAAGTGTGATCAGGCTGTCACCTTCCGCGATCTCGTCACCGGCTTTGACCAGCACTTCGATCACGTCTACATCGCTGGCACCGGACAGGTCCGGAACGGTCACTTGTTCCACACCACCGGATGCAGCTGCAGGCGCAGATTCAGCTGCAGACTCAGAATTAGACGGTGTCACCGATGCATCAGCAGCCGGAGTGTCACTTTGGCCAGATCCGGACGCGCCGCCACTGACTTCAAGCTCGAGCAGCAGGTCGCCTTCATTAACCTGATCGCCTTCCTTAATCTTCATGGAAACAACCTTACCACCCATCGGGGCTGGCACTTCCATTGAAGCCTTATCGGTTTCCAGAGTAATCAGACTATCGCCTTCAGCGATTTCATCGCCGGCCTTGACCAGCACTTCGATCACATCCACATCAGATGCGCCGGAGAGATCCGGTACCAGCACCTGCTCAATGCGGCTGCCGGAATCAGACGTGGGCGCCGCCTGTTTGGTCGCTTCGGGCTCAGATACCGGCGCCGACTCTTCCGCCTTCGTCGCTGCAGACTCACCAGACGCCGCTGGCTCAGAGCCGCCCTCCGCGTCCGTTTCCAGCTCCAGAATCACGTCACCCTCGTTACAGGTGCTGCCTTCTGAAACAACAATTTTCTTCACCACACCCGCGTGGGTGGAGGGGACTTCCATGGAGGCCTTATCAGTCTCCAGCACGATCAGAGAATCACCCTCGGCGATGGTGTCGCCCTCTTTGACACATACTTCGATGATGTCGACGTTTTCGCTACCGCCGATATCAGGCACTTTAATGGTAGTGGTAGTCACAATAATTCCTCTCGCTTAACCAGTCAGATGTTCACTCGCCTGCCACTTACAGTGTCCAGGGCGCCGGCTTTTCCGGGTTGATGTTGAACTTCTGAATGGCCTTGGCGACAACCGAAGCCTCCAGTTTGCCCTCTTCCTGCAGTGCTTTCAGGGCTGCAACCGTGACGTAGTAGCGGTTAACTTCAAAGAATTCACGCAGCTTGCCACGGGTATCCGAGCGACCAAAGCCGTCAGTACCCAGCACCTTGTAGCGGCGCGGGATGTACTCACGCAACTGGTCCGCGTACAGGCGAATGTAGTCGGTGGATGCAATCACCGGGCCTTCACGCCCTTCCAGACACTCTTCCACATAGGACTTGCGCACATCCTCTTCAGGGTGCAGAAGATTCCAGCGACTGACTGCCTGCGCATCGCGGCGCAGCTCATTGATGGAGGTCGTACTCCATACATCCGCCTCAACACCGAACTCGTCGCGCAGAATGTTTGCCGCCTCGCGCACTTCGCGCAGAATCGAACCACAGCCCATCAGCTGCACCTTGAGATCGGAATCCTTGCCCTCTTCCAGCAGGTACATGCCCTTGATGATGCCTTCTTCGGCACCCTGCGGCATTTCCGGATGCTGGTAGTTCTCGTTCAGCGTGGTGATGTAGTAGAACCGGTTTTCCTGTTCCTGATACATGCGACGCAGGCCATCCTGCACGATCACGGCCATCTCGTAGCCATAGGTCGGGTCGTAGGAGACACAGTTCGGGATCATTTGCGCCATTAGATGGCTATGACCATCCTGGTGCTGAAGACCTTCGCCGTTCAGGGTTGTACGCCCGGATGTGGCACCGATCAGGAAGCCACGCGCCTGAGAGTCACCTGCTGCCCAGGCCAGGTCCATAATGCGCTGGAAGCCGAACATGGAGTAGAAAATGTAGAACGGCACCATGGTGCAGTTGTTGTTGGCATATGAGGTGGCCGCCGCAATCCAGGCCGACATGGCGCCTGCCTCGTTAATCCCTTCCTGCAGGATCTGGCCGCTCTTGGACTCCTTGTAGTACATGATCTGGTCGGAGTCGTGCGGAACGTAACGCTGACCTTCAGAAGAGTATATGCCCAACTGACGGAACATGCCTTCCATACCGAAGGTGCGCGCTTCGTCCGGTACAATCGGAACCACACGCTGCCCCATGCTCTTGTCCTTGACCAGGGTGCTGAGTACACGGTTCAGCGCCATCTGAGTCGAAAGGGTTCGCTCTCCGCTGGATTTAAGCTGCCCGGAAAAGGCATCAAGCCCGGGAATTTCCAGCTGTTCAAACTCGGTACGACGTGCCGGATAGAAACCGCCAAGCTGCTTGCGGCGCTCCAGCATGTACTTCATTTCAGGCGAGTCCGGCGACGGACGGTAATACGGCACTTCCTTCAGCTGATCATCAGACAGCGGAATGTTGAAGTTATCACGGAACGCCTTGAGATCGTCCAGTGCCACCTTCTTCAGTGAGTGGGTATCATTCTTGGCCTGGCCGGACTGGCCTGTGCCGTAACCCTTGACGGTCTGAGCCAGAATAACGGTAGGCTGGCCCTTGTTGTTCATCGCCTCATGGTAGGCTGCGTACACCTTGTAGGGGTCGTGGCCACCACGGTTCAGCTTCATGATCTCGTCATCGGACATGTCCTTCACCAGCTCAAGCAGCTCCGGGTATTTGCCGAAGAAATGCTCGCGAGTGTAGGCACCGCCGTTGGCCTTGTAGTTCTGCAGCTCACCGTCGCAGACTTCATTCATGCGTTTGGTCAGCAGACCAGTGGTGTCGCGTTCAAACAGCGGATCCCAGTGACGACCCCACAGGACCTTGATCACGTTCCAGCCTGCGCCCTTGAATACGCCTTCAAGCTCCTGCACGATCTTGCCGTTGCCGCGTACCGGGCCGTCCAGACGCTGCAGGTTGCAGTTGATCACGAATACCAGGTTTTCCAGCTGCTCGCGCCCTGCCAGTGAAATGGCCCCCAGTGTTTCCGGCTCATCACACTCACCATCACCCAGGAATGCCCACACCTTGCGGTTACCGCGCTTGACCAGATCCCGCGCAGACAGGTAACGCATCACGTGCGCCTGGTAGATCGCCTGAATCGGGCCGAGACCCATGGAAACGGTCGGGAACTGCCAGAAGTTCGGCATCAACCAGGGGTGCGGATAGGAGGACAGACCATTGCCATCCACTTCACGGCGGAAGTTGTCCAGCTGCTCTTCTGTCAGACGACCTTCAAGGTAAGCACGCGCATAAATACCCGGTGAGATGTGTCCCTGGAAGAACACCATGTCGGATTCGCGATCGCCTTCAGGGCCATGAAAAAAGTAGTTAAAACCGATATCGTAGAGTGTTGCAGAGGAGGAGAAGCTGGAGATATGACCGCCGAGTGCGTCTTCATTGTCATTGGCACGCATGACCATTGCCATTGCGTTCCAGCGAATGAAGGAACGAATGCGTCGTTCCATGAACAGATCACCCGGCATGCGCACTTCATCGCGAGGTGAGATGGTGTTTACGTATGGGGTGTTAAGCGTGGTGGCATCCTGCACACCGAGCGCTGCAGCCCTGGAACCGAGTTCGCGCATGAGGTAACGCGCACGTTCGTCACCGTCGTTTTTGGCGACGGATTCGAGAGCATCCATCCATTCCTGGGTTTCGATTGGATCGATATCTTCAATCATGTCTCGCACTTTGCCTTCTCCGATCACTTGTAAGCGTGGATGTGCCAAGACTGGCCTGATACTGGCATGGATTACACGCCGGAGCACCCCGGGCCGTCCCGGTTGTTATGATTTTGTGTGTAGTAATACTACAATTACTCCCAAGCACTGTCCAGATAGCGCATTTTCCTAGGCATTAACCCGTATTTAGAGCGGGCTTGATGTAGTATTTTGACAATGTCAAGTTGCATCCTCATGACTCAGGTTAGCGCGTCTGAGCGCTCTTTCCAGTCGAGTCTGTTCTCTGCCCCGCTCAAGCAACACCTCTTCGACATATGCAAGATGGTCATGGGCAGCCTGACGTGCCGTTTCAGGATCACCCGCCAAAATCGCCTGCAGCAGAAGATAGTGCTGATCATGGATTCGTCCGCGCATATCATGTTTGGGATAAATCTGCTCAAGGTTGTCCCAAATGTGCTGACGCAGCAGGGTAAACAGGGCACGCATCATATGCAGCAGCACCACGTTATGGGTCGCGGCGGCAATCGCCAGATGAAACTCGACATCAGCGGCCACTTCTCGGTCGAAAGATTTCTGCTCATGGAATTGTTGCAACTCATCAAAACGAGCCTGAATTTCCAGTTTGTCTGCAGCCGTGGAACGAAGCGCCGCATAGTAGGCACTGACGCCTTCAAGTGCATGGCGGAACTCCAGCAGATCATACTGTGACTCGGGATGGGTTCGAAACAGCTCCAGCAAAGGATCCGACAAACTGCCGCCAATCTCTTCCGACACAAAAGTGCCACCACCCTGACGACTGTTCAGTAGCCCACGCGCAGCCAGTTTCTGCATCGCCTCGCGCAACGAAGGACGAGAGACATCAAACTGTTTGGCCAGCTCTCGTTCCGGTGGCAGGCGCTGCCCCGGCTTGAGCGTACCCTCCAGAATCATCGTTTCAAGCTGCTGCATGATGACATCTGAAATTTTTGGCTGTTTGACTCGCTGATACGACATGACGCGTGGTTGACCCAGTGGATAAGTTTAAGCCTCAACATAAATTGGCTTGACCAATTATTCAAGCATCTGTTTTTTCCTATTGCCTGTTTAATGAGCAATTGACAGCCAAACAGGATCACAATAAAGTCTGAAAAATAAATATGGATAATTGGTCTTACCAATTTGAGGCGCTTAAACATGCAGGCTCGCTATCAGGCTATTCTCGACCAGCTCAAAACCTTTATTCCGAAGCAGCGGCTGATCAGCGATCCACTGCGAACCCTGGCTTATGGTACGGATGCCAGTTTCTATCGCCTGATTCCACAGCTGGTTGTGCGTGTAGAAAATGAGCAGGAGGTCATCAAGCTAATCAGCCTGGCCAACGCGCACGCCTTGCCTCTCACTTTCAGGGCAGCCGGTACAAGTCTGTCAGGCCAGGCCGTAACCGATTCCATACTGGTCCAGCTGGGGGATGGGTGGAATGGCCACAAAATCAACGCCGATGCCAGTGAAATACGCCTGCAACCCGGTGTCATTGGTGCCCATGCCAACCGTTATCTGGCACCTTTTCAGCGCAAGATCGGACCAGACCCCGCCTCCATCAACGCCGCCAAAATTGGCGGCATTGCCGCCAACAATGCCAGCGGCATGTGTTGTGGTACGGCGCAGAACAGTTATCGCACGCTCGCCAGCATGCGTATGATTCTGTCCGATGGCAGCGTTCTTGACACTGGTAACCCGGAGTCTGTCGAGCAGTTCCGGCAACAGCACCGCTGCATGCTCAACGCGCTTGGATCACTGGCAGAGCTGACTCGCTCAAATACATCCTTGCGCCAGAAAATCGAACACAAATATCGGCTCAAGAACACTACCGGCTATTCGCTCAACGCACTGATCGACTTTGGTGACCCGATCGATATTCTTCAGCACTTGATGATTGGATCCGAGGGGACGCTGGGCTTCATTTCCGAGATCACCTACAAAACCGTACCCGAACATCCCTGCAAGGCCTCCGCCCTGGTGTTTTTCAATGATGTACGCACCACATGCGAGGCTGTCGCACTGCTCAAGGCAACACCGGTCGCCGCCGTCGAGCTGATGGATCGCGCCGGCCTGCGCTCGGTCGAAAACAAGCCCGGCATGCCGGACTTCATGCGCGAACTGCCCGATGATGCCGCGGCACTGCTGATTGAAACCCGCGCAGAAACCGCTGCAGTACTGCAGCAGCAAATTGATGTTATCTGCGCCAGCCTGATCCATCTTGAAACTCTGAGACCAGTTGAGTTCAGCACAAATCCGGACGAATGTGCGCGTTACTGGGCGATCCGCAAGGGCCTTTTCCCTGCCGTTGGCGCCGTGCGTGAAACCGGCACTACCGTCATCATTGAGGATGTCGCTTTCCCGGTTGAGCGCCTCGCGGATGCCGTTGCCGATCTGCACCGGCTGTTCCAGCGCTGGGAGTACCCCGAAGCCCTGATTTTTGGCCATGCATTGGAAGGCAACCTTCACTTTGTGTTCACACAATCGTTTGACACTCAGGAGGCTCTGATAAGGTATGAAGGGCTGATGGACGATGTCGCCAAGCTGGTGGTCGAAGTTTATGGTGGTTCACTCAAGGCAGAGCATGGCACCGGGCGCAACATGGCTCCCTATGTCGAACTGGAGTGGGGCACCGACGCATATGAACTGATGTGGGAACTCAAACAACTTCTTGATCCAACCGGCATTCTCAACCCCGGCGTCATTCTCAACCGCGATCAGCAGGTACACCTGAAAAACCTTAAACCCCTGCCCGCCGCCAATCCGCTGGTAGACAAGTGCATTGAGTGCGGTTTTTGTGAGCCGGTTTGCCCCTCGCGAGACCTGACTCTGACACCGCGCCAGCGTATCGCAGTCTGGCGCGAGATTCAGCGGCTTGAGCGCAGCGGCGATGATGCAGAGCGCCTGCGTCAGTTGAAAAAGGACTACGACTATCAGGGCGATACAACCTGTGCCGCCTGTGGTCTGTGTTCAACCAGCTGTCCTGTCGGTATCAATACCGGTGACCTGACCCGTGAAATTCGTTACTTTCACAATGAGTCCCATGAAAACACTGCCGCCTGGATTGCCAGCCACTATGGAGGCGCCATGCGTCTTAGCAAGGCTGCTTTCCGCATCGCCGATACTACACACCGGTTGATCGGCACATCAGCCATGGGCGGCCTGACGCGTGGTCTGCGCAAGATCAGTGGTAACCGGGTACAGCAGTGGACCCCAGCCATGCCGACCGCGGCTCCCGCTCTCTCCGCTACCCGCGGTAACCACAGCACCGGTGCCACAGGGCAGGTCGTTTACCTGCCCAGCTGCGCCAGCCGTACCATGGGGCCCACGCGCGGGGCGGCAGACAAATCCTCGCTGGCAGACAAAACAATCACACTGCTGGAAAAAGCCGGCTTTGAGGTCATTCTGCCGACTCAAGCTGACGGGCTCTGCTGCGGCATGCCCTTTCAATCCAAGGGCATGTTTGAGGCAGCTGAACAAAAGCGCAACGAGCTCAATCGTGTCTTGATGAACTTGACCCGCCAAGGCACCATTCCAGTGTATTCAGACACTAGCCCCTGCTCTTTGCGACTGCAGGAAGGACTCGATCCAGCTCTGCAGTTATTTGACAGCATTGAGTTCCTGGACCGTTTTGTACTGCCGCAGCTGATTATTGATCCGATAGAAGGTCCCGTTGCTCTGCATGTCACCTGCAGCACCACAAGGATGGGACTGGCAGAGCCGCTTAAACGCATTCTATCTGCCTGTTGCCACAACCTGGTGATTCCCGAGCAGATAACCTGTTGTGGCTTTGCGGGTGACAAGGGTTTTACCACACCTGAATTGAATGCTTCGGCACTGCGCACACTGAAAGACTCGGTCGCCCACTGCAGTGAAGGCTATTCCACAAGTCGCACCTGTGAGATTGGCCTCAGCCACCACAGTGGTATTGAATACCGTTCTCCGGTGTACCTGATTGATCAGTGTTCAAGGCCAAGACAACCCTGATTACCGCCTCTGCATCGATCATGGCAAATCCTGTACACTGTGCGGTTCGATAGGACCGCCCTACCGGTCGCTGGTATCTGCAGGATTAAGGAAAGGATATGGAGAGCACGGTTTACACACTGCTGGAACGGATCTTTCAGACCGTATTCCCGCTGGTTGCCATCGTCAGCGTGGGCTATTTCTATGCCCGCTGGCGCAACACTGACATGTCGATCGCCAACCGAATCAACATCGATGTATTTTGCCCCGCACTGATCTTTTCGGTCATGTCTGCAAAATCCTTCGATTTGCCAACCTACTCCATGCTGGCCATTGGGGCCGCTGTGGTTGTACTGGGATCGGGGTTATTGCTGCTGCCTGTTTGCCGCCTAATGGGCGTCAAAGGCAAGACGTTTCTCCCCCCCATGATGTTCAACAACAGCGGCAACCTTGGCATACCACTGCTGGTACTCGCGTTTGGCGAGCAAGCATTGCCAGCCGCTGTTGTACTTTTTCTGGTGGAAAACCTGCTTCACTTCACGGTGGGCACCTACATGCTGGACCATCGTACCAACCCTCTGAACGTGCTGCGCATGCCAATGATCATCGCCACCATTGCCGGATTACTGGTCAGCAGCTTCAATGTTACGCTGCCCACAACCGCACAGGTCCCTATTGATATGCTGGGTCAGATCGCGATCCCACTGATGCTGTTTGCACTTGGCGTACGGATGACCAGCGTGGACTTTACCCACTGGAGAGTTGGGGTGTGGGGGGCCATACTCGCTCCACTGAGCGGCATCGCGGTAGCGCTTATGTTATACCCGATACTGAATCTGCCCGCCGAATATTTTGCCTATCTGCTGATCTTCGGCGCCTTGCCGCCGGCAGTACTGAATTACATGATCGCAGAACGCTACAATCAGGAGCCACATCTGGTTGCATCGATTGTACTGATCGGCAATATCGGAAGCCTTGTCACCATTCCGGTGGTGCTCGCATTCGTACTTTAGAACGGGCAGCGGCAGGCGGTTTTGCCTGCCTCAGAGTATGGATCAGGGAGTGATGGCAAGGGGTCAGCGGGGTTCGATGATAATCTGAGTGCGATTTTTCTCGATCGTGGCAGCGCCGATGCCCTTTACGTCAGTCAATTGATCGACACTGACGAAAGGACCATTGGCTTCACGATACGCAACAATTGCTTCAGCCTTTGCAGGCCCAACACCATTAAGGGAAGTTGCAATTTCAGCGGCTGTAGCCGTATTGATATCAATCGGTTCAGCGGCCATGGACAGGGGTGAGAACAGGAGCGCACCGGCGAGAGCGGCGGCAGACAGCAGGCGTTTGATCATGACTTTCTCCTTGTCATATGGAAGCCAGTCACTCCCTGACCGGCTCTAATACTTTAAGGCCATCACACTGTAATTTACAACCCTTACAGACCATCCATTGATCCGGATCAGGATTGAAATATCAGCCCAGCGCTGCCAAAACCTCTTCACGAATCTCGGCAGCAACGGTTAAGGGTGCTTCCGCCTGGGTGATCGGGCGACCAACCACCAGGTAATCACTGCCAGCAATAATCGCCTGTGCCGGGGTCATGATCCGACGCTGATCTCCCTGCTCGGCTGAAGCGGGACGTATTCCGGGTGTCACCAGCGCAAAATCGCCTGTGACAGCCGCCCGAATTGCAGCAACCTCCTGTGCTGAGCACACAACGCCGTCCAAACCACTGCTGTGCGTAAGCCTGGCCAATCGCACCACCTGTTCCAGCGGGTCGATATCCAGACCGACCTCGGCCAGATCATCCCGCTCCATACTGGTCAGAACGGTCACTGCGATCAGCAGGGTACTGGCACCATTGACCTTTTCCAGCGCCTCGCGCGAGGCCTCCATCATGCGCCGGCCACCGGAAGCATGCACATTGACCATCCACACGCCCAGTTCGGCTGCCGCCTGCACGGCACGTGCCGTTGTATTGGGGATATCGTGAAACTTCAGATCCAGGAACACATCAAAGCCAAGCTTCTGCAGGGCCTCTACGATGGATGGACCACCGCGCGTGAACAGTTCCTTGCCTACCTTGACGCGGCATAGTGCCGGATCAAGCTGTTGCGCCATCTGCAGGGCAGCCACCCGATCGGGATAATCAAGGGCCACGATGATTCTGTTGGTATCGAGGGTCATGCTCTTCTCTCTTATTCGCCTTCCAGTCCCTGGATCGGCCGAGTGCTACTCCACTGCTTGCAGGAGGGACACTGCCAATGCAGCGTACGACCGGCAAAACCGCAGTGGTTACATTGATAAACGGGCTTGCTTTGCTCCAGCTGGCCAGTCAGGCCGCGCAACACTGTCAGGCTTTGACGTGCGCTGCTGGAACCATACTCAATATGCATGTCGATCAGGCGGTTAAAGCCCTTTATCGAGGGACGTTTCTTCAGCTCTTCTGTCAGAAAGACACCAGCCGCAAACACGTCCTTCTGGCTGCGAATGCGATCGGCCAGCGCAATGATTACACTGGCAGAGGGTGCCTTGCTGAGACAGGCACGCAGATAGCCTTCAAACTCTGCCAGCGAACCCAGCTCACTGTAGCAGCGCTGTAACAGCGGTATTGTTTCGGAGACCAGCAACACATCCTGTTCAAGTACCTGCTTGAGACTCTTGATCGCATGTCGCCAGCGCCCGGCCTCGATTTGAAGTTTCGCTCGTATAAGACTGGCTCTGGCACAATTCGGGTCATACAACAGGGCCTGACGCAGGAAGCGTTCGGCTTCGGCATCACCCTGCCGTGACAGGCGCTGAGCCAACTCACAGCAATAATGCGCAAGCTCATGCCTGATTTCGCGCAACTCCTGAGTCTGCAACTGGCTGGCGGTATCCAGTGCCTGCCGCCACTCACCCTCTTTTTCGTAAAGCTTGATCAAAAGCGTTTGCGCCTTGCGCTTCATCTCTTGACCGCCAGCCTGACGAATAATATCCGACAACAGGTTTTCAGCCCGATCGAGCAGGCCGATGGCATCATAATCGCGCGCCAGCGCCATCTGGATACGCAAAAAGTCCTGCTGACTCAAGTCAGGCCGCGCAAGCAGCTTTTGATGAATGCCGATCGCACGTTCAACATCGCCTTTGCGTCGAAACAGCTTCGCCAGAGTGAGGTGTGCCGGAATGGTATCGGAGTTGATTTCAAGGGCACGGATGAAGCTCTCGATCGCCTCATCGGTTTTTTCGCTGATCAGGTAATCGAGGCCGATGAAGTACTCGCGACTCAGATTAACCTTGCGTTCCTGCTCAAGCTGCGCCGAACGGTTTTGGGATCGCCCCAACCACCAGCCTGCTCCCACTGCCAGAAACAGGGGAACAATAAGCAGATAATCCGCACTCATTTCAGGTACTGTCTTTCAGGCCAGCCGTGCGCAACTGGTCCAGCTCCTTGCGAAAGGCAACCACCTTGCGTTGAGAAGAGTGGAGCCTCGTTTTAAGGGACAGAATGGTCAAAATGCTCAGCACAATGCCGCACAGAGCGCCCAGAACAAAAGTCGCAATCAACCAGAGTGACAGACTTGCCTGCGGCAGCTGAAAGAACACCAGATCAATGGTGACCTGATCTGTGTTGTGAATGGTGAACAGAATACCGACACCGATAACGATCAGCCCCAGCACTATGGTAATCAGGTTTTTAAGCCAGTTCACTCGTAATTCCTCTGCGTTGTACCGCCCCGGTACAAGAGATCAATAGCCGGTCTTGAGTCCTTCATTGACCTGATCTCTCAGTTCCTTGCCAGGCTTGAAGTGGGGAACGTGCTTGGCCGGCAAGGGTACCGCTTCGCCGGTTTTCGGGTTCCGCCCCATTCTCGGTGCCCGATAGTGTAACGAGAAGCTGCCAAAACCGCGAATCTCAATGCGCTCACCGGTAGAGAGTGCATCGGTCATGTGATCCAGCATGGTTTTCACTGCCAGCTCCACATCTTTCACAGACAGCTCAGGATGCGCGTCTATCAAGCGCTCGATCAACTCAGACTTGGTCATAACACCTCCGGTTGAGACCAGGTTCCGCACCCGGCCCCGGGTGCGGAGTCGAACTTGAGCCGTTGGCTCAGGAGTCCTGTTTTTTCATCTGTTCCTTGATCAGGTCACCGATGGTCTTCGGACCTGCGTCCTCAACCGGCTGCTCCTGAACGGACTTCATCGCCTGACGGGTCTGCTCCTGTTCCAACTGACGCACCGACAGGTTAAGTGTTCGGTTACGGCGATCGACACTCTGAACTGCCGCTTCGAGCTGATCACCTGATTTAAGCTCAGTAGTCAGATCAGCGATGTGGTCATGCGAAAGCTCCGCGACCTTGAGCACACCTTCAACACCCTCGGCAAGCTCTACCAAAGCCTGGCGCGGCGTTACCTCACGAATAGTACCCCTGACACGGCTGCCCTTCGGATGCTGATCGGCATACTCTGTGAAGGGATCGGAATCGAGCTGCTTGATACCCAGCGCAACTCGCTCACGCTCCGGATCAATCGACAGCACAACGGCTTCGACCTCATCCCCCTTGTTGTACGCCTTCATCGCTTCTTCGCCCGGCAGGTCCCATGACAGGTCGGAGAGATGGACCAGACCGTCAATGCCGCCATCAAGCCCGATAAAGACACCAAAATCGGTAATGGAGCGCACCCGCCCCTTGAGCCGGTCACCCTTGGCAAACTGACTGGAGAAGGCTTCCCAGGGGTTCGGCTGGCACTGTTTCATACCCAGTGATATACGCCGGCGCTGCTGATCGATATCGAGGATCATGACTTCGATCTCTTCCCCTACCTGAACTGCCTTGGAGGGATGGATATTCTTGTTGGTCCAGTCCATTTCGGACACATGCACCAAACCTTCAACGCCGGTACTGATTTCCGCAAAGCAACCGTAATCGGTCAAGTTGGTAACCCGCGCCTTGACCTTGCTGCCAACGGTATATTCCTTGGTAAGCTGATTCCAGGGATCTTCCTGCAGCTGCTTCAGACCCAGAGAAACGCGCTTGCGCTCAGGATCGTATTTCAGCACCTTCACATCGATTTCATCACCGACGTTGAGTACTTCGCTCGGGTGCTTGACTCGCTTCCAGGCAATATCGGTAATATGGAGCAGGCCGTCGATACCACCCAGATCGATAAAGGCACCGTAGTCGGTAAGGTTCTTGACGATCCCTTTGACCACCAGGCCTTCTTCCATTTTTTCCAGCAGCTTTTCACGTTCCTTGCTGTAGACCTCCTCCAGCACGGCACGGCGAGATACCACCAGATTGTTGCTGCGCTGATCCAGCTTGACGATGCGGAACTCCAGTTCCTGACCTTCAAGGTGAGAGGTATCACGCAGCGGGCGGATATCTACCAGAGAACCTGGCAGGAAGGCATTGAGGCCATTGACCTCGACCGTGAGGCCACCACGCACCCGACCCACGATATGACCATGCACACTTTCGCCTGCCTCGTAGGCCTGCTCCAGCACTCCCCAGGATTCGGCACGCTTGGCACGCTCACGCGAGAGGACAGTCGAGCCAAAGCCATCTTCCAGTGCTTCGAGGGCAACACGTACCTCGTCACCCACCTTCAGATCGACTTCTCCCTTGTCATTACGGAACTGTTCCAGAGGGATAACCCCCTCGGACTTAAGTCCGGCATTGACGATCACAAAGTCATTCTCAATCGCCACAACAGTGCCGGTTACAATGGAACCCGGCGCCATATCCAGCTCTTTCAGACTCTCTTCGAACAGCTCCGCAAAACTTTCGCTCATTACTGATCCTTCCCAGGTTTCGGCTACATCAACGTAGGCCTCTGTGTCTTGCCTCATCCAATACGGCTTGTAACACCTCTTTAATGCTCATCAAGGTGGAATCCAGTATCACCGCATCCGGCGCCGGCTTAAGGGGCGCAACTGCACGATTCATGTCGCGTGCATCACGCGCCTTTATATCGTTCAATATATCACCAAGGCTAGCACCGGGTTCCTTGCTAATCAACTGCTTATAACGTCGTTGTGCACGCTCTTCGGCACTGGCATCAAGGTATATTTTCAAACCGGCCTGGGGGAACACCACCGTGCCCATATCACGACCGTCAGCCACCAGTCCCGGCGCAAGCGCAAAATCACGCTGACGGCTCAACAAGGCCTCACGCACGGGTCCCAGCGCCGCCACTACCGAAGCATCCTCTCCTACCCGCTCGTTACGGATGGCATGGGTCACTTCTTCGCCTTCAAGGATAATCTGAGTATCCCCCCCATCTGTCGCCTTGAAACGCACATCAAGGTGAGCCGCCAGTACTTCCAGCGCCTCTACATCATCCAGCTCAACCCCATGGTGACGGGCAGCCAAAGCGGTTACGCGATACAGCGCACCACTGTCCAGCAGGTGCCAGCCCAACTCGCGTGCCAGCAACTGACAGACTGTTCCCTTGCCCGACCCACTGGGGCCATCCACCGTAATGACGGCGGCCTGTTTTTCCTGGCTGGACATCAGCCCTCCTCCTTATGCACATTCAGACCCAGTCGTTGCATCAACTCGATCAGATCGGGGCATGCTGCCAACAAACAGCCGCCTCCGCCAATTTTGAGTGTATTTTCGCCGCAGAGCCCAGCCGCCAGCGCCGCCATGGCAACTCGGATCTGCCCATTCAACATGATCTCACCACCCTCGATGCACCCACCGGTTACTTCGATTCGGTCATTATCCAGCTCTAGCCGCACACCCAATTGCTGTAACAGCTGCGCTGTTTGCGCCACCGGATCTTCCTCCTTGCGACGCAACCCATCCAGCCCGGTAAATCGGCTGTGTCCCACTGCACAGGCTGCAGCCACCAACAACAGAGGTACCTCGTCGCTGGCCGTGGCAAGATCTGACAGATCCACTGTCACTGCAGACAGTGGCCGCCCCGCCTTGACATGAATATCGGCTACCGGTTCCCCTGCCTGGAGGTGCTGCTCAGACAGTGTAATGACAGCCCCCATGCGCTCAAGCACGCGCAGCGCACCCGCTCGACTGGGATTAATACCCACCCCTTTGAGCAGCAGGTCAGCCCCAGGGCTGAGACTGGCTACCAGCATGAACAGTGTCGCCCAGGACAGGTCGCGCGGAACTTCGATAGGTGCAGCTCGCAGCGATTGAGCAGGTTTAAGGCAGACCTCCCCGGCGTCACTGCTCATATCAACTCCAAGCGCTGACAGCATCCGTTCGGTGTGATCACGTGTCGCCACCGGCTCAACCACTCGGGTTTCACCTTCCGCCCACAACCCTGCCAGCAGCAGCGCTGATTTAACCTGTGCACTGGGCATCGGCAGGGTATAGCGAACACCCCGCAACCTGCGTCCCCCTTTTATTTTCAGTGGCGGGCAGCCGCCAATACCGGTTTCAATATCCGCCCCCATCAGGCGCAGCGGCTCCGCCACACGTGACATATTACGTTGACTCAGGGACTCGTCACCGAACAGCTCGGTATCGAACGGCTGAGCGACCAGCACACCCGCCAAAAGACGCATCGAGGTAGCCGAGTGACCCAGGTAGAGCGGCCCGGGTGGCGGTTTAAGCCCATGCAGGCCAACTCCGTAGATTCTGACCCTGCCCTGATGCGGACCTTCAATGACTACGCCCATATCACGCATTGCCTGCAACGTCGCCAGACTGTCTTCACTTTCGAGAAAACCACTGATATCCGTTACGCCATCGGCTATGGCCGCAAGAATAATCGCCCTGTGTGAAACCGACTTATCACCCGGCAATACCAGTTCACCTACTGGTGCAGCATCACTGCTGACACGCAAGCTTACTCCAGCCGCATGATCATTCGATGAATAGGCTGACCCCGTCAGTAATCGGGTAAAGTGATCTCGAGCCGCCTTGGCTCGCGTGAAGATTCCCAGCATCGTCTGGCTATCGCCAGTGTCAATGGCACTGCGCAGACGAGTCAGACCGGTGGTATAACGATCAATCTGCGCCAGCACCGCACTTCGATTGGCAACACAGATGTCATGCCACATGGTTGGGTCGCTGGCAGCAATGCGCGTGAAGTCACGAAAGCCGCCTGCGGCATAACGAAAAATATCCAGATTTTCCTCTTCACGCGCCAGTGTATCGACCAACGAAAATGCCAGCAGGTGCGGCAAGTGGCTTGTTGCAGCCAGCACTTCATCATGCCGTTCAACTTCCATCTGCAATACTTCGGCACCTACCGCCTGCCACAGGCGTGCCAACTCAAGCGTGGCATTTGGATCGGTCTCGGGCAGCGGTGTTAGGATCACCTTATGTCGCTCGAACAGGTCAGCATCGGCAGCACGCACACCGCTTTTCTCGGCACCGGCAATGGGGTGCCCAGGAATAAAGGTCGGTGGCAATTGCCCGAACAGACGACGTGCGGCTGCTACCAGGCTTCCCTTGGTGCTGCCGACATCCGTCACCAGTGTGCGCAAACGCAGCCAGGGACGAATCTGTTCAAGCACACTTTCCATCGCCTTGACCGGAACGGCCAGCACGATCAGATCAGCCGCTGACACTTCCGCTTCAAGGTCAGTGGCAACACGATCAATCACACCCAGCTCGAGACCCAGCCGGCACTCCTCCTCACTGCGATCGGCACCCACGATTTCACGAACACAGGAGCGAATCTTCAGTGCCTTGGCAAAAGAGCCACCTATCAGCCCCAAGCCAATGATCAGCACTCTGTCGAGCTGGTATTGCGACTTACCCGAGTAGTTCAGCACGCCAGCACCTGTTTGAGTGCCCGCAGGAACCGGTCATTTTCATTTGTCAGACCGATACTGATACGCAGATGCTGAGGCATCCGGTATCCGCCCAATGGCCGCACGATCACGCCTTCATGCAGCAGTGCCTGAAACAGGGGCTGGGCCGGGCGTGCCATATCGGCAGTGATGAAGTTCCCGAATGAGGGGATATAACCGACTCCAAGCTGTTTCAGCCCCTGCTCGAGCTGAGCCATTCCCCTGCGATTAAGCTCGACACTGCGAGCCAGGTAATCACCGTCATCCAGAACAGCCTCAGCAGCCGCCAGCGCGAGATGGGATACATTGAACGGTTGCCGTACACGGTTAAGCAGATCGGTAATCACTGTACTGGCGGCAGCAAAACCGACGCGCAGGCCGGCAAGCCCCCAGGCCTTGGAAAATGTGCGGGTTACCACCAGATTCGGGAACTGAGGCAGTAACTCCAGCCCATCCGGAAAGTCTCCAGCCTCAACATATTCCGTATAGGCTTCATCCAGCACGACAATGACATGCTCCGGCACCGCTGCCAGAAATGCTGTCAGCTCGTCACGCATCAAGGCGGTGCCGGTTGGGTTATTCGGGTTGGCAATGAAAATCAGGCGGGTACTTTCTGTAATGGCTTCAGCCATCGCCTGAAGATTGTGACCATAATCACGAGCGGGCGTGATGACCGCCTTGGCACTACAGGCCTGAGTCACAATGGGGTACACCGCAAAGGCGTATTCGGAGAAGATAACCTCATCTCCGGGTTGAAGAAAGGCACGCGCGATCAGCTCAAGCACGTCGTTGGAGCCGTTACCCAGCGTCAGCTGTTCTGGCATCAGTCCATAATATTGATGCAGCGCCGCCTTGAGACGAAAGCCATTACTGTCTGGGTAACGGGTAGCTTCGGCCAATGCTTTCTGTACAGCTTCAATCGCATACGCACTGGGTCCCAGCGGATTCTCATTGCTGGCAAGCTTGATGATATCGTGTATCCCCAGCTCACGCTCCAGCTCCTCAACCGGCTTGCCTGCTTCGTAGGGGTGCAACCCCTGTACTCCAGGTGTCGCCAGTGCCATAAAATCACATGACATCCCTTGGCATCCTTATACTGTATGAACTCAGAGCACCGCTTTCGGGTAGGATCCGAGAAATTTTACCTCGATATCGAGACCACCCAGTTCCGTCAGCAATTCGATAACTGCGGGATCTTCACGATGACCTTCGAAATCAATATAGAACAGCATTTTCCAGTCGTGCTCACCGCTGCTGCGTGTTTCCAGACGCGTCAGACTGATATTGCGTCGGTGAAAAGGCGACAAAAGATCATGCAGCACGCCAGGCTCATCACGGCAGATGAGCAACAGTGAGGTTTTGTCATCACCGCTGGGACCAATCGCTTCACGACCAACGACCAGAAAACGGGGGCAACGATCAGTGGCCTGCGCTGCCGCTTCGGGAGCCAGCTCCACTTCACCGCATATATACAGGCCGAAGCGGCGAAACAGATCCAGCGTATGCCGGATCAAACCGGCATTCTCACTCTCGATGGGGACAACAGCATAGTGAGCACTGCCCTGCTCCACTTCACTGAACACCTGCTCCAGGCTTGGCAACGCCTGACAATGAACAGCCTGCCCGAAATGCTTCTGCGCTGCCTGCTGCGTAAAGGTGCCTTCAGGACCGAGGAACACCGCACGCATCGGCTGCTCAAGCGCAAGGCAGACCGACATGATCTCGCGAAACAGGCGTGCAACGGCCTGATCGGGCAACGGCCCTTCGTTGCGGGCCATTACGGCTCTCAACACCTGCGCTTCACGTTCAGGTCGGTAAAATACCGGTGTCTCGCCCCCTTCGCGATAGCGCTCCTTCACTTCAGCCACGCCCTGTGCCAGCCGGGCGCGATCATTCAGCAGCTGGTGGATCTGACGATCCACCGTATCGATGCGATCACGCAACACCCGCAGTTCTGCTTCCTGCGCATCTGCCGCACCCTTGTCAGTCGCCTTCATACTCAGGCCTGCTCTTTTTCGAACCGCTGCATGAAGTCGATCAACGTATCCACTGCCGCTTCTGGTACCGCGTTATAGATGCTCGCCCGCATGCCACCAACGGAACGATGCCCCTGAAGATTGAGCATTCCTTCCGCCTCTGCCAGCTCCAGGAAACGTTTTTCCAGCGCGGCGTCGGCCAGCGTGAACGGTACATTCATGATGGAGCGGTTGTTGATCGCCACCGGATTGCCATAGAAATCGCTGGCATCAATAGCCGCATAGAGCTTGGCGGCCTTGCGGCGGTTCTGCTCGGCCATTGCTTCCACACCGCCCTGGCGCTTGAGCCACTGGAACACCAACCCGGCCAGATACCAGCCAAAGGTTGGCGGCGTGTTGTTCATGGAGTCGGCGTCAGCGTGGATTTTGTAGTCGTACATGCTTGGCGTACCGGCCAGCGTCTGGCCGATCAGGTCTTCACGCACGATCACCACTGTCAGGCCGGCAGGACCAATATTCTTCTGTGCACCGGCGTAGATCAGGCCAAAGCGGCTGACATCCACCGGGACAGACAGGATATCGGAAGACATATCGGCAACCAGTGGTACATCGCCACTGTCGGGAATGTAGTCAAACTCGACACCACCAATGGTTTCGTTGGTGGTGTAATGCAGATAGGCCGCCCCAGGTGTCAGCTGCAGTTCTGACTGCGCCGGCGCCGAGGTGTAGTTATTGCCTGCGGTGCTGGCAGCCACATTCACCTGTGCATAGCGCCGGGCTTCCTTGACCGCCTTGCCGGACCAGATGCCGGTATCGATATAGTCCGCGCAGCTCGCACCGCGCAGCAGGTTCATCGGCACCATGGCAAACTGGGCCGTTGCACCACCCTGCAGGAACAGCACCTTGTAGTTGGCCGGGATGCCCATCAGGTCGCGCAGGTCCTGCTCGGCCTGAGCCGCAACACCAACATACTCGTCACTGCGATGGCTCATCTCCATAATGGAGAGCCCCTGACCGTGCCAGTCCAGCAGCTCAGCCTGTGCCTGTTGCAGCACCTCTTCCGGCAGGGCTCCAGGCCCTGCACTGAAATTGTATTTACGTGTCATTTCAGCTTTTAATTCCAGTTAGATAAAGGGAATCAGGCATCACTGCCGGTATCATCAGCTTGAGTATCCTGCGCATCATCGGCAGCCTCTTCCGGTACCTCGGTGCGTGATTCGGCACTGTCTTCTGCCGCTTCAAGATCCTCTTCGTCAGGCTCTTCAATACGCGCAATCCCCACCAGCGCCTCTTCTTCAGCCAGGCGGATCAGCATCACGCCCTGAGTGTTGCGGCCCAGACTTGAGATTTCACTGCTGCGCGTCCGTACCAGAGTACCGCGGTTGCTGATCAGCATCACATCGTCGCCTTCGAACACCTGCACCGCACCGGCCAGCTGGCCGTTACGCTCGGTACACTGCATGGCGATCACACCCTGACCACCACGACCGCGCAGTGGGAACTCGTCCACACGGGTCTTCTTGCCGTAACCGTGCTCGGAAGCGGTCAGTACTTCGCCTCCTGCCTGCGGCACCATCAGGGCTATGACCTGGACATCATCATCCATGCGCACACCGCGAACACCGCGTGCCGTGCGGCCCATGGCGCGAACATCGTTCTCGTTGAAACGGATCGCCTTGCCGGCACTGGTCACCAGCATGACATCATCCTGACCACTGGTCAGGGATGCGCCGATCAAGCGGTCACCTTCAACAATATCCAGAGCAATCAAACCGGTACTGCGCGGACGCGAGAAGGCATCCAGCGGCGTCTTTTTCACGGTACCGTTGGCAGTTGCCATGAAAATGAAACGGTCAGGATCAAACGCCTGTACCGGCAGAATGGTGCTGATCCACTCGTTTTCGGCCAATGGCAGAATGTTGACCACTGGGCGACCACGTGAGGCACGACTGGCCGGAGGAATTTCGTAAACCTTAAGCCAGTACACCTTGCCCATGTTGGTGAAACAGAGAATGGTGTCGTGGGTATTGGCAATCAGCAGGTGTTCGATGAAGTCTTCATCTTTCATTGCCGTCGCTGATTTGCCCTTGCCACCACGGCGCTGAGCCTGATAATCGGTCAGAGGCTGAGTTTTGGCGTAGCCGGCATGAGAGATCGTCACCACCATATCCTCTTCGGTGATCAGATCCGCCACGGTCAGATCCTGCATGGAGGCCTGAATCTCGGTACGGCGCTCATCGGCATACTCTGCCACCAGCGCTTCCAGCTCTTCGCGGATCACTTCCATCAGGCGCTCATAAGAGCCCAGGATATGCAGCAACTCGGCGATCTTATCCAGCAGCTCGCGATATTCAGCGATCAGTTTTTCGTGCTCAAGGCCAGTCAGGCGGTGCAGACGCAGGTCGAGGATTGCCTGGGCCTGAACCGGTGACAGGTAATAACGACCGTCGCGCATGCCATACTGGGGCTCCAGATCTTCAGGCCGGCAAGCGGTTTCACCTGCACGTTCCAGCATGTCGGTCACATTACCCGGCACCCAAGCGGTTGCGATCAGACGTTCTTTCGCTTCGGCAGGCGAAGGAGACTGCTTGATCAGTTCGATGACCGGATCGATATTGGCCAGCGCAATTGCCAGACCTTCCAGTACATGCCCACGTTCGCGTGCCTTGCGCAGTTCAAAGATGGTACGGCGGGTCACCACTTCACGGCGGTGACGAACGAAACATTGAAGAATCGTTTTAAGGTCCAGAATCTTCGGCTGACCATCAACCAGCGCCACCATGTTAATCCCGAACACACTTTGCAGCTGAGTCTGGGCAAACAGGTTATTGATGATCACTTCGGGCACTTCACCACGGCGCAACTCGATCACGATGCGCATGCCGTCCTTGTCAGACTCGTCTCGAAGCTCGCTGATTCCCTCTATTTTCTTCTCTTTGACCAGCTCAGCGATTTTCTCGATCAGACGCGCCTTGTTCAGCTGATACGGGATCTCGGTGATCACCAGCATCGGCCGGCCGTTTTTGGGATGGTCTTCGATATGGTGGCGCGCACGCACATAGATGCGGCCACGACCGGTACGATAGGCCTGCAGGATGCCGGCTCGACCATTGATAATGCCACCGGTGGGGAAATCAGGCCCCGGAATGAACTCCATCAGCTCATCGATACTGATATCCGGGTTATTGATCAACTCCAGGCAGCCCTTGACGATTTCGCCCAAGTTATGCGGCGGGATATTGGTCGCCATACCCACGGCAATACCGGACGAGCCGTTCACCAGCAAATTGGGAACCCGCGTCGGCAGCACGGCCGGGATACGCTCCGTACCGTCATAGTTGTCGACGAAATCAACGGTTTCCTTTTCCAGATCGGCCAACAGCTCATGGGAAATCTTGGCCATTCGGATTTCGGTATAACGCATGGCCGCAGCCGAGTCGCCATCGACTGAACCAAAGTTGCCCTGACCATCTACCAGCATGTAACGCATGGAGAAGTTCTGCGCCATACGCACGATAGTGTCGTATACCGCACTGTCACCATGAGGGTGGTACTTACCGATTACATCACCCACCACACGGGCAGACTTTTTGTAAGGCTTGTTCCAGTCATTGTTCAGTTCGTTCATGGCGAAGAGTACACGCCGATGAACCGGTTTAAGGCCGTCACGCACATCCGGCAGAGCACGCCCGACGATGACGCTCATGGCATAATCGAGATAGGACTGTTTCAGCTCATCTTCGATGTTGACTGGCAGAACTTCTTTGGCTAAATCACCCATTCGCTCAGCTTTCCTTGATCCGGTACCTGGGCACACCCTGATGGCGCGCTTTCAAACCGCGGGAGTATACCACAGCTGAGCGGATTTCACGCTAACCGGCCGACTCCCTGACAGGGATCAAGCATCATCAAGCATCTGCTGCAGCGCCTTGGGCAGGGCACTTCGGCGCTGACGAAGCAAAGGCTTGACCTTACGCTCCCAGACCTGCTCTGCCGTAGCCCCCTCCCAGCCCACGTGCGCCAGATACTCCTGCAAAAACAGGGGCTCATCGACACTCCCCCCCTGCTCTCGCCAGTCCAGCAACCAGGCTGAAAGGTGTAACAACGCAACCCGATCCTGCATCTCGGCTGGCAGTCGGCGCGGCTGAACAAAATCAGGGTAGTGCTGCAAGGCGATACTGCTCCAGACCGGCTCAGGCAGCTGCCAGGCCTTAAGCAGCTCAGCCCCCACCACACCGGGATGTATCTGACCAATCATCGCTTTGAAGGCCGGGTTTTGGCGCTGCAACAGTTCGATTACGATACGGCCCACGTCATGCAGCAGCGCGATGGTGGCCATTTCGGCGGGCCGCGCTCGACCACTGGCCTGCGCAAGGGCAAACACAAGATAGGAGAGCAAGAGCGCACGATGATAGCTGACACGAAAACGGTCCGTATCCGGCAGGCTTTTGCGCATGCTTTCGGCCATGATGATCTGATACACACCTTCAAAGCCCAGCAGACTCACCGCATGGCTCAGATCGGTAATTTTCTGGTCAAAATTATAGCGTGATGAATTGATCGCTTTCAGCAGGGTCGCCGTGAGGGAGGGATCCTGACGCACCAGCTCTGCAATCTGGGAGTGTGTTGTTTTTTCATCGAGCAGCCGATTAAGCAGCTCCACACTGGAAACCGGCAATCTCGGTATACGGGCAATGATTTGTTGTACCGGCTCTGAACCTGCAAAGGCTTCAGCCGCATCGGCGGCAGAAGTAAACAGCACCGAAGACAGCCGTTCATAACGCTGCTGCGCCCGACGATAATGATCCAGCAACTGCAGAAATCGCTCTGCGGCCGAGTGCTGTGCCATTTGCAACAACACTAACTGAGTGGATTCCTGCAGCTGACTGAACGCAGCATCACTCAACAGCAACAACTGCCCATCACTCTGGGCCTGCACGCTGAAGCGAGGCAGGCCTGATCCTTCAGCACCTATAAGGTTCAGTGCCGTAGTCACTTCCAGACTGATCGCCTCTTCGGTTGCGGCAGGCGCCACGCGAACAGTACCCGACTGAAGCAAAATATAACTACTGGCCAGCTCCGACTGCACTGCCAGCAGGTCATCACCGGCAGCAAAACGAACAACACTCGCCCGATTGAGCAGCTCTACCATGGCAGTCTCGGAGAGTTGCGCCCGCCCCGTCAGCAGCGGCGGTTGTTTCCGCACCCCTGACGCCCGAGGCTTGTCTTCCGCACCCGTATCATTGCGTTTCCAGAAACCGATCATCCTTTTACTCCCGGCGTGTATTCCCTGATGTATTGAAAGAGGTGAATTTCCGACCCTCAAACCATAGTGCTAGAATGCGGCATATCTGATTCTGGACGCAAGGGCAAAACTGATGAGTGACGAGCGTACACCGAATATTGATCCGGCCGAGATTGCCAAATTCGAGGAGCTGGCCAGCCGTTGGTGGGATCGCAACAGCGAGTTCAAGCCTCTGCACGACATCAACCCTCTGCGGGTGGACTTTATCGATCGAATCGGCTCCCTGGCTGGCAAGACCGTTCTGGATGTAGGTTGTGGCGGCGGCATACTGTCCGAGGCAATGGCACACCGTGGCGCCGAGGTCACCGGTATCGACATGGGCGAGGCCCCTCTCAAGGTTGCCAAACTGCATGGATTGGAGAGCGGTGCCCGCGTCAGCTACCGTCGCATCACGGTAGAGGACCTGGCCGATGAGATGCCCGGCGGCTTTGACCTGGTCACCTGCATGGAAATGCTGGAACACGTCCCTGACCCCGAGTCTGTGGTACGCGCCTGCGCCCGCCTGGTCAAACCCGGTGGGCAGGTGTTCTTCTCCACTCTGAACCGCAACCCCAAAAGCTACCTGTTTGCCATTCTGGGTGCCGAGCGCATGCTTAAACTGGTTCCTGATGGCACCCATGACTTCAACAAATTCATTCGCCCGGCCGAGCTGGGTGGCTGGGTACGAGGCGCCGGTCTTAATGTAGGGGAAATGAGCGGTCTGGTTTACAACCCATTGACCAAGGTGTACCGCCTTGACCCGAGCGATGTTGGCGTCAACTACATGCTAGCCTGCAGTCGGAGCCCGGAATAATGGCAACCATCGATGCCGTGCTGTTTGACCTGGACGGCACCCTGCTCGACAGCGCTCGCGACTTCCACCGCATTATCAACCGCATGCTAAACGAAGCCGGGCGCGAGCCAATTGAATTCAGTGAGTTGCGTACCCAGGTTTCCAACGGCGCCCGTGCCATGGTGATGCATGCGTTCAAGCTGAAGCAGGACGCGGATGCTTTTCCTGCGCTGCACCAGCAACTGCTCGATTACTATGGCACTGATACCTGCCAAGACAGCAGACTGTTTGACGAGATAGAGCCTCTGCTGAGCTGGCTGGAAGAAAGAGGGATTCGCTGGGGCATCGTCACCAACAAGCCACAGCGTTTCACCCTCACCTTGCTTGACAGCCTCAACCTGACCGAACGCTGTGCCAGCCTTGTCTGCCCGGAGGATGTCAACGCCAGCAAACCCGACCCAGAAGGCCTCTGGCTGGCCTGCCAACAGCTGGAGGTCGACCCGGCCAGGTGCATCTACGTGGGTGATCACAGGCGGGACATCGAAGCAGGTCACGCCGCAGGCATGATCACCGTCGCGGCAGCCTGGGGCTACCTGAACGCCGGAGAACAGGCCGAAGACTGGAACAGTCACTATATTTCACATCAGCCATCAGAGCTGCAGCCGCTGCTAAACTCATTATTGTTACAGGCTGAAAACATACTCCCGGAAAAACCGGGAGTTTAAGGAGCTAAGGATGTTTCACTACGATGCACCGGCCGAGCTGCTCAAGGACCGGATCATTCTGGTTACCGGCGCCGGCGATGGGATTGGCCGTGCCGCTGCCTGGCACTACGCCAGACACGGCGCCACCGTGGTACTGCTTGGCCGCACCCTGGAAAAGCTTGAATCACTGTATGACGAAATCGAGAGCGCCGGTCTGCCCCAGCCCGCCATCGTACCCATGAATCTGGACACTGCGGTCGAGCATGATTATATCGAGCTGAGCAACCAGCTGTATGATGAGTTCGGCCACCTGGACGGGGTACTGCACAATGCCGGCATTCTCGGCATGCGCACCCCGATCGAAAACTATGATCCGGTTACCTGGGAAAAGGTCATGCGCGTTAATGTACACGCCCCCTTCCTGCTGACTCAGGCGCTTTTACCATTGCTGCACAAGTCCAGCGATGCATCCGTGATCTTTACATCGTCAGGCGTAGGGCGCACAGGCCGTGCCTACTGGGGGGCCTATTCGGTGTCAAAGTTTGCGACCGAAGGGATGATGCAGGTACTGGCAGACGAGCTGGATAACGACCCGGCCATTCGGATCAACGCCATCAATCCGGGCGCGACCCGCACCCAGATGCGCAGCTACGCCTACCCCGCCGAGCCACCCGAAACCAACCCCACCCCGGCTGAAATCATGCCGCTGTACCTTTACCTGATGGGGCCGGACAGCAAAGGGGTCAATGGCCGCTCCATGGACGCTCAGGGTCAGGAATCCGCCTGACCCCGGAACTCAGACCCGACGCCCGCGATTACCGGTGTTTCGCTTACCCACCGAGCGGGCCTTGGTTTTGCCACTGCGACGCTTCTCTTCCACCGCAGCAGGCTGCCCTTTGATGACTGCCTGGCGCACTTTCTGGCGCTTGTACAGGCGCTGCTCCTTTTCTGCCTCATTTGGTGTCGGGCGATGGGTACGAGCGGTATCCAGCTCCAGCTCACGTGCCAGCAACTCAACCTCTTTGGGCGGCAGTTCACGCCAGGTGCCTACCTTGATATCGCTGGGCAGGAATACAGGACCAAAGCGCACCCGCTTGAGCCGGTTAACCTGCAGCCCCTGCGATTCCCACAAGCGACGCACTTCACGGTTACGCCCTTCCATCACAACACAGTGATACCACTTATTGGCGCCTTCACCGTCGAAGTAACGCACATCAGTGAACCTGGCCATGCCGTCATCCAGCAAAACACCCTGCTTCAATCGTTCCAGCATGTCATCGTCCACATTCCCAAGCACCCTGACCGCATACTCGCGGTCGATCTGCATGGAGGGATGCATCATACGGTTGGCCAGCTCGCCGTCAGTGGTAAAAATCAGCAGCCCCGTGGTATTGATATCGAGTCTGCCAATGGCAACCCAACGCCCCTGCTTGAGGGGAGGCAGATTATCGAAAACCGTCGTCCGCCCTTCAGGATCATGCCGCGTACACACTTCACCCAGCGGCTTGTTGTAAATCAGAACACGACGCTCTGCCATCGAGGCAAAGGTCAGTGTGACCGGCTTGCCATCCAGAATGATTTTGTCAGCAGCGCTGACTCTGTCCCCCAGCTTGGCTGGCTGATCATTCAGGACAACACGACCTTCTTCTATCCAACGCTCCATCTCACGACGTGAGCCAAAACCGGAGCGCGCCAAAACCTTTTGCAATTTTTCATCTGACATTTTGACGTCTCTTTTCGGGGCACCTGACGACTGCCCTGTTGATATAAATCGGCGAAAAACCAAAAAAGCCCCTTCGGGTTTCCCCGAAGAGGCTATCGCCACATGCATGATGCCCGATCAATCAACGGTGGGCAACTGCTCCTTGGTCAGATTATTCGCGTCCATATATTCACGGAAAGCAACCGGTGTACGGCCACGACCAGACCAGGCGTGCTCATTACCTTCGCTATCCTTAATAACGTATTTGGCCTTGACCGCTTTTTTACGCGCAACCGGCTCAACATTCTGCTTCAGCTCTTCCAGCCCAATACCGGCTTCGCGCATCAAACGCTGGATTTCTTCTACCTGATGCTTTTTGGCCTGCTGCTCCTGCTCTTCACGCAGTTTAGCCTCTTCAAGCTCCAAACGAATATCGTTAAGGTCAGTAATAACCTTGTCGATTTCGGCCAGTGTCATCTCCTGGCAGTGCTTACGCAGAGAGTTTTTGCGAGTCAGAATCTTGTTAAAATCAGTCATATTTTGCCGCCATAAATTAATTGAACAGGTGAATGTGCTTAATTATCGCTACAAAACTTTTTTTTTCAATACTGACAGCAAAAAAATCCTATTTAAAATGTGAAGTATCAGCAGCCCCTTCACGCACGACCACCGGCACTTCATCGACCATATTAATCACACTGGTTGCTTCCATACCGCAATATCCACCATCAATGATCAGATCAACCTGATGTTGAAGCAGGTCTCGCATTTCGTATGGATCCGTCATTGGCAACTCCTCACCCGGCATAATCAGGGAGGTACTCATAATGGGCTCGCCAAGCTGGGATAAGAGCGCTGCAACGATCGGATTATTCGGTACACGAATACCGATCGTGCGACGCTTCGGATGCAGCAACCTGCGTGGCACTTCTGTAGTGGCAGGCAGGATAAATGTATACGCCCCAGGGGTATGCGCCTTCAAGAGACGAAAGGTCTGATTATCCACTTTGGCATAGGTACCTATAGAGGAAAGATCGTCGCATACCAGGGTAAAATTATGTTTATCATCCAACTGCCGAATACGCTTGATACGATCAACCGCCTTTTTATCTCCCAAATGGCAACCCAGCGCATAGGCACAATCAGTGGGGTAGATGACAACCCCGCCTGAACGAATAATCTCTACCGCCTGTTGAATCAGGCGTGCCTGGGGGTTTTCCGGGTGTATCTGAAAAAACTGGCTCATTTTCAAGCCTCCTGTCGAATCAGCACTGAACTGCTTCAGCGCCTGATAAAGTCATAAATAAGATGCCTGTCGCTTTCGACGGCAGGGAAACGGCCAAGTCGCGTCCAGGTCATGTCCGGATTGTGAAAATCACTGCCGGACGAAATTTTAAGGTCAAGTGTATCCGCTATTCTCAACAACAGACCTACCTGGTCTCGGCTAACATTGGGACAACCAATCTCAATACCATCAATTCCAGACTTGGCAAGCTCAGCAATCAGCAACCTCAGCCTTGAAAAGGTTAAACTGTACTTTGTTGGATGGGCCAGAATGGAAAAGCCGCCGCTTTTGCGAATAATATCAATCGACTCAACGATATCCGGCCATTCCGCCTTCACATCACCGGGCTTGCCCTGTCCAAGATAACGATCAAACGCTTCATTCTCACTGCTTACAACTCCTGCCGCCAGCAATGCACGCGCAAAATGAGGCCTGCCGATTTGACCATCCCCTGCCTGTGCTCTGGCCAGCTCAATAATGTTATCCGGCACACCACGAGCAACCAGCTTGCGTGCGATTTTATCAGCTCTGGTAACACGCAGCTCTGCCAGCCGGGCTTCATAGTCTTTCCAACCCGGGTAGTCAGGATCAATCCCCAAGCCCAGTAGATGCAGCACACGTCGATTCCACAGGCAGGTAAGTTCCACACCAGGTATCAACGTCAAGCCGGCATCGTTGGCCGCTTGCTGCGCCTCCGCAAGCCCTGCCAGCGTATCGTGGTCAGTCAATGCCATATACTCGACCGCTGCATCCACCGCCCTTGCAACCAGCTCTGACGGGGACAGTGCGCCATCAGATGCGGTACTATGCATGTGGAGGTCAAACCCTGGCAGGCGTGCCACTTTTGTGGACTCAGTCACGATAAGCTGTTTACCTCTGTTGAAATGAACCTTTCACCAACCATATTAGCGGCCCGATGAAACTATTACTCGACTTTCTTCCTGTCATTATATTCTTTGCGGTATATAAATTCAGTGGTGACATCATTTTGGCCACCGCTGTGCTAATTCCGGCCACGCTGGCCCAGATGGCATACACCTGGCTCAAGACTCATCGGATCGAGAAAATGCAACTGGTCACCCTTGGTCTGGTTGTGATTCTCGGCGGCGCCACTGTGTTACTGGACAACAAGGCATTCATTCAATGGAAGCCTACTGTTGTTAACTGGCTTTTTGCAGCAGCCTTCCTGCTAAGTCAGTTTATCGGCAAGAAACCCATCGTACAGCGCCTGATGGAGAGTAGCATCGAACTGCCATCCAAAGTCTGGAGCAATCTTAATATTGGCTGGATAGGCTTCTTCATTATTATGGGAATAGCCAACCTGGCGGTGGTCTACACCCTGAGCGAGGAAGCCTGGGTCAATTTTAAGCTGTTCGGCATGCTCGGCTGCACCCTCGTTTTTGTCATTAGCCAGGGCATTTATATATCCAGGCACATGCCCGAACAGGAAGAGAACAGCGGAGAAAGCTGATGTATTACGCTATCATTGCAGAAGATATTGAAAATTCACTTGAAGCCCGCATGGCCGCACGGCCTGAGCACCTTGCACGGCTGGAACAACTCAAAGGTGAAGGGCGTCTGCTGGTTGCAGGCCCCCACCCTGCCATTGACAGTCAAGATCCAGGGCCTGCCGGATTCACTGGAAGCCTCGTCATTGCAGAGTTTGCATCGCTTGAAGCCGCCCGCCAGTGGGCCGATGACGACCCTTACTGCAAGGCAGGCGTCTATCAAAAGGTGACTGTAAAACCATATAAAAAAGTTCTACCCTAAGCTAATATAGCTGTTAGCTGCATACCGGATTCAGGTTACGGCTGCTTAACGGACTCAAGTTGCCTGTATGGGTGCCGTTAAGGAAAAACCTGATTGAATGTTCTATACTTGTACACAATTAAAAAACATCCACCTGGCACACAAGGATATGATGATGAAGAAAATTGCAATTGCTGCTGGACTGGCGATGGCACTGGGTACCTCAGCTGCGGTACAGGCTCAGGTTCCGGGTTATGCCGTAAACTCTGATGATACCATCTGGCGCACCAGCTTCGGCGAATGCTGGCACACCGGTTTCTGGACTCAGGATCAGGCAGTAGAAGGCTGTGATGGCGCTGTTGCCAAAGCTGAGCCGGCCGCCCCTGAAGCCGCTCCGGTTGCCACCATGGCTGATGTTGAGAAGAAGTTCGCTCTGTACTTCGACTTCGACAGCACTCAGGTTGGTGATGTAAGCAACATCGTTAACTACATCGGTTCACTGGCCAGCCTCCAGAGTGTGAAACTGGTAGGTTACGCTGACTTCATCGGTTCAGCTGCCTATAACGAACAGCTGTCCAAGCGTCGTGCTGAAGCCGTTGCCGCCAAACTGGGTCAGGTCGGTGTTGACTCCAGCAAAATGACTATCGGTTACATGGGCGAGTCCGCTCCGGTTGCAAACTGCACCGGTCGTGGCGCAGAACTGATCGCATGCCTGCGTCCGGATCGTCGTGTAGACGTTGAAATCATGGGTCAGAAGCGCGCTCAGCAATAAGAACCCTTCTGCTCTAATAAAAAGCCGGCCTTTGTGCCGGCTTTTTTGTTGGATGCTGTCTGCCAGCGTTTATCCAACACCAACAAAAACGGCAGCCGAAGCTGCCGTTTCTAAATTCAAGCCATTACCCGATCAACCGACCCAGACACGCGCATTGCGGAACATGCGCATCCAGGCACCATCCTCGGACCAGTCATCCGGCGCCCAGGAGTTCTGCACACCACGGAAGACACGCTCAGGGTGCGGCATCATGATGGTGACGCGGCCATCCGGCGTAGTAAGACCGGTGATACCCAGAGGCGAACCGTTCGGGTTAGCCGGGTACACAGTGGTGGCATCACCACGGTTATCCACAAAACGCAGAGAGACTGTACCGGATTCATTCAGCATGCGCAGCTGCGCATCGTCTTCAAACTCGGCACGACCTTCACCGTGAGCAATCGCGATCGGCATGCGGGAGCCGGCCATGCCCTGCAGGAAGATGGACGGGCTGTCCTGTACTTCCACCATCGCTACACGGGCTTCGAACTGCTCCGACTGGTTACGCACGAAATGCGGCCAGAGATCGGCACCCGGAATCAGTTCATGCAGGTTGGACAGCATCTGACAGCCATTGCACACGCCCAGCGCAAAGGTATCTTCACGCTCGAAGAATGCGGTGAACTGCTCGCGCGCCACCGGGTTGAACAGAATGGACTTGGCCCAGCCCTCGCCAGCACCCAGAACGTCACCGTAGGAGAAGCCGCCACAGGCGACCAGACCACGGAACTGATCCAGCGTAATGCGACCGGACAGTATATCGCTCATGTGCACATCGATGGCATCGAAGCCGGCACGGTCAAAGGCTGCCGCCATCTCGACCTGACCGTTGACGCCCTGCTCACGCAGGATCGCAACCTTCGGACGCACACCGGAGGCGATCAGGTCGGCCGCCACGTCTTCGTTCTGGTCAAAGCTCAGGCTTACATTCAGGCCCGGATCTTCACGATCCAACAGACGATCAAACTCCTGCCGTGCACATTCGGAGTTGTCTCGCAGCGCCTGAATACGGAAGGAGGTTTCGCTCCACCAGCGCTGCAGCTGAATCAGATCGGCACTGTAGACCTCTTCGTCATCGAAGAAGCAGTTCAGCTGCAGATCCGGATTCAGCGTACCGATCACCTTGGCCACATCACCCAGGCCTGCCGCGTTCAGTTCGTTCAGCACGGTTTCCATATCGTCGCGACGGATCTGAATTACCGCACCCAACTCTTCGTTGAACAGGGCGGCGGCCAGCTCAGAGGTGTCTTCGGCCAGCAGATCCAGGTTCAGATCCACACCGGTACGACCGGCAAAGCCCATCTCGGCAACAGTGGCCAACAGACCGCCATCGGCGCGATCGTGGTAGGCCAACAGCAGGCCCTGCTCGTTAAGCTCCTGAATGGCGGTGAAGAAGTGGGCCAGCAGCTCGGCGTCATCCACATCAGGTACGCTGTTACCGACTTCGTTGTAGACCTGCGCCAGTGCCGACAGACCCATGCGGTTCTGGCCGTTGCCCAAATCCAGCAGGATCAGGTCGGTCTCACCCTTATCGGTGCGCAGCTGCGGCGTCAGTGTCTTGCGCGCATCCAACACCGGCGCAAAGCCGGAGATGATCAGCGACATTGGTGCAGTCACGCTCTTCTGCTCGCCGTTGTCATTCCAAACGGTACGCATGGACATGGAATCCTTGCCCACCGGAATGGTGATGCCCAGCTCCGGACACAGCTCCATACCCACCGCCTTGACGGTGTCATACAGTTTTTCGTCTTCACCCTGGTGGCCGGCAGCGCACATCCAGTTGGCGGACAGTTTGATGTCGGACAGCTTACCGATACGAGCCGCGGCCAGGTTGGTGATGGTCTCACCGACCGCCATGCGGCCTGAGGCCGGTGAGTCGATCAGCGCCAGCGGGGTACGCTCGCCCATCGCCATCGCTTCACCGGCATAGGTGTCGTAGGACGCGGTAGTCACGGCACAGTCAGCCACCGGCACCTGCCAGGGGCCGACCATCTGATCACGGGCAACGGTGCCGGTGATGGAGCGGTCACCGATGGTAATCAGGAAGGACTTGGATGCAACCGCCGGCAGCTTGAGCACGCGCTCGACCGCATCTGCCAGCTCGATTTTGCGGGTATCGAACTCGGGCACTTCGTAGGCCTTGCGCTCGATTGAGCGGTGCATCTTCGGCGGCTTGCCGAACAGCACACTCATCGGTAGATCCACCGGCTTGTTCTCGAAGTGGGTATCACCCAGGGTCAGGTGGTGCTCTTCGGTAGCCTCACCGACCACGGCAAACGGGCAGCGTTCACGCTCACAGATCGCTTCGAAGCGGGCCAGATCTTCCGGCTTCACCGCCATCACATAGCGTTCCTGAGCTTCGTTACACCAGATCTCCAGCGGCGACATGCCCGGCTCGTCGTTATTGACGTTGCGCAATTCGAAGTTGCCGCCACGGCCACCATCTTTCACCAGTTCGGGGAAAGCGTTGGACAGACCACCGGCACCCACGTCATGGATAAACGCGATCGGGTTGTCGTCACCCAGCTGCCAGCAGCGATCGATTACCTCCTGACAACGGCGCTCGATCTCCGGGTTGCCACGCTGTACTGAGGCGAAGTCCAAATCGGCAGAAGAACTGCCAGAGGACATGGAGGATGCCGCACCGCCACCGAGGCCGATCAGCATCGCCGGGCCACCCAGGCAGATCAGCTTGGCACCGACAGTGATTTCGCCCTTCTCCACATGGTCTTCACGGATGTTGCCCAGACCACCGGCGATCATGATCGGCTTGTGGTAACCGCGCACTTCATCGCCATTGGCACCCGGCACCTGCTGTTCGAAGGTACGGAAGTAACCGGTCAGATTGGGACGACCGAATTCGTTGTTGAACGCAGCACCGCCGATGGGGCCTTCGATCATGATATCCAGCGCAGACGCGATGCGCTCCGGCTTGCCATAGCCGGATTCCCAGGGCTGCTCGAAGCCTGGGATGTTCAGATCGGATACCGTGAAACCGGTCAGGCCCGCCTTCGGCTTGGAGCCACGGCCGGTAGCACCTTCATCACGAATCTCACCGCCAGAGCCGGTCGCGGCACCGGAAAACGGCGCGATGGCGGTCGGGTGGTTGTGGGTTTCCACCTTCATCAGAATATGGATCGCTTCCGGGTTGTAGCCATACTGGCCGGTGGCCGGATGCGGGAAGAAACGACCCGCCTTGCTGCCCACGATTACGGACGCGTTATCCTTGTAGGCAGACAGGACGTTTTCACCACCCAGGTTATAGGTGTTGCGGATCATGGCGAACAGGGAATGCTCCTGACGCACGCCATCAATATCCCAGCTGGCATTGAAGATTTTGTGACGGCAGTGCTCGGAGTTCGCCTGGGCGAACATCATCAGCTCTACATCGTTGGGGTTGCGCCCCAGACCGTTAAAGCTTTCAACCAGATAATCGATCTCATCGTCTGCCAGCGCCAGACCCAGCTCTACGTTCGCTTTGGCCAGGGCATCACGACCACCGCCGAGAATGTCGACCTGAGTCATGGTTCGTGGCTGTTCGTGGCGGAACAGGGACTGCGCCTGATCCAGGTCAGTCATCACCGCTTCGACCATGCGATCATGCAGCAGCTCGGCGATGTGACCGCGCTGCTCAGCAGTCAACGGCTGTTCGCTGCGCACATGGTAGGCGACGCCGCGCTCAAGGCGCTCGATTGCATTCAGACCACAATTACGGGCAATATCCGTGGCCTTGCTGGACCAGGGCGAGATAGTGCCGGGACGCGGAACAACCAGGAAGAGTTCTCCGACCGGTTCTTCCGCACTGGCCTTGGGACCATAACGCAGGATACGATCTAGAACCTGAGACTCCTGTTCCTCCAGATCACGCTGCAGATCTGCAAAATGAGTGTATTCTGCGTATAGACCTGTAACGGACGAAACCTGCGACCGGATCGAGGAAAGCAGTTTGGCATGACGAAAAGACGAAAGAGCGGGAGCTCCACGCAGTACGAGCATGTTGATATCGAGCCTCTTGATTCTACCTGCAGACCAGGCATGGGAGAGCGAAAGAATGAAAGCTGATTTTACCCGATCGGGCGACCGAGATACAGAATAGCCGAGCCTATGTTTAAAGAGCGGAAATCACCCCACCTGCGAGAACTGATCTATTCGGGCGCTCTGATCAGTCTCACGCTCGTGCTCGCCATAATCGGGCTGAAAACGCCTACCCAGCTCGATGCGATTCGCAACAACGGTGTTCTGAGGGTAGCCACCACCAATACTCCCATGACCTATTTTATTCGCCGCTCCGAGCCGGCAGGGTTTGAGTATGAACTTACCAAGGCATTTGCTGACCACCTGGGGGTGGAGCTTGAACTGGTCCTGCCATCCAGTTTCTCGGGGCTGTTTCAGGTCTTGCAGGAGCGTAACGCCCATTTGGCCGCTGCCAGCCTGACCGTCACCCGCGAGCGCCAGCAGCGCTTTGAGTTTTCGCCTCCCTACCGCCAAAGCGCACCCGTGCTGATCTACCGAGTACGACAGGGAAATCCGGCGCCCAAAACCCCGCTGGACCTTTACGGACGCAGCATCGGTGTCCTCAAAAGCTCAAGTTATGAAGAACTGCTGGATCAACTGCGACAAGAATTCCCCAAGCTGCGGTGGTTCAGTAACCCGGATGATACGGTTACCGACCTGCTCGACCGAGTCCATGAGGGCAGCCTCGACTACACCATTCTGGATTCAACCGTTTTTGATGCACAAAAATCATTCTATCCCGGCCTGAAAGCCGCATTTGAACTGCAACCACCCCAGCCCATCGCCTGGATGCTAAATCGCCATCATGACGGCACTCTCAAGGCAGCTTTGCAACAATGGTTTGCTCTGGAAGAAACAGCACAACTGATCAAAACCCTCGAGGAGCGCTACTTTTCACGCACCAATCCGCTTAACTTCTTCGATACGGTTTCATTTCGGAGGGACCTGGAAGAACGTTTTCTACCACTTTACCCCTGGTTCCGTGAAGCAGCAGACGCAAGCGGGATCAATTGGCTACTGCTGGCGGCCATCGCCTATCAGGAGTCACACTGGAGAGCCGATGCCGTCTCTCCCACAGGCGTTCGAGGCATTATGATGCTGACGCAGGCAGCGGCAGCTGAAGTGGGTGTTGATGACCGTACCGACCCGAAGCAAAGCATTCTCGGCGGTGCTCAATACCTGGTCAATGTGAAGCAGAAGATCCCTGAGCGGATCCCCGAGCCCGACCACACCTGGTTTGCACTGGCAGGCTACAACGTGGGGTTTGGTCATCTTGAAGATGCCCGCATCCTGACCCAGAAAGCCGGCAAGGACCCCGACAAGTGGCAACATGTCCGCGAATACCTGCCTCTATTGAGCAACCCTCGCTACTACAACCAAACGCGCTACGGCTACGCCCGAGGGCATGAGCCGGTGCAGTACGTCAGCAACATCCGCAAGTATATGGAGCTGTTGCGCTGGGAAGTGGAGACCGCCGGGGCACGCAACCTGAACCCGGACCTTGAAAGCGACAGCGATGCCGCTGACTCGAATGAAAGCAGCTCGGAAACACGCCCTCTGCCCTTGAGTAACCTGCCCAGCTCACTCTGAATTTGTGCCATCTGGAATCTGGCCGTTTGTAACCTTGAGCTGTTTCTTTTGTGCTCTGCGCGAGCGGAAAAAATCACTGATCTGCTCACTGCATTCTTGTGCCAATACCCCACCCTGATACTCCGGACGATGATTGACCCAGGTCTGATCAAACACGCAGCCATTGCTTACCACAGCCCCTGCTTTGGGCTCAGTAGCACCAAACACAACCCTTGCAATACGCGCGTGTACGATGGCACCGGCACACATAGTGCAGGGTTCGATGGTGACATACAGCTCGGCTCCCACCAGGCGATAGTTTCCCACCTTGTCTGCAGCATGCCTTAACGCCATGATTTCAGCATGAGCTGTCGGATCATGACTGCTGATCGGTCGATTCCAGCCTTCGCCAATCACAACGCCATCCAGCACCACCAGCGCTCCTACCGGCACTTCTCCCAGCTCGGCTGCACGCGCCGCGAGCACCTGAGCATGACGCATGAAAGCCTGATCCCGTGTTTCTTGGTCCATCTCGTTACTCTGCCTCACCGTCCCGTCTCGGCATTCATGCTGATCCCAACCGCCATAGAGCCGCATACCATACCCGTTTTCACATCAGACGTTCTCTTCGCCGCCTATTCCCACTTTATCACTAAAAATATAACTGTTGAGCCTGCCCTGCGGATATGAGATTTGTCCGAGCCGAGCAAACCGGGCACGATGTCGGCATGCGCTAATCTCAGGCAGAGTCTTTGCGCATGTCAGTCAGCAGGAAAAACACCAACACCGCCAGCCCCCCGATCAATGCGGCAGACGTCAGCAGCAGCACTGAGTGTGTGGTCGAAAAAGCCGCCTTGCCCGCAGCAACCAATGCGGCGGCCTGATCGTCGGAAAGCTGCCGCGCGACCAGATACGTATCGCCCATCGAAACCGCAGCCTGATCTGCGAGATCAGGGGATAACCCAGCAGGGGTCGTGAGGTTACGCCTGAAAATAACCGACATAAACACACCAAATAGAGTGATGCCGAGACCAGTGCCAAGTTCATACCCGGTCGCTTCCAGCGAACCTGCAGCACCGCCCTTGCTTGCATCGACTGAGCCCATAATAGCGATGGACGACGCAGTCAGACCGATACTCAGCGCTAAACCCAGCAGTGCCAGCAGTAGCGGTACGATCACTCCCGGAGCATGAAAATCCTGCACGGCAAGCCAGCCCAGCGACAGCGCTGCGACGACCATCGACAGGCTGGCCACTGGCCGCAGTCCATACCGGGCAGATAGCCAGCCCGCAACCGGACCGCCCACTGCTGCCGCAGCCATGATGGGAATCAGGAATATCCCGGCCTGAAGCGGTGTTTTGTCCAGGACGTATTGCAGCTCCTGCGCCAGAGTCAGTTCGACCCCGGCCAATGCGCCGCTGGCGACCACCGCCATGATAATGCCAGCGACGATGGCAGGGTGTGCCAATAAGGAAAGATCCAGCATCGGCGCAGCAGTGCGGAACTGCTTACGAGCAAACAGCACCAGCATTGCCAATCCAAAAGCCAACGTCAGCAATACCACTGCAAGGGGTTGCTTGCCACCAAATCCCGTCTTGGCCGCATACACCACTGCAATCATACCCATGACCAGCAGCAAAGCCTGACCAATCGGCCAATGACCGGGTACGGTCTGCTCCTGACGCGGCAGCAGTAGCCAGCAGGCCGGAGCTACAACGAGCATCAGAGGCACGTTGATCAGGAACACCGAGCCCCACCAGAAATGTTCCAGCAGCGCACCACCTATCAACGGGCCAACCGCCGCACCGGCAGCCCCCACCGTACCCCATAATCCGAGCGCCAGTCCTCGCTCCTTATCGTCCTCAAAGGTACGGCGGATAATGCCCAGCACGCACGGCATGATCATTGATCCCCCCAACGCCAGCATAACGCGCGCACCAATCAGCATCTGTGCAGTAGGCGCAAAGGCCGTCGCGGCTGAGGCAGCCCCGAAGATCATCAAGCCGATCAGTAAGATGAGTCGGTTACCTACCCTGTCGGCCAGAGTACCCATAGGCACCAGCAAGCCGGCCATCAACAGCGGATAAATATCGATGACCCACAGAACTTGGTTATTTGTTGCTCCCAACGCCTGGGTTAACGTGGGGACCGCAACATGCAGAATGGTCATATCGAGAACAACCGGCAGGAATGCCAGCATTACTGCTATCAGAATCAGCCAGCGCCTGGGGTTTGGAAAGTAGTAAGACACAGGTTCACCCCTGATTTGCGCGTCATTTTAAATAAAAATACAATCGTATTTAAAAAGATAATAGTGGGGGTAAAAAAGAAAAACAATGGGCAGAAAACCAACTATTACCCGTGACAGGTTACTGGATGTGGCCGAAGCACTTGTACGCGAACAAGGTGGTTCAGCGCTGACCATTGGTGCTTTGGCAAAGGCTGCAGGCATTTCCAAGGGAGGCGTACAGTACTCGTTCTCCAGCAGAGATGAGTTGGTAAGCAGCTTAGTTGACCGCTGGACAAGTCGGTTCGATGCGATGCTGGACGAAACACCGACAAATGATCCGCTCGACTTTATTCGAAGCTACATTGAGGCAATGAGAACCGCACAAAAGGCTATGGATGCCAAGATTGCAGGCCTGATGGTCAGTTATCTGGAAAACCCTGAGAACTTAAGGGAAACACGCGCCTGGTACCGGGGAATTTTCGACCGTATGGCAGGCGCATCTTCAAACGCCCAAGCAGCACGCGTTGCCTTCCTTGCCGTTGAGGGGTTATTCCTCTTGCGTATCAATGGCATTGACGAAGATGGTGATTGGACGAGTTTTCTAGATGATGTAGATGCAGTGCTAACGCGCCTGACGTGATCAGGTCAATTGCCCATTTTTGATAACGAGCAACTCCATATCAAGATACTGAGCTGCCCCCCGACTCCTTGAAGCTGCGAAATTACTCATTATCTATTCCTTCATTTAACCCTCCATTAACCACTGTCCGTTTAAAACTATTGTGATATTGGCTCCCGAATAGGAACTGGCGGACGTGAAACCAGACGCGTTAACTTTAAGTTTGTCACTGGCGTTACTCGGTGGTTGCAGCACCCTGAGTGACCCTCAGGCTGGCAGGGCAGAAAGTCTGGCCATGCCCGCAGACTGGGCGGTACCCGCAGAAACCCTGGATCTCTCCCTGCTGCCGCAGGATGCCGGGCTACTTGATCTGTTCCGGCAACCGCAGTTGAAACAGCTTGTCGATGAAACCCTTAACAATAACCTGGATTTGCAACAAACCGCCCTGCGTTTACGTCAGCAACAACTGTTTATCGTTCCTGAACAAGCCGCCCGTCGCCCGGAACTGTCTGCTGCGCTGACCAGCCAGCGGTCAAAGGAAAACGCCATCACTCAGCAACACACACAGGCCCTGACCCTCAACTGGGAACTGGATGTCTGGGGTCGCCTGGCGGATGGTCAGGCGGCAGCACAGCAAACGGCAGCAGCGCAGAAACTCGACTATAACGCTGCACGCAACTCTCTGACGGCCCGCACGGTTCAAAGCTGGCTGGATATCAGTCTGCGCCAGCAGGTCATCGAAACTGAGCAGCAATGGCTGAAAAGTTCTGAAAACAACCGCGCTGTAATATTGGACCGCTATCAGAGCGGACTGGGCAACCTGGCGGATCTGGCGACGGCAAAGGCCGCAACGGCCCGAGTTCAGGCCAGCCTGATTGAGCGTCAGAACCAGCAACGAGCGGCCTTAAGGCAGTTAAATCTCCTGCGCGGCGTCAGCAATAACAGTCAGCCGCCCGGGAACCTGGTGACACCGGATATCACCATCCCACCGATATCACTTCCCGGTAATGTTCTGGCACGTCGCCCCGACCTGCAAGCCGCCTACCTGAGAATCCAGGCCGCTGATCACCGTGCCGCCAAAGCTTACAAGCAGCTGCTTCCCGGGTTCTCATTGCAGGCTACCCTCTCCAATACCGGACAAGACCTGGATCAACTTCTCAAAGGGTCGCCGCTGTGGAGTCTTCTCGGGCAGTTGACGGCACCGCTGTTCAATTCCGGACGCCTGAAAGCCCAGGCAGACATTGCCCAGCTGGATGCCGAGCTCAGCTACCTCAACTATCAGCAAACGCTGCTGGATGCGGTAAACGAAGTGGATAACGGACTCGACCTGGAAGCGACCCTGGCCCGACAGGAAAAGGCCCTTGCACAAGCCCTGCAACATTCGCAAACCAGTCTCGATCACTACCGTTCACTGTACCGCGATGGCGTGGGCGACATCCTGAATCTGATCAATGCCGAGCAGACTGCTTTTGAGGCCCGAATCCAGCTTCTCCAGGTTCGCCAGAACCGCCTGTCTAACCGCATCACCCTCGGCCTGGCGCTGGGGATGAACATCTGAATCACAAGAGAACATCATGCAACCAAGACGTCGTTGGCTCCCTTTCACGCTTACCGGTCTGGCACTGTGTACGATCCCGTTGGCGCTGGTTTATACCAACGTTGCCATCAGCAACCAGCCGCAACCGGAGCAATATAAAGCACCGGCAACATTGCCCCGGGTCACCGTTCTCTCACTACAAAGCGGCACGTATCAGAGCCGCATTGAAGGTTATGCCGAGGTCCGTGCCACCGATGAAGTTCAGCTGGGCAGTCTGGTTTCCGGTCGGGTCACCTGGCGCTCGGACGCGTTCCATAATGGCAATCCAGTGAAACAGGGCGAAGCACTGCTGAGGCTGGATGCCACCAGTTATGAGGAAGTGGTGGCCAATGCTCGCCAAGCGCTGGCCGATGCCGAGTTAACGCTGATTCAGGAACGTCGTCAGCAGAAGCAAGCGGAGCGGGACTGGCAACGCTCAGGGATTCAGGAGGCCCCCAGCGATCTGGTGCTGAGGAAACCGCAACTAAAGCTCGCTGAGGCACGGGTCGTTGCTGCCAAAAAGACGCTTCAGCGTGCACAACGGGATCTGGAAGAAACCACGCTGCGAGCCCCCTTTGATGCGGTTGTCATAAACCGTTCCGCAACCCTGGGAAGTTACATCGAGTCCGGTGCGACCGTAGCAACCCTTCGAGGAACCCAACGTGTAGAACTGGAGCTGACACTGTCCAGCCAGCAGTGGCAACAACTTCCTGAAAACCTTCAACAGGTTGCGGTACAGCTACGTGACCCGGACCAGCCAACACATCGATGGCAGGGACAGGTCAGCCAGCTATCGGCCGCGATTAACCCTGAAACTCGACAGCGTAGTTTGACTGTCAGCGTCGCAGACCCTCTGAAACAATCGCCTCCCCTGCTCAGCGGCAGTTTCGTGGAAGTGAGCTTGAAAGGGCAACCGCGCAGCCATCTGTTTGCGATTCCGGCCAGCGCACTTACGGCTGATGGCTATATCTGGACCGTGACCGAAAACCGGCTGCAAAGGCATGCGGCGACACCGCTGTTCAGCGCTCAGGGACTGCACTACATTCCGGCAACTTCACTGCCGGCAGAAATCGCACTGGTTGCCAAACCACTGGCCAGCTATATGCCGGGAATGGCGGTTCAGCCTGACCTGTCTGAGGAAACACCCAATGAATGATCTGGGCCAGAAAGGCTGGGTAGCTTGGTTCGCCGCCAATCCGGTCGCGGCCAATCTGCTGATGCTACTGATTCTAGTGGCTGGCGGCATCAGCGCTTTTAATCTGCGGGTCGAAGCGTTTCCGCCGATTCCACCGAACAGTGTGAGTATCTTTGTCAGCTACGACAGTGGCTCTTCCCATTCCGCAGAAGAAGGCATTACCCTCAAAATAGAAGAGGCCCTGCAAGGCATTCAGGGTATTAAAAAGATCAGCAGTATCTCCAACACAGAGGGCAGTAATATCACGGTCGAGCGCAGCAGCGGGTACGATCTGGATACGCTGTACCGGGACATCAAGAACCGGATCGACGGCATCGCGACTCTGCCCGCCGAAGCCGAACGCCCAGTCATCACCAAAGACACCTATCTTGAAGATGCGGTATCGGTACATTTGGCCGGCGATGTTCCTCAGGATGTGCTGCAAGAAACCGCCCGTCAGTTACGCACCCGGTTGCTGAGCAATCCGGCAATCGAACGGGTGAACACCAATGGTCGGGAAACACCGGAGATCAGCATCGAGGTTGATGAGCATCGACTCCAGGCGCTGAACCTGACCATCAGCGATATTGCCGAAAAGGTCGCCGCCTCATCCCTCACCGTGGCCGGAGGTGAACTCTTCAGTCGGGAAGGCTCAATCATTATCAAAGCCGATCAGCAACGTTACCGGCTGCGCGACTTTGAAGCGATTGTGATCCGTCAGACCGGCGACGGTCAGCGCCTGACGCTCAGCGATGTCGCAACAGTCCGGGACAGCTATGAACCATCCGGAGTGCTGTCCCGGTTCAACGGTGAGCGGGCGATCTGGCTCGACATCAAAATGTACTCCAGCTCAAACATCATGGCCATCAGCGAAGCGGTCCGGATGGAAGTCGACCGTTTCAGTGACAGTCTGCCGCAAGGCGTTACCACCACGATCTGGAACGATCAGAGCTTGTATATTGGTGCTCGCCTTAACCTGCTGCTGAAAAACAGTGTAATGGGTATCGCCCTGGTCATGCTGCTGTTAGCTTTGTTCATGAATATCCGGGTTGCGTTCTGGGTCGGGGCTGGTCTGCCGGTCATTTTCACCGGCGCGATGCTGCTGATGGATGCCCGACTATTCAACATGACCCTCAATGAACTGACCACCTTCGGCTTTATTATCGCCCTGGGCATCGTCGTCGATGATGCCGTCGTGGTGGGCGAAAGCATCTACAGCGAGCGTCAGCGCTACGGTGCAAGCCTCAACTCGACGATCAGGGGAGCCCAGCAAGTCACGGTGCCGACAGTGTTCGGGGTGTTAACCACCATCGTCGCCTTTCTGGCGCTGGTTCTGGTTGAAGGAGAACTGGGTAAAATCTTCAGCTTCTTTGCCTACGCGGCCGCTTTCTGCCTGATCTTCTCGCTGGTGGAATCCAAATTTATCCTGCCCGCCCACCTGGCCCACCTGAAAATGGACAACAGCCCTGCCCGCAATCCCGTCAGCCGCGGCTGGCAATGGCTACAAACTCAGGCCAGTCACGGTCTGACTTACTTCACCCGCAAGATCTATCGGCCGTTTGTTCATCAGGCTCTGAATTTCCGCTATGTCGCGCTTATGCTGGCAATCAGTCTGTTCATTATTGTCGGTGGAATGGTGCCTTCCGGCCAGATACGCGCAGTTTTTTTCCCTGACATTCCCAGCGACTTTATCGAAGTGCAACTGGAGCTGGACCCGCAGGCAGGCTACGGCCTGGTTCAGCAACAGGCGGTCGAGATTGAACAGACCGCCGCCCGCCTTAATCAGAGCCTGCAGGATGAGTACCAGCTGTCTCAGCCTCCCATCCCCCACCTGATGACACTGTCCGGTGATAGCAGTGCGTCTGTCATTGCCGGACTGTCGCCCCGCGATCAGCGTCCGTTCGGCACTCAGGAGATTGCTGATTTATGGCAACAGGAGGTCGGGCCATTGGAGGCCGTGCGCAAGCTGAAGTTTGTCACCACCTGGGAAGGCGCCGCAGATATCAGTATTGAACTGGCTGCTGAATCTCCGCAAACGCTGCAACAGGCCGCCACAAAAGTACAGGAAGCGCTGGCACTCTACAGCGGTGTTTCCGGTATCGAAAACAGCATGAAAACCGGCCAGGCCCAGATCGACCTCCAACTACGGCCGGCCGGTGAGGCGATGGGACTCACCACCGCCCTGTTGGCACGCCAGATCCAACAAGCCTATCAGGGGTATGAGGTGCAGCGCATACAGCGTGGCCGGGACGAGATGAAGGTCAAAGTGCATTATCCACAGGATCAACGCCAACAACTGGATGATCTGCAGCGGGCTCGTATTCGCACCCCGGACGGCCGGACGGTCGCGCTGAGCACAGTTGCGGATATATCCACCCGGTATGTCGCCGATGAGATCAAGCGAACTGACCGAAGCCGGGTGGCAGTGGTCACCGCCAATGTGAATAAAGCGATTGCCGCCCCCGCGGAAATAATCGCCAGTATCGACGCTCAATTGCTGACCCAACTGCAACGGGACTATCCAGGCCTGACCATTCGGTTTGGCGGCGAAGCGCAGGAAGAAGCAGAAACCACCAACTCGCTGAAAGGCGCTTTTCTGGTTGCACTGATTGCGATCTACGCGTTGCTTGCGATCCCGCTGAAGTCATACCTGCAACCGCTGATGATTATGAGTGCGATCCCCTTTGGTGTGATCGGTGCCCTGCTGGGGCACTGGTTGCACGATATTCCGCTGAGCCTGTTGTCGCTGTTTGGCATCCTGGCATTGTCCGGAGTCGTGGTTAACGATAGCCTCCTGTTGATCAGCCGCTACAATGAGAATCGACTGCAGGGGAAACCAACCAGACTGGCGATGGTGGAAGCTGGCTGCAGCAGGATGCGGGCTATCGTACTGACCTCAATAACGACTTACGCTGGTCTGGTACCGCTGATATGGGAAACCGCTGAGAACGCCCAGTTCCTGATTCCTGCAGCTGTCGCAATGGGTTACGGGATACTGTTTGCCACTCTGATTACCCTAATCCTGATTCCCGTACTGGTGATGATCAGTGAGGATCTGAATATTCGTCAATGGCGGAAGAAACGCCGCCAACACAGCACCACATCAAAAACGACGATGGAAACCATGTCATGAGCGATCAGGTTGTGCAGGTATTACTGGTAGAAGATGACCGTGATCTGGCCGCGTCGGTGGCCGACTACCTGGCGCTGGAAAAGATCTGTGTCGATCATGCCTACAACGGTCAGGCGGGACTGCAACTCGTAACCTCTAACCGTTATGACGTACTGCTGCTGGATCTTATGCTGCCACAGATTGACGGCCTGCGTCTGTGTGAAAAACTCAGACAACAGGGAACAGACACCCCCGTACTGATGCTCACCGCCCGGGATACGCTGGACGATAAAGTCGCCGGTTTCCGTGCCGGCACTGACGACTACCTGGTGAAACCCTTCGCAATGGAAGAGCTGATCATGCGGGTTCGGGCGCTGGCTAAACGACGCAGTGGCCAGGTGCGCAAACTGTGTCTGGCCGACCTTACACTGGAGCTGGATAACCGCACCGCCAGCCGTGCTGGCACCCTGCTTAAACTGAAACCTTCCGGCCTGGTTCTTCTGGAAACGCTGCTGCGGGCAAGCCCGGCGGTCGTGAGCCGAAGCCAACTGGAGCAGGCCCTGTGGCCGGATGAACCACCTGACAGTAACAGCCTGAAAGTACATATGTACCACCTGAGGCAGCTAGTGGATAAGCCTTTCGATAAAGCTTTGATACAGACCATCAAAGGACAGGGATTTGCGATCCGTGATGAAGAACCGGAGCAGTAAGCGGCAACCCCGCACCATGCGTCGGGAGCTGGCCCTCTACGTATCGGGTCTGGCGCTGATGACAGCGCTGGCCTTCGCTTTTGCGCTGGAATTGTTCTTTATCAAAGGACTGGATGAAGCAGTCGGTGGCGCCCTGCTGATGGAAGCCCGGTCCTTCGAGGCCAAATACCGACAGAATCCTGAGACACCACTATCGAACTCATCATCGATCCGCTCCTTTCTGGATAACCTGGATAACGCACCTGAGTTTTATCGCCAACTGATCGATCCGGATACCTTGCAGCCCGAACAATTCAGCGAATATCACTGGGAACCCTATGGTGAGGAAAACTGGCAAGATTCCCGTTACCTGATCGTCTACTTGCACTTGCTGCCTGATCAGCGGCGCTTGTTTGTTATTTCCGACTACCAGAGCAACCTGCTGACCAAAGAGGAACAGGCGGATTTAGATCAGACCTGGCAGCTGAAATTCTACTTGGCCGGGGGCTATCTGCTGATCATGCTGCTGGCTATCTGGCTCTATAATCGCCGGATCAACCACTACACTCAGAAACTGGCAGACTGGGCGTACAGCCTTTCTCTTGAAAATATCCAGCAGTCGGTGCCGAACTTCCACTTCCACGAACTCAACAGCATTGCAGAGCAACTAAGAAGCGCCTTTGATCGGATCGCAAGGCTTCTGGACCGGGAGCATCAATTCCTCCGTCACGCCAGTCATGAATTACGCACGCCAATCGCTATCATCCGGACGAACCTGGAATTACTTCAACGAGTGGGTATACCAACAATGTTCGAGCGTCCGATGGAACGGATAAACCGAGCCAGCCAAAACATGCAGCAGCTAACAGGAACCCTGCTCTGGTTAAGCCGGGAAAACGACACCCCGCCATCCATATCTTCTGTTGATCCTGTAAGGTTACTGGATGACATCAGTGAAGAACTGGCATATCTGCTTCAGGGCAAAGAGGTACAGCTGCAGCGGGACTATCCAGAAGCGAGATCGGTGCAAACCCTGCCTCTTGTTCCATTGCGTATCGTATTGGCCAATCTTCTACGCAACGCCTATCAGTTTACAGAAAGGGGCACCATCACACTTACCGTGACGAACCAGAGCATCGTCATTCGTAATAAGAGCGAATACCTGGCCGAGGATAGTGATAGCAGCTTTGGGCTGGGACTGATGCTTGTACAGAAAATCTGTGATCGGCTTGACTGGCAATTGTCTCTGGAATGGCTGAATCACGGAGTAAAAGCAGAGTTACAGTTTCCTGAACCACCTTCTGCAGAATAGAGAGTGCAAAAAGAACTGCATTACCGACCTTGTCGGCTAGTGCCTGTCACTCTCTCTCGATTGTGAAAAGAAATTTTGTTATCAATAAGTTAAGCGTCATGCCCCCCTTCTCATGACAAACCCCATGCTCAGAACCATAATGTAAGAAAATTATTTAAAACGAAATAATTTGGCTTGTTGTACAGCAAGTTGGCAACTCCTGCCTCAAATGTACTTTCATGCAGCTGTAGAGCTGGGTAGCCTACTTAGCAGCCTCTGGGTATACGCAGCAGCATTAGTTCCCCTTTGGTAGCAACCACAATGATCCAACCGACAAAACCAGCATGACGGCAAAGATAATGTTTGTCATACGCCCGATGACGGGGTTCCTCAGGTACTTCGAAAAAGCAGCGCCAAAAGCAAGCCAGACGACACTAAAAATGAGTATAACCACGGTTAGTGCCAACAGCTTGCAGACCATGTCGACGATCACGTTATCAGCCACAATACTATGACTCGAATAAACCGCGCCAATTGCTGCAAAAGCCTTTGGATTTGCCACTGCGAGGCTGAATCCTGGAAGAAAATTCGGCGCACTTTCTGTTGGAGCTGTAACTTTTCCTACAGGTGCCGTTGCGATTTTTACAGCAAGATAAAGTATATACAGGCCTGCGATACTGGACAGTATAAAAAGCAAGGTTGGCTGAGCAAGCACCAGGGTAGTAACACCAGTTGCGACCATTAGTAGCACAACGATTGTTCCCAGAATAATGCCGAGCATATAACGCAGACTGGTCCGGAATCCAAAAGCGGAACCAAGACCGGCAAGGCTCAGTGTCGCCGGCCCAGGACTTCCCATCAGGGGAAAAGCCGCCAGCCACATGAAAATGAGATTATCCATCATACGCCAAACCTACTCGGGGAGCCGGACGCTCATGCACCAGCAGGTGAGCAATTGCCGACAACACGCCTAAGGCGATGGAAATATACCAAACCTGATCGTAGCTCGCGTAGCGATCAAACAAAACACCGCCGAGCCAAACCCCAGCAAAGCCCCCAAGCTGATGACTCAGGAATACAAAACCAAACAGAGTACCCATTATACGGGGGCCAAACATGGTCAGAACCAGCGCGCTGGTCAATGGGACGGTGGAAAGCCATAGTCCCCCCATGACCAATGCGAAGATCATCACCGAGGCCGGGGTGACTGGCTGAGAGATAAAAATGATGATTACCACGGCTCTAAGGGCATAGATTGCCGCAAGCACGTAGGGTTTTGGAAAAAACATGCCGAGGCGCGAGGCGAGCAGCGTACCGAATATGTTTGCGAAACCGGCCAACGCCAGTGCCTGTAGCCCTAGAGCACGCAATTCATCTTGAGAGGCCGAGGAGACACAGAAATGCTGTACGTAATTGGGCAGATGAGCAGTTATAAATGCGAGATGAAACCCACATACGAAAAAACCCATATTGAGCAACAGATAGCTCGTGTGGCCAAAGGCACTTCTAACCGTTTGAGTGACCGGAGCATACTCAGCGCGACCGGACAATGGTGCTTCGTTCACTCGCAGAAGAGGGATACACAGAGCCATAGGCAGAAGCGCTCCGGTTATCACAACAACCATAAGCCGCCAATCAAGCCACTCCGTCAACCACGAAGCCAGCAATGGCAGGATGACTTGTCCAGCGGAGCCAATGGCCGATGTGATACCGAGATAGTGGCTGCGCCTGGCTTCGGGCGCGGCTCGTCCAATCACGGCCAGGACGACGCCGAATGCCGTCCCGGATATCCCCATACCGACAAGCACACCGGCACCAAGATGCTGAGCCAAGGGTGTCGTACCAAAGGCGCAAACCACCATTCCCACCACATAGAAACCGAAGCCCAGCCACAATGCACGACGATCACCAAACTTGTCGGCGATCATTCCGAAGCCCGGCTGTGCAAGCCCCCACACCAGATTCTGAATAGCGATTGAAAGCGAAAACACCTCGATTCTGCCACCGAACAGCTCGTCGGACAGCGGCTCGATAACACCACCAAAGATCGCACGTACCCCAAAGGCCAAGGCCAATACAAAGCCACCAGCAAATACGATTGGCATCATCTCCGGATTCGAGCCTTTGGAGGCTTTTCTATGAAGCATCATGGCTATCTCACTCTTGCACCTTAAGTCTTTGAGGAAAATTGATTGGCAACTCAGCTGCCTGTCACTCCTTATTGACGCCGATGCTAGCACCGAGATATTCTTTTTAATATCGAATATATTTTAAATAATAGTTTTGGATTTTTGAAGTGAATATTGCTTTCGACATTGATGCACTACGTGCGATTGTGGCCGGAACTGACCTACACAGCTTTGCAAGAGCATCCATGCAACTGGGGCGCTCACAGTCGGCAGTCAGCATGCAACTCAAGAAACTGGAACAGCAGGCTGGCACACAGCTATTCATCCGCAAGGGCAGAAATCTGGTCCCAACCGAAGCTGGAGAGGTATTGGTGGCGTATGCCCGCCGAATTATCGCTCTCAACGATGAAGCCGCACTCGCACTCGGCGCGACGGCGACTTCTGCCACCGTTAGGCTTGGCCTGCCACAGGATTTCTTTGAGGACGTGATGCCTGCAGCCTTGTCTGCATACTCCCGCAAACACGCGGGAGTACACGTCGAGATTCAAGCTGGCCCAAATCACGTACTTGCGGAAGAGGTTCGGGCTGGCCGTCTGGATGGTGCCATCGCCTTTTTCCCAGCAAGCTCCGCTGGTGAAAGTGACGGTGATCTCATTTGTGAGCTTCCCACGCAATGGTTGGCACATGAGCGCTTTATGAATGATTCCCTCGATGACCGGGTACCATTGGTGCTATTCGACCATCCCTGCCTCTTCCGACAATCTGCACTAGCCGCACTCGATCAGGCGGGTAAGCGCTGGAAAGTAGCAGTGACAACACCAAGTCTTCCGGGCATCTGGGCCGCGCTTCGTTCGAATCTCGGTCTTGCAGTGCGGACCCAGCATGGCATGCCTAAAGACATCAGGTGTATTGGCGAAAAATTTGATCTGCCCGAACTCCCACCTACTGCCCTTAAGCTGCTCTGTGCTTCGAATGCTAGCCCGGCAGCGCAAGATCTATTCGAAATTCTGTACCATGAGACGATCAATCAGGTCGCTCCAGGTGGAATAAGACAGACCTACTAACCTGGTACTGCGCCATTCGAAAATGCCTGATATGCTTCTCATTACCGAGGGGGCACCCACCAAGGGGCTGAAATACTGTTGGCGATGCTGCAGCACAGTGACCCTTTGAGCCTGAATCGGATCATGCCGGCGAAGGGACAGGTTTTGACGCCTCATACCTTCGCTGGCCTCGCAAACGAGGCTGACATGTTATCAACGACAGAGAACACCCCCACCATTCGACCAATCGCCGCTACGATTGCCGCCGTCTATCACAAAGAAAAGATACTCTTGGTACGCCGGGCCAACCCGCCGGACGCAGGCCGCTGGGGCTTCCCCGGAGGGAAAATAGAGGCTGGCGAATCGATTGAACTTGCCGCCGTCAGAGAACTATTTGAGGAAACCGGGGTGCAGGGTCGTGCACGTCAAGTATTCACGGCGGTGGACGCCTTCGACCAGGACGAAAGCGGCCGGATACATCAGCACTTCGTGCTGATTGCGGTCCTTTGTGAATGGATTGCCGGAGAGCCCGTAGCTGGAGACGATGCGCTTGATGCGAAGTGGTTTAGCCTCGACGAACTGACCGATGCCGGCCTTGCCCTGAGTCTCGATGTCGCCAAGGTCGCCCGTCAAGCAGCCGCTATCACCCTTGGACAAACGAACGGCTCATGATCTCTAGTATTCTCACCATTGCTGGCACAAACACAGATGGCACACCTGCTTCCGCTTCTTTCAGGATCGGGATGATCTGTTCTTCAGTGAATCGCTTCTTCATGTTCATCGCCTTTCTCTGTGATGAACATTACTGACAGCTTCATGGATTAGAAAGTGGGGAGCTGGTCACAACTACTTTAATCCTTGCATCCAGAACTGGCTGAGTTCAGTAGCAGAAATATGGGATGCCGGCAGCAGCGGTTCAGGTTGTTCAGAAAATATCTTCTTAGCTACCTGTCTTCCAACCAATTGAGCTGCAGAAGTTTTAACATTCCTCTGTTGATAGAAGCCTTGCAAAGCGACTTCCAGCTCATCGGTCTCCATCAGTAAGCGGGCAAGGTGCCATGCATCTTCTAGCGCCTGACATGCCCCCTGACCAGAGGTCGGCAAGGGAGCATGGGCCGCGTCCCCGATAATTATGACATTGTCTTGATGCCAATAGGGAAGAGGATCAATGTCATGAACAAAAATGCGATTAACCGATGCTCTATCACAGGACTGCAACACATTTTGCACTGGATCGGGCCAGTCCCGGAAACGCTGATTCAACTCCTCGTACCAATGGGCCCCGGACCGCTCCCTGTCGACAGCGGCGTTCCAGGCTCCCGCCCAATAGCACCACCCATCATTCACCGGGACAATTCCAAAACGCTCACCTAGACCGCGGAAGTCATGAATAGCGTTATCCAAAGCACCCTCTCGCTGCCTGCTCACTCCTACGACATTGACAAACCCGTGATAACGAGGAGTCACTTTCTCCGCATACAATGCCTGGCGCACGACCGACTTCATCCGTCCATCGGCCCCGACTACCAGGTCAAACTCCTGGCTTAACTTCGTCACATCCGCGGCTGTGATTGAGCAGTCAAACTTGATCTTCACCCCTAGGTCATCGAGCGCACCGGCCAGTAGACTCATCAGATCACGCCGCAATACCGTCACACTGGGAAAGCCGCAGAGCGAGTTTACTGCCATGATATCGAACTCAGTTTGCAGGACCCCATGCCGGTCAAATTGACGCATAGTGCCTGGCGCGCCTCCCATACGCTTGACCTCCTTGTCCAGCCCAATCTGCTGCATGACAAACATGGCATTGGGCCATAGCGTAACACCAGCACCCATGGATGAGACAGTACTGCCACGCTCAAATAGGCTGACCTGACAGCCCCGTTTCGTGGCGAGTATTGCCAGTGCTATCCCGGCAACACCGGCACCTACTATGGCAATTTTACTAGTTCTGATCATCGACTCTCTCCTGATTTATGCAACTTGATAGTGACTGTAATGAAACCCAAATTCATGATAAATATGATTTTATAGTTTTATTAATCTCATATTTTGGGATAATCAATGATAGAGAAAGTCGAAATTCAGTGGTTGCTGTGCTTCCAGGCTGTCTATGAAAGGCTGAGTTTTAAGCTCGCAGCTGAGCAACTACAGCTGCCAACATCCAATGTCAGTCGGCACGTCGCTTTGCTAGAACGACAACTTAATGTGCGGCTGCTGGAACGTACAACGCGTAGGATGACTCCAACAGCAGCCGGTAAGCAGCTGTATCGATCCATTACACCACTCACTCAAGCCATGGATCATACCTTGGAAGAGGTATCCCTATTTGGAGATTCCCTATCCGGCCACTTGAAGATCATTACACCAGATCTCCCATTCATGGCTGATATTCTCGCGGACTTTTGCATTCGACATCCTCAAATACAGCTCAGTTGTGACACCCAACTGGACCCAACAGACGGACTACTGGAAGGATTCGATTTGGTGTTACGTTTTGGACGTGGACCCCTGGAAGATTCTAGCTGGGTCGCCAAAGAAATCCTGCGATGGCCGAGCTGTGTGGTGGCTGCACCAGAACTTCTGAAACATCATCCATCGCCACAATCACTGGATGAACTGACCAAAGCCCCCTGTATTACCAGTATGTCGGTACTCCAAGGAACGCCTTGGCGGTTTAAACAGAACCAAACCGTCCAAGTTAGATCCAACTACAAGGTGAACAGTGGCCAAATGGCCAAGGCCGCTGCACTGAAAGGGCTTGGCTTCGCCATTTTGCCCCTTCATGCCTGTCAATCAGACATCGACAACGGATCCCTTGTTAAAATTGACTGTAACCGCGAACCAGAGGATTTAGTGCTATATGCGCTTTATTCCGGAAGAAAGTACCCACAGAGCAAAGTGAAGGCGTTTCTGGAACACCTGCAGTTAGCACTCGCTCATTTGAGTGTACGCAAAAAAGAAGACACCTAACTGACTGAGCATCCGACATTGTGGACCGCGTGAAAAGAAATGCGGATGAAGTGCTTCATGGACAGAGTTCCTTTCCATGCAGCTGGATCCAACGATACTACACACGCCGACTCTACCCGTAATCGGTGCGAGCTCAATCGGATACAGCAGGAATTAGCTCATGCAGCGGACTTATTCGCTGCTTTCCTAGCTGATTGACTCATTGATGTATATTTTTCCCACACAACACTGCGCTCATCCTCGATCAATTTTTATTTATCTCAATGTCCTGTGATCTATCCTGAATTAATAGTCACCGAAGAGCACCAATTTTTTTCCCATTTCTTTATTCGGTTTTTTACAGGAGCACCATCATGATTAATCCTTAACGGCGTTGCGAAAGCCAGCTCATCAGGAAAACAGTCACGGCTAATCGCCCCATAAACTTTTCCACCTGATTCAACAGTCACACAAACCAACATTCCGCATTTTCGACATTCATGAAATACGGCAGTCTTCGTTCCTTGCTGGACTTGGCCATAGAATGAAAAATCCCTTATGTGTATTTCCACGGCAGTGCCAGCCTGGAATACATACTGAGCATTGTGGGCTGTGCAGTATTCACAATCACAAATGACGGGATGAACTTCGCTGGCACGGTCAAACTGCCACTCCACTTTCATATTCGTACATCTACAGTGCCCAATCACGTTGATCCCTCCAAATCATTCCTTACAAATGGATCCCCGTACCAACTAGTCCAGACCTTTAGAGGAGCAGAGTGTCACGCCAACATTTTTCATATCTTTTTTCTCCCTTGGGATAGAGCTGAGAAATCGCATCTGTGACCAGCATAATCCTGAAATCACGCTCACAAAGTCGTTTTGTACATTGATGCTGATCAACGCACCGTGGTTTAGGTCAAGGTTGTGTAGCGATTCATTATTCTTTCCTGCTTACTCCTCAGTTTTTATGATTGCAACATTGTCATGATAGTTGCCGTCATCGTCGCTACCGGTTTTTCTTCGCCATATTCCGAGCTGTACAATGCAGCTTCCACGACAGAAATTGTTTTGCCTGGCTTGACCACAGTTGCCTTCGCAACAAAGTTATCCCCCTTGGCTGGGCGCAACAGGTTTACCTTGAATTCCACGGTGAGCACATCCGCTCCTTGTGGCATCAGTGTAAATGCAGCATAGCCACAGGCACTGTCCAGAATAGTCGCGACAATGCCTGCATGGATATAGCCGTTTTGTTGCGTAAACTGAGATTGGAAGGGAAAGCGAATGGAGACGATTCCTGCCCCCTGGATACTCAGCTCCGCCTCCAGGGTTTGCATCACTACCTGGCGGCCAAAGCTCTCGAATGTCTTGGATTCATAACCTGTATCTTGTGCTTTCACCTTTTATCTCCCTACCTAATTTTTATTTGAAAAATTACTGCGTTTGATTCGATGCCTGTCTCTCGAAAATAATGAATATACAAAAGAGAAAGGGTTTAATGTCGTCAATTCTCATCAGGCATAAAGATCAAGTCAGTCACCCCGAAGTCCACACCTTGTTGGGACAGCGCCGCTGTCACCTGTCCACGATGGTGGGTTTGGTGATTGAAGAAATGCACGATAGCCTGAGCGAAGTCCACACTCCGCTCGGTATTGCTCGACAAACTGACATAGTTCAAGCGTTCGGGCGGCGGGGATAACGCAAGGCTTTGTGCCCAAGCAATAATGTCCTTGTCAGTTTGCTGCCGAGCTTGTCGCAACTGGGCATAATCACCGAACAGCTCCTGGGTCAGGCTGTTCACTGTGACAGACTCCTTTTTGAATCGAGCCAGCCACATCAGGTCGCAAACCAGCAAGTGATTGAGGGTGTTGTAGATGGAGCCGAAGAACAAGCCGCACTCCGACCGGCGCTGCTCAGGGGGCAAGGTCTCCGCAGCCGAATACAGACCGCCATTTATCCATTGGTTGTAGCGAGCCATGTTGTTTGCGTAGCTGGCCAAGTCAAAGGTCATTGTCTTTTCTCCCCACATTCGTCATCAATCAAAGCCTGGTGGGCAACTGACAGACGCTGATATACAGGCCCAGGACACTGGGCGATCTGCCGACCATCGATTGTTTTAACTGGAATCAACCGCGCACCGCTGCCGCAGATAAAACACTCCTCGGCAGTGTAAAGATCATAGCTGGTGAGGGACTGCTCGCAAGCCTCCAATCCTTGTTGAGACGACAGCTCCAAAATGGTTTCGCGGGTAATTCCTTCCAATGCACCGTCCTGAACTGGCGGCGTTAGCAGCGATCCCGCGTTGACGACAAAGATATTCTCGGCGCTGCATTCCGCCACATGACCAAACTGGTTGAGCAAAATTGCTTCATCAACTCCGGCGGCATTCGCTTCCGCCCTGGCCAAAACCGAATGCAGGTAATTCAGGGATTTGACCCTTGCATCCAGCCCCGTACCGACTGCTCGCCTGATACTGCTGGTGATCAGGCTAACCCCTTGGTTCCGGACTTCATCACTGACCAACGACAGTGATGCCGGAATGATAAATACGTTGGGCGCAGTGCAATTAAGGGGGTTTAGCCCCATATCCCCCTCCCCCCTGGTCACCAGAATCCGCAGGTAACCATCGGCCATGCCCGAGCGAGCGATACAAGCCATGACTGCTTCTGCGAGAGCATCATCGCTATAGGGAACAGTGATCGCCAGTGCACTGAGGGAACAGCGCAGCCGCGCCAGGTGACGATCGAGCCGGAAAGGATACCGGTGATAAAATCGCAGTCCCTCGAAGCAGCCGTCACCGTATAGCAAACCGTGATCATAGATCGAAACAACTGCTTGATCAGCGCTCACAAGCTCACCATTCTTCCAGCAAGAATACTTCGTTTTTGTATGACACATGGGTTGGGCCTGCATCCGGTATCACCTCACAGAGTTGACGTTCTTGTGCTGCCTGAAAGATAACGATGCCATTGATGGTCTCATCCGGTTCAGGCTATTGAGGGAGCAATGCTGGAAGTGTAATCTTTCCAAGAAAAGGGTACAGATACAGTTTATATGAATTTAAACGGATACAGATTTTGGACACTACACGCTTTCAACTCCATCGCTACGAGCAGCTTGCCGAACAGCTGACCCGGGAGATTCAGGCAGGACGCTACAGTCCAGGAGAAAAAATCCCCGGAACGCGTGTGCTGGCGGAAACCCATGGTGTCAGCATCAATACTGTCCTCCAGGCGCAAAAACTTTTGGAAAATCAGGGCATGATTGAAGCGGTTCCGCGCTCGGGGTTTTTCGTCAAATGGTGCGGCGAAGACTCCGCACTGCTAGTAAAAAAACCTGCCAAGGCCACGTTGAGACCAATATTGGTGAAGCGCCAGCGACTGGCGCTGGATTTGATCCAGGCCACTGGCAGCAAGACCATGGTGCAACTGGGAGCGGCCCTGCCCCACGAAAGCTGCTTCCCCGGGCAGGAGCTGCAACGAATCGCTGCCCGAATCAGTCGAGCCAACGGTACCGGACTTATGCGCTACGAAGTTCCGCCCGGATTGCCATCACTTTGCGAATCCCTGGCGCTGCGGATGCTGAGCTACGGCTGTGATGTGAGTGCCGCGGACATCCTCGTCACCAACGGCTGTCACGAAGCACTGATTATTGCCCTCAAGTGCGTGGCCGAACACGGTGATGTGGTATTGCTTGAATCCCCCACCTACTATGGTTTACTGCAGGTGATCGATACCCTGGGATTACGCGCGGTGGAAATCCCCTGCCACCCCGAGTCCGGCATGGACCTAGACAAGGTCGAGGACGCCTGCCGGCAGTGGGACGTAAAGGCCTGTATCGTCGTCAGCAACTTCAGCAATCCACTGGGGAGCTGCCCAGACAACAATCAAAAACAGGCGTTACTGTCACTGCTCAATAGCTTCGATGTGCCGTTGGTGGAAGACGATATTTATGGTGACCTTGCCTTCGACGGTCATCGCCCGGCCCCTTACAAACACTTCGACACGACCGGGGAGGTACTCTATTGCAGCTCTTTCTCCAAATCGGTTTCCCCAGGCCTGCGGGTAGGGTGGCTATCACCCGGTCGCTATACGGAGAAAGCCGCCTACCTGAAATTCACCCAGAATATTGCCAGCGCTACATTGAACCAACGGGTACTGGATGAATACCTGCGTAATGGCGGTATGGACAGGCATGTCCGGAAAATACGCCGCCGTTATGCCGTGAATATAGGACAATGTATTGACCTGATTAAGACAACGTTTCCACCCGGCACCCGCACCTCCCAACCTCGCGGCGGCTTTGTATTGTGGGTGCAGTTGCCTGGGGAGTTCGATACCACCGAGCTTTATCAAAAAGCACTGGAACACAATATCAGCATCGCCCCTGGATATTTATTTTCCAGCGATCAACGATTCAAACACCATTTCCGAATAAACTGCGCATTGCCGTGGGAATCGATGCTGTCCCCAGCCTTGCAAACACTGGGATGCTTACTGGATTGAGTGCGACAAGCAATACCATCACGGCAACTAGTAATCCAAAGCATCTACTTCCCGGGGACAGAAAATAAAATATTCTGGAGTGTAATCGGTTGTCGGTGACTTCATGAGGGATACCTGAGTGAGGTAATAGCTGCCATGGAGGGGGTAATATAAAGATTGATCAGTAGGTATCAAAAATTAATCGGCCGCTAGTTCAACGACCAACTCTCGTAGTCATCGGTGAGCTGTGTCACGCTCTCGGTGAGCATGCCAGATTTGCTCGAAACTAAATTTCGCCTGTTGCCGCTGAGGAAACCTTAAAATACTGTCCGGGACTGGTTGACCACTACAGTACGCAACCTGGCAGCCCGCAGCGCAGAAGCAGCAGGGCGAACTGCTGCCCTGATTAAGGCTTCCAACGAACGCACGTTGCGTGGCATGGAATTGACCGGCAGTACGTCTGGAGCGCTGGCGGAGATCGTCGCGGGGGCGGTGGAAGTCTCATCCCTGGTGGCCGAGATCGCCTCTGCCTCTCAGGAACAGGCACAGGCGATTGAACAGGTCAGCATCGGACTCACCCAGATAGATGAGGTAACGCAGCGTAACAGTTTAGGGGCCGAGGAGTGCTCGGAAGCGGCTTCGCAGATGACAGAGCAAGCGAGTAATCTCACCGGACTGATGTCGCGATTCCAGGTTTCAGCCTAACGTGCAATCGATATAAGAAAGCCGTTACCTCTGTTCCGTCGGTAGCGGCTTTCTGGCCTTGAAATCAGGCTGAGCGGCCGAGCAAAAAATGGCTGGGTTGCCTTGTCGCCTCACTGAAACGTCGCAACGACTTATAACACTTGGCCTCGCCAATCAGCCAAAGGTGATTGTCTCTTGCCTGCCATTGATCGAGTAGTTGTAACGGAATGAGAAAGAACCGGCAGGGGTGACAGCCACATAGAGGTCATCCCGGTCATTCACCTTGTAGAGTTTATCCCGTGGCTTGAGGTTGCGCAGCATGGTATAAGCCATCACTCATGGCATCATGTCTCGATAATACCACCTTGGATACCACGCTCAAGCGGTGCTTCCCGCTGCCATCAGTTGCCAAATACCGCCAGACACAAAAACTCATGAAAACATGGGCTTAAGTTTCATTCAATGCCAGCCAGTACCAGCTAATGCCTAACGTGTGATCATTCCCACTCAATTATATGTAGCCACTGAAATCCTTTATTTTCCAATGCCATACAAAACACTTAAAGCAAAAGACCATAAAAAATACCACACAGAAAAATCACCAATTTAAGTAACACAGTCGATAATCAGGGCCTACCTGAACATTCAAGGCGTAGCCTGAGACTCAATAGGCAACCTAGGACGCAGATCAAGAAGGTGTACATATATGTAAGTTCCACCTCCCAAAGCCTGTTGCACTCTGTCAGCCTCTGCAGTCAGCAGCGACAACAACTCATCCGCTTTGATCATGCGCTTTTCATCTGGATGTTGCCATTGACGATCTTTTGCAAGAGTCACCAGTAATGCTCCAGCTTTACTGTGCTCTGCTGCCATGTATTTCCTAACAAGCTGATTTTCTATTGTATCTCGCAAGTCTGTCGCTGTACGCCCATCACCAAGTTTTAGTTCAATCACAGCTTCATGTTTAGAAAGAATAGAGCGCAAACGTATATCAGTTTCCTTTTCGTCAGCTGTAACAGCCTCCTGGTCCACAGTGTAGATCGAGTTCGCAGCATGGCTCAGCTCGCGCGAAATTTCTCGACGCATGACCCTCTCGTCTGATATCCCTGCCCAAGCCTCTCGCGGTGACGCATCACGGAGAAGAAGGTCGTCTAGGTCCGACAGCCTATCCTTCATAATCGCAAACATGGCTTCATTCGTTGAGGCAGGCGCTTCCCCGCTTCGGTCAAGTGCTATCGTTTGAGCCTCATCAAATGCTTCAGCATCAATCTCTTGCGCCCAACTCTCTTCTGCCACAGCCAAAATCCGATCCTTGAAATGAGCGCACAAAGGATCTGCGGCCATCTCGAGTTTGGCAGCCAAGCCCTCCTCGCCCTTCGAGTTAAACAATGCCGTTACAATGCTATTACGTGCCTGTTCCGCGTCGTCGCGAGTGTCCGGTGAATAGGATCCTTCGTGGTGCGCGTCGTCTTGTATTCGAACGTGTCGATAGGCCAGGCGAAGCAGCCGCAGCAGTAATTGCGGCGTGAAGCGTTCGTCACCCAACCCAACTCCGTCTTGGCGATCCCCAAAGAGGCTGGCCAGCCATGTTACAGCGTCTGATCTCTCAGATGGTTCAACTATCTCGATCTGATCAGCCAGCTTTTCGACGCCCGCCTGCGGATCAATCCGCATCAAGGTCGACAACCAAAAAATACGCAGCACAAACGGTAATTGTTGCTCCAATCTTTGGAGTGCCCGTTCTCGAAGTCTCTCAATTTCCGAAGCATCCCCATGCTTCAAGATAACCCGTGTGACCTGCCGAAGCCTTTCGGTCATCCCAGTCGCGTTGTCGGCGCCATTGATCTGCTCCCCGCCGGCATCTAACCAAGATTCCAGCCGTGGAAGAAATAGTCTCGCCACTCTCTCAGGCGCGTAACCAATTCCTTGAAGCAGGCCTGAATGTCCATGCTCACCTAGCGGCTGGCTCAGTTCCCACGACAATTCATTTCCAAGCGCCCGCTCCACAGTGTTTGGATGCGTGTCTACGAGACTTTCTATCCACTGAGGCAGGCCGTTCAGTTCAATCGGAGCGTACCGCGCGGCCAGCTCGGCGTCGGCATCGTTGAGTTTAGCTGCCCAGTCAGGGTCCTCCGCTTCGGCGTAGATCGCGGCCAGACCAAGCTGCCAAGGTACAAGAAATGTATTGCGTTCGCCTTCGGGCCTTTCGCTGGGAAAAGTTGGATGGTCATCACGCCAGATTTTCATCAACGCCCGGCGAAGCTTGTCGGCCGTTTCTTGATTGAATTGCTCTTCAATGAATCGCCGGTTCCAGCCTGATGATCGACTGTCCTCACCATCGTGACTCATTGTGCGCCACAAGTTCCAAGCAGTGTTCCAGCTCTGCTCTGTCGAAAATGCGTTTTCAGGCTGATTGGCAACCTCTCGCCAGAACTGAACCCAGCTCGCGTGGTTCTTTGCCTTTCGCCGCTCCTCTTGCTTATTTCTTTCAGCCTGCCTCTTTTCCCTGCGACGATGTTCTTTGTCGTACTTCGATGGCTTCAGCCTGTCGTCAAGTCTTTGCACGAATGAAGGTTCATCCTCTATGAGAGGCCTCAGTCCCTCAACGTGTTCTTTCCATGTATCACGATCCGGCGACAGGCTGATAGCTGCCTCCAAGAGCATTGCGCGCTCACCCGCATCCCGGGTCGTGTCTCCAAGCGCCTCGCTCACCCAAGTCAGATCCCGGTCTGGTCTTAGCTGAACTGGTCCATCATAAATAGTTATCTCTACGAACCGCTTCCAAGGATCTTTAATTTCATGGAGCGACTGCAGCAAACCATCCATAACCCAGAAAAGACGCGCACTGTCTACCGCATTCAGATTACTTATCTTTTCGCGAAGCGGTTTGATCGGATCATCGTCACCATAGTCCCTTTGGTGTAATCGCAATGCGATTACACCAGCATATAGCCACTGCTCGTCTTGGCTTATATTGAGGCCGAGCTCACAGGTTGCGGCAAGTGACCCGATGAGATCCGGTCGATCGCTCGTGATATGTGGCCACTCCTTTTGCCATTTTAGCCCCTCTGAGATTAGAGCAAGAAGGCCATCACGAAGCTCCTCGAGGATAGAGGGCTCAAAGGCCGATGCAGCTATTAGGCGCGGAAGTTGCCAGTTAAGGCTTCCTGCACTCCGCTTCTCTCGCTTTAGCCATCGAAGCGCCCGACAAAGCTCTTCAACCGACATATATTTTGGGAAAAGACGCAGCACGGCACCACGCGATATTCTATCGGGCCAGAGATCGTCAGCATCTGCTATACGCGCGGCGATTGTGCCTAATCTCTCGTCATCAAGGGCTATTAAGGCGTCGATAGCCATTATGCGCTCGACCGTAGTTGCTGCAATGTCCTGAGTGATCTCGAATACGATGTCAGCACAAGCTTCTATGCGACCCGCCTCGATGAGGCTGATGAGGACTTCTCGCACATCCGGATTCTCTACCACTCCACTGCGCCAAATCCTACCGATTTCTCCTGCCAACTCGTTAGATGTAAAACGGTTGACCTGAATGTGAGGCACCTTAAGGCCTCTCCATCCACCAGGGCCGTAGCGCTCTGCGTAGGCGTGAAGAGCTTGATTTCGCTGAGTTTGCGTTAGCGACTCAGGGTCACCTTCATCTAGAAGCACAGCAGGTTCATTGTCCCGCAACAGTTCAAATATCCCGTGTTCTTGTAAGGCCAACCATCCCACCACTGGCCGTTTGGACGGGCGAACGATTGTGCTGCCTTTCGTCTCCGCAAACAGAAGACGTTTAAGGGCTCGAAACGGCATGCCCTGCCTTCGAAAAGCTATTAGCCGTTCCGCGGCAAGATACTCGGCAACAGAACGATGATGGAAGCGCACTCGGCCATAAGAAGCGAAGCCAAATAACGGACGCTCCAGCAGTGCTTTTCGTTCGTTCGGTTGCCAATCGGAGAGGATGATCGCAGGGTCGAGAGCAGCCTCATCGTCAACAGCGTCGGACGCGGCGCTATGACGAATGGTTAGACGTCGCGTCATCTGAACTGCGAGCGCTAGCCGGCTAGCGCCCTCAATCGCCCTGTCGATAGACAATTCCGCCGGCTCAGGCCTGTCTTCACGAGGAAGCAACTTCATGCGAACATTCGTAGCGACCTGATCGCGATGTGTTCGAATACGTTTATGCTCACGCCAGTCTGCGCACAACTCAATTAAGTCCTGAGGCCTGCGTGCAAACTCAAGGGCATTGCGACGTCGTAAGTCCTCAAAAAGAAGATCAGGATCGCTCACTCCCTGGTGTCGACAAAAATCGACGATCTGTTCGTCCGATAGCGGCATTAAAGCTACAGACCGCCAATCGGGCGCTTGATTTTTGCTTCTGTTATTGTGTTGCTCCCGATGCTCACGCATTGCGATCTTCGCAAATGCCTCTTCAGCGGATTCGTAAGTCGGCGCCAGAGGAACAGGAAGCACATTTCGGACCAACTGTTCGTCGAAGGGGATCGGCCGTGTCGTGATGACAACCCGCACCCGATGAAGCTGACCTCCGATACACTTTTTCAGACATTTGAGCGCTCGCTCAAACGAACCCATCGTCAATTTCAGCTCATCAATCGAGTCCAAAAAAAATGTCGCCACTTCAGACTGTGAGACAAGCCAAGAGTCCAACCGGGCTTCTTCATCTGCATCTAACAGACTGCGAAGGTCTTCTGTTGCCAACGCCGCCAATTCAACGAAGAATGCAGGTTCTCCCGCAGCCCAAAGAATCTCTGACTGTTTACGGCATTCGTAGGTTTTTCCTGCCCCGGCCTCTGAAATTATCAGTACACGTTTTGAATGCAGCAATTCATTCCATGTACACCCTCTCGACCAGCCCAGACTGACCAAGAAAGACTGCTGGTCGGCAGCATTAACTTTCCCATCAGGAATGTCATTAAAGGTCCTCTCTATTTTTTTCACTAATGCCACCTATAAAACCTATAACAATCAACCAAGAGCCTTGTGACGTGCTTCGCTGCAGCCCCCAATGAAGCCTATATTAAGGTAGCCCTACCAAGTCATTTTATAGAGTTTGCCTTCGGTTTGATGTTGCGCAAACCCGTACCGGCCAGCAAGAGCCTTTTCTTTCTTGACTTCTAATTCATACTGGAAAAACGACCTCAAACCCAAGAAAACATCAAATAAAAATCAAAAAACTTCTATCGCATAAACACACAAAATCAAAAAGCAAGGTACTAGCTGGAACTCATGGCATTACTTCCCGATGACACCACCTGGGGTAGCACTTTCAAGAGGCTACAGGAACAAAAAAGCCCATGAAGACATGGGCTTTTATTTCACTTATAATCAGTTACTAAAAACTAGTATCTAGCGTAGGGTCACTCCCACTCAATCGTGGCCGGCGGCTTGCTGGAAACGTCGTAGGTCACGCGCGAAACCTTGACGACTTCATTGATGATACGGCTGGATACGGTTTCCAGCAGCTCATAGGGCAGGTGAGCCCAACGGGCTGTCATGAAGTCGATGGTTTCAACGGCACGCAGGGCAATCACGTACTCATAGCGACGACCATCACCCACAACACCCACGGACTTCACCGGCAGGAAGACGGCAAATGCCTGGCTGGTCTTGTGATACCAGTCGGCCTTGTGCAGCTCTTCGATGAAGATCGCATCCGCTTCACGCAGAATTTCTGCGTATTCCTTCTTCACTTCACCCAAGATACGCACACCAAGCCCCGGCCCCGGGAAGGGGTGGCGGTAAACCATGTCGTACGGCAGGCCCAGCTCCAGACCGATCTTGCGCACTTCATCCTTGAACAGTTCACGCAGCGGTTCAACCAGCTCAAACTTCATGTCTTCCGGCAGGCCACCCACATTGTGGTGTGACTTGATGACATGCGCCTTGCCGGTCTTGGAAGCGGCAGACTCGATCACATCCGGATAGATGGTTCCCTGTGCCAGGAAGCGGCAATCCTTCAGTTTTTCAGCTTCATCATCGAACACCTCGATGAAGGTGTTACCAATGATCTTGCGCTTGGCTTCAGGATCAGCTTCGCCCAACAGGCGCCCCAGGAACTGATCCTCGGCATCGACACGGATTACGTTGACACCCATGTTACGGGCGAACATCTCCATCACCTGGTTGCCTTCACCCTTGCGCAGCAGACCGTTGTCCACGAACACGCAAGTCAGTTTGTCGCCTATCGCCTTGTGCAGCAAGGCTGCAACCACGGACGAGTCCACGCCACCCGACAGGCCCAACAGCACTTTCTGGTCACCGACCTGCTTCTGCACCTTTTCGATCAGGTCCTGAATAATATTCGCTGCCGTCCACAGTGCATCTGTGTTGCAGATCTCACGTACAAAGCGTTCCAGAATGCGCAGACCCTGTTTGGTATGCGTCACTTCCGGGTGGAACTGAACACCATACAGGTTACGCTTGGGATCACACATGGCAGCAACCGGCGCAGAATCCGTGGCCGCAATCACATGGAAGCCATCAGGCATTTCAGTCACCTTGTCGCCATGGCTCATCCAGACGTCCAGTGACAGAGTGCCGTTGTTTGCGATGTGATCTTCAATACCTTCCAGCAAACGGCTCGGGCTATCGGCCAGACGCACACGCGCATAACCAAACTCACGCTTGTCGGAACTGGCGACTTTGCCGCCCAGCTGCTCGGCCATGGTCTGCATGCCGTAGCAAATGCCCAGCACCGGCAGACCCATGTCAAATACGCATGCCGGAGCCCGCGGTGAATCCAGTTCAGTGACGGACTCAGGACCGCCTGCCAGAATGATGCCGTTGGGGGCAAATTCACGAATCGCCGCCTCATCCATATCAAAGGCATGGATCTCGGAGTAAACCCCGATCTCGCGTACCCGACGAGCGATCAACTGGGTGTACTGGGACCCAAAGTCCAGAATCAGGATGCGTTGCGCGTGAATATCTTTGCTCATACTCAGTGACTCCACCGAATGCTGGCCGCCAGGCGGCACAAACAAAAAGTGGGGCAGTCCACCGCCCCACTTGTCAGTTAGATATTGGTTGTTCAGCCCACACGATAGTTGGGGGCTTCCTTGGTAATACTTACGTCATGTACATGGCTTTCCGTGATACCCGCGTTGGTGATGCGTACAAACTTGGGCTTGTTGCGCATCTCCTCGGTGGTGGCGCAACCCGTATAGCCCATCGAAGCGCGCAGACCACCCATCAGCTGATGCACGACACCCGCCATCGGCCCCTTACAGGGCACACGACCCTCGATGCCTTCCGGCACCAGCTTCTCGGCACCGTCTTTCGCATCCTGGAAGTAACGATCGGAAGAGCCTGTCAGGCCTGACATGGCACCCAAAGAGCCCATGCCGCGGTAGGACTTGAAGGCACGCCCCTGGAACAGCTCGACTTCGCCCGGCGCCTCATCAGTACCGGCGAGCATGGAACCGACCATCACCGCAGAGGCTCCGGCAGCAATCGCCTTGGAAAGGTCGCCGGAGAAACGTATGCCACCATCAGCGATCAAAGGAACACCATGCTCGCGCAGTGCAGCTGCCACATTGGCAATCGCCGAAATCTGCGGCACGCCCACACCGGCAACAATTCGTGTAGTACAGATGGAACCGGGACCGATACCCACTTTCACGCCATCCGCACCTGCTTCAGCCAGCGCAATGGCAGCTTCTGCCGTTGCGATGTTGCCACCCACCACTTGCACCTGCGGGAAGTTCTGCTTCACCCAGGCCACACGATCAATAACTCCCTTGGAGTGACCGTGTGCGGTATCCACCACAATCATATCAACACCGGCTGCTACCAGAGCCGCCACACGATCAGGGGTTTCGGGGCCGGTACCCACTGCGGCACCAACGATCAGACGACCACGACTATCCTTGGCAGCATAGGGGAACGCCTGAGCCTTGCTCATGTCCTTCACGGTCATCATGCCGCGCAGAGCGAACTTGTCGTCAACCAGCAGGATCTTTTCGATGCGGTGCTTGCGCAGCAATTCGCGAATAACGTCAGGATCTTCGCCTTCGTTGGCTGTGACCAGTCGATCCTTGGGTGTCATGATAGTGGAAACAGTCGCATCCATATCATGCTCAAAACGCACATCGCGACTGGTAACAATACCCACCAACTCGCCGTTATCTACAACCGGGAAGCCGGAGAAGCTCAGCTTGCGCGACAGCTCAATGATTTCGCGCACGGTGGTATCGGAACTGCAGGTAACCGGATCCAGCACAACGCCAGACTCGAACTTTTTGACCCGGCGCACTTCTTCGGCCTGCTGTTCGAGGGTGAGATTCTTGTGGATGATGCCGATACCACCTTCCTGTGCCATCGCGATGGCCAGACGGGATTCGGTAACGGTGTCCATGGCCGCCGAGACCAGCGGAATATTCAGTTCAATACCCTTGGTCAGGCGGGTCTTCAGTGAAACGTCCTTCGGGAGTACTTCCGAGTATCCCGGAACCAGCAAAACATCATCAAAGGTTAGCGCTTCTTCAACGATTCGCAACATACTGAACCAGCCCGTTTTCTGTGAAAAATTAAACAGGAAATTATACACAAAACCTGCGCAGACAACAATCAGCGATCACGATGGATGCCAGCCTTGCCGATGTCGTTTATCATGCCGGCATGAACCGATCTGAAGCCACACACTCTACCGCCATCAGCGTCAGTGAACTGAACCGTCAGGTGCGTTCACTGCTGGAAAATTCCTTCATGAGCCTGAGGGTCGAAGGCGAGATCAGCAACCTCGCCCGTCCTTCCTCAGGACACTGGTATTTTACGCTGAAAGATGACAAAGCGCAGGTACGCTGCGCCATGTTCCGCAACCGCAACCAACAGGTTCGCTTTCGCCCGAAAGAAGGGGACCAGGTGGTGATTCAGGCCAAGGTGAGCCTGTACGAAGGACGCGGAGACTTTCAGCTGATTTGTGAGCAGATGCAGGAAAGCGGACTGGGCAAGCTGCAGCTGGCTTTTGAAGCATTGAAACAGAAACTGGCCGGTGAAGGCCTGTTCGAGATCGGCCGTAAACGACCGCTTCCCTCCCCTGCACGCCATATTGGCGTGATTACCTCCCCTACCGGGGCGGCGATCCACGACATACTGACCGTTCTGCAGCGACGCTGCCCGGCACTGCCGATAGCGCTTTATCCGGTCGCGGTTCAGGGTAACGAGGCTGCAGGCCAGATTGTACGCGCCATCGAACTGGCCAACCGTGATCAGCGCTGTGATGTACTGATTGTGGGTCGCGGCGGCGGCTCTCTGGAAGATCTTTGGCCCTTCAACGAGGAAATTGTGGCACGCGCCATTGCAGCCTCCCGTATTCCTGTTGTATCTGCGGTAGGGCATGAAGTCGACGTGTCGATCAGCGACCTTGTGGCTGACCTGCGTGCACCTACGCCCTCAGCTGCGGCTGAGCTAATCAGTCCGGATCAGCAGGTGCAATTGCAGCATCTCGCAAGCCTGCAGCACCGCTTGCAGCGGCAAATGCATCTACAGCTGCAGCTCTGCCGTGAGCGTATGGATCACCTTCGACTCAGGCTGCGTCACCCCGGTGAACGCCTGCGTGAGCAGAGCCAACGACTCGACCAGCTGGAACTGCGTTTGCAGCGTGCGCTTCAACAGCAGCTGAACAGACGCCAACAGCGGCTGGATACTCTGGAACAGCGACTGCGTCAGGTTTCGCCATCTCGCATGCTGCAGCAAAAGGCACAGCAGCTGCAGCCACTGCAACAGAGGCTGCAGTCTTCCATTTGCCATTTGCTTGAACGTCGCCAGCTCAAGCTGCAGGGACTCATGCGCGAGTTGAACAGTGTCAGCCCTCTGGCAACACTGGAGCGTGGTTACGCCATTGTTCAGTCCAGCGATGGTACCGCCATTACTGCAAACACACAGGTCAAGTCGGGCGAGCAGATCCAGGCCCGATTGCACCGGGGTTCTCTGATCTGCCGCGTCGAGAAGATCAGCGACTGAAGCCCCGTCAAAGCTGCAGTTATGTTAGCATCGCCCTCTTTAATCAACCGAACGACAAGCGGATTTAATATGTCTGAACAGGTATTCGAAACAACAGAACAGCGCGCCAGCTATGGCATTGGCCGGCAGATGGGTGACCAGCTGGCTCAGGGCAGCTTTGATGGTGTCGATGTGGAAGCAGTGATTACCGGTTTGCGCGATTCCTTTGGTGGTGAAGGCCTGCGGGTACCTGCCGAGCAGATTCAGGCCGCGTTCAACGAGATCACTCAGCGCATGCGCGAAGCTCAGGAAGCACAGGCACGCGCAGCGGCAGCCAAGGGCGAAGCGTTTCTGGCAGACAACGCCAAACGTGAAGGTGTGGTGACGCTTGAATCAGGCCTGCAGTACGAAATCATCGAAGCCGGTGACGAAAATGGTGAAAATCCGACCGCCAGCAGCAAGGTGCGCACCCACTATCACGGCACTTTCATCGATGGCAAGGTGTTCGACAGCTCCTATGAACGCGGCCAGCCGGCCGAATTCCCGGTCGGTGGCGTGATCGCAGGCTGGACCGAAGCCCTGCAGCTGATGACCAAAGGGGCCAAATGGCGCCTCTATGTACCTTACCAACTGGCCTACGGTGCCCAGGGCTCTCCCGGTGGCATTCCGCCCTATTCAACTCTGGTATTCGATGTCGAGCTGATCGACATTCTGTGATCCTGTCGCCGCACGTAGCCAAGCATACGTGCGGCCTGCTCATTTCGGGTATTCATCATGCAACTGAATTTTCATCGCAGTGGCAAGGGAGCGCCGCTGGTCATTCTGCACGGCCTGTTTGGCACGCTGGAAAACTGGGGTGCCCAGATTAAACAGCTCAGTGAACACTTTGATGTCATTGCCGTCGATCTTCGCAATCATGGCCGCTCCCCACACGATTCGCGTATGGACTATACCGCCATGGCAGATGACGTGATCGAGCTGATGAACCGGCTGGGGCTTGAAAAGGTCAATTTGATGGGGCACTCAATGGGTGGCAAGGCCGCGATGCAGCTGGCGATGGATCATCCAGGCAAAGTCGAGCGGCTGATAGTGGTTGATATTGCCCCGGTCGAGTATCCACCACATCATAACGATGTGTTTGCAGGCCTTAAATGCATTAACCTGTCGCAGCTGAAAAGCCGACGCGAGGCTGACGATATACTGAGCCAGCATGTGAATTCAGAGGCAACCCGCGCATTCCTGCTGAAAAACCTCTACCGCAATGAAGACCGACATTTCGCATGGCGCATGAACCTGCCCGCACTTGAGCAGCAATATCGCCAGATAGCGGCTGCGCCCGAGGGCACGCCTTACGGAGGACCTGTTCTGTTCATCAAGGGCGGGGAGTCAGGTTATATCCAGGCAGAGCATCAGCAGGCCATTCTGTCACGCTTTCCTGCCGCTAACTTCAAGATTATCGCCGGTGCGGGACATCTGCCGCATGTCGAGAAACCTAGCGCATTTACTCGGCTGGTCGAAAAATTCCTCAGACCTGATAACTGAAAAGAGTGCCGGGCGGATACATCCGAGCAAAAACACCGGCCTCAACCAGCTGCCGCTGCAGCCGCCCCATGGATTCTGCCTGCGCCTCACGCATCTCGGCGCGCCTCTCGTTACCGGCACCGTCTTCCTGACGCGTTTCAGCTGCGGCACCCGTTGTCTGCTCCGGTTCTTCACCGCTTTCTTCGCTCGCTTCACTCTCCTCCATTTGGGCCAGCTCAGCACGTGCTTCGGCGGCCATGGCACGAGCACTGGCTGCAACTCTATAGTCCTGAGACGAAGGTTCAGCCGGCGCCATCGCCGCACGAATAATCGCTTCCGCCTTCTCCAGGGTCGCACGCGGGTCTCCGCTGACGGCAGAGGTATCAATACTCACCTCACCGCCAACAGCATACATCTGGCCATCAGGGCCACGTTCGTAACTGTAGGAAACAGCACCGGTAATACCGGCGCCGGCAGCCTGATGCGCCATTTCATGCTGCCGTACCTCCCGGTCACGGGCGCTTAGCTGCTGTAAAACGCGCTGCTCCTGACGCTGCTCAACCGACTGTTGGCGTGAACTTGATACAGTGTCTTTTGGAGTCGAGGATGAGCCTTGCGCAGTGTCGCTTGCACTGCCTGCCTGCGCTTGCGCAGACGAATCAGGCTGGCTTGCCCGGGTGGCAGGCTGTGAATATGTGCCGGAAACAGGAACCGACGGGGGTGAGATACTGGAGAGTGCTGTGCTCATGGCAGAAGAGGGAGGATCACCCCTCCCTTCCTGTATCAGGCCATGGTATCGATCAGGTTACCCAGCACCTCATCCGTCGCATTAACCACCTTGGTAGCGGCAGCTTCGGTGGTTTCATTGACGGTAGAGTTGGCAACAGCCTGATTAATTTCACGCCCGGAAGCGACTTCTGCCAAGTCCGGACGACCGCTGCCCTGAGTGTCACCGGATACTTTCGGTGTGTTGTCCAGAGTACGGTTTACGTTGAACATGCCACTGTTCTGAGCTGATGTAATGTTCATGGGGCACCTTCCATTTTCAATTGCAGTTCAGGCGACAAAACAGCACGCGTCAGGACCTTAGTATCCTGACGCTCGGTACGCCTTTGATTGCATCTGGTAGCAGTATAGAACAACTGCACCCATTGGTCACTTTTTACTCATCCAACAGTGGAATCAGATCAATATGGTCGGCAACTCGCTCTGGGTCAGGATCATCCAACCAGGGAATCCGCCCCAGCAGAGGCGCGCGGAACAGCCTCTCCAGCGTGGCCAGATTTTCATCCGGGCAACTCATGTCCGGGTCGATATGGTTGGCGACCCAGCCGGCCAGGCGCAGGCCATCGCGGGCGATCGCCTCGGCGGTCAGAATAGCGTGGTTGATGCAGCCCAGCTTCATCCCCACCACCAGGATCACATCCAGCTCCAGCAATTGTGGCAGCCGCGCCAGGCTTTCACGCATGCTCAGCGGCACGCGCCAGCCACCGGCACCTTCCACCAGCACCAGATCTGCCGGTTGCATCATGGTGCCACGGCAATAGGCCGCCAGTCGGTCGGCGGTCAAAACTCGCCCTTCCTGTTCGGCGGCAATGTGCGGTGCGATCGGTGGTTCGAAAGCGATCGGGTTGACCTGCTCATAACTCAGCTTGACGCTGGCAGCCTGTTGCAGCAGCAGCGCATCGGAGTTGCGCAGTCCATCCGGCGTCTGTTCACACCCGGCTGCCACCGGTTTCAGGCCTATGGTTCTCAACCCTCTGCGGTTTGCAGCCGTGAGCAGTCCGGTGGTCACCAGAGTCTTGCCTGCATCGGTATCGGTACCGGCGATGAAAAAGCGCTTTTTCACTGGGATTCCTTGAACAGTTCCAGATAATAAACTTCATAGGTAGCGGGAAGAGCACCATCGGCTTGACGCTGCCGTTCATAGGCGTCCAGCAGCCTTATCAAGCGTTGACGACTGCTCAGCCCTTGATCGCGACGACTGTTCACATTATGAGCACCCAACGCCTTGAGCTCGTGCATCAGCTCCTGCAGGCGATTGTAACGGAGCACCCTGTATTCAGTCTCGCACCGCGCCAATGTCAGGCCGGTGTTGTATGCCAGTAGCCGTTCGAGTGCTGTAAAGCTGTTCACATGCACATCGTCATCCACCGCTGCCCATGCCCGCTTCAGCTCATGCAGCGTATCCGGTCCCAACGTGGCCAGCAGACAACGACCGCCCGGTTTAAGCACCCGCGCCAGTTCGGTCATCAACCGGTCCGGCTGTTCGCACCACTGCACGGCAAGGCTGGACCAGATCAGCTCAATGCTGGCGTCCGCCAGTGGCAGTTGTTCGGCATCACCACAGAGATAGAATGCCCCCGGCACCGACCGCTGTTCGCGGGCAAAGGTGAGCATGCCATGGGCCAGATCCAGATGCAGAAGCGGTGACTCTGGATAACACGCATGCAGATGCGGCGCGGCATATCCGGTGCCACAACCAAGATCCAGCAGGTTGCCTTCGACCTCCTTGGGCAGCCACTGCAGCAGACGGTCGGCGATAGCGCGCTGCAACTGAGCAACGGAGTCGTAACTCTCGGCCGCACGACTGAATGCCTGGGCAACCCTGCGTTTATCCCGCTGCATCGGCACCATCCACCTGGCGCACCAGCGCATTGAGCATGTTCAGCGCTTCATCGGCATGGCTGATAAAAGGCAGGTGTGCACTTTGCGCCAGTACATTAACCTTCAGCTTAGAGTTCAATGCCAGTACCTGCTTCGCCAGACCTACCGGTACCAGCTGGTCTTCAGCACCCAATATCAGCTGGGCTGGGCAGTTCAGAGTGGCCAGGGCCGAGCGCAGGTCGGATTCCAGCAGCATCAGCGCTGATGCCAGTGCCTGAGGCTCCGCCGTTGCCATAACACCTTTAAGTCGTTTCAACTCATCACGGGCGCTGGCTGAACCACGCGTCTGCAGGGCGGCAAAGCGCTGCAGGGTTTTGGCCTCGTTGTCCGCCAGTGACTCAACAAAGGCGTTGAATACGTCCGACGCCATGGCGCAGGACCAATCCTCACGGGCGACAAAACAAGGGTTGGCGGCAATCAGGCTCAGACTTTTCACTCGTACCGGCGCCTGTTCGGCACAGGCCAATGCCAGCTGTCCGCCAAGTGACCAACCCACCCAGTGCGCCTGTTCGGGTGCGGCTTCAAGCAGAGCCCCAATCACGGAGCCCAACGACATATCGCCTGCAGGTGCAGAACGCCCCAACCCCGGCAGATCAATTAGCGTTACACGATAACGCTCGGCCAGGCGGTCGGAAAAATCACCCCAGATGCCAGAGTTCAGCCCCCAGCCATGCAGCAGCACCAGATCAGGGCCAGTGCCACGGGTTTCATGCCACAGACTCATGCCACGCCTCCGGTACGAACCTGATTCATCGCTTCCAGCAAGCGATCCACCTGCTCTTCGCTGTGGGCCGCACTGAGGGTCACTCGCAGGCGCGAGCTACCCGCCGGGACAGTGGGCGGACGGATGGCACTTATAAAGATACCACGCGCTTCCAGCGCGGCACTGATCCGCATCGCCTCACCGGCATCGCCGATCAGAATCGGCTGGATAGGCGTTGGCGAATCCATCAGCGCATAACCCAGCTGCTCACAGCCACTGCGAAAGCGCTGGATCAGCTGCGTCAGCTTGTCGCGGCGCCAGCTTTCGGACTGCACCAGCCTGAGACTGGCACGGGTGGCCTGAGCCACCGCCGGCGACATGCTGGTGGTATAGATGTAAGTGCGGGCAAACTGGATCAGGGTTTCGATCAGCACCTCGGAACCGGCTACAAAAGCGCCGGAGGTACCGAAGCCTTTACCCAGAGTGCCGATTAGTACCGGCACCTCTTCATTGCTCAGACCGAAGTGCTCGACGCAGCCGCCGCCCTTGGCGCCCAGACAGCCAAAACCATGGGCATCGTCCACCATCAGCCAGCCGTCATGCTCGCGGGTTACTCGACTCAACTCTGGCAGGTCGGCAATATCGCCATCCATGCTGAACACGCCATCAGTGACCACCAGCTTGCGGCGCGCTTCTGAGCGACTCAGCCGCTGAGCCAGGCTATCGGGGTCGTTGTGCAGGTAACGCTGGAAACGAGCACCACTGAGCAGGCCCGCATCCAACAGGGATGCATGATTGAGACGGTCCTGAAACGCCGCATCCTGTTTGCCGATCAGGGCATTGACGGCACCAATGTTGGCCATGTAGCCGGTTGAGAACAGCAGCACCCGCTCACGGCCGGTAAATTCCGCCAACTCTTCTTCCAGCGCATGGTGAGCCTGCGAATGTCCGTTGACCAGATGAGACGCACCGCCGCCCACGCCGTAGGTATCGGCACCCTGCTGAAGCGCAGCGATCACCTCTGGGTGGTTGGCCAGCCCCAGATAGTCGTTGGAGCAGAACGCCAGATAGCGACGGCCATCAACGCTGACTTCCGGCCCCTGAGCCGACTCCAGCACCCGACGCTGGCGATAAAGGTTCTCCTGCCGCCGCGACTCGAGCGCGGCAGCCAGATCATTGAAGGACATGGATCTGCCTCAGTGCGCGACGGTGGCGTCGACGAACAGATCAGCATCCTGCTGGGCCTGAATCTCGGCGGCCAGTTTCTGCTCCTGGTCGGCATCGGAGTCTTCGATGCGCTGTTCCGGGCGAATACCCAGACGTTTGAACAGCTGCAGGTCGCGGTTGGTTTCCGGGTTTGGCGTGGTCAGCAGGCATTCGCCGTAGAAGATGGAGTTGGCACCGGCAAAGAACGCCATGGACTGCAATTCGTCGGACATTTGCTCACGACCGGCAGACAGACGCACATGGGATTTGGGCATCATGATACGCGCCACGGCGATGGTACGGATGAATTCCAGAGGGTCGAGGTCTTCCACGTTTTCCAGCGGCGTGCCCTGCACCTTCACCAGCATGTTAATCGGCACCGACTCTGGCTGCTGCGGCAGGTTGGCCAGTTGCATCAGCAGGCCATAACGATCCCTGGCAGTTTCACCCATGCCCAAAATGCCGCCGCTACAGATTTTCATGCCGGAATCACGTACATGCTGCAGGGTATTCAGACGATCCTCGTAGCTGCGCGTAGTGATGATCTTGTCGTAGAACTCCGGCGAGGTGTCCAGGTTGTGGTTGTAATAGTCCAGCCCGGCTTCTGCCAACTGCTGCGCCTGAGACTCCTGTAACATGCCCAGCGTCATGCAGGTTTCCAGCCCCATCGCCTTCACGCCCTTGACCATCTCGATCACGTAGGGCAGATCACGCTCGGTGGGGTGCTTCCAGGCCGCGCCCATACAGAAACGGGTTGAACCAGACTCTTTCGCCTGCCTGGCCTTGTTCAACACCGCTTCGACTTCCATCAGGCGCTGTTTTTCCAGACCGGTATTGTAGTGAGCGCTCTGCGGACAGTATTTGCAGTCTTCCGGGCAGGAGCCGGTCTTGATCGACAGCAACGTGCTGACCTGTACCTCATTGGGATTGAAGTGCTGGCGGTGTACGCTTTGAGCCTGAAACAGCAGATCATTCATCGGCAATTCAAACAGGGCGCGTACTTCCTGTTCGGTCCAGTCGTGGCGCACTTCAGCCTGGCTTAGCATAACTCCAATCCCCTTGTGACATAATCATGGGACATGCACGGATCGCATATCAATTCCCAGCATCTTAATTAGACAGAAGGAACTGTCAACCTATGTTTAAATACACAATCAACAGCTGTTTATATAATATACAGAAGTGCTCGCTTTGCGGTGCGTCAGACCACCGGTTTCACGGCCTGTGCGAAGGCTGCCACGCAGACCTGCCGTGGTTGATACATGCCTGCCCTCGTTGTGCTCTGCCTCTTCCCCGCCACCTGTCGGGCCTGTGCTCACATTGCAGCAATGAACTGCCAGCCTTTGACAAGGTACAGGCCGCCTTCACCTATTCATTCCCACTCAGCCAGTTAATTCCGGCGATCAAGTATCAACGCCAGCCTGCGCACCTGGGGTGGCTGGCGGCCACGCTCAGCGATTTTATTCGCCAGCGTCACGAGGGCCGCTGGCCGGATGCCTTGATACCGGTCCCAATGCACCCCTTCAGCCAGATATACAGAGGCTACAATCAGGCCGAGCTGCTGGCACAAAGATTGAGCCATCAGTTACACATTCCGCTTCAGCTCAGCCTGCGCAAGCATCGTCGAACCCCCAAACAGATGTCGCTCAGTCTTGAAGCCAGGCGCCGTAACCTGCAAGACTCATTTACTGTGCGCTCAACCGCTCCTGAGTACGTCGCACTGATCGACGATGTCATGACCACCGGTACCACTGTATCAACATTGGCGCGACTGTTGCGTGAGCATGGCTGTAAACGGGTCGATGTCTGGGTTCTGGCAAGAACCCCCGAGAACCGTTAAAAGCCGATAAGCATAGGATTCGGCTACCGGTCCATATCGACGGATGTCCGGGTTTTTGCTAGCTTGAAGCTTATTTTCTGCCTGGATGGAAAGGCGATGACATTTGAAATGCTGGGACAGCTGTTTGGTGGTATCGGTCTTTTTTTGCTGGGCATGCAACTGCTCACCAATGGCCTGAAACAGGCAGCCGGGCGCTCCTTGCGCGCAGCACTTGAAATGGCAACAGGCTCACGACTGCGAGGGCTTGTATCAGGTACACTGATTACTGCACTGGTTCAGTCATCCAGCGCCGTAACCGTCGCGACCCTGGGGTTCGTGAACGCAGGCCTGCTGACACTGACCCAATCGGTTTCGATCATCTATGGCAGTAATATCGGTACCACCATGGTCGGTTGGCTGGTGGCACTGATCGGCTTCAAGTTCAAGATCAGCGCCTTTGCGTTACCCATGATCGGGCTCGGCATGGTGCTGCGCATTACAGGCAACAACAATCGGCTGAGCCATATCGGTACCGCTGTGGCCGGCTTTGGCATCTTTTTTATCGGCCTGGATTTCCTGCGCGACGCGTTCGACGGCCTGAGTTCTTCGGTGCCCCTTGCCGAGCTGGGTGCAGGCCCGTTGGCACTGGCACTGTTTGTTTTGGCCGGTATTGTGATGACCTTTCTGATGCAGGCCTCCGCCGCCGTCATTGCGATCGCGTTGTCGCTGGTGTACACGGGCAGCATTTCTCTTGCGGCAGCCGCTGCACTGGTTATCGGCGCCAACGTGGGGACCACAACCACCGCCCTGCTGGCGTCCATTGGCGCCACATCCAATGCCAAGCGAATCTCAGCGGCACATGTCATTTTCAACCTGCTGACAGGGCTGGTCGGTCTGGCGCTGCTGATGCTGCTGGGGGGCTTCCTCAACCGATTGGACCCAGCCCAATTTGATCTGGTTGCGTTACTGGCGATGTTCCACACCTTGTTCAATATACTGGGGGTACTGCTGATGTGGCCTCTGACCGACCGCATGGTCACGTTTCTGAAGCAACGTTTCCGCACCCAGGAAGAAGATGAGGCAACGCCCCAGTATCTGGACAAAAACATCATCACGACCCCCTCCCTCGCGGTTGAAGCGATTAATATGGAGCTGGCTCGCGTCAGCCGCATCTGCAGCCGAATGGCTCGTGAAGCGATCAGCGCTGAGCGCGGCGCGGCCACTCGGCTGCAACAACAGTCGGATAGCGTGAACCTTCTGATCAGCCGCATCGGTGACTTCAACCAGGAGCTGGCACGACAGAACCTGAGTATTGAGATCAGTGAAACGCTGCCAATCTCACTCAGGGTTGCGCGCTACTTCAGTGAAGTCGCACGCCTGTCAGCGCGCCTTCCGGAATACTACCCAGTACTGGAGCAACTCAAGGACCCCGGTGTTCGCACGAGCGTGCAGGAGTTTCAGCAGGCGGTCATCCATCTCATCGACGCCTGTGAAGTGCGCGAAGATCAGGCCATTCAGGGCTACGAAGCACACCAGATGATGCGCCAGGTACAGCGTGAATATCAGTACCTCAAGGGCAGCCTGCTGAACCAGACCATTTCCAGCCTGCTGAACACAGCTGACTCTGTTGCATTGATGGATGCCCTGAGCCACATTCATCGTCTGGCCGAGCAGGCCGAGAAAGCATCTCGCCACTGGAGCAGTACAACGCCAGTGCAGAAACGAGCACCACTGGTTGAGGCGGCCTGATCGGGTATACTGCCGGCTGAATCCTGCGGAGTAGACGATGACCGTCCCACACAGCCACAGCATGACACCGATCGGCTTTATCCACAGCCCGTTTGACCAAAAGTTCGGCATCCCGCGCCAGCCGGGGCTGGCCTCTATTCGCGCACGAATTGAACTGGTTCCCCCCTATTCAAACCCTGAATCGGTACGCGGGCTAGAGCAGTGCAGCCATATCTGGCTGCTGTTCCTGTTCAGCGCAACCTCAGACCAGGGCTGGAGTCCCACAGTGCGGCCACCTCGACTGGGTGGCAACCAGCGTCTGGGAGTATTTGCCACCCGCTCACCGTTTCGCCCCAACCCCATAGGCCTGTCGCCGGTCCGTCTGTGCAGTATCGAGCAAAGCGGAGATAGGGTCTGGCTGGAAGTGGAAGGGGCAGACCTGCTTGACGGAACTCCCATTCTCGACATCAAACCCTACCTTCCCTACGCCGACAGCCTGCCTGAGGCGGAGTTTGCTCTGGCGTCGCGCATCGAGCGGTTAACGCTTCCTGTGCATTTCAGTCAGTCTGCGCAACAGGCTTGCCAGATTCATGCAGACCGCCTTGGCCAGCCACTGGCACGACAGATCACCGAAGTCCTGCTGTGTGACCCGCGCCCGGCTTACAGGAAACAGGATGAGGCAAGAGAATACGGTATCAGCCTGTATGGTCTGAACATTCGCTTTCGTATCACGCGGGACCGGGTCGATGTAAACAGTATCACCCTTCAGACTGATCAGGATTGATCCAGATTGATTACGGCCCTAGAATATTAGAACAAACTAAATAAAGGAGCCGCCGCCATGACCGAGCAGCCCAGCTCAACGCTGTCTGCCCCGCAACGCCTGCAGCACTTCCCCATTGCGTTGATTGCAATGGTAATGGGACTCGGAGGCCTCACCCTAAGCTGGCAGAAAGCAGCCTACACACTGGGGATGTCACCACTGGTCGGACAGATCCTGTTGGTAGTAACTGCCTGTGTATTGCTGATGATTACCAGCATCTACCTGCTCAAAACCATGCGCTTCAGCTCTGAAGTGATGGATGAGTTCAACCACCCGATCAAAATCAGTTTCTTTCCGGCTTTTTCAATCAGCCTGCTGCTTATCGCCACCGCCACCTTGGAGCTTTCACCGGGTCTCTCACGCTATCTGTGGATCAGCGGTGCCATCATTCATCTGCTGCTGACGCTGCATGTGATGACCCAGTGGATACACCACTCTCGGTTCAAGGTTCAGCACAGTACGCCTGCCTGGTTTATCCCGGTCGTGGGGAACATCGTCGCGCCGATTGCCGGTGTACAGCACGGCTACACCGAAGCCAGCTGGTTCTTCTTCAGCATCGGTCTGCTTTACTGGCTGGTACTGAAAACACTGATTTTCAACCGGGTGCTGTTTCACGACCCCTTGCCTGAAAAAATGCTGCCGACACTCTTCATCATGATCGCACCGCCTGCGGTTGGCTTTGTCTCCTACCTGCAACTGAATCAGGGAGTGGTCGATAGCTTTGCACGTATTCTCTACTACAGCGCGATGTTCATTACGCTGCTTCTTTTTACCCAGCTACCGCGTTTTTCACGCATTCGCTTTTTCATCTCCTGGTGGGCCTACAGCTTCCCACTGGCAGCATTTTGCATCGCGACCCAAATCATGTTGATGAAGACAGGCAGTGAGTTTTTTCTGCTGCTCTCCTGGCTTTCACTGATTGTGGTGACATTTGTAGTCTGTCTGCTGCTGCTCAAAACCCTGCGCGCAATTACCAGCGGTGCTCTGTTCCAACCGGACTGAGCCCGGGAAGAGGATGCTTTGTGCCCGTCAGCAACGGGTGCTAAGCTGACTCCAAGATCTCCTTAATGGATCTTGAGCCATGAAGGGCCGAACTATGCGCAAGGGTCTTTATGTATTACTGCTTTCCGGCCTTTTCCTGCTGACAGTGTTGTTCCTGCATCAGGTCCGCCAGGACAGGGTGCAACAGTATCTGGAGCACGCTTCCACTCTGCTGCAGGCAACCTATGACGCCAGCCTGGAGCGCTACGCGCTGGCAATGGATACATTTTATGCGGATCTGGCCCGCCAGCCTGAACTGATTCACCTGTTTGATCTCGGCGTCAATGCCGATAATCATTCAGAGCGCGCACTGCTGAGAGAAGAGCTGTATCAACGACTACTCCCACACTATCAGGACCTGGTGCGACGCGGCATTTCTCAATGGCAGTTCCACCAGGCAGATGGCACCAGTTTTCTGCGTTTCCATGCTCCCGGCGTTCATGGTGACTCTCTGGCCGAAATAAGGCCTTCACTTCGACGCCTGCAGGAGCAGCCCGAGGCCTGCTACGGTTTCGAGGTAGGACGCTTTTTCATTGGCTTCCGCTTCATTCAGCCACTCATGCTCGATGGCCAGATGATCGGCAGCATGGAAACAGCCGTTTCCTTTGCCCGTATCCGTCAGACACTGGCATCCCTTTCGCCACGTCAAACCTTCATCTTCCTGCTTGAGCGCAGTACCGTAGAATCGGTGCTGGTAGGTGGCCCTCAGGATCGGCTGCAACCAGCCCTGATCAGCCCGGATTTCCTGCTCCATACTGACAGTTTGAATGATGCCCTGAACCAAGAGCTGCCACTGGAAACTCTGCGTCATTCGCTTGCTGCCCAACCCGGCATTCGCCAGCAGCTCAAGACAGGAAAGCCCTTTGCAACAGCCACTTACCATCAAGGTACCGGCTATGCAGTCGCGTTTATTCCGGTACAAACACTGACCGGAGGACTTGGGGGGTACATCCTATCTATTCACCCGGCACCGCTCCTGACCGGCCTGCAATGGGAGTTTTACACCATGCTGGTGGTCAGCCTGCTGGTCACTCTCCTGCTGGGCTCAATGCTGCTTCATCTTCACCAGCAGCGGCATGCCATTCTGGTACAGAAATACCGGCTGGATGCCATCGGGGCTGCTGTTGGCGAAGGCATCTATGTTCTGGACAGGGAGGGTCGGACTCTATACGTCAACAGGGCTGTCAGCCGATTGACCGGCTATAACGAACAGAAGCTGTATCAGGAAAATCTGCATCAGCTGTTGCATCAACATGAAGAAAATGAACAGCCCCTGCAGCAGTGTCCGATTTTCTCAAACGCGATCAAGGGTATTACCTATGAAGGTGATGAGCAGTTCAAAACCCGAACCGGAGAACTTCTGCCGGTTGTCGTGACCAGCCAGCCGATGATTGAACGTGGGCAAATAACCGGGGTTGTTACCGTATTCCGCGATATCAGCGACCGTAAGGAAGCGGAGCGCAAACTCAAACTACTGGCTACTACCGACTCCCTGACCGGCTTGAGCAACCGGCGCGCTTTTCTGGAGCGGCTGCATGAAGAGCAACGCCTGAGCCGACGCCTGGGCCACCCCAGCAGCCTGTTAATGATCGACTTCGACCATTTCAAACTGATAAACGACGAATATGGCCACAACACCGGCGACCTGGTATTGCAGCACTTTGCCAGCCTTGCTCGAAGCTGCCTGCGCGAAACTGATTCGATTGGTCGTCTAGGAGGTGAAGAATTTGCCATCCTGCTGCCCGGCACCGGCCTTGAGGGTGCCGTACAGCTGGCAGAACGACTGCGTCACCTGCTTGAGCTGACCCCTACCGAAACGGCGGATGGTCTGATCCCCATGACGCTCTCCATCGGCGTCACCACACTCCATGCCAATGATACCGGCAGCTCCGAACTGCTGAGTCGAGCAGATGCAGCTCTGTATCAGGCCAAAAGCGGTGGCCGCAACCGAATTGAAGTGCGCAACTAGTCCTGCGAGAGGTTGCAGCCCGCTGCAAAGACCGCTCTAATGAGCTCCCTCACACCAGTTCCCAGGAGTGGAGATCAGCATGCGCGGCCCTGATACAGAACAGCTTGCCTTTGACAGTCAGCATATCTGGCACCCCTATTCGTCCATGATCAACCCGCCACCGATGTTCCCGGTGGAGTCCGCTTCGGGCGTACGCCTGCGCCTGACAGACGGGCGTGAACTGATCGATGGCATGGCCTCCTGGTGGTCAGTGGTCCATGGTTACAATCATCCGGCTCTGAACCAGGCCGCGCATGAGCAGATCGATCGCATGTCCCATGTGATGTTCGGTGGTCTGACACACTCACCCGCTATTGAATTGTCACGCAAACTGGTCGAGATGACACCCGAAGGCCTGGAGCGTGTTTTTCTGGCCGATTCCGGCTCGGTTTCCGTCGAAGTCGCGCTGAAAATGGCGATCCAGTACTGGCATGCCCGAGGCAAACCGGAAAAGCACCGCATGATCAGCCTACGCAGCGGCTACCATGGCGATACCTTCGGTGCCATGTCGGTGTGCGACCCTGTCAACGGCATGCATGAACTGTTCAGTGGCGTGTTGGCACAGCAGCTGTTTGCCCCTCGACCGGAGACCCCCTTTGATGGCAGCTTTGCAGCCACCGATATCGCAGAGCTCGAACGCCTGCTGGCCCAGCATCATGGTGAGCTGGCAGCACTGATTCTGGAACCCATTGTTCAGGGCGCCGGAGGAATGCGCTTCTACTCCCCCGAATGGCTGCGCCAGGCACGGGCGCTCTGCGATCAGTATAAGGTGCTGCTGATTGCCGACGAGATTGCCACCGGGTTTGGCCGTAGCGGTGAACTGTTTGCCTGTAATCATGCCGGCATCAGCCCCGATATCATGTGTCTTGGCAAGGCCCTGACAGGCGGCTACATGACGCTGGCCGCCACGCTGGCCACAGCGGAGATTGCGCAGACCATCTCTGCAGGAGGCGCTGGATGCTTCATGCACGGTCCCACCTTTATGGCCAACCCACTGGCCTGTGCCGTAGCACTGGAAAGCCTTAACCAACTTGAGCAGCAAGACTGGCACACACAGGTACAGCGCATTGAATCAGGCCTGAAGCAGGGACTCGAGCCCGCTCGTGCTCTGACCAGCATAGCCGATGTAAGAGTGCTGGGCGCGATCGGTGTCATTGAGCGTCATGAACCGGTTTCACTGGCCCAGGTACAGCCCATGTTTGTCGACCGGGGCGTGTGGGTACGCCCATTTGGCAGGCTTGTCTATGTCATGCCAGCCTATATCATGTCAGATGTAGATCTTGCTACCCTCACCGCTGCCATGGTCGCGGTGATGCAGGAACTGGATCGGTTGTAAGCAACTTTCAGGAGAGTGCACCAAATGGCCCGGATCAAACTGGATATGCCGGACAATTACCTGTTCAGCACCGAATTGTGTGTCCGTATCAGCGACATCAACTATGGCGGCCACATGGGCAATGATGCCGTGCTGTCGATGGTACATGAGGCCCGCCTGCGCTTCCTCAAGCATTACCACTACGCCGAGTTTGATGTAGAAGGGGCGGGGATCATCATGACCGACTCTGCCATTGTTTATAAGGCGGAGAGCTTCCATGGTGATCGCGTTCAGGTGGATGTAACGGTGGCCGATTTCAACAAGTACGGCTGCGATATTTACTATCTGCTGAGCAACAAGGACACGGCGGTAGAGATTGCGCATGCAAAAACCGGCATCGTGTTCTTCGATTACACCGACCGCAAGGTAGTTGCCGTGCCTGAAGGCTTTCGCAACAAGATGCTCAGGGAGTCCTGAGCATCACCCTACTCACCATCATCGTAGTTGTAGTTGATGTGTGAAAGATTCTCGAAACGGGTGTACTGCCCTATAAACGCTAGACGAACCGAACCGATGGGACCGTTACGCTGCTTGCCGATAATGATTTCAGCGGTTCCCTTGTCCGGGCTGTCCTCGTTGTATACCTCATCACGATAGATGAACATGATCACGTCGGCGTCCTGCTCGATAGCGCCGGATTCACGCAGGTCCGAGTTCACCGGACGCTTATTGGGACGCTGTTCAAGGCTTCGGTTCAACTGCGACAGCGCCACCACCGGGCAGCTCATCTCCTTGGCCAGGGCTTTCAAGGATCGGGAAATCTCTGATATCTCCTGGGTACGGCCTTCACTTTTACCCGTTTTAAGGGTCATCAGCTGCAGGTAATCGACCATTATCATGGCAAGATCACCGTGCTCACGCACGATACGTCGTGCACGGGTACGCATCTCGTTGGGACTGATACCTGGCTGGTCATCAATAAACAGCGGCTTGTTCTTGAGCATATTGACCGCAGTCGTCAGCTTGGGCCAGTCATCCTCCTCAAGCTGACCGTTACGTACCTTGGTCTGATTGATACGACCAAGCGATGACAGCATACGTGTCACCAACTGGTCGGCGGGCATCTCCAGCGAAAACACCAGCACCGGCTTCTCAGTTGCCATCAGAGCATTTTCGACCAGGTTCATGGCGAAAGTGGTTTTACCCATTGAGGGACGCGCTGCCACAATCACCAGGTCCGACTTCTGCAAACCACCGGTGCGATCATCCAGGTCATCAAAACCGGTGGTGACCCCCGTGAGGGAGTCCGCATTGTTGAACAGTTCATCAATCCGGTCCACCGCACGCTTAAGCAGCGGATTTACCCCCTCGGGGCCTCCCTGATTGGGTCGATTTTCCGCAATTTGGAAGATTTTCTGCTCGGCTTCGTTGAGGATTTCATCAGAGGCGCGACCGCCGGGATGAAATGCACTGTCGGCGATCTCGTTGGCTACGCTGATCATCTGACGCAGCAGTGAACGGTCACGCACAATCTCGGAGTAGGCGCGGATATTCGAGGTACTGGGGGTGTTGCGGGCCAGCGTGACCAGATACTCCAGACCACCCGCATTTTCCAGCTCGCCGGTGCGGTCCAGCTCTTCCGACAGAGTGACCACATCGATCGGCCGGCCTTCATCGATCAGCTTCTGCATGGTACGGAAGATCATGCGATGATCGCCGCGGTAGAACTGATCTTCCAGCAGTACTTCCGAGACCGTATCCCAGGCGTTGTTGTCCAGCATCAGGCCGCCCAGAACCGACTGCTCGGCCTCAATCGAATGGGGTGGCTGCTTGATCTGTTCCAGCACCTCGTCGTTCAGATCTGCCATTTCCACCGGATCACGTCTCCTGAGCTATACAACATCGTCATTTTTGAACATAAAAAAAGCACTGCGCAGTATATACCACGCAGTGCTTTTTCTTAACCGGATTGCAGAGCGAAATTATTCGCCGGCAATAACCAGCTTGATGGTCGCGGTCACTTCAGGGTGTACCTGAATGTCGACGTCGAACTCGCCAACGTGACGGATCGCACCTTCCGGCAGACGTACTTCGCTCTTGTCGGCCTGAACGCCGGCAGAGCTCAGTGCTTCCGCGATATCACGTGTGCCGATGGAACCGAACAGTTTACCCTCGTCACCAGCTTTGGTGACCAGAGACAGTTCAAGTTCGTTCAGCTGTTCGGCACGAGCCTGGGCCTGAGCCAGCTTGTCAGCAGCGGCTTTTTCCAGTTCGGCACGACGCTCTTCAAACTTGGCGACATTATCAGCGGTAGCCGGTACGGCTTTACCCTGAGGAACCAGGTAGTTACGACCAAAGCCCGATTTAACGGCGACCTTGTCACCCAAATTACCCAGTTTACCGATATTTTCGAGCAGAATAACTTCCATCTCGTAAAACCTCTTGTTCTGCAAAGGCTGCAGTCTTGAATCCCGGCTGCTGCACGCAACCTCCGGGCAGCAGCATTAAACGAGTCTGGCAGCACTGAGTGCTGCCTACGGCTGTATCAACCGACGCTTAAACGTCGTGGCTGTCGGTGTACGGCAGCAGAGCCAGGTAGCGGGCGCGCTTGATAGCGGTCGCCAGCTGACGCTGATAGCGTGCCTTGGTGCCAGTGATACGGCTCGGAACGATTTTGCCGGTTTCAGTGATGTAGCCTTTCAGGGTATCCAGATCCTTGTAGTCGATCTGTTTTACGCCTTCAGCGGTGAAACGGCAGAACTTGCGACGACGGAAAAAACGTGCCATCTGAACTTCTCCAATAAATAGGGTTAACGATTACTCTTCAGCAGCTTCTTCATCAGAGCTGTCATCGGCAGAACTGTTGTCCTGCTTCTGCTCTGTGCGCTCTTCGCGACGCGGCTTGCGCTCTTCGCGAGACTCTGCTGCCTTGATCGGAGAAACTTCAGTGACCGCTTCATTGCAACGGATCACCATGTTACGCAGCACAGCGTCGTTGTAACGGAACATGCTGGACAGTTCGTCCAGGATGTCCTGAGTCGTTTCAACATTCATCAGCACATAGTGTGCCTTGTGTGCATTGTTGATCGGGTAAGCCAGCTGACGACGGCCCCAGTCTTCCAGACGGTGAATCTGGCCCTGAGCACCTTCGATCAGAGTCTTGTAGCGCTCGATCATCGCCGGAACCTGCTCGCTCTGGTTCGGGTGAACCAGGAATACGATTTCGTAATGACGCATTTTTGCTCCTTACGGTTTCACAGCCTTCAAGTCACCCGCCGAATGCCGGTGGTTGAAAGCAAGGAGTTGAACAAATAAAAAGGACGCAAAATTCTACTTCAGCGCCCTTCAAGAAACAAGTGATAAAACGGGTTTATTCCACGTCCACAATTTCAAAGCTGTGGCTGATTTTCACCCCTCCACGCTCAAGCATCAGCGATGCCGAGCAGTACTGTTCAGCGGACAGGCGAACCGCACGTTCTACCGCAGCAGGTTTCAGCTTGCGGCCACTGACAATGAATTTGACATGAATTTCGGTAAAGACCGAAGGCACTTCGTCCGAGCGCTCGGCACTGATTTCAGCCACGCAAGCGGTCACATCCTGACGCGCCTTGCGCAGAATGCCCACCACATCAACACTGGTACAACCGCCCAGACCGGTCAGCACCAGCTCCATGGGCCGCGGCCCCTGCTGGAGATCCTTGTCGATTACCACTTCAAAACCGGAACCGGTGGTCGCCTTGAAACGATCATCGCCATCCCAGTTAACACTGACATTCATGCTCATACTGCCTGTTTCCTCACAATGCGTTAGTGTGCAGCGCTGAAAAAGCGCGCCAGCTGCTGTCCTGGATCGTCTGCCCGCATGAACGCCTCACCGATCAGGAAAGCGTTGATCTGCCGGGCCTGCATGGCAGCCACGTCATCCGGCGTCAGAATGCCGCTCTCGGTCACGATAATGCGATCTGACGGGATGCGATCGAGCAGCTGGAAGGTGTTTTCAAGACTGACGTCAAAGGTGTGCAGATCACGGTTATTAATCCCCACCAAACGGGTGTTGAGCGGCAGAATACGCTCAAGTTCCTCTGCATTATGCACCTCAATCAACACATCCATGCCAAGCTCATGGGTCAGCGTGGTCAAGTCGGACAACTGCGCATCGCTCAGGGCCGCAACAATCAGCAGAATACAGTCAGCCCCAAGTGTGCGGGCTTCGTAGATCTGATAGGGGTCCACTATAAAATCCTTGCGGATGACCGGCAATGAACAGGCGCTGCGTGCCTGCTGCAGGTATTCGTCCGCCCCCTGAAAGAAGTCTACATCGGTCAGTACCGACAGGCAGCTGGCACCGCCCCGCTCGTACGAAGCGGCAATTTCGGCCGGCTCAAAGGGGTCTCGAATAACGCCCTTTGAAGGGCTGGCCTTTTTGATCTCGGCGATCACTGCAGGCTGACCCGATGACAGCGACGCTGCCAGCGCATCCGCAAACCCGCGCGGATCTGACGCACTGCCTTGCTGATCGGCAATACGCTGTTTCAGGTCTGCAATCGATACCCGTGCACTGCGCTCAGCCACTTCTTCATGCTTGCGAGCGATGATCTTTTTCAGAATTGTGGGTGTATCATTCATTATTCAGTTTTCCCCAGCTGCTGACTGAACGCGGCCAGCTGCTTCATTTTATCCAGTGCGACGCCCGAACGTATGGCTTCCAAAGCCTGCTCGACACCGGCCTGGTGTGTATCCGCCTGCCCGCTAAGATATACGGCTGCGCCAGCATTCAGTGCCACCATGGCAGCGGCCTTTCGTGCCACCGGCTCATCCGAACCACTCAACGCCAGCTGAATCAGGGCCAACGACTCCGAGGGACTGTTCACACTCAGACCGATCAAGCTCTGACTGTCGATGCCCACATCTTCAGGTGACAAGCTGTATTCCGTAATCTTGCCATTTTGCAGCTCCGCAACCTGCGTCTGGGTGGCCAGGCTGATTTCATCCAACCCATCCTTTGCATGCACCACCATAATGTGTTCAGCCCCCAGTTGCTGCATCACTTCCGCCATGGGGCGACAGAGCTTGGGCGTGAATACGCCGATCACGCCGCGGGTCGCGCCAGCCGGGTTGGTCATGGGGCCCAGTATGTTGAACAAAGTCCGCATACCGAGCGCACGGCGGGCACCGATCGCATGCTTCATGGCACCGTGGTAGCCAGGCGCAAACATGAAGCCGATACCAACTTCATCGATACAGCGTGCGACCTCATCGGCGCCCAAATCCAGATTGATACCGGCCTGCTCCAGCAGGTCAGCGCTGCCGCTGCTGGAAGAAACACCACGATTGCCGTGTTTGGCAAGCTTGACACCACAGGCCGCCGCGACAAAGGCACTGGCCGATGACACGTTGAACAGGTTGGCGCCATCGCCACCGGTACCAACAATATCAACCAGGGGGCCTACGGCCGGACGTACCGGTGTGGCCAGGTCACGCATCACCTTGGCAGCCGCGGTAATTTCATCAATCGACTCACCCTTCATCCGCAGGCCAACCAGAAAGCCGGCAATCTGGGACTCACTGCACTGCCCGGTCATTACCTGACGCATGACGTCTTCCATCTCCTCAAAACCGAGGTCGATATGGTCGACAATGCGTGCCAGCGCTTCCTGAATATTCATCCAATGCCTCCTGTTAGTATGCGATTCAACGCCGCTGAATAAAGTTTTCCAGCAGTGCATGTCCCTGTTCAGTCAGAACGGATTCGGGATGAAACTGCACCCCGTACAGTTCAAGCTCTTGATGCCGCAGCGCCATGATTTCGTCAGGCTCGCCATCTGCGGTGGTCGTCCATGCCGTCATTTCAAGACAATCCGGCAGGCTCTCGCGGCGCACAACCAGAGAATGGTAACGCGTCACCTCAAGCGGCTGCTTAATACTCGCAAACAGGCCTTTACCACGATGCTCGATCAAAGATGTTTTGCCATGCATGACCTGACGCGCCCTGACGACCTCAGCCCCGAACGAATGACCAATACACTGATGCCCAAGACAAACCCCCAGAATCGGCAGATGTCCGGCAAAATGACGTATGGCAGCAACCGAAATACCCGCTTCAGCCGGTGTACAAGGACCGGGGGATATCACCATATGGGTGGGCGCAAGGGCTTCAATCTGTTCCAGCGTAATCGCGTTATTGCGATGCACCTGCACTTCCATCCCCAGCTCTTCGAGGTAGCGGACAACATTCCAGGTAAAACTGTCGAAGTTATCGATCATCAGCAGCACTGCTTTTGTAACCCCCTGCTTAACCAATACGTTTTCATAACAGCCGCTGACCTCTATCCGCGTTTGCCATAGCAGACAAAAACGAATTGAACACTTTGAGCAATAATACATTACAGGGATGTAATAGCGAACTGGTACATATCACTGCAACCCGAGACCCTGCTGATCCCTGGCGCTTTCTATTTACGTGAAAATGGGCCTATAGTGTCTGTATGAAATCACGACGGGCAATGAGAAGGATTATTCATGCCTCATATTACTGCTTTTATACAGCGGGTGGTTGATGCCCGAGACCCTGATATCGCGAGTCATCAAAGTCGGTTGAGGTCCTATGCAGAGGGTTTTGCAAAGCACCTGTCCCTGAATAGGGATGATACCTACACACTGGCCTACGGCGCTGAAATTCATGATATCGGCAAGCTTTCGATCAGCGAATCGATTTTACACAAACCTTCTCGCTTGACTCATGCCGAATACCTGCTTATCCAGCAACATACCCGGCTTGGAGCAGAGCTTATCCAGCCACTGTCACTTGATGACCAGATTGTAGCGATCGTTTTGCATCATCATGAAAATTTTGATGGCAGTGGATACCCGGCCAGGCTATCGGGTGAAAAAATCCCTCTACTGGCCAGAATCGTCCGAATTATCGACTCATACGATGCCATCACTGAAGACCGGCCTTACCATAAGGGAGCACAACCTGCGGACGCAATTGCCATGATGCATTCGGATGCTCATTGGTATGACCCTGACCTGCTGAGAGAGTTTACGGCGTTCATATCGACTACGTAGAGCGGAAGCGAATCATACGCCAAACCAAATCATGTTGCTCTCAGGCTCACCTTTACCTGCAGCCCCCCGAGTTCTGAAGCGGCAAAAACCAGCTCTCCATCGTAGCTTTCTGCCACCGCGCGACAGATAGACAGACCCAAACCGCTGCCGTTGGCCTGTTCATCCAGACGCACACCACGTTCAGACAACCGCAGCAAATCGGCATCATTCACACCCTTACCATCATCTTCGACCAGTATTGACCACAGGTGGATATTATCCTTATCGGACTGTATGTGAAGTTGTACACGCCGACAGGCATGACGCCAGGCGTTATCCAACAGGTTGCCGAGCAGCTCCAGCATGTCATCACGATCAAAAGGGATCGCCCCGGGCGGCAATTCGGATTTAAAATCGATATCATCTCGGCCGATACGCTGAAGCAGGCGCACCAAATGCGTCACTTCATCTTTTGGCACAAATTGCCTTCCCGGCCCCGGCGCACCGGCAATCCGAGCCCGACGCAGCTCCCGATCAATACGTTGATGCAGCTGCCGATACAGTCGCAGCAACTGTGCACTCTGTTCAGGGTCAGGATGCTGCCGTGCAAGCCACTGCAACTCTTGTAACGGATGCTTGAGTTCATGTGCAAGATTGCCCAGCGCCATCCGCGAGCGACTTGTTTGCTCACCTGAACGGCGCAACAGTTGGGTGATGGTTTCCACCAGGGGCACCACTTCTTGAGGTATCTCAGCCGGAAACTCAACCTCGGCACCAGCCTGCTGTCGCGCGAGGCTCTGGCGCAAAGGCTCAAGACGGGCAAATCCCGAACGCAGCACACGCCTTTGCAGGATCAGCAACAATGGCAGACTCAACAGCAACAGCAGCAGAAGCCCTGCTTCAAATTGACGCTGTTCCTGCTGCAGGTCCGCAATATCTTCAGCTATCCAGAGCGAAAAGCCCTGCCCCTGTTTACTGAACCCCTGTTCTCTGATCAACCACTGCTGATCACCGACCCCGGGCTTGAGCTCACTGTGGCTGTCACCCACTGGCATCATTCGAGTTGAGGTTTCCAAATCCCAAAGAGAGCGTGAGCGCAAGGTCATTGTGTCACTTGCAAGTACATAATAGTGCCCCGAGTGGACCCGCTGATACACTTGCGGCAATGTCGTCTCATTCAACTGCCAGCGGCCATCGGTCCCACGCTCCAATGCCGCAATGAGGCTCTCGGCATCATGCTCCAGGCGACTGAGGACAAAATTCTGGGTCAAATGGCTGACACTGATGTGTACCAACATCAGCAGTCCGCTCATGACCAACAACAGCACCAGCAGAAGCTGCCGCCGAATCCGCCACTCAAGCGAGCTACTCGTGGCCACCTGATTTCGACTCATGAGCCGCTCTCAGGCTGACTCGGCATCACATAACCCTGACCACGCCGGGTCAGGATGCAGCGTTTGCCAAAACGCTGACGCAAACGGTTGATATAGACCTCAATCACGTTGCTGTCACGCAGATCTTCCTCTTCGTAGACATGCTCGCTCAGCTCGTTCTTGGACAGCACCCTGTCAGCGTTAAGCATCATGTAACGCAGCAGGCGGAACTCTCGACCGGTCAACGGATGCTCCAGCCCCTTCTGATCACGTACCAGCTGAAGATCATTGTCCAGCTCCAGCCCCGCCACTTGCAGACGACTGCTGGCATGACCGTGATGACGGCGGACCAGCGCCTCAAGACGCGCCAATAACTCTTCGGTGTGGAAAGGTTTGCCCAAGTAATCATCTGCACCGGCCTTGAGCCCATCCACGCGTTCATGCCAGGCGTCACGTGCCGTCAGTACCAGTACCGGCATATCCAGACCTGCGCTGCGCCAGTTTGTGAGCACTTCAAGGCCCGGCCTGCGAGGCAGGCCCAAATCCAGAATAACGGCATCAAAATTTTCCTCCCGCCCAAGAAACTCACCATCCTCGCCATCATGAGCGGTTTCAACGGCAAAACCTGCCTGCTGCAGCCGAGGCTTGAGCTCCGCCGCAAGTCGAACATCATCTTCAACCAGAAGAATTCGCATGCTCAGTCCTCGATCTCTTCCTTGATAACAGCGCCACTGGAAGCATCCAGGTAAAACTCACGTACCACACCATCCTTATCCAGCACCTCAATTTCATAGACCAGGCGCCCATCCTCCTCTTCGAGCTCTACATCAAGAAGATGTCCATTCAATCGTTCTGGATGCAGTAACATCAACTCAGACAAGGGCCGGATCTGTCCGGACAACATCAGGCGACGCGCTTCATTTTGATCAAGATCACGACCGGCCAGGGCTACAGGTGACAGCACTATTGTCAGCCCCATCATGTATGGCAGCAGAATGGCAAACAGGCCTTTCATTGTGTCACCTCCAGCAATTTGTTGAGACCTTATCAACTCACGTCAGCCTCACCCGGTACACGTTTACGTCCCGTGATCATCGATTTAACCAGGCTCTCGCGGTGACGAACACTGGCCAGAACAACACCGGCCACATGCAACCCCGCAAGCATAAGCATCAGATTGGCCAGCAACTCATGGCTCTCTTCGACCCACTCTTCACCCCACAACAGACCCGTGTAAAGCCAACCGGTGAGTGTCAATAGCCCCATGCCCAGCAGCAGGGCCACAACCATGATACCACCTGCCGGATTATGTCCCAGGTAACGCGCCTCGCGCCCCTTCAACATATCCGACAGATATCCTGCAACAACTTTTGGATCACGCACAAACTGCCGGAACCTGGCATAACGGGGGCCGAAAAGCCCCCATATCAACCGGAAAGCGATCAATGCCGCAGCTGTATAGCCTGCTATTTCATGCAGGTCCTGCCATTCATCCGCACTGGCCCAGGCCACTGCAAAGCAGAGCACCAGTGACCAGTGAAACACCCGCACCAGAAGATCCCAGACCTTTACAGTGGCATTCATTATGAGTTCCTCAGTCGTCCAGTTCCATTTTGACCATATCGAAGGTCTTGGGATCGAAGTAAGCCTCTACACGACGCTGCTTCTCGTCATAGCCATAGATTTCATAGCAGCCGTCATCGATCTTGAACTTTTTGATCTCCCATCCCTTCGCTTCAATGGCAGCACGAAAGGCCTCCTCAGTTTGCCATTCATCCTGTGGCACATCACATTTGTCACCAGCCATGGCCACACCGGAGACGGCAGCGGTGGAAAGGATCAGGCTCGCAATCAGCTTTTTCATCAGGTTTCTCCTGTCTGTGTTGGTTTACAGGAGTCACTTTACTCGGGCTGGCTGAAACCAAACTTAAAGCATCGACTTTTTTCTACGGGACTTCTTAAGGCTGCTTTAATAAGCTCTGTGCATAGTCAGCAGTGATACAGAATCACGAGCAGATCCGGGAGATCAGGGTGCAAAATCATCATCACGACAGCCACAAGGATTCACAGACGGAAGAAAAACGCGCTCGATTACCCCTCTCTGCACGTTTTCTGTTGTTTGCCATCAGTATTCTGGTCTTGAACGGTTATCTCTTGTCACACAAGACTGACAAAGTCATCGAGCAGGCGTTTTTGGCCCAGGCCGACCAGAAAATACATCTGCTGCTGGATCAGATTCGACGCAATGTTGAACAGGAGCGGATCGCACTGACCGACGCTGCACTGGCCGCCGAGGTGGATTATCTAAACCGCCATAGCGACTTTGGGTGGCAGCTGCATATTCAGGATCTCTACGCCTTTGATGCCAACGGCGACATTATTGCTCACAGCCAGGCCCAGCGGGGCCAAAAGGCACTTCAACCAGGCTCCACTTATTATCGGGTCATTCATGACCGGCAGCCATCACTTGGAGAATCCCGAGAACACCGCACAGACAGCGGCTTCATTAAGGCGGATTATCTATTGCCGATGACCCTGCCTGGTGGCGCCATTGCGGGCATTGAGGCCGAGGTCGATATTACCGGCCTGAAAAAAGCGATCAGCAGTTTCGATGGCCCTTTCGAGCAATCCATGTGGAATACCATTTTGATCAGCAGTCTGCTGATGCTGCTGTTCCTCGGCGGTTTGATCCATTTTCGGCTCACGGGTCCGATACAGCGACTTCATCGCTGCGTACAGGCACTTTCCCGTGGAGAGCTGGACAGCCGTGTCAGCGTGACGACCCGTGACGAGATGGGACAGCTGGCATCCGGCGTCAACCACCTGGCCGAGAGTATTCAGGAATTACTGCGCGAGCAGGAAAGAACCTACATGGCGACGCTAAGTGCACTGGCCCAGGCACTGGAAGCCAAGGACCCCTATACCGCCGCTCACTCAGGCCGCGTCTCACGTTATGCCGTCAAACTGGGCCAGCAGCTGGGTCTGGAGACCGACCAATTGGCCCTGCTGAAGAAGGGAGCCCTGATGCACGATCTGGGCAAGATCGGCATTCATGACACCATTCTCAACAAACCCTCTGCTCTCACCGATGCCGAATACCAGGAGATGAAAAAACACCCGGTGATGACCGCTGCCATCATGAAGCCGCTGAAACGCTTCAGCGCCTTTGCCGAGATTGCTGCCTGGCACCATGAGCGCTGGGACGGGACCGGCTACCCCGATGGACTCAAGGGCGACGAGATTCCACTGCTGGCACGCATCGTCGCAATTGCCGACACCTGGGACGCCATGACCGGTGACCGCATCTATCGCCCCGGAATGCCCGTCACGAAAGCCTTGAATATTCTCGAGTCCGAGCAGGATCAAGGGCAGTTTGATCCTGAGCTGATACGGGTGTTCATTGCCATGATTCGTCAGGAACAGCCTGAGGATGCCCCTTCGGCAGCCGAATACTCGTCTCGACCAAACACCTCTGTGTGACACGAGCGAGGCTTTCACGTCCTCTTCACTCTGAGGCAGGCATCATGCCAGTCTCCTCTACAGTGGCGGTTGTTACAGCATGAATTCCAGCCTTCCAGGCCGCACAGGCCTCATATGCTCAGCCCTTGCGGCGCTGGCATGCGCCATGGTGGCGACCCTGATCATCCACCGTTTTCAGCTTGACCTGACACTGGCCCAATGGATTTATGCGCTGGAAGGTCATGAATGGACCCTGAAGGAGCACTGGCTGTTCAGTGAGTTACTCCATCAACGCGGTCGGCAGCTCAGCATTGCCTTGCTTCTGCTTTGCCTCATCCTGTTGTTGGCCAGTGGCATTCATCCACGGCTGCGACCTTACCGAAGAGTTTTGGCCTATCTGGTCATTTCGCCACTGATTGCCAGCGGAGTGATTCTGCTGGGCAAACGCTCCCTTGGCGTTGAATGTCCCTGGAGCCTGCAACCTTTTGGAGGCGATGTACCTTACTCACCCTTGCTGCAGCAGCTTTTCAATCACGGTAGCGGAAGCTGCTTTCCCGCCGGACACGCCAGTGCCGGGTATGCCTGGCTTGCGCTCTATTTTGCGGCGGCAACTGTCCAGCCACGGTGGCGATATGCCGCACTTGCCCTGGCACTGGGGCTCGGCCTGCTGTTCGGGACCACTCAGCAGCTGCGAGGCGCACATTTTCTGTCACACGATATCTGGAGTTTTACACTGTGTTGGTCGATCAACGCCCTGCTGGCGGCGCTGATGCTGGCACCCAGGCGCGATTGCAGCCTTCACCCCGACAGCTCTATGATGCAATTAAAATCAGTAAGCGAGCGTCTGCCCAATGTCTCAGATTTCCGTTCTACTAGCCGATGACGATCCTGGCATTCTTGAGGCAATCGCCGACTTTTTAAGCTGGCGCGGCATCAGTGTTGACTGTGCCCGTACCGGCGAGCAAGCACTCGAACTGTCCAGGCAACAACATCATGACGTACTGGTGCTGGATGTCATGATGCCCGGCATCAGTGGTTTTGCGCTCTGTCAGCAGCTGCGTCAGCTGGGTGTCACCACCCCGATTCTGCTGCTGACAGCTCTCGATCAAGTGAGTGACAAGGTCACCGGTTTTTCCGCCGGTGCCGACGACTACCTGGTCAAGCCCTTTGCCATGGACGAGCTGGTTTGTCGCATTGAAGCCTTGAGCCGACGCGTATCACGTCAACAACTGCGCCTGCTGCATTTCGGTCCACTGGAACTGGATGTGGAACAGCAACAGGCACGGCGCGATGATGTACCGCTGCAGCTGACCCCTCAGGGCTTTACTCTGCTGCGCCACCTGATCGCACATGCTCCCCGCGTCGTCAGCCGTCGCGAGCTTGAGCAGGCCATCTGGGGAGACGAGCCCCCGGACAGTGATGCGCTGCGGTCACTGCTGTATCAGTTGAGAACCCAACTCGACAAGCCGTTCGACTCCGCAATGCTGCACACCCGCAGGGGAAGCGGTGTGTATCTACAACTTCCAGATGCCCCCAACACCACAGAAACGCCATGAAATTCACAACTCGCATCATTCTGATTACCGGACTCTCCACTCTGCTCTTGACCAGCCTGTACTGGCTGGCGGGCTGGCACCTGGTCGAAAGTATTGAGGATGCCAACCGGGCAGCCATTCTCGAATACATGGCCAGTCAGCCAGAACTCCAGCAAACGAGTATTGAGCAATTGCTGGACGAGCCCAATTCATCCGAATTGATGGAACGAGCGCTCGTAATTGGAGGAATTCTACTGTTTTCGCTTGGAGCCATGGGCATCACTCTACTGCTGGTCTGGCAACAGACACGCCCCGTGCGGGAGTTGATGCAGGCAATTGAAGCGGTTGATCCTTCTTCGCCACAGATGACGCCCCTGCCCCGCAAGGATGAACTGGGTGAAATGAGTCAGCGCTTTGCCCAGCTGTTACGGCGCATTGATGGCTTTATTCAGCGGGAACAGAACTTTACCCGCTTTGCCAGTCACGAACTGCGCTCCCCCCTGACCGTGATACATGGCTCGCTGGATCTGTTGCAGGAGATGTCGAGAGATCACACCAATCCCGCCGAGAAACGGGCGTATCAGCGGATCGCCCAAGCCGTCAATCGAATGGAGCAGTTGACCGACTCCTTCCTTTGGCTGTCCCGTGAACAGCCTTCAGAGCATTGCAAAGTCGACAGCCACATGCTGCAGCAGCTGATCAACCAAAGTGACCATTCGGGACTTGAGCTGCAGCTGCAGATTGGACCAGTACTGGACTGGTCCATTCACCCCTTCATATTGTCAGTCATACTCGACAACCTGTTGGGCAATGCGCGCCGCCATGGTACAGGGGTACTGACACTTGAGGCAGTTATTCACTCACTGATCCTGACCAACCCAGTAGCAACTGCAGGCCCAGAAAACAAGCAACAGGGCTTTGGCTACGGCCTGCCCATCATTGCTCAACTATGTGACAAGGCCGGAGCACATTTTTGTTACCACCAGGATGCTCGGCAGTTCCAGGCCCGGATCGAGTTTCAGCCATCAGCCTTCCGGGCCGACTGATTGTGTACTGTCGCGAGACTCCACTGCCCATTACGACAAGGCGCAAACAGATCCAGCTCTGGCTGGTAGACTGATGTACTGACCTGCATCAGCCCCAACAGAGAGTGAGCCAGGAAGTCATGGCTGAGTGGTTTGTCGCTGTTTGCCTTGAGGCACTGCCAGTCAACACCATGCTCCTGCTGGAACCCGGCTGACAGCCAAGTGATCAGAGGCACCTGCTTTTGCTCTTCTGGCGCCAGCAGCCAAGGCATACCATGCAAGTAGAGGTTATTCTCCCCCAACGACTCGCCATGATCCGAGACATAGAGCATGGCGGCGTTAAGCTGCTCTTGCCGCTGCAACAGCTCGATCACCCGTGCCAAAAGATGGTCGGTATAGCGAATGGTATTGTCATAGGCGTTGACGATATCGGTCTGAACACAGGTCTGCAGCTCGCTGCTTTGGCAGACCGGTGTGAAGTACCGATAGTTCTCAGGGACACGTTCAAAATAAGCCGGCCCATGACTGCCCTTTTGATGCAGTACGATCACCGCAGGCCCCTTAAGCCCCTCCAGCTGCTGCTGCAACCCGAACAATAACTGATCATCGAAGCATTCCTCTTCCGTACAGTCGTGCCCCGGATTGAGCTGCTCCGCCTCGATCACCGGAATGCGTGCACACACACCCTTGCAGCCGGAGTTGTTTTCACGCCAACGTACAGAAACACCTGCATGCTGCAAAATATCCAGCACATTGCTCTGATAGGCCACCTGCTCATCGTCATATCGTTCTCGCTGCTGCAGCGAGAACATACAGGGCACCGACACAGCTGTACTGGTACCGCAGGATTCCACATCCGTAAAGCTCACCACCGGCAGGCGCTCCAGCTCGGGCGTGGTATTTCGCGCATAGCCGTTGAGGCCAAAGTTCATGCTGCGTGCCGTCTCACCCAATACCACAATCAGCACATCAGGCTTTTGCGCTTTCGCGGATACAGTCTGAAACCCGGCTGATTCAAGTCGAGCGTCCAGCCCCAGCGGCTGAAAGGCACGCTTGGAGGCATCATAGGCTCCACTGAGGTACCGCCCGGTGTAGTACAGGTAGCTGGACGGCAGCGCCAGATTGCGGATCTCACGGTGATTGCGAAACAGCGAGGAATAGTCCTTATACAGCAGTGCTGCATTCAGCCCGATCAGGAGCAGGCAGCTGAGCAGACTGATGGTTTGCCCCACCAGAATCCGCTTAACCGGCTGGGGCTTGATCCTGATCCACAGCAGCAATAGGGACGGCAACACGCCTTTCAACAACAAGTTAAGCAACATGGCACCGGTGACCAGATCCCTCACTTCTGCCGGGTCGGTCTCGAACAGATTTTGCACCATGGTCTTGTCAATCACGATGCCATAACTGTCCATGAAATAACCGACCTGCGCCGTGCTCAGAAGCAGAAACACCGCCACCGGCTTAATCAGTCGTGGCCAGCACAACAAGCCCAGAAACAGCTGAATCACCGCCAGCAGAAACAGTAAAAAAGCTGCGGCAAAAAACCACTTGTGTACGGCATCAGCATACTGAAGCGATAGAATCAGGCGCCAGAGCGATCCGTTATAGAACAACCCCAACAACAGTGCCACCAGCCAGCCCAGCTGAACGGCGCTCAGCCGGGGACGAGGCAGGTAAGACAGTTTTGAAAACAGGCGAACAAGCATGGATATGTCCTGAAGATTTATCAGACCTGTAGCATGCTCTGTACTGTGTGAGGCTAACGTGAAAACAGGCTCGAATCAGGCCCCAACATCCGTATTGGTGTTCAGTAACTCCAGCTCCCCTCTTGTCTGCTCCTTCAGTTGGTGCAGGCATTGCTCCAGCGGCTCTGCTTCGCCCTGCAGAGTGGCCAACACCTGTTGCTGATACTCTACCTCAAGTGCCAGCCCGGCCTGCTCGGCCAAACGGCGCACCAGTGCTTCATGCGCATGCTCAAACCGGATCTGCGCCTGCGCCTGAGGCTTGACCTCGACATATTCGACCTGCTGCAGCGGCTCGCTGATCGCCTGGCTGTAGGCGCGTACCAAACCACCTGCACCCAACTTGATACCACCAAAGTAACGCACCACCGTGGCCAGTACGTAATCCAGCCCTTTGTGCTGCAGTACATTCAATATCGGGCGGGCCGCCGTGCCCGAAGGCTCGCCGTCATCGGACTGACGCACCTGCCCGGCCACCAGCATCGCATAGCAGATATGCCGCGCTTCCGGGTGCTGCCGCCAAAGCTCGGCCACCCGTTCAAGTCCGGCCGCATGGGAGTGGATCGGCTCAATACAGCCGATAAAGCGTGACTTCTTGATCTCGATCTCGCTGTGTACCGGTTCGGCCAGGGTTTTGTAACAGGTCATGAGCAACGCAGGTCCTCGATTGTTAGGTCCACGCGGGATGATAGTACATCGCACGGTCTTCTGTCCGGTCGCGGGCAGCGCCCCGCCTGCGTTGCTGGTACACTTCGCAGGCCCGAACTGCCAAGGATTATGACCATGCCCGACCTCTCTCAGCTGCCGATCGACTCACTGCTGCCAGAGATCGTTGCCACCCTTGAGCAACAGAACGAACTGATTCTTGAAGCCGAACCCGGTGCGGGCAAAACCACACGCGTGCCACTGGCACTGCTGGACCAGCCCTGGCTGGCAGGACAGAAAATCATCCTGTTGGAACCACGACGACTTGCGGCCAAGGCTGCAGCCCAACGACTGGCACAGCAACTGGGTGAGCCGGTCGGCAAGCGTGTTGGCTATCGTGTTCGGCTCGAAACACGCACCAGTGAGGCCACCCGCCTGGAAGTGGTCACCGGCGGGGTGCTGGTGCGCATGCTGCAGGAAAATCCGGGGCTTGAAGGCATAGGGTTGTTGATTCTGGATGAGTTTCACGAGCGCAGCCTGGATGCCGACCTCAGTCTGGCACTGGCACTGCAGGGGCGGGAGCTGCTGCGCGAAGGGCCTCCACTCAAACTGCTGCTGATGTCGGCAACCCTCGAGCACTCGACATTGTCTGCACGGCTCGACGGCGCACCTGTGGTGCAATCCAGTGGCCGCAGCCATCCGGTGGAGATCATCTGGTCCGCCCGCAGTCGCAGCGACGAGCCGATCGAGCCTCGCATCGCAAAACTGGTGGCACAGGCACTGCAGCAGCACGCCGGCAGCCTGCTGGTGTTTCTGCCGGGACTGGCCGAAATTCGCCGCACTCAGGCACTGCTGGAACCGCTGCTGGAACAGTATCCCGAGCTGCTGCTGACCCCGTTGCATGGTGAGCTGCCGCTGGATCAGCAGCAACAGGCGATACTGTCACCACCCCGGGGCCAGCGCAAAGTGGTACTGGCCACCGCCATCGCGGAAACCAGCCTGACCATTGAGGGCATAGAAGCGGTCATCGACTCCGGGCTGAGTCGACAGGCGCGTTTTGATCCCGCCAGTGGCATGACGCGTCTGTTCACCACCCGCGTGTCGATGGCAAGCGCCACTCAGCGTGCAGGCAGGGCTGGACGCCTGGGGCCAGGCACCTGCTATCGGCTTTGGTCCGAAGCCCAACACAGTGAGCTTGAACCCCAGACACGCCCGGAAATTCTTCAGGCCGATCTGGCCCCGCTGGCACTGCAACTGCTGCGCTGGGGTGTGAACGATCCAACCGAGCTGGTCTGGCTGGAGCCACCACCTGTGGCCACCTTCAGTCAGGCGATACAACTGCTGATGCAGCTGGAGGCGATTGAAGCCCCTGCCCCCAACCAGTTTCGCCTGACCCGCAGAGGCGAGCGCATGGCCGAGCTACCGACTCACCCCCGTCTTGCCCACATGTTGCTATGCGGTGCGGAAAACGGCCTGCTGCCATTGGCGGCAGACCTTGCGGTACTGCTGACCGAGCGAGACCCGCTGAATACTCAGTCCGCCGACCTGCGCCAGCGGCTTGACTGGTTGCAGAACGCAGGCCGCGAGCCACAACGGCGGCGACTGCAGCAGCTTGCAAGCCAGCTGCGCAACAGCTGCCTTGACATCGCCTCGCAGCCCGTCAGCGCACCGGATCAGCCTCACTGGATCGGCTATCTGATTGTCTGCGCCTACCCGGACCGGATCGCGCGGCAGCGGGAACCCGGCTCCTCACAATACCGTCTAAGCCAGGGGCGCGGGGTTACGCTGGCCGAACAGGACCCGTTGCGCAAACATGAATGGCTCGCGATCGCCACACTCAGCAGCCACAATGGACGCGCTTCGGACAGAATCAGACTGGCCAGTGCCCTGGCCCCCTCGCTGTTCGAAAGTCAGCTAAAGGATCTCAAACGAACTGAAGAGGTCGTCGAGTGGGACAGCCGACAGGACAGGTTTGTGGCTGAACGGCAGGTGTGCATCGGCAATCTGGTGTTGAGCCGAACACAGCTGCAGGAAGTAACGGCGGAGCACAGGTGCAGAGCCATTGTGTCGCTGCTGCAGCGTGAAGGGTTGCTGCGGCTGAGCTTCACACCTGAAGTCGAGCAGTTCAGGGCACGAGTGGCGTTTGCCGCCAGCCAGGATAGTGATGCCCAGTGGCCCGACCTGTCCGATGCAGGGCTGCTACAGACGCTGGAGCAATGGCTGTCGCCCTGGCTGGATACTGTTACTCGACAGGACGATCTGACTCGGCTCGATCTGCTGTCGATTTTTCGCAGCCGGCTGGACTGGCCACAACAGCAGTTGCTGGATCAGCTCGCCCCCGAACGGATATCCGTTCCTTCAGGCTCCAGCTATCGAATCGACTACAGCCAGTCGCCCCCGGTACTGGCGGTAAAATTGCAGGAGATGTTTGGCTGCCTTGATACTCCCCGTGTAGGCCACGGGATTCCCCTCACGCTGCACCTGCTGTCGCCGGCACAACGACCGCTACAGGTGACATCCGATCTGGCCGCATTCTGGGCTGGAAGTTACCGGGAGGTGAAGAAGGAGATGAAGGGACGCTATCCAAAACACCCCTGGCCGGATGACCCTGCCAACGCAGCGCCGACTCGATACACCAAACGACGTCAGCCGTCTTGAAATAGGGAAGGAAGGAAAGGAAAGGAAAGGTGCCGGCAGCAAAGCTACCGGCAGAGGGGGTCAGCTGCGAACGATGGACACGTCTTCAGCTTGCAGGCCTTTGTCGCTTTCACGCACGCTGAAGCGAACTTTCTGACCTTCGTTCAGAGAGCGGTGACCACGGCCACGGATGTTGCGGAAATGAACAAACACATCATCACCATTTTCACGCGTGATGAAACCGAACCCCTTGGACACGTTGAACCATTTAACGCTGCCGATTTCACGACCGTCGTTCTCGTCACCTTCGTCATCATCCTGCTCTGAAGCATCGGAAAACGGACGAGCTGTCCGCGCCGTAGCGGCAGAACCCGCAGGTTGCCAGGCACTGGCCAGGGTTACAAGCAGAACCACAACAGCAATGATTGCCAAAACCGGCAAGGTGAACCCTATTTCAACTCCCGCAACGCGCTGCAGCAGAAAAGGAATAATAAACGCAGCCAGAACACTGGCCAACACACTCTTGATTAACTGATTACCACTCATTGATCTTCTCTGTTTATTAGCTGAATGTTTATACAATATAAGATGCGCAGATTTAGGAAGACGCGCATTGAAGCTCGTCAGATATACTCTATTCGTCATTTTTTTTCAATGGCTTAAGCCTGACAGGCTTTCTGACAGAGGGACCTATGAACTATCCTATGGACCCCGTCCAAACAGCAAGGAGGTCATTATGGCCGACAACGATACCCTGGCAGAGCTGGAATCACGCATCGCTTTTCAGGAAGACGCCATCGACAAGCTGAGTGAAGTCGTGGCGCGGCAGGAAATGGATCTGGAAAAACTGACACGAATGGTCAAGATTCTGCACGGCCAGCTACGTGAACTCGGCGGCAGTGAAGAAGCGCCCGCAGCCGATGTACCGCCGCCCCATTACTGAGAACTCTGGGCTCCACCCAACGCTCGCAGGGCATAGATGTCATAGCGGCTGGACTTGCCTTCCAGCGAGTAGGAAGGCTTTTGACCCGTGATGGCAGGCGCCTTTCGGGCGCGTTTGACCACCACCCGACAGCGCGCAGCCTCTAGCGCCGCCGCCAGCAACTCGGCATCATCGGTATCCTGGCCGACCAACTCTCTGAAAGCCAGCATCTCCTTCTTGACCTGAGCCTTCTTGTCCGTATGCGGGAACATGGGATCAAGGTAGACCAGGTCTGGCTGTTGCTGCTCAGGACACTTCTGCAGCCAGATACGCCCGTCAGCCCGCTCCAGCGTCATCCGCTTCAGCGTTTCGGCCAGCTCAGGCACACTGATGGCCTGTTCCAGCCCGGCTGCCAGAAGTGCATGCACAACCGATGAGCGTTCCAGCATGTGTACCTGACAGCCCAGCGTCGCCAGCACAAAGGCATCTCGCCCAAGGCCTGCAGTCGCATCAACAATGGTTGGGCGTATGCCTGACTTGATACCGCAGGCCCTGGCGATCAGCTGGCCCGTACCGCCGCCAAACTGACGCCGATGCGCAACCGCACCGGACACGAAATCGGCCCTGACAGGTCCCGGGCGTTTTGGCCCGGTCGCGTAAAGCGCCAGCCCCTGCAAGTCAAACAACAGCACCTGCTGCCAAGGCTCGGCAGAGGCCAGATCAGGAGACGCAACACAGGGAAGACCAAGCTCAAGCGCCAATGTTTCTGCTTTTGCCCTGCCGTCCTCATACTGCCAACCTACGGCCAGATTCACACCAGCCCCCCGGGGCCTGCCAACCAGACCAGCAAAAGCACGACCCCCAACGCCAGCCGATACCAGACAAACGGCATCATACCAACACGATCCAGCCATTTGAGGAACAGGTGGATACAGGCCAGCGCGCTGAGTCCGGCAACCAGTGTACCGACACCAATCTGCAGCCAGTGAGCACCACTGCCCTGCTCAGAAAGCCGCGCAACCTGCAGCACTCCGGCACCAAATATGATCGGGATTGACAACAAGAATGAAAACCGCGCAGCACTCTGACGCTCGAACCCCAGCATTAAAGCCGCCGTAATGGTGATTCCTGAACGCGAGGTACCGGGTATCAGGGCCAATGCCTGCGCCATACCAATCATGACAGCATCGCGTCGCGTCAGCTCACGAATTCCGCGACATTCCTGCCGGCGACTGTCAGCCCAGCCCAACAAAACGCCAAAAATCAGCGTAGCAGCCGCTATCACCAGTATCGAGCGACCATACTGTTCGATCAGGCCTGCAAACATGAGCCCGCTGAACATCGCGGGCAGAGTCGCCAGCACCACCAACCAGGCCAGCTTGCCTTCGGCATCGCACGGCCCACCCAAAGAACGCCCCCAGGCCATGGCCATACCGCTGACCTCTCGACGGAAATAATAGACAACCGCCAGCAGAGTGCCGACATGAACGCCGACATCAAACGCCAGCCCCTGATCCTCCCACCCCAGCAACTGGGAAGGCAGAATCAGATGCGCCGAACTGGAGATGGGCAGAAACTCCGTCAGCCCCTGAATCACGGCCAGGCAAAAGGTATGCAGCCAGTCGCTGAAGTTCACTGCTGATCCTTTTTCTTCCAGGCAACCTGATCGCGCAGATAAACTGGGCGCGCATCATCCGGCGCCATCGCAGCTCCCTGCCTGAATACTCGCTGAGCCAGCTGTGCCATCGCCGAGGCCTGCGGGTAGACCTCCGCTTTGATCTCACGAACCTGACGCACCAGCTCTGCCGGCATCCGCTCACGATAACACCAGCCACTGCCCAACCCGACAAAAGACCGGACAGGGCTTTCCGGCGGCAGGTGGATCTGTGCCGGGGCACATACCTGTTCCTCGACCAGTGCAACCGGCTCACCGTCCTGCCACTGCCATGCACACCAGTAGACCTCGTCCATGCGAGCGTCCAACACCGTCAACTGCGAGCAGCTGTCTTCACCTTCTGCCCAAGCGATCGCCTTCAGGGTTGAAACCGGCACCACCGGCAGATCTGCTGCCAGCGCCAACCCCTGAGCGGCTCCGGTCGCAATGCGAATGCCGGCGAAAGAGCCGGGGCCACGGCCAAAGGCGATGGCATCCAGACTGTTCAAAGCCACACCGGCTTCAGCCAGCAGCTCTTCAACCATCGGCAACAACAGATGGGTATGGCGGCGCGGCTCGATGACAAAGCGATCAGTCAACTGATCACCCAGCAGCAGCGCCGCTGAACAGGCATCGGTAGAGGTATCCAGGGCCAGTATCTTGGACATAGTCTTCTCGGTCGGTCAAAAACGGGGCTATTGTAATCAGCTGGAGTGAACAAATCACCCGCCCTGAATCAGCGCCTCACCCCAGCGTGGCAACAGTGCTTGTTCGAGCCCAAGTTGCGACAGGATACGCGCCACTACAAAGTCCACCATATCTTCGACACTTTGTGGGCGATGATAGAATCCGGGGCTGGCCGGAATGATGACACTCCCCATGCGAGTCAGCTTGAGCATATGCTCCAGATGGATCTCGGAATAAGGTGCCTCGCGGGGTACCAGTATCAGCTGCCTGCGCTCTTTCAATGCCACATCTGCCGCACGCTCGATCAGGTTATTGCTGGCGCCACAGGCGATGGCCGACAGGGTACCGGTACTGCAGGGACACACAACCATGGCAGAAGGCGCACCCGAACCGGACGCCACCGGAGCCATCCATTGTTCGCGCCCGAACACACACAGCTGACCTGCCATGCCGCCGTACTGCTCAGTCAGAAAGTGTTCCATTGCATCGGGCGATCCTGGGAGTTTGAGGTCGGTCTCGGTTGCGATCACAACCTGGGCTGCTTTCGACACCATTAACAGCACTTGCTGGTTCTGCGCCAACAGGCACTGCAGAAGACGCAACCCATACTGAACACCGGATGCGCCGGTAATGGCCAGCGTCACACGCCCAGCAAAACCACTGTCAGAGGACATGAATCGACTCCCGCTGCTCCAGCGCCTTCAGCAACTTCTGGTGAATACCGCCAAAGCCGCCATTACTCATGATCACGACCTGCGCACCGCGCGGCAATTCGCTTGCCAGACGGTTAACAAGCGGACATATTTCCGTTTCCAGCCGTGCCGGGACAGGGCTCTGTGCCACCACTTCATCCAGCGACCAGTCCAGCCCTTCCGGCTGATACCAGTACACCTGATCCGCCATGGCGGTTGCTTCGGCAAGCTGTGCCTTGTGGGCACCCAGCCTCATGGTGTTGGAGCGCGGTTCAATCACGGCCACCACTGCCTGGCGTTTGCCCACACGGGCACGCAGCCCCTCCAGCGTGGTCTGAATTGCACTGGGGTGGTGCGCAAAGTCGTCATACACGGTGATCCCGGCCACTTCGCCCAACCGCTCCATTCGCCGCTTGACACCGCCGAACCGGCTCAGCGCTTCAATCGCATGCTCTGGCTGAACGCCAACATGACGTGCCGCCACCAGTGCATTAATCGCATTGCTCACGTTGTGCAGGCCGGTCAGTGACCAGCACACTTCGCCCAGACTCTCGCCCTGGTGCTGAACGGAAAAGTGACTGCCATCTTCGCTCAGAAGCTGAGCCGACCAGCTGGCACGACGATCAAAGCCAGTCAGTACTCGCTCACTCCAGCACCCCATGTCGATTACATCATCAAGCGCTGCCGAATCTGCCGGCATGATAACCTGTCCGGTGGCGGGCAAGATCCGCATCAAGTGATGGAACTGGCGCTGAATCGCCGCCAGATCAGGAAAGATATCCGCGTGGTCGAACTCAAGGTTATTCAGAATCAGGGTGCGGGGGTGATAGTGCACAAACTTCGAACGCTTATCGAAAAAGGCAGTGTCGTATTCGTCCGCTTCAATCACAAAGAAAGGGGTTTCTCCGATACGGGCAGAAGTTTCAAAGTTGAGCGGCACGCCGCCTATCAGAAAACCGGGCGACATGCCCGCCTGTTCAAGAATCCAGGCCAACATGGTAGCGGTCGTGGTTTTACCATGGGTACCGGCTACCGCCAGCACCCAGCGGTCGGCCAAAAGATTGTCGTGTAGCCACTGAGGACCCGAGGTGTAGCGCAAATTATGCTCCAGCACATGCTCAACACAGGGGTTGCCGCGACTCATGGCGTTGCCGATGACCACCATATCGGGGGCCGGCTCCAGTTGCACCGGATCGTAACCCTGGATCAGCTCAATTCCCTGCTGCTCCAGCTGCGTGCTCATGGGTGGATAGACATTCGCATCCGAGCCGGTGACCCGGTGCCCCAGCTGTTTGGCCAGTATCGCCAGCGACCCCATGAAGGTACCGCAAATTCCGAGAATATGGATGTGCACCCGGATGCTCCTTTTCTTGTTCTGAATGCATCGCATCATATCAGCTTGGCGCTACGAAAACCGCACCGGAAACGATCTGTTCTTATGCAAAATCCATCAGGATAGCGTACAATTCAGCGCGTCTTTCCCATCGGATCAAACAAAGGCCGAATTCACAGATGCAGCTGCTCAGCAACTACCTGAAACACCACGACACCGACCTCGAACTCGTTGAACTGATCGACACACTGATGATCGCCTGCAAGGAGATCGCACTGCAACTGCGAGAGGGCGCTCTGGCCGGTATTCTCGGCACCACCAATGACACCAACGTTCAGGGTGAAACCCAGAAGAAGCTGGATGTCATTTCCAACGACGTGCTGAAAAAGGTGCTGCTCGACAATCCTCTTGTCCGCGGCCTCGCGTCTGAAGAGGAAGACGACCCTGTCTTCGGCAACCCAAATGGTCGCTTCCTGGTGACTTTCGACCCTCTGGACGGCTCTTCCAACATCGACATCAATGTTTCCGTGGGCACCATCTTTTCCATCCTTGAAGCCCCTGAAGGCGCCACGGATGATAATGTGGACATGTTCCTGCAGGCAGGTCGCAAACAGGTGGCTTCCGGCTATGTACTGTACGGTCCTTCAGCGGTTCTGGCACTGACCACCGGGCATGGCGTCAACATGTTTACCCTTGCTCACACCGGTGATTTCCTGCTGACTCGTGAAAACGTCAAGATCCCCGAAGAAACCAAAGAGTTCGCCATTAACATGTCGAACCACCGCTTCTGGGAACCTTCGATGCGCAACTATGTTGACGACCTGCTCAAGGGTGCCGAAGGCCCCCGTGGCAAGAACTACAACATGCGCTGGATCGCCTCCATGGTGGCCGAGGTGCATCGTGTCCTGACCCGTGGCGGTATTTTCACGTACCCTTGGGATTCACGCGAACCCGCCAAGCCCGGCAAGCTGCGCCTTATGTACGAAGGCAATCCGATGAGCCTGCTGATCGAGCAGGCCGGTGGCATCTCCAGCACATGTTACAGCGACATACTGGATATTCAGCCTGACCACATCCATCAGCGCGTATCTGTGGCGCTGGGTTCACGCGAAGAAGTCGAGACGCTGCTGCAGTACCACTGCGACTGCTGAACAGGCGTTTCACCTGTAAGTCGTATTCCGGCGGGCTGCTGGGCAGTTTATACTGCGGCCCGCTATACGTTCTGTCCTTGTAATCGATAACAGGAAAACAGCTCATGAGCTTCGAGAAAGTCCCTGCCGGCAAAGATCTGCCGAATGACATCTACGTGATCATCGAAATCCCGGCGGAAAGCTCCCCGGTTAAATACGAGATCGACAAAGACGCTGATGCGATCTTCGTTGACCGTTTCATGGCTGCCCCGATGTTCTATCCGGCCAACTACGGCTACATCAACAACACTCTGGCAGACGATGGCGATCCCCTGGACGTATTGGTGCTGACCCCACACCCGGTAATGACCGGTTCTGTCATTCGCTGCCGTCCGGTCGGTATCCTGAACATGACCGACGAAGCCGGCGGTGATGCCAAACTGGTTGCCGTTCCGCACGAGAAACTGAGCCAGGCGTACAACGATATTCATGATGTTGACGATATTCCTCAGCTGACCCGTGACCAGATCGCCCACTTCTTCGAGAACTACAAAACCCTCGAAAAGGGCAAGTGGGTCAAGGTTGAAGGCTGGGCCAACGCCGACGCCGCGCGCGCCGAGATCGTGAAGTCTGCTGCTGCATACGAAGCCGCCAAGTAAGACTTGCCTCCGGGGAGATGTGCCATCACATCTCCCCACCCTCCCCACATCAATCCTCGCCCCACCTCTCTTTTCCACCCGACCTGTTCTGATACACTGGCTCCTGTCTTTTACCAACCGACCCATAGCAACCGACAGAGAAGCCGATGAAGTTTTCAGGTACCGACCGCTACGTTGCCACCGACGATCTGCAGATGGCCGTCAACGCCGCCATCACCCTGCAACGACCGCTGCTGGTCAAGGGCGAGCCCGGCACCGGCAAGACCATGCTGGCTGAAGAGCTGGCCACCGCACTGGGCAAACCTTTGCTGCGCTGGCACATCAAGTCCACCACCAAGGCTCAGCAGGGCTTGTACGATTACGATGCCGTTTCCCGCCTGCGTGATTCGCAGCTGGGTGACGATCGCGTGCATGATATTCGCAATTACATCCGCAAGGGGATGCTGTGGCAGGCGTTTGAAGCTGACGAGCAGGTCGTACTGCTGATTGATGAGATCGACAAGGCCGATATCGAGTTTCCCAACGACCTGTTGACCGAGCTCGACAAGATGGAGTTCGATGTGTACGAGACCGGTGAGCGCGTCTGTGCCCGTCAACGCCCCATCGTGATCATCACCAGTAACAACGAGAAGGAACTGCCGGATGCCTTCCTGCGCCGCTGCTTCTTCCACTACATTGCCTTTCCTGACAAGGACACTCTGCAGTCAATCGTCGATGTTCACTTCCCGCAGATTGAGCAGACGCTGGTGCGCGAGGCACTGGAAATATTCTTCCGCCTGCGCGAAGTCCCCAGTCTGAAGAAAAAACCGTCAACATCAGAGCTGATTGACTGGCTCAAGCTGCTGCTTGCTGACCGCATTCCGGCTGACGTGCTGGCCAACCAGGACCCATCCAGCGCCATGCCTCCGCTCTATGGTGCGCTGCTCAAAAACGAGCAGGATGTACACATGCTGCAGCGCCTAGCCTTCATGGCGCGCCGTGAGGCTCGCTGATGCTGATCGACCTGTTCACTCAGCTGCGCAAGGGACAGGTGCCGGTTTCCCTGCGTGAGCTGCTTGACCTGATCGGCGCACTGGAACAGCAGGTTGCCTGTCTGGATGTGAATGACTTTTACCTGCTGGCCCGCGCCTGTATGGTCAAGGACGAAAAGTACTACGACCGCTTTGACCGTGCCTTCGGGCAGTATTTTGCCGGACTGCAGGCACAGGGGGATATTACCGACGCCTTGATCCCCTCGCACTGGCTGGACAGCGAATTCATCAAGCAACTCAGTGACGAGGAAAAGGCACAGATCGAGGCACTGGGTGGTCTGGACAAGCTGCTGGACACACTGAAGCAACGCCTGGAAGAACAGGGTGAACGCCATGCCGGTGGCAACAAGTGGATCGGCACCGGCGGTACCTCTCCATTTGGTCACAGCGGCTATAACCCGGAAGGGGTTCGAATCGGTGGCGAGAGCAAACACAAACGTGCAGTGAAAGTCTGGGAGCAGCGCCAGTTCCGCAATCTGGATGACAGCGTGGAGCTGGGCACGCGCAATATCAAGGTTGCCCTACGCAAACTGCGCAAGTTCGCCCGCACCGGCGCCGCCGACCTGCTTGATCTGGATGACACCATTCGCTCAACGGCGCGCAATGCCGGCCTGCTGGATTTGAAAATGGTGCCGGAGCGGCACAACGCCGCCAAGGTACTGCTGTTTTTGGATGTAGGCGGCTCCATGGACCCGTTCATCCGCACCTGCGAAGAGCTGTTCTCGGCTGCGCGCACCGAATTCAAGCACCTGGAATACTTTTACTTTCACAACTGCGTATACGAAAAGGTCTGGCGCGACAACCGTCGCCGTTACGACGAAGCCATACCAACTCTGGATGTACTTCACACCTACGGCCGTGATTACCGGGTAATCTTTGTGGGTGATGCCGCCATGTCACCCTATGAACTGCTGGATCGCTATGGCAGCGTGGAGCACATGAACGAGGAGCCGGGGCAACTCTGGCTGCAGCGGATACTGGATACCTGGAACAAGGTAATCTGGCTGAACCCCTCATCTGAGCGCTACTGGCAGTACACCCAGAGCACGCAGATGATTCGGCAGCAGGTCGAGGGGCATATGTACCCACTGACACTGGAAGGGCTGGAGGCCGGTATCCGCTACCTTTCGCGTTGATACCGGCCGGCAGGATCAGTCGCGGGCGTGGTGTACCATGTCCTCGACCACTTCCTGCTCTTCGTGAAGATCATCATCCACCTGCTTCGACTGCGGCAGAACAAGATTCAGAATGATCGCCACCGCACCACAGAGGCTGACGCCCTGCAGGCTCAGATCGCCCTGCCCCATTGCCATGCCACCAATGCCGAACACCAGCGTGGTGGCCACAATCACCAGATTCCGTTGCTCGGCCAGATCTACATGAGCCTTGATCAGAGTGTTCATCCCCACCGCGGCAATGGAGCCGAACAGCAGGATCAGAATACCGCCCATCACCGGCGCCGGAATGGTCTGCAGCGCCATGCCAAACTTGGCAATGAACGCCAACGCAATGGCGACGATTGCGGCCCAGACCATGATCACCGGATTGAAAGCCTTGGTTAGCATCACCGCACCGGTCACTTCGGAGTAGGTCGTGTTGGGCGGGCCACCGAACAGCGAGGCCGCAGCGGTGGCAAGGCCATCGCCAAACAGGGTCCGGTGCAGCCCCGGCTTGCGCACGTAGTCCTTACCGGTCACGTTTGAGATCGCCAAGATATCGCCTACATGCTCAATGGCCGGTGCCAGCGCCACCGGGATCATGAACAGGATCGCCTGCCAATGGAACTCGGGCATCACGAATGCCGGCATGGCCACCCAGCGTGCTTCGGTGATCGGGCTGTAATCCACCATCCCACTAAAGTGGGCCACGGCGTAACCTGCCACCACACCCGACAGAATGGGCAGCAGGCGGAAGATGCCATGAGCAAACACAGCCACGATAAGGGTGGTCACCAGCGCACTCATGGAAACCAGCATCGCCTGCTCATAGGGGAACAGCTCAAGCGAACCATCCCCGCTCTTGCCCATCGCCATATTGACCGCAATCGGCGCCAGACCCAGGCCGATGATCATGATGACCGGCCCTGTTACCACTGGTGGCATGATTCGGTGCAGAAAACCGACCCCCTTGAGCTTCACCGCCAGTGCCAGCAGCATGTAGACACCACCGGCAGCCATCAGACCGCCCATCGTAGCCGCCACACCCCAGTTCTGTACTGAGTAGGTAATCGGGGCGATAAAAACAAACGAGGATGCCAGAAAGATCGGTACCGTGAGCCCGGTTACCAGATGAAACAGCAGTGTCCCGATCCCGGCGGTAAACAGCGCCACACTCGGATCCAGACCCGTCAACAACGGCATCAATACCAGCGCACCGAATGCCACGAACAGCATCTGCGATCCGGCCAGCATGGTGCGCCAATGCAATGCGCCTTTACGTTCAGGAACGGGTTGCATATTCGACTCTCCTATTTGGTGCCGAAAATCTTGTCACCGGCGTCACCCAGCCCGGGCACAATATAACCCTGCTCGTTCAGGCACTCATCCACTGACGCGGTAAATATATCCACATCCGGGTGTGCCGCCTGCACCTTTTCGATTCCTTCCGGAGCCGCTACCAGCACCAGCGCACGAATACTGCTGCAGCCGGCCTTCTTCAACAGATCAATGGTCGCGATCATGGAGCCCCCCGTGGCCAGCATCGGGTCAACGATGAGCGCCATACGTGACTCAATGTCGCTGGCCAGTTTTTCGAAATAGGTGACCGGCTGCAGCGTTTCTTCATCCCGATAAAGCCCTACCACCGAAATCTTGGCACTGGGAACCAGTTCCAGCACCCCATCCAGCATGCCAAGCCCTGCTCGCAAAATGGGTACTACGGTAATTTTCTTGCCCTTGATTCGTTGCCCCTTGACCGGACCACACCAGCCCTGCAGGGTATACTCTTCCAGCTCCAGATCCTTGGTCGCTTCGTAGGTCAGCAAGCAACCAACCTCGGCTGCCAGCTGGCGAAAGCCGCGGGTACTCTTGTTACTGGAGCGCATCAGGCTCAGCTTGTGCTGTACCAGCGGATGGTGGATTTCATGAACACTCATGGCAGGGCAACCTCATCGGCGGAGCCGCACGTTCGAACCAACGTCCGGCTTGACAAAAAATTCAGGGCAAGACTAACGAATGATCCGCCTGATGTCATCCACGCCCACGGCCTGATATTGCTCAGACAGCAAAACCTGAGTACCCTTGCTCACTTTTTTTACAATCCGGTCGCCAATGGCGGCCATTAGCCATTGCCGGAGTGGTTCCATGAGCACTATCGATTCCGAAGAGATCAAGCGCGTCTACATTGAGGCGGACCTGCTCCACAGCCAGGCCGAAGTGGAAGCGGCAATCAGCAACATGGCTGCCGACATTACCGCCGAACTTCATGACCGCGAACCGGTCATTTTTGCGGTCATGAATGGTGGTCTGGTGATTGCGGGCCAACTGCTGACCCGGCTCAACTTCCCGCTGGTGGCCAGCTACCTGCACGCCACGCGCTACCGCAACACCACATCCGGCCACGAGCTGGAATGGAAGGTGCCGCCAATGGTCGAGTTCAAGGACCGCCCGGTACTGGTAGTGGATGACATTCTGGACGAGGGCCATACCCTGGCCGAAGTGATGGACTACCTTAAGGCGGAAGGTGCTGCATCAGTACAGTGTGCCGTGCTGGTTGACAAGCGCCATGACCGCAAGGCCCGCCCGGAGTTCAAGGCCGATTTTGTAGGGATCGAGATCGAGGATCGCTACATTTTCGGCTATGGCATGGACTACAAGGGTTATTGGCGCAACGCGCCTGGCATCTTCGCAGTAAAGGGGATGTAATCTACGCTTGCCATCCCGTACTGTCTGGTTACAATGCGGGGGTACGAAGAAATTTTACAGGGTTTGCATGACGGAATTGGTCATTCTCGCGCTGTCGGCCACGGCAATTTTTACCTGGCTGCTGCGTTTGAGACGCAAATCGCTCGCCGCACGGGATAGTGCCGCTCAGCGCGACTGCGTATTCATGAGTGATGGTCGGGTTATTGCGCCGGACAAATAAGCGGTATCCGGCAATTTATCCCAGGCGATATCGACAAAACGGAGCCACAAGGCTCCGTTTTTTTATGCTCTGAACAAACACAAACCGTCAGACCTTTTCCAACTCCTCGAACAGCTGCACAAACTCCTGTGTCAGCTTGTGGGCGGGAGCCATATGGATCAAAGGTTTCGCTTCGTTATGAGATTCTTTCATCTTGACCGAGGCCGACAGCCGAGTGGTTAGCACCGGCAGCGATTCGGCCAGCAGCCCTTCAACAATCTTGCGGGGCAAGGAGGCGCGGGGCTGATACTGATTCACCACAATGCCTTCCACTTCCAACCGTTCGTTATGGTCCGCCCGCGTTTCACGCACATTATTCAGCAGGTTATAGAGTGCCTGACGCGCAAACTCATCGCAGTCAAACGGGATCAGGCAGCGTTCAGCTGCGACCAGCGCCGACAGTGTAAAGAAGTTGAACGCTGGCGGTGTATCGATATAGATGGCATCAAACACATCCCCCAGCTCATCGAGCGCATCACGCAATTTGTAGATCTTGTGCTTGCTCTCAAGTTTCGACTGCAGATCGCCCAGCTCCGGATGTGCCGGCAGAATCGACAGCCCGGCAAAGGGTGTCGGGTGAATGAAGGCTTCAGGCGCCTTGGGCTTGAGCTGGAAGCTCAGCGTCTGCTCAAAAAAACCGTAGGCATCGGTATCCGGCTGGTTGGCATTATCACCCAACAGGTAATGGGTAGAGTTGCACTGAGGGTCAAGATCAATAACCAGTGTCTTGAGTCCCCTGCTGGCACTGATCGCTGCCAAATTGACTGTAATACTGGATTTGCCAACACCACCTTTCTGATTGAATACCACTCTACGCATGAGTCTTCTCCGCTCCTAACCCTGAGCAAGCAGGTCACGCAGATCAATAATGGCTGCGTTGGCCCGTGATATATAAGACGCCATCACCAGTGAGTGATTGGCAAGAAAACCAAACTCGGTACCATTCAGCACCATTGGACTCCACAAGGTTGACTGAGTCGACTCCAGCTCACGGATGATCTGGCGCAGGCTTGCACGCGCGCCCTTGCGGTCCAATGCTTCGCCGAAATCCTGTTCGACCGCTTCGAGCAAATGCAGAAGCGCCCACGTAGTCCCCCTGGCTTCATAGAACACATTGTCTATCTCAAGCCAGGGAGTTCTGACATCAATTTCAGTATCCGACACGGTTGACTGGCGCGCCCCGGTTTCGCCTGCCAGGTCGGTATTCACACGGCGCTGGCCAACACTGGCGCTGAGCCGTTGCGACAGACTGCCGAGCCGAGTGGAAACATCGCCCAGCCAATCACGCAAATTGTCTGCACGGGCATAGAACTGGGCATTACTCTGGTTTTCATCCGACAGCCTGTCTGCATAATCCTGCAGCAGGTTGATCGCCTTGCGATACTCACCTTCAGTTGACGGCAGTATCCAGCTGTTGTTATTGAAGTGCAGCAGTGGTTCAGCCTTGGCCAGAGCCGGGTCCTCTGTCGATTGAGACTGGGACCGGCTCATGCTTTTGCGCAGTGAGCGCCCCATATCACGCATCTGTACCAGCACCCCAAACTCCCAGGCAGGCATGTTATCCAGCCAGATGCCCGGTGGCAGACGGTCATTACTCAAATATCCCCCCGGCTTGTCCAGCAGGGTATTGCCCAGAGTGATCAGCGTTGCAACCGTATGAGTACCGGTAACAGGCTTACCCGTTGTCGTCTGTGCATTTGCCTCGCGGACCACATCGAAACGGTCTGGTTCGCTGCTCCACCAGACGCCAACACCCAGTGATACCAGCAGCCAGATAATCAGCACCAGCAATACCAGCTGCAGCTTGCGCGCGGTCGCAAATCGGTCCCAGATTCCAAGCCAGATGCGCTCAAGTCGTTCCACTCGTGTCTCCTGCCATTTCATCTATTCAGGGGCCGCTGGACGCAGCCTCCATGTTGCATTGCACTATGGACAATTCGGCGGTTGCGGTCAATCGTGCAGCACGCTGACACTGAAGCGGTGATTATCACCGGCTATCGCATATATAAGGCTAACTTCGGCAAACTCGCCGCTAACAGACGAAAATCCGACAGCCAGCATAGACAGGCATTTAACTTTCATGCACACTAGTCGACCTTGGTTTTAACCCATGGCAACTGAGTTTCGACGGGGCAAATGCATGGCACATATTCTGGTTCTGAATGGTCCAAACCTGAATCTGCTCGGCACCCGAGAACCCGGCATCTATGGCTCCACCACACTTGCCGATATCGAAGCATCGATTGTCACTCAGGCCACGGCGCTGGGACATTCAGCCGAGTGTTTCCAGAGCAATGCCGAAGCCGCCCTGATCGATCGTATTCATCAGGCACCGGCACAAGGCACCGGTTTCATTATTATCAATCCGGCCGCCTTTACCCACACCAGTGTCGCACTGCGTGATGCCCTGCTGGGCGTGGGCATACCCTTTATTGAAGTGCACCTGTCCAACGTGCATGCTCGCGAGCCCTTCCGCCAGCACTCCTACCTGTCCGACAAGGCAGTAGGGGTCATCTGCGGCTTTGGTGCTGAAGGCTATCGTTTTGCCCTTGAAGCGGCTCACAGCCGTTTGCTGCAAGGCTGAACCGCAACGGACAGGTTCGTACCCCTTAACAACATTGAATTCAGAGAAGCCTTCAAAGCATGGATATTCGCAAAGTCAAAAAACTGATCGAGTTGCTGGAAGAGTCAAACATCAACGAAATCGAGATCAAGGAAGGCGAAGAGTCTGTCCGTATCAGTCGTGGCGGCAGCCAGGTAATCGCGGCCCCCGCCCAATACGCAGCACCGGCACCCGTTGCGGCTCCGGCGCCCGCTGCAGCCGCCCCGGCTCCCGAAGCACCGGCCGAGGCTGCCCCCTTGGGCCATGCCGTACGCTCACCGATGGTTGGCACTTTCTACCGCTCTCCGTCTCCCACCTCAGGACCTTTCGTTGAAGTGGGACAGAGCGTGAAAGCAGGGGATGTTATCTGCATCGTGGAAGCGATGAAGATGATGAACCAGATCGAAGCTGACAAATCCGGTGTAGTCGAAAGCATTCTGGCCGAAGATGGCCAACCGGTCGAGTTCGACCAGCCGCTGATCACCATCGCCTGATTGCTGACCAAGGATTTTCACTATGCTGGATAAAGTGCTGATTGCAAACCGTGGTGAGATCGCGCTGCGTATCCTCCGCGCCTGCAAGGAGCTGGGCATCAAGACCGTTGCCGTCCATTCGGTGGCTGACCGCGATTTGATGCATGTGCGCCTCGCCGACGAAGCCGTGTGCATCGGCCCTGCCCCGTCCACCCAGAGCTACCTCAACATTCCGGCAATCATCAGTGCCGCCGAGGTAACTGACTCTGTGGCGATTCACCCCGGCTATGGTTTTCTCGCCGAGAACGCGGACTTTGCCGAACAGGTAGAGCGTTCTGGTTTTACCTTCATTGGTCCGCGCGCCGATACCATTCGCCTGATGGGTGACAAGGTATCCGCCATCAATGCAATGAAGCTGGCGGGTGTACCAACCGTGCCGGGATCTGACGGACCCCTGCCTGACGATGCTGAAGCGGTCTACAAGATCGCCCGTCGCATCGGCTACCCGGTGATCATCAAGGCTGCAGCCGGTGGCGGTGGTCGCGGCATGCGCGTGGTGCATACCGAAGCGCATCTGGGTAACGCGGTACAGGTGACCAAATCCGAGGCCAAGGCGGCTTTCGGTGATGAAACCGTGTACATGGAAAAATTTCTCGAAAAGCCGCGCCATGTTGAAGTACAGGTACTGGCCGACGGTCAGGGCAATGCCATTCACCTGTACGACCGCGACTGCTCCATGCAGCGCCGTCACCAGAAGGTTGTCGAGGAAGCACCGGCACCGATGATTGATGAGGCCGCTCGCGCCAAGGTTCTCAAGGCCTGCGTCGACGCCTGTATCGAGATTGGTTACCGCGGTGCCGGTACCTTCGAGTTTCTGTATGAAGATGGCGAGTTCTTCTTCATCGAGATGAACACCCGCGTTCAGGTCGAGCATCCGGTGACTGAAATGGTAACCGGTGTTGATATCGTCAAGGAACAGCTGCGCATTGCAGCCGGCCTGCCTCTGTCATACAAACAGGAAGACATCAAGCTGCGCGGCCACTCCATTGAGTGCCGTCTGAACGCGGAAGACCCCAAAACCTTCATGCCCAGTCCCGGCAAGGTGACTCATTTCCATGCGGCAGGCGGTAATGGCATTCGCGTTGATTCACACCTGTACAGTGGTTACAGCGTACCGCCTCATTATGACTCACTGATCGCCAAGCTGATCACTTTTGCGGATGACCGCGAAACGGCACTGGCGCGAATGAAGAGCGCACTGGACGAAACGCTGATCGAAGGGATCAAGACCAACATTCCGCTGCATCAGGATATTGTTCGCGATACCAACTTTGCCCGTGGCGGCGTGAACATCCACTACCTTGAGAAAAAGCTCGGCCTCTGAGTCTTTCTCGACAACAGCCGGCTGAATCCGGCTGTTGTCACCCTCCCCTCTTTTTGCCTGACACTGCCAACCACCTGCCAGACACCATTGACGTGCGCTGGATCAGCAAACACCGGATTTTACCCGTCGCAGTTTTAGGACATACTACTGATATCAAACAGATGGAGTCTCTGCATGCCTTGGCTACAAATTAAAGTTGCCACTTCACCCGAGCAGGCCGAAACCTACGAGGACCTGCTGCTGGCCGCCGGCTGCGCAGCCGTCACCTATCAGGACGCCGCCGACCAACCGATTTTTGAACCTGATCTGGGAACCACGCCTCTGTGGAGCCACACCATCGTTACAGGCCTGTTCGCGGCCGAGCATGACTTGCGTGAAACATTGCAGCTACTGGCCAAGGCTCAGAAAGACGCCTTTGCCAACGCCGGCACACTGCCCGAGTTCAAGGCCGAAATTCTGGAGGACAAGGACTGGGAGCGAGAGTGGATGGATCACTACCATCCAATGCAGTTCGGTCAGCGCCTTTGGGTATGCCCCAGTTGGCGCGAAGCACCCGAGCCTGATGCCGTCAACCTGATGCTTGACCCGGGCCTTGCCTTCGGTACCGGCACCCACCCAACAACCGCGCTTTGTCTCGAATGGCTCGATGGGCAGGAACTGAACGGAGCGCAGGTGATCGACTACGGCTGCGGCAGCGGCATTCTGGGCATTGCCGCCCTGCTGCTCGGAGCGCGCCACGTCATGGCCGTGGATATAGACCCTCAGGCACTCACCGCCACCGCTGACAACCTGGCCCGCAACCAGCTGCCAACAGAGCGACTCAACGCCTATCTGCCCCTTAATGCTCCCAAGCTGCAGGCGGATGTTCTGGTAGCCAATATTCTGGCAGGCCCTCTGTGTGAGCTGGCCCCAACGCTTGCCGAGCGCGTTTGCCCGGGAGGACGCATCCTGCTGTCTGGCCTGTTATCGCAGCAGGCAGATGAGCTAATATCCACTTACAGTCAGTGGTTTGAAATGGATGCACCGGGTGAACGCGAGGGCTGGATCCGCCTCAGTGGTACCCGCAAGCAGGAGAGCTGATCCTTGATCATAACGCGCTGCCCCAACTGTCATGCCCGCTTTCGCGTGACCGAAGGCCAGCTCAAGCTGGCCGAGGGGCAGGTGCGCTGTGGTGCCTGCCTGAGAGTTTTCAGCGCCCCCCAACACGAAGTCAGCTCGTTCAAGCCCGAGCAAAACAGCCCCGCCGACGAACACCTTGAAACCTCTATCAAGGCTGTAAATGAGCCTTCAGCTCCGCCGCCTTCAAAGGCACGCCCGGATACCACTTCCGCTTCGACTGATATTCCGATTGCTGCAGCCGAACCTGTCAAGGCACCGCCCCCTGCCGGTATCGATGCAGATCAAGCTCGTGCAGGAAGCACGGCCGCCCTGCCGCTGATCGCGGAGCCGCTTCAGTTGGCCAAAGTCGAGGACGAACGCAATCCGATTACCACCGCCTTCCTGCTGCTGGGTATTTTGCTGACACTGGCTGTATTTCTGTCGCAGCTGATCTGGTTTGAGCGTGCTCGACTGGCTCAATACCCGCAGCTACAGAGTATTTACTCCATGTTGTGTCATCAGATCAGCTGTGATCTCGACAGTGCCCATGCGCTGAGTCAGATCCGAAACCACAGCCTGCATGTTCAACCTCACCCACGCTTCGCCGATGCACTTAAAGTTTCCATCGTACTCGAAAACATGGCCCCCTTTCCCCAGCCATGGCCGGCGCTTCAGCTGCGCTTTACAGACTTGAAAGGACGAGAAGTGGCTAAACGCACGTTTCAGCCAGGCGAATACCTTGATACCCGCAGCCTGTCCACTGAACAGATGATGCCTGGCCAACCGATGCAGATCGAGCTGGAACTTGCTTCACCAGGACGCCGTGGTGTCAGTTATGAGCTGTCCCTGCTGGCCCCGACTCACGAGCCCTGAAAACAGATCATTTTTTCATCAGAAACGGTTGGACGCAGCAAGCCGAAGGAGTATCATTGGCCGCCTTCCGAAAGTAAGCCCCCGGTTTGCCGCAACTGCAGCAAACGTGAGTTTCCTTTATCTTTCTGACAGGACGCAGCATGTTCAGGATCGGCCCATACAGCATTGACAGTCGGGTGATTCTGGCCCCCATGGCCGGGGTGACGGACCGCCCGTTCCGGCAGCTGTGTCGCCGCCTGGGTGCCGGACTCGCCGTGTCCGAAATGGTCACATCCGACAGCCGTCTCTGGCACACTCGAAAATCCAGCCTGCGTCTTGATCACACGGGTGAACCCGAGCCGCGTTCTGTTCAGATTGCCGGCGGTGATCCCGATATGTTGGCTGAGGCTGCTCGTTTGAATGTCGCGAACGGTGCTCAGATCATCGACATCAACATGGGCTGCCCCGCCAAAAAGGTATGCAACAAGGCCGCAGGCTCTGCTCTGCTGCGGGACGAGCCACTGGTACAGGATATACTGCAGGCAGTTACCGCAGCCGTAGACGTACCGGTTACGCTCAAGATCCGCACAGGCTGGTGCCCAGACACCCGCAACGCGATTCGCATTGGCCGCCTTGCCGAGCAATCCGGCATTGCGGCACTGGCCATTCACGGTCGCACTCGGGCCGATGGCTATCGCGGAGAGGCCGAGTACAGCACTATCGCCCGAGTACGTGACGAAGTCAGTATACCGTTGTTTGCCAATGGTGATATCGACTCGCCACTCAAGGCACGGCAGGTACTCGAGCTGACCGGTGCTGATGCAGTGATGATTGGCCGTGCGGCACAGGGACGCCCCTGGCTGCCCGGCCAGATTGATCATTTTCTGCGCACAGGCACGGAACGCCCTGACCCATCTGCCCAAGAGCAAGAGCAGATTTTGACCGAGCACCTGCTGGCACTGTATGCGTTCTACGGCGACTATCTAGGCGTCAGGATCGCACGCAAGCATGTGGGCTGGTATCTGCAAACAGCAGAGGGCAACCGGGACTTTCGGCAAGATTTCAATCAACTAGAAACAGCACATGATCAGGTGAGTGCCGTGGCCGCTTTTTTTGCGTCCCGGCTGGCAGCCGCCTGATCCCTGGATTGGGTACAGAAGTACAGTGGATACCAAAGACTTGAAACAGACTAAACCCGGCACACAGACGCAGATCCCCCAACAGACCCTGCGTGACACCGTGCACCAGTCACTGACCAGCTATTTCAAACAGCTGGACGGCCAGCCTGTTACCGATGTCTATCAGATGGTTCTGTCCGAAATCGAGGCACCGCTGTTCGAGAGCGTGATGGCCTACACCAAGGACAATCAGACCAAGGCGTCAGAGGTACTGGGCCTCAACCGTGGCACCCTGCGCAAGAAGCTCAAGCAGTACGGTCTGCTGTAACTGAATTCATTTCGAACTGGAACGCTTACCATGTCTGAACAGAACACCAAAGCCGTCCGTCGCGCCCTGATCAGCGTGTCTGACAAGACCGGCATCGTTGACTTTGCTCGTGCACTCAGTGCCGAAGGCGTCGAGATCCTGTCCACTGGCGGCACCTACAAACTGCTGTGTGACAACAATATCCCGGCGATTGAAGTCTCGGATTACACTGGCTTCCCTGAAATGATGGATGGTCGCGTCAAGACCCTGCACCCCAAAGTGCATGGCGGCATTCTGGGCCGTCGTGGCACCGATGATGCCATCATGAGCGAGCACGGCATTCAGCCGATCGACATGGTTGTGGTTAACCTTTACCCGTTCGCCGCTACCATCGCCCGCCCTGACTGCGATTTGCCTATGGCTATCGAAAATATCGATATCGGTGGCCCGACCATGGTGCGTTCCGCCGCCAAGAACCACAAGGATGTTGCCATCGTCGTCAATGCATCCGACTACGACAGCATTATCGCTGAGCTGAAATCTGACAACGGCCTCGGCTTCAAAACCCGCTTCGATCTGGCTGTGAAAGCATTTGAACACACCGCTGCCTACGACGGCATGATCGCCAACTATCTGGGCGCCATCGTCGAAGGCGACGAGGAGATGCCGGCCGACTTCCCACGCACCTTCAACACCCAGTTCATCAAGGCACAGGACATGCGCTACGGCGAGAACCCGCACCAGCGTGCGGCCTTCTACGTTGAAGCCAACCCCGGCGAAGCCAGCGTGGCAACCGCCCGTCAACTGCAGGGCAAAGAACTGTCGTTCAACAACGTGGCCGATACCGATGCAGCACTGGAATGTGTCAAACCGTTCCAGGAACCGGCCTGCGTCATTGTCAAGCACGCCAACCCCTGTGGAGTTGCTGTCGGCAACGATATTCTGGAAGCCTACAATCGTGCCTTCCAGACTGACCCCACTTCAGCGTTTGGGGGCATCATCGCGTTCAACCGCGAGCTGGATGGCAAGACTGCCCAGGCGATCGTTGACCGCCAGTTTGTGGAAGTGATCATCGCCCCGAGCGTGACACAGGAGGCCTCTGACATTGTCGCCGCCAAACCCAACGTGCGCCTGCTCGAATGCGGCCAGTGGGATAAAGAACGCAAACACAGCTTCGACTACAAGCGTGTTAACGGCGGCCTGCTGGTGCAGGACCAGGATCTGGGCATGATCGACGCCTCTCAGCTGAAGATCGTCACCCAGCGCCAGCCCACCGAACAGGAGATCCGTGACCTGTTGTTCTGCTGGGAAGTGGCCAAGTACGTCAAATCCAACGCCATCGTCTACGCCAAGAACGGCCAGACCATTGGCATTGGCGCCGGTCAGATGAGTCGCGTATATTCTGCCAAAATCGCCGGCATCAAGGCCGCTGACGAAGGCCTGGAAGTGCCGGGCTCCGTTATGGCGTCTGATGCGTTCTTCCCGTTCCGTGATGGCATAGATGCTGCTGCAGCGGCGGGTATCACTGCAGTGATCCAGCCCGGCGGCTCCATGCGCGATCAGGAAGTGATCGACGCTGCCGATGAGCACGGCCTTGCCATGGTATTCACCGGCATGCGTCACTTCCGTCACTAAACAAGGGGAATCGAACATGAATATTCTGGTTATCGGTTCCGGCGGTCGCGAGCACGCACTGGCCTGGACTGCGGCTAAAGATCCTGCAGTTGAATGCGTGTTTGTCGCTCCCGGCAACGCCGGTACGGCCATTGAGCCCAAGCTGGAGAATGTGGATATCGACGTGATGCAGATCGATGCACTGGTCAACTTCGCCCGCGACAACGCGGTAGCGCTGACCATCGTCGGTCCTGAGGCACCGCTGGTAGCCGGCATCGTTGATCGTTTCCGCGCAGCGGGTCTTGCGATCTTTGGTCCGACCGCCGGTGCGGCTCAGCTCGAAGGTTCCAAGGCGTTCACCAAGGACTTCCTGGCACGTCATGAGATTCCGACGGCGGAGTATCAAAACTTCACCGAGATCGAACCTGCGCTGGCCTATGTGCGCGAGAAAGGCGCCCCGATCGTGGTCAAGGCCGACGGCCTGGCTGCCGGCAAGGGCGTCATCGTGGCGATGACCCTGCAGGAAGCTGAAGACGCCATTCGTGACATGCTGGCCGGCAACGCCTTCGGTGATGCAGGCAGCCGCGTAGTAGTTGAAGAGTTCCTCGATGGGGAGGAAGCTTCCTATATCGTGATGGTCGACGGCGACAATGTGCTGCCGATGGCCACCAGCCAAGACCACAAACGTGTTGGCGATGGCGACACCGGTCTGAATACCGGCGGTATGGGTGCCTACTCTCCGGCACCGGTAGTAACCGCCGAGATCGATCAGCGTGTAATGGACGAAGTGATCATGCCGACCGTGAACGGTATGAAGGCGGAAGACAACGAGTATACCGGCTTCCTGTATGCCGGCCTGATGATAATGGCCGACGGTACACCTAAGGTAATCGAGTACAACTGCCGTTTCGGTGATCCCGAAACCCAGCCAATCATGCTGCGCCTCAAGTCTTCACTGGTAGAACTGTGCCAGGCGGCGCTCGACAGGAAGCTGAACCAGACCACTGCCGAATGGGATGAGCGCAAGTCCGTTGGGGTCGTCATGGCGGCTGGCGGCTACCCGGGCGACTACGCCAAGGGCGATGTGATCAGCCTGCCGGAATCATGCCCGGAAGGCAGCAAGATATTCCACGCCGGCACCCAGCTGGATGACAAGGGCCATGTGGTCACAGCCGGGGGGCGTGTGCTCTGTGTCACCGCACTGGGTGACAGTGTGACTGAGGCTCAACAATGCGCCTACGCACTGCTGAAGCAGGTCAGCTGGAAGGATGCCTACTTCCGTACCGATATCGCTTACCGCGCGATTGCACGCGAAAACACCTGATATTTCACGCCAATGTTTCAACAGCCGCCTTCGGGCGGCTGTTTGCGTTGCAGAGGTTTTATAACGATGAGTACAGAGATCTGGATTGCACTGCTGGGCACCGCCCTGCTGATCAGCCTGTCTCCCGGTGCCAGTGCCGCCACCGCCATGGGCGCAGGTCTGACCTATGGTGTCCGCGGCGCCTGCTGGAGTACGCTTGGGCTTGTCAGCGGCTATGGCGTACAGATTATGGTGGTATCTCTTGGGCTTGGCAGTCTGATTGCCACCTCACCGGAGCTGTTTTCCATCCTTAAATGGATCGGTGTAGTGTATCTTATCTGGCTCGGAATCCGTTTCTGGAGACAGCGCGCATCAGGTGAGGTGGAGTCGCTTGCGTTTGCGCCTCGTCACAGCCGCTTCCTGCAGGCGTTGCTGGTCAACATTACCAACCCAAAAGGTCTGGTTTTTCTGCTCGCGCTGATCCCCCAGTTCATCGATCCCACCCTGCCGCAGCTGCCCCAGTTAATTACTATTAGTGCTACACTGATGGCAACCGAAGCCTGCATCATGACCGGATACAGTGGCTTGGCATCGGGCCTGCGGCAGCAGTTCGCTCACCCCATGGCCATGATCTGGCAGCAGCGGCTGGCGGGCAGTGCACTGATCGCCGCGGGACTGGCACTTTCGGTGGCCACTCTCTGATTTAATGGAACGACCGGCATGACAGGATGGCAACAGATACTGACTGGGCTAGGCCTGCTGGCTCTGCTCTCGGGATGCAGTCTGATGAAACGACATGACTCCCCTGAGCAGAGTGGCTACTGCCTACGGGCTGGACAGGAGCAGGCATTCGATTGCTCAGCACCTGCCCTGGAGGTAAACCAGGTACGTGACCCTCTGCAACCCCGCACCCACTTTACGGATGAAGAGCTGTTCTCCCTTCTGTCGGAGGTTAAACGCTGGCTGGAACGTGAGCGACTGATCGCAGCCGGCGAGCCCGTCCCACCCCACCTGTTGCCCCAAGAGGCACCAGCCGCACCACCTGCCCCCGTCTCACCGACCGGTTCACCTCTCTGGCCGCGTGTACTGGAAGCGCTTTCGCACTGATTCTTCGCACTGCAACACGGATCCAATTCATCCTTGCCGATCGCTCTGTCATCGGGCCTGAAAGTGTCTTTGTGCATCTGCACATGCCGCACCCAATCACTCTAAATCACTGATCCTCAAGCTGTACTTTGCCCAGAGCTGTGCTATTCAGAATGTAAGGGGTGGTGCTGTCCACAAGACTCAAGGTCACCCATTCACATACGTTTTCCCTGACGCCCCAGTGCGGAGGACCCCGTCATGTTGAAGCAGATGGAAAACGCCGGTCTGACCGACCTCCACTTCGGCCTGGATCCGGCTACCGGTCTAAAAGCCATTATCGCGATTCACTCCACAGCGCGCGGCCCGGCCATCGGCGGCTGCCGTTTTATCCATTACACTCGTGAGCAGGATGCCATTACCGATGCACTTCGACTTGCCCGTGGCATGAGCTACAAGGCCGCCTTGGCCGGCTTGCCCCACGGCGGCGGCAAGGCGGTGATTATCAAGCCGGAAGGCGCGTTTGACCGAGCCGCATTGATGCAGGCCTTCGGTCGCATGGTGGATCAGCTGGGCGGGCGCTATATCACCGCCATGGACAGCGGTACCGAAGTCAGCGACATGGATGCCATCGAAACCACTACCCGCTTTGTCAGCTGTACAAGTGCCAGCGGCGATCCCTCTCCACATACGTCACTGGGTGTATTCGAGGGGATCAAGGCTGCAGTTATGCATCAGCTTGGCAAGGACAGTCTGGCAGGGCTCAGCATCGCCATTCAGGGGCTTGGCCATGTGGGATACGCACTGGCACAGCGCCTGCACCAGGCTGGCGTACAGCTCTACGTCGCCGATATTGAGCGAGAACGGACCGATCGCTGTGTGCGTGAATTCAACGCCCGAGCCGTTGCAACCGAGGCGATCTACGATACCGGTGCGGATATTTTCAGCCCCTGTGGCCTGGGCGCCACCCTCAACAGCGACACCATCCCTCGCCTCAACTGTCGCATTGTTGCCGGCTGTGCCAACAACCAGCTGGCGACCGATGAGGACGGCAACCGCCTGCGTCAGCGAGGAATTCTGTATGTACCTGACTATGTGCTCAATGCCGGTGGATTGATTCATGTTGCCATGCATCATGCCGGTCGCTCCGCTGATGAGCGTGATGCCAAGATTCGTGAAATTGCAGCAACCCTCACTCATCTCTTTGCAGAAGCCGACCGTACCGGTCAGTCAGTGCACCATGTCGCTGACCTGCACGCCGAATCGCTGTTGCAGGCGGCCGGTGGGGTACAGCTGACTCATCAGCACCAGGAGGTGCAGCATGCATGAGATACGCTATCACGGCGAAATTCATCTGACCCGTTACCTGGCTCCGGACGGCACACCTGTGGGTGGCATGCCTGAGTGGGCGCAGGGCAGTGATCCCTGGTGCCACTATTACCGCCAGATGGTGCTCGCTCGGCAGTTTGATGCCAAGGCGATCAGCCTGCAGCGTACCGGCCAGCTGGGTACCTATGCCTCTCTGCTGGGAGGCGAGGCCATTGATGTGGTTTGTGGAGCACTGATGCAGCCGGAAGACGTGCTGGTACCCTATTATCGCAACCATATTCTGCAGATGATGCGCGGCGTTCCCATGCAGGATGTGCTGCTGTACTGGGGTGGTGACGAGCGCGGCAGCGCTTCACCGGCCATGCGCAAGGACCTTCCCAACGCAGTCCCCATCGCCACCCAGTGCCTGCACGCCTGTGGCGTGGCCACGGCACTCAAGTTGCGTCAGCAACCACAGGCCGTACTCACCATGATCGGCGATGGCGGCACCTCCAAGGGTGATTTTCTGGAAGCCATCAATGTGGCCGGTGCCTGGCAGCTGCCGGTGGTCTTCGTGATCAACAACAATCAGTGGGCCATTTCGGTGCCTCGTGCCAAACAGTGCATTGCGCCGACACTGGCTCAGAAAGCGATCGGTGCCGGTATCCGCGGCGAGCAGGTGGACGGCAACGATGCCGTTGCCCTGCATGAAGTGGTCGGCCAGGCATTGGCACGCGCCCGCAACGGAAAGGGCCCCACATTGATTGAAGCGGTCAGCTACCGACTCTCCGACCATACCACAGCCGATGACGCCACCCGTTACCGTTCGGCAGAAGAGTTGAAACAGGCTTGGGCACGAGACCCCCTGCCTCGTCTGCGCACTTGGCTCCACAGCCAGAATCTGTGGGACGAACAGCAGGAGCAGCGCTGGCAGGAAGAGGCCAAGGGGATGATCGGAAAGGCGGTCGATGCCTACCTGGCCATGCCGCCACAGGCGATTGATGATCTGTTTGATTATCTCTATGCAGAATGCCCGCCGGGGCTGCAACGGCAGAAAGAAGAGATGCGTCAGAAGCGGCAGGGAGGAGAGGATCATGAGTGACAATGCCATTACCCTGCTGGATGCCGTTAATCTGGCACTGGCACGCGCTATGGAAGATGACCCTAACGTAATTTTGCTGGGCGAGGATATCGGCACCAACGGCGGCGTGTTTCGTGCCACTGCTGGCCTTCAGGATCGCTTCGGTGAACGCCGCGTGATCGACACGCCGTTGGCCGAAACCATGATTGCGGGTCTCAGTGTCGGCATGGCCACCCAGGGCATTCGGCCCGTCGCTGAAATTCAGTTCATGGGCTTCATCTTTCCGGCCTTTGAACATCTGGTTGCCCATGCCGCTCGCATGCGCCACCACACCCGTGGCCGCCTGAACTGCCCCATGGTACTGCGGGCGCCGTTCGGCGGCGGCATTCATGCCCCCGAACACCACTCGGAAAGTACCGAAGCGCTGCTGGCGCACATCCCCGGGTTACGCGTCGTGGTGCCCTCGTCCCCCGCTCGCGCCTACGGTTTGCTGCTGGCCGCGATTCGTTGTGACGACCCGGTTGTCTTTCTGGAGCCGAAACGGATCTACCGTGCCAGCAAGACGCTGGTGGAAGACGATGGACAGGCTCTGCCGCTGGATACCTGCTTCACCTTGCGCGAAGGAGAGGACATCACTCTGATCAGCTGGGGGGCTGCCGTCACGGAAACCCTTGCCGCTGCCCGCCAGCTGGCAGAGAACGGTGTCAGTTGTGAAGTGATCGATGTCGCCACCCTGAACCCGATCGACCATGACACCCTGATCGCATCGGTCAGCAAAACCGGCCGCTGTGTCATTGTGCATGAAGCACCGCGGCACGGCGGCCTGGGAGGAGAAATTGCCGCCACTCTGGCCGAACAGGCACTGCTTTCGCTCAAGGCTCCGCCACGCCGTGTCACCGGCTATGACACCGTCATGCCCTATTACCGTAATGAACAACTCTACCTGCCCACCACGGCTGACATTGTTCAGGCCGTGCAGGAAACGCTGGAGTACGCCTGATGAAATATTTCAAGCTGCCCGATCTGGGCGAGGGTCTGCCCGAAGCGGAAATCGTGGAATGGCATGTTCGTGAAGGAGACAGCATCAAGACCGATCAGATCATGGTATCGGTGGAAACGGCCAAGGCGATCATTGAAGTCCCTTCGCCCCAGGATGGGGTGATTGCGCACCTGTTTGGTGCAGTAGGTGACACCATTCACACCGGTGAGCCTCTGGTCGAGTTTGCGGATGAGGACGACAGTGACAGTGGTACCGTTGTGGGCGAACTGAGCCGACACCAGGGCAGTGACAGTCAGCGCGAAGAGTTCATTATCGGGGCGGCTCCCAGCAGTCGCCAGGCGGCATCCGCCCGAGTAACACCCGCTGTACGCGCCTTGGCTCAGCGCTTGAATGTGTCACTGGATACGCTGCGCGGCAGCGGTTCACAAGGCGCTGTCACGGCACAGGATGTGGAACATGCCGCAAGCCTCGACCGTTCACTGGGCGCTCCCGAGGCCCTGCGCGGCGTACGCAAACAAATGGCACGGACCATGGCCCAGTCCCATGCTGAGGTGGTACCGGTCTCGCTGTGTGAGGATGCCGATATCGACCACTGGCCCGCCGGTACCGACATCACCATGCGGCTGGTTCAAGCCATCGCGGCTGCCTGCAAGGCCGTTCCCGAGCTGAATGTCTGGTTTGATGGCCATCAGCTGGCACGGCGGGTACACCAGAAAATCGACCTTGGCGTGGCCGTGGATACCGAGCAAGGACTGTTCGTACCGGTCCTGCGTGATATCGGCAACCGGTCTGTCGAAGACCTTCGCGAAGGGCTGAACCGGCTGCGTGCCGATGTCAAATCCCGCTCCATTCCACCGGCCGAGATGCAGGGCGCCACCATCACCCTCAGTAACTTCGGCACCCTGGCCGGCCGTTACGCCAGCCCGGTGGTGGTACCGCCTCAGGTCGCCATTGTGGGTGCGGGTGTGATTCGATCAGAGCCGGTTGCCATTGATGATCAGGTCGTCGTACACAAGGTGATGCCCCTGTCACTGACATTCGACCATCGTGCCGCCACCGGTGGCGAAGCGGCGCGATTTATGCAGGCACTGATTATGTCGCTTCAGGCCTGAGCCGTTTGTCGCGATGCAACGTATGACAATTCAGATGGTCAAATCAGACAGGAGGACAGAACCGCTGGATGACAGGTGCGACCAGCTTTTTTAGGTCGCACCTCACTTGACTCTCCGTAATCTGAACTACACTGAAATCACTGGAACGCTTCGCCGGTTTGGCCAATAAGCGTTTGAATTTTCAGTGGGTAGCGTAACGTACAGGAAGGTGAGCATGAGTATCTTCGAGCACTATAAGGCACGTTATTCGGCCATCCTGCAGGAAGAGATGAGCCTGCAGGAGTATCTCAACCTGTGTCGGGAAACCCCAAAGGTATACGCCAATGCTGCCGAGCGCATGCTGGATGCGATCGGTGAACCCGAGGTGATCGATACCGCACTGGACCCTCGCCTGAGCCGCATCTTTTCAAACAAGGTGATCAAGCGCTACCCTGCTTTCAGCGAATTCTACGGCATGGAAGAAGCGATTGAGAGTATCGTGTCCTACTTCCGCCATGCAGCTCAAGGGCTCGAAGAGAAGAAACAGATCCTGTATCTGCTCGGACCTGTTGGGGGTGGTAAGTCATCGCTGGCGGAGCGTCTCAAGCACTTGATGGAGCATATCCCCTTCTATGCGATCAAGGGCTCACCGGTATTCGAGTCACCGCTGGGACTGTTCAATCCAGAAGAAGACGCCGAAATACTGGAGCAGGAGTACGGCATCGCCCGTCGCTACCTGCGTGGCATCATGTCCCCCTGGGCCGTGAAACGTCTGCATGAATACGGTGGTGATATCACTCAGTTTCGGGTGGTGAAACTACATCCGTCCATTCTGGATCAGGTGGCAATTGCCAAGACCGAACCGGGTGACGAGAACAACCAGGACATCTCAAGCCTTGTCGGTAAGGTGGACATTCGCAAGCTGGAAGAGTATCCACAGCACGACCCGGATGCCTACAGCTTCTCTGGCGCCCTGTGCCGTGCCAACCAGGGGATTATGGAATTCGTCGAGATGTTCAAGGCACCGATCAAGGTGTTGCATCCACTGCTGACTGCCACTCAGGAGGGCAACTACAACAGCACCGAGGGCATGGGTGCCATCCCCTACGACGGCATTTTGCTGGCCCACTCCAACGAATCGGAATGGCAGAGTTTCAAGAACAACAAGACCAACGAAGCGTTCATTGACCGTGTGTATATCGTCAAGGTGCCCTATTGCACCCGAGTGAACGAAGAGATCCATATCTACGAGAAACTGCTGGAAAACAGTTCGCTCAATGCCGCCCCATGCGCACCGGATACCCTGCACATGCTGGCCCAGTTCACTGTCCTGTCACGCCTGAAGGAGCCTGAAAACTCCAGCATCTACTCCAAGATGCGCATCTACAACGGCGAGAACCTCAAGGACACCGATCCACGTGCCAAGTCGATGCAGGAGTACAAGGACTCCGCCGGCGTCAACGAGGGTATGGACGGTCTCTCAACCCGATTCGCCTTCAAGATTCTGTCCAAGGTGTTTAACTTCGACGCCATCGAGGTAGCGGCTAACCCGGTCCACCTGATGCATGTACTGGAGCGTGAGATCAGTCAGCAGCAGTTCCCGACCGAGACCCAGGAACGCTACATAGGCTTTTTGAAGGAATATATCGCACCCAAGTACATCGATTTTCTCGGCAAGGAGATCCAGACCGCCTATCTGGAATCCTACTCCGAGTACGGGCAGAACATTTTCGACCGCTATGTCACCTATGCCGACTTCTGGATTCAGGATCAGGAGTACCGTGACCCTGAAACAGGTGACATTCTCGATCGCCAGGCCATCAACGAAGAACTTGAGAAGATCGAGAAGCCAGCGGGTATCAGCAACCCGAAAGACTTCCGCCACGAGATCGTCAACTTTGTACTGCGCGCCCGGGCCAGCAACAACGGCAAGAACCCGGCATGGAACAGCTACGAGAAGATGCGCTCCGTGATCGAGAAGAAGATGTTTGCCAATACCGAAGATTTGCTGCCGGTGATCTCCTTCAATCCGAAAGCCTCTTCGGACGATCAGAAAAAACATGGCGAGTTTGTGAAACGGATGATCGAACGTGGATACACCGAGAAGCAGGTTCGCCTGCTGTCCGAATGGTACATCCGCGTCCGCAAATCGCAGTAACCGGGCACCAGGAGCCGTACCCTGATGGAACTGACCCGGCAGTTGCCTGGCAACTGCCGCATGGGAGCCTGAAACATGAGTTACATCATAGACCGCCGAGAGAACGCCAAGAAAAAAAGCACGGTAAACCGTCAGCGTTTTCTGCGCCGCTACAAACAGCACATCAAACGTGCCGTTGAAGACGCCATCCATGATCGCTCCATCAAGGAGATCGATCAGGGCGGACAGGTCACCATTCCTCGACGTGACATCTCCGAGCCGGTCTTCCACCACGGTGAAGGTGGATTGCGGCACAAGATTTTCCCAGGCAACAAGGAGTTTGTCGAAGGCGACGAGTTCAAACGCCCCGAAAGCGGTGGTGGCGGTGGCGCCGGTCAGGGAAAGGCCAGCAATCAGGGTGAAGGCGAGGATGACTTTACCTTCACCATCAGCCAGGAAGAGTTCCTCGACTTCATGTTTGAGGATCTTGAGCTGCCCTGGATGGTGCGCAAACAGCTCAAGGATGCCACCTCGTTTGAAACCCGTCGTGCCGGCTTCACCAGCAGCGGATCACCGGAGAAGCTGCATATTGTGCGCTCGTTGCGGGCCGCTCATGCCCGTCGCATCGCGCTGACCGACAAGAACGTACGACAGCAGATTCGTGCCCTGCGCAAGGAGCTGTGGGCGCTTGAAGACACACCACCCTCCGTTGAAAAAACAGAGAAGATCACCGCCTTGCGTGAGCAGATCACTCAGCTTGAAAAAGGCTCTCGCAAACTGCCGTTTCTGGATGACTTTGACCTGCGCTACACCAACCTCGTGCGAGTGCCCTTGCCTTCCAGCAAGGCGGTCATGTTCTGCATCATGGATGTATCCGGCTCCATGACGCAAAGCGTCAAGGATATCGCCAAGCGTTTCTTCATCCTGCTCTATCTGTTCCTGAACCGGAACTACAAGCAGATCGATGTGGTCTTTGTGCGCCACCACACCCATGCCAAGGAGGTGGATGAACAGGAGTTTTTCTATTCTCGCGAGACCGGTGGCACCATAGTCTCCAGCGCCCTGGCCCTGACCGCCGATATTATCGATGCCCGGTATCCACCGGCCGACTGGAACATCTATATCGCTCAGGCGTCGGACGGCGACAACTGGGATGGCGACTCGACCACCTGCAGCAAGCTGTTGGCCAGCCGCATTCTGCCCAAAACCCAGTATTACGCATACGTGGAGATCACCACCGGTCCACACCAGAATCTCTGGCATGAATATGAACAGGTGCGTGAAGCTTTCAAGGAGCAGTTCGCCATGCAGCAAATCACCGATGCTGGCGATATCTATCCGGTCTTCCGCCGACTGTTCGAGAAGCGTACCGAGGGGGCTGCCCATGAGTCGTAAAAAACGCCAGCCAATCTCGACCGGCTCAGACTGGACATTCGAGCTGATCGAGTCCTATGACCGGGAAATTGGCCGTGTCGCCCGTGAGTTCGGGCTTGATACCTATCCCAACCAGATCGAGGTCATCACCTCGGAACAGATGATGGACGCCTACTCCTCGGTCGGCATGCCGCTAAACTATAACCATTGGTCCTTCGGCAAGCAGTTTGTGGAGACCGAGCAGAACTATACCCGTGGCCGCATGGGGCTGGCCTATGAAATCGTTATCAACTCCAACCCCTGCATCGCATATCTGATGGAAGAGAACACCATCACCATGCAGGCGCTGGTGATTGCACATGCCTGCTACGGCCACAATTCCTTCTTCAAGGGCAACTACCTGTTCCGAACCTGGACTGATGCCAGTGCCATCATCGACTACCTGCTGTTCGCCAAGAACTACATCCGCCGCTGCGAGGAGAAGCATGGCGTGGAAGAGGTTGAGCAGCTGCTGGACTCGTGCCACGCCCTGATGAACTATGGCGTCAACCGCTACAAACGCCCACGCCCGCTCACCGCCGCCGAAGAACGTGAGCGTCAGCAGGACAGGGAAGAATACATACAGCGTCATCTGAACGATCTGTGGAACACCACCGTACCCCGCAAGGCGGACAGTGATGATCGCAAGCACCCTCGCTTTCCGGCAGATCCGGAAGAGAACATTCTCTACTTCATCGAGAAGAACGCGCCACTGCTCGAACCCTGGCAACGGGAGATCGTACGAATCGTGCGCAAGGTTGCACAGTATTTTTATCCCCAGAAACAAACTCAGGTGATGAATGAAGGCTGGGCCTGCTTCTGGCACTATACGTTGCTGCATCAGCTGTATGACGAGGGGCTGGTCACCGACGGTTTCATGATGGAGTTTCTCCACTCCCATTCCAGCGTGGTCTATCAACCCCCGTTCGACAGCCCCTACTTCAGTGGCATCAACCCCTATACGCTGGGTTACAACATGATGCAGGACATTCGCCGCATCTGTGAAAATCCGACCGATGAGGACCGGGAGTGGTTCCCCGATATTGCCGGCAGCGACTGGAAAGCAACGCTTGACCACGCCATGCGCAACTTCAAGGATGAAAGCTTCATCCTGCAGTATCTATCACCCCGGTTGATGCGGGAGCTGAAACTGTTTTCGATCATGGATGACAGCAATCGTCCGGTACTGAAAGTCGATGCTATCCATAATGAACGTGGCTATCGTCAACTGCGCGAATCACTGTCCGCTCAGTACAACCTCGGCAATCGTGAGCCCAACATTCAGGTCTGGAATGTGAACATCCGTGGCGACCGTGCCCTTACCCTGCGTCATTACATGCATAACAACCAGCCATTGGGCCAATCAACTGAAGAGGTGTTGCGGCACGTACACCGCCTGTGGGGATTCGATGTACAGCTTGAATCCGTACTGCCGGACGGTACCGTTGCCAAGCAGTATGCCTGCCCACCACGGGAGCAAAAGGTTGAGGCAATCTGACTGCGCTCGCTATACTGCTTCGACACGAATCAAATGAGTCGAGAGAAGGTTATGGATTGTCTGTTCTGCAAAATTCTGGAAGGTGAAATCCCGGCTGAGCGGGTGTACGAAGATGACCAGGTCATCGCCTTTCGCGACATCAACCCACAGGCACCCTTTCACTGCCTGATTATTCCGCGCAAGCATATTGCCACCCTGAATGACATTGCTGACGAAGATCGCGAAGTGGTAGGCCATATGATTCAGGTGGCCAGCAAAATTGCTCAGCAACAGGGCTTTGATCAGGATGGCTACCGCACCGTATTCAACTGCAACACCCACGGTGGCCAAACGGTCTACCACATTCATCTGCACCTCCTCGGTGGCAAGCCGATGGGTTGGCCTCCGTATCAAGACACTCTGAAAACCCCGGTTAACAACTGAGGCATGGTGGCCGAGCCACATGCTCGGCTGCCCTGGATCTTGCCTCGGATCAATTTTGCCGCGAGCCTGTCCGCTTTATGTTGCACTGCGTCATAATGGGTTCATTATAGGACTATACCCTAGTCATCAGCATTCTCAGGAAGGATACCCCCATGTCGATATCAGCTGACGCCCCCAACACCACGATTTCAACCGAGACACCGCCGATGCACAACCAGCTGGAGTTCTTTATTGAGCAGGCACGCAAGTCCGGCCCTATCCGCACCGCCGTGGTCCATCCGGTCGATCACAACAGCCTTTTGGGTGCCATCGAAGCGGCTGAACAGGGGTTAATCGAGCCTCTGCTGGTCGGCCCGGAACACAAGATTCGTGCCGCTGCCGAAATTGAAGGCATCGACCTGTCACCCTACAAAATCATCAGCACCGAACACAGCCACATGGCGGCCGAATGCGCCTGTACACTGATTCGCGAAGCCAAGGCCGTCGCGCTGATGAAAGGGAGCCTCGGCACCTCTGAACTGCTCAGTGCCGTGGTTCATAAAACCAAGGGCATCCGTACAGAGCGCCGTCTGAGTCATGTGTTCGTCTTCGACGTACCCAACTACCACAAACCACTGGTGATCACCGATGCCGCCATCAACGTAGTGCCTGATCTGTTGGTAAAACGGGATATCGTTCAGAACGCCATCGACTTCTGTCAGTCATTGGGCAATGAGGCGCCCAAGGTTGCGATTCTGGCCGCGGTTGAAAAGGTGAAGCCGACCATGCAGAGTACCATCGACGCTGCCGCCCTGTGCAAAATGGCAGATCGCGGACAAATCACTGGCGGCATCCTGGACGGCCCGCTGGCTTTCGATAATGCCATTTCACTGCAGGCCGCCATCGACAAACATATCAACTCACCGGTCTCTGGTGACGCCGATATCCTGCTGGCGCCAGACCTTGAGGCCGCCAACATGATCGCCAAGCAGCTGATCTACCTGGCCGATGCCAAGTCAGCCGGCCTGGCCGTAGGGGCCAAGGTACCCATTATTCTGACCAGCCGTGCCGAAGGTACTCTGGGCCGTCTGGCGTCCTGTGCACTGGCTTCCTACATGGTCAAGCATCCACGCAAGGGGGGCTGAAAGCATGGATACCATTCTGACCGTTAATGGTGGCTCCTCCAGTCTCAAATGTGGCCTATATGCCCTGCGTGCGAGCGAACTTCACTGCCTGTTTCACCTGAAAGTGGAAAACCTGCTGGGTGACACCACCCTGTTCAAGGTGCGTGATGAAGACAACCGGGTACTGGACTCGCATCAGCTGGAGTGCCAGTCAGTGGCACTGGACGAACGTCATCAGTTCGCTTTGCGTGAAGTGCTGCAATGGGTTGAAGCGCACCTGCCGGAGTCACGTTTGATTGCGACCGGTCACCGAGTCGTACATGGTGGTGACCTGTTCAACACACCGATGCGACTGGACGATGCTGTGCTGGAGCAATTGAGAAGCTTTATCCCGCTGGCCCCGCTGCATCAACCTTATAACCTGAAGCTAGTTGAAGCCTGCCGTGCACTGGCACCACAACTACCCGTTGTCGCCTGTTTCGATACCATGTTCCATGCGGCACAGCCCCGGCTGGAGCGGCTATATGCCTTGCCGCGCCACCTCATCGAGAAAGGCGTGCACCGCTATGGCTTCCATGGCTTGTCCTACGAATATATCCAGCGCCAGCTCAGCCTTGGCGGAGCGGGCAATTTGAAAACAGTGGCCTGTCACCTGGGCGCAGGCGCCAGCATGTGTGCCATTCGAGATGGACGCTCCATCGCATCCAGCATGGGCTTCACCGCCGTCGAAGGCCTGCCCATGGGTAGTCGCACCGGCAATCTTGACCCTGGCGTGCTGCTCTATCTGATGCGGGAAGAGAACATGGATGTGGATGCACTGGAAAAGCTGATCTACAAGGAAAGCGGCTGGCTGGGCGTTTCCACCATCAGCTCGGACATGAAGGAGCTGCATCAGGCCAATGATCCTCTCGCCGAGGAAGCAATCGACATGTTTTGCTACCGTGTCGCGCTGGAGATGGGCCGCCTGGGTGCTGCACTGGAAGGGGTGGAACAGGTGGTATTCTCGGGTGGTGTCGGCGAGAACGATGCGGATGTGCGAGCGCGCGTGCTGGAGCGTTGCCGTTGGCTCGGGATCGAGATTGACAGTGAAGCGAATCAGCGCAACAGCGGTATCATCAGCACGCCGGACTCAAAGGTCACTGTGCGTGTAATGCCGACCAATGAGGAAGCGATGATCGCCACCCATGTGGACGAGTTGCTGCACTGAATCGCACAGCGGAGGCTAGGCCTCCGCTTTTACCGCCCCGCCCGCTGACGCACCACTTCAAACAGGCACACTCCGGTTGCCACGGACACATTGAGGCTACTGACCTCCCCTGCCATCGGAATGTTCACCAGCTGATCGCAATTTTCGCGGGTCAGGCGGCGCATGCCCTTGCCTTCCGCACCCATCACGATCGCCTGCGGTCCGGTCAGGTCAGCCTGATACAGGCTCTGGGTCGCTTCGCCAGCCGTTCCGGTGATCCAGATACCGTGTTGCTGCAACAATTGCAGGGTACGCGCCAGGTTGGTCACCTGAATGTAAGGCATCACTTCAGCGGCACCACAGGCAACCTTGGCGACGGTAGCATTAAGCGGTGCCGACTTGTCCTTGGGGGCAATAACGGCTGTTACGCCTGCAGCATCTGCCGTACGCAGGCAAGCCCCAAGATTGTGCGGATCGGTTACGCCGTCCAGCACCAGCAGCAGCGGAACTGTGTCGGATTGCTCAAGCAGCCGGTCCAGTGCCTTTTCACTCAAGGCACGCAGCGGTTCACATTCGGCGATAACCCCTTGATGACGCCCCCCACCAGCACGCTGATCCAACCCTTCTCGCGGCTGTGTGATCACCTTGATGCCACGCGTACCAGCCAGATCCAGTACTGTCTGCAACCGGGCATCTTCGCGGCCCTGCTGGATCAACAGGCAACGAACCCGATCGGAATTGCGCTGTAGAAGAGTCGTGACGGCGTGCAGGCCGAAGATATCCGTTGTGTTCATGCTGCCTCATATGGCTGTATCAGAAAACAGGCGGGTATTATGGGCCAATTGAAACCAAAAAGCCGCCCACTGGCGGCTTTTTAGCAATCAGAACAGGCAATCAGCCTTCGAGACCCGCAAACACCTTGTTGCGGATATCATCAACGCTGCCGACACCTTCAACGTATACATAACGCGGCGCGTTCGCTTCACCGGATTCATTCCAGCTGCGGTAGTAATTGATCAGCGGAGCTGTCTGGTCATGATAGACCTTCAGGCGCTGACGTACGGTTTCTTCCTTGTCATCCTCACGCTGAACCAGTTCTTCACCGGTAACGTCGTCGAACCCTTCCTGCTTCGGCGGGTTGAACACGATATGGTAGGTACGGCCCGAAGCCGGGTGTACGCGGCGACCGCTCATACGCTTGATGATTTCAGCATCGGCCACATCAATCTCGACAACGGCATCAATATCCACACCGGCATCTTTCAGCGCATCAGCCTGCGGCAGGGTGCGGGGGAAGCCGTCAAACAGGAAACCATTGGCACAGTCTGCCTCTGTGATACGTTCCTTGACCAGCCCGATGATGATGTCATCGGATACCAGGCCGCCTGCGTCCATCACTTCCTTGGCCTGCTTGCCAAGCGGGGTGCCCGCCTTGACCGCAGCACGCAGCATGTCCCCTGTAGAGATCTGCGGAATGCCGTATTTTTCGGTGATGAACTGGGCCTGGGTGCCTTTGCCGGCGCCCGGTGCTCCAAGCAGAATAATGCGCATCTATTTCGTCTCCTGAACGTTGTTGTAAACTGCAACTCGGGCCGCACGCCAAGGCCCTGTCGGGACGATACAGCGGCAGCCACTTTATAGTTATCCTGCAGGACAGGCTAAACGCCCCTGCCCTGCGCACACAATTCGACATTAGACCTAGCTGCTGTCCAACTGTTGACAAAAAAGCCGAGGTTACGACAAAGCCCGAGTCCTGTTCAAGCCCTCACGTACTCTTCGTAGTGATCAGCCGGTGTTACGCATGCCCGCTGAAATGCCAGCCATGGTAACCATCAACGCCTGCTCCAAACGCTGATCCGGCTGGTTGCGATCACGGAACAACAGCTCCGCCTGCAGTACATGTAATGGGTCGATATAGGGGTTACGCACCTCTATCGACTGACGAATCACGCTGTTGCCTTCCAGCAACTGCTGCTCCTGTTTTATCTGCTTCACCTGCTCAACAGCCTGCTGCAGGCGAGACCTGAGACTGGAACCCAGCACCCCTAACTCCGGCGAGGCCAACCGCTTTTCGTAGTAGGCCGAAATGTTGACATCACTTTTGGCCAACACCATCTCCAGCATATCGATCCAGGACTGAAAAAACGGCCACTGTTCATACATTCCGTGCAACAGTGGCTCCTGGCCTTCATCCAGCGCCTGCTTCAACGCCGCGCCCGACCCCAGCCAAGCGGGCAGCATCAAGCGGATCTGGGTCCAGGCGAAAATCCAGGGTATGGCCCTGAGGCTTTCCACTCCACCATCGACCTTGCGCTTCGCAGGTCGTGATCCCAACGGCAGCTTGGCCAGCTCCTGCTCCGGCGTAACCGCGCGAAAATAGGGTACGAACTGGGGCTCTTCCCGCACCAGCGAACGGTAAATGGTCATACCACAAGTGGCCATGCTGTTCATCAGCGTACGCCATTCAGGTTCAGGCTGCGGCCCCGGACTGAGGGTTGCCTCCAGCACCGCTCCGGTGTAAAGCGTCAAGTTGCGTACTGCAATTTCAGGGATACCGAACTTGAAGCGAATCATTTCGCCCTGTTCCGTCACGCGCAGGCTGCCCGCGACCGAACCCGGTGGCTGCGCCAGAATTGCGGTATGGCTGGGGCCACCGCCACGGCCAACGGTACCACCGCGGCCATGGAACAGCGTCAGACGAACCTGCTTGCGCCGACACAACTCTGTCAGGGCCTCCTGTGCACGGTACTGCCCCCAGGCCGCTGCCAGCTGCCCGGCATCCTTCGAAGAATCCGAGTAGCCGATCATCACTTCCTGATGGCCTTCGATATAATCACGGTACCAGTCGATCTGCAGCAGTGACTCGATACAGTCACGCGCGTTGTCCAGATCATCCAATGTCTCAAACAGCGGTACAACCCGCATGTTGCGCTCTACACCAACCTCCTGCAGCAGCAGGATAACGGCCAGCACATCCGATGGCTGGCCCGCCATGGAAATCACGTAGGAACCAAGACTGTAATCTGGATTGGCGGCGATCACCCGACAGGTACTGATCACCTCCTGCACACTGGCAGAGGGTGCCCAGCGGTGAGGAATCAGCGGGCGACGCGAATTCAGCTCCTGCAGCAGAAAAGCCTGCTTTTGTGCCTCATCCCACTCCGAGTAGCGGCCCAACTGATAAAATTCGGTCAGGGCATCGAACACTTCGGTATGACGCTCGGCATTCTGGCGAATATCCAGACGCACCAGCGTCAGGCCAAAGCAAGCGATACGCCTAATCAGATCTTCCAGCGCCCCTGCAGCGATGCAGCCCATGCCACTGTCATTGAGCGAGCGATGGCACAACAGCAAAGGCTCAAGCAGCTCGTCCAGCTCACTGATCCACAGGTCCGGATTACTGGCACGGCCCTTGAGATAGTCTTCGATGCCCTGCCGGGTTTCATGCAGGCGGCTGCGCAAGCGCCCCAGAATCTCACGGTAGGGTTCGGGGTGGTTATCGGTTTCGTGTCGCAGCTCGGCATTGGCCTGATACATGGACAGCTCGCCACGCAACAGGTCCACGTCACGTGCATACAGGTCGGCAGCCATCCAACGCGCCAGCAGCAGCACCTCGGAGGTTACCTCGGCAGTCACATTGGGGTTACCATCACGGTCGCCCCCCATCCAGGACGAGAAGCAAACCGGTGAACAGGTCAGCGGCAGTGAGGTATTCTGTGTTTCCTGCAGGCGATCATCCAGCAAACGCAAAAAGCGCGGTACGGCACTCCAGAGCGAGTTTTCGATCACTGCAAAGCCCCATTTGGCCTCTTCTACCGGGGTGGGACGGTGCTGACGAATCTCATTGGTATGCCAGATCTGACTGATCAACTGATCGAGGCGATGCTGTACCGACTCACCGCGATCGCGCTGTTTGAGGGTCTCGGCAATGGCATCGTACTTCTGGATCAGAGTACGTCGATTGACTTCGGTGGGGTGAGCCGTCAACACCAGATCGATGCACATCTCGTTCAGGCAGGCGAGGATTTCATCAGGACCGCGACCTTCGCCATGCAGGCGTTTAAGCAGGCTGTCAATCAGCTCTTCATCTTCGTCACCTTCGGTTTCATAGTGACGACGTACCCGATGATGCTCTTCGGCGATATTGGCCAGATTGAGGAACTGGGTGAACGCACGGGCGATTGGCAACACTTCATCTTCACTCAGTTCACTGAGAGCTTCTCGCAGTGCGGCTTGTGTCGCATCCTCGGCATGTCGCGCCGACTTGGCCAGCTTGCGGATATACTCAACCTTGTCGAGGAAGTCGTGGCCCAGATGGGATTCCATTGTTCGGCCCAGGCTCTCACCCAGAATCCGGACATCATCACGTAACGCTTCGTGCAGGTCGCTCATGCGCTCACCTCCATTGACATATCATGCCTCGATGCTAACCGATTCCGTCGATCAGCATAACCGCCATTGGTATGATTGCACAGCAACGAACGAAGGTATCAAAGCCCCTTCTGCTTGGCTTCGTCCCACCAGTGGTCAAGCTGATCCAGACTCAGCTGCTCCCACGCCTGGCCACTGTCGGCTACGCGTGATTCCACATGACGGAAGCGACGTTCAAACTTGGCATTGGTGTGACGCACTGCCTGTTCGGGGTCAATTTCAAGGTGCCGTGCCAGATTAACCTGCGCAAACAGCAGGTCACCGATCTCTTCACGTGCATTGTCCAGATCACCTTTCGCCAGCGCTTCGCGCAATTCGGCAATTTCCTCTTCTATCTTGTCCAGTACGCCCTGAGTATCCGGCCAGTCAAAGCCAACCCGCGCCGCACGGCGCTGCAGTTTGGCGGCACGGCTCAGTGCAGGCAAGCCAACAGGAATATCATCCAGCACACCGGTGCGGGATTTGGCCTCTCGCTCCTGCTGTTTGATCGTTTCCCAGTTGCGGTTGACCTGTTCCACGGCGATGGCGTCAACACCGGCGGAGTTCAGACTGCCGTTCGGGAACACATGTGGGTGACGACGAACCAACTTGGTCACCAACTGATCGATGATGCGATGCAGATCAAACCAGCCCTGCTCGTCCGCGAGGCGAGCATAGAACACCACCTGAAACAGCAGATCACCCAGTTCGTCACGCAGGTGCTCCCAGTCTTCCCGCTCGATGCAGTCGGCCACTTCGTAAGCCTCTTCCAGCGTATGCGGCACAATGCTGGCGAAGGTCTGCTGCAGATCCCAGGGGCAGCCTGAATCGGGCTCCCGCAGCGCATCCATCAGTCGGATGAGGTCATCAAGACTGTAGCTCATCGCCCGGCCCCGCTGCGTTCACGGTGTACGTCCAGGACGTTGGGCACCTGATTGATCTTGTCCATCAGTCGGCCCAGTCGCTCAAGCCGTGGAATCTCAACGGTCAGTGTCAGACGCGCCATGTTGTTCTTGCGATCAGTCAGGGTGTTCGCCGCCAGAATATTGAGTTTCTCGTTGCTCAGCACCAGCATCACATCGCGCAGAAGACCCGGGCGGTCAAACGCTTCAATGATCATATCCACCGGGTAAGTCTGTTCGTGCTCGTCACCCCAGTCGACACTGATCACCCGGTCCGGCTCGTTTTCACGCAAACCCATCAGGTTGAGACAGTCCTCATGGTGAATCGAGATCCCCCGCCCCTGGGTGATGTACCCCATGATCGGGTCACCGGGCACCGGTTTGCAGCAGGTCGCCAGGGTGGTCAGCAGGTTGCCAATCCCCTGTATGTTGATGCCGCTGCCACCGCTGCGGGGTTCCTTCGCCGACTGGCTGGTCGGCAGCGCCAGGTCCAGCTGGGATTCCTGCCGATCAGGCTCAACCTGACGCTGGGCCTCATGAATGATCTGCGACAGGCGCAGGTCGCCAGCGCCAAGAGCTGCGCAGAGGTCTTCCGAGGTTTTATAGTTGAGTGCTCGCGCAATATCGCTGAGGTCTATCGTGTGCGGATCCAGCGCCAGGCGGCGGAATTCACGCAGAATAATATCTCGCCCCGCTTCGGCATTCTGCTCCTTGGCCTGAAGCTTGAACCAGTGCGCTACCTTGGCACGTGCACGAGAGGTGGTCACAAAGCCGTAGTTGCTGTTGAGCCAGTCACGTCGTGGCGCTTCCTCGCGGGAGGTCATGATTTCGACCTGATCACCGGTTTTCAACGCCTTGTTGAGTGGAATAATGCGGCCGTTGACCTTCGCACCCCGGCAACGGTGCCCGACTTCGGTATGCACACGGTAGGCGAAGTCGACCGCTGTAGCGCCCTGCGGCAGGTCGATCACATGGCCATCGGGTGTAAACACATAGACCCGATCCTGCACCACATCACCGCGCAACATGTCACCCAGCGCTTCGGTATCACCCAAGTCGTCATGCCACTCCAGCACCTGCCTCAGCCAGGCGATTTTCTCTTCATAGCCATCGCCACGGGCCTGGGTATCCGTGCCCTTGTAAAGGTGGTGAGCACACACGCCCAGCTCCGCTTCTTCATGCATGGCGAAGGTACGGATCTGTACTTCCAGCACTTTGCCTTCCGGACCGAACACGGCCGTATGCAGTGAGCGATAGCCGTTGGGCTTGGGTGATGCGATGTAGTCATCAAACTCGTGCGGAATGTTGCGCCAAAGGCCGTGCACAATCCCCAGCACGGTGTAGCAGTCACGAATTTCGGGCACTAGAATGCGGACGGCACGTACATCATAAACCTGACTGAAGTCGATATTCTTGCGCTGCATTTTGCGCCAGATACTGTAGATATGCTTGGCGCGTCCCATCACGTCACCGGCAATACCGGCATCGTCCAGCCGGCTGCGCAGCAGCTCCACCACCTGGTTGATGAACAGCTGGCGATCGAGACGCTTTTCATCAAGCAACCGTGCAATATGCTTGTAGTCGTTGGGTTTCAGGTAGCGGAAGGAAAGGTCTTCAAGCTCCCACTTGATATGACCAATGCCAAGCCGATGTGCCAATGGCGCGTAGATGTCGAACACCTCGCGCGCCACCAGATAGCGCTTCTTGCGATCACCGTCCTTAACGCCTCGAATGGCGCAGGTACGCTCGGCGATCTTGATCAGTGCAACACGCACATCATCGATCATCGCCACCAGCATCTTGCGGACATTATCGATCTGAGCAATCTTGGTGCCGAGAACACCATCATCCGAGCGCGGATTCTTGCGGCTGCCGATGGCAGCCATCTGCAATACCCCGTCGATCAGGCCCGCGATGGTTTCACCGAACTGCTCCTGCACTCGCCCCAGGCTGAGCTTGCGCTCACGCACTGCGCGGTAAAGGATCGCCGCAATCAGCGTTTCCTGGTCTTGCTGCAGCTCCGCCAGAATCTGGGCCATTTCCAGCCCGGTACGAAAACTGCCAACCGTGTTGTGAGACCAGTCATCATCCGACTCGGCAACCGCAGCCCTTGCTTGCTTGGCCAGCAGACACGCCTGACGGATCTGGTCGATATCGCTGACTTCCACCTGCTGCTGCAGACGCAGCAGCCAGAGGTCCAGATCAACGGTACCATCTTCTCGTATCGGGTGTTCTTCTCGAACCTTCACCATGGCTGAACGCCACTCCTGTCTTGCCTCCGGCGACCATTACTGAAAGGCGGGCCAGTGCCGGCAACAGTGACTCACCCTCAGGATGGAGCCACATTCTAGTCCCTAAGACCGCTCAGTGCGAGCAAGTTCCCTGACCGGTTTTCACCGTATGTGACTAATGGTTAACACTAGCCAAACACACCGGTGGACAGGTAGCGGTCGCCCCGGTCACAAATGATGCACACAATGGTCGCGTTGCTAACCTCCTCGGCCAGCTGCAGGGCACCTGCGACAGAGCCACCGGAGGACACGCCACAGAAAATGCCCTCTCGACGCGCCAGGGCGCGCATAGTCTCTTCTGCCTGCTTCTGAGAGATATCGATCACCCGGTCTACGCGGCTGCGTTCAAAAATTTTGGGCAGGTAGGCTTCAGGCCAGCGCCTGATACCGGGAATCTGCGATCCCTCCTGCGGCTGCAGGCCAACAATCTGGATTTCTGGATTCTGCTCTTTCAGGTAGCGCGACACGCCCATTATGGTACCGGTCGTGCCCATGGAGCTCACAAAATGGGTGACGGTACCCTGAGTCTGTTGCCAGATTTCTGGGCCGGTGCTGCGATAATGAGCCTCGGGGTTGTCGGCGTTGGAAAACTGATCCAGCACCTTGCCTTCTCCTGCCGCCTGCATCTCCAGGGCCAGATCACGGGCACGCTCCATACCCTCGGCCTGAGTTACCTCGATCAGCTCGGCACCATAGGCGCTCATCGCTGCCTTGCGTTCAGAACTCATATTGGCTGGCATGATCAGTTTGAGCTGATAGCCCTTGATCGCGGCGGCCATTGCCAGCGCAATACCGGTGTTACCGGAAGTCGCTTCAATCAGGCAGTCACCCGGCTGGATATCACCACGGGCTTCGGCCAGCTCGATCATGCTCAGTGCCGGGCGATCCTTGACCGAGCCTGCCGGGTTGTTGCCTTCCAGCTTACACAACAGGGTGTTGCCATTGGCCACCGGGATACGCTGCAGACGGACCAGCGGCGTGTGACCGACGTAATCGGCAATTGTTGGATAATCAATGGCCATGAATGCTCCTGAGCAGTGCTTCAATATAGATATAACAGCCAGATTACTTATTCCTGACTAATATTGTCGGAATAATATCAGGACGCATGAACAACGGCAATCTCAGCCGGTTTCAGCTACCACAAAGGCCACCACCAAGGCCTGTTCATCACTGTAAGACAGATGCCAGCGGCTGATGCCCTGCTCACAGGCCAGCGTTTCGGCCGCTCCCGCCAGTTTCAGCAAAGGTCGGCCCAGCGCGTCATGCTGAACAGAAAAGTGTTGCCAGCTGATGCCGCGTCCTATTCCGGTTCCGAGTGCTTTTACGGCCGCTTCCTTGGCTGCAAAACGTTTCGCCAGGAATACTTCCGGGCGCACGCTCTTATTGAATGCGTCCAGCTCCTCGGGCGTGAGAATCCGAAGCGGCAGGCGTGGCGTTCTAACCAGCGCCTGCCGGATGCGATCAATCTCGACGATGTCGGTGCCGATCCCGTAGATCATGAGCGCAGGGCATCACGCCTTGATTGAACCCTTTGTTGTACCTCCATCATGCGCTGGCGCATCTCGGCCACGGCTGGCTTCAGCCCCACCATCAACGCTCGAGCGATGATGCCGTGTCCGATATTGAGTTCATTCAACTCTGGAATTTCAGCCACGGGCTCCACGTTGTGATAGTGCAGCCCGTGCCCTGCATTGATCACCAGCCCCTGCTGCCAGGCATGGCGGGCAGCGGTTTTCAAGCGCTCCAACTCTTCACTGCGCGCAACAATGGTTTGCGCATCGGCGTAGTTTCCGGTGTGCAGCTCAATGACCGGCGCACCACAACGTACGGCAGCATCAATCTGGGCCGGATCGGGGTCGATAAACAGAGAGACCTCACAGCCCGCATCGGCCAGACGCATGCACGCGGCGCGGATCTGGGACTCCTGCCCGATCACATCCAGCCCACCCTCGGTCGTCAGCTCTTCTCGTTTCTCAGGCACCAGACAGACATGGGCAGGACGTACCGCCTCGGCCAGCTGCATCATCTCTTCGGTCAAGGCCATTTCCAGGTTCATACGGGTTTGCAGGGTCTGCGCCAACAGGTGGATATCACGGTCCTGAATATGACGCCGATCTTCACGCAGGTGCACGGTAATGCCGTCAGCTCCGGCCTCCTCCGCCAGTGCAGCCGCCTGTACCGGATCAGGATAACGGGTACCACGCGCCTGACGCAGCGTGGCAATGTGATCAATATTGATGCCCAGCAGCAGGCGATCAGGCTCGGTCATCTTGTACTCCCTTGCGCTTGAGAAACAGCTCGCGACTGCGCAGAGGCCTGTCTCCCAATAGTGGTGAAAGTCGGTTCCGCATCAGGCGCTTGGCACTGCGCCGTACTGCAGGATCATCATAATGGTCTTCGGCAATGGCCTGCAGGTGTTCGGCCGGATAGGCATCCGCCCGATTACAGACGATCAACCCCCGCTCCGGATCCAGGCGATATCTCAGCCCCGGCTGAAGTGAACGAGTATCCAGCGCAAACCCCAGCTGCTCAAGCAGTTGGCGTTCAAAGGTGCGCAATGCGCCTTCAAGGTCTTGCCCCAGCCGTAACTCATTGAGTGCATAACGGAAGTAGACGAATAGCCGGGGGTGAGAGTCAAACGGGCGCAACAGACGCTGCAGCAGCTCATTCAGATACAGTCCGCACAGCAGCGCCTTACCCTGCAGCATCAGCAGGGATTCGACCGGCTCGGCCATGCGCAGGGTTTTAAGATCGGTACGCCCCTGCCAGCCAACCTGCAGCGACTGGAACGGCTGTAGCGTGGAACGCAGGCGAGAGCCCGGTTTGCGGGCACCTCGTGCAACCACGCTGACCTTGCCATGCTCCAGCGTCAGCAGATCAACCAGCAGGCTGGTTTCACGATAGGGCCGGCTGTGCAGGACATATGCGGCCGCCGCATCGACCCGCTGGCTCATCACTCATGCCTGTAACCGAGGCTCTGCAGTGCCCGTTCATTATCGGACCAGCCCCGCTTGACCTTGACCCAGAGGTTGAGCATGACTTTAGTATCAAACATTTTTTCCATATCGATACGGGCATCACGACCAATGGTCTTGATTACCGCACCGCTGTCACCGATTACGATCCGTTTCTGGCCTTCGCGTTCAACCAGAATCAGCGCACTGATATGCAGTACACGACCATCATGCTTAAACTCTTCAATCTCGACCGTGGTGCCATAGGGCACCTCTTCGCCCAGATTGCGCATCAGCTTCTCACGCACCAGTTCGGCAGCCACAAAGCGGGAGCTGCGGTCCGTAATCTGATCTTCCGGGAACAGATGCACGCCCTCAGGGATACGCGACTCGACTTCCTGTTCAAGGCGTTCGACATTGTGCCCCTTCTCAGCCGAGATCGGGATAATCACGTCAAAGTGGCGTTTGGCCGCAAGCTCTTCAAGCTGTGGCAGCAGGGCTTCCTTGTCTTTAAGCTGATCAACCTTGTTGACCGCCAGAATCACCGGGCAGTGCAAGTGCTCCAGCTTGTCGAGTACCAGTTGGTCCTCTTCGGTCCAGGCGGTACGATCAATCATGAACACAACCAGATCCACATGCCGTAGCGCCTCGGAGGCGGTACGGTTCATGAAGCGGTTGAGCGCCTTACCCTTGTCATCCTTGTGCAGCCCCGGTGTATCCACGTACACCACCTGCAGATCGTCCTCGGTCTTGATACCCAGAATCTGGTGCCGGGTCGTCTGTGGCTTACGCGAGGTAATGCTCAGTTTTTGCCCCAGAATGCGGTTCAGCAGGGTCGATTTGCCCACATTGGGACGGCCCACGATGGCCACATAACCACAACGCTGTGTTGACTCACTCATGCGCTAGCCTCCTGATCCAGTTGCGCCAGTGCGGCACGGGCCGCTTCCTGTTCTGCCTGACGGCGACTGCTGCCATGTCCCTCGGTGGGCGCATCCAGCAATGATATTTCACAACGGATATGAAAGGTTTGATCGTGGGGTTCCCCTTCCACCGACACCAGCTCGTACTGAGGCAGTTGCGAGCGACGTGACTGCAGAAACTCCTGCAATCGAGTCTTGGCATCCTTGAGGGTAATATTCAGATCCAGCTGCTCCAGATGGGGACCAAACCAGTGCAGAATGAACGCTCTGGCAGCTTCCACACCCTGATCGAGATAGACGGCTCCGATAATGGCCTCGACACTATCGGCCAAGATGGAGTCGCGCCGGAAACCACCACTTTTCAGTTCACCGGAACCCAGACGCAGGTAGTCACCGACCGCCATTTCACGGGCAATAAGGGCCAGCGTTTCACCCTTGACCACACGGGAGCGCAAACGACTCATCTGACCTTCACGGGCATCCGGGAAGCGCCTATAGAGATCATCGGCAATGACAAAGCTCAGAATCGCATCGCCGAGAAACTCCAGCCGTTCATTATTGCGTTTACCACAGCTGCGATGGGTCAGCGCCAGCTCAAACAGCTCGGGATCTTCACAGGGGTTGCCCAGTTTTCGGGCCAGTTCAGCAGCAGGTTTAATCAAGGTTTAACAGCTTCGTAGTGTTCTTCAAACTTAACCAGCGCATCGACGTTGTAGAACATCGGTACACGGACCTCATAGACCAGATCAAAATAGAGCACGCCTTCTTTCTGCGTGACTTGCAGTGAGTCCTTGTTCGGCAACGACACCTGGTTGATCAGGAATTTCTTGTCAAAATCACGACGGATTTCACGCACCGGCTTGGACAGTTCATCCGGATCCTCGCTGACCTTGGCCACAATGGAATTGATGGTGGCGTGCTCCCAGTAAGGACCAAACAGCTTGAACCCTACGGCAAAGAAGATGCCAGCCACAATTAACCCTATCAAAGTCGAGGTAAATGAGGCTCCGCGCTGAAAGTGTGTAGCTCCGTTGTTCATCTTTCCATCCTCTAGTTAATGCGACGAACATCACTGAAATCGGGCAGACTGAAAAAGCTGTCCCAATGCATCCATACAGCGGTTGCTTTTCCGACCAGCAGTTCTTCAGGCACAAAGCCCCAGTAGCGACTGTCCCTGCTGTTATCACGGTTATCACCCAGAACAAAGTAATGCCCTTCCGGCACCACCCACTGACCGTTCATGATCGGTCGATAGATATCCTGGTGAATTCGGTGCGGCTTACCCACCAGCGTCTCGCTCAGCAGCAACTGCTCAGGATTGCCCGGCGGCAGGCGTGCGATCAAACTTTGTGGCTGTGCTTCACCGTTGATAAACAACGTCTTGCCCTGATAGGTGATCACATCGCCCGGCACACCGACTACCCGTTTAATGTAGTTGATACTGGTATCTTCCGGGTAGCGGAACACGATCACATCACCATGCTGTGGATCATTATTGCTCACGAATTTCGTATTGAGCACTGGCAAACGCAGCCCGTAGTGAAACTTGTTTACCAAAATGAAGTCGCCGATCTTGAGCGTCGGCAACATGGAGCCGGAAGGAATCTGAAACGGCTCAAACAGGAAAGAGCGCAGCAGCAGCACCACCAGCAGCACCGGAAACATGGAACGAGAGGTGTCGGCCCAGCCAGGCTGACGCATCAGGCTAATCTGTTGCGCCTCCGGCAATGGCGCGCCGGCACTCTGCTCAGCCTGCGCCAGTGCCGCCCGGCGCCGGGGCGCAAACATCAGTGTATCGACCAGCCAGAGGATACCAGTCAACAATGTGACCAGTACCAGTATCAGTGAAAAGTCCAGATTCATGTCCCTGCCCTAGCCGTCAACTTTGAGTACAGCAAGGAAGGCGTCCTGAGGAATCTCAACCCGCCCGACTTGCTTCATGCGTTTCTTACCTTCTTTCTGCTTTGACAGCAGTTTCTTCTTACGGCTCACGTCACCACCATAGCACTTGGCCAGCACGTTCTTGCGCAGCGCCTTGACGGTTGTTCGCGCGATCACCTTGCCACCAATGGCGGCCTGAATCGCCACATCAAACATCTGCCGTGGAATCAACTCTTTCATCTTTTCACACAGCATTCGGCCACGGTACACCGCGTTATCCTTGTGCAGGATGACCGCCAGCGCATCCACACGCTCGCCGTTAATCATGATATCCATGCGCACCAGTTTGGCTGCTTCAAACCGCTGAAAATTGTATTCAAGCGACGCATAGCCACGACTGCAGGACTTGAGGCGATCAAAGAAGTCGAGCACCACCTCCGCCATCGGCAGTTCGTAAGTGACCTGAACCTGCTTGCCGACAAAGTGCATGTTTTTCTGCACACCTCGCTTTTCCACGCACAGACCGATCACCTGGCCCAGATGCTCGTCCGGCACCAGAATATTGGCCAGCACGATCGGCTCGCGCATTTCACGCACAGTAGAGGGGTCCGGCAGCTTGGAGGGGCTGTCGATCTGAACCACGTCACCGTTGTTCAGCTCAAGCTCGTACACTACGGTCGGGGCGGTTGTGACCAGATCAAGATCATATTCGCGCTCCAGGCGCTCCTGAATGATCTCCATGTGCAACATGCCAAGGAAGCCACAGCGGAAACCGAAGCCCAGTGCATCGGATGTCTCCGGTTCGAAGAACAGGGAGGCATCGTTCAGGGTCAGCTTGTCCAGCGCTTCACGAAAATCTTCATAGTCATCGGCACTGGTCGGGAACAGACCGGCATACACCTGCGGCTGTACCTTCTGGAAACCGGGCAAACTGGGTACATCCGGCGTTTTGAAATGCGTCAGAGTATCGCCCACGGGCGCACCATGAATATCCTTGATACCCGCAACAATAAACCCGACCTCGCCGGCACACAGCTGATCGGTTTCTTTCCGTTTAGGAGTAAAGACACCCACTGCATCCACCTGGTGCGCCTGACCGGTGGATTTGACCAGCAGCTTGTCCTTTTTGCGCAGGGTGCCGTGTATCACGCGCACCAGTGACACCACGCCCAGGTAGTTATCAAACCAGGAGTCAATAATCAGCGCCTGCAGCGGACCATCCACATCACCTTCCGGCGGAGGGATTACCCGAACCAACTCTTCCAGCACCTCCTCAACCCCCAGACCAGTCTTGGCCGAACAGGCGACAGCATGGGTAGCATCGATGCCGATCACCTCTTCGATCTCCTGCCGCACACGGTCAGGATCAGCCTGAGGCAGATCCATTTTGTTCAGTATCGGCAGCACTTCCAGACCTTGCTCGATAGCGGTGTAGCAGTTGGCCACCGACTGGGCCTCAACACCCTGCGCAGCATCCACTACCAGCAAAGCACCCTCACAGGCAGACAGCGAGCGTGACACTTCATACGAAAAGTCCACATGTCCGGGGGTGTCGATGAAGTTGAGCTGATAGGTTTTACCGTCCTTCGCGGTGTAGTCGAGGGTAACACTCTGTGCCTTGATCGTGATGCCGCGCTCACGCTCAAGATCCATGGAGTCGAGAACCTGGGCCGCCATTTCACGGTCGCTCAGACCACCACAGATCTGAATGATGCGGTCGGACAGGGTGGATTTGCCATGATCGATATGGGCGATGATCGAGAAATTACGAATATGTTCCAGTTTACTCACGATACGGTTACCCGACTCCGGTCAGAAAGTGGCTGAGATCAGTTAAAGAGGACGCAGTTTAACGCAAGAGGGGGGATCAGGTCATCGGCAAAAGCGGAAAACCCGGGGAGCGATGCGCTCCCCGGGTTCAGGGTCACTCGGTTTTAAGTGCAATAAACAGGGGACTGCCGCGTCGCACGATACGCAAGGGGACGGAGCGCCCTGCCGGCAAAGCGGATGCCACCTGCTCGAACTGCTCTACCGTTTCGATACGCTTGCCATTGAGCATGGTGATGACATCACCACGTACCAGGCCCGCCTGGAGCCCGGCCCCTTCCTGGACCTGCTGAACCATCACACCCGAACTGATGGCCCACTTGTCTTTAAGTGATGGGTCCAGCGGAGCCACTACCAGCCCCAGGCGACCCGTTTCAGCCGGCTTTTCAGCGGAACGTGATGCCTGCTGCGGTTCATCTGGCATGGTCCCGATAACCAGTTCTACCATCTCACGCTCGCCAGAACGCATCACCTCCAGGCGGGCAGTCTGACCTGGCTTGATACGGCCAACCAGTGGCGGCAGATCTGAGGACAACTCGACTGGCTTGCCATTGAGTTTGAGGATTACATCCCCTTCCTGCAGCCCTCCGGATTGTGCTGGGCTGCCCGGCAGCACCTTGGCGACCAGCGCTCCCGCCGGCTTCTTGAGCCCGAACGACTCGGCCAGATCTCGATTAACCTCCTGAATGATTACACCAAGCCAACCGCGTTGCACGAACCCTTGGTTTTTCAGCTGGTCCGCCACATCCATGGCAACGTCGATCGGTATCGCAAAGGAAAGCCCCATGAAACCGCCCGAGCGAGTATAAATCTGCGAGTTGATGCCAACGACCTCGCCATCAAGATTGAACAGCGGACCGCCGGAGTTGCCCGGGTTGATCGCCACGTCGGTCTGAATGAACGGCACGTAGGTTTCATTGGCCAATGCGCGCTCGGTGGCGCTCACGATACCCGCGGTAACACTGTGATCGAAACCGAACGGGGAACCAATGGCCAGAACCCACTCACCCACCTTGAGGTCGGCCGAACTGCCTTTCTTCACCACCGGCAAGTCGCGTGCATCGATCCGCAGCAATGCCACGTCAGTGCGCTCATCGGAGCCAATCACCTCGGCCTGCAGCTCACGCCGGTCATTCAGGCGCACCAGCACCTCTTCAGCATCCTTGATCACATGATGATTGGTCAGAATGTAACCATCACTGGAAATAATGAAGCCGGAACCCAGAGAGCGAGGAGCCTTGCGCTGCGGCCCTTCACGAAGCTGCGGCATGTCACGGAAGAAGTGCCGGAAAATTTCGGGCACATCCTCTCCTTGAGGACCATGGAATTCAAAGTGCCCGAAGGGCGTCGAAAGGGATTGTTCACTGCGACTGACCGTGCTGATATTGACCACAGCCGGCGAGGCGTCCTCGACCAGTTCTGTGAAATCAGGCAACGCGGCCGCATTCACCAGAGGGGCACAAAGCCAGGCAAGCATGAAACCAAGGCTGATCTTGATGCTTTTCACTGATTTTCACCTTTTGTCGATTACAGGATTTTCAATAGGACCGGCTGATAGCGACTGAGTTCAGCCGTTTTACGTGTGAGAAAACGTACCGCCACAAACCCGGCCAGCAGCATGAAGGCTGCAGCCAGAATCTGTACCGCCTCACTGGCACCCAGCACACTGGCGACCAGAGCGCCAGCAACCAGCATCAGCAGAGGCACAAGGTAAAGCAACAGGGAGGCACGCATAAGCCCCCCCTCCTCCAGCCCGATCAGCACCTGCTGCCCGGGCGAGAGTGCCAGATTGGCAGGATTGAGTACCTCTATCTCAACGGTACGTCCGCGAGACCACTGAGACAGCACACCCTGACTGCAGTTGGAGCGACTGCTGCACTGAGCGCAGGCACTGTTGCGGGCCGCTTCGACCCGTGCCAGCCCCTGGCCGCTCCAGGTGACGGTAGCCACTTCTTCAATCATGCTCAGCGCTCAGGTTGAACCGCACTGGCAATGCGATCCGCTATCATCAGCGGCACATCTCCAACTACAGTGACGAAATGCTCACCGCGCCGCTTGCCAACCGCAATGTAACCATCAGCCTGAGCCACCCCTTCGGGCATGCTTTGGTGGCCGATCTCTTCAACACTGACCGAAAAGGCATCACGCGCATTCGCAAATACCATTACTTCGCCATGAGGCAGAAGTTCGTGCCGCACAATGGAGTATCCCTCCGGCAACCAGCGCGTGGTCCACTGTGGCACCTTCTGAGTGCTGAGCAGGTGTTGATGCTGATCGATATAACGCTTGAGCCCGTCCGACAAACGAATCACATCCGCTGAATCATAGCGGATTGAAGGTGAGGCCGAGCGAGTACCAAGCTGAGTTCGCATCAAGTCGGCACTGGCCGTTGCCCCTGGCAGTGTATAGGTCGGTCGTGTCGCATCACCGGTTTCATTAAGCGAGCCGGCCCCCAGAATCACCACAGCAGTAACGGACGCGGCCACTGCCATGCTGGATACAGAGCGCCACCAGCGAGACACCGGTTTGAATGCTCGCTGTCCCGCTTGGCGTTCGTCCGGCTGATCCACACTGGGGTGGTACACCGGTTCTCGCTCAAGCGCAGCCATGACCCGATCACTGAGATCGACATCAATGGCCGCAACTGTTTCACGCTTCAGCGCAGATCGCACAACCTGGTAACGATGCCACTGCTGGCCCAGCTGCGGGTCCTGCCCCACCTGCTCCAGTGTACGACGCAACTCGAAGTCACTGACCTCTCCATCCAGGAGTGCCGATATGGATTCATTCGCTTCTCGCATAGACTTACCCCGAATGGCTGCAAACGGCAGTCATATGATCTCTCAGTTGTTATTGAGCAGCGGTGCGATCTCCTTGTCGATCGCCTCGCGTGCCCTGAAAATCCTTGACCGAACCGTGCCAACAGGACAATCCATGACGTTGGCAATATCTTCATAACTCATGCCTTCAAATTCGCGCAGCGTCAGCGCCACACGCAAATCTTCCGGCAGACGATCAAGCGTCTGCTTGACGACACGCTCCATCTCGTCGCGGTAAAGTGCATTTTCCGGAGTCTCCAGATCACGCAACTCATTTTCCGCCCCTAGATATTGTGCGTCGTCTACATCCACATCCACGTCCGGTGGTCGTCGATTGCGGGCAACCAAGTGATTCTTGGCCGTGTTGATCGCAATACGGTACAACCATGTATAAAACGCGCTGTCGCCACGAAAACCGGGCAACGCTCTATAAGCCTTTATAAAAGCTTCCTGGGCAACATCCAGTGCCTCGTGCTGATCGTATACATAACGTCCGATCAGTCCGATGATCTTGTGCTGGTACTGTTTGACCAGCAGGTCGAAAGCACGTTTGTCACCAGCCTGAACCCGCTTGACCAGCAACTGGTCAGCGGCTGCCTGACTCTCGTTAGACACTCGGTATCCTTAAGTCACTGTGACTGTTTTTCCTGCAGATGCGAGGAGATCATGATTCAATAAAGTATGTATGGATGACCTGATGCATTGCAACCTCATGTCTTGAGCAGGCTCGCAACTGGTATGAACCTGAATCGGGGATGAAGTTCCAACACAATTTAAATTTGCGGCAACCTTACACTTGTCTGTACAAGACCGCATAATAGTTTGCCCTACAGGTACGGAATCTGAATATGAGTACAACACAGAGCCCCCCTCGGGACTTCGATGTATTGATCATCGGCAGTGGTGCTGCAGGCCTGACGCTGGCACTGCAGTTGCCGGAGCACCTGGAGATTGCCCTGCTCAGCAAGGGCAGTTTCGAGAGCGGCTCTACCTGGCTGGCCCAGGGCGGCATCGCCGCTGTGCTGGAAGAGGGCGACAGCCTTGAAGAGCACATTCGCGATACGTTGACCGCCGGTGCCGATCTTAGCCGCCCAGATGCAGTTGCTCGGATGGTGGAAGAAGGCCCGGAAAGCATCCGCTGGCTGATCGATCAGGGGGTGCCTTTCACCCGCGAGGGCGACCACTACCATCTCACCAAGGAAGGGGGTCACTCCCATCGTCGCATTATCCACGCCACCGACGCCACCGGTCGCGCCGTCCATGAAACCTTGCTGGCACGGGCGCAGAAGGCGGCCAACATCACCCTGCTGGACCGCCACGTTGCGATTGATCTGATTACGCGGCGCAAACTGAAGCTGCCGCACAACCGCTGTATCGGAGCCTATGTACTGGATATCCGCAGCGGACATATCCGCGCCTTTCGGGCGCCACAGGTGGTACTGGCAACCGGCGGAGCCGCCAAGGCCTATCTCTATACCAGCAACAGTGACGGCTCTACCGGCGATGGCATCGCCATGGCCTGGCGTGCAGGCTGCCGCATCGCCAATATGGAGTTCAACCAGTTTCACCCCACCTGCCTGTATCACCCCCAGGCCAAGTCGTTTCTGATCAGCGAAGCGGTGCGTGGCGAAGGCGGTAAACTGCTGCTGCCGGACGGTTCTCGTTTCATGCACCATTTTGATGAGCGTGCCGAACTGGCACCCCGCGACATTGTGGCCCGCGCCATCGACCACGAAATGAAGCGCCTTGGCTGCGATTGTGTTTATCTGGATATCAGCCACCGGCCAGCCGACTTCATTCGCGAACATTTCCCCACCATCCACCAACGTTGCCTGGAACTGGGGATCGATATCACCCGTGATCCGATTCCGGTGGTGCCGGCGGCCCACTATACCTGCGGCGGTATCGTCACGGGAGCAGATGGCAAGACCGATCTGGCAGGACTCTACGCCATCGGCGAAACCGCTTTCACGGGCCTGCACGGTGCCAACCGACTGGCATCCAACTCACTGCTGGAATGCATAGTCTCTGGTCGAGCGGCTGCACGCGCAATTTCACAGGATACAACAACAGCCCAGGCAGAGCGCCCCGAGATTCCGGGTTGGGATGAGTCACTGGTCACCGATTCGGATGAGGATGTCATCATCTCGCACAACTGGGATGAGCTGCGCCGTTTCATGTGGGATTATGTAGGCATCGTACGAACAAACAAACGCCTGGCAAGAGCACAGCACCGGATCGAGCTGCTGCTGCAGGAGATCAGCGAGTACTACAGCAACTACCGAGTCAGCTCGGATCTGATTGAACTGCGCAACCTGGCCACTGTTGCCGAGCTGATCATCCGCAGCGCCATCAGCCGCAAGGAGAGTCGAGGTCTGCACTATACACTGGACTACCCTGCACCCGCAGCAGAGCGCAGTGACACTGTACTCGCTCCGGCTAACTTTCAGTGGCCTGATGCGACCCGAGTGGAGGCGCCCATCTGAGCACGACATGCAGACGCCGCACATCCGTGCGGCTGACCTGCTCCGGTGTGATGATCAGCCAGGTTGGCCGCGCCCGATCCGCACGTTGCAACTTGAGCACCTGAATCAGCCCCGGCACAGAGCAGCTGAAGTAAAGCCGTTCCACCTGGCACCAGCCACCTGATAGAGTCAAAAGCTGCATGGAACCCAGATCTGGCTCCCAGATAAGCTGATCTACCGCATCGACCGCATGCGGATACAGCAATGGCCAACACAACAGTGGCATGACAACCAACAGTATCAGCATGGACAGAAGCCGCAGGCCCAAATCCGGCAACATCAGCCATACCGCCGACTCTGCTGCACCTAACAGGACCAGACAGAGCACGCGCAGCCTGATACCCTGCTTCAGCTGTAATTCAAGCCGGCTGAACCCGTTCAAGCATGATCCTTATGATACGTTTCAAGTCCTCATCCTGAGGCTCCTCTCGCTGCATGAACCAGACAAACAGATCCTGGTCCTCGCAATCCAGCAGCTTGACAAAACGCTGCTGATCTTCAAACGCCAGATCTCTGAACGCCTCCTGCATGAATGGTACAAACAGCACATCCAACTCCAGCATTCCCCGGCGGCATTGCCAGGTCAACCGGCGTACATCATCTTCTGTAAACATTGATCCACCAACCCTGTCGGCATGTAACATGCCGCTATTAAACATCGAAACGCGTTGCAGCTCCACTTGCGGTGCGAAACAGGTACTCATTCCGGTATACTGACGCTTTTTCACCAGCCACCGGATAACCCCATGACTGAACGCCTGACAATTACCCGTCCCGATGACTGGCACCTGCATCTGCGTGATGGTGAGGTGCTGCAGCATGTTGTGCCCGCCACCGCTCATCAGATGGGACGTGCCATTGTAATGCCCAATCTGCGTCCACCGGTAACCGATGCTGCGCAGGCACTGGCATACCGTGAACGCATTCTGGCTCAGGCCCCCGAGGGCAGCGGCTTCAATCCCTTGATGACCCTGTATCTGACTGACAACACAAGCCCGGAAATGATTGCCGAGGCCAAGGCCAGCAGACGAGTTGCCGCAGTCAAGCTCTACCCTGCCGGTGCCACAACCAACTCGGATTCAGGCGTGACAGATCTGGGCAAGCTGGACGATATCTGCGCTGCGCTGGCCGAAGCCGGCATGCCATTGCTGGTACATGGCGAAGTCACCCACAACCATGTGGATATCTTCGACCGTGAAAAGCAGTTTCTGGACGAGATCCTGACACCTTTGGCAGGTCGCCATCCGGCCATGAAACTGGTGGTTGAACATATCACCACCCGTGACGCTGCAGAATTTGTGAACGCCCACGGCGATAACGTGGGTGCGACCATTACCGTTCAACACTTGGCCTATAACCGCAACCATATGCTGGTAGGCGGTATCCGCCCTCACCTGTTTTGTCTGCCGATCCTTAAGCGCAACGTGCACCAACAGGCCCTTCAGGACGCGGTTGTCAGCGGCAGCCACAAGTTTTTCCTCGGCACCGACTCGGCACCTCACGCCAGGGGCGCCAAGGAAAACGCCTGCGGCTGCGCCGGCTGCTACAGCGCCTATGCAGCCATTGAGCTCTATGCCGAAATATTCGAAGACCTGGGCGTACTCAACAAGCTCGAAGGGTTTGCCAGCCACTACGGGGCAGACTTCTACGGTTTGCCACGCAACACTGACAGCATCACACTTGTGAAACAGCCATGGCAGGCCCCCGCCGAGATGCCGTTCGGCCAGGAGACCATCGTGCCACTGCGCGCCGGCGAAACCCTGCGCTGGAAACTGGAACGTTAAGTTTCAAACCCGAACAATCAGAGGGCGAAAGGTGCTTCCTTCAGCTGCTCGGAGCGCATGAAAAACAGGGTAACCACTCCAAGTTGAACACCCCACTTGTTCACACCGGCCCGGTTAACGAGCACGTTACCGGGCTGCAGATACATCCAGTCATCGAAACTGACCTTCCAGCTGCCATCACCCACTTTCAGCTCCATCCGATAGCGCCAGTTGAGGCGATTGCCCTCACTGTAGCCCTGAGCCGTCCCGATAATATCCCCTGCACGGCCTTCGTACTCACCCTCGCCTTTGGGCACAATGGTCCAGACTCGGGTGTCGCGCTCACCATCGCTGTACAGAAACTTCTCGTCCAGCACCAGCCGCTGCCCATTCCAGTCACCATCAATCTCTACCTGAAACTGGCGTCTCAGGTTGCCAAAACGGTCTTCAAAAATGCCCCAAGCGTACACCTTGCCATCGAAGAACTCTTCGATCTTGAGGGTAGGTCCCTGCTGGCTTAATCGGTCAGTATTCATGGGTGAACATCCGGTTATCAAAACAGTGGTCAACACGAGCAGAAAAGCGAATATCCGCATGGCGGTCTCCTTTGTGTCGCACTCCGATACGACATGTACTGGATTACGTGCAGTAATGATGTACAGATCATTTCGGCAATGACAGCTGAATGCGCTGCATCAGTCGGGCATGCAGTCGTGTTCTCAGCGGGTAGTGTCGCAATCGCCAGATAGCTATCAATTTCATCACACAGGGAATGCCGGCATACAAAATCGCCAACAGCTCATCCGAGTATTCGGGTACAAATCCATCAGCCAGATTGAGCAGACCAAACCCGATCAGGGCGGCCAGTGCCAATGCCAGTTTGTTGGCGCCGTTCCAGCACGCAAACAGCAGCCCTCTGCGCTGACGCCGATACCGGAAACGGTCCCAGTCACAGACCTCGGCCTGTAGCGCATGGGGCAGCGCCAAATCGGCTCCCAGCGCCAGTCCTGTCAGGACACAAACCAGCATGAACCAGTACAGATCGCCGGCACCCAGCCAGCTTGCAGGCAGGAAGGCACAGATGGCAAACAGCATGGCACCGCGCCACAGGTCGGCCTTGTCGAACAAGCGACTGAGACCCAGCCACAGTGGCAACGACAGCACCGCTGCACCGAAATACACCAGAATCAGCAAGCCTCGGTCAGCCTCACTGCCCGCCAGAGTGCGCGTAACATAGAGCGGAAACAGAACCGCCGGCACCCCGTTGGCAATACCATTCCAGAACCAGCTTTGCAGAAGTATTCGAGCGGGACGGTTGCGCCAGAGGCTTTTCCAGTCGGCACCGGAGCAGTTCGACATCTCCTGCGCCGGCAATTCTAGACAATGCAAAAGACGCCACAGCGCCCAGGCACCGGGCAAGAGCGTAAAGCCGGCAATCAACCAAAGGACTTGTTGTGTGCTGAGCGCAAGCATTAAACCGGCCGCCGGCAGAACCGCCGACAGCAACAGACCGATCAAACCAAAGCCCTCACGCAGGCTGGCAGCGCGAGCCCGCTGATACGATTCGGGGCTAAGAGCCGCCAGCCAGCTCAAGTAAGGCACCTGCACCAGAGTCCAGCCCAGATAGAGCAGTGTTGATCCCAGCAGCAGAGAAAGCGCTGCATGGCCTGCAGGCGGCAGCACAAGCAGCGCCAGCCCCGGCAGACACAGAACCGCTCCAGCCAGTATGAACTGTCGATAGCGCACCGGGCTACCTCGATCCAGCCAATAGCCGATCAGCGGGTCAGAGATCAGATCGCTGACCCGGGCCAGCATCAGAATGAGCCCGACCAGCCAAAGCGCCAGACCGCCCTGCTCCACATACCAGGTTGGCAACAGAACATAGAGACCGACCGTTGGAACCGCCAGCGGCAGTGCCGGCAGGGCATAGTTGAACAGCTGTTGGCGACCAAGCCTGACGGCTTTCATCTCAGTGACTCAGCTGATAGAGGCCCACATCGATGCTGCCGTGGCGAAAGCCTGCCTCGCAGTAGGCCAGATAGTAGACCCACATGCGACGGAAGCGCTCATCAAACCCCTGCGCCTGAACCCTGGGCCACTGTTCAATAAAGCTGTGGTGCCACTCCCGCAGGGTACGAGCGTAGCCCAGCGCAAAGGTATGTTCATGCTGCAGCTGCAACCCCCCGGCGGCAATCTCGGCTCGCAACCGTCCAGGGCCTGGCAACATGCCTCCTGGGAAGATATAGGTTTGAATAAACTCGGCACTGTTGCGATAGCGCTCAAAGCGCTGATCTTCAATACTGATGATCTGCAGTACTGCCCGACCACCGGGTCTGAGGCAACGCTTGAGCTGGTTGAAGTAGACCGGCCAGTGCTCTTCACCCACCGCCTCGAACATTTCGATCGAGACAATATGATCGTAGGTTTCATCCACATCGCGATAATCGGTCAGGGTAAAGCGGCACTGCTCATTCAGCCCGGCCTTCTCGATCCGCTCACGGGCATAGATCAGCTGCTCGGTGGACAGGGTAATCCCGTGCACTTCGGCGCCGTATTCTTGCGCCGCCAATTCGGCAAAACCACCCCAGCCGCAACCGATCTCAAGCACCCGCTGTCCGGGTTGCAGCTCTAGCATCTCAGCGATGCGCCGATATTTTGCAAGCTGTGCCCGGTACAGTGCTTCCTGCCCCTGCGCATCCACATCTTCATACAGGGCTGCGGAATAGGTCATGCTGCGATCCAGCCAAAGCCGATAGAAGTCGTTGCCCAGGTCATAGTGATAGGCAATATTGCGTCGACTGCCCTTGCGGGTATTGGCACGGCGCAGATGACGCAGGCGGTTGAACATGCGCAGCAACGGATTGCCTCGAATCAGGTTCTGCATCGCACTTTCATTACCCAGCGCCCAGCGCAGCAGCGACTCAAGATCCGGGCTGTCCCAGTCACCCTCCATGTACCCCTCGGCCCAGCCTATAGCGCCACCACGCAGTAGGCGTCGCAGGGCACGGTAATGATGCAGGCGGATTTCTGCACGCGGCTCACCTTCTCGGGCCTGACCAAACTGCAGCAGCTGACCCGACGGCAACTGTAGATCCAGAGTGCCGAACTCGATCCGAGGCAGATGATCCAGCAGGGTCTGCAGGCACCAGCGATTCAACCAACCGGTACGAGAGAGGGAATCCTGTGTACTGAGACTGGGTGTAGGTGAATGTTTCATCAGTGGTGTTCCCCTGTCTGACTGACCAGTGTGGTGCGATGTGCCGGCGGTGTCGGGCGCGGCTGCAAAGGAACCTTCTTTCGCCAGATCAGCAGCGCCTCCCAGTGAATGCCGGCAATCACCTTAAGCGTCATCAACGGGTGGCTGAAAAAGGTTCTCAGCAGAGCCTGATCACTCAGTTCGCGGCGCTGCCCGGTGAAGGTCGCGTGCAGTACGGCACTCTCGCTGTCGGTTTGACGTATGCATACCGCAATCCGGCTGCCGGGCGGCTGCATGCGAAAGTGATAGCGGGTTGCCATACTGATGAACGGAGACACGTAGAAATCCTTGTCACAGGACTGACGAATCTGATCCGACGCCGCATGGTCTACCGGGATCAGGTAATTGTGTTTCTGATTGAACGTGTTGCTCACCTCGTACAGGATCGCACGCAACTGGCCGGACTCGTCATGGCAGTAGAACACGCTCAAGGGATTGAACACATAGCCCAGCAGTCGCGGGTAGCACAGCAGACGAATCGAGCCTTGACCGATATTGATGCCACTTGCACTCAGAATGGACCTGACCTGCTCAACCAGCGGTTGATCACTGCCATCACCGTGATCACGATCATGGAATGAGAACAGGTTGAAACGGTTACGGGAAAACCACTTGAGTGTGCGGCCAAGCTGATCCAGTTCATCCAGATCGATCAACATTGAGGTAACACGGTAGATGAAGCGATGCTTCTTCGGCTTCATCCGGTGGTGCATCACCTGGCCGGCGTAGAGGCAGGACTGTGTCATGCCACGGCTCCATGCAACCAGACAACGCGTGGCTTTTCGGGCGCCTGCACATGAATGCGGCTGTTGGGATCATCCAGCGTCCAGGGGCGTTTTGTGCCACCGAGCTGCTCAGCTACAGCCAAACCGGACTGCAACCCATCCTCATGAAAGCCATAACCAAAGTAGGCGCCGCAAAACCAGGTGTTCTGCTTGCCCTGCAGTGACCACAACTCCTTCTGAGCTGCAATCGAATCCAAATTGAACACAGGATGGTCATACAGAAAACTGCGCAAAATCTTCCCTTCGGCGGGCTCTGCAACCGGATTCAGGGTCACGAACACTGGATGCTGTTGCGGCAGGTGCTGCAGGCGATTCATCCAGTAGGTGACCGATATTGCCCTTGGCAAACTGTCAGGACTGTGACTGTCGGTAAGATAGTTCCAGCTGGCCCAGGCGGCCTCGCGCCGGGGCATCAGCGCGGCATCGGTATGCAGCAGTGCACGGTTGCGCTGGTAGGGAAAGCAACTCAACAGGCGTTTCTCATCCGGGCTGGGATCAGCCAGCAGCGCCAGTGCCTGATCGGCATGGCAGGCGAGCACTACATGATCAAAGGATTCACTCTCGCCATGCATGAATTCGACCACCGCCTGACCTCCACGGCGATGAATGCGGTGAATGCGGCTATTCAGGCGCACTCCACCCTTGAGTTCATCACAGACCCGCTGTACATACTCGCGACTTCCCCCGGCTACCGTACGCCACTGGGGTCGATCCTTGAGCTGTACCAGACCGTGATTCTGACAGAAACGAAGAAAGGTAACCGCAGGGTAGTCCAGCATCTGATCGGCAGGGGTAGACCAGATCGCCGCGCCCATGGGAATCAGGTGTTGATAAATAAAGGCTCGACCGTAGCCGCGGCTGTTCAACATTTCGCCAAGAGTCTGTGGCTGCACCTCCGGATCATCAATCAAGTCCGAAGCTTCGCGATAGAAACGCATGAGATCGGCCAGCATTTTCCAGTAACCGGGACGCAACAGATTGCGTTTCTGTGCGAACACCCCTGCCAGCCCGCAGCCACTGTACTCCAGCGCACCCGAGTTGATTGACACGCCAAATGACATGTCAGTTTTCATGCTGGGTACACCGAGAGTACGAAAAAACTCGACCAGGTTGGGGTAGTTGACTGGGTTATATACGATAAAGCCAGTATCGACCGCCAGGTCCCCTTCCTCAGTCGCGACAGTGACGGTATTGGAGTGACCACCGGGGCGATCATCTTTCTCGAACAGAGTGACATCATGCTGCCGGTTGAGCAGCCAAGCCGCGGACAGCCCGGAGATCCCTGAGCCAATGACGGCAATCTTCAACGGTCTGATCACTTTAACGTTCATGCGTGGGGCCTTTTCAAAAATATGCATCTACTGCCTCTTACGCGTCCCTGATATGGCTGGATCATCGACATTGTGAAGCCAATACTGTATCAACAACAGAAATATCAGTATCCAGCCTGATCCACCCACGGCCACTCATGCGTATGGAGAGCAAATGCAGATAGACCAGCCTGAAGGAGGCGATGTGAACGCTGCCGCTGTTGATTCTGCCGCTCTCAGAGCGCGCGACTCAGAGGAAAGGAGAAAGCAAGTGCGTGACGACTGGAGTGCCTGTCTGACCGCACTGGCCGAAAGTCGAGACAAGTCTGAATTTGCTCGCTTGTTCTCTCACTTCGCCCCTCGGGTCAAATCCTACATCTTGCGTTTGGGGATGCCTGAAGCCAGTGCTGAAGAGATCACCCAGGAAGCAATGCTGCTGGTCTGGCGCAAGGCGCACCTGTTCAATCGAGCCAAGGCCAGTGCCAGTACCTGGATATTCACCCTGGCGCGAAACCAAAGCATCGACCGGATGCGGCGCGACAAAATGCCATTGTACGAGCTGCCTGAAGAAGAACCGGATCCTGATGAGCGTGATATGAACGAGCACGGGGTACTGGAAGATCGCATGCGGGCTGCAATCGAAACGCTGCCCGAAAATCAGGCTCAGGTGCTGCATTTATCCTATTACGAGGGCAAGAGCCATTCCGAGATCGCTGACCAGCTGGGTATACCGCTGGGCAGTGTAAAGTCACGATTGAGACTCGCATTCAGTAAGCTCAAGGCCCACTGGGGGGAAGAAGAGTGAAAATCAGCCATCATTTTGACGACGCAACCCTGATGGCGTACTCCGCTGGTACCTTGCCACAGGGCATGGCACTTCTGGTTGCCTGTCATCTGCACTGGTGCCCGCACTGTCGTGAACGGATGCACGCCACCGATGCGGTTGGCGGAGCACTGCTGGAACAACTGCCACCAAGCCACCTGCAAACTGATGCCTTTGAGCAGCTGCTGGCACGGCTTGATGAACCGGAACACGAACTCTGCACTTCGGTGCCGGAAGCCTACGCCAACCCGGAGCTGCCGGCACCTTTGGCACAACTGCTCGACAAGCCGCTGGATGAGTTGCCCTGGAAACGGATCGGATACGGTGTAAAGCAGCTGGACCTGCACCTGGATGGTCCCGGTGCCGCACGCCTGCTGCGTATTTCACCAGGGGTTTCGGTACCGCACCACACTCACGGCGGCAATGAACTGACGCTGATCCTGAAAGGCTCCTATAATGATGAGCTGGGGCGTTTCTGTCAGGGTGATGTGGCCGACCTTGATGGTGAAGTGAGCCACCAGCCACTGGTCGATACCGATGAAGAGTGTATCTGCCTGATCGCCACCGATGCCCCGCTCAAGTTCAGCGGACTGGTTGGGCGGCTGGTACAGCCCTTTATCGGTCTGTAAACAAACTTGGAGTGTTCATGTCGGATCAGACAGCAGGCAAAATTCCGGTCGGCATCAGTGCCTGCCTGACCGGTCAGAAAGTGCGCTACAACGGTGGTCACAAACAATCCCGCTACTGTCTGGATGTGTTGCAGGACTGTTTCGAGTTCAAGACCTTCTGCCCTGAAGTAGCGGCAGGTCTTGGCATCCCCCGTGAACCGATACGCCTGGTTGGCCTGCCCGATGAATTGCCTCGCGCATTGGGCACCAATGATCCGAGTCTGGATGCCACTGACGATCTGTTAGCGGTCGGCACCGAGTTTGCCTGTCAAAACAGAGACCTGCGCGGTTTTATTCTGATGAAAGGTTCCCCCAGCTGCGGTATGGAGCGGGTCAAGGTCTATCACCCCAACGGCATGCCAAATACCGCCGATCAGGGGTTGTTTGTGCGTGCGTTACGGCAGACCAATCCAGAGCTGCCTCTTGAAGAAGAGGCTCGGATGAACGATGCCGTGTTGCGAGAAAACTTTATTGCACGCGTATTCGCCTACGATGACTGGAAAACCAGTATCGAACCTGACCCTTCCTATCACGCCATCATTCAGTTCCACAGCCGGCAGAAGTATCTGCTCATGGCACATCACTATGAAGGCTACCGTGAGCTGGGTCGTTATCTGGCCGATGCGCATCAGCAACCGCTGCCAGAAGTGATGCAGCATTACATCAGTCGCTTCATGCATCACATGAGTCACAAGGCCACACGCAAGACACACACCAATGTACTGATGCACATACTCGGTTATCTCAAGAAAGAGATAGACAGCGAGTGCAAGCAGGAGTTGCTGGATGCCATCGAGCAGTACCGTCAGGAGCATGTTCATCTGGTTGTGCCATTGGCCCTGCTCAAGCACTACGTCAAGCGCTTCGGCTCTGATTACATTCGCTCACAGACCTACCTGAACCCGCACCCGCACGAGCTGGGGCTTAGGAACTACATCTGAATGCAACTCGTATGGTTTCGCAACGACCTGCGCCTGCAGGACCACCCGGCACTGCATGCTGCCTGCAGCCGAGGTGAGCCGGTTACGGCACTGGTCTGCCTGACCCCACAACAGTGGGAAGCACACCATGAATCCTCGGCCCGTATTGCTTTCTGGCAAGATCGACTCAACTGGCTGCAGACCGAACTTGAAGCCCTTAACATTCCGCTGCTCCGGCTCTCGTTGCAGCGGTTCAGTGACTGCCCTGCGGCCATTGTTGAGCTGGCGCGTTCGCTGCAGGCAAGCCATCTGCATTTCAACTACGAATACCCGCTCAACGAGCAGACTCGCGACCGAAGCGTGTGCGACGCTCTTCAATCGGCTGCAATTGAGGCCTGGGGCTATCATGGCGATCTGATTCTGCCACCGGGCAGTGTACTGACCGGCAACGGAGGCCCCTTCAAGGTATTCACCCCTTTCAGCCGCGCCTGGCGACGTCATCTGCTGCAGGTCGACCATGCCCCACTGCCCGCCCCCACAGCCGTTCCTGTATCAGATCAAGCCTCAACAACCGCACACGCTCGGGCCGACTCCGATGCCTATGACCGCTTGCGCTGGCCCGTTGATCAGGGGGCTCTATTGGAGCAGTTGCAGGAATTTGTGGAATCGCAAGAGCCCTGTTACGCCGAAAAACGTGACTTCCCAGCCATCAAGGGAACATCAAGCCTGTCCCCCGCTCTGACAATCGGAGCACTGTCCGCTCGCCAGTGTCTGGCGGCGCTGCAACAGGCACGAGGCGATGACAGCTGGCTGGAAAGCACTTGGCTGAATGAGTTGATCTGGCGCGAATTCTACCGCCACCTGCTGGTGGCTTTCCCTGGCCAAAGTCGACTTGAGCCGTTTCGACCCGAAGTGGAAACACGCATCAGCTGGCTTGAAAACGAGAAGGCCTTCGAGGCCTGGAAGGCAGGGGAAACCGGATATCCCATTGTTGACGCTGCCATGAAACAGTTACTGGCCACCGGGTGGATGCACAATCGCTTGCGCATGATTGTTGCCAGCTTCCTGACCAAGCTGCTCCGTATCGACTGGCGCCGGGGTGAAGCGTTCTTCATGTCAAAGCTGATTGATGGGGATTTCGCTTCCAATTTGGGGGGGTGGGCCTGGAGTGCGTCAGTCGGGGCAGATGCCGCACCCTACTTCCGCATTTTCAATCCACAACTGCAGAGCGAGAAGTTTGATCCCAAAGGGGAGTTTATTGCACATTGGCTGCCGCAGCTGGGCAAATTGCCGACCAAGGAGCGACACAAGCCCGGAGCGGGACAACATCTGGGTCGCCCTGCTCCGGTCGTAGACTACAAGCGCGCCCGTCAGGCCGCGCTTGATGATTACAACGGATGATCAGCCCATCCAGGCGCTGAACATCCACACTGTCTTCTCCTGCTGAGTGATGTAGTCACTCATCAGGGTAGCAGTTCCTTCGTCCTGAGCGTCCTGAGCCAGCTCCATGACTTCACGCTGCATGCTGATCAGCTGCTTGTAACCCTGCAACAGGCCCTGCACACAAAGCTTGCCTTCGGTTACATTCTTGGCTTCCTTGACTTCGCTGTTTTCCAGGTAGTCGCTGAACGCATGCATCGGTCGATGACCCAGTGTCAGAACACGTTCGGCGATCTCGTCCACTTTCAGCAGCAGGTCGTTGTACTGCTCCTCAAACTTGACGTGCAGTTCGAAAAATTCGGGGCCACGCACATTCCAGTGGTACCCACGTACATTCATGTAGAAGATTTGGTAGTTGGCCAACAGTGTGTTGAGTCTTTCAGCCAGCTGCTTCGATTTGTCGCTGTCCAGTCCAATACGGTTGGTTTGCATGTTCGCCTCCTTACTTGGCTTGGCGTAAAAAATCAGTCCGTATTCAATTCTTCAGGGCAGTCTGCTCGGGTTTCAACCCCTTGGGCAAGATTCTTTTCTCATGCTCAAGGGCGAAATCCGGCAGTTATTGCCATTTCATGGAATCAGCATAAACTGATGTGAGCTGTTTTGCAGCACAGTTGCTGATAGATAAAATTTATCAACCAATTAGCGGCTATCAATTTCATTAGACTGCAATTCTGCTCTAGTATTGTCTTCGACTTCAAAACGATCCACTCAATCGAGCCAAGGAGAAATACACACATGGGTATCGTCAATACCGAAATCAAACCGTTCAAGGCAACTGCATTCAAAGCGGGTGAGTTCGTTGAAATCACCGAAGCTGATGTTAAAGGCAAGTGGGCCGTATTCTTCTTCTACCCGGCTGACTTCACTTTCGTTTGCCCGACCGAGCTGGGTGACGTAGCTGATAAATACGAAGAACTGCAGAAGCTGGGCGTGGAAGTGTTCTCTGTGTCTACTGACACTCACTTTACTCACAAAGCTTGGCACGACACGTCTGAAACCATCGGCAAGATCCAGTACTACATGGTTGGCGACCAGACCGGCACCATCACCAACAACTTTGGTGTAATGCGTGAAGGCATGGGTCTGGCTGACCGTGCTACCTTCCTGATCGACCCGCAGGGTGTGATCCAGGCTGTTGAAATCACTGCCGAAGGCATCGGCCGTGACGCTGACGACCTGCTGCGCAAGGTTAAAGCCGCTCAGTACGTAGCTTCTCACCCGGGTGAAGTATGCCCGGCGAAGTGGAAAGAAGGCGAAGCCACTCTGGCACCGTCTCTGGACCTGGTTGGCAAAATCTAAGATCAGCCTGCTGTCCCCCCGCCGGTTTGCACTGACCGGCGGGTCTTCCTCTCCCCCCCGCTTTGCAAAATCCTTTTCGTTATACATGCTTATCTGACACGACCTCACAAACACAGGGATACGTATATGTTGGATGCCAATCTGAAACAGCAATTGAACACCTACCTGCAAAATATTGTGGCCCCGATTGAGATGAGCGTGTCGAGTAATGACAGCCCCAAATCACGAGAACTCAGCGACCTGGCACAGGAAATCGCTGAGCTTAATGAAAAAATCACCCTCAGACAGGTTGAGGGCGCACGCGCTCCAAGTCTCGCCGTCGGCCCTGTCGGTCAGACACCGCGGGTCAACTTCGCCGGCATCCCCATGGGCCACGAGTTCACCTCGCTGGTACTCGCGCTGCTGCAGGCCGGCGGTCATCCGTCCAAGGCCGATGCTGCGCTGCAGGAACAGATCCGCAACCTGAAAGGTGAGTTCCACTTCGAGACCTACATCTCGCTGTCATGCCAGAACTGCCCGGACGTGGTACAGGCATTGAACCTGATGGCGGTGCTGAACCCGAACATCACCCACACCATGATCGACGGTGCCCTGTTCCAGAAAGAAGTTGAAGAACGTCAGATCATGGCCGTGCCGTCCGTCTACCTGAACGGCGAACACTTCGGTCAGGGCCGCATGACGCTGGCCGAGATCGTCAACAAGCTGGATACTGGCGCCGCCGAGAAGAAAGCGGCTGAGCTGAACGAGCGCGAGCCTTACGAAGTGTTGATCGTCGGCGGTGGCCCGGCCGGTGCCTCGGCAGCGATCTACGCCGCACGCAAGGGCATCCGCACCGGTGTGGTCGCCGAGCGCTTCGGTGGCCAGGTAATGGATACCGTCGGTATCGAGAACTTCATCTCCGTGCCCTACACCGAAGGCCCGAAATTGGTCGCCAGCCTGGAACAGCACGTCAAGGAATATGAAGTCGAGGTGATCACCGAGCAGTCAGCGGCAAAATTGAAGAAAGGCGAGCTGATCGAGGTGGAACTTGCCAGCGGTGCGACCCTTAAAAGCCGCAGCGTGATTCTGGCCACCGGCGCTCGCTGGCGTGAAATGAACGTACCGGGCGAGCAGGAATACCGCGGCAAGGGCGTGGCCTACTGTCCGCACTGCGACGGCCCGCTGTTCAAGGGCAAAAGCGTGGCGGTGATCGGTGGCGGCAACTCCGGCATCGAAGCGGCGATCGACCTGGCCGGCATCGTCAAGGACGTAACCGTACTGGAATTCTCCGACACCCTGCGCGCCGACAGCGTGCTGGTGAAAAAGGCAGAGTCTCTGCCCAACATCAAGATTATCAAGCAGGCGATGACCACCGAGGTTCTGGGTGACGGCAACAAGGTGATCGGCCTGAAATACAAGGACCGCAAGACCGATGAGTCTCATGTGGTGGATGTGGCCGGTATCTTCGTCCAGATCGGTCTGGTGCCGAACAGCGAGTGGCTGAAAAACAGCCTGGAGCTGACCGAGCGCGGCGAGATCGTCATCGACAGCCACGGCGCCACCTCCATGCCGGGTGTGTTCGCGGCCGGTGATGTGACCGCGACGCCGTACAAGCAGATCATTATCGCCATGGGATCAGGCTCGACGGCTGCACTCGGCGCCTTTGATTATCTGATTCGCAACTGACCTGCCCTTGGGTGGCAGTGCATGGCACTGCCGCACCGCCACCCTCTTCAGCAGGTCGCTGCCGATCTCAGTCCTGTGGCTGCTTGGTTCGCCGCGCCAACACGATTCTATCGATCTTCTCCCTCACCTCGTCCGGCGAACGTACAAAGGTAAATTTCAACTGATTATTACCTCGACCCGCGATAATCAGGTCCGCATGCCCCAATAGACGCCCCAGTGCGCTTTGATGCAGCGACACACCATCCACACTGAGCAGGTACAGTTCATCAGTCGCTCGACCGATCAAGCCACGACGGCTCAAGACCCTCAGGCTGGTTACTGAGTAACGCCGACTGGCTTCACGTATCACCTGACGCAGCGCGCCCAGACCAACCAGGAACGCCAACAAACCGAAGGCTGCCGCTATCCAGCTGGCCGGTATGCCCGCGCCTTCCCACAGAAAACGGGTAGCCAGGGCTCGGTACTGCTCGACCAGCCACCAGCTATCCCAGAATGGCACCCTTTCCTGTGCCTTGAACATGCCCCACAGCAGGAGTAGCGCAATTGTAAGATCCAGCATCCCCCGCAGCAGAGCCAACGGGGAACGACGAATATTAAGCAGTGATTTTTCATTGGGGAGCATAGGGCCATCCATTCCAGCATCCTTGTTCAGTGCGCATTGTAACCGAGATTTTATCAATATCGATCTGCAGCCGGATGACAACGGAAGAATGGCATCTGAAAAGTGCCGGCCCTGAGATCAGGACCGGCAAGACCGATCAGAAGGGGATGATGGTCTTGATCCAGAAGGCATTACCTTCTGGACGGTTCTCAACGGCAAATTCTTTCTGGTACTTCAATGACAGGAAGAAACCCTGACCGTTGTCATACTTGATAGATGGACCAATGGCGAAAGCCTGCCCCTCATTGCCGATGTCGACTCCGTTCACCTTGTCCGGAGTGGTCTGTTTGTAACCATAGCCACCCACACCCACGACCCAATTGGGACTAACGCCGTAGCCAAGCGAGTAATCAAAATGAAGCTCCTGACCTGAATGGTAGTCAGTATCGTCGTTTTCGAAGTTGTAGTCATACATCAGTTTGATGTCGGCATTCCAGCCTCTGGGGTTGACCCAGGATGCCGCATAGGCTGCCTGTATACCCCAGTAATTGCGACCGATGTTGGCCATTTCACCGGCATCGTATTCGCCTGTCGGGACGAAGATATCCATACCGACCACAGAGTGAAAGTTGGGGCTGTGATGATACGCCAGAGCAAACGCGGTCAGGTCGAGGTCGCCAATACCCTGGTTACTGTCAGCCATACCATTTACCGAGACATCCAGATCCACCAGCGGCAGCAGGGCTGCATGGAACAGCTGACCACCCAGAATGGTCTTGTCAGTGACCCAAACCAGACGTGGCGCGACCACATTGGCACGCAAGCGGAAGTCGATCGGCAAGGTATCGCCGGAATCATCCATCAAATCGTCAGCAGCATAGCGATTGGCATAGATCAGTGGGTATACGCCAGGCGGAGGCAAGGCCCCCATCAGATAGTTCTCGGCCCCCATCGGATAGTTGGAGCCGCCGCCCTCTGTTGCCCGAGCCTCTGCCGCCAACATCAATGCCAGCGCAATGGCGGCTGCCAACCCCTGTTTACTTGATACATTCATCATGCACGGAATCCTGTGTTGTTATTGTTATCAAGGCGCCGCGCACAGATGGCGGCACCCCTGGTGTCAATTTGCCAGCTGTACGAAGGCCCCCCTGTAAAACAGCAAGGGCTCGCTCGGCAAGGTCGTCAGGGCCTCAACACGCCCAACAATCAACAGGTGATCCCCCAGCACGCGCGTAAACTCCACCGTACATTCCAACTGCGCCTGAGCACCGTCAAGCAACGGCACTCGATGACGGTTAAGCCGGTATTCCACGTCCCGGAACTTGTCTTCAACCGGTCGTGCAAACTGCAATGCAAGCGCTTCCTGTTCTCGCTGCAGAACATTAACTGCAAATGGCCGCCCCTCTTCAAAGGCTCCGCAGTTTGGCGACCGCAGCGCCAGACTCCAAAGCACCAGCGGCGGCTCAAGAGACAGTGAAGAGAAAGAGTTCGCCGTTATCCCGATCGGCTGACCATCGCTTCCCGGGGCCGTTACCACTGTTACCCCGGTTGCAAACAGCCCAAGCGCATCACGCAGTGTTCGCGGATCGATTGAAGGTGCGAGCGTAGCGGCGGCGGGCGCGCTCACTTCGATGGCCGCATTGGCAGTGTTCATTGTTGTCATCTCAGGCGGCTCCCTGTTGCATATGGGTGTTGATCAGGCTCTCGCACGCGTCGGCATCCAGCCACCAAGGCATGTAGTCGGGAGGGTTGTCGAAACCGTTGGCAAGACGCGCTGCCAGCGATGGTGACTGTTGGGCAGCTCCCAACAATTCCAGAATGTGCGGCGGCGGGGGCAGAAGGAAAGCATTGGTCCACTCGACCACCTGGGATGCATACGCCCAGTAAGTTTCAAAGGTCTGCTGCATCCATTCCTCAGTGAACGGCTGGTCACCATGAGACAGTATCGCTTCGAGGTACACCCGGCTGCACTTTGCGCCATTATTGGAGCCTTGGCCGGTGATTGGATCGTTGACCACCAGCGCATCGGCAATACCCATCACCTTGCGACCTGACGGCAGAGTTGCCACTGGCTTGCGGACCGTTGGTGCGAAACGTCCGGCCAGCACACCACCCTCATCCGTCAGCTCAACGTTATGGCAGCGTTCGGCTTCCCAGGGCGCATAGGTACGGATGATTTCAAGGCTGCGCTGCAGGTGCTCCTGCGGCGTCGTGACATCGCCCCAGCAGTCCATGGGGCCGCCCGGAATTCCCTCAAAAACCATAATTTCACAAGGACCGCTCAACGTGAGAGCTGGAAAGACAAAGTATTCTCCCACTCCCGGTATCAGATTGAAGGCAACACGAGAGTAAGGTTCTTTGGGGGTCATGCCGTGAACGTAGGTCAGCGCCAGTGCGCGCTGCGGTTTATCAAAACGGGAGCGCTGTTCATCACGTTCAAACATGCGCACAATTTCGCCCTTGCCAGCAGCTACCAGCACCAACTCATAGGCGGCCGCCAACTCTTCCAGCTCTGCAATGCCCACGTCACAGATCTGCAACTTACCACCCAGCCGTTCAAATTCGTCCATCCATACCGGCATTTTCAGGCGCTGATCCACCGATTGAGCCTTATTGTCCAGTCGGGCAGACCAGTCGATCAATCTGTCGCCTGCCTTGTCAGGGTTGGGGACTGACACCCCTATTCCTTCCACCGGTGGGCAGTCATGCTCCCAGAAATTCAAGCCCAGATCTCGCTCGGTCTGCAGTGCCTGGTCGAACATGCACTGACTGGACATTACCTTACCACTGCGAATCTGCTCGCCGGTACGGTTGGAAAGAATGGTCACGTCATAGCCGGCCTTGAGCAGGCCGATGCCAGTTTGCAGGCCAGACTGGCCCGCACCTACGATTGCGATTTTGCGTGTCATGGAGAGACTCCGGTCTTATTGTTATGCTGCGGGCCGAGTGACTCGACCCGTTGTTGAGTTAAAGCTGGACGGTTATTCCGCTAGTTTGGGAATGGCCGGTTCCTGCTGTTCCGGTCCCAGTGAGGAGTAACCGCCATCAACGGCGTAGTCCGCACCGGTTACGAAACTTGCCCGTGGCGAGCAAAGGAAAAGCACCACCTCCGCCACCTCATCAGGACCACCCAAACGCCCCAACATGTGGAAAGGAGCTGCCACTCGGTCGGCCTTGGCTCGATCACCACCACTGACTTCTTCGATTACACGAGACCAGGTCCAGCCCGGCGAAACCGAATTAACCCGAATGCCATCCGCGGCGAAATCCAGCGCCATGCTGCGGGTCAAATGTTTGAGCGCCGCTTTGCTGGCGGGGTAAATCCAGCGGCCGGTCTGAGCGGCCTGAGCCGAAATGCTGGTAAAGTTGACGATGCAGCCGCCTTTTGACTTGCTCAACCAGGGACGCACTGCCCGTGCGGCCATGACAGCACTGACCACATTGATATCCAGCGCCTTGAGCCAGTCCTCCCGGTTGGAGTCGGCACCCTCATCGAGGTAACTGCACGCCAGGTTGATCAGATAATGTAGCCCACCGAAATGCTCTGCTGTCTGCCGAACAGCGGCTTCAAGCTGACTGTCGTCCGTAATGTCGGTTTTGATAAACAGAGCCGCAGGGCCCAGCCGATCCGCCAGACTCGCCCCGGCATGTGCGTCGATATCCAGAATCGCCACATTGGCTCCATCGCGAACAAAGGCTTCGGCCAAAGCCGCACCAATCAAGGTGGCCCCGCCTGTAATTAACGCCGTGCGGTTATTGAACTCACTCATGACCCGTCCTCACTCCTTTCCAGCGCTGCTGGGCCAGGTTGGCATCAGTTCGTTGGATGGCAGAGTCTCGTCCAGCAACTTGGCAGCCGTTTCACGACCCGCCACCGGCAACCCTTCGGGGTCAAGCACACCCAGCTGGACCAGTACCGTCGCCTGATCCCAGTAGATATGCTCGTGGTAAAGCTTGTCGCCACGGAACTTGACCACTGCAACAAAAGGAACTTCGACATACTTGCCGGTCGGTTCGATACCGGGCACCAGCCAGTCGATTTCACGATCATGGGTAAAACAAAACAGCAGCTCATCCACGATTTGGGTATCCCCTATCGTTCGGGAAATCGGAATCAGCTTGGTATCGTCCGGATTGGAATTGACGAAGTGATGTTTGTAGAAACGGTACAGGTCCTTGTAACCCACCCCTCCGGTCAGCGTCGGAATGTGGTTAACGTAGGGCTCTGCCACCATGGTTGCCATGGTATCGTCGACGTTGCGGGTATCGAATTCGTACTCACAGTGCTTGTCCCAGAGGTGAGACAGGTTGTAATGCGGACCGATGGCACGGCGCAGCACGGCCACTGAGCGCTCATGAGCAATCAGGGCCGAAGGTTTGTGATAATGCTCAGAGCCCGGACGCGCAAAGGCATGATCAACCCCAGGATAGAGATACAGCTCAACATTTTCGCGCGACTCCAGAGCCGCAAAAATATCGTTGCGTGCGGAGGCCGGACAGTACTCATCATTCTCGGCAAAATGCAGCAGCAGGCGTCCCTTAATGTTATCCGCTTCATCCAGGTGGTTCTCCATCCCCATGCCGTAGTAGCCGATGGCCGCATCCACGTCACAGCGGCAGGCCGTCAGATACGCCATGCGGGCACCCAGGCAAAAGCCCAGCACACCCACGCCACCTGTGCACTCTTCACGTGAACGCAGGACACTCAAAGCGGCATCAATGTCTTCAACACCCTTGTCCTGATCGAAGCCTTGAAAGAGCCCGAACGCCTTCTGCCATGAGTCAGGATCGTAACCAAGCTCTACATTCGCCTCTTGACGCCAGAACAGATCCGGCACCAGAACCACATATCCCTCCTCGGCATAGTAGTCCGCGATCTCGCGCATCGTAGCGTTAACGCCAAAAATCTCCTGCAACAGAATCAGGCCCGGCCCCGTACCTGCCGATGGAACCGACAGATAACCGGTAAATGCACCTGAACCGTCTTTTGAGTCGATATCAATCTGAATTCCCATAAATGGCTCCTTTTATTATTTTTCATATTTCAGAGCCCATACTATTTAGAATTAGCCTTTTCAAACGATCCATTTCCGGCAGCAACTATCCATATAGTGCAGAAAAGTAAAATTGTTTATCCACCTCCTGCACATCACCTGTTTATAATGATCGCACCCTGAGCAGCCGCAGCTCTAAATGCGGAAAGATAAATATAAGAAGGGAAGTAGCCCATGCCACCCAAAAAAACCATTCCGCCCATGTTGGCGAATGCTTTGCTGTATCAGCCTGAAACCTTGGTATTGAACTCCTGCGATATTGATGAGGTGAGAAACACGGTCGGCCAGTCATTCAAGCCACATAACTTGAAGCCCGTTCGACACACCTCTGCCCTCGAATCCAGACTGCACCAGTTTTCAGTAGGACATGTCTCATTCCATCGGCTTAAGTATGGTGGAGAGGTCGAGGTTGACCCGGAGTGCCTTGACGACTTTTTCCTGGTCCAGATGCCGCTGACAGGCAAGGCCGACATCAGCTGTGGCGACTGTTCGTTACTCTCGAGCTGCCAGCAGGGCGTGGTTTTAAACCCGACCCAACGCCTCAAGATGCACTACAACAGCGAATGCGATCAGTTGATGCTGCGCATAAGCCGCCTGGAACTGGAGCAAGTCTGCAGCCGTTTGCTGGGGCACAACCTCAAGCATCCGATAGAATTCGACTGTCACCTTGACTGGTTGCACTCGCCTGCCTGGCTGCACATGTTGGAATACATCATTCAGTTGCAAAAAGATGCACCTGACTGTCTTCAGCAAACGCTGATATCCCGGCAACTGGAAGAGCTGGTCATCAGCACGCTGTTGAGTCAGCAACCCGGTAACTACCTGGAGGAGCTCACCCAGGATGCTCGGTCACTGGCCCCCCGCCATGTCAAACGCGTGGAAGAATACATCGAGTCACATGCCAAGGACCCGCTTACCCCCGGCATGCTGGCCGAACTGGCGGGTGTAAGCGTACGCACACTGTATGCCGGATTTCGCGACTTTCGCCACATGAGCCCGATGGAGTTCCTGCGTAACGTTCGACTCCAGCGAGTACGAGAGTCTTTACAGAACCCTGATAACCATCAGACCGTTACCGACACGGCCATACACTGGGGGTTTTCACATATGGGGCGCTTCAGCAAGGAATATCAGCTGCTGTTTGGCGAAAAGCCCAGCCAAACCAAGCGCAAGGCGCAGGCCTGAAAGCCCGCGCCTTGCCTCGACCCTGCTTGATCAACTAGAGCAGCATCAGTGACAGCTGAGGGAAGGCACTGAGCAGTATCAGGGTAACCAGTGTTGCCAACAGGAACGGCAAAAGTGAGCGGAAGATTTTCATCGGCGGGATGCCGGTCATTGACGACCCAATGAACAACCCGGCCCCCACTGGTGGTGTCAAAAGCCCCATGACCAGTGTCAGACACACCACAACACCGAACTGATAGGCACTGATATCGAACTGTTGCTGTGCGATCGGCAGCAGGATGGGCACCACCAGAATCAGGGCCGCGATACCATCGATCACCATTCCCACCAGAATCAGTACACCCACGACCATCAACATGAACACGAAGGGATCGGTTGTCTGCTGGGCAATCCATGCGGCTGCCGCCTGCGGAATCTGCTCGTACACAATCACCCAGCCAAACACACCGGCGGCCGAGATCAGCATGATCACCATGCCCGAGTTCAGAGCGGTGCGCTTGAGAATTTCTGGCAGATGGGAAAATTTCAGATCTTTATAGACATACTTGCCGATCAACAACGCGGCCAGCGAGGCAAGAGCCGCCGACTCTGTGGGTGTCGCCAGACCTGTCAGAATGCCACCGATGATCACCATGGGTATGAGGCCGGCCGGAATACCCATCAGCAGGTAACTTTTCATCTGCCGGCGATCAGGCCACTGGCCGGCTGGGTATTGCTGGACCAAGCCGATCACGGCGATGACGATAAAAAACAGCCCCGACATCAACAAGCCTGGCACGATACCTGCGATGAACATCTCGGCAATCGGGATCTGCGCCAATACGCCAAACAGCACAAACAGCATGGAGGGCGGAATGATGGGCGACAGCAAGCCACCAGCGGCGGTGATGGCTGCCGCATAGGAGCCGGAATAACCTTCTTTCTCCATTGCAGGCACCATGGCTCGCGACATGATCGCGATCTGTGACGCCGCAGACCCCATAATCGCGGCCATCATCATGTTGGCGACCAGATTGATATAGGCAAGCCCGCCTCTGAAGCCACCGACGAAGATGCGCGCCAGATTAATCAGGCGTGACGTCAGCCCACCTTCATTCATCAGTTCGCCAGCCAACATGAACAAGGGAATAGCCAGCAGGCCGTAACTCTCGATGGCACCGAAGAGTTGCTGTGGATAGGAACTGAACAGTACCGTATTGCCAGAGGTTGCAATATACCAAAGCGCGGTAAGTGCCAAGACCAGTGCAATCGGTACCGCACAAAAAAGAAGTATAAGAAAGAAAACAAATGTCATGCCGAAGCCCTCTTGAAATAAACAGCTTTCTTCAGGCTTCCTGCCATATTACTCAATGCATGAACGGTCAGGGTGAACGAAAAAAATGGCAGTATCAGCCAGGGCCATATTTTAAGTGTCCCAAGAGTATTTGTTTTTTCCGAATATACAAAATTGAACGTATCACCCTGAAATGCTCGGATATCAAAATCAAATGCATACAGGGTTGCGGGATCAAGCCAGCGCCAGCACAAAACCATCAAACTCACGGCAAAAGCCAGGATCATCAAGTCGGAAAAGCATTGCATCCACGCCCGGCTACGTTCGCCCAACAGGTCAACCAGTATGGTGACTGCAATGACCTGACGTCTTTTAAGCACAACGGATGTAGCCAGAAAAGTGGTCCAGACCATGGCATAGATGGCCAGCTCATCAACCCAATAGATCGCCATCCCCAGGGAGCGGCTGACGATGTTCAGTAAAATGAGAAGGGTAACGGCTCCAGCCAATACCGCTGCCGCAACCATTTCAACTTTGGCCAGTGCCTCGGAAAAGGTTCTCAACATAATGGAATCCTCACCCGCAACGGGGTTTACCGCTGCGGGCTTTTACAGAGTGGCTCAGGCTCAGTTGCTCTTGATGTCGGCAGCAGCCTGTCTCAGGTTGGGCAGCGACTTGGACTTGGCGGACCAGATTTTTTCCCAGTCATCGATGGCTGCAGCAAAAGTCTCTCTGCCCGCCTCTTCGATAGTAATATCAAGCGCACGCAGCTGCTGTTCCTGCTGACTTTCCTGCTGTTGGAAGTGATCAATCACACCATCAAGATGCTTCCGCATGCTGGCCTGAAGCAACTGGCGATCTTCCTTGCTCAGGTCTTTCCACACACGACCGGATACCACACCCACCATAGGGAACATCATATGGTTTGAAATCAGCAGGTTATCGGCACGTTCATAAAACTTGAAGATCAGGATAGAGTCAAAATCCATGTCGATTGCATCGATCTGCCCATTCGCCAGTGCATCATATACAGCAGGCAGCGGCAGGGGCGTTGGTGCTGCACCGGTCGCCATGTAGAAATCACGCAGAGGCTCAAACGGTGTAATGCGCAGCTTCTTACCCACCAGATCATCCGGCCCCTTGGCAGGGCTTCGACTCATGACCTGACGCATTCCCGCCATGCCGTAGCCAACACCGACCAGTCCCGCTTCAGCCGGCAGCTGGTTCAACAGATCGTTGGCTGCATCGGATCTCAACAGAGCAGCGGCCTGATCAATATTGTCGACCAGGTAAGGTGCATAGAGCGCACCGAAGTCCGGTACCCGGTTGGAAATCTCGGCAATGGTGAGGAATGCCATATCCAGCGCACCGGTTTGCAGTTGCTGCACCATTTGGGCTTCGTTACCCAGCTGTTGCGCCGGAAAGATCGAAATATTGTGCTCGCCACCTGATTGTTCCTTTACCTCATCGGCAAAGGCAACGGCAGCCTGCGTCCATTTATGTGACGGAGGCGTAATCAAGCCAAGGCGGAAGTCGCGCGCCTGAGCCGGCAGTGCCATCGCCAGAGCCAGTGCACCGGTCATGACAGGAGTGAGTAAGCGTTTGATAGACATAGGTAAACTCCAATGTTTTATTATTCTGGTCAGGACTGCGCCGAAGCGAAGATCCCGTCTCAGGTCAGAGCAGTCAGAAAGCGTTCATTAAGCTGGCGATCGTGATAGAAAATCGCTTTGCCAAGCATATCGGCGTCCCAGGTGATCGGCTCATGATCCGGGTAGAAATAATCCCCGCCACAGAATACCTCATTCCTATTGCCGGATGGATCAAAGAAATAGACTGTTTGACCATGGGTGATGCCGTGCCGGGTTGGGCCGATGTCAATCGAGGTATCGGTCATCGAGATCAGGTCCCCGGCCCGCAGCACATCCTGCCAGGTCTCCAGCAGGAAAGAGGCATGGTGGAATTTATTGGGCTCGGGGTGATCGATGAAAGCAATATCGTGCGCCTTCATACTGCAGGTCAGAAACTGTGCCACACGCCTGCCATCAGGGGTCACCACCTGCTCACACAGATCGAAGCCCAATACTTCTTTAAACAGCTCCAGCGTTTTGTCCAGCTCCGGGCCATACAGCAAGCAATGATCAAAGCGCTCGGCCTTCATGCCCTTGAGGTCTCGCGGCCAGGCTTCCGGGTTATGATTGCCCACGCCGTAGCGGCCGGTCTGCACCTTGTCGGCGAACAGCTCAAAGGTGTGGCCGGAAGGGGCCATAAAGCGGATACGGCGACCACAGCCTTCAAGCTCACCGGCCGGGATCTGGTCCACCTCACAACCGAAGGCGGTCAGTTCGCCGTGCAGCTGCTCCAGTGCCGCTTCACTCACTACCTTGAACCCCATAAAATCCATCCCCGGCTGATCGGCTTCACGCAACACCACCGAAAATCGATCCACCTCGGTCCAGCCCTTGAGATACACGCGGCCCCGGCTGTCCCGATCCACTTCGATCAGCCCCATCAAGTCGCGGTAGTGAACCAGAGCCTCATCCAGATCCAGCACCCTGATTTGGACATGGCCTGGACGCATTACACCTTTTTTCATTGTGCTTACCTCATCATTATTATTGTATTGGGCTACCTGTTAACTGGCCGAAAACTTCTCGAAGTAGATGCTGGCATTCGCCATCTGACGCTGATCCAGCCAGTTCTTGACCGCTTCGACCATCGGCGGCGGGCCACACAGGTAAGCGTCGACCTCGCCATCGTTAAAGTGGTGTTCTTCAAACAGGTCCGTCACCACCCCCTGTGAGCCCTGCCAGCCCTCACTGGGTTGCATGACGATGGTCTGAAAATCGAACCCGGGTATACCCTGCCTGTAGCGCTCCAGCCGCTCCAGTTCACACAGGTCTTCGGGGCGCGTCACGCCATAGAACAGTGTTACCGACTGGTTGATTCCGCCAGGGGCTGATTCCATTTGATCCAGCATCCCCAGAAAGGCCGCCAGTCCGGTTCCACCTGCCACCATAATCAATGGCCGCTTGACCTGTTGCAGATAAAAAGCCCCCAGCGGTGCTTTCAGTCGGATCCGGTCACCCGGCCGGGCACGCTCACGCAGGTAATTGCTCATCACTCCGTCCGGCAGTAAACGGATCAGAAGTTGCAACTGATTATTTTCATTGGGCTGACAGGCAAAAGAGTAAGACCGCCACTCGTCAGTACCCGGCACCTCAACATGGGCATACTGTCCGGGCAGGAAGTCCAGCTGCCCCATGCGCCCACGGGCATCCAGGTGCAGCGTTGCGGTGGAGTCAGACAGTACTTCCACTTTTGCCACAACGGCTTCAACCACTTCAGGTCCAGCACTGCTGCACAGCGAAGAGTCAAAGTCGAAGCGTACCGCACAGTCACTTTCGACCCGCATCTGGCAGGCCAGAATACCTCCTCTGGCCAGATCATCTTCACTGAGCGCATCCTCATCTACATATTCGAGGTCATATTGCCCCGACTGGCAGGTGCCCTTGCAGGAGGCGCAGACCCCTTCGCGACAATCAACCGGCAACGTCAGGCCATGACGCAGGGCGGCATCGATCAGCATTTCACCGGGGTTGATCGAAATAAAATGGGTCCGTCCATCACTGAAGTTCAGTGCTACCTTATGCATACTACTCACCACTTCTTTCGGGGATCATGAGCACCTTGCGGTGCTCAGACATGGTAGAAATCCAGCACATGGCGGATTTTGTCATTCAACACGATGGAGCGCTTGCTGGTGATCTTCCAGCCATTGCCCTCTTCACGCAGACGGTATTCCGCCCAGCCAAAGAAGCATTCGGCTTCGCCAAAGCGGTAGAAATGGGTGACCCAATTGACTCTAGCCTTCCACTGCCCATCTTCCTGCTGTTCCGCCTGCACATTGTTGATCAGGTGCACGGTGCGCGGCATCGGGGTACAGGCTGCACTTTTGCCGGTACGGATACGGAACACTCGGTCCTCTAGCCCGGCTCGATTCGGGTAATAGATCAGAGACATTTCACGCTTGGGGTCTGTGGTATACACATGCTCGCTATCCCATTGCGGCATATGAAACTCGGCACTCTCGTCAAACGCTGCCAGGTATTCATCCCACTGCTGACGATCACAATATTCGGATGTGCGGTACAGGAACTGCTCGATGCTCTGGATAACATTGCTCATTGCTTAACCCTCCTTCTTTGCCTTGGCTGCCAGACCTTCGAGCAGATAACGCTGCCACGCGGAATGCTGATTCACGTACAGGCCTTCCTGAGTAAACTCGGTACCGGTCAGCACCGGGCTGATGCCCAGTGCCTCGGTATTAACCGTGGGCTCTGCTGTCCAGTTTTCACAACCGCGCGAGATGTCATTCCAGCGCTCTGCACGCCCTTCAAAGCCGATCTGGGCTTCACGAAACTCGACCAGATCGTCCGGCGTCCCCATACCCGAGACATTAAAGAAGTCCTCGAACTGGCGGATACGGTTCTCACGGTCAGCATCCGATTCACCCTTCACGCCCAGGCAGAAACTGTGTACTTCCGTTTTGTTCCAGGCCACAGGGCGAATAACACGCAGCTGAGAGCTGATCTGATCCATGAAGAAGAGGCTGGGATAGATGTTCAGGTTGCGCAGGCGATGCATCATCCACTCGGCACGTGCCTGACCATACTCTTCAACCAGTCGCGGCATCACCGAGGCATAGCCCGGTCGCACGTCAGGGTTGGGCATATCACTGAACAGGATGGTGTGGCCATTCTTGAATGCAAACCAGCCATCATCGGTTTCCTTGTCACCGGCACCCAGCTTGCTGTAATCCAGGGTTTTGCGGGCTTCATTGGACTTGGCGGCTTCCTGCTGCTGACGTTGTTGAACGGTAGCAACATAATTGAAGTGCACGGTACTGACATGGTAACCGTCCAAACCGTTTTCGTTCTGCAGCTTCCAGTTGCCGTCATAGGTGTAGGACGAAGCACCCGGCAGTACTTCAAGTTCGCCTGTGGGAGACTGGGCAGCCATCATGTCGAATCCGATCTTTGCATCACCCAAAAATTCTTCCAGCGACTGGGCCGACTCGGTATTCAGGTTGATAAAGACAAAGCCCTTGTAATTGCTGACCAGTGCCTTACGCAGGCCGCGAGTAGACTTGTCAAAGTCCGCTGGGTACTCGTCAGGCGCCTTGACCTTGACCAGCTTGCCATCTGTTTTGTAACACCAGGCATGGAATGGGCAGGTAAACGTGGACTGATTGCCCTTGCACACACGCGTAAGGGTTGCACCACGGTGCTGACAGGCGTTGAGCAGCGCATGAATTTCACCCTTGGCATCACGGGTGATGATCATCGGTTGACGGCCAGCCTTCATGGTGAAAAAGTCGTTGGGGTTGGCAACCTGGCTTTCGTGGCAGGCAAAAATCCAGGTGTTCTCAAAGATCAATTCCATCTCGAGATCGAACAGTTCTCGATCAGTGAAGATCTCACGAGCCACTCGGTAGGTCTTGTCATCAGGACGGTAGTCAAGCGCGGACTCAATCCTGTCGCGCCAGCTCTCAAGGGTCTGTTTGTTATTATTCATACTCAGGTCTCCTTTGGTGGCGAGCCAGTAACCACACCCGCCGTTTCTTTCGTCCTGTACATAAGACCAGAGCCGCGCACTGTGGAGCTATCCGCATTTTCGAGAAGATCTATCCTCTTTTCCCCTCCCTCGCCTGGTTGAATCCATTGCTGAAGCGCTAGCCGGCCAAACCTTGACCCCTTTGCACGCCGGGTGCTAGATTAAAAAGTGGTTCAAGCAATAACCCAACAGACCTGCATATTTATAATAATTAAAACTGGTTGTTCGATGCTGAATAAAAACTATGATTTGGGAAGTACCGGTCCCACAAAGATTATTGCGGATATTCGTGATGCGGGTGATGCCATATCCTGGATGTCCAATATATGTGGCCCACATGAGCTGAAAGTCCACAATGCAAATAAAATGCATTTCAGGCATATTGGTAATGTATTAAACTCGACGACAACGGCTATTGGTCATATTGAATACGGCACAGACGTTACCGTTAAAGTTGAAGATCTCAACAACAGTTATAGCATCAGCCTTCCGGTCAGCGGATTCCAGGAATTGGATACGGGTGATAATACGGTTCAGTCCAACGTAACCAGCGGTGTCATCATCTCCCCGGCCAATGCCTGCGAGCTGCGAATCAGTGGCAACTGCCGCAAAACTCTGGTACGAATTTCCCGCCAGGCCATGGAGCTCGGCCTGGAATCCCTGATTGGGGAAAGTATCAGCAAGCCCTTGATCTTTGAGTCAAAAATGGATGCGAACATCGGTGCATCCAGTGCCTGGTGGCGTACCATTCACTATATTGAAAGCGAGCTGTCCAACCCTGATAGCCTGTATAACAGCCCTGCCTTTATTCGTGACATCGAGCAGGCCCTGATCAAAGGCATTCTGACCTCACAACCACACAACTATTCAGATGAAATCAAGCGTGCGGTTCACAGCAAACTTCCCTCTTACCTGATTAAAACCATTGACTACCTTAAGTTGAATGCTCGCAACGAAATACATATTGATGATATTGAGTGGATATCAGGGGTTTCACGAAACAAGTTATATTCTGATTTCAAACGCTATATCGGTGTTCCACCCACTGCCTATTTAAAACGCATCCGAATGGAAGGTGTTCGTACCGATATTATTAGATGCACAGGTGAAGAGAGTATTTCCACTCTGGCATTCAGTTGGGGCTTCAATCATTTGGGACGCTTTTCAACTGAATACAGAAAAATGTTCGGTGAAACGCCATCCGAAACTCAGGCCAAGGCCAGGTTCAACCTCTGAACAGAGGCAACCCGGCCCGGTCCGCCTATCCCAATACGGTATCCAACACCAGCATGGCAGCGAAACCGCCCATCAGGCCAAGCGTGGCCGGTGTCTGATGGCCGTTGCGGTGAGTTTCGGGAATGACCTCATGTGATACCACAAAAATCATGGCCCCTGCAGCAAGCCCCAGCCCAACCGGATAGGCCAGTGGCAAACCTCCCGCTATACCGATACCCAGGAACGCTCCCAGCAGCTCCATTAAGCCTGTACCCGAGGCGACAATTGCAGCCATCACGGGACTCAACATGGCCGCTCTGAGCGCCAAGGCAACCGCCAACCCTTCGGGAACATTCTGGAACAGAATAGCCATTGTCAGTGGCATACCCACACTCAAGTCGTTGTCGGCAAAACTGACCCCGATCGCCATCCCTTCGGGCAGGTTATGCAGTGCAATGGCCAGAAAGAACAGCCAGACTCGGCCTATTCGCTCGCACCCCGGACCACAGGGCCCCTCGTTCTCGTGTTCATGCGGCGTGAACTTGTCCAACCCCAGCATCAGCAGCACACCCAACCCCATGCCGGTAATCACTACTGCAGCCGCAATATACTCCACACTGACCAAGCGCTCAGCAGCCTCAATACCCGGCAGAATCAGCGAAAATGCACTGGCCGCCAGCATCATACCCGCGGCGAACCCCAGCATGGTATCCTGCGTTCTGGCCTTTATATCCCGCAGCAGCAACGCAAGGCTTGCCCCCACAGCAGTCGAGACAAAGCCCCCCAGCCCACCCAGCATGGCATTACCAAAACGCTCTCCGCCGCCATTTTGAATTTCAACAAGGCTGTTCTGTAACAGCAGCAAGAGTACAGCCACCACCGCAACCGCCATCCCGATGGCTGCCGTGCGGTGCTGGCGTATCTCTCGCCACAATACATCCTTGAACGAATAGTCGGGCGCCTGAACCTGATCCATGACAACAGCTCCAATCATGTGGATATGTCACTTTATCTTAGCGCCACGCAACACACAGCGTCTAATCACCACTGACTATGTAGTTGATCGCTGAAAGCAATAGTTGAACGAAACCGCTTCGCAGTAGCTCCCTACTGACCGCCCCCGCAGGGTGATCGTCACCAGGTGCTATCCCGTTGCTCCGGCACACAATTTTCAGCGACGTTAGGGCTGATCATAGTGACCACCAATAGCGAAGATATAAATGGACTTTTCGTCAAACCGATATATCAAACGATCTTTTTGTGATATCCGTTTGGACCAGAGGCCAGAGAGGTTGTGCTTAAGTGGTTCAGGCTTCCCCAATCCTGAAGCAGGATCGTTTGAACGCAGCATTTCCTTAAGTAATTTACACAAAGCCTTGTGCAATTGTTTGTCCTTCTCGCGCATAGTTTCATACGCTTCCCAGGTGTTGCCTTCAAATACCAGTGATCTCATTCATTTGCTCTTCAGTCGGTATATAGCCTTTGTCGCGGTTGTGGGTTTCCAGAGAGTGGGCAATCTGTTGCATGAGGCTCTGGTTTTGGAGAACATGAAGCGTTTCTTGTTCTCTCTCCCAGTCATCGGCGCTCATTACAACGAAAGCCTCTCCGGCTCGTCGAGTTACCTTGAGCGGCTCATGCCTGCTAACCACTTGTTCTACAAAGCCTTTCAGGTTGTCTCTAAATTTGTTTACACTGATCGTGTCCATAACGGCACCTTCATGTACGGAGTTTCCGTACCAGTATATGTCAAGCGCCCTAACAAGGCCAAGGCAGCAGAACGTGTGCTTCCCCAATAAAAAAGAACCCCGCCAGTGGCGGGGTAAAAGCTACAGTCAACGAGAGTTAAAACGATGTTGCATTGGCTGGAGCGCTAACGCCCCAGCTTCTTGGCCGACTGGCCACCGATACCGAAATGCTGTTTCGGCATCTCGGTAATGATGACCCGGACATTGGCCTCGGGGGAGTCGAGTGAGCGAGCAATCGCGCTGGTCACTTCAGCGATCAGCTGCTCTTTCTGCTCATCCGAGCGCCCTTCCATGATGTGGATTTGTGCTACCGGCATGGCGGCCTCCTCAGACGAACTTGCCGCTCAAAGTACCCAGACCCTGATAGCGTACGGTGAAGGCATCACCCTTGTTCACCTGCACCGCTGCTGTGATCGCACCGATCATGATAAAGCTGCCGGCGGGCAGGCTTTCACCACGATCCGCCATCATATTGGCGAGCATGGCAACGGATGCAGCCGGATGACCCAGAACCGCAGCACCGGCACCGGTCTGCACCACTTCACCGTTGATCTCCATGACCACACCGATGTTCTTCAGATCCACGTCAGCGATGTCGGCCATGCGACCGCCGGTGACGAAGCGGCTGGAAGAGGAGTTGTCGGCAATTACGCTCTTGAGGTCAAACTTGAAGTCCTTGTAGCGTGAGTCAATCACTTCAACGGCCGGCATGACGAAATCGGTGGCGCGCAGCACATCACCGATGTGGACGCCCGGGCCTTTCAGTTCATGTTTCAGTACAAACGCCAGCTCAGCCTCGATCTTCGGATGGATCAGCTCATCGTGCTTAATCTCGCCACCCTCAGGTACGCTGAAGTAGTCGGCCAGGAAGCCGTAGCAGGGCTGCTCGACACCCATCTGCGCCATCTTGGCCCAAGAGGTCAGGCCCATCTTCATGCCAACGATCTTGTGGCCACGCTCTTCCTTGCGGCGACGAATTTCCCACTGGATGTCGAAGGCATCCTTGTAGGTCATTTCAGGATAGTCGTCCGTGATCTTGGTGATCTCATAGGCTTCCAGCTCGGCGTTTTCACAGTGAATCGCCAGCTCTTCAATCTGTGCCGGTGTCAGTTTGTTCTCGTATACTTCAGCCATTAGATCAACCCCTTTTCTTTCGCCATGGTCAGTGCCAGGTCTTCAATCATGTCTTCCTGTCCGCCTACGGTGCCGCGACGGCCCAACTCGACCAGTATGTCGCGCGCCGAGATGCCGTACTTCTTCTCCGCACGTTCCGCAAACAGCAGGAACGAGGAGTACACACCGGCATAGCCCAGCGTCAGGGCGTTGCGATCGACACGGATCGGCTGGTCCATGATCGGTACGATCAGGTCTTCAGCTACGTCCATGATCTTGTACAGGTCAACGCCGGTCTCGACGCCCATGCGGTCCAGTACGGCGCAGAACACTTCCAGCGGGGTGTTGCCGGCACCGGCACCCAGACCCGCTACGGAGCCGTCGATGCGCGAGGCACCGGCTTCGATCGCGGCCAGGGAGTTTGCGATCGCCATGCCCATGTTGTGGTGACCGTGGAAGCCTACCTCCACTTCTTTCGGCAGTTCGGCACGCAGCAGGCCGATACGGGCGGTGACGTCATCCGGCAGCATGTAGCCGGCGGAGTCGGTGGCGTAGATGCAGTTGGCGCCGTAGCTGACCATCAGTTTGGCCTGTTCCAGGATCTTCTCCGGGCTGACCATGTGCGCCATCATCAGGAAGCCAACGGTGTCCATTTCCATTTTGGCGGCCATGCCGATGTGCTGTTCGGATACGTCCGCTTCGGTGCAGTGGGTGGCCACACGGATGGTGGAGACGCCGCAGTCCCGGGCCATTTTCAGGTGGTCAACGGTACCGATCCCCGGCAGCAGCAGCGCGGAGATTTTGGCGTTTTTCATCTTGGGCACGACGGCGCTGAGGTATTCCTCGTCGCTGTGGGCCGGGAAGCCGTAGTTCAGTGAGCGACCGCCGAGGCCATCACCGTGGGTGACTTCGATCAGCGGCATGCCCGCTTCGTCCATCGCCGAGGCGATGCTGACCATTTCGTCCAGGCTGATTTGGTGGCGCTTGGCATGCATGCCATCGCGCAGGCTCATGTCGTGCAGGGTTACTTTTTTGCCGTTCAGGTTCATGTTCTGTTCTCCCCTTAGCCGCGTGCCGGCAGTGTGATGGTGCCGTTGGCCGCTTCTTCAGCAAACATCTCGGCGGTGCGCAGACCAGCAGCCGTCATGATGTCCAGGTTGCCGGCGTACTTGGGCAGGAAGTCGCCCAGCCCTTCCACCTGCATGAAGCAGGAGACCTTGTTGCCATCAAACACGGGGCCGTTGACCAGGGTGTAACCCGGTACGTACTTCTGTACTTCTTTCACCATGGCGTGGACGGACTCGGTGATGGCGGCCTGATCCGGCTCGCTCTCGGTGAGGCAGTGGATGGTGTCACGCATCATCAGCGGTGGCTCGGCCGGGTTGATGATGATGATCGCCTTGCCCTCTTTGGCACCGCCGACCTTTTCAACGGCACCGGCCGTGGTGCGGGTGAACTCGTCGATGTTCTGACGGGTGCCCGGGCCTACGGAACGGGAGGAGACGGTGGCGATGATCTCGCCGTAGGCCACCGGCTGTACGCGGCTGACGGCAGCGACCATCGGGATGGTGGCCTGGCCACCGCAGGTGACCATGTTGACGTTCATCTCCAGGTTCTTGGCATGGTCGGTCAGATTGACCGGCGGGATGCAGAACGGGCCGATGGCGGCGGGGGTCAGGTCAACCATGATCACGCCCAGTTCGTTCAGCTTGCGGCTGTTCTCCGCATGAACGTAGGCGGAGGTGGCGTCGAAGGCGACACGGATATCGTCTTCAATGATGTGCGGCAGGATACCGTCCACGCCGGTGGCGCAGGTTTTGATGCCCATTTCAGCAGCGCGCTTGAGGCCTTCAGACTCAGGGTCGATGCCCACCATCCAAACCGGCTCGATCCACTCGGAACGCTGCATTTTCATCAGCAGGTCGGTGCCGATGTTACCGGGGCCAATGATGACCGCTTTGAGTTTTTTGCTCATGTTTTTATTCCTGTAATCAACGGGACCGATCAGATGAAACGGACAGACGCACTGCCAATGCCACCGATGCTGACACTCATGAAATCACCGGCCTTAACCGGCTCAAGCGGAACCAGGGAGCCGGACAGGATCACTTCACCGGCCTTCAATGGAATGCCGAACTGACCCAGTGTATTGGCCAGCCAGGTCACGCAGTTCACCGGGCTACCCAGTGCTGCGGCACCGGCGCCAGTGCTGATGATGGAACCGTTTTTCTCAACCACCATGCCGCAGGTGGCCAGATCGACCTTGCGCGGATCAACCGCACGATCGCCCAGTACAAACAGACCACAGGAGGCGTTGTCCGCCACGGTATCCTGAATCTTGATATCCCAGTTCTCGACACGGGAGTCCACCACCTCAAAGCAGGGAATAACGCAGTCGGTGGCCGCCAGAACATCGGCGTTTGTGATGCCGGGGCCCATCAGATCCTTTTTCAGGATAAAGGCGATCTCACCTTCGGCCTTGGGCTGCATCAAGCGCTCGGAGATCGGCATTTCTTCACCCTGGCTGAAGGCCATGGCATCTGTCAGATAGCCAAAATCCGGCTGGCCCACCTTGAGCATGTTCTGCACCGCCTTGGAGGTCAGACCGATTTTCTTGCCGATCACACGCTCGCCGGCTTCGATGCGACGTTCCAGCATGCGCAGGGAAATGTGGTAGGCGTCATCAATGGTGATATCGCTGAAGCGTTCAGTCAGCGGGCGTACCGGCTTGCGGTCGACCATTGCCTGGTAAAGCTCGTCGCCGCAGGCTTGAATCTTTTGCTTATCCATTGTCTATCCCTTACAGCTTGATGCAGATGTTTTTGGTTTCGGTATAGAACTCCAACCCGTGTACGCCGCCTTCACGGCCAATACCGGACTGCTTGGCGCCACCGAAGGAGGTGCGCAGGTCTCGCAGGAACCAGGAGTTAACCCAGGCCAGACCCACTTCCATCTGCTCGGCTACACGTACGGCACGGGCAGAGTTTTCAGTCCAAATGGCGCATGCCAGTCCGTACTCGGTATCGTTGGCCAGCTCGATCGCTTCCTCTTCTGTATCGAAGGGACGGATATGGCAGCAAGGGCCAAAGATCTCTTCACGCACCACTCGGGCATCATCAGACAGGCCGGTCCAGATGGTCGGCTCGATCCATGCTCCACCGTTCAGCTCTTCACCCATGTCCGGGATGCCACCGCCAATTTCGACCGTTGCACCCTCTTCACGAGCCAAATCGTAGTAATACTTGACCTTGTCACGGTGCTCCAGACTGACCAGCGGGCCAAAGTTGGCAGCAGGATCTTCCGGACGGCCCAGCTTCAGCTTGGCCACTTCTTCCTTCATGCGCGACAGGAACTTGTCGAAAATGGAGCGCTCAACGTAGACACGTTCGGTACCCAGACACACCTGACCGCAGTTGACGAAAGCCGAGCGCATGGTGCCCTCAACCGCCTTCTCAATATCGCAGTCTGCAAACACCAGGCCGGGGTTCTTGCCGCCACATTCCATGGAAATGTTGCGCAGGCCAACGGAAGCGGCACGCATGATCGCCTCGCCGGTACGGGTTTCACCGGTGAAGGTGATCGCATTAACCAACGGATGTGTGGTCAGGAATTCACCGGCCGAGTTGGGGCCGAAACCGTGCACCACGTTGAATACACCCGGCGGTACGCCGCACTCATTCATCACTTCACCCAGCAGGGTGGTAGTGGCCGGCGTTTCTTCAGACGGCTTGACCACAACAGTGTTACCACAGGCCAGTGCCGGACCAACCTTGAAGGTCATCAACAGCAGCGGCAGGTTCCATGGCGAGATAACCGCGATGACGCCCTTGGGTGTACGATGACCCACGTTCAGCGCGCCCTGCCCATCTGGCGTATCCATGCGGAACGCTTCAGTCGGATGGTTGGCGAGGGTTTCGGAGAACGCCTTGAAATTGGCGGCACCACGAGGAATATCGATATGACTGGCAATATGGCGCGGCTTGCCGGTATCCAGACATTCGGCTGCCAAAAACTCTTCAAAGCGCTCGTTGATGCGATCGGCAACCTTGTTCAACAGCGCAGTGCGCTGTGCTTGAGTCAGCTTGCTCCAGGGACCTTTCAGTGCGGCCTTGGCGGCACGTACCGCAGCATCGACTTCAGCTTCACCCGCTTCATGGACCATACCGATCAGGCTGTTGTCCACCGGGCAACGGTTCTCGAAGGTCTTGCCGCTGGCTGAGGCGACATACTCACCGTTGATAAAGTGTTTGAACTCTTTCATGGCTCACCTTGTTTGTTACGACCGGGTTGATCAGGTCGCGGACTTTTATGGTCGGATTACACAGTCACCGCCTGTACTGAAGACGGTGCATTAGAGTGAAATCCAGTATAGCGTTGCAAAAACGGGATAAAACACCCAAAACCGAGCACTTGTGATCCCGCACATGGGATCAGATCGCTGCTCAGCGCTGACTTACCGCTTCTTCCAGTCGTGCCTGTCGCGCCCTTAACACTCCCTGCAGGACATATACCGCCGATCCAAGCACCACCCCCCAGAACGCTGAACCAATTCCGAATATACTGACACCCGACGCAGTCGCCATGAAAGTGATGAGTGAGGCATCCAGATGCGTCTTGTCTTCCAGCGCGGCAGTCAAACTGTTGCTGATGGCGCCCAGCAGTGCAAGGCCGGCAATGATTGCGATCATTTCGCCGGGGAAGCTGGTAAAGAACAGCACGATGCTGCCGGCCAGAATGCCGCCGATGAGGTAGAACACGCCGTTGGCGACACCGGCCCAATAGCGTTTGTCCGGATTTTCATGCGCATCGGGGCTAGTACAGATCGAGGCGGTGATGGCGGCAATCACCGTGGTGATGCCACCAAAGAACGCGGTCGGTATCGACACCAGTGACAGCATCGACACGATGGGTCTGGACGCGAAGCTATAACCCGATGCCTTGAGGATGGTAAAGCCCGGCAAAAACTGACCCGTCAGGCTGACAATGACCAGCGGCAACGCCAACCCCAGAGTGGAACTCCAGCTCCATGCAGGCATAATCAACATCGGGCTGGCCAGTCGCCATTCCAGCTGGCTCAGATTGGCATCCAGTGCGGTGACGGACAACACTACACCCAGTACTACCATCAGTACCAGAAAATAGGCGCGGCTTAGGAACTTGAACAGCACAAAGCCGAAGATCATCACACTGGTCACCAATGGCACGGAATCCAGCGCTCTAAAAGCCCCCAAACCAAAGTCGAACAGGATACCCGCCATCATGGCGGCAGCAACCCCTTTCGGGATTATCTGTACCACCTTGTCGAACAGCCCGGTAATGCCGATCAGAAAGATGATCACGGCAGCGGTGATATAGGCCGCGACCGCTTCGTTGATAGACAACTCTGGAAAGAGCGTCACCAACAGTACCGTGCCCGGAGCCGACCAGGCGGTGATCACCGGGATTTTAAACCACAAGCTGAGTGCAATCCCGGTGACGGCCGCGCCGATGGAGATGGCCCAAACCCAGGAGGTCATCATCTCTACCGAAATGCCGGCATTTTGTGCCGCCTGAAAAAAGATCGCCAGTGGCCCTGAGTAGGACACCAGCACGGCCATCAGGCCCGCAATAATGGTCGAGATGGAAAGGTCCTTCAGCATCACTCATCCCCCCTCTCGATGACGGCGACCGCTTTCACCTCCAGAAAATAGCCCGGCGCACCGCACAGGGAGGCTGCGCCGATCGCGGTCCAGGCCGGATAGCAGCCTTTCATGTAGCGGTTGCGCACTTCCATATACAACGGCAGGTCACGCATGTCGGTATGGTAACTGGTGATTTCCACAACGTCCTCGAAACGGGCGCCCGCCGTTTCAAGTATCCGCTGCATGTTTTCGAACACCTGCACAAACTGTGCTTCCTTGTCAGCGACCAGTTCACGCTGATCATTGCGGCCGATCTGACCGGCGATATAGAGCGTGTCATTGACCAGCACCGCCGGGGCGTAGCCGATCTCGTCACGGATGAATTCCATTCCTTCAGGCACGATTATTGTTTTTGTTGCCATCATGTTTCTCCTCAGCATAAAACGGAAAAGCAGGGCCGTAGCCCTGCTTGGTTTGGATAAAAAGGTCAGCCCTGATCGCCACCACCCACCGGCAATATGGTACCGGTGATATAGGAGGCCTCGTCCGAGGCCAGAAAGAGTATGGCATTGGCCTGCTCTTCCGGGACGCTGTAGCGTTTCATGAAGGTCGAGTCGATGGTCTGGTCGACAATCGTCTGGTACCAGTCCTTCTCCTGCTGATTCATGGTGTCATTATTGCGCGGAATGCGTCGCTCACCCACATCGGTTCCACCCGGCGCCACCGCATTGACCCGGATACCGTGCCTGGCATTCTCAAACGCCATGCAAACGGTCATCGCATTCACACCGCCCTTGGCCGCAGCGTAGGGCACACGGTTAAGGCCTCGGGTTGCGATGGAGGACACGTTGACGATCACGCCACCCTGCTGTTTCTGCATCTGTGCCAGCACGGCGTGACAGCACCAGAGGGTCGGGAACAGAGAACGGCGAATCTCGGCTTCGATCTGCTCTTCTTCGTAGGCTTCATAGGGTTTGGCCCAGATGGTACCACCCACGTTGTTGACCAGAATATCGATGCGACCGAAATGGCTCACAGCCGCATCCACCGCCTTGCAGGCCCCTGCATACTGCTCCAGATCCGCATTGATGATCTGGGCATCAACGGCACCGGCGGCCAGCGCTTCTTCGGCCACTTCTTTAACAATCTCGGAGCGGTCTACCAGCAGCAGGCTGGCTTTTTCGGCGGCCATCTGCAGGGCAACGGCACGACCAATTCCCTGGGCCGCGCCGGTGACAACAACCACCTTGTTTTCGAAACGTTCAGCTCTCATGGAATCGTCCTTACTTGCTGGCTGCAAACTTTTCATAATGGAAGCTGGCCGGCTGAATGCCCTTTTCCTGCATATGGCTGTTCACCGCTTCTACCATCGGCGGCGGACCACAGAGGTATATATCCACATCGCCGTCATGCAGATGACCGGGTTCCATGTGGTTGGTGACATAACCTTTCTGCGGCCAGCTGCTCTCTTCAGAGGCGACGCAGGCACTGAAGGTGAAATTGTCGATGGCCGCTGCAAAGGCTTCCAGCTTGTCCATTTCCACCAGATCGGTGTCGTGGGTGACGCCGTAGATCAGATGAATCGGGTACGAGCTACCGACCTGCTGAATCTTCTCCAGCATTGCCAGGAAGGGTGCCAGACCGGTACCGCCAGCCAACATCAACACCGGACGCTTGATATCGCGCAGGTAAAAACTACCGAAAGGACCGCGCAGAGTGATGCTGTCGCCGACACTGGCTTTTTCGGCCATATAGGTGCTCATCAAACCTTCAGGTACAACACGGATGAGGAAAGAGACCGATTCGTCAGACTGGTTAACCATGGAACTGAAGGAGTAGGCACGGGACTGATCGGTCCCCGGCACCTGTACGTTGACGTACTGCCCCGGCAGGAAGTGCATGGCACGCACCTGATCACCGGCGACGGTGAATGACAGGGTGGAATCAGACAGACGGTTGATATCGGTGAGTTTGGCATGCACATCCGCCTGCTGACTGCGCACACAAACTTCAGACGAGGCCGGCACGGTAACCACACAATCCGATTCCGGAATCATGCAACAGGTCAGCACGTACTGTTGCTCCGCTTCCTGATCGGACAGCGCATCCTCGATATAGCCATCCATCTCATAGCTGCCCGATTCGCAGTGACATTTGCAGGTACCACAGGCACCGTCACGGCAATCGAGCGGGATATTGAGCCCGGAACGATAAGCGGCATCGGCCACCGTTTCCATCGGCAAGGTCGTAATGAAGCGGGTTACACCGTCTTCAAAGTTGAGCGCTACTTTATACATTGTGTGCTACCTCGGTCCCCTTCAGGGGTGTCGATAACACCCCGAGGGACACTTGTTATGTTGGGCCGGGATCAGAGGTGATAGATATCCACAACGTGGTGGATATAGTCGTTCTTCAGCACGACCTTCTTGCGTTTGATTTTCAGCTTGCCGTCTTCGTCACGGATCAGAGTGACAAACGCGGTACCGAAATAGGTATCCACGGCGTTGTAGCGCACGCTGTTGGTCATCCAGCTGTAGCGCACTTCGGCGTCATTATCCGATGCGGCGGACACTTCCAGATTGCTCAGCATGTGCTGGGTGCGTGGCTCCGGCAGCGAACTGGCACTGGAGCGGTCAGTACGAATGCGGAAAACACGGTCTTCCAGACCATCACGACGGGCATAGTAGATCAGAGAGATTTCGGACTGCGGGTCTTCGGTCAATTCACCGTCCACATCCCAGCTCGGCACCCAGAACTCGGCACCCTTGTCGTAGTGCTCCAGCCAGTTGTCATAGTCCTTGTCATCCAGCGCACGCTGTTCAGAGTGCAGGAAATCACGAATTTCGTCGTAGCTGATAGTCATGGCTTACTCCCCCTTTTCCTTGCGTGCCGCTTCGGCCAGCACTTTCTGCCAGTAGTGATGCTGAACGATGTAGAGACCTTCGTCCTCGACCTTCTCGCCGCTCATCACCGGATGCACATCGATCTTCTTCGCACCTTCATCCTGACCGTCGATCCAATGCTCGGCACCACGGCACATGTCGTTCCAGGGCAGGTTCATGCCCTTGAAGCCTTCCTGACAGGCGCGGAACTCTTCCAAATCGTCCGGAGTTGCCATGCCTGAGGCGTTGAAGAAGTCTTCGTACTGACGGATACGATGCGCACGCGCTTCGGCACTCTCGCCCTTGGGTGCGATGCAATAGATGGTGACTTCGGTCTTGTCGACGGAGATCGGACGGAAGTGACGGATCTGCGAGCTAAACTGGTCCATCAGGAATACGTTCGGGTACAGGCAGAGGTTGCGCAGGTTGCCGATCATCCAGTCAGCACGATCAGCGCCGAACTTCTCTACCAACTCGTCACGACGCTCATACAGCGGACGGTCCTGCGGGTTGGGCCAGTTCATCCACAGCAGAATGTGGCCATGTTCAAAGGCGTAGAACCCGCCCTTTTGCTTGTTCCAGGTGGAGGCATCCATCGCCTTGACGTCATCAGCGGACATGCCGGCCTTGCGGCGCGCCGTGGTGGCAACGTAGTTCCAGTGCGTAGCGGAGACGTGGTAACCGTCAGCACCGTTCTCAGCCTGCAGCTTCCAGTTACCGTCGTAGATATAGGTGGAAGAGCCACGCACCACTTCCAGGCCTTCCGGTGACTGATCAACGATCATATCGACGATCTTGGCAGCCTCGCCCAAGTGCTCGGTCAGTGGCTTGACATCATCGTTCAATGAGCCGAACAGAAAGCCACGGTAGTTCTCCATGCGGACCTTTTTCAGGTCATGTGAGCCTTCGCAGTTGAATGAATCCGGGTAACCCGCATCATTGGGGTCCTTGACCTTGACCAGCTTGCCGGAATTATTGAAACTCCAGCCATGGAACGGGCAGGTGAAGACAGCCTTGTTGTCCTTTTTCTTGCGGCAGAGCACAGCGCCACGGTGACTGCAGGCGTTGATGAAGCAGTTCAGCTCGCCATCCTTGTTGCGGGTAATGACGATGGGCTGACGACCGATGTAACCGGTAAAGTAGTCATTCGGGTTGGCGACCTGGCTTTCGTGCGCCAGATAGATCCAGTTGCCTTCGAAGATGTGTTTCATCTCCAGCTCGAACAGCTCGGGATCGGTGAACATGTCGCGACGACCACGATACAGGCCTTTTTCTTTATCGACCTCCATCATGCCGCCCACTTTTGCTATCAGATTGTCTTGCATGGCGATGCCCTCCTTATTGTTTGTCTCAGATTAGAGGGCGGTGCCAGTGGTCACTATCCAGCCAGTGCCATTCTTTATCCCATATTTGCAGAGGGTGTATACATGAATCCGGGGGATCGCGGATATCGGCTCGTATCGGCTCGAACAGGAGCAAACCCGTGTTGATATGCACAAAGACTGACCGCTAAGCGCCAGGCCAGTGCGCAGCCACCCGTGCTCAATGACGAAAGGGCTGCCGTGTTGCCAAATGAAAAATGAGCAGGCTAGACAACGCTGCCACGCCAGTGGCCATTTTCATTTTCCTGCCGCGTGATCGTACGAATTTTTTCGATCACCTTGCTCATCGCATTGGTCACAGGCTTGTCTCTGCACGAAACAAGGAAAACATCCCGATAGAGTCGAGGCTCGACAATATCAATGGCATTCACCTCATCATTTTTTTCGAGGTGAAAAAAGGACGATGACGGGGTAATCAACATGCCATGTCCTTCTGTAACATGCCTTAATGTAGTCATTAACTGACCATGCGGCTGGCGCTTGTTTAAGTAAAAACCAGTCTCTTTTTCGTACTGGCCAATGAGATAGCCAAGCGAGTCTGTACGATTTGTAACCATGACCTCGTAGTGTCTCAAGTCTGAAAACCGTATAGCGCCTTTTCTAACAAATAAATCATCAAATTCAAAAAACCGGTTCTTCCCAATCAATAAATATATTTTTTCTCGAAAGAAAAGCTCATAGTTAATATTTTTACAATCACTTTCATCATAGGAAGAAACAGCAAGGTCAATATCACCGCACTTCATCATTTTAATTAGATCGGATGAATACCCCGTATAAATGCTTAATTCAATATTCGGAAATTCTCTTTCAAGGCATGTCATTAATGGCACAGCTAGAATATTGCAAATGGGCTGGGTAAAACCGATCGAAACCTTGCCGGAAGGTGAGGATATCGATTGATGTAACTCAGCCTGTGCTTGCTCCAACTGGCGAATGACTGAGCGCGCATGAGCCAAGAAAATCTCTCCGCTCTCAGTTAGATAAACCCCACGCACATCACGACTGAACAAGGTCGCCTTGAGTTCATGCTCCAGTACCGAGATCTGCTGGCTAATACTGGGCTGCGAGATCTCAAGCTCCCGAGCTGCAGCTGCAATGCTGCCAAGCTCAGCTGATTTCACGAAATATATCAATTGCTTGGTATTCATAAGCTTTATACCTATAGGAGTTGCCTATACCTGCTATACCGGATTGTTTGTTTCGTCATCGAATCAGTTTTTCTATGCTGGCACAGGTATCAACGCTACAGGAAAAACCACATGAAAAAACAGAGTTATTATTTCGACCGACCTCTTAAATACAGTGCCGAGGAGTGGAAGGCGAGGCAGGATCTGGCCTGCATGTATCGGATTTTTGATCATTTCAACTGGGATGAGTCAATTTATAATCATATCTCATTACGTGTACCCGGTGAACCTGAACACTTTCTGATCAATCCATTTGGTTTGCATTACAGTGAAGTAAAAGCATCCAACCTCGTCAAGATTGATATCGATGGTAACATCGTGGGTGATTCTGACTGGCCAATCAATCCTGCCGGCTTTACCTTCCACAGTGCCATACATAAACATGTGCCCGATGGGCATTGCATCATGCATGTACATACAACACCGACCCTGGCTGTATGCTGCCTGGAAGAAGGTCTTTCATTCACAAATTTCTACTCAGCACAGCTGCATAACCAAGTCGCGTATCATGACTTTGAAGGCATTACGGTCCGCATGGATGAAGGCGATCGAATTGTAGCCAGCAGTGAGGGCAAAAAAATCCTGATGTTGAGAAATCATGGCCCTGTTATCATCGGGGCTGATCTACCACAGGCATTTTCACTGATGTGGCTTCTGAACCGAGCATGTGAAGTTCAGTTGGCTTCAATGTCCATGGGTAAAACACTGAAAATTCCTGATAACATTCTTGAGCGTTGCGCACGCGATACGCCTCTTTTCAATCCAAAATATGGTTCTGGTCGAGATGCAGTTGCCGCTTTTGAACGTTTGATGGATAAAAAAGATCCATCCTACAAGTATTAATCCATAAGAAAGGCCCAACAATGAATATAATAAAAACGATCGCATACATTTGTGCATTCATGTTTTCCACCGCTACCTACTCACAAACCACACTGCGTGTGGCCACTTGGCTGCCTCCGACCAGTGGACAAAATGATGTCGTTTGGCCTACCTGGGGGAAATGGGTTGAGGAAGCAACGGAAGGACGTGTCAAAATTGAACTGGAGTATGGTTCAGGACACCCCAAGTCCATGTTCAGCCTGGTTGAAGATGGTGTGGCAGACGTCAGTTTCGGTGTAAATGGCTATCTGCCGGGCCGATTCAAGCTACCGGCCGTCGTTGAAATCCCGGGGGTAACCGCTGATCCTGAAGCCTTGTCGGTCGCTCTGTGGCGCGTGTACAAGCAACACTTTGAGGCGGCTCACGAGTTCGATGGGCTGAAAGTTTTGGGCATGTTTGTACACGGCCCTGGTCAGCTGTTCACCACTTTCGAAGTCAACGACCTCTCGGATCTGCACAATAAGAAAATCCGCACGGGCGGTGGAGTCGTAAACGACCTTGCAACACGCCTGGGCGTCGTGCCTGTATTTGCTCCCGTTACAAAAGTGTATGAAATGATGCAACAGGGTGTCATAGACGGTGTTTTCCTTCCCGCTCAGGAACTGAAGTACTCTCGCCTGAACGAGGTTGTGAGCGATGTGACCCTGTTCCCTTCGGGCATGTATACAACTGCTTTTACAATTTTCATGAATCCAGATGTGTTTGAGGACCTGAGTGAAAAGGACCGTAATGCGATCATGTCGGTATCTGGTGAAAAGCTATCCGCTCTCGCTGGTCGCGCTTGGGGCAACTCGGACACTAAGGGGCTTGAGGCTGCTCGTGAGATGAACGTGCGGATAAAAGAACTGACCCCTGAAGACCCTCTGACACAGCAATTTGCAGAGAAAGTCCAAGGAATGCATGAGGCCTGGATTGACAGTGTGTCCGACCGCCCCATCGATGCACAGGCCGCTCTGGATGACTTGAACCGAGCAGCCCTGGAATACCAACGCCAGACAACCGATTAATCGCCCTTGATTGCAGCGGTGCATAGCCGATCCAGGCATGTACCGCTGCATACAGGCCTTATCACATTAATGACCCGAGCATGGGACACATCGACTTATCAGTGACCGGCTTTGCCGAGCAAACAAAAAACGCCGTCAATAGACGGCGCAAAAGGTTTGGTCACAGGAGAGCCGTGACCGGTGCAGCACAACAACAAAATCAGGTCAGCACGCTCAGGAAACGCTCGTTCAACTGACGGTCGTGATAGAAAATTGCTTTACCCAGCTCGCCCGCATCCCAGGTCACCGGCTCGTGGTCCGGGTAGTGGTAGTCGCCACCGCAGAAAACCTCGTTACGATTGCCGGAAGGGTCAAAGAAATAGATGGTCTGACCATGAGTCAGCCCATGACGTGTCGGGCCAATATCGATTGAGGTATCGGTCATGGAGATCAAGTCCGCCGCCTTGAGCACATCGTTCCAGGTCTCCAGGAAGAAGGAAGCATGGTGAAACTTGCCTGGTTCCGGATGATCGATAAACGCCACATCATGTGCCTTCATGCTGGCAGTCAGGAACTGACCGACACGCTTGCCGTCCGGTGTCATCACCTGCTCAGCCAGATCGAAGCCGAGCACATCACGGAACAGCTCTAAAGTGCGGTCCAGGTTGGGGCCGTACAGCAGGCAGTGGTCGAAACGGGTCGCCTGCATGCCTTTCAGGCCACGCGGCCATGCTTCCGGGTTGTGATTGCCCACGCCCCACTTGCCGGTCTGCTCCTTGGTGGCAAAAAGCTCGAACGCGTGCCCGGTGGGGGCAACAAAACGGACGCGGCGTCCACAGTCTTTAAGATCACCGGCGGGAATGTCTTCCACTTCGCAGCCGAACACAACCAGCTCAGCACGCAGGCTGTCCACAACCTCTTCGCTCAAGCACTTGAAACCCATGTAGTCCATGCCGGCTTCGTCCGCTTCACGCAGCACCACCGAGAACTTGTCCACTTCGGTCCAGCCCTTGAGATAGACACGGCCCTGATCGTCACGGTCCATTTCGATCAGACCGAGCAGGTCTACGTAGTGCTTGACGGCTTCATCCATATCCAGCACGCGAATCTGCACGTGCCCAGGACGCATTACACCTTTTTTCATAGCCACCTCTTGTTATGACAACCCTTGGCCGCTGCCGGCCCGATTACAACTCAGATCGACTATTACAGGCCTTGGCGGCGTGTTAAATCCGGTGGGTGCAAGCTTTATCCGCACACTGCATACCGCATGCATCTGCAACATCGTTGCAGTTTTTTGGACACAGGTCTGCATCAAGCGGCTATTGATGCAGGTCAGGGTTCTTTCTAATCAGCAGACCATAAAAATAACGCACTCCCTGAGAGGTTTATATGTTCAAGACCAATACTCTGCGTACTGCTGTCGCTGCCGGCCTGGCAACCCTAACCCTTAGCACACCGGTGCTGGCTTCGGATGAGCCGGTCAAAGTGGGCATCATGCTGCCCTTCAGCGGTGTGTATGCCGCGCTGGGCGATGCTACCCGTAACGGTCTGAAAATGGCATTGCAGGAAAAGGCTGCCGAACTGCACGGTCGCAAGATTGAATACATCGAGATCGACACCGAGGCACGCCCCGAACGTGCACCTGAAATCGCATCCTCGCTGCTGGATCGCAGCAAGGCCGACTTCATCATCGGCCCTGTCCACTCAGGTGTGGCCATGGGCATGCTGAAGGTGCTGCGCGGCAAGGATACCGTGATGATTGTGCCGAACGCCGGTGCCGGCCCCGTGACCGGACCTCTATGTGCACCCAACGTATTCCGCACTTCCTTCTCTTCCTGGCAGCCGTCGTACCCAATGGGCAAGGTGGCACTCGACAAGGGCTACAAGAATGTCGTGACCATGAGCTGGAACTACGGCATGGGACGCGAGAGCCTGGATGCGTTTGAAGAATCCTTTACTGCCGGTGGCGGCACGATCGTCAAACAGATGCTGGTCCCCTTCCCGCAGACCGAATTCCAGTCCTACCTGTCGGAAATCGCATCGCTCAAGCCTGATGCAGTGTTCGTATTCTTCGCCGGCGGCGGCGCGGTCAAATTCGTCAAGGATTACGATGCACTGGGCCTGAAGGGCAAAATCCCACTGCTGGGCTCCGGCTTCCTGACCGAGGGCACTATTGAAGCCCAGGGTGCTGCCGCCGAAGGCGTGATGACGACGCTGCATTATGCTGACACGCTGGATAATGATCTCAACAACCGCTTCAGAGCCTCCTACAAGGAGCAGTTCGACAAGCCGTCTGACCTTTACGCGGTGCAGGGTTATGACACCGGTCTGCTGATTGCCAATGCGCTGAACCAGCTCAAGGGCGACATTTCCGATCGCGATGCACTGATCAATACCATGGCCAACACCACAATCAACAGCCCACGTGGCGACTTCACCTTCTCCAAGGCCCACAACCCGGTGCAGAACATCTACCTGCGTACGGTTGAAAACGGCGAGAACAAGGTGATCGAGATCGCATCCCCGATGCTGGAAGACCCGGCTCGCGGCTGCAAGCTCTAAGCCTGCAATACCGGGCGGGGCTTTACCCTGCCCGGTCGTATTAACCTGACTGATCATCCCGGGTTCTGCTATGACCACCTCTTTGTTTTTTGTGCAGCTGATCAACGGCCTGCAGTATGGGCTGCTGCTGTTTCTGATCGCTTCCGGCCTGACGCTGGTGTTCGGCGTGATGGGCATTCTCAACCTGGCGCACGGCTCCATGTTCATGGTCGGCGCTTATCTGGCCTGGTATTTCTTCGAGCATACCGGCAGCTTCGGCATCAGCGCACTGATCTCCGCCGCGATCGCCCTGCTGATCGGTATTGCCATCGAACGGGGGCTGATACGCCATCTCTACCGGCGCAACCATCTGGACCAGGTGTTGCTCACCATCGGCATGATCTTTGTCTTCAACGCACTGCAAAGCCTGCTTTGGGGTAACGACCCGCTGGGCGTGCCGGTGCCCCAGGCTCTGTCCGGTGCCGTACCGCTGAATGATGTACTGGAGTACCCGATCTATCGCATCTTTGTCGCCCTGCTCTGTATCGCCATCGCTTTCGTGATGTATTACATGATCAACAAGACCCGGCTGGGCATGCTGATTCGAGCCGGCGAGTCCAACCGTGAAATGGTGGAGTGTCTGGGCATTGATATTCGTCGCCTCTACACCATCGTGTTTGCAATTGGCGTGATGCTGGCGGCTGTCGCCGGGGTCGCGTCTGCCCCAATGTCCTCCATCATGCCCGGCATGGGCGAACACGTATTGATCACCTGCTTTGTAGTGGTCGTGATCGGCGGCATGGGATCGATCAAGGGCGCCTTCGTTGCGGCCCTTCTGGTGGGGCTTGTGGATACCTTCTCGTCCGTTCTGGTACCCCAAATCTCGAGCATGATGATCTACATCCTGATGGCGTTCATCCTGCTGATCAAGCCGCAAGGCTTGTTCTCTTCCTGATCCGGAGTCTGTGTCATGTTGTTCAATAAACGTACCGAACGCATCTTCATCTGGGTGTTCTTCCCCCTGGCACTGCTGTTGCCGCTGTTTCTGGAACAGAACACCTTCTACGTCAGCAAGCTGACCAGCATCATGATTTTCGCCCTGTTCGTGATGTCACTGGACTACCTGGTGGGCCGCTGCGGCTTGATCACCCTGGGCCATGCCATGTTCTATGGCCTGGGCGGCTATCTGTTCTGGATGCTTGCGCCGGAGTACACCGAGGTCAACTTCTGGGTGTATACCTTCTACGTATGCATGAGTGCGGCCGCGATCGCACTGGTGATCGGCTTTCTGGTACTGCGTACCAACGGCATCTATATGATCATGATCACGCTGGCCTTTGCCCAGATGGCCTTCTATTTCTTCTCGGACTCCATCAAGTTTGGTGGCAATGACGGGCTATTCATCTACATGAAGCCCGAAACCAGTATCTTCGGCCTGAGCCTGTTTGATCTGGATAACCCGATCCACTTCTACTACCTCTGCCTGCTGTCACTGTTCAACACATTGGTGTTTTTCAAACTGCTGATCCGCTCTCGCTTCGGTCGCGTGGTGGATGCCATCCACCAGAATCCGGGTCGCACCACGGCCCTTGGCTACAACATCTTCATGTTCCGCCTAATGAGCTATGTGATCGCATCAGCACTGGGGGCTTACGCCGGCTACCTGTTCACCCTGCAGTATGGTTTCGTCAACCCGTCCATGCTGGCCTGGACTACCTCCGGCTCGGCACTGGTGATGTCAATTCTGGGCGGCATGGGCTCCATCTATGGCGCCATCCTCGGCACCTTCGTGTACGAGGGCCTGCACTACTCCCTGGAGCATCTGACCGAACACTGGATGCTGTTTATGGGCATTCTGATCATCGCAATGGTAATGGTGTTCAAGAACGGCATTGCCGGTTATCTGGAGAAACTGCTGGAGAAACGCTCATGACCACAGAGCTGATGCTTGAAACCGAGGGCCTGTGCAAATACTGGGGCGGGCTGAAAGCACTGGATGATATCTCTCTCCAGTTCCACGATAACCAACTGCACGGCATTGTCGGCCCCAATGGTGCGGGTAAAAGCACCCTGCTGAACCTGTTGTGCGGCCACTACAAACCCACCAGCGGGCGGATTCTGCACAAGGGCGAGCCGATTGAGGCGATCAAGCCACACGCTTTTGCCCGCCGGGGGATTGGTCGCAGCTTCCAGAAAACCAACATCTATCCGGGTGCCACTTGTCTGGAGAATTGTTGTGTGGCGGTACAGCGGCGCATGGGCGGCAACTTCAATTTTCTGCGCTCACGCTACACCCAGAAAGTACTGGACGAGATCGCCACCGAGGCACTGGAAAAGGTTGGACTGGGTGCGCGGCGTGACGAAATCGCATCTCACATCAGTTACGGCGAACAGCGACAACTGGAGATCGCCATGGTGCTGGCAACAGCTCCCGAGGTTCTGCTGCTTGACGAGCCGATGGCGGGCATGGGGCATGAAGAGTCGCTGCTGATCATCGAGCTGTTGAAAAAACTGAAACGGGAATACTGCATCGTTCTGGTCGAGCACGACATGGATGCAGTGTTCGAATTGTCGGACCAGCTCACGGTGATGGTGGACGGTCAGCATCTGATCACCGGCACCGTTGATGAGGTGCGCGATGATCCCCGCGTGAAGGAAGCCTATCTGGGCCAGGGCGACGAGGTATTCTGAACATGACAAAATTGCTGGAAGTAAAGGGGCTGCACAGCTTCTACGATGAAAGCCACATTCTGCACGGTGTCAGCTTTGAAATTGAAGCAGGTCAGGCGGTAAGTCTCATGGGACGCAACGGCATGGGCAAGACCACCACGCTGAAATCGATCCTTGGGCTGGTTCAGCCACGCAGTGGTCATGTGTTCTTTAAGGGCGAAGAAATCTCTGCCCTGCCCACTTGGCAGCGGATGCGCAAGGACATCGCCTATGTTCCCGAAGGCCGAGGCATGTTTCACAACCTGACGGTAAAAGAGCATCTTGAAATGGCCGCACGCCCCAACAATCGAGGCGAGCAGCACTGGAATTACGAACGGGTACTGGAAACCTTTCCGCGCCTGCAGGAACGATTGAGCAATCTGGGCACCCAGCTGTCCGGCGGTGAGCAGCAGATGCTGGCCATTGGCCGAGCGTTGGTCACCAATCCGGATCTGCTGATTCTGGACGAGGCCACCGAAGGTCTGGCGCCACTGATACGCAAGGAGATCTGGGACGTGATTCGCACCATCAAGGAAAGCGGTATTTCCACCCTGATCGTGGACAAGAACATCCAGGTACTCAAGGAGCTGTGTGACCGGCATGTGGTGCTGGTCAAGGGCAAGGTCGTGTTCAACGACAACTCTGAACAGCTGCTGTCACGGCTGGACGAGGTTGAGTCCTATCTCGGTGTCTGAGCCCTTCGCGACGTTGCGCTTCGGGCTGATTCCGGCCCGGAGCGATTACTTGGTACAATCCCCTATTTGTGCAGCGCCACAGGGCCCCCACACTATGACAGCAGACACTGAAAAGCACCCTGTAACGCTCCGCCAGGGGATTGGTTCTCTTGAAATCGGGCTACGCATTCTGAATACCATTGCAGAGTCGCCCAGGCCCCTGACGCTGAAAAATCTGTCCGACCAGCTCGAGCTATCGCCCAGCAGGTTGCACAAGTACATCGTCAGTCTGCTGCGCATGGGCTACATCATGCATGACAACGGCAGCAGCTATACCCTGGGCAGATCCTGCCTGACCCTTGGCGTGGCAGCCATCCGTCGCATCGACCCGATCAGGCTGGCGTTCACGGCCGTTGAAGAACTCAATGAAACCACGGACAAGACCGTATCGGTAACGGTTTGGAACGGCCAAGCGCCTCTGGTCATCAAATGGCTGGATGCCAGCCAGCCGGTCGCCGTCAACATTCGACTCGGGCTGGAGCTGTCCCCCTTTTTCTCGGTGTCTGGCCGCATCTTCCTGGCCAACCTGCCAAAGGAGCGACGCGAAGCCATGCTGGACGCGTTTTTCCAGCAACCGCTGGCCCTGCCTCGCCATGGCGGCAAATTGCTGCAGCGTGATGCGTTCCGGGAGCATTTGGATCAGGTCAGACAGGACAACCTGTGCTGTTTCTACGGTGATTATCTGCCCGATCTGAATGTGGCCGCCAGCGCCATCTTCGATGTCAACGGCAATATATCGTCGGTCATCAGTTTGATGGGGATGGCGGGTGATACGGACATCCGTCCCGGCTCGGCGCTGCAGCAGCAACTCACTGGATGCGCCGAGCAGGTGACGGAAGCCATCTGCGGCCAGCAGCACCTCAAGCGGCACACCTGATCCGGTGTGTCGCCTAAGGTCATTCAGCCGCGAGGTACAGCGCGATCAACGCTTGCGGCGCAGTGTCTCGGACGGCAGCTCACCAAACATCTTGCGATAGTCGGACGAGAAACGGCCCAGGTGGGTGAAGCCATAGTCCAGCGCCACCTCGGTTACATTGCGAACCGCCTTGCCACTGACCAGCTCTTCACGCAGGCTTTTCAGTTTGGATTGCTTGATGAACAGCTTGGGTGTCACATTGAAATATTTGGCGAACAGGTTGTATACGGTACGTACACTGACGTTACCGACCTGCGCCAGTTCTTCAACACTCAGATCATCACGGATATTGGCCTCGACGTAGGCCAGCAGGTGGGAAAAACTGCGATCATTGGCATGCAGGTCACGTCCCGAAGCCGCATTGCTGTCGAACTGCTGCAGCAGTTTGCGAATCAGGATATCGCGGTAGGGCAACTGCAGATGGCTCAGATCGAGTTCGGTCTCATTGGCCTCCAGGAGCAGCGCATCCAGTAATCGCATGAACCCCAGAGACTGCTCCAGCTCGATGACACGGCGCTCGAAACGAACCCCACTGCGTGGCACCAGCCCCGCTTGATCCAGACAGACTTCCTTGACCAGCTCCTCGGGGACCTTGACGATCACTTTTTCGCAATCCTCGGAGTAGGTCAGGTCCATCTGCTCTCCGGGGTTCATCATCAGTGCCTGGCCCCGAAACAGACGCAGATTCTCGTCTCGGAAGCGCCAGCGGCATTCGCCTCGGGTCACCACCTGGAAATGATAGATACCCTGTAACTCAGGGCAGCGCACATCCACACAGTCACCATAGCTGATGGAGGACAATCCTAGCCCGGCAAAGTCCCGGTGGTTCAGTCGCGAGGCCGGTGAACGACTGCACTCGCGATCGGCAAACTCAAGCTTGTGGTGTCCTACATGGCGATTGACGTATTCGGACACTTCCAGCGGGTGTGCCTGATCAAAAATCACAGCATTACTGAGCACGTTGGAGAACATGGCTTGCACCGTATTTTGTAATTATTGTTAACGGCTTAATTATAGGTAAAAGACCCCTCGATGCAATGCCTGTTTTTTAATCAACGTCACTCGGCCATACCTGCCTCCATGTGCGCCACCTTGTCCATGACGAACTCGATAAAGGCCCGGGTTTTGACCGGCAGGCTTTCCCGGTGTGGATAGAGCATATGCATGGTCCTTCCCTCCATCGACCACTGGGGCAGCAACTGGACCAACTCGCCCCGCTCCAGTTCTGCCGCGACAACGTAGCGTGGCATGCAACAGACACCCAGATTCTTCTTTACCGCATCCACGGCAAAGCGGATCTCATCGGTTCGCAAATGGGCATGCGGGGTGAAGGTAATCGCGTGACCATCCGGGTCCATAAAACGCCAGAACGCCGAACGCTTGAGCACCACCAGCGGCAGCTTGCTCAAATCTTCCGGTCTCTGTGGAGCACCATGGCGTGCAACCAGTTCAGGTGTGGCCACCACAACCATCTCGGTACTGAGCAAAGGACGCATCACCCAGTCATTGAGGGTGACTTTGCCCAGTCGAAAGGCGATATCAATGCTGTTCTTCACCAGATCCACGTTCTCGTTGCTGAGAAACATCTCGACACTGATGCGCGGGTTCATCTCCATAAACTCAAACACCCAGTTCTTGACGTAATGGTGCCCAAGGGTCAATGGTGCGGTAATCTTGATGTCACCCGACATGGAGGACAGTTCAGTGTTCACATCCTCGGTTCGCATCTCCAGCTCTGTCACAACGCTGGATAAGCTGTTGTAAAAACGCTGACCGGACTCCGTCAGGCCGAATTTTTTGGAACTGCGGTGTACCAGCTTGTAGCCAAGATCCTGCTCGAACGCCTGCAACCGACGCGACAGGGTTGAAGTCGGAATATCCAGATAGCGCGCCGCCGCCACCAGACTTCCCTTCTCAACCACCTTGATGAAGTAGTACAGATCCTGATAGTTCATAGTGTAATTCTCAAAAATGAAATCACGCCGTCCCGCGCAGCGTGTGGATAAATATCCCTGAACGCCTATATTGAGCATCATTGGGCGGATCGTGCAATCCGAATCGTCTGATGCTACACCACTCGGCTTCGGCTTTCCCCACTCATTTTCGGGATTCAGGACATCGACATGTCAGACCAGACCTCAGCGGACAACAGTATCAACCCCGTTACAGTGGTAATCTCCCGTCGCGTAATCAAGGGCCAGGAAGCCGAATTCGAACGCCTCAGCAGTCAGATGACCGAGCGTGCAGCGCGTTACCCCGGTTACCTCGGCGCCAGCATGTTTCGTCCTGCGAGTTCCGACGATCCCGAGTACCGCATCATTTTCAAGTTCAACGATGAAACGACGCTGTCAGCCTGGCAGCAGTCGTCCGAGCGCGCCGAGATTCTGGAGCAGATCGAGCCTTTGCTGGTAGCCCCGAGTCAGGTGGAAACTACCTCTGGCATCATCAACTGGTTCACTCTGCCCGGCCACAACCCGGTGAAACCGCCACCCAAATACAAAATGACCTTTGTCAGCTGGTTGGCGCTTTACCCCACCGTCACCATCATCTTTCTGCTGTTTGGCGACCTGTTGGCACAAGTACCACTGCTGTTGCGCACCATGCTGATTACAGCCGTGGTGATGGTGGCCATGTCCTATCTGCTGATGCCGCGTTTCACTCGATGGTTCGCCTTTTGGCTGTTCCCCAAGCGAGAACAGAACGAGCGCTAAGCTCGGTTGTACGTCCGGACCAAGAATTCAGGAACTCCCATGACCCTAAAACTGACCGTTGTTGACCAATCTCCCGTGCAGGGTCTGCCTGCAAACGTTTCACCCGTTGCCCTGACGGTTGAGCTGGCTCAGGCCTGTGATCGGTGGGGCTATCACCGTTACTGGTTGGCCGAGCACCACAACAGCATCAACTTTGCCGGCCCCTGCCCGGAGATACTGATCAGCCACATCGCCAGTGTGACCGAACGGATTCGTGTCGGCAGCGGGGGGGTCATGTTGACCCACTACAGCCCTTACAAGGTCGCTGAACAGTTCAGCATGCTGGAAACGCTCTATCCCGGTCGTATCGATCTGGGCATCGGACGGGCACCAGGGGGTGACGCGCTGGCATCACATGCGCTGGCCTACCCCGCCCAGCCGGGGCTGGAAGACTATGCTGAGCAATCATGGCTGCTGCAGAACCTGCTGCACCACAGCCTGCCTGAAGGCCATGCCTACAAGGGGCTGCAGGTCATGCCGGGACAGCCGGCCATACCACAAACCTGGATGTTGGGATCAAGCGGTGGCAGTGCCGGGCTGGCTGGTCAGGTCGGCATGAAGATGTGTCTGGCCCTGTTCATCAGCCCCGAACCGGCCCCGCCCAGTGTCATCAGCGAATACAAGCAGGCCTGGCGTGAGGCGGGACACTCTGGCCAACCTGAAGCCAGCATTGCGGTGGCGGCACTCTGTGCCGACAGCCGTGAAGAAGCCGAATACCTGGCAGCCCCCGCCGTCTACTGGAAGGTCAAGGCGTTCCGTCAGGGCATCCGTGAGGTGGTTAAGCATCCCGACGAGGCCCTGCACCTGAAACAAAACCTGAGCGCGGCCGATCAGGCCTTCTTTGATGCGGTTCTGAACTCAATGATACTGGGGACCGCTGAAGAGTGTGCCGATCAGATCAATCGCGTAGCGGATCAATACCGTTCCGATGAAGTGGGCGTTGTGACGGTCACTCATGATTACAGTGATCGTCTGCGCAGTTACGAGCGGCTGGCCGGGGCGTTGATTAGTTAAGTCACGCCACCAATGAAGCGGTAACCGACTCCGGGCTCGGTCTCGATGTAGAGAGGCCGTGCCGGATCATCTTTCAGTTTGCCACGTATCTGGCGAATGAAAATTCTCAGGTAGTGGCTGTCCTCAAGATGAGAAGGCCCCCAGAATTTCTTCAGTAAATACTGCTGCGTCAGGATCTGTCCCGGGTGCTGCACCAGCTCCAATAGCAGATCGTATTCCCGTGGCGAGAAATGCACCCGCTCACCGGCCAGCTGTACGGTACGCAGATGGTAATCAATGCGCAAACGGCCATCATCATAGGCGCTGGGACGCACATCCTTACCCGACGCCGAACGCAGCACGGCTCGAATGCGGGCTAAAAGCTCCTTGACACCAAAAGGCTTCTCGACGTAGTCGTTGGCTCCTGAATCCAGCGCCTGAACCTTTTCCTTCTCGCTGTTACGCACGGACAGGACGACAACAGGCACTTCACTGAAGCCACGCAGCTCTTTCAACACTTCTTGCCCATCCAGGTCCGGCAGCCCCAAATCCAGAATGACAAGGTCCGGCTGTTCCAGGGTCAATTGTTCCAGCCCGGTTCGTCCTGACACGGCTTCACAAATCTGATAACCCTGAGACTCAAGACTGATGGTAAGAAAGCGACGAATCTGGGGCTCATCATCAATAATCAGAATTCGTGTCATGCCCCGTCTCCGTTATGTGCCAATGTAAGCGGTAACCGCAACCTAATGCAGCTGCCATGATCCGGCGTGCTCGACAAAACACTGGCTTCGCCACCATGGGCACCCAGAACGCTCTGACAGATTGCCAACCCCAACCCCGTCCCACCTGTCTGCTGATCACCGTGCGAAAGGGTAAAAAACATGTCGAAAATACGCGGCCAGTGCCTGGCCGGAATACCCGGTCCTGTATCGGCGATGTCAATGTTCAGATCATCCCCCTCGACGGACACTTCAATTCGGATCACCTCATTCGGTGGTGTAAAGCGCACTGCATTTTCCAGTACATTGAAAATGGCCTGTTCAACCAAAGCCGCATGCAAATTGAACATGGGCAGATCGGGCTGACACACGACATCAATCCGTTGTCCCTTCAGCAAGGGTTGCAAACGCCTGAGCGCAACATTCAAAACTTCATCCACCCCAACCCAATCACGTTCGAGCTTCAACTCTCCCTGCCCGATCTTCGTCATATCAAGCAGCTTCTGAATATAGCGATCCAATCGACGCGCCTCAGAAAGCGTGTTGTCGAGCAATTCCCGTTTTTGTTCTTGCGACAGGCTCTCGGGCAGATCAATGAGAGTGCTGACTGATCCAATCATGGTTGCCAAAGGGGTGCGTAGATCGTGAGAAATGGAAGACAGCAGGGCTGACCTGAGTTGCTCTCGCTCCTTTTCAAGGGTTTCTCTCTGAAGCCTTTGAGCGAGTTGAATGCGACTCCAGGCCAGCTTGAACAGTTCCACAGCAGAATTAAGCTGGACTTTAAGATCAGGCAACTGATCAGCGTTAAACCGGAACGACAGCCCCTGCACCTGGGCATCCTGGTCACGCACATACAGACAATAGCCGGTCATCTCTTCCTTCAGCAGAATCGATTCTGGGCACATCTCCATCGCGGCACCTGCTTCAACTTCAGGCAACCGTTCAATGCGACAGGGACGATGACTGAATCGTTCCTTGAGATGGGATGAAAATACAGTAATCAGCGCAGGAGCATCCATGCAATCGGACAATGCCTGGGCAAGTGCCATCTGCCCCTGGTTCCAACGTATACTGGTTTCCAGCGCATCAACTTTTTCACGCAGTCGAGCGGCAAGCTGGCCAGTCAACAGGGCGACCAGAACCAGCACAAGCGCAGTGATGATATCCTCACGGTGAAGAATAAAGAGGGTAAAGCGAGGCTCAGTGAAGAAAAAGTTGTAGGCCAGAAATGACAGCAATGCCGACCACAAGGCAGGGCGCGTTGAGGTGCCGATTGCCACAATCAACACACTGGCCAGATACAGCAGCGACAGGCTGGCCGCTGGCAGCAGTTCGAACAATGGCCAGCAAATCAGTGTCGCCGCGACTGGGGCGGCTGACGCCAGCAGCCAATGGCGTTGCAGGCTGGCACGTGACTGCAGTTCGGACATAACCTAGCCTCTCCAGAAAACGGGTGTCAGCAATACCATCACGGTCAGCAGCTCAAGCCGGCCAAGAATCATGGCGAAGCCAAGAATCCACTTGCCGCTCTCCGGTACCCCGGCGAAGTTGCCGGCCGGGCCGATCATATCACCGAGGCCCGGGCCCACGTTGGTCAGTGCAGTTGCCGCACCACTGAGAGCCGTCACAAAATCGAGTCCCGTTGCCGACAAGGCAAGAGTTGTCAGTGCCAGTACCAGAAAGAACAGAAACGAAAACGCCACCGCCGACACCATGATATCGTCTGCAACCGCCTTACCGTTATAGCGGATCGAAAATACACCCCGCGGGTGCACCAGCTTGTTCATCTGGTCACGCATAAACAGCCATGACAACTGAAAACGGAAAATCTTCATACCGCCACTGGTTGAACCTGAACAGCCGCCGATGAAGGTGACGAGAAAGAAAAAGGCAATACTGAAATAGCCCCATAGGGTGTAATCGGACGACGCGTAACCGGTAGTCGTGATCACCGAGACGATATTGAAGGCCGCATGGGTCAGCACTTCAAACGGCTCTCGATCAGAGGTCAGCAGCTGCTGCAATGTCAGCAGGCTGATCAAGCCAAATACCACCAGCAGAAACCCTCGGGCTTGCTGATCTCTGAACACATTCAGGTTGCGCTGACTCAAAAAGCGGATATAGAGCATGAACGGCATGCCACCAATCAGCATAAACAGCACCGCAATCCACAAAATGGTATCGCTGAAACGCCCCATGGAACTGTCATCAGTAGCGTAGCCCCCCGTGGAAACGGTCGTCATGGCATGGTTGATAGCATCGAACAGCGTCATGCCAGCCGCCAGATATGACAGCGCACAGGCCAGGGTAATACCCAGATAGACAAGTAAAAGAGCACGGGCCATCTCATGAAAGCGTGGCAGGGATTTTTCCGACCAGTCGGAAGATTCAGTCTGGAACAGACGCATGCCACCCACTTGCAGGAATGGCAGAATCGACACTGCCATGCCGATCACGCCAAGCCCTCCGACCCACTGCAACATGGAGCGCCACAGCAGTATGGAGTGCGGCAGGGCAGCAAGCTCTGACATCACGGTTGAGCCGGTGGTGGTAATGCCGGACACCGCTTCAAACACCGCATCGGTCAACGAAAGCGGGTGGTGGCTGAGCATCAGCGGCAAGGCGCCGTAAAAAGACAGGGACAACCAGCTCAGGCTGGTCAAAAGATACAGCTGTCGTGCCGTCAGCGTGAAGCGGTGGCCAAGGCCTGGCAGCATCAACAGTAACCCTGCCAGTACAGCGAGACCGGATGACAGGAAGAAGGTAATGTGCTCTTCGTCATCAGTCAGCAGGGCAAAAACTGCAGGTGCCAGCAACAGCCCCGCCATGATGAAAGCCAGCATACCGCACACATACAATACCGGACGAAAGAGTTTCATCCTGTTACCCCTTCAAAAATAGCCAAGTCCGACCTGCAGCAGTTTTTCAATCTGCTTCAGGCTCTGCTTGCTGGTCATGAAGAATATGAGATGGTCTTCACTTTCGATGCGCGTGTCGGCGTGACTCATGATTACCCGGTTGCCGCGCACAATGGCACCAATGCGTGCATCTGTTGGCAGTTTTAGCTCACCCACCTGGCGCCCAACGACACGAGAGGTTTTACTATCACCGTGCACGATTGTTTCTAGCGCTTCAGCCTGCCCCTTTCGCAGTGCGTGAACCCGCGTCACATCACCCTTGCGGATGTAGGTCAGCAGGCTGCCGATGGTGATTTGCTCGGGCGAAATGGCATAATCGATAATATTGCCGTCCACCAAATCGGCATACGCCGGATTATTGATGATAGTGAGTACTCGACGCGCCCCTGCTCGCTTGGCCAGCATCGAGGACATCACATTGGCTTCATCATCATTGGTTAGAGCACAGAAAAGATCCACATTATCAATTCCCTCCCCAGTCAGAATATCCAACTCCGAAACACTGCCATTGATAATGACGGCAGCATCCAGTTTTTGAGCAATCTCACGGCAGCGTTCCGAACGACTTTCGATCACCTTGACATGAAAGCGGGCTTCCAGCCGGGCTGCCAGCGAGGCCCCGATATTACCGCCCCCGGCAATCATGATCTGACGATAGCGCTGCCGCTGCCCCACAAATAGCTGGGTCACGAATTCCAAGTGGGCGGGGGTTGCAATCATGTAGACCTCATCCCCGGGGAGGAACTGAAGAGCGCCATGCAACGCCACATGAGATTCACCCCGATAAAGTGCTACAAGTCGCACTTCAACCCCAGGCAGCAGGGTATCCAGTTCAGCAACATAATGTCCTCGCAGACACGAATTGTTACCGATCCGAAATACGGCAAGCTTAATCAGCCCGTTCATGAAGTCGTGTACTTGCAGGGCTCCAGGCCAGCGGGTCAGCTGCTCAATATGGTCGGTGACCAGCTGTTCCGGACTAATCAGCACATCCACGGGAATCGCTTTGGCCTGAAACAGCTGGTCAGCACAACCGAGATAATTGCTGCTTCGGATACGTGCTACCTTGCGCGGAATACTGAACAGTGACTGGGCTAACTGACAGGCCACCATGTTGACCTCGTCACTATTGGTCACGGCCACCAGCATATCCGCATCGTCACACCCTGCCTGCGTTAGTACCGAGGGAAACGAAGCATGCCCTTCCACCGTGCGGATATCGAGCCGGTCCTGAAGCGCGCGCAAACGACCTGCATGGGAATCCACTACTGTAATGTCATTGGATTCACCGGAAAGCTGTTCTGCCAGAGTTGCACCAACCTGTCCGCCCCCCAATATGACAATTCGCATCGTAACGCCATTAGCCTGAAAGGCCCCTGTTATGAATGACAGGCAAATTGTCAGACAGCAAGGCGTAAAGGTTCGAGACAGCAAAACAGCCGAGAGCGTAAAAAAAGCGTAAAGGCAGGCAGGAGCAACAGCAGGCACTAGTGTGATGAACAGGTAGGAAAGGCGTGATGGACGGATTCAATTAACATTGAAGCGTGACTCGCTCTGCCCCGAGTATCACCCCAGACTAAACAAATGTCATAACAACCCAACATGACACATATCAAATGTTGAAGCACGATACCCAGCAGCAGAAGTCTGCTGGGTATCGATCGAATTCAATATGACTTGTACGGCAGGAACTTGCCAGACAGCACCACGTTGACGCGGTCTCCGTTGGGGTTTTCTTCACGCTGGATATCCATGGAGAAATCGATGGCGCTCATGATGCCGTCACCGAACTCCTCATGGATCAGCTCCTTGATGGTGCTGCCGTAGACACTGACCACTTCATACCAACGATAGATCAGCGGATCGGTGGGCACGGCACTGGGCAGTGATCCCTTGTAAGGCACAACCTGCAGCCAGGCAATGGCCTCATCCGACAGACCAAATATTTCGCCAACCGTTTCAGCCTGCTGCTTGTTGAACGTCATCTGGCCCAGACAGCCTGCAGTCGTCCACTCCTTCGACAGTCCGATGGCATCAGCCACCTGTTTCCACTGAATGCCCTTACTCACCTTGGCGGCGAGGATCATCTGAGTTACTTCTTCACGGGTACTGATCATGATGTTCACCTTCGTATGGACGATAACGTTGTGTTCAGGCCGCTCGACTGTGCCGAGGCTGACCAATATTCAGTGTGGCGACGACTTCCTCTCCCATGCGCTGCTGCATGATCATGCTGTCGTCACTTTTGTGGCTGATCTCCCAGTGCCCATCGGGCTGCGGTACGCCGTGCAATACCAGAGGCAAGGCTCGGGTCTTGAGCCGAATTACGGGCATCTTGTGCTGATAGGACGAGGGCTCCCGCCCAAGTACCGCGGCTGCCACTGCGCGCGCCTGGTGCTGAATCGGCTCAATGAAGCGGCAAGGTTGACCATCCAGGCTGATGCAGTCGCCCAGTGCATAGATGAACGCATCACTGCTGCGCATGTTTTCATCCACCACAATCCCTGCGTTGAACGCCAATCCGGCCTGACGCGCAAGACGGCTGTCGGTTTTCAGGCCCGTCGCGGCAATGACGTGATCGACTTCCAGCGTTTCTCCACTCTCAAGTCGGATCTGTTTGCGGCCGTTTTCAGCACAGACATCGGCAATCTGACTCGAGGGTCGATAGATCACGCCCTGTGCCGAAAGGCTGTGTTGCAATGCCTCACCCGCCTCGGACGGAATCAGACCGCTCAGCGGCAGAGGCTGACGGTCCAGCAACGTGACCCGATGCCCGGCTCGGGTGAGGTCTTCGGCCAGTTCACAGCCCACCATGCCGGCTCCGACGATGGCAACCTGCTGCGGTCCGCTGGCCAGTTGCTGCTGCAGTCCACTCCATCCTGCCAGGTCGTTGACACGCCAGCACAGAGAGGCCGGCAGTTCATCAGGCAAGGCGGGCCTGGCACCTTGCGCCAGTACCAGATGGCTATAGGTCAGAGTGCCACGTGTGGTACGCAGCTCCCGCCGCGCCGCACTGATGCCAACAACAAAAGTCTCGCTGAGCAAGCGCACGCCCAAACGACAGGCTGCATCCGCTGCGGTTTCCTTGATCAGCGCTTCGGTTTGCAGGCCACGGCTGAGCGCCACTGAAAGCTCCGGCTTGTGATAGCGATTGGCGCTGCAGGCACTGACCATAGTGATCGGCGTCTCGCCATCCAGACTGCGAATCGCTTCAACAACGGACCAGCCTGCAATACCGCCACCCACAACAACAATCCCGGGGCGATCGCTGCTGACTGCACCAACCGGCGCAGCAGCCGTTACCACCTTAGCCTCCAGCAGCTCAAAATCGGTTTTGGTCACGCCGCACAGCGGGCATTCCCAGTCATCGGGTATATCTTCAAAGCGGGTACCCGGTGCCAGCCCACTGTCCGGATCACCCAGCTCTTCATCGTAAATCAGGCCACAGGCCAGGCAGATATACTGCTGCCAGGGGCGATCTTCGGGGTTGAATACATCTGTGCTCATGCCGGCACCTCCTCCTGCATCAACTTGGCCATCTCCCAGCGCAGATGCTTGATCGCCGGAGTGACAATGGCCACAAAATGCGCTTCCCGGATGCGTCGCTGCGGCGCCGAGTTCATCAGGTAACCACGAGCCCCCTGATGCAGAAGCGCTGACTGTGACGCCTTCAGTGACAGCTCTGCGCCGTGCGCGCGCAGTTCCAGCACATCAAGCAGATAATCCTTGCTGCCATCGAAGGGGGTTTGAGCCAGTACACCGGCGCGTGCGGCCACTTCATCGAACTCGGCCTGCAGCTCATCCGGACGGTTGTGCAGGTACTGATTGACGTGACCCAGTTGATTTTCCACATCTCGAATGGAGTCGATGGACCCCTGAATCACACCGGCGGCAATACCAACCTGCAGCAGAACAAATGCCGCTCGGATACGCTGGATAAACGGCCTTGCCGGATCAGCGATGATTTGGTCTTCGCTGACAAAGTAGTTATCCAGAGGCACGGCCCAGGTACTGGTGCCCTCCATGCCGGAAAACTCCGGACAGGGCCTTAACGGCACCCGCTCATCAATATCCAGCAGGAACATCACTTCATGTGAACGACTGCCATCGGCACGATCAACGGCGGCAATGGCACCACAATACTGTCCCTGGCCGATATGACTGACCCAAGGCAGCGTGCCACTGACGCTGTAGCCACCCGGCACCTTTTTCGCCTTCAGAGCCATTTTTTCGATACCGGTCAGCGCTTTCATCGGGTTGGAGAGCCCGGTACCGCCGAACGTGCGGCCTGCAACATGATCGTCCAGGCGGGCCAGCAGTGCCGGATTGCCGGACTGCTCCATGTACAGGCCGCAGACATCATGGCACCAGGTCATGAAGCCGGTGGAACCACAGTGGCGACTGACCTCCTGCATGGTGGCAAGCGCAAGACCAAAGCGACCGCCATGCTGATTCAGATGCGCGGCAAAGGCACCTGCCTGACCGAGGTCTGCCATGATGTCGGTCGGGTAATAACCCTCATGGTCGATACGGTAGGCGGCGGGAGCCAGCTGTTCCCGAGCGACTTTGGCTACATCAGCCAGCACCTGGGCATCATCGGCCCAAGGGGTGAAAAGCGGGGTGGATACGGCGACGTTATTCATGGCATTCCTCTCCTGTCAGGTATTGGGCTCAGTCCATCAAGCTGATGCTGAACGGGATCGGGTTACGCATGGTGTTGGCGACCGGAGAAAAGTAGTTTGCATGCTGCACAATCTCATCCAGCTCCTCACGCGTGGCGTCACCCTCGACCAGAACCTTGACGCGAATTTCCTGGAAGCCCATCTGCTCAGGTTTCATTTCGGCACCGCCCGCCCCCCAGGCCGCAGGGTTGCCGATATCCCCCTCCATGAATATTTCCAGCTTGCTGAGCTTGACCTGCTTCCAGGTGGCCACCGCCGTGATCCCCACCGCAAGGCAGCCACCCAGGCCCGACAGTACGATTTCACCCGGAGCCGGCGCAGTGTCTTCCCCGAACAGGTGCAGCGGCTCGTCCACAACCACTTCGTGCTGATTGACATGGCTGATGGTGCGATACTGCCCATCGGTAACGGTGTGAACCTTGTTGGTACCGCGCGTACCGGGGTTGTTGCGTCCCTTTTCCGCAAACGCCATCAGACCGTCCCGATCAATCGGGCGCAGGTAGGTAGTAACGGTTTCAGGCTTGGTTGCTGTTGCAGTTGTCATTGGCATATCTCCAGTCGTTTTGATGACACTGTTCAGTCCGGATCGGACGTTTCCAGTGGCTTGTCATATACAAAGCAGGAGCCGTGCCAATATTGAAAAATAATTATTTTTAATTACAAAACAACAACTTAAAAAAATTTCGATATAACTTTAGAAAACAGTGCTGCGGAGTGTCAGACATTGTCAGCATTACATTGTCTGACAATGTCCAACCCTGATCAGAGACTGTCCGTAAGGGACAGCTTTTCCAGGCGATAGCGAAACTGGCGTGCCGTCATTCCCAGCAGGGCGGCCGCGCGCGTTTTGTTGCCACCGGTTTGCTGCAGGGCTTCCAGCAATGTCTGTTCCTCATCCTCCCGTACCCAGCTGTAGGGACGAGCGCTGGACTGAATGGAACCTGCGGAGCTGACCGGGACGATCGTTGCGGCGGATTCAGGCGGTGGTAACGGGGATGACTGAGCAAGGGCCGACTGGCCGGCTTCAAGATGACTGTTGATCACCGACTCCTGGCGCAGAATGCTCTCGATGTCACCAATGGTGATATTGCCGTCCAGTGCAATCAATACCGCTCGCTTGATCACGTTCTCCAGCTGCCGAATATTGCCTGGCCAGTTGTAGCTCTCCAGCCGCTCCATTACTCCCTTGCCAAACAACGTGTAGCGCCCGTATTCGCGGTTGGCGTTAAGCAGGAAATGACGCGCCAGAATGCGTACGTCACCAGTGCGCTCGCGCAAGGGTGGCAAATGTATGGGAAACACGTTGAGACGGTAGAACAGGTCCAGTCGGAAGGTGCCGCGATTCACGGCTTCCTGCAGGTTCTTGTGTGTTGCCGTGACGATGCGAACATCCACAGGAATATCGCGGATGCCGCCGACACGCTGAATCACCTGACTTTCAAGCACACGCAGAAGCTTGGACTGCAGCTCCATATTGAGATCACCGATCTCATCCAGAAACAGGGTCCCCCCATTGGCCAGTTCGATCTTGCCCTGCTTGCTGGACGTTGCGCCGGTAAACGCCCCCTTTTCATGACCGAAAAGCTCAGACTCAAGCAGTTGCTCGGGAATCGCGGCACAGTTGATGGCCAGAAAGGGCTGATCTCGCCGCTTGCTGTTCAGGTGGAGAATTTGCGAGAAGCGCTCCTTCCCCGTGCCCGACTCCCCTGTCAGCAGAACGGTAACCGGTGTGTCCGCCACACGGGTAATCTGCAGCAATGCATCCCGTACTGCGGCACTCTCTCCCAGAATGCCGTAGTTGTTCTGCTGCTGCTCCAGGGCTTCCTTCAACTCCTGGTTTTCCTCACGCAGGTGACTGGTACGCTCATCGATCAGGCCATTGATCTTGATGATTTGAGCAATGAACGTCGCCAGAATGCGCAGGATAACCAAGTCAGCGTTTATCGCACGGGGCCTCATGCGGAGCCGGTGAGCGGCCAGAACGCCAACGGTCAGATTGCCATCCATGATTGGGACGGCGAGATAGGACACCACACCCTCAGGCAAGGTGGCTCGGTCAACGGCGCGGAACAGAAACCCCGGTTCCTGATCCACGTCCTGTACCACCACCTGCTGGCCGCTTTGCATCACCTTGCCGGTAATACCCTCTTCAAAGCTGTACAGGCCTCGCTTTCGCTCAGCCTCGGTCAGGCCATAGCTGTAACGGATGCGCAACAGTCCGTCCGCGGTGGATGGCAGCAATACTCGCCCCCGGTTAAGCCCCAGCATCTGGGACATCAACCGAAGCGTTCCGGTAATGGCGATCTCCGGGGTGCCCGAATGGCCGATCAGCTTGGCGGCCTCGTGCAGTACCGTGAGGTCGGCCGCACCACGATCATTGGCACTGGCTGCATTCATGGGGGAAGTCAGTTCCTTGTCCATGTCAGTCATGCTCCTGTATGGAAACGCGATACAACGGCAAAAGCCCGCTCAGAGAGCAGGCCATTGCGGGCGAAGATGAGACAGTGTCTACTCGACATGCCAGTTGAAGCGCTTGATCAGCACGCTGCAGATCGTGTCCAGTCCGTAACCGATAACCCCGATCACGATCACGATTGCGGCCAGCGTGTCATAGGCCAGCGTGTCACGGGCATCATTGATGGCGTACCCCAAACCGCTGGTGACCCCCAGATATTCGGCCGGGACCAGCACAACCCAGGCAACACCCACCGCCAGACGAATACCGGCCATGACATCGGTCATAATCGCGGGCAGGATGATCCGACGCAGCATCTGCGGGCCTGATGCTCCCAGATTCTTGGCCACCTTGAACCAGTTCGGATCGATGCGTCGCACACCATGAGCGGTGGAGAACATGATCGGCCAGACGGTGGCCATCACGATCAGGAAGATGATCGCTGCATCCCAGCTGGCAAACGCCAGTACCGCGATTGGCATCCACGCCAGCGGGCTGATCATGCGCAGGAACTGGAATGGCACGTTGGCAATTTTCATGGCCGTACCGATGTAACCAATCAGAACACCCACCGGTACCCCAATGATGACACCCCAGAACAGGCCCACCAGCACGCGGTACAGGCTCGATTGTATGGTTGGCCAGATGGAGCCGCTGGCCACCAGATCATAAAGCGCATGGAAAGTGGGAGCCGGTGCGAAGTTGGCAAATGCCCACATGTCCGGGTCATTGGCAACGATATAGCCACCGGCCCACCACACGGCCAGCAGCGTCGTGATGCCAATGACCGGGTAACGGAGTCGAGCCAGCCAGCCCAGCAATGGCACAAGGCCATTGCTGGAACTGCTCATGCTCTGCAGTGCATGGGAGGTCTGGGTACTACTCATAGCTTGATCACCTCTTCACGCTCAAACGGGTTGTCGGCGTTGAAGCCCGGTCCCTGCTGCCAGTCGGTATGCTTCTCCATGGCCGCCTTGACGAAACGATAGTCAACCAGATCCTCTGCCACGAAATCCGCATCCAGCTGCTGCAGGAAGGTGGTGTCACCACCCACAAGGGTATTCTTCAACTCATTCACGATCAGTCTGGTCGCTGAAGGATAGGGCCAGGGCTGGAAGTCGATGCGGCCGCTGCCCCAGCCCGGATTCTGAATCGCATCAGGCGTTGCATAGCTGTCTTCGTCATACAGCGTCATGGCCCGTTCAATGATGTCCGCTTTCATCGGCAGGTAGCCCTTGCCATCCTTGGACAGCATGTGAGCAACCTCTTTCTTGTTCTGTTGTGCATAAATCTGGGCGCGGACGATGGCGTTCATCACCTTCTGGCTCCACTCCGGATTGGCATTGATCTGATTTTCGTTCATGCAGACCACACAGCAGGGATGGTTTTTCCACATGTCACCGGTGAAACGCAACATCTTGCCACCGGCCAGCATCTCGCCTACTGCATTGAAGGGCTCGGCCACAATGAACGCGTCGATCTTGCGTGCAGCAAGTGCCGGCGGCATGTCCGGGGGTGGCATAATCTGCAGGTTGACCTCATTGGCGGCCAGCGGCTCACCCTGAGACTTGATAACAGGTGTCAGCCCGGCATGACGCAACCCCATCTGCAGCACGATATTGTGCATGGAGTACCAGTACGGAACAGCAACCTGCTTGCCGCCGAGATCGGCAAAACTTTCAACACCGGTGTGACGCCCCACCACCAGTCCGGAGCCATTCAGGTGAGCCCAGGACATGATCTTGACCGGAAAACCGTTGTTGTAACGCATCCAGATGGGAATGGGCTTGAGCAAATGCACCAGATTGAATTTGGCAGCGGCAAAGCCTTCCACCAGTGGCGACCAGCCTCGAATCAATACCGGCGGCTCGGTCTTCAGGCCTTCATCCTCAAAATATCCCATGGCATGCGCCACCAGCAGGACTGTCGCATCTGTAATGGGCAGATAGCCGATGCGAACCACCTCATCCGCCGGTGGCTGGATGCTGCTCCAGGCCGCGCCGCTGGCTGCAAGGCCAAAGGTGGCCGCCAGGCCACCAACGGCAAGGCTGTCGAGCATGAAGTCACGGCGGCTCATCTCATGTTCCTGCAGATATTCCAGTTCCGACGTGGAGATCTGGCCAAGTTCACTGTTGTGTTTTTTCATGGTTGGGTCCTCAATAGATCAGGCAGGCTGAGTATTACGCCGCATGCTCGGCGCCATTTTTACTCGGCTCGGTGTCAGACTGGCGGCCAGCGAGACCGTTATCCGTTCCTTTGAACAGATCCATCAGCTGGTCGCGCAAGGATTGAAAACCGGCGTCCATGTGACGGCGCGGCCAAGGCAGCTCTACGTTCAGCTCATCAACAACGCGACCGGGGTTCTGTGACATGATCAGCACGCGGTCGGCCATGGTGATCGCTTCATCAATGTCGTGGGTGACAATCACCATGGTGATACCGCGCGCACGACAAATGGCAGGTACCTCCTCCTGCAGGGCAGTACGCGTAAACGCGTCCAGCGCCGAGAACGGTTCATCCAGCAACAGCACCTCAGGATCGGTCGCCAGCGATCGCGCCAGTGCGACCCGCTGCTGCTGACCACCCGACAGACTCTGTACATTGACATCTTTTTTATCGTGCAAACCCACCATGTCGAGCAGTTCATCAACACGCTGATAGGCCTCTATCTTGCTGACACCGGCAAACAGCAGACCCAGTGCCGCATTTTCTTTCACACTCATCCACGGATAGAGGGATGCTTTCTGAAACATCATGTTCCATTTGGCACTGGGCCTTGAAACCTGATGCCCGTTGATGCGTACACAGCCTTCGGAGGGAATCAGAAGCCCCGCCAGCATGTGCAGCAGCGTGGATTTGCCACAGCCACTGCGGCCAATCAGTGCGACCATCTCACCGGGCTCGATGCGGTTTTCGATCTCTTTCAGGGTGGGTGCCGAGGACGGCGAAAAGCGGTGTGTAATGTAATCCAGTGAAATCGTGGCGCCCATGGTGATGCTCCGGTCAGAGGGTGTCTAACCAGTAAAAGCATGTAACGTGCCACTTATTGAAAGGTTTTATATTTCAACAAGTTAAGATAAAAACTGGCAGTTTGTCTGCCATTGTCATTCGATGACATTGTTCGACAATGTCGCATTGTCAGCCCGCCGCACCTTAATGGCACCAGCTTGGCAGCAAATCCTTCTGCTATTGATAACACGAAAAAAGACAGCTGTAGGGCTACAATGCATTCTGTGCCGCAAAAGGAGCTCATATGAACACCACGCTGTTTGACAAGGATACTGCCATCACCGAATCGGTTCTGAACACAATCGCGCACATGCCTACTACAAGCCTGCCTGTATTGATGGCTGACGACTTTGCACACAGGCTTTCGGACCGAGATTTCATGCGGATCGCGGTACTGCTGGCCCGTAAGAGTCATGACGAAGGCGGCTGCCCCATCGGGGCCGTCATCATCGATAACAGCACACGCCGTATTCTGGGCAAGGGACACAATACGCTGGTGCAGGAAAGCCACCCCTACAATCACGGCGAAACCTCAGCCATCCGAGATGCCGGCAGGATCGACTTCAGCCATACCACGCTGTTCACCTCGCTCAGCCCTTGCGATGTCTGCGCCACACTGCTGTACATGCGTGGTTTCAGCCGCGTCGTCGTCGGTGACATCACCAGCGCCAGTGGCAATGAAGCTTTGCTGCGCAGCAAAGGCATTCAGGTCGACATTCTGGAAGACCTGAACGGTATCGAGCTGTATGCGCGCTTCAGAGCGGAGCAGCCACAGCTGGAGCTTGAAGACTGGCGGGGCGTTGCCGCAACAGATGCAAAGAAAGATAACTACTGAACTTCCGGTTCACTACCGCGACTTTATACCGCCGGGGCGGCGTCTTACAGTCTGCAGCAATAGGCTCAACATAATCAGCATAACCCCCAGCCAACCGACAGGCATGAAGCGTTCGCCGACGATCAGCACTGCCAACATCACAGCAACTACAGGCTCCAGCAGTGTAATCAGTGTTGCTGTGCTGGCCTCCACCTGCCTAAGCCCACGACTGAAGCAGAGGTAACCGATGAACATGGGCACCACTGCCATATAGAGCGCAACACTGGCATGAATCGGAGTCGTCAACAAATTGTCACCCGTGATAGCCAGTGATGGCAGCAATACCAGCGCCGCCAGCCCAAACATTGCCGCCATGGCCGCTCTGGCGTGTATCCCTTGCTCAATCAATCGTCGAGCTGACCACGAGTAGACAGCATACGTCAGACCGGCCAACAGCCCCAGTGCAGCCCCGATGTATTGCCACTCATTGCCACCTTCCACTGACTGTGGCTCCTTACCCCACGTCAACAGCAGGATTCCCAACCCTCCCGTAATAAAGCCAAGAATCCACCTGGAGGAGACCGGTTTCTTTCCTATCAGGCGCTCCAGTACAACGGCAAACAGTGGTGCACTGGCAATGGATATAACCGTTCCCATGGCCACCCCGGAAAGGCGCATGGCGCTGTAAAACGCCAGCGGATAAAGAGCAACTGCTGCCCCACCTGTCAGTAGCACCGCATAACAGGCTTTCAGCCGCGCCCGATCCTTGAGCAGGAAGCGCAACGCATGCAGAACCAACAGCACGCCACCGCCACCCATGGCAAAAGCCCCTGTCGCCAGTGGACTGACGGCCGGGGCAAAACTCGCCGCCGTTCCGGTTGTCCCCCAAAGCACGCTGGCCAAAACAATAGCCGCAATACCCTGCATGTCATCCTGCTGATTCCCCATGCTCTACCTTTTGACTCGTGAATGTAACGCCAGTCTATTTGAGAGGATCTGCAGAGTTTTTGCTCATCAGCCGCTTCTATATGCCAGACAGCCGCTCTTCAACGGCTGAAGCGGGTCGGGGACAGCCCAAAGCTGGCAGAAAAGCGGCGACTGAAAGCCGACAGGTCACTGTAACCAACCTGTTCAGCGATACGCTGGACTGAGTAGTCGGTATGCTGCAAGAGAGCTTTGGCCTTTTCCATCCGCACACGGGTCAGGTACTGCATCACACTGAGACCGATTTGCTGGCGAAACAGCTTTTTAAGCTGGGTCTCGCTGAGGCAGGCAGTCTGTGCCAACTCATCCAAGGTAAGCCTCTCAGACAGCCGCATGTCTATCACTTGCAAAACCTGCCGGATACGCCGATCGACCTGAGGCAGCAAGCGCTGCTCGGCAAGCAACAATGCGAAGGTGGCAAACATGGACTGTTCCAGAGCATCGTTGACTTGGTGCCCCAACTGCGTTTCTACGAAACTGAGGTATTGGAGCAGAGGCCCACTGATTCTGAATACACATGAATCAGTTGCGCGCAGATTTTCCGGTAACCGGTGCATGTCTGCTACGACAAACCGGGCTTCTTCATCAGCAGTGAAATGATGTTGCTGTCCAGATCGAATAACGACACATTCTCCTGACGCGACCCGACCGGCAAAACCGTCGAGCTCGATCTCAATAGCACCGCGTAGCGGCAGTACCATTTGATGGTACGTGTGCGAATGACCCTGCCTCTGGCGGCTATATGATCGAATTGAAAGTCGTCCTGACATGGATAGGCCTTGATTCTGAAACAGTAACAGCATGTTAGGTGATAATGAGCCAGCTTTGAATCAAGACCTCAGTGTTATAAACAGTGACAAGATTATTGAACACCGTTCAATATAATCATTATGCGCTTAATGGAGGGGTCCCATGAATTCAATGCGAGAACGTGCAGCGGAAGGACTGCAGCCGGGTGACAGCTTCAGTGTGACTCGCAGCTTTACACAAGAGGAAGTCGACACCTTCGCGCGCCTGTCCGGCGACTACAATCCGGTACATTTTGATCAGGCGTTTGCCGAGCTGAAGGGGTTCAGAGCCCCAGTGGCACATGGGCTGCTGACCGGTAGCCTGTTGACCGAGATTGGCGGTCAGATTGGCTGGCTGGCAGCGGGCATGAATTTCCGTTTCAGACGACCTGTTTACGTAGGCGAGGCTATTACCTGTCGCTGGACCATCAGAGAAATAGATCCGCGTGGGCGCGCCAGCGCCAGGGTCGAAATGACCAATCCGGACGGGGTGGTCGTGCTGGAGGCAGAGGTCACCGGGATTGTACCCGGTGACCCAGAGCGTCAGCGGTTGCGGCAGATGCTGGCCGAAGGCGATCCGACCAACAGGTTGGCCCGCGGCCGCCAGGATCAGTCCTAGGGCTGTAAAGCCTTAGCTCAGTCCCTTTTGCAACAAGCGCAGACTTTCTTTCAGCGTTTGCTGCTGCTCCTCACTAAGGCAGGACATCACCTGCCGCTCGTGCTCAATCGCCTTGTCCAGCAGCTGGGTTGCCAGCTGCTGCCCTTTCTCGGTCAACCGGAAGCAGCTACCCTCCACCTGCAATAGCCCCTTGTCCTGCAGCCATTCGCCGGTAAACATCAGCTCTTTGAGTGGCTGGGAAACATAGCGGCAAATCTGCTCTTGTTCCATCGCTTCGCCATCGGCCAGCAGCGTCAATACACGCCATTCTTCGGCGGTCACCCCAAAATGGCTCAACCTCGGATAGAAGTCAGAGGCATAGGCATTGAGTGTCTGACGCAACTGGAACAACAGGTAATCACCCAGAAATCCCCTGGCTTCCAGCGGTCCGGTCGGAGCCTGAACCGCGGGGTGGGTTTCGGGCACCGCATAGCGACCGTTGTGGAACACCAGTGAGCTGACGTTTTCCTCATAAGAGTAATCGGTCACCTCGCCCACAATAATAAAGTGGTCTCCCCCCTCGTAGACGTTCCAGGTCTTGCAACCGAACCAGGCTGCCGTGCCGTGCAGCAGTGGCGAGCCGTGCTGGTCGTCGCGGGTGTGGATATCGGCAAACTTGTCCTCGCCCCGGCGCGCGAACCGATTGGAAATTTCAATCTGGTCATTACGCAGCACATTGATGGCAAAGGATTTCCCACGGGTGAATGCCTCCAGACTCCAAGCCCCCTTGTCGATGCTCCAGAGCACCAGCGCAGGCTCGATCGACAGGGTGTTAAAGCTGCTGGCGGTCATGCCGATGGGATTACCCTCAGCATCTCGCGTGGTAATTACGGTTACGCCGGTGGGGAACTTGCCCAGCGCCCGGCGAAAATCTTTCGGATCAAATGACATGATTGTCTCCGATTCAGGTCAGCACGCTCAGGAAACGCTCGTTTAACTGACGGTCGTGATAGAAAATTGCTTTACCCAGCTCGCCCGCATCCCAGGTCACCGGCTCGTGGTCCGGGTAGTGGTAGTCGCCACCGCAGAAAACCTCATTACGATTGCCGGACGGGTCAAAGAAATAGATGGTTTGACCGTGAGTCAGCCCATGACGTGTCGGGCCAATATCGATTGAGGTATCGGTCATGGAGATCAAATCCGCCGCCTTGAGCACATCGTTCCAGGTCTCCAGGAAGAAGGAGGCATGGTGAAACTTGCCTGGTTCCGGATGATCGATAAACGCCACATCATGTGCCTTCATGCTGGCAGTCAGGAACTGACCGACACGCTTGCCGTCCGGTGTCATCACCTGCTCAGCCAGATCGAAGCCGAGCACATCACGGAACAGCTCTAAAGTGCGGTCCAGGTTGGGGCCGTACAGCAGGCAGTGGTCGAAACGGGTCGCCTGCATGCCTTTCAGGCCACGCGGCCAGGCTTCCGGGTTGTGATTGCCCACACCCCACTTGCCGGTCTGCTCCTTGGTGGCAAAAAGCTCGAACGCGTGCCCGGTGGGGGCAACAAAACGGACGCGGCGTCCACAGTCTTTAAGATCACCGGCAGGAATGTCTTCCACTTCGCAGCCGAACGCAACCAGCTCAGCACGCAGGCTGTCCACAACCTCTTCGCTCAAGCACTTGAAACCCATGTAGTCCATGCCGGCTTCGTCCGCTTCACGCAGCACCACCGAGAACTTGTCCACTTCGGTCCAGCCCTTGAGATAGACACGGCCCTGATCGTCACGGTCCATTTCGATCAGACCGAGCAGGTCTACGTAGTGCTTGACGGCTTCATCCATATCCAGCACGCGAATCTGCACGTGCCCGGGACGCATTACACCTTTTTTCATTGGGTTACCTCAGCTTTTATTGTTATGTCAGTTTCGGTGTGTCATTTAACCCAGAGAGTTGGGCAGTAACAGTGACAGTGATGGAATCGATGCGATCAGTACCAGTCGCAGGATGTCTGCCAACCAGAAAGGAACGACTCCACGGAAAATGGTTGAGAGTTTGACGTCCGGAACCACACCGCGCAGTACGAACACATTCATACCCACCGGTGGTGTGATCAGACTGATTTCGGTCACGACCACGACAAGAATACCAAACCAGATCAGATCCATGCCCATGGCCTGTACCATCGGATAGAACACCGGTACGGTTAACAGGATCATCGACATGCTTTCCAGCGCACAGCCCAACAACAGGTAAATTGCGATCAGTATTACCAGCACCATAAACAGGCTGAACCCCTGCTCCACCACCCAATCGCGCAGCATCATCGGCATGCCGGTCATGTTGATGAAATTGGAGAAAATCAGCGCACCAATCACAAGGAAAAACAGCATTGCGGTTGTCCGTGCCGCATTACTGAGTGAACGGTACATCATCTTTGCACTGAGTTTGCCGCTGAACATGGCAATCAGGAAGGCCCCTGAGGCGCCGATCCCGGCCGCTTCAGTCGGGGTAAAAATGCCGGCATAGATGCCGCCCATCACAATGATGAAAATAAGGTTGATGCCCCATACCCCCTTCAGAGAGATGAGCCTCTCTTTCCAGCTGGAGCGAGCACCGGCAGGGCCACTTTCAGGCTTAAGCCTGACAGTGACAATCACTGCAACCATATAGAGCAGAATACCGATGATGCCCGGAATCAGGCCAGCAATGAACAGCTTGCCAATATCCGTTTCGGTCATCAGGCCGTATACCACCAGAATCACACTGGGGGGGATCAGAATGCCAAGACTTCCGCCGGCGGCAATGGCACCGGTAGCAAGCCCATCTGAATATTTATATTCACGCATGGAAGGCATCGCCACTTTGGCCATGGTGGCGGATGTCGCCATGGAACTGCCACACACGGCAGAAAAGGCACCGCAAGAGACAACGGTCGCCAGTGCCAGGCCACCCTTGAAGTGCCCCAGAAAAGCGTTGGCCGCACGGTAGAGCTGTTTTGACATCCCCGACTCGGTAATCAGATTGCCCATCAGCAAAAACAGCGGCACAACCGACAGGCCGTATGCCAGACCGGTATCAAAGGCGGTCGATGCCACCATATTGAGTGAGATGCTCCAGCCACGTGGGTTACCATAGGTAACCTGCTGCACAAGTGCAAAACCCACCACGCCGACAATCGCCATGGCGATGCCCAACGGCACACGGGCCAGAATCAGTACCATTAAGGCCGCAAAGCCGATCAGACTTGCTTCCATTTACTGCTCTCCTTGTGCAAAGAGACGACTGCTGCCAAATATCAATCGAAGGACCAGAGCCAGAGTGGCAAGACCTGTGGTAATGGCCATCATGAAAGCCAGCCAGGACAGCGGAATCTGCAGTACGGCAGTAGTATCGGCGTAACGCTGCACCTTGAGGGCATGCTCCCACAGCACCCAGGTAAAGGTACCAAAGGCCAATACGTTGATTACCTCAATCAACGCATTCTGAATACGCTGCCCCCAGCTGCCGAAGAAAGAGTCCAGCAGGTCCACCGCAATGTGCCCACCTTCTGCCGTAATCAGTGGCAGTCCCAAAAAGATCACCGCCGCCAGCATCAACTCGGTCAGCTCATAGGCTCCATTCAAAGGAGACGAGAACAGATAGCGTCCCAGTACATCGATCAGTGTCACCAGCATCATCATGAACATGACGATGGCGGCCGTACCGCTGAGCAGGTGGCGGTACAACAGTACCACCACCTCTCGGCTGCCGGCTGAAGCTCTGAGAGAAGCTTTCATCGGCTCACCTGTCAGTCTTTGGCCAGTTCACGGCTCAGTTCGCGGAATTCCGCCAGCGCTGCAGCACCGTCAACGCCGGCAGCTTCAGCCTGCTTCAACCACTCCTGCACCATCGGCTCGCTGGCTGTACGAATTTCGTTCATGAACGCTTCGTCTGCGGTCAACACTTCATTGCCATTGGCCTTGATCGCTTCCAGCCCCTTGGCATCCTGGGTATCCCACATGCGACCAGCCAAGCGTGCCAGCGTTTCACCGGACACCTTCTCGATAGCTGCCTGATCTTCCTCCGGCAGGCTTTCGAAGCGATCTTTATTCATCACGACAAAGAAGCTGAAGTTATACAGCCCACCCGGCACCAGCGTGGTGTAGGTGGTTTTGTCCTGAATATTGAAAGCCGGTACGGATTCCAGCGGAAACAGAGTGCCATCAGCTACGCCGCTGGACACCATCTCGTAGGTGCTGGAAGAGGGCTGCTGCAATGACACAGCACCAAGAGCAGTGGACAGTTCATTCATGATGCCACCACCCACGCGAAGCTTGAGGCCCTGCATGTCGGCTGCACTTTTCACACTGCGACGGCTGTTGTGGATATGACCCGGACCATGCGTGAACAGACCCAGCAATTTAACATCCTTATGCTCGTCAGCCTTGCTCAGATACTTGTTGTATACCTGCCAGTAGGCAGCAGACGTGGCTTCCGCACTGTCACCACCGAAGGGGAACTCGACCATTTTATAAAGACTGAAACGGCCCGGGGTGTAACCGTGTGCACTATAGGTGATATCCGCCTGGCCTTCTGCAGCCAGATCATAATGCACCCGTGGGTGACCCAGCGCAGATGGCAGCATAACTACCTTGACACGACCTTCAGTTGCTTCTTCCACGCTATTGGCCCAGGGTACCATTACATCACGTACCAGAGGATGACCTGACGGCAGCCAGGACGACATGGTCAGGCGCGTTTCCGCCTGCGCACCTGAAGCCAGAAGTGCGATTGTTGCAGTTGCAGCGACTCGAAACATCATCTTCTTCATCGTTATTCTCCGTTTCTGGTTTTAGTCCGGTCCGAACCGGCGTCCAACCGGAGCATAGTGCGCCGGTCGGCCTATACAGCGAACTGTTTCAGATATCGACCACCAGGCGCGCGCTTTTGGCTCGTGAGCAACAGAGCGCGATCTGGTCGTTGTCTTCCTTTTCCTCGTCTGTGAGGAAGTGGTCTCGGTGATCAGGAATACCCTCGATCACATCACAGATACAGGTCCCGCATACACCCTCTTCGCAGGACATCTGTACCTTTACCCCGGCTGCCTTCAGGGCAGTGGCGATACTTTCGTTGGGACCGACCTGTACGGTCACATCACTGGCTTCGGCATAAACTTCAAACGCTTCACCACTGATATCCACCTCGGCATTGAAATACTCGAAGTGAATCTGCTTGTCTGGCAACCCTGCCGCTTTGGCCTGCTCGATCACCCAGTCCATGAACCCGCCGGGGCCACAGACATACAGATGGGTACCGGGCTGGGCTTCTGCACAAAGCTGTTTTGGATTGATCCGACCGGTGTCACCGGCGTCGTCAAAGTGCAGCACAAGTTGCTCACCAAACTCGCGCTTGAGTTCTTCAAGGAACGCCGCTTTGGCTTCACTGCGACTGCAGTAGTGCAGTTCGAAAGACTTGTTTGCCGCCTTCAAAGCGTATGCCATGGCGATCATCGGCGTAATACCGATACCGCCACCGATCAACAGGCTGTGCTCTGCATCCATTTCCAGTGGGAAATGGTTGCGCGGGGCACTGATCTGTACTTCGGCACCGGCTTTCAACTCGGCATGAATCTGCCTGGAACCACCACGTGAATTGGGGTCATTCAGAATCCCCAACCGGTAGCTGCTGCTGCCCGGCGCATTGCTCAGGGAATACTGCCGAATCAGTTCCGGACCCAATACCACATCGATATGGGCGCCGGCCTCAAACGCCGGCAGTGCGTTGCCATCAGCTGCGCTCAGATCAAACACGGCGATCTCGTCGGTCTGGTCTTCACGCCGCGTGACGGTCACATGAATGAGAGTGTTATCAATATTGCTCGTCATAGGTCTCGCCTCAGCGCATGAACAGGCCGCCGTTGATGTCCAGGGTCGTACCGGTAGTGAAGTAGGCTTCCGGCCGTGCCAACTGCACCACCATTTCGCCGATAAAGTCGGCATCGCCCAATTGCCCCACCGGAATAGCGCCCAACAACGTTGGCAGGCGCTCTTCAGGTACAAGTGCCTTGACCATCGGTGACTCGATCGGTCCCGGCGCGATGGCATTTACCGTCACGCCTTGGCTGGCCAGTTCTTTGGCAAACACCTTGGTCAACGTAATGATGGCGCCCTTGGAGGCAGCATAGTGGGCACCGGTCGAGGTGCCCCCATTCTGTCCAGCCAGCGAGGCCATATTGATGATGCGGCCATAACCCTTGTCAGCCATATGCCGACCCATCACCTGACAGCCGGAGAAAGTGCCACCGAGATTGATGTTCACCACATCGGCAAACTCTTCTGGGCTGATCTCCATCACCGGTGTCGCACGGGTGACGGCTGCGTTGTTTACCAGAACATGCAGATCACCCCAGCGCTCCAGTACAGCCGCCAGTGCAGCTTCAAAATCCGCCTTGCTGGCCACATCCAGCGCCAGCGGCATGACCCGCTCACCACTGCTGTCCATGGCCGTTGCGGCAGCCTTGGCCGCGTCCAGTGAACGGTCTGACAGGGCGACTCGGTAACCGGCGGCCAGCAGACGGGCTGCAATGTTGTTGCCAAGGCCCTGTGCTGCACCGGTGACCAGCGCAATATGAGACTGTGTTGGGTTACTCATGCGGCCACTCCTTAGAAGATGAAGCTAACAGTGCGCAAGAAGCCGTCCGCATGCAGCAGTTTCACGACCTTTTGCTCCAGTTTGAAACCGTCCGCGCTCGGTTTCAGGCTGTACTCCACGTTGGCCGGGTAGGTCACCAGCTTGCCGTGGCGCAGCTCGTTCAGTGTCATGGCGCAGCGTGCAATTACCAGATCATCACCCGCTTCAAGCACACGTACACGGGACATCATGCGTACGGTATCGCCAACCGAGATGGCAGAAACAGACTCACCGTTTTCCAGACGCGCCACGCGCATGCGCCGCATGTCAGCATCGTCCATCGCCAGGTTCAGCGTGTTCAGATAATCCGTTTCATTCAGATCAGCCGGCACGATATAGAGGCCTGATTCGGTCCACAGCGAAAGCCATTCCTGATAGCCCTTGTGGTCCAGCAGATCCGCTTCATAACCAATGAATTCGATCACCTGCGCCAGCAGTTGGGTATTGGATTTCATCACTTATTTCTCCTCTCCAGCAGCCATCATTTTCTTATACTGGCGATAGGCACCGCGCATGCCGGTTTCGGAACAGACCGATCCAGCCACATTACCGTCTTTGGACTGGTGCAGGTTGTTCATGCCGCGGTTGACCAGAATCCAGCCATCATTGCCTGCCATAGAGCCTTTCTGGACCCGTTCCCAGGCTTCACCATCATCCGGCGTACCGAAGCCCATCGGCCCCTGGAAGTGCTCGTGCAGACGCATGCGCTTGCGGTTAAATGGAGCCGGGGCGCCTTCACCGCCCAACGCTACGTGCTGAATCTCGGTCTCACCTACGCTGACCGGCCGCAACACTCGGAAAAACGCCATGGAGCAGGAGACATTCGGGAACAGGTTGAGGTTGAAACCCGTGCCGTGGGCAGCACGGACCAGTTTCTTCACTTCGTCTTCCGTTTTGCCTTCATTGCGCAACTCCTGCGCCAGCTTTTCGAAGCGGGCCGGAATCGGCTGATCCAGATCTTCTTCCAGATCCACCAGCTGCGGAATCATCACCATTACGCTGTGGCCGTTACCCAGGTCTTCAACGAAGCCTTCACCATCGAGGAAGTCAAAAATATCGGCAGTCGCATCATCCAGAGAGGTCACAAATGATTTGTGCACAATCGGGAAATGGTAGGCATCGGTAGTGTTTTCCAGCTGGATTTTCCAGTTGCCCGGGAAGTTGAAACGATGCTCGCCCAGTACCTTGACCGGATACCCACCGCCCTGCTTCATGAACAGGTCGATCCACTTCTTCGCACCACCGAGGAAGTCTTCCAGTGGCTCGATGTCATCTCTAAAAGTAGCAAATACCATGCCCTGATAGGTTTCCACCCGCAGGCTTTCCAGCGGCAGCTCACTCTTGTCGAACACTCCGTCGTACTCTTCCGGCTTGGGCAACGCGCGCAGGCTACCGTCAAGACCATAGCCCCAGCCGTGATAGGGGCAGGTGAACGCCTTGGTCTTGCCCTTGCGTGCTTCGCACACGGTGGCGCCACGGTGGCGGCAGCGGTTCTGCAGTACATGCAAATTCATCTTGCGGTCGCGGCTCAGTATGACCGGTTGACGACCGATGTATGAGGTCTTGAAACTGCCCGCCTCAGGTACTTCGCTCGCGTGGCCAACAAAGACCCAGGTGTTGTTGAACACCTTGTCCAGCTCTTCTTCGAAGATGGCCGGATCAGAGTAGAGATCCTTGTGTACCCGGCCCTCTTCTACCATTTCAGCCGCTTTCAGGCTGATGTTTTGCATATCGATCAGTTCACTCATGGTCTTGCTCTCTTTATTCGTTGCCTTGCTGGCGCTGCCGCCGAGCACTTATTCTTCAGGGACCGGCAGTGGCTGGGGGTTGTCCCAGGGGGTCTGCACGGGCCGATTGAATCGACTGGTGGTACAGAAATGAGCGATCTTCCAGCGCCCGTCTTCCCGGCGAAAACGCACATTCAACAGTGCACTGCTGAGCTGCGATCGACCATCGGTAAAGGTAGCGGTCTGCAGCAGCACCCAGGTGCCTTCAGCTTCGGTTTCGCTCTGCACGTTCACCTTTTCAGAGGTCAGAAAATGCACGTTCAGAGCAAAGTGCGCCGGCGGCAGGGTGTATTTCACGAACATCTCCCTGATCGCTTCACGTCCTTCACGGCGGCCGAAAGTGGCGGCGTAGCGCTTGCCCTTGCCTTCCCAGATGGCGTCTTCGGTAAACAGCGCCATGAGCGGGTCGAGGTCAAACCCCTCGTTGAGGTAGTCGCACAGTTGCATGTATTCATGCAGGCAGGCGCTCACATCCCGTGCCGCCTCCAGTGCAAACACCCGCTGACGCAGCTGTTCCAGTTCGCTCATCAGTCAGCCCTCACGCACGCTGGACGATCAGTTCACGACCGATGCGCGCCTCAACCTTGGCATAACGCCACAGTTTGTAGGGGCCACTGCCCACTTCTGTGCTGCGGAACAGGTTGCAGCAGGCAACAACTGTGTCGTAATCCGCCACGTCCGCCAGCAGGTAGGTTGTCCAGGGATAGCCGCTTGAAGGCCCGACCATACTCTGGTCGTCATCCATGTTGCCGATCACTTCAACGCCATCCATATCGTGAATGCCGTTCCACATTGCACCGAAGGCCGCCCATACATCGAGCTGCTCTTCACGCGGAGCATCCATGAAGTTCTGGTTGATGCCCATGCAGAACAGGACGCGCAAAGGTTTCTTATCACTCATGGTGTATCTCCTTGTTTTTGTTAAATTACAGATAGCCCGGCAGAGGATCGTGGCCAAAGAACATGGCACCTGCATTTTTCAGGGTGACCGCCCCCATGAAGGCGTGCTGAGTGCACATCATGGAGTCACGCATAATGCGCGACAGCGGATGATCATTGTAGGTGCCGGTCATGCCGGTCACTTCGTAGGTACTGCGAATCGCATCGGCACACTCATGTGCCAAATTGGTGGTCGCGAGGCGGATCAGGTTGATCTGATCCCGGCTCGGTTCACCACCGGCCAGAATGCTGTTCCAGGCGTCTTCGGTGGCTTCATAGAAGAAAGCGCGAGACGAACGCACCTTGGCTTCCGCCTTGGCGATTTCGATCTGTACATACTCGCGCTCACCCAGGTTGGGCGCTCCGGTCACTGATGCACGGCCGGCCGCCATTGCCTGTACGACATCGAGCGCCTCACGGGCCAGACCTGCGGTAGTGACCGACAATACCTGAGCGGCAAAAGCCAATGTTGGGTAACGGAAAAAGGGCGCATCGATATTGGGCTTGCCGCCACGTACGAAGGTCCACTCTTCCGACACAAACACATCCTCGACCACAAGGTCATGGCTGCCGGTACCGACCATACCGATCACGTCCCAGTTGGGTTCGATCTTCACCTTTTCGGCCGGCATTACCGCCATGCGTGGCAGCGGCTCACCGTTATCCGGCTGCACACCAACACCAATCAAAGAAGCGCCCATGCAACCACTGCCGAACTTCCAGCGACCGTTGACGATATAACCACCATCAACCTTTTTCGCTGGCTGGGTCGGGAAGATGCCGCCTGCGAACACAATGTTGGGCGTTTCGGCCCAAACCTTGTCGATAGTCTGCGGTGGCAGTGCCGACAAGTACGCGGGGTTCATGCCAAAGCTTGCGACCCAGCCAGCAGAACCGTCAGCGGCGGCCATAGCCTCGACCATCTGCAGGAACTCCATCGGGCTGCGCTCATCGCCACCCAACGCCTTTGGTACCATCGCCCGATACACACCGACATCCTTGAAGGACTCGATAATGTCGTGGGAAATGTACTGTTGATCCTCGAACTCCTGTCGGCGCTTGCGCACTTCATCCAGCAGGGCATCAAACACGGTCTCCCCGCCCCAGAGGGATTTGTCGATCTGATAACCAGGCATTCGCTAGGCTCCCTAGTTGTTGTCTTTATTGCAGATACACGTACCGGTAAACCGCATTCGGCGCCTGGTACATCATTGGTAAACCCGGCTGCATGGTTGCATTCGGGCTGCAGGAGGAACCGCCGGGTATGTGGCCCGGACAGGTTGTGTTGACGGCGCGAGGCCCTTCGAGGGCACTCCGCTCACAGCAGGTGATCAGTATGTTCATAGCGGCTCTCTAGTTGGGTCTAGTTGTTATTGTGTGGCAAATCCGACTGGTCGAATGTTGCTTAAGAGCTGCATAAAGAATTTCACTTATCACTTGAATCGTCAACTAATTATCCCGCATTAAATTCATGACTACGGTCACACCGCAGCACCTGAAAAACACCAAGCAATAGTCGGGCCACTTCTTGAACGAACATGAAAAACAACACAAAAACCGCTAAAAAATACGTTAAAATCTGTTAAAATTCATTCAAACCACCGTCAAAAAACAAGTAATATGAGTTATTACCATAAATGAATTTTCAAGATCCCACCTGATCCGACCACTCCAACCCGCTCTAAAAGAGAGCAAAAACAAACACTGCGCACCAAAGGTTTTCACTCAATTTAGAATCTCTATATACTTTCCAGATCAACTTTCAGCCGACCCCTAGCGGTCGGATGTAGCCGGAGACATCGCTGTCCAATGAGCAGTAACCGTAAAGCCGACATGTACGACCCACTGAGTGACGATTTCAAGCGTCGTGAATTTCCGTTCTACTGGATTGCACAGCTCAATGCGCTCTACAGCCAGGAGATGGAACGGTTGCTGAAACGGGTAGATATGGATGTACCACGCTGGCGCATTATTATGATTCTCAAGGAACACTCGGAACTGAGCATCTCCGAGATCGCCAGCCATGCGGTAGCCAAGCTGCCAACCACCACCAAAATTGTATATCGCATGCGGGATGAAGGACTGGTCAACCTGATCACGTCCAGTGAGGATGGCCGGGTGACTCTGGTGTCACTGACCGACAAGGGGCTGGATAGCCTGGAGCTGATTCGCAGCTCTGTCAGTCAACTGTTCCGCAAGAGTTTCAAGGGGCTCAGCTCAGCTCAGATACACCGCACAAACGTGCTGTTGGCAAAGCTGTATGACAACCTTAAAACTCTCTCGGATTAACCATCAGCCGTGTTTGGCGGACCGCGATAGCAATATCAACTGTCGCAGATCGACTTTGTCGATCTGTTCAGGCTTAAGAAAGCGATGGGCATACTCAAGGTAAACCCCCGATTCAAGAAAAAGACAAAACACCTCTGGGTCCAGATGCCCGTCACGAGACATGAAAGCCAGTATTCGCAATGATTCCGACAGCATTTTGGCCGTTTTGTAGGGGCGATCGGCAGCGGTCAACGCTTCAAAAACATCTGCCAGCGCCATGATGCGCTCCGGTACTGTGAGTGACTCAGCATCCAACCTCCGCGGGTAACCATCACCATCCATTCTTTCATGATGATTACCGGCAATATCCGGAACACGGCGCAATGACGGAGGCAGTGGCAGCGTACTCAGCATTCGGATGGTTTGCACGATGTGGTTGTTGATGCTGAAACGCTCCTCCGCCGTCAAGGTCCCATAGACCTGCGTCAGGTTGTACAGCTCACCCTGATTGGCCTCATATTCCGGCAAGGGCATGTCAAAGCCCCAGATGTTATCCGGGTTGCTGGCTTCTACCGGGGGCCTGCGATCGCCCCAGGGAATAATATGCTCAACCCGGTCAGCCAGCAGCATTTCACGGGCAGGCAGGCGTTCATCATCATTCGGCAGTCGATCCAGTTCAGCCTGCGACAAACCCAGCCGACGATCAAAATGACGTGCCCAGCTGCGAGATGCAATTTTATGCAGCCTGGCGATGTCGTCATCCGGCAGCTTCTCGCTACCCACATTGGAGCGAGCCACGATTTCAAACTCTTGCTGCAACTGACGGCGTTGCCGGTCACGACGCTCACGCAGCTGGGGTTCCGCTCCACTCTCAATAACCCCTTTGAGGTAGGCAATCTCCACATCGCGCCACAATACTTCAAACCGAGTTCGGATTTCATGAATTCGGTTGTAAAGGGTTTCAAGCTTGGTGGACTTATCCATCACATATTCAGGTGTGGTGATCTTGCCACAGTCATGCAGCCAGGCCGCCAAGCGAAATTCATACCGCTCCTGCTCATCCATGCGAAACGCATTGAAGCGCCCACTCTCACTTTTGCAGGCGGCATCCACCAGCATTTCGGCCAGAATGGGAACTCGCTCGCAGTGAGCGCTGGTATAGGGTGACTTGGCATCTATCGCATCCGCCAGCAGCCGAATGATCGCATCGAGCAATTTCTCCTGCGCCTCAAGCAGCTGCCGAGTTTCGATGGCCGTGGCTGCAGAGCCGGCCAGCTCTTCCAGGAAGCCAGAGACAGAGTCGCCATCCACACGGGCGTCGCCATTCATTCGAAGCACCATCACACCGGCCGGATATTTATAGCGCCCCTTAAGCGGCGTCACCATAACTCCGTCAGCTTCGGCCAAGGCATCTCTGACGGCTGCCACCTGGTACGACGTTCGCGGCTCGTCGACAGCGATAATCTCGGGAAAACAATGAGTTATACTCTGTGACTGATGAACAGTAGACAGTACCAGTGCGTGCCGGTCGTAGTCGTACAGATAGATGGCACAGCTGTCCGCCTCCATGCTGGCCTTCAGATCCCCCGCAACGTCCGGCAGCATTCGCTCCAGACGACGCTCACGGGCCAATGTCTTGCTGATCGACTGGAAATGCTGCACGACCGTCACCAGCCGCTGGATAATACCACTGAGGTCACGCACCTCCTTGATCCGGGAGCGCACCTGTACCGACCCGCTGAAGTCGAATTGCGTCAGCGCAAGCACCTTTTCGGACAGCTGATCCAGGGGCTTCACTACCCAGTGTGCCAGCCAGTAGCCGATCAGCAGCAACAACAGAGTAAACGCCAGTGACCAAAGCAGCATCCGCTGCCCATGCCGGTGAGCATTGGCCAACAACTGCTCAGCAGGCACCGCCATCAACAGCTCCAGCGATTCATCGGCCAGCGCCAGCATGGGAACGCGCACGCCGTACCACTCGCGCCCCTCCGCCGTGTAGCCGATCAACTTGCCGGGCTCACTTGATTGACTCATCAACTGGTCAAGTGCGGGCACCTGGAGCTCATCCAGTGTTGCCAGGCGAATACCGCCCGCCTGACGTACAATCATTTTTTCAACTTCAGGGTATGCCAACGTACGTCCGAGCCGGTCAACTACGACCAGCTCATAGCCTTGTTCAGGCCTCATGCGTGCCAGCTCCAACGATATATCCTGAACTGAGGCATCTATACCGACTACCGCACCCGATGCCCCCTTAAAAGCCAGAGTCACTCCGGTTTCTCGCGTGGTGTAGAACAAATAGGGGGCGGTCAGGATTGGGGCTTGTGCATTCAGCGCCGACTGATACCAGGGGCGAAGATGAGGATCAAAAACATAATCCGGTCTGTCATTTTGACTGATCACTTCAAGCTGATCGGTCAAAAAAAGCCACCGGGCTCTCTGGGGTCTGTCAGTCGCGGCTGCTTCAATACTTTGTACCAGATATGCCGCCCCCTCAGGCGCGGATACAGAGCGACGAAACGCAGACTGTCGCAACGACCGCACCAACCAGAAGCTATGGTCAGGATAACCAATATACACAGCACTGATCACAGGATTGGCGCGCAGCGCTTCAACCAAAACCGGTAGCCGCTGCAGGCGCTGCTCCAGCAGCTCGGCAGTGGTCAAAGGGTCATGCACCAGTAGTCGGAGCGTACTTTGCAGTGGCTGAATCAGCCGCAGGGTCTCGGAATCAAGCTTGCTGGCAAACTGCTGGGCGGAGCTGCGACTGGCTTCCAGCAGCACATCCCGCTGCCCCATATAGGCGTTGATCACCAGAATCGCACTCAATGCCAACATGCTCAGCATGATGGTAAGGCTGATAACCCATCGCAAGCGCAATCCGCAGCTCTGTTTCCTGTCCATGATCCACCGCCACCTATCTGTCAGCAGTAGAAGATTAGCTCAGAATCATGATAACGACAGTGTTTCAGTTACCCAACATGATGGCGATCCAGCGAGTCGAAGGGTTCTGCTCCAGTGCTATCTTGGCGATCATCGTCAGCGGTATTGACAGAAACATTCCTGCCGGACCAAACATCCAGCCCCAGATCATCAAGGAAAGAAACACCACCAGCGGTGACAGCCCAAGCCCACTGCCCATAAAGCGTGGCTCCAGAATATTCCCCATGAGCACATTCACAGCGATGTAACCTGCAGCGACCAGGGCGGCATCGGGTACGCCCAGCTGCACGATAGCCAGCAGTACAGCCGGAATGGCGGCCAAAATTGAGCCTACATTCGGTATAAAGTTCATCAAGGCAGCAATGAGCCCCCACAGCGGGGCGAAGTCCACACCCAGAATCCATAACCACAAACTGATCAGCAGGCCGGTTGCAATACTGATGGTTGTCTTGATCACCAGATAGGTATTCACCTGACGCACGAAGTTGCCGGCCTGATCCAGCGACTTTTCAGCACTGGGCAACGCCTTGTGCAATTTGTCTGTCAGCAGTGTTGCTTCCAGCAGCAGGAAAATCACGATAAACACGATCAGCAACAGGTTGGTCAGCAGGCTCCCCAGATTGGTCAGTGCATTGCCTGCCAACCGCATCAGGGATGCCGGGTTGAAGTGGTTCAGCATCTGGTCACGGGTTACGGGCAGTCCCAGCCGTTCAAAATAGGGCACCAGCTTGACCGCTTCTTCCTGTAGGCGCGTCTGATAGGTAGGCAACCGCAAAGTAAAGGTATCGATGGCCGATCCCACAAACAACACCAGCACAGAGCCAAACACCACAAGCCCGACCACCAACAGCACAATCGCCAACCAGGGGGGCACTCGGTGAGAGGTCATCCAGGCCAGTGGCGGTGTACATATGATGGCAACAAAGAACGACAATAAGACGGGAATGACAATGGCCTCAGCCTGTTTCAATGCGCCCAGTATAACCATCAAGGCAGCAATACCCAGCAGCCACTTGAAACCCTGAGAAACGGTAAACGGATCCGATGAGGACATGATCACTCCCTGTTAAGTGGATAGCTGCCTGTTGACTCAGTCAACCTCTTTGAAATGCACCTGCAGCATCGCTTTCTGTTCATCAGTCAGCGATTGTGCTCGCCCGTTGGCGAAGTCGTAACGTACCATAAATGACTTGCCCTTGGCGCCAACCTTGTCATCCTGCCAGGCTTCCTGATACACGGTGAAAGAGCTGTTGCCGATCTTGCAGACGTAGGTCCGAATTTCGACATCGCGGCCGTAAAACAGCTCACCCACATAGTCGACTTCAATCCGCGCCATGATGAGCTGCCACTTTTTCATATCCAGATCGGGTGTAAAAATACGAAACAATTCATTGCGCGCCCCCTCGAACCATTGAGGCACGCGGGTATTGTTGATATGACCAAGACCATCTGTATCGTAGAAGGCTGGCGTTACGATTTGTGTAAACACGGCTCACTCTCTCATGGTTGGGTTTTCCCGAGTATATTAAGAGCCGGGTCGAATGTAACCCAAATTACGCTATTGAGTGCCATCCACTTACGCAAAAAGCCGGCCACAAGGCCGGCTTTGGTACTGTGTAAGTAATTGCTTACTTGTCCAGTTCAGCCTGATAGGCACGTGCTACTGCACGCAGCTCATCCAGCGCTGCACGGGCATCGACCTTCAGATCCGCCACGCTCTCGATCCAGGCATCGTCGATGCCTTCTGCCAACTGTGCGTATTCCTGCGCCAGAGGAGCTCCTTCAGCCACGACGTTGATATTAACGCCTGCAGCCTTGGCAGCCTCAAGGCCAGCCACATCGGACTCATCCTGAGCACGACCACCCAGTGCCGACAGCTGCTCGCCAGATACCTTCAGAATCGCGTCACGGTCTTTCGGATCCAGGTCGGCCAGGAAGTCAGGATTGATGAAGAACGAGAAGCTGCCCAGATACATCCCGCCCGGCAGCTGGGTAGTGTGAGTGATCACTTCATCCAGACGCAGGTTCTTGACGTCACAGACCGGCAGGAACACACCGTCAATCACGCCTTGCTGCAGCATTTCGTACACCTTGGGCGCAGGACCCGCCACCGGTACCAGACCGGCACGCTCACCGATTACCGCCTGAACACCTCCGCCTATACGGATTTTCTTGTTCTGCAGATCGCTGATGCTATTGACCGGGAAAGTACTGTGTACCTGACCCGGGCCATGCGTTACCAGTGCAACCAGTTCAAGACCATCGAACTCCGGTGCGCCTTGGAAGTACTTGTTGTGAACGCGCCAGTGCGCCACTGAAGCTGCTTCGGCAGACACACCCAATAGCGGCTGTTCAACAATCTGAGTCAGACGGAAACGGCCCGGCACATAGCCATGGTAACCCCAGCTCGCATCGGCAACACCGTCTTCCACAAGGTTGAACATGGTTTTCGGGTGACCCATGTTGTACTCAACCGCCAGTGTAACCCGGTTGTCGGTGGCGTCTTCGATCCACTTTTTCCAGGTCGGCAGCACCACTTCATTCACCGGGTGCGTGGGTGGCATCCAGCTGGCAAAACGCATCACAGTCTGGCTCATGGCAGAAGTGCTGTACAGGGCTCCCAGCGTGGCAACCAAGGCCACAGTAGTCTTCAGTTTTTTCATTGCTATACCTGTTTTAGTTATGTTTATCAGAGTGTTGTCTGTTGTTTCAGCGCTGATTAAGTAGATCCAGCGCCACATCCACGATCATGTCCTCCTGACCGCCGACCATCCGGCGCTTGCCCAGCTCCACCAGAATATCGACTGTCTTGAGACCATATTTTTGCGCCGCTACTTCGGAGTGACGCAGGAAGCTGGAGTAAACGCCCGCATACCCCAGCGCCAGCGTTTCACGGTCGACACGTACCGGACGATCCTGCAGTGGCCGTACCAACTCATCGGCAGCATCCATCAAGGTGTACAGATCGGTACCGTGCTCCCAGCCCATCCGCTCGGCAGCAGCGATGAACACTTCCAGCGGCGCATTACCGGCCCCGGCTCCCATTCCGGCAAGCGATGCGTCGATACGATCACAACCCTCTTCCACCGCAACGATGGAGTTGGCAACGCCCAGTGACAGGTTGTGGTGAGCATGAATGCCGGTAGTCGTTGCCGGGTCCAGTACATCTTTGACAGCACGGAAGCGATCACGGATATCCTGCATGCCCATGGCGCCACCGGAGTCCACCACGTAGATACAGGTGGCGCCGTAGCCTTCCATCAGTTTTGCCTGCTGCGCCAGGCCCTGAGGCGTGGTCATGTGGCTCATCATCAGGAAACCAACGGTATCCATGCCCAGTTCACGCGCGCACTCGATGTGCTGCTTCGATACATCCGCTTCGGTACAATGCGTAGCAACACGCACCACCCTGGCTCCGGCATTGTAGGCCGCTTTCAAATCATGAATGGTACCGATCCCGGGCAGCAGCAGCGTAGCGACCTGAGCATGCTCGACCACATCCGCCACCGCCTCGATCCATTCCAGATCGGTATGGGCGCCGAAGCCGTAGTTGAAGCTGGAACCCTGCAGGCCATCGCCATGAGCCACTTCAATACTGTCTACTTTCGCCTTGTCCAGCGCACGAGCAATGTCGCGAACGTTATCGAGCGAGTACTGGTGTCGAATTGCGTGGCTGCCGTCACGCAGGGTCACGTCGGAGATATAGAGTTTCTTGCCTGGATTGAATGACATGTTTCCGCTCCTGTTACTGCGCTTGCATGGAAACAGCCATCCGCTCGGCGGTGGCCATGGCTGCTGAAGTCATGATGTCGAGGTTGCCGGCATAGGCAGGCAGATAATGAGCCGCGCCCTCAACCTCAAGGAAAACTGAGGTTTTCAGTCCCGAATAACGCCCCACACCCGGGATATTGAGCGGTTGGTCCTCAGGAATAAGATCAAACTGGACCTTCTGCTTGAGCCGGTAGCCCGGCACATAGGCCTGAACAGCGGCGGCCATCTCTTCGATGGATGCTTCCACCTGTGCCTGATCCGCTGCTTCAGACAGGACGTATACCGTGTCGCGCATAATCAGCGGTGGCTCAGCCGGATTCAAAACAATAATGGCCTTGCCCTTGGCCGCACCACCCACCGCACTGATCGCTTCCGATGTGGTTTCGGTAAATTCATCGATGTTGGCACGGGTACCGGGCCCGGCCGACTTGCTGGAGATCGAGGCAATGATTTCGGCGTAGTGCACCTTGGCTACACGGGATACCGCGGCCACCATAGGAATGGTCGCCTGGCCACCACAGGTCACCATGTTGACGTTCTTGGCATCCAGATTCTGCTCCAGATTCACCACCGGGACACAATACGGACCAATTGCCGCCGGAGTCAGGTCGATCAAACGGATATCTGACTTGTACTGCCTTAGAAAAGCATCATTTTTCACATGCGCACCGGCAGAAGTGGCATCAAACACGAAGTCGATATCGGCAAATACCGGCATCTGAACCAGCCCTTCAACCCCTTCGTGCGTAGTGGCCACACCCATTCGCGCAGCGCGTGCCAAACCATCGGAGGCTGGATCGATACCAACCATGGCGCCCATTTCCAGATAGCGGCTGTTGCGCATGATCTTGATCATCAGGTCGGTACCGATATTGCCGGAACCGATGATGGCGACTTTCAATTTCTTCATTCTGACTCCCAAGACACCCGAGAATTGGCTCAGGCCTGTGCAAAGGTGACGGCCACCTGGCCAATGCCACTGATTTCGGTTTCAAACTGATCGCCAGGAGCACAGGCCACCATCGGCCCAAGTGCACCTGTCAATACCAGATCGCCGGCACGCAGCGGCGTGCCCATTCGACTCATGGTACGTGCCAGCCAAAGCGCGGCGTTAAGCGGATTACCCAGGCATTCGGCCCCACTGCCTTCTGATGCCACTTCACCGTTGCGGGTCATCCGCATGTGAGCCCCGCGCAGATCAACGCCGTCGATGCGCCGAGCCAGCGTTCCCAGCACAAAGCAACCACTGGATGCGTTGTCGGCTACCGTGTCCACAAAGCGGATATCCCAATCGGCAATGCGACTGCCGACTATTTCCAGAGCCGGCAACACCCAGCCGATCGACTGCAGCAATTCGGCATGCGTACAATCTGGCTGCGGCAGGTCACGCTCCATGATGAAGGCAATTTCGGCCTCGATCTTCGGCTGCATCACACGGCCGCAGGGAATTAGATCGTTGTCGCCGTAGCTCATATCGGCAAACAGGGTGCCAAAATCCGGCTGATCCACCCCCAGCTGGGCCTGTACTCGCGGGTTGGTAAGGCCGATTTTGCGCCCTACGATGCGCCGGCCCTGTGACACGGCATGCTCGGTATTGATCTGCTGAATACGATAAGCCGATGCGGCATCCTGAGACTGCAGCTGCTCACGAATCGGAGAGGTCACACTGCTCTCTTGCTCTGCTGCTCGCAGACGCAAGGCCAGTGTCTGTAACTGTTGTTCATCTGTCATTGAAACTGTAACCCTGAATGACACCACAGGTGGGCGATGAGTTGATTTCCGGGGGCAAACTTTCGGAAAGACCAGGCGGGATACCAGCGATAGTGGCTGTGAGATATGAAAAACAGCAAAACTGAGCAGGCAGCAGCATATTTATATCCGGGGCCATACCTGAAACGGCAGCTTGATTGATATACTGTTCACAGTTTTTTGATATATACAGATCAACAATAATATCTTTTGCCGACGTATATAAATGCTGAACACAGTTGATCAAGCTGGTTATTAACACCGTGGACTCCGTTATTGCATATTTTTATTATGCAACGGAGTATAGAAACTGCTGTTCCAACGCAGCAACATAAATCGCACCCAAGGTGCACTATGTGCACAACGTATCAACAGGAGATATGAGCATGACCGAGCAACAGAACGAGCCTGCCCGCGGGGAATACAAACGGGTTCAGGGCCTGATTCGCGGCCTGCAGTTGCTCAATTGTCTCAACCGCTGTGATGGCGGTGCTCGTATCACCGAGCTGGCACAACAGACCGGGTTGCATCGCACCACAGTGAGGCGGCTGCTTGAAACTCTGCAGCATGAAGGATACGTGCGCCGCAGCGAATCGGATGACAGTTATCTGCTGACACTCAAGGTGCGTGAGCTGAGCGAGGGTTTCAGGGACGAACAGTGGGTGTCCCAATGTGCTGCTCCCCTCTTGGGCGAGCTGATGCAGCAGGTGGTCTGGCCAACGGATATCTCAACACTGGATGTGGATGCGATGGTAATTCGTGAAACCACACACCGCTTCAGCCGACTGTCTTTCCACCGCTCTATGGTAGGTCGCCGACTGCCCATGTTGCTGACTGCAGCAGGTCGTGCCTACATTGCCAACTGTCCTGAGCAGGAACGTGAACATATTCTGCAGCTGCTGGCCAATCGCAACGACAGCCAGAGTGGCCTGGCGCAGGATCAGAATTACATCGACAAACTGGTGCGCAAGACACGCCAGGATGGCTACGGCTCAAACTACCGGGACTGGGGTGAAGAGGGTCGCATTGCCGCGATTGCACTACCTATCCGCCATGATGATCGTGTATTGGGCTGCCTGAACCTGGTCTATATAGCTGACGCCATGACCATTGAAGAAGCAGCCCGTCGATACCTTGAAGCGATGCAGTCCGTGATCGGTCGAATAGAAGCCCGCTTGAACCCCGTCATTGATTAATCTTGTCCACACCCTTGTTCACTATGTGCACACAGGGTGTGTTTTTGCTTGATGTTGTTTTCCTCCCTGTACAAAATCCATTTCAACACAGCGGGTAAATCGGCTCGGCCGTTTGTATTCAAATATTAACATGCCACCTTAGTCTTATTACCCTGCCTGTTATTCACATAGCTTTAAATGCAGACCGATTTTTTCGGTTTCATTTCTTTCAATACCGGACAGATTATTAAATATCTGCATCCGATAACAAAAACAGGAAGAGATTATGAGTATCATGCTTAAATGCCTGTCGCATACTCCACTGCGCGGTCGTAACGACCCCGGTGCTGATGTTGTGGCTGAAGTGGATGCAGTCCTGACTAAAGCCCGGGCAGAAGTGGAAGCCTTCGATCCCGAGCTGATACTGATTTTCGCCCCTGATCACTACAACGGTCTGTTCTACGACCTGATGCCTCCCTTCGTAGTGGCTACTGCAGCCGAATCGGTCGGTGACTACTCCACCCTGCCAGGCACGTTGTCGGTGGATTCCGAACTGGCTCTGGAGCTGACCAAACACCTTATGGACAATGATCTGGATATTTCTCTGTCCCATCGCCTGCAGGTGGATCACGGCTGCACCCAGACCCTGGAAGAGATGACCGGCAGCCTGACCCGTTACCCGGTGATTCCGATCATCATCAACTCGGTGGCACCACCCTTTGTGCCCTATCGTCGCATTCGCAAACTGGGTGAAGCCGTTGGCCAATTCCTTGCCGGGCTGAACAAGCGCGTCCTGATTCTGGGCACTGGCGGCCTGTCGCATGAACCGCCTGTTCCTCTTCTTGCCGAGTCCCCTGCCGAGGTTCAGGAGTTCTTGATCTGTGGCCGCAACCCGACACCAGAAGCCCGCGCTGCCCGTGAGGCACGCACCATTGCTGCCGGCAAGATCTACGGCTCCGAGCTGTGTCAGCAGACTCCGCTGAATGCGGCCTGGGATGAAGCGTTCATCGAACTCCTGCTCAGCGGTGAGCTGGATCAGGTGGATGAGTTCGATATCCAGCAGATCTCGGCAGAGGCAGGGCGCTCAACACACGAAGTTCGCACTTGGGTAGCCGCCTTTGCAGCACTTGCCGCTGTAGGCCCTTACCAGGCACGCAAGGACTACTACCGACCGATCAATGAATGGATTGCGGGCTACGGCGTGGTCAGCGCCACTCCCGCCTGAGCTGACCACAGCTGAACAATAAAATATATTTTCAGGAGAGACCGATATGAACGCTATCGTCACCCAGATTCCGACCGAAGAAGAGATCGTACAACGCGCCCGCGACATGATCCCCATGCTGCGCGAACGTGCCGATGCCTGTGAGCAGGCCCGCATGGTCCCGAAAGAAACCATTCAGGCATTCCAGGAAGCCGGATTCTTCAAAATTCTGCAGCCCAAGCGCTGGGGCGGCTATGAAATGAACCCTAACACGCTTAACCGCGTTCTGATCGAACTGGCGCGCGGCTGCCCGTCCAGCGCCTGGAACGTGATGGTTCTGGGTGTCCACCCCTTTGAGGTAGGTTTGTTGCCTGAGCAGGTGGGCGACGAACTGTGGAGCGATGACAATACGCGCCTGGTTTCCTCTTCCTACGCACCGTTTGGTACTGTGGATGCGGTTGAAGGCGGTTATCGCCTGAACGGCGAGTGGCTGACTTCCAGCGGCTGTGACCATGCTGAAGGTGGTGCTTTTGTAGGTGGTCGGGTACAGGAGAACGGCGAGATGGTATTCCGCTCCTTCTGGATCCAGCGCGAACAGATCGAAGAGATCGTTGATGACTGGCACGTAGTCGGGCTGGCCGGCACTGGCAGCAAAAAGCTGGTGATCAAGGACGTTTTCGTACCGGCTTACCGCAGCCACGTGATCGGCGCCTACGACCAGGAATCCCACGGCCATGTGGAAAACCTGTATAAGGTCCCCTTCTTCTTCGTGTTCTACGCAGCCGTATCGTCCGTCATCATCGGCATGGCCCGTGGCATGGTCGATCTGTATGTGGAACATATGGTGCCGCGCCAGAACCTCAATCAGGCAGTGGGAGCTGCGGTCAACGATCCGTTCATCAAGGGCAAACTGGGCGAAGCCTTCGCCAAGATCACGGCGGCCGAAGCCCGCGTGCTTTCCAACACCGATGAGGCCTGGAGCTACGCTTCCCGTGGCGAACTGGTGCCGACCGATGTGCGTGTACGCCACTTCGCCACCAACCAGTTTACCGGTGGTGACTGCTTCGATGCGGCACATATGATCTTCAAAAAGACATCCACCCGCGGTGTCTGGCTCAACAATCCGATGCAGCGTCAGATGCGCGACATTCTGGTGGGTGCCAACCATATCACCCAGAACCAGGACAACATCGGTGACCTGCTCGGCGGTCAGCTGCTGGGCAACCCGCTACCCCAGCCCAACCCGTTTGGCGTCAAGGCCTGATGCTGTTGCCCCCGGCAGAAAGCCGGGGGCTTCTGATCCATAACAAGAGATAGCGCCATGAATCAGCACATCAACCAGTTGCTCGACTGGACACCCAACACCGAGCTGAATGAGAAACCGATGGTCAGCGCCGAAGAACACTGCCGGGGCATGCGACACTTCGCCATGGGCGTAAGTACCATTACCAGCGGTGACGACAAGGCACGCGCCGGTTTGACTGCTACGGCGGTCTGCTCAGTAACCGCCGACCCTCCTCGCCTGGTTGTCTTCGTCAACAAGGGCGTTTATGCCAGCGAACTGATCCTGAAAACCGGTGCCCTCTGCGTCAACGTCTTGGCTGGTGAGCAGGAAGACGTTGCCAAGGCCTTCGCCGGCATGATCAAGGACGTACAGGGTGAAGCCCGCTTTGAATATGGCCAATGGGATACACTGGCTACTGGCGCACCAACACTGCAGAGTGCACTGGCCAATTTTGATTGCCGCGTGGTCAAGGTATTTGACGAAAGCACCCATCATGCCTTCCTGTGTGAGGTGCTTGGGATGCGCGAGCGCGAAGATGGCGAAGCGATGATCTACCTCAACGGCGGCTTCCGGCAGATTCCGCAGTAACACGGACCTCGTTTTACACTCACCCTGGCCCATGCCGGGGTGTACTGCTTTAAGAGACTGGAGAATTAAATGAGCATCAACATCACTGAAGCCGACAGCAGCCACTTCATCGACATTACTCTGGATGGCCAGCCGCTCAAGCTGCACTACAACGACTGCGGCGAAGGCAGCGAAACGGTAGTCATGCTGCACGGCTCCGGCCCCGGTGCCAGCGGTTGGGCCAACTTCAACCGTAATATTGAACCGCTGGTCAACGCCGGTTACCGTGTCATTCTGCTCGACTGCCCCGGCTGGAGCAAAAGTGACTCCATCGTCTGCACCAGCTCACGTTCCGATTTGAATGCCCGTGCCCTTAAAGAAGTCGTCGATGCACTGGGGCTGGACAAAATCCATATCCTCGGTAACTCCATGGGGGGCCACAGCGCCGTGGCTTTCACACTGGAAAACCCCGAGCGTGTGGGCAAGCTGGTCCTGATGGGCGGTGGCACCGGTGGTGCCAGCCTGTTCACACCAATGCCAGCAGAGGGGATCAAGCTGCTGCAGGGTCTATACCGTGACCCGACCATCGAGAACCTGAAGAAGATGATGTCGGTGTTTGTGTTTGACACCGGCGACCTGACCGAAGAGCTGTTCCAAGCCCGTCTGGACAACATGCTCAAGCGCCGCGACCATCTGGAAAACTTCGTCAAGAGTCTTGAAGCCAACCCGAAACAGTTCCCGGACTTCAGCCCGCGCCTACCCGAAATCAAGCAGCAAACATTGGTCATCTGGGGCCGCAACGATCGCTTTGTACCGATGGACACGGGCCTGCGCCTGATTGCCGGCATTCCCAACTCCGAGCTGCATATTTTCAACCAGTGTGGTCACTGGGCTCAATGGGAACATGCCGACAAGTTCAACCGCATGGTGCTGGACTTCCTTCAGCACTGAGTCACAGTACTGACAAGCAGCAACGCCCGCCTCGCTCACACCTTTTCGGGTGGCGGTGGTGGGCAGTCTGAGAAAATACGTACCGTACAACTGTCACAGCGATCCCGGTCCAACATTGGGATCAGATCGGCCAACGCCGTTTTGGGCGTTTCATAGAAATGATCGTCGCCCAATGACTTCAGTGCCCCTGTGCGCTCCAGCTCATCCATTACCGTGCCCTTCAGTGAGCAGATCATCAGTTTTCCACCCAACCGCTCCAGCCGGTTGATCTCCTGATGCAGCATCTCGACACCGGCCACATCAATGAAGTTGATTCCCTTACCCACCAGCAAGATATGGCGCACCCCACTGCCCGGCGCCGTCAACTGCCGAATCTGCTGCTGCACATGGTCCACCGCACCAAAAAACAGCGATCCATCCACCCGGATGATCTTAAGCTGTGGGCACTCTTCAAGATTGTAGCGCTGAATATTGCGCATATGCCGACGCTCACTTTGCTGCAATGGAGCTACACGCACGATACGTGGCTGAGACGTGCGCCGCAGGTAGATCGCCAGCGACAGCAGCACACCAATATAGATGGCGAATTCCAGCTCAACCAGCAAGGTAGAAAACAGGGTCACCAGCAGGATCGCCGCTTCGGAGCGGCTGCTGGAGAGGATATGACGGATACTGCCAAAATCGATCAGATTCCAGGAAATCAGCAGAATGGAACCCGCCATGACCGACAGTGGCAGACGCTCGGTAATCGCCGGGGCCATCACCACAACCAGTGCCAGCATTACTGAGGCAAAGACAGTTGCCAATGGCGTACGCGCTCCTGCATCGTAGTTGGCACCGGAGCGGGTGAAAGAGCCAGTGCTGGCAAAGCAACTGAAGAAACTGCCTACCAGATTCGACATCCCCTGCCCGATCAACTCCTGATTGCCGTGAATATGCTGCTGAGAACGCACCGCTATCGCACGAGCGATCGACACCGCTTCGATCAACCCAAGCAAAGCGACCGCCAGCGCCCCCGAAGCCAGTGATTTTAGGCTGGCAAAGGAAAACTCGGGCAGCGATGGTACCGGTAGCTGCCCCGGCAATGCCCCCACATACCCCACCCTGCTGCCATCACTGTCCAGCAGAAAGCAGGCCAGACTGCCAGCGGCCATGCCGAGCAACAAATAAGGTAAACGGCGATTGATGCTGCGAACCACTACCGCAACCAGTATGGTAATCACCCCGGCCTGCACCGCGACCAGGTTGACCGACTCCCAGTGCGCCCAAAGTTGTTCAATGGTTTGCCAAAGAGATAGCCCTGAACCAAGCTCTACCCCCAACAGGTGCTTGAGCTGACTGGCGGCAATCAGAACCGCCGCCCCAGCAGTAAAACCGATCACCACCGTATGTGATATGAAATTGACCAGCGTACCAAGCCTGAATACACCCAGTGCCAACTGAATCACCCCCGTCAGCAGGGTCAGACTGATCATCAGTGCGATGTACTGCTCAGGCGTGTGGCTGCCCAACCCATTGATCACGCTCATCACAACAATTGCGAGTGCGGCCGTCGGACCCGAGACGAGATGCCAGGATGAACCGAACAACGCGGCAACGGAGCAAGAGACAATAGCCGTATAGATGCCATACTCAGGCGGCAGCCCGGCAATGAAGGCATAGGCCACCGCCTGCGGCAGCACCAGCACCAGCCCGGTCAGGCCAGCCATGAAGTCGGCCTTTAAGCTGTCCGGTGTAATTTGGCCACGCCAGCGCAGAAACGGCAAAAACTTCAGGATCAAGGGGGACATAACACCATCCCGTCAGGAAAATTCGGATGCGTATAGTGGCAGCTTAGGGCGGAAGAGACAAAAATGGGGCAATAAGCCCCATTTTTTAATTAACTGCAATCGCGTAACTGTTCACTTAGTACCCAAAGGCACAACCAGTACTGGACGTTTTGAATGCCCAAGCGTTTTGGTTGCCGTAGAGCCCAGCAGCATCTGCCCGATGGAGCTGTGCTTGCGCGTACCCATCACGATCACATCCGCATTGATTTCATCGGCAACCTTCAGAATGGTTCTCCAGGGTGTACCTTCCTCAACACGGGCGTTAATGTTCTTGAGACTCAGGACTTCATGCTCTTCCAGCTCATCCGCACAGAAACGCTCAATACGCTCCTGAATCTTCTCACTGAGCTGTTCCACACCCTTTTTCAGCAGCTCATCCATCTCTTCCTTTTCCATCATGTTGCTCAGCACGCTGCGGGTGGTGCCCGACAGCGACTCGATAACATGCAGATAGGTGATCTGGGAATCGGAGTAATGACCACACAGGCTTACCGCAGCGCGGAATGCCGGACGGGAGCCACTTTCAAGATCGGATACGTACAGAATCTTTTTTACATCTGGCAACATTGTTGAACTCCTTATCGGTACAAAGACCCGTTCGGACGCTGCACCGCCTTAGCGGTACAGCACCTCTGGCAGGATAAGCGCAATGGACGGGATGAAGATAATCAGCATCAGGCGCACGATATCCGCCATCCAGAAGGGTGTCACGCCCTTGAATATAGTCCCTGTTTTGATATCCCGCAGCACTGCACTGAGCACAAATACGTTCATGCCCACCGGAGGCGTGATAAGACTGATCTCGGTCACAACTACCACGACGATGCCGAACCACACCAGGTCATAGCCAAGCGAAGCAACAACCGGATAGAACACCGGCACCGTCAGCAGCATCATCGACAGACTTTCGAACACCATGCCCAGCACGATGTAGATCCCCATGATGGCAAAGATCACCACGATCGGCGCAACGTCCATGGAGGTCACGAAGTTCAGCAACATGTCCGGCAGACCCGCACGGTTGATGAAGTCGGAGAAGATCAATGCACCGATCACCACCGCGAACAGCATCGCCGAGGTGCGGGCTGTATCCGCCAGGGTATCGAACAGGGTCGACAGTGTCAGGCGGCCTCGGAACAGAGTGATCAGGAAGGCACCACCGGCACCAATGCCAGCCGCTTCGGTCGGGGTGAACACACCCAGATAAATGCCACCCATCACCACAGTGAACAGAATCAGAACACCCCAGACGCCTTTCAGCGCGACCAGTCGTTCAGACCACGGGGTCTTTTCACCGGCAGGGCCGGCTTTGGGGTTGCGCCAGACTACATAGCGTACCGCTGCCAAGTACAGCAGAATACCCAGGAAGCCGGGAATAAAGCCGGCCGCAAACAGTTCACGGATGGAGGACTCCGTCAGCAGGCCGTAGATCACCAGAATTACGCTGGGCGGAATCAAAATACCCAGTGTGCCACCTGCCGCAATGGAGGCCGCCGCCAGCGAGTCTGCATAGCCATACTTGCGCATCGGCGGCATCGCCACCTTGGACATGGTGGCCGAGGTTGCCAGACTGGAACCACAGATGGCGGAGAAACCACCGCAGGCCACGATGGTCGCCATCGACAAACCACCCTTGCGATGCCCCAGAAACGCATGGGAAACCCGATACAACTCATGCGACAAGCCAGAACGTGTTACCAGGTTGCCCATCAGAATGAACAGCGGAATCACCGACAGGCTGTATTCCTGTACGGTGTCGATCACGCGGTTGGAGGCCATCGACAGCGGGCCAGTCCAGCGGAAGCTGTCCAGATTGCCAAACTCCAGCCCCATCAGGGCCGAAAAACCAAAAAAACCGACCAGACCCATGGCGAATGCGATCGGCATCCGCACCACGATGATCAGAAAAAGCAGAACGGCAAAGCCGATCAAGATAACTGACATAATTCTACCCGTACCGGTTCTGGTTAGTGTTTATCCTGGAACAGGATGCGATACACGCCATAGGTGATCATGCCGAACGCGGTGGCCCAGCTCATCACGGCGATGTACATCACCACGTAACCGCTGGGCATCCCCAGAAACTCGGTCACGACTCCACGCCCAATCGAACGCTCACCCAGTTCGAAAATGCGCCAGGCCAGAAAATACAGTGAAGAGGACATCACCAACGCGGCAAACAGCGCCAGCACCTTTACAATCACCGATCCCAGAAAGCGATCCAGCAGATCGACCACAATGTGGCCCCCGCGCCAGGTCACCACCGGCATTGCAGCGAACACCATCACCGCCAAACCGATCTCGGTCAGCTCGGTACCGCCGTGCAGCGGGCTGTTGAATACATAACGACCAACCACATCGACACAGGTCAACGCCATCAGAATAAACAGCACAACAGACGCTACGACCTCAAGAAAAAAGGCCAGCCACAAGGCCGGCCCCTTCTCGTCGTAGTGCTTTTTAACCCAGGCACTTACGGACATGGATCACTCCTGCTTCTGAGCTTCGTACTCGCGTGCGATCTTGCGCAGTTCAGCCAGTGCGGCGGCGGCATCTACATCACGGTCGGAAACGCTGTCGATCCAAACCTGATCCATGCCTTCTGCCAGCTGGTTGAACTGCTGCACGAATGCAGAAGACTCATCATGCTCGATAACATTTACACCCTGTTCACGTGCAAACGCCAAACCATCGATGTCCGCCTGTTCCCATGCCTGACCGGCCAGTGCAGAAAGCTTTTCGCCCGATACGCTCATGATCGCTTCGCGATCTTTCGGGTCCAGATCAGCCAGGAAATCCGGGTTGATGAACATGGAGAAAGTACCCAGGTACATGCCGCCCGGGATCACATTCAGGGTATTGGTCACTTCAGCAAGACGCTGGGCCTTCTGCTCGCCCAGGGGCAGCAGTGCTCCATCGATAACACCCTGCTGCATCATCTCGTACACTTTGGTGGCCGGAGCTGCAACCGGGGCAATGCCCATGCGCTCACCGATCTCGGCTTGAACGCCACCACCGATGCGGATTTTCTTGCCCTTAAGTTCACCGATGCTATTGATCGGAGAAGTGGTCATCAGCTGGCCCGGACCATGAGTAAACATGCCCAGCAGCTCAAGACCTTCAAATTCATTCGCTTTGTCGAAGTATTTCTGTTGTACGTTCCACAGGGCAACAGAGGCAGCTTCGGCGCCTACGCCCATGCCCGGCTGTTCAGCCGCGATTGGCAGCTTGAAACGGCCCGGTACATAACCATGGTAGCTGAAGCCTGCATCGATAACGCCGTCTTCAACCAGCTGGAAATAGGTTTTCGGGTGACCCACATCATACTCAATCTTGACTTCGACACGACCTTCAGTGGCTTCTTCAACCCACTTGGCCCAGGTCGGCCATACAACAGCGTTCTGTACCGCTGTCGGCGGCAGCCAGGTACCTACGATCAGCGTGGTATCAGCTGCCAGCACATTGGCTGATGCAGACAGACCCACAGCCAGTGCTGCAGCTTTGGTGGCAAATTTTATTGTTTTAATCATGGTATTGCTCCTGCTTGTTGTGGTTATACGCGTTGTGATACTTATAAGTATAGTTTATTCACAATTATTGTATCATTTTATCGTTTTAAGCAAATAGCTGTTGTCACTTTCAACACAAAAGTTATCCAGCATTTTTGCTTCAGTGCCAGTAGCAGTCAACGGAAGTGCTGCTGCAGAGCCGATATCGTTTGGTCACGGTCCACGTCTGAAACTACAGACAGTTTGCCGGCCAGACAAGTGTAATATGCGTAACACTTTCACCAACCCATCCCTGGGTCAGTGATCTGCTTCAGCGGTACAGTACCTCTGGCAGGATAAGCGCAATGGACGGGATGAAAATGATCAGAATCAGACGCACAATGTCCGCTATCCAGAACGGTGTCACGCCCTTGAATATAGTTCCTGTTTTAATATCCCGCACCACAGCACTCAAGACAAACACGTTCATACCCACTGGAGGCGTGATAAGACTGATCTCGGTCACAACTACCACGACGATGCCGAACCACACCAGGTCAAAGCCCATTGAAGCGACAACCGGATAGAACACCGGCACCGTCAGCAGCATCATCGACAAACTTTCGAACACCATGCCCAGCACCACGTAGATGCCCATGATGGCAAAGATCACTACGATCGGTGCCACATCCATGGAGGTCACGAAGTTCAGCAACATGTCCGGCAGGCCGGCACGGTTGATGAAGTCGGAGAAGATCAGCGCCCCAATTACAACTGCGAACAGCATAGCCGAGGTACGGGCCGTATCCGCTAGGGTGTCGAACAGGTTGGTAAGGGTCAGACGACCACGAAACAGTGCAATCAGGAAAGCACCGCCAGCACCGATACCGGCCGCTTCGGTCGGCGTGAACACGCCCAGATAGATACCACCCATCACAACGGCGAACAGCACCAACACACCCCAGACACCTTGCATGGCGATCATGCGATCTTTCCAGGACGTACGTTCACCGGGAGGACCCGCTTTGGGGTTGCGCCATACGACATAGCGTACAGCCACCAGATACAGCAGGATACCCAGGATACCGGGGATAAAACCGGCCGCAAACAGTTCACGGATGGAGGACTCCGTCAGCAGGCCGTAGATCACCAGAATTACGCTGGGAGGAATCAAAATACCCAGAGAACCACCTGCCGCAATGGACGCCGCCGCCAGTGAATCGGCGTAGCCAAATTTGCGCATGGAGGGCATGGCTACCTTGGACATGGTGGCCGAGGTTGCCAAGCTTGAGCCACAGATGGCCGAGAAGCCACCACAAGCAACTACCGTTGCCATCGCCAGGCCACCCTTACGGTGCCCAAGGAAGGCGTTGGATACCTGATACAGCTCTTGGGACAGGCCCGAGCGAGTCACCAGGTTACCCATCAGAATGAACAGCGGAATCACCGACAGGCTGTATTCCTGTACGGTGTCGACCACACGGTTGGAGGCCATCGACAGCGGACCAGTCCAGCGGAAGCTGTCCAGATTTCCAAATTCCAGCCCCATCAAGGCCGAAAAACCAAAAAAACCGACCAGACCCATGGCGAATGCGATCGGCATCCGCACCACAATGATCAGAAAAAGCAGAACGGCAAAGCCGATCAAGATAACTGACATAATTCTACCCGTACCGGTTCTGGTTAGTGTTTATCCTGGAACAGGATGCGATACACGCCATAGGTGATCATGCCGAACGCGGTGGCCCAGCTCATCACGGCGATGTACATCACCACGTAACCGCTGGGCATCCCCAGAAACTCGGTCACGACTCCACGCCCAATCGAACGCTCACCCAGTTCGAAAATGCGCCAGGCCAGAAAATACAGTGAAGAGGACATCACCAACGCGGCAAACAGCGCCAGCACCTTTACAATCACCGATCCCAGAAAGCGATCCAGCAGATCGACCACAATGTGGCCCCCGCGCCAAGTCACTACCGGCATTGCAGCGAACACCATCACCGCCAGACCGATCTCGGTCAGCTCGGTACCGCCGTGCAGCGGGCTGTTGAACAGGTAACGGCCTATGACATCGACACAGGTCAATGCCATCAGAATAAACAGAACGAGGGAAGCCACTGCTTCGAGGAAAAAGGCCAACCACAAGGCTGGCCCCTTCTCGTCGTAGTGCTCCTTAATCCAGGCACTTACGGACATGGATCACTCCTGCTTCTGAGCTTCGTACTCGCGTGCGATACTGCGCAACTCTTCCAGAGCGGCACGGGCATCAACACCACGGTCGGAAACACTCTCGATCCAGGCGTCGTCCATACCCTTGATCAACTCATTGAACTCTTGTACCAAAGCAGAGTCGGCTGTCAGATTCTTGATCGTTACACCGGCTGCACGGGCCGCTTCAAAGCCCTCTTTATCTGCCTCATCCCAGGCACGACCGGCCAAAGCAGACAGTTTTTCACCGGATACGCTCATAATGGCTTCGGCATCTTTCGGGTCCAGCTCTTCCAGGAAGTAAGGGTCGATGAACATGGAGAAGCTGCCCAAATACATGCCACCCGGCAGCACGGTCAGGTTCGGTGCCACTTCAGTCAAACGCAGCGCTTTCTGCTCGGTTACCGGCATGAACACACCATCGATAACACCCTGCTGCATCATTTCATAGACCTTGGAGCCAGGGGCTGCAACAGGGGTGATGCCGATGCGCTCACCGATTTCGGTCTGCACACCGCCACCGATGCGGATTTTTTTGCCCTTCAGGTCAGCCAGGCTGTTGATCGGGTCGATGGAGTGAATCTGACCAGGACCATGCGTCAGCATGGCCAGCAGCGTCAGGCCTTCAAACTCGCCTGCATCGGCGAAATATTTTTCCTGCACACGCCACAGCGCAACAGATGCCGCCTCGGCGCTGACACCCAGCCCCGGCTGTTCAACGGCGATCGGCAGCTTGAAGCGACCCGGCACATAGCCGTGATAACTCCAGCCCGCGTTGATGACGCCATCTTCAACCAGCTGGAAGTAAGTCTTGGGATGTCCGAGATCCTGCTCGATCTTGACCTTGACACGCCCTTCGGTCGCCTCCTCAACCCACTCGGCCCAAGTCGGCCACACAATGGTGTTCATCGGGTTGCCCGGCGGCTGCCAGGTACCGACTACCAGTGTCGTTTCTGCGGATGCGCTCGCTGATGCAGCCATCCCCAGTGTCAGGGCAGCAGCGCCCACCAGCGACTTGAAAAAGGTTTTCATGGTCTGTCTCCTGAATCTAAAGTCTGTTGCTCGGAAGTGGTTTAAAGGCCGTTTATCCAGCCAATATCGGGCCTGATACGGTGCTCCGCTCTGGCCACGCTTGTTATGTATTCGCCGGCTGCCGCTCAGGATTTGGCGGCAAACAGGGCGTGAATATTGTTCTTATTGAACTTGAGCACAGGGTCAAGCTCAGTCATTTCAAACGAAATCTGGCAGTAACTGTTGTCGGTGATCGGTTTCATCCAATCGCACAAAATACGAAAGACGTTTTCCGCAACCTCCTGCTTCAGCGCCATATCTCGGCCATGTCCGATCTTCAGGTTCAGGTTCAGGAACGCAAAGTCCTCACGACCGTCAGCCACCCGAAAATCGTTACAGCGAATGGCACGGCTGCGCACGCCACCCAGCGGAAAGTGTCCGGTGGACACCACATATTCATGCAGCGCCTTGAACAGTTCCTGGAATTCCAGTCGATCGTGCAGGTTGCCAGAATACTCAACGATAAAATGGGGCATGGCTCCACTCCTCCAGATGATGGATGCGCCTGCAGAACCGGACCACATGGAAGTCCCGGCACTACGGCCAAACAGGCGGAATCTAATTAACATATTAACTTTTGTCAATACGATGACAGTGACACCTGCACAGCTTTTGGGCGCGCCGTGCACAAGAATAGATCCGCTAAAAATCGGCCTGACATTGTCGCAGATAGCGTTATGCCTGTGTGGACAAGTTGCCATGAGGTTCACTCTGTGCACCGCACAATGGCACGAATCAGCGTGAGGTATTGACTTACTTAACATCTTAACTAAAATGAATTTCAGATAACCTGTGCAGAAAAACATGGCACAGAGCGCGAACAAACCGGACAACAAGAAAGGTGCATCCGAGCATGTTGAATAAAGAGCAGATCCAGGCCGCGGCCGATCGTCTGTATGAAGCCGAAGTCAACCGCAAGCAGATCCCGGCGCTCACACTGGACCACCCCGATATGAACATGGCTGACGCCTATGCCGTGCAGAAAGCCTGGGTTGATCGCAAGATCAGTGAAGGACGCAAGGTGATCGGTTACAAAATCGGCCTGACCTCTCGCGCCATGCAAATGTCCTCCAACATCGACGAGCCAGACTATGGCGTGTTGCTGGACGACATGTTGTTTGATGACGGCGCCACCATCAAGGCATCCGATTTCCTCGACCCGCGTATCGAAGTGGAACTCGCTTTTGTTCTGAACAAGCCGCTGTTCGGCGAGAACGTCACCATCTTTGATGTTATCAACGCCACAGACTACGTCATCCCGTCACTGGAACTGATTGCCGCTCGCTGCCTGCGTACCGACCCGGAAACCGGCTACACTCGAAAGGTGTATGACACCATTTCCGACAATGCAGCCAACGCCGGCATCGTCATGGGCGGACGCCCTATCAAGCCGATGGACATCGATCTGCGCTGGGCCGGTTGCATGCTGTACCTGAATGGTCAGATCGAAGAAACCGGCCTTGCCGGCGGCGTACTGGGCAACCCGCTTAAAGGGATCACCTGGGTATGCAAGCGTTTTGCACCGCACGGTATTGGCCTGGAGCCTGGTCAGGTGATTCTGTCCGGTTCCTTTACCCGTCCGGTACCGGTCAAGGCCGGCGATACCGTTCACGCCGATTTCGGCTCTCTGGGCGGTGTGACACTGCACTTCGAATAAGCTTGTGCCGACAGGAGATCGCAGTATGGAACTGCCGAAAAACCGCTTCAAGCAGGGTCTGGCCACCGGCGAAACCCAGTACGGCCTGTGGCTGGGTCTGCCGGACAACAGCGCGGCTGAAATCGCCGCCGTTGCCGGTTTCGACTGGCTGCTGATCGATGGTGAGCATGCACCTTTCGATCTGCGCACCATCATGAGCCACCTACAGGCGATCGCACCTTATGACACCGCACCGATCGTGCGCTGCGTTGAAGGCAATACCGCTCTGATCAAGCAGCTGCTCGACATCGGCGTACAGACACTGCTGGTGCCGATGGTTGAAACCGCCGAGCAGGCGGCCCAGCTGGTACAAGCGGTACGATATCCGCCACAGGGCATTCGTGGCTTGGGCACTTCCCTGGCCCGCGCCGCACGCTGGAACCAGGTGCCGGGTTACTTGAAAAAGGCCAACGATGAAATCTGCCTGATCGTACAGGTGGAGACCGCAAGCGCCATGCAGAATCTGGACTCCATTCTGAAAGTAGAAGGTGTCGATGGCGTATTCATCGGCCCGTCCGACCTGTCTGCCTCCATGGGCTACATCGGTGATGCCGGTAACCCGGTGGTGGTCGAGACCATCAACAAGGGCCTGAACAAGATTCGCGATGCCGGCAAGTATGCCGGTCTGCTCTGCCTGGACCCGTCCCTGGCAGAGACCTATGTCCAGCAGGGTGCCAACTTCGTGGGTGTCGGTGTCGACACCATGATTCTGGCCAACGAAACCCGCAAGCTGGCACAGCGCTTCAAACAGGGCGCTCCGGTTGAAGACGAAAAACCTCAGGCCGGCTATTAATTGCCGGTCATAACACGAGAAGGTTAATCATGACTGCAAACACTCTGGTCAACAGTAAGCTGGTCTGTGTCACCCTGAACGACAAGGCGCAGCTGGCTGCTCTGGACGCCACATTCAACGACGCCCCCTACAAAAAGCCGCCGACTCAACCGGTTCTGTATTACAAGCCGCGCAATACCTGGAGTGTTGACGGTGCTGAAGTCGAGTGGGCCAAGGACTTCGACGGCAACGACGTTGCCGAAATGGTTGTCGGCGCCAGCCTCGGCGTGGTGATCGGCAAGGAAACCTGCCGTGTATCCGCTGAAGAAGCGCTGCAATACGTCGGCGGCTACACTGTCGTGGCCGACTACTCCCTGCCAGAACAGAGCTATTACCGCCCCGACATCAAGGGCAAGTGCCTGGACGCATCTGCACCTGTAGGTCCTGAAATCGTTGCCGTTGACAAGATCGCCAACCCGGACGCCCTGACTGTGACTGTCAGCGTTAACGGCGAGCAGAAAAGCAGCTTCGAGCTGGCCAACATGGAGCGCAGTGTTGCCGAGCTGATCAGCATCATTTCACGCATCATGACCCTGCAGGCAGGCGAAATCATCGCAGTCGGCTTCGCCGGTGATCGCGTTGCCGTTACCAAGGGTGACAAGGTAGAAGCAAGCATCGAGGGTGTCGGCACCCTGAACAACACGCTGGGAGGTGCCTGAGCCATGAGACACGCACGTATCGTATTTGACGGCCGCGAGCTGGACATCGACATTGACGCCAACGATCGCATCACCACATCAGAAGGTGAAGTGCTGAACGTGGCGCTGGATTCTGACCAGATCACTTGGCTGCCGCCGGTAAAAGAACCGGGTACCATTTTCGCGCTGGGCATCAACTATGCCGATCACGCGACTGAACTGGCGTTCGAGCCGCCGAAAGAGCCGCTGATCTTCATCAAGCATGCCAACACGCTGACCGGCCACAAGCAGGTGAGCTACCGTCCCGACTGTATCGAGTACCAGCACTACGAGTGTGAACTGGTTGCGGTCATCGGCAAGACTGGCAAGAACATCAAGCGTGAAGATGCGCTGGACTACGTTGCCGGTTACACCGTCTGCAACGACTTCGCGATCCGCGACTATCTGGAAAACTACTACCGTCCGAACCTGCGCGTGAAGAGCCGTGACTCTCTGCTGCCGATGGGCCCCTGGATCGTTGATACTGCGGATATTCCCAACGCCAACGCGCTGAAACTGACCACCACGGTCAATGGCAAACTGACTCAGGACGGCAGCACCAAGGACATGATCTTTGACGTGCCCTTCGTGATCGAATACCTGAGCAAGGTCATGACCCTGAACCCGGGTGACATGATCTGCACCGGCACGCCGCACGGCATCGTTGACTGCCAGCCCGGCGACACCATCGTCTGCAGCATCGAAAATGTCTGCTCCCTCGAGACCCGCATGGTCAGCGAGCAGGAATACTACGGCGACAAATACTAAGAGCTTCAGGAGACTAGAATGAGCGATACACTGGCAACCAATCTGGAACGCGCCCAAAAATACCTGGAGCGCTTCAAGAACAACACCACCGGCCACTACATCAACGGTGAATTCACCCTAGGTAACGGCGGCAAGGAATACGACAACTACACGCCGACCGACAACAGCTCCATCGGCAAGGTCATGGCCGGCTCCGTTGCCGACATGGACGCCGCCTGTCAGGCCGCTGAAGACGCCTTCGAAGCCTGGTCCAACACTCCGGGCGCCGAGCGCAAGCGTCTGCTGAACAAGTTTGCCGACCGTCTGGTCGAGCGTGCCGACGAAATCGCACTGGTTGAGTCCATGGACTGCGGTCAGGCGATCCGCTTCATGAAGCAGGCCGCCCTGCGCGGTGCCGCCAACTTCCGCTTCTTCGCCGACAAGGCACCGGAAGCGCAGAACGGCCTGGCGCTGCATCAGGACGAGCACACCAACTACACCATCCGCAAGGCGATCGGCCCGGTCGGCATCATCACACCGTGGAACACGCCGTTCATGCTGTCCACCTGGAAAATCGCCCCGGCACTGGCCGCAGGCTGCACCGTGGTACACAAGCCTGCTGAACTGACCCCGCTGAGCGCCTACATCCTGGCTGAAATCGCCGATGAAGTGCTGCCCAAGGGCGTATGGAACATGGTTAACGGCTTCGGTGAAGGCGTTGGCAAACGCATGACCGAACACCCGGCAATCAAGGCCGTGGCTCTGGTGGGCGAGTCCGCTACAGGTTCACACATCATGCGCCAGGGTGCTGACACGCTGAAACGCATGCACTTCGAACTGGGCGGCAAAAACCCGGTTATCGTATTTGACGATGCCGACTTCGAACGCTCCCTGGACGCTGTTGTGTTCATGATCTACAGCCTGAACGGTCAGCGTTGCACCTCTTCCAGCCGCCTGCTGATTCAGAGCGGCATCCGCGACAAGTTCATCGCGGCGCTGGAGCAGCGTGTACGCAACCTGCGCGTAGGTCACTCGCTTGACCCTGAAACCGAAGTGGGCCCGCTGGTCGCCACCGAACACTTCAACAAGGTGCTGAGCTACTTCGATATCGCCAAGGAAGATGGTGCCAACATCGCTGTTGGCGGCAAACGCATCACCGATGCCAAGGCTGAACTGGACCCGGCCGGCAACTATGTTGAACCGACCCTGTTCACTGGCGCTGACAACAAGATGCGCATCGCCCAGGAAGAGATCTTTGGCCCGGTACTGACCGCCATCACCTTCGATACCGAAGAGGAAGCGATCGCCATTGCCAACGATACCCAGTACGGCTTGTCCGGCTATATCTGGACCGAGAGCACCGGTCGCGCCATGCGCATGGCCAAGCACGTCGAAGCCGGCATGCTGTGGGTGAACTCCGAAAACAACCGTAACCTGCCGTCTCCGTTCGGTGGTATCAAGATGTCCGGTATCGGCCGTGACGGCGGTGACTGGAGCTTCGACTTCTATATGGAAACCAAGAACGTCTGCATCGCGCACGGTACTCACCGCGTACCGACACTCGGCAAACGCTAAGCCTTGTCGATACGGCTCTGCCGGTACCTTCGGGCCCCGGCAGAGCCGCCTCCCTCCGACATCATATCTGCTATAGTCGCCCTATGAGCGCCAGCGATCACAGCGAATGGATTCCCAACATCATCCTGGGACAGGATTACGACCGTCGATACATCGACGCGCCGATCCATTATGACGTGCTGGAAAATCTGGCCGTATTCTTCGGCCGCGACATGCCGGTACATCGTCACGCCCAATACCTGCAGATTCACTACATCGACCGAGGCGAGATCAGCTTCCATATCGATGACAAAATCTACCACGCACAGGGCCCCAGTCTGATTTTGACCCCCCCCTCCGTCCCCCATTCCTTTCTGACCGAACCCGAAGCCTGCGGCCACGTACTAACGATCCATCAGTCCATTGTCTGGCAGCTGCTCAAGGATGGTTTGCAGCAGGAGATGGATACCGAGCTGAACCATGGTATCTGTATTGTGCGTGCCGAACTGGAACCCAGGCAGCGTACCCAGTGGCCATTGATTACCCAGACGTTCCGCAACCTCAAGGTGGAATGGTTCAGAGAGCACCCGGCCAAACGGCTGGCGTTGCATACTCTGGTAAGGCTTTTACTGATTCAAATCAGTCGTCTGTCAGCCAAGGAGGCGGAAAGCACCACCGTCAACAACGATGATCTGCAGATCTTTCGACGCTTCTCAGACCTGATCGAAGGACACTACCGTGAGCACTGGCACCTGCCGGAGTACACCGACCGGTTGGGTATTTCAGAAAGTCGGCTGCACCAGATCTGTCAACGTGTCTCCAACCGCTCCCCCAAAAAGCTGATCCACGACCGCATAATTCAGGAAACCAAACGGCTGCTTACCTTCAGCAATCTATCCAGCAGTGACATCTGCTATCAACTGGGATTTTCTGATCCTGCCTATTTTTCCCGCTTTTTCAAGCGCCATACCGGCGTCACCGCTCAGCGTTATCGGAGCGAACAGCAGTAACACCCGCTGGACTGTTAGTTAATACATTAATAAAATGCTGCCATGCAACAGAACCCAACAGCCGGTGAACGCTCCGGAGTCGCCATAGACACCCTTTCAGGCCTGCTGATCTTTGCCACTTTGGTCATGGCATTGATCGACACTTTCGACCTGGCCGTGCTAGCCCTGCCGGCAACACTCACGGCCTGGGCCTTTGTGCTGCTCGAATACCTGCGCCTGAACCGCAAGCAACGCATTCAGATCAGCGTACTCTGTGCCATTGGAGCGGCCTTTACCGGCTGGGCGTGGAGCCAGGGCTCTGATGCACAATTGATTGACTTGCTGGGCGAGCACCTCAAACTTGCGATGCTGCTGGCGGCCGTGAACTTCATCCGCCTCAGTACACAACTGGCACCGGCCACCGACTCACCCGGTCCGCGAAGCTTTCTGCTCACGCTCGGCGGGATGCACCTGTTTTCGTCCGTGGCCAACTTTTCATCCATGCTGCTGGTGGGCGAGCAGATCAAGCGCAAAGGAACACTTAGCCCGTTATCACAGATCATTCTGGCACGCGGCTTCAGCCTTGCGATCATGTGGTCACCCTTTTTGAGCATACTTCCGCTGGTGCTTGAGCAGGTGCCCGGTGCCGAACTCTACAGTATCTATCCGTTCTCGGCCGCACTGGCAGTGATCGGCCTGTTGCTCACTTTTCTGGACGTGCGCCATCGACATAACGACGAATATCACCACTATTCAGGCTTCCCCATGACACTGGGCACCCTGTTGCTCCCGCTGTGCCTGATCAGTACAATCCTGCTCGCTGCATGGATTTGGCCACAGTTGCCAACCGTGGGTGCTGTGTCATTGCTGGCGATACTGACACCACTGATGCTGCTGACGCTACGCCGCGGCCCGTTACAGGCGACATCCCGGGTGATTGAGCATATCACCCAACGCCTGGCGGACACTCGCGCCGAAATATCACTCTTTCTAAGTGCAGGCTTTCTTGCGGCCGGGGTCAAGGCATGCATTGCTGTCGGGCTGATCGATCTGCCATTCACCCACACCGATGCGACGGTGGCATCGATGGTGATGATCTCGATCGTGGTGCTTGCCTACCTGGGCATTCACCAGTTCGCGCTGGTGGCGATCTGCGCCGGTCTACTGGCTGATGTCACCACGGCCCCGACACTGATGGCGATCGCCTATATAGTGGCCACATCGGCTTCCATGTCCGGCAGCACCTTCAGCGGGGTAAACTTTATTCTTCAGGCGCGTTTTGCCTGCCCGGCGCGCAGCTTGCTGAGAAACAACCTGAACTATTCAGTGATGATGCTGGTCGCGGCCAGCCTGCTGATGTACTTAATGCAGTATATGGGGGTCCGGTGACCATCCTGCAGCCGATACGAACAACAGGTAATGAGACACTGATGCGCAAATACGAAGACTCCATCCCCCTGAAACTGCTGAAGGCGCGTGAAGTGACCATGAGCTTCTTCCGCCCTGTGCTGCAGGAGATTCCGCTTACCGAACAGCAGTGGCGCGTGATTCGTGCCCTGGATGAACACGGTGAACTTGAGTCCAAACAACTGGCAGACCTATGCTGCATACTCAGCCCCAGCCTTACCGGCATCATCAGCCGGCTGGAGCAGCAGGATTACATTCAGCGCCGCCGCTCGCCGGAAGATCAGCGCCGCGTGCTGATCAGCCTGACCGACAAGGCCAAGCAGATGTTCGACAGCATTAGTCCCTCACTGGAAGCCTGCTACCAGCAGATCACCGAGCAGTTCTCCAAAGAGAACATGGAGCAGCTGGACAAGCTGCTGAATCAGCTCTGCCAGATTAAACCCTGACACCCGTCAATAATCTTCAAGGTTGAACGCGCCGCCCCTTTTGGACGGCCGTTGACTTTAGATAATATGTTAACTAGCATTACTTAACATGTTAACGAAAGACAGCCCGGGTTTTCGCACCTGCAAAAACCTTGATCGCGGCGCAAAAAAACCTCGATCATGCCGGGCATGTCCCACAATAAAGAAGGTGTTAACCATGGGCGAAATCGTATTAGCTGCAAAAGTGACTCACGTACCGACCATGCTGCTGTCAGAGCAGCCGGGCAAACTTCAGGGCTGCCGCCAGCAGGCAATCGACGGTCACCGTGAGATCATGCGCCGTGCGCGTGAAATGGGTGCCGACACGGTTGTGGTGCTGGATACCCACTGGCTGATCAACGCCGGTTATCACATCAACAGCAACCCGGTATTCAAGGGCAAGTTCACCAGCCACGAGTTCCCGCACTTCATCCAGAACCTGGAATATGAGTACAAGGGCAACCCGGCGCTGGGCGATGCGATTGCGGCCAAGGCCACCGAAAAAGGTGTTTTCACCCTCTCCCACCAGGTTGAAACGCTGGACCTTGAGTACGGCACACTGGTGCCCATGCACTTCATGGAGCCCGGTGATATGCCGATCGTATCTGTTGCGGCCTTCTGTACCGTTCACAACCTGCAGGACTCTCGCAAGCTGGGTGAGGCGATCGCCGAAGCGGTCAAGGAAAGCGACTGCAAGGTCCTGCTGCTGGCTTCCGGCTCCCTGTCACACAAGATCTGGGAAAACGAGCTCTACGAAGCGAACAATGGCACCTTCACCATTTCACGCGAATTCAACCGTCAGGTCGATCTGCGCGTGCTGGAGCTGTGGCAGAACGGGGAAATCGATACCTTCCTGAAGATGCTGCCCGAGTATGCCCAGCACTGCTCAGGTGAAGGCGGCATGCACGATACTGCCATGCTGTTCGGTGCCCTCGGCTGGGACAAGTACACCGGCAAGGGCGAGTTGATCGGCGAGTACTTCCCAAGCTCCGGTACCGGCCAGGCCAACGTTATTTTCCCGGTACAGTAAGTTACACATCCGCCGGGGTTTCACCTCCCCGGCGGTCGATTCAGCCAGTTCTCACTCATAACCCAACACTATAAGCAGGCGGAGACCCATCCATGCTGCAGACATCCTACCCCTACTACCTGGCCAACGAAGCCCTTGCTCCGAACCAGGACCTGGTAGTTTATGACAAATTCTCCGGCGAAGCGGCCACCCGTGTCGCCATGGCTGATGCGGCTGCCATCGACAAGGCTATCGCAGCGGCTGACGCTGCCACCGAGCCGATGCGCAAGCTACCGGCCTACAAGCGTCAGGCCATCCTGAACCACTGCGTGAAGCGTTTTGAAGAGCGTGCCGAAGAGCTGGCCGTAGCCCTCTGCATCGAAGCTGGCAAGCCGATCAAGGACGCCCGCGGTGAAGTCACCCGCCTGATCGATACCTTCCGCATTGCCGCTGAAGAAGCCGTTCGCATCGGCGGTGAAGTGGTACCGATGGATATCAGCCCCCGTGCCGAAGGTTACACCGGCATGTGGAAGCGCGTCCCTATCGGTGCCTGCTCTTTCATTTCACCGTTCAACTTCCCGCTGAACCTGGCGGCTCACAAGGTAGCTCCGGCGATCGCAGCGGGCTGTCCGTTCATCCTGAAGCCGGCCAGCCTGACGCCGATCGGTGCGATCATCATCGGTGAAGTACTGGCCGAAACCGATCTGCCCAAGGGCGCATTCTCCATTCTGCCCTGCCACCGCGACGGTGCCGACCTATTCACCACCGACGACCGCCTGAAACTGCTCAGCTTTACCGGTTCTCCGGACGTGGGCTGGCAGCTGAAGGCCAAGGCCGGCAAAAAGCCGGTAGTACTGGAGCTGGGCGGCAATGCGGCCTGCATCGTTGACGAAGGCACTGATCTTGACGATGCCGTTGCCCGTATCGTTTTCGGCGCCTACTACCAGTCTGGCCAGAGCTGCATCAGCGTTCAGCGCATCATGGTGCACGAAGCACACTACGATGAAGTCCGCGAGAAGCTGTCCAAGGCCGTTAATGCCTTGGTTCACGGCGATCCGAAAGACGAGAACACCTTCATCGGACCGATGATCTCCGAGAAGGAAGCCACCCGTCTGCATAACTGGGTACTGGAAGCGAAGGAAGCCGGTGCCACCATTCTGGCTGGCGGTGAGCGCGAAGGTGCCATGCTGCAGGCAACCCTGCTTGAAAACGTGGATGCGGATCAGAACGTCAACACCCAGGAAGCCTTCGGCCCGGTGGCAATCCTGTCCAAATTCACCGACTTCGATGCCGCGCTGAAAGAGGTCAACAACTCTGACTTCGGTCTGCAGGCTGGCATTTTCACCCGCGATATCTACAAGATCCAGAAAGCCTGGGACGAGCTGGAAGTCGGCGGCGTGGTGATCGGTGACGTACCGTCCTGGCGTGTGGATCACATGCCGTACGGCGGCGTGAAGGACAGCGGCCTGGGTCGTGAAGGCGTTCGCTATGCGATCGAGGACATGACCGAGCTGCGCCTGCTGGTAATCCGCGATCCCAAGTAAGTGCTGTCCGGTGCAGTCCTGCAAGACTGCACCGGTTGCCTGACCGGCCGAGATATCGTGAAACCGAATCCACCTGTTGCCCTGCTGACACTGATCGCCATGGCCAGCCCACTGGCCCTGAATGCATTCGTGCCGGCAATGCCGGATGCAGCCGCTGCGCTGGATGCGGATATCGCCACCATTCAGCTGACCTTTACCTGCTACCTGTTGACACTGGCCATTGGCCAGTTGATCACCGGACCGCTGGCGGACTATTTCGGCCGTCGTCCGGTACTGCTGGCAGGTCTGGGTCTACACACGCTGGGCAGCCTGTTGGCTGCTTCAGCAGATGGAGTCGAGATGCTGATTGCAGGGCGTGTCCTGCAGGCGTTGGGTGGCAGTACATGCATGGCGCTGGCACGCACCATCATTTTGGATGTGCATGGCCGTGAGGGGGCAGCCGGGCGCATGGGCTACGTGGTCATGGCCATTGCCATTGCGCAGGCCATTGCGCCCACCATCGGGGGCTTCCTGAACCTTTGGACGGGATGGAACTCAATATTCTATATGTCCGTGTTCATGGGCGCCCTGGTATGGCTGGTCGCACTGCGCATGTTGCCGGAAACCAGTCGCGCCCGCAGTGACAGCCTGCATCTCGGAGGCATCCTGAAACGGTATGGTGAGGTACTGGGATCAGGCCAGTATCTGGGCTACGTGTTATCCACCACGGCCATCGCAGCGGCATTCTACCTCTTCGTTGGCAGCAGCCCCTATATCGTGACAGACCAGCTGGGCGGCAACTCGGCCGTGTTTGGCAGCTGGTTTTTGACGGTGTCGCTGGCCTTCATGGCGGGCAGTTTTCTGTCAACACGGCTGGCTAAGCTGTTCAGCGTTGACCAGATGGTCCTGTGCGGCAACTTGCTGTCGCTGTTGGGTGCGGCATTGCTGCTGGGCCTTTCACTGCTAAACGCGCTTAGCCTGGCAGGGCTGTTCCTGCCCATGGCCCTGGTTATTTTTGGCCGCGGCTTGAGCCAGCCGAATGCCCAGTCGGCCGCCATCAGCAGCAGTGACAGTTCGGCCGGAACCGCATCAGGACTGATGGGATTCATCCAGCTGTTGACAGGTGCCGTCATCGCCCAGCTTGTCCCCATGCTGCTGGATTATGGCACTACACTGGTATTCTGCTGCATTCTGGCAGCACCCGTGGTTGCATTGCTGGCACATTACAATGCCTGGCGCAGGCGACACGACAACGCTGCCCAATAATGCGCAGGGACGCCCACAAGACTATATCGGTCAATGACCCAAGACTATGCTGACCGGATTACGGCCCGCCGTTCCGGTGATAACAAAAGAGGAAAATTCGATGGGTAAACTCGCATTAGCTGCAAAAATCACCCATGTACCGTCCATGTATCTGTCTGAACTGGACGGTCCGCAGAAAGGCTTCCGTCAGGCGGCCATCGACGGACACCATGAAATCAGCCGCCGCTGCCGCGAGCTGGGCGTTGACACCATCATCGTGTTCGATACCCACTGGCTGGTAAACGCAAACTACCACATCAACTGTGCTGCGCATTGGGCCGGCAACTACACCAGCAACGAGCTGCCGCATTTCATCTCCAACATGGAGTTTGAATACGATGGTAACCCGGAGCTGGGCCGCCTGCTGGCCGAGGAATGTAACGTTCAGGGCGTCGAAACCCTGGCCCATGATTCCACCAGCCTCGACCCGGAGTACGGCACCCTGGTACCGATGCGCTACATGAACCAGGATCGCCATTTCAAGGTGATCTCGGTATCTGCCATGTGCACCGTGCACTACCTGAATGACAGTGCGCGTCTGGGCTGGGCCATGCGCAAGGCAATTGAAGAAAAGTACGACGGTACCGTTGCCATTCTGGCGTCCGGCTCCCTGTCGCACCGTTTCGCTCAGAACGGTCAGGCACCGGATTTTGCCACCAAAACCTGGTCACCGTTCCTTGAGCGACTGGACCACCAGGTGGTCGAGATGTGGGAAAACGGTGAATGGGAAGACTTCTGCGAAATGCTGCCCGAGTATGCCGTGAAAGGCCATGGTGAAGGTTTCATGCATGACACCGCCATGCTTCTGGGTGCCCTGGGCTGGTCTGAATACGACCAGAAAGTAGAAGTGCTGACCCCCTACTTCGGCAGCTCTGGTACCGGCCAGATCAACGCAGTTTTCCCGGTGTCTCCCGTTACTGGTGAGAAGGTTCCGGGGCCTCAGGCGTCCGTCACCAAATCCTTTGCGCCGGGTGCAAGCCGCATCTGATACCCGATGACAACGACTCCAACGGCCTGCACCTGCAGGCCGTTTTCGTTTGGGCACTGAGCGCACAACTCTTTGTTAATATATTAAACAGATTATCCACAGTGGTAAGATCTTCTCATAACAACCCAACATCTGACCGGGAGACTCACGGATGTCATCGGTAGCCAACCCCCAACGCCTGATCGTACTGCTGGCCGCACTGGTCGCTTTCGGCCCATTGTCGATTGACATGTACCTGCCCAGTTTGCCTTTGATCGCACAGGATCTGCAGGCCCCAGAATCCAGTATCCAGCTGACCATCAGTGCCTTTCTGATCGGTTTGTTCATCGGCATGCTGTTTTACGGCCCGCTGTCGGACAAGTACGGTCGTCGTCGCCTGCTCCTTGGCGGCATCACACTGTATCTGGTCGCCAGTATCGGCTGTATGCTGGCGACCAGTGCCGAGTGGCTGATCGCTGCACGCTTCCTGCAGGCATTGGGTGCAGCTGCCGCCTCGGTGTTGGCCCGCGCCATTGTGCGTGACCTGTTCCCGCTGAACGAGGCCGCCCGGGTGCTTTCGCTGATGCACCTGGTCACCATGATCGCAACCTTGGTTGCACCACTGGTCGGTGGCTACCTGATCATGATCTCTGACTGGCGCTCGCTGTTTGTCGTGCTGTTCATCTTCGCAGCAATTGTACTGCTGGCCAGTGCCTGGAAAATTCCTGAAACCCATCACGGCGATTCACGCCGCGCCAGTGTACTGGCGGTGTTTCAGGCTTATCTCAGGATTGGTCTGCAGCCGGTGGCAATCGGCTACATTCTCTGCATGTCGCTGACCTTTGCCGGCATGTTCGCCTATATCACGGCATCGCCGTTTGTATACATCGAGTACTTTGGTGTCAGCCCGCAGAGCTATGCCTGGCTGTTCAGCCTGAACATCGGCGGCGTCATCGTATTGGTGAGCTTGAATGCCCGTTATGTGGGACGATTCGGCACCCAGAAACTGCTTCTCGCAGGCGCTTCTCTTGCAGCCTTTTCAGGACTTTTGCTGACCTTCGCTGGTATTACCGAGATCGGCGGCCTGCCCCTGATTGTGGTGGCACTGCTGGGCTTTGTCAGCGTTACCGGTGTACTCGGTGCCAACTGCATGGCAAGCCTGCTGTCGCGCTATCCGGAACAGGCCGGTGCCGCAGCCGGACTGGCGGTTGCCTGCCAGTTCGGTCTTGGGGCTCTGGCAAGCTCCATCGCCAGTACTCTGCACGATGGTACAGCCTTGCCTATGGCGCTGATCATTGGTCTGACCGGCTGCGGCTCACTGGCGGCTCTTGCCCTGACCCGTCGTTCTGCAGCCTGAGCCTGGCTGAACTATACTTGGGCTGTCGGTTACTTTTTGATCGATAGCCCAGGGCCAGGCAGACAACAGCAATCCAGCTTAAATACAGAAAAGTGCAATAATAAACCAGAATTTTACATTTCCTGCACAGGCCTGACTCCGCATAATCGTTGCAATCCTTCACGGATCATTATCAAGTTGTTGTTCGGGTAGCCACTCGAAAACCCAATTGCGATGTAACCGATTCCATTATTAGAAGAGAGACGATCCAGATGAACAAACAGAATCCGATGCTCGACAAACTCAAGGAGATCCTCCCTGCCATTCGCGCCAACGCTCCCAAAGCGATTGAGCTGCGTCAGGTACCCCAGGAAAACATTGAGATGCTGCACGGTATCGGTCTGAACCGTGCGTTCCTGCCCAAGGCCTACGGTGGCCTGGAAATGTCTCTGCCTGAATTCACTGATTGCATCGCAGCACTGGCCGGCGCCTGCTGCTCTACTGCATGGGCATACAGCCTGCTGTGCACCCATAACCATCAGATGGCGATGTTCTCCAAAAAAGCACAGGATGAGTTCTGGGCCGAGAACCCCGACACTGTAGCGTCCAGCTCCATCGCACCGTTCGGTAAGCATGAAGAAACCGAAGGTGGCATCATCTTTACCGGTGACATGAAGTGGAGTTCAGGTGTTGACCACGCAGACTGGATTATCGTCGGCTTCAACCGCTTCGACGAAGCCGGTGAAAAAGTGTACAGCTTTGCGGTCATCCCCAAGAGCGAGTTCACCATCATTGATGACTGGTATTCTGTTGGCATGCAGGGCAGCGGCACCAAAACCGCCAGCATCAAGGGTGTCTTCGTTCCCGAACACCGCATCCAGGCCGCTCGTGACATGATGGAAGGCCGCCACGTTGGTCGTCCTCTGTACCCGGACAGCAAAATTTTCCATACCCCGTACCGCCCATACTTTGCCTGTGGTTTCGCGGCCATGAGCCTGGGTGTCGCCGAGCGCATGATCGATGTGTACAAGGAACTGACCCAGAACCGTGTCCGTGCCTACACCGGCGCTCAGGTGAAAGAGTCCATTCCGCCGATTCTGCGCATCGCCGAATCTTATCAGCAGGTATGTGCCGCACGCGCCTATCTGGAAAAGACCTGGAACGAGCACAAGGAATATGGCGAGCGTCACGAATACCCGGACCGTTACACGCTGGCGCACTGGCGTACCAACCAGGCTTATGCCATCAAGATGTGTGTTGAAGCCGTCAACCGTCTGTGGGCAGTGATGGGAGCGTCCAACTGGTATCAGGATCGCGAGAGCCAGCGTCTGTGGCACGAATCCAACATGACCGCGGCCCACGCCTACACCGACTACGATGTCTGCGCCCAGATCATCGGTCGTGAACTGCTGGGTCTTGAGCCGGATCCTTCACTGCTCTGATCTCTGCATTATCCAGAGGCGCCCTCCTGTTCATGCGGGCGGGCGCCTTTTCCCTTTTGACGGGGACACCTCACCTTTTCTCAGGTGGGCTGTCTGTTGCTCGTCTACTATAAGAATGTTGTTAACCCGACCCCAGGTGCTGTTATGAGCAATCAAGTCACTGAATTCGATCCCAAAGCCTTTCGTCGTGCTCTGGGCAACTTCGCCACCGGTATTACCGTTGTTACCGCGCAGACCCCGGACGGCGTCAAAACGGGTGTAACCGCCAACAGCTTCAACTCCGTTTCTTTGGACCCGGCCCTGATTCTGTGGAGCATCGACAAGCGCTCCGGCAGTTGCGAGATATTCGAGAAAGCGACGCACTTCGCTGTTAACATCCTCGCTGCAGATCAGATCGACCTGTCCAACCACTTTGCTCGTCCCGGCGAAGACAAATTTGCCGGCACTGATTTCAACGCCGGTCTCGGTGGTGCACCATTGCTGCCGGATACTGCTGCCTGTTTCCAGTGCGAAGCCTACGAAACCGTTGATGGTGGTGATCACTGGATCTTGATAGGCAAAGTTGTAGCCTTTGAGGACAACGGCCGGGCTCCGCTGGTTTACCATCAGGGCAGCTACTCTGTGGTCATGCCACACTCCCGCTTCCCGGCCAAGAAAGAGGATGAGCCAGCTGCCATCGAGCGTCTCAAGTCCCGTTTCAAGGACAATCTGTACTACTTGATGGTGCAGGCTATTCGTACCTATCAAGCCGACTATGCGCCTCTGCAGTTGTCCACGGGTCTGCGCACCAGTGAAGCTCGCATGCTGATGGTACTTCAGGAAACACCAAAGCTCTGCCGCAAGGAGCTGTTGCGTGAGGTCAACATGCCTGAAGTTGAGGTCGACAATGCGGCTGAAATCCTGCAGCGCAAGGGACTGGTGAGCTTCTCGGACGAGTGCTACAACATCACGGCCAGCGGTGAAGAGCAGGCCGAAGCCCTCTGGGCCCTGTCCAAGCAGGAGCAGGACAAAATGTTCGGTGAGTTCAGCGAAGACGAGATCGCAACCTTCAAGAAGATTCTGACCAGTCTCGCCTGCCGCTAAGCACAACCCGCTGTTTCCACCCCGGCATGTTCCCCCGAGCTCGCCGGGGGCCGGAGGGCCGGCCACTGACTGATTAGACGGCAGTCAGTGGCCGAATCGCTCTCCGGCTTTTGATCATGTTCTCCCGCCTGTGCCCGTTCTGGGTTAAGCTTCAGCAAAGCATAAGAACCACTCGCACTTGCCACAGGAAAGCTGAATGCCATCGCAGATGACACCTGACTGGAGCCCATCCTCCCAGGTATTACAGGTACTCGAACAGCTGGGGACTCACAGTTTTTACGATGTCTTTCTTGACTGGCTGCATGAAGAGTTCGGTACCGAACAATGTATGGTGTTCTACTGTGCAGACGGTCATCAGGTCTCGACTCTGCTGTTCAAGGATTATGCGCGAGAAGCGTCCGCCAGACAGCTGGCCGAAGCCTATGTGGAAGAACGTCACTACTTGCAGGATCCCAATTTCAGCATCCTGAAAACCATCGCGCCGGGCGAGGTACAGGTGGTTCGCTTTGACTCCGTCAGCAGTGATATGGGGTTACATTATCGCAAGGCCTTTTTTGAATCGCCGGGTTTTCTGGACAAGTTGGCGATCATCCGGGGAACTGAAGCCGGCAACTATTATGTCAACCTTTACCGCCGCAGTTCTCGTTTCGACAGCCGTTTTGATGACCATGACTTTACTCGTCGAGTAGGCGCATTGATCAGCGTACTGATCTGCAAGCACTTTGCGCTGAATGAACGCTTGAGGCTTGAGGGACCACTGGCATTTCTGTCAGAACGTGAACAGCAGGTGTGTCGTGCGGTCCTGCGCGGAAAGAAAAACGAAGCAATTGCCGCCGAGCTGGATATTGCCGCCAGCAGCGTAATCACCTATCGCAAACGTGCCTACGAAAAGCTGGGTATTACCAGCCGAGCACAGCTGTTTGCGCTCTGCACCTGAGCCAGCCGGCGTCAGTTCTCTTCTTGTAAACGTGCCGTTTCAGACTTTCTGCTAACATACACGCTTTGCCCACCGACTACGCAAGGGATGCATATTTTGTCCACCCATCAGAAAGCCGATCTGTTGCTGCTGCTCACCACCATTCTTGCTGCGGCTGGCTGGATTTTCTCACGTGAGGCCGTACAGGGGCTTGCCCCGCTGCTGTTCATGGCATTGCGATTTATCAGCGCAGGTCTGATCCTGGCGGCTGTTGGCTGGTCGGCCATGCGCCTGTTTACCCGGCTGCAATGGAAAAGTGCCTGTCTGGTGGGAGTCTTTTTTGGTACGGCACTGAGCTTCTGGATAGTGGCTCTGGAGATGACCAATCATGTGGGGGTCGGTGCCTTTTTGACCGGGCTTGGGGTCGTACTGGTGCCCTTGATCAGCCTGCTGTTCGGTGATCGTTCCGGGCCCTATGTTTTCCTGTCACTGCCTTTGGTCATCGCGGGCCTTGCCTGCCTGTCTCTGGACAGTGAGTTTCACCTTGGTCTGGCAGAAGTGCTGTTTCTGTTGTCCGCCCTGTTTTTTTCGTTCACGTTTATTCTCAACAGCCGCGCCGCCATACGCATGCCGGTACTTCCGCTGACCGCAGTACAACTGCTGGTCACCGGCCTGATCAGCGCGGTGGCATCACTGTTTCTGGAAGAATGGCACTTTGAACAGTCTGTCAGCATTTGGGGCTGGCTGATCGCAAGCACACTCATTGCAACCAGCCTGCGTTTTCTGGTGCAAACCCATGCTCAAAGCCTGGCACCTCCCAGTCATACGGCCATCATCATGACGCTGGAACCTGTCTGGACAGCTCTGCTGGCCATGCTTTGGCTCGGCGAATCCATGACCGCTCTTCAGCTCAGTGGCTGCGCCCTCATCTTTACTGCGATGCTGGTCAATCGCTGGCCGGCTCTACGCAGCTGGGTCCGTTCACTTCAGACATAGTCGCTACAGGTCAACAAGCACGCTTTTTCCTGCCCTACAAAGCGGTTCAGGCTTCAGCCACCCGTACGGCTGTGTTACTTTCCAGATACGGTCAATTAATTCTGGGAGCTGTTGCTGATGTCCGCTGAAAAATTTCGCCTCGTTACCCGCAGTGATTTCGACGGTCTTGTCTGTGCCGTGCTGCTTAAGCACCTGGACCTGATCGACGATATCAAGTTCGTTCACCCCAAGGATATGCAGGATGGCAAGGTGGATATCACAGATCGTGACATTACCACCAACCTGCCCTATGTGAAGGGCGTCAACCTGGCCTTTGACCACCATCTGTCGGAAACAATTCGCAACGAGAAGGTGGACAATCACATCATCGACCCTGACGCACCTTCAGCTGCGCGCGTGGTATGGAAATACTACGGTGGTCATGACGCCTTCCCCGTTGAGTGGGACGAAATGATGGACGCTGTGGACAAGGGCGACTCGGCCCAGTTCACTCAGGATGAGGTGCTTAACGCAGAAGGATGGGTGCTGCTCAACTTCCTGATGGACGCCCGTACCGGCCTTGGGCGCTTCCGCGAATTCCGCATCTCCAACTATGCCCTGATGATGGATCTGATCGACTACTGCAAGAACCACAGTATTGAGGAGATCCTTGACCTGCCGGACGTGAAGGAACGGGTTGAGCTGTACTTTGAGCAAGAAGCGAAGTTCAAGGAGCAGATTCAGCGCTGCGCTACCGTACATGACAATCTTGTGGTACTTGATCTGCGACACGAAGAGCAGATCTGGGCGGGCAACCGTTTCATGATTTACGCCCTGTATCCGCAGTGCAATATTTCCATCCATGTGCTGTGGGGGCTGAAGCAGCAGAACACCGTGTTTGCCACCGGCAAATCCATTTTTGATCGCAGTTCAAACACCAATGTGGGCGAGCTGATGCTGCAATATGGCGGTGGAGGTCATCATGCAGCCGGTACCTGTCAGGTTGAGAATGACCGCGCCGAATCGGTCCTGAATGAACTGATCACTCGCATCAACGCTGACGGCTAAGCCTGATCAGACAACGCCGGCAGATTCTCCCTCTGCCGGCGTTGTGCTAATCTGAGCCTGCGTCAAGCTATGAACGGAGGCCCTAATTGACCCCAGCCCTGCGACTCCTGCTAATTCTTCTTAGCCTTGTATTTACACCCCTGGCCTTGGCCGAACCCGTCGATAGCGACCCCGTATCAGACTCGGCGCAGATAAACGATCTCACAGCCGAAACCGATGCAGAAGCTTCCCTGTCTCTGCCACGTCGACTGGCGCAGCTGAGCAGCAGTATCGCGCACGATGTCGGAGAGCAGATCGTAAACCTGGCCTCAACAGCCCGGAACCTGCTGTCTGGAGATCTGACCGATCCCGGTTTCGACTCTACCGCCTTTACCGATGCAGCCCTTAACCTGGGCATGGTAGTACTCGCCACTCTGATAATGTTCTTTTTACTCAAGCGGCTTTCGCGTCCTCTGTTCACTGTATTCAGCCGTTGGACTGAAGCGGGTGAAAGGCCCACACCCGTTCTGCGACTGGTGTTTTGTGTCGCCCTTGCAACGGTACTGGATCTGCTGCTGGTGGTATTGGCCTATGTCAGCGGCAGCCTTATCGGTACATTCCTGATTGGTGAAAGCGGTGAGCTGACCACTCGAGCCTCCCTGTTTTTGAACGCGTTTCTGATCATCGAAGGCCTGAAAGCGGGTATTCGCATGCTGCTTCAATCCGAACATCAGGGGCTGCGCTTGCTGGCCATTGACGCCAACGAAGCGCGCTTCTGGAACCGCTGGATCGGCAAGCTGATCAGCCTGGTGGGCTATGGCCTGATGACACTGGTACCGTTGATCAACCTGTACCTGTCCAAAACGCTGGGCGAAGCAGTCGGTACCCTGATCACGCTGTTGGCATATGCCTATGCAACAACCGTGGTATTGAAGCACCGCAGTCGCCTGCGCATGATAATTGAATTGCGAGCGAACAATACGGAAGGTGGTATTGCCCAGGTCTTGTTGAAAATGCTGTCGCGCAGCTGGCACTTGCTGGCAATTGCCTACTTTTCACTGGTACTGATACTTACATTCACCCGACCGGAAGATGCTCTGCCCTTTGTACTGCTGGCAACCATTCAGAGTATTGCTGCCATCGTGGCGGGCCTGCTGCTTTCAACTCTTCTCGGCCAGACACTGGGCCGTCGACTCACCCTATCCGACGAACTGAAGCACAAACTGCCAATGCTTGAGTCACGCATCAACAGCTATCTGCCCAATGCACTCTACTTCCTGAGGGCAGTTCTGTTTGTTTTCGTCGCTATGCTGATCCTGGGGGCATGGGGCGCATTCAATATCAGCGACTGGTTTGTATCGGATACCGGCCGCATGCTGGTTGGCAAAATCATCGCGATTGCCGTCATTCTCACCGTCGCCTTTGCAGCCTGGGTTATCCTTGCCAGCGTGATTGAGCACAAGCTGAACCCCGAAACCGGCACTGGTGAGCCCTCGCCCCGCATCAAAACACTGCTGGCCCTGTTCCGCAATGCGGCCGCAATTGCACTGATCACGATGACAGGCATGGTGGTGCTGTCGGAGGTCGGTATCAATATTGGTCCGTTGATTGCCGGTGCCGGCGTACTGGGTCTTGCCATCGGTTTTGGCTCTCAAAAACTGGTTCAGGACATTATCACCGGCATTTTCATCCAGCTGGAAAATGCCATGAATACCGGTGATATCGTGACCGTAGGGGGCATTACCGGGGTGGCCGAACGCCTCAGCATTCGCTCGGTGGGCATCCGTGACCTTAATGGCACCTACCACCTGATACCCTTCTCCAGCGTTGATACCGTATCAAACTACATGCGCGACTTTGGTTACCACGTTGGCATCTATGGCATCGCGTACCGCGAGAGCATTGATGAAGCCATCATCCATCTGCAAAACGCGTTTGAAGAACTGGCGGCCGATGAAGAAAACAAAAACAAGATTCTGGAGCCGATCGAAATTTCCGGCGTGACCGCACTGGCCGACAGTTCAGTCAATATCCGTGTTCGGATCAAAACCACGCCGGGCGACCAATTCTCCGTTGGCCGTGCCTATAATCGACTGGTCAAAATCCATTTCGACAACGCCGGCATTGAAATTCCCTTCCCGCATACCACAGTCTTTTTCGGACATGAAAAGGATGGTTCAGCACCCGCTGCCAGCCTGCGACTTGAGGCTCCCGGCAGTAACCGCGGGGTCAGCGGATGACACAGGATCAGCTGCTGATCGTCGGTATCCTGGTTGCGACCATGGGGATGTTCATCTGGGGACGCTGGCGGCATGACATGGTGGCTGGCGCTGCACTTCTGGCCTGTGTCCTCACGGGCCTGATAGAAGCTCAGGATGCATTTACGGGCTTTGCTCACCCGGCCGTCGTGACCGTGGCCTGTGTGCTGGTGCTCAGCCGGGCCCTTCAGGTGTCCGGTGCGGTGGATATTCTGACCCGTCATGTCTTGCCCAAAAAGGCTGGTACCACCCTCAGTCTGGCCGCCCTGACCGGGCTGGGTGCCTTTCTGTCCGGATTCATGAACAATGTCGGAGCCATGGCGCTGTTGATGCCTGTAGCCATGCAGCTTTCGGTGCGACTGGACCTTACGCCCGGTCAGGTCCTCATGCCACTGGCGTTTGGCACCATTCTGGGCGGCATGACCACATTGATCGGCACACCGCCAAACCTGATCGTGTCCGGCTTTCGCAGCGAAAGCATCGGTAGCGGGTTTGGCATGTTTGACTTCACAGCCGTTGGATTATCCGTCGCCCTGTTCTGCGTTCTGTTTATTGCCGTGCCCGGCTGGCGCCTGGTACCCGCTCGCAAGCAGCCCGGTACTGAAGGCTTCGATACGGGGGCCTATATCACCGAGGCACGTGTGCCGGAAGACAGCAAACTGGCTGGCCTGCACCTGCGCGAGGCCGAAGCCGAACTGGACGAGGCGGATGCACAGATCATTGGACTGATCCGAAATGAGGTTCGTGTCAACGCTCCGTCCTCCGGTCGTCGCATTCGTGCGAATGACATTCTGGTGATTGAAGCGGATGTAGAATCCCTTGCGGGTGTCATCAGCGCGTTGGGACTACAGCTTGAAGAGGCCAAGGCCTCATCGGCCGATGATGACACATCCCTCCAGACAGAAAGCGCCTCAGAGCAGGAAGATAAGGAGACGGATAAAGACAAGGAAAAGGACAAGGAATCTGACAGCAATGGCGATGGCATGATCCTGATGGAACTGGTGGTCAGAACGGAATCACCGCTGCAGGGACGCTCCGCCCGCGACATCCTGCTGCGCACCCGGTACGGTCTGAACCTGCTGGCCGTATCCCGCGAAGGGTCCCGCTCCAAGGCTCGCCTGCGTACGCTCAAGCTGAAACCGGGCGACTTACTCTTGATGCAGGGCTCTGAAGAGGCACTGTCCGAATTCGCTGCCGATAACGGCTGTATTCCGCTGGCCGAGCGCGAGCTGCGCATACCCGATCGCAACAAGGCCCTGGCTGCAACGCTGATCATGCTGATTGCTGTCGCTTGCGCTGCCTTTTCACTGCTGCCAACAGCCGTTGCCTTTGCCGCTGGCGTACTGGCATCAATGGCGCTGCGCACCCTTCCCCTTCGGTCCGTGTATGACGCCATCGACTGGCCCGTCATTATTCTGCTCGGAGCGTTGATGCCGGTGGCTGCCGTAATGGAAAGTACCGGTACTGCCACGCTGATTGCCGACGTGCTGATTCAGCACGTAGCCCAAGGAAGCGGCCCTGCAGCCCTGGGGCTTATCCTGATCGTCACCATGCTCATTTCAAGTGTTGTTAACAACGCGGCCACTGCAGCGGCCATGTGTCCCATCGCACTGGGTACCGCCGCGTCGCTTGGTGTAAACGCGGATGCCCTGTTGATGGCAGTAGCCATTGGAGCGTCCTGTGCGTTCCTGACACCTATCGGCCACCAGAACAATACTCTGATCCTCGGGCCGGGTGGTTTTCGATTTGGCGACTACTGGCGCCTTGGGCTACCTGTGTCGCTGCTGGTTTGTGCAATCAGCATCCCGCTGCTTCTGCTGGTTTGGCCGTTGTAGTGTTTATCCTTGCTAAGCCTGTTTCATAATCGGATACTTCGTTTTTTTACTCTATGCCGTACGAGGTGTTTGCGTTGACACAGATTGCCGACAATACAGTGGTTCAGTTTTTCTACACGCTGACCGACTCCGATGACACCCAGATCGAAACCAACCACGGGGCGGACCCCATTGCGTATCTCCACGGCCATGACGGCATGATTCCGGCCATCGAAGCGGCACTGGAAGGCAAGTCTGCCGGTGATACTCTGCACCTGACACTGGCGCCGGACCAGGCATACGGTGAACGCCAGGAAGGTCAGGAGCAGCGTGTTCCCCTGAAGCACCTGCAAGGACTGCCCAAGGGCGTGCGCAGCTGGAAGGCTGGCATGGTCGCCGTTGTGCAGACCGACCAAGGTATGCGCCAGGTAACTGTGATCAAGCCAGGGCTGAAAATGGTGCTGGTCGATACCAACCACCCATTGGCCGGCAAAACGCTGACTTACGATATAGAAGTGGTCGATGTTCGCGCCGCGACAGACGAAGAGATTGCCCATGGCCATGCCCATGGCGTCGGTGGTCATCATCACTGATGGTCTGCTCGAACGCGTCCGCCTGAACAGAGGCCCAAACCGTGTTTGAATTCATTACTCAATTGTTACGGAGAAAACCCATGGCACGTGCAAGCGCTCGTCACATCCTTGTCAGCTCTGAAGCTGAATGTCAGTCCCTGAAAGATCAGATCGCCAATGGCGCTGATTTTGCCGCCCTCGCAAAGGCACACTCGCAGTGCCCGTCCGGCCAACAGGGCGGAGAGCTTGGCAGCTTCGGCCCGGGTCAGATGGTCAAGGCCTTTGACGAAGTGGTCTTCAGCGCCCCGATCAATGAAGTACAGGGCCCCGTGAAAACCCAGTTTGGCTACCACCTGCTTGAAGTCACCAGTCGCGAAGACTGAAAATCGTGACATATGGGCTCTGGCCGGCTAACGCTGCGCCGGAGCCTTTTCATTTATCCACAACATGAAATCCATTGCTCACGACAGGAAGCGCCATGACTGAATGTGAACACCTACAGATCGAGGATATTGTCGAAGGCAGCGGAACCGAGGTGAAGAAAGGCGGCGCATTGATCACGGCGCACTATCGCGGTTTTCTGGAAAGCGGGACCGAATTTGACTCCTCGTATCACAGTGGGCAGCCCTTTCAAACCGTCCTGAGCCGAAAGAAGGTGATCGCCGCCTGGGTTGAAGGCCTAAAAGGCATGAAAGAAGGCGGTACACGCAAGCTGACAGTACCGGCCGAACTCGGATACGGTGAGCGCGGCTTTGGCGACAAAATTCCACCCAATGCCAATCTGGTCTTTGAAATTGAACTGCTGGAGGTGCTGAATCGAGAGTAGTCACTGGCTCCCATGTGATTGATTCAGCGCCAGACCCCAATTCAATGGATATCGCATCTATCCGCGCATCCTCCCTGGAGGATCCCCTCTACTACCTGCGTAATGCCGAGCAGGTGATTCGTCTGTGCCTGAGCCGGTATGCAGACCTGATATCGCCGGACGAGACACGGCGTCTGACACGGCTGCTATCACTGGACGAGTCTCCACGGGCGCTGCTGATCCGGTTGGTGATGCGAAAAGGCACGCTGTTTCGCCCTGCAATACAGCGAGGTGCCCGATCTCAACGCCGCTATAGCAAGTCTGACGGACGCGGAACTGGTGGATGCAAACCCCAGTCTGTCGCTGGCTGCACTGTGCGATTTGAGCCGGCGTGAAGAATGCCGTGCACTGGCAAACAGTCGTCTGCCAAATGCAGGCTTTGCATCGTCTGCCCGCAAAGCCGATCTGATACAGGCACTGCTGGACACCGCCGACGCCGAACAGTCGCAACCGGTTCAGGCATGGTGGCCAGAACCACCTTTCAGGGTCATTGAGTTGCTGTGCGACGATCTGTTTGACCGTCTGCGGCTGATGTTTTTTGGCAACCTGTACCAGCAGTGGTCCGAATTTGTACTCACCGAGCTGGGCCTGCAGCAATTTGAGCCGGTCCCCTTAACCGCCGAGTCACGTCCCTTTCAAAGCCGGGCTGAAGTGGATCTCTATCTGCAGTTGTATCACCTGCAGGCACGCGCCGCTGAAGGTGAGTCGATCGATGCCTTGTGTGCGGTCATGCCACCTTCAACCGACTGTGCATGGATCCATTACCGCCGCCAGAAGGTTCTGTTTCAGCTGGGCCGAGAAGCGGAGCGCCAGCAGCAAAGGGAGCTGGCGTTAAGCCTCTACCACCAGAGCCAACATCCTGAGGCGCAGTTGCGCACCCTGAGGATACAGGAGAAGCATGAGCCGCCAGAGCGGGTATCCCAATGGGCCAGTGATGCCCTGACGCGTCTGCTCCAGCCGGAGATTCGCGTGGGACTGCAGCGCATACAGCAACGCTGTGCTCGCAAGGCTGGCCTTGAACATGCCCCGCCCAAAGCCCCGGATATCCCGGTCGAGTCGATGATACTGCCAAAACCGGATCACGGGCGTGTGGAGCAGGCCGTCATCACGGCCCTGTCAGATGCAGACACCGAGCTGTTCCATGTTGAAAACCGACTCTTTACCGGGCTGTTCGCGCTGCTGTTTTGGCCCGCGCTGTTCGCACCGGTACGCGGGGCCTTCTTCAACCCCTTTCAGTCCGGCCCTGCCGATCTGTACCGCCCAAACTTCTGCGAAACACGATCCGCGTGGCTGGACGAAGGCTTTGCACAACTGCACTCCGGAGCCTATCGCCAGACCATATTGCAAAGACTGGAACAGAAACGGGGCATCAGCTGCTCGCTGATTCATTGGCCAAGCCTCTCGCCCTCGCTGATCGAACACGCGCTGGCATTGATCCCGGCGGCGCACCTGGAGGCCGTGTTTCCTCATCTGTTACTGGACCTGCGTCACCACCGCCGCGGCCTGCCGGACCTGATCCTGCTGAACCGCACGGCCGGCCGGTACCGACTGATCGAAGTGAAAGGCCCTGGAGACCGGCTGCAGGACCATCAACGCCTGTGGTTGCAAACGATGCAGCAACAGGGGATACCGGTCAGCGTACTTAATGTGCAGTGGGCCTCAAACACCGCATGATTCAGTTTAAGGGGTGACGTATGTAATGCGTTTAATGATTCTGGACACCAGCGTAGGTAATAAGATCACCATCATAAACGAGGTACTCGATGGCCAGACAACGGCGCTCTTTTTCTCCTGCACTTAAGTAGCAAGCAACCTGCTTGCTGTTGGTGACACCTTGGAGAAAAACGGGTTGGCGACTTTTCAGCCCCCCGTTACTCCACTCCATCCATGATCCGCCAGGCCCGGCGATAGACCTGTCCGTCAGCACCCAGGGCAGCGCTCCACGCCTGCTCAGGCAACGCCTCAAGACGCTGCCGGATGGAAGGCAAGGAGTCCCCTGATTTCAACTGCATCGCCTGCGCCAGGCGTGGTGCCGCCCGGCGCGGTACGCCCAGCAGGCGCAGCGAAACCGCCTCATCGCTTGATACGCCGTAGTACACCCGTGACGGAAGATTGGCCAACTGACTGCGTTCGCTCTCTTCAAGGTCGGACGCCGTAATCGCCAGCAGCGCACTCAACCCCCAGGACGAGGTATGAGCCAGCTTGCCGAACAGGTTCTGCCCGCACTTGGTCAAGGATGCCACGCTGTCCGAACCCTCCTGACTGAAGTGCCGCTCGGCAATGGTGGCCAGCTCTTCGCCATTCACCCAGTCCTTCAGGATGAGCGCAAGCTTGTCACCATCCTGTGCTTCTCCACCCAGAACTGCCTTCAGGTTATCCCGCAGCTCTGGCACACGCAGCAGTACCCCCATCATGGTCTGCAGAGTGCTGTCACCGGCCTGGAACAGTCTGTTTTGATCCCAGGAGCCCGGCCCGATATTGCCGCGATGGGTCATGACCGTCTTGATGCTCTGCAGCGAGAAGCCTGTGCTGTCTACCAGACCAAGTGGTTGTGCTGGGCTTGCCATGTAGGACACGTAAGTGCGGATACCACTCAGCAGATTGCGAGCGATCTGGCTGTTTGACGTGCGCAGCCGCTCAAAGCCGAAGGTGCCACGCAAGACCTGCTCGATCTGATCGGCAAAGTTGGATGGCTGCCCCATCTGGCGGTAGGTGTGAGCTAGGTACTGCAGAAAGCTCGACCACTCTGGATGGCGGTAGACAATCAAGCCAAGGTCAGTCAATTCACTGGCTGCAACCTGAGCCAACTGAATCAGTGCGGAGTTCAGATCTCCGGTGTTGCGATTAATGAAATCACGGCGTTTCACCACGTCGTCTTCATCTTTGGCAACCAGTGCAACCACCCCTAGCTGCCCCTGAGAAACACGCCCTGCACGACCTGCGATATTCCAGAAGTCTTCCGGCGGCATGGGAACAGAGCTCTTGCCTTGCGGGTAATGGGTAGATGCCATCACCACACCGCTGACCGGGAAGTTCACCCCCTGAGCAAGGGTAGTGGTTGCGGCCAGGGCATCCAGATGACCTTTCTCGAACAGCCACTCCATCAGCATCCGGACTTCTTCCGGCAGCCCGCCATGGTGCACACCCACACGGTGAGACAGCAGATCCACCAGCGGAAACTGCTCGCCCATCTCTGCCGCTACATAGTCCTGCACAAAGCGCACATCCGCCGGCAGCTCCGCGCTTCGCCCAGACTTCAGCTTATCCGCCAGTTTCCAGACATAATCCGGACGACTGTGCATCGCAATCACCGGTCCACGAGCAGATAGCTTGCGCGCTGTAATCGCGGCCAGCGTACCTACATCCCTGGCTTTCGACAGCGTAGTAGCCAGTTTCTGTTCTTTGCCCAGAGGAAACACGTCATCCAGGGTAATGCTAGGACGCGACGTATGAACCGTCTCGAAATTCACCTGGTAATCACGGCTACGCTCATTCTTGGCCCCTGCATCTACCGGGCTGACGATACCGATGGCACGGTCATTCGGCTGCCAATCCACCCCGAGACTGATGTCTTCCGAATTCAGACCACCCAGCCAGCGCGCCACTTCGCGGGCATTCTGGATGAATGGCGTGAGCAGCAGAAACTGCGCTTCACGGCATTCCCTGTTGATCGTCGCCAGCAGCAGCTCCAGCCGCAGACCGCGATCACCGTCCTGAATCGTGTGCGCCTCATCCACCACGACCAGCGTCAACGGACGACCAATCTTTTCTTCCCAACCCTGGCGCAGCATCAGATCGAACTTTTCCGGCGTAGCCACCAGAACTCGGAACTGAGCGTCACTCTGTTCCTCGGCCAGAACACCCGCCTCAATACCATTAACTTCCATGGCCGGGCTGACCCGCTCCACAACCACTCCGAGTGGCTGAAAGTTGCGCCGCAGTTGCCGCGTAACCTGATTCACCAGTGCCCGGCTGGGGGCAAGATAAGCAACCCAACCTTTGCGGTCATCGAACTGATTCAGTGCCTGCAGCATGCGGAACTGAGCAATCAGCGTTTTGCCACTGGAAGTCGGCAGGCTGACCACCACGGCACGGCGGCTGGAACCCAGCAAGCCACGTTCAGCCAGCGTGCGGCGCTGAGGCGGCAGCACATCGAACAGGGCACGATCACCACGGCCACGGCTGACCAGCTCGCGCACGAACATCGTCACCCGCGAGTTCACTGCACGGGTAACCGTCCACAGCGAGTTCGCCTCCATTTTGGCTGCTGCCCGTGCCAGCAGGCGAGTCAGCGGTCCCAGCTCAACCAGCTGAGCGGTATCACAGGCCGTAATGGCGCGGTCGAAGTGCGAATCCAGAACCGGTTGAATCTGAAAGCTGTCCTCTACCACGCCATCGGTGATGAAGTGGGCCAGCACATCTGCAGCCTTGGCCAAGTGGTAGATGGCGATCAGCTCCAGCGCGGAGCGTTTGGCCTCCAGCGGATCGAAAGAGCCCAGGTACTCCCGCTCAAACTCCTGCTGACTAGAGCGCAGGGTAGCTATCCGCTCCAGCACGGTGTCACGGTCGCTCCAACCTTGCTTGCGAACCAAGCGCAACCAGACATCGGTGAGCGTGGCACGGCAACGCTCACCCCAGTCTGTCGAGTTCAGGGGCAATACGGGCCAGGCTTGCTTCTCGCCAAGCGCACGCAGCCAGCGAGCAGCATCCGCCCCCCGATCACCAATCACAGCCAGTACCGAAGCCCGCAGCAGGTGCGTAGCTGCTGCCATCGGAGCCTCAGGCAAGGGCAATACCCGCAGCAAGCGGAAAGCATCTGCTGCAGCACTATGCAGCACCGCCTGACGCGCTTCGTCATCGCCAAAGCGATCCAGTTCCATATCCAGCACGGCCAGTTCCAGCGCAGCCACTACCTCATACATCGTCTGAGTATCAAAATCAGGCTCTTGTAGCGTCATTTCACGATAGAACTGCACCCGGTCGGCATCACGCAGCGCCTGTGTGCGCCGGTCTGCAATAGCTTCCAGCAGCCAGTGACTCATGTTGCACCTCCCTGCGTAATAACAGCAGGTAGCTGCTTAATCGGCCATGGCAGATACAAGGCAATCAGGTGACAATCTGTTGGGGCATGCACACACTTTGCGAGCGCCTTTCCTCGATTTTTCAGATCCATCTCGCTTGCAGACTGATCGCGGATGAGGACTCCAAAGAGCGCCAGATCACGATTTCCAGACTCGAAATAGCGTCTGCAGGCAGCATCAAAGGCTGGCTGATATTCAGTATTCTTGACCCGAGGAAGCAGCCACTTGAGCAACTGGCACAGGGTGCCAAGGTGGCTGGCAAGGGTCTCCAGCTGATGGATCATTCCACTGCGTCCACTCATGACCTGGGGAGGCCATTTTTCTTCAGACGAGCATTTAACTTCTCCCAAAGCCAGACGATAAGAGGAGCCTTGTCTCTGAAAGCCCACGATATCCGCGCCCGGCAGCGAAGCAAAAGGATTGCGCTTGTCACGTTCATTGTTCCAGGGCAACACCACATCATGCTGATCCTGCAGAAGCGCCTCAGCCAGCGCCTCACCAGCCGCCCAGTCTCGGGTCTCCGGCAGCTCAGCATCCAGCACCGCTTGCAAGGCATCGAGCCCCATACCAGTCAGACTGAGCCCCTGCAGGTGCTCGCTCAGCTCCTCGCTACCTTTACTATCGTGCAGGCGTGCGGCGACCGGCCCTTGCAGAAAGCCATTGAGTTCATCACCGGTCTGAGCGCAGTCACCGTGCCAAGTGACACAGCCATAAGCCGACTGGTAGAGGGTTTGCCAGATCATGTATTGACCTCATCCATGACAGGGAAATGCTCCTGCATTAAACTTAATTTATGCTTTTTTCAGGGCATCTACTTTCTTGCTTTAGTGGACAGTTACACTCCATGCGAAAGCAGGGCTCCTCTTTGTGCAGCATGCCATAATGTAAGTGCTAACCATGATGGCACATACACATACGATGAAATCTTGAGTACCGAACTCTATAAGTTATAAAGCAACTTCACACCCAATTAAACGGTCATAGGCCCTCATTATTGAATGAGCCATGATCACTCTAACGCATCCGCGGAACTAATCTTGCTCTAAATGTTAAAAGCCAGCGTTGCTTATGTTCGATATGCAATCAGTGGTAACAAGCTACACAACAGATTCAAGCAATGCTCACTGCGGACGCATAAACGGGACCTTACGTTAGTATCCACACTAACAAACTCAACGCCGCTCAAGCCAATCTCGATTAGGCTCGAATCTGTACAAGAAGACTATAAACAAAAAAATCGCCAAAAGGCGATTCGTATAACATCACTGTTTAAATGGTCGGGACGGCAGGATTTGAACCTGCGACCCCTTGCACCCCATGCAAGTGCGCTACCAGACTGCGCTACGCCCCGACTAGGCGGGAACTGACTGATCAGTTCCGAAGAGGACGCGAATATTACCTTAAGGTTTTGAAAAAAGGAAGCTTTCACAATGGTTTTTTGTCTACGCTGATTGAGGGCAAGACAACCAACCTCGGAATAGATACCGTTGAGAAAACAATCAGAACAATGGAGACATGTATGAACAATAATGACGTTGTCGTGCTGAGCGCTACGCGCTCGGCAATCGGCTCTTTCGGCGGTGGTTTGAGCCAACTGGAGCCTTCTGAACTGGCCGGACAGGTAATGAAGTCGTCCATTGAGCGTTCAGGGGTAGACCCTGAGCTGATCCGCTACGTGACCTCAGGCCATTGCATACCGACTGACTCACGCTTTGCCTACGTTGCACGTGTGGCTTCCATTCAGGCGGGGCTGCCCATGGACTCGGTAGCGATGTCGGTAAACCGCCTTTGCAGTTCCGGTTTGCAGGCCGTGGTGTCCACGGCTCAGGGCATCATGCTGGATGATTACGAATACGGTATTGGTGGCGGCGTAGAAGTCATGTCGCGCTCAGGCTACCTGTCGACCGCCCTGCGCAGCGGTGCACGTATGGGTGACAGCACCATGATCGACATGATGGTCGCAACACTGAGTGATCCTTTTGGTGTCGGACACATGGGCATCACGGCCGAAAATCTGGCCGAGAAATGGGGGATCACTCGGGAAGAGCAGGATGCATTCGCTGCTGAATCCCATCGTCGCGCCGTTGCAGCGATTGAGGCGGGTCATTTCAAGGATCAGATCGTCCCGATCAGCATCAAAACGCGTAAGGGTGAGCTGATTGTCGATACCGATGAACATGTGAAAGCCGGCACAACCGTCGACACGCTGGCCGCCATGCGACCCGCGTTCAAAAAGGATGGCACGGTGACTGCCGGTAACGCTTCAGGCATCAACGACGGCGCATCCTATCTGGTGCTGGCGTCTGCCCAGGCAGCTGCACGGGATGGCCACAAACCGATGGCCAGGCTGGTCTCGTACGCGGTTGCGGGCGTTTCCAATGAAGTCATGGGCGAAGGCCCCATCCCGGCTACACGCCTGGCACTCAAGAAAGCCGGCTTGAGTCTGGCCCAAATGGACGTCATTGAATCCAACGAAGCCTTTGCTGCACAAGCGCTGGCGGTAGCCAAAGGGCTTGAACTGGATCTTGCCAAGACCAACCCCAACGGTGGCGCCATTGCACTGGGTCATCCGGTAGGCTGTTCAGGTGCCTATATTGCCACCAAGGCGCTGCACGAACTGCAGCGAACTCAAGGACAATATGCGCTGGTCACCATGTGTATTGGTGGCGGTCAGGGCATCGCGGTTATCTTTGAACGTCTCTGAAGGCAGTCGTTGAAAAGACACCCCCTGGCCGGGGTGTCTGTTTCCAGGTCCGAAACTCAGCCGGCTTTGCCTCACCTCAACCTCTTTAAAACGTAATTTTCACTCCCTTAAGACTTCTTTAAGTATTCAAGACCAAAATGCGTGGCTATGAACAGGAGTCATGCCATGAGTCTTAATCCTCCACGCATCAACCAGCCGACCAGTCTTAGTCTGCATGATCAGGCCTGCGCAGCGCGTCCGGGTATTGAAGCGTTTATTCGGGAACGTTTCCGAGTCGTACATGCTGCTGATATCCACGATTTTCTGCCGACGCTTGTCAGTTGCCGTAACGCACGCGGTGAGTTGGTAGCCGCTGCCGGTTTCCAGCTGGCCGCTGAGGCATCCCTGTTTCTGGAGACCTATCTCGACACGCCCATCGAGCACTGTCTGGCTGACCGGCTTACGGTAATGCCAACACGCGACAGGATCGTTGAGGTCGGCAACCTCGCCACCCTTAAGCCCGGCCAGGTTCGCCAGTTGATTGTGACGTTGGCAGCCTGGTTCGATCGCCGTCAGCTGGAGTGGGCGGTACTCACTCTGACGCCAACGCTGATCAACAGTTTTCGACGCCTGGGACTGGAATTGCATCCGCTGGCACCCGCTCGGCAGGAACGGCTGAGCCATGGCAGCAGCCGTTGGGGACATTATTACGACCAGAAGCCCATGGTGGTTGCCGTTTCCATTCCGGTCGGTGCTGCCTGCCTGCGTTGCCAGACAGTGACCCGCCCAACTCACGCCACATACGAACGCCCAACAATTGCAATCACCGAGAATGCCCATGCCCTCCCATCTGTTCGCTGAACTGACCCGGCTGGCTCAGAGCCAGCCTGATGCTGTCGCACTGCGTGACACCCATGGCACCGTGCACTGGGGTGAATTACCGGCGGCGGTTGATGCATTGGCTCTGCGCCTGCGCGAGCACGGAGGCGAGCGTCTGGCACTGCTTGCTGACAATAGCCGTCACTGGGTGCTGGCCGACTTGGCGGCACTGAAACTGGGACGGGTCCTGGTGCCGGTGCCTCTGTTTTTCTCTGACACACAACGCAGCCATCTGCTTGAACGGGCGGGCATCGATACACTGATCACTTGCGAACAGGATCAACTGCAACTGCAACACCTGAGCAATCCTGTTACCGATCTGCATGCGGGTACCGCGAAAATCACCTTCACCTCGGGTACCACCGGGACCCCCAAAGGGGTCTGTTTGAGCGCCGATCAGCAGCTCAACGTCGCCCGCGCACTCACCACACAACTGGCTCCGCTGGCCATCCGTCGACACCTGTGTCTGCTGCCTCTGGCCACCTTGCTGGAGAACATCGCGGGCGTCTACACCGCCCTTCTGATGGGAGCCTGTATCGAGCTACCTGCACTGCCGAGTTTGGGCTGGCAAGGTTCCAGCGGGCTCGATAGCCAATGTTTGCTGGGTGCTTTGCACCAGCATCAGCCGGACTCTCTGATCACGCTGCCGCAAGTACTGTCGGCCCTCACCCGGGCTGCTGAGCAGGGCGCAGCGCTGCCGGTGTTGAGATTTATCGCCGTTGGCGGTGCCCGCGTGGGGGCTGAATTGATCCGGCGCGCACGCGCCGTTGGCCTGCCCGCTTACGAAGGTTACGGCCTGTCGGAATGTGCCTCGGTTGTCAGTCTGAATACGCCTGCGCGAGACTGTATCGGCAGTGCCGGGGTGCCACTGGTACACAACAGCCTGAGCGTAAGCGACGCGGGCGAACTGCTGATTGACGGTAATCGAATGCTCGGTTACCTCGGAGAACCGGCCCCGACTGGCCCCTATGCGACCGGCGACCTTGTACGCCTTGATGATGACGGTTTTGTGCATATCGAAGGTCGCATGCGCAACGTCATTATCAACAGCTTCGGTCGCAATATCAGCCCTGAATGGGTGGAATCGGAACTGTTGTCACAGCCGGGAATCGAGCAAGCCGTTCTGTTTGGTGAAGCTCGCCCCTTCAATACCGCACTGATCCACGCCCCGACACTGGACGATGCGGCGCTGCAACGAAGTATTACTCAGGTCAACACACGTCTGCCCGATTACGCTCGCGCCCTGCGTTGGGTCCGGGTCCCGAATGCGATGAGCAGTGACGAGGGACTGTTCACCTTGAATGGACGACCACGCCGCGATGCGATCGCCACACGCTTTGCCGAACATTTTGAATCCGTTTATCAACTTGACCACTGAAAGGGATAGCGCCATGTCCTTCTACGATCAGCTACAGCACGACACCCGCGATGCACGTCAGTACCTGCTGGACGCACCGATAATTGTCGCCTGCCAACGCGGCGAGATCAGTCACAACCAGTACACTGCGTTTCTGACCCAGGCCTACCACCATGTCAAACATACCCTGCCGCTGCTGATGGCGTGCGGTGGCCGACTGCCCGAAAGCCATGAGTGGTTGCGCGAAGCGGTCGCCGAATATATCGAGGAAGAAACCGGGCACCAGGAGTGGATACTCAACGATCTGGCCGCCTGTGGCCTGGATAAGGAAGCCGTACGTCGAGGGCAGCCGTCGATCGAAACGGAGCTGATGGTTGCCTACGCCTACGACATGATCCAGCGGGTCAACCCGGTCGGTTTCTTCGGCATGGTTCAGGTACTCGAAGGCACCAGCGTTGCACTGGCTACGCCGTTGTCACACATCATTCAGGATCGGCTGGCCTTGCCTGACAGTGCGTTCAGTTATCTGCGTTCACACGGCTCACTGGATCAGGACCATATCAAGTTCTTTCAGAGCCTGATGGAGCGTATCGACAATCCTGACGAGCAGGCCCTGATTATCCACAGCGCACAGGTGTTTTACCGCCTCTACGCCAATATTTTCCGTAGCTTGCCCATCGTATGAGAGGTAGTCATGCAATTTGACCGTCGACACATTCTCATTACCGGGGCCAGCGGTGGTATCGGCTCCGCTCTCGCTCATGCGCTCGCCACCGAAAAGGCGTCATTACTTTTGCATGGGCGTAACCGGAACACATTGACAACACTGGCCGATAAATGTCGCCAGCTCGGCGCCCGGGAGGTCCAGGTCTGCAGCGCTGATCTGGCAACGACCGAGGGGCGTGCCATACTGATCGACCATGTGCAGAGCAGCTTTTCCAAGCTGGATACGTTGATCAACAACGCAGGGATAAGTCGTTTTCAGGTGTTCGAGCAGCAAACACCCGAGCAGATTGAGCAACTGCTGACGACCAACATCAACGCTCCCATCCTGTTGACCCGTGCCCTGATTTCCCCCCTGCTGGAAACAGCGGGCGAATCACCGGTCATCCTCAATATCGGCTCCGCCTTCGGTGCGCTCGGCTTTCCCGGTTACAGCACCTACTGTGCCAGCAAAGCAGCGATTCGTCTGTTCTCCGAAGCACTGGCTCGAGAGTTTAGTGACACACCGCTGCGGGTACAGTATCTGGCCCCACGAGCCACCCGCACCGACATCAACTCTGACAGTACCAACGCCATGCTGACAGCCACGGGGAGTGCTTCCGACAGCCCGGAACAGGTTGCTCAGATCGCACTGAAACTGCTGCGCTCTGGCCAAGCCCAGGTGACCATCGGCTGGCCGGAAAAGCTGTTGGTCAGACTTAATGGCCTGCGCCCTGAGATGATCAGCGCAGTCCTCAACAGGCAACTCGGCAAAATTAAACCCTTCGCCAAGCACCACTAAACGGGAGTCTTGTCATGAAACCGGTTACACACATCCGTACTGCCCTGCTGACCCTCACGCTCGGTTGTGCCACTATTATCCAAGCGGCGACACCTGAACAATTGCTGCCGTTCCAGCAACGCTGGGCCGAAATACAGTACAGCCTGGATCAAGACGCTCAGGCCGATGCCTTCGATGATCTCGCAGCACAGTTGGCCGAGCAGCTGACCGCTCAGCCCCACGACCCCGAGCTGATGATCTGGCAAGGTATCGTTCTCAGTTCACAGGCGGGCGCCAAGGGCGGCCTGGGAGCCTTAAAGCTGGTAAAGCAGGCACGCACGCTGTTTGAGGCCGCTATTGAGCAGGACGCCTCTGCTCTGAACGGGTCGGCACTGACCAGCCTCGCTACTCTTTATCATCAAGTCCCGGGCTGGCCACTTGGATTCGGCAGCGATAAAAAGGCACAGGAACTGTTCGAACAGGCGCTGGCGATCAATCCCGACGGCATCGACAGCAACTATTTCTATGCGGCCTTCCTGCTCGAAAAAGGCGACAATACTCGCGCTAAAGCATTACTGGACAAGGCGCTGGCGGCACCGGCACGCCCGGGACGACAACGGGCCGATGCCGGTCGACGCGAAGAGATTCATACGCTGTTGCAACAACTGAAATAAGGACCTGCGTATGCGCATACTGATCGTCGAGGATGATCCACTTTTGGGGGATGGCATCACCCGCGCATTGACCAAGACGGGTGACAGTGCAGATTGGCTCACCTCGGGCGAAGAGGCTTGGCATATTTTGCAGCTTGAGCACTTTGACTGCATGATTCTCGATCTCGGGCTGCCCGGTATGGACGGCCTTAGCCTGTTGCGTCAGCTACGCAAGGGGGGACACACCCTGCCGGTGTTGATTCTGACTGCTCGTGATGCCATCGAAGATCGTATCGCAGGGCTGGATGCCGGTGCCGATGATTACCTGCTAAAGCCTTTCGACCTGGCTGAGCTGCGTGCGCGCCTGCGTGCAGTGACCCGCCGCTACAAGGGCTATAGCGACACGTTGCTGCAGCTGGGTGACCTCAGCATCGACACACAGGCTCAAAGCGTAAGCTATTGCGGACACGCGGTTGCTCTCTCCAGACGCGAATATGGCCTGTTGCTGACCCTGGCCGAAAATGCCGGCAAGGTGCTTAGCCGGAGTCGGCTGGAGGAATCCCTGTATGGCTGGGGGAATGAGGTTGAGAGCAATACGCTTGAGGTCCATATCCACCATCTGCGCAAGAAGCTTAACACCTCGGTCATACGCACCGTACGCGGGGTGGGCTATATGATGGACAGGGTGGACGCATGACATCCATTCGCCGCACACTCAGCCTCAGTTTGCTCAGCATCGGCCTGGTTACAGGCCTGGTCACCGCTGCACTTTCATTCTGGGCCGCGACCGATGAAGCAGAAGAGCTGTTCGATGCCCAGATGGCCCAGATGGCTCGCCTGACCGATCAGCTCGCGCCAGCTGGCCCGCTGACCCACTTCAAAACGCCAGCCGAATTCGAATGGACACCGGCCCACCCTTATGAGAAGCAGCTCTCCTACCGAATTGTCGATGCGTCTGGCACCGTATTAATTGCCTCGCCCAGTTTCCCGAAACAGATCGACGCCCCGCCAGGTACCACCAGCGGCTATCGCAATCTGGATGTCAACGGCACACAGTGGAGACTGTTCACCCTTGCCGAACCCACTGGTCAACGCTATATACAGGTTTCTCAGGACTATCGCATGCGTCGTGAGCTGGGCGTTAAAATTGCCATGTCCAATACCTTGCCTATTCTGATCTTTCTGGGACTTTTCGGACTCACGATCTGGTGGTTGATTGGGCGCAGTCTGCGACCACTGGTAACGGTGAGTCATGAGGTTGCCACGCGTGGCTCTGATCATCTTGAACCACTGGCTTTACAGCAAATACCTGATGAAATTGATGGCTTGGTCAGAGCACTCAACGCACTGCTGGCACGATTGCAGCAGAGCTTCGAACGCGAACGCCGCTTTACCGCCGATGCTTCACATGAGCTGCGCACCCCCTTGGCCGCCCTGCAGATCCATTGTGAGAATTTGTATCAGGATCTGGATGACAGCGAGAGTCGCATCAGCTGTGCTCAGATGTTAAAAGGAATATCCTGGATGAATCGGATGGTTGAACAGCTGCTGCAGCTGAGCCGACTTGATCCACAAGCACGCCTGCCTGACACCACGCAGGTCAACCTCAACAAACTGTGTCGCGATGTTATTGACGACCAGATCGGATTCGCTATCGCACGGAACATAGATCTGGGACTGAGCGCCCCTGACCGCCCCCTGTCACTGCAAGGCAGTGCCTTTTATCTGAGCCTGATGCTACGCAATCTGATCGACAACGCCCTGCGCTACACTCCTTCAGGGGGCGAGGTTACCCTGACTTTGGAGTCGGTCGATAATCATATTGTAATGAGCGTAATCGACTCAGGCCCAGGCCTCAATGATGAACAGAAGATGCACGTCTTCGAGCGATTCTATCGCCTGGGACCGAACGGCACGGGGAGTGGTTTGGGGCTATCAATCGTGCGCCTGATTACGCAACTGCATCAAGCAAGGATAACCCTGCTTGAGCGCCGGGATGGCCAAACGGGACTGGTTGCACGTGTTGATTTTGCCCCGGAGCTACCCGATGACAGTGGAACCGAGGTACAGAGCTGAACCGTCAAACCGACTTCAGCAGTGCGCGGATCTCTTCCAGCTCGGTAATGGTCTGACGCAGCAACTGGCGATAACGCGCAGCATCATCCCCTGCACTTTCCCCGGCCAACCATTGGCGTGCACCGGCGATGGTATAGCCCTGCTCATGCAGAAGACTTCGGATCTGGCGCAGCAGCAACAGATCCTTGTGCTGGTAATAGCGGCGATTGTTGCGCTTGACCGGCTGTACCTGTTTGAACTCCTGCTCCCAGTAGCGCAGTACATGGGGCTTGAGTTGACACAGCTCGGCAGCTTCGCCGATGGTGAAATAGCGTTTGGAAGGGATGGGCCCCAGTTCAGACGCTGTCTGGCTGGTTTCCGGCATGGATCTCCACGCGCTCCTTGAGTTTCTGCCCCGGGCGGAATGTGACCACCCGGCGGGCAGAGATGGGGACTTCCTCCCCGGTTTTCGGATTTCGACCTGGGCGCTCACGCTTGTCACGCAGATCAAAATTGCCGAAGCCGGAGAGTTTTACCTGCTCGTTGTGCGCCAGACTGGTACGGATCTCATCGAAAAACGAGTCCACCATATCTTTGGCTTCGCGTTTGTTCAGGCCCAGCTCCTCATAGAGGCGTTCGGCCATGTCAGCTTTGGTCAACGAGCTCATGTCGGTCACCCTGTGTTTACTCTCGTAACGTTGCAGCACAACGATCGCGGAGTGCGGATACAACGGCACTTACCGCACTGTTGATCTCTTCGTCATTAAGAGTGCGCGATGGGTGCTGCCAGGTCAAGCCCAGTGCCAGACTTTTTCGTCCCGGTTCAATACCTTGGCCCTGGTAGACGTCAAACAGTGTCACCTGCTTGATGAACTCGCCAGCTGCTTCGGTCGCTGTATTGCGGATGTCGGCAAATGCGGTTGCCTGGTCCACGAGCAGTGCCAGATCACGGCGTGACTCGGGGAACTTTGACAGTGAGCTGAAACGGGGCAGCTTGCCACCGGTCACCGCATCCAGCGTGACTTCAAACAGATAGACGGGGCCATTCAGGTCCAGCTTCTTCACCAGCGACGGATGCAAGGCTCCCAGGAAGCCCACCGCCTCGCCATTTCGCTCAATGCGGGCAGCCTGACCCGGATGCAGTGCTACGTGGCGATCCGCCACAAAGCTGAACTGATCGCCACAACCGCCCAGCGCCAGCAGCGATTCCAGATCCCCCTTGGCATCGAAGAAGTCCAGCTTGTCCTTCCCGGCTGTCCAGCCTTCCGCATCACGGTTGCCCGCGATCAGACCGGCAATGACATTCTCCTGCACCAGACCTTCCGCCTTGGGCACAAAGCGCTGACCGGTTTCAAACAGGCGCACGCGGCTTTGCTGACGATGCTGGTTGTACTGCAGCGCCTTGGCCAGTCCCGGCCACGGCGTTGTGCGCATCACCGCCATCTCAGCCGAAATGGGGTTGGCCAGCGCCAGTGCCGTATGCTGGTCATCAAAGGCCTTTTGCAGCTCGGCTTCGATGAAGCTGTAGGTGATCGCCTCCTGATAGCCACGTGCAACCAGATGACGACGCAGTTGCTGCAACGTCAGACGTGCTTCGGCGATCGGCGGGATCGGCAGCTGTGCCGTCGGCGTGTGGACCGGCAGATTGTTATAGCCGTATACCCGCGCAATCTCTTCAATCAGATCGACTTCGATGGTGAGATCAAAGCGATAGCTCGGCACCGTTACCTGCCAGCCATCGTTCACTTCAACCAGCAGCATGCCCAGGCGGTTCAGAATCTCTTCAACTTCGGCATCCGGGATTTCCAGTGCCAGCAACGCCGCCAGCTTGCTGCGACGCAGGAGGACCTGCTGCACTTCGGGCAGGTCAGCCTCGGATACGGCCTCAACCACCGGACCCGGCTCACCGCCAACGATGTCCAGCAGCAGCGCGGTGGCGCGTTCGATCGCCTTGCGCTGTAGCTGCCAGTCGACGCCACGTTCGAAGCGATGCGAGGAATCCGTATGCAGGCCGTAACTGCGAGCACGGCCGGCAATGGCCAGCGGCGCAAAAAAGGCGCTTTCCAGGAAGATGTCGCGGGTCGAGTCGGTAACCGATGTCGGCTCACCGCCCATGATACCGGCCATGGCCACTGGGCCCCTGGCATCGGCGATCACCAGAGTGTCGGCGTTCAGCTCGACCTCCTGCCCATCCAGCAGCTGCAGCTTTTCGCCCTGCTCAGCCAGGCGCACGCGAATGCCGCCTTCGAGCTTGCTCAGGTCAAAGGCGTGCATCGGCTGGCCAAGCTCCAGCAGCACGTAGTTGGTGACATCCACAACCGGATCGATGCTGCGCACACCGGAACGACGCAGTTTTTCCTGCATCCACTGCGGTGTAGCAACCCCCGGGTTGATATTGCGAATGACGCGGCCCAGATAGCGCGGACAGCCCTCAGCATGGACCAATTCAACACCGAAGCGATCGTCATTCTGCGGCGCAACCGGTGCTGCTTCAATCGGGGCCACTGCCGCCTTGTTCAGTACGCCAACCTCACGTGCCATACCGGCAATGCTGAGACAGTCGCCCCGGTTCGGCGTCAGATCAACATCGATGATCTTGTCGTTGAGGTTCAGGAATTCACGAATATCCTGACCGACCGGTGCATCGTCCGCCAGTTCCATGATGCCGCCATGGTCTTCGGACAGCCCCAGCTCGTCTTCCGCACAGAGCATGCCAAAGGACTCGACCTGACGCAGTTTAGCCTTCTTGATCTTGAAGTCACCCGGCAGAACAGCTCCGACACGGGCAAACGCGGTTTTCAGGCCGGCACGAGCGTTCGGCGCTCCGCATACCACCTGTACGATCTGCTCGCCGTCATTGACCTGACATACCTGAAGCTTGTCGGCGTTGGGGTGCTGTTCGGCACTGACGATTTCGCCAACCACGACGCCGCTGAAATCACCGGCAACGCTTTCAATATCATCCACTTCAAGGCCGGACAGACTCAGCTGATCCGCCAGTTCCTGTGTTCCGATCTGCGGCTGAACCAGCTCGCGCAACCACTGTTCACTGAATTTCATGCTGCTTTCCTGAAAAATCTGTTGGTGTGCGTTGACGTCTTACTTGAACTGGCCGAGGAAGCGCAGATCATTTTCAAAGAACAGACGCAGATCGTCCACGCCGTAGCGGAGCATCGCCAGACGCTCAACGCCCATGCCGAACGCAAACCCGGTAAACTCTTCCGGGTCGATGCCGGAGTATTCAAATACCTTCGGATGCACCATGCCGCAGCCGAGTACTTCCAGCCACTTGCCGTCACCACGGTCGATATCGACTTCGATTGAAGGCTCTGTGAACGGAAAATAGGACGGACGGAAGCGGACCTTCACGTCTTCTTCAAAGAACTCACGCAGGAACTGCTCCAACGTGCCCTTGAGATCGGCGAAGGTGATGTTGCGGTCAACCAGCAGACCTTCCACCTGATGGAACATGGGCGAGTGGGTCTGATCGTAGTCACAGCGATACACGCGACCGGGGCAGATGATGCGGATCGGTGGCTGTTGCGCTTCCATGGTCCGCACCTGCACCGGCGAGGTATGGGTCCGCAGCAGTGTGTGGGCATCGAAGTAGAAGGTATCATGCATCGCCCGCGCCGGATGGTGAGCCGGAATATTCAGCGCCTCGAAGTTATGATAGTCGTCTTCAATCTCGGGACCTTCCGCAACACTGTAACCGATACTGCCGAAAAAGGCCTCGATACGCTCCAGGGTGCGGGTCACGGGGTGCAGACCACCGACGGACTGGCTGCGGCCGGGCAGGGTCACATCAACGGTTTCCGCCGCCAGTTTTGCCTCCATCGCAGCACTTTCCAGTGCATCACGACGCGCCGAAATCTCAGCCTGCAAAGCTTCTTTGGCTTCATTGATGCGAGCACCCGCAGCAGGACGTTCGTCTGCCGACAATTTGCCCAGTCCTTTGAGCAGCTGTGTCAGCTCACCTTTTTTGCCAAGATACTGCACCCGGATTTCGTCCAGCGCAGCCAGCGTATCAGTTTCAGCAACAGCCTGTTTGCCTTGCGCCAACAGGGTCTCAAGATTTTCCATTTCCGGCTCCAGACAAAAATAGGGGAAGAGCTTGCACCCTTCCCCTATTCGATTCGATCATTTACCTACCAATAGGCGGGCGTATGTTACGCCAGTGCAGCTTTGGCTTTCTCGACAACCGCAGTAAAGGCACCCTGCTCGTATACAGCCAGGTCAGCCAGAACCTTACGGTCGATTTCGATGTTGGCCTTTTTCAGACCAGCAATAAAGCGGCTGTAGGACAGACCGTTGATACGGGCAGCAGCGTTGATACGTGCAATCCACAGAGCGCGGAACTGACGCTTACGCTGACGACGGTCACGGTACGCATACTGACCAGCTTTGATGACAGCCTGTTTGGCTACACGGAACACACGGCTGCGGGCACCGTAGTAACCTTTGGCCTGTTTCAGAATCTTTTTGTGACGGGCGCGAGCCTGTACACCACGTTTTACGCGAGGCATGGCAATTCCTTCCTATAAAAACTAATAATGACCGAAAAAACTCAGAGGTAAGGCAGCATGCGCTTAACCAGAGCCTGGTCAGCAGCATGAACCTGCAGCATTGGGCGAAGCTGACGCTTACGCTTGGTGCTTTTCTTGGTCAGAATGTGGCTTTTGAAGGCCTGCTTGTGCTTCACGCCGTTAGCGGTTTTCTTGAAACGCTTTGCCGCACCGCGGACAGTTTTGATCTTAGGCATTAACTTTCTCCACGCATTCGTTTGTTAGTCAGCCAACCCGAACAAACAGAAGGACCCGTTACCTGATTTCCGAAGATCTCAGGCAGGCGGGTCCTGCAGTCGGGTGACTATTTCTTTTTCGGAGCCAACACCATGACCATTTGACGACCTTCCATTTTCGGACGCTGTTCAACAGTACTGATTTCGGTCAGATCCTTTTCGATCCGCTCCATCAGCTGCATGCCCAGCTCCTGGTGAGCCATCTCACGACCACGGAAGCGCAAGGTAACCTTGCCCTTGTCTCCGCTTTCAAGGAAACGTATCAGGTTGCGCAGTTTTACCTGATAATCCCCTTCTTCCGTACCCGGACGGAATTTCACTTCCTTGACCTGCATTTGAGACTGTTTCTTCTTAGCCTCATTTGCTTTCTTCTTGGCCTCGTACTGATGCTTACCATAGTCCATGATCTTGCAGACAATGGGATCAGACTCCGAGATCTGAACCAGGTCAAGTTCGGCTTCCTGAGCTTTCTCAAGAGCCTCTGGAATCGAAACAACACCAATCTGGTTTCCATCCGCGCCGATCAGACGGCATTCGGTGGCACGGATATTTTCATTGATTGGCGGCAGAGGCGCACGGCCCCCGCGTCTGTTATCACGCCTGATAGCTATATCTCCTGACGATTTTATTTTGCCTGACGGCCTTTGCGCTCGGTTTCCTGAACCAGCTGTTCAATCAGCGCATCGACGGTCATCGTACCCAAATCCTCACCGGAGCGCGTACGCACTGCAACGGTTCCGGACTCGACCTCTTTGTCACCTACTACCAACAGGTAGGGCACTTTTTGTAGAGTACGCTCGCGGATTTTAAAGCCGATCTTCTCGTTTCTCAAGTCCGCAGTGGCTCGCAGGCCTGATTTTTCGAGTTTTTCTGCAAGATCGCGGCAATAATCCGCTTGATTGTCGGTAATATTCATCACGACGGCCTGCAGCGGCGACAGCCACAACGGCAAGGCGCCAGCATAATGCTCAATCAAAATACCGATAAAGCGCTCAAACGATCCAAGAATGGCACGATGCAACATTACCGGTGTTTCACGCTCGCCATGCTCGTTAACAAACTGGGCGCCAAGACGTCCCGGCATGGAGAAGTCGACCTGAATGGTGCCGCACTGCCAGACACGACCAAGGCAGTCACGCAGGGAGAATTCTATTTTCGGGCCATAGAAAGCCCCCTCACCCGGCAGTTCCTCCCAGTCGAGTCCTGCTGTGTTCAATGCATCAGCCAGCGCCTTCTCCGCCTTGTCCCAACTTTCGTCTGAACCCACGCGTTCTTCCGGACGGGTGGACAGCTTGTACAGAATGTCACTGAAGCCAAAGTCAGCGTAGACCTCATGCAGGAAGTCGATAAAGTCTGCCACTTCGGTCTGGATCGAGTTTTCGGCACAGAAAATGTGCGCATCATCCTGCACGAAACCGCGCACACGCATGATGCCATGTAACGAGCCCGAGGGTTCATTGCGGTGACAGGAGCCAAATTCGGCCAGACGCAGCGGCAGGTCGCGGTAAGAACGAAGCCCCTGGTTGAACACCTGCACGTGGCATGGGCAGTTCATCGGCTTGATGGCGAAATCACGGCTCTCGGAGTGCGTAGTGAACATCTGCTCCTGAAACTTGCCCCAGTGGCCGGACTTTTCCCACAGAGTACGCTCCACCACCTGCGGTGTTTTGATCTCCTGGTAACCGTGACGGCGCTGCTTGGCACGCATGTACTGCTCGATCTGCTGATACAGCGTCCAGCCATGTGGATGCCAGAACACCATGCCCGGTGCTTCTTCCTGCATGTGAAACAGGTTCAGCTGTTTGCCCAGCTTGCGGTGGTCACGCTTTTCAGCCTCTTCAAGACGGTGCAGATAGGCCTTGAGCTCTTTCTTGTCGCTCCAGGCGGTACCGTAAATGCGCTGCAGCATTTCATTCTTGGCATCACCGCGCCAATAGGCACCGGCCACCTTCATCACCTTGAATGCCTTGATATGGCCGGTTGAAGGCACATGCGGGCCTCGACACAGGTCGATAAAGTCGCCCTGTTTGTAGAAAGAGAGCGGCTGATCGCCCGGAATGGAATCGATAATCTCGACCTTATACTTCTCGCCCATCTGCTCAAACAGCTTGATAGCCTCATCGCGCGACATCACGGAGCGGCTGACCGGCAGATTTTCCTTGGCCAGCTGATTCATGCGCGACTCGATTTTTTCCAGATCTTCCGGCGTGAACGGGCGCTCATAGGCAAAATCGTAATAGAAACCATCGTCGATCACCGGACCGATGGTCACCTGAGCACCCGGGAACAGATCCTGTACAGCCATCGCCATCAGATGCGCACAGGAGTGACGAATCACGTCCAGCCCTTCTTCATCACGTGCGGTGACGATCGCCAAATTGACATCGTTTTCGATCAGATAGCTGGTATCCACCAGCTCACCGTTGATCTTGCCGGCGAGGGCAGCCTTGGCCAGGCCAGTACCGATATCGGCGGCCACATCGTGAACGGTAACGGGCTCATTGAAGGTGCGAGTACTCGCATCCGGAAGCGTAATGACAGGCATGTTCTGTTCCCTGATTGACGGATGTACCCATACGAAAGGCCACATCCTGATTGATACACGGTAAATGAAAGCGGACTTATGGTTGCGACAGGTACGAGGTGCCGGCCAGTCCGAGCGGCGATTATAGCGGCCCAGTCTGGAAAGCGCGATCCGAAAGCGCAAAAATCAGCGGCATCGTTGCAGCAGGTCACGGGTATACAGGATATGTTGGCTTGCCGCTTCACGAGCCGCAGGGGCATCACGAGCCTGCAGTGCACGGTGGATGCTCTCGTGCTGCCTGCCGATGCCATCGGGATAACGGCCAAAACGCCCCAATGTGCGTGACAGCACACTGTAGATCGCATTGAAGTAACGGTGATAAAACAGCTGACTGAAAGAACACACCAGCAGATGATGACTGGACTGGGCTATCAGCATGTGAAACTGCAAATCCGCCTTGGCTTTTTCCAGCGTACTGTCACCACGGCCAACTGGACGGCGGTTACGCTCGCACATCCGCTGATACTCCTGCGCCAGAGCGAACAGCTCCTCATCATTGGCACGCTGCGCCGCATACCAGGCCGCTTCAGCCTCCAGCACGGCGCGCGCTTCCAGCACCTGCATCTGGAAATCAATATCGTCCCCCCGCCCTTCCAGCGGCAGCTCAAGGTGTTGTGCCAACAGATTAATGCAGTGGCTGCGCCCGCCCTGACGGGTTTCGATAACCCCGTTGGCTTTCATGCCAGCCAGTGCTTCACGAACAGTCCCCCGCGAAACTCCATATATTTGCATTAATCTGCGCTCTGAAGGCACCGGGTGCCCCGGCACCCATTCGCCTTCCAGCAGCAGGCTTTCCAGCTCATATTGTAGTGTCACCATCGCCCCCGGTGATCATTCTGGTAAGACCAGTTGGAAGTATAGCATTCACGCTTAGGCCCTGATCACCTATCTTGATAGCCATACCGCCATGAAACCGCACCGATAATAATCCGAGGTTGCCGACACCATGTCCGACACCCAAACCATGCCGATCAAGGTCGGTCTGTTCGTTACCTGCCTGGCCGACATGTTCCGCCCCGAGGTAGCCTTTGCCACCGTCAAGCTGCTGGAACAGGCTGGCTGTGAAGTGGAAGTACCCCGTAATCAGACCTGCTGTGGACAACCGGCATTCAACTCCGGGGACAAACACAACAGTCGTACCATCGCGCGTCAGACCATCGAAGCTCTGGAGGGCTACCGCTATGTGGTGGGTCCATCCGGCTCCTGCATCGGCATGCTGCACCACTACCCTGAACTCTTTACCGAGGACGATCCCTGGAAAGCACGTGCGGAAGCACTCAAGGCTCGCGCCTTTGAAGTCACATCTTTTCTGGTAGACGTATTGAATTTCAGCGGCATCCAGAGCGAATTCAACGGCAAGATCACCTATCACGACTCCTGCTCCGGGCTGCGAGAGCTTGGCATCAAGCAGCAGCCACGACAGTTGCTCAGCGAAATCGACGGAGCTGAACTGGCCGAGATGCAGGAAGCGGAGACCTGCTGCGGTTTTGGCGGCACCTTTTGTGTCAAGTACCCCGACATATCCAACCGCATGGTCAGCAACAAGACCGGCTTTGCTGCCGACAGCGGCGCCAGCACGCTGGTGGGTGGAGACCTGGGCTGCCTGCTCAACATGGCCGGCAAGCTCAAACGTGAAGGCCGTGAAGTACAGGTACGTCATGTGGTCGAACTGCTCGCCGACATGACTGGAACTCCGGCAATCGGCGAAGCCGATTACGACCTTGGTCAGCCACTTTAAGCGGAGCCCCCCCATGCAGATCAAAAGCCCCGAATTCAAGCAAAGTGCTCGCATCGCGCTACAGGATGTCAACCTGCAAAAGGCGCTGGGCAACCTGAAGGCCGGTTTTCCCGGCAAGCGCGCCGCAGCTGTCGCCCGCATGCCGGAGTTCGATCGGCTGCGTGATGAAGCTCGCGACCTGAAGAACCATATCCTTGAACACCTGGACCTGTACCTGGAAGAGTTTGAAGCTCGCGTGGTCGAGAACGGCGGCCAGGTACACTGGTGTCGCACCGCTGATGATGCACGCCAGACCATCCTGCAGATTTGCCGTGAGCAGAATGCCAAAACCGTCACCAAGGGCAAGTCGATGGTGACCGAGGAGATCAACCTCAACGAATATCTGGAGGAGAACGGCATCCACCCGGTGGAAACCGACCTGGGGGAATATATCCTGCAACTGCGCGGTGACCATCCAAGCCATATCATCGCCCCGGCGATTCACCTCAATCTGGAAGATGTATCCGAAGCCTTCCATGAACACCACAAGCGCCCGAAATTGACCGATCCGGCCGCGCTGATGGCCGAGGCCCGTGAAATGCTGCGCAAGCAGTTTGTTGCCGCCGATGTGGGCATCACCGGTGCCAATTTTCTGGTTGCCGAAACCGGGTCGACCATTATTGTCACCAACGAGGGCAATGGCGACCTGACCCAGACCCTGCCCAAAACTCATATCGTGGTGTCATCAATTGAAAAGGTTGTACCCACGCTGGAGGACATGACGCTGTTCCTGCGCCTGTTGGCGCGCTCGGCCACGGGGCAGGAATTTTCCGTGTATAACACGCTGTCATCCGGCAACCGCCGCCCGGACGACCAGGACGGACCGGAAAATTTCCATGTCGTGCTGGTCGACAACGGTCGCAGCGACATGGTTGGCACCGAGTTTCAGGAGATGCTGCGCTGCATTCGCTGCTCCGCCTGCATGAACCACTGCCCGGTATACGGCGCTGTCGGTGGTCACAGCTACGGCTGGGTCTACCCCGGCCCCATGGGATCGGTACTGACTCCGCAAATGATCGGCATTGAACAGGCCGCCCTACTGCCCAATGCGTCTACCGCCTGCGGCAAGTGCGAGGAGGTCTGCCCGGTTCGCATTCCGCTGCCGAAACTGATGCGCCACTGGCGCGAGAAGGAGTTTGAACAGCACCTGACGCCTCGCGCTGTCCGCTGGGGGCTGGGAAGCTGGGCCTTTCTCGCCACCCGCCCGATGCTGTACCGACTGTTCTCGTCCAGTGCATCCCGGCTCATGCGTTTGCTGGGCGGCCAAAAAGGCAGGATCAGCAAACTGCCGCTGGCCTCCGGCTGGACCGACCACCGCGACATGCCGGTCCCAACCGGCAAGACTTTCATGCAGCAGTGGCAAGCGCGCCAGAAACAGGAGAACAAGTCATGAGCAGCCGTGCCGAGATTTTTGCCAACATTCGCCATGGCCTGCGCCGCAGCGAAGCAACGGATGCCCAGCGCGAAGCGGTGCAGCACCGCTTGCAGCAACACCCTCGTAATCTGATCCCCGCCCGCGGCCAGCAGGCGCCTGAGGCACAGGTTGAGCTGTTTATCCGCATGGCACAGGAAGCAGCCGCCGAAGTGGTTACACTTGAAAATATCGAGCAACTACCAGAGGCGGTGGCGGACACCCTGGAATCAAAGGGCCAGCATGAACTGATACTGGCCAGCGACGAGACCCTCACTGCTCTGGGCTGGGCCGCAGTACATGAGCGTATCCGCTGTCATCAGCGAGTGGGACAGGTGGGAGACGAGGCGAGCCTGACGCTGGCCCTGGTCGGTATTGCCGAGACCGGCACCCTGATGCTCTACTCCCGCCCGGACAGCCCCACCACGCTCAACTTCTTGCCGGATACGCACTTGGTTGTATTGCAGCGCAAAGATATCGTAGGGGTTTATGAGGATGGATGGGATCGGTTGCGCAGCCTCTGCAGCGGCCGCCTGCCCAGGACAGTCAACCTGATCACGGGCCCTTCCCGCAGTGCCGACATTGAGCAAAAACTGCAGATGGGAGCCCATGGCCCACGTCAGCTGGTGATCTATTTGATTGGATGACGTCTGATATCAGAGGCTTCTTGCAAGCCAAAGTTGCTGGGCTGCTTTCCGGTAGCCCGGTACTTTTTGAACATCGTACACCTGTACACCACTCACCCAAGTACTTCCTGTCTTGGCTCTGAACATCTGTCCATCAAAATGGTGATCGCCCACATTTGTAGCGTGGCTTGATAGGGTGTCATACCTGTGAATGACCGTCTTCTGGATCAGGGATTCCGGCGCTTACTACAACCTGAGACTCTTCCGGACAAAACCTGAAATAGAAGCAGTTTGCACGCCCTGTGTGGCACGCTGGCCCCTGCTGGTCCGCCAAGCACAGCAGGGTATCGCCATCACAATCCGCTCGCAGCTCTATCAGCCGCTGCGTGTTACCACTGACTTTCCCTTTTTCCCACAACTGTTGGCGTGAACGTGACCAATAGGTAACCCTCTTTTCCTTGAGGGTCATCGCCAGCGATTCACGGTTCATCCACGCCATCATCAACACCTCACCGGAATCATATTGCTGAGTAATAACGGGTATCAGGCCCTGATCATTCCAGCTCAGACTTTCCATAAACGGCTCTAAATCAACAGCATAACCTTCGGGACTGAGCTCCAGCTCTTCAAAAAAACTCTTTCTCATAGGACCACATATCAACCAATGAGGGACCATGCGCAAAACCAGTTTCATACCGGCATGACACAGAGTGACACTCTCTAAAATCAAGTGTTATATTATAACACGAAAACTTGATCCAACTCTGAAAAACTTACCGGACAACCCTGACATGAACCTTGCCGATATGCCTACCAAGTCCATGTTGCACCACAGACCAAAACCCGCAGCACATGTCAGCGACCACCCCGTTATCATGGGGGACATTTATGCTCCTGAGTGCAACCTGACTGTTTGGCAGCGAAGTCTCGATGATTCCATTGAGCGCTATGTAAGCAGGCTTTGCGCGCAGCAATCGAGTTTGAATATAAGAACAGTGATTCAGTGTGATGAAGATTTGGAGAAAAATGCATCTGAACTGCTGCAGGCGCAATTGCCTGCAGGTGATGGCCAAGCGTCTATTGTTGCCGATATCGTAGAGCTGCTACAAATGTATGAATGCCTGCTTGGCCCCTCACACATCGGTTTGCGAATGACATTGCTGAAAGCCGCCATGTGTCCGAAGTTTCATGTTGACCGGCTTCCTGTAAGACTCGTTACCTGCTATTCAGGCACCGGTACCCAATACCTGCCTGAACCTGAAGGCGACACTGCCCGCATTCCTGCGAATGAACCGGAAAGCGTGTTGCAACTTACCGCTGGTGATGTAGCACTGCTCAAGGGTGATGGCTGGCACGGGAATGAAGGTTATGGCATCGTGCACCGGTCACCACCCGTTAGCGACCACCAGGCCAGACTGTTTCTATCTTTGGATTATATGGAATAGCCTTTTAGCTCAGCCTTATCGCGATCATTGAGGCAGGCTTAGAGTCAGCTCATTTCCCCGCTGCACCATGTCCAGATGCTGCATAAAGCTCATGCCCAGCAACACCGTATCATCGGGCATATAGGGGTTGATGCTGGCGGTCACATCCTTCAGCTCAATTCCGCCCAGCCGCACCGAGTCCAGCTGCGTGGTGTGTACACTGATCACACCATTGGCGGTCATGGTCTGTTGTCGACGCCCCTTTTCCAGTCCTATTTTGTCCGCCAGTGCCTCGGGCACGCTGACTTGGGTCGCGCCGGTATCCAGCAAGAAGGTGACCGGCTCACCGTTGATACGTCCCGGAGCAACATAGTGGCCACCACGGTTACGCTGCAGCACCACCTCGCCCGCATCATGGCTGACCAGGTTCAAGTTACGATTGGGGTTGCGCTTATCCTCAACAAAGTCCGTGAAGAACAGCGTCAGCAGGAACAGCAGTGCTACCCAAGTCAAATGGTGCATCCAGCGCGCCAGCCCGCGACGGGTGCGGTCAGGGTCTGACTGATGGTGATGTTCGGTCATGGCACTCTCCGTTTCCTCTTATCGTTCTGACCTCAAAAACGACAGGACTATCCCTGCCTTCTCAAAACAGCTCCTGCTGAGGAGCGATCAGCCGTTCAAAAGATTCGCCCACGAACGGCAACAAAGTGTCAGCGACCGGCAGCAGCTGCCGGTCGATATAGTGCTGGTAGTCCAGCGGTGAGCGCAGCAATTCCTGCGGTTCCGGGCCGTTGACCGTCATCAGATAGGCGATGCTGTCACCAACCCGTACGACCGGTGGCAAATCACGGTGCCGACGATCATCATCCAACATTTGAGCCGCACGCGCATGAGGCGGCCGATTGCGCTGATACGCAGCAAGCGGTTGGCGAATACGACGGCGGTACACCAGATCACCATCCCGTTCACCGGCCCGAACGGCACGCACGGTTTCCTGCAACAAGACCTGCCAAGGCTGGTCGCGGAAGATGCGCTCATACAACGCCTGCTGGAACTGGCGTGCCAGAGGCGTCCAGTCGGTCCGGACCGATTCGAGCCCGCGAAACACCAGCTGATCGCTGCCGTCCGGCTGCACCTTGAGACCGGCATACCGTTTCTTGCTGCCCTTTTCTGAGTGACGCATGCGCGGCATCAAAAAACGCCGATAGTGCGCTTCATATTGCAGCTCAAGCGAGCAGTCGATATCAAAACGCTCCCGCAGCTGCTTCTGCCACCAAGCGTTCAGCTCACTGGCAAGCTGATGCCCATATCGGTCCGTATCCCGATCCGGCCAGTCATCCCCGAGCCAGACGAACACCGAGTCGGTATCACCGTAGATCACCTGATGACCAAAGGCCTGCTCGATCCGCTCGGCGGTCTGCTGCAGAATTTGATGGCCACGCAGGGTGATGGAACCGGACAGGCGCTGATCGAAAAAACGGCACACCCGCGAGCCCAATACGCCATAGCAGGCGTTCATCTGAATTTTGATCGCCTGCGACAGGGCCGAGTTACCCTGCCGCTTGGCTTCATCTCGCGCTTGCCAAAGACGTTCGATTATATCGGGCAGCAGCGCATGGCGGCGGTCAAAAATGGCGTGATGGAAACCCGGCACCAATGCATCGGGCGGCGCATCACCGTGAGTACCCAGCGCCAGCCCCAGCGGATCAATCCGAAAGCTGCGGATGATGCTGGGGTACAGGCTCTTGAAGTCCAGCACCAGCACATGACGATACAACCCGGGACACGATTCCATCACGAATCCGCCCGGAACATCCAGCCCATCCACACCGGAGGCATACTGGGGTGCCACATATCCGGCGCGGTGCAAACGTGGCAGGTAGAGGTTATCAAACGCCTGCGATGAGCCACCGACCTTGTCCAGCGGCAGCCCGGTCAGGCGTGCCCGTGCCAGGAGGTAAGGGATCAATTCCGTATGTTCAAAAATCTCGCTGACCAGGCGGCAGTCTTCAAGGTTATAGCGCACCAGCGCCTGCGGATCTTCACGATACAGACGCTGGATTTCTTCTCCGCGGTCGTCCGGGGTTTCGATCAGTTTGCCACGACCCAGCAGCTCACGCGCCACAAATTCCAGACTGTAGCGCTCGAACTGCCAAGTCGCGCCTTTAAGAGTATCGATCCCGTCCAGTACCACACGACCATTGAGACGGGCATACCAACGCCCCGTTCGTGTCTGCTCAACCCGTACCGGTTCCTGATCACGACCCAAACAGAGCGGCAAGCGCTGTGCCTCGGCACGCTGCTGCAGCACCCTCAGATCAAAGCCGATCACATTCCAGCCGATAATCAGGTCTGGATCGAAGCGACGCACTTCGGCCATCAGCTGCTGCAGCAGATCACGCTCGTTATGACAGCGCACAACGGCAGGCGAGTTGGTGATGTTGCCGTTGAACAGCACTCGTTCATAGCTTTGTGACTGCAGTGCAACGGACAGGATTCGGTCGGCCCGGAGAGTGGTTTCGATATCCAGTGACAGGATGCGCAGTGGCGGTTCAAACTCGGCGCGTTGCAGGCGAGGCCCTGAAGCATCATCAATGACCCTGGCGGATGCAAAGATACCGCGCTCAATCAGATACCGGTCAGCCGGGCGAATATCTTCTTCCATGAGCGCGACACCCGCCTGCTGCAAACGACCAAGCGCTTCATGCCATTCACGCAGGCTGTCTGCATACAGGGCACTGACCGGCTCATGATTCAGGCTTGATAATGACAGCGGTCGCAACTGACAGCCGGGCAGGTCTGAGAGGAGCTCAGCGACATGAGCCCCATCCGACTGCAGTATAAAGGCGACAGCCGCCTCTCCCTCAATGACCACCTCATGGGCACCGGTAGCGGTTCTGAGCCAATAACTCAGTTGCAGTCGACCGTTGTGATCCCGCTGTCGACGGGTCAGCGGGAAACCGATCAAGGCGGACATCAGCGGCTGCCGAAAGGCTCCACGGTTTCCAGATCAGGGAAGTGACGCAACACTTCATCACGGCACTGCTGTTCAAACAGCAGCTTTAAGTTGGGGCCTGCATCCATGGTGAAATATACAGGCACCCCATGTCGACGAAGCGTCCACACCGTCTGCATCGCCGCTACCGATTCCGGTTGCCAGTACAGCAGTGGTGGCCAGCTGGCGATCATGGTGGCATGCATCGACAGCGCATTCTGTTCGGCAGTTTGCCCCAACAACTCAAAATCCTGTCGTGCGATAGCCTGATGCAGCTTTTCCAGATCAGCCGCCGCCTGCAGAGGCCAGCTCTGGTAGAGATGGGCGGTTTCCACCGTGCGCTGCATGCCAGAGCGGGAGTCTACCGCCTTTTCTCCGGCATCCACCTTGGCAAGGCCAATACACAGGCCGGGCCATTCTGCATCCAGTGCAATACCGTGGCTGTCGAGCCCATCTTCACGCTGCCCCATGCGCCACTCGACGAAGCCATCAAACACCGAACGGCAGGCGCTGCCACTGCCATGGCGGGCCAACACCGACAGCAGTTGGGGCTCCAGATCAAGCCCAAGCGCATCATTCAGTGCCAGCGTCAGTGCAGCAAAGCCCGAGGCCGAAGACGCCAACCCGGCGGCGGTGGGGATATTGTTGCGGGTTTCCACCCGGAAGTTCAGATCCTGCTGCCGACGAAACAGGTCGATGAAGGCTGATACCTTCTGGCTGAATTTTGCGCTGGGCAAAAGCTGCTGCCCATTGAGCCAGACTTCATCCACTTCAGCATCAATCGGGGTGAGCCGGGTATGGGTCCCGAGATAATCCAGCGAAACGGACAGGGATGCGTTGACCGGCAAATTAAAGCTTCGGTCACGCTTGCCCCAGTATTTGCACAACGCAATATTACTGGGGGCAAACAGCTCCGATGACGCCTTTGCCTGCAGGTGCGAGGGTAATAAACGATCAATCACTTCAGCAGGTGTCATGGCTAATCTCCACTCCAGTAGCGGCTACCGAGACCGGGATCGACTCCCAGGGCAGCGTTTCGGTCATGTGTCCCAGTGCCAGTACACAGTCACCCAGGCCCGAGCCCGATATTTTGGAGCCCAGAATGCCCGGTTGCGCTCTCAAGCGCCAAATCATCTCGGACAGGGTGGCATCATTCACCCCCAGCGCATCCATCAGGCCCTGATACAGATTCATCAACTGCCCCAGCTGCGACCAATCGGCGCTGTCCACCGCCCTTCGACCCGCCTCACAGGTCTGACCCATGAGACGATACAGCCCGGCATAGAGTGAGGGTTGAGAGGCCGCACGGGATTCCACAAGCGCCAGCACCTCAGGGGTTTTCATCTTGTAACCGCAATACATCAGCGCCAGTGGCGGCAGGCCATTCAGGCGTTCCACCGTACGCGGACTCACACGGTATTGAACGACACCACCATAGATACTGGCCGCCAGATCAGTTCCGGAGCCGCGTCCGTTCTGGGCTTGATGCACGGCATGCAAGGCCACCTCAAACAAGGCTTCAGGCGTTGTATCCGTGCCACAAAATTCGGCCAGTGCTGCTGTGACCGCTGCCGTGACTGCCGCCGAAGAGCCAAGCCCTACGGTATGTGAAAAACCGGAGCGTATCTGCAGGCTAAAGCCCTGTTTCAAGTAAGGCCGGTACGCCTCAATCACGGCCAGCACAAAGCTCAGCGCAGGTTCCGGTTGCAGCTGACTCAGATCACTTCGATAGTGTGCTAGTGCGCTGTCAATTTCTACCCGTTGTGATGCCAATGGTGTCAGCTCGACTTCAAGCCAGTGCTCCAGCGCACAGGCCAGTGCCGGTTCGCCAAACAGTACCGCATGCTCACCCATCAGCATGATGCTGCCGGGGGCACGAGTGTTAATCTTCGAGTATGCGGACACCTTGTCGATCCTCTTTCAGAACACCCCAGTGCCAGTGCGACTGCAGCGGCAACTGGGCCGGGGTCCCCTGCGGCAGCCAGAGCAGCATCAGCCCACCCTGATCTCCGGAAACCGCACCCGCGCCACAGATTTTGGCGGCACCACCTCGCTGCTCGACACGCTCGGCAAAGCGTTGCAACGAGGCAGGTACAACACCGATACGGCTGAGCAATCGATGGTTGGCACGCACCTGTTCCAGCGGCGCATCACCCTTGAGCAGCGCCATCGCCACCTGCTCGGTGATGTCGGCAAATTCACTCCATATATCAGACTGACCGAAGTGACGCCTAACCTCATCCACACAAGCGCCTGTGCTGCTGGCCGGAGTACCGGTAAACAGCCAGAACCACCCGGCCCCCAGCCCCTCATCAGACAGCGGAAGCCGTGACACCTGCTCACCCTGCAATTTGACCAGCCCTCCACTGCACACAGCCGCTGCATCGATCATGCTGCCTCGTCCATGCTGCAAACGCTCACAGTAACGCACCTGCTGAATCAGTTGTTCAAGGCTGTCAAAATGCCCAAACAGTTTCAACAGTGCCGCAATCAACGCCGCAGAAGAGCCCATGCCAGCACCAATAGGTATATCCGAGTCGATACTGAGGCTGCCTCGCGGCTGAATATCAAGCCCGGACAGCACTCGCGCCATATCAATGGCATAGAAGGCCAACTCAGCGGGTTTTTTCAGGATACGGGTAATTGGCAGTTCGCCGCGCAGATAGCGCTCGAAGTGATTGTCGAGGCGACGCCGCAGGCCGGCCAGCTTGTCCAGCCCCAGCTCATGGGTGCGCTCACGGGTATGCCAGCTCAAACGCGGCAATTGGTCAGGGCGGTAGTGGATCCGCATGTGCCGATCCACCGCCAGTGCCAGCGCCGGCGCGCCGTACACCACAGCATGTTCACCACTGAGAATGATCTTGCCCGGAGCGCAGGCGGTCGGCATCAGCAGGGAATATATTCGCGTTTGTGATGGATAATGCCCGCCAGACGGAAGCGGCCGGTGGTACCTTCAGGGAAGGTGTATTCGCCGCCATCAGTCGGCACCTGATGCTGATACAGTTTCAGGTATTCATCATGGCTGATTTCGCGCCGGGCGCTTAGCATCTCTCGATGCAGTTCGGTATGCAGTGCCTGTTTATAGCCTTCCACCACGGTACCGGAAAAAAACTCGGCCACACAACCGGAGCCATAACTGAAAAAACCGATCCGCTTGCCGGCCAAATCTTCCAGTGTATTTTCCAGCAGCGAGGTCAGACCGATATACATGGAAGCGGTATAGCTGTTACCGATGATGCGGTTGTACAGCAGGGTATTGCTGATCTGCGCCTCCTGCTCGGCTGAAGACAAGCCAGCCCTGTTCAGCTTGACCAACTGCTGATGCGCTTTTTGAGCCATGCGACTGAACGGCAGGTGGTAACAGAAATGACTGAAGTCGGCAAACGCCAATGAGCTGGCCTCACGGAAATGCTCCCAGGCTTTTTTGAGGGCCTTGAGATAAATTTTGGTGGAGTACTTGCCATCCACCAGTGCGGTCGAGCGATAGTTCGGTCGCCAGAAGTCCATCACGTCTTCAGTATAATTGCCGACCTCCGGATCGATGGTGACCAGACGCGGATTGGCACTGATCAGCAGAGCCACGGCACCGCAGCCCTGAGTCGCCTCGCCGGGCGTATCCAGATCGTAGCGAGCAATGTCAGAAGCGATCACCAGCACCTTGCTGTCCGGCTTGCGCGCCACCAGTGCACAGGCCATCTGAATGGCGGCGGTCGCGCTGTAGCAGGCCTGTTTCAATTCCACAACCCGGCAATTGGCGCTCAGGCCAAGCAGACGATGCACGTACACACCTGCAGCCTTGGACTGATCAATGCCGGTTTCAGTGGCAAACAGCAACGTCCCGATTGTTTCAGGCCCAATGCGCTCTACCAGTGGCAAGGCCGCATTGGCTGCCATGGTGACGATGTCTTCGTCCGGCGCGGCCATACCCATTTTCTCCTGACCAATGCCGGTATAGTACTTCTCCGGATCGGTGCCCTGCACCTGTGCCAGCGTGCGCAGGTCCAGGTAATAGTTGGAGGTGTAAAAGCTGATTTCGTCTATACCAACGGACATACTCGACCAGGGTCCTCAACGCTCTTGGACAATAAGCGTCCTGTTCCGGAACAGCGCCGCCACATCAGGCGTACCGAGCAGAAACATCGCAGTAACAAATTCGCGGCGCAAACGCTCAATGGCGTCTACAACCGCTTCGGCAGATTCCATCGCCGGCTGCAGCAGGGGCGCAGCCATACCGCACAGCGAGGCGCCGAGTATAACAGATTTGGCCATATCAATCCCATCTCTGAGCCCGCCACTGGCGATCAGGGTAGCCCGATCCAGATAGGGCTCTGCCTGCTGCAGTGCCAGAGGGGTTGGCAGCCCCCAGTCCTGAAACCTGAGCCCAATATCGCTGCCATCATGACGTCGATGATGCTCTATCCGGCTCCACGAAGTGCCGCCAGTGCCGGCAATATCAAAGTGACGAATGCCCTGCCTGAGCCCCAACTCTATATCCGCCGGGGACAGGCCGGATCCCACTTCCTTGAGCATCACAGGAACCGATAGCCCTGCCGCCACTGCACCCATCTGCTGCGCCAGATTACTGAAGTTAGTGTCACCCTCGGGCTGCACCGCTTCCTGCAGCGGGTTGAGGTGGAAGTAGAGCGCATCGGCCCCGACACAGTCCACTGCCTCCTGACAACGCTGGAGATCGAAGCCATAATTGAGCTGCACACCACCAACATTGCCTATAAGTACAGTAGTCGGGGCAAATTGACGCAACTCAAAACTGGCACGCGCTTCCGGGTGGGTAAACATCACCCGCTGCGATCCGACCGCCATGGCCACCTGACACTGCTCAGCCGCCAGCGCCAGGTTCATATTGATACGTCGCACCAACTCATGATCACCACCGGTCATGGAAGAGATCAGCAGCGGAAACGAGAGTCGTTTGCCAAGAAATTCAACCGATGGATCAACCTCATCGAATGCCAGTTCGGGCAAAGCCCGGTGCATCAGTCGGATCCGATCAAACCAATGCCCCTGCCGATCGGTCAGCGGGTCCTGCTCAATCGCCCGGATATGCTCTATTTTGCGCTCGTTGGTGGGGTCGGTCATTACCGCTCCAGCTTGATATGGGCTTCCATCAGCTCACCGGGGTTGGTCTGGGCCGCCATCAGCGACAGCTCGCCACACAGCACGGTGGCGGCACAGATCGCCGCCAGCCTGCGGGCGTTTGCGCCGGGCTCGCGCGCCTCCTTGCAGCCCAGCTGGCGCAGATTGTCCTCGACAAAATCGATTCCCTTGCCGTTACCTACCGAGCCTACAATCAGGTTCGGAAGCGTACAGGAAAAGTAGAGGTCGCCATCACGCACTTCGGCGTGCACAACCCCCTGTGAGCCTTCGATGATATTGGCGGCATCCTGGCCAGTAGCCAGATAGAACGCCAGCAGCATGTTGGCATAGTGGGCGTTGGCACTTCGCAGCCCACCCGCCATCAAGGTCCCTATAAGGTTCTTTTTGATATTCAGATCAACCACTTTTTCCGGCGTGGTTTTCAGGCGGCGTTCGCAGATATCACGTGGAATCAGAATCTCACTGACTACGTACTTGCCACGCCCCAGTATTCCGTTGACGGCCGTGGCCTTCTTGTCAGAGCAATAGTTGGCCGAGATGGAGCAGTAACGCAGTTGAGGATACTGCTGCAGAATCCATGGAATCAGCTTGTCAGCGGCGTTGGTGACCATATTGTGACCGGATGCATCACCGGTCGTGAACTCCAGTCTCAGATAGATCAGGTTGCCCACGATCTGGCTGTGCATGTCAATCAGGTTGGCAAAGCGACTGCTGGTGGCCACCACGGCATTGAGATCGTCCTTGCGTGCCTTGATTGACTGCAGCGCCTGATGTGCCGCCAGCGCATCATCCGCTTCCAAAAGAATTGAGCGCGTCATGCGCTCGTCCACCACTGTGGTGACAATGCCCTTTTCGGTCAAGGTGGACACGCGTGCTCCGCGGCCAACGGATGGCCACAGTGGCGTCTCATAGGTCGCCAAGGGCACACTGAGCTTTTCATTCAGCACATCGCCGCCGATCTTGATTGGCCCGACCCAGCGCATCGGGATGGGAGCTTCCAGTATTTTATGTGACTTCATGCTCAACGCATCCTCTGAAAACAAAAAAGGGCTGCAACTGTGGCAACCCTCTTGAAAGACCTCAGGCTGCGCGGGATTTTAAGCCACCCGCGCAGATGGATGCAATTACTGCCCGCTGTCAGCAACCTCCTGCTGCGCTGCACCCTGTTCACCCACATCAGGCAAGGGTATGTTGAGCGCTTCCAGCAAGTCACCGGTACCGGTCAGGATACGCAGCTGTGCAATCTGGTCATCGACTCGCGCTTCTGCCAGCTGATTCTTCGCCGAGAACACTTCGTTCTCGGTATCCAGCAAGTCGAGCAGTGAGCGCTGGCCAATATCGAACTGTTTTTTGTAGGAGTCGCGAGTATCCTGACTGGAGACCACGTGACGCTCCAGATACTCCATCTGCCGAGTCAGAATTTCGTGGGCGTTCCACGCCAGCTCAACACTTTCGCGAATCTGGCGCTCGGCATCACGCTGAATTGCCTGAGCTTCGCCGATCTGATGTTCAGTCTGACGAATACGCGCCTTGTCGGCACCGCCATTAAACAGATTGTAACGCAACCTCAGCATGGCGGTCAGGTCTTCATCATCACCCTCTACACCATCTATGTTGTTATCCCAGCGACGCTCTACTTCAAAATCCAGGCGTGGATACATGGCACTTTTAGCTGCATCACGTTGCGCAACGGCCGCTTCCACATCGAACTGTGCAACACCGGCTACGGGCTGGTTTTCCAGCCCCCGTGCAATGGCCTCTTCCAGGCTGGCCGGCAGGCTCAAGTCAGCCGCCTTGAAAGGCTCTGGATTTTCAGGTGCCGGCTGACCAACCACTCGCAGATAGCTGGCCCGCGCATCGCGCAGGTTGTTTTCGGCCGCCAGCATATTAACTTCTGACAACGCCAGACGGCCTTCCGCCTGCTGAATGGAAGCCAGACTGTCCATGCCGGATTCGCTTCGCCGTTTGATCTGGTCATAGATGGTGACATGGTTATAAAGGCTTTCCTTGGCCAGCGTCAGAAGCTGATCACGACGCAGCACCTCCATATAGGCCCGACTGGCCTCCAAGGCATAACGCTGAGCTGTATCTTTCAGGCTGCTGGCACGAGATGCCGCACGCGCTTCATGACGCTTCACCTCACTGCTGGTAGCAAAGCCATCAAAGATCATCTGGTTCAGGTTAAGGCGAGCTTCACGTCTATCCAGCTCAGTATCCTGAGTACCATTCTCTTTATCAGTCCACTCGTAGCCGTAGCCAATAGTGGCATCGAGGGTAGGATAATAGCCTGCCCGAGCCTGACGAATTTCCTGAATTACGGCAGCATAGTTCTGAAGTGCGCGCTGCACTTCCGGGTTCTGCTCTATATTGTCAGCAACCACGTCCTGAAGGGTGGCAGCGGAACTCCAGCCCGCAACTCCTGCACTCAGGGCAAGTGCCAGCATTGAGTATCGAAATTTCATATCCTTGCTCCGGCTATTTTCAATGTGGGTACACCTGACCGTTTGCCTTGAGGATCAGGTCAATCCTGTCCCTCGCTCCGGCCTTTTCCAGAATGGCACTTACATGTGCCTTGACTGTACGTTCGGTTATGTTCAATTCGCGTGCAATTTCCTTGTTGCTCTCCCCCCGCTTAAGAGCCGCCATCACCTGCGACTCACGTTCACTCAGTGACCACAGGTCCGGAACATCCGCCGAGGGTTGCGACTGCTGCAGCAGACGTCTCAGCAGACGCTGCAGCAACTCGGGCCCCGCCCAGATATCGCCACGCCCAACTGCCATTACAAGCTCAGTCAGCAAGGCGCCCTGAATAAACGTGTTGGCGTATCCCCTGAAGCCTTCCTGCAGCAGCTCTATACCTTCCTGATCACTGGGCGTATCAACCAAGGCAACAAGACGCAGATCATGACTGCGTGCGATCAGCTCCTGACGCTGCTTCGAATCCAGCGCACTCCAATGCAGAAGCAACACAGCCCCGTTTGGCAGTTTCAACAGCGAGCCTGAATTCAGGTCCAGCACAGCCGACTTTGCCAGCTGGGTCTGCCAACGTTCCCTGATGTCTTTTCGTTCGCTCCAGACAAACAACTCCATATCCTATCGCTCCGTCAACGCCCGCTCTTTTGCCCGATTGATCGGCTTCAACAGGTAATGCATTACTGATTTCTTACCTGTCATGATATCCACGCTGACCGTCATGCCGGCCATCAACGGCAGTACCTCCTGCTCAGCACCCACCTCTGGGGCATCCATCTCCAAACGCACCAGGTAATACGGTTGTTTGCTTTCTTCATCCATAATAGTACCGGGCGAAATAAACGCCACTTTCGCCTCCATTCCACCGTAGATGGCGAAATCATAGGCGCTCACCTTGACCACGGCAGGCTGATTCAGGCGGATATTGGCAATATCAGACGGCTTGATACGCGCTTCCACCAGCAACTGGTCCTCCCAGGGTACGATGCTCAACAGCGGGTCACCCGGCCTGACTACACCATCAATGGTATTGATCATCAGCTGTTTAACGGTCCCCTTGATGGGCGCACGCACCTCGGTACGGCTGATGCGGTCCTCCATTCCACCCAGCGCTTCTTCCAGCCTGACCTGCTCGGCAAACACTTCATTCAGCTCGGCCCGAGCGCGATTACGAAAGTTAAGCTCCATCTCTTGCTTCTTCTGCTGAATTTCCTCAATGGTGGATTCAATTCTCGGAATACTCAGCTCGATGCTCGACATCTCTCCTCGCAGATCATTTACCTGACGCCGCAGGCGCAGATGCTCAACCTCTGAAATGACGCCTTCCTTTACCAAAGGATCACTGATGCGCAGTTCTCTCAACAACAGGTTGTAACTGCGACGCAGCTGTTCAATTCTGGCCCGAGCCTCAACAAGCTCCTGTCCACGTTGTTCCTGTTGCTGTTCAAGTACCGAGAGGTTGGTACTAAGCTCTTCCCGTCGGGACGCAAACAGCAGGCGTTCCTGTTGCAACAGGTTCTGGTATTCAGACGGGAAGTCCTCAGGCAAAATAAACTCTGCGTTATTTGACTCGGCTTCCAGGCGGGCGCCGCGTGCATTCAGCTCCAGCAACCGCACCTGGTTCTCACGAAAGGAGCTGGCAAAGCGCTTGTCTTCGATCCGCAACAGCACTTCACCCTTATCAACAAGCTGCCCTTCGCGCACCAAAATTTCGGACACGATGCCACCTTCCAGGTTCTGGACAACCTGCAACTGATGAGATGGGATTATTTCACCCTCTCCACGTGCCAGCTCGTCAAGCTCCGCCCAGTTTGCCCAGATAATGGCAAAAACGATAAACATCGCCCCTGCCCAAAGCAGAAGGCTGGCGCCACGTGGCACTTGCTCCAGCATCGCTTCACTGATACTGGAGGTGTAGCGGATATCATCACCCTGCGGCTGTGGGGAGTGTTGGCTCATGCTTTACTTCCTCACCTGCAAACGACCCTGTTTCAAGGCTTCGAGGACACTGTCCTTGGGACCATCCGCCAAAATCCGACCACCGTCGACGACGATAAGACGGTCAGCAAGATCCAGCAGCGACATTTTGTGAGTCACCATAACCAGAGTCTTGTTTTTCAGGTAGCCCTTGAGCTGGCGTCTCATGGTCTCTTCGGAGGCGTTATCCATGGAATTACTCGGCTCATCCAATACCAGAATGGCAGGATCATGCAGTAGCGCCCTTGCCAGTGCCACCGCCTGACGCTGACCACCCGACAGACGGCTGCCACGCTCACCCACCGGCATATCGAAGCCCAAAGGGTGCTGATTCACGAAACTTTCCACTCCGGCCAGACGTGCAGCCGTCAGGATCTGTGTGTCGGTCGCATGAGGCAGGCCAATAGTGATGTTATCGCGTACAGTACCGGCAAAGAGCATCACATCCTGAGGCACGTAGCCCACCGAACGACGCAGATCGGTAGGGTCTATCTGGTTAAGATCGATGCCGTCAATCGAGATTGCGCCTTCGGCAGGTCGGTAGAGCCCCAGCAGCAACTTCTGAATGGTACTCTTGCCCGAACCGATGCGTCCGATCAATCCCACCTTTTCACCCGGCTGCAAGCGGAACGAAACCCCATGCAAAGCACCATATTCGGTCGAGGGGTAGGTGAAGGCAACATCCTTGAATTCGACTCCCCCCTTCAGCTCCGGTCTGTGGATATAGCGTCGCCCTGCCTCATGCTCATCGGGCAGTGCCATAATCTCGTCGAGGGTTTTCAGTGCCTTGAGCGACTGTTCATAGTGCGCGATCAGGCTGGCAATCTGTGCCAACGGAGCTATGGCTCGGCCACTCAGGATGACACAGGCGATCAAACCACCCATGGACAGGGTCTGCTCCATGATCATGTAAACACCACCGATCACCAACAGTACTGATGCCAACTGCTGCACAAACCCGGCCACATTCACCACTGATGAGGACAGCATACGCGACTTGAGTCCCCAGTTAGCGATGTAGCCCACAGCACTTTCCCAACGCCCCTGCATCGGACTGGCCGCTCGCTGAGTCTTGAGGGTTTCCATGGCCGTCAAGGACTCCACCAACGTGCCGTTTTTCTGCGCTGATGCGGTAAAGGTGTGCTCAATGGAGCGACGCAGCCGAGGCTTGACCAGCAGCGCATAGACCAGAATGATCGGGATCGCCATTGCCGGCACCACCACCAACGGGCCACCAATCCAACTGATCACCAGCAGGAACAGCAGCATAAAGGGAATGTCGATCAATACCGTGTTAGTGGTTGAGCTTAGAAAGTTGCGAATGCTCTCAAACTCGCGCAGATTACTGGCAAAAGCACCCACCGAGGCCGGCATGGCGTCGTAACGTACCCCCATCACCTTTTCAAACAACCGTGCCGACAACAGCACATCTGATTTCTTTCCGGCCACTTCAATAAAATAGGCCCTCAGCATTTTCAGGCCGAAATCGAACAGGTACACCACCAGCACACCAATCGCGAGCACCCAAAGGGTTTCAACCGCATGATTGGGTACCACTCTGTCGTAGACATTCATTACGAACAGAGGGTTGGCGAGCACAAAGAGATTGATCAGCAGAGACGCGAGCAGCACATCCCGGTAGATACGCGCCGAACGCCAAATCGTACTCCAGAACCAGTGACCCCCACGATCATCCAGTTCACGTGTTGTGGTTTCACCAAAGCTGTATTCGGCGCGCAGGAAAATGACAAAACCGGTATAGAGGGATTCAAGCTCATCCAGGCCGACACTGACGATGCCACCACTTTCAGGTTGCTGAATCTCGGCCTCACCTTTTTCGAAATCAATTTTTTGCAGTATGCATGACTGCTCATCCTTCAACAGCAGAACAGCAGGCAGCAGCAATCTGGAAAGCTTCTGCAAAGGTCGTTGGGCCACTTTGGCGGCAAACCCTGCACGTGCAGCTGCACGCAGGAAAAGCTTGGGGGTAAGGCGCCCATCAACCAGCGGCAACCCCTCAACCAGTACCTGAGCGGAAAATGGACGCTGGCTTTGCTGTGTCAACAGCACCAGGCACTCCAGCAACGGGTCCTGTCTTACATCCATGCATTACTCCAGACAGTGTAAAAACAAAACTCTAACACTTGTTTTAATCGATATAAACCCCAAATACAGGTTACAGCCGAGAGTTCTAGAGCTACACTCGAACCTGTACTTAGCTTAGATCAGGTTTATTGTAATGCTCTACGCACTCAGAGACGAAGCGGGCAATATCACCGCCCTGACCGATCGTCAGATCCCTGACTCCCAAGCAGTGGATGCCGCCAATCCAGAGGTATTACGCTTCCTGTCTCTGGATTCTTCTGCTTTTACTGCCAACGAGTTTCTGGAAGATTCGGATCTATCTACCATCCGCATCCTGGAAGACTTGATCGACACCCTTATCGACCGTCAGGTAATACGCTTCACTGACCTGCCAGACGCAGCCCAGCGCAAGCTGCTCAGTCGTAAGGTCGCACGCTCCATCGTCCACCCTGATGAATATGTAGCAGCCGACAGTGACGATATGGATTCAGAGATGTTTCTCAAGGATGAGGATCAGTTATTCTGATCCTGCTGTGACAGTAGTTGCACCTGGGCAGCCAGTCGTTCAGCCAGCGCCGCATGACGCTGCTGTTGGCGGGCGCTGAGCGCCGCATACTGGATTCCATAGAGCACATCATCACAGCATCGGATTGATGCCAGCAAATCCGGCGATAGACCTCGCTTGATCAATTCCAGCTCAGTTTGTACCAGATTCAAGCCAATACTGGGGTTATCAGGCTGCACCTGCAAAGCAAAGGCAAACGCGTCACAGGCCTGCGCGAGCTCGGCCTTGCGAAAGTGCATCATGCCCTTGAGATTAGCTCTGGCCCAGTCAATATTGACCATTTTACGGGTCAACTCCTGACGCAACACTGCCACACTGCGTGAGGCTTCCGACAGCTCCAACCCGTCGCTAAGCTGATCAATCCACTGCGCCTGATCATCCAGCGGCAGTGCCAGAAAAAGATCCAGTGCCGACCTTGCTGCCTGCTCCGCCCTCGGCACATCTCCGCTACGGCGCAAAACATCTGATAACAGAAGGCGAGATTTGAAAAGTGCCACCCGATCCTGATCGAAGTCGGAAATGACCTGCTCCAGCACTTGAATCGCTTCAGCCTCGGACTCAGCAGCCAGCCCTCCCTGCTGCCCTTCGACACGGTCGCTGAGCGAACGCGCCAGAGCAAAATAATAGTCCGGCAATTGAAAGGCCGAATAGCGACCAAAGCGAATGGCTGCACGAAAGGAATCAGTTGCCAAGCGCCAGTCCTGCAACCGGGCTGCCACATTGCCAAGCTCCCCTTGCAGTGCCGCGACTGAGGGTTGAAGCAAGACAGACTTGCGCAGCAATGTCATCGATTGACTAAGATCTCCACGCAAACGATGCAATCGCGCCAACCAATTGAACGCATCCACGCTAACCTGCTGCTGATTAATCACCGTACTAAGACAGTCATAGGCCAGATTGAAACGCCCTTCACGGTACGCTGCAACGCCTGCCCCCACTCGCATCCAGTGCTGATCACGTGCTTCAAGCATGCGCTCAAACAGCGTCCGCGCTTCCGGGTAACGTTCCAGCCTCAGTAGAATAATCCCCTTGAAGCGCAGCAGAAATATCTTAAGCGCCGGAAATTCTCGAATCTTTTGATCACAAAGCATCAGCGCCTCAAGCCATTTCTGCTGATCCATCAGCTCAGACAAGGGCTTGAGCGACTGCTTCAAACGCACTAGCTTCTCAAGGACCTGGCGTAACTGGACACCGTTATAAGGCTTGTTGATGCAAAGATCAGGGGAGTACTCGAGAGAGCCAAATAAAAGCTCGGATGTTTCAGGGGCGGCCACCAGCACGAAACCGGTTCCGTAATGACGAATGCCTTCAGCCTGAGCCTCATGCATCACCTGCAGGCCACTTTTTTCACCTTTGCCCAGATCATAGGACATAAAGCAGATATCGACATTCTGCTCACGCAGAATCGACAGCGCCATATTGACGGACGACGCGACCTCGATGTGCCCGAACCCCAGGCCGGTGAGCAGATCACGCAACGTCCGGAGGTCTTCCAGCTGCTTATCGAGGATCAGCACCTTTTTGCCTGAAAAAAGAGTATCCATAGGCCTACAGCAACCAAGACTACCGAAAAAATAGCATGAGGGTCTGACTGCAGGCAAAACCCTTTTCCACACAGGGCTTTAGCACAGCACAAAAACAAAGGGGCGATGCCGACATGTGCCGGCATCGCCCCCTATAGATTTCCTTCAACAGGAAATCAGTCTTCAAGCAGGTTGCGCCCCTTACTGGCTGCAATGCGCATGCGCAACGCGTTCAGCTTGATGAAGCCTTCGGCGTCTTTCTGATTGTAGGAACCGGCATCATCTTCAAAGGTCGCAATACTTTCATCAAACAGACTATCTTCAGAGCGACGGCCGACAGCGCTTACACTGCCTTTGTACAGCTTGATACGCACCTCGCCGTTCACGTTGCGCTGACTGTAGTCGATCATTTGCTGCATCATCTTGCGCTCTTCCGACCACCAGAAGCCGTTGTAGATGATCTCGGCGTAACGCGGCATCAGTTCGTCTTTCAGGTGGGCTGCTTCGCGGTCCAGAGTGATCGACTCGATGGCACGGTGAGCCTTCATCATGATGGTGCCCCCCGGCGTCTCGTAGCAGCCACGGGACTTCATACCGACAAAGCGGTTTTCAACGATGTCGAGACGGCCAACACCGTTGGCACCACCCACCTTGTTCAGATATTCCAGTACAGTTGCCGGGCTCATCTCTTTGCCATCGATAGCCACGATGTCGCCATTGCGGTAGGTCAGTACCAGGTAGGTCGGCTCATCCGGTGCCTGCTCGGGGCTGACGCTCCAGCGCCACATATCTTCCTCGGCTTCAGCCCAGGGATCTTCCAGAATGCCGCCTTCGTAGGAAATATGCAGCAGGTTGGCATCCATGGAGTAAGGCGACTTCTTCTTGTTCTTGCTGAAGTCCACCGGAATGTTACGCTCTTCGCAGTACGCCATCAGCGTTTCACGGGACGTCAGATCCCACTCGCGCCAGGGTGCAATCACTTTCACGCCCGGCTTCAGCGCATATGCACCCAGCTCAAAACGCACCTGGTCGTTACCCTTGCCAGTAGCGCCATGGGAGATCGCATCAGCACCGGTCTCATTGGCAATTTCAATCAACCGCTTGGCGATCAACGGACGCGCAATCGACGTACCGAGCAGGTATTCACCTTCGTAGATGGCATTGGCACGAAACATCGGGAATACGAAGTCACGCACAAACTCTTCACGCAGGTCTTCAATGTAGATTTCTTTCACGCCCAGCGCTTCGGCTTTTGCACGTGCAGGCTCTACCTCTTCACCCTGCCCCAGATCGGCAGTAAAGGTCACCACTTCGCAGTTATAGGTATCCTGCAACCAGCGCACGATGACGGAGGTATCAAGCCCACCCGAATACGCCAGTACGACCTTTTTTATATCGGACATGTTGCTGCTCCAGAAACTGAGTGTGCCGGTCACCACGACCGGCACACGGAAACAAATCACTCGGCACAAAGGCGAGTATCATACCAGAAAGCACAAAGGCGCTGAACAGCCTCTATTCGCGCTCAAGCCGGATCGCCACACGCCGGTTCCGTGCCCGATTTTCTGCCGTATTGTTGGGCACGACCGGATAGCGTTCACCGTGATAGCGAGTGGTGATCATATCTTCCGACACTCCTTGACTGACCAGATAACGCGTCACCTCCTCGGCCCTGCGCTTGGACAGATCACGGTTCAACAGGCGCCGACCGTAATTGTCTGAGTGGCCATCCACATACACTGAATGCACACTGTCATCGGTCTTGATATAAAGGGCAATCAAGTCGAGCCGCTCACGCGTTGCATCGGACAACTGCCAAGCAGCAGAAGGGAACAGCAACGCCGTACGTGCCACCTGACGATAATTTACCGGCAGCAACGTATCAAGACAGCCCAAATAATCATCATAGGCTGATTTGAAATTGGCTGCCGAAATACCAATCTGAACCGGCTCATCACTCTGATACCAGCGCTCACTGGAAAAGGTTGGGGTCATGCCACGATGCAGCGCAACCAGCATCTGACTGGCCGCCTCACTGTCCAACTCGAGCACACCCGATTGCTGATCCACTTCCACTTCCGCGATGTTGAACGGAGCCTCCCCCGGCTGCCAGGGCGATGCCTGCGCCACCAGCATGGCAGACCCGCTTAGCTGAAAGGTTTGCGTGGGCTGCAGCCTGAAACGCAACGGTTCACCCGCCTCATGCTCGAACACGGCTCGGCCGAACGCAGGTACAGACTGGCTCAAGCGACAAAAAAAACGCGAAGTTTCCATCTCCCACACAGACTGATCGATTGATGCCCGAAACACAACGGCCTGCGCCCATCCCGGCAGCAACAGGAGCAATAGCAGGGCCATACTGGGATATTTCAATTCGGTCTCTCCCGACAATCAGGTCAGCATTCAAGTATCGGCACCAGCCGCAGGCACTTTAACTCTCATTTTGACGCCACTACCCAGACTGTTAGAATGCCTGCGGCCAATCACCTGCTGCAATAAGGACTTTCGTTGACTCAACGCAATTCAGCCCCTCATCCAATGGCAGATCGTTTTCGCGGCTTTCTGCCGGTCGTTATTGACGTCGAAACCGCCGGCTTCAACCCGCGTACCGATGCTCTGCTGGAAATCGCGGCCGTCACGCTTACGATGGATGAGAACGGCTACCTGATGATCGATCAGAGCTACGATGCGAACGTACATCCATTTCCGGGTGCCAATCTGGAGCAGTCCGCTCTGGACTTTACCGGAATCGACCCTCACGACCCGGAGCGTAATGCCCTGCCTGAAGAGGAGGCACTTGAGCAAATTTTCAAGCCGATCCGAAAATCGATCAAGTCACACGGATGCAAGCGGGCCGTTCTTGTAGGCCACAATGCATCGTTCGACCACGGGTTTGTTACCAACGCAGCTGATCGAGCCGGTATCAAGCGCAACCCTTTTCACCCGTTTTCCACCTTCGATACCGTCTCACTGGCAGGACTGGCCTACGGCCAGACCGTTTTGGCAAAGGCCTGCAACGTGGCCGGCATCGACTTTGACGGCAAACAGGCGCACTCAGCGCTATATGACACCGTCAAGACCGCAGAGCTGTTCTGCGCCATTGTCAACACCTGGAAAGACATGGGCGGCTGGGACATGGTTCTAGCCACTAGAGGCTACCAATGACCCTCTTGTCCACTTTACTCTCTCTGACCGCAATAGCTTTAAGCTTCAAATCAATTCGCACCATCCCCATGCGAGTGATATTGGCATTACTGTGCTTTTTTCAACTTTTTTTACTTGGTTTCTATTTTGTTGCTGATCATTTAACCGGATCAGGAGTCAACGAATCGGTCCTTTATCACTTAAACACTGACATGGAAGGCGCCGGCCTTAAAGAATTCTCTTACCTAATAGCGCTCAGTACAGCATATCTCCTATCCATTTTATTAACGAGCACCCTTCTCTATCGGAAAAGCTATAATAAAAACCACATAAAGCCCATACGCTACTCAACCAGCATAGCAGTCTTCATTGCAGCTTTAGCCACAAATCCTACACTTTTGGACATTGGAAGAGCTTTTTACTCAAACCAGAGCGGCACACCCTCTGATTATATAGACATAAAGAAAGCTTCCTTACCCGAAAATCCAAAGAATTTGGTTTTCATTTATTTAGAGTCCCTTGAGCGTACCTATTTTAATGAAAGAATTTTTCCGAACCTGCTTCCAGAACTGAGTGCCCTTGAACAGCAAGCCATAAGCTTCACAGATATACGACAGGCATACGGTACCGGCTGGACAATTGCAGGAATTACAGCTTCACAGTGCGGTGTACCTTTAATAACACCCGCAAATGGCAATGCAATGGGCAGTATGGATCAGTTTCTCCCAAGAGCAAATTGCCTGGGTGACTTACTATCCAAACATAATTATGAATTAAACTACCTTGGCGGTGCGCATCTAAATTTTGCTGGTAAAGGGCGCTTTTATAAAACTCATAATTTTCAGCGTATTGAAGGATTACAGGAGTTACATCACACACTCAAAGACCCCTTATACACATCATCCTGGGGCCTTTTCGATGACACACTTTACGATTTGGCATATCAACGCTTTGAGGAGTTAAGCACCAAAAACCAACCTTTTGGTTTATTTATGCTTACTCTTGACACACATCATCCATCAGGCCTCCAGTCAAGCACATGCAAGGAGGTACAGTATGCCGATGGAAAAAATCCGATGCTGAATGCTGTTCATTGCGCAGACCGTTTGGCTTCATCATTTATACGCCGACTACTTTCAAGCAAGGCAGCAGACAACACCATTATCGTTGTAGCATCCGATCATTTGGCAATGCAAAACACTGCTTCTGGACTCTTAAACCAATCCCCCCGTCGTAACTTGCTCATGATGTTTGCCCCAAACCACTCTGGTGATCAGATCAGTAAACCAGGATCTACGCTGGATACTGGACCAACAATTCTACAATTGCTTGGCAGTCCAATCCGGGTTCTGGGAATGGGGCGCTCATTACTGGAAAAAAATACACCTACACTTACCGAAGCACACGCATCTCTAGATGACACACTTACAAGCTACAGGAATTTTTTTAAATCCCTATGGTCATTTCCACAATTAGAAGCAGGCATTACTGTACAGCCAAACTCTCAGAAGCTTTTTTTGGGACAGCGGGTGCTTGATTTCCCGGCACTGATACTTCTCAACGCAGACCTGCATGTCAGAGAAGTCCGCTTCCCATCAATAGAAGACCCATCTTTGTCTTATCAGGTTTCCGACCTGGCACCGGAACAGCTTTTTATTTTGGTGGACCATTGCCCCGGGAAAAAAAGTATCAACCCCGACTCCCCTCTGAGCGATACCTTATTTTGCATGTCCTATGGTGCACTAGGTGCAGACAAGCCCTTCAAACGCTTAGCACTCAGAGAGAAAATACATTTTTCCAAGTACCAATTGGAAGAAGAACTATTGGCCTATAAGGTTCAGGGTGCCGGTAAACTGTACGCCGAGCAGCGGCAACAATTGTTGCTTCTTGATCGCTACGGGACAGCAGATGTCATCGATTATAAATCATCCATAAACTCATCTTTCACCCTGATTTCCTCCAGTTCGCCTTCCGGCAACTCACGCATAGAGACTGCCACAAGCGACATGGAGCTCAGTAGAGGACTAACCTTGATTGGGCTTGGGGACGATCAAAGCGCCGTGGTACTTCAACACCAGGATACGTGTGAGCCTTACCGACACCAGGCACCACTCGTAGACTCATTCCAGAACATAATTAACCGCGAGTCGTTCCAAGTATTTGCAATTATCGCCCATGACAGCGCCTGGTGCAGAGACAAAGAAGACATGCGCCCTGCTTTGGAGTCAACCAACCTCGAGGCATGGCGAACACTGGAGTTTCGCGTGCCATATATTGCGATTATTGACAAGAATCGAACTCAACAAGAGTTCCTGGGAAGCCCAAATGAAAGCTTAGTCATCCGAATTAATTGACTATTATTTCTTCGTTTAACACCGGTTTGAGAGACATCCAGGCATCAAAATCGTGGAGCTGGAAGAAGACTCGAGGGACCAGCCCGTTCACACACTCACCGCAGCCATTTACTTTCCAGTTGATCTTCAACTGATCAACTGAATTGCCATCGATGGTTGAAGGACTGGCCCAGCTCTCTATACAGCATCAGTCATGCTTCGATAATGCGTTGCTGTATACAACTACTTGCCTTAGGCCTCAGCCTCACCGGCATCCTTGGCCGCCGCCTGAATCATCTCTTTCAGCTCGCCACTTTCAGCCATTTCGCAAATGATGTCACAACCCCCAACCAGCTCACCGTTGATCCACAACTGCGGAAATGTTGGCCAGTTGGCATACTTGGGCAGCTCGGCACGGATATCCTGATTTTCGAGGATATTAACGAAGGCAAAGCGCTCACCGCAGGACATGATGGCTTCAACCGCACGCGAAGAAAAACCACACTGCGGGAACCTCGGCGTACCTTTCATGTACAGCAGGATGGCATTGTTTTCGATCTGTTCTTTGATTGTGTCGACTACACTCATTTAAAAACACCTTTGGTTAACACTTGTCGGACTGTGCCAGTGAGCAACAGTCTACCATATAACCCACCAAATCACTCAACTTAGCCATCACAACCCGGCGGAAATCTGTTTACTGTTTATCGAGGAAAGACCATACTTTTTCAGTCGTTGGAGACCATTTTGTTACCTTGTGGCAGCAGGATTAAATTGCCAAACGCGGTAGCTACTCATAGAATGGTCGTTTTTTCGGCAGCTCTGGCTGCCTTTTTGCGTTGTAGGGAGAGTCCCCCATGGCCACGCAGCCACTGATGAATGTATTCAACCGGCTCTCAGTTGCCTTCGATCACGGCGAGGGTGCCTGGCTTTACGATACTGACGGTAACAAGTACCTGGACGCCCTTAGCGGCATTGCAGTCACGGGGCTTGGCCACGCACATCCGGCCATCACCCGCGCGATCAGTGAACAGGCTGCAAAGCTGATTCACTGTTCCAATATTTATACCATTCCACAGCAGACTGAACTGGGCGCCAAGCTGACCCGTATCTCCGGTATGGAAAACGCGTTTTTTGCCAATTCAGGCGCTGAAGCCAACGAGGCCGCCATCAAGCTGGCTCGTCGTTACGGTCACAACCGCGGCATCGACAACCCGGCCATCATTGTAATGGATCAGTCCTTCCACGGACGTACGCTGGCCACTCTGAGCGCCACCGGCAACCGCGCCACCCAGCAAGGCTTTGAACCACTGGTAAGCGGTTTTGTACGTGTTCCCTACGATGATGTTGAGGCGGTGCGCCAGGTTGCCCGCAACAACCCCAACGTAGTGGCGGTGCTGGTTGAGCCCGTGCAGGGCGAAGGCGGCATTCACATTCCGGCACCTGACTACCTGAACCAGCTGCGCGACATATGTGATCAACACCAGTGGCTGCTGATGCTGGACGAAGTTCAAACCGGCAATGGTCGTACCGGAACCTATTTCTGCTTCCAGCAGAACGGCATCCTGCCCGATGTAGTGACCACTGCCAAGGGCCTGGGTAACGGCTTCCCGATCGGCGTTTGTCTGGCACAGGGCATCGCAGCCGATGTTCTAACGCCCGGTACGCACGGCACCACCTATGGTGGCAACCCGCTGGCCTGCGCTACCGGAATCGCCGTGGTCGATACCATTGAACAGGACAACCTCTGTGCCCGTGCTACTGAACTGGGTGAGCGCATTGCTAACGGCTTCCGTGCACAGCTTGGCCACAGCCAGTACGTAAAAGAGATACGCAACAAGGGCCTGATGATCGGCATCGAATTGACAGAGGCCGGTTCTGAATTGGTCGTACTGGCCAAGGTAAAAGGCATACTGCTGAATGTGACCGGTGGAGGCAAGGTCGTGCGCCTGCTGCCCCCTCTGATCATGAGTGACAGCGAAGCTGACCTTCTGGTCAGCACTGTATCGCAGCTGATCAAGGTATATACAGGTGAAGAGCGCGACAGCGCAGAATGAGCAAGACCCCCTTTAACTGACCTCAGGAGCCGGCGGCTTCGGCCGCCGACTGACAACTGACCTATGAGTACACGACATTTTCTGACCCTGCTCGACATGACGCCAGAAGAGCTGCAGCAGATCGTGCAGCGGGCCATCATCCTCAAGCAGATGCGCAATGCCGGTGAAACCTACGAGCCTTTGAAAAACAAGGTCATGGCGATGATCTTCGAGAAGGCATCCACCCGCACACGCGTTTCCTTCGAGGCCGGTATGGCCCAGTTCGGCGGTCACGCCATGTTTCTGTCACCCCGGGATACCCAACTGGGTCGTGGCGAGCCAGTGGAAGACAGCGCGCGCGTCATCTCCAGCATGGTCGATGTAGTGATGATACGCACGTTCAGCCACGAACTGGTTGAAACCTTCGCGCGTTATTCACGCGTCCCGGTTATCAACGCCCTGACGGACGAATACCACCCTTGCCAGCTGCTGGCCGACATGCAGACCTTCATCGAACAGCGCGGCTCCATCAAGGGAAAAACCGTAGCCTGGGTCGGCGATGGCAACAACATGTGCAACTCCTATATCAACGCAGCGCGCCAATTCGATTTCCACCTGAACATTGCCTGCCCGGAAGAGTTTGCCCCCAACGCGGATCTGGTCGCCCGCAACAGTGACCGGGTGAGCGTGTTTGAAAGCCCAGAGTTGGCTGTCAAAGGCGCTCACCTTGTCGTAACTGATGTTTGGGCATCCATGGGACAAGAAGCGGAACAGCGTGAGCGTGTACGCGAGTTCCGTGGTTACCAGGTCAGCCCAGCGCTGATGGACCTGGCTTCACCTGACGCCCTGTTCATGCACTGCCTGCCCGCCCACCGCGGCGAAGAGGTCAGTGAAGACATGCTCGATGACCCGCGCTCAGTGGTGTTTGAAGAAGCCGAAAACCGCCTTCACGCCCAAAAGGCGCTGCTCGAGTTTCTGCTGGTCAACCACAAGTGATCCTCCGGCAGCCCGACAGGGCTGTCCTTACCTCGCCAGACTCCCACATTCGATACTATACTGGCTGTGATTCTGATTACGGGAACCGGGCATGATCGAGATACGTCATCTTAAAACACTGACCGCGCTGCGCGATGCCGGCAGTCTGGTCGAGGCTGCCGAACGGATACACCTGACCCAGTCTGCACTCTCTCATCAGATCAAGGACCTGGAGGAGCGTCTCAACTGCTCACTGTTTATCCGCAAGACCCGACCGATCTGCTTTACCAGCGCAGGCCAGCGCTTGCTGACACTGGCTGACGAACTGCTGCCGATGGTTCGCAGCACTGAGCGTGACGTCATGCGCCTTGCTGGCGGTGAAACCGGACGCCTTAACATCTGTATAGAATGTCACAGCTGCTTTGACTGGCTGATGCCGACCATAGACTATTTCCGCCAACACTGGCCTGAGGTGGAGCTCGATCTGTCTACCGGTTTCAGTTTTCAACCATTGCCGGCACTTGCACGGGGTGATCTGGATCTGGTGATCACCTCCGATCCGGAAGAGCGCAGCGGGATTCACTATGTTCCCCTGTTCAGCTATGAGTCCGTACTCGTCATGGGCCGGCAGCACCGACTGGTAGCAAGACGCCACATACAACCTCAGGACCTGGCCCAGGAAACCCTGATCACCTACCCGGTTGAACAGGATCGACTCGATGTTTTCTCGCGCTTTCTCGACCCTGCGGATGTGGAGCCCGCCGAGATTCGTACCGCCGAGCTGACCGTGATGATCATGCAGTTGGTCGCCAGCGGCCGCGGCGTGGCTGCCCTGCCCAACTGGGCGGCGCATGAGTATCTGGAGCGGGAGTACATTGCTGCCCGCCCACTGGGCGAAAAGGGGCTTTGGTGCACGCTCTATGCCGCCATGCGGGAGGACCAGAAAGACGCCGACTTTATGGTCGACTTCCTGAGCACCGCCCGCGATGTCACTTTCCGCAACCTGAACGGCATCCGCTCGGCCTGAGCTTAAGGCATCTGCGCCAACTCCCGGCGGATTTCCTCTGTGGTCAGGCGCAGCTGTGCTTCGCCACGGCACGCACGACGCTGCGCCAGCCAATACAACAAGGGTGCAGCGATGAACACCGATGAACTGGTGCCTACCACCACCCCAAACAGCATCGGCTGTGCGAAGCTGGCCACGGCAGTGCCACCAGCCAACGCCATTGGCAACAACGCCAGCAATGTCGTAACGGATGTATACACCGTACGCGTCAGCGTGGCAGCAATGCTCTCATTGAGCAGCGTCAGCAACGGTTTGTCCGGTGTAGCACGCAGACTTTCACGCACACGGTCAAATACCACCACTTTGTCATTGACCGAATAGCCGATCAGCGCCAACAGAGCGGCCACCGCTGTCAGATTGAACTCTACCCCCGCCAATACGAAAAAGCCGATCGTTTTGGTCAGATCCAACGCAATGGTCAGGGTTGCCGCCAGCGCAAAGTGCGACTCAAACCGCCACCAAAGATAGGCCAGCACACCACTGCCTGCCAGCAATACGGCCAGGATGCTCAGATCACTGAAGTCACCACTGACTTTGGGCCCCACCAGTTCGGTTCTGGGGAAGCTGGCAGCCGGGCTCTGCTCCTGTATGGTCTGCTTTAGCTGTTCCATCTGCTCGGCTGTGATTGCCGGTTCTGCCGCTACCGGCAGGCGTACCAGATAGTGCCCATCCACTCCCATCTCCTGCAGACTGGCCTGCTGCGGCAATACCGATCGCAGCGATTCTGCCGCCAGTCCCGATGCCGATACTTCAACCAGCGTGCCGCCAGTAAAGTCGATGCCATATTTCAAACCCGACTGCAGGTACAGCGTAACCGCCGCCAATGACAGTACTGCCGAGGCGATCAGGCCCACTACACGCCCTTTCATCACATTAGGTACTCGGGCACTGAGTCGGTCCAGCCAGCCCGAGCCACCCCAACGGATCGGTTGACGCTCACGACCCCGAATCTGCCACTCGGTCAGCAGCCGCGTCAGCGTAATGGCGGTAAACAGTGAGGTGACAAGGCCGATACCGATGGTGATGGCAAACCCCTTCACCGGCCCGCTGCCCATCAAAAACAAAAGGCTGACAGCAATCAGGGTGGTGAAATTGGAATCCAGAATAGTGGCATAGGCCCGGGCAAAACCGTCCTTAACGGCCATGGCTGCACTGCGCCCGCGCCGACTCTCCTCCCGGATACGCTCGTTGATCAGAATATTGGCATCCACCGCCATCCCCAGTGTCAGGATGATTCCGGCAATGCCAGGCAGCGTCAGTGTCGCCCGAAACAGGCTGAGCACTCCCAGCATCAGCACCAGGTTAACGGCCAACCCCAGACAGGCGATAAGCCCCCGGCCACGATAGACCACCAGCATGAACGCCACCACCAGCACGAAGCCGATCAGGCCGGTTGTCAGGCCCATGCTGATGGCGTCACGCCCCAGATCAGGACCAACCGAGCGCTCCTCGACAACCTCAAGGGGCACCGGCAACGCCCCGGCTCTGAGCAGCAGCGCCAGCTTTCCGGCCTCCTGCGGGGTAAAGTCGCCGCTGATCTCGCCACTGCCACCAGCGATCACGCTGCGGATCACCGGTGCCGTCAGCACCCGACCATCCAGCACGATTGCCAGCGGGCGGCCGATGTTATCGGCGGTCATGCGGGCAAACTCACGCCCCCCGTCGGTGTCGAGCGTAAAGTTGACCACGGCAGCACCGGTTTGCGGATTGAAGGCCAACTGAGCATCACGGATATGCTTGCCCTCCAACGCCACCGCCTTATCCAGTCGATAGTACTGATCACCCTCGACAGTCGGCAGTGTCATCTCCGCCACCGCTTCTCCACCCATCAGCACCCAGTGAAAGGTCATTTTGGCGGTCGTGCCCAGCAGTTCGCGCACCTCGCGCGGATCAGCTACTCCGGGCATCTGCACCAGAATGGCATCATCCCCCTGGCGCGCCACCAAGGGCTCCACCAGCCCGGTTTCGTTCAGGCGCCGACGCACCACCTCCAAACTCGCAGCCATCACATCCTGACGCAACTGCGCCTGATCGGGTACTTCGCTCAGATCGGCCTGTAACAGCAGATGTGAGCCGCCCTGCAGGTCAAGCCCCAATGACAGGGTGTTATCGGTGTACCACTGCGGCAGTGATTGGCTGGCACTGGGCGGCAGAATATTGGGTGCGGCGCTGAGCAGGCCACACAGAATCAGCAGACCACAGGCAAGGGTCCGCCAGGAGAATACTTTCATTATGATCCCCGGATCTCATCAACAACTGATCAAACAAACAGAACTGAACCGCCGTTAAGCGGCGAATACTGAGAGATCAGCGGACGGGTGGGGCACGCAGGGGAGGCAGACTGACCGCCGTCCAGGCTTTGGCGGCAGGCGATGATACCGGGGTCGGAATAATCTGATGGGCAACGAGCAGCAGTACCAGACCAGACAACAGTGCCAGCAGCCATTGTGGTTCGTCACCGCTGTCTAACGGCGTCAGTGACTGTTGTTCGTCCGTCGCCAACAGGCTGCTCGGCTGAATCAACGCCACTCTGGCATCGGAGGTGCCCACGTAACCATTCTGCTTCACCCCAGCGTTGAGCATACCGAACCCCAGCAGCAGGGCGGCCAGCAGCATCAACATGACAGACAGGCTGTAACGCTGATTCAAGGCGGGAAGAGGTGCGACAGCACCGGAGACGTGGGACAACCGGAATACTCCTGATTAGAAGTTCGAGTATGAACCTGACACTGTATCAACGTCAATCCACAGCGATCAGCTGCTCACAGCATTGCAGCAAATCGACCGTTACTTGACCAGGCTGACCGACAGAACCGATACAATTCGTTGCGCAGCACCGCTCCACACGTATCGATAGTGGCCTCCCTGTATGGGGATCGAGGTCGCCCTCGGAGTGAATAGCGCAGCACACTCCCCACCGGCACAGCGCACACTGGAATACAACAGTCCCTTGACTCCCGCCTTGCGCTGATCATGTGCAAACCGCTGAGCAGCCGAGTAATCCGTAGGATGGTGAAGTGCCACGTACTGATCACCGCGAATATCCAACAGCGGCAGCTGAATCATGCTGATGTATTCACGCATGGTGATTTCCGTATCGGGCTCTTGAGTCGCGGACAAAAAACGCTCACGGTGATACCGCGTTTCGGCGATTGCCACATCCAAGGAATTTCCGGCGTAGTAAACACCATCGCGCCCGTCGGTAAACCGGCTGGCATATCCAACGTGAGTGAATGCCGCCATCACTGGGGTCGAACCGGAACCGGATATTCGTTCCGAAGCAGGCACTCGTCTCAGGTCCCCCACATCATCCATCAGGCGATCATTGGTGAGTCCCTCGATCTCGAAGATTATGTCCAAATCCTCGGGATCAGCAACGCTTTCGAACAGATTGATTGGCGGAAAGTGGCTGGGCACCAGTCGATGCGCTCGCTCCCATTCAGGCATCAGCTGCTGCATGGTCAGCCTCGCACTGCATCAAGGTAACGCCTGACATCAGCCAGATTGATCACCCTGCCCTTGAGCATCACGGAGATGGCCGACTCGCCATCAAACTCCCGGTTTGCCTTGCGTGGCCAAGCGTTGGCCTGTTCCTCGGTGGGAAACAATATGCGCAACGCCTTGTAGATGCCCAAAATATAGGAGATGCGCTCCAGTGTATCCCCGCTGATAGCTGGGCCTTCGCCTTTTTTCCACTTATAAAAAGTACTGCGTGGCGGACTTCCCAACAATACCTGCTGTTCCTGATTACCGAGCCCCCAACCTTCCGTAATACGAAAGAACGTCTTGAGTGCGACCTCGGATCTGCGTCGCTCATCCGTTTTCGCGGCATGTCCTGATTTAGCCAACACAATGAACACCTCAAGCCATTTGCATTAAGCCCAATATAGTCTACACATATACAAATATCAATTTTAGTCCCTATAGGGACAATCAGACCCACTCATGCCCTTCTGAACAACTGACCGAAACGGGTTGCCTGGCAAGCACTTGCCAAGATGCGCCGTGCCTGCATTGTGGTAAGATCGAAGTTCTTGTTTAATCGATTTTCAGTGAGAGAGTAAATGGAACCCTGGACACCCGAAAGCTGGCGCAGCAAACCGATCAAGCAGCACCCGACCTACCCTGATCAAGCAGCCCTGTATCAGGTCGAGCGCACGCTGAGCGAATATCCGCCGCTGGTGTTTGCCGGGGAGATCCGCTCTCTGACTCAGGACCTGGCTCAGGTGGCCGAAGGCAAGGCGTTCCTGCTACAAGGCGGGGACTGTGCCGAAAGCTTTACCGAATTCAACGCCAACAAAATTCGCGATACCTTCAAGGTGCTGCTGCAGATGTCGGTCGTCATGACCTTTGCCGGCAGTTGCCCGGTGGTCAAGATCGGTCGCATGGCCGGTCAGTTTGCCAAGCCTCGCTCGGCCGATACCGAAACCATCAACGGTATTGAACTGCCCAGCTATCGTGGCGATATCATCAACGGCATCGAATTCACCGCCGAAGCCCGTACTCCCGATCCGCAGCGCCTGCTGTCCGCCTACCACCAGTCGGCGGCCACACTGAACCTGCTGCGGGCATTCGCAACCGGTGGTTTTGCCGACCTGCACCGGGTGCATCAGTGGACGCAGGGCTTCGTGCAGCAAAGCCCACAGAGTGAGAAATTTCAACATCTGGCCGACCAGATCGACCAGACCATGGCGTTCATCGAAGCCTGCGGCATCAGCTCGGCCAATACCCCGCAGCTGAAGGAAACCAGCCTGTACACCTCGCATGAGGCGCTGCTGCTGGGCTACGAGGAAGCCCTGACACGTCAGGACAGCCTGACCGGCGACTGGTATGACTGCTCTGCACATATGCTTTGGATCGGTGACCGTACCCGTCAGCCGGATCATGCTCATGTGGAGTTCCTGCGAGGCGTGCGCAACCCGGTCGGCATCAAGGTCGGACCGAGCACGCAGCCGGACGATCTGCTGCGCCTGCTGGACACTCTCAACCCTAGCCAGATTCCGGGCCGCATCACCCTGATTGCGCGCATGGGCGCCAACAAGATCACTGAGCTTTTGCCACCGCTTGTGCGCGCAGTGAAGGCCAGTGGTCACCACGTGGTGTGGAGCTCCGACCCAATGCACGGTAATACCATCAAGGCCTCCAGTGGCTACAAGACCCGTAGCGTAAATTCGATTCTGACCGAGATGAAGGGCTTCTTCGAAGTGCACAATGCCGAAGGCACCCATGCCGGCGGCGTTCACTTCGAGATGACCGGCAACGATGTTACCGAATGCATCGGCGGCGCTTATCAGATCACCGAAGAGGGACTGGCCGATCGCTATCATACCCAGTGTGATCCGCGCCTCAATGCCGATCAGTCACTGGAACTGGCATTCCTGATCGCCGATACACTCAAGGCCGCACGCAAGGAGTAAACATGCAACGTACTGAACAGGTATCCGTCCTGTTGCTCAAGATCAGAACCGAGATGGAGGAACTGGAACTTTGGCAGTCCAGCCCTCCCAGTGCGCAGGCGCTGGCCAGCACCCAGCCCTTCTGTGTTGACACCCTGCACTTCACCGAGTGGCTGCAGTGGCTGCTGATACCCCGGCTGCAGGAGATGATCCGCCAGGAGGTTTCGCTGCCTCACAGCAGTCAAATCCATCCCATGGCGGAAGAGGTGTTCAAGCAGATACAGGCAGACACAGACCAACTGCTCGAGCTGATCGAGCAGTTGGACAAGACCCTCTGCACGCTGCACTGAGCCGACACCCAAACATGGACCGCAATTCATGGCTTACGAGAAACATGACAACTTTCTGTTCCGCATCGGCTTTGGTGGTGTAGACCCCTCCGAAAGCCCCAGGGCCAAACGCTGGGGCAAACGGCTTGAATGGCCCATGCTGTTTCTTGCTCTCTGGATCATGGTAGATTGGTACATGCGCTCCCAGAACCTGGGCACTGAGCGTTCAAACCTGTTTACAGACTGGCTGATTTGGCTCGGATTTGTGGCCGAGCTTACAATCATGTTGCTGGTCGTACAGGACCGGGGACGATATCTGCGCCAGAACTGGATGACTTTGGTTATCATTGTCGGCGGCCTGCCTGCCATATGGGGCGCCCACTCTTTCTATGCCGGTGCCATCCGCATGCTGCGCCTGATGGTTGTAGTTGGCATTCTGTTCAAGGTGTCACGCGATCTACGCTCCATTCTGGCGCGGCACAATCTCGGCACGACACTGCTGATCTGCTTCATATTTCTGATCATTTCAGGCCTGGTGATATCCACTCTTGATCCTGCATTCGATACCCCCTGGGATGGTATCTGGTGGGCCTGGGTCACAATTACCACCGTAGGCTATGGTGATATCGTACCCGCCACAAACGAGGGCAGACTGTTTGGTGCGATACTGATTCTGATCGGGATCTGCATGTTCTCACTGCTGACGGCCAGTTTTTCAGTATTCTTCATCGAAAAGGATGAAGGCGAGATCGCCATCAAGGAACAGCAGAATCTGGAACGCATCCACCACCTGGAAAACAGATTGGAACGCATTGAAGCAAAGCTTGAGCGCGCCCTGGTTCTACTTGAGTCGGCACAAAACCGACCCGTTGATGTCACATCAGAACAAGGAAAAACAACTCGAGGAGACTAGCCTGTGAATTACCTGAGTGAACTTGGTCACAGCTTTCTCCACGCGTTGAAAAACCTGCTACCCATCGTTGCAGTTGTACTGCTGTTTCAGCTGGTTATTCTACAGCAAGTCCCAGAAAACAGCCTCGCCATGGCTGGGGGCTTGCTGATTGTTGCCGTTGGGGTGGCGCTCTTTCTACAGGGACTGGAACTGGGTATTTTTCCGGTCGGCAAAAGCCTTTCCAACCAGTTTGCCCGTCAGGGGTCTTTACCGATACTGCTGGGATTCGGCTTCTGTCTGGGCTTTTCCGCTGTGGTCGCGGAACCTGCACTGATTGCAGTTGCCGATCAGGCACAGCAGATCAGCAATGGGCGCATTGATGCTCTTACGTTGAGATTACTGGTTGCCGCCTCAGTGGGTGCCGTTACCGCATTAGGGGTGTTCCGAATCATTTTCGGCCACCCCATCCATCACTACATGATCGTTGGTTATATTGTAGTGGTCGTTGTCACCTTCTTCGCACCGGAAGAGATTGTTGGCCTTGCCTACGATTCCGGCGGTGTAACAACCAATGTAGTCACTGTCCCTCTGATTGCCGCTCTTGGCATTGGCCTCGCATCCTCTATCCGTGGTCGCAGCCCGCTCAAGGATGGTTTTGGGCTGGTGGCCATGGCCGTTATGGTACCGATGATCAGCGTACAGCTTTACGGGGCATGGGTATACTCACAGCCTGCCCCCAATACCGAACTGCTGACATCATCAAACGAGGGGAACGGCAACAGCGTACATCCAGTACTAAAAGGCCTGCTGGATCTCGCCACGATGGTGCGCGATGTACTACCAATCATTATCACGATTCTGTTTTTTCAATACCTGATTCTACGACGCCCTCTGGTCAACCCTCGCCAGGTCATATTGGGTTTTATACTGGTAATTGTCGGCCTGTACGCTTTTGTGATCGGCCTGAAACTGGGGCTGTTCCCGATCGGCACCAGCATGGCAGAACAGCTGATAGCCCGTGAGGGTTATCTGTTGATCTACCTCTTTGCCTTCATGATCGGTTTTGCCACCACCATGGCGGAACCAGCACTGCTGGCTGTGGGCAAGCAGGCCGAAGAAGCGGCAGTTGGCCAAATCAACGCTGCCGCCATTCGCCTGCTGGTGGCATTGGGTGTCGCTGTGGGCATCACGTTGGGTGTGTGGCGACTGGTCCATGGAGACCCTCTCCACTATTACATTATTGGCAGTTACATTCTGGTGATTGGCCTTACACTTATCGCTCCGCGCTACATCGTAGCACTGGCCTACGACTTGGGTGGAGTTACAACGTCAGAAGTGACCGTCCCACTGGTAACCGCACTGGGAATAGGTCTTGCCAGTCAGATTGATGGTCGTAACGTATTGATTGATGGTTTTGGCCTGATCGCCTTTGCCTCAATCTTTCCGATTGTAACCGTCATGCTTTATGCCATCTGGGCTGATTGGGCCAACCGTAGAGTCAAACAGGAGTCCGTATGAAATTCACAGCCGTAGTCGGTATTGTGCCTGAAGATATGGAGCAACAGTGTGTCGACAGGGCCCGAGAGCTGGGCGCTGGAGGGATTACCATTATTCAGGGACGCGGTATAAGCAACGAAACTCGCAAGACCTTTTTCGGCTTTGCCTACGATGGCAATCAGTCCGTATTGCTTATGGTGCTTGAACGTCAACTTTCCCTGGAAATACTGAAGGCGTTTGATGCCATCCTTCATGCCGATGACGCCTGTAACTCAAAGGGACTGGTATTCAGCCTCCCGCTTGAGCACTTGCGCGGAATGGATATGGCACAAATCCAGAAGTTTGAACAACATCTAAAAGATTCACTCTGACAGGAGATTACCATGCTGGTACAAGATGTAATGGTCCGCGATGTCGTGATGATTTCGCCCTTCGCAACACTGCGCGAAGCCCTCAGCATGATGAAACGCCGGGATCTGAAGTCTCTGGTTGTGGACAAGAACCATGACTACGACGCGTATGGTCTGATCACCTATACCAATATTGTGAAAACCGTGATCGCGGAAAGCGGCGATATTGATTTGCTCAACGTCTATGATGTGTGCGTGAAACCTGCCTTGAGCGTTGGCAAGAGTCTGGCTGTTCGACATGTGGCCGAGTTGATGTCGCAGCACAGAATCAAGCGTATTCTGGTCGTCGAAGACAACGATCTTATCGGACTGGTGACCATGGATGACATGGTAGAAACCCTGCTGCAGGAAATTGATTGAGCCCGGCTGACAATACCCGGGCTCAATCTTTCGTTACATCACTTCCTGCTGCTTGCGTTCACCCACACTGAAAATATGTTCGGCCAGACCTACACCGGTTTCAGCCATGGTCTGGTAGGTGTGGTCAGCGCCTGCGCGCGTGATTGCATCAGCGTGGTCAGCAAACATGCTGTGCGCCACAATCACGCCTTCGAAACCAGACTGTCGCAACTGACGTGCCGCTATGACCTTGGCCTCCACATCATTGGCTGCCAATATCACATACTCCAGCTCAGGCGCTTCAAGGTTCTTCCAGAGTTGAATATCCTCGGCATCAGCGAACACCACATGACGGCCTCTATGCTGGTGCTCGGCCACTTTGGCCGGGTCTGAGTCCAAGCCTACCATAGCAATATTGCGTTTTTTAAGGTGATCATAGGCTGCCGTGCCTGTACGCCCCATACCAATCACCAGTATGCGCGCATCACCCAGCGACAGCGGCTGCTCGTCTGGATGAAAGCCCTTGCGCTCGAAACGCGCCAGCCAGTCACCGAAACGATCGTACAAGGGGTGCGCCATACGGTACAGCGGTGCGGATATCAGGAATGACACCGACACCGCAATTGCCAGCGGGATCAGCCACTGCGGCAGCACAATACTGGCCACAATAAGGCCGAACTCACTGTAATTGGTCAGGCTCAAGCCCGACAGGAAGGCACTGCGTGCCCGCAGTTTGAACATCAGCAGCAGGAAGAAGAACAGAATCCCTTTCAGCGGCAGCAGCACACCCATTACCACCGCGAACACAATCGCATCCATATCCGGCAGACCACCCATACCGATCTGCAGGAAGAAGCCCACCAGAAATACTTCCTTAATGCTCCAAAGCGACTGAGACAGCTCCCCTGCTCGCTTGTGATTAGCCAGTAGAGCACCGAACGCCAGTGCACCCAGCTCAGAGCTGAGGCCAATACTTTCAAAGCCGTGCCCACCTATCACCAGCGCCAGCAACAGCCCCAGCAACACAAGCAGTTCGTCATGCCCGCTGACATCAAGCACCTTGTAAAGTATTGGTCGCAGAAGCGGTATGCCAAACACTACCAGCGCCCACATGGAAGGCGTTTTGCCGCTGGCCAGCGCCAGCACCAGCAGTGCCAGAAGGTCCTGCACAATCAGAATTCCGATCGCGACCCTGCCGTGAAAGGCACGCAGTTCCCGCTTGGACTCCAGCACCTTGGCGGCCAGTACCGTGCTGGAAAAGGAGAGAGCAATACCCAGCATCAGAGAGGTGTACCAGTCCAGCTCCATAAAGAAATGTATGCCAGGCATGAAAAGCAAGATAGAGATGACAAAGTGGAGCACGCCTCCGCCAATCACCTCAGGGCGCACCAGATTGCGTACCTTGAGCTTCAACCCCACCGTGAACAGAAGCAGCAGAACACCCAGATGAGCCAGATGTTCGAGTACATCGGTGCCTTCAACAGGAATACCTGCAATATCACCTGCGGCCACGATGGCAAAGCCCGCCGCCAGATAACCGATCAGCGGCGGCAACCCCACCAGCTTGACCGCCATTCCCAACGAAAAGGCAAAGATAATCCAGACAGCTTCGATCACGCGGTACTCTCCTTATGTGACTCTGTGCGCGGGATGGCATTAAACCATGTCAGGTCAAAGGTGTCAGCGATCAGGATCAGAACTTCAGGCCCACCCGCGTAACCTGACCCGCCTCAACCGCCTTGACCACCAGCTCAATGGCCCCCAGGGGCACCCGGTCGCCCACTACCGGAGCCGTATGCAGGCGTTCACGAATATATTCAGACAGTTGTTGCTCTGCCTGATCCGGGGGCACAGCCACACCGAAGTTCTGTGCCAGTGCCGCCAGTTCGATGTTGGCGTTGAGCTCAAAGGCGCCGAAGAAAGTGCGCTCCTTCAACGCAGGGATTGATTCGACAGAGCTGAACAAACGCGCCAGTGGTTTTTCCGCTTCATCATTACCAATCACCGCTAGCCGGTCACCAGACTGCAGTTTGAGTTCAGACGTCCAGGGCAGAAGCTCCCTGCCGCGCAGCACTGCACTGATCACAATATTGCCCGGCAGCTTAACCCCTTGCAGGGTTCTGGCCGGAGTCCAGTGTTCACCATCAAGTTCAAATACCCAAACTCGATGATTCTGTTCCACGGACCACTCAAGACTCAGGCGGCGCATCGCTTCAGGCTCGGCTGGCAGTTCAAGTTTCAACCAGCGTGCTACCCGTGCCAGCGTTGTCCCCTGCAGCAGCAGCGACATGATCACCACAATAAAGGCGATGGTGGGGAACAGCGCCGCATTATCCAGACCCGCCATTAACGGAAACAGCGCCAGTACAATTGGCACGGCCCCACGCAGACCCACCCAGGCGATGAACAGCTGCTCACGCCAGCGAAAGCCGAACGGCCAGAGCGTCAGTGCGATCGATAGAGGCCTGGCCAGCAGGATCAGCACGGCACCCAACGCAATGCCTTCCGGCACAAAGGCAAGCTTATCATGAGGGGACAACAGCAGTCCCAGCATCAAAAACAGGCTCAGCTGGGCCAGCCACGCCAGACCATCATGCACCTGCAGGATATCGTCCAGTTTGCGCAGCCCACGGTTGCCGATCAGAATCCCCATCAGGTAAATGGCAAGAAAACCACTGCCATCGAGCAGGTAAACCACGGAAAAAACGGTCAGACCCGCGGCTGTTACCAGCAACGGATAAAAGGCCGGCTGCAGATCCAGCCGCGGCAGCAGCCGCGCCATGGCCCAACCGCCGGCCAGGCCACCCAGCGCCCCCAGCGCCAGCTGTTTGCCCAGTAATAGCGCCGCTTCAGCCACCCCGGGAGGTGTATCTCGCGTAATCAGTTCCAGCAGGATGATTGTCAGGAAGATCGCCATCGGATCGTTGCTGCCCGACTCGATCTCAAGGGTTGCACTGACACGCTGGTTCAGACGCAGGCCGTGATTCTGCAGCAACGCAAATACAGCGGCAGCATCGGTTGAAGAGATGATGGTGCCGATCAGCAACGCATGCAGCAGTGGCAACTCGAGAATCCACCAGGCTGCCAGACCGGTCACGGCGGCCGTGATAACAACCCCGAAGGTCGCCAGCGCCAAAGCAGGCCGTAGCCCGACCCGGAACGTCTCGATACGGGTACGCATGCCACCATCCAGCAAAATGATCGCTAGCGCCAGGTGGCCGACAAAAAACGTGCTTTCCACATCCGCCGACAGGTTTTGCCCCATCTGAGTCTGACCGGCCAGCAGCCCAACACCCAAAAACAGTAACAGTACCGGCATGCCGATACGGTTGGAAAGCGGGCTCAGTAGGATGCTGATCAGCAGCATCGCGCTGGCAAATAGAAGCGTGAGGATCATCGTACGGAATAGCCTTTATCCATATTAAGTCGGAATTTTATCACAAGCGTGACTTAACAAACGCTGGCTGGTGCAACATGCTCTGTTCCCACATACAGGGCAGGCCCTTGGTTGATCTGCATTTGTGCGCCTCAGCTGGTAAAATGGCTGCCCGACCAACAGCAAGCCGTGTGAGCACTATGCCTGCCAATACTGAAACTGCTCTGCCCGACTCAATCACCGAACTACTGCGTGCCAGCGGTGCTGCCCTTCGGGTATTTGATATGGGGCGTCGAATCAGCAAATTAAGTCAGGACCAGTTTCGCCGTATTGAAGACTCTCAAATGGCCTACCCGACGCCTTTCCAGCATCTTGCCTGGCTGGCGTTGCTGATCTGGAATCCGAAACGCAAACAGGAAAATGCGGTCTGGTTTTTGCGTTTGCCCCTGGACGAACAGGGGTTGATCGCGCCCGCAGCACGGTGTGACCTGCTCAACCGCCTGATCCAGAATGTGATCAACAGCAAAAACGGCCAGCTGGATGAGGACGCGCTGAAGGACAACCCCTACTCCTTTACTCCCGAGCAGAGCCGCATGGCTGCTTTCCACGCCCTGGCTGCCCGCGAAATGCAGTCACCGGCGTCACCCCATTACGAACGTACCCAAGCCTGGTTCAGCGCCCAGCTGCCGCTTGATGCGTGGCAGACACTTGCCTATCAGGGGCTGGCCGATTTCATCATGCGGCTGGATCAGGATGGCAATGCCCAGGCCCTCAGGCATCGCTTGCCCGAAATGCCGGCGGCCGTTCTGGAAACGCTTTGCCCACTGCTGGAGCATGTTAAACCCGGCGCAGCCCTTCAGACCGAACTGGAACAGCAGCTGCAACAGTCCCTGACAGGCACTGACAGTAACCGTGTTGCCGCTCTTTGCCGGGCATTGTCCAACATTACGGACGAAGCGGCTAAGCAGCACCTGGTGCTGGATGTGCTGGCCACTCCACATGCTCTGGAGCCTGAGGTAGTAACCGTGATCGCGACCCGGTGTGACAGTGCACTGATGGCACCAGAAGTTCTGCAGGTATTTCTGGAGCGGCTGGCAGAAGGCAAGGCGGGTCAAATCGGATTCAGCCGCATTCTGGCGGAACTGATGTTCATGCCGGTACACCGGGCCTTGATTTTACAAGCGTTTCGCAACCCGGAACGCAGTGAGTGCTTGAGTCAGGCGATCGGGGAGATGTTCGGTCAGAGTTTTGCAACGCCCACCGATACACATTGAACAGAAGCGATTGAGTCAGTGCGCCTCATCCGGCAAGGTGATCCCGGCCGAACGCTGGTCCAGTTTCTGTTGTGACTGCTGCTGCATCCGCTGACGAATTTTGCTGCCGCGAGGCAGGGTCAGGTAATACAGCAGTGTAGCGCCCTCTTCCGGCTCCAGATCATGCTGGGCCGTAAAACGCTGAATAAAGTCGGCAACGGTATTGGCCTGCTTGTTTTCAATCGCCTGGGGTACCGGTTGCTCCAGCGATTCGCCCTCGCGCACACGCCGGCACATGACCTCGTACTGGTAGCTGAAAGCCGGCAGCACCTGCCGCTCCTCTTCGCTGCGCAGCCTGAACCAGCCGGTCTCGCGGCCGGCATGATACACCGCCGGGTGGTTCCATTGATGTTCAAGTGGATGTTCGGCGTGCATGCAGGCTTCTATATAGGCATCGCGCATGCCCGGAAGGCCATGATCACCGCTAATCTCTCGCAACAGGGCAAGGAACTCCGAGATGGTCGGCATCCAGGCGAGGGTTTCCTTGCAGCGATTGACGGCAGCCACCAGCTCCGACTCGCCATAGCCGCGCAAACTGAGTGCCCACTCGCGCTTGGCGATACGCAGCTCGTCCTCGGTTTCAAAACAGCTTTTGAATTTGTGCCCATAGATCGCCATGAAACGGGCGAAAATCATGTTCACCAGCGTTTTGGTCTCGGAACTGATCGGCTGGGCCTGAGCCTGCTCGCGTGCGTCGCTACCAGTCGGTGTCCTTGATGTCCATGATGGCTGCGGTAATCCGTTTGCGCTTTTCCCGAGAATCCCGGCGGGTGTTTTCATCACTGCCCCCTGTTACGACTGACTGGCGTTCCTGTTCATAGCGCTGCTCCCGTGCATCCCGCGTCTGCTTCTTGACCCACTCGCGTTTCACCCAGGCCAGAAACTTCTGATCCCAGTTGCTTTCCTTGCGATCCTTGTCGAGCCAATACAAAACGAACTCGTCCAGGCAACCGCTTGCGAATTCCGCAGGAATCGAGTGACGCGGCAGCATGGCGTGAAACATGTCAGAAGGCTCCCAGCCCAGAAACATCGACTGCAGCTGCTGGTTGCGTTCTTCCGCCTGTTCAAAGATCGCCTGCAGCTCATCTTTGTGACGGCGCCAGCCTATGCTGCCACCAAAGGTGGGAGCAGGCCCCTTGCGCTGCATCATGGTCTCGCGCCGCGCAGGTCTTGGCGGCGGAGCGTCATATACCGGCAACTGCTGTACGGCGGGCTGAGAGGGCGGGCGACTGTCTGCATGAGCCTCGGGCGCAGGTTCACTTACCTGCTGCGGCAGCGGCAGCAACCGCAGCCGGACACTGCCTCCCTGACTAAGATTAGCCTGCAAACATCCTTGCCGCTCCAGGCTTTCAGTGGCTGTGCGCAGCCGCTCTTCGCTCCAGAAACCGGCGAGCTGCAGCCAGCGGCTGTGAGGCAGTATGCACTCCACACAGCCATCATCCGCTTTCATGCCCGCCAGGCGACCATAGTCGGTATAAATATAAAGCAGCAATGCCTCATCACTGCCCAGGCGATGCGCCAAAGAGGGATAAAACAGCAGTGGCGCTTCCGGCAGCCAATCACTCATGGTTGATGTCTCTTGATTTCACTCAACCGTCCTTGGCAAATTCTTCCACGGCACGCAGTACATCACGACGGCTGATCTGGCCAACCAGCTTGCCGGCCTTAACCACCGGCAGACGCCGCCGCCCGTGCGTAATAAACTGATGCGCTACAGCGGTCAGGTCGGCATCATGGGAGACCGTATCAACGTTGCGGGTCATGTAGTCTGCCACATGGCCACCACTGCCCATCTCTTCCTCATGGTAGGTTTGGCTCAGAATTGCCTTGAGGCAATCCAGCTCTGACAGCATGCCGACCAGACAACCATCCACATCCACTACGGGTGCACCAGAGATACCATATTCCTGCATCGCACGGATAGCATCGAACAGATGAGTCTCCGGCCCGAATGAAATCAGGCGAGTGGCCATGTAATCCTGTGCTTTAACTGATCTGAGCATGTGAAGCTCCTTTTGTAGACTTACCAGGTAGCGCGCGGCAGCCTGCCCTTGCGTTAATACTAGTTCAGACCCCGACCAGCCACCATGGGTTCAGGAAAACACAACCGTCTTGTTACCATGGACCAGCACCCGATCTTCCAGGTGCCATCGCAGCCCCCGTGCCAGCACCGTCTTTTCGACATCACGTCCAAGCCGCACCATATCTTCAGGCAGGTCTCGATGGCTGATTCGGGTCACGTCCTGATCAATGATCGGGCCCGCATCCAGATCCTCGGTCACATAATGACAGGTGGCACCTATCAGCTTCACCCCCCGGTCATGGGCCTGATGATAGGGCTTGGCACCGGCAAATGAAGGCAGGAAGCTGTGGTGGATATTGATAATACGGTGTGGGTAGCGGTCGCACAGGTCCGGCGGCAGGATTTGCATGTAGCGCGCCAGCACCACGACATCGGCTTCGTAGTCATTGATCAAGCGGTTTACTTCGGCGAAGTGCGGAGACTTGTCAGCCGGGTCGACCGGTACATGGTGGTAAGGAATACCGTGCCACTCCACCATACTGCGCAAGTCGTCGTGGTTGGAGATCACGCAGGGAATATCGCAGAACAGCTCCTTGCTGTGGAAGCGATACAGCAGATCAGCCAGACAGTGAGACTCGCGGCTGGCCATCAGTACTACACGCTTGGGGCGAGAAGAGTCATTGATCTCCCAGTCCATCTGAAAAGAAGCAGCAATCGGTGCAAATGCCTCCTGCAGCTGCGCAAGCGTGAACGGCAATGTGGCCGCACTGATCTCAACCCGCATGAAAAAGCGACCAGTCACCGGGTCGGAATGCTGGTTGGCGTCTGCAATGGAGCCACCATGGCTGGAGATGAAATTACTGACCATCGCAACAATACCCACCCGATCCGGGCAGGAAAGAACCAAACGGTAACGGCGTTCCATAGATGTGCTCTAATCCTGATAGATCCAAAGTCGAATCGAACATTCTAACAGCAGCGCCCTTCTCTCGACAGCACCTCGACCCGATGCGAGATGGAAAGCTGAATATCCGCAATTGCCGCTGTTGGGTTACACTGAGCCAAAGGCTGTAACCGATCGGAGATCCGCAATAATGATGATGCTGACCCCTGAGCGCATGGCGCCTCTCAAGGCCCGCCGGCTCGGAATAGATACACACCACGAGCCCACCCTTTACCTGCCGGCCCAGAGTCATGTCTGCCGTTCTGAAGGGTTTGAAAGCCTGTCACGCGTGCTGGTAACGACCCATCAGAACCAGCACCTGATTGCCTCACTCAATATCATCACCAGCGATCTGCTCAGTGAAGAGGAGGTCGGCTTCTCAGAGTCAGCCTGGCTGCGTCTGAGACTGGAGCATAACGATCCCATCTGGCTGTCACACCCCAAGCCGGTGCAGTCGCTATCCTATGTCCGTGCCAAAGTATATGGTCATGAGCTGACCGATCTGCAGTTCCAGAGCATTATCAATGATATTGTGGATGGCCGTTATGCCGATGTGCACCTGGCGGCCTTTATTACCGCCTGTGGTGACGACAGCCTTAATGACAATGAGATCACTTCCCTGACTCAGGCAATGGTCAAGTCAGGCAGCACTGTAGACTGGAAGCTCCCCATGGTGGTCGACAAGCATTGTGTGGGCGGTCTGCCCGGCAATCGTACCACCCCGATCGTGGTATCCATTTTGACCGCTTGCGGCCTGACAGTACCCAAAACCTCATCCCGTGCCATCACCTCTCCGGCCGGTACTGCCGACACCATGGAAACACTGACCGAAGTGAGCCTGACACTGGAGCAGATGCGTCAAGTAGTCGGGGCTGAAGGTGGCTGTCTGGCCTGGGGCGGCTCCATGCGACTGAGCCCGGCCGATGATATGCTGATCCAGGTCGAGCGAGCACTGGATATCGATAGCGAGGGGCAGCTGATTGCGTCTGTACTGTCGAAAAAGATTGCAGCTGGTGCTACTCATGTACTGATCGACATTCCGGTTGGCCCTACCGCCAAGGTGCGCAGCCAGGAAGCCGGCGAACGGCTGGCAGAAAGCTTTCAGGCCGTTGCCGAGAATCTGGGCCTGACACTCAAAATCCTCTTTACCGATGGCTCCCAACCGGTGGGCAGAGGCATTGGCCCGGCCCTTGAAGCACATGACCTGCTGGCAGTGATGCAAAATCATGCCGACGCCCCGCTGGATTTACGTGAACGAGCCATCAGCGTCGCCGGTGCCATGCTGGCAATGGTCAAGGGCATCAGCGTTGAAGAGGGCGTTGCCCTGGCCGAAGAAACCCTCGATAACGGCAGTGCATGGGACAAGTTTCGCGCCATCTGTCTCGCCCAGGGTGGACTCAAGGTGCCACCTGTGGCGCCCTACCGCTATGCCATGGTGGCTGACCGTGACGGCATCGTGGACCGGATCGATAACCGGATTCTGGCCAAGATTGCCAAGCTCGCGGGGGCTCCGGCTGATCCGGCGGCGGGGGTTGAGATCTGTGCCAAACTCGGCGACCGAGTTGCCTGTCAGGATGTATTGATGATGATTCACGCCGAGAATGCCGGCGAACTCAACTATGCGGTAGAGTATCTGAATGATCATCTGGAGGTGATCGAACTGACCGATTCAAGCGAGGAAGCCTGCGCATGAGTATTCTGCTGTTCAATCCTGATTCCGACCCGGCACTGGCATCACAACTGGCTCGACTGCTGGATGCGCAGGCGGGGGTACTGGAACAACGCCGCTTCCCCGACGGCGAAAGCTATCTGCGGGTACACACCGAATGCAAGGGACGCCGGTGTGTCATCCTCTGCAACCTGTTTCACCCTGACGAGCGGCTGCTGCGACTGCTGTTCCTGGCGGACACTCTGCGCGAGATGGGGGCGTCCGAGGTAGGTCTGGTCACCCCCTATCTGGCCTATATGCGACAGGACAAGCGCTTCAAACCGGGCGAGTGTGTCAGCTCCCGCCCCTTTGCCCGATTGCTGTCAGAGGCCTTCGATTATCTGGTGACCGTGGATCCGCACCTGCACCGCTATCACTCATTGGACGAGATCTATACCATCCCATCCCGCGTGGTTCAGGCCGCCCCATTGATTGCACACTGGATCGGTCAGCATATCCGCGACCCTTTGCTTATCGGTCCCGACAGTGAAAGCGAACAGTGGGTATCCCATGTAGCCGGTCTTGCCGGAGTACCGTTCCAGATTCTGCAGAAGGAGCGCCGTGGTGACTATGATGTCAGCATCTCGCTGCCGGATCTTGAACAGGGGCAGCAATGCACTCCGGTACTGGTGGATGACATCATCTCCAGCGGTCGTACCATGCTGGAAACCCTGAGCCACCTGCAGTCTGCCGGCCTGCCCAGAGCGACCATCATCGGCGTACACGGCATCTTTGCCGGCGACGCCTATACACGCCTGACTCAGGTTGCCGATGTGGTCACGACCGCCTGCATCCCGCACCTGAGCAACCAGATCGATATCGCCCCCCCCATCGCCGAGGCGGTGCGCGAGCTGATGCAACAACGTGACACTGACTGAACTGTCACTGCCGAACGCCGAGTTGCGCTACCGCCCGTGCTTCCTTGAGCGCAAGGAAGCTGATTTTCTGCTGCAACTGCTGCAGCAGCGGGTGAACTGGCGCCAGGATAGGATCCGGCTGTTTGGCCGCGAACATCTGATTCCGCGCCTGCAGGCATTTCAGTCTGATCCCGGGCTTTATTACACCTATTCGGGGCTGCGTCTGGCCGGCAGCGACTGGTTACCCGCTCTGCGGCCACTGAAACAGCGGCTGGAATCACTGTGCGGCCAGCCGTTCAACGCCCTGCTGCTGAACCTCTACCGCGATGGTCAGGATGCCATGGGCTGGCATGCAGACAACGAGCCTGAGCTAGGCCCCAACCCGCTGATCGCATCCATCAGTCTGGGTGCCGAACGCCGCTTCAGACTGCGCCACAATACCCATCGCGAGACTCACACTCTAATACTGGAGCACGGTTCGCTGCTGCTGATGGCCGGCCCAACCCAGCACCACTGGCAGCATTGCCTGCCACGCAGCCGGCGCTGCCATGAACCGCGCATCAACCTGACCTTTCGCCTGATCCATGTATAATCCTGCCACGCATCTTTTGGGAGAAACGCCATGAACCCGACGATTGAACTGCTCAATGCTCACCGCTCCATCCGCAAATTCACTTCGGAACCTGTCGATCAGGCCACGGTGGAAACATTGATCAAGGCCGGACAGGCGGCTGCCACGTCCAGCTTCATTCAGGCCTGCACCGTTATTCAAGTTTCTCAGGGGGAGAAGCGCAATGCACTGGCCGAGATGGCCGGTAATCAGGCCTATGTAGCGGAAGCCCCTCTGTTTCTGGTGTTCTGTGCTGACATGAAGCGGCACCAGCTGGCCTGCTCAATGCACGAAGCCGAAATGCAGTCCGGTTATACCGAGCAATTCCTGACCGCTTCACTGGACTGTGCCCTGTTTGCACAGAATGTCATCGTTGCAGCCGAGTCACTTGGGCTTGGTGGTGTTTATATTGGCGGCCTGCGCAACAGGATTGCGGATGTGGCCGAATTGCTGGAGTTGCCTGAACTGGTCTATCCGGTATTTGGTCTGTGCCTGGGCAAACCCGATCAGAACCCGGAAGTCAAACCACGCCTTCCCCTGTCAGTGGTGCTTAAACAGGACCGCTACGATGACAGTCAGGACGAGGCTGTCATCCGTGACTATGACGAGACGGTACGCCAGTACTATCGCACCCGTACCGGCGGCAATAAGGAAATGAGCTGGAGTGAGCAGATTTCCGGCATGCTGGTAAAGGAAGCGCGGCCACACATGTTGCCCTTCCTGCAATCCCGGGGGTTTATCAAGCGCTGATTTTTTGCCTGCTGCCCGTGCAGGCTGATTCTGGCTCGTCTATGCTGAACTCAGGTGCCCGCCGCAACCGAAACGGCGGGCTCTGTCGAGTTTCAGCCTGAGGAGCGTCACCATGCCCGGCAACCATATCGACACACTGCTGCAGCAGCTTGAACATGAATCCCATCGCCGTTCCCGTTTGCAGACCATCACCTTGCCGATCGAACAGGAAGATCTGGTTCGTCTGCAGGCACTGGCGGAAGTGTACGGCATGGATATCACTGAGCTGACACCTGTCCTTCTGCACACGATTCTGACCGACATCGAAGCCCATATGCCGTACAAACCCGGCAAAAAGGTGATTCGGGTGGAGGATGACGAGCCCATTTATGAAGATGTGGGCCCAACCCCCCGTTACCTTGCCGCCAAACGCAAACACGAGAAAGTGTGCGCCTGAGCTTGTCAGGACCGAGTGGCTGGCAGACAATTGTTATCCTGTAACACTGACAGGATTCTCTTGTGCCCGCACAGCCACTTCACTCCGTTCCAACCAACATCATCACCGGGTTTCTCGGCAGCGGCAAAACCACTGCCATCAATCACCTGCTGAGTCTCAAGCCCCCCTCCGAACGCTGGGCCGTACTGATCAACGAATTTGGCCAGATCGGTGTCGACGCCAGTTTGGTGACCCACTCCGATGGCGTTGAGCTGCGTGAACTGGCGGGCGGTTGCCTCTGCTGCGCACTGGGTCCAAGCCTGCCGATCACCCTGGCAACACTTCTGCGCAAGGCAAGGCCGGACCGGCTACTGATCGAGCCCACGGGACTTGGTCACCCTGCCCGTATCGTCGATACTTTGCAGAGCGCACAGTTTGCAGACGTACTCGATCTGCGCAGCATCATTTGCATGCTTGACCCAGCTGTTCTGACACAGCCCGAGGTAATGCAGCAGCCGGGGTTTCTGGATCAACTCAACCTATCCGATGTCATTGTCCTGAACCGCACCGATCTGGCGGAATCCAACCTGACGCGGGAAGCACTGGAACTGTCTCAACACATGTTCCCACCCAAGCAGGGAGTCTTCAGGGTTGATAGAGGACAGCTGGACCTCGCCTGGCTCGATCTGGTTCACGATGGTCAGCTCAGCGCACAGTTTCCCGAGGCGCATGCCGAGTCCGCGAAAGCCAGTCCACTAATGGCACCGGTAATATCACGGCCGGAACAGTCACCACAGCCACGGCAGCCATTATTCAAGCAAGGACAGGCCGAGGGCTATTTCAGTTATGGCTGGGTTTTTACGGCAGCTGACCGCTTCGATTACAGAGCCATCCAAACGTTTCTCGACAGTGTGAGCGAGGCCACCCGAATCAAGGCTGCACTGGGGATCGGTCATACATGGGTGGGGTACAACCGCAATCGCGGGGATAAAGCAGCAGAAGTCAGTGAGCTGGCCTGGCGCCGAGACTCACGTATCGAAATACTCGCCGACCGTCAGATCGACAGTGCCGAGCTGGAAAAACACCTGTTGGCTTGTCTGCAATAGACAGCAGGGCGGGACCAGCCCGCCCTGTCAGTTTCAACTCAGTCCCGGTAACCAGAGCACGATCGACGGGAACATAATGCACAGTGCCAGACCGGCCAGCTGCAGCAGTACAAACGGGATGATTGAACGGTAGATGGTACCGATACTCACATCCCCCCGCGTGATGCCCTTGAGATAGAACAGCGCGTAGCCAAAGGGCGGCGTCAAAAAGCTGGTCTGCAAATTAATCGCCACCAGGATCGCAAACCATACCATCAGCGCACTACCGTTAAGCCCCTCAAATTCGAGCCCGGCGACCACCGGCAGCAGCAACGGCAGAATCACGAAACTGATCTCGATCCATTCCAGGAAAAAACCCAGCAGGAAGATCAGTCCCATCAACAGTAACAGCAAACCGTACGGCCCAAGCCCTGTCCCGGTGATCAGCTCCTCAATCATGTCTGCACCGCCGAGGCGCTTGAACACCACACTAAAACAGGTGGCACCAATCACCACGAACAGGATCATAGCCGAGGTTTTTGAGGTGGAACGACATACGTGGCGCAGCGTATTCATGTTCAGCTGTCGCAGAAAGAGAGCGAGCAGCATGGAGCCGGCCGCCCCAATGGCAGCGGCTTCCGTCGGTGTCGCAATGCCCGCCATAATCGAACCCAGTACCGCCACGATCAGCACAACGGGACCCAACAAGTCACGCAAAAGTGCCAACCCAAGCGGGGACTGATCTTCTGACAAATGCGCTTCGCCTCCCTCACGGGCCAACGGAGCCCAATCCGGGCGAAAGTACGCAGCCGACAGCAGGTAAAGCGTATAAAGTCCGCCCAGCATCAGCCCGGGAACCAGAGCGGCCTTGAACAGGTCGCCAACTGAAATGTTCATGATGGAACCCATCAGCACCAGCATGATCGATGGCGGGATCAGAATACCCAGGGTACCGGACGCCGCCACCACACCGTATGCCATTTCAGGTTTGTAGCCCTGCTTCAGCATCACCGGCAGCGCCAGCAGCCCCAGCATCACAACCGAGGCTCCGATAATGCCGGTGCTCGCGGCCATCACAACCCCGAGCAGTGCCACCGATACAGCGAGACCGCCACGCACGTTACCGAACAGCCGCTGCAGCGTCAGCAGGAGGTTTTTGGCCACCCCGGAACGCTCCAGCATCAGTCCCATAAAGACGAACAGCGGAATGGCAATCAAGAGCCAGTTCTCAATCACGCCACCAAAAATGCGGGAAGCAACCGTTCCCAGAAACGGCAACGGAATATCGCCAATGAAGGCGAACAGAATACCCAGCCCCCCCAGCAGAAACGCAACAGGGTAGCCACTGAAAATTCCCACCAGCAGCGCCACAATCATGGCGATGGCCAGGCCATATTCATCCAGCATCAGAGCTCTCCTCTACATCACGTACCGGGTCCATGATCCGTGCCAAACGGTCAAATATCTGCCCCAGCGCACCCAGCGCGAGCAACATGAGACCGGCCGGCAAGGCACCTTTGATCAGGTAACGATCCGTAAGCCCCCCATAGTTGGATTGCTCACCGGAGATAAACGACATCTGCACCATATGCCGTGACAGCCAGGCGACCAGAATGCAGAACGGCAACAGCATCAGGGTATGCCCCGCAATTTCCACCCAGTGTTGCGTGGTACGGGACATGGAATGGTGCAGCATATCCACACGAACGTGCGTATCCGCATGCATGGCATAGCTGGCCCCGATCAGCGTTAACAGGCCGAACAGGTGCCACTGCATCTCGGTGACCGTGTTGATTGTCACGGCCTCCCCCAGCAGAAACACCTTACCATCCCAACGCATCAATTCATTGATGCCCATGGCGTTCATCACCACGGTAGTAAGCACAGCCACCATTACAGCCAGCACCAGCCAACTGCTGATCCGGCCGAGCCACCGCCCCACCCCGATCAGGGGGCAGGCGACGATTGAACACCAGCGGGCGCCCTGCAGGCGCCAGCCGGGTATAGGAGTATCAGTTTGATATCTGCTGGAGTTCATACCATTCATCTACCAGAGCAGAGTGCTGCATGAGCGACTCGTAGGCTTGTTTGAATTCCGGGTTGTTGCGCATCTCTTCTTCCCGCACCTCATCCCAGCCTCTGCGAAGTTCCGTCAGGACAGGCTCGGGGAAGCGTTTTACGTTGACCCCTTTATCTCTAAGTTCCTGAAGTGCCTTGATCTGTGCCGGCAATACCTCATCAAATTCCTTCTGGATATTAGCCTTACACGCTGTTTCTATTCTTGCCTGTTGTGTCTCGGAGTAGCTGTCCCATACCCCCTGATTGATCAAGAGGGCGAGCCAGCCAGCCCCCTGCTGCCAACCCGGGAAGTAGTAGTTGCTGGCGATCTCATGCAGCCCCATTGACTGGTCAACGGCCGGGATTGAAAACTCCGCTGCGTCCACACGACCACGCTCAAGCGCCAGATAGACTTCCCCGCCCGGGATCAGCTGGGTTGTGGCGCCATACTTGTTAAGCACCTTGGCTCCCAAACCTGAAATCCGCATTGAGAGCCCCTTGAAGTCCTCGATACTATTGATTTCCTTATTGAACCAGCCGCCAGGCTCCTGAGGCAAAAAGGAACAGGGCACAACCTTGACACCATATTTGTCCATTGAGTTCTGCAGCAGCTCACGTCCTTCACCTGCTGCAGTCCATGAGAACACGGCTTCCGCAGATGGACTGAAAGGCAATGCGCCATACAGATTGGCTATCGGCAAAGTGCCGGCAAAATAGGCAATGCTGCTCCAGCCTGCCGGAATAGCTCCGGAGGAGACTGAGTTCAGAATTTCGAAGGGCGGCACCAGCTCACCCGGCTCATGGACTTTCAGCTTCAGCTCACCGCCACTGAGCAACTCAATCTGCTCGGCAACATTTTGTGCACTGGCACCAAACATGTTCCGAAGTGAATAACCGCTGGCCACATCAAGCCTGGACGGGCCTTCCGCCACCACCGACATGCTGACAGCCAAAACAGAAACGCCTAACGCAAAGGATTTAGTTTTATTATTCATAGTGTTAAGTCCTATCATTGGGTGTCAGACCAAACTATGACACTCATCAATAAGACGATATCCCTTATCTGCAACGGCTGTCCCTCTACTGCACGCCGGAAGAGGCTGACGTGCAGAGTTCGAATGGCTGTGAGTTACTAACACGGGGCCGCCACTAAGGCGAACCCGTGTCGATAGCCGATCAGCGAGGTATGGCCTGCAGCTCGTACCACTCATCAACCAGCTTGGTATGCTCCATCAGAGACTCGTACGCTTTCTTGAACAATGGATTGTTTTTCATCTCTTCTTCGCGGACTTCATCCCATCCCTTGCGCAGTTCGGCCAGCACGGGTTCCGGGAAACGTTTTACTTCTATTCCCTTCTCTTCAAGCTTGCGAATGGTACGAATCTGCTCAGCCGGAGCCTCAGCCATGGCCCACTGCAGTGTTGCACGGCAGGCGGTTTCAAACTGGGCCTTGGTGTTTTCGTCGTACTGGTTCCAGACATCCTTGTTGATAATGAAAGAGAACCAGCTGGCTGACTGGTGCCAGCCCGGGAAGTAGTAGTATTTGGTAATCTCTTCAAAACCCATCAACTGATCAACCTGGGGTACCGAGAACTCGGAGGCATCGATACGGCCACGTTCGAGGGCGAGGTAGATTTCACCGCCCGGAATCAACTGCGTGGATGCACCGTATTTGTTCAACACCTTGGCACCCAGCCCGGAAATACGGATACGCAGACCATCGAAATCCTTGATATCGTTGATTTCCTTGTTGTACCAGCCACCGGTTTCCTGCGGTGAAATAAAGCAGGGCAACACTTTCACGTTGTACTGGTCATAGGCACTTTGCAGAATCTCGGTACCCTCGCCGGCCCACATCCATGACATAAAGGCTTCAGGGCTTGGGCCAAATGGCAACGCGCCGTAGAGGTTGGTTACCGGTACCGTACCGGCCCAATAGCCTATCCAATCCCAGCCGGCCGGTATGGCGCCTGAAGATACGGCATTGAAAACTTCAAAGGCCGGCACCAGATCACCGGGGTTGTGCACCTTCAGCTTAACCTTGCCTTCAGTCACCGTTTCCAGCTCCTTGGCAAAACGAACTGCACCTTCCCCGATGAAAATATTGGTGTTGAAGGTGTTCGCCACGTCCAGTTTGGCGGGGCCTGCCGCCTGCAGAGTGGTTGAAAGCGCAAGTGCTGCCACACCAGCGCCGATGGCGGTTGTCATGCGAGAGTACTGACTCATGATTTCACTTCCTGTTGTTGTTATTACGTGGGTTGAAACCTGAATGTATCGCTCCGGTGAAAAACCGGAGCGACTCCAGTTACTTCATGGAAATTGTAGTATTGACCCCTAGCGATTCGCTGTCAGGTTCAAACCAGCGAGAGGTTACAGTTTTGGTTTGGGTCCAGAATTGAATCGCTTGCTTGCCGTTGGGGCCAAGATCCCCCAGCTTGGATGCTCTTGAGCCGGTAAAACTGAAGAAGGCCACTGGAACCGGAATCGGCACATTGATGCCCACCTGGCCGACGTCGATATCGTTCTCATAGCGACGCGCCGCCCAGCCGGAACTGGTGAAGATGGAGGTACCGTTGCCGTTGGGGTTGGCATTGATGAACTCAATGGCATCATCCAGAGTGTCAACGCATACAACACACATCACCGGCCCGAAGATCTCTTCGCTGTAGATGCGCATTTCGGGCTTCACATCGGTGAAAATGGTCGGCCCAACAAAGTTGCCTTCAGGATAACCGTCCACACTGATGTTACGACCATCCAGTGCCAGAGTTGCACCTTCAGCCACTCCCGCGTCGATGAGGCTAACCACGCGGTCCCGCGCCTGTGGCGATACCAATGGCCCCAGGTCGGCATCACGCTGGGTGCCTGGCCCCACTTTCATCTCTTTGGAGCGCTCGATCATCTCGGGCAGCCACTCCTTCGCTTCCCCGACCAGCACTACAACCGAGTTGGCCATGCAGCGTTGCCCTGCCGCACCGAAGCAGGAACCGATCACGTTGTTGATCGCCTGGCTGCGGTTGGCATCCGGCATGATCACACAGTGGTTCTTGGCTCCCATCATGGACTGCACACGCTTGCCGGCCGCACCGGCACGGTTGTAGATATGAGTACCCACATGAGTGGAGCCGATAAACGACAGCGCCTTGATATCAGGATGGTCACAGATCTGGTTGGCAACATCGGCACCACCGTGCACCACATTCAATACGCCAGCTGGTATCCCAGCCTCATGCGCCAGCTCAACCAGACGCATGGTCGACGTCGGGTCCTGTTCGGACGGTTTGAGAATGAAGGTATTGCCTGTGGCGATGGCCAGCGGGAACATGAAGCAAGGCAACATCACAGGGAAGTTAAACGCCGTAATGCCAGCTCCCACACCGATCGGTTGCTGCAGCGAATAGACATTCACGCCTCCGGCGGCATTCTCGGCGATCTCCCCCAACTGCAGTGAGGTGATGGAACAGGCATGCTCTATAACTTCAAGACCACGCCCCACTTCACCTTCGGCATCAGGCAACGTCTTGCCATGCTCTTCGGTAATCAAGGCAGCAAGCTCTGGCGTATGTTCACGCACCAGTGCCTGAAATTTCAGCATGATGCGCATGCGCTGAGCCAGCGACACCTTGCGCCAGCTTTTGAACGCCTCCTTGGCTGAAGCTACCGCACGATTAACTTCATCCACCGTGGCAAAAGGAACTCGGGCGACCACCTCCTGCGTGGCCGGGTTGATGACATCGCGCCACTCTGGGCTCTGTGAACGGACCGGTTGACCATCAATGAAAAGCGGAATTTCTCGAACCGACATCTACCTGATCTCCTTATATTTTTTGTGTACTCAGGCAAAACAGAACAGTGTCTGCAGCTGCTTTCGAGTCTAGCGGCGCATCCTGTTGACAGACAACGGCCATCCAAGCACATTGGTTGTGCAAAAATGCACAAGGAAGATTCCATATGCTCAATTGGCAGGACATCCAGATCTTTCTAGAAGTGGCCCGTGCCGATAGGCTGACCGATGCAGCCCGCCGATTAACCATAGACCATTCCACGGTATCACGTCGTATCCGTCGCTTTGAAACCGAGCTCAATACGCAGCTTTTTGAGCGCAGCACCCACGGCTACAGGTTAACCGCCGCCGGTGAGCAACTGCTGCTGTTTGCAGAAGAGATGGCTCGCCAGGTCACAGGGGCAAGCGAGAGTATCAGTGACCAGAACCTTCAGGTCAGCGGCCAGATCCGCCTCGGTGTGACCGAAGGCTTTGGCACCTACGTTATCACGCCGCTTTTGAGTGCATTCCAGCGCCGCTATCCGGAGTTGACGGTTGAGCTGCTTGCCCTTCCCCGTGCGGTCAACCTGGGACGGCATGAAGCGGATCTGGCCATTACAATCGACCGTCCACGAAATGCCGAGATGGTGGTTTCGCGGCTGTGCCACTACAGGCTGCAGCTTTATGGTGAGCAGGGGTATCTGGATCGCAGGGGGCGCCCGGCCGGAGTTGATGCGCTGTCAGACTTTGATCTGATCGGCTATGTGGACGATCTAATCTTCAGTGATCAACTGTGTTATCTCGATCCTCTGCTGCAGGGATTATCGACATTGCCCCGCTTTGCACAACGCAGCACCAGCATTGTCACCCAGCTGCATGCCGTGTTGGCCGGCAGTGGACTGGCTGTGCTGCCCTGCTTCATGGCGGAGCAGGACCCTCGACTGGAGCCCTTATTGAGGTCTGAGATCGACATTTGCCGTGAGTTCTGGATAGCCGCCCGTGCGGAACAGCGCCAGCTGTTGCGGGTACGCTTGTTGTGGCAATTTTTAAAGGATGCGATTGAGCTCAATCAGCCTTGGCTGATGGGAGAGAGCGACACAGGTCTGCAGCTGCCGCTTTCAGTACCTTTGGTGCAGCAAACGTAAATCGCGGGGTATAAACAGAACAGCGGGCATGACGCCCGCTGTTGGAATCCGGACTGTCGATGCTCAGGCAACAACAGTGACGTTTTCAGCCTGCGGGCCTTTCTGGCCCTGAGTAACTTCGAAAGTTACAGTCTGGTTTTCCTGCAGAGAACGACGACCAGTACCGTTGATGGCACGGAAGTGAACGAATACGTCCGGGCCGTTTTCCTGCTGGATAAAGCCGAAGCCTTTTTCATCGTTGAACCACTTGACGGTACCAGTTACGAGCTGTGACATTTTTTGCCTCTTTCTTTTACATGTACACCAGCCATTGGCCGGCTTTTCTTATGGTTGGATGCACTAAAGGTGCGATCCAGTCGCTAAAGGTTCGACACACCGTTCGAACCCCTTGATACCGGAACCTGCTGGTATCCGGCCTCTTTCAGCCTTCGGGTATCATGCCCGAATGCAGAAATCTTCCCTGGTATTGGCACACTCAGGTAACACTGAGACAGCCTCGCTGTCCGTCATCAACCAGTCTGATGTGCAGTCTTTGCAATTCCATGACGCACTTATCCTCGCTACAGACTGTAGCAAGGTGAGTACAACACAACATGAAAAAACAGAGGCAAAAGGACTGACAACAGAAGGTACGTTCTTCACACTGGCCGAGAAGCGGCTGAAGAGAGGACGGTAGACACCAAAACCGGGAAAGAGGGTTATGGCGTCTGTTTTGCGGGCGGCAATCATGCCGCTGTGTGGCTGTCGTATCAAGTAACTCAAACTCCGGGCCGATGTCATATCGGCTGTCCGGCTGCCCGCAGGCGGCTATTTCACTAGCACCGGATTTAAACGCTTTCCAGCATAATACCCAAGTTCAGAGCAAATACAATGCCGCTTCTGCGAATTTTTTCAGCCTGTCAATCACCCTATTCAAGTCACTGCTGACAGGGCATTCTGCACCAATTTGGCGCTGGCAAATCCACCCACAACGCTCTAACCTTCAACAAACAGCTATTTGTCGTCGCGCCGTCTCGACAGTCGCAAGGGATCTCGACCCATGAAAATTCGCTTTATCCACAAAATACTGCTGCTGTTACTGCTTCCCGTACTTGGCATCACCCTGCTGCTGGGCGATACACTGATTGATCGTTATCACGACGCCGCTGCGCTGAACAAGCTGGAGCTCGAGGTTGAACTCACTACCTATAACAGCGCACTTGTGCATGAATTGCAGAAAGAACGAGGCGCCACCAGCGGTTGGCTCGGGGCAGGTACCGAGGCGTTCGCCAATACTCTGCGCCAGCAGAGGCAACAAACCGATCAGGTAATGTCCCGCTGGCAAAACTACCTTGAAGGGCAGACATTTTCCGATGCCGATATCACCTCAACCCTGGTCCAAATCCAGCGAGAGCTGGGGCAATTACGCACTATTCGCCAAAGTGCAGACAACCGTGATATTGAACTCTCCCGCGCCCTGGGCTATTTCACGGATCTGATAGCCGAGCTGCTGAGCGTATCCGCCACAGCCTCACGTATCAGCGATGATGCAGCCATTTCACGTGCGTCCGCAGCCTTCTATGCGTACCTGCAGGCCAAGGAGCGCGCCGGAATCGAACGTGCAGTCCTCAGTAACGTTTTCGGCCGCGACAGCTTCGCCCCCGGTCTTTATGAACGCTTTCTGAACCTTGTGTCACAGCAGGAAACCTACTTGGCCCAATTCAAGGTACTGGCCACTGAAGAACAGGTAACCCGTTTTTCTCAGCTGGACAGCTCTGCGGAATTTTCTGCCGTAGAGCGTTTGCGCAAGGTGGCAATGGACAAGGCAACGAGCGGCAATTTCGGTGTGCCCGGCACGGAGTGGTTTGATCGCGCGACCGATCGCATCAATGTTATGAAGAGCTTCGAAGACCAGATTGCCGGCGAGCTGCTCAATACGGCTGCCAACCAGCACCAGCAGGCCCAGTTCCAGACCTGGCTCGCGGGTTCCGCCCTGGCCGGAATTCTGGCTTTGGTTGCGCTGATCTCATCCTGGATCATCCGGGGCCTGCACCGTCAGGTCGATGCCCTCGCCAATACCATGGACCGGGTGCGCAACGAGCATGATCTCACCGCTCGCGCCGATGTTCTGTCCGGTGATGAGCTGGGTACGGTGGCACAGTACCTCAACCACACCCTGGACAACTTCTCCAGCGCGATCAGAGAGGTCGCTACCGCCAGTAACCAATTGAATCAGGAAGCGCTCAGCACCAGCAGTATTGTGCAGCAGGCAGAACAGAGCCTACAGTCACAGAGCAATGAAACCATGCAGGTGGCGGCAGCGGTTGAAGAAGTTTCGACGGCAGTACAGGATGTAGCCAACAGTACGGTCAGTGCATCTGATGCCGCACATCAGGCCAATCAGCTGGCAATGGACGGTCATGCCAAGGTACAGGCGGCGGTCGAGGCTGTTGCCAGTCTTGCCTCCGACAGCCAGCGGTTGGCTGAAATGACAGCACGCCTCAATGAAAGCAGCCAACGCATCTCCGATGTCACCAATGTGATCAACAACGTTTCCGAACAGACCAACCTGTTGGCACTCAATGCCGCCATCGAAGCCGCCAGGGCCGGCGAGCATGGGCGAGGTTTTGCAGTTGTCGCTGATGAGGTACGTACACTCGCACAACGTACGCAACAGTCCACCTCGGAAATTGACGAGATAATCCGTCGTTTGCAGCACGAAACACAAGAGGCCAATACGCTGGTTGAAAGCAATCAGAAAGATATGGAGGTTGCAACCAGCCGCGCCAGAGAGGTCGAGCAGGCGCTGGATCAGATTGTCATGGCCATTGGCGATATTACCAACATGTCGACCCAGATCGCAGCGGCGGCCGAGGAGGAGTCCACCGCCATCAGCGATATCGGCCGCAACATTACCGGCATCGACAATAGCGCCGAAACCATCAGTGAAAGCGCCCGCGTCCTGTCCGAACATGCCGAACAGCAGCTGCAGCTGGCACAGAATCTCAGCCAGCTGATCAAGCGCTTCAAAACCTGACGGCGCCTACCCCTGCCGCCTGCGCCCCGCGGGAGGTTTCTTGCGACCGCTCCTGTTGGGGGTATTGCCTGCACGCGGCGGCAAACCGGTATGCTGAGTCAGCAGCTTGCCCTTGCCGGCACGGTTTGATGCAGGCGAGTTCTTGCGCCTTGGGCTGACATGGCGGGCATCTTCGGGCTGCTCGACCGGGATCAGTTGCTTCTCGCCATCACCAATCAGGTCGGCACGACCCATCGCCGTCAGCGCCTCACGCAGCAGCGGCCAGTTGTCCGGGTCGTGCCAGCGCAGAAACGCCTTGTGCAGGCGGCGCTGACGCTCCCCTTTCACCGTTTCGACCTTTTCGCCGCTCTTCTTGTAGGTCAGTTTGCGTAGCGGGTTACGACCGGTGTGATACATCGCCGTGGCGGTGGCCATCGGTGAAGGATAGAACGCCTGTACCTGATCCGCCTTGAAACCACTGCGCTTGAGCCAAAGCGCCAGATTCATCATGTCCTCATCAGTGGTGCCCGGATGCGCCGCGATGAAGTACGGAATCAGATATTGATCCTTTCCTGCCTCTTTCGAGAATTTCTCGAACATTCGTTTGAACGCATCATAGGTGCCAATGCCCGGCTTCATCATTTTATCGAGCACGCCGCGCTCGGTGTGTTCTGGCGCGATTTTCAGGTAGCCCCCCACATGATGGGTGACCAGTTCTCGCACGTACTCGGGATCTTCTACCGCCAGATCGTAGCGCAGGCCGGAGGCGATCAGGATCTTGTTTACCCCCTTGACGTCACGCGCCTTGCGATACAGCTGCGTCAGTGAGCTGTGGTCGGTATTCAGGTTCTGGCAGATACCGGGGAACACGCAGGAAGGCTTGCGGCAGGCGGCCTCGATCTCGGGGCTTTTGCAGGCCAGTCGATACATGTTAGCCGTGGGGCCGCCCAGGTCGGAGATCACACCGGTAAAACCCGGCACCTTGTCACGAATCTCTTCGATCTCCTGCAAGATCGACTCATGGGAGCGGTTCTGAATGATGCGTCCCTCATGCTCGGTGATCGAGCAGAAGGTGCAGCCACCAAAGCAGCCGCGCATGATGTTGACCGAAAAGCGGATCATCTTGTAGGCCGGGATCTCCGCCTTGCCATAGACCGGGTGCGGCACGCGCTGATACGGCAGGCCGAATACATGATCCATCTCCGCAGTGGTCAGCGGGATCGGCGGTGGGTTGAGCCACACCTCCTGATCACCATGCAGCTGCACCAACGCACGGGCGTTACCGGGGTTGGTTTCCAAGTGCAGTACCCGGTTGGCGTGTGCGTAGAGTACCGGGTCGTTGCGCACCTTTTCAAACGACGGAATTCGGATTACGGTCTGACTGCGGTCCAACTTCACCCGCGGCTCGATATGCAGGATCTGTACTTCGTCCTCGCCGTCCATCTCGGCAGTCTCGCCCCCCTCTCGGCCATTCTCCAGCTGGCAGGCCTCAAGGTCCCGGGTATTCACATAGGGATTGATGATTTTGTCGATCTTGCCGGGGCGGTCGATGCGGGTGGAGTCGATCTCCATCCAGCCCTCGGGCGTATCCTTGCGCACAAAGGCGGTGCCGCGCACATCGGTGATCTCGCTCACCGGCTCACCCCGGGCGATGCGGTGGGCAACCTCCACCACAGCGCGTTCGGCATTGCCGTACAGCAGCAGATCGGCACGGGCATCAAGCAGGATGGAGCGTCGTACCTTGTCCTGCCAGTAGTCGTAATGAGCGATACGGCGCAGCGAACCTTCAATGCCACCAAGAATGATCGGCACCTCCTTGTACGCCTCGCGGCAGCGCTGACTGTAAACAAGACTGGCGCGATCCGGCCGCTTGCCCGCCTTGCCGCCCGGCGTATAGGCGTCATCGGAGCGAATCTTGCGATCAGCGGTATAGCGGTTGATCATCGAGTCCATGTTGCCGGCGGCGACACCGAAGAACAGGTTAGGCTTGCCCAGTGCCTTGAATGCATCGGCAGAGTGCCAGTCGGGCTGGGCAATGATCCCCACCCGAAATCCCTGAGCCTCCAGCAGACGACCGATGATCGCCATGCCAAACGACGGGTGATCCACATAGGCATCACCGGTGACGATGATGATGTCGCAGCTGTCCCAGCCAAGCTGATCCATCTCTTCACGGGACATGGGCAGAAACGGCGCCGGACCAAAGCACTCGGCCCAGTATTTGGAATATTCGTAGATCGGGGTGACAGCGGACATGGACGACTCTGCGCTAAGGATGAATCAGGGGGCGCGAGTATAGCGCACTTTTTGATCAGTGCCGATCTCCGCCCCCCGTCAAATCGACAGATTCACACCTGTGTCAGATGATTGTCCCAACGGATGCTGTCAGATCTGACTTGCTGCAACTCTTGGCTGCCAGGTGCCAGGCGATAGACGCCCCCCATTCCCGATGTGCAGATGAAACCGCCTTCGGGCAGAGGCAAAACGCCCGATACATCGTCCAACTCAATGCTGTGCAGATAGCGACGTCGGCGATAGTCCAACAGAACTACACGGTTGCCGCGAGGAGCCGTAACGGCAACCACTCCAGTCACTGCATCCATCGCCACACTGGCGATGTAATTGCGCAGCACCTGTTGATCGGCATCCGGCAAACGGATCTCTTCAAATCGCTGCTTCTCGACATCGAGCCAGGCAATCAGGTTGGGCCGCTTCCACTCAGCCCCCTCAAACTGATAGCCCGCCACTACAATCCCCTCGGGGCTGATATCCAGATGATGCATGCTGAGCTGGTGGTGAGACGGTTGATGCCGTTGAGTCACCTTGCCCGTGAGACGATCCACGACCAGCAGGGCCGGCTGCATCCGATCAAGATTGAGCTTAATCCGGCCGTAGTCGGGATGGGTCTGAATACCACCCGCGGCAACCACCAGATCACGCCCATTGGGATGCAACCGCACCTCGTGCGGGTCCATTACGCCAAGCTGGATCTGACCTATCAGTCGGTAAGACTGGTCAGCCGCGTATATGTTGAGTACCCCTTCGCTTTCCTTATAGCGGTGCGCCGTTGCATAGAGCAGGTCGCCTTCGGGCGAAAATGCCCCGTGACCATAGAAGTGCTCACCCGGTTCAGAGGTTACTACCTGAACCAGCCGGCCCTGCTTCGCATCGATAATATTGAGCTGCCGGCCAGGTCTGCGCGAGAAAAAGGCCACCTCATCAGACGCCGGTCGCAGACAGCCCGCATGGCAACGCTCGGCCACCTCGAGGCTGTGCACCACCTTCCCCTGTACATCTGCAATCAGCACACGATGATCACCCGTCGCCGTATTGGCTGCACTGATGAAGCACCCCTCGCGGGTTTGCGCCAGCAACCCGGGGGACAGGGATGCCAAGGCAGCTGCTGAAGCCATGCCCAGCATAAAGTCACGACGCTTGAGCATGGTCAGTCACCGTCACTGGAGTTAAAACCCTTCACAATGCCCAGCTCTACCGCAACGCGATCATTGAGATGGATCACCAATGCATCGATGCTGATGAACAGCGACTGCAACTGTGCATAGCTCTCATCATTATTCAGCAGCGCTTTCATGCCAGGTGGCAACGCATGGGCTTTTTCCAGTGCCGTGGTCAACCGTTCACGGGTTTCCTGCAGCAACTCTGGTGCCGAGCCTTTCAAGACCTGCTCAAGCCCGGGCATGAAGTAGTCGTTCAGCCCTTCCAGTGAGGCCTGAACAGTCGCCAGTGACTGCTCACTGCGCCAGGCATCGGCCAAAAAGTGCAACCGCCGATTGCTGCCATGCAGTCCCATGGGCTCTCCAAGGCGCTTGTCACGAATAATTTCGGTGGCGTGGATCGCCGATTTCACCATATCAGCGATGTACGTGTCACGGGACTCAAAGTGAGGCTGAAACTGCTGCCAGTTTTGCGCCAGTGTTTCAGCATTGGCTTCAAGCTGATTCCCAATAACAGATGATAAAGGGCAGGCACTGCCCGGGCCGCTTTTGGCTTCATGCTCAAACAACAGATATTCCAGCGCCGGAAATCCTTTTACGGCCACCCCTTCGTTCGCCAGCTTCTCGGCCGTGACCGGTGTTTCGCTGCGCAGCAGCATCTGACTCTTACGGGCAATCAGATTTTTCTTGTCCGGCCAGAACTGCATCTGCCAGCCCATACTGTCCTGCTCGACCGGTCCAAACTCGACAAAACGAACGGCCTGCCAGGCCATGAATGCCTTTATCCACTGCTCTCGAACAGCCGACTGTCCCGCTGCATCAGGCATCGCACAATACTGATTCAGTGCTTCGGAGAGCTGACCTGATGAAGCGGCCAACCGGGCATATCCCTGTGACAGGTCTGCGTGCCAGCTCTGCAGAGGCGTTTGCGCATGCGCGGCAAGCGGTAATACTGCGGCAACAACCATACATGCCAGTTTTTTCATTACAGAGACTCCAGAAACCTGATCAGTGTCGCGCGCTGTTGCGCGTCTAGTGCCCGATATACCTCTTTTGCCGCCTGCGCCTCACCTCCGTGCCACAAGATGGCCTCCTCCAGAGTCCGAGCACGACTGTCGTGCAGGAAACCGGCTCGCGGGTTGATCAACTGTGCAAGCCCTACACCCCAAAGCGGTGCAGTGCGCCACTCCTGACCATTGGCCAGAAACTCGGGACGATTGTCAGCCAGCCCCGGTCCCATATCGTGCAGCAGAAGGTCGGTGTAGGGCCATATTTCCTGCCCACTCAGATCCGGTCGACCATTGACCTGACCCGTTACATACCGCGGTGTATGACAGGCTGCACAGCCCGCTTCATTAAATAACTTTGCTCCCTTCTGCACATCCATGTCATCCATGTCACGACGCTCCGGTACTGCCAGACTGGAGGCGTAGAAACCGACAAAGTTGGCGATCTTGTCGCTGACTTCGATATCGCCACCATTCGGAAAACGCTCACAGCCCTGCTCAGGCGTACAATCAGTATGAGGTGCCAGTGTCGATGTCAGCCCCATATCGCCGGCAAACGCACCCATGCTTTGCTGCATCACATTGGGCTCGGCCGCCTTCAGACCAAAACGCCCCAAGACGCCGCTGGTCTTGGTCGCCTTGTCCCAGACACGGTTGGCACGACCGGAAATACCGTTTCCATCCCGGTCATCCGGATCCTCTGCCGCCAGGATATCTTCTTCAGGAATAGCCTCAAGCAACCCCAGACCAATCATGGGAGGAGCAACACGGGGTGAAGTCAACAAGCCTTCCGGCAGTGGGCCGTAGCGGGGGTTCTCAATGGTAAAAACGGGCTCACGCAGTTTCACAACCGTACCGTCAGCCAGTTTTTCTTCTCGCTCTTTCCATTCCAGCAACAGATCGGCTTCGGGCTCCATACCCGGAATGGCGGCAGTTTGCAGCTGAGTACCGTATACCGGCGCGGGAATGAAGCCGTGTTGGCGGATGGCTTCGGCATTCTCATCCGGGTCGCCCAGCACCGCCAGGCGCAGGAATATGGAAACGGGCGGCTCACCCGGCTCATGCGGGTGGCCACGGCCATCCTTGATATGACAGCCCTGGCAGGAGTTGGTGTTGAACAGAGGACCAAGGCCATCACGGGCATCCGTGCTGGCCGGCGCGATCACCCAGGGGTTGCGAAAAAAACTGTTACCAACGCTGAAATTCAGCCTTTCGCTCATGGCCAGGTTGGCCTGTGGCAATGAATAGGCATTGTGGTCAGATTGGGCCACACTGCCCTCGCCACCACTCTTCGGATTGGTTTGTATCGGATAGTCCGTCTGAGCCAGGCTGGACGAGGCCAGCGGCAGCATCAAGGCCAACAGTCCGCTGCGTAACATGTTCATTGTTGTCTTCTCACGATGGTCAGCCGAGCATCCTTGCCCGGTCAAACGAAGGTTATTGCATTTGAAAGCCATGGCAGATGCCATGGCCTGAGTCCTCAGAAGTTGTGACCGGCGGTATCAGGCTCCAGCGAGGTGATCCCCAGTTTTCCAGCTACCTGCTCAATGCTACCGGTCTGTTTAACCAGCGCCATGATCGCCGCATTGATAATCTCAGCACCCTTTTCATTGCCAGGGGCAATCATCATGTCAAACGGCATCGGCGCTTCACTGCTCTCGGCCGCGGCGACCATGACTTCAAGCGCCTGCATACTGGAAGCCAGGTCAGACTTCACACGCGTATCCAGCTCAGTGTCCTGGGTCGCAACCAGATCAGACAGGGACGGGCCTTTCAGCTCTTCACCACTGGTACTGACATAGCGCCCCAGGTAGACGTTCTGGATACCTTTGGCGTTGTAGTAATGAGAGTTATGCGTGTTGTCACTGAAGCAATCGTGCTCATCTTCATAGGAATTGGCTTCCAGAGCAACTTTCATGCGCTCACCAGCCAGCTCACCCAGCGACAGAGATCCCATGCCGAACAGCATGCGCCGTACAACTTCTGATGTATCAGCGGCCAGCAATTCGGCGCGATAGTTATCCTGCGCACCCGGTGCCCACTGTGCAACCATCCACTCCAAGTCCTGAACCAACAGCTCGGATGCAGCCGTCAAGTACTGGCCGCGGCGGTCACAATTGCCATTGGTGCAATTTTCGCCCTGCGCGAAGTCACTGACGGAACGCTCACCGGCACCTACGGCAAAGCCGTTCAGGTCCTGCCCCCAGAGCAGAAACTCGATGGCGTGATAGCCACTGGCCACATTCGCTTCGGAGCCGCCGATTTCGTTCAGATCTGCCAGCAGCTGCGGGGTGATTTCACTGACATCGATGGTTTCACCGCCGACCTGAAGGCTTTCACTGGCAATGATGTTGGCCAGAGCGCCTTCATTGCCCAGTTCATACTGGTAGTCAGCCTCTTTGACGTAATCGATCATGCCCTCATCCAGCGGCCAGGCGTTGAGCTGGCCTTCCCAGTCATCGACAACGGCATTGCCGAAGCGAAATACCTCAGACTGCTGATAGGCCACTCGTGCTTTCAACCATGCTTCACGTGCTGACTGAAGATTGGCTTCGGTCGGTGATGCCAACAGTTCTGCAATTGCCTGTTTCAGCGCCTGTGCCGTGACCAATGAATCTTTATAAGTGGCATGGGCCAGATCCGCATAATGCACTGCCACCTGTCGTGGCGTGACTGCTTGTTGGCTCGCAGCAGACTGTTCAACTGCCTGTGCGGGTTGGGTATTCACTGATACCTGCTCAGCTTCCGATTGGTTACAGGCCGTCAACACAACAGATGCGGATATGACCAGCGCAAGGGGTTTCCAGGTAAAGCGCGATGACATAAGACAAGCTCCCTCTGATCAATATTGATAATGAGATAGATTACTATTAACCATTGTCTGATTTATTGATCCTGAGCACAAGAGGTTGCAGTAAGACCACAAAGCGCTTCATGAAAATTTCATAGAGAATAGAGCCAGCGCCTTCTCATCAGGAGCGAAAGCGCCGCGCTACAGCTGCGAGAGCGAATCCACTCAGTGCCGAGAGGCAGGGACACCTGGCTTGCCAAGCATAATCGATACCAGTCCAGCGCCTGCCAACACCCAACAGTAATGAATGTTGCCCGCAAGCAAGAGCGGCGACAGTCCAGCTATCGATCCAGCCAGCAGCACCTGAGCACCATAAGGCAGCATGCCCTGAACGACACAGGAGAAAATATCCATCAAACTGGCACTGCGGCGCGGGTCAACACCGTAGCGCTCGGCAATGTCCCTGGCCAGGCCACCAGAAATGATAATCGAGACCGTATTATTGGCAGTACAGATGTTAGTCAGCGCCACGGCGGCACTGATGCTAACCTCACCTGAGCGGCGATGCTTCTTGGGATCACTGCTCTGGCGCGACAGCTTGTCAATCATGCCGGAGAGCCAGACCAATCCTCCCTGAGACTTCATCAGAGCCCCCAAACCGCCAATCAAGAGCGACAGGATCAGAATTTCCTGCATGCCGGTATAGCCCGCATAGATATCCTTGGACCACTGTGCGATTGAGTATCCATCCATCGCAAACAGCCCCACGCCGCCCGCCAGCAGAATCCCCACAAACAGTACAACCACGACGTTCAACCCTGACAGCGCCAGCACCAGCACAGTCAGATAAGGCAACACGCGCAGCAACTCGTACTCACCCGGCGCCTCCACCTGAGCACTGCTGCCCTGAATATAGAGCCAGACTAGTGTCAACAATGCTGCCGGCAGGGCAATCTTGAAATTGAGTCGAAACTTGTCTTTCATTTCACAGCCCTGGGTACGGGTCGCAGCAATGGTGGTATCGGAGATGATCGACAGGTTATCGCCGAACATGGCACCACCCACCACTGTACCGATTGCCAGCAACAGGGACAGGTCGGTCGCTTCCGCAACACCGACCGCAATGGGAGCGACTGCGGCAATCGTGCCCATGGACGTTCCCATGGACGTGGCGATAAAGGCCGTAATCACGAACAGGCCCGGCAACACGAACTGGGGCGGGATGATACTCAGGCCAAAATTAACGGTGGCATCCACACCCCCCACGGCCTTGGCCACACTGGCAAAGGCACCCGCGAGCAGAAAGATCAGTGCCATCGTAATGATCGTATGCTCGCCCACACCGCTGATAAACGTCTCGATACGCTCATTCAGCCTTCCCTTTTGCAGGATCAGCGCCAGGACAATGGCAGGCAGAATCGCTACGGGAGCCGAGATCTGGTAGAAGGCGAAATCAACACCGGCAGACTGGTAGTAGAGACCACTGCCAATAAACAGCGCAAGGAACAGGCCCAGCGGCAACAGAGCCAAAGGCGATTGTCGAATCATCGGTCATCATCCGTTCTGGGTTACGGCGATCAGCCGCAACGTTCTTCCGTTCAGTCTGGTACACCGACACGAAAGCGGAAAGAGGAAGTACACGGGATCACTGCCGACGGTTCATGGAGCCTGCAGTTGCGTGCGTGGAAACGCGCAATTCTGTCACAATAAGCATAAAAACTGAACAGCTTATAACCATCACTCGATATTGACGATCCAGTCTGGCCCCAGTTGCTGCATCTGACGCAATACCCAGTCAGTACGCTGGCGCACATGACGCGAAGGCGGCTGAGCCGAATAGACCCAGGGGTTGGGCAGTATCGCCGCCAGCCGTGCAGCCTCATTCCGGCTCAGCCGCTGTACCGGCTTGCCAAACCAGTACTCGCTTGCCGCACCAACACCATACACACCGGGGCCGAACTCGACGATATTAAGATAAACCTCCAGCGTTCGCTGCTTGCCCCAAACCTGTTCCAGCAACAGCGCCAACGGCAATTCAAGTCCCTTGCGGGTCCAGTCACGTCCTGGCCAGAGGAACAGGTTTTTGGCAGTTTGTTGGGTCAGGGTGCTGGCTCCGCGCAGAGACTTCCCGGCTATCGCATCGCGTATTGCCTGCTCCAGCTCCTTGAAATCCACCCCCCCATGCAGGGGAAAACGCTGATCCTCGGCCGCAACCACCGCCAGCTGCATGTAAAGAGGAATGGCATCCAAATCCACCCATTGGTGGCGATAGCGCTCGGGATAGCCTTCGGGCGTTGTAATGCCGCGCCAGACCATCCAGGACCAGAACGGCGGGTCCACATAACGCAGCGCCACTGTCACAACCGCGGTTACAATCAACCATACCAGCAGGGCACGCCAAAGCACTCGCCACAGGGGACGAAGCAGATAACGGGATAAAAATGAAGGGTTGGAAGCGACCACATGAAGTCCTGTCTGATAATGCGTCTATTGCAGCAAAATCAGACCGGAATGTCAGCCGCCTTCTGCAGACACTGATACCAGTAGTTGACCATGGCCGGGTCAGCCTGACTGACCTGCACCGGCGCGAATAGCGGTTTGGCACCCGCCTGCTGCAGTTGACCGGCAACCGACAGACCGAAGGCACAGAACTGTGGATAACTGCGATCCCCCAGCGCCAGCACGGCAAAGGGCAGGTCCACATAGCGCTTGAGGTCATCGTTGGTTGGCCAGCGATCCCCTGTGCGCGGGGCATCACCCTGGCCAGTGGTACTGGCGACCAGCAGCAGCGCCTTGGCGGGCAGCGACTGATCCGCCAACCGGTTCAGCTCGGTCAGGGCTGCAGTGCAGCCCTGTTTGCCCAGTCGCTTGCGCATCTGCTGTGCCAGCTGGCGGGCGGTGCCGGTTTCAGTGGCATAGGCGATCAGGTAGTCCGCTTCACCACTGACAGCCGGTTGCTGCCGCTGCCTGCGCACCTTTGCCCGCCACAACAGCAGGGCGTAGGCCAACAGCACCAGCGTTGCCAGCCACTGCCGGCCCGAGCCAAGGTCCTCCATCTGCCAGACCAGCGCCGTGGTCAGCGCCAGCAGTGCAAGAATCAGTTTGCCTGCATGCCTCAAAGCGGCAGCACCTCCAGAGTAGCGCTGTAGCTCAGACGACGCTTGGCGCCTTCAAGCAGCTTGCTGTCCCGCTCTGCCTCAACTTCCAGCCAGTACATGCCCGGCTCGCTGAACTCCAGATTGACCTGACCCTTGGCATCGGATTTCACAATGATCTCTTCAACCTGATCACGATAACGGATGCCGTGACGGATCAGGGTGACTTCGAGATCAGCCGCCGGCTCACCATCGAGCAAAAAGCGAAACTCCACTGGTTCGCCAGTAAACAGATCATTCGGATGGGTTACCGGCACCAACTCGATGCCCTGACCGCTGGTTTTGAAGTTAGCATCGGTCGGGGCGCCCTTGGTGACAAACACCTGCATGCGACTATCGATTTCACTCAGGCGCAGATCTTCCGCTTCAGCCGGAATCTGGCTGATTTCGTCTACACTGCCGCGCCAGCGTTTCATCTCACCTTCCAGTTTGTAACGACCAAACACGCCCTGGTTGCGGTTTTGCAGAGTGTAAGTACCCTCTTCTGCCAACTCCACATCAAATACCGAACGGTATTTCCCAGTAGCCTGATTCTGCGCTTCAACCAATTTACCACTCGGCGACAGAATCTCCAGATTGTTCAGCTGCAGTGGGTGGTGTTCAAAATAGAACAGATTGTTGGAGATGGCGCCGTCTACGGTGACCCAGGCGTTTTCGCCAGACAGGACGGTCGCGGAGGGCAGCATCCAGGCACGATGCGCCTGAGCTTCGATGGAAGCGCCCATGCCCAGGGCCAGCAGTGAACAGGCAGCCAGTTGTTTCAGATTCATTGTATTCTCCTTGTTTGAATGGGGACGGTTACACGAGCGCAATCACTCAAAACCGCTGCTATCAGGGCTTGAGTGAGAGGGTTACACGACCCAACTCATGTTCGCCGTTCTGAGTCTGCTCGCTGGCGGCCGCAACCGGCCAGGTGAACGGGAGCTTGAGCAGCTCACGGCCACCCACTTCACGGGCCGCTTCCACCACCAGCTGATAGTCACCAGGCTTCATGGCCACCAGCCCTGCATGCTCATCACCAAAGGTCAGCGAGTGGGTGCCCACCGGGCGGGTTGCGCCCGAAAGGCCATCCACCGGAAACTCCAGCTGACGGCCGCTGCGACGCCACCACTGGCGCAAGTCCTTGAGCCATTTGGTGCCTTCGTTGTCTTTCAGCTCCAGGTCGTACCAGACCGCCAAATCGGTCTGATGCCGCCCCTTGTCGGTTTCGATCCAGATCGCTACATAGGGCCGGTGGTATTCCGCCACCTGAAGCGCCGGTATCTCCACATTCAGTTTCAACTCAGCGGCCATGGCGGTTGAACTGCCCACAGCCAGCAGCGCAGCCGCTGCCGTTGTTTTCCATTGCATAAACGCTCCTCGATCAAAATGCACAGTCAATGCACCAGCAATATGGCAAGCAGCAGCGGCACCATGACACCCAGCCCCGTAATCGGCCAGACACTGATCCGCTCCCGCGCATGTAAATAGAGAACCCCAAGCCCCGTCAGGCAGAACACGATGCACAGCAGGGCGAAGAGGTCGATGAACCAGCTCCAGGCGGTGCCGGTGTTACGCCCCTTGTGCAGGTCATTCAGATAGGAGATCCAGCCACGATCGGTGGATTCATACAGCAGCTCGCCGGATTCGAAATCCACACTAAGCCATGCATCACCGCCGGGACGCGGCAGCGATACGTAAAGTTCATAATCGGACCATTCAGGCTGGGCGTTACCCAAACCTATGCCCTCTTTCGCAAGCCAGCGACGCAGGTCTCCGGGCAGATCTGCCGGAGAGGCTTCAGCCCGAGATGACAGCGACTCAATCAGTTCGGGCGGGAGCCGGGCCTCAATGGTCTCAACCACCGGCGTAGCCGGAATCTGCCCGGCATGATTGAGGGTGATACCAGTGAACGCAAACAGCAGCATGCCAAACAGCGCCAGCGCCGAGCTGATCCAGTGCCAAGTCATCAAACGGCGCAGCCAGCGGCTGCGAGCCTGAGCATTCCCTTGCGCGCCTTCAGAGACACGCTCCATTTCAGTTTGATCAACACTCATCACGCTTTGTGTTGCCCCATTCATTACCACGACCCCATCACCGGCAGAGCGCAAAAGACTATAACAATTCTCAATCACCATCAACGAATGATAATGATTATCAGTGTAAAGTTTTGTATCCTGCCACTGCGTTATTGGGGAAACCGCGGGAAAAAAACAAATTTAATCTAAATGATAATGATTCTTTTTATTGACGTTTTTATTTTTGGTTGCTAGATTCCCTCCCACTTGAACACCCGTGTCAGGTTCGCTGTATATAAAACCAATTAGAAATGAGAAAAGGATAGAGACGTGAGGAAGTCACATTACCGCACTGCTGCAATCGCCTTGAGTGCCGCCATCTCTGCATCCATCCATGCGGAAGAAGCCGTCAAGCTGGATACCATGGTGATCAGTGCCGCTGGTATCGAGCAGAAACTCACAGATGCACCTGCATCCATCACCGTAATCACCCGTGAAGAGCTGGACAAAAAACCCTATATCACTCTGCTGGATGCAGTGCGTGAAGTAGAGGGTATCGATGTGGGTGAAACTACTGACAAAACCGGCCAGGGTGGCATCAGTATTCGTGGCATGGGGGCTGATTACACTCTGATCCTGATCGACGGCAAGCGTCAGAACAACGTGGGTGACATCTATCCGAACAACTTTGGCGGCAACCAGTTCAACCACATCCCGCCCAAGGAGATGATCGAGCGCATCGAAATCATCCGTGGCCCGGCCTCAACTTTGTATGGAGCCGACGCACTGGGTGGCGTCATCAACATCATCACCAAACGCAACAGTACCGAGTGGCACGGTTCGGTTTCACACAGCCGTACCCATCAGACCAACGACGACTTCGGCAATGACACCACAACCGATTTCGCCGTAAGTGGCCCATTGATTCAGGACACTCTCAATATCGGCATTCGCGGCAGCCTGTATGAGCGTGATGCTTCAGAACCCAATTTTGCTGAGATTGTTGACCCGAACGGTAACCCGGTACCGCGTGAGCTGGGCTATGGCGCTGGCGGCAAAACCACCGAGAATGAAAATCATAACCTTGGTATCCGGCTGGATTTCAAGCCGGCGGATAATCAGAATCTGAGCTTTGATTACGAGACATCCGAGCAAACCTACGACAACAAACCATCCGATGGTGCAAACCCTCTTGGCACCACTGACAGCGTTAACCGTTTGCCGCGTGCAGGTTACGCCCTGGAGCAGCAGTTCAGCCGTGATCAGTTTTCCGTACGCCATGAGGGTGACTGGGCCTTTGGCCACTCAGATATCACCTTGCACCATGTTGCCACCAGCAATGATGGTCGCACTCTGCCACTGACAGCAACAGAAAGACTGCAATATGACCAGATGGTGGCTGACGGTGCGACGGATGCCGAGATAGAAGCGGCATTGCTGCCTCGCCCCAAACGAGCACTGGAGACCCGCCAGACCACTCTGGATGTCAAACTGGACTCACAAATCGGTGATCACTGGCTGGTATATGGCGGTCAGTACATTGATGCCGAAATGGAAGATGGCACGTTCGGCATGAATGGCAGCGGTTTTGCCGATGGCAGCGTACAGAAACACAAGCAGTGGTCGCTTTTTGCCGAAGACAACTGGGGGATGACTGATGCCTTCACTCTGACGGGCGGTGTCCGTTATGACCACCACAATATTTTTGGTGGTCATATCAGCCCTCGCGTCTATGCCAACTGGAATCTGACACCCGAGTGGACTCTGAAAGGCGGCGTCAGCACAGGCTATAAAGCCCCCAGGCAAGCGATCTGTATAACGGCATCACCGGTTTTGGTGGTCAGGGTACACGCCCCTTCCATGGTACGCCGGACCTGCAGCCTGAAACGAGCGTCAACAGCGAGTTGGCGATCTACTACTCACATCCGGAAGGCCACAACTTTAACGCCACCATATTCTCGAACAAGTTCAAGGACAAGATCGAGAGTGGTGATGGTATCTACCACTGCGATGACCCAGCCGCAGACGGTGGCAACTGCGCCAACCTGGCACCGGAATGGAATCAGGTGCTGGGCGATGGTTACACCTTCAGTCAGCTGATCAACATCGACAGTGCCAAAATTGACGGTATTGAGTTGGCGGGTAAATATCAACTGACACCCACACTATACCTGCGCGCCAACTATACCTACACCGATGCGCGCATCACCAGCGGTGCCAACGAAGGTCAGCCTCTGAGTGGCACAGCCAAACACATGGCCAACGCAACACTGAACTGGCAGGCAACACCGCAATTCAGCACCTACCTCACCGCTGAAATGCGTTCAGAGCGCTTCACCAGTACGCCACGCGGCTGGTCATCTGACGTGGATTACCCGGAATTCTACAAGGACTACACCATCTTTCATCTGGGTGCGAGCTACAACGTGACGAAGAACTTCACGGTCAACGCACGCATCAACAACCTGCTGGATGAAGATTTCACCAGCTACCAGACCATTTTCACAACAGAAGATGGCGGTACAACCTGGGATCCCAACTACATCGACGACTACAATGTGAAAGCGAAATCACGCAACTTCTGGCTCTCCGCCAACTACCGCTTCTGACCAGAAGCAACCCTCATTCATTTGGCGCTCCTTGTGGGCGCCTTTTTTATGCACCGAACTACAATGCAATGACGCCCACTGCCTGCAAAAAGATCACCAGGATAATCACCGGTACCAGATAGCGCATGAGCCGCAACCAGATACGCAACACCCCCTTGCGTGCACCCAACTCTTCAGCCGTATGTTCCGGCTTCATAACCCAGGCTGTGAACAACGCCATGCACAAAGCCCCCAGTGGCAGCATCCAGCCAGAGGTAAGATAATCCAGCGCCTCAAAAAATGTCTTTCCGGCCAGGGTCCAGTCGGCACCGATATTGAAGGAAAATACTGTACCCAGGCTCAACAACCAGATGCCCCCGCCACCGAGCAGGCAGGCTTTAAGCCGCGACATGCCACGCTTTTCTGTCAGCCAGGCAATGGCCGGCTCAATCAAGGAGAATGCCGAGGTAAGTGCCGCTACCGACAGCATGACGAAGAACAAGGTACCAAACAGCGTGCCAAACGGCATCTGACCAAAAGCGATTGGCAGGGTTACGAAAATCAGCCCAGGACCACCTGCCGGTTCGAGACCATGCGCGAATACAATCGGAAAAATCGCCATGCCCGCCAGCAGCGCAGCCGCTGTATCCAGTATGGCAATCAGGATGGAGGTGCGCACAATCGACACCGACTTGGGCAGGTAGGAGCCGTACACCATCATCGCACCACCGCCGATGCTCAGGGTAAAAAAGGCATGCCCCAGCGCCAGTAAAATGCCGGAAGCGCTGAGCTTGCTGAAATCGGGGCTGAACATGAAGGCGGCCGCTTGTGCAAAGTGACCACTGCTGGCGGCAAAGCCCACCAAGATAACCAGAAACAGGAACAGCAGCGGCATTAACAGATTAGCAGCCTTTTCCAAACCACTGCGCACACCCCGTCCGACGATCCCCAGCGTCAACACCAATACCAGCGTACCCCAGCCAATCAATACCCACGGGTTGTGCAGATGCGCATCAAATTGCTGCCCGATTTCAGCTGGCTGCAGCTGGGCAAATACACCACTGGCGGTCAAAGGGATATAGGCCAGGGCCCAGCCAGCTACCACCACATAGAAGCTGAGCAACAGAAAACCGGTCAACACGCCCAACCGGCCGACGTTTTTCCACAGTGGGCTGGCACCCGCCTCCTGTGCCAGAGCCGCCATGGAGTTGACCGGATTCTGCTGACCGCGCCGACCGATCAGTACCTCGGCCATCAGCAGTGGCAGCCCCAGTACAGCGATACATGCCAGATAGACCAGCACAAAGGCACCGCCGCCATTTTCACCAGCGATATAGGGGAATTTCCAGATATTGCCCAGCCCGACCGCTGCACCGGCAGCGGCCAGCACGAAGGCAAGACGGGTGGACCATTGCTGTGCGGGCATTCGCCCGGCAGAGGGGTTCGATATGTTGTTCATGACAGGATTCCGCTTGGATCAGCGGGATATCCTGCCATAAAAGCAATGCGTTTTCTGCCGCTTAACTACGGCTCTGTACCTGCTCCAGATAATTCAGCCAGCTCTTCGCCTGATCACGGGTACCATTGTACGCACTGGCACGTTCAAAGCTGGAACGCGCCTGTTCATATTCGGCGCGGTTGATATCGGCAATGCCGCGCAGCAAAAGCAGCTCAGCCGCATCCGGCTTAAGCGCAACGGCCTTATCAATGCTGCGCTTCATGTCACTCCAGCGCTTGAGCTGCAGCTCCAGGTAGGCCAGCTGACGCCAGGTGTCATAATCCGGCTTGCGCTCGGCGATGCGCTGCAGGGTCTTGCGCCCCTGCTCATAGAGCTTAGCATCCAGCTGTGCCTGAGCCAGCAGGCGCTGGTGCTTGAGAGTATTACGCACAGTGCCCGCCCGCAGGGACTGCTGCAACACTTCGGCGGCGCGTTGAGGGATACCCTGCTGCATCATCAACTGCACCAGCCAGATATACTGTCGTTCTTTCTGTAGATGGCCACCAATCCAGGCGGCACGCAACGTTGCCAGCGCATCAGCGTGACGCTCACGAATCTGATATACACTGGCCAGCTGCTCCCAGTACTGAGACTTCTGTGGATAACGTTCAGTCAGCAGTTCCAATACAGCTGTCGCGCCTTGCCACTGCTTAAGCTGGAAGTGTGCCGCCAGCTGCAGACGATACCAGTCTTCGGGGGCACGGCCTTTAATTCTGATTGCGGTCTTGATGGGATCAACGACTTTTTGCCATTGCTCCTGTTGCGAATAGCCCTGTGCAAGCAATAGATAGTCATCGGCACGAATTTCACTGTCTGCCATCCCGGCCGCACGCACCAGTTGCATCCAGTGCTCCAGAGACGCGGTACCCTTCTTCCATTGATCCAGTGTTAACTGCAATTGAGCCACCGTGTGCAGCAACCGGCGCTGATCCTGTTCGGTCAGTGCCTTCAGCTCCCAGGCGGCCTTAAACTGCTTCAGCGCTTCGGCCTCACGTTTCTGCTGAAGTGCCAGGTTACCGCGAAACTGGTGCATATAGGCTTTACCTGGTGGGCTCAGATCCTGCTGCGCAAGCTTGTCCAGCACCTCGGTCGCCTTGGCGAACTGCTCTTGTGCCATCGCCTGTTGCACTGCATTCAGCTGCTGCAGCACAAAAGGAGATATGTTCACCGTTTCGGCCCGGACAGCACCGGTCAAACTCAGCAATAACAGTAACGGCAACAGGATGATCGTGCGCTTCATGTGATTACTCCAACTTGAATTCCAGACGCTGACGGGTTCGGAACGGCACGGGCTGCCCCCCTTCAGTCAGCGGATTGAAGCGCCAACGCAATAGCGCGCGCTCAACGGCACTGTCAAACATGCCCGGCGGTGAAGACTCGACTATTTCAAACGAGTCAGCGACGACATGCCCGGAGCGATCCACCGTAAATTCGGCGACAACGAAGCCTTCTATGCGACGCGTCAAGGCACGCCGCGGGTATTGCGGATTCATTCGTGAAACCGGCGTAGCATTGAGGTTCATGCTGATACCCGGTGAAGGCGCCGGGGCCGCAACAGCCTGGGCGGCAGACAGATTTGCAGCGGCATTGATGCGAATGTTCATATCCAGGTTGGGCGTTGGCATATCCAGCGCAACCGTTGGCATATTGACCGCTTCCGTCTGCTGTATGGCAGGCGGTTGTGGTGTATCCGGCTGCTGTATCACGGGCTCAGGTGGCGGCAGCGATTCGCGCTGGCGCAATTGTACCTCTGAATCCAGCTTTAGCCGGTGAAGGTTGATGTTTGTATGATCCGTCATTACCGGTGGTTCACTGCGACCGATACCGGCAAGATGCGCCATTAACATAAACAGCAACAGGCTGACCAACACAGCCCCGGGCAGGAACAACAGCGCTCGCATCAACCCTTACCCTCGCGGGTGGCGACTGCAACCTGCTCAATACCGGACAGTTTCACCTGATCCATGACCTGTACCAGCAAACCGGTTTTAGCGTCCTTGTCCGCCTGAATCATCACACCCAGATCGGGCTGCTCCACCTTGAGCCGCTCCAGTGTGGGTCGAATCATACGGATATCCACCGGCTGCCGATCCAGCCAGACTTCATCCTGCGCCGTAATTGCCAGCATCACGCCCTGGCTTTCCTGCACTTCAGACGTATCCGACACCGGACGTTCAATCTCGACTCCGGCCTCTCGTACAAAACTGGTCGAAACAATAAAGAAAATCAGCATGATGAACACGATATCCAGCATCGGTGTCATGTCGATTTCGGCATCATTTTCCAGCATTTCCAGATTGAGTCGTTGCCTCATCCTCTGGCTCCTGTGATATCAAGACGGGTACGTTGCAGCTGGCTCCAGCGGGCAAGACGGTTCCACAGCAGCAGTCCACTGACGGCCATTACCATGCCTGCCAGCGTTGGCAGGGTCGCACGGGCCACACCAGCGGCCATAAGACGAGGGTTACCGGTACCGTTCAAGGCCAGGGTGTCAAACAGGTGGATCATGCCGGTCACGGTGCCGAGGAGCCCGATCAGCGGACACAGTGCTATCAGGGTTCGGATCAACGGCAATGCCCCCTGAAGATCCAGCAGCAGGTCCGCTCGTTCAAGGCCTCGCAGTGCGCCAGGCTGTTGCTTACGGTAGGCACGGATACGGCGCGGGAAATCGACCCAGCGAAACCAGAGCCGCTCCAGTAGAAGCGTCCACAGCAGCAGGCTGACCAGCAGCAGTGCCCAAAGCACAGGACCACCCGCCTTGAAAAAGCCCTCCAGTGCTGCCTGATACTGGGACAGATCAGGCAGCATGGCGCGCCTCGTCCGCATCACTGAGATTTGCACGCTGCGTGGCCAGCAAGGCCAGCCCCTTCTGCTGCAGCAGCTGCAGCAGGCGACGGCTGCGTGAAGCCAGCAGGCTGTGGCAGAACAGCAGCGGTATCGCCACACACAGCCCCAGCACTGTGGTCATCAGCGCCTGGGAAATGCCGCCAGCCATCAGTTTGGGGTCACCGGTTCCGAACAAAGTGATGCTCTGGAAGGTGCCGATCATACCGGTTACGGTGCCCAGCAGGCCCAGCAGTGGTGCAACGGCCGCGACCAGTTTCAGCAGTGTCAGGCCACGCTCAAGAATGGGGGCTTCCTTGAGAAGCGCCTCATCAACTCTCAATTCGGTTTCATCAGTCGTACGGCCCGCTTCTCCCGCCTGCATCACTCGGCCCAATGGATTATTGCTATGCGCCTGCTGCGGCTGGCGCAGCTGCTTGCGTACACTCAACTCGACTGTGATCGTGGTCATCAGTTTCCAAAGCGCAACCAGCAGACCAATGCCACCCAGCGACAGAATGATGTAACCCACCAGCCCACCCTGTGCGATGCGCGCCTTCAGATCGGGGGTTTGTGCCAGCAACGCCAACAGATTGCCTCGACTGGGGTCGACGACCACCACATTGCCCTGCCCGGCCATAAAATCACGGGCCTGCGTGATCACGCCACTGTCTGGCTGCACCGGCAACTGCTGCAACACACCGTTTTCATAGTTCAGATAGCGGCCTTCAGATGTCAGGGCCGTGAACGGACCAATCCTCAACACATTTGTTTCGGAGCGACTGCCATCAGGCTGCACCACCGAAGCGGTAAAGGGAGCAACCTCTCCCGTAGCAGTCATTTCCTGCTGCAGCAGGAACCAGAGTCCCTCCAGCTCGGCCAGTGAAGGAATACGCTTGAGCTCGGCGAAGGCCAATAGCTCATCACGCTGGGGGTATTCTGCCGTGATCAAGGAGTCAGACAGCTGTCCCTGAAGTTCCTGTGCCTGCTGCTTGACCACACCAAACACCTCACCCAGCTGTCCGCTGCGCATGCGCAGGGCTTCGCCCTGCTCAGTTAACGCATCCTCATTGGCCTGAAATTCGGCCTTCAATCTTTCCTGCTCGGCTTCGGCCGCCGCCATTCGCTTCCTTGCATCATTCAGCAGGGCCAACTGGCGATTATGATCACCCTGAAATGCCTGCAAGCGCTCGGCATCCTGACTGCGATCCCGAGATACATCTGAACGAATCTGCTGCAGCAATTTCTGCAATTCATCGGCCTGAGCCGGCACACTTAATATGATGGCACATGCCACGAGCGCGATCTTCATGACCTGTTTCACAGTGAACCTCCTGTCAGCTCAAGCGGCAGTTCCAACAACTCAGGTACAGACTGCTGACGCGCAACGCTGATCGCCTTGCGAATCGACCAGTTGTGCGATGCATCCATGACTTCCCAGCCATCTTCGGCTTTGCTCCAGCGACCACTCTCTTCACCATTCAACGTCTGGTAGTACAGCCCCACACGCCCCAGTCGCAGGAAGGTTACCTCTCGCTCCGACCCATTCTGGCTCAGCAACCCGGTCCAGGCTTCCAGCGTACGGCCATACTCGGCTTCGATTTGATAGGCTTCAAGAATCTGGCGATATTTCTCCGCCAAACTGACATCGGCCCGATCCATCAAACGTGCCAGCCTCTCCGTCCGTTGCTGGCGCTCTTCAAGCAGGAACGGCAGGTCAGCCGCGACGAACTGTTCCAGCATGGCCTGCATGCGAACCAGAAGAGGCAGCGTAGCCTGCTCGGTTTCAGCCAGTGACACTAGCTGTTCTTCAATATCGGCAAGTTCACGGGACTGATCGTCAATCATGCGTGACAACTGCCGGTTGTAGGCTTCCACCAGATCGGCCTGACGCAGGATCGCACTGTACTCTTCGTAGTTTTCCCGAGTCTGGCGATCCAGCTGATCGATGTTACGCTGTACCTGTGCGCCTTCTCGATGACTCTGTTGCAGTGTCTGCTGCGCCTGATCGAGTGGTCCTGCCTGGACCAGCAGCGACACTGAGCAGCCTAGTGCAAGCAAAGCGGCCTTACTGTGTATGGACTGCATGATTAACCCAATATGTAATTTTAATGAAAACGATTCGCATTATTTAATCTATTGTTGTGAAATGCAACCCTGAATTGGTATTGAAGCTCAGACACCTTGGTGTCGAATCGTCAGACCCAACAACAAAAAAACCCGCCGAAGCGGGTTTTTTTGTTACAGCGTATTATCACAACACCACAGGTGTCACACCGCCTTGTGGGCGATAATGTCCTTCCACTTGGCCGGGCCGGTGGTGTGAACAGACTCACCGGACGTATCGACAGCCACGGTAACGGGCATGTCCTTCACTTCGAACTCGTAGATCGCTTCCATGCCCAGTTCCGGGAAGGCGATAACGTCAGCGTGCGTAATCGCCTTGGATACCAGGTAAGCCGCGCCACCTACCGCCATCAGGTATACAGCCTGGTTGTCCTTGATCGCGTCGATGGCAATCGGGCCACGCTCGGACTTGCCGATCATGCCCAGCAGGCCTGTGCTTTCCAGGATCTGACGGGTGAACTTATCCATACGGGTAGAGGTAGTCGGGCCAGCCGGGCCGACCACTTCATCACGCACAGGATCAACCGGGCCCACGTAGTAGATAAAGCGGCCTTTCAGATCCACCGGCAGCTCTTCGCCGTTGTTCAGCATTTCAACCATGCGTTTGTGCGCGGCGTCACGACCGGTCAGCATCTTGCCGTTGAGCAGGATGGTTTCGCCGACTTTCCACTCTTTCACCGCTTCCGGCGTGATCTCGTCCAGATTGACACGACGGGTATTGGCGCCGACCTCGAAGGTCACTTCCGGCCAGTCATCCAGGCTAGGCGGCGTCAGTACGGCCGGGCCGTTGCCGTTCAGGGTGAAGTGGGTGTGACGGGTGGCGGCACAGTTCGGGATCATGCACACAGGCAAAGACGCGGCGTGAGTCGGGTAATCCATGATCTTGACGTCGAGAATGGTAGTCAGACCACCCAATCCCTGAGCGCCAATGCCCAGGGCGTTGACCGCGTCCATGATCTCCAGGCGCAGCTCTTCGATACGGTTCTGCGGGCCACGCTCGCGCAGTTCGTGAATATCGATCGGGTCCATCAGCGACTCTTTCGCCATCACAGCCGCCTTCTCGGCGGTACCGCCAATACCGATACCCAGCATACCCGGCGGACACCAGCCGGCACCCATGGTCGGTACGGTCTTGACGATCCAGTCCACGATGCTGTCGGATGGGTTGAGCATCGCCATCTTGGACTTGTTCTCGGAACCGCCGCCCTTGGCCGCAACGTGTACTTCCACTTCGTCGCCTTCAACGATTTCGTAGTGGATTACCGCCGGGGTGTTGTCCTTGGTGTTCTGACGCTTGCCAGCCGGATCAGCCAGGATAGAGGCGCGCAGCACGTTATCCGGGTGCATGTAGGCGCGACGTACGCCTTCGTTGACCATATCGGTCACGGACATTTTGGCGTCCCACTGTACGTTCATACCCACTTTCAGGAACACGGTCACGATGCCGGTATCCTGACACAGCGGACGGTGGCCTTCGGCACACATGCGTGAGTTGATCAGGATCTGCGCCATGGCGTCTTTTGCCGCCGGGTTTTCCTCTTTCAGATAGGCTTCGTGCACACCCTGCACAAAATCGATCGGGTGGTAGTAGGAAATGAACTGCAGCGCATCGGCGATGCTGCTGATGAAATCATCCTGGCGAATAACGCTCATTGACGACTCTCCAATCTGGCTGGTTTGGGTTCACTGAGGTCGGGCCAGTCCAAAGACCGGCAGAATCTGGGGCCGCATTATACACCAATTTGGCCCCATCACTTCTCGGGTATTGGTATTAGAACAGGGGCGGCAGCGGGTTGATCAGCGCTACACAAAACAACAGGCCAAAGCCCAGCAACAGTCGTGCCGTGGCAGGCGTCAGCGGGGCCCGACGTTCAGCGGGTGCATTGAGCAGGCAAACCGGCTTAAGTGTCAGAAGCAGACTCGGCAGCAGCCAGAAGGCACCAGGCAGCAGCCCCAGTGCCAACAGCAATGCCAGCAGCAGGTAGGCCAGCGCCAGCAGTACGCAGTAAAGCCGCACCGAGAAATGATAGCCGACTCTGACTGTCAACGTATTGTGACCATCGCGCTGATCGGTTTCGTAATCTCTCAGTTCATTACTCAACAACAGTAGAGAGACCAGCAAGCTCACCGGCAGCGATTGCAGCACCAGCCCAGCCGTCACTGATGCACCCAACGCAACGGCACTGCCGTTGATCATCAGCACACCCATCAACCAGAACACCAGCACCACACCAAGCCCTCGACTCTTGTAGTTGACCGGTTTCAGGGTATAGCCCAAAGCACCTGCCAGCCCCAGCACACAGAGCAACAGGAAACTTAGACCTCTGAGACTGACAAAATAGAGCGCGATGACACTGGCCAGCAGGAAGCAGACCATGCCCAATCGAAAATGCCGCTGTACTGCCTGTACCTGCCACTCACTGCCCGGCTTTCGTCGCAACAGCGGCAGATCACTGTAGTCATTGATCAGGTTTACGCCAGCCTGCAGCAGCACGCCACCGACCAGTACCAGCACTGCCTGCAGCGAGTTGAATTGCCCCTGCTGCCAGGCCAGCAGCAGGCCGATCAAACAGGTGACAAGCGCGACCGGGAAGCTGAACGGGCGCACCGCACCGATGAAGGTATATTTGTCAGGAGTTTTCATTCAGGCCAGCTGCCCAACAAGGGTTATTCAAAAAAATGGGGAGCAAGGGCTCCCCACTGGATTGCGTGCGAGTCAGTGTGTATCAGCCACGCGCTGGCGCGTTGGGCAGGTCACGCATCAGCAGCGCGTAGGTCATGTCGGTATCGAAATCGACCGGAATACGCATGCGATGGCCGGAACCCGGCGCCACCTCCGCTGCCTGCCCCTTCTTGTCCAGCATCTCCTGCAACACAAAACGCTTGTTGCCGGCGGGAGTCATCAGCTCCAGAGTATCGCCCCTCTTAAAGTGGTTTTTCACATCCACTTCGATGAAGCCGGTCTGGGCATCATGGCCGATGATTTCGCCCACAAACTGCTGATGCACGCCAACGGAATTGCCGGTTTCGTAGTTCTGGTACTCATCATGCACATGACGACGGTAAAAACCTTCGGTGTAACCACGGTTGGCCAGATTTTCCAGTGTATCCATCAAGCTCATGTCGAACGGCTTGCCCGCTACGGCATCATCGATCGCCTTACGGTAGGCCTGAGCCGTACGCGCCACATAGTAATGCGACTTGGTCCGACCTTCGATCTTAAGCGAGTCCACACCCATCTCGGCCAGCTTGTGTACATGCTGGATGGCACGCAGATCCTTGGAGTTCATGATGTAGGTACCGTGCTCATCCTCGAACGCCGGCATGTATTCGCCGGGTCGAGTCTCTTCCTGCAGCAGGAAGATGCGATCGGTCGGCTTACCCTCACCCAGTGCTGGTTGTGTTTCGTCAGCCCGTGCGTTGGGATCAAAGGACTGTACCGGCACCACATCACCGGATTCGTCTTCCTTCGCTTCGTGCGCGTCGTACTTCCAACGACAGGTGTTGGTACAGGTACCCTGGTTGGGGTCACGGTGATTGATGTAGCCGGACAGCAGACAGCGACCGGAGTAGGCGATGCAGAGCGAGCCGTGCACGAACACTTCCAGCTCCATCTCGGGACACTGCTGACGGATCTCGGCAACCTCGTCCAGTGACAGCTCACGCGACAGAATGATGCGCTCGATGCCGGCCCGATGCCAGAACTTCACCGAAGCCCAGTTCATTGTATTGGACTGAACTGACAGATGGATCGGCAGATCCGGGTACTTGTCCTTCACCATCATGATCAGACCGGGGTCGGACATGATCAGGGCATCCGGCCCCATCGCAATGACCGGGTCCAGGTCCTTCATGTAGGTCTTGAGCTTGGAGTTGTGCGGCATGATGTTGCTGGCAACAAAGAATTTCTTGCCCATTTCATGCGCAATACGAATCCCTTCGGCCAGATTGTCGTGCGTAAAATCGTTGTTACGCACCCGCAGGCTGTAGCGGGGCTGGCCCGCATAAACCGCATCGGCCCCGTAGGCAAATGCATACTTCATGTTTTTCAGTGTCCCGGCTGGGGACAGCAGTTCAGGTGTTCGCATAGAGTCTGTGTAATCTGAGTAGTTATAGGGCCTGGTTGCAGGCAGACAGGTGAACCTCAAACAGGGGTGTGTAAATGGAGCCACGCTCACCCGGGCGGCTCTGAAACAGCACCACTGAATCCGCCGGCGTGGTCAGTCCCGGTTGTGGCCAGCAGTCGGGCACTTCGAACCGGTTACTGGCCGGCAAACGAGCCAGCGTAATATGAGGTTTGAAATCGCGTTCATCATACCGAATTCCAGCTTCCTTGGCGATCTCGACCATCTGCCGGTGCAGCGCCATCAATGGCTCGCTTTCGCTCGTCAACGCTGCCAGCACGGCCAGACGCGGATTGGCCTTGTAATAAGCCAACCGATCCAGTTGCACCATAAAGCTTCCCTGCTGCTTAAGCCGCTCACGGCAAAGCTGCTCCAACTCGGTAACCTGATCCAGTGTCACTTCACCTGTAAAACAGAGTGTCAGATGATAGTTGGCCGAGTCGACCCAGTGGGCATCCAGGCCTCGATCATAGGCACAGAGCGTATCGGCACAGTCCGACAGCGGCCGTGCAATTCGCTCGGGTACCGGCAACGCAAAAAATGTTCTCAGATTCATGTCGTATGGCTGCACACGCTGCCAACAACAGCGCGAGCAACCTTCACCTTCCTGTTATTTGGCGGCTTTTGCCATCAGTGTCTTTTGCGCCGGATGCGACAGTATCGACTTGATCCAGCGATGCACCTCGGGATAGGCACTGTAGTCAAATCCACCCAGTTTGGGCCAGCTCAGCACCATCGCACCGTGAATATCCGCAATGGTAAGATGATCACCACTAATCCATTCACGTCCCTGTAGCTGCTGTTCCAGCGTCGGCAAAAACCGATTCAGCTCTTCACTGGCGCGCTCAATCACAGACTGATCGGGATTGTCCTTGTTGAACTTGAACTGGATCAATATATCCAGTGCCGGCACTTCCATCTGGTTACTGACAAAAAGTGACCAACGCAGGATATCCGCTTCCTCTTCCGGAGTAGTACTCCAAAGACGACCGCCGCCGTACTTGCGCGCCAGATAGAACAGAATCGCCTGCGTTTCGAACAGCACCAGATCACCATCGACCAGCGTGGGAATTTTTCCGGTGGGGTTAAGCGCCCGATACTCGCTGGTTTGAGTCTGCTCACTGCGCGGCAGCATATCCACCGCTTCGTACTCCAGCCCCAGCTCTTCGAGTGCCAGCATCACCATGCCGGCACGGGAAAACACACTGCCATATACTTTGATCATGCTACTGCTGCTCCACTTTGAGTTGCAGATTGTTCAACTGCTGCCGAATACGCAACAGGTCCTGATTGATTTGACGTCGGGTTCCATCAATGGCGCTGATCGCCTGCTCATTCTGGCGGATCCGCTGCGCCAACTCGGCACTGCCACCCTGGCCGTCTTGCAGGCCGGTCAATTGCTGAGTCAGCTGCTGTTGTACCTTGAGCCGACCTTCACTTTCCACTTTCAGGCCCTGCTCCAGAGTGGCCAACTGCTGTTCCAGCCCCTTAAGCCGAGCATCCAGACGCTGCTGCGTGCTGCTGACAGCAGACTTGGCAGCGCTGGCCTCTTCAAGCGCCTTGCCTGCCTGAGCCGCCTGCTGGCGGATCGATTTCAGACTGCTGCCCAACTCGGCCAGAGAGCCCTCAAGTGTTTTCAACTGTTCGGCATGCGCATCCAGCTGAGGCTTGTTACGCTGATAGGCAATGGTCCACAGCTTGGCAATTTCAGAGTCAACATGGGCCACCCGCTCGTTCACACGCCCACTCAGGTCTTCCAGCCGCTGCTGCAGCGTCTGACCGGATTGAGCTGCGCTGTCAGACGTAACCTCCAGCATCTCCTCCAGCACCTCTACCCGCTGCTGTGCCTGAGTCAAATCCTGTTCCAGCTGCTGCAAACGCCCCTGCTGTTCCGTAAGTGTGAAACCCAGGTAACCAACCCCGGCCACCAACAGCAGCAGGATCAACGTTATCAGAAGGCTGCCGCCCCGCCCCGCTCCGGCAGGAGCTGGTGTAACCGCCGCTCGTTCAGTGGGGGCGCTGGAAGAAGTGCGGGACACCGGCTCGACGACGATTGATTCCAGCCCGGCCGTGTCCAGGCCTGGCTCCTTGCGTTCACTCATGATGTTTCAATTTCTCTGTCGGCGTTAAGCGCTCAACCCTAGCAGGTTTGCCGGGAACGAAAAAGCCCCGCGTATGCGGGGCTTTCAGGGCCATTAAAGGCGAGAGGGAGGCTGAATCACATCATGCCGCCCATACCACCCATTCCGCCCATGCCGCCCATATCCGGCATGCCACCGGCATTCTCTTCCGGGTGGTCGGCAACCATTGCTTCAGTGGTGATCATCAGGCCAGCGATGGAGGCAGCCGCCTGCAGTGCAGAACGAGTCACCTTGGCCGGGTCGATAATACCCATTTCCATCATATCGCCGTACTCTTCGGTACCCGCGTTAAAGCCGAAGGCTCCTTCACCAGCACGTACCTTGTCGACTACGACAGAGCCTTCGCCACCTGCGTTGCCCACAATCTGACGCAGCGGTGCTTCCATGGCACGCAGTGCCAGCTGGATACCGATGGTCTGATCATGGTTGTCGCCTTGCAGGCCTTCCACCTTGCTCAGCGCACGGATCAGGGCAACACCACCACCCGGTACCACGCCTTCTTCAACGGCAGCACGGGTTGCGTGCAGAGCATCGTCAACGCGGGCTTTCTTCTCTTTCATTTCCACTTCGGTGGCAGCACCCACCTTGATTACGGCCACACCGCCTGCCAGCTTGGCAACGCGTTCCTGCAGCTTTTCACGATCGTAGTCAGAAGTGGTTTCTTCGATCTGGGTACGGATCTGCTGTACACGTGTCTCAATATCAGCCTTGGTACCGGAGCCATCGACAATCACCGTGTTTTCCTTGGTGATGTTGATGCGCTTGGCAGTACCCAACTGTTCAAGAGTCACTGTTTCCAGGCTCAGGCCGATCTCTTCAGAGATTACCTGACCACCGCTGATCACGGCGATATCCTGCAGCATCGCCTTGCGACGATCACCAAATCCAGGCGCCTTGACGGCACACACCTTGACGATGCCACGCATGGTGTTAACTACCAGCGTCGCCAGTGCTTCACCCTCAACATCTTCAGCTACGATCAGCAACGGACGGGAAGATTTTGCAACCTGCTCCAGTGTTGGCAGCAGTTCACGGATGTTGGAGATTTTCTTGTCTACCAGCAGGATGAACGGGTCTTCCAGCTCAGCTGACATGTTTTCTTGGTTGTTGATGAAGTAGGGAGACAGGTAGCCACGATCGAACTGCATACCTTCAACCACATCCAGTTCGTTATCGAAGCCGGATCCTTCTTCAACAGTGATGACACCGTCCTTGCCTACACGCTCCATCGCTTCAGCGATAATGCGACCGATTTCCGGATCAGAGTTGGCGGAGATGGTGCCCACCTGCGCAATCGCCTTGGAGTCTTCGCAAGGTACAGACATGGCTGCCAGCTGTTCTACAACCGCCTTAGCAGCCTTGTCGATACCGCGCTTCAGGTCCATCGGGTTCATGCCAGCGGCAACGGACTTCAGGCCTTCGTTCACGATCGCCTGAGCCAGAACGGTTGCAGTGGTAGTACCGTCACCGGCCACATCGTTGGCCTTGGAAGCGACTTCCTTGACCATCTGTGCACCCATGTTCTCGAACTTGTCTTTCAGTTCGATCTCTTTGGCAACGGATACGCCATCCTTGGTCACGGTCGGTGCACCGAAGGACTTGTCCAGTACCACGTTACGGCCTTTCGGGCCCAGAGTTGCCTTTACTGCATCAGCCAGGATGTTCACGCCCTTGAGCATGCGCTGACGGGCATCATCACCAAAACGTACGTCTTTAGCAGCCATTGTTCACTAGTCCTGTATTCAGTATCGAGTTAATAAGTTGACGATTTGAGCGACGCGAAGCTGAGCTTTCAGTCTTCCAGGACGCCGTAGATCTCACCTTCCTGCATGATCAGCAGTTCATCACCATCGACTTTGACGGTGTTGGAGCCGGCATACTGACCGAAGAGGATCTTGTCACCCACTTTTACGGAAGGCGCCTGAATCTCACCGTTATTGAGAGTCCGGCCCGGACCTACTGCCACGACTTCGCCACGGTTGGGCTTCTCGGCTGCAGAGCCCGGCAGCACAATACCGCCAGCCGTAGTGGTCTCTTCTTCGCTGCGGCGAACTACAACACGGTCGTGAAGTGGACGAATTTTCATCTGGTTGTTCTCCTGGTATCTAGGATCCAATGCGATGTTGTTGTTAATGCGGACGCGATGTGCGATCCGAATTCAGGTTGCAACGTTAATGGGGGGAGCCTGCAGGCTTTTCAATGCCCGAGCTGCAACTTTTTTTTGCAGCTGCAGAGCTCTCCATCCTGCAGCAGGAAATGGGGGGGACAGGGGGTGTTTTCAAGGGGCCGAACAGGATTTTTTATCGATCTCGATGGGTGATTTCACCTTCAATCGGGTCACGCTCTTCTACCGTTCTGTAATCATCCGGGTCTGCTGTATACACATGCACATCATCGGTCTGATGCCGGTGAGTGGCTGCCACTACGGTAAAGCGCCCGATCAGGGGTTTGATCAAGGCACGTCGTACAGCCGGGATCAGGCAGCTGAAGCCGATCACATCCGTCACAAAGCCAGGTGTCACCAATAGTGCTCCACCCACTGCAAGCAGTATGCCTTCAGCCATCTCCTGCCCCGGTACCTCACCCTGATCCATGCGCTGCTGAGCGCGCGCCAGCGTCGACAGGCCCTGATGGCGCAGCATGTTGACACCGATAAAGGCGGACAACAGTACCAGTCCAACGGTGTACCAAGCGCCTATTGCCTGTCCCACCTGAATCAGGACGGTGATTTCAATGATTGGAATGATAATGAACAACAGAAAGAGAACGCGCATGTGACTCCTGCAAGGCAAGCTGGATATAACAATCGGACAGTCACATGATCGCTCAGTTCCGACCCAAAGTCATGCTGCCGTAACCAATCCAAGCATATAAGAGAAAACCCTTATTTTACAAAAAGTTAAGCTTTCACCCCTCTTATCCCTTAGACACCAAAACCCTCCATTATTAGTACATTTCATGACTTTTTTGCGACAGATATAGACTTTTTAGACGATGCAAATTAAATTGTTGCACTGCAATATGTTGCGGCGCACAATAAGAAACTACCATTTGATTAGAGGGGATTCCCGATGGAACTCAAAGATAAAGTGATCGTTGTAACCGGTGGAGGCCGCGGTCTGGGCCGCGCCATGGCGCTTGAATTGGCTGGCAAGGGTGCCAAGCTGGCACTGGTAGACCTGAATCAGGATGACCTGGACCAGACCGCTGGCCTGTGCATGGAAATGGGCGTCGAAGCACGCACCTACACTGCCAACGTGGCCGAAGAAGCCGATGTTGAAAAACTGTTTACCGATATCGTGCGTGATTTCAGCAGCATCAACGGCCTGGTCAACAATGCCGGCATCACCCGTGATGGCCTGTTCATCAAAGCCAAGGATGGTCAGGTGGTCGGCAAAATGTCGATGGAGCAGTGGAATCAGGTTATCGCCGTCAATCTGACCGGTACTTTCCTCTGCGCGCGTGAAGCCGCCGCCAAGATGATTGAGCTGGGCTGTGAAGGCTGCATTATCAACATCTCTTCCGTTTCACGCTCCGGCAACATGGGCCAGACCAACTACACCGCCACCAAGGCTGGCGTCGAGGCCATGGCTGTCACTTGGGCCAAGGAACTGGCACGCTACGGCATCCGTGCAGCCTCCATTGCACCGGGCTATATCGGTACCGAAATGGTAATGAGCATGAAGCCGGAAGCACTGGAAAAGATCGCATCCGGCATCCCGGCCAAGCGCTTGGGCAAACCGGAAGAGATCGCCAAAACCGTCACTTTCATTCTTGAGAACGACTATGTGAATGGTCGCTGTCTGGAAATTGACGGTGCACTGCGCATCTAGTTCCCCTGATGCAGCGCCGGCGTTCGCGCCGGCCTGCAGCACCCGCCTTTCGCTGTTGCACCAACCACTTTCCGCTATACTCGGGCCTTTCTGAATTAGCCGGACCCGCATCTATATGCCGCACTCATGGAAAGAAACCTTCTCCCGATACCGTGATATCCGCCTGCTGTGGATCTTTCTGATGGGATGCTCCAGCGGTTTTCCCTTTGTGCTGATTGGCAGCAGCCTCAGTGGCTGGCTTGCCGATGCTGGCACCAGCCGTGCTGACATTGGCCTGCTGGGAACCGTAGCCACCGTGTATGCGATCAATTTTCTCTGGGCACCACTCGTGGACCGAGTAAAGCTGCCACTGGTCGGCCGCCTGGGACAAAGGCGCAGCTGGATTTTCACTACCCAGATACTGATGTTGCTGTTCGTTTTGCTGATTTCCACCGTGGACCCAGCCTCCAATCTGGTTCTGGCAGGGGCTTTGGCATTGGGTATTGCCGCCAGCTCCGCCACACAGGATGTAGCCATCGATGCCTTTCGAATAGACCAATTTGCTCGTCATGAGAAAGAAAAGCTGCCCCCAGCCGCCGCAATGGCCATTATTGGCTGGTGGACCGGTTACTCATGGCCGGGCTACCTGGCCTTTGTTCAGGCTGATCGCATCGGATGGAATGGGGTCTACTTGCTAATGGCCGGCATCATTCTTCTATTAATGCTGTTTACCCTGATCGTACGGGAGCCGGTCACCTCACGAGACCTGTTGCAGGAGCAGGCTGATCGACGCTACCAGCAAGAGCTGCACAGCTCGAAAATCGTTGCCTGGCTGATGGTCACCGTGGTGGAACCGTTCGCCGAGTTCTTCCGCAAGAATGGTATCAAGGTCGCACTCATGCTGATGCTGTTCATATTCCTGTTCAAGGTGGGTGAGGCTTTTCTTGGTCGGATGTCGATTGTGTTCTACAAGGAAGTGGGGTTCAGTAATGAGCAGATCGGCGAATATACCAAGATGTTCGGCTGGTTTGTAACCGTGAGCTTTACCCTGCTCGGCAGTGCCTTTAACACCCGTTTTGGTGTTGTGCGTGGCTTGTTGCTGGGCGGTGTTGCGATGGCGTCCAGCAATCTGATGTTTGCGGTGATCGCTGCCGTCGGCCCGGTCGAGTGGCTGCTGGTCCTGACCCTGATTGTGGATAACTTCACCACAGCATTTTCGACCGTGGCGTTTGTCTCATTTCTTACGCTGCTGACCGGTCGCGCCTTCAGTGCAACCCAGTATGCACTGCTGGCCTCGTTGGGCAACCTCAGCCGGACCACGCTGGCCGGCCTCAGTGGCTACAGCGTTGACTGGCTGGGGAGCTGGGAGCGGTTCTTTATCGTCACGGCACTGATGGTGCTGCCATCACTGCTGATGCTCTGGACCCTGCGACATCGGTTTGATGCAATAGCCGTTGATGCCGATAACAAATGATATCAATTATCATTTACAATAAATTCTACGACAGATAGAGTAACTGCTGAACCGAATGACAGCAGGAGTCTGACATGACATTTCAAATTAACGCTTGGCTGGAGCATCCCCAACCCAGCCTCAGTATCAGCGATAAACTCAGCGGCGCAACTTTGATGGAGTGGAAAGGCCCACAGCTGCACCGGCTGTTCACTAAAGGAGGGCTGGTAGCAGAGGACTTCAGCCACTGTGGAGAGCAGGAACAGCAGGCGCTGGCACGCGAACTGTTTCTGCTCTGTTGCCAAGACTAGACTCAGTAAGCCGAGTACACACTCGGCTTTGCCCAATCAGTCACGGAAGTTGTTGAACTGCAGCGGCAACTCGACATCAGACTCACGCAGCAGCGCGATCGCCTCCTGCAGGTCATCGCGCTTTTTGCCGGTCACGCGCACCTTGTCACCCTGAATCTGGGTCTGCACTTTCAGTTTGGCATCCTTGATCACCTTGCTGATCTTCTTGCACAGCGGCTGGTCGAGTCCCTGACGCAGGACCACCTCCTGCTTCGCCTTCACACCGCCCAGATCCGGATCCTTGATCTCCATACACTTGATATCGATCTTGCGCCCGGTCAGCTTGGCCTTCAGCATTTCCAGCATCTGCTGCAGTTGAAAGTCCACTTCCGCTTCCAGTGTCACCACCTCACCGCTGAGTTCATATGCCGCCTTGACACCCTTAAAGTCATACCGGCTCTGTAGCTCACGGTTGGCCTGATCGACAGCATTGGTTACTTCATGCATATCCAGCTCAGACACTACATCGAATGAAGGCATTTCAACTCTCCTGTTAATATCGGTTTCATCCCCGCCTGAAACGGGGCTAAGATCATGCTTTTTGGACCTGCGGAGTACCCATGCACTGGTACATTCTTGGCGCTGGCGCGATTGGACGCCTCTGGGCCTGCCTCTTCGAACACGGCTCGGTACCAACGACCCTTATGCTGCGCGACAAGGCTGCACTGAAAAGCTGGCAGCATGGCAACAACATAGAGCTGCATGAGTCAGGTCAGGTACAGCGCTGCTCACCCAAAGCGGAAACCATCAACAACCCCAACCCGATCCGGCACCTGCTGGTCACAACCAAGGCCTATGATACCCTGACTGCGCTGCGTGCCATACAACATCGGCTGCAACCCGACTGTCAAATTGTGCTGTTGCAGAACGGTATGGGGCAGCAACAAGCCGTGCTTGATCTGCTACCCGACTGCCAGCTCTGGGCAGCCACCACTACAGCCGGCGCCTGGCGCGAGCCACCCAACAAGCTGCACTGCATCAGCCGCGGCGAAACCCTGATCGGCCCACTGACCCCAGCTTCACCTGTTCTACCTGATGGCTGGGACCGGTTGCCTCTGACACTGAAAGGCTGCAACGAAATTCTGCCGGTACTGTGGCGCAAGCTGGCAATCAATTGTGCCATTAATCCGCTAAGCGCCCTGGAAAACTGCCGTAACGGCGAACTGCTGCATAATCAGCATCGCCTGCAACTGCTGCGACAGGTTTGCACCGAAGTCGAGCAGGTAGCCGCAGCAGCCGGTATCACACTGTTTACTGAACCGCTGCATCAACAGGCAGAAGCCGTGGCACATGCGACAGGCGACAACCTGTCTTCTATGCTGCAGGATATACGCCATAAGCGACAGACGGAAATCGAACAGATTACCGGTTACCTCTGCCATCGAGCATCTGAATATGGCATTGCCACCCCACTTAATACGGCCCTGCTTCATCAGATCAGAACATTGACCATGGAAAGAGAACATCGGAATGACTGAACCGCACACACCGGATTACCCCTACAAAAAAAAGCTCAAGCGCGACATCTACGAAGCGGAAAAGCGCGAGCTGCAAATTGAGTTGCTCAAGGTACAGCGCTGGGTACGAGAAACGGGGCAGAAGATTCTGATCATATTCGAGGGGCGCGATGCCGCAGGCAAGGGAGGTACCATCAAACGCTTCATGGAGCACCTCAATCCGCGTGGCGCCCATGTCATTGCACTTGAGAAGCCAACCGAGCGTGAGAGGTCGGAATGGTATTTCCAGCGCTATATAAAACACCTTCCCGCTGCTGGTGAGATCATCCTGCTCGACCGTTCATGGTACAACCGCGCAGGCGTCGAGCGTGTAATGGATTTCTGCACCCCGTCGGAATACCTGGAATTCATGCGCGAAGCACCGGAGCTGGAACGCATGTTCGTGCGCAGTGGCATTCGACTGTTCAAGCTGTGGTTTGAAGTCAGCCGAGAGGAGCAGTTCAATCGTTTCCAGTCACGCCGTACCGACCCGCTCAAGCACTGGAAACTGTCTCCGGTTGATCTGGCATCGCTGGACAAGTGGGATGCCTATACCGAAGCCAAGGAATCGATGTTCTTTCATACCGACACGGCAGATGCCCCCTGGACCATTATCCGCTCTGATGACAAGAAACGGGCACGCCTGAACGCAATGCGCCATATTCTCAGTCATTTGCCTTATCCGGATCCGGATCCGGACATTCAGATCGAACCCGACCCTCTGATCGTACAAGCGGCACACATCAGCCTGCAGCAGCGAAGCCCATCAACGGAGCAGAACTAAGGAACCCACATGAGTAATCGTCTCACTCGAATCTATACTCGCAGCGGCGACAGCGGTACTACCGCTTTGGCAAACGGCCAACGCATCCCAAAATATCACCCGCGCATCGAGGCACTTGGTGATGTGGATGAACTCAACAGCCTGCTGGGGCTGCTGCTAGCTGAGATTGACATGCCGGACAGCCTGTCACCGCTGTTGCAGCGCATTCAGAATGACCTGTTTGATATCGGCGGCGAGCTGGCCGTAGCGGACCCGGATTACACTGTAATCACACAGGAAGTGGTTCTATGGCTTGAGCAGCAACTGGATAGCCTCAACACCGAATTGCCGCCACTGGAGGAGTTTATTCTGCCCGGCGGCAACCGTGCAGCCGCTCAGGCTCACCTCTGTCGCTGTGTGTGTCGGCGCGCCGAACGCCGGGTTGTTGAACTGGCCGGTACCGACAGTGTCAACCCGCAAAGTGCAGCTTACCTCAACCGACTCTCAGACCTGCTGTTCGTGTGTGCCCGTACACTGAGCCGCCTCAATAGTGGTACTGAAGTACTGTGGCAGCCACGCCGGCCAAAGTAGGCGCAGGTATTAACGCCGATGACGCAGGACCTCCAACCCAAGGCGGGCCTGCACCAAAAACTGGTTGAATACCCGAAATTCCTGATCCTCGACAATACTCCCCGGTGTGATTTTATCGGCATAGATTAAGCCGATCACCCTGTCATTGACGACCAGAGGCGCCATGATGAAACCACGTGGATCCACCTGTTGCATGAACTCGGCTGGCAGTCGGTCACGCCAGCCCGGCTCATCGGTATCAGGCACCAGCAAGGTCATACGCTTATCCATCAGACGAAAGAACAGCGTAGCCCACTCATCATCGCGCCTTAGCTGAAAAAAATGACGCAGCGGTCGTCCATCAAGTCCCGACACCAGTTTTGCCCTGAGTTCCTTGCCTTCAGAACCGAGCATACAGAACGCCGAACGCTCCAAAGCACAGCTTTTTACAATCGCATCGACAGCCACTTCCAGCAGACTGGTGGCACCGGCCTGCTCACTGATGAGTTCGTTCAGCCGCTGCAGATAGATAAGCTGTTGTTCCATCCAGTGAGCTTTTTCATCCAACTGAGCCGATTCAAGCGGGGCCGGCACAACGTCAGGGTCGCGTCGGCGGGCCTCTCGGGAGTGGACATAATAGGCCAACTTGCGGGTAGCTTCGTCCAGTGGCGCATCTTCAGACGCCTCGACGCGAGGACTGATGGTACTGTTCCTGAGACCGTACTCATCAGCCAAATCACACACCTGACGAAACGCTTCGCTGACATGCAGATCCAGGCTGTCCACCGGTTGCCGGGTAGCTGATGCCAGATCCAGCATCAGCTCGGTGTAATCCAGGTCACCGGAAGTATCACGTCGATAGATCAATTCCAACAGATCATGACAGCCGGCGGCCAAGCGATGATTCAGCTTGTCCTTGCCGTGCAGTTGATCGGCTGACAGCGGATCCATCGCCTGTACTACGGTTTTTGGAAAGCCCCAGCTTTGCGCCAAATCCTGGCCTATGTCACTGAAGTGCCCACCCAGCGCCTGTAGCTGGATACGTGGCCACCCCTCTCGCTTGAGGGCACGCTGGCGCAGCATGTCGCGATAGGTATCCGGCAAGGTGAAGGCAACGATAATCTCCCCCAGTCCGTAGAGCAAACCACAGATATAGGTTTCCTCTATATCAACAGCCCCGGCCGCAGCGGCCATTTCCCGGGCGATGGACGCATTGAGAAAGGCACTGATCAGCAGCTGCTCGATCCCTGTATCCGGTTGCTCATCCCGAAAGCTTTCGATCAGCTTGAGGGTCATGCAGAGATTGTGAATCCGCTCAAAGCCAATCAGTACAACCGCTCTGGAAACGGCGCTTATTTTGCCCTGGCCTCGATTGTAGGTGTGGGTATTGGCTATCTTGAGCAGTTTGGCTGACAGGTTGGCATCTTTCATCACTGCCATGGCCAGAGCCATGGCATCACTTTGTCGGGAGCTGCTGACCTGACGAATACGATTCACCGTAGCACTGAATACAGGCAGGTCACCCAGACGATCCAGGCGGGCATAAATAGCGTTAAGTGTTTCCTGGTATTTCAATCTAGGCTGTCCTCACCGCAATATACTGTCGCAATTGGACGGCATTGTATCAGAGTTACCCGCCGATCACGCCTTGATCCAGCGGGTACAGAAGAGTCTCTTCTAAGCTGCACAACGGATACTCGCTGTGACTGACATCAAGCCAAGGCGCACTTGCACAGTATAGCTGAGGGCTACTCGACCAACCGCCTATGGACACGACTCTTGCGACAAGAATAATGGTTGATGCATGGGTTTCAGGATCGCTTTACTTTAATATGAAGGCGTTAACAGATTTTGTGAATGAGGACTGAGGCGTGGAACAAAGCAACATATGGATTATCACACTGATTGCCCTGGCGATCGGCGCCCTCATCGGTTATCTGCTGGGTCGTGCCGGTGGCTCTTCGAATCGCGAGCAAGAGCTTGTGGATGAATTGGACAGCGCCCGCAGCGAGCTTGAGCAGTACAGGACCAAAGTTGGTCACCATTTCGAGGAAACGGCCGAGCTGGTTAATGGTCTGAGCGAACAGTACCGCAAGGTGCACCAGCACCTCGCCAACAGCGCAGAGTCGCTTTGCCCAGGGCTACCGGCCTCAATGGCACTGCAGCATGAGGCACCGCCCAAACTGGGCCAGGACATTCCAACCGTGACAGATGCGCTTGATAACAGCGAACAGGAAGAGCTCCCGGAGCCACCGCGTGATTACGCTCCGAAGAAGTCCGACGAAGCGGGCACCCTGTCTGAAAGTTACGGCTTGAGCCGTAAAGAGCAGGCAGAAGCGGAAGAGCACACGAAAGCGCCTGCCGCCCATGATCCGACTGCTTACGGTGATGATGCACCGGAGGATGATTCCCATAAGCGTTCTTCAGAGCAGAAGCCAAAAAACTGACCCTTCCGCCCGCTTTATTAGGGTACTTCAGGGCTTACACCGGGTTGTCGATATCGACAAACCGGTGTTCCAGCCCGAACTGCTCAGCCAGATGTTCCCCAAGGGCCTGCACACCATAACGTTCGGTTGCATGATGGCCCGCACCGATGTAGTGAATTCCCGCTTCGCGCGCAATGTGCACCACCGGCTCTGAAATCTCGCCGCTGATGTAGGCATCCGCACCCTGTGCCAGCGCATGCTCAATCATCCGCTCTGCAGCCCCGGTACACCAGGCGACCGTTCGAATATCATGACTCCCGCCACTTATAACCTGCGGACTGCGACCCAATACATGGCTGATGCGCTGCTCCAGTGCCTGCAGTGACAAACCTTGCTCAAGTCGTCCCATATTACCAATCGCCGGCACGGCCCCGGGCTCAAGTGGCCCTTCCACCTTGAACCCCAGCAGCTCAGCGAGCCTGGCGTTGTTGCCCAGTGTCGGGTGCGCATCCAGCGGCAAATGATAAGCCATCAAATTGATATCATGCTGCAGCAAGGTTTTCAGCCGCCGCTGCTTGATCCCCGTCACCACCTGTGACTCGCCTTTCCAGAAGTAGCCATGGTGTACCAGTACCAGATCAGCCTGCCACTCAACAGCGACATCCAGCAGCGCCTGACTGGCCGTCACCCCTGTGAGAATACGGCTAATCCGGGAACGCCCTTCCACCTGCAGGCCGTTGGGACAATAATCACGGAAACTGCCGACCTGAAGCAGCTGGTCACAGTATTTCACCAGCTCATTGATATTCATCGACATCAATTCCTCCATCAATTTTCAAAACAGCCCGCGCAGCCGTATAATCAGTCCAGTCTGAAATGATGTACAGGTGCAATCAAGCAAGATGCGCAGAGTATCCTATCTCATCTGGCCAGTAGTAACCGGTATTCTTGCCGCTCTGCTGATACTGCAATTTTATCCACAGCTGATCTCACCGCCTGTTACCACTGTCGAGATCCGCGAGGCCGCCTCCTCTGAACTGACACTCCCAGCACGAGAAGGCGTGGTGTCCTATGCTGACGCGGTCGACAAAGCAGCTCCTGCCGTGGTGAACATCTATACACGCACACTGGTTCGCCAGCCAGTCAACCCTCTTTTGAATGATCCTTTCTTCCGCAATTTTTTCAATGCCGAGCAACTGCCACAACGCGACCGAATAGAGTCCAGCCTTGGCTCTGGCGTTATTCTTAACGAACAAGGATATGTCGTCACCAATAATCACGTTATCAGCGGGGCTGACAGTATCGTGGTGGCACTGCGTGATGGCCGAGAGGCACAGGCCAGCGTTGTCGGCCTTGACCCGGAAACGGATCTCGCCGTCCTCAAGATAGAGCTTACAGACCTGCCCAGCATCACACTGGCGGCCAATGACGAGCTACGCATCGGGGATGTCGCACTGGCGATAGGCAACCCCTTCGGCGTTGGCCAGACCGTCACCATGGGGATCATCAGTGCCACCGGTCGCAACCGCCTTGGCTTGAGCACCTATGAAGACTTCATCCAGACCGACGCCGCGATCAACCCCGGAAATTCTGGCGGGGCGCTGGTGGATGCACACGGCAACCTGGTTGGCATCAATACCGCCATTTTTTCCAAATCCGGAGGCTCGCAGGGAATCGGTTTTGCCATCCCCTCATCGCTGGCAAGACAGGTGATGCAGGATTTGATCAGTCATGGCCGCGTAATCCGTGGCTGGCTCGGCGTAGAGATTCAGGAACTGACCCCTCGGCTCGCCGAGTCATTCGGTGTTGGTGAGCGGCCTGGCCTGATTGTGGCGGGCATCTTCCGCAACGGCCCGGCCCACCAGGCAGGACTCCAGCCCGGCGATATTCTGCTGCAGGTTGAAGGTGAGCCAGTCACCACCAGTCGCGCTACCATGAATCGTATCGCTCGCTTCAAGCCTGGGCAGAAAATTGCACTGGGTGTCCTTAGGGATGGTCATGAGATGATGGTTACAGCCAGCATCGGTGAGCGCCCACCCAGCCGTAATTGATACATCCGCCACTGAAACAGATAAAGGCTCCCTCCGGAGCCTTTATTGTGCCACGCTGCATGCTGTTTTCGGATCAGTTCTTGATCCTGTACTCTGCCGAGCGCGCATGAGCGGTCAGGCTCTCGCCACGAGCAAGTACCGACGCCACCTTACCCATTTCCGATGCCCCATCGGCTGAGAACATGATCAACGATGAGCGTTTCTGGAAGTCATAGACCCCCAGAGGAGATGAGAACCGCGCCGTACCAGAGGTCGGCAGTACATGATTGGGACCGGCACAGTAGTCTCCCAATGCCTCCGCTGTGTAGCGTCCCATGAAGATGGCCCCGGCATGACGAATCTGAGGCAGCAGTGCAACCGGGTCTTCCACAGACAGCTCCAAGTGCTCCGGCGCTATACGATTGCTCAGCTCCGCAGCCTGCTCCATGTCGGCCACTTTGATCAAGGCAGCACGGTTCTGCAATGAAATTTCGATAATCTCGCGCCGTTCCATGGTTGGCAGCAGCTTGTTGATACTGGCCTCAACCTGGTCCAGGTAGTCTGCATCTGGGCAGATCAGAATCGATTGCGCATCCTCGTCATGTTCAGCCTGCGAAAACAGGTCCATCGCAACCCAGTCCGGGTCTGTTTTGCCGTCGCATACCACCAGGATTTCGGAGGGACCGGCAATCATGTCGATACCAACAGCACCAAAAACGGCACGTTTGGCTGTCGCGACAAAAATGTTGCCCGGACCCACGATTTTGTCTACCCGCGGCACCGTTTCAGTGCCATAGGCCAGTGCAGCCACCGCTTGAGCACCACCAAGGGTAAACACACGGTCGACACCTGCCAGCGCTGCCGCTGCCAGTACCAGTTCGTTGAGAACGCCTTCAGGGGTGGGCACAACCATAATGATTTCACGCACGCCTGCCACATGGGCCGGCAGTGCATTCATCAGCACCGAAGAGGGATAGGCCGCCTTGCCACCGGGAACATAGATGCCAACACGGTCCATCGGCGTGATTTGCTGGCCCAGCATGGTGCCATCGGCTTCAGTATACTGCCAAGACTCACCCTTCTGCCGTTCATGGTAGCCACGCACACGGTCGGCTGCCTTTTCCAGTGCAGCGCGCTGTTCAGCCGGCAGGCCATCCAGTGCCTGCTGCAAACGCGCCTGCCCCAGTTCAAGATCCTGCATCGACCGGGCATTGGTGCGGTCAAAGCGGTTGGTGTACTCGACCAGTGCAGCATCGCCTTCGGTACGTACACGGCCAATCACTTCATTGACGATCGTGTTGACCTTGTCATCTGACACACTTTCCCACGCCAGCAAGCGACTCAACTGCTGATCAAAATCGGACTGCGCCGCATCCAGACGTTGAATGGAGATACTCATGCTGCCCCCTCCCGACGTGCATCGATCGCCTGCTGCAACTGATCCAGAATCGGCTGAATCAGTGCGTGCTTCATTTTCATTGACGGTTGGCCAACCACCAGGCGAGAGCTGATATCAGCAATGTGCTGCATCGGCTCCAGGCCGTTGGCGCGAAGGGTGTTGCCGGTATCCACGATATCCACTATTCGGTCGGCTAGCCCCATGATCGGCGCCAGTTCCATCGCGCCGTAGAGCTTGATGATATCGACCTGCTGCCCCTGACGGGCAAAGTACTCTCGGGTCAGGTTGACGAACTTGGTCGCCACCTTCATACGCCCCTCAACCGCGGCCGCATTCTTCATCCCGGCTACCATCAGCTGACATTTGGCAATTTCGAGGTCCAGTGGCTCATACAGTCCCTCACCACCATGCTCCATCAGCACATCCTTGCCTGCCACCCCCATATCGGCACCGCCGTATTCAACATAGGTGGGCACATCGGTTGCCCGAATGACCACCAGCTTGATATGCGAATGATTGGTATCGAAAATCAGCTTGCGACTGCTGAATATGTCCTCAGCCGGTACGATATCGGCCGCTGCCAGCAGCGGCAGGGTCTCTTTCAGGATGCGCCCCTTTGACAGGGCGATGGTCAGCTGTTGTTTCATTGGCCTCTTCGCTCACTCAGCCCGGGACGCGGCGAATACGCGCGCCCAGCAGCTGCAATTTCTCTTCGATACATTCATAACCGCGGTCAATGTGATAGATGCGGTCAATTTCGGTTTCGCCTTCCGCCACCAGGGCTGCAATCACAAGGCTGGCCGATGCGCGCAGATCGGTCGCCATGACAGGTGCGCCTTGCAGCTTTTTGACACCTTCAATAATGGCTGTATTACCTTCTATGGAGATGTCCGCGCCCATGCGGATCATCTCCTGCATGTGCATGAAGCGGTTTTCAAATACGGTCTCGCGGATCTTGCCCACACCGATCGCAACCGCATCCAGTGCTGCAAACTGTGCCTGCATATCGGTCGGGAATGCAGGATAGGGAGCGGTTGTAACACTGACCGCTTTCGGCCGCTGTCCATGCATATCCAGGCTGATCCAGTCTGCACCGGTTTCAATCTCGGCACCGGCCTCTCTCAATTTTTGCAACACGGCATCGAGTGTATCCGGCCGTGTATTCTTGCACTTGACCCTGCCTCCGGTCGCGGCTGCAGCCACCAGGAAGGTGCCGGTTTCAATTCGATCCGGCAATACCGAGTAACGACAACCCTTGAGTGATTCCACACCATGTACGGTAATGGTGTCGGTACCGGCCCCGCGCACATCCGCCCCCATCGCATTGAGGCAGTTGGCAAGATCGACCACTTCAGGCTCACGAGCAGCATTTTCGATGATGGTTTCACCTTCTGCCAGTGCCGCTGCCATCAGGATATTTTCTGTCCCGGTTACGGTTACCACATCAAAAAATACACGCGCGCCCTTTAGACGACCGTTGCTGCTGGCACGGATGTATCCGTTTTCAACGACGATATCGGCCCCCATAGCCTCAAGGCCGCGGATATGCAGATCAACCGGGCGGCTGCCGATGGCACAGCCCCCTGGCAGGGATACTTCTGCTCGACCGAAGTGTGCCAGCAAAGGCCCAAGTACCAGAATCGAGGCGCGCATGGTTTTTACCAGCTCGTAGGGCGCACACAGGTCGGTAATGGTACTGGCGTTGAGCTCAACGCTCAGCTTTTCATCAACAGTCAGATCCACTCCCATGCGGCGCAAAAGCTCCAGCATAGTGGTAATATCATGCAGATGGGGCAAATTGCATATAGTGACCGGCTCGTCCGCCAGCAAGGTCGCGGCCAGGATCGGCAGTGCCGAGTTTTTGGCGCCGGAGATACGGACCTCTCCATTGAGGCAGGCACCGCCTTCGATAATCAGTTTGTCCATCGGTATTCCTGCTGGAAACTCAGTTCAGTGCGGCCCATTGTTCCGGGGTATAGGTCTTGATGGTTACGGCATGAATGGCGCCGCTGGCGATCTGTTCGGTGAGGCAGCCGTATACCAATTGCTGCTTCTTGACCGGTGTAAGGCCAGCAAATACATCACCGACTACGGTCACCTGAAAATCACAGCCTTCCCCTGCCGTGTAAGCGGTGCAACCGTCAAGCTGCTGTTCCAGAATCTGTTTTACTTCATCAGCCTGCATTCGCTACTCCCATGCTGCAACGTGGTCTGTACTCTTAAAACTGGCGCTGATGATAACGAAAAGGGGGACAAAAGGCGATTGACCCTCAGCGCCGCACACCCTCAAGCCCGACCAACTCGGCAATCGAACAAAGATCTTGCGGCGGACTTTCCAGTATCAGATTGACCCCTCTGCGTTTCGCTTCACGCTGGCACACCAGCCAAAGCGACAGCGCCGAGCTGTCGACGCGCCCCACGGCCTCCAGATTCAGTCGACGTTCCCCCTCACGGGCAAAGAGTTCCTGCAGCAACGGCTCGCGCAGCGCCGGAACGGTCTGGAACGTCAAGTCACCGGAGACCCGGATAACGCCGTCGTTGCTGGTATCAAGCTTCGCTGCTGTCAGTTTCATCCTGCCCGCCCGGCTGCTCCTTCAGGTTGACATCCTGCATCTGATCAGCCCATGCCTCGATTGTGGCTGACATGGACCGGTTACGCTCATACAGGTCAGCAAACTGATTACGGAAGGTGATACGCAGATTGATGCCATCCACCATCACGTTCACCAGCGTCCAACGATCCTGCTGACGCAACATGTAGTAGACCAGTGTGTAGGTTTGACCATTAGCGGCCTGCATATTGACGCTCACGACCTGTTTGTCAGGCTCTGGGCTTTCCGAGCCCGGAACCTGCATGTCGTAGTTACGCAACTCAAAGCCGGAAATCGATTTGGCATAGGTGCGCAGCAGGGTTGTCTTGAACACATCCGCAAAGCGATCACGCTCCTCATCAGATGCACGACGGAAATACTTGCCCATGACTTGACGCGCGATGTAGGGGAAATCAACCACCGGCGCAATGATGGTTTCGATTTCGCCCATCATCTTTTCGATGTTCTCTTCTCCGGTCAGGGCATCATTGTCCATCAACGCCAGCATGTCTCGGGTAGCGCTGTCGATTACAGCACTGGCCTCATTCCAGCTGCCCTCTGCCACCGCCGGCTGAATCACCAGCACCAGCAATGCGACCAGGGCATTCCTGCAGACTTTAACCATCATCATTCACCCACCTTGTTGAACAGGAACTTGCCGATCAGCTCTTCAAGCACTAAAGCCGATTGTGTATCTTCAATGTAATCACCGTCGCCAAGCACTTCCACATCCGCGCCCGGCACAACACCGATATATTGTTCACCCAGAAGTCCAGCTGTCAGAATACTGGCCGAACTGTCAGTAGTGAGGTAATCAACTTCGTTGAAAATCTCCATCTCGACTTCAGCCATCAACATGCGTGTATCAATACGGATCGCGGTCACCTTGCCGATCTGAACACCAGACATCGATACCTTGGCCCTTGGGGTCAGGCCACCTATGTTTTCAAAACGAGCATATACCTTGTACCCCTTACCTTGTTCAGACAGGTTCAGACCACTGACGTTCAACGCCAGCACAAGCAGGGCGGCGATACCCGCCAGCATGAACGCTCCCACACCGATTTCTACGGTTCTCATGCGCATTTCAGAGTTCTCCAAACATCAAAGCTGTCAGTACAAAATCGAGCCCCAGCACCGCCAGCGACGAGTACACAACCGTACGGGTCGTTGCCTGACTGATTCCTTCCGAGGTAGGGATACAGTCGTATCCCTGGAATACCGCTATCCAGGTCACCACCAGACCAAAACAAACGGCCTTGATAATGCCGTTGACAACATCATCATAAAAACTGACCGACTGCTGCATGTTGGCCCAGAAAGAGCCTTCATAAATCCCCAACCAATCCACTGCGACCAGAGAGCCACCCCAGATGCCCACAACGGCAAAGATCATGGCCAACAATGGCATGCAGATGAACCCAGCCCACAGGCGTGGTGCGACAATACGGCGCAACGGGTCGACCCCGATCATTTCAAGACTGGCAAGCTGTTCAGTGGCCTTCATCAGACCGATTTCCGCTGTCAGTGCCGAACCTGCCCGACCGGCAAACAGCAGAGCGGCCACTACCGGTGCCAGTTCGCGTACCAGGCTCAGCGCAACCATCTGACCAACCGCCTGTTCTGATCCGTAATCGACCAGGATGGTATAGCCCTGCAACCCCAGCACCATGCCGATAAAGCCGCCGGATACTACGATAATCACCAGTGACAGCACCCCGACAAACCAGATCTGCTTGAGCACCAGTGGCAACATCATCAACGGCTGCGGCCTGGCCACCAGGGACTGGAACAGAATTTGGCTCGCCCGCCCAAGCGCCGCAAGTCTCGACAGGGACCGATGGCCCAGCCGCTGCAACATATTCAGCATCATTACCGTGTTTCTCCCAGCAGGTCCTGCATGTAGTCCGGCGCCTTGTAATGGAACGGCACGGGTCCATCAGGCAACCCCTGCATGAACTGGCGCACCTTGTCGGAATCTACATCGGCCAGCTCCTTCGGGGTGCCGCGGGCAATAACCTTGGCATCCGAAAGTATGTATATATAGTCCGCAATTCCGAGGGTCTCCTTGATATCGTGCGACACAATGATACTGGTATGCCCCAACGCCTGATTAAGCCTTCGAATCAGGTTTACCAACACACCCATCGCAATAGGATCCTGCCCGGTAAAGGGTTCGTCATACATTACGATATCCGGGTCCAGTGAGATGGCGCGCGCCAGGGCAACACGACGCGCCATGCCACCTGACAACTCACTTGGCATCAATTCACGCGCTCCCCGCAGCCCTACCGCCTGCAGTTTCATAAGCACGATATCTCGGATCATTTCTTCGGGAAGATCGGTATGCACTCGCAGCGGAAAAGCCACGTTTTCAAATACATCCATGTCGGTAAAAAGCGCTCCGCTCTGGAACAGCATCCCCATGCGTTCACGCACCTCGAACAGCTCACGCCGGCCCAGAGTCGGAATATTAAGATAATCCAGCAGAATATCGCCACGATCAGGGCGCAGCTGGCCACCGATCAACTTGAGCAAAGTTGTTTTGCCGGTACCGGACGGTCCCATGATAGCCGTCACTTTGCCGCGTGGTATTTTGATATCCACGCCATCAAAAATTGGCCGATCGCCACGGGAGAAACTCAATCCGCGGATATCAATAATGGCATCGCTTTCAGGCTTCATAGCGTCAGCATGGCTCCAGCTTCCGTTCAGATTCAGGCCTCTGTGACGGGCCCGCAATCCATACACAAAGGTGGGCAATATACCACTGCGACGGTTAAACTTGAACGTCTTCCTCAGGCTTGTCAGACATGCGTTAGGCGCCCCGGCCACTCTGGGGTAGAATGCCGTTTTTGGCAGACACAACTGATCAGGTGATACCGACCATGACTCAAAGCGACTACCTCCGATCCGGCCAGCAGACCATCCGCCTGGAACTGGAGGCGGTACAGGAGTTGCTGAACCACCTTGACGAGCATTTCAGCCAGGCCTGTAATCTGATGTTCAATTGCAAGGGTCGTGTCATTGTGACAGGTATGGGCAAGTCTGGGCACATCGGCAACAAGATAGCCGCCACCCTCGCCAGTACCGGCACTCCGTCCTTTTTCGTTCACCCTGGCGAAGCCAGTCACGGTGATCTCGGCATGTTTACCGGCAATGATGTCGTGCTGGCCCTGTCCAACTCAGGCGAAACCGCTGAACTCATTACCATTTTGCCACTGATCAAACGAATGGGAGCCCCCATGATCAGCATTACGGCGAATGCCGATTCCACCCTCGCGCACAGCGCGGATGTCAATCTGCACATCCCCGTCGATCGTGAAGCCTGCCCATTGGGGCTTGCTCCAACTTCCAGTACAACGGCACAGCTGGTATTGGGTGATGCATTGGCCATTGCGCTGCTCGAAGCCCGCGGTTTCAGCAGCGAAGACTTTGCCTTCTCACACCCAGGTGGCAGTCTTGGCCGACGGTTACTGCTGAAAGTCGACGACATCATGCACACCGGTGAGGACATTCCTCAGGTCCAGGCCAGCACCTCGGTGCGTGAAGCACTGCTGGAAGTCACACGTAAACGCTTGGGCATGACGGCCGTGACCGATCCACAGGGTAAATTGCTGGGTGTCTTTACTGACGGTGACTTGCGCCGCACACTGGATCAGGAGATCAACCTCGCCAGCACACCCATTGCTGACGTGATGACAACCGAATGTACACGTGTATCTCCCGGCATTCTGGCTGCCGAAGCCCTCAGCCTGATGCAGCAGCGCAAAATCAACGCATTGTTGGTAGTTGACGAGCATGATCGGCCGGTCGGCGCTCTCAACATGCATGACATGCTGAAAGCGGGAGTCATCTGATGCAGCTGGACAATTTTCCCACTTCATTGCGTGAGGCACTAAGTAATATCCGTCTGGCAGTGTTCGATGTCGATGGCATTCTGACAGATGGCCGCCTCAACTTTCTGGCCGATGGCCGCGAAGTCAAAAGCTTTCACACCCTCGACGGCCTCGGTATCAAGCTGCTGCATCGCTGTGGCATCGAGACGGCCATCATCACGGGGCGCCGTTCGCCCCAGGTGGAGCAGCGAGCTGAAGCGTTAGGCATCACCTATCTGCGCCAGGGGCGAGAAGACAAACTGGTCGCACTGGATGAACTGTGGCAAACCAGTCGACACAGCGCTGCCGATACCGCCTATATCGGAGACGACCTGCCCGACCTTGCCGCCATTCGCGCCTGCGCCTTTGGCGCCTGTGTACCCAACGGTCATCCACTGGTGCGCAAAGAGGCGGATTGGTGCAGCAGTGCCGCTGGAGGCAAGGGGGCCGCAAGGGAGTTTTGCGAGTTGATTCTGGCCGCACAGGGCAAACTCAGCGCCATCTACGACGAGTACCGCTGAATGCTGCAAAGTCGACTGAGACTCTCCATCGCCTTGATCCTGCTGCTGGTGCCCCTGCTCTGGTGGGGGTTTGCCTCTACCCGGCTGAACGACGAGCCTTTACTGGACAATGGTGCCGCTCGGATCGACTTTTTCGTCCGCGAGGCCCGGATCACGCGCTGGAACCAGAGCGGCGAAATGGCACAGGAACTGAGCTCTCCTCTGATGCGCCACTACCCTGAACCAGGTGAGATGCTGCTGGACAACCCAACCACCCTGATACCCCGCGAGCAGAGTGGTGAGTTCCGTATTTTGGCACAGGAAGGCCGCATGCCCGACTCACAGGAACGCATAGTACTTGCAGGTGATGTACAGCTTCATGATAATCCGCCTTCAGGCAGTGCCAGCGAGATGCTGACCGAGCGACTGACACTCTACCCTCCACGCGACTATGCCCACACAGACCTGCCAGTCAGGGTAATACGCGGCCTGGACCATATGGAAAGCCAAGGCATGGAGGTCTTTTTTGACGAACAGCGGGTTGAACTGCTGTCCGAGGTAAAAGGTACATACCATGCGAATTAACCGCCCTGTGTTGCTGACCACCCTGCTGCTGAGCCTGTCCGCCAGCGTGCAGGCACTGCCCGAGGATCGCAATCAGCCAATCAACGTCTCGGCTGACCGCGCCAGCATGAACGAGCGTACCGGTATCACCGTATACACAGGCGATGTGGAAATAATTCAGGGCAGCATGGAAATTCGTGGTGAGCGCGTTGAACTGCACCGTGCAGCTGACGGCAGCATTGACCGCATTATCTCCACCGGCAAGCCGGCCAGATTTCAGCAGCAGCCATCTGCCGATCAGCCCCTGACCAAGGCCTACGGTGAAAGGATGGAGTACCGGGTCAAGCAACAAGAGGTTACCATCACCGAAAATGCACGCGTCGATCAGTCCAAGGATACCTTCACCGGAGAGCGGATCGTTTACAATATGGCGCGTGCGGTGGTGAACGCTTTCGGCAGCGACCGCGAGGGCGGCGAACGGGTCAAAATGGTGATTCAGCCCAAGCCGACGGGGACCAACTGATGGCGACACTGGAAGCCTTGCACCTTGCCAAAAGCTACAAGGGGCGCCAGGTGGTACAGGATGTATCCCTGCAGATGGAAACGGGCCAGATCGTTGGTCTGCTGGGACCCAACGGTGCCGGCAAGACCACCTGCTTTTATATGATCGTGGGGCTTATCCACGCCGACCGGGGACAAATCCGACTGCACCAGGACGACGTTACCCGCCTGCCCATGCATGAGCGCGCTCGCCGCGGTATCGGCTATCTGCCTCAGGAAGCTTCGGTGTTTCGGAAGCTGAGCGTACATGACAACCTGATGGCCATTCTGGAAACTCGCAAGGAGCTGAATACCTCGGATCGTAAGGCATTACTGGAGCAGCTGCTGGAAGAGTTTCACATTACTCACCTGCGCAATAGCCTGGGTATGGCCCTGTCTGGCGGAGAGCGTCGACGTGTTGAAATCGCACGGGCCTTGGCAACCGAGCCTGACTTTATCCTGCTGGACGAACCCTTTGCCGGCGTTGATCCAATCTCGGTCAGCGATATCAAACAAACCATTCGCCACCTGCAGTCTCGCGGCATTGGCATTCTGATCACCGATCATAACGTGCGCGAGACACTCGACATCTGCGAACGAGCATATATCGTAAGTGAAGGGGGAATACTCGCACAGGGCACACCGGCCGAGATCCTGGCTAACGAACAGGTTCGCCGTGCCTATCTGGGCGAGCAGTTTTCCCTTTGATCCTGAGTCGTCAATCATGTACATCCACTCCGTCCACCTGGCAGCTCTGATATGAAGCAATCGTTACAACTCAAGATCGGCCAGCATCTGACGATGACACCCCAGTTGCAACAAGCAATACGTCTGCTGCAACTGTCAACGCTGGACCTGCAGCAGGAGATCCAGGAAGCCCTGGAGAGTAACCCACTGCTGGAAGTCGAGGAGGAACTGGACAGCGCCGAAGAAGCCCAGACTGAAGCCCGTGATGATCGTCACGACGCCTCTGCCGACAGCCTCTCTAACGACACCGCTGACGAGGACAGCTGGGACGAAAACGCACTGGAAGAGCGGTGGAATGATGAAATCCCTCGTGAGCTGTCCACCGACAGCAACTGGGATGATACCTTCCAGCACCAGAGTACACCCGGTCCTGCCCGTGATGATGACTGGGAACCCGGTGATAACGATTCGGCCGAAGACAGCCTTCAGGATCACCTGCTGTGGCAGCTCAACTTGACCCCCATGAGTGACCCTGACCGTATGGTCGCCATGGCCCTTATCGATGCTGTCGATCCGGATGGCTATCTACGCACGGACGTAGATGAAGTTCTGGAACACTTCACCCGGAGCGAACCCCAGCTGTTTGCAGATGCCGAGCCTGAAGAGATTGAAACGGTACTGCACCGCCTGCAACAGTTTGACCCGCCCGGTGTCTGCGCACGAGACCTGAGCGAATGTCTGCAGATACAGCTGCGCCAGCTGCCTGAAAACACTCCGATGCTGAAAGAGGCATTACGCCTGGTACGCGATCACCTGGGTCTGCTCGGTAATCATGACTATCGTACCTTGATGCGCCGCATGCGCCTGAAGGAGGAGGCCCTGCAACAGATCATCAGTCTGATCCAGTCGCTTAATCCAAAACCGGGCACCAGCATCAGCAGTGAACAGTCAGAGTACGTTATACCTGATGTCGTGGTGCGCAAGGTGCAGGGGCAGTGGAATGTAAGCCTGAACTCAGAGGCATCCCCCAAGCTGCGTATCAATACCGACTATGCTGATCTTATAAGACGGGCCGACAACAGCGCTGACAACACCTATCTGAAAAACCATCTACAGGAAGCGCGCTGGTTTCTGAAGAGCCTGCTGAGTCGCAACGAAACCCTGCTCAAGGTCGCCACCGAGATCGTGGCCCGCCAGATCGATTTTTTCGAGGAAGGTGAAGAGGGTATGAAGCCGATGGTTCTGCATGACATCGCTGAAGCCGTAGAGATGCACGAATCAACCATTTCCCGTGTCACTACCCAGAAATACATGCATACACCCCGAGGCATCTTCGAGCTGAAGTATTTTTTCTCCAGCCATGTGAGCACGTCAGACGGAGGCGCTGCCTCCTCTACCGCCATTCGTGCCTTGATCAAGAAGCTGATCAGCGCGGAGAATACCGCAAAACCACTCAGTGATAACAAGATAGCCGACCTGCTGAAAGAGCAGGGATTTAACGTAGCCAGACGCACAGTGGCAAAATATCGTGAAGCGATGAACATTCCGCCTTCTAATGAGCGCAAGCGTCTGGTTTAATGAGACTACAGGCACGCCGGAAGAACGTGCTTTATGACGAGGAGAAAACCTATGCAGATCAACATCACTGGCCATCACGTCGAACTGACTGACGCCCTGAACGAATATGTACGTACCAAGTTCGACCGACTGGAACGCCACTTCGATAACATCACCAATGTACAGGTCACCCTCAGTGTCGAGAAGCTGCGCCAGAAGGCCGAAGCCGATATCCACCTGGCCGGCGGTGAAGTATTCGCAGCGCATGAGCATGACGACATGTATGCTGCAATTGATGGCATGGTGGACAAGCTTGACCGCCAGATCATCAAGCACAAAGAAAAACTCAAATCCCACAAATAACCGGTAGCAGCACGTCACGACATGCAACTATCAGAACTGCTGACCTCATCCCGTACACTCTGCCACGTCGATGTGGTCAGCAAAAAGCGAGCGCTTGAGCTCGCCAGCCAGACTATCGCCGAGCAGCTGGACGGCATGGCCGCTGAAGATATCTTCAGCGGCCTGATCAACCGAGAACGCCTTGGCAGCACCGGTATCGGTGAAGGCGTTGCCATTCCTCATTGCAGAATTCCAGGTGTTACAACAGCCATCGGATTACTGATGACGCTGTCCAGCCCGATTGACTTCGATGCCATCGACAACCGTCCAGTCGACCTGATCTGCTTCCTGCTGGTTCCCGAAGACGGCGCTGAAGAGCACCTGCAGACACTGGCAGGGTTGGCAGAGCTGTTCAACGACTCCAGCACCCGTGAATCACTGCGCAGCTGCGAAGATTCCTCAAGCCTGCTGGATCGCGTTCAAACTCTCTGCAGAGGCGCCTGACATGCGACTGGTCGTCATCAGCGGCCGCTCCGGCTCAGGCAAAAGCACCGCCCTGCAGGCACTGGAAGATGTCGGTTTCTACTGCATCGACAACCTGCCGGCCCTGCTTCTGCCCGAGCTGATCCGACTGATGCTGGCTGAGGAAAACCCTAATCGAGAAATTGCCGTCAGCATTGATGCTCGCAACCTTCTGAGCAACCTGAAACAGTTCCCCAGTGTGATGCGCACTCTGCGTGAACAGTCCAAGCTGAGCACCGAAACCCTGTTTCTTGATGCTGGTGAAGCTACTCTGCTGCGACGCTATAACGCAACCCGGCGGCGTCACCCGCTCACCGATAAACAACAGAGCCTGCAGCAAGCAATTCGAACCGAACGCAGCCTGCTTGAGCCCATCGCCAATCTCGCTGATCTGCGCATCGATACTACGCGGCTATCACTTTATGAGCTGCGTGACGAAGTCAAACTGCGTGTTGCCGGGCGCAGTGAACAGGTTCTGTCACTGCAATTTGAGTCATTTGGCTTCAAGCATGGTGTACCGCTCGATGCCGATTTCACCTTCGATGTACGGGCCTTGCCCAATCCCTACTGGGTCCCTGAATTGCGCCGTCATACCGGCCTCGACACCGAGGTGATCGAGTTTCTGCGCCAGTCGCCCGAGGTCAGCGAGATGGTGAACGACATACAGGCCTTCGTAAGCAAGTGGCTGCCTCAGTTCCAGGCCAATAATCGCAGCTACATCACAATCGGTATTGGCTGTACCGGGGGCCAACACCGCTCGGTCTATATTGCCGAGCAACTGGCTGGTTATTTCCGCAGGCATATGGATAATGTGCAGGTGCTACACCGAGAACTGAGTCAGCCTGCCGCAGGACCACACCATGATTGAAACGCGACTGACCATTATCAACAAGCTGGGCCTGCACGCCCGCGCCGCTGCCAAGCTGGTCACGCTGGCCAATCAGTTCAATGCCAACATCCGAATCAACAAGGATGGCCGCGAAGTGGATGGCAAGAGCATCATGTCCGTGATGATGCTGGCCGCCAGCAAAGGTACCGAAATCGCGCTTGCCGCTGAAGGGGATGATGCTCCTGAGGCGCTTGATGCCATCACCGCATTGATCAACAATCGCTTTGACGAGCCCGAATAAGATCGCGCTCCCCCTTTCCCCGGACAAGCGCCCACCTCCGATCGAGATCCGCCATGAGTCAGCAGGAAACCAAATCCAACCTGGAAGCATTGAGCGCCGCGCTTGAGGTCGGTGAACTGCAGCAATTGAGGTTCATGCTCAACAAGGGGCTAAAGCCGGTTGAAGTGGCGCACCTGCTGGAAAAGACACCTCCTCGCGAGCGCCAGATTCTGTGGAACCTGCTCAACCAGGAGCTGGAAGGTGAGGTATTGCAGTACCTGGGGGACGATGCCCAGACCGAAATCCTGAGCCGCATGGAGGCTTCAGAAGTACTCGCCATTACCGAGTCGCTGGAAACGGACGACATGGCTGACATCCTGCAGCAGCTGCCCGAACGGGTCATGAAGGAGCTGCTGCAGATCATGGACCAGCAGAATCGTGAGCGGGTCGAGGAAGTACTGGCGTACCCGGAGGATACCGCCGGCGGTCTGATGAACACGGATACAGTGACTATCAGACCCGACATCAATGTGGAAACGGTACTGCGCTATTTGCGCCGCCACAAAGACATCCCGGAAATGACTGACACCCTGTTCGTTGTGAGCCGCAAGGACTCCTACATTGGTGTACTGCCACTGACCCGCTTGCTCACGGCAGATCCCGGCGTACTGGTGCGTGAAATCATGCAAACCGATGTAGAGCCGATTCCGGCCGACATGCCGGATGAAAGCGTCGCCCGCCTGTTCGAACAACTGGACCTGATCTCGGCCCCGGTAGTCAATGAAGAGGGCCGCCTGCTGGGCCGTATCACCATTGATGACGTGGTCGATGTCATCCGCGAAGATGCTGATCACTCACTGATGAGCATGGCCGGCCTTGATGACGACGAAGATACCTTTGCGCCGATCATGAAAACCACCCGCCGGCGTGCAGTCTGGCTTGGTATCAACCTGATAACCGCCTTTGCGGCATCCGCGGTCATCGGTCTTTTTGAGGCCACGATTGATAAAGTGGTCGCGCTGGCCGTACTGATGCCGATTGTTGCCTCTATGGGGGGCATCGCCGGCAGCCAGACACTGACACTGGTGATCCGCGGTCAGGCCCTGGGGCATATCGAGCGCTCCAATATCGGCTGGCTGTTCAACCGAGAGCTGGTGGTAGGGCTGTTGAACGGGATGCTTTGGGCATTGGTCGTTGCCGTAGTGGCTGTACTCTGGTTTCAGGACATGACGGTTGGTATCGTGATCGCCATGGCATTGGTAATCAACTTGATTGCCGGCGCCATGGCCGGCACCCTGCTGCCAACGATATTGAAATCAATGGGTATAGACCCTGCACTGGCCGGAGGCGTCCTGCTGACAACCATCACTGACGTGGTGGGCTTTTTCGCCTTTCTGGGACTGGCGACCCTGTTTTTTGCCTGATGGAAACTGTTATGAGCGATTTTGACCACCTGCAGCATGATGACGAAAAACAGCTGCCGCCAAGCAAGTCCCAGCTCAAGCGTGATGCAGATGAGCTGCAGAATTTGGGTCAGCGGATGACTGAACTGCGCCCGGACCAGCGAGAGAAACTGCCGATTGATGACCGCCTGCGTGCCGCACTGGATGAATACAGTCGCATAAAGGCCAATGGCGCCAAGCGACGCCACCTGCAATTCATTGGCAAACTGATGCGTACAGCGGATGCGGACGCAATCCGCGAAGTGGTTGACCGCTTCGACTCCGCTACCGCAGCCCACAACCAGCTGTTTCATGAGCTGGAGCGCTGGCGTGAACGCTTGATCAGCGAAGACAACGAAACGCTGCAAAGTTTTATCGCTGCCCACCCGGGAGCGGATATTCAACACTTGCGCCAGCTGGTACGCAATGCCAAGCGCGAACGCCAGCTGGAGAAGCCTCCCGTGAATGCGCGCAAACTGTTCAAGTATATTCGCGAGCTAAACGAAGTCTGACAGACTCAGTCACCGGAGCCAGTCAATAGCTCGAGCTCCGGATTTTCCCAGCTGCCACTGAGTCGATAGCGCAGTGTCGAGAAGCGCTCCAGCCGATCGCCAATCAATTTGTCGATCACGAATACAGCACCGGCTACCTGGGGCGCTCCAAGCAACACTGCTGCCAACGGCACATTACTACTGATTGGCAAGGCCACCTCGACCTCCTTGTCCAGAGTACCTTCAGCCAGATTCACCTGCCCCTGAATACTCATATTGGCAGACGGACCCACCATGACCAGAGGCTCAACGGTGGCAGCAACCCCCTGCTGTAGCCGGTAATGTCCATCCAGACGGTCAAAGCTGACCCCTTTCTTCAACAGATCGCTGAAATCGAGTCGAAGTCGACGCGCCAGTGAGTTGAAGTTCAGTATCCCGAAAACCCGCAGCAGATTGGTGCTTTCAGCCGTTTCTATCAGACGCCCTTCTCGGGTCGAGAACTGCAGCTCGCCATTCAGGCGATCCAGTTTTACGTCCCAGGGTGCACCTTTCCAGTTGAGCTGCAACAATGATTCCACCTGGCTTGTTTCAAGTACACGACCATAGTGCCAGCGCTCAAGCAGCGCGCCGATATCATCCCCCACCAGCCTTAGCGTCAGCTCAGTTTGCTGCTCAGCCTGCTGGCTCCAATGTGCCTCACCTCGCAATATGAGTTGATCCAGGTAGGCCTCCAGTGAAGATATGCGGGTACCTCGCTCATCCGGACGCAGACTGAAACGCCAGTCACCCAGTACCTTTTCACCCAACCAGAGTGAATCTACCCTGACATCGGCTGCAGGCAGGCGCATACGCCCCAACAACTGTGGATAAAAATCGTCCCTTTCCACCGCGGCTTCGGCCTCGGGTACTTCATCCTGCATCAGTGCATTCAGCTGCAACCGCTCAAGATGGATCTTCAGTGGCTCATCTGCATGCGGCAGTAACACCTTACCCTGCAGGTCAGCACCTCTGATTTCAACCGCAAGCCCGGAAGCCTCGTTTGCGCCGCGGAGTTTAATGGTTTCGGCCGTTGTACCGACGCGCGCAAGTTCCAACTCAACTTCCTGTATCTGAACCGGCGTACTCAAATTCAGTTTCAGGTTCAGAGGTGCTGCGACCTCTGCCGGCTTGAACAAGACACCGGGCAACGGCAACTCCACTCCAATCAGATTACTGCTCAGTTCAAGGCTCGGACACGTGGTATCAGCACAGAGCAGCAGTTCACCCTGCCAGTGGGTCGCACCCGTCACCATATCCAGAAGTGGCTGTTCCAGCCAGCGGTTCAGGGCCTTCAGGTCAGTCTGTCCCTGCAGACTGACGCTCACTCTATCACGCTCGGTAGTCACGCTGGCGCTGACCGGGCCTCCCCATGCCTGCGCTTGGATAGCTCGGGCACTGAAGCCACGGGCATTGGTATACGTGAAGTGTCCTTCGACATTATCCAGCTCAAGCCCGAGAGCCTGTGAACCAAAACGCCCCTTGCGGAGATCCACGGCAACACGTACATCGGGTGGTTGATCTTCAACAAGCGGAATGCTCAGTCCCAGACGGGTGTCTGCTTGCCCTTCCAGCTGCCATCGCTGCAGCTCTTGCCCCACCAGATTGGCCAGTGGAGTGGTTTTGAGTACCTTATCGATATCACTGGCCGGACCATCCAGCAGAGTCTCAATCTCCAACTGTCGACTGCCCGGTGGCAGGTAAGCCCAGCCAGAGGAGATATCGCTGTCGAGAAGTGTAGCCCGGTTGATATTGATCGCCAGCCCCTGATCCTTTACAAGTACAAACAGATCACCCTGCTCAATGGCTGGCCAGCCCGGCTGATAATCCAGCCGTGCATCCTCGATATCAAAAAATAGCTGGACCACAGGGGTCGAGCTCTTGCCAAGAGATCGAGTACCGGTTCTGAGTAACATGCCTGCCTGACGCAACCGCCCTGCCTTGACCGCACGTTCAAGCCAGCTGTACAGGCCGGTGCCTACCTCTTTTTCAGGGGTATAGAGTGGTGCCTGACTGCCGTCACTGTCTGTCATCCCGATCATCAGGATCAGGTCAGCCTGCTGTTCAGGATCAAAGGGCAGATCAATACTGAAACGCCCCGCTGCATTGGTCTGCTGATTATGCAGCTGCAGTTGTTCGCCGCTGACCCTGATGCCAGCCTCATCTCGCTGCCAGCGGATTTCACCACTGGCTTGCTCATAGCTCCAGCCCTGTGGATAAAGCTCAGGGAAGTGCATATCAAAGGTCTGGCTATCAAGCCGGATCAAGCCAGCATCGAGGTTGGCAAGCAGCTCCCCACTGACACCCTCCAGTGCCGGAGCACCGTGCCAGCCATTGACCCCAACCTCGTCAAGCTCTGCGCTCAGGGTCAGATCACTCCAGTTACCATCAACGGGTTTCTTGAGCCTCAACTGTCGCAACACGCCTCGGGGCTTCAACTGCTGCAGCAGCTTGACAAAATTTGGGGCGATACCATCTGCAATACCAAGCCAGGCTTCGGTTGCTGTAAGATCCAGCTCCGATATGAAGGCGTGCCTGAAATCAAGTTGCCGTTCTTGCCAGCCAAAATCAGCTACCAGCAGGGGCAAGGTCAACTGCGCCTGTTCATGCACCAGGGTAATCGGCTGTAACTGAAGCTGGTATCCCTGATCATTCTGTAGCAACGCCGCTGTAAAGCGCCCCGCCTGAGGTTGAGATAGAGCAGGATCAGTTAACTGCAGCTGTTCAAAGCCAACTTCAGCCTGCAGACTTTGCAATTGCTGATTACGAACATCGGCCCAAAGCTCCAGGTCCAGATCCAGCGCCGCCAGCTCAGGTTCAAGCTCAAGCATTTGAAACAGCTCCGGCCCCAGATCCTCGACCTGCAGATAAAAACGGTAGCGAGCCTTGAGTGGGTCCGAAGTTGCCAGATCGGTTTCAATCGCAAAATGCACGCCCGCATCGGCGCCCAGTTCCGGCATACGGAACAGGCCACTCAGGCGATGTTCCTGGGGGGCGTTCTCCAGCTCCAGATCAGCCGGGGTAATAACAAGTGGCACCCCCTGCTCCGGTATCAGAGTAATGTGGACATCCCGAATGACTGCATAGGGCTGACGGACCAGCAAACCAACCAGCTGTTCCCAGGCGGATGGCGACACCCCCTGATCTTGCCTGCCGGGCGCAGCACCCGGACGATGCAGCCAATGCCCTTCGCGCTGGTGCCAGCGCAGATCTACTCCCTCAACTTCAAAGCGTTGAAAGATCGGCATTCCCTCCAGCAAGGAAGCAAGCAGATCCAGCTCAACTTCAAGCCTGTCAATCTGCAGCCTGCCGCCAGCACCGGGATCATCGGCAGAAGTGCTTGCCGAAATACCCTGAACCTCCATTACCGGATAGGCATAGCGCCAACTGCCCTGCATACTGCCAAGCTGTACCGGAAGCGCCAGTACTTCACTGAGCCAGCGTTCAGCCTGCGGACGAAAGCGATCCGCAGACTCCAGCGCCAGCCTCGCAGCCGTCAGCAGCAATGCCAACAACAGCAACAGCAGCAAAAAAAACCACCAGGCACGACTCAAATGACGACGCATCGACGCTCCGTATCAGCGCAGTACAACATCAAACTGTTCCGGGGTATACATCGGCTCAACCTGGAACCGTACCGTCTTGCCGATAAAGGCCTCCAGCTCTGCCACATGGTCAGACACCTCATCCAGCAGATGATCCACCACCGACTGTGCTGCCAGTACCAAATAGGTCTCGGTGTCATACGCCCGATGCTGGCGCAGGATTTCACGGAAAATTTCGTAGCACACCGTCTCTGGCGTTTTCAGTGAACCCCGCCCCTGACAGTGACTGCAGGGCTCACACAGCACCTGCTCCAGGCTTTCACGCGTGCGCTTGCGGGTCATCTCAACCAGACCCAGCTCTGACACACCGGTCACCTTGCATTTGGCGTGATCCTTCTCCAACACCCGCTCAAGGGTGCGCAATACCTGGCGTTGGTGGTCGGGGTCTTCCATATCGATAAAGTCGATGATGATAATGCCGCCCAGGTTACGCAGGCGTAACTGACGACCGATGGCTGTGGCCGCTTCAAGATTGGTTTTGAAGATGGTTTCTTCGAGGTTGCGATGGCCCACAAATGCGCCCGTGTTCACATCTACCGTTGTCATCGCCTCGGTCTGATCAAAAATCAGATAACCACCGGACTTGAGTTCGACCTTGCGCCCCAGCGCCTTCTGCATCTCTTCTTCGACATTGAACATATCGAAAATGGGACGCTCGCCAGGGTAATACTCCAGCTTTTCCTCGATTTCGGGTACGAGTGCCTGAACGAATTCCTGTGCACGCTGAAAGGTTTCGCGTGAGTCGATTCGGATCCGTTCAACACCGGCATGTGCCATGTCTCGCAAGGCACGCATATTCAGCGGCAGATCCTCATACACGATGGCAGGCGGCTTGACCTGCTTGATTTTGTATCGAATGGATTCCCACAGACGTCGCAGGAACTGCAGATCACTCTCCAGTTCAACCTCAGTCACACCTTCTGCCACAGTGCGCAGGATCACACCCCATTCCGGGGTGGCGGTTGCCTCTGTCTGCATCAACCCTTGCATCTGGTTGCGCAGACGCTCTCGCTCCTGCGGATCTTCTATGCGTTGCGAAATTCCGATGTGAGTACTGCCAGGCATTAAGACCAGATAGCGCGACGGAATCGAGATATGAGTGGTCAGACGCGCACCCTTGGTCCCGATTGGGTCCTTGGTCACCTGTACCAGCAACCCCTGCCCTTCACGCAGCACCTGCGAGATAGAGGTCGAATTACGCTGCTCAGCCGGCAGGCTCTGATCCACCACTTCATCTACATGAATAAACGCGGCACGCTCAAGACCGATATCGATAAATGCCGCCTGCATGCCGGGCAACACGCGGGCAACCTTGCCCATATAGATATTACCGACGATACCACGCCGCTTGGCACGCTCCACGTAGATTTCCTGGGGCATACCGTTTTCGATCACTGCCACACGCGTTTCCATTGGCGTGAAGTTAATCAGGATCTCCTCACCCATCCTCTGTGTCCTCGATCAGCTGATTCTTTATAGTTCAGTTTGGCTGCCATAACGGGATATCAAATTTCTGCAGCATTGCAGCCGTTTCCATCAACGGCAAGCCCACAACGGCCGAATAGCTGCCATTGATGCTTTTGACAAACACCGCCCCCAATCCCTGTATGCCATAGGCACCGGCTTTGTCGCAAGGCTCACCGGTACGCCAGTACTGGCGACAACGCGCATCATCCAGCTCAATGAACTCCACATCCGTTCCTACACAGCAGACTTCGACTTTCCCCTCTGCGGCCAACGCTACAGCGGTCAACACCTGATGGCGCCTGCCAGACAACTGCATCAACATTGCCACAGCCTCATCCTCATTGGCAGGTTTGGCCAGAATATGATCATCTATGGCTACGGTAGTATCAGAACCCAACACCACCGAATCGCCACCCGCCTGTTCCAGTCCAGCCAATGCCTTCTCTTGTGCCAGGCGAGTCACATATTCACAAGCGGACTCCTGCTGCAGAGGATCTTCACAGATATCAACGGGACGACAGTCGAAATGGACGCCGATCTGCTCAAGCAGTTCACGTCGGCGCGGGGAGGCTGAAGCCAGAATCAGATGTGGCATAACAGTTTCACTGTATGTAGAAGGTGTGACGAACGGCCCGCAGCAGCAGGTACAGCCAGGGCCAGACCAGCGCGCTGACCAGCGATGGCAGCAGAAACAGTAATGACTCGCCCGTGGTGCCGGTAACACTTTGCATCCAGTGAAACAGCAGCTGATTGATACCCACCAGCACCAGTACCATCAGCGACTGCTGCCAGAGCGGGAACATGCGCAGGCGCTTGTACAATACCAGCACCAGAAAGGCGATCAATGTCAGTGACAGGGCGCTGAGGCCAAGCACGCTGCCACGCACCACATCCAGCAGAATGCCGAGCATAAAGGCACTGCCGAGACCCACCCGGTGTGGCAAGGCCATAACCCAGTAGATCAGCATCAGCACGACCCATTCAGGCCTAGCCCATACCAGCAGGTCCGGCAGCGGCATCTGGCTCAGCACCAGCCCTACCAAAAAAGTGGCAAAGATGATTAAACCTCCGCCACGCACCTCACTCATCCGCAACCTCTTCCTGCGGGGCGGGCAGCGCCGGATGATACTCGACCAGTAACAGGTGGCGGCTGCGGTCCAGTCGCGCCGATGGCTCCGCTTTCACCAGCGTGAAGGGGCGTCCCGGATCGCGGATCACTTCCGTCACTCGGGCAACAGGATAGCCGCGCGGAAAACGTCCACCCAAACCTGAGGTCAGCAGCAGATCATCCACACGAATGTCAGCCGTATCGGGCACATGCTCCAGCTCCAGCTCATTTAAGACGCCCTTGCCAAGCGCAATGCCACGGTAGCCATTTCGATTGACTTCAACAGGCACCGCAGAGCGGGCATCCGTCACCAGCATAACCCGGCTGGTATAGTGCGCCAGCGACACCACTTGCCCCATGACACCACCGGCATCCAGTACCGGCTCGCCAATAAAGACCCCGTCTTCCGAGCCGCGATTGAGGATTACTTCATGCTGAAAGGGGTCAGGGTTTACGCCTATGAGCTCCGCCAGACGAGTGGGTGCCTCTACGCGCTCACCGGCACTGAGCAGCTCACGCAGGCGAATATTCTCGGCTGTCAGCGCTGCCATTTGCTGCACTTTGCGCTCCAGTACCAGCGCCTCCGCTTTCATGCTCTGGTTTTCACGCACAAGACTGGCACGCTCCACCACCACATCCGAGAGGCTGTCAGCTAGCCGGGATGGTATATCCACCACCCACTGCAATGGTGTTACAACAAGGGAAAGCCAGGCACGACCTTCCTTCATTTTGGGCCAGTTGAGGTCAGCCACCATCAGCAGCACAGCCAGAAACACCAGCAACAGAAACAGTCGACGCGGTGAACCGCCACGGAAGATCGGTTTAATAACCCACCTCCCGTACAACCGGGCGCAGGTGGCCGGGGTTACTCAACAGTTGCCACTGCACCCGCTGTCACTCGTAGGTCAGCAGTTCAAAGGAGTGCTTATCCAGCATTTCGAGGGCCTTGCCGCCGCCACGGGCAACACAGGTCAGCGGATCTTCCGCCACAATTACCGGCAGACCGGTTTCTTCGCTGACCAGACGGTCGATATTGCGCAGCAATGCACCACCGCCGGTGAGCACAATACCGTGTTCGGCAATATCAGCGGCCAGCTCAGGCGGGCATTGTTCCAGGGCACTCTTGACCGACTGCACGATGGCAGACAGTGGCTCCTGAAGCGCTTCCAGAATTTCGTTGCTGTTGAGCGTAAAGCTGCGGGGGATACCCTCTGCCAGATTACGACCACGCACATCGATTTCGAGAATTTCGCTGGAAGGGTAAGCCGTGCCCACCTCCTGCTTGATGCGCTCGGCGGTGGCGTCACCGATCAGGCTGCCGTAGTTGCGACGCACATAGGTCACAATTGCTTCGTCAAAACGGTCACCACCGACGCGCACAGACTCCGCGTACACAATGCCGTTAAGGGAGATCACGGCAATCTCAGTAGTACCACCACCGATATCAACCACCATGGAGCCGCTGGCTTCTTCAACCGGCAGACCCGCGCCGATCGCCGCCGCCATTGGCTCTTCAATCAGATAAACTTCACGAGCACCGGCACCGATAGCGGATTCCTTGATGGCGCGACGTTCAACCTGAGTCGACTTGCAGGGCACACACACCAGCACTCGTGGGCTGGGGGTCATGAAGCTGTTGTCATGTACCTTACTGATAAAGTACTGCAGCATTTTTTCAGTGACATGGAAGTCGGCGATCACGCTGTCTTTCATAGGCCGGATGGCGGTAATGTTACCCGGAGTACGACCCAGCATGCGCTTGGCATCAGACCCCACCGCTGCCACGGATTTCTGGTTGCCGTTGACACGAATGGCGACCACCGAAGGCTCGTTCAGCACAATGTCCTTGTCACGGACGTAAATCAACGTATTGGCGGTGCCCAGATCGATGGACAGATCGCTGGAGAACAGGCCTCGAATTTTCTTAAACATGATGACGTGGTTACCCTGAAATTGCCTGACAGGCCTTACCGAACTGGCCGCATTTCTGAAAGCACACAACTCTAACAACGGCAGGGATTTTGGGCAAGGTTCAAACATGTTATCTTATGCGCCATTCACCCTTTCCAAACCCTACTGTTGCGAGGCCTGAGTATTCAGCCGCCCTTAAGCCAACAGACTGATCAGAGCGAGAAGCGGACCTATGTCACTGGACCGATCCGATGTGGAACAGATTGCACATCTGGCACGGCTGCAGATCGATGCGGCCGATATCGACGGCTACAGCCAATCCCTCAACAGTATTCTGGGCCTGGTTGACCAGATGCAGGCCACCTGCACTGAAGGCGTCGAGCCGCTGGCGCATCCACTGGATGCCGTTCAGCGCCTGCGTCGTGACGAAGTCACCGAGCCCAACCAGCGCGAAGCCCTGCAGGCCATCGCACCGGCCACAGAAGCCGGACTGTTTCTGGTTCCCAGAGTGATTGAGTAATGCCTACGGCAGCAAGGATTACCGATAATGTTTGAATTGACACTGGCTGAACTGGCCCGCGGGCTGGAAAACGGCGACTTCAGCAGTACCGAACTGACACAGGCCTACCTGCAGCGCATCAAGTCGCTGGATGGCCAATACAACGCATTCATCACCGTTACCGAAGAGCAGGCACTTGCGCAAGCCAAGGCCGCCGATGAGGCACGTGCCGCTGGCAAAGCCGGTGCGCTCTGCGGTCTGCCGATCGCGCACAAGGACCTGTTCTGTACCCAGGGCGTGCGTACCTCCAGCGCATCCAAAATGCTGGACAACTTTATCTCTCCCTACGACGCCACCATCGTCAGCCGCCTGAAAAACGCCGGCAGCGTGATGCTGGGCAAGCTGAACATGGATGAGTTCGCCATGGGCTCCTCCAACGAGAGCAGTTTCTACGGCGCCGTGCGCAACCCCTGGGATACCGACCGCGTACCCGGCGGTTCTTCCGGTGGCTCGGCAGCAGCCGTGGCGGCGCGCCTGACCCCGGCTGCGACCGGATCCGATACCGGCGGCTCCATCCGCCAACCTGCTGCTCTGTGTGGCATCACCGGCATCAAGCCAACCTATGGCCGCGTCTCGCGCTACGGCATGATCGCCTTTGCCTCCTCACTGGATCAGGCAGGCCCCATGGCGCAGACCGCCGAAGACTGTGCCATGATCCTCAACGCCATGGCCGGTTTCGATCCGCTGGACTCTACCAGTGCCGAGCGTGACAGCGAAGATTACACCACGGCACTGAACCAGCCGCTGGCGGGCCTGAAGATCGGTCTGCCCAAGGAGTATTTCTCCGCCGCACTGGATTCAGGCGTCGCTGAACAGGTGCGCAATGCCGTCGCCGAGTTCGAGAAGCTGGGCGCGACCGTGAAAGAGGTCAGCCTGCCCAACACCGAGCTGTGCATTCCGGCCTATTACATTCTGGCCCCGGCAGAAGCCTCGTCCAACCTGTCCCGTTTTGATGGCGTACGCTATGGCTACCGTTGCGACAATCCGGTGGATCTGGAAGACCTGTACAAGCGCAGCCGTGGCGAAGGTTTCGGCACCGAGGTCAAGCGCCGCATCATGGTGGGGGCTTACGCGCTTTCTGCCGGTTACTACGATGCCTACTACCGCAAAGCACAGCAGATCCGTCGCATGATCCAGCAGGATTTCGTCAATGTGCTCAACGACGTTGATGTGATCATGGGCCCGACCACGCCGCATCCGGCCTTCAAACTGGGAGAAAAGAACAGCGACCCAGTTTCCATGTACATGGAAGATATCTTCACCCTGTCACTGAACCTGGCCGGCCTGCCGGGCATCTCCATCCCCTGCGGTCAAACCCAGGGCCTGCCGGTGGGCCTGCAGATCATCGGCAACTACTTTGCCGAGTCCAAGCTGCTCAACGTGGCGCACCAGTTCCAGCAGGCAACTGACTGGCATAAACAGATTCCGGCCGGAGTGGAGGTGTAAGCATGGAATGGGAAGTTGTTATCGGACTGGAAATCCACGTCCAGCTGTCGACCAAAACCAAGATTTTCTCCGGCGCCAGCACCGCCTTCGGTGCCGAGCCCAACACTCAGGCCTGCGCCGTTGACCTGGCGCTGCCGGGCACCCTACCGGTATTCAACGAGAACGCCCTGCGCATGGCGGTGATGTTCGGTCTGGCGGTGAACTCCGAGATCGGTAAACGCTCCGTATTCGAGCGCAAGAACTACTTCTATCCGGACCTGCCCAAGGGCTACCAGACCACTCAGCTGGCTGAGCCGATCGTCGGCCCGGGCTTTATCGACATTGAGACCGATGACGGCGCACAGCGCCGCGTGCGTATCCACCACGCCCACCTGGAAGAGGATGCAGGCAAGTCCCTGCACGAAGACTTCCACGGCATGTCCGGCATCGACCTGAACCGCGCCGGCACCCCGCTGGTGGAGATTGTCTCCGAACCGGACATGCGCACCTCCAAGGAAGCGGCGGCCTACGCACGCAAGATCCACGCCATCGTCACCACTCTCGGCATCTGCGACGGCAACATGGCCGAAGGCTCCATGCGCTGCGACTGCAACGTCTCCATCCGCCCGAAGGGCCAGGAAGAGCTTGGCACTCGCACCGAGCTGAAAAACATCAACTCCTTCCGCTTCATCGAGCGCGCCATCGACACCGAAGTGGCGCGCCAGATCGATCTGATCGAAGACGGTGGCCGCGTGGTACAGGAAACCCGCCTGTACGATCCGGACAAGAACGAAACCCGCAGCATGCGCTCCAAGGAAGAAGCCAACGACTACCGTTACTTCCCCTGCCCTGACCTGCTGCCGGTCATTATCGATGACAGCTATATCGATGCGATCCGCGAAACCCTGCCGGAACTGCCGGATGCCCGTCGCGAGCGCTTCATCAGCGAGTACAGCCTGTCCGAGTACGATGCAGGTGTGCTGTCCGCCTACCGTCCGCAGGCCGACTACTACGAGCAGGTAGTCAAACTGTCCGGCGATACCAAGCTGGCAGCCAACTGGGTGATGGGTGAACTGGCCAAGTTCCTCAACCAGAACGACACCGACATCAAGGACAGCCCGGTTTCCGCCGAGCAGCTCGGCGGCCTGCTGGTACGCATCAAGGACAACACCATCTCCGGCAACATCGCCAAGAAGGTGTTTGAACTGATGTGGAGCAAGGGCGGCAGCGCTGACGAGATCATCGAAGCCGAAGGCCTGAAGCAGGTCACCGATACTGGCGCCATCGAGAAGATCGTTGACGAAGTGATCGCCAGCGCCGACAAACAGGTGGAGCAGTACAAGGCTGCCGAACCGGACAAGCGCGGCAAGATGATCGGCTTCTTTATGGGACAGGTGATGAAGGCTACGGGCGGCAAGGCCAACCCGGGCGCCGTCACCGGCATCCTGAAGCAGAAGCTGGATGCGCTCTGTAGTAAATAACCGCTCTCTGAAATCAGCAAAAGGGCGCCCATGAGCGCCCTTGTTTCATTATCTGCTCCGCCATCAATAGAGTTAGCACGCTCCAGTCCTTATTTTGAAGAACGTGATAAATCAACGAGTCAAGCAAACCCAAAAGTATCGCACTCCGGCCTGAAACAGGCTGTAGCAGACCAAGCTGAACTTGGCGAAAGTCTGAACTGGGCCACCCGTACAGATAGTTTATGAGTCAGTGGAGAGCCAGATCAGACAACATCCGCACATGACAGGGTACCGAAACACAAAGCCCGATGCATAAGAGTCCTACGCTGTGCGACGCATGTGCAAACCAACAACTGCCGCAAGCATAGTGATCAACAGCACTAGCATATTTAGATTCAAGGCCGGGACAGGAACGATCACACGTCTTTTAAGAGTTATTGCATCTGGGCTGGAGGGTGCATTGCTGTTGATTAGCACCGTTTGGCTTACAAAACTGCTCCCACCCGGGCGGACAGTAAAGCTCAATGTACAACTACTGCCAACAGCAATGATCAAAGGTGCCGAGCCACAAGTACCACCTGAAGCCACAAACGGAGAAACAGCTGCATCAATACTGCTGATCTCCCAATCAGCCGTGCCCGAGTTAGACAGCGTCACCGTGTACTCATTACTGGTTTCACTTGCCCCTACAATACCAAAATCAATTGTATCAGGTGAGATGGAAACTACTGGCGCAGGCACAGACAGCAACGGTGAAACAACGTACAGGCCATAACTAGCACCCGCGCAGCCATTCCCTCCTGCTAAAATGCTGGCAGCCCACTGATTGTTCACCTGGTTCGAACTCCCCGCCAAACATCCATCACTAAGCGAGTCATTACCACCAAGCGAGTCATCACCAATACCCGTTGAACTGCCCGTAAAATTAAAACCTGTCCAGATCGATGAATTAACCGCCGTTCCAGACTCATCGTATCCAATCGGATTATTCAAAGAGTTACTAAATAACCCTGCCGTATTATTTGCCACCCTGTCCCCATTGGTATTGTAAATCGGGTATGAGGTGCCAGCACCGAATGCTGACAGGGTCACCAACGAAGAATCGTCATGACCGAACAGTGTAGTCCAACCATTAATGGCATCAGTATCCGGGTCATTCGCCTTTACTGCAGCCGCGTAAGCAGTGTACGTCGCTGAAGTCTGCGCTCCATTCACAACATCACTGCCAGCAAAGATGATGTAGAATTGATCGCCTGGATTGAGATCAGACGGTATGAGCGCTGCAGGAGCATCCAATGCTGCTGCATGCTGAGCGTATGAAAGAAGTGCATACAGCGTTACATATTTGGCAAGTTGCATGAATATGTTTCCTTAGTGTAATTATTTAAATAGCATTTAATCCTTGATCACTATTCATTGATACCGGTACGAGTGAATTAATGCGTCATTCAGCTGCGTATTAACTATGAAACCTAACACGCCGCTCTAGAGAAATAAAATAATGCAGGTTTCGTTTTCTGCAAGCAGGTTTCCAAGATGGCTCAAGCCCACTCGACCTAGACGCACCTCAGCTCAACAAAACTGTCTACAACCCGATCCGGCGAGCAGTTTTCCACCGGCTCGCCGTGGTTGTAACCATAGCTGACACAAACCACCGGGCAGCCGGCGGCGCGGGCAGCCAGCACATCGTTGCGTGAATCCCCCAGCATCAGTGCCTGTTCAGGCTGACAACCCAGGGTTTCCATCACCACTTGCAATGGCAGCGGATCGGGCTTTTTCACCGGCAGGCTGTCACCGCCCAACACTTGAGCGAAGTAATGATCAATCTTCAGCGCACGCAGCAGAGGAGTAGTAAATGCCATCGGCTTGTTGGTCACCACCGCCATGGGCACACCGGCGTGCTGCAGATACAACAGCACTTCTTCAACACCCGGGTAGAGTTTGCTGTAGCGCCCATTACTCTGGGTATAGGCCGACAGAAACACCTCGAACGCCGCCTGAAACAGTTCCGGCTCGATGGCATCATCCGCCGGGTACATCTCGCCCGTGAGTGCACGCATCACCAAAACCGGTGCGCCGTTGCCGACCCACTGGCGCACCTTCTCTTCACCAGCCGTCTTCCGCCCCAGCGCCTGCAGCATGTTATCCACAGCGGCCGTCAGGTCCAGCGCACTGTCCACCAGCGTGCCATCCAGGTCGAACATCACACAGGCGGGCAACTCGCCATTGAACAGACTGCGCATCAGCCCGCGACCTTCGCCAGCTCGTCGCGCATCTGCGCAATCGTCGCTGCGTAGTCATCGGTATTGAAAATGGCGGAACCGGCGACAAAGGTGTCAGCACCGGCAGCCGCAATCTCGGCAATATTGCCGATACCCACGCCACCGTCCACTTCCAGACGGATATCAAAGCCACTCTCATCGATGCGCTGGCGCACCTGACGCAGCTTGTCCAATGTAGTCGGAATAAATTTCTGGCCGCCAAAACCGGGGTTAACCGACATCAGCAGGATCATGTCTACCTTATCCATCACATGATCCAGATAGTGCAGCGGCGTGGCCGGGTTGAACACCAGGCCGGACTGACAGCCGCCGTCGCGGATCATCTGCAGCGAACGGTCGATATGCTCGGAGGCTTCCGGGTGGAAAGTGATATAGCTTGCCCCCGCCTTCAGAAACTCACTGATCATGTGGTCTACCGGCTTCACCATCAGATGGGCATCGATGGGTGCGGTGATACCGTAGTCACGCAGCGCCTTGCACACCATCGGGCCGATGGTCAGGTTGGGCACGTAGTGGTTGTCCATGACATCAAAGTGGACAATGTCCGCACCGGCAGCCAGTACGTTTTCAACCTCTTCCCCCAGACGGGCAAAATCGGCGGAGAGAATGGAAGGAGCAATCTTGAAATCGGCCATGGGAACTCGTTCGCTGGTTAACAATGCGGCTATTGTACCCAAGCTGCCGACGCTATTCAGCACCCGTACCAGTAATCCTCTTGCGGCCATGCAAGTCAGCCTCGATAATCAGACCATGCCTATTTATTTGAAGCTCATCACATTCATGCTCGGTACTCTGATCCCCTTCGCCTTTGCACAAGCGCAAACAGAGACCACGGGCGATGATACTGCCCCTGCACGCCATTCGGCGGGTAGTCTTGATGATGCTGAGCTACTGCTCCTGCAACTCGAAGCGAATGCAGAGCTGATTTCCCTGGAGCTGGAAGAGACTGCCTTTTTTTTGATTTTCCGTCCGGGTGTTGCCCCTGTTCCAGTTGGCAATTTGGTGATCATGCCGGATACAGGTGTTGGTGCTGGGTGGGCCGAGCAAGGCACAGCCATCAGCCGCTATCTTTCGGCACATGGCTGGAATACTCTGATATTACAGCCCCCAAGCCCTCCAAACCCCGCTCTGCCCAAGCGCACGCTGCCAAGCATGCGAGCGATTAGGGCCGGCACAACGCCAGACACCCCCCCCACTCCCAGCCCCCAGACTGAAACTGAACCAACGCAACCCGGATCGGAAGACACGGCCGAAGCAACACCCGAGATGCCTTTCGCTGATCAGGTACGCCAACGACTGTCCCTGGCACGCACTGAGTTACAGCAGAGAAGCCATGAGGACACCGAAATTAACGCAATATTAGGCATAGGCAGTAGTGCCCCCTGGGCGGCAGCCCTTGCAGCCGAGCTGGGAGATGAATGGGATCTGGTGATGATCAATCCGCGTCCGAGCGAAGCCTCCGAAGCCAACCTGATTGAGCTGTTGCCACGGATTAAAGGCAGAATTATTGATCTATATTACCTGCCACTGCCCGGCTACCCGGAAGCCGCACCTGACGCGCAACTGCGCCGCCAACTGGTCATTCGCACGGAGATGCTCGACTATCATCAAAGCCGACTGCCCGGTGTATTCAGAGGCTGGCAGCACGAAATGCCACAACTTGTTCGCCAGCTGCGCGGGATTATGGAGCGGATATTACTGGCCGAGCCAAAAGTGCCAGAGTCAAAACAGTTACCAGCACCCGAAAACCAGACCGCGCCGGGCATTCGCAACCCACGCCCGGCGAGCGGCCCCGGAGCGGTATGAGTCACCTCATGCCACGCGCCGCCTTGATACGGTCATAGGCAGCCTGTATTTCCTGGGTTTTCTCTTTGGCAAGCTGAACCATGTCTTCCGGCAGCCCTTTGGCAATGAGTTTGTCTGGATGATGCTGACTCATAAGCTTGCGCCAGGCCTTTTTGACATCGGCATCACTGGCATCGGGGCTAACCCCGATTACACCATACGCATCCGCCAAAAGGCCTGCCTCGTTATAGCCAGGCTGCTGATGCGATTCCCAAGAGTGGCGTCTGAAAGCATCTTCTGCCCGCATGCGCGACATCAGCAGCTCCATTTCCTGCTGCGTGAAACGTAGTTCCGAAAACACCTGCTGCAGTACAGCTTGCTCTGCCGGGCTAATTTCGCCATCTGCCATCGCTGCCTGCAGCTGAATCTCGACGAACATCAATTTCACGGTCGGCCGCTGGCGCAGCACAATGGCCAGTGGCCTCAATACGGCGGCGATATCAAAATCGTCCTGCTTACCTTCCGTGAAATGCTCAATCGCTTCACGTCGACGCGCCTCGCTCAGGCTCATTCGGGTCATGACTTCACGGGCAAAAGCGATCTCGTTTTCGGTTACACGCCCATCCGCCTTGGCTACCTTGCCCATGACACTGAAGGTACCGCGAAAAAACAATTGCTGCGGATTATACGCCTGCAGTTTGCCGCTCAGGCTACGCTGAATCAGAAAGCCGACCGTACCGCCGATCAGTAAACCCAGAGGGCCGCCACTGAGCAGCCCAATCAAACCGCCAGTGATTGCCCCGGCCCGGTAACGCCGCAACTGTTGCAACAGGTTTTCCATAATTCCCTCCCCTAAATCCTGCCGTTACGCAGGCGTTGATCCAGTTGCGCCAGACGCTCTGGCGTACCAACATCTTCCCACCAGCCCTGATGACGCTCACCGTTGACCCGTCCACGCGCCATTGCTGCACGTAACAAGGGGGCCAGTGCAAAAGCGGTCTCGGTCACCCCCTCGAACAGCTGGGGAGTAAGCACACTCATGCCGCTGAAGGTCAGTCGTGGCTCACCCTGCTCACTGATTTGACCAGACGCCTGAAGTACAAAATCCCCTGCAGGATGCCAGGGTGGGTTGTCAGTCAACACCAGATGTGCCCCACCCTGAGCAGGCGCGACTTGAGCCAACTGGTGCAAGGGATGAGTACTGAAAACATCGCCGTTGAGTACCAGAAAAGGGTCATCGCCTCGCTCACACAACAACGGCAGAGCCTGCAGAATCCCTCCGCCCGTTTCCAGTGGCTCAATTTCGGGCGAGTACTGAATCCGTGCCCCGTAGCGACTGCCATCCTGAAGGTAATCCTCAATCTGCTGACCCAGCCAAGCGTGATTAATCACGATATCGGTAACACCGGCGGCCACCAGCCGCTCAATGGGATACTCGATCAGCCGCTTGCCACCCACGCTGAGCAGCGGTTTGGGGGTTGTCAGGGTCAGCGGTCGCATACGCGTCCCTAACCCTGCCGCAAGAATCATCGCTCGCATCACTGCCACCAACGCTCGATCTGCTTGCCGGCAAAATGCGGATGCGCCACGAAGGCAGGTACCACTCGCCGATCCAGCCAGCGCACGAACGGCGCCAGCTCCTCATAGCGTGAAGCGACCCGGTAAAGATAGGCAAAGGTTCTGGGCAGGTCATCCAGGTATCCAGCCTTGCCGTCACGTAGCCAAAGCCGGGCGAAAATACCCAGCACCTTTATATGGCGCTGCATGCCCATCAAATCGAACTGCTGCTGAAACAGCCCCTGCTCCGCAACATCAAGACCATCCTGTTTCAGGCGCTGACGGAACGCTTCCACCCAGAAGCGCACCTGTTCGTCTGGCCAGTCGATATAACAGTCACGCAACAGCGAGACCAGATCATAGGTAACAGGCCCCGATACGGCATCCTGAAAATCGATAATGCCCAACCGGCCATCGTCGATCAGCATCAAATTGCGCGAGTGGTAATCTCGGTGCACACTGACTTGTGGCTGCGCCAGCGCGGATTCAATCAGCAGCTTGGCCACCAGACCAAGGAGGTGGTATTCCTCTTCCTGCAGTTCCAGTCCCAGTAAACGTGTCAAAAACCACTCGGGAAACAGCGCCATCTCGCGCGCCAGCATCACACGGTCATAGGGGGGTAATGCAGGCTGATCGGTTGTACGCTGAATCTGCCGTAACGCTTCGAAGGCTGCGGCATAATGCTGCTCTACCGTTGTTTCGGAAAGCTGGGGTAGTAGAAGCTGGTCCCCAAAGTCCTCTAGCAGCATAAAGCCCAGCTCAAGGTCGCTAGCAATCACCCTCGGTACCGCAATGCCCTGTGCATGCCAGGCCTGAGCTATGGCCAGAAAAGGCTCACAATCCTCATGCTCGGGCGGCGCATCAACGGCAATCCAGCTCCCCTCGGGGCCTGTGGCTCGAAAATAACGGCGGAAACTGGCGTCACCGGAGACTGCCTGCAGCTCAGCGTCTACCTCCATTTCCTGCGCAGCGGCCTGCTGCTGTACCCATTCTGAAAGCTGTTTCAGCCGTTGCCCCATTCGCCCTTATCCTCTAGCACTTGAAGTTGTGAATGCTTTATCATGCATGGCTCGGTATGGTACTCGACTTACGGGCTGGCGTGAAACCGGCCACGACCGCAACTGGATGGCGATCTGATGCCCTTTAACACCCGCGCTGCATTCAAACTCACCCTTGCCATTGCTGCTGCCATCTGTACTCAGTCAGTACAGGCACAGGAGAGCAACGAACGACTCTGGAGCTGTAACCTGACTCCATCTGGAGAATGGGACTGTGAAGTCAATGAAGCCCTGATGCAGCAACAGGAGGGCACACCATCTGCCAGTCAAACAGCGGCAGAGACCGATTCCACAACCGGGCAGGACACGCTCCAACCCAGTGATTCCTCTACAGCGGATACAGCTGCAACGGCCGCCACACAGAAAGAAGCAACAGCTGAAACAGACGCAGAATCCGTCAGCATCAGCACTGTATCTGCAGCGCCGCCCGTTACTGACACAGAGTTGAGAACAGGCGCACCAGCGGCCATACAGTGGCCTGAGCCTGCAGCGGCTACACTACGGTCGAAGCCCTCCATGGCTCAAACACAGGTTGCAGCCACCCCCTCCACCTCTGGGGACTGGAGCTGTGTCGCTGTCGACGGTGAGTGGGACTGCAACCGCCAAAGTGATACCAACGGTCCTCGCCCAGGCATCGCCATTGCGGGATCGAGTGCTGCAATGACCGGCAAGCCGGAGTGGAGCTGCGAAGCTGACGGCAATGAATGGGCTTGTCAGCAGGTCGCCACTCAGGCCCCCTCTCAGCCTGCGGCCCAGGGCGCTCGCATCGCGACCCCTGCCAATCAAGCCGCGCTGGACTGGTATGCCTACGCACCCGGTGAGGCACCTGGTGCCTGTACTGGCCGCTACATTGAACCTGAATTTGCCTTTCTGGAAGATAACCGCCCCTTTGATCAACAGCCGGTCTATATCAATGCGCTCAGATCCAGCACAGAGCTTGGCGGCATTACCCGGCTGGAAGGTGGTATCGAAATACAACGCGGTGGCCGCCTGTTTACAAGCGCCAGTGGCGAATTTGACCAGGGCGCGCGCGTTGCTCGCCTGATTGGTGGCGTTAATTACCGGGAAAAAGGCCTGCTCCTTCTGAGTGAGCAGGCCGAAGCGAACATGATCAGCGGTGAGACCCGATTCGATGGCGCTCAATATGTGATGCATGAGCAGCACATGCGTGGCAACGCGGACAACATCACTCGCTTCGGTGATCGTCGTATTCTGTTGAACGAAGGCGCCATCACATTCTGCGAGCCTGGCAGCAATGCCTGGCAAATAGCAGCGGAATCCATTGAGCTCAACCCCGAGGCCGGACGAGGTGTCGCCAGGCATGCCACATTTGATGTTGCTGGCGTCCCCATCCTGTACACCCCTTATCTGTCATTCCCGATTGATGATCGTCGCCAGTCAGGCTTCCTTTACCCCAGCCTTGGTTACTCGGAAAGCAATGGGATCGATATCGCCATTCCCTACTACTTCAATCTGGCCGAGAATTTCGACGATACACTGACCCCACGCTACATCGGTGAACGCGGGTTGCTGCTGGAAAATGAATTCCGTTACATGAACCGCTGGTCACACAGCACTCTGAGTACAGCCTGGATGTCCGATGACAGTCGTTATAACGACAGTCGCTGGCTTTTTGGCGTCGATCATAAGGGTACCCCTTATGACAACCTCTACAGCCGTATCGACTTCACCCGAGTCAGTGACGATGATTACTTTGAAGATCTTGGCACATCACTCGAAGTTCAGCGTGATGACCACCTCGACCAGCTGTTTGAGCTACGCTATCTGCAGCCGGGCTGGAATCTTGCACTGCGTACAGAAAGCTATCAGACCATTGGTGGTTCCACCCCCTATGAACGTTTGCCGCAGCTGTTGCTGACAGGCCATCAGAACCGCCTTGCCGGCATATTGGATCTAAGCTATCAGGCCGAATACACACGCTTTGAGCGTGATCTCGACAGTATCTACGCACCGGCAGGTGATCTGGCAGCGACTGTTGGCGACCGTGTACATCTGCGCCCCAAGCTGAGTCTGTCTCTTGACCGTCCCTGGGGGTTCATCCGTCCGGCCGTTACACTTTGGCACTCATCCTATGAGCTCGAAAACGAGCGCAATGGCGCCTTGGGAGGTAGCCAGTCAATCACTGCCAGTATTTACAGCCTGGACAGTGGACTGGTACTTGAACGTGATTTTGGCCTCGCTGAAAGCAACTATACGCAAACGCTTGAACCTCGTTTATTCCTGCTGCATTCGGACGCCGACGAGCAGCCGGATTCACTGATTCCCCGGTTTGACTCGTCACAACTCGGCTTTACCTACTACAACCTGTTCCATGAAACCGGCTGGAGTGGTAACGACCGGGTAGCTGACACAACGCAGGCAACCATTGGTTTGTCCAGTGCCCTGTATAATGATCTGGGTATGGAAAAGCTGCGCGTGGGTGTGGCTCAGGCACAGTATTTTGCTGATCGTGAGCACGCGGGTCGTCCGGGTGATAACATTACAGGCTCTACTGCAGGCAGCTCCAATTTGGCCACTCTGGCCAACTGGAGTATCACGCCCAGCCTGAAGCTGAGTCATGATGGCGAAGTTGATCGCGACAGTTACGAGTTTCTGGAACACAACTACAAGCTAAGCTACCTGCCGGGTGACAAGCGCCTGCTCTACGTGAGTTATCGTGACAGTATCGAAAAGGATCTCAATGAAGGTGTTAAGCAGCTGGATGTAGCCTTTCGCTGGCCTCTTAACAAAAGCTGGACCAGTTACGGTCGCTGGCAACATGACCTGGACAACAGCGAAAACCTTGAAACCCTGCTCGGGGTCGAATACGCCAGCTGCTGCTGGAAGATGCGCCTTACCGGACGCAGCTGGGTAGTTGATCCCAATACAGTTGCCCAAAACCAGTTTGAAACCGATACAGGCATCTTCCTGCAATTCGTTTTCCGAGGCCTTGGCGCCTTTGGACAAGGCAGTGGCCGCGAGTTCCTGGAAGATATCACCGGATATGATGAGGATGAAAATGGCTCTTTCTAAACTGAGGCACCCCCTTGCGGCCTTGCTACTGTTGGCCCTGCCGCTGACCTCCGTCAACGCCGAGTTACTCGATCGCGTAGCCGCCATCGTGAATGAAGATGTGGTTCTGGAAAGCGAGCTTGAACAGCGGTTGGAGCTGGTGACTGAACAGATTAATGCCCGCGGTGAAGACACGCGCCTGCCACCCGAAAATGTCCTTAAACAGCAGGTGCTGGACCGCTTGATTCTGGAAAGCATTCAGACACAAATTGCCCAGCAGCAGGGCATCCGCGTCTCCGACCGCCAGCTGAACGATGCTCTGGAACGCATCGCGCAGCAAAACAACATGACGCTGGGACAGTTCCGCGAAGCACTGATTGCCGAGGGCCAGGATTACAACGCCGCTCGTGAGCAGATTCGGCGCGAAATTCTGCTCAGCCAGGTGCAGCAGAGTAACGTCAACCGTCGCATCAGTGTCTCTGACCAGGAGGTACAAAACTTCCTTGATTCAGAGTTGGGTCAGCAGGAAATTCAGGCGGAATTTCAGCTGCGCAACATCCTGATCGCACTGCCTGACGGCGCTTCGCCCCAGATGATTCAGCAAGCCGAGGAGAAGTCACGCGACCTGTATCAGCAACTGCAGGAGGGTGCAGACTTTGCCGAACTCGCACTGGCGGTATCCAATGCCCCCAATGCGCTGCAGGGTGGGGAACTGGGCTGGCGGCGCGAGTCCGAACTGCCTGAACCACTGGCTGCAGCCATCGGCAAGCTGAGCCCTGGTCAGATCAGCCAGCCAGTTCGCACTCCCGGCGGCTTTCATATCCTCAAAGTTGAGGACAAGCGTGGTGGCAAGGTCCAGCTGGTGAATCAGGTTAAGGTACGCCACATTCTGCTGACGCCAAATGAGATTCGCAGCCCCGAACAGACCCGCCGCCTGATCGACGAGCTGTACCGCCGCCTGCAGGATGGCGAACCCTTTGATGAGTTGGCACGCCGTTACAGCGACGATGCTGCCAGCGGCTCGCAGGGCGGTGACCTGGGCTGGACCCAGAATGGCCAGATGGTGCCTGAGTTTGAGCAGGTGATGAACAGCACCGACAAGGGTGAGATCAGCGAGCCTTTCCAGTCTCGTTTCGGCTGGCACATTCTGCAGGTACAGGACTATCGTACACAGGATATGGGTGAGGAGATGCTGGAATCTCAGGCACGCAACAGCATTCGCCAGCGCAAGTTCTCAGAGGAATTGAACAACTGGCTGCGCGAGATTCGATCTCAAGCCTATATTGAGCGCAAGATTTGACTGTGAGTTGCCCACGCCTTGCCATCACCCCCGGGGAGCCTGCCGGTATAGGCCCTGAGCTCTGCGTACAGCTGGCCCAGCAGGCATTTCCCTGCCAGCTGGTTGCCGTAGCGGACCCGGAGCTACTGCGCCAGCGTGCTGCAGCCCTGGGGCTTGAACTTGAAGTACTCCCCTTCAACAGTGTCGAACCTGCTACGCCCGCTCAGCCTGGAGCCATTTACTGCCAGCCGGTACAGCTCACGGCCAAAAGTGAACCCGGCCTGCTGAACCCGGCCAACGCTTCCTATGTGCTGGAAACGTTGCGACAGGCAACGCTGGGCTGCCTTTCCGGCAGTTTCGATGCGCTAATAACGGCACCTGTACACAAGGGCGTAATCAATGACGCCGGCATCGCCTTCACCGGCCATACCGAGTTTCTGGAAGAGATGACCGGCAGTCACAAGGTCGTGATGATGCTGGCCACTGAAGGACTGAAAGTCGCCCTGGCTACCACTCACCTGCCTCTTGCCGCCGTATCCGCCGCCATCACCCAACCGCTGTTGCGTGATGTCATTACGGTGCTGCTGCATGATCTCAAGCGATCATTTGGCATCAAGCAGCCTCGCATACTGGTGGCCGGGCTCAACCCCCATGCCGGTGAGGGTGGCCACATGGGCCGCGAAGAGATCGATGTGATCGAGCCGATACTGGCGGAATTCAGACAGCACGGAGCTGATCTGGTGGGCCCCCTGCCCGCTGATACGCTGTTCACCGAACACCATCTCAAGGATGCCGATGCGGTGCTGGCCATGTACCATGATCAGGGACTGCCCGTCCTCAAGTACAAGGGATTCGGTCGAGCGGCCAACATAACACTGGGGTTACCGATCATCCGCACCTCGGTTGATCACGGTACGGCGCTTGACCTGGCCGGCACTGGGCTGGCCGACATTGGCAGCCTTCAGACCGCGCTGCGTTTTGCCCTCGACATGGCCCGCCATCAATCAGGTAACTGATCAATGAGTAAAAAACCCGTTGGACACAAGGCGCGCAAGCGTTTTGGTCAGAACTTTCTGCACGATCAGGGCGTCATAGGACGTATCATCCGTGCCATTAACCCTCAGCCGGGCGAACATATGGTCGAAATCGGCCCGGGGCTTGGAGCTCTGACTGAAGAACTGCTGGACGCCTGCAATGGCGAACTGGATGCCGTGGAGCTGGATCGGGACCTGATTCCGGTCCTGCGCACGCAGTTTTTCCGTTATGCCGACACCTTCACCATCCATGAAGCCGATGCACTCAAGTTCGACTTTGAGAGCCTGAAACAGGATGAACGGCCGTTGCGCATTGTGGGTAACCTGCCCTATAACATCTCGACACCGTTGATCTTTCACCTGCTCAGCTTCAATGGCCTCATTAAGGATATGCACTTCATGCTGCAAAAGGAGGTCGTTGAGCGCCTGGCCGCAGGTCCGGGTGAAAACCACTACGGCCGACTGGGGATTATGGCCCAGTATTATTGCCGTATAGAGCCTCTGTTTATCGTGCCTCCGGAGGCTTTTTCGCCAGCACCCAAGGTCGACTCAGCCATCGTTCGTCTGGTCCCCTATGCCGAACCCCCGGTTCCGGCAAAGGATGTGCACCTGTTGCAAACAGTCGTGCGTACCGCCTTCGGTCAGCGCCGTAAAACACTGCGCAACAACTTGAAAACACTGATTGATGCCGATCAGCTGGAACAGCTGGGCATCGACCCGGGACTACGCCCGGAGCGGCTGACACTGGCACAATTTGTCAGCATCAGCGATGCTTTGACTGCGTGATGAACCCTGCTCACAGGCAAGAGGAAACCGAAAAACTGATGCAAAATCTGGACTACAGTCGAAACATCGAGATCCGTGTCGACACCGCCTACCTGCCGGAACAGTCCGAGCCAGAGGCGCACCGTTTTGTTTTTTCCTACCGAATCAGCATTACCAACAACAATACCGAAAGTGTTCAGCTATTGAGCCGACGCTGGCGCATCACCGACGGCAATGAACATGTTCAGGAAGTTGAGGGTGAGGGCGTGGTTGGAGAAAAACCAGTCATCGAACCTGGCCATACCTACGAGTACACCAGTGGCACCGTGCTTGCTACTGAGGTTGGCAGCATGCAGGGACACTACCATATGGTAACGGGTGACAATCAAGGCTTTGACGCTCAGATCCCCCCCTTCACTCTGGCTCAGCCCAACGCACTGCACTGAGTGTCAGAACAGCCCCGGTTGACGCCGGGGCTGCGTTGCCCAGTCGACAAAGCCACAAATCCCGGGCCGCTGTTGCTCCAGCCTCTGTGCAAACCAGCGCGCCAGCTCAGGCGCCCTCGCATTATCGGGCGAGTGCATGAATATGAAGGGGGTCCTGCCCTCATCAATCCATTTCAGTACCTGTCCAACCCAGGGTTCAAGCCACTGATAGCCCTGCTCCAGTGCCAGCGGTGCAATGAATCTCACCATGGGTGTTAACCCTGTCGCCAATACTCTCAGCGGCAGATCCGGTTTCTGCTGAAGTGCCTCTCGACTAACAGGGTCAGCCGCCGGGTTGGCAAACAGAGCTCTGGTATCAAAACTGATCCGATTGATCCCCGTTTCCATCAGCAGCCTGTTCAGACAGCGCTCCGGCTCCCCGCCCTGAAAAAACGCCTGATGCCGAACCTCTACCCCGTAACGCACACCGGCTGGCAGCTGCTGCAGAAAGCGTTCAAGCAGAGTCAGGTCGTTCGGCCCGAAGCTGGCAGGCAACTGCAGACAGAGCATTCCCAACCGCTGCTCCAGCAACAGCATATGATCCAGAAACGCAGCCAGTTCAGCTCCGCAACCGCGCAGACGCGCTGTATGGCTGATGCTTTGGGGAAATTTGAAGCAGAAACGGAAATCTGCAGACGTTTGGCTCTGCCAATGCAACAACGTATCCCGCCCGGGCAACCCATAGAAGGTCGTATTACCTTCCACTGAATTGAAGCAGGCGGCATACTGGGCCAGATCGGATTGCTGTGCATCCGTCTGGAAACTGTTATCCCACTGCGGATGTTTCCATTGCGGCAGGCCAATATAGTAGTCTGACGACATCGGTAGGGTCTTGTTATACTGCGACTTCACATTCCAGTGCCGACATTGGCACGGCTGTACAGGGTACTCAAAAACAATGGATTTCGCCTCACTTCTCGGGATTTTTTCAGGCATTGCCCTGATCGTCAGCGCCATCCTGTTGGGCGGCAACCCCGATGTATTCGTCAACGTCCCCGGCCTGATGATCGTAGCCGGCGGGACTATTGCAGCCACCCTGCTGACAGTACAGTTCAAGGATGTACTGAACGCCTTTAAGGCGGCCTGGATCGTATTTACACAAGACAAAACCAATGCGCAGGAAATGATCGATACCATGCTTGAGCTGAGCCGGGTATCACACCGTCACGGTCTGTTGAAACTGGGAGATGTGGAAAGCGACTCCCATGTACTGAAACGCACCTGCAACCTGCTCGCAGAGGCCGCTTCCGAGCAGGTGATCAGAAACACTCTGCAGAATGAGATCGACTCTCTGATCGCACGTCATCACTCGGTACAGGACGTGTTTCGCAAGATGGCAGCCTATGCACCGGCTTTCGGCATGCTGGGCACCCTGATCGGTCTGATCCAGATGCTCAGTCAGTTGAGCAACCCGGAAACCATTGGCCCCGCGATGGCCGTTGCTCTTTTGACAACCTTCTATGGTTCGCTTCTGGCCACCATGGTGTTCCTGCCCATTGCCGGCAAACTCCACGCGCGCACCCTGTCTGAGGTCACCAATCTGGAGATTATTCGGGAAGGCTGCATCAGTATCCTCACCAATGACCATTACATGCATGTCTACGAACAGCTGGCCTCCTACCTGCCCGAAGCCCAGCGCAAGCCGATTAAAATCGGCAAGGCACAAAAGCCCGGTGAAGAGAATGCCAAAGCAGCTCGCAAGAAGCCCGAGGCTTCGCGGTGAGCAGTCGTCGACGTGAGCTGACAGACGACTCCGGCTCTCCAGGCTGGTTGATGACATATGCCGACCTAATGACGCTGCTGCTGGTGTTCTTTGTTTTGCTGTTCTCCATGTCCAACCTGGAAAAGGAACGCTTTGCCGATGCAATGCGCTCATTTCAGACAGCTTTCCAGCGTGCCGTCTCCGGTGCGCCCAACAGTATCGTTCCACTGGAACACAACGCCCCAACCACTGACTCAACCGAAATTAACGATACCATTTTGCAAACGCCGGAAGAGCGTCCACAGTCCGATCAGGATTCTGATGCGGATCAGGAAGCACGCGCACTGGAGCTTGAGTGGCAGCAGCTTACGCGTGATATGCAGCGAGCGTTTGAGCTGATGCAGATGCAGGATGCGGTCGAAATCGGCGCACCCAAAGATGGCAAGCTGTCTCTGCGCGTCAAGGGAGCAGCCCTGTTTGGCTCCGGCTCTGCCGAGTTCAATCGCGCCATGCTGCCGATGCTGGATGCACTGCTTGAGACGCTGGTAATCAACCCAGGCTACAAGCTGGAAATTCAGGGTCATACCGATGATATTCCGATCAGCACAGCTCAGTTCCCGTCAAACTGGGAATTGTCGGCCGTGCGTGCTACCACAGTACTGCGCTATATGGTCGATGCGGGTATCAACCCCAAACGGCTGACGGCAACCGGCTATGGCTCTTCGATTCCGCTTGTACCGAACATCTCGCCAGAAAACAGGGCCATTAACCGCCGCATTGAATTCGTTTTGGAAAAACGGGCTGTAGAACAATGAAACCAAGGATCCATATTCCAGAGCTGGCCGACAACGGACGCAGGGCGTATCGCCTCAAGGTAAACGAGGACGACCCCATCTGGGTTGAAATACAGGGTATGAGCGTACACCTGGAAGACTTGTCTGAAACCGGCATCGCCTTTTTTGCTGAAGCAGACCTGTCGCTCCAGTGCTATCCGGTCAGGCTGAAATTCCAGATTAATGATCGCGCATTCAGTTTTGACTGCTCACTCCAGCTGGTGCGCCAGGTGAATGAACTCTGGTGTGGCGACTTGTCGGGCCTGTCCGAGTTTGAGCACAGAATGCTGTCGCAGTTCGTAACCTGGTGCCAAACACGTGCCATCCGACGCGATAGAATGAAAACGTAATAAACTCTTGACCTTAGCTTAATCCGTGCGTAGTATACGCGTCATCAAGTTGATGCGGGGTGGAGCAGTCTGGTAGCTCGTCGGGCTCATAACCCGAAGGTCGTTGGTTCAAATCCAGCCCCCGCTACCAAATTTAGAGAAAGCCGGTTACCGAAAGGTGCCGGTTTTTTCGTTTTTATCCCTGACCCAAATTTTTTCACTAAAGCAACCAGCCACACATTCACGAACAGCCCTTCTGCACACGATACGCAACCTGTCGTCTGGTAACGCCGAGCATTTTCGCTGCCTGAGTCAGATTGCCACCCGACTTTTCCACCGCTATGTGATAGATGCGATTCAGATGCGTATCCATATCAACTGAGCTGCCAATCAGTGACTCGTAGAGGCCATCAAGACCGGCCTCTTCCAGTTTGTGCACCTGCCCGCCGGGACTGAGTCCTGCGCCGGAAATCGACAGCCCTGCCTTACCCGGGAACAGATGCTCGATTTCCATTGCGCCACCTTCTGGCGCGAGGATGACCGCTCGCTCTATCAGGTTTTCAAGCTCACGGATGTTGCCCGGCCATTTGTACTCGGTCATGGCCTGCATTGCACCGTCCGTAATGCCGCTAATGGACTTGCCGTAGAGCGGCAGAAATTTGTCCAGCATGGCCTGAGCCAACAGTGGGATATCCGATTTGCGCTCACGCAACGGCGGTATGTTGACCGGGTATGTCGCTATTCGATAGAAAAGATCCGCCCTGAAGGCACCATCCGCAATCGCCTTCTCCAGATCCACATTGGTTGCGGCAATGAGCCGCACGTCCACTTTGCGTGTCTGATTGTCACCCAAACGTTCCACTTCCCCACTTTGAAGCACACGCAGCAGCTTGACCTGCGCCGAGGGCGAAAGATCGCCGACTTCATCAAGAAAAAGGGTACCTCCATTTGCCCGCTCGAAACGTCCGGGCCGTGACTCCTGAGCGCCCGTGTAAGCGCCTCGGCGCACGCCAAACAGCTCGGCTTCAATCAATTCATTTGGGATGGCTGCGCAGTTAATGGCTACAAATGGCTGCTCGGCACGGGCACTGTTGTCATGCAACCATTTGGCAAAGACCTCCTTACCCACGCCGGTTTCACCGAGAAGCAGCACATTGATCGGTCCACGACAGGCTTTTTGCAAAAGGTCGAACGCCTTTGCAAAACCGGGAGACTGGCCGACCAGATTCCCCCGATTCAGCGGTTCAAGTCTGGGCCTTGAGCCGCGCAGCTGTTGCAGCTGCTCTTCAAGATCGCAGCCGGAAGTCGGCACCTGATCCATTCTGAACAGGTCAATGTAGCTGTCATCATTCCACTCTTCCGCGGGTTTCCCGATGACCGTGCAGTGAGGATCCCCCTTGCAGGCACACTCAACCTCCCGAAATACGATGAACCGTCGAAAAAACGTGCTGACATAACCAGAAGCATATCCGACCAGGGTCCAGCAGCCGACATCGTCGCCAACACCATACTTCTGGATGTGCGCCTCAGCTTCCCAGGACCCTTCCATGCGGACATGTCCATCAAAGCTGCCTTCCTCCCAGTCGATATCGGCCTGAGTGATTTCGGCCTTGACCTGCCCTTCGAAAGCATGAAGCTCGGGACCAATCTTGAAGACATCATAGTCATCACCAGCCCCATACAGCTGCATGGCAACCTGAGCATCAAGCTGACCGGCCTTGAACCCCATCCGAATCAGGACCCCACGGGCTCGTGCCTCGCTCATATTTGAGAACAGCTCGTCTCTCAAACTGCTCAAGGCTTGCGTATGCAGCAGCAACATCCGATTTTCGCACAGCCAGATGTGGCCATTGTCGATATTGAATTTGAGTTTCGAGCGCAGATTGAAATGCTCGATCAATCTTTTCTCACTCATGGACTATCCACTCAGGCCACTGTTGCTGGTATTGAGGAAGACCCGGGCCTAAGCCAGTGCCAATATGGCTTCACAGGCCTGTTTGACTTTCTGGTATGCCGGTCGAACCTGCTGCACCCCCAACTCTCTGGCCTGCAACAGTTCACCACGTTCGGCCAACTGAAAAATCACATCCCGGGACGAACGGTAATCCCTGATCGCTGTTCGCAATGCCGTTATGAGCTGGTCTTTAAGCTGGGGGGCCGTGTTCGTGTGACAGGCACCGCTGATCCGGTCCACTTGCATGTCGATAAAGCCATCGATTTGCCGAACGCGCCTGATAAATGGCACGACCTGATCAGAGGTTCGCGCATTCATGATCATGATGTTATTCAAACGTATCTCTTCGATTAAATCCATCAGGATCGCATGATCACTTGCCGTCACATCCAGATCACTGGCCATATCCTTGATCGTCGTGAACTGCATCGTCAGCTGACGTATATCCTCATTACAGCTATTAACCAGCTGATCGAGGCTGTCGGACAACTTTTGAACCTCATGCGCCGACGTCGTCAGCTGGCCCGTGATGTGCAATTGAGCATCGGCACCACCCAGCATGCGCTCAGCTTCTTGTGAAGCGATGGCTGCATGCTCATCAATACGGCTCAATAGAGCCGACACCTCCTCCGCCACGCCATGTACCGTCTCTGTTGTCTCTGTGGCGACTGTCAGCTGTACATCAAGCTTTTCAATGCCCGCTCCAATACTGTCAATGATCTGTCTGACATCCTGAGTTGAACGTTCGGTACGCTCGGCGAGCTGGCGTACCTCATCAGCGACCACTGCAAAACCGCGCCCGTTTTCACCTGCCCGCGCAGCTTCTATGGCAGCATTCAGTGCCAACAGATTGGTCTTGCCGGCAATTTCCTGAATGATGTTCACGATTTCCCCTATACGTGCAACATCATTGCGTACCGTACCAAAATCACCGGAAACCCTTGTGATCACGTCCAGCATCGTTGCCGCATTTTCCGCCATTTGACTGGCCGTGCCATTCCCCTGTCGTGCGCCGCCCTGTACCAAAGACGATACATCGACCAGTTCGGTGGCCTGTTGACTGATGTCTGATGCATGCCCCGCCACACGTTGAACAACAGTGGTTGTCTGCTCAGCCAGCAGCGCCTGACGATCGGCCGTCGCAACAATTTGTGTGAAGTTTGACACCAGACTGCCCGCCGCATTGGAGAGTGAGCGGGTCAGCTCGTTGATGCGTGCCGCTTTAGTGACTTTCTCAGCCAACACGTCATTGAGCTGAAGCAGCTGTTCAGCCGAGGATCTGCGGCTCGCGTCTGTCTCGAAAAGAGCGCAAACCCGGTCAGCCGCGTTTACCAACCGCTTTTCCCGTGCCGCACTTGAAAGATGGTAGCTCACTGCCAACAACAACGCGAAACAGGTTAGTGCCTTCAATTGAAAACCACCGGCACTGTAAGTAATGCACACCAGCACCAGCACGAGCGCAGCCAATAAAAGGCGCTCTGATTTCAGCTTTGTTTTTATAGTCATCAGAGATCACTCGAGAATAAAAGGACATCCCTGTCATGAAATCACGTGTTTATGTCATGCTTTTTTTCTAAGCAGGAAGTACCCCAGTGAGGGCAGCAATATCAGTGCTCCGAGCATGTTCCAGATGAACATGAATGCCAGCAGGATACCCATGTCCGCCTGGAACTTGATGGGCGACAGCACCCAGGTGAAGACCGCCACACCCAGTGTAATGCCAGTCAACACAACCACTTTTCCGGTAAACAGCAGGGCCTGATAGTAAGCCTCTGACAACGATTTTCCTTCTTTCAGGCGCGCCATGGTCACTGTGAGAATATAGAGGGCATAATCGACCCCGATACCGACGCCCAATGCAATCACGGGGAGTGTTGCCACCTTAACGCCAATATTCAGCCAAACCATCAGCGCCTGGCAGAGTATGGACGTGAGCATCAAGGGCAGTACCGCACACACAACCGCACGCCAGGACCGGAAGGTAATAAAAGCAAGCAGGATAACGGCTGAATAGACCAGCACCAGCATTTGCACATTGGCCTTTTCCACCACGATATTGGTGGCGGCTTCGATACCGGCATTGCCCGCCGCACTCAAAAAGCGGATGTTGTCACTGTTGTATTGGGTCGCGAAACGCTCCACTGTTTCGACGACGCGGTGCAACGTATCGGCCTTGTGGTCTTTAAGGTAGGCATAAACTGTCAGCAAATCACAGTTTTGATTAAACAGCTCACGCGGTGCCCGTGTGATAATGGCATTCAACATCCCCTGAGAACGCGGAATGCCATACCATTTAAGGCTGCCTTCATTCATGCCGGCCTGGGCAATCTTGGCCAGCCCAGCAAGTGAGCTGGTGGACTCCACGGCCGGCAACTGGGCCAGCTGACGCTCCAGAGCATCGACCGCCATCAGTGTGTCATAGTGCGCACACTCATACTGCCCCGTGCGCACCATTACAACATAGACGTCACTGCTGGCGGCGTAGTTGTCTACCATGAACCTGTTATCCAGGTTGTAACGCGAGTCCGCTCGCAGTTCCGGTGCTCCCTGACCGGTGTCACCGATTTTAACCTTCGAACTGACGACCAGCCCAACACCACCCAGCGCAATGGAAAAGATCACAACAAGCGTCGCGTAACGTTTTTGAGTGAACAGGTCCAGCCATGCCCAGAATGGGTGTTTGCTATGTTCCGTATCGTTGAGATCGGCAATCTCGGCACGAATACTGCGTTCGGCAGCTTTTGCATTCACTCCAGTGTAAGACAGGAGCACAGGCAGCAGGATCAAGTTGGTAAAAATCAACACCGCTACACCGATGCTGGCCGTCACAGCCAGATCCTGAATCACCGGAATATCAATGACCATCAGAACAGCGAAGCCAATCGCATCAGACAGCAAGGCTGTCAAGCCGGCCAGAAAAAGGCGACGGAAGGTGTAACGCGCTGCCAGCAACTTGTGCACACCTCGACCAATATCCTGCATGATGCCGTTCATTTTCTGCGCGCCATGACTCATGCCGATGGCAAACACCAGAAAAGGAACGAGAATCGAGTATGGATCCAGGTCGTAGCCCAGCAGGGGCAACAATCCCAGCAGCCAAACCACGGCTGTAAGGGAGCTCAGCACAACCAACAATGTGCTGCGGAGGCAGCGGGTGTACAGATAAAGTACCAGCATCGCGATGGCGATCGTCAGGGCAAAGAACAGCAACACCTGCTGCAGCCCCTCGATCAGATCGCCCACTACCTTTGCAAATCCGGTGATATGGATGCGAACCTTGTCTGATTCGTACTTGCTTCTCAACTCTTCGAGCTGCTGCGAGAACGCATGGTAGTCGATACGCTCTCCCGTTGATGTATCGGTTTCCTGCAACGGCACCAACAGAATGGAAGACTTGAAGTTTGCTGCCACAAGCTGACCGATCTCGCCTGACCGTTCAACATTGTTACGTACCTGATCGAGGCTTTCAGCCGAACCATCATATCCATCCGGTATGACGGGGCCTCCGTCCAGACCCTCTTCTGTCACGCCGGTCCAGCGTACGGCCGGCGCCCATAGTGATTTCATGAAGGGGCGATCGACACCGGGCAACAGAAAAATCTCGTCGTGGATTTTTCGCAAGGTGTCCATATACTCGGCATCGAAGATGGTGCCTTCCGCGTTTTCAACCGCAATCCGAAGGGTATTGCCCGTACCCGCCATTTGTTTGCGGTTTTCAAGGAAATTAACGATGAAGGGATGATTGGTTGGAATCATCTTTTCAAAGGCTGCACTCATGCCAAGATTGACAGACTGCATCCCCAGAAACACTGTAATCGCCATGCAAATCAGGATCACGGCGATACGATTGTTAAACAGAAGCCGCTCCGTCAGCCGACCGGAACGGGTATCAAAATCTTCCAGGTGACGAATCATCTCACCTGTATGGGCTTGATTGGATCTATTCATCACTTGTCTTCCAGCGCAAAAATGGAATCTTCCAGACGCACGGGGCCCCTTGCGGTGGCGAGTATCAAGGCACCATCACGGGCAAGCGTCATGTCTGTAATTGAAGGTACCGGGTTGATATCCAGCTTCTTGAAATCCAGGCCACGGTCGTTGCCCAGCATCAGATGGCCACCCTCGTCAGCCAATAGAATGCGGTCATCCTTCAGTTTGAGTCCTGCCGTCAGGGTCGCCTCCGAGCCGAGATCAATCGCCTCCCAGCCCTCATTGCTGCTGCGCCAGACATTGCCTCTGAGCCCAAATACCAGCAACTCATCGTTGTACAAAAGCACAAAACCGAAGAACGTTCCCTCATAGGGGGTTTCCACTCGAGAGTAGGTCAACGCCTCGGCCCCGCGTCGGAACAGACTTCCCTGCTCACCGGCAATGATGCGACGACTGCCTTCCATCTGGACCGAGTAAAGATGCCGGCCACCCGTGTTTGGAATCAGGTCCACACTGGACTGCCAGCTCTGCCCCCCGTCAAGGGTATGCAGGGCGATGCCATAGGCACCGACCGCCCAGCCCAGGCTTTGGTCAGCAAAGAACAGGTCAAGAAACGGCTTGTCGGCGCCTTCCTTGACAAGGTACTCGGCATTGCGGACGGCATCTTCTGCATCCGGCATACCGGCATCAAGCCTGCGCTTGGCTTCCTGATGAATCAGATCGGCGGCCTTGTAGCCATCCATTTGCAACGTCCAGGTTTCACCGCCATCGGCCGTGTGAAGAATCACACCACTATGGCCGGCAGCCCAGCCGTCCATGGGTGAAGCAAACTCAACATCAGTCAACGTTACGCTGACCGGTACACCTGTGCTCTGGCGCCAGCTGCGCCCGTTATCATCCGACAACAGAACAATGCCCTGCTCACCTACAGAGACAAGACGCTCACCTGCCAACGCGATACCGAGCTGGATCGACTGAAGTCCTCGGGCGGCTTGCTGTGCCGGCAACTCCAGAAGATCGGGCACTGAGCTTCGATCTGCAGGCTGAGCCAATGAAAAGTCAGCTGCACTGATCAGCAGGGTGCTCAATACCGAGGCTTTCAACACCTGGTTGAATCTGGCGTTTTTTATTTTCATCTTTGACTACTCAACTGGCGGGTTTACCGGGTACCTGCCCGGTAGTTGGCCGAGTCGCCTGCACCGGCAATACCGATGCAGGCGACTCAGTTTTTAGCGAACGGCTTCTGCAGCAACAGCATCACCGGTAAAGAAGGTTTCCGGCTTAGTCTCAACAATGCGGAAGTTTTCTTCGTTCAGGGCCTGGATCACGCTCATGGTGTTGGCCTGCAGGTTGAACACGGTGGCGGTTTTCATCATCAAGGTTGGTATCTTGGGCACGACAAAAGGCGTTACCATGGATGTCCGCCACAGCTTGTCTTCAGCGTCGTAACCATCAACCAACAGGACCAGCCAGCTGTCTTCGTCAACATAGTAGGTTCGTTTGGGCACGGCATGACGCTTGCCATCAGCCACATTGGCTTCAACAACCCAGACACGGTGCTTTTCCCAACGCACGTGATCCGGATTCAGGTGGTATGTGCTCAGAGCATCATCAAGTGAAGCGCCGACAAAGTTGTTGGTGTTGTAGGGTACCAACAGCTCCTGTTTGCCTTTCAACGTCCAGTTGAAGCGATCAACAGAACCGAAGAAGCCCTGTACCTCATCGAAGTAGTTGGCACCTGAGGCCACGAAGTCCGGGGTATCGTAAGAGACTGTCGGAGCACGACGCACACGTCGCTGCCCCAGCAGATACTGCCATGCCTGACGCGGCTGATCACGATCAATGCTGTCTCGTACCACCAGAGACTCACCAGCCTTGAAAGGCGGTTCCAGCGTATTGAAACGGAACATTGAGTACTCGCCTGACCAGTCTTCCGGCGTTGCATCCTTGTAGTACTGCGGATACTGGAAGGAGATGTCATTACGGGTCGCCAGGGTATGACTGCCATCAGCATTACCCACAATGTTCTTGAACGTGTACTCAATAGACGGCGCTTCCACACGCATCAGAAAGTTCCACATCACTTCCACACCTTCCTGTGGAATTGGGAACGGGATGCCGCCTGCACAACCCTCAACGGAGTAACCACCCTCAATCAGCTGGCATCGAGTCGCATTCGCCAGGGTGTTGTCATACACCGATTTTGGCGCCGCCATGGTACGGTGAGTTGGATAGACATCAAGCCGGAAACTGTCAGGGTATTTCTGCAGCATGGCCTGTACGCCATCGCTAAGCAGCGCCTGATATTGAGACATGTTTTGTGCCGTCACCTGGTACAACGGCTTTTCATCGGCAAAAATGGACTTGGGGATGTCGCCAATATAGTCACCGGGCAGCATCTCGGTCATGCCGCCCGTCCAGGCGGGAATACTGCCATCGGCATTACCGGCTTTCTCACCGCCAAGTGGTGTCAGGTCGGCACTCAAGCGAGCCGCTTCCTCGGCAGAAACGGCCGCCTGTGTCTGCGGCACTGCAATCAACAGGGCCGCAACACCGGCCAGAATGGATGAAGTGGGTTTCATTATTGTTCTCCTAACCACGAGTTCGTAACAGATCAAAACGTGCGCTGAATCGACAGTGAGATGAAGTCACGGTCACCGTGGAAGTTGTCGTAGGACAGCTCCGGTACCGCCGTACCGTACTTCACGATCGAACCGGCACTGCCAATGTAATGGGTGTAATTGAGTGCAGCCTGCCAGGTACGCTGGTAATCGGCTGTCAGGCCCAGACTGATATTGCCGCCACCCTCCGACGGGAACAGCACGCCGTTAACGGAAGAGCGCCCGGACAGGCCATATCCCACACCGATCGGCGTTTTCAGATCCAGGCCCGGCAGTACCTGAAAGTATTCGGGAGTGAATACAAACTGCAGTGCACTGGCACTGCGGGTGGCGGACGGATCAAGCTGATCGGCGTTCTCGCTGATACTCAGACGGCGGTTATAGGCGAATTCGCCGATGAAAGTCGCGCCATCCCAGAGGGCACTTTCGGGCAATACACTGATCATGGAGAGGTTCAAGTGCATGGTGCGACCAACCGGGTATGCCGCGTTGTTGTCACCATCCGACAGCGCGTGGGTGATCACGGCATTGCCACTGGCCACCAGCGGCTGGTTGTCACGGAACGACAATTCCCCTGCCACATTGGTCTCGCCAACAAGTGTACTGAAGCTGGCACCTACAGTTCGGATATCTTCACCGAACACCTGCATATAATCGCCCACACTGCCAGGCTGCACGTTTACACCTGGGCGTGCATAGAACTGCGGCATTTTGTCGTGGTACTGAGCTGCATACAGGCCATATTCGGCGTTGTCGGTCTTGAAACGTACCTGCATACCGAACTGACCGCTGTCACTGGGCTCAATGTCTTCACCGCGATATACGACCGCTCCCGGCCCCAGTATCAGGCTTTCACCGCCTTCATCGACGAAGTCGGCAAAGCTGAAGTAGCTGCCTGCGCCTGGGATACGCGTCTTGCGCCATTCCAACTGGTAGTAGGCACCGATCGTGAGATCAGAACTCAACTGCATCTGGCCGGACAGCTGACCCACCGGGCGCAGAATTTCCTGGAACTGGGAGTTGGGTACCGACAGTGCCTTTACCAGATCCAGAGAGGTCTGGGCCGCCGCAATACCGTTCGAGCCAAAAAAGAGGCTTTCGCCGTAAAGCTGGGTAAAGCGTCCCAGTTTCAGGTTCAGGCTTTTGTCAGCCACGTTGAAATTGCCGTAAGCAAAGGCGTCAAGAATCTCGGCATCACCACCATGCAGATCCTTGGTGGCATCGGTGAACTGGGTGTAATCCACTGAACGGGAGTTGACCAGTGCACCACCGAGGGCTCCCGGATTGTCGGTGTCACGATGATAGACATCGTCATACCAGGCCGCACCCGTGAGGCGCAAACCGTATTTGCGTTTATAGGACAGGTTGAACTGCGACAGGATATCCAGACGGTTTGAGATCAGCCCCTTATCGAAGTTAAGGTCACCATCGTTGGTGTTGGCCTGTGGTCCAATGGAGTTGTCGGCCACATCGGGGTCGGCATCCTTGAGACGATACCCCAGGCTGTACTTGATCGTATTATCCCAGGTCATGCGGATGTCGGGGTTGGAGCTGTCGATCTGGAAGGCTTGAACGCCCGTTGCACAGGCGAGAGTGATCAACCCCACCACTACAGGCAAGGTGCGCCGAGTGCCAATAGTGGCTGGCATCGAAGGATTAAATTGCATGCTCATCATGCGATCTCCTTTGTATTGTTTTTTTATTCTTGTCTCGCTCTTGCCCTGGCAATCACGGATATTTTGTACGTTATAGAACTGATCAATTACCTTCCAATACAATTGACTAACCATCTTCATACCCATAAGGTATGAAGAAACGTATAAAAAACCGCTCTGATGAGACATACCCATGGACCTCAGAAAGCTGAAATATTTTGTAACCGTGGCCGAAGAAGGACACATCAGCCGGGCGGCGACCGTCCTTAACATTTCCCAGCCACCGTTAACGCGTCAGATCCAGCAACTTGAAGAGGAGCTGGGCGTTCAGCTGTTCACCCGCACGGCCAAGGGGATGGAGATCACACATGCCGGCTCCTTGTTTCTGCAGGAAGCACGCAACATTTTTGCGCTGATTGAGCAGGCAACCGAGCGTACCCAACGCGCAGGACAGGGCCGCCTCGGCCGTCTGGACATTGCCATCTTTGGCTCGGGCATTATCGAGACGATCCCTCGCATCCTGCTGACATTTCGAAACACCTACCCTGACGTCAAGATTGTGCTGCACACAATGGACAAGCACTCACAGATCGAAGCGCTGCGCCAGCAACGCATCACGATCGGTTTCAACCGCATGGTCGAACCTCAGAGCGACATCAGGACAGAGCTGGTGATCACCGAAAAGTTAGTGCTGGCCGTAAGTGATTCATCGCCTCTGGCCGCCCTGCCCGTGATCGATTTCCGCGAGATTGCCAATCACCCGTTGATTCTGTTCCCCGCACAGAGCCGCCCCAACTTCATTGATAAGGTATTGAAGATGTGTGAGGTATCGGGCTTTGCCCCGCAGATTTCCCAGGAAGTGGATGATGTATTGACGGGGGTCGCACTGGTTGCCAGTGGCTTCGGTGTCTGCCTTGTATCGGAAGCGGCACGCACGCTTACCTTGCCAGGCGTCACCTATATTCCCCTGACCAATACACCTCCCGGGGCGAGCGCTGACCTCAGCTGCATTTATCGGGAGGGAGACCAGTCTCCCATTCTGCAGGCATTTCTGGGTACGGTTCGGGAGTATTCCAGACAACAGGCCCTTGAGACTGAACACTAAAAAGAAGCCATCCCTGGCTGAAGGGGGAGAGTAAACGAAGCAGTCCTGCTCGGTTCTTTATTCTGGTTTAAATCTGCCTTTCATCTTGCCTATGACACGGATGATGAGGTCACTTTCGGGATAAATCCTGCACGCCAACACGCGATCATGTTCCAGATCATCCTCATCGATGTGGCTGCGGCTCATCCTTTTGCTGCGGTAATGACCGTGAAGCACTTCGACCTTGCAAACCCCACAGCCACCGCCCCGACAGCCTGAGGGGATGCCACGACGTCCCAGTCGAACCATCCCCTCCAGTACGTTTTGCGTACTGCTGCAGACAAAGGTTTCATCACTGTCGACGATTTCAACACTGAATTTGACCTGGGCATCCATCATCAGGCATCACTTGCCAACAGTCCGCGCTCCTTCGCCATGGTCATCGCAGTGTCCTGAATCATGTCCTCCTGACCACCGATCATTTTCTTGCGGCCCAGCTCAACCAGAATATCGCGTGCCGGGATGCCGAAACGCGCTCCGGCCCGCTTGGCGTGCAGCAGGAAGGTGGAGTAGACACCGGCATAGCCCAATGTCAGAGACTCTCGATCCACTCGCACGATATGCTCCATCATCGGTACGATAATCTCTTCGCCCACATCCATCAGCTTGAACAGGTCGATACCGGTTTCAATGCCCATGCGCTCGCATACTGCGGCGAACACCTCCAGCGGCGTGTTCCCGGCCCCCGCACCCAGCCCGGCCACCGAACCGTCAATGCGGGTTGCACCGGCTTCGATCGCCGCGATAGAGTTGGAGATCCCCATGCCCAGGTTATGATGGCCGTGGAAGCCGATTTCGGTTTCCGGATTGAGCACATCACGCAACGCACTGACACGTTCGGACACATCCTGCGGCAACATATACCCTGCAGAGTCGGTGATGTAGACGGTATTGGCACCGTAGGACTCCATCCGCTTGCCCTGCTCGGCCAGTCCCCTGGCATCGTTCAGATGCGACATCATCAGAAAGCCCGAGGTATCCATACCCAACTCGCGCGCACAGGCGATATGCTGCGGCGAGGTATCCGCCTCGGTGCAGTGAGTCGCCACATGGACGCTGCGCGCCCCACAGTCATAGGCTGAACGCAACTCTTTCATGGTCCCCAATCCCGGAATCAGCAGCACCGACACCTTGGCCTGTTTCATGTGCGATGCCACCGCCGTGATGTATTCCTCGTTACTCGCCAGCGCGAAACCGTGCTGCAGTGAATTGCCGCCCAGACCGGCACCATGGGTGACCTGGATATAGGGCACACCGGCATCATCCAGTGCCGTGGCAACCTTGATCATCTGCTCAACGCTGATCTGCTCACGCAGTGCATGCATGCCATCTCGCAGACACATGTCGTGCAGAATGACCTTGCGACCTTTCAGTGTGCTCATCAGGCCACCTCCACCGGTTTGAGTTCGATTTTTCCAGACAGGATTTCTTCGGCAAACATTTCAGCCGTACGCGTGGCGGCGGCGGTCATGATGTCCAGATTGCCGGCGTATTTGGGCAGGTAGTCACCCAGACCTTCCACTTCCATGAATACGGCGACCTTGTTGCCGTCAAAGCTCGGACCGTTGACCAGCTTGTAGCCGGGTACATACTTCTGCACTTCCCCGATCATCGTCAGGATGGAATCGCGGATACGCGCCTGATCCGGCTCGCCTTCGGTGAGACAGTAGATGGTATTACGCATAATCATCGGCGGCTCGGCCGGATTGATGATCGCCAGCGCCTTGCCCTTCTTCGCCCCCCCCACCACTTCGATGGCGTTGGACGTGGTGTAGGTAAATTCATCCAGATTGGCGCGAGTGCCTGGCCCAATGGAGCGTGACGACAGACTGGCAATGATCTCGGCATACTCAACCGGCTGAACGCGTGAAACCGCACTCACGATGGGAATCGTTGCCTGGCCGGCACAGGAGATCATGTTCACGTTCATCTCCTGCTTGTCGGCATGCTCGGCCAGATTGACCGGCGGCACACAGAGCGGGCCGATCGCCGCCGGTGTCAGGTCGATCATCATCACACCCAGCGCGTTCAGCTTGCGGCTGTTCTCGGCATGTACGTAGGCACTGGTGGCATCGAACGCGATCTGGATACCGTCTTCAATTACATGCGGCAAGAGCCCATCCACGCCATCTGCCGTGACTTTCAGCCCCATCTCCCGCGCACGTGCCAGACCTTCTGATTCGGAGTCGATTCCGACCATCCAGACTGGCTCCAGCACCGGGCTGCGCTGGATTTTGTAGATCAGGTCAGTACCGATATTGCCGGACCCGATCAGGGCACATTTGATCTTTTTCACTTCGCTGCCTCCTGCTGAGCCGCCTCAGCTGCAGCCTGATCGCTGGCACGACCGGCCCGACCCGCTACATAAAACTCATCCTTCCCATGTTCAGTGATCAGGATACGTACGGTATCCGGCTTCACTCCCAGGCTTTCCGCGGCAGCGGCTGTAATGGCGCTGGCCGCACGGGCCTTGTCTTCACTGCTGCGTCCCACCAGCAGATGCATTTCGATAATTGGCATGAATCAGTCCTGTTGTTATTGTTCGAATCGAATGGAGATGGAGCCCAGTTCCTGGAATCGGGCATTAATGTGATCGCCCGGCTGTACCGCTACAGCGGCGGTGATACCACCGCTCATGACAAAACTGCCGGCTGGCAGTGTTTCACCCAGGTCATGCAGAATATTGACCAGCATCGCGACCGCTTCGGCAGGGTGCCCCAGCACTTCAGCAGCGGCCCCCATCTCGACGATTTCACCGTTTTTCTCCAGCACGACGCCCAACGTTCGCAGATCCAGTTCATCCGGATAGCGCGCACGGCCACCACTGACAAAGCGCGCGGAAGAGCCGTTATCAGCCACGACACTTTCCAGATCGAACTTGAAACCCGAAAAACGGGAGTCAATGATCTCGATGGCCGGCAGCACATAATCGGTCGCGGCCAGCACCTGCTCGGCGGTACAGCCAGGGCCACTCAAATCCGCCTTCGTGACGAAAGCAACCTCGCATTCCACCCGCGGGTGCACTAGATCGGATACCGTGATCGAGGAGCTTTCCGGCCGCGCCATTCTGTCGGTCAGAAAGCCAATGGACGGTACCTCCACACCCATCTGTTGCATTTTGGCCCTGGAGGTCAGGCCCGCTTTCCAGCCGATCAGGGCGTGTCCCTGCTCGATAAATCGACGGCGCAGTTCGGTTTGAATCGCATAGCCGTCAGCCATGGTCATATTGGGATATTCGTCGGTCAGTTTCGGGATCGCGTAGGCTCGGGTCTGAGCCCCCTCAACACGCTCACACAGACGTACGATATCTTCACGAGACAGGGTAACCATCAGACTGCACTCCTTCCGCTGAACTTGACGCGGCAGCTGCCCAGACCACCGACCGTGCACACCAGCTCGTCACCATCGACGACCGGCACCAACTGTGACTGTGAACCGGACAGAATCACCTCGCCGGCCTTGAATGGGATACCCAGCTCACCGAGGGTATTGGCCAACCAGACCACAGCATTGACCGGAGAGCCCTGCACCGCAGCGCCCACGCCGGTGGAAAACAGCTCGCCGTTTTTCTCCAGCACCATGCCGGCCAGCGTCAGATCCAGCTTGCGTGGATCCCCCCTGGTTTCGCCCAGCACATAGACGCCACAGGAAGCGTTATCCGCCACTGTGTCCTGAATCTTGATTTTCCAGTCATCGATGCGGGAATCGACGATCTCGAAGCAGGGCACTACGTAATCGGTGGCCCTGATCACATCCATCGCCGTGATGCCCGGACCTTTCAAATCCTCCTTTAACACAAAAGCCAGCTCAGCCTCGGCCTTGGGCTGGATCAGCCCGTTCAGGTCCAGAGTGGCACCATCGGTGAACACCATACCGGACGTCAACTGACCGAAATCGGGCTGATAGACCCCGAGAAACTGCTGCACCGGCTTGCTGGTGGCACCGATTTTCTTGCCGACAATGCGCTCACCGGCTTCAAGGCGACGGGCGATAAAGCGCTCCTGAATGCGGTAGGCATCCTCAAGCGTGATGTCAGGCACCTGATCGGTCAGCGGCGCAATCGTGCGACGTTCGACGAAGGCGCTGTACAGCGCATCACCGAGCTCTTGAATTCTGTTAGTCTCCATTTCTCACCTCAGAGCTTGATGCAGACATTGCGAGTTTCGGTGTAGAACTCCAGCGAGTGCACGCCCCCCTCACGGCCGATACCGGACTGTTTGGAGCCGCCAAAAGCGGTGCGCAAATCGCGCAGGAACCAGCTGTTGATCCAGGTGATACCCACATCAACGCGCTCGGCCATGCGATGCGCCCGGGTCAGATCCTGGGTCCAGATGGTGGTCGAAAGGCCGTAGTCGGTGTTGTTGGCCAGGGCCACCACCTCCTCTTCAGTGTCGAAGGGACGAATATGGCAGCAGGGGCCAAATATTTCCTCGGTCACCACGGCGGCATCATCGGCCAGACCGGTCCAGATGGTCGGCTCGATCCAGTTGCCCGCGGCCAGCTCTGCGGGCATCTCGGGAATACCGCCACCGGTGACGACGGTCGCCCCCTCTTCAACCGCCTTGCGGTAGTAGGACAGTACCTTTTCACGGTGCTCACTGCTGATCAGCGGGCCATAGTTGGACGCCTTGTCCAGTGGGTGACCAAAACGAACACTTTCAGCCCTGGTTTTGAGAGCATTCACGAAGCGCTCGAACAGCGGTCGTTCAACGTAGACGCGCTCCGTGCCCAGGCAAACCTGGCCACTGTTAAGGAATGCGGAGCGGAAGATACCGTCAACCGCCGCGTCAAAATCACAGTCCGCGAACACGATGCCGGCGTTTTTGCCACCCATCTCGAAGGACACATCACGAGTGCCTTCGGCGGCGGCCTTCATGATTGCGGTACCGGTACGGGTTTCGCCGGTGAAGGTGATCGCATCCACCTGCGGATGCTGGGTCAGGAATTCACCCGCCGAGTTGGGGCCAAAGCCGTTGACCACGTTATAGACGCCCTGCGGAATGCCAACGCTGTTCATTACTTCGCCCAACAGCGCGGCCGTCAGCGGCGTCTCTTCCGAGGGCTTGACCACCACGGTGTTGCCGCAGGCCAGCGCCGGCCCGACTTTCCAGGTCATCAGCAGGAAGGGCGCGTTCCAGGGCGAGATCACGCCGATCACACCCTTGGGTACACGCATGGCGTAGTTCAGTGCGCCTCGGCCATCGGGTGTGGAGGTCCTGAAGGACTCACTGGCAACGTTCTTGACCACATCGGCAAACACCTTGAAATTGGCGGCGCCGCGAGGAATAAACGCATGGGTCATGACATGGTGCGGCTGTCCGGTATCAGCCATTTCGGCCTCGACAAACTCGTCGAAGCGGCGGGTAATTTCGTCCGCCACGCCGTACAGCAGATCCACGCGCTGTTCAGGTGAGATCCGACCCCACTCACCCTGCAGGGCGTTGCGGGCCGACATCACGGCACGATCCACATCAGAGCGTCCCGCTTCGGCGATGGACGCGATAATCTCGTTGTTGACCGGTGAACGTTTCTCGAAGCGCTTGTCGTGCTCAGCGACCTCGAACTGCCCGTTTATGAAATTATTGATCAGGCGCATCTCGGTTTGACCTGTGGTTTGATTGGTTTGGAAATCCACGCTCGAATACCCACACTCAATCCGGTAATGAAATTCGAGAACTCCCCACAGACTAATCAACCACACCCATACCATCTAATACTATTTATGGTAATTCTTGATACTTATTAGGTATTAATTGAGCGCTATCCCAATACAAAAAAGCGGAACCTCCATCAGGATGGTTCCGCAAAAAAGCTGCCCAAGGCCCTCTCAGAGTGCATCGGCCCGACAGCTATGGCGAACAGATTTTCAGGCCTGCATAAAACTCAAATTCGCTTGAACAGAGCCGAGCGCGTTTGCTCCTGAGCCCCATCCGCTGCGGTTACAAAACGCTCCATGTGGATATCACGCTCAAACAGACGCCCCTGCATCAACGTGGTAATGGCCGCGTCGATCATTGGTGGTGGTCCGCACAGATAGGCCTTGTGTCCGCTAAAGCGATTGTCGAAATACTTCGCCGCCGCTTCGTGAACAAAGCCCTTGAAACCATCCCAGCAGTCCTCATCCTGAGGCTCGTTCAGAGCGGGAATGTAGTGGAAGTTTTCATGCTCGCGGTCCAGCGTCTCGAACAGTTCACGGTTATACAGTTCAGCGACATTGCGCGCGCCCTGAAAGAGGTAGATCTGACGCGTATCGCCCTCTTCCAGCATGTCCAGAATCATTGCCTGTGGACTGGACAGGCCTGAACCACCGGCGATGAAAATCGCGTCCTGATCATCGGACTTGCGCACGAAGAACTGACCGTAGGGCCCGGACACATCGAGCGTATCCCCCACCTGCAGGACCTCATGCAACCAGGTGGTACCGGCACCACCGGATACAAGCCGCACATGCAACTCCAGCCCGCGTCTGTCCGATGGCTTGTTGGCAATGGAAAAGGCACGTGTGCCTTCGACACCGGGAATACGCAGGTTGACGTACTGCCCGGCCTGGAATGCCAGGTCATCGTCCAGCTCAAATGTGATCCCCTTGATGGTCGGGGACAGGTCAACGATGTCAGTCACGGTGCCAACAAAGTCATGCACCGGGCAACCCTCGAAGTCCGGATCAACATCGATATCAGCCTCTATCACCATATCCGACTCGGGTATGGCGCAGCAGGCCAATACCTTGCCCTCCTCACGTTCCATGTCCATCAGGGCAAAGGGAGATGCATTGCCAAGATCGGCGTCGCCCTCCAGCACTTGCACTTTGCAGGTGGCGCAAGTGCCGTGACCGCAGGCAAAAGGCAGCCACACACCCTGACGCAAGGCTGCGTCCAGAATGGTCTGTCCCTCCTCTACCTCAATTACATCACCGGTTGGCTCTACCGTGACTTCATAACTCATGACTGCACTCCCCCCTCAGCCTAGATGGATGCACCGCTGATTCCGTTCAGCCCTGGCGTACTGAAGCGCACGCTGGCCTTGTGGCCAATCCCCTGCTCGTCCAGGGCCTTATCCAGCTCTGGCTGAAATGACTGATGACTGAGCGTCCAGTTGGCCTGTTCCCAGTCGATCTGACTCCACTCGGGGTGTTGACCATAGGCCTCGGCCATCAACTGATCCCTCAGCTCACGAAAGGTCATGCCCTTGGGCACCAGAAAGGCGAACGGACATGAAAAAAGAAGGTGGCGCTCCCAACAGACATACACCACATGATTGCCGTGAAAATTCTCTGCACGGTCTCTGACTTCACCCCGATATTCGGGTGTATAAGCATGTACTGGCATTGTTTTTATCCTCGGTTTCACAACCTGCCACGCGGCTTCGGCGGCAGGTTGCGGGTACACATGTTGTCGATGAAGGGTTAAGCCACACCTTTCCACTCTTTCCAGCGCACTTCGTCAGGCGAGCCCTTGATGTCCAGGTTGTCGCTGCCCAGATTGATGCCGCAGAACTCCAGAATTCCCGGCAGATCAGGACCACCGCAATTGCCCTGATAGATCTGATGGACCGGCAGCCAGGACTGCACGTACTTTTCTGGCTCCTCTTCGAAGATCTCCTTACAGCCGTCAGAGCAGAAGTGATAATGCTCACCCTGGTAGTGGGTCTCGCGATGGGCAATCAGCGTCGGATCATCCATCTCGGTAAACAGCAGCGGCAACTGACAGGTTGAACACAGCTGCAACAGTGTGCCGTTGTAGAAACGCTTGCCCTCGGCCTCGAGCTGCTTGGCATACTCCCAGCGTGGGCGGTAGTACTTGTCGAAGGTGTTAGGATATTTCTCGCTCAGCCAGTCCAGCTCTTCGTCAGTCGGAATCCAGGTGTGGAAACCGGCCGCCTGGCCATAGGTGTAAAAGGTCCACCAGGTCTGATGGGACACGTGCTCTTTTTCCTTCTCAACCTGATCGGCAAATTTCGGAATCCTGATACCATAACGCACCAGATCCTTGAACAGGGCGCCACCGGCTTCCTCGAAGTAGACCTCCCAGGCTTCCTGCCAGCTCATCACCTTGTTCGGCAGCATGTAATCCATCATCATCGCCACCACGCTGAGCAGGCGGGTGCCGCGCCAGAACCACTTGTCGATCCATTTCTGTACGATCGGCACGTTGTCTTCATGTTGTTCCAGCAGGAACTTGATCACCTCAAGACCCAGCGTCATGTGACGTGCTTCATCGGACTGAGCCGAGAAACCGAAAGTCACGGTCGCCATGTCACCGTTATAGGCAGCACCGGACATGAACGGTACGAACAGCAGGTTGGTCAACACGTATTCAAAGCTGAAACCGATTGCGACCAGAAACTCGAACGGACCGGCACTGCGGGCATCATGGAAGAATGAGGTCGGCACCGACAGGTACCAGAGGCGATCCTGCATGTGCGACCAGTTCTGGAAGCCATCGAAGTACTTGTTGTACTGACTCATGGCGTGAACCTGAGTCTGCACATGGCGCAGTTCGTCCAGCGACTGCATCTGACAGGCGACACGGGCACCCACGCCGCCATACTGGCGACCGATATGGGCAAAGCCCTGATGCGCCTGGTATTCCTGTGGCGAAATCGCGGTCAGGAAGATCTTGATGGCGTTAACGTAACGCGGATCGGTCACGTTCAGCTGGCCATTGTTCTGGGCAAACGCATCCAGAATGGCGTAAAGCTTCTTCTCTTTCTCGGACTGGTATTTCCAGTAGGCGTCCATGGTCAGGCGGAAGGGATCTTCCCACTTGTCCCAGTCGGTGATCTTGATGCCTTCGAACTCTTCAAACGGAAACGCCTCCTTGCGATCCTGGTAGGAGAATTCCCAGTCCAGATCACGGGTCAACAGGCCGTACTTGTCTTTCAGGTTCAGTTTTTTAGCTGCCATTGTGTTCACCTTTTTATTATGCGTTCCAGGACAGACTCAGCTGGTCATCGTCTTCATCGACATTGCCGCCCAGAGTAATCAGGTTCAAATGCAACTCCTGAACTTCCCAGTCACGGCCCATTTTTTCCTCGACCGTGCTTTTCCTGACCACCAGATGCCCTTCATTTTCGATGCGGATCATGGCCGGGTTATGGATCACGGTAACGTCCGGATTGTCTTCTTCTATTGCCTCGACGATGTAGCGGGACTCGTCGTTATCCTGCAGTGCGATATACACCTTTGACATGGGTCTGCTCCTTACTGGATGCCGGCTTTCGCCACACGTTTATCGAGAACGGTCAACGCGGATGCCAGTGCATCCGCACCCAGCATCTCCTCGGCGACCGGTGCCAGGGCTTCAGCAGCCTTGCCACGCCAGGTTCCAATCCATTTGGCCATAAGAGCCTTGTTATGCTCGGATTCGGCGGCAGCGGTTTTGATCACCGCATCCATCCAGCGTCCGGTATCCTTGTTCCACTGCTGCATGAATTCCGTCAGCATGGCGATATCACGCCCACCGTTTTGAGTTAGTTTTTGATCAAACTGGCTATAGAACAGCTCATGCATCAAGGTATCGATCACCAGATCCTGAGCCAGAAAGAGCTCGAACCAGTCTTTCACCACCAGGGTTTCTTCACACAGCGCGCGTGTACCCTGCCAGATGGGATCGTTCATCCACAGGCTTTTGGCCTCCTTAAGCACCTCACCGCTGTTACCGTCCAGCAGCAGACCGATACGCGACAGGTACTGAGCGATACCCAAACGATCCATGCCGTCATACAGCAGCGCCTGCGTAATCGCTGTGCCATAGCCATAGGCGGTTCCGTACATGTTGTTCAGGTTGGCGGTATGCTCAATATGGCGCAGGGGTATCAAGTACCGAATCACCTCCGAACGCACCGCGTCCCCGAGCTGCTCCGCCAAGCCTCTCTTCTCGAAAAAGGCAAAGTTGCTCTCGGCAATCTCCTGCATCTTGGCGCGCTGCTGCACATAGGTGCCGTAATAGAACTGACGCGGGTCTTTCAGGGCGTACCAGTCCTGCATCACCAGCGCTGTGCGCCGCGGGTCATTCAGCTCGCGTTCCGGGTCCCAATAGGGACGGTAATGGAAGTTGGTTTCGGCCTGGACGTCGTACGTCGCTTCCTGATAGCGCGTGGCCGGCTTGTCGCCAAAGCGGCGCTCAATATGCGCAAATGTGTGGCGCACCGGCTCCAGCGTTGATGTTTTAATCTCTATACTCATACTCAATTTCTCCAGCTGCTGTTGTTGTTATGCTGCTGTGTCTTCGGACCCGCTATTCGGCACCATGGTCATGGTTACGGGCCATCAAGGTGTCATCTCCGTAGCGCCACTTTTCCATTTCGGCATCTACCGCACGCATTTGCTCTTCACTCATGTGCACTACGTCATTGACGGCACAGAAATGCTCGAAAGCCTTTTGGGGCATCACCAGCTCAACGAACAGGGAAGGGTCGCCAATGGCAAAGTCAAACTCGACAAAGCGCGACTCGGGACCGCTTCTCACTCTGATGAATTTGGTCAGACGCCCCAAGCCATCACGCCCGTGATCTTTCTTGACCAGATGCATATTCATAACCCCTTGTTTTTAAAAACCACCCCCATACATCAGGCGCAAGGAGGCCCCGGAGACAGACCTCAGGTCTGTCTCCCGCACAGGAATGGCGATTCTTGGTCGGCTTAGCTGACGACCGTCAGGAACGTCTCATGCAGCTTGCGTTGAGGGTAATCCAGCCCCTGCGCGAAGTTGTCGAACGTCCAGGTCAGGGGTTCATAGTCAGGATAGGGTTGATAACCGCCCATGAAGGTCTCAAAGCGGTTGCCGGAAGGGTCCCAGGCGTAGATGGTGCAGCCACGGGTAATGCCATGACGGGTCGGGCCGATATCAACCGCCACTTCATTCATCGACATGATGTCACCGGCGCGCAGCACCTTTTCCCAGCTTTCCATCAGGAATGAACAGTGATGCAGCTTGCCGGGCTCCGGGTATTCAGCAAAGGCAATATCATGCACTTTATGGGAACAGGACAACCAGATGGCGGCTTCACTTTCGCCATCCTCGCCGATGACACGCTCGACCAGAAAGAAGCCCAGCACGTCGGTAAAGATCTTTTTGACTTCAGCAATATTGGGGCCGTACAGCAGAGCATGATCCAGTCTTAAAGGAGCAATACCCTTTTCAGACTCGTCATACCAGGGGGCAGGGTTGACCATCGACATGCCGTTGCCACAGGCGGTTTTGGTGGCATACAGCTCCATTTCATGACCTGACGGCAACGTAAAGCGGACACGCTCGCCGGTCTCCAGCAGATCACCGGCGGGCATGCGGCGGGTTTCGATCCCATAGGCCTGCAGATCCGCTTCCAGTTGATCCAATGTCGCTTCATCCAATACCTTGAAGCCGAAGAAGTCGATGCCTGCCTGATCTGCTTCACGGATTATATAACTGCTGTGATCACGTTCATCCCAGCACTTGAAGTACACTCGGCCATGCTCATCGCGACCGGTTTCAACCAGCCCCATGACATCACGATAGAACTTGATACCCTCTTCAAGATCCAGTACTCGAACCTGTGCGTGTCCGGGACGCAATACACCTGTCATCGCCATATTCTGTAACTCCTGCTTTGTTTTTATAAGTGTCTAATACGTCGAAAAATGGCTGCTTCGACTTAGCTTGCCTTGTTACAAAGCATATTTGATGCCAAAACCCGTAACATCATGTTTATAAACAAAAAAACAAAATTTACACTAGCCCATAACCGAAATATAGATTACAAAAATGTCAAGCAATCCATCCAGAGTTACAAAATTGTGAGTATAAGAAGGCGACTAGCTAGGGAGCTAAAACAAGTCAGCCCCAACGCTCTGGACTATCATTTTCACTACATCAGGGCCAGAAACTCTGCACTTTTTACCTTTCTAACTGCTTGCACGCTCCTAATCATGCCTTACCCAACTGAAAGCTCATGATAGGTATCGATGCCCGCACCGGCATCACACAATTTCAACACAAATGCCGCAAGCGAACATGATCTCAATCAGGCTGACCAGCTACTACACGGTGACGAAGAGCTGATGAGAGCCACCGGGGCACCAAAAAGCGGGATGAGCCGAAAGATGTCAGTACGGAATGCAGCATTGCTGAACTACCAGGAAAGCTAAAGGCCCTGATAAACATCCTAGGGAGGAATATTCATTAAAAAAAGCTGCCTCCCCTTACCATCAGGTTAAAGGGGTATACGGCTATAAATGCTGAACTTGGCTGTTTCGCAGATGTGTATGCCCGGTGGCTACCTACTGGCCGCGACACTTTCGTCGTCGGGTGAGTATCAACAACCTGTTTGATAAGCAGTACCTCAGCCATGCCAGCGTCGAAGACCTTACAGCCAATCCGGGATACTCAATCATTTCGGGCTATCCAGAGGCCGGCCGTGACATAAGACTATCTGCAAAGGTCCGCTTCTGAATGACATAATTGCAGATGATAACCATTAGCATTATCATGCAGTAGTAATGCTAATGGTCTTCGGAGGTGCCTGTCATGTGCCAAAGCTGCAACGGTATCAACTCAGCAAAGCATCAGCGCTTGTCAAAACGCTATAAACTCTGGCAACTCCCCACCTACACCCACTGCCCAGTTATCGGCACCTGCTTAACTTTGGATGAACTGGTCAAGATAGTCCGGCAGACAGGATTGCTTGTCGAGCAGGGCAGTGACTACTATCTTCACAGCAGCCTGGTTCAATTGGCAGACCAGAACGTGCCACCCTCACGCCGAATCCAGAAGATTCTCGACTCAAAATACAGCCGCTGGATCAAATCCTATGGCGCACTGACAACTGACTCAGAACGAAAAAAGTTCTGGCATGATGCTGTCAAGGCAGGACAAGTACCGGGAGCCTTCTGGGCCGTTATCAGCCACACTCACTCCCCTGCCAGCCTAGTTGATCTGGCCCTTGGCGATGTACATATGCTCTCACACCTTCAAGGGGCGCTGAACAGGGCTGACTTGCAGTACATGGCCAAACTTGAGCAGGAGGTTTGCACTCTGCGTGACAAGCTTGAACGCCAGCAGATACAACACCAAAAATCACAGCAGCAAAGCAACCGTCTGGTGACGGCTCAAGAAAAAGCATTACAAAGCTTGCGACAACAAATTCGACCTGATGAAAATGGCCCTTCGAATGTGCAGAAAGAACTGGAATCTGTGCGCAAGAAATACCACTTGATCGCTCGCCAGAAAGATTGGGCTCTGAAGCAACTGCAGCAACGCCTGACGAACATAAAACGCTTGGAAGAACGACAGGAGGCGCTTGTTGATCAACTATTGGAGACTACGCAAGAGCGCGATGCCCTCGAGTCTACAGTTGAAAACCTGTTACAGCCCGGCCGCAGTGAGGACGAGCATAACCGAACCGCCCGCCTGTTCGACCTGAACGGCCGCAAGCTGGCCTATGTGGGTGGGCGCACAGCCCTGTTTCCGAGGCTTAAATCATTTGTAGAAGCCCACAATGGGCAATTTTATTGTCATGACGGCGGCATTGAAAACAGCCATCCGGAACTCAGCCAATGCCTGTCAAAAGCAGACATGGTGTTCTGCCCCATTGACTGCGTCAGCCATAACGCCTGCCTGCAGGTCAAAAAGTATTGCAAACGCAATTCAAAGCGGTTTATTCCGCTTCGCAGCGCAAGCCTTGCGACCTTTACATATCAACTGAAGCAGAATTGTGAAGCCATTGTAGATTGATACCCCCAAGATTCAGCAACCAAAACAACTAAGGGTGGAAAATTGATGTATGGTTTTTTTTTGCTCCTTTTTACATCAGGAACTCTGAAAGCTTGCATAAGATGATAATGATGAGTATTCTCATTATCATCTTATGCAAGCCAGACAAGGACCGCATGTATGACTGACAAACTTGAGCAACAGGGAGTCAAATGGATACGCAGTGACGAGTTGGTCAAGAGTCCATCGGGACTGCTCATTCTGCACAATGACGAACCTTACCGATTGCGCATCACACGCAAAGGCAAATTAATATTAACCAAGTAACGTTCACCCAACCTGACAGCTATTAGCCAGACGCTCAGCCGCCAGCCACAGCCTGTCTCCCTGATACAACCAGTTTTTGCGAGAAGGCGATTGCCATGCATCTCATTTTCGATGTCCCAACCACCAGCACACCAATGCGACATCATTTTGATCAACGGAATACGCAACAAAGGTCACTTGTCGCCCCTGTACTGTGGGACGGTGAAGCGGATTTGGTGGGCACATGAAAACACTTGTTTACCACCTGCATATCCCTCTGCTCGGTGCTCTATTACTTGCTTTAATGCTGGCTCCCTCTGTGAAGGCGGAGACGCTGCAGCATGTTGTGAATGTAGATACCTCACCGGCAGAGATATCGACTGTAGCGCGTTGACTTTGACAAAGCCTGCGATCAACAAGCAGATGCTCTAGCCAGACACCTGCCTTGTGTCACCAAACTTCATTGTGCTAATACAAAGCCTTTACACATTAATGAAAATGATTTTCAATACTATTAATTTTATTATGTTATAACGGAGCAGAAATGAAACACGGTATTCACCCAGAGTACGACTATGTCGTTTTCCGCGACACCAGCTGCGGCAAGACATTCCGTATCCGCTCAACCTGCACGTCAACTGAAACGATCACCTGGGAGGATGGCAAAACCTATCCCCTGATCAACCTGGATATTTCCAGCGCGTCACATCCTATCTATACCGGCGAGCAGCGTCAGGCCAGCAACGAAGGTCGAGTGGCACGCTTCAACAAGCGTTTCGGTAATCGCAATTTCAAAAAGGACTGAGGGGGGTAACAACATGCAAGTATTGAGTTCACTGAAGACCGCCAAACAACGCCACCCCGACTGTCAGGTCGTCAAACGTCGAGGTCGCTACTACGTCATCTGTAAAAGCAACCCGCGCTTCAAGGCGCGACAGGGTGGCGTGAAAAAGCGCTAACCTCCATACGCACTGGCTGGTACCGGAGCTCCCCTTCCTCCGGGCCAGTCAGCTACAGCACCGCCATGTTATTTCTAAATGCAAACAGCACTCAGCCTTTTGCAGACTCTGCACGAGATCGCTATGATAATGATTCTCAGTAGCAGGGATTAATCAAACACATGCCTCTCCATCTTTCCGCTGACTTTTTTATCAAGCAACGGCAACTCAGTGGCTGGTTTGAACAAAGCCTGGCCGTAGACGGTATAAACCGCTTCACCACCGCACGCATCAGCCCTGATATCCAGATTACCCGAAGTCATTGCAACTTCACCGATTCCTGTCAGTGCTGCATCGAACACCCTGCTCCCACTACGCTGGTACTTTACGGGATCAGTGGCATTTGTCAGTTCAGCACGGAAAATCACCAGTGTACGGTACGTCCGGGGGATCTCTGGGTAATGCAAACAGCCGAGGAGCCGCTGCAACGCTTGACGCCCGCCAACCAGATATGTGCCATGCAGGTCGTCAAATGTTCAACGCAACGCCTGTATGACACGGCGATACCCGCCTTGATCCCCCCCTTTCGGCTCTGCCGAATCGCGCGCCAAAGTCAGCCTCCGGTCGGTTTTCAACGATTGTTCAATAACCCGCTCAGCACAGCGATCGACAAATTGATGGCAGAATCCCAAGCCCTCGAATTGTTGGCGCACAGCCTGAACCTGATGCAGGCCGAAGCGCCTCCGCAGCCGCCTGCTGGTGCTTCAGATACCCTACATCTAGCCACCGAGTTGCTGACAGCAGACCTGTGCTCGCCCCCATCACTGGAGGCGCTTGCAAAGGCAACCGGCATGAGCCATGTCCGGCTCAACCGGGAGTTCAAGCTCTACTTTGGCAATACCGTATTCGGCTGGCTACGCCAGCACCGCATGAGTCTGGCCCGGCACCAACTCAGGCACAGTCGACGTGAAATCACGGAGATTGCACTGCAGCTGGGTTACAGCAGTGCCAGCCACTTTTCCAGCAGCTTTCGCCAACACAATGGCTGTACGCCTCTGCAATATCGTATCAACGCCGCCTGAGTCGTGCGGCATTTGACACTGGCCGATTCAGCATCTGAAAGCACTGTTACGCGTCTGCGCCTACATTAATGCCATTCTTCTCTGGCCAGGACTCACTCATGCCTTCCAACACACTCACGATGACGCGTCGCTTTCCTATCAAACCTTTGGCGGCTCTGCTCATGCTAACGCCCTGCATTACGGTAGCCGCCGCCGAAACCACGGTCGATACCCTGGTGATTACCGCCCGACATTGGCAGGAAAATGCTCGTCAATTGCCCGCCACGCCAACCCTACTGACACCCGAACCTGATGATCATGAACTCTGGAGCAGTCTGGAGTCGCTGACCGGACGCACCGCAAATGCGCGCCTGGAGGATTCATCGGTACAGAAACGCATCGTATTGCGCGGTATTACTGCTGTTAACACCGGATTACAGGACCCTCTGGGGGTCTTTGTCGATGGCGTAGGGTTGCCACTGGGGCTCAACCAGGCTCCAGCACTGTTCAACCTGGACCGTATCGAACTGCTCAAGGGGCCACAGGGCACTCTGTACGGCCGCAACACGGAAGCGGGAGCGCTACGCTTGATCACTCCAGCCCCGGCCCAACAGCTGGAAACCTGGGCAAGACTGTCACAGCTGTACCTCGACAATGGCAACGGCGAGCAACGCAGCCGCTTGGCCGCCGGCGTGTCCGGCCCTCTGAATGATGCGCTGAAAGCAGGACTCGCCATCCGCGCCGAAGGCGGCGGCACCGGCATTCACAACACTCATGCACTGCACGATGAAGCTGGCGACTTCGAACAGCTGTCACTATCGGCCAGCGCCGACCTCGATCTGTCCCAACGAACACGGCTCGCTTTTCGCAGCCGTCTGGACAGGACCAACAACGACATGGAGCGCATGCGCTACGCCAGCGGCCCCCTGCGTACCGATCCCTTCACCACCGCATACAACCGTGATGCCTACAACGAGCAGCATACCGGCGTTCACTCCATCAGACTGACACACCAACTGCCGACCGCCGAGCTGACCGCCATCACAGGTGTCAGCCATTATGACCGTCACTTCATCATGGATATGGACGCTTCCACCCTTCCAGCCCCAGCATCGGCCCTGGATCAGGACAACCGAATGTGGTCACAGGAGATAAGGCTGTCGTCACTGCCCAGCGCAGCGCGCCAGTGGCTGATCGGCCTGTACCTGTTCAATGAAGACAGCGATATCGATTTCAGCACTGGTACACCCACCACACTGCGGCACACCAATATCGATCAGGAAGGCGTTGCCCTGTTCGGCCAGGTCGAATTCCCGCTGGGCGAACGCTGGATGTTGACCACGGGAGCGCGTCTTGAGTACCTAGACCAAAGCGGGAACCAGGACAACATCAGCCTGCTGGGCCAGCGTCGCTATTCCGCCGATCACGGCAACACCGAGTTCCTGCCCAACCTGGGGCTCAGCTATCACCTGACGGACGGCAGCCTGGCCTACTTCAACCTGTCACGCGGTTACCTGCCCGGCAGCTACAACTACAATCAGGCCAGTGATGCCGAGAGTTTCACCTATGACGCCGAATACACCGACACCGCCGAACTGGGGCTGAAAACCGACCTTTTCAACGGCCAACTCGAAGCGGACATCAACCTCTTCTACAGCCGGATCAGCGACAAACAGATTGTCGACCTGCAACCCGGCGGCACCCAATCCGTCTCCAATGCGGCCAAGGCACGCAGCTACGGACTGGAACTGGCGCTGAAGGCTCCTTTGGGCCAGGGCTGGCAGCTTGACTCGACCTTCGGCCTACAACATGCCGAAGCTACCGACTACACACAGAACACCTTCTCGGGCGGACAGCTTGTGCGTACCAACCTGTCCGGCAACAAGCTGCCGCTGGCGGCTCCCTACACCTATAGCCTGGGCGTTCAGTATGACAAGGGACACGGCTGGTTTGGCCAGGCTCGCCTCAACGGCAGCGGCGGCTACTACTTCGACAGCCAGAATCAGGTCAAGCAATCGGCCTGGCAGAGCGTCGACATGGAGCTGGGCTATGCGTTCCGCGACTATCGCCTGTCACTGGCGGCACAGAACCTGTTCGACGAGCAGTACTACACCCGGGCGCTGAATACGCCCAACGGTTTGCTGGTGGAAGATGCAGCCGCGCGGGAAATCAGTCTCAACCTGTCGGCACGCTGGTAATGACAAAAGCCCCGGACGCCGGGCATCCGGGGCGGGGGCGGGGGCGAAACCGATAGATTCATCAACTGGCAGGGGCCAATTCCGCCCGGCGCCGTCTGTGCCCTGCAAGCATCACCACGGCGACCAGCGCCAGCAGCAAACACGCCACCAGTCCCCACAGGGCTATAGTAAAGCCCCAGGTCGCCACCAGCGCACCAAAGCCGGGTGGCCCCAACGCAAAACCGGTGAAAAAACCGGCCGACAACCAGCCGGAAGCTCGCGGAACCTCGCCGAAACCGGGATCATGCAGCAGCATGCTCATGGCAATGGCGTTGGTGGCCACCAGTGTAGCCCCGATGCCCGTAACCGCCGACCACAGTGGTAGATGATACGCCTGCGTCGTTAACTGCATGACGCTTAACGCCACACAGGCACCCACGATCAACACACCCAGCATCAACGACTCGTCTGGCCAGTTCCGGGCTAGCGGGGTCAGCAATGTCCTTGCCAACACGCCGATCACGCCGAACAGCATCACCATCAATCCTACCGAGGACGGCGACACTCCCATTTCCGCGGCAAATACCCCCAGATAGGTCATGAACGAAGACAGGGTCAGCCCGACCCCAAGCTGCACCAGCGCCAGCAGAATCAATGCACGATTCGGTCGTATCACGCTAATGGGACGTGAAGACCGATCACTCTGATCACTCGGAATCATCCTGGCCCCCAGCAGCACCAGCACGATGAGCACCGGCACCCAGAATAGAAAGGCATCCTGCCAACTAAACCAACCCGCCAGCAAGGGCATCAACGCACCCGCCAGCAGGGCGGACAATTGCACCCCAGACTGTTTAAGGCCAACCAGAAAAGCCTTGCGTTCCGGATCAGCCCAGTGCGCAATGGCCTGGTTGGTTGACGGGTTGGCCAGCGCCTGCGCCAGTCCACAGACCAACAACGCCATCAACAGGCCATAAAAGCCGGATGTCATTCTAATCAGCCCAAAAGACAGCGCCACCAGGACAAACAGGGCCAACAGGCTGCAACGCACGCCAATGCGGCTCACCAGCGGTCCAGCCACCAATGACGCGGCGGCGGCCACGCCAAAGGTGGCCGTGGTTAGCCATCCCAGCGCCGCTACTGGCAGCTGCAGAGTCCACATAATCTCGGGACCCAGTACCCCCACCGCGTAAAAGACCATCATCGGCATCCCCATGGCGGCCAACAGCAGGGCCGTCAGGGCAGGCTCGGAGACCCTGATTTGATTATGCATAACGCACCTCTGGAGCGTCGCCAACCGCACTTTCTCGCAGAAGTTCTCGGCCAATACTGCTGACAAGCGCTTCATCGGCACCATCGAGAATATGCGTGGCCCGCGCCAGCGCATGAATACGCGCCAGCGGCAGGCCGTCGCCCAGCCCCTCGGCGCCATGTACCTGAATCGCACTGTCCACCGCCCTGCTCAGGGCATCAGAGGCGGCCAGCTTGGCCACATTAACTGCGATGCTGTCCGTTTCACCGCGGTCATACCCGGCAGCAGCGGTTTGCAACAGCCCTTCAGCACTGGCGATTGCACGGTAAACATCATACACGCGCGCCCGTACAAGCTGCTTGTCCGCCAACGGAATGAGGCTCCCGCGCGGGGAATGTATACGCGCGTGCATCAATTCTGAACAGCGCCGAGCCAGACCTATCCAGTGCGCCGATCTCAGCATCCGCCCCAGCAACAGACGGGACTGCATCACCTGCCTTCCCTGCCCCTCGCGACCAAGCAGGTAACTGAACGGAATCCGTACTTGATCGAAGCTGAGCGCGCCTTGCCCCTGCCAGTACCCCAGGATGTTCAAACCACCTTCATAGGTAAAGCCCGGCGTATCGGCGGGTACCAGCAGCATAGACAGGGAATCCTCAGCCGTCCGCGCCACCACAGTGAAGAACTGCGCCCGCCCGGAGCGACAGATAAACCACTTGCGTCCGTTCAGACACCAGCCATCAGCGGCCTTGCGTGCATCGAACGCCAGCGTTGCCGGCACCGAACCGCTGCGATCAGGCTCCGACATGGCATAACCGGCAACCGTCAGACCGGCCGCCAAAGGTTTGGCAAAACGCTCATGGATCAGCGGGCTACCGAAGCGGTGCAGCATATGTGCATCCACGGTCAGGTCCGCCCCAAGGATCGCGGGCGCGAACTCAGATCGTCCTTCTTCAAACGCCACCGGCAGGTAATCGCCAAGGGTGGCAATTTCCCCACCCAGTGCATCAGGAAAGAACAAGCCTGAAAGCCCCGCCTGTCGTGCTTCCTGCGCCAATTGATCGCTCAGCTGCGAAGCTCCATCATGTTCCGCGGCCAGCTCAGCCTCACGCGGAATGATGCGGGTATCGACAAAGTGTCGGACCTGCTCGGCCAATGTCTGGCCAGTAAATGTTGTCATGACTGATCCTCAACCTGCCTTTAATGTGGGTACCGCCAATGCGGCAACATCTTGCGCCAGCTCACGCTTGTCGACCTTCCCTGCTGGGGTCATCGGCAATTGGCGGCGAAAGTGCAGATACTCCGGCAGCTTGCCGGCATCCAGTCCGGCCTGCTGTAAAAAGCCCCGGATAGTCGACAATGAAAAGCGCGTACTGCCTTCTTTCAATGTGACGCACAAACAAAGGCGCTGGCCCATGTCCTCATCCGGGACCGGAACACAGGCGACCGACACCACGTCAGGGTGCTCGGCCACCAGTCCTTCAACCTGCACCGGGCTGATATTGACCCCGCCGCGTATGATGATGTCCTTCTTGCGTCCCTTCAGCACCAGGTAGCCTTTGGCATCGATCATGCCCAGATCGCCCGTTTTGACCCAGCCCTCTGACGTTCGGTAGCGGGCATCCAGATCTGGAGCGTTGACATACTGCATCGGGCTCAGGGGGCCACGTGCCAGCACCTCTCCAATTTCGCCCTGCGGCAGTGTTTTCCCCTCATCGTTGACAATGCGGATCTCACATACGCCAGGATTGGGCTTGCCAGCAGTTGTCAGGATCGCTTCGATATCATCATCCGGCAGGGTATGGCAGTTGACACCATCGGCCGAGCCATACAGGTTGATGAAACTACAGCCGAAAGCACCCGTGCAGCGCTGAACCGTGGCCCGATCAATCACAGCGCCACCACATATCAGGGCACGCAGCCCGCTTCTGTCGATCTGCTGCAGTGCTGGTTCTGCTGCGATACGCTGCATCATCGTCGGCACACCCAGAAGGAAATTAGGCTTATTGCGTTCAATCATCTGGACTGCCTGGGAAACGCTGAATTTCTGCATGATCACCACCGTGCCGCCCAGCCAGCACAACACACCGACAGTCGCCGTAGAACCGAAGGCCGAGCCTAACGGCACCATATAAAAACCGGTAAACGTCTCGTTCTCGGGTAACAGGCGTTGCAGGAAACGCCCCCTACCACCGACCAGCGCATTGTGGGAATAGGCCACCAGCTTGGGTTCGGACTCAGTACCGGACGACACCAACAGGCGCACCGGCGAGTCGGGACAGACCAACGGTAACTCCGCTTCAGACAGAGGCTCAGCGTCCAGCATCCGGTCCAGCGTCTGCCAGCCCGCACGTGACGCGCCCTGCACGACCAACAGGCGCAGCGACAGCAGCGACGGCCGCAACGACTCAATCATCGCGCACAGATCCACCTCGTTGTAGGCCTCCGGTGCCACAATGACGCGGGCATTGCAGCGTCGAACCAGCGACTGTATGTCCAGTCGGTCACGCCCGGCCGGAAAAGGCGCAACCACCGCGCCAAGCGCGGCCGCCGCCAGGTCAATGGCGCAGCAAGCCCAATGGTTGGGTAGCTGACAGGCGATTACATCGCCCGGCACCACGCCGGCATCACGAAAACCGCGTGCCAGGCGCAGCGCAGACTGATACAGCTCGCGATAGGATATGCTCTCATCCGGACTGATCACCGCAGCCTGGTCGGGATGCGCTTCGACCTGCTCTCGAAACAGCTCAAAAGCCGGTTTATTCGGATAAATACCTTCGTCTTTCCACTGTTGACGTACAGCGGGTGGAACCAGATCGATAATGCCGGCAGTATTCATATGAACCTCCAGGGGGATTGCACAGCCGCATAGTCACGACATATCAGGTAGGGTTGAGTTATCTCGCAGGTACAAAGATCGCTCAGGTGTTCGATAACGACGGATGCCGGTACACGCTCCTCACGCAGGCGTGTTTCCCAATACTGGGCGGTCCGGGATAACAATCTGTCCTGCAATTGGGGTAGCAACTCGGCTTTCGAGCAATGCTCTATACCGGCCAAGTTACACAGCGCCCTGTATTCGCAGTCTGTGTTGCATTCGATGGCCAATAGCCCCTGCCCGGTCGACACTACCGTCTCAAATATGGGGCGAGACTGATAATTTCGCACTAGCTGCAACAACAGTTCAGCGCCTCCCAACAAGCTGCTTTCGATGCGCACTCCACGCTGATCCAATGCACGGTACAACAGGCCTGCCGTTGCACCCAACGTGGCCATGGCACCACCGAGCACATCCAACACTGTAAACAGAGAGCCTCCCTTTTCGCCGGACTGCTCGGCAATCACGGACGCTACTCCCGACCAAGCCTGAACCACAAAATCGGTGCCCGGCAAATCGGTCTTTTCAGTGCCCCAGCCACCAGCATAGGTGTACACCAGCCCCGGCTGATGAGACGTCATCATGTCAAAATCCAGTCCCAGTGCCCGGTCCTTTCCCGGCGCCCAGTTTTGCAAAAAGACGTCGGTTTCCGGCAACGACGCAGCGATAGAATCCCGCCCTTCCGTTGTACGTATATCCACTTCCGTGACCTGCTTGCAGGCACTGATCGCATCGAAACGGACTGAACAGCCATTAACACAAGGCGGCATCGCCCGTAGCGGGTCGCCGCCAGGGGGCTCCAGGCGCAGTACTTTAGCCCCGGCCAGACTTAACAGGTGACCGGCCAGCGGGCCCTGAATCCGGCGGCAGGATTCCATTACTCTGATCCCGGCCAAAGGCAGAGTAGCATCCTCACCAGCTTGTCTCAGCGCCGGAGCAATCGGCCCCTGTTGCACCTGCCACAGCCTTGGTGCCATGGCGCTGGCCTCTGCCTCGCGCCAGTTTTTCAGTGGAATTACCGCTACGCCGGCAGCTTCCGCCAAAGCTTGGATACGGGCAAAAGGTAGTTGAGCCAACGCCTGCATACAGGCCTCCGGCATGGGTGATTCTGCACGGGCGTAACGCATCAGAAAGCCTCGCCAGGCACGACCGGCCACCGCGTCGGGCAAATCGACTTGCTCCCAGAACTGCCGCCAAGGCTCCGGCGTTAGGGTTTCCAGTTCAAATCGAACACCATCGGATGAGACAAAGGGCGGGCGAAATGATGGCGAGGAGGAATCCGGCAGGATTGATTCGGCCTCATCGGCGGCAGTGGCACCCGCCAGATATTGACCGATACTAATCAGCCCCGCCCCCAGCATCGATACCCAGACGTCACGGTAAGGTCGTCCCTGTTGGGCGGACACCAGTACCGCCAGTCCGCCCTGCAGCGCCAAAATGGCGGACAGCGCCGATACATAAGGCAATCCCAGCGCCTGCGCACCGCCACTCGAGCGCCCATGCACCGACATGATGCCGCACTGGGCCTGCAGCACCGACTCAGACGGCGCCATCCCCGGGATACCAGTGGCGGTAACAACCCGCACTTCATTTTGGCCGCAACCCTGTAAACCGAATGCCAGACAGTCCGGCTCGGCCTGTAAGGTTTCACCAGGCAACACATTTATACCCAGTGACTTCGCCAGAAGGTTAACCGCCGACACAAAGGGAGCCCAACCATCATGATCGCAGCGGCTATGCCAAGTGAGCGTTAATGAATCGAGCATTGATCTCATCACGGGCACTCACTTGTCGCCAACTGTCTTGGCCAATGCACCACCGGCGACCGCCGGCAATACAGTCAGCCGATCGCCACGGATAACCGGCGTGTCCAGCCCCTGGGAAAAGCGAATGTCTTCATCATTCAGAAAAATATTGATGTAGCGGTGCAACTGCCCACCAGACATCAACCGCGCATTGATTCCGGGGTACTGTGCTTCCAGGCTGGCAATCACATCGGTGATGGTTTTGCCTTCCGCGCTGACTTCTTTGTTACCCTGAGTAAACGGACGCAGAACAGATGGGATCATTACAGTGATAGACATGGGTACTCCTTGTATGCCGGGATGCCCGGCGCTGAATAAATGAAACGCCAATCAGACGGGGACAACCTGCTCTTCCAGCACCGCGCCGTCTGATATGCGGAAACTGCGTACTGGACAGTCGGCCGGCTCCCAGGTGGAAACAATCAGGTAATGCGCATCGGGATAGAGGGCATGCTCGATATCTTCACGACTGGGCCAGGCAATGCTCGCGGTATGGGAGTGATAGATCACCCGGCACTCCTGGTTGCACTCCTCCAGCTCGCACCAAACCTTGTATTGCTGACGTGGATCGAAACAGAAAAAGGTTTCGGAAGCCGCCTGATTGCGCATCGGAATCCACCGATCGGCAACCGGGCTACCAACGTCGGCCGCTACTACGCCACAGGTCTCGATAGGATGGTCCTTGCGTGCCTGCTCAATGATGGCATCCAGCACTGCACTACTGATCTTCAACATGACTTTGTCCTCGCATCAGTAGGATGGCAATGCGGGGTCGATTTCGCTGACCCAGGCCACCACTCCACCTATGAGATTGTGCGCTTTGTGCACACCAAGCGCTTGCAACTCGGCAGCGACCGCCTGCGAGCGCTGACCTGATTTACAGACGATGATCATCTCTGCATCAGCGCCGTATTCGTCCACAAGTTCCTTCGCCAGGTTGGAAGAGCGTGATCTCAGGCAAGACTGGGGAATACGCACAATGTCCCATTCGGTGGGTTCACGCACATCAATCAGTAGGGGCCGATGCCCTTCCGCCAATTTGGCGCTCAAGGCCTGTACCGATAATTGCGGCACGGGCATGGCGGGCGTTTCCCGCACCGCAAGACCCAGGCCACAGAAGTATTCGTAATCTACCAACTCCGTCACCGGAGTCCGCTGCGGATCACGTCGTAACGGCAGTTCATGATAGTGCATCGCCAATGCATCATAGGTAAGCAAGCGCCCCAGCAAAGGGTCCCCAATACCAGTAATCAGCTTGATCGCCTCGGTCGCCATGACAGACCCTATCGAAGCGCACAGGATACCCAGCACGCCTCCCTCGGAGCAGGATGGTGCAAACTCGGGTGGCGGCGGCTCTGGATAGAGATCACGATAATTGAGTCCCATGCCATTTGGGGCACTTTCCCAGAACACGGATACTTGCCCCTCAAAACGGAAGATGGAGCCCCAAACATAGGGCCTTTCCGCCAGAATGCAGGCATCATTGACCAGGTAACGAGTCGCGAAATTATCGGTCCCGTCCACGATCAGGTCATACTGGGAGAACAGCTCGACAGCATTATCAGGCTCCAGCCGAAAGGTATGAGTTTCAACACAAACCAGCGGATTCAGGGCATCAATGGCACGCTTGGCACTCTCAGCCTTCAATACACCGACCTGATCCACTTGATGGATCACTTGACGCTGCAGGTTGGATTCCTCTACCCGGTCGAAGTCAACGATCCCCAGGGTTCCGACACCGGCTGCAGCAAGATACAACAGTACTGGAGAACCCAAGCCGCCCGCACCGATTACGAGTACACGAGCATTCTTGAGTCTGCGCTGCCCCTCCATACCCACATCGGGGATCAACAAGTGTCGGCTATAACGGTTAATTTCATCCCGGCTCAACTCGGCGGCGGGCTCCACAACGGGGGGCAAAGGCATAATCCAATCTCCATGCTTAAAACATAACGATAATCATTCTTATTAAAAAAATAACAAATGAAAAGCCATTTTTCGTATGCAAAACAGAAAAAACTATGCGAAACAGCTCAGGAGGGAGAGGGTCACAAGGCACTGCAACCAGAAGGTAATTAACTTGACTACTATATAATAATGATTATCATTTGACTCGGTAAGACTGACAGGAGTCAATATCATGCAGAGTACCCCCATTCGCTTGGGACTGGATGTCCCACGTCAGATGTTTCAGCTGAAAAACGGCTGGTGCCGTCGGCAACTACCACCCGACTTGGGGTTGTGCTACTCAGAGCATCTGGAGCTGGAGACTGGCCTGGCCTTAATCCGGCTGCACTACCATCCGCGGCGCCCACTGATCGAAGAAACCGCCTGTCCTCACCAGGGACGAGTGCTAGTCGTCACACTGGGAGTGCATGGTGTCTCCGCTTTTTACCAGCAAAAGAATTCTGACTTATCTTTCAAGGCCGGACACACCACTATATCCACCTTTGCCAACACGCCTGGCGAACGTCACTACAAAGCCAACCAATCAGTTTCGCAGTTACGGCTGGCGGTCAACGAAGTCTGGCTACAACGTTATCTAGGCGACGAGCGCTGTAACGCTCTGCTGGGCGATGGGCACCTTCATCAACTTGCCTTTCACCACAACTCCATGGCTACTAATAGTCATATCAAGGCACTCAACCGACATAACCAGCCAAACATTAACGACATGCCCAACAAGCTCAACGCACATATTCATGCCTTGAGCTTGCTAGCCGAACAATTTGAGCAGCTTGTGCCAGAGCCGTGTAAGGAAAAACAGGTATTCAGCACTCAAGAGTTGGAACGGGTTGAGCAGGCTCGAAATTTAATGAATCAGAACCTTGATATTGATCTAACACTGTCTTACTTGAGTCACCAAGTTGGACTGAGCGAGCACAAACTGAAGCAAGGGTTTCAGTATCTGTATAACACAAGCCCCAAACAGCTGCTGACCGAGCTACGCATGCACAAAGCTCATACACTCCTGACTTCCGGCTATCAGGTCGCACAAACGGCCTGGATGGTCGGTTACCGTTACCCCAACAACTTCAGTGTTGCTTTCACGCGTTTTTTTGGTCATGCGCCAAAATCGGTGAAAAGCAGCGGGAACTAACCCTCGCAGCTTATCACTCCGTCACAGTCACGCCTAAAACGTGCTGACCATCGTTTCCTGAAAACTTACGGCAGCCTGTAGCAGATCCACCCTGCCCGCTTATGCACTGCAGGCAGTAAGAAAAATTTACAGGATCATTGGATTAGGGACGTCGACATACATCTCCTCAATGAGAGCGTAGGCCGCCTCACGATTAACTGACTCATTACGCACTTCACAACGCTGAGAACAGGTAGCATGAAAAGCAACACACATCATGTGTACGAAGTATGGCACTTCCTTCAAGTGTTATGTTATAACAATAATCTATTGGATAATGATGCTTTAACTCGCGGTTCGTGATAGCGCGATCAACAAACGGAACGTAGTTACCGATGACATCCATAACTCCGAAGGGCGCGTCGCTCATTGCAGCCAACACACATACTATTGGCCAGCGCACCTACCCTCGCTTTCATCTAGCCCTGGCAGGGTTCGTGGCCACATGTTGCATCTATGTCTACACGGCCTTATCGAATTCATCCTCTGAATCAAACATACAGAGTACGGCCACGATGGAAGACAGTGCCGCACCTTCCTTGATCGAATGGCAGCTTCCAGACCTTGTAGAACCACCAGCACAGGTCTCGATGAACTACGAAATTCAGCCAGGCGATACCCTCAGCGACATTTTCATGGAACAAGGATTCGGGAATACTGCCTTGAATGCGGTCCTCGCGGCAGACGAAGAGCTGCTCGCACTGGATGTGCTCCGGCCCGGGACCTTACTGCGTTTCGAGCGCGCTACCAACTCCGGTGATTTGCTTGTTCTATCGATAGTTTCTCATCCCGGCCACACGATCCACTACCGGCGAACCATCAACGACCACTTCGAGTTTGAAGAAGAGATCAAGCCGAGCAACTGGCACGAAGAAGTGCTAGGCGCACCGATCCATGGCAGTTTTTATGCTTCTGCAAGCGAGGCTGGACTAAGCGATGGCGATATCTTCCGAGCTCAGCGGATTTTAGAAGAAAAGGTAAACTTTCGTCGGGACGTTCGCGCAGGCGATCATTTTGAGATCGTCTTGGGCAGAGAAATGGTGGATGCTGGTGCTACAGGTCAGACCCGTATCGAAGCCATTCGATTGCGACTTGGAAACCGCACTCTGAACGCTTTTCTCCATGAGGATGGCAACTATTACGATGACCACGGCGAGAGCCTGAGCCGCGCCTTTCTTCGCTATCCCATGCAGGGCCGTTACAGGGTCAGCTCCCATTTCAATTTGCGGCGCTTGCATCCTGTCACCGGTCGAATTGCGCCACACCACGGCGTGGACTTCGCCATGCCGACAGGAACACCGATACTGTCCATCGGTGACGGAATTGTTTCCCGAGTCGGCAATCATCCCTTCGCCGGGAAGTACATCGTGATCGAGCATCCAAGTCACTTCAAGACCCGTTATCTACACCTGAGTCGCATCGACGTCAAGCAAGGGCAGCGACTCAATCGAGGCGACCGGATAGCCTTGTCCGGCAACACCGGCCGCAGTACGGGCCCTCATCTGCATTTTGAACTACATGTAAACAACCGTCCGGTCGACCCATTGAAAGCCGACATCCCAACGGCGTCCCAAGTGCCAGCGGAAGAGATGGCCGTTTTCACACAGCGGGTAGAGAGGTTGGTAGCCGCGATGCAAGCGAACCAAACTCAGCTGGCATCACGAAGTACACCGCAGGCCACCAAGGCCGATATTTAATGTGCCAATTACATCAACTTAGTAATGGATGATAGTACGAATTGACTCACCGTTTTTCATAAGTGTGAAAGCTTCATTAATATCTTCAAGGCCCATGTTGTGAGTGATGATAGGGTCGATGATAATGTCGCCGTTCAAGTATTCATCCACCATTCCCGGCAGCTCACTGCGACCTTTTACACCGCCAAACGCTGTTCCCAGCCATTGTCTGCCTGTTACCAACTGGAATGGGCGTGTTGAGATCTCCTCACCTTCTCCAGCGACGCCAACAACAACGCTTTTACCCCAGCCTTTGTGAGTACATTCCAGAGCCGAGCGCATGATGTCAGTGCTACCGATACATTCAAAAGAGTAGTCCGCACCGCCATCTGTCATTTCGATGATAACGTCGGCAATAGGTTTATCGTAGTGCGTCGGGTTCACGAATTCCGTTCCGCCAAACTCTTTGGCTTTCTCAAGCTTGTAGTCATTTATGTCGACACAGATAATGCGCTTCGCTTTGGCCTTGAGCGCACCTTGTACAACAGACAAGCCGATAAAGCCCATACCAAACACCACAACAGTCGAACCTTCTTCAACTTTTGCTGTGTTAAGTGCCGCACCGATTCCGGTAGTAACACCGCAGCCTAACAAGCAAACTTTATCCAACGGGGCATCCTTGTCGATTTTTGCCAACGAGATTTCTGCAACGACAGAGTATTCGGAAAATGTCGAAGTGCCCATGTAGTGGTAGATCGGCTCACCCTTATAGCTAAAACGAGTCGTTCCATCAGGCATAAGTCCGCGGCCTTGTGTTTCACGAACCGCCTGGCAAAGGTTTGTTTTGCCTGATTTACAGTACTTACACTCACCACACTCAGGGATGTAAAGCGGGATGACGTGATCTCCGGGCTTAACACTGGTTACGCCTTCGCCAACTGCCTCGACGATAGAGCCGCCTTCATGCCCAAGAACGCAAGGGAAAACGCCCTCTGGATCTTTACCTGATAGTGTAAAGTAATCGGTATGGCAGACACCCGTTGCAATATTGCGAATCAATACTTCCCCGGCCTTGGGTTCTTCGAGATCTAGCTCAACGATTTCAAGCGGTTGGTTTGGTGCAAAGGCAACAGCAGCGCGGGTTTTAATCATTTCAGGTCTCCACTGAACACTATTATTTAGGTTGCTCGCGAATTCAACTCCGAAGTGCGACACTCGCCTATGCAGCCTGAAGGTATTCTTGGAACACCATTTCTGGCTGCCTGAATCCGAGGCATTTACGCGGCCTCAGGTTTAACCTCTTCTCTGCCCACCGCACATCTTCATCCGTAATCAGCCTCAGATCCGTACCCTTCGGGATGAACTGCCGCAGCAGCCCGTTGAAGTTCTCGTTCAGTCCACGCTCCCATGAGGAGTACGGGTGTGCAAAGTAGAACTCCGCCCCCAGCGCTTCCGCTACGGCCTTGTGTTCGACGAACTCGCTGCCGTTGTCCGCCGTGATTGTATGCACATGGTCCGCATAGGGCATGAGCATATCGATGATCGCATCCCGCACGTCCGTAGCCCGCTTGGCGTCGACCCTGCGGACCAGATACAGGCGACTCTTGCGCTCCGCCAGCGTGACCAACGCACCGCTACCATGCTTGCCCAGAACGGTATCGACCTCCCAGTCACCAAAACGCTCTCGCGTGTCCACGATGGCCGGACGATCGTCGATCGAAATCGGCTCCGGGATGACCGCACGCTTGCTGTTGCTGCCCTTGCGGTACCGTTTGTGTCCTTGGCGCAATGTCTTGTAGAGCTTGCCGCCACGGGCCTTATCGGCAGCGACATGACGGTATATCCACTCATGGCTCACCGGCAGACCAATGAGCTTGCCGATACCGCTGATCTGTTCCGGACTCCAGTGCCAGGACAATGTCAGTTCCACATACATGACGGTCTGCTCCGGCACTCTGTATTTGCGTGCCATGACTCGACGTGCATGGCTTCTGGCATGCGCTTCCTCGGGCTCATACACCCCGTCATGACTGTTACGCTTCATCTCCCGGTAGACTGTGGAGCGATGAACTTCAACTACAGTAGCGATCGCTGCCGGCGAATATCCCTGCGTAAGGAGAGCCGATATCTGGTATCGTTTCCCCTCGGTCAACTGCTGATAACTCATGGTGATACTTACTTTGACTTTGGCGAGCTGAAGCGTACCACCTTCGGCAGTTGGCCACCTCTCGCCGTTCAACCATGAGTGTCGCACTTATTATCTGAATTCCCGCTGTAACAACACCTTTTCCTGTTAAGGCAGGAGGCTACAGCGGTGACATCTGTTGTTGCCGGTGAGGTATGACTGACTGCATGGCTCATCGGTTACCAACTCAGTGGGGCGTAGCTTATTGTGTTGCAATTGAAATGATAATTGGGTGATTTTGTAAATTACTATTACGTATCTGCAATAATTGTTGTGAGCGAACGGTGATTAATAATAGAATCTATTTTTTACCCAGATGGTGGTAATCTTTTCTTTTTTAACTCTACTTTTGTGTCTGTGTAATAATGTTTCATTGGGAAGGCATTGCCGAGTTCGTGACTGTGGCTGATGAAGCCAGTTTCACCGCCGCCGCTAAAATTCTGGATATTTCCACTGCTCAGGTAAGTCGTAAAGTGACGGCGCTTGAGCAACGTCTTGGTACCAAGTTGGTTCTGCGAACCACACGTCATGTCTCTTTGACAGATGTTGGCATTACTTACTATCAACACTGTAAAGCGCTGTTAATAGGGCTTGAGCAAGCGGATCAAGCCGTCATCAATATGTCTGGTATCTTAACCGGGCATATCAAAATGACTGCAGCAATCACCTATGGTGAAAAGGTGATAGCACCGCTTGTTAATGATTTCATGCGCCAGCACGAACAACTCACCATCGATCTGGTGTTGAGTAATGAACGTTTTGACTTGATGCGTGATGGTTTCGACATGGCCATTCGGCTTGGCAAACTGGAAGACTCCAGTATGGTTGCCAGTAAACTGGATACGCGGGTACAGCATCTTTGTGCATCGCCGGAATATTTGGCGAAACATGGCACTCCAAAGCAGTTATCACAACTTCAGAACCATAACTGCCTCCTGGGCAGTACCGACTACTGGCGCTTTTGTCATAAAGGCAAGCATCACAAGCTGCACCCTAAAGGTTCAATCTCCTGTAATAATGGCAATGCATTACTGGATGCAGCGTTAAAAGGGATGGGACTGGTCCAGTTACCTGACTACTACGTTTTACCGTATCTGGAGTCAGGTGAGCTGGTAACCGTGCTGGATGAGTACAGTGAACCAGAAGATGGTATATGGGCGCTCTATCCGAACCGACAATACCCATCTCCCAAAGTCACCAAGCTTATAGAATTTCTTCGAGAGGAAATTACCAGACGCCCTGCAGACTGCTGGTAATACCCAACCGCCCTTCCTCGACCTGTTCTATGGATGTTCTGGGATGCCACTACACCTTCGCAACAGTACCCTGGTTGCCATTCGGCTTTCTCTTCAATTCATGCCATAGGCCTGCAGTAAACAGCCGTCAGCTTAGCTTTTCTTCTGCTTTCGTATCTGACCAGGCTTCCAGGAAGCGCAGAGGCTCACCCTGGGGCTGCCCGGACAAGACTTCATCCCGCACAACGACCTGACCGCGAATGATCGTGTGGATAGGCCATCCAGTCACATCCAGATCGTCGTAGGGCGTCCAGCCACTGCAGCTGGCAATCCAGTCGTTACGAATCGTACGTCGAGCCGACAGGTCCACCAGCGTCAGATCGGCATCAAAGCCCAGCGCGATGCGCCCCTTGCCTTCGAGACCGAAGATCCGTGCAGGGCCCGCGCTGGTCAAATCCACCAAGCGTTCCAGGCTCAAGCGACCGGCATGCACATGGTCAAGCATCACCGGTAACAGGGTCTGCACACCGGTCATTCCGCTGGGCGACTGCGGGTAGGGCTTCGCTTTTTCTTGCAAGGTATGCGGCGCATGATCACTGCCAATCACATCCACCAGGCCGTCTTGAATGGCACGCCACAAGGCATCCTTATGGCGTTGATCGCGAACCGGGGGGTTCATCTGGGCAAGACTGCCGAGGCGCTCGTAGCAATCGGGAGCGCACAATGTCAGGTGATGCGGTGTCACCTCCACCGTTACTCGGCGCTTGTGCTGCGCCAGAAGAGTCATTTCCTCGGCGGTGGAAACATGTAATACATGCAGGCGACGTCCGGTTTCCGCTGCCAGCCTTAGGATACGGCGCGTTGCCATCAAGGCACTTTCCATATCTCGCCACTCGGGGTGCTGACGGACGTCACCACTGGTTTCGACCAAGGCCTTACGCTGGCGTAATCGCGCCTCATCTTCAGCATGCACCGCCAGCCGACGGCGTCCCTGACTGAGAATCCGCCGCAAGACCGCCTCATCATCCGCCAGCAGATCGCCGAAAGAACTGCCCATGAAAACCTTGATACCGGCACAGCCGGGCAGGTTTTCCAGCACAGACAGCTGGTTTGCGTTGGCTGCCGAGCCGCCGATGTAAAAGGCATGATCACACCAGACACGACCCCGTGCAGCCTCCAGCTTAGCCTGCAGGTCGTCTTCCCAGAGCGTCAGCGGGTTGGTGTTGGGCATTTCAAACACGGCGGTTACACCACCCAAGACAGCGCCACGAGTGCCCGCCTCCAGGTTTTCTTTATGCATCAGCCCCGGCTCTCGGAAGTGCACCTGGCTGTCAATGACGCCGGGAAGAACATGCAGGCCAGACGCCTCAATGCGGGTCTGCGCACTCCAGTCAAGCCGCAGATCGCCCAAGGCGACAATACGGCCCTGCACACACGCCAAGTCTATGCGTTCCGCACCATTGGGGGTCAGTACAGTGCCGCCCTCAATCAGAAGATCAGCATGACGAAGTTCCAGGCGACGGCTCAGAGTATCTGCATTATTCATTCAGTAACCTCTTCGTTGGCTGGCTTCGTCAAAGACTGGCCCTCGGCCGCACTCAATCGTGCGTGCCGCTCCTGCTGCATGCGCTGACGTACCGCCCAATCGGGCGCCCGTGATGCATCCAGCAAATGCTCACGCGCCTGCTCCAGCGCCAGTACACCCAGATTCTGCCCATCCCGGCTACGCAGCGAGACCTGAGCGGACGCCATCTCGTTTGCGCCCACGACAATCAGGTAGGGAATGCGCTGCAATGTCTGTTCACGTATTCTGTAGCCGATTTTTTCGTTGCGCAGGTCTGTTTCAACACGCAGCCCTGTATCCCGCAACCAATCCGCTACATCCTGGGCATAGGCCGCTTGCGCATCCGTAATCGGCATGACCATCGCCTGTACCGGCGCCAGCCAGGCCGGCAGCTTGCCGGCATAGTGCTCAATCAGGATACCGGTGAAGCGCTCCAGCGAGCCGAACAGCGCGCGGTGCAGCAGAACCGGACGTTTGCGTTGGCCAGCTTCATCGACATATTCGATGCCAAACCGCTCAGGCAGGTTCATATCGACCTGCAGTGTGCCGCACTGCCAGTCACGCCCAATGGCATCGCGCAACACGAATTCCAGTTTAGGGCCATAGAAGGCACCTTCACCGGGGCTTAGCTCGTACTCCAGATTCAGACTGTCAAGCGACTGTACGAGAGCACCTTCCAGCAGATCCCAGGTGGCGTCATCCCCCATACGGTTGTTGGGTCGGGTCGACAGCTTGATACGGATATCGTCAAAACCGAACTGGCGATAGATATCAAGCACCAACACCACAATCTGACGGCACTCCTCGTCCATCTGTTCAGGTGTGCAGTAAATATGGGCATCATCCTGGGTGAAATGACGTACACGCAGCAGACCATGCAAAGCACCTGAAGGCTCATAGCGATGGACTTTGCCGAACTCTCCCATACGGATAGGCAGGTCGCGGTAGCTTTTCAGCCCCTGGCGGTACAGCAGTACACTGCCCGGACAGTTCATGGGCTTCAGCGCCAATACACGCCCGTCCTCGGTTGCGGTGGTGAACATGTGTTCGCTGTAGTTTTGCCAATGGCCCGAAATCTCCCACAGGCTGCGGTCCATGGTGTCAGGGGTATTGACCTCGATATAGCCGGCCAGCTGCTGGCGGCGACGCATGTAAGTAATCAGCTCCTGAAACAGGACCCAACCGCGTGCGTGCCAAAAGACCGCGCCTGGTGCATCTTCCTGGAAGTGGAATAGATCCAGCTCACGTCCCAGTTTGCGATGATCCCGCTTCTCAGCCTCCTCAATACGCAACAAATAGGCACTCAGCTGCTTTTTATCTGCCCAGGCGGTCCCATAGATTCGTTGCAACTGCTCATTCTTGGCATCACCGCGCCAATAAGCGCCCGAGAGCTTGGTCAGTTTGAAATGTTTCAGAAAGCGTGTATTGGGCACATGAGGGCCACGACACATATCCACGTATTCTTCGTGATAGTAGAGGCCCATTGCCGTCGCATCAGGCATGTCGTCAATCAAGCGCAACTTGTACGTTTCATCACGCTGACGAAAAATGGCTATTGTTTCATCGCGTGAAGTCACTCTCTTGATGACCGAGTAGTTAGTGGCGATGAGCTCGCGCATGCGCTGCTCGATGGCCGCCAAATCCTCTGGCGTGAAGGCGCGTTCATACGAAATATCGTAATAGAAGCCATCATTAATAACGGGACCGATCACCATTTTTGCCGTCGGGAAAAGCTGCTTGACCGCATGGCCAACCAAGTGCGCACATGAATGACGAATGATCGCCAGTCCTTCTTCATCGTTTGGCGTAATAATCTGGACAGTGACATCACGGTCGATCAGGTCACATGCGTCAACGAGCTGACCATCAATTTTTCCTGCAAGGGTGTTCTTGGCCAGGCCGGGCCCAATCGACGTGGCGACATCCGCCACCGTCAAAGGTGCCGGGAAGCTTCGCTCCTGCCCATCGGGCAGGGTCACTTTGATACTTTGTGTATCACAGGCAGAGGACGTCTGAATATTGCTCATGGCATAGGCATCCAGACGTCAGCCCCATGGGCACTGATGACAGGAGCAGGACTAATCTTGAACACCTGAGTTCCACCTTTTTGATTGTCAAAACTTGTTTTGCATTTGGTTACGATCATTGACGATGAGTGCCGTTTTAATGGGTTATGCCTTGCACAGAGCATTGAAGATATTCTCGATCACGTCTTTTTCTACATCCTGGGTGATGAATACCAGGCGCGAGCGGCGGTCATCACTTGGCCAGGCGGGCAAGGTGACCGGTGGATGAAAAATATGCTGGACGCCCTGAATGACGATTGGCTTGCTGTTCCCTTCAACATTCAGAATGCCCTTCACACGCAAAATCTGACTGCCGACAAAGCTCATCAACACCTCGAGCCAGGTCATCAGCGTTTCCTCCGGGATGGGGATGTCGACCGCGAAACAGTAAGCCCGTATATGATCATCATGCCGATTGATATCATGCAGAATCTGGTGGCCAAATTCGGGGGTTTTCGGGCGCATCGAAAACCCAGCCTGGCCGCCACCGTGAACAGGCGCAACGGGGCGAAGCGCGTCCGGTGCATAGGCTTCTTCTTTTAACCAGCGCGCCACATCGTTGGTTTTGTTCGCCGTTGAAAACAGCCCGAGATTAAGCAGCTTGTCCGCAGTAATTTCGCCCTGACTAACCTTCCAGCGAGGAGCTGCCGGGTTGATGTTATCCAGCCGCTGATGCAACACCTCAAGTTGCTCTTCGGTTGCCAAATCAGGCTTGGTCAGCAACAACGTATCTGCCATGGCAGCCTGCTTGACTGCTTCAGGGTGATGATCGAGGGTATGCATACCCGTCGCCAAATCCAGCGTTACCACAATGCCATCAAGACGGTACCTGGGTGCAACCTGAGGATCTGTCATCAACGTATGGATGATCGGCGCCGGATCGGCAAGCCCTGTGGTCTCAATCAGCACGCGTCTGAATTGCCGCTGCCCCTTGCGGGAAAAGCGCCAGGTAATGTCGCGCAGTGTCTTGACCAGGTCACCGCGAATGCTGCAGCAGACACATCCGCTACTCATTTCCATCACCAGGTTTTCTGTGCTGTGAGCAACCAGCATGTGGTCAAGTGCCGCCTCACCAAATTCATTGATAATGACCAGTGCGTCCGCCAACTCAGGTTGACATACCAGCTTGTTAAGCAGCGTAGTTTTACCGCTACCCAGAAACCCAGTTAACAGCGTTACAGGAATAGTGTCGGTCATATCGGCTGTCACTTATGACTCCTTACAAACACAATCAACCTCCGGAATGCAGAAAGACTTACGCCTGCCTGTCTCTACTTCAATTTTTACGCTGGTGTTTATCTAAACGTTCCTGCCGCTCTTTGGCTTCAATACTCAGCGTTGCCGTTGGTCTCAATAACAACCTTGGCAGGCCTATGGGCTCACCGGTTTGCTCGCACCACCCATATTCACCCAGTGCCAGGAGATGCAAAGCATGATCAATCTTTGCCAGAAGCTTTTTCTCCCGCTCCAACATCCGCAGGTGTGACTGACGCTGCTCTTCCATGCTTCCCATGTCCGCTGGATCGCTGCTGGATTCATACTGGCTCAGTGCTTCAACGGCACTATCAATATGATTCTGCAGCTCCTCGCGCTGTTGATGTAGAAGCCGATTGAAATACGCCTTCTGCTCTTCATTCATGTACGCATCTTCAGGCTGCTGCAACAGCTCTTCTTCCGTCATAGCTGTATTCCTCTTTCCAGTACTGCCAACGGATTAGCCCCAACCGGGGAACGGATTTGGCCATTTGGTCCAGACTTCAGGGCCAGACGCCATTTCGGCATCAGTCAACAGACATGCATCAAAACGTGCACGCAGCGCAGCTTCATCCATTTCCATACCAATCAGGACCAGCTCTTGGCGTGCGTCGCCCACATGCTCATCCCACTTGGCACGAATAAAGGCAAGGGTTTCAGGATCAGAAGGCCAACGCTCTTCCGGCATTGCCGCCCACCAGTAACCCTCAGGGCCATGCCGTGCTACGGCACCGGCTTGAGACCAGGAAGCGGCAATCGTCGGGTGACTGGCCAACCAAAAGTAACCTTTTGAACGGACAACGCCGGGCCATTCACTCTCCACCAGCTCAAAAAACCGCTGAGGATGAAAGGGGCGGCGAGCCCGATAAACAAAGCTGCTAATCCCGTATTCTTCGGTTTCCGGCGTATGCGTGCCACGCAACTCCTGTAACCACCCCGGTGCAAGCGCTGCCGCATCAAAGTCGAACAGTCCTGTGTTCAGCACCCGATCCAGTGGCACCTTGCCAAATTCGGTAATCTCAATGCGAGCACGTGGATTAAGGCTTTGCAGAATCGCAAGCAAACGCTGACGCTCGTCATCCGATACCAGGTCAGTTTTGTTTAGGACTATCACATCACAGAACTCACACTGCTCGATGAGCAGATCAACCACTGTCCGCTGATCATCATCACCGAGTGATTCGCCCCGCATCTGCAGGCTATCGCGTGAGCTGTAATCGCGCAGAAAGTTGAACGCATCGACCACCGTCACCAGCGTATCAAGCCGGGCGATATGACTCAGGCTTTGCCCATCCTCGCCCTCGAAGGTGAAGGTTTCAGCTACTGGCATGGGCTCGGAAATGCCAGTGGATTCAATTACCAGCTGATCGAACCGTCCCTCTTTGGCAAGTCGCTCAACCTCCACCAGAAGATCTTCCCTGAGCGTGCAACAGATACAGCCGTTGCTCATCTCGACCAGTTTTTCATCGGTACGTGAAAGCTCTGCCCCCCCTTCGCGCACGAGGGTGGCATCGATATTTACTTCGGACATATCGTTCACGATCACCGCCACACGTCGGCCTTCGCGATTGTTAAGAATGTGATTGAGCAGAGTGGTTTTGCCCGCGCCGAGAAATCCGGAGAGAACGGTTACCGGTAGTCTGGCGGAAGTGAGGTGAGTGTGCATCGTGTTACCGTCCAGCATATGTTCGCCTGCCCCTCGGATTACAGCCAGCACCCAGAGGTTGAACCTCAGGGTGGTGACTGAATTCGAGGATTTATTAAATGTTATAACATAACAATATCATCATAGCCGAACGTCCGCTAATCCCTTTTGCAGTTCCTGGCAGGCGAAGGTCACAGCATCAGCGGCCTATCTGCTTTCACGGCGACAAAATCCTGGATGCCTGTCCACAAGGCACGCTTACAAGGACTCAACGCACCGCGGGTAGAGTGATTGAAAGCCTTCAGCATAGCGACAGTTCTTGCCACCGGCCTGGCCACCCGAATTACGGCGGAAGTGATTGGCGCGGTTTTCGGCCAGGTTTTCATAGAACTTCCAGAGATGCTCCTGCCCTTGCATACACTCGATCGCAGCCTTTTTCTCGTCCCACACTTCAGAAATGTCCAGGAAGAGGTCTGGCTTCCAATCCATCTGTTCGCTTTGATGAGGCTCGAACAGGTACAGCTGAGGCGCGCCCAGCACTTTCTCACCGGGGTTGTGCCCCCAAGCCTGGGCGATCATCCGGCACTGAATAGCTACCTCGGTCGCATACATGTGGTCGGTATTGTATGGGTCCCATTTCGAGTGACTCATCATGAAATTCGGTTGAGTATCCCGAATCAGATCGACTAGCTGGTATTTACCATCCGTATTGATCTCCAGTGGGTAATCCCCAAAATCAAAAAAACGGATGTCATGTGCGTTGAGTGCCTGAGCGGCCGCCTCCGCCTCTTTACGACGCTCTGTTTTCACCTTTTCAAGCGTCATATTCTCCTGTTTCCATAGCTTGGCCGATTCACCGCGCTCGCCATAGGACAAACAGGCTATTGTCACCTCATAACCCAGTTTTTGATGCAGCGCGATGGCACCGCCGCAACGCCATACAAAGTCTGCAGAGTGAGCACTGATAATGAGCGCAGTTTTCTTTTCGTTCATGACAAGACCCCCGTAATAAGGACAGATAGAGATGCACATAACACGCAAATGTTATGTTATAACTCTACATACAGTGTTTTGACCGATCCATTTGCTTTCGTTTTCGGGGGTATAAGATTTTGATATAGGTGCATGTTTTAATTTGTATTTTCTATTGTTAAACCCCGCACCTGTAGGGAGCCGTTAAGGCGTGCTGTTGTTCAATGCCCGTAGAAAACTAGCCAGCTCGGCACGTACGGCAGCGTCTGCCTTGGCATTGATACTTGCAGAGCCACCCATCGGGAATTTTGGGTCCAGCAGATGACCGGCTCCAGGATAGCGAAGGTGCGTACAGGATTGCGACGACATGCGGCGGCACACCTGGTCCCCCATCGTCGCAGCAGGCCAAATATGATCATCCTCGCCGGACAACAGCAGAACCAGTCCCGCGATGTTTTCGACCGGGATCCGTGCGCGCTCTGTAGCGGCGTGGTCATGTAACCCGGTGGCAAAAGCCGCCAACAACCCCTCCTGCTGAAGCAGTCCTTCATCTAGCGGCACGAAATCCAGCCCCTTGCTGTTCTGGCTCCAGCTGCTGACTGCCGGTGCTTCAGGTGATGAGCGCCGTGCCGACCAGACCACAGAACTGGGGGCAATGGCCACGACTCCAGCATAGTCTTCATTATGCGCAGCCAGCAGCAAGGCCAGCTCGGCCCCCTTGGACCAACCCAACACCACCACCCCGTCGGGGCGTGTTTCAGGCTGTTGCAACAGCCATTGGCGCGGCGCTTCAAAGTACTCCAGTGGTATCTCTTGCAGTGACGCCGGCAGGCCCGGCGCACCGAAGTAGGCCAGCGACAGTACCGGATATCCCAGTTCGGCAACCTTAGCGGCCAGGTAGTTGGACTGCCCCCCGCGCGATCCTTCCAGAACGATGACACCATAGCGGCCCGGTTCGGTAGCACGGCTATAATCCGCCACAAAAGGCGCACCCGTTACTGGTACGAAGTGCGTTTCCGCTGCCCTGACCTGCAAAACCGCAAGCAGCAGGCAAACAATCAAGTATTTCATCATAGCTCCCAATCGTCGTTTCAAGGTGCTAGTTGTTCAACCGTACACCCCAGTGCTAAAGCGACTTGTTCGAGTGTTTTTAGACGTGGTTTGACATTCGGACGTTCAAGACGGGTGATAGTGGACTGAACCATATTTAAGCGTTGAGCCAACTCACGCTGTGAAATTCCACGATATTTGCGCCAGGCACCAATACGACTGAGGTTATTGCTGTATTGAAGATCCAAAACACGTTGTGGAACATGGGAGTGTTTTGCGCCCAAAAGCACGAGGTATTGATCATAGGGCACAACCGCGAATGCAGGTTCTCCCCCTTTTGTAATGACTTGCACTTCAGGACAGGGCAAATTCAAATCGTTCATCTTTTTCGCTACCCATTTACTGTATGGTTCTCTCGTATTTGTTTCGTATCAGAATGTCTTTTTTAACTTCAATGCCGCTTCCGTACGCTCATAGCCATATGCCCAGTCAATGCTGCTTTCATTCATCGTATGCTTGAGCGACAAGACCGGCACAAACCCCTTGATCGCCCAGCGAGGCAGATCCACATTCAGCATGTAGATCTGCTGTTTATCCTCACGCAGACCGCCCAACAGGGTGTTGGCCTCATCGTTGCGCGTTTCACGGTACAGCGCGGTTGCGTTCAGGTTGACACCCGGCATCAGCTGACGGTACACGCCCAGGTTCAGCATCCAGGCATCACTGCTGGCGGCATCGGTGGGGAAATCCTTGCGGGTATAATCCAGCCCGCCGTACAACGCTGTTACCGGATTGAACAGATAACTGGCCGACAGGCCCAGCCGGTGTTCGTCATAGTTTTCAAAATAGACGGCATCTTCGCCCTGAAAACGGTAACGGCGTGTTTGCAGATAGGTATTGAGCTGCAAGGGCGGTGACCACTGGTGCTTCCATTCCAACCGCAGCCCGCCCGCCTCATAGCGGGTGTGGCGGTCACTGTAAAAATGTTCGAATGTCGGCAACAGGTTCAGCTCGTTGCGGGCCGATTTATAGCTGTAACCGGCGTAAAGCACGCTGGTGTTTTCATCGAAATAGTCGGTGCTGTCGCTGCCTTCCAGTGCCTTGTCGGGGTAACTGCCATACACAATGCCACGTAGCAGCAGGTTATGATGGCCGCTCAGGTTGAAACGGCGCTCGGCCGTGAGGTCGTACACCCATTCGGACGATTCCAGCGGCTCGGGCATGCGGCGGGTTACCGTTTGGCACCAGTTGGGCAGATAACACACCTGGCTGACCCGCATATCGCCATTGCCCTGGTTCAGGTTAGTGTCGTACCCCAGCCCCAGCGACAGGCTGCCCTGCCAGCTGGCGCGCCGGTCCAGCGCGGCCAGGTATTGATCGATCATGCCGAGCACCTGCGGCGGCAGCCCGGCGCTGCCTTGCGCCCGTTCGAAGGCGTCGCGGGCGGCGTTAAGCTGGTGGTCTTCAAAGTAGATGCGTGCCAGCTCCAGCCGGGCACGGACAAATTCGGGCTTGCCGGCCAGTGCCGTTTCCAGTGCGGCGATGGCCTCGGCATAGTCGCCATCGACCCGCGCCAGCATCCCCTCAGCCAACAGGGCCAGGTTGGCATCATGGCCGGGCAACTGGCGATAGCGTTGCACAAACTGGCGCACCTTGTGCCACTGTTTCAGGTTGATGGCCACATACAGGGCCGGCCCCAGCGCCTCAAGGGTTTGTTCCACCTGGTAGGTGGTGCCATTCACGGTGAACAGATCGGGGTTGTCGGCCACGGCCGGTGTCGGGTAGGCGCGTTCTTCGCTTTGCTGTTGGCGGTCCATCTGGTTAAGCAGAAAGCGGGTGTCATCATCGTCGGCCAGTGCGGCCGTCGGTGCCAGCAGCAATACAAGTGCGCAGGGTATTAAACGGTGCATGGCGATACATCTCAACGGCAGGAAACATAAAAAAGGGGGAGGCGCGCCTCCCCCTCAAGTAAACACCCTGGGGTGTTTAAGCCTTACTGCTGAGCACCGCCGAAGGCCATGTCATTGGCCACGCCAGTGGTGTCATACATGCCGGCCAGCGCCTCGGCACTGTTGCCGTAGAACTTGCCGGAGATGGTGCTGCCGTTGGAGAAGCTGCCAGTGTCGTTGATGCTGGTGCCGCTGAAGTTGACGCCGTTCAGGGTACCGGTGATGGAACCGCTGGTGCCGCTGAAGTTGGCGGTCAGGGTGCCGGTGTAGACACCGGCCTGAGTATCCGGGTTGTACTTCTGGATACCCACCACATCGTAGGCCACGTTGGTCAGGGTCGGCATACTGGAGGTCGGGTTTTCACCCACGTAGTACACGGTGCGCAGTGAGCTGTCCATGCCCAGATCAGAGCCAGCACTGCCATCCCAAGGAGCCCATTCACCGAAGTAGACGGCGTTGCTGGCGGCCAGGCCCGGTACCTTGGCGATCACTTCGCCGCCGAAGTGCGGGTAACCTGACACAGGGTCATTCACCTGACGGTAGGCGTAGATTTCAGTATCCGCACCGACACCGCTGGCGATGGTGTGCTTCCAGGTTTCTGAAATTACTTTGCTACCAATCTGGATATAGTCATTGCCATCGACACCCCCGAGAACCAGGTTGGTTTTGTCGATCGGCCCGCCTTCAAAGCTGACAACATCGGCCAGCACGCCACCAGACGGCGGATTTGTTGCCGGCATGGCGATACCAACGCCCGCGCCCAGAATCTCGCCCGTACCCACCTGAACATAGGCGGTATTGGAGGAGCCGCCCTTAGTCGCGTCGGTTGCTGCAAAGGCCGGAGAGGCTGCCAGGGCGATCGCGGAAACAAGCAAAAGCTTTTTCATGTTCACATTCCTTTGGTTTGGTTAGTTCAAATGGCCGCTTTACGGGGTGCGGCCGCCCCTGTCATCCCTGGCTGGCGGGCTTATCCTCTGCCCGGCTGGCGTGGGTGTTCGGTTAAAACCGCGCCGTCAGGCCCAGTTTGAAGGTGCGCCCGGGGGCCGGCAACAGGGTGCGAGCCAGCGGGTCCAGATAGTACTCATCGGTAATATTGTTGACGCCGGCATTCAGCTTGAACACGTTATTCACCTCGTAGGTGGCGTAGGCGTCGTATACCAGTACCGATTCCAGGTTGTAGGCTTCGTTCAGGTAACCGCTATACAGATAATATCCATCGATCCACTGCTGTTCATCTTCGTTTTCGGCACTGCTGTGGTAGGTGACTCGCCCGCCCACTTCGAGGCGGTCGCCCATCAGACGCATTCCGCCATCCAGGTTGATAGACAACTCGGGCTGTGTACTGGTGCGGGTAAAGGTGAACGGGAAACCCCCATCAACACAGGCGGCATATTGCCCCAGGTTATATGGGTCGAGCGTGGCGGCGTAGTCGGCATCGCACAGATCGTTGTTCAGGCGGTAGGTGGCGCCCAGGCCGGCAAAGTAGCGGCCAGTATCGACCCGGGCCTGCAGCTCAATGCCTTCGGTACGCTTTTCATCAAATTGCAGCAACTGGTAATTGACATTACGGTCAATGTAATTTTCGATGCGGTTGCGGTAGTAGTTCAGGCGTACGTCCGCCATGCGTACATTGCTGAGCCAAGGCGTCAGGTCCTGCACATAGCCCAGTTCGATATTGCGGGTGCGCTCCGGCTCGATGGAATACCCACTCGTATCCGTCTGAAATCCATAGGTATAGCCAACGGCAGACTGGGTATCTTCCCACAGGCTGGGGAAGCGCACATACTCGGAGTAACGGGCATAAACACGATTATGTGGCGTCATGAACCAGGTGATGCCCAGCATCGGCGCCCAAGCCTCGTTGCGCCGCTTCTGCGGGCGCACCCACTGCTCGGAGGCATCAACCGCCTGCTTAACATAGTTGGAGGTACTCCAAGGCCCTTCAACAATATCGATGTCTTTATATTTTTCAGGATTCGCTACTCGATCATTGGCTACGAAGGTTTTTTGCCCCAGCGGCTCGCCGGTCTCTCCGTTGTACGCCATAGTCCCAGCCAGGTACTTGGGCAGCACCTTGCCATCGGCGGTGGTTACGGTTTCATTGACATCAAAGGTGCCGTTATAGAAGGGGTTTCGATCACGCATGCCTCTGAAATCACCGTCGGCATAGTCCACAATCGCTGCCGTCAACCCCCTTGATGACATGCCGCCGCTAGCAGTGACATATCCACCATCAAGATATGTAGCTCCCCCAATTTCTACGGTTGGGACTTTCGCGTTGACATCGTACGCACCGTAAAACACCAGGTCCTTATTGGCTGCCTGAAGCTCCTTCGACACCGCGAACTGGCCGCTGGTCAGCTCGGCCAGCCAAGCATTGGACTCTGCGGCAAAGGCGCGCTGTTCATCGGTCAGGGTGCCGGCCCGGGTGGCTGTACCGATTTCCTTTGCCCGGGCAAGATAGGCGTTCAACTGAGCAGTCTGCTCTTCGCTCAGATAAAGGCCATAGGGTATCTGGGCATATGCCACCTCAGCCTGTTTAGCCCAACCGAAATCCTGGTTGCGCCGGTGTTCATCAAGGCCATCATCAAAGGACCAGTAGCGGCTCCATTTCAGGCCACCGGTGATCATCACCGTATCCGTGGGGAACCACTCCATCTGCATGGCGGCATTGTATTCACGGCGAGTGCCCGCACGCGGGCCCATATGGCTGTTGCCCCATACGAAGGGATTCTTACTCAGGTGCGCCTCGGATGCATCCCAGCCGTCCAGCTCTTCATGCTGTGCATCGGCGCTCAGGGTGAGGGCGAAATCGGGGCTCAGCTGAAAGCGGTTACGCACGTTCAGGCCGTAACGGTCGTGGTTCCATTCCTGGCGGGAGGCATCAACCAATGTGCCATCGATAGACTCATCCCGGTAGTCAGGGTCATGCTCGTAGGGGTTGCTATCAGGGTTATAGTAACGTCCACACCAAAATTCATTATCGGCAGCCTTCTCTGGCCAGGCTGACGGGTACACCGAGCACCTTAAATAGTTGTTGTAGTTTCTGTCGGTCTCCATTGGCTGATACTGGAACCCTCCATTCTGGTGCCGCACACTGAAGCTTTGGGTTGCCCAGGCGCCCACCTTCAAGTCGATCAGTGGGTTGTCCGGGTTCCAGCTGTAACCCAGATTCCAGGTATCCTGATCCACTTCAGATGGAGGGTTATTGAACTGATAGGCCATGTCACCAGTGCCATTCATATCAATCGTATTTTCCGGATCGTGGGCGATCATACGGATCGATACGTTACTTTCACCGTAAATTTGCTCGGTGTTCATCCAACTCAGGCTCAGCTCCTGATTGTGGGGCAGTTCCAGCCGACCTTTCAGCAGGGTGCTGGTCATCTCACTGTGCGTATTCAGTACCTCTTGCCCTGGCCGAAACAAATTGGCCAGATAATCGTTGTATTCGCTGCTGTTCCCTGCCCCTTGGGCTTCCGCCTTTTGCATCGCCTCAATCCAATCTTCGGTGCGGTAGGCATCGGCACCGTTTTCACCGGCAAAATAGTTGCCGCTACGGCGGTAGCTATGCACGCCAATCAGGTCGAAGTGCTCCTGTTCGGCTGCAACGGCCAGGCGCCAGGCGTAATCCTCGCCATTAAAGCCCTGATGGTCGCTGCCACTTTCCGGCACCAACGTAACCCCACCCCCATACGGCACATCTATTCCGCCATAATCCCCCCCCCTTCCAGTGATCGGTACACCATCCGCCTTAACGTCACGGTAATCCTGGCCATACCAGCCGTTGGCCCCATCACGCGCAGCCACCGTGTTGGTGGCGGTTTCGGTTTTCAGCTCGATGCCCCAGGTTTTGCCCGGCTGAATGATATCGCCCGGCTCCAGCGTACGGATGCGTACGGCACCGCCGATACCACTGGGGCCTTCAAAGGACGGCCCTTTCTCGGCGGTAATGCCCCCCACCAAGTTAGGGTCTACATAGCTGCGATTACTGATGCCCCCCGGCCCCAGCCAGATGGTAGTAGACTGCTCGGTGCCATCGACCAGCACCGGTACACGCCCGGTGCCCTGAATACCACGGATGTTCGGGTCCAGCGCACCGGAGTTGCGCGCCTCGCCGGTGTACACGCCGCTCAGGCCCTTGAACAGGTCACCCACCGAGGTGCCCTTGTAGTTTTCAATGTTTTCACGAGTGGCATGCACGTTGGAAATATCGCGCAGGTAGACATCTTCCGTTGATAGATCGCGGCCTTGAATAACGGTAGTTTCGCTGCCAATCACCGGCAGCACTTCGTTAGAGGTGACGTCCTTGTCGGTACACGCGTCCTTGGTGTTCGGGTCGTTTGCTGTATCGCCGTCGTCGCAGTCGTCTGCCACCTGCTCTGCCTGGGCATTTGCCCGCGTGGACTGGGCTGTTTCAGCCGCTTGGGCTGCTGTGCTCGATATGGCCAGCATCACAGCCAAGGCCAGTGGCTTGAGCCTGGGCGCCTCCTGATACAGCAAAACGTTCATTCATCGTTCTCCTTGTTGTACGGCCCCGCTGGGCGGGGCCTGCTGTCGGTTTTTGGATTCGGATGCGCTGGACGTCATCCACTTGGCACACACTCATACTACCCGCAAACAAGAATGATTATCGGTTAGATTCGTATGCGAAACTGAAAATTTCGTATGGATTTCGGTGTAAATACTTAGTGTGTGTGCGGCTATTGAATGAAATAACCAGGCATGAAACGAAAGCCGATTTCAAGCGGCCCAAGTCAGCACCCCTGATTGAAAGGACATTTTGCGCGTATCCGTGGTTCTTATGCTTCATTAATGAGCCATATTCATAAACCTATGATCAGCATTCACTTTTTATAAAAAGATTGCTTACTTATCATACCGGCTGATTACCACCCCTTTTCACAACGCTGCTCCTATCCCATTGTCTGTGGATTAACTATTTACCTCCTGTTGCTCTTTACTAATGGGGTTAGCCGTTATGAGTGCCCTGGTATAGTTCTTATCGCTGCACCAGGCATGCCGGGGTTGCACTGTTCATGCTGTTTTGCAGACACATAATCACCAACGAGGCGATATGAAAAAGGAAAGTATTGTCCTGGAAACCCCAACAGGCTCAGACAAGGTGCTGTTACACTCTTGCTGTGCCCCCTGCTCTGGCGATGTGATGGAACGCATGACTGACGCCGGTATTAAGTTCACGATTTTTTTCTATAATCCGAATATTCATCCGCAGAAGGAGTATTTGATCCGCAAGGAAGAAAATATCCGCTTTGCCGAAAAACTCGGCATTCCTTTTGTCGATGCCGATTATGATGTAAAAAACTGGTTCGAACGGGTCAAGGGGCTGGAATGGGAGCCAGAACGGGGTGAACGTTGCCGCGTCTGTTTTGATATGCGCTTTGAACGCTCGGCACTATATGCCCACGAGAACGGCTTTGATACGTTCACCAGCTGCCTGGGGATCTCGCGCTGGAAAAACATGCAACAGATCAATGCGTGTGGCCAACGCGCCGCAGCCCGCTACCCGGGGCTGCATTACTGGACTTTTAACTGGCGCAAAGGCGGCGGTTCATCACGCATGATCGAGATTGCCAAACGCGAACGTTTTTATCAGCAGGAGTACTGCGGCTGCGCCTATTCACTGCGTGATACCAACCGGTGGCGGACCGACCAGGGCCGCAACCGGATTAAGATTGGTGTGCAGTATTATGGGGATTAATTGAGCCCCCTGCTATTTACGGGGTGCGGCCGCCCCTGTCATCCCTGGCTGGCGGGCTTATCCTCTGCCCGGCTGGCGTGGGTGTTCGGTTAAAACCTGGCCGTCAGGCCCAGTTTAAAGGTACGCCCGGGGGCTGGCAGCGTGGTGCGGGCCAACGGGTCCAGATAGTATTCATCGGTAATGTTGTTGACGCCGGCGTTCACCTTGAGCAGGTTGTTTATCTCGTAGGTGGCGTAGGCGTCGTATACCAGTATCGGTTCCCAGCTGTAGGCCCGGTTAAGCGAGGTGGTTCCGGCTTCAATCCAGGCCTCTTCATCTTCATTGGTCGCGCTGCTGTGATAGGTCAAGCACCCCCAACTCCAGGTGGTCACCCACCGAGGTGCCCTTGTAGTTTTCAATGTTTTCGCGAGTGGCATGCACGTTGGAAATATCACGCAGGTAGACATCTTCCGTGGCCAGCTCGCGGCCTTGAATAACGGTAGTTTCGCTGCCAATCACCGACAGCGCCTCATCAGAGGTGACGTCCTTGTCGGTGACATCCTTGTCGGTACACTCCTTTCCGCCATTCACTTCTGCTGTATCACTGGTAGAGCAGTCATCCAATGATTCCTTCACCTGAACCACCGTCTCCGCCTGCGCGACCTCCATCGTCACTTGTGACATCGCCAGCATCACAGCCAATGCCAATGGCTTAAGCCGGGGTGCTTCTTGATACAGCGAAACGTTCATCAATCATTCCTTTTGTTGTACAGCCCGCTGAGCGGGTCTTTCTATCGGTTCTGAAATTTGGAGTGCATCGACGCTCTCCACCTGGCATACACCCATGCTACCCACAAACAAGAATGATTATCGGTTAGATTCATATGCGAAACTGAAAATTTCGTATGGATTTCGGTGTACATCCTTGGGATGTGTGCGGTTATTAAATAATGCAGCGAGTGCGTAACGCCCGTGACTTCACGTGTCGATAGCACGATAGAAATGGTGATGTGTGAAACTGGTTAGTGCAGGCTTTGATAGCCGGTTTGAATCATTGCGCTACCGTTACCCTCCGCGTTGGCTGTGACACTATGTCACATTGAAGTTCAGCGGCTGGCGCGCAATCCTCCCTGCTTCTCACAAACAGTACATCCTGTGCATAGCAAACGGATGCGACATGAATAGCAAAGGAGCGCTTCATGCCCACCAAACCCATACCAGCATTACTGCTTACCCTTGCAGCAGGTGGTATTTCTGATGTTGCTTTGGCTTCAAGCCCGAAGTCTCATGACCCGTCGACCTTAACCGTGACAGGCTCGCCAATCATTGAGGGCAACCAAACAGACAATTTTGCAACTTTGAGTACCTGGGTCGATAAAACTCAGGTGCGTGATCTTCATGCTCTGGATGTGTCTTCAGCCTTGCGCCGCACTCCTGGTGTGGTGGTTTCAAGGTTTAACCCGGTCGGTTCCTTTGGTGGTGCCGAAGGTGGCGCTGTTTATGTACGCGGCATGGGGGCCAGTCGACCAGGCAGCGAAATACAAACATACATCGACGAAATTCCCTTTTACATGCCGCTATGGGGACACCCGTTACCGGACCTTTTGCCGCTTAACGGTATGCAGTCCATTCAGGTATACAAGGGCCCCCAACCTCAGCAGTTTGGTAATACCTTTGCTGCCATCAACCTGACACCCGAAGTTGCCAAAGCAGATGATGGCCACCGGGGCTCATTGCAGTTGTCAGGTGGCAGCTTTTACACGCTTTCAGAACAAGCCGTTTTCACCGGCCGTGAGGGAAAATGGGATTATATGCTGTCACAGGGCTATTCCCGTTCTGACGGGGCGCGTGACGATGGTGACGGTCGGCTAAGCAATGGCATGGGGCGGCTGGGATACCGTATCAATGATAATTGGTCTGTCTCTGGCCTGGCCCTGCACACCGACAACCGGGCTTCAGACCCGGGCGAGGAGGGCTTGCCCGCCACAAAAAATGGCGATTTTCTTACCCGCGCAACCCTGGCGTCTTTTACGCTGTCGCATCATCACGCCCGCGCGCAAGGCGAACTTCGTGTGTATTACAGTCACGGACGCGGTGCCGCATTAAATCAAAGCGGCATTGATGGTGACACGATTAGCGATTTCAGTACCCGCGGACTACGTTTTACCGAGTCCATGCAGCTCTGGCCACAGGGCGATGTCAGGTTTGGCCTGGATATCGACGAAAGTGAAGGCGATGTCGCATTTCGTCGTGTCGCGCCCGCCCCCGCTGACTATTTCAACACGCCTGTCCTCAGACTGGTGTCGCCTCATCTGGCCATCAGTCATTCTCTGATGCTGAATGATCATTGGCTGCTAACGCCTTCCATCGGGATCAGGGCCTACGATCATAACGTATATGATTCAAGTCTCGCTCCCCATGCAGGCCTGGTGCTCTCCACTGATCACATTGAGTTGCGGGCTAATGTATCCCGCGGTATGCATTACCCGGGGCTGGAAACCTCTGTCATGTCTCAGTTAATACCCGCGTTGGGAGATAGTTGGGAGTCGCTGGAACCTGAAGAGCTTGATCACCGGGAAATTGGGCTGCGTTTCACTCCCTTCAGCGGCACAACCTTTGATCTGGCAGTGTTCAGAGATAATCTGAAAAATCGTTATCTGTTTGCCTTCCCCCCTGCTGTCACCCGACCTTCGTACATTAATCTGGGTCGATATCATATCAATGGGGCCGAGTTTAGCTGGCAACAAAGCTGGAGCCCTGCGTTCAACAGTTTTGTCGGGATAACCTGGTTGGATTCCAGCTTGAAGACGCTACCCTACGCTCCGGATTACGCAATCTCGGCCGGTATTAATTACCAAAAAGGCCGCTGGCATGTCAGTGCAGATGCCCAGTATCAGCGCGATATGTATGTTCTCAGTCAGGCTAGAACCGCCAGCAGTACAAATCTTGCCAAAGTCAGCAGTTTTACTGTGGCCAATCTCCGCACCAGTTACCGTATGCCACAACTGGGGCCTGACGGTGAAGTATTCCTTGCCATCGAGAACCTGTTCGACAGTGATTACGCCTATCGTCCGGGCTATCCCATGCCGGGCACGTCTGCACAGATAGGTGTTCGAATGGGATTCTGATGACGTCTCTTATTGATCATTTGAATATATCCCCTTGACTACACCCTTGCGCTTACAGTTAATAATAAGCATTATCATTATCGATCTTTGTCAATTATGATGAACATCACCTTGCTATTCAAAAGTACACGAGGAAGACATGTGTGCACTTCTCGTTGTGATCTACCCTGTTACGCACACACAACTATCATGTAAAGGAACGTACTGATGTTGAACAGATTTGAAGGAAAAACAGCACTGATAACAGGTGCAGCTTCAGGCATTGGAAAGGCTACTGCAATCAAGCTTGCTTCTGAAGGCGCGGCTGTTGTTGTCGCTGACTTGCACGAGCAAGCTGCCCAGGCGGTGGTCGCCGAAATCACTGGCGCTGGTGGTAAGGCCGCTGCGTTTGGGGGTGATTTTACATCACCCGCAGTGAATGAGGCCGCTGTAGCCTTTGCTGTTGAGACATTCGGGGCCTTGCATTTGGCGTTCAACAATGCTGGTATCATCGGACCTCAGGGGCCACTGCATGAGGTGGATATTGATGGATATAAAAAACTGATCGACATTAACCTTGATGCTGTTTTCTACGGGCTGAAATATGAAGTGCCCGCTATCCTTGCAGCTGGCGGCGGGGCAATCGTAAATACGGCTTCCATTCTGGGCCTCGTGGGCACCCCGGGCTATGTGCCTTACGTTACGGCGAAACACGCTGTATCCGGTTTGACCAAGAGCGCTGCACTGCAGTATTCCGCAAAGGGGATTCGGATCAATTCCGTGCATCCCGGTTATATCGACACACCTCTTTTAAATGAGCTTAGCCGAGAGGAGTATGACTCTCTCGTTGCTTTGCATCCTATGGGGCGTCTTGGTACGTCAGAAGAGGTAGCCAACGTAGTTGCTTTCCTGCTTTCGGATGATGCAGCTTTCGTGAGTGGGTCACAATATACCGTTGATGGTGGCTACACGGCACAGTAACCATCTTTGCCTATATCGGTGCACAACCTGAATCCAACGGCTCTACAGAATCATTGAACTGTGTGTACAGAATCAGGGCCTGATGTTCATCAGGCCCTTTTCAGCTCTTCCACCGTGGCTCATAAGCAATCATTTCAGGTTATTCCGGCACGTACACCATGCGCCCGTCGGGCAAGCGGTAAGTAATCCCGGCCTTTACGCCCTCCCCTTCTCCCATCTCGCCACTGCTTTCATAGCGGGTCAGTTCTTCACCTTTTTTCACGGTTATGCGCATGTTGTCCTGCCCCGGGTTTTCAACCACCACGACATTTTCGGCCGCAAAAGGGTTGAGAGGATTGCGTACGACAACCAGCAACAGGATGACTACAATCACCAGAAACAGGTCGATCAGATTGACCACCGAGAGTATGGGATCATCGTCTTCGTGGTCGATAAAGCGTCCTGCCACCTCACACCCCCTCTTGGCTCAAGCCAGCCTGTTCGCGCTCGATCAGGCGCAGTTCTTCAAACAGCCAGCGGCGACGGATATTCAGGACAACAAAACTCAGGCTGGCCGCAATCAACGCCAGTGTTACACCGGCAAAGGCAACTACCATGTTCGAGCCCACGGACGCCACTTCGTTTTCTGCCAGTGCCAGCAGGGCCGGTCCCATGGGTATCAAGGTTGCGACCAGCCCCAGCAAGGGACTGACACGTGAGGTAAGGCGCAATTTTTCCAGGCGCCGCATAATCCATAATTCCAAGTCATCGCTGGTGATGCCTTGCTCCTGGGCATAGCGGCTCAATCCCGAACGCACAGGTGTGCGGCGGAATATCAGGCTATCCGCCAGCAATTGGCCGGTAGCAATCAGAGCGTAAGCCAGGGCAGCCAGAATTAATACTAACGCGGGCAGCAGGAAGATACTGGTGATTTGATAGAGTAAGGCCTCAAATTGGCTCATCATCAGACGGTTTCTCGATTACTAAGGTGAATTTTGTGCTCACGGTGGGCGCGCCACGCGCCCAGGGCCAACAGCAGTAACATACCGATCAGGCTCAGGCGGTACGACCACTCATCCTCTGTGGGGACGTTCATCTCCTGAGCTTTCAGCACCTGACCTTTAACCTGCTGGCTTGGCTGGCTAGCGCTGTTCTCACTGTTGTCTGGACTGGCTGCGGCCGAGGATGACGCCGGCTGATCGGACAAGCCAAACCCCAGGGCCATATCCTCGATGTAGTCCACAGTTTTAGGTGCACCAGGCAGAGCTCCCTTGTCCTGTACCAGCGTTTGCCAGCGTTCGGTCAATTGCTTCAGGGTGGTTTCACTCGGCTGCCAATAGCCTTTGCGCACAGCCTCGACCATCCGTTCGATCAGCTGTGATTGAGCATCGGGATTCTGTTCGGCAAACCATTCGTTCAGTCCCAGCTCATGGCGGTCCATCACATAGGTTTCATGCAGGGCTTGCCACTGATCGGCACGCACCATGCTGGTATCCATGACCTGCCAGCCAAACAGGTTGTTGACTGTTTTCAGCATCTGCACCGCCCCGGAATAGCCTTCCGCCTGCATGGCCTTGATCCACTGCGGGTTTTGGTAACGGGTTCTAAGTTCAGCAGACAAAAATGCAGCCGCTTCAGCAATGCGTGGGCTGTTACCACGGTAATCGGATATATACAGTTTCGGGGTTTCGCCCCTTTGCTGACGTACCGCGGCCGAAAGTCCACCCAGATATTCGAACGGGTGGTCCGTGGACAACAGGCCATGCACCTGACTGGAGCGCGACATCATCACGGCATCAACCTGCGCCAGTTGATCTTGCAGCAGGTTCACATCGGCAACCGCCCTTCCCCATTCACGGGTGGTGAACACATGAGACTGACTGGCTACGAAAGTATCGGCCAGCTGGCTGTCGTCCTCCCAGGCGGTGGAGTTCATGGCCAGATCAGTGACACCGCTGCCATAACTGCCCGGTGGGCTGCTGAACACCCGTGCGCGTGACAATTGCTGGGCATCCTCGTCGGCCAGCCCCCTTTGGCGCAAGGCATCGGCCAGCTGACGACTGTGTGCCGCGATGGGGTTGGCGGGGTCTTCCTGTTCGGACAGCGCCTCAATAACGGTGGCATAATGCCGCATGAGGCCATCGAACTGATCCCGATAGACGCTGGTCACCTGCAACAACACATCCATCCTTGGGCGCTTGAGCTCGGCCTGCGGAATAATTTCCAGACGGCGTACACGTCCCCCCTCATCCCAGACCGGCCGCACACCCAGGGCATGCATGATCTGTGCCTCAACCAGTCCCTGCGTGCGTATGGCTTCTGATGACCAAAGTGTAAATGCCAGACGTTCAGGCATGGCCCCCTTATGTTCTTCACGATAGCGTTCAACCAGCTGGTCCAGCATGCCTTCGGCGGCTGCATAGGCGGCCTTATTGGGAATTTTATCCGGCTCAAACGCGTACAGGTTGGTACCGCTGCTGGTAGCCGGGTTGCGCACCGGGTCACCACCTGGACCGGGCGCGACAAAGCGGCCCTGAAGGCCCGCCAACAGGGCTTCCATTTCGTTGTCCAGACTCAGGTGAGCATCATTGTCGAGTGCCTGCTGCAACAGGGGAAGCAGTGGCTTCGGTAATGCTTGCTCTGGCAGTTTCCTAGTGGCCAGCGTTTCGGCCAACAGACTATAGGCCGGTTGTTGTTGCAACTGTTCCGTCTCCAGGGCCAGCAGTTCATCACCTTCCACGCCAAGGGCATCAAAATAGGGCATACCCAGCTGCTGTAGCACGGTCATAACCCGATGTTCAGGCGCAGCGGCTGTACCAAAGGTGTGCAGACCCAGCGGAGTGGATGACGCGGCCAGCTCATGCAGGTGATCATGCAGTGCTGCCGCAAATGCCGGTGGGTTGGATTTAAGGCTCGCCTCATCCCAACCCATATCCAGATGCAGGCTTTGCTCAATGGTTGCATTCAATAGCTGCTCGCCCGCCTTGTCCTTCACTGGTCCCGAATCGAGCATCTGATAGGCATGCATGAGTTCATGCAGGTGTGTCAGTTCAGCATAGAGACCGGCAGGGCCAAAGGCCGGGGTCTGGTGGCTGATGACGACCGCTCGCCCGCGCCGCTTGGCCTGGAGCGCTTCGCCGATATTGTCCTGAATATAGGGATAGAAAACCGGCAGATTGCCGACGGCCAGGTTCGGATAATTGTAGGCCCAGAGCCCTCTGTCCTTGCCGGGCGTCCATTCTTGGGTGCCATGGGTTCCGAGGTGGATAAGAGCATCCGCGCCATAGGTTTCACGCAGGTACAGGTAGGTTGCCAGGAAAAAATGCCCCGGTGGTTGCACGTTGTCATGCACATGCGCACCCAGACGGTCTGCTCGGGGCGGCTGGGGCATCCAGAGGAAATGTCCCAATTGCATGGCAGGAATAACAAACTGAGGCTCCCCGTTCAGGGTACGGATACTCCAGTGTTGCTCAGGTTCCCCCCAGGTATGTTTCACCTGATTTTGAATCTTGCCGGGCAGAGATGCCAACCACTGGCGATAGCGACTGACCGGAAAACTGACCGCCAGTCCCTTGACCAGCAGGTTGTCCAGCTGGTCATGACGGTAGAGTCCGGACAGCATGGCTTGCGCCTGCTGGATCACCTTCTGTTCGTCCAGCGCCGACAGCGTGTATCCGCTGGCCGCCAGTGCCGCTGTTATGTCTGCAATACTGCGTGGCACATTCAGATGAGAGGCCGAGAGATTGCGCTCACCTGCGGGAGAGTTCCAGAACATCAGCGCCAACTTGATGGACTCAGGTGCCTCACGCTGTAACCTGGCAGCGGCCAGGAAGCGTCCGATCAGCAGTTCGATTTGCTCCGGGATTGCCACGCGGCGCCCATCCTCCATCGCCGACAGCACCAGCGGATCGGTCATGCCCCAGCGCTCTGGCGTGGCCATGAGTACGGCAGCCATACCTGCATCCATTCCCTGAGCCTGGCTGCGCCACTGCTCCACAGTCTGACGACTCCCCAACCCCATCACCACCGGAATATCCAGCGCTCGAAACGCCCTTTCCATCGCCTCGCCGTCCAGCATGTGCGTGGTATTCAACAATAGACTTGGCTTTGCCGGAGCCAGCATATCCTGCACCGCATCAGGCTGTTTGCGTCCATACCAAAACAGCAATGGCACTCCACCTGCTGACTCGATAGCGGCTACCAATTGATCATGAAACGCTGTCTGCTGATCGCGCAGTACACCCGATGACATGGCGATCGCCAATATCGGTGCGTCCTGAGGCCAGCGATCCTCCCCCCAGGCAAAATAAGCATCCAGATCCGTAAATGGCTGCTTTGCTGCAGGATGGTAGTAACCGGCGGCTGGCAGAGGCACGGCAGGAGGAAGCTGTGCGGTAGACTCACCCCGGTGCCAGGCAGATAGATACTGCATCATGCGGCTCAGGTTGTCCCTGCCTCCGGCGGCATAATACGCCGCCAGATCATGCAACACCGGTCCAGGTAGCTGACCGCCCTTGGGTGGACCACCGCCTACCGCCAGCCAGGGCCGCTCGGATGACGCCAGCCAAGGCTGACTGAACGCCATCACCTGCCGCCTATCACTGCCACGTGGGGTATCCAAAATCACCAGATCGGCATCGAACCAGGCAGCGGCATCAGCCGGCGCCTGTTCGATCTGAAAAGCTGTTAATTCAACATCGGCGTCCAGCGCCAGTACCTGCAGGTCGCGGAACTTGGCGACCGAGACAAAATCATTGCTGATTACATGCACCCGTGCAGCCGAAGCTTCCGCTGCAACAGCAGACGCTGATCCCAACAACAGCCCGAAAAGAACACATAATAATAATGGAAACCTGATAGCCGTTATGGTCATCTGCTTAGACTCAGAAACGTGCTGTCAGGCCAACACGTACTGTCCGCCCAGGCTCTGCCAATCCGAATAGTTCCGACTCATCCAGCAAGCGAGTATCCATAAGATTTTCGACCCCCGCGTTCAATGTCAAAGCCGTGTCCAATTCCCAGGCAAAATCCAGATGGTGCAGGGCATAAGACGGGGCATACTCGCCGTCACCTACATACTGGCGCCCAATAAGCTCTGAACGCCAGCGTACCTGACTGCCAGGCTGGAAATGCCAGCTCACTGCCAGATTGGCGCTATGCTCCGGCCTGAACTCCAGCGGCTCACCGGTGCCACGATCTTCTGTATCCAGATAGGTGTAATTCAGGCTAAGGTCCAGCACCTGCAGTGGACGCATGCCCCAGCCCAACTCGATACCATTGATCACCGCTTCATCTATGTTTTCGTAGTAACGAATCTCACGGCCACGTATGCCACAATCGACGCTGCAGACAGACTGAACAAGGTTCTCCAGATTGTTGCGGAACAGACGGGCCGATGCATTCCAGTTATCCGCCGTGTAATCAATGCCCAACTCCGAAGTGGACGATTGCTCAGGCTGCAAATCCGGGTTGCCATAGACCCAGAAGCGACCGCCAGCTGCCAAGATTTGATAGTTCGGTGACAATTCGCTCAAGGTCGGGGCTCTGAAACCCTCACCATAGCCGGCCTTCAACACCAGGTCGGGGCGAGGCTCATACACGGCATAGATGCGCGGGCTTACTTCATTTCCATAGCGCTCATGGTTATCCACACTGGCCCCCGCGACCAGCTGCAGATTGGGTGCAAAGCTGACTTCATCCTGAAAGAACAAACTTTTGTGCAGTACGGAGTCTTTGCCCCGGGTATCGACACGGGGGTCATACAGGGTTTCCTGGCGCAACTGTCCGCCCAATGTCAGCCAGTGCATATCGCCCAGTCCGGTTGAGAGGTGCCCCTGTACAACCTGGTCTTTAACCTTCTGAGCGGGCGTAGCCGTATTGCCGGCCGTACGTCTATTTACGCGTTCCACAGAAGACTGATACGCCGAAATTGTACTTTGCCCCCAGGACCAGTCGCCCTTGTGGGCCAGCGATAGCTGTTCGGTCTCGATATCGTCTTCTGAATTGTAATAGCTACTGCGACTGGCCACGTTACGGCTACGCTCTTCGTCTCCCCTCGCATAACTGAGATCGATGCGCTGATTGTCGTACGGAGTCCAGATTAGCTTGCCCTGAATCGAGCGGTTCTCCCTGGCTTCAATTTCGGAGACCTGAGGATCTTCTACCAGCTTAAGCTCATCCCGTTCCAGCCATTGACCAGCCAAGCTCATGGCAAGCGTACCCGGCATCGCTGCTCCACTGAGATAGAAGGATGTTTTACTGGCATCACCACCGTCGCGATCATCCTGCCAGACGTGTGTTGTTGATATTTCGCCGCTTAGCGCATCCTCGGGCACACGCGTAATGAGGTTAACGACACCGCCCAGTGCATCTGAGCCGTAGAGGGACGACAATGGCCCCCTGACAACTTCAATCCTTTCAATTGCAGACAGAGGTAGCCAGCCCAGCTCAAAGTCCGTATGCGCCATAACACCATTACTGGAACTGATACGGCGACCGTCAATCAAGTACAGGGTATGCTCAACCGGCATGCCACGAATACTGATGCCACGGCGCGTCTGTCCAATCGAACTGATGTTGACACCTTCTTGTGCACTCAGAGCATCAGCCCAATCGTCCGCATTGGACAACTGCAACTCTTCGCGATCAATAAGTGAAATGCTGGCGGGCGCGTTCACCAGTGGTGCTCCATGCAGATTGGCGGTCACAACCAACACATCATCGTTTGAAACTCGCACCTCAGCCCAAGCCGGATAACTAGAACAACCGACGAAGACCAAAGCGGCGGCGACTATATGCCGAGTATGAGTGATGAGCATGAGTTACAGGACCTCCGAGCGAACGCTTAATAGATTGTTATAACATAACATAAATTTACTATGTTTTACCTTCTCCTATAGAGGGAAGCTGTAAGAACAGTGACGACCGGCAAAGGCCACTCGGAGATGACAATTTCACCCCCAACATCAAAACGCATACTTTTCTTTACGTTCATCATACTTTTTAAATGATAACCAGTAGCATTAAAGAGTTAGGCTATGCACATCACACTCATCACACTAACCATCTGGTTGGTTCAACTTTATGACATGGAGATGATGCATGGATTTAACCTCCCCCCATCCTATGCAGCGATACTGGAACCTGGCTTCTGCCGTGCTGCAGGTACAGGCTCTCGAGTACGCCATGACCAGCGGGCTGCTGAACGCTCTGAAAACCTCATCAACCTGCACAAAACTGGCCAAACAACTGCATTTCGACCCCAAAGCCACTGCAGTACTGATGGAATTGCTCTGGAGCATGGACATACTCGAAAGAAAAAAGTCCGAAGGGGGATCCGTTGAAACCACGCTCTACACATTGACCCCCTCTGCCAAACGCTATCTTTTGGATGATGCGGATCAGGGCTACGCTAAAGCTTGGCGCTTTCGCACTGAAACGCTTAATACATGCGGACAAAATCTGCCGGCATACCTTGAAGGCCGTCTTGAAGGAAATGATTTTGCGGCGGTGCAATCAGAACAGGCATGGGCCCATGCAGCTCAGGGACAAATCGCTCAGGAGCAGCGTACCATTACCGCCCCAGCTGTGGCGCAATTACTGCAAGAGATCGAGATCCCCTCCCGGGGTCGGTTTCTTGACTTAGGCGGAGGCCCAGGCTTCATTAGCATTGAGTTGGCCCTACAGTACCCGGAGATGACGGGTACTGTTTTTGATCTGCCATCAACTGCTGAAGTTGCTAACAGCAATATCAAGGCAGCAGGACTGCAAGAACGGCTGGACACTCTTGGGGGGAACGCCGCTACCGATGATCTCGGCGGCCCCTACGACCTCATCTGGTGTTCATCAGTGCTGCACTTCCTTCCTGACATTGACACCGTGCTGCATCGAATGATCTCAGCACTCAAGCCCGGTGGGCTATTGGTATGCGCTCATGCGGAAATTGCCAATACGGCAGCCGAAGCCTTACAAACACTTCCGTTCTATATGCCTTTGATGTTACGTGGACACTATGTTCCACACCAAGATGAACTGCCCACCATCTTGCAACGTCACAATCTGACACTACTGGACAGCCGACAGTTGCTGCATGCTCCCATGACCCCTATTTGGGTCCACACAGGAAGGAAACCGGTATGAGAAACACTCACTACTGGCCCCTGCAATTGATGCTGGGCTGGCTAAACTTTGCGTTCACGGCTCCCATTATTTATCTATATCTTGGTCTACCCATGATCATGCGCCAGTATGGCTGGTCTGGGACCGAGATCGGCCTCTTCCAGTTGGCCGGTTTACCTGCCGTCCTCAAGTTTCTGCTAGCAACACCTGTTGATCGTTATCGTATCGGTCAACATGGCTACCACAACTGGAGCATGATACTGACCCTGCTGTATTCCTCCATACTCGTACTTCTGGCTTTTTTCGATATTCAACACACGTCCTGGGGCATACTTTTTACCCTGGCCTTGACCGCTAGCTTGATCGGCACCTGGGCCGATATCCCAGTGAATGCATTAGCCATTGAGTACCTGCCCGAATCTGAGCGTATCCGAGCAGGTGCCATTCGCTCAGCAGCGACATCACTGGGTGCCATTATGGGAGGAGGCGTCATGCTGCTGATGCAAACACGGCTCGGTTGGGCCTGGCCGTTTGCTACTCTAGCTGCGTTGCTGGGGTCTGGCGTATTACTACTAGCTCTGACACGCACATACACACCCATCCAACACGCAGAGTCAAGCACTCCGCACGCGGGACTCAAGGATTGGTTGAGTTATTTCTCAACCCCAGACTTTCGTCGCTGGGCACTCATGATTCTGCTCTATTTTCCGTTTATCGGTGCGGCCTGGGTCTATGTGAAACCTCTGATGCTGGATCAGGGTTTTGAAGCCGATCGTATTGCTACAGTGGTCGGTATCGGCGGTGGCTTTGTTGGTGCTCTCGCGAGCCTACTCGGCAGCCGCCTCACTCGCAGGTCTGGCCCCGTTGTAGCTCTTCCAGTTTTTGCTTTCCTGAGTCTAGCCTCTGTTGGCAGCTTGCTATTGGTTAGTACATTCCAAATGTCGTTCCCGGCTTTTGCCGCAGCTGCCCTTTTCACCGCTCTGGCTATGGGAGCTGCTTCAGGGCTGATTTTTGGCTTGATGATGTACTATACGCGCCCAGGCTTAACCGCGGTGGATTACGGTATCCAATCGAGTTTGTTTGCGTTCGCACGCACCCTGGCACCAATGGCTTCAGGCATCATGATCGGAAATTTCGGCTATGGGGGCATGCTACTTGGCTTAGTTATCTGCCTGAGCGTCGTTTTTGTTTTAGCAATCACGTACCGCAAGCACATTAAGGAAGCTATACATACTTGATGTAAAGATTTTGGAGCACTGTTCACTCACATTTCGGGTCATAGATGCCGATTGGATATTAATCTTCAGGGCAATAGTTCTGGCATTTCCATCCACGGCATCGTCCCATTCAGACTGTTCAAGAAAGCCTTTAGCGCATGCACCTCTGTACCACTCAAAGACAACGGTTTGATAAGTGGAGACAGCTTTGCTGTGGGTATGTCGTTGCCTTTATCCGGCAGTTCTGCATTTTGCCACCACCCCATGTTATAAAGCGCGAGCAGCATATCCAGATCCTTTACAAAACCATTGTGCATGAATGGTGGCGTTTCAGCCGCACCTCGAAGACTGGGAGTTCTGAACGCACCTACATCATCTCGGGCACCTGTGAGCCTATAGCGCCCCTGAAAATCACCCACGTTATGAAAAGACGTACCCAAATGATGGAAGCGGTTATCAGTCAGCTGCGAACCATGGTGACAATTGATACAGCGCGCCTTGGTGCGGAACAAGTGCAACCCGTGCAAGGCCTCGTCACTCATTGCATCCGTGTCTCCTCGCATAAAGCGGTCGAAGGGTGTATTGGTCAGAGTCAAACCTCGCATAAAACTCGCAATCGCTTGGGCGACCCGCTCTGGTGTCACTTCCGCGCTACCAAACGCCCGTTCAAACAGTGCAGGGTAGCTTTGCGTCTCACTCAAGCGCTCCACTGCCACATCGGTATCAGCAGCCATCTCTATTGGATTGGTCCAGCTGGCAATGACCTGCTCTTCCAGTGAGGCTGCACGCCCGTTCCAGAATATATGAGTCAGCCAAGCCGAGTTCACCACCGTAGGTGCATTGATGTCGCCTTTCTGGCGGTTATGGCCAATGGACGCACGCCGACCGTCAGCCCAACCAAGATCAGGATCATGGCAACTGGCACAGGCGATCTGCTCAGACGCAGATAAACGTCGATCAAAAAACAGATGTTTTCCCAGCTCATGCTTTGCAGCGGTTAATGGGTTATTTGCTGGAACCGGCACCTGCTCGGCGATCGCGGCCAATGGCTGATAGTCAACACCTGTATCCACGTTAGCCTGTGGCCAATGGTCGGGGCCTTGCCGGTAACGCTCGACCAGCGCGTGCAGTGGGGATTCTGAGGCAAGCGCCAGGGCCGGTACTGCAAGCAGCACCAGCATACACTTCAAGATAGCTGGCTTGTTCATCAGAAACGGTATCCCAGCTCCAACCAGAACTGTCGACCTACGCCGAACAATTGCACGCCGGATTCACCACTAATGGCATTTCCGCTATTCAGAACGTTGATCACGTCCGCACGCAAATACGGCGAAGACGGGGACGCAAGCAATTGATATTCGACACTCAGATCCCATCGGGCTGTAGCACCCTGTTCTTCAATGGAATAGGCTTTCAATCCAGTCGCACTGTCATTGCCCAAACTTTTCAGGTAACGATAACCATCACTCAATGCCACAGAATTCCGTACAAACAGACGATCGTTCAACGTCTGCGTAATCAGATCAACATTGGCCGTTATCGGTGTGGCAAAATCCGTTGCCGGCATCTCGTAACGCGCCATGCGCTGACCTTCGTAAATAATCTCTTCTTCTGCATCACTGCTGGACAGATAACCACCCGTACCACTGGCGTAACGGCTGTCGGTGTTCTTGTCCATCCAGGCCAGGCTAGAGTTTAAAGTCCAGTTGACGCCCATGAAAGACAGGGGCTCAGAGCGCCAGAACAAATCAACCTGATGGGTGTCACTGGCACCATCATTGGCAAACCAGCTCATTTTTCGTTCGGGATCATAATGGGTGCGTATTTGGTCACGCCCCTTGCGCGTCACCAACTGCAACCCGGCCTGGCCCGCCATCACCGGCCCATAGAGTCCCAGGCTGTACTCATCGTCATAAGGGGTTTCCAAATCACGATATTCCCATTCACTGTTCGGATCGATATTGACCCAAGCGCCAGTGCTACCGGTACGTTCGCGAATGGTCAGCAGACTACGCTCTTTTTCACGCAGTCTATAGGACAGGAATGACTTGCCATAATAGCGGTTGGCACCCAACGTTACGCGGTAGTCATGCGCTTCATCCAAGTACAAACCCGCCAGCAGACGCGGCGCCAAATTGGTATTTCCCAACCAGCTGTCTCGTTCAAGGCGTGCACCCGTGCGCCAGAAGAAACGGCCTTGTTCGCCTTCCAGTTCGGCATATGCGGCTGTATTCAGGTTGGTAAAATCGATGACACCCTTGCCATAAGTGGCCTCACGGCTGTGGTATTGAGCATCTGGTGCCCATGACCCCGGTGAAGTCTGAGGCGGCAGAGGCTGGGAAAAATCGAGCGTGTACTCGTTAAAAGTAAAATCGTTGCCCCTGTCCTGCTTGTAATAGGACCATTTGAATTCGCCGCCATAATTCAGTTTCACCTGCTCACTCAGCGGCGTGATGAAGTCCAGTGTTGCCCCCAATGTGCGCTGAGTATTGGCCAGCTGCCCAAACCCTCCATTAATCCCTTGCGCTCCATAAATAGAGGTGTATTTATACTGGTCGATGACATTCTGCTCAAAATTACGCTCATCCGAGCTGGTACCAAGGCTGACGTTCAGATCCATCCGGGTTTCGCCCAGGTTCTGACCAAAATTCAGGCTCAAATTCAGGCCGTTGTGCTGACTTTTGTAATCAGAGTTGCGGTAATTGATCAGGAAGCTGTCTTCTTTGTAATCGCTGTAAGCCAGAGAGGCATTGAAGTCATAGTCACGTTCCAGTAGGTCCATCCGCATCACGGCATAGCGCGAATTTCGGTCAAGCGCCTTTTCCTCGCCAGGCTTGAAAATACGGCCGGTTTCTAAAAAGTGATCCATATCGATAACGACGGCCTGTTTCTGAGTGATTTGGGCGTGTTTTTCGCTCAAACCAAAGAACAGACCCAAATCACCGGCACGGGTTGCGCCCGACAGCGTGGTTTCGGATTTTTCAAAATCAGGTTGAAACTCACCCGGTACCCCAACCGGTAATTGTGCAGCACCATCTTCAAACTCGCCCAGTTGTGAGTCGTCCACATGAAACTCGGTCCAACTGCCCTTGGTCATTCGATGGCTGATCTCAAAACGATCACGGCCATCATAGGATTGAGTTTCAGCCTTGACTACACCACCGATGAAATTACCTTCACGAGCCGGTGCGTTGACGTCGATCACTTTAACTTCTTTGACAAACCCCGGATCAACAAACAGTCCCTGCGAATGCCCAGCAACACTGGTGTAACTGTCCTGTCTCTCTTTTTGCATCGGGTCCAGCATACTGTCGATGCTGGAGCCATCAAGCATCAGCTTATTCTGATAGGGTGCAGCGCCACGAATGGAGAATTCGGCTGGCTTTAGGTCTCCCTGTCGCAGACTCGAGCTGGCGGTGTCATCCACTCGAACAGACGGCACCATGCTCAGCAGTTCAGCAAAGTCAGAACGTGCGCTATCACGCATATCGATCTGCTTGAGCTGCTTTATATCGGGCGATTCCTCACGACCTGTTACGCGCACCAATGGCAGTGTCAGCGGTTGGTCAGCCTGGTCCGCGCCTATAATGGCGTAACTAACAGGACCATACTGTTTGACACCGAGTCCGTGCACCTCAAGTATCTGTCGCAACGCCTCCGGCAGGCTATAGCTGCCATTCAGTCCAGACGATTGCTTGTCCTGCAACAGCGCCTGATCATAACTGATCAGGATACCTGCCTGCTGACCCAGGGCATTGAGCACACTGGCCAACTCTCCTTCATTGATTGCAAAAGCATAGCGTTTTTCCACTTGGACAGAAGCCGTGGTCCTGGCTGCCATCTGCTCCGGCATTGCAGCCATAGCGTGTGAGAAGCCCAGTACCGTTAGGGTTACCCCCCCTGCCAAGGGCATCAGATTAAAGTATCGTTTACTATTCCCATCCATTTTACTGCCCCGTCACTCAGTCAGTTTTTTGCTGCTTTAAGACAAAGACGAATGAGAATTAAAATCAGCTCAATTTATCTCGTGCAATCACCCATACACCCAGATAAGTATTGAATTCCACGCCAAGCTGATCACCGAGCACTTTGAATACCGAAGAAAGATCATCAATCGGATAGGTGCCTGAAACCGGGTATTCAGCAATACTCGGGGCACAACGAACCCACATGTGATGGTAACGAGACAATTCCTTAAGAAAGTACTTCAGTGGCATACTGTTGACGACCAACATACGCCGCTGCCAAGCAAGTTCCTGGCTGTTGCTTTGGCCTCGGCTCACCTTACCCGATCTGGACAGGGTCAGAGACTCTCCTGGCAACAGTTGCCAAGATTCCTGTGCCAACGGTGAATCGAGCTGCAAACCACCTTCATACAGGGACGCCTTGACATAGGCGTCGTCCACGCGCACAGAGAACCGGGTGCCCAGCGGCTGTACTCGCATCAACTCGGTCTGCACGACCATGGCTGGATCCGGCGTTGCTGTAGAAGTCTTGCGAGGAACGGTTTCGACCAATATTTCGCCGGCGGTCAGACGAAGGTGCATTTCCCCTTCCGCTCCCACACTTACATAAAGTTCAGTCGAAGTATTGAGCTGTACTCGGCTGCCATTGTGCAGCGTCAGGCTACGAACCTCGCCGACGCCGGTACGGTATACCACACCAGCAAACGGCTGCCGTTGGGACCAGAACCAGCCAGTACTCAAAGCACCGCAAGCAATACCGGCCAAAAGCAACTGCCGCCGTCCAAGGGCTTTGCGGCGACCCAACACCCGCCGGCTGACACCTTGAAGATTTTCTGTATGAAGCGCGTCCCAATCTGTCTGAAAAGAAGTCAGGCGTTGCCAGGCGAGCTTATGCAAAACGGAGCGGTTTTGCCATTGAGCCAGACGTTCCAGCAGTTGACGCCTCTCACCGGACTCACCGACCTCTTGTAACAACATCCACAAGTCAATCGCTTCATTGGCAATATGCCGGGGAATTACAGCATGTTTGGGCGAATCCTGACTCATCGATTACTCGCAGTAAAAACAGCACTCTAACAGTGCAGTCTTGAGATGCCGTTTTACTGTACTCACCGAAATACCCAACGACTCAGCCACTTTGGCATACCCCCATCCTTCCAGCTGCACTCGCAGAAAGACCTGCCTGGTCTGGACCGGCAAGCGCTGTACAACCTGGTCAATCCGATTCAGCAAATCCAAGTGCATGTGCTGCTCTTCCGGAGAAGGGTGGTAGGTCTCGCCCTGTATGTGCAACGCTTCCATATATGCCGCTTCCAGTGCTTTTCTGCGCCAGTGATCGATCACAAGGTTACGTGCAGTGGTTTTCAAGTAAGCGCCACTCTTTTCAACATCTCCGTATGATTCGCGTTTCAAAAGACGCTCGAAGGTATCCTGTACCAGATCAGCGGCAAGGTGTGTACAACCTACTTTGCGGTATAGCCAGCCTCGCAGCCATGATTGATTCTCAACGTATAGACCAGCCACTGGATGTGATTTGATGTGCTGTTTTCTCACTGCCCGCCGCCTTCCGATAAAAATGGATAAACATCATTTCGTGGAAAAAAATCCGGTTCTGATGAGACTTCACGCCATCACGGCACGCTTATCTTCCAGCGTGCCGAAGGCCGGACGGTAGTGCCAAATATCATGAATGTTATCCGGAACGAGAACTTTGGCAGGACTACCCTGGTGACGAACTTCGCCCTGCTCCAGTACCAGACAGCGCTGGCAATAATGCAGACAATGGTTGAGATCATGCAGGATACTGATGATGCCATATCCGTCACGGGCAAGCTGGTTAAGCAGTGCCAGCAGGGTATGCTGATGCCCCAAATCCTGAGCTGAAGTAGGCTCATCCAGCAACAACAACGGGGGCCGCTCTGCCTGACTCAGCTGCAACAGCACACGAGCCAGCTGCACACGCTGCTTTTCACCGCCTGACAGTGTCGGGAAAGCTCGTTTTTTCAGGTGAGCGCAGTCACACAACTCCATCACACGATCAATTTCGGTTTTGGCCTCACCGCGTGAAAAACTCAACGGGATAAGCCCCAGTTCAACCACTTCCCGCGCCAAAAAAGGGAAAGTCAATTGGCTGGACTGAGGCAAGACACCCACATGACGAGCGCGCTCATCAGCAGGCCAATCTGAGAGACTCCGGTCATGTAACTGAATACTGCCCTCACAGCGGATTTCACCACAAATGGACTTCAACAGCGTTGACTTGCCGGCGCCATTTGGACCCAAAACCGCCAGAATTTCCCCTGCTTTCAACTTGAGCTGCGTAACACTCAACAATCGGGAACCACCACTGTGGCATGCGAGATCATCGATTTTTAACATATCAAAGCCTGCCCAAACTACGTTGTTTAATCAGAAGACCCAGGAAGAAGGGAGCACCAATTAGAGCAGTAATAATTCCAACTGGAATTTCTGCAGGCGGTACCAAAACTCGCGCCAAGGTATCCGCCAGAAGTAACATCAATGCCCCGCAAACCGCAGACAGTGGCAGCAACAGGCGGTGATCCGGCCCCGTCAACATACGCACGATGTGTGGCACGACCAGCCCAACAAAACCGATCACACCTGTATTGGCAACGGCAACACCAACCGCAACCGCCGTCATCAGAATCAGTTCCAGTTTGAGTCGCTCAACGTTGATTCCCAAGTGACGCGCTTCGGACTCACCCAACAGCATGGCGTTTAATGCCAGCGCACGGCGCTGAAATTGAACCGCCGTCATGACAAGCGCTGCCAGTCCGAGCCAGCGGCCGATATCAGATGAAGATGTCAGTGATCCCATTTGCCAAAGGCTAAGCGAACGCAGATCTTGATCACTGGCAAAATAGCTCATCAGGCCAATGGCGGCGCCAGCAAATGCAGCCAAGGCAACACCCGCCAGAAGAAGGATGGTAACTGAAGTACCATTACGGGTACGGGCCAATGAGTACACAACCAGAGTCGTTGCCAGGCCTGCCAGAAAAGCACCTACGGGGGTAGACCACTCGATCCAGGCGACAGGTGCGAGAGTGATGGCAAAAACAGCCCCCACCGCCGCTCCAGAAGAGACGCCTATAATGCCCGGGTCTGCCAGTGGATTACGAAACAGTCCCTGCATCACAACCCCACATTGAGCCAACAAGGCACCGGTCAGAATCGACAACAGTGTTCTGGGTACACGCATCTCCATGATCACGGCCCGCTGGTAATCCTGTAACTGCGCCAGCTCCCAGCCAAAAACATGGTCAAACGGAACCAACAGACTTTGATACATCGACAACGCCATTGGGCCGGTGGTAATAGAGAGCACGCCACCCAAAGCAAGGCCTGAAAGCAGAACCAGAGCAACGATGGAAGCCGATAGGCGCACTTCAATCGTCCTCCATCAAGGCTGTAATCCGCAATGCTTCACGCAACGCAGCCAGTCCGATACCAGACACCAATGTACGGCCATCAACGGTGAAAACATGGCCATTTTGGGCAGCCGGCGTATGTGCCAGCATAGGCGCCTGCTTAAGCAAGCGATCAGCTGTGGCCTGATCGCTTTCACCTGACAGTACTATCAACTCAGGCTGGAGCGCGAGAATTGCCTCTGCGGTCACGGTACGATAGTTTTCAAAGTCAGCCTGGTTATCAGCGCCGATAAGGCTTAGCAAAGCGTTACCTGAAGTGCCGCTACCCGCCAACCGCAGACGACTTTCACCTGCCATCAAAAAGACCGCACGGGTACCCGGTAACGTCTGTCTTTCCAGTTGTACCCTCTGGGCTTGCAACTCGGATTTCAACGCTTGCACTGCTGCATCGCCGTTCAGCTCATCTGAAAGCTGCTGGATATTAGCCTCAAGCTGATCAAGGTCCAAAGACGGCGGCAGCCGAATCAGCTGTACGCCTGCGGCTCGTATTTGCTCAACGACGCTCGCTGGCCCCATATGCATACTTCCGGCAAGCACGTCCGGGTTCAGGCTCATAATGCCTTCCGCTGATAGTGCACGGTGGTAACCCACGCTGGGCAAGCTCGAAAGATGCTCAGGCAGCGTACTGGTGACATCGACCGCGACCAGCGATGCGTCCAATCCCAGCGCCAACAGCATCTCGGTGGTTGCCCCATCGGTACTGATGATTCTTCTGACTTCAGCCTGAACAGCAGGTATAGCCGAGCCAACCACAAGAAAAAGCGTAAGCCTGGCCAAGTTCTTCTTCAGTCGCGCACTCATACCCACTTCCGTTCCCTTTCTGTTGAATTATTCAGCACATGGATCATATGATATTGATAACGATTTGTATTTACAACATTGATTATTTTTGATTCCATACTGAAACACCGTTCAATCAAATGACACTAACTGCGAGATCAATCATGCACACGCTTGATAGAAGTCGGCCTGTCCATATGCTTCAGCGGGGCATTGTCCTGGCCATCAGCGCTGTTCTCTCCAGCACCTGCGCAGCAGCAGAAACCAAGACTCCCAAAAGCGAGCCAGTTTACGAGCTGAACGAGTTGACCATTCGCGCCACACGCCTTGGTGAAAGCGTTGTTTCCAGCCGCCGTTCCGTTGGCGTAATCGACACTGATGAAATGGAGCAGCGTCAGCCTCAGTCGGTACCCGATGCGCTCAGGGCTGTACCTAATGTGAGCGTGGCTGGCGGCTCTCGCCCCCTCAACCAGACCGTCAACATTCGTGGTCTGTCCGGCAGTCGGGTATTGCAAACTGTTGATGGCGTGCGGCAGGACTTCAGCTCGGGGCATCGGCCAGATTACTTGCTCCCTCCGGAGCTGATCAGCCGGGTGGAAGTACTGAAAGGCCCAGTCAGTTCACTGTGGGGATCGGGTGCCATCGGCGGTGTTGTTGCGCAAGAGACGTTAAGTGCCGACGACCTGCTGGAAGGGGATGAAAATTTTGGTGGGCTGATTAAAACCGGACACAACTCCAACAGCGATCTGCAAGCATCGGTCGCGGCCCTCGCAGGGCGAGAAGGTTCAGCCAGTTGGATGCTGGGTGGGTTTTACCGCGATGGCAACAACCTGGAACACGGGGACAACTCCTCATTGGAGGGCTCCGAGATTCTGGACCGAGGCGGCATTGCCAAACTGGATTGGAAAGTTGATCAGGACCAGACGCTTGACCTGAGTTATGTTGAGGTCAAGACGGCAGGACAGGTACCGTCCAACGGCGCAGCGGTGTCTAACGCCAGCAGCAATTTCATGATTGACCGCGACACGCGCAGTCGTAACCTTCGGCTGGGATATCACCTGGATACTGCCTCACCGTTACTTAACGCCAATCTGATGGTATGGCGCAATCAGGTTGAAATGGAAGAATCTCGGCTCAGTGATGGCCGTCAAGACAGCACCCAAATGGACGCCTACGGGTTTACTTTGAATAACCTCACCAGCCTTGGGCAAATGCAGTTCCTTTATGGTATTGATGCTGGTCGTGAAGAGTTCAGTGGTCAGCGCTCGGGGAGTGGGCGCCCGGTTCCACCGGATGCCGAATCCGATAAGTTGGGTGCATTCCTGCAAGCCGACATTGCACTTAATGAACACTGGTCTGCCCGACTGGGAGGACGCTATGATCATTTCGAGACCGATGCCGAAGGTCTGGGGTCTCGCTCTGACAGTGCGTTTTCTCCTTCGGCAGCCCTGACCTGGAGCCCGGTTACCTGGGGCAGCCTGTCGTTACGCCATGAACGCGCATTCCGTGCACCAAGCTCGGAGGAAATGTATACCACCGGCACTCACTTCTGCATGGGGCCTGGCTTTTGTAACACCTTTGCATCAAACCCTGACCTCGACGCTGAAAAAGCCGCCAATACTGAATTGGTTGCCAATGCACACTGGGCTGAGCTGCTCGGTGGCGACAATCTGGAACTGCAAATGGCGGTCTTTGAGAATGAAGTTGATGACTTCATCGAGCAGATTGTTGTCGGACCTTCTTTTTTCCCTGTCATGGATCCAGGCTACACCACTTGGGTAAATGTGGATAAAGCACGCCTCCGCGGTTTTGAGGTCAGTGCGGCCTACAAACTTCAGAACCTGAAAATCAAGCTGGGTTATGGTCTGACGCGAGGCAAGGATCTGCAAACCGGTGAGGATTTAACCAACATCCCTGCCGACACCTTCACCGCTGATATCAGCCATGGTTTCTGGAATGAACAATTGCTGGCGGGCGTTCGTTTGGAGCATGCTCGTGCCCAGAACCGCACTGGCTATGAAGAAAACACCTCTGGCATACGCTACGATGGGTACACCTTGACTGACCTTTACCTGTCCTATACACCCAAGGCCATTCCGGGCCTTGATCTGAATTTGACGGTGAACAACCTGACCGACAAACACTATCGACGCGCCTGGGAATCGCTGGACGAGGCCGGTCGGGAATTGATTCTGTCGACCACCTATCGTTTTTAAGGAGCGGAACAGATGAGTGAAATCGATACAGTGCTCCCCGGGGATGCGGCTCAGACCCTACTGAAAACCATCGCCGATTGGGGCGATATGATGACGATCATTCAACACGGCGGGTCCGTCTTTGAATTCAAGGGCCCTTTTCCCAAAGGGGAAGTCGGGCACGGCTTTTACAATCTGATACCCGCTGGCGCTGGTTTCCAGGGCCATCTGGACTTGAGCAAAGTCCACGAAATTCGATTTCAGGACACCCCACGCGGTGGGCGCGAAAGCTACGCCTTCGTGTTCTGTAATCAGCAGGATGACGTGATTTTCAAAGTATTTTTGGGCAGAGATCGCGAGGGACAGCTATTTGCAAACCAGGTTGAAGCGTTCAAGAAAATCAAAAGTGCAGGCATAGAATTTTTGGGTAATACAGGAGCTGACGCATGACGAACCCTACCCAGGCAGAGAAAATTGGTACCGAGGTCCAGTCCTTCATCGACAGCCGTCGCAGTCTGATGCTGTCATCACTGACCATTGAAGGCGAGCCATACGCATCTTATGCACCTTTCGCATTCAAGGACGGCGAAATTTATGTCCTGCTGAGCGAAATAGCCATACATGCATTAAACCTTCAGGCCAACCCGACGGCATCGGTTCTGATCATGGAAGATGAAGACAGTGCCAAGGAGCTGTTTGCCCGTCGACGAGTCAGCTACAAGGTACAGGCACAGCACATTGAAACAACATCACCGGCATGGGAAGAAGGGATCAAAATTCTTTCAGCACGCCTGGGTAGCCGCATTGACAATTTGAGCCAACTGTCCGACTTCAAACTGTTCAAATTGATTCCTCAAAGTGGCCGCTATGTGAAGGGATTTGGCCGCGCCTTCACACTGGAAGGTACAGGTACACAGGGTATGGGTGTTAGCCACCTGCGTGACGGACACAAAAGACGAGAGTCCGTCACAACCTGATGTCTGATGATCATAGCCGGCAGCGATACTCGGGTGGGGGGGGGTAGCAAAGAATTTCTGCCCTAAGGTCTTGGCTCAAATCCCCCAGCCCGCTATAAAACTCAGATTAGTCAATGAAGCGCCTGCCCCTGTCGGAACGCGGCGCTTCAAAATAGTGTTGGCATGAAATACTGAAGAATAGCTAATTTAATAAATTTTACTGACCCCTGTCTCAATTGCCGCTCGGGCCACTGCAGATGAGACTACTTCCAGCAAACGTGAATCCGTAGCCTTTGGCAATATATAATCGCGACCAAAAGCAAGCTCTTCTAAACCGTAAGCATTTAACACTTCCTGAGGCACAGGCATTTTGGCCAAACCTGCAAGTGCAAAAACAGCTGCTTTTTTCATCTCTTCATTAATTTCTGTTGCCCTTACATCCAAGGCACCCCGAAATATATAAGGAAAGCCCAAAACATTATTGACCTGATTAGGGTAGTCAGATCGACCGGTTGCAATTATCACATCAGGTCTGGTTTCTTTAGCAAGTTCTGGTGTTATCTCAGGGTCAGGATTGGCACATGCAAAAACAATCGGATCCTTTGACATTTTCAAAAGATTATCCGGTGTCAAGAGATTAGCCCCTGATAACCCAATGAATACATCAGCGCCCTCTATCACTTCATCAAGGGTTAGTTTATCTGTCTGTATCGCAAAAGCGGCCTTTTCCTGAGTCAAGTCACTCCTTTGAGAGTGAATAACTCCTTTTCGATCAATCATATATATATGGTTAACACTTGCACCCAAGCTAACAAGTATTTTCATGCAAGCACTGGCAGCAGCACCCGCTCCCAAACAGACAATAGTGCTGTCTTCTATTTTTTTACCGGCAATTTCAAGCGCGTTTATCAAACCAGCGGCTGTAACAATAGCTGTTCCATGCTGATCATCATGGAATACAGGTATTTTACACCTTTTAATCAGCTCTCTTTCAATTTCAAAACATTCAGGTGCTTTAATGTCTTCGAGATTTATTCCGCCAAATGTATCTGCTATATTAAAAACAGTTTCAATGAAAGCTTTTGGATCTTTTGTATCAACTTCTATATCAACTGAATCAATATTAGCAAAACGCTTGAACAATAGAGACTTGCCTTCCATTACTGGCTTTGAAGCCAAAGCCCCCAGGTCTCCGAGACCGAGTATCGCTGTACCATTTGAGATAACGGCAACAAGGTTACCTTTTGAAGTGTAACGATACGCAGCGTCAGGATTATTTGCTATTTCTCTTACCGGCTCTGCTACACCCGGAGAATAGGCAAGTGACAAGTCTCTGGATGTATTCGCAGGTTTAGTCAACTCAATGCAAATTTTCCCGGGGCGAGGAAATTCATGGTAATCCAAAGCTTCTTTTATAAAACCACCCGTCATTTGAAAATCCTTATTTATTATATTATGAGCCGTATTTTTCACGTAAAATATTTTTCTGAACTTTTCCCATCGTATTCCTGGGGAGCTCATCCAGGTATATAAAAACCCGCGGTACCTTATAGGCAGCCAGCTTATCTCGACAATAATCGGAGATCTGAGAGTCCGTAATATCCATCCCTTTTTCCTTGATTACTGCGACGGCCACCCCTTCACCAAAGTCGGCATGCTTATAACCGAAGACAGCGGTTTCATTAACGCCAGGCAGCTCGTTAATAACCATCTCAACTTCTTTCGGATATATATTATAGCCACCACTTATAATAAGATCTTTCTCTCTTCCAACAATAGAGACATAACCATTTTTATCAATTTTCCCCAAATCTCCAGTAATGAAGAAGCCATCTCCCGTGAAGTCGGCTGCCGTTTTTTCAGGCATACGCCAATAGCCTTTAAATACATTGGGACCTCGGACCTGTAAGCTACCCACCTCTTCGACACCAAGAGCGACACCTTCATCCGATACAATACGAACCTCTGTCCCTGGCAAAGGGAAACCAACCGTGCCTGGCAAACGCATTCCATCCAACGGATTGGAAGTATTCATACCTGTTTCAGTCATCCCATATCTTTCAAGGATAGAATGACCAGTACGTACCTTGAACTCTTCAAATGTTTCTTCTAATAATGGCGCAGATCCGGAAATGAAAAGTCTAATGTTGCAGCATAACTCACTCGAAAAGTCAGGTTCATTCAGTAAACGCGTATAGAAGGTAGGAACTCCCATAAGGACAGTAGCATTACGCAATTCAGTGAGAACCTGCTGTGTATCAAACTTGCTGAGGTATATCATTTCTGATGTATTAAGGAATGAAATATTACAGGCTACAAACAGGCCGTGTACGTGAAAAATGGGCAGTGCATGTAGCAATACATCATCGTTTTCCCACCCCCACTGACTCGACAAAACCTGAGCATTGCTGAGCAGATTGCCATGACTGATCATGGCACCTTTGGGGCGACCGGTTGTGCCTGAGGTGTAAAGAATCGCTGCTATGTCATCATCGGAACGTGAAACTGTTTCGAACTCTCCATCAAAACTTGAAAGTTCATCAAGCAATGTACCGGAAGCGTTGTTCTCCAGTGTCAAGAATTCAAAGTCAACGCCACTATCACTTTTTATCTTTGTGAAGGTATCTGCCTGACTTTTCCTGGACACCACTACGCGCGGCTCGGCATTTGTCACAAAATACGACAGTTCATCCGGCATGTAGGCGGTGTTCAGTGGAAGGTAGACTGCCCCCGCTCTCAGTACTGCAAGATATAGAGCAAGGGCTTCAACACTCTTATCAACCTGAACAGCAACACGCTCACCAGCTTCAAGCCCCAATCCAGTGAGCTTATTGGCTATCTTTGCTGAGAGAAGGTCAAGCTCCCCAAAGGAAACCTGCCTGCCTTCCTCAGGAACGCTCAGCGCTGTCTTGTCTTTACTGCTCTGAAAACCTTGATGAAATGACTCGAACAAATTCATGTGGATTACCCCGGATAATTTTTTACTTCACTTCAAGCATAATTATTAATTATACTACAATCAACTTTCAATTGATGTTCTATCGAATATATGACAAAGATCGCTAGGAAGGGCCTCTTCAAGGAGGTAGCAGAGACACTTGCTCACATGATCTACTCAAGTGAGCTGGCACCAGGTCAGTGGATTGACGAGCTTGCTCTCTGCAAACAGATGGATATCAGCAGAACACCGCTGAGAGAGGCGCTCAAGGTACTTGCGTCCGATGGACTCATTGAGCTGATCCCCCGCAAAGGGGCTTTCGTTAAAACCATCAGCCTGGAAGACTTGAGCGAAATCTTCCCGATTATGGCGATGCTTGAAGGCTACTGCGCACAACTGTCAGCGGAAAAGGCCACTCGTGAAGATTTGCAGTGTTTGCTCGAGCTGCATGGAAACCTGGAGCATTATGCCGCTGCCGGTGATATTGCGCGCTATTACGAAGACAACAGCCGGTTTCATGATGCCCTGAAGCGCATCGCACGAAACAGCTGGCTTGAACAGATCACACTTGACCTTTCCAGAGTCATCCACCTTGCAAGACATCAACAACTCATCGTCAAAGGTAGATTGGGAGAGTCCATTGAAGAGCATCGTAAAATTATTGAAGCGATAGAAGCCGGTGACGGAGACCTGGCTCGCAAAGTGATGCATGTACATCTGATGAATCAATATCGTGCCCTTAAAGAGTCCATAACCAAGGAGTTAAATAATGGGATGGATCAGCAAGCTAATTGACTCAGTATCAGAACGCGGCAAAGAAATCTGGCAGCAGGAAAGTCATGATCGTCACGCCTTGCCCAACAGTCTTGCCGATGATTGCCGCGAATTACTGACACGACAGGGCGATGCGGTTGCCCTTGCAATTGCCAAAGATATACTGCGACGCTACCAGCGCTCTTCCAATAACGACAAACTGGTCTTTTTCCAGTTTCTGCAGGGGCTGGAACCGGACTTCAACCAGATATCAAAACTGTCTCAGTCCTATGCCGAGAACAGTTCTACCGAGAGCTACCAGAGCCTTTGTTCAACTCTTAACAGTGGCAGAAAAGCCCTGTTCGAACTTCTGAACATCCCTGGCGAGGGCACCGCTTCACTGGTTTCTCTGAGAGAGGACCTGCTCAAGAGCATGCGTACCCACCCCGAACTCAAGGTGGTGGACATTGATCTGCAATCGACCCTGCAAAGCTGGTTCAACCGGGGCTTCCTTGAATTCAAGTCTATCTCATGGGAAACCCCCGCTTACATTCTTGAAAAGCTCATTGAGTATGAAGCGGTCCACGAAATTCGCGACTGGGACGAACTGAAAAGGCGCCTGGAAGATGACCGTGGCTGTTTTGCGTTTTTCCATCCGGCACTCCCCGGGGAACCACTCATTTTTGTCCAGGTGGCCTATACAAAAGGTATCAGTGGCGATGTAGCCCCCTTTCTCGACAAAAACACACCCCTTGAAGCAAGCGCGGCAGCCGACACTGCCATCTTCTATTCAATCTCAAACTGCCAGAAAGGACTCAAGGGCATCTCGTTTGGCAACTTTCTGATCAAGCAGGTAGTACAGGAAATTCTGAAGCAGCGACCCGAAATTCATCAGTTTTCGACCCTGTCGCCCATGCCTGCGTTGAGTATTGCACTGGAAAAGGGACATATTGGCGAAGATATCCTTGAAACGCTCGCAGGCAAGAAGGGACATGTACTCAAGGAACGATATGGTGTCGATACCTTTACAGAATTGCTGACTGATAAGGCCCGTGCGCTTCAATCAGATGATGAACAGACAGCCGGTTGGCTGGAAGATGTTGGCTTTTATTATCTGACACAGGTGAAAAAAGGTCAGGAGCCGTACGATCCTGTTGCGCGCTTCCATCTCAGCAACGGCGCTGCCATCTACAGAATCAACCCGTTCGCGAATCTGAAACCTCATGGGCTGAAGAGTTCAGCAGGCTTGATGGTCAACTACATCTACGAACTGTCAAAGCTGGAAATCAATCACGAACACTTCAAACAGGACGGCACGATCGCCACTCATAAGCACCATAACAGGAAAAACAAAATCAAGAGGATCGAGCATGCCGGCAAATGAGTTCGGGAATAGTGTCCGGTATCTGGAGGTTCTAAACCAGCTTGATGTCATACATGAAACATACACTTCAGAGACCAGCCGATCAGCCTTCGGCAGCAAGGGGAGCTGTACTTTTGCACTTTGGTGCAACAATCCCTACGTCCAGGCAGGCAGTTTCGACACTCACAGTGCCGCTGATCTGAACCGTTTTCTCAATTTGTGTACTGATTATGACGTGAATACTGTTGTACTGTTTATTGATTCAGCAGGTGTGTCGCTTAAGGACCCTAAGAACGGGATGGAAGGCGTTGCTCAATCCATCAAGATGATCCATCACATCAACGTTCAACCCGATCGAAAAACAGTCTCCATCATTGGAGACACGCGTGGCTGCTTCGGTGGTGCCTTGCTGATAGCATCTGCCTGTCAATACCAGATCGCAGATGCCAATGCCCGTATAGGGGTGTCCGGGCCGCAAGTTATCGAATCCATCACTCAGGTCTCTCGCCACGCATACGCAGATGTGTACTCAGCCCAATATCGTTTGAACAACAGCGAAATCAGTCACATCCTGACAGACCAGAACTTGCTGCGGTTGGTGTCAGAGCTGCCACCTCTGCAACTGAACACATCCTTTCTGCAGGCACTGATCAACTCTCTGCCGTGCGGACAAGAGAGCGAGGTGGATCCAATCGGTTTCGACCAGCAGGTGATTGACCTGGCCGCTCTCAAAGAGACAGCAGCCAGTTTCTTGAATACACCCAAGGCCTCTGCTTGCCTGAAGGGCAATGCTGAACAGCCTTTTGCCTTCGAAAATGAAGCAAAGGGCTTTTCACGCTACCTGAAAGCCTTGGCCGCCACGATGCGCTATCGGGTGGAGTCAGGCATGCAGATTGAAATCAATGTAACGACAAGAGGCTCAGGGGCAACATTCATCGCATTTTCCATGATGGGAAGCACACTTGAAATTGCTCCTGACGCCACAGTGACTGCGCTGCCACAGGCGGCAATCGACAGGATATTGGCCAATACACCTTCAGGCGCCAAGCCTCTGTAGCTATCCCACTCATCGCTGCGGCTGTAAGCAAATACGTGAAATAGACAAAGCATTTCGAGTCCTGCAAATGATCTTAATAATGGTTCACTGAACCTTGTTGCACCATAACGAAGCGTATCGCTTCAAAAATGTCCCCGAACGGTGCTATGATGGCCGATTGATAAACAAACTTTGTCTTGAATTTCAATAGACCTTATAGCAAAATCGCGGCATGGCATGGTACTTGCTCCCGATAAAAATAATATAGCCAAAGGCCTATTGATATGAACCCGAAAACGATAATGTCTGATATTACTCTATACCGTAACTGGCACCTTGCAGCGACTGAGCATGATGTTGCCACCACAGAATTTGAATGGGGCCTGCTGCGCTTTCATGAAGCGTTTCAGCGCTTTTGTCTGCAGCTGGGTAATACCTGCGGACTGGGTTCGCTTACCTATCAGGAGCTGATCATTCTGCATGTCATCCGGATGCAGGATCGCCCCAAGCCGGTGACCATCATTGCGCGCCTGTTGAACCGTGATGATATTCCCAATATTCAGTACAGCCTGCGTAAGCTTGTAAGCCAAAGTCTGATCACGAAGATCAAAGAACCCCAAGGCAAGATTTATACCTATGCCATGACCGACGACGGCAAGAAGAAGGTCGATCAATATGCAACATTGCGGGCAACACTCTTAACCGAACAGACTGCCAGTATCGACAAAATTGACGAAAAGCTGGTAGTTGCATCCAAGCTGATCAGCTTGTTGACGGGCATATACGATGAAGCAGGTCGCATTTCTGCGACCTATGCCTTGCCGGAAGAGGAGGCCTGATCAGGCCTCCTTGATCTTGATAAAGTCGGTAATGATTTCAGCTGCATCAGCCAATGATGCAACAGCATCAAACCCTTGTTGCGCGGTGCCTTCCATATAGACAAAGCGAATTTCATCCAGACCGATAAAGTCAGCGATGATTTTCAAGTAAGGCTCGACCAGATTGATTTGGTGCCGCGCAAATGCCCCTCCCATTGAACACATCACGATGGCACTTTTACCGGAACACAATCCTCTAAGGTTTCCATCTCCCAGCTTTTCAAACGTTACCCCTGCCCGTACAACAAGATCAATCCAGGCCTTCAGAGAAGCTGGTACATTGAAGTTGTACATCGGTGTTGCTATGGCGATCACATCCGCCTCAAGCAGCTCTTCGCACAGGCGATTGGACAAGCTCAAGGATGCCTTGACCCGGTCTGGCAAATCATTCGTTTTTGAAAAAAATCCGGTCAGCATTTCTTCCGTGACAGGTGGCAGTTGCTCAGCTGTCAGGTCACGCTGAACGATATTTATCCGAGGATGCTGTTGCCTGATCTTATCCATAAACACGCTGGCCATATCGCGGGTATGAGAACCCTCATAGCGTGCACTTGCCGTTACAACTAACACGTTATTCATGCTTTGATCCTTTATGGTGTGTTCAGGCGGCGCTCATGCCGCCATCTACCGACAATGTCTGCCCTGTAACATAAGATGCCTGATCAGACAGCAGCCAGAGGACGGCATTGGTAACCTCCCCCGCTGCAGCGATACGATGCATGGGGACGCCGTCATCGTACATATGATTGTCACCACCCGTGACCTTGTCATAACTGGGAGTCTTGACCGGGCCCGGGCAGATCGCATTGATCCTGATATTATTCCGTGCATAGTCCAGTGCCGCCGCCTTCGTGGCACCGACTACCCCAAACTTGCTGGCCACGTAATAGGCAAGATCCGGCATCGCCTTGAGCCCGAAAATCGAACTGTTATTGACGATGGCGCCTGATCCGTTTTCCAGCAGCAAAGCCAACTGATACTTCATGCTGTAAAGCACCCCTTTGAGGTTGGTGCCGATCACGCCGTCGATCAGTTCATCTGGTGTTTCATGCAGCTTCGCAAACTGTTCCTGATAGCCTGCGTTATTGAACGCGCCATCAAGACCACCAAACTCTTTACACGCAGTCTCTGCCATACCCTGACATGCAAGAGGGTCAGAAACATCCGCTGCAAAGAATACGGCACGACCGGGCAGTCGACTGGCCTCATGCATTACCGCCTCGCCCTTGGCCATGCTTCTGCCAACCAATAGCACCTGAGCACCTTCACGCAACAGAGCCAGAGCAACATCTCGGCCCATACCTGACCCGGCCCCCGTCACGATGTAACGCTTATCTGAAAAATTCATCCGCCCCCTCCTGCATCCTTGAGATATGCAACCTTCAACGACTCAACTCAATGAGTTCGTTTAGATCAACCCCTTCTCTTTCGCCATGGTCAGTGCCAGGTCTTCAATCATGTCTTCCTGTCCGCCTACGGTGCCGCGACGGCCCAGCTCGACCAGTATGTCGCGCGCCGAGATGCCGTATTTTTTCTCCGCACGTTCCGCGAACAGCAGGAACGAGGAGTACACACCGGCATAGCCCAGCGTCAGGGCGTTGCGATCGACACGGATCGGCTGATCCATCATCGGTACAATCAGGTCTTCGGCCACATCCATGATCTTGTACAGATCAATCCCGGTCTCGACGCCCATGCGGTCCAGTACGGCGCAGAACACTTCCAGCGGGGTGTTACCAGCACCGGCACCCAGACCCGCTACGGAGCCGTCGATGCGCGAGGCACCGGCTTCGATCGCGGCCAGGGAGTTGGCGATCGCCATGCCCATGTTGTGGTGACCGTGGAAGCCGATCTCGACCTCTTTCGGCAGTTCGGCGCGCAGCAGGCCGATGCGGGCGGTGACGTCATCCGGCAGCATGTAGCCGGCGGAGTCGGTGGCGTAGATGCAGTTGGCGCCGTAGCTGACCATCAGTTTGGCCTGTTCCAGGATCTTCTCCGGGCTGACCATGTGGGCCATCATCAGGAAGCCAACGGTGTCCATTTCCATTTTGGCGGCCATGCCGATGTGCTGTTCGGATACGTCCGCTTCGGTGCAGTGGGTGGCCACACGGATGGTGGAGACGCCGCAGTCCCGGGCCATTTTCAGGTGGTCAACGGTACCGATCCCCGGCAGCAACAGGGCAGAGATTTTGGCGTTTTTCATCTTGGGCACGACGGCGCTGAGGTATTCCTCGTCGCTGTGGGCCGGGAAGCCGTAGTTCAGTGAGCGACCGCCGAGGCCGTCACCGTGGGTGACTTCGATCAGCGGCATGCCCGCTTCGTCCATCGCCGAGGCGATGCTGACCATTTCGTCCAGGCTGATCTGGTGGCGCTTGGCATGCATGCCATCGCGCAGGCTCATGTCGTGCAGGGTTACTTTTTTGCCGTTCAGGTCCATGTTCTGTTCTCCCCTTAGCCGCGTGCCGGCAGTGTGATGGTGCCGTTGGCCGCTTCTTCAGCAAACATCTCGGCGGTGCGCAGACCAGCAGCCGTCATGATGTCCAGGTTGCCGGCGTACTTGGGCAGGAAGTCGCCCAGCCCTTCCACCTGCATGAAGCAGGAGACCTTGTTGCCATCAAACACGGGGCCGTTGACCAGGGTGTAACCCGGTACGTACTTCTGTACCTCTTTCACCATGGCGTGGACGGACTCGGTGATGGCGGCCTGATCCGGTTCGCTCTCGGTGAGGCAGTGGATGGTGTCACGCATCATCAGCGGTGGCTCGGCCGGGTTGATGATGATGATCGCCTTGCCCTCTTTGGCACCGCCGACCTTCTCAACGGCACCGGCAGTGGTGCGGGTGAACTCGTCGATGTTCTGACGGGTGCCCGGGCCGACGGAGCGGGAGGAGACGGTGGCGATGATTTCGCCGTACTTCACCGGCTGCACGCGGCTGACCGCCGCCACCATCGGGATGGTCGCCTGGCCACCGCAGGTGACCATGTTGACGTTCATCTCCAGGTTCTTGGCGTGGTCAGCCAGGTTCACCGGCGGGACGCAGTAGGGACCGATGGCCGCCGGGGTCAGGTCGACCATGATCACGCCCAGTTCGTTCAGCTTGCGGCTGTTCTCGGCGTGGACATAGGCGGAGGTGGCGTCGAAGGCGACGCGGATATCGTCTTCGATCACGTGGGACAGGATGCCATCCACGCCGGTGGCGCAGGTTTTGATGCCCATTTCGGCGGCGCGCTTGAGGCCTTCGGACTCGGGGTCGATCCCGACCATCCAGACCGGCTCGATCCACTCGGAACGCTTCATTTTCATCAGCAGGTCGGTGCCGATGTTACCCGGGCCAATGATGACCGCTTTGAGTTTTTTGCTCATGAATAGAACTCACACATAATTGCTTCAGTCAGTGAAATGAACGCTCACATATCCAAGACCTGGCGCTTCCAGTGACATATGATCGCCAGCCTTAACTGGCTCAAGTGGCACCAGTGAACCGGAGAGAATAATTTCACCTGCTTCGAGGGCTATACCAAAACGGCCCAGTGTATTCGCCAGCCAGGCAACCGCATTGGCAGGATGTCCCTGCACCGCCGCTCCCTTGCCGCGACTGATCGGCTGCTTGTTTTTGCTGACGGTCATTTCAAGTGCGGCGAGATCCAGTTTGGCGGGATCTATGGCCTGTTTACCCAATACAAAAACACCACAGGAAGCATTATCTGCAACGGTGTCCTGAATCTTGATCTGCCAGTTATCGATACGTGAGTCGACAATCTCAAAGCAAGGCATGACGCTTTCAGTTGCCGCCATGACCTGCCTGGCGGTTATCCCTGGTCCCTCAAGCGTTGATTTAAGTTTAAATGCAATTTCACCCTCAGCACGCGGGTGAATGAGCTGATGTTCTCGCAGCGACAGCGAGCAGCCATCTTCGAACAACATTGCGTCCGTCAGAAAGCCGAAGTCGGGCTGATCAACCTTCAGCATCGCCTGCACAGCTCGCGAAGTGACACCAATCTTTTTCCCGATCACCCGCTCTCCTGCTTCAATCCGACGCGACATCATTCTCAACGATATGTAATACGCATCGTCAATCGTCATGTCGCAAAACCGTCCAGTCAACGGAGGAACGGTTACTCCGGAAACGAGAGCGTCATACAACTCATCACCACAGTCATTAATGATTGCGCCTTGCATAAATAAATCTCAAAAAAAAGGGCACCGGAACTTGTGCCCAAAAAAGGGAATGATGACTTAATAAAAATCAACCGACCAGGTTATGACCCCATATTTTAGGGGCATTATACAAAGCGACTTCCCACTCGGCATCATTGTGGATTTCTGCGCCTCCGAACCCGTACTCAATAGCAAAGCCGGACGGAGTGATCATATAAAACGATGTCATTTTATCGTTGGTATGCTTACCCAACGTCAACACCAGAGGAACATCAAGTTCTGCAACACGGTCGTATGCCTGGCCAACGTCATCGATGTTTTCAGCCTGAACCATAAAATGGTTAAGCTCACCCGCTCCGGTACCAAAGCAGGGATTACATATGGCAAGGGTATGATGACGTGGGTTGCAATGAAGGAAAGTAGCACGAGCCTCATCCCAGTGAATATAATCGGAAATTCGCATTCCCAATGCATCACGATAAAAAGCCAATGCCTCCTTCATGTCTGAGTGACAATACAATATGTGACCAAGCCCCTGATCACCTGTTACAAAGCCACCAAACCGCGTGCAACTTGGTTCGTAGGGCTGATTATCCTTGAAGGGTGCAAAACAGACTTCCATTGCCACGTTATCAGGACCACGGAATTTCATTAACTCCAGCACCTGACGGGCTTCTTTTTCACTGTCTGAAGCCAGTTCAACACCAATACCCATTGTTTGAAGATGCTGGTATAGCGCGTTGAATTGGTCAATGTTATCCACTTCCCAGCCAATATACGCGGTACTATTATGATCGCTTTCAAAAAACGTAAACCGATGGTGCTGGGAATCCATTCTCAACTGAGTCTGCCCAGCCGGGCTGTCTTTACGTACTTCCAGTCCAAGAATATCAAAAAGAATAGTGTTCCACTGGCTGAAATCAGCCACGTTGAAACCGAGATAGGATAGTTTGGTTACAGCCGACATGATCTTCACCTCTTTTTATTAATCAAGGCCGCGACGATATTTAGAGTGAGTCACTGCCGCTTTTAAAGGCTTTCAAATAGCTCAACGTGAATGTTCTCGGATTTAACCCCCAGAGATTCCAAATGGGCTTTTGCATCCTCAGTCATTGCAGGTGGGCCACATAGATATGCGATAGTATTTTCGTCAGTAATATCATCTGCCGTAATCGCATATTGCGCCCGGCAATTATGTCCCTGCCAATCCCCTTCTGGACGAGACACGCAGGTCCTTACATCCAGATTGGGCATCCAATCTGAACGCATCTCCAATTCATCGATGGCAAACAGGTCTTTTTCATGAGAGCAACCAAAGGCCAGGGTAATCTTCTTGCGACGGAAGTTACTCAACCGCAGGGTATCGATCATGCTTAGCATCGGTGCCAATCCGGTACCGCCTGCGATCATGATCTGAGGCACTTTTTCTTCCCGCAGATAGAACACGCCATAGGCACCATCTACCGGAATCTCATCACCCACTTGGCAACGATCACGCAAATATTCGGACATCACGCCCTGATCAAGCACCCGGATATAAAACGTCATCTCGGGCAGATCCTTGACCGTGCTGGACATGGAATAGGAACGCCATTCCTCTGTGCCAGGCACCTGAAGCTGCACGTACTGGCCCGCCTCATAGTCTTCGAATTCGGTATCCTCAGGCAGCTCCATCACCAGGCGGACAGTGTTGTGGTTGACCCACTCAAGCTCGGTCACTGTGCCAGTATCCTGATGGATCGCATGATCTTCGGTAAATGTACTCGGATAATCCAGGTCAACAACACAATCGGTATCGGCAAAAGCTGCACACGACAACCGCAACCCTTCCTTGGCTTCACTGGGAAGCAGAGACAGCAGACGCTTGGTATCGGAGCTCACCTCTCCTTCTTCAACCTTACACATGCAGGAACCACAGCTGCCCGTAAGACACTGCCACGTAATCGGCACGTCGTTTCTGCGAGCAACATCCAGCAGCAACTCACCGGGCTGGCTACTGGCCTGATATTCGACACCATCTGTGAACCTGAAGGTCACTTGAGCTTCACACTCAAGCACTTGAGCCGCTTCTGATGCAGACATGGCGGTTTCTCCTTATTTGAGGGACTGAAGGAGGCTAGCCTCCTTCAGTCATCAGCACTGCAACATAGAACTTGCTGTTATTTGATGATCAGCTTTTGTCGTACTTGTTACCGGTAATGAATGCATCAGTGCCTGGCCATTTGCCTGTCGCCGCCGATGCGAAATGCTGGCTCTGGGCAGGCTTGGAACCGTTCACGCCTTTCGGTGCTGGTGCAATACCACGGTTGAAGCGTGAGGCGCACTTGCGCCATACGATGACCGATGCATCCATATCGGCCAGCTGCTCGTCATCCCAGCCGGTACCATCGGCATAGAAGTTTTGCATGGCGTCACGCGCCATCAGGTCACAGTCATTGAACCCTTCCAGGCACATCGGCTTGTACAGATTTTCATAGCGGTACTCGAATGCCTTACGCTCCTCTGGGGTGTCGCACTTGCGTACCAGTACTTCCCAGTATTCGTAGGTATCGTTGGTGATCGGTACATACCACTCATACTGAACCACATGATCTTCCGGCCAGTTCTCAACCATCAGAACGCCCGGCATGTACATGGATGTGCGGAAGTATTTCGGATTCTGGCCGTAGGCCTTGATGTCCAGTACCGGGTTGTCCAGCACCGGCTCATAATGCTCAGTGAAATAACGGTTGAGGAATCCGCGCGGTCCGTTTTCCTCATCAATAATCGCGATCGCTTCATCAGACAGCGGCTTGATACCCAGCGGCACCGCCCACTCTTTGGCCTGAACGATGGCGTTGTCACGGTGAATCAGCAGGTGACCTGCATCAAAGCCATTCTCACACGCCAAACGCCAGTTGGCATTACCGGTACGGTGCATGCCCAGAACCACTACGTTCTCATCCAGAATGGACGGTGTATCCGGCCAGAACGGGTGCGGGAAGCGCTCGTTGTTTTCCGGGAAACGCAACGGCAGGTCATTGGCCAACGGCGGAATTTCTTCATCCCAATCCGGTTCGCAGACAAATACGAACACCATGCCGCCCACTTCTTCTACAGCAAAGGTCTGGATACCGGTGGTACCAATCAGCTTGTCTTCCGGCGCGGCAACAATTGTGCTCAGCTCACCGTCGTCGAGGTTGAAGGTAAAGCCGTGATACCAGCAGGTGATGGTTTCGTCATTCAGACACATCGGCTTGGCTGAGAAACGAACACCGCGGTGCAGGCACTGATCCAGCAGCGCATGAACCTTACCCTTGGCGCGACGCAGAACAATCGGAACCCCTGCAACCTGAATGCCCTTGACTTCACCCTCAGGCAGTTCATGAGTGAATACAGCGGGGTACCAGTGATTAATGAAGCCCCATTCGGCTTCCATGTAAGGCTGATACTGCTTCTTGGTGCTTTTATCGTTAGCAACACGTGCATTCTTCTTGGACATGATTCTGTTCCCTCTCAGTTCTATCTAGGCAACTCACCAGAGTTCGTGTAATTAAAAATTACTCGCTATCGAATATAAATGCAACTTCAATTGAAATTCAATTTGAATGATTAAAAAAATTTAGTGCATGGTCACTTCACTGATCGTATCGACTTCAGGAAGGTACTCACGAAGCACCTTCTCAACGAACTCAACCAGCGTCTTTTCTGCATTACCGCACCCCAGACAATTGCCGCCAAACTTGAGCCACACCTTCTGCTCCTCAACGCGGTCAACAATCACACTGCCTTGATGCTCGGCCAGTGATGGATTGACGTGCCGGTTCAGTACCCAGTTGACACGGAGTTCAAGATCGGCATCAGCAGGTGGCTCCTGCAGATTGTGCAGATTTGGCGCCTTCAGCCTGATCTCATTGCCCAAGCGATTTTTTCTGTAGTCCACACTCAAACCGTCGATGAAGCAGGACAAGGTGCGCTTGTAACGCAAACGGAAGCCGTCAAAGTCCATTACCTCATCATCAGCCGACTGCTCGTGACTGAAGCTCAGGTAACATTGAGAGATGGGTGTCCCCGGGTACTGCACACCGATACGCAGTTCTCGGCAATTCTCACGCGCCGCCATCTCAGCCAGGTATTGGCCCGCCTGCTCAGTGACATGAATATTGGCTTTATTCATAAGACCTCCGTTGCCAAATCGATCAGTCTTCTTCCTGCAGGAAGAATCGGACCAGACTATTGAATCGCTCTGCCTGCTCAATCTGGGTCCAGTGACCACAGCAACCAAACATGTGGAACTGGGAATGCTTGATCTTACGAGCCAGATTCTCCGATACAGACACCGGTACGACACGGTCATCCCGGCCATGAATGATCAGCACTTCCTGCTCAATTGCAGCCAAATCCTGATCGCTGACAACCTGAGCATCAGCCCAGCGCTGATACGGTTTGGGGAATACCCGCTCAAAGCGTTCCTGGAAGCCGGGGCGCATCGTGGCGCGATAACGCAACTCCGCCAGTTCGTCCGTTGCGATAGCCTGATTGAACGCCATGATCTGCAGGATCTCTTTCATCGCTTCAATCGATGGCTTGTAACCCCAGAGTTTTTGCAGATCATCACCCACGTCGAACGGCTGGCCACCACTGCCCATCAACACCATACGCCCCACCCGCTTGGGATGACGAACTGCCAGCGCCAGCGTCAATGAACCGCCAAATGAGTTACCGATGAAATCAGCCTGCTCAATATCCAGAGCATCCATGAAACGGACGATCTGATCGATCCAGGTATCCATATGATGGTATTCGTAATCGTCCGGCGCCTGGGTATACCCAAAGCCAACCAGATCTGGCGCCAATACCCGTCGGGTCGGTGCAAACATGGGGATGGTGTTGCGCCAGTTAGCCCACGCGGTGACGCCCGCGCCGGAGCCATGCAGAAGAATCAGTGGCCGGCCCGTGCCTTCATCGTGGTAATTGATCTGGATATCACCCAGATCCAATTGATGTGCAATTTCAGGAGTTTCATTCGACATCGTTGTTGTCCTTATTCAGCAGCAGCTTCACGCAGGAATTCACGCACTAAATGGTTAAAACGTGCAGCCTGTTCGATTTGGGTCCAGTGACCGCAGCAACCAAAGATATGCAATTGAGCGTTGGGTATTTTCATGGCCAGCTCTTCGGAAACATGTACCGGTACAACGCGGTCATCACGGCCGTGCAAAAGCAGGGTTTCATGCTGGAGTGCCGCCAACTGGTCATCGGGTATTACCAGCACATCACCCCAACGCTGATAGGGCGGAGGGAATATTTTTTCAAACCGCTCCTGCACACCGGGACGAATAGTGGAGCGATAGCGCAACTCAGCCAGTTCCTCGGTCGCGATCGACTGGTCATACGCCATGATCTGGAGGATCTCACGCATCGCTTCAATCGAGGGCTTGTATCCCCAAAGCTTCTGCAAGCATTCATTTACTTCAAACGGCTGACCACCACTGCCCATCAGCACCATGCGTCCTACACGCTGCGGATAGCGAACCACCAGCGCCAGGGTCAATGAGCCACCAAATGAGTTGCCAACGAAGTCAGCCTGTTCGATATCTAATGCATCCATAAACCGGATAATCTGGTCTACCCAGCCGTCCATATGGACAAATTCATAATCGTCAGGTGTCTCGGTATAACCAAAACCGGCAAGATCAGGTGCCAGAACGCGTCTGAATTGAGCCAGTTCCGGAATCGTATTGCGCCAGTTGGCCCAGGCACTGACACCTGCTCCAGAGCCATGCAACAGTAGGACAGGACGCCCTTCGCCGGCATCATGGTAATTGACCTTCATGGTGCCGATATCCAGCATCTGGCCAATTTCAGGGGTATTCATCATGTTAAAAACTCCTTGAGGACCGCAAGCTCCCGAAGGGGGAAGGAGCTTGCGGGTGTTGCTGTTTAGCGTGCAGTGGCTCGCAGCACAGACAGGCTGACGTCATCTGCAGTCAGGCCCGGTGTGTTGGTGCTCCAGGTCTCGGTATCCGGGAAAAACACCGTGGCATGGTTACGCTTGAAATCGATGGTGGCACCGGAGGTCGTACGCACATCCACCGAGCCGTCTTCGGCAATGTTGGGGTAGGAGTGAAACTGGAACATTTTCCAGAAATCACCTTTTTTGTCGTAGGCTTCACCCATGTGAACACGTGGGTACTCGGTATCGATATAAAGCACTTTCTTGCTGTAGGGGTGCTCTTCCGGCGGGATAGCCTCTATTACGTAGACTTCACGCGGCTCATACTGATCCTGATTGAAATTCCAGTAGGGAGCCTTGCTCAGATCCAATGTCGGGAAGGACTCGGCTTCATTTGCACCATTCGGGTTCCAGGCACTGTTGATACCGTGTGCAGCCGTCAAGATATGGCGCTTGCCAACCATGCGGTACTCTTTGTACCAGGTAGGGTTGGCGTTAAAGATTTCGATATCATCCTGCAGCTGGTCGGTTCCACCGACCGGATCCATCCAGGCACCACCGGACAGACGACGGGTACGGCGTACTGCACGGATATATGCCCAGACATCTTCAACTTGTTCGTTGTCTTTACGAATCGAAAAAGTTCCAAGCCCCTTGATATCACGCGGCGCCGTCGCCACGAAGATAGTACGGCTCAATTCGGAACCGTCACCCTCCACCTGCTCACCTGTCAGTCGGCCTTTCATGGTGTAGCGTACGAACTTCCAGTTCTGCACACGCTCGATACCGCTGTTGCCATCGATCAGGACATAGGCAACATTCGGGACGTTCATCACATCACCGCGTGGGTTACCGTAGTACCAGTTCCAGACCACTTTTTTCGCGGCTTCCGGATCGTTCATGTCGATATTGGGGAACGGCGCACCACCGACCCAGCCATCAATACGACCACCCGCTTCGTTGATGGTTACATTGCCAACATTCTGCTGGGAGCGTTCATACCAGGCATCGCCCAGCTTGACCGGCTTGGAATTCACCAGTTTCATTTCGTAACCGCTGTTGCGGATGCGCCACTCAACTTTTTCCGTCAGAAGATCCTTGATTTTGTGACCTTCAAAGGTGTCATCGTACAGCTTATCGATGTTGGCAGCTGACAGTACGGTTCCCGCCTCTACGGCTGCAAGGGCAACGCCACTGGAAATCGTACATGCAAAGGCAAGTGCACAAGGCAGTAAAGTCTTTTTATACATAATGTTTCACCTCGAAATCAGAACTGATAAGTCACAGTCAGTGCAAATTGATCGTTGTCTTCAAACCAGCCGAACAAACCTGCATCGGTGGAGCTATCCACCGGTGCGCCGTTCTCACGCGTACCATCGGACCAGAACAGATCGAACTCGCCCTTTACCTTCCAATTGTTGCCAACGGTGTAGGTCACACTGGGCACGGCAAAACCACCGCCATAGGTCAGGTCAAAACCGGCCACCAGCTCAGGCGTCAAACGTCCATTCATATAGGAGAGACCGAAGATCGTGGTCAGAAGGGTTGAGTGTTCCTTGCGCAGCTCAGGCTGACCAACAAGCACTTTCAGGTTTTCGTTGCGGTCATAGTCGAGAATCCAGGTATCAAACAGCTGCATGCTGAAGAAAGCCGGTTTCTCGGCACCGAACAGGGACTGTGCAAAGGCCAGGTTTTTGTCGACACGCACCATGGTGCGAATGACATCCTTGTCCTGGATACCGCAGAAGCCGTGCTCTAAAGAATTACAGGGTGCCGGCCCTTCACCGAAGCCACCGTAGTTAAAGGGCGCATCCTTGATGTAAGCGACTTCCGTACTCCAGACAAAGTCACCAACATTGGAATAACCGTTCAGCGAGAAGCCAAGCATATCGATCATCGGGTAAATGACTTCACCGATGGTGGTTGCCTGATCACTGCCGTATTCACCTTTATAAGCCACACCGCCAAAAGCCGGATTGGCGTTCATGACAGGGTCGGGATTGAAGGTTTTCAGGTAGGCAACGGAGTATCCCAGGTCACCCCACATGCCGTTCCAACGCAGGCCATAGGTCGGATCATCCATGTCGCCTGAACTATGGTTATAGTTGTAGGGGTCAACTGATGGAAAGTGGACACCTTTCCAGGGGTTTGATGCCCAACGCCCGCCTTCGATATCGTAGCTGTTGCCGATATCCTCTTCATCATCCCAACCTGGTCGGAACAGCACCTGCAGGGAACCATCCGCTTCCGGTATATCGATGATGGCATTCGCCATGATCAACGGCTTACGCAGATCAGAGTTGGCAGGCTCCAGGAATGAGCGCCACTGGTAATCAAAACCATGCACCATATCCATTGCCTGGAAGAAATCGGTTTCCCCCCACGCAACCTGCTGCTTGCCCAGCTTGAGCATCACGCGATCGCCAACCGGAATATCCAGATAGGCTTCGCGGATATCGGCATCATCGTAATAGTCACCAGCACCCTGGTTACCAAAGGCGCCCATATCTTCAAGATCATGCAAGTAATCCAGTCGCTGCTCCCAGTTGGCGCGCGCAACACCGACGAAGGCGATGTCTTTGGGCAGGTCGGCAACCCATTCGAGCTGCAGTGTCGTCCTGTTCATCGACATATCACCGGCAGCATCAACGGGCCCACCTGCCGCGATAGGATCGTCCATATTCCACGACATATGTTGACGGATGAAACCATCGATCCTGACCGGACCCACTTCAATCGCTTGGGCTGATTGAATTACAGACCCGACAGTTAATGCCGAGAGTGTTAAAGCTAACTTGTTATGCAGCTTTTTCATTGACCACCTCATTCTCTTCTACAACGGAGCTGGAAGCCTTGCGAGCGCCGTATATAAAGGAAGGTTTAAAGATGTGAGCCAGTGCGGGCATCACGAACAATGCAGTGAATGCGGAAACTGTCAGCCAAAGAGCTACCAACAGCCCCATCTCTGCCTGGAACTTCAGTGAACTCTGGTAAACCAGCAGTACTGAAACAATCAGAACGAATGCGGTAACGATGACGCCTTTACCCGCGCTATGGAGCGCTTTCTCGATCGCCTCCAGATCGCCGGCACCTGCGCTCAACTCCTGTTTAATGCGGTCACAGATATAGAGGGCGTAATCAACACCAAGCCCGATACCCAGTGCTGCCACCGGGACGGTATTGATATTCATGCCGATCCCCATGTAGGCCATGAAACTGAACGTCACGGTATTGGACAGCACCACCGGTACCATGAAGAACATCCCGGCCACTGAAGAGCGATAGACCGCGGTACACAGCACCACAAGAATCAGCAGCGCCAGCGCGATTGATTGCAGCTGACCGGACAGAATCACTTCATTCACCGCAGCGATAACACCGATCAAGCCACCTGCAAGCTTGAACTCACCCTCTTCCAGTGGATGCGATGCGATGAAATCCTTGATGCGTGCAATGGCGGTACGAACCGTTTCACCCTGGCGGTCTCGGAAGAACAGTGTGACAGAGCCGTTGCCGCGATCCGTATCCACGTAACGGTCCATATCACCCGGTTCGGCACCTGCCTCAAACATGTACAGCAGCTCACCATTAATATCCTGCGAGGAGCCGAGCTCTTCATAGCGCGGATTACCTTCACGCAGGGTTCTGTTCACGGCAGGCAGTACATCAGCGATTGAGAGAGTGCCGCCCACTTCCGGCTGCACCTCGATAAAACGCTGGAACTCCTGCATGGCATTCAGAATTTCGGGGGTCTTGACCAGATCCGCTTCATCCCCGCCAACCACAACAAACATGCGATCAGCGCCCTGAAACTTGTCATTGATGGCGGCAGAGTCCATGTTGTACTGAGACTCGGGCCAGAGAATGGGAGAGCCTGGATTCGCATCACCGACTTTGAGAGACAGTGCAAAATAACCGCAAGCGACAAACACAATCAGTGTCCACGCCACCACGACATAGCGCGTTTTGCTGACAACGATCAGGTAGCACAGACCCAGCACCCGGTGCAGCAACCAACTGACGTTGAACGGATGTGCGTAACCGCGCGGATGCTTGATCCATGAGAGCATGACAGGCGTAAGGATGATGGAGCTGACGGCCACGGTTCCGACCCAAACAACCGCCAGCAAAGCCAGCTTTTGCAACAGCGGAATTGGGCTCAAGGCCACGACTGCAACACAGCAGGCATCCGTGGCGATTCCCAAAATGCCCGGGCGCAGCAACTCTTTAAGTGTCGTCAGCGCAGCAGCACCCGAGCTCTCGGTGCCGGATTCAATCAACTCGATCTCTTCGTTGTATCGAGTGATGATCTGTACCGAGTGGGAGATCGCACGCGCCGTGATCAACATAGCGATCACGATCACCAGAGGATCAAAGTGGATACCAATCAAGTTGGAGATACCCAGCGCCCAGCTTGCACTGACCAGACCAGACAGCAGAGGCAGAAACGTACCGCGCCAAGTGCGATTGAGGATGAACAGCAGAGCCACGACCACAATCAGTGCCATCAACACCAGGTTCAGTGTTTCGGGCAGATAGTAGTTAACCCAGCCATACAATATGGGGTCGCCAACCAGTCGAATTGTCACCCCAGGCTCATCGACACTGTCGACAAGCGTGGTGATTTCGTTGAACGCCGTTTCATAGTTCAGCAGGCGATCGATGAAATCGACCGTTATCAATGTCGATGACAGATCCGCTGAAACATAGGGGCCGTAAATGAGAGAGTTTCGCAGGACCTTGTCTTCAAGCTCCTTGAGTTCAGCATCAGTCTGCGGCAGATCCGGCCACATGATTGGTTTTGTCTCAATGCCACCGGTAGACGCCTTGACCTCTTTCAGCTTTTTCGAGGCTATCGATACGACCTGAAATGGATTCACCGCCGAAACCTTCTGCAGCTCTCGGGTCAGGTTATCCACCACCTTGAGCACACGAGGCTGAAAGATATCGCCATCTTCAACCTCGACCATGATGGTGACCAGGTTGGAGCCACCGAAGGTATCCTTGAATTCGTTATGCGTCTTTACATATTCATGATCACTGGGCAGCAGATCCTGAAATACGGTTTTTACTTCTATACCCAGTGCTGTGTAGCCCAATGCCAACGTAATGACGGCAATTACCGAAACCACCCACACACGGAACCTGATTAACCAATTAGCAAAATTTTCAGTCATGAAAGACTCCTGTAATCCCAGCCGGTGGATTAACGATCACTCAGCACGTGCCAAACCCGATCAGACCAAATCCCAAGATTTCGGCCTGCCATAATGACTCCCTTATCAATAGGGGCTAACGCTGTGTGCCATGCCATCTCTCTTGCCGCCAGGCGTCCCGACTCCCATTGATCAAGCTCTTTGTTTCCGGTAACCCAAACACCCTTGGCGCCAGCAGCAACCCATCGCTGCATGGCCTCCACCCACCTGACGGTGAAAATGTGCTCTGTGGTCATATCCTCCCAGGAGTCACTGCGGGCGGTGCCTGGCTCAGTCATGGCAGGGGGTGTAGAAAGGGAATTTGTAACGGCAGCCCAGCTCAGTCCGGCATCTCCTGTGGCCAGAATCACGCCTTCAAGCCCTACGGCAACTCCGTTGAGATCGTCTCTGAAATCAACAGACATCAGGCTTGCCTCTGCAACAGCATCCACCACTTGCCAGTTGGCACCGTTATCATCGGTTCTCAACACTGTTCCAAACTCGCCAACAGCAACAAGAACACCGGAGCTGACACGTACAATCTCATTCAATATGAAGTCTTCGGCCTCACGCATCTGCTCCCAGGTACGTCCGTAATCCTGCGTTCGGATAATCATTCCAAACGCACCGACAGCCCACGCTTCGCCATCCGTGTAGGCCTTCACATCGATCAGTTTGTTAACGACATCACTGACAGGTGCCTGTGCCTGGTGCCAGCTCTGACCACCGTCCTCTGTTCGCAAAACCACTCCATCATTGCCAACAGCCACGGCAAACCTGTCATTCCAGGCAGCGATATCCTGCAAATGGAGCGCCACTGGAGTTTTCTGCACACTCCAGCTCCTGCCCTTGTCATTACTCAGAATCACCTTGCCATCGGCACCTACAGCCCAAATGGCGTGATCACCAACAACGGCTATGCCATAGAAGCGGTCACGCGCCTCGATTGCGGCAGGCACAACCGTTTTGCCTACAGGCTGTGGCTTCACGAACAGCCCCACATACAAAAGACCAGCAATAACCAGCCACGGCACACCTGCGGCAGTGACTCGAGATAACAGCCTGAGCATGGCGGTCCTCCTCCCCAGAAGATATGATTGAATATCAATTGATTTTTAATCGAGTATTCAGCCTAAGTCACTTACCTGTCAACTGTTAATTAATAATTACAGAGCCCAGTCAGGCAGTTGCCGCTACAGGCACAAGAGAAAACAAGCACATAAAACAGGGATATAACCAATACAACCATTATGAAACAATAAGTTATGCCATATTACGTGGAGTGTGCGTGTTACAAATGAAAGGAAATCTCTACAGAAAAGCTTGACCTTGCTGTAATTATTAATTAATCATCATTGCATTGCGATTGAACTTCAATAGAAAGTATTGGTAAAAATATGTCAAAACTATCAGTTGGACAAGCATCCGTAGCCCTGGCCTCAGGGCAGATAACCAGTGAGAAGCTGGTAAGTGACTGCCTTGAGCAAATACGACTGCGGGAGTCTGATGTACGGGCCTGGGCGTTCATTGATCCTGAATTGGCCCTGGCACAGGCACGTCAAAGAGATAACGAGGATCGGCGCTCATCACTTCATGGCATTCCCGTCGGGGTCAAAGACATTATTGATACCACTGACATGCCAACCGCTTATGGCAACACTCGGTATGCAGGCCACCTGCCGTCGCAGGAAGCCGATATCGTGACCCTGTTAAAAAAGGTCGGCGCGGTCATCATGGGCAAAACTGTCACCACAGAGTTTGCCTACTTCACGCCCGGTCCTACCTGTAACCCCAATAACCTGGCGCACACCCCTGGCGGTTCGTCCAGTGGATCGGCAGCCGCAGTGGCTGATTGGCATGTGCCTTTTGCACTCGGCACCCAGACCGCGGGGTCAATGATCAGACCAGCCAGCTTCAATGGTGTTGTCGGCCTTAAGCCCAGCTTCGGCACATTGCCCTATAAAGGCACACACACCTTGGCTGGCTCACTCGATACGCTTGGTCTGTTCTCGCGCACGATTGCGGATCAGCGATTGTTGTTGACCGCTCTGGCACCTCATCTTCATATTGCCAATGGCCCCTCGGCACCGGTTATTGCCGTTTGCAGAACCGCGTATTGGGATCAGGTCGATGCAGAGATGCAGAAAGCCTTCGAGGATCATGTCGCCAGCCTTTGCGGGCAAGGTATCAAGTGTGTGGAGTACGAACTGTCTCCAATGTTTACTGAACTTGCAGACGCTCAACGCCTTATCATGGCTGTTGAAGCTGCACGAGCTCTGCATGATGAGTACCATGAACATCGTGACTCACTGGGCTCTTTCACCATCGATCTGATTGAAGAAGGGCTGGGTGTCTCGCCTGAGGATGAAGCAGCCGCACGCAACCTGGCCGCACAATGTCGCTATCGTCTCGACAGCATCTTTGCTTCACACGACCTGATCATGACCCCACCTGCTCTGGGTGCAGCACCCGCCGGTATCGATCGAACCGGTGATCCCATTCTGAATAGAATCTGGACATTCCTGGGTAATCCGGTACTGACCTATCCAGTGGCCCGCACAGCAAGCAATCTTCCTCTGGGTATCCAGTTGATAGCCCCCTTTGGCAAGGACCACGCATTGATTGATATGGCCGATCGCCTCAACACTCTCGCAACAGGAGTCTGACATGAACGGCAAACACGTTTTTGATACGCAGCAGAAGGCATGGTTTGAGGCCGCCTGTAAAAGCATTAACAAGGAACGGTTACGCGGACTTAATGCCGATCTGGTTAATATCCATAGCCCTACTGGAGCGGAGCAGGAAGCCAGCCGGTTTATGGCCACGCACTTTGAGAGCATCGGACTCAAGGCTCGTTATCAGCCTGTCAATGAAAGCAGTGGCAATGCTATTGGAGAGCTCTGTGGGGATGGAACAGGCCCAAGCCTGTTGCTATATGCACCGATTGATACACATCTAGAAGGAAATGAGTCAGATCTGCCAATGGTCGGGGATCGGCTTCGCGATGACATGAAGCCCGAAGCGATTCTCCGGGACGAGCTTGTCATTGGGCTGGGCGCATCCAACCCCAAAGCCATGGTTGCATCCCTGACCGAGGCCGTGAATGCTGTTATTGACGCAGGGGTCGAACTGAAAGGTAAAGTAACCTTGGCCTTTGCCGGGGGAGGCATGCCTTTATATGTACCTGAGCGCAATAATTACGGCATGTCTACAGGCGTGACCTATATGCTCACCCATGGTGTAACCGCTGATTTCGGGATCATCATGAAGCCCTGGTATGAAATCTATCATGAACACCCCGGCATGTGCTGGTTCAAGGTGTCAGTGAAAGGCTCTCTTGGCTATGCCGGTATTCCTCGCGGCACACCGGGCTTTCGCAGCTCCATCATACCGGCCACGACAGTGATAAACGAAATCGAACAGTGGCTCGCTGACTTCCCTGCCCGTCACAGCTCTGAGCAGATTGCACCTGAAGGATGGATTGCTTCGGTACGTTCCGGCTGGCCGGAGCGACCTGCCTTCCCGGCTGCAACAACTGAAATTTTCATTGATGTACGCACCAACCCAACCCAGACCATGGCCGACGTACGTCACGAGTTTGACCTGCTGATGCAAGGTATTTTGAGCCGTCACCCGGATATTGAGGCTGAGTGGGATATGTATGGCTCCTGCCCCGGATCTTCAACGCCTTCAGACCATTGGATAGTTCAGTCTGCACGTGCCGCATGGGAGCAGCAGGAAGGAAAACCCTATCCTGGAGCCCCCATGTTAAGCGGACAAACAGATGCAGCCATGATCAATAAACTGGGTATTCCCCTAGTTCGAGTTGGCTATCCGTGGATCGGGGATGCCAGCGTACCCGATGAGTTTTCTGACGGGTTGGGCGGTATGGGTGTCAGCAATATTGATGATCTCGTAAAGCCGATTGAAAATATCATTTATTCCATCATTGATTGCTGTACGAGAACGAGAGAAGAGACCTCTGTAACCAAATGACTCAGTAGTGCTCAGAAATCTGTGCCATTTCAGTAGAATATGCAAAACTGGAATGGCACTTTCGAAGGACACTCGGATCAGGTGGTTAAAATTTAACAGCGGTTAGCTGAGACGGATTTCTGAACACCACCCTTATCCGAGCCCCCTTCCAAAAACTACTGGCATTCGAGCCGCTTCGGATCCAACACCAGCCAGTTCAGCCGTTTACCCTCCAGCACCTTTTGTTCACGCAGGCTACGGAACAGTCTGCTGAGTGTTTCTGGCCTGATCCCCAGTTTCGCCGATAACTCCCGATGACTTAGGGGTAGCCTTATCTCAGCGCCTTGCTCCTGGTAAAGCGTGTGTAGATAAGTGGAAAGCCTCTGCGGGCCATTTCGGCTGGACAGATTTTCAACCTCATTGATACGGTTACTCAAGGCGATCCCTGCCACCTCCAGCATTGCCACCGCCACTTCGGAATATGCATGGCAAAGTGCATGCAACTGATCGCGTTTCAAGCGACACAGGGTTGTTAAACCCACGACTCTTGATGACACAGGGTACGTTGGCTCAGGCATGAACATAACTATCGGTGCCAGAAGCTGACCCGGCTTAATGGATTGAACCACGCGGAACTCGCCATCAGCGCCTTCCCGAAGAGTATCAACGCGCCCATCGATCACCAGGTACCAATACTCAGCCCGCTCCCCCTGATAAAAAATACGCTCATCATTCTCGTAGGCGAGAATATTCCCCGCGATCACAAAGCTATCAAGCTGATCTGCAGGAACCGTTTTCAGAAAAGACAACCCCTTGAACATCTCTTTCGCCCGACGAAATTCTGGCGAGTAGGTCTTGATAATTGTCATTTGGTTACGACCGACAATAGAAGATAATGGATGCTAATGATAATACATATCAATTAGATTAACTTACAAGGGACAGATAGATGCTACTGAAACCTCGGCATTTGAGCTACGTTCTCACCACGATGGGCATTCTGACGATTTCGGCTGCGCAGGCCGGGACACACTTGCCGAGCGGCACCCATGCACTGGACACAATGACTATTTCTGCTACACGTTCAAAGCTTGCTGCCATGGATTCTCCCAGAACCATCAGTGTCATTACTGCTGATGAAATTTCAGAAAGAATCGGTTCTGGTGGGCTGCAATCTTTATTGGAAGAGCTGCCTGGCATTGAATTTTCACGATCTGGAGGATTGGGCGGCCAGCTGGTGACTCGTGGTTTCAACAGCAACACCGGGCGCACCATCCTTGCCATTGATGGCGAGCGCTATCGTGGCCGCAGCACCCTTCAATTCAACATGATTGACCCCGAATCCATCGAGCGCATCGAGGTGATACGAGGGCCTGCGTCAGCCCTGTACGGCTCGGATGCAATGAACGGCGTAATCAATATTGTCACTCGTCGCGCCAAGATAGATCCGGACCAAGACTTTGCTCTATCGCCCAAGCTGCGTGCTCTGCAATTCGAAAGCGGTAGCGATATGGCCGGTGGACGCGTTGAACTGGTCGGCGGCGGTAACGGCTTCGATATTCTAATTGGCGCTCACAACCGCGAAGCCGGTGACTACGACAGCCCGCTGGGTACTGCCGATAACAGCGAGTACAGCATGCAGGGGTTGGACTTCAATATCGGCTACCGCCCAAGCGAAACCTCACGTTGGGAGTTGTCCGGTCGTTATCAGGATGTATCTACTGGCCGTGCGGGAGGGCTGGGGGGCGCGCCCGGTGCACCTTATGTCAAAGTGAACGAAGACCCAATCATCGAACGCTATCTGCGTCTTGGCTACCAAGGCGAAAACTGGGGGGCACTGGCTGACAGTCTGGATGCTGGCATGTACATACGTGACTTCGAGACCGATATCTACAACCGTAATGCCAAAAGCCCGAACGTGACAGCACTTGCCCATATCAAGGTTTACAGTCCCACAATTTTCGGAGGTCACATCACCGCACAGAAGCAGCTGGGTGACCACTCTCTCAGCTACGGAGGTGATTTCTTCCATGAAGCTTTCGACGGCCGAACCCGGCAAATCAACCGCTATAACACGAATGGCGATCTGATTGGCCGTGTTGACTGGCACCCGATGGAACGCGATTCAGAGATGCTGAATATCGGCACCTATATCAGTGATGACTGGTTCATCAACGAAAAATGGTCCCTCAGCGGCACCCTGCGTGGTGATTTTTCCAAGATCGACATCGGTGATGCGCTCGCAAGTGAAACACCTACCCAACGGGCAGCATTCGAAGACAATCTCAGTAACAACTTCTTTGCCGTCACCGGCAGCCTTGGGGGGATCTACCGTCTCACACCCGACTTACATCTGGTCGGCAACCTTAGCCGAGGCTTTCGTGCACCCTCAGGTATGGACATGACCATTACCAGCGTAGCAGGTACGGTGACCACGCTGCCCTCCCCGCAGCTTGAGGAAGAGACCAACATTACCGGGGAGCTCGGCCTGCGCTGGTACGGTGAGAATACCGAGCTGAACCTGACCGCTTATGAGAGCCGCTACAAGGACCTGATTAGCCTGGTGCAGGTGTCAAATAATCTTTATCAGCGCCAGAACATAAGTGAAGCGACCATCCGTGGCGTTGAGATTGATGGCCGCACCCGCCTTACCAACAACTGGAGCCTGAAATATGCGTTGACCAGCACCCGCGGTACCGACGACAGCACAGATACCCCTCTGGCCTATATTGCTCCGCTTTCTGGTCGAATTGGCCTGCGCTATGACGGTCTTGGCTGGTACAGCGAAGCCAATGTCCGTGCCTACAAGGGCAAGACCCGTATCGATACCAGCCAGGAACGAGAAACCGCCAGCTATGCCATTGCCAACGTTTATGCCGGCATGGACCTGGACCGGGTCATGGGTGCGGATTGGCAGGACTGGAAACTGCGGGTCGGCGTGGAAAACCTGTTTGATCGAGAAGGCCGCAACCCATCGATCAATGAAGACCTCAGTTTCAGCAATGAGCTGGTTGGAAACCCCTTGGTTGAGCCCGGCCGTTCCTTCCTGGTCAAACTGACGGTGGACTACTGATGCGTAAACAGCTGCTGCCCGGCCTGTTCGTGGCACTGATGACCGCGCAGGCCCAAGCCCTGCAAGTCCAGGACCAGAACGGATATGTGGTCAATGTTCCAGATAAGGTCGAACGGGTCGTGTCGATCACTATTCCTCTGGCTTCCATGATCATGGCTATCGACCAAGGCACCGAACGGCTGGTCGGCATGCACAAGGCCAGTCGTATGGATATCGACCACGGGCTGCTCGGGCGCATCTTCCCTGAAGCCGAGCAGATTCCCTACAACATGTCCGGCGAGGGGTTTGTGCCCAACGTGGAGGCCTTGGCCAGCCAGGCACCGGACCTGGTGTTCCAGTGGGGCGACCGGGGCGAGAATATCGTTACTCCGCTGCGTCAGCTGGGCCTGCCGGTACTGACCTTGAAATACGGCGACAGTGCCTGGGCCGCCGACTGGTTACGTATGGTCGGTCAGGCATTGGGCAAGACCGAACGCGGCAACCGTTTGGCCAACTGGTTCGAGCAGCGACTTGACCAGATCCGCCAGCAGGCTGCCAACGTCGAGCAACAGCCTCGTGCTCTCTACTTGTTTCGCACTCGTTCCGGCTTTCAGGTAGCCGGAGCCAATACCAGCATGGGGTCGGACCTGGGCAAGGTAGGCGCGCTGAACATGGCCGCCGAAGTGCCCGGCTTTGCCAGCGTGGACATTGAACAGTTGATGGTTTGGGATCCGGAGCTAATTTTACTCAATAACTTCGAGCCGGGCCTCTCACCCGAGGATCTCTATGATGACCCACGTCTGCAGGGCATCAGCGCCGTTCGCGAGCGTCGTGTGTATGTTTATCCCTATGGCGGCTTCCGCTGGGATCCGCCAAGCCAGGAAACACCGCTTTCACTGGACTGGCTGTTTTCTCTGGCTCATCCCGAGCACGCAGAACCTGACCTTCGCCAACGCATTCGTGAAGGTTATCGCCTGTTATATGACTACGAGGTTAGCGAACAGGATCTGGATGACTTGCTTAAACTGGAGCTCAACGCGGGCAGTCGCGACTACCATCGTCTATTTGCCAAGGAGGAATCATGAACCAGCGTACCTTGCCACTGCCTCTTGTGACGATGGCTCTGTTTCTTCTGATGTTGGTTGTCATGGTTCTGGCATTGGGCACCGGTCGTTACCTGATTGCGCCCGAGACGGTTGGCCATATTCTACTGGCGCCGCTTCTGGGCGTGGGAGACTGGAGTCCGATCGAACAACGGGTGGTCGAGCAGGTTAGACTGCCCCGCATCCTGCTGGCGGCTGTCATAGGGGCAGGTCTCGCCGGAGCTGGAGCCGCGCTGCAAAGCGTGTTCCGCAACCCGCTGGCAGAGCCCCAACTGCTTGGCGTGTCCTCCGGTGCCGCCTTCGGTGGCGTACTGGCCTTCCTGTTCGCCGGGGATGGCTGGCCGGTGGTGATCGGTGCTCTGGTATTTGGCCTCATCTCACTTGTGGCGGTGTTTTGGTTGGCTGGGGGGAAGCAAGCTCGCGGCAGCGGTACCGTATTACTGGTACTGGCAGGTATTGTCGTCAGTGCCGTTTTCGCTTCTGGAGTATCACTGGTCAAACTGGTGGCTGACCCACAGAACCAGCTGCCGGCCATTGTATTCTGGCTGATGGGCAGCCTGTCCGCCGCCGACAGTGCCAAACTGATGCTTGCCTTGCCCTGCACCGGCATCAGTCTGGCGTTGCTGTACAGCTTGAGATTCCATCTGATGGCGCTCTCGGTAGGTGACCGTGATGCCCGTGCCTTGGGCGTGCCGGTGCGCCGCGCACGCACCTTGGCATTGCTGGCTGTCGGCCTGATTGCCGCGTCCAGTGTTGCCGTTTGCGGCGTGGTGGGCTGGGTCGGTCTGGTGGTGCCCCATCTGGTGCGCATGGCTTTTGGCACCGACCACCGAAGCTTCATGCTCAATACCCTGCTGGCAGGCGCTATCTATCTGGTATTGGTGGACACCTTGGCACGCAGCGTCAGCGAGGTGGAAATTCCTTTGGGCGTGCTGACCGCACTGTTGGGCGCGCCCCTGTTTGCCTTCCTGGTGCGCCGCCTGGGGAGAAGTCTGCATGGTTGAGTCAATTAACGGCCTGCAGCTGGAAGGCATCGGCCACGCCTATGCCGACCACCCGGTGCTGAACGCGCTGAGCCTGAGTCTGCCCCAGGGCAGTTTCTGCGCCCTACTGGGCGCCAATGGTGTCGGCAAGTCCACCTTGCTGAAGATTCTATCCGGCTCGCTTGAGCCACTGCGCGGCCGAGTTGAGCACAACGGCAAGCTTGGTTTTGTACCCCAGGAAGTGCATCCGGCACTACCACTCACTGCACTGGAGATGGTGCTGCTGGGACGCTCCGGTCAGATCGGACTGCTGCGGGCACCGGGCAAGGCTGACTATGCCGCAGCAGAAGCCGCGCTGCATCGAGTCGAAGCCGAACATCTGACCCGGCGTGCCTTTGCTTCGCTTTCCGGTGGCGAGCGCCAACTGGTGCTTATGGCCCGAGCCCTTGCAACCGACGCCGATATCCTGTTGCTGGACGAGCCAAGTGCCGCCATGGATTGGCATAACCAGGCTCTGATCCTTCGCCTGTTGCGCGATCTGGCTGACAATGGAATGACTATCGTGATGAGCACCCACTCACCGCAGCATGCGTTGGAATTCGCCAGCCATACCCTCCTGTTGTTTGGGGCCGGCGAGCACACCTTCGGCACACCTGATCAGGTGATGACCGAAGACGCCCTGTCACGTCTCTATCGCCTGCCCGTGCGCCGTGTAGCCATGGATGAACTGCCTCATCAAGGCACCGCCGTACCCATCTTTTCAGACCTGAAAACACAGGAATACTAAACATGATGAACATTTTGCACCTGCAAGCCATATCGCATGAACTGCCAGCCTTTGTACAAGCTCTGGAAGCACGAGGCATAGCCTCGCGTTCTGTGAGAGATCTCTGTGCCGACGACCTGCGCGCCAGCCAAGTACTGCTGATTGAAGCCCATATTGACCAAAAAGCTCTGCTGGGCATGAAAGACGGCTTGATGGATTGCCTTAATGCTGGCGGCACCATCGTCTTTAATGGCCATCTCGTTTATCCCCTGATTGATGGACTTGAGCCTTTTCAAGTGGCAGCAGGACGCGGACGTGATGACCTTGTGGTTGAGCGCGTTCATACGCATCCCGTGTTTGACGGGGTCGACTGCCAGGATTTGAGTTTTCGCCGTGGCGTGGCCGGATTCTATGCCCGCGGCGCCAACCCTCCGCCGGTAGATGCACAGGTACTGCACCGATTGAAACAGGATGGGTCGCCCATCGACTGGGTCTGGCAACGCCCCGAAGGTGGCCAGGTTTTCATGCATAGCGGCAATACCATGTGGATGTACCTGAACGATAAGTCCAGCCCCGCTCGCATCGCTCCCCAGCTGCTGGACTGGGTGTGTGCCAGCGCTTCCGAATTAACCGAGGAGGCCCATTAAGATGCGTATTGCCTTTGTTGATGGTGGCACCTACTACCACCACGCCACCTATAACGATCCAGAACTCAAGCCGTTCTTCGACCGCAATATCTACGTACTGGACCTGCCCGACGCTGACTTGTCCGAGGTAGATTGTCTATATATTGCCAGCCGCCAAAACCCGGCCGACCTGATCGCTGCTCGTAACCGAATCGCCGACTTTCTGGCCGAGGGGAAAACAGTCATTGCACTGGGAGAAAGCCATTGTGAGCAATGGCTGAAAGGGGTTGAGTGGACACCTGGCATGACCAACTTCTGGTGGTGGCTCACGCCAGGTGAGGACTCAGGCCTGCGTATGAGCACACCCGAACATGATCTGTTCCGGTATATCAGCCTGGACGACGCCACTTGGCACCGCCACGGCACCCTGATCATACCTGAAGGAGCAGTATCATTGATCGATGCAGTGGAAGGCGGGTCTGTGCTCTACGACGACAGCAGCAGCGGCCCCGGCCGACGCATTGTCAGCACTCTGGACCCCTGTTATCACCATGGCAGCTACTTCATGCCTTCGACGACGCGTTTTTTAAAAGGATTTCTGCCTTGGTTAAAGCAAGGCGCAGCCAGGTGGTCACTTGAGCCAGATGGGACTTCAACCCAGTGAAAATCACTCGAAACACAAAATTGGCCCCATCACCAAATAAGGAGACACAACAGTCAACCTGAAATCGATCACTGGACAGGTGGGAGATCATCCCTCCTGTCCACCGTAAACCCGTGTCCCAGCCCCACACGCCAGGACCAGACCAGAAACAGCAACAACAGGATGCCGGCTGAGAGGGCGAACGCGGTCGGAAATCCGTAAAGCTCAGCCAGAAAACCAACCATAACGGGTGCGGATGCCTGAGCAAGTCGGTTACCCATCAGTCGTGTAGCCAGACTGGGAGATCGCTGCTCACGGCTGACGCTTTCGGACAGAATCACCATCGACAGCGGCTGAGATATCCCGCCCGCGACACCGATCGCTATGGTCAGCAGGGCCAACAATACGACCTGGTCACCCACCATACCGGTAAGCATCAGCGCCCCCGTCACCACAACAACACCTATTTGAATCGAGCGGGTACGCCCGCCGAGCCAGTCGATCATACGCGACATCACCAATCGCACCAGCATGGAGGTCAGCGCTCTGAGGCTTAGCAGTACACCGATTAGGCTCGCGCTGATGGCAAGCCCTTCAAGGTAGATCGGCATGAAGCCTGCGTGTGCCCCCATGATAAACAGCGACACACTCGACATGATGATCGCCAGCTGTACGCCGTGGTTGGTTCGAAGCAAACGCCACTGGGCAACATAACTGGCATTGCCACGCTGACTTTTTCCACCATAACCGGCACTGGACGAGAAAAACAGCGCACTGACAAACGACAGCAGCGGAATGAAAGCGATGGTCGCAAAAGACAGGTGCAGCGAGTAGTGTTCAATCAGATAGCCTGCAAGCAGAGGCCCCAACAGCTGTCCGGCTGACATACACATTGTGTACCAGCCGAAACAGCGCTCAAGCACTCGTCCCTGTCCAAGCCCGGACACCAATGACTGGGCGGCAATAATAAGTACCATATTAGACATGCCGGCAATAACCTGGTTGGCCAGCAGACCCGTCAAGGAGGGGAAGAACAGTGAGCATAAAGGCCCCGCAGACATACCCAAGGCCCCGGCCAGAATAATGTTTCTGGCACCCATACGGCCGACGAAACCACCGATTGGAATGGCCAGCACCAAAGGCAAGACGTAGGGAGCTGCCACAATCAGACCGATCATGGCAGGGCTGACCTGCAGTTCCAACGCCATGAAAGGCACCGTCAGCAACAGCATGGTGTTGGCCAGCATGGCAAGTGACAGGGCAAGACTCACGACGACAAGATCACGGTAAGCTTCTGGGTAGGCTATCTCGTCTCTGGGCGTTTCAGGTGTATCCGGCACGATGCGATGTCCAAAAAACTCTCGATTCTACACCAGCCTGCTTGCTGGTGAAGCATCGGGGCTCAGTTGCCAGCCGAGCAGCTTTCCCCATACAACCGCATGAATTCGCTCGCCGGCATGGGCCGATAAAACAGAAAACCCTGCCCGGTCTTGCATCCTATATCCTGCAGCAATCGGGCCTGTTCATCGGTTTCAATCCCCTCGGCTACCACTCCGAACTCCAGCTCAGAGAGCAGCTGAATTATGCCTTTAAGCAAGGTAGCCGCACGTGCATCGGTACACAGGTCCGCTACAAAACTGCGGTCGATTTTCACCACATCCAGAGGCAGGCGCCTCAGGTAGGTCAAGCTGGAATAGCCGGTCCCGAAGTCATCCAGCGCAAGGCTGAAGCCGGCAGCACGCAAACCGGCAAGCTGTCGCAAAACATCGTCCGCCAGGTTGATAAATGCGGTCTCGGTCACTTCCAGTTCCAGCTGTTGCGCCTCCAAACCATATAGTGCGATGGTGTGCAGACACCAATCAACCAGATCCGGCTCCTGCAGCTGCCGTGCCGACAGGTTGACACTCAGTCTTGGCAATCCGGGCAGCAGAGTCTGCCATTGCTGCAGCAAAGCACAGCTTTGACTGAACACCCAACGATCAAGCGCAACGATCAGACGGCTTTCTTCGGCAAGTGGGATAAACTCGCCCGGCGAGATCATTCCTTTTTCAGGATGTTGCCAACGCAACAGAACCTCTGCTCCCACCAGCGCACGGTCGATGATGTTTACCTTCGGCTGCAGGTAGAGTTCAAGCCCCAGACCGGTTTCATGCTGAATCGCCTGTCTCAGCTGTTGCTCCAGCATAAGCCGTTGACGCAATTCGTTACTCAGAGCCTCGTCGTAGAAACGATAACTGTCACGCCCGGCCTGCTTGGCCGCGATCAACGCTGTTTGGGCGCAGGCCAGCAGAGTATCGGCATCATCTCCATCTTTGGGAAAAACCGCCAGCCCTGCCGAAGGACTCAAGCGAATCGTCTCACCTTCAAGATATAACGGCACCTGCAACTGGCTGATACACTCATTGGCATAACGCGCCATTCCGGTCAGGTCATGGGTGTCATTGATAATAGCCACCAGCTCATCGCCGGTCAGACGAAAAAAACTGAGCCTGTCGCCCAAGTGTTGCTGCAGTCGTTCAGCCTGACGTTTGATCAGCTGGTCGCCGCCACGCATGCCAAAGCGATCATTGATCGGTGACAATTGACCAATGTCGATACACATCAAGGCAATCAAAGCTGAGTTCGTAGAGGGTTTTCGGTTTCGTTTCAGCAGCTGGGCAAGCGTCTGCACCAATTTGTAGCGGTTACCCATCCCCGTGAGCGGATCGGTGAATGCCAGCTCCTCGATTTGCGCCTCTTTTGCACGCATTTCTGTAAGGTCATGGAAGATGGAAACAAAATTGGTTACGACGCCGTTATCATTCTTCAGTGCACTGACCGACATCCACTGCAGATAGACTTCACCACTCTTGCGCCGGTTCCAGACCTCCCCCTGCCAACTGCCGTGGTGTCGCAGCGACGCGTTCATCGCATCATAGAAGGGCTGTTCGTGATGATTAGAGCGCAGCAATTTGGGTGTCTGCCCAATCACTTCCAATGCAGAATAACCGGTGATTTGGGTAAATGCCGGGTTAACCCGCTCGATCCGGGCGGCGGCATCCGTGACGATAATACCTTCAATAGTGCTATCCAGAATGCGTTCCGCCATTGCTTCCTGGGTTTGAAAGGCACGTTTCAAGCGCTGATCCTGGCCTATACCGGTCAGGCCGGTTACCTGACCATGCTCATCCAGATGAGGCAAAATGCGGAGGCTGACAGGCACTTCATGTCCCGCAAGGGTGCGGAAGTTCACCACCCCGGCCCAGTAACCGCATTCCAGTACCTGCGGAAAAATTTCGCGAGACAGCTGCTGCCAGGTACTTTCGGTATGAAAGTCGCTGACGTGCAGCGGCTGCACACTCAGGTCATGTTCCTGACCGATTCCCAGCAGCTCACGGCCGGAGCGGTTTATAAACTCGATCCGGTAATGCTTGTCGACACTGGCAATAAAATCGCCGGTCAGATCCAGAAACTGCTGTTGTCTATCCATCGCTCAATCCAGTTATATTCCGTCAAGCGCCACTGCGCTGCCAGAATTGTGCTGCAAGCGCGTTAAAGTCCGTTGCCACTCGCAATACGTGCCGTCCGACCAGTCCATCACGCTGCGAGCGCAGCATTTTCATCACCAATTGTACCCAACCGATCCCATCATGGCGCCCGGTGCAGATATAACGCGCCACGGGGTCACCAATTGCCACCTGTGCCTCGGCAGCAAGCTCTCGCCAGGGTTGCATGGTCCAGACGATCAACAGAGTAGAAAGAATATTAGCACTATCTGAAAACGTTTCTTCTTGTTGTGTAACCGGCATGTTGATCTTCAACTGAGATCTCCTGCTGGGCGTACTGCGACTCACTGAGAATGCAGCCATGAAAAGACACTACTTTAGTATCAAAAGCGAAGCAATAACCCTTTAGGTTGTGTCGAATTGTTCAAAATACATTTCTAACTGGATCACCTGCCCTCACGATTGCCAACGGCTGCACACTCCTGGAGCCGAGTGCGTTTTATTGGTGCACAAATCAAGAGCACAACATTGTCATATCCATGTAACACATTGTAAATATTTGTATTTATCAACACTGGCACAGCTTTCGCTTTTACAGGATCAACAAGCGGCACTCAATGCCCGACTTGCTATTTCAAGAGACTGTAAGGGGAATATGATGAAAAAGCTGACCAAATCTCTGATCGCTGCCGGCCTGCTGACTGCATCCGCTGCCGCAAGCGCTGAACTGTCGGTCAACGTGGGCGCCATGAGTGACTACTGGTTCCGTGGCATTGATCAGACCTCCAACAACGCCAGCCTGATGGCTGGTGCTGACTATGACTTCGGTAATGGTTTCTACGTTGGCACCTGGGGTGCTCAGCTGGACGATGCTGAAATCGAATACGATCTCTACGGTGGCTACGCCGGTGAAATCGGCGACTTCACCTACGATGTAGGCTACGCTGGCTACTTCTACACTGTTGATGATGCATCCGATTACCATGAACTCATCCTGGGCGGCGGTTACAAATTTCTGAGTGCCCAGTTTGTCCTTGGCCGTGAAAATGTTGACGGCGCAGGTGATGACGCCGACTACACCTTCTTCAGCCTGACAGGTGAATACGAAGGCGCCTACCTGACCTATGGTGTATTCGGTGAAGACTATGACGGTGACTACGTTGAAGCCGGTTACGGTACAACTATTCAGGGCCTGGACATGAGCCTGGCATTCATCAAACAGTTGGACACTGAACTCGACGGCGATGGCGAGAAAGACTCCGAATTTGTCTTCACCATCAGCAAGACCTTCGATCTCTGATCAGACATCTCCTCTGCGTTACTGAACATACTAAGGTTGTCTTGGGGCCCTGCGGGGCCTCTTTTTTTCAACTGCCGTCGGGTTTCAGATCAGTACCCGCTTCCGTTATCATGCCCACCTGTATCACTGTTTTGGAGCCTCAATGGCGACCTACGCAATTGGTGATCTGCAGGGCTGTTATAACGAATTAATGCAGCTTCTAGAGCAGATCAACTTCAACGACCAGGATCAACTCTGGTTTGCAGGCGATCTGGTCAACCGTGGTCCCGGTTCACTGCAATGCCTGCGCTTTGTCAAAAGTTTGGGGGATCGCGCTGTCTGTGTACTGGGCAACCACGACCTGCACCTGCTGGCCCTGCACAATGGCAACGGAAAGAAAGCAAACTCCACACTGGAACCGATTCTGGCCGCACCCGACCGGGATGAGCTGATGCACTGGCTGCAGCATCGCCCCCTGCTGCATGATGACAAGTCGCTGGGCTACGTCATGACCCACGCCGGCATTCCTCATATCTGGAGTCTGAAAACTGCCCGCAATCTGGCTGCCGAGCTTGAAGCTGTGCTCCAAAGCGACAGAGCCGAACGTTTTTTTGCCAATATGTACGGCAACCAGCCTGATCTTTGGCAGGACGACCTCAAGGGACCCGCGCGTTTGCGCTGTATCACCAATTATTTGACCCGAATGCGCTTCATCACGACCGAAGGGCGGCTGGAATTCAGTGCCAGCGGCCGCCCTGAAGAGGCGCCCAACGGTTTTCGCCCCTGGTTTGAACTGCCGCCGGCCAAACCACTCAAACGCATACAACTGCACGGCCACTGGGCTACACTGGGGCATCATCGCAATGAGCGCAGCATCTCGCTCGATACCGGCTGCGTATGGGGTAACGCCCTAAGCGCACTGCGCCTGGATGATGGCCAGCTGTTCAGCCAACCCTGCACTGACCACCCAACACCCGGAGACTGACACGTGAGTGAGTACCGCTGTATCAACATCACCGAAGCCTGTGACCTGATCGACCAGGGTGCACAGGTAGTCGATATCCGCGATGAAACCAGCTTCAACGAGCTTCACATCCGCGATGCAACCAACCTCAGCAACCACAACCTGCCGGAGTACCTTGCACAGGCAGACTTTGACCAGCCCTTGATTGTCTGCTGCTACCACGGCATCAGCAGTCAGTCGGCAGCCGCCTATCTGGCACATCAAGGGTTTGAACAGGTCTGTAGCCTGGACGGTGGTTTTGAAGCCTGGCGCGCACAGTGCCCGGACCGTTGCAGCCGCTGATGCAGATCTATCTGGTCGGCGGCGCAGTCAGGGATCGACTGTTGGGGCTTGAGGTCAAGGACAGAGACTGGGTGGTGGTCGGTGCCACCCCTGACGAGATGCTGGGTCGGGGTTTTAAACCGGTCGGACGTGATTTTCCTGTGTTTTTGCATCCGGATACCGGTGAGGAATACGCTCTGGCCCGTACCGAACGCAAAAGCGGCAAGGGGTATACCGGCTTCCAGTTCCATACCAGCCCGGATGTTACACTCGAAGAAGACCTGCGCCGCCGCGACCTGACCGTCAACGCCATCGCGGAAGCGGAAGACGGCACGCTGCACGACCCCTGGCACGGTCAGGATGACATCAAGACGCGGATGCTGCGCCACGTTTCACCGGCCTTCAGTGAAGACCCGCTGCGAGTACTGCGAGTGGCGCGCTTCTATGCCCGCTTCGCCGATCTTGGCTTTCAGGTTGCTGACGAAACGCTGGCACTGATGCGCGAACTCAGCGCCGGGGATGAACTTGCCCACCTGACGCCAGAGCGTGTCTGGCAAGAGACAGAGCGCGCGCTGGCCACTCCCAGTCCAGCGCATTACTTCGCCCTGCTGCAAAAAACGGGGGCGCTGGGCAGCCTCTTCCCCCAACTGGAAGGGCTGGACACAAATCGATTGGCTCAGTGTCTGTCTGGAATTGCCGATACCGACGCACGACCAGCCATGGCGCTGGCTCTGCTGCTGTATCAGGCCACCGAGTCGATACTGCCAGAACAGGCCTGCGACATTATCGGCAATTTTTGCAGCCAGCACCGCGTACCCAATCGGATGCGCGACCTGGCATTGAAACTGCGCCAGGGTGTAAACGGTCTGTATCAGTTTGACCGGCTGGACGGCAACGCACGGCTACAGCTGCTGAAACAACTGGACCTGATCAGGCGCCCGGCTCTCATGCCTACGCTTCTACAGCTGGTCCGTCATGTCCACGTCATACCGGTAACGCGGGAAGCCGCTCTGCAGCGGCTGCTGATGCAGTTGTCTGAAGTGGATACCCGCACGCTGATTGAGCAGGGCTTCAGCGGCAAGGCTCTGGGAGAGGAGCTGGCCCGACAGCAGGCCGAAATCTGCGCCCGGTACAAGGAGTAAAATGCCATGAGCACACGTCCGCTGGCACTGGTCACCGGTGCCGCACTCAGGATCGGCGCTACCATCTGTGAACGTCTGCATGATGCAGGCTACGATCTGTTACTGCATTACCGCCATTCGGCCGAAGCTGCTACCGCACTGTCCGAACAGCTCAATCAACGCCGCGGCGACAGCTGTCGACTATTGCAGTGCGATCTGGCCAATCTCGATGAGCTGCAGGGAATGATCGACACACTCGGCACGGAGACCCGCTTGGGTCTGCTGGTCAACAATGCCTCCAGCTTTTACCCCACCCCGGTGGATCAGGCGACCCAGGACGACTGGGATCAGCTGATCAACAGCAACCTGCGTGCTCCCTTCTTCCTGAGCACTGCGCTGGCCCCGCAGCTGAAACACAACAGTGGCTGTATCATTAATCTGGTGGATATACATGCCGAGCGCGGCTTGAATGGTTACCCAATCTACTCCATCGCCAAGGCCGGTCTGAAAATGATGACTCATTCCCTGGCAAAGGAGCTGGCCCCTGACGTGCGAGTCAACGGTATCGCTCCAGGGCCCATTCTGTGGCCTGAAGCTGAAGCGGCATTGAGTGAGGCGGCACGGGAGCAGGTACTCGCCAAAACACTGTTGCGCCGCACCGGTTCACCCGAAGACATCGCTCAGGCCGTGCTTTACCTCGCTCAGGCCGGTTATGTTACCGGACAGGTATTGGCCGTGGACGGTGGGCGCTCACTCTACAGCTGAACCTGTCCGCGAAATGACTCGCCCATGCCAACTGAAATTGATCGGCCACAATTTCTGCGCCCGATCATAGGTCTGCCAGAGCTCGGCATAGGGACACTGGAGCACCGGGTGCAGGTCATCCGGTGCAATTTCGGCCAACGGCAGCAGCACAAAGGCGTTATTGAGAATTTCGTCACGCGGCAGCTGCACCCCGGCCACCGGCTCAGTCAACTCATCGTAGGTCAGGATATCAATATCGAGCGTACGGCCACTGAAGCGGGGACCACTGCGCTCGCGGCCATTATCATCTTCAATCCGTTTGAGGCTGGCCGAGAGCGCGGCCACATCCAGATCGGTTTCAATCCCGACCACCAGGTTATAGAAGTTATCGCCCTTGAAGCCTACCGCTTCACTTTCATACACCGACGAAATCTGCAAATGCCCAAACCGGCGGCTCAATGCATCAAGCGCAGCGCGAATATAGTGCTCACGCTCGATGTTGCTGCCCAGACTGAGGTAAACCCGGTGCATCAGCCCCGCTCTCCTCGCTCGATGATCACCCCCACATCACGTGCACCACGTACGGCGCCAGGCTTGCTCAAGCGCAGCCGCAGCCAGGGTACGTTAAACTCTTCCTGCACAATCTGAGCGATCTCTTCGGCCATGGTCTCGACCAGCAGGAATTCACTCTGGCCAATAAACGCAATCAGCCGCTTGGCTACAGTCTTGTAGTTGAGAGTGCTGTCGATATCTTCAGTGGCGGCAGCTGCACGAATATCCGTCCCCATCTCCAGATCGAGACTCACGGTCTGGCGCACTTCACGCTCCCAGTCGTAAATACCGATAACGGTTTCAACCTGCAGTTCTCGAATGTAGACGATATCCATCTGTACTCCCGTCGGTACGGCGCATGTCAGAGTTGCATTGTAGCTGACACCCGCCTTGTATATGCTTGATTTGAGGCAGTTGTTAATTTACCACGCTGGCAGTCACTCCGCGAAGGATCGATGCTGGCCCGTCTGGAATCCTGCATGTTTGAATTCTGGCTGCTGTTGTGCGCCTACCTGCTCGGCTCTTTTTCAAGTGCTGTGCTGGTCTGTCGTGCAATGGGGCTGCCAGACCCTCGCCAGAGTGGCTCCGGCAACCCCGGCGCCACCAACGTGCTTCGGACAGGTGGCCGAGAAGCCGCCATCCTGACGCTGGCAGGCGATCTCGGCAAGGGCTCACTGGCCGTGCTGCTGGCTCTGCTGTCCGGTGCCTCACTGCAGCTGCAGGGCTGGTGTTTGCTGGCTGCGGTCTGCGGCCATCTGTTTCCGTTTTTCAGCAGCCTGCGCGGCGGCAAGGGTGTCGCCACTACGCTTGGCGCCATGCTGGTACTGCACTGGCCTCTGGCACTGATTCAGCTGGCGTGCTGGGGGATCCTTTTTGGACTGAGCCGCATTTCGTCACTGGCATCCATCGCCACCGCTCTGCTGACACCCCTGCTCTGCCTGTTGCTGTTGCCCGAACTGATCTGGTCGATCAGTATCACCTGCCTGCTGTTGCTGCTGCGTCACAGCAGCAACCTCCGCAAGCTGATAAACGGTCGAGAACACCGCTTTTAAATCACATCCAGCGTATCCAGTGGCCAACGCGGTCGGCACTGGATGGTCAGATCAGCCTGCTGTCCTGCCAACAGCCGCTGACAACCGGCATATGCAATCATCGCACCATTATCGGTACAGAATTCGGGGCGAGCGTAAAACAGCTCTGCACGTTCCTTTTGCACCATGGCACCCAGTTTTTCACGCAGATTCCGGTTGGCACTGACCCCACCGGCAATAACCAACTGCTTCAAACCCGTTTGCTGCAGGGCACGCTTGCACTTGATCGCCAACGTATCCACCACCGCATCCTCAAACGCACAGGCGATATCCGCCAATGTCTGCGGATCGATCCGGCCCAGCTCATCTCGTGCGGCATTAGCCGTATTCAGGGTAAAGGTCTTCAGTCCCGAAAAACTGAACTCCAGCCCGGGGCGATCGGTCATGGGCCGTGGAAAACGGTAGCGACTGCGATCACCCTGCTGCGCAAGTTTGGCGATCAAGGGGCCGCCCGGGTAATCAAGCCCCAACATTTTGGCTGCCTTGTCGAACGCTTCACCGGCGGCGTCATCCAAGGACTCACCCAGCAGTTCGTAACGACCGATACCATCCACACGCACCAGCTGTGTGTGACCACCCGACACCAGCAGTGCCACAAAGGGGAAGGCCGGCGGCTGTTCTTCCAGCATCGGCGCCAACAGATGACCTTCCATATGGTGCACCCCAATCGCAGGTACTCCCAGCCCAAGCGCCAGCGCACGACCGGTTGAAGCGCCCACCATCAGCGCACCGATCAGCCCGGGACCAGAGGTGTAGGCTACGCCGTCCAGGTCGGCCAGCGTCAAATCCGCCTTCGCCATCACTTCGCGGATCAACGGCAGCAGTTTGCGCACATGGTCACGAGACGCCAGTTCAGGCACAACGCCACCATATTCGGCGTGCATTTTGACCTGGCTATACAGCGCATCCGACAGCAATCCCTGCTTGCTGTCGTACACCGCCACACCGGTTTCATCACAGGATGTCTCAATTCCCAGCACTCGCATAACAGCCTCTTCGACAACGCAGTTGCAATATGGACGGCATTATCCTTCAGATAGAGGCAAAATTCACGGGTCTTTGCTTTACACCACAGCCCGGGCTTAATAAAATATGCGGCCTTCTTGCCATGGATCCCTGATCCGAGCGGGGAGAAAATCCAATTTCCTTACAGATTCAGGAGACTCTGAATGCCTCAGGTTAAAGTAAAAGACAACGAGCCGTTTGACGTTGCTCTGCGTCGTTTCAAGCGTTCTTGCGAAAAAGCCGGCATCCTGGCTGAAGTACGTCGTCGTGAATGCTATGAAAAGCCCACTTCCGTTCGCAAGCGTAAGGCTGCTGCTGCCGTTAAGCGTCATGCCAAGAAGCTGCAGCGCGAAACTTCACGCCGCGTACGTCTGTACTGATTTGACGTTTTAGCATCTGAACTCACTGCCACCGGAGCCTCTTGAATGTCTGATCTGAAAAGTACACTGACAGAACAGATGAAAGATGCCATGCGCGCAAAGGACAAGGTTCGCCTTGGTACGATCCGCATGATTCAGGCCGAGATACAGCGTGTCGAAGTCGATGAGCGTGTTGAGCTCAACGATGAACGCATTCTGGCCGTGATGGACAAGATGCAGAAGCAGAGAAAAGACTCCATTACCCAGTACCTGGCGGCTGAGCGCCCGGAGCTGGCAGAAAAGGAGCAGCAGGAGCTGGAGGTGATTAAAACTTTCCTGCCGCAGCCACTCAGTGATACTGAGATCGCTCAGATAATTGATGACGCCATCGCCGCATCCGGCGCAAGCTCGATGCAGGATATGGGCAAAGTGATGGCACTCGTCAAACCCCAGGTTCAAGGCCGCGCCGACATGGGCAGCATCTCCGGCCTGGTGAAGCAAAAACTCTAAGGTCCGCATACGCTGACCTGTCCTCAGCGGAGCGAACATGGCAGGTCGAATACCCCAACACTTCATCGACGACCTCCTTGCACGCGTCAACATCGTTGACGTGATAGACGGCCGCGTAAAACTCAAGCGCGCCGGAAAGAATTACTCCGGCCTCTGTCCTTTCCACAAGGAAAAGAGCCCCTCCTTTTCGGTAAGCCCCGACAAGCAGTTCTATTATTGTTTCGGCTGCGGCGCCGGCGGCAACGCGCTCGGCTTCCTGATGGAATATGATCGTCTCAACTTCCCCGAAGCTGTAGAAGAACTGGCCAAACTCGCCGGTGTCGACGTTCCCCGAGATGAAGGTCGACCTGCCGACCATCAGCGCGAGCAGGAGATCAAGCGCCAGTTTGAAGCGCTGGAGCACTCCAACCGTTACTTTCAGGACATGCTGCGCAGCTCCTCCGAGCGCGAGCGCGCCATCGGCTACCTGAAGCAGCGAGGCCTCAGCGGCCAGATCGCCGCGGCTTTCGGCATCGGCTACGCTCCTCCGGGCTGGGACAATCTGTTGCAACACTTTGCTCACCTGGAGAATGCCGCCCCCCTGCTGGAGCAGTCCGGCATGGTCATCCACAACGAAGACAAGCAACGCTATTACGATCGTTTTCGTGACCGCATCATGTTTCCAATCCGGGATGTGCGCGGGCGTGTACTCGGCTTCGGCGGACGCGTTCTGGGCGACGACAAGCCAAAATACCTGAACTCGCCGGAAACACCGACCTTCCACAAGGGGCGTGAACTCTACGGCCTGTATGAAGCGCGCAAGCACAGCAATCAGCTGGAACGACTGCTGATTGTCGAGGGCTACATGGACGTGGTCAGCCTGGCTCAGCACGGCATCCACTGGTCCGTCGCCACACTGGGAACCGCAACCACTGCACAACACCTTGAGCGCCTGTTCAAGCTCGTACCCGAGGTGATCTTCTGCTTCGACGGCGATGCAGCCGGGCGCCAGGCAGCCCAACGCGCATTGGGCGTTACACTGCCAGTGATTCGTGATGGCCAGGAAGCTCGCTTCCTGTTTCTGCCCGATGGCGAAGATCCCGACACCCTGGTTCGCCGCGAAGGCGAAACGGCTTTTTCCCAGCGAGTAAGTCAAGCCCTGCCGCTGAGTGAGTTCTTCTTCCGCCAACTGTCAGATGAAGCCGATTTGAGCAGCATGGATGGCCGCGCCCGTTTCAGCAACCAGGCTCTGCCGCTCATCCAGTCGATGCAGCCCAGCCTGTTGAAGCAAATGATGCTGGATCGCATCTGTGAAATCACCGGGCTGTCACTGGAACAGATCAGCAGCGTTATCGACCTGCACCAGGCAACCAGCACGCCAGCACCAATCAGTGCAGAGAAAGCCTCGCAGCCGGCTTCCACGCCCAACCCTTACCAGCAAATACGACCAGCACCTGTACGCAACAAACCAACCCAAAGCGAGCATCGCAATCTGGTCAATCAGGCCATCTCCATCCTGCTGCACCGACCGGATCTGGCTCGCTCTACAGCACCAGCGGCCGACTTTGTCAGCATTAGTGAAACCAACATCGGCGTACTGATCCGACTGCTGCATTATTTACAGCAGGAACCTGAAGGCTCTCTCGGCACACTGCTGGTAGACTGGCAGGACGACCCCGACCATCGCGCCGATCTGATGTTGCTGAATGAGATCTCACACCTGGACCCGGTGATGGGTGATGTGGACGCTGCACGCCTGCTGGAGGACACTCTCAACCGCCTGTTGGGCCGTCGCCATGAGACTTTGCTTGACCAGCTCTTGAAAAAATCGCGTCAGGCCCCATTAACCGATGATGAGAAACGTGAACTGCAGCAGCTACTGCAAAGCCGCCAACCATGAAGGTTTTTTGCTTTTTTCTGCAAGCATCTGATTTCTGGTCTATTCTCATACCAACTCAGGTATATGCCTGCAGTGCAGTAAAGACCAGCTGTAGCCGCAACGTCGGCAAACAGGTATAATACTGCGCTTATTTTTACGCCATCCGTCACACCAGCATTCATTCGTCGCAGGGGCTCTATGTCAGACAAATCCCAACAGCAGTCTCGTCTAAAGGAACTGATCGCCCGGGGTAAAGAGCAGGGCTATCTCACCTATGCCGAGGTTAACGATCACCTGCCGGAAGATATCGCCGACCCGGATCAGGTCGAAGACATCATTCGCATGATCAACGACATGGGTATCCGCGTTGCTGAAGAAGCACCGGATGCCGAAGATCTTCTGCTGACAGGCGGTGACTCGGCCGATGAAGCCGATGAAGAGGCCGTTGCCGCACTGGCCGCCGTAGAATCGGACGCCGGACGCACCACGGACCCCGTGCGTATGTACATGCGCGAGATGGGTACGGTCGAGCTGCTGACGCGTGAAGGCGAAATCGACATTGCCAAGCGGATCGAAGAAGGGATCCGTGAGGTCATGATGGCCCTGTCCCGCTTCCCGGGCAGCGTTGACATCATTCTGGATGCCTATAACCAGGTATTGCAGGAAGAGGGTCGCCTGAGTGACATCTTCAGTGGCTATATCGACCCCGATGCCGAAGTGCCCGAAGATGAAACCGATGCGCCGGTCGATATCGATGACGACGATGATGATCGCAGCGACGACGATGATGACGACGACGATGACAGCGACAACAGCGACTCCAGCACTGACGAAAAAGAACGCGGCCCAGACCCCGAAGAAGCCCGTCAGCGTTTTGGCCTGATTCAGGAATGCCTGGACAACCTGAATGCCGCACGTGAGCGCGATGCCAGCCAGGATGAAATCTCCGAAGCGGTAATGGCTCTGTGCAACGCCTTCGCACCGATCAAGCTGTCGCCGCGTTACTATGAGTTACTGGTCGAGCGTGTGCGCAACTGCATCGAAAGCATCCGCAAGCAGGAGCGCAGCATCATGCGCATCTGCACCCAGAAAGCCAAAATGCCACGCCCTGCGTTCATCAAAAGCTTCCCGGGCAATGAAACCAGCAGCGAGTGGCTCGAATCACTAGCCAACGGCAACAAGCCCTATGCTGCTGCCATCAGCCGTAACCTGTATGATCTGCAGCGCGCGCAGCGCAAACTGGTTCAGATTGAAGAGACCATAGGCCTGAGCCTGGCTGACATCAAGGAAGTCAACCGCGCCATGTCCATTGGCGAAGCACATGCCCGCCGCGCCAAGAAAGAGATGGTTGAAGCCAACCTGCGTCTGGTTATTTCCATTGCCAAGAAGTACACCAACCGCGGTCTGCAATTCCTCGACCTGATCCAGGAAGGCAACATCGGCCTGATGAAGGCGGTGGACAAGTTCGAATACCGTCGCGGCTACAAGTTCTCCACCTATGCAACCTGGTGGATTCGTCAGGCGATCACTCGCTCCATCGCCGACCAGGCACGCACCATCCGTATTCCGGTGCATATGATCGAAACGATCAACAAGCTCAACCGCATCTCCCGCCAGATGCTACAGGAGATGGGCCGCGAAGCGACCCCGGAAGAGCTGGCCGAACGCATGGAAATGCCGGAAGACAAGATCCGCAAGGTGCTGAAGATCGCCAAAGAGCCGATCTCCATGGAAACCCCGATCGGCGACGACGAAGACTCCAGCCTGGGCGACTTCATCGAGGACACCACCCTGTCCTCCCCGGTCGACACCGCGACTGGCGAAGGTCTGCGCGAAGCGACCAAGGAGATCCTCTCCGGTCTGACCGCGCGTGAAGCCAAAGTCCTGCGCATGCGTTTCGGTATCGACATGAACACTGACCACACCCTCGAGGAAGTGGGCAAACAGTTCGACGTGACCCGTGAGCGTATTCGTCAGATCGAAGCCAAGGCCCTGCGCAAGCTGCGTCACCCAAGCCGCTCCGATCACCTGCGCACCTTCATCGACGAAGGCTAAGTACTTCATTTCAATAGTATTGCGCCAATGACCGGAAGTGGTATCATTGGCGCTCTTTTTGGGGCCTTTAGCTCAGTTGGTTAGAGCATCCGACTCATAATCGGCAGGTCCTGGGTTCAAGTCCCGGAAGGCCCACCATTTTCTGAAAAGCCCCTGTCAATTGGCAGGGGCTTTTTGTTTTATTCCGTCAACCACGCATAGTACCCTATACCTTCATACACATATGAAGGGAAGGTCGCAATTACGTAGTCCCGCTCCCGTGGATCAGCCGTATAGAAATGAGTAGCCGTTCTGGTATTGTAAAAACGGTATAGAGGCGTAGCGTTCTCCGTATCACCACTGGATGCATACCAAGCATCACCTTCATAAGCATAACTGTCAAAGCTTGCAATCACATAGTCACGCTCAGCTTGGTTGATCGTATAAAAATGGGCACCTGTATTAAAATTATAAAATCTGTATACAGAATCAAGATCAGGCAACGATTTTTTGTACGCATAAAATGCAATACCTTCATACACATAGGAAGGGTAATTAGCAATAACGAAGCTTCTCTCACCGGCATCAGAGGTAAAGAAATGAGAACCTGAATTCAGATTATAAAAACGATATACAGGACTGCGTGAAGCATCCACAGGCTCAGGATCAAGCCAAGTGGAAAGGCCATTTTCGAAAGCAACCCCAAAACTGCCGTAGTAATCAGTTCGGCTGGGAGCTGCACAGGATGACAACCCACCATGCAACTGTCCAACCAAATACTGGCTACCGTTAATGGATTGAAACAAGCCCGCTCCACTACTGCCTGCTTCAGTTACTCCACTACTCCATTTAACCTGCATATGATTTGATGAAATCGCGCTTGAATCAAAACAAGAAAAGTCGCCCTCGTCAGAGATTATTTGGCAGTCACTAAACCCATAAATACCCCCGGTGGAAATTTTTTGCACGTCGCCGGAAGGATGATGAACGCTTCCAACCGATGTTCCATACGCCGGCAGCGAAGTCGACCACCCCAAGTATTGAACCCCTGCTGGTGGGGCATCATTCAGCTTCAGAAGAGTGCTATCTGTATCTATGGAAGTATCAAGCAGCGTAGCGCCACCATAGAGAACTTTTAGCGAAGAGGAAGCATCCTGCGAGTTACAACTGGTGCTTTTATAAAACCAAAAGGTTTGCAGTGTTGATGCATCGTCTTGGGTTGATATGCAGTGATTTGCTGTTAAAAAGTAAGGAGTAGCCGAATTAAGCGTATCGTTCATCAAATTGCCCGTACAGATATAGGAATATCCATCACGAGTATCCGAGTACAGCATTTTGGCGATACCACGGCTAACATCATTCCATTCAGGCTTACAGGCAACGTCAATCTGACAACTGGAACTTTCACCAACCTTTGAATTGAACTCTTCGTCATGGGGTGAAATAAAGATATGTGACAGTGCAGGAACTGCCAACCTGACAGTATCAGGGCTGACTCCGGCGGGAAGCAGAACTTCCAGGATAGACGTTTCACCATCAATATATGGACCTGCAAAAAGCCTGTCCTGTTTACCTCCAGCCGTCACCGCATCCAGAACTTCAAGACCGGTTACCTGATGAATAATCTGCTCATGTCCATCTCTGAAAACAAAAACGGCTTTAGGGTCAATGCTTAAAACGCGTAAAATCAATCTGTTTCCAACAGCCCCAGGACTCACAAATGAGATGGCAGCCAGTGACGAGCCATCGTGCATCGTTTCCCAGTCCAGGAGTTGACCGAACAGTTTCTGGTTACGTGTGGCATTAACAGTCCTGCCAATGCCGGCTGACAATGGTACGCCCGAAATGGCCCCATGCCGTGACAAGGCCTGCTGCCTCAGCTCACCAGACCGCTCTAATTTGTCAAGTGTAATCGTTTTGTGCCGTCCGCTGCGTGTGTACTCAGCTAGAGCTGCCTCCCGTCGAATCTCGAAATCGCCCCGGGCTTCGAGCGCCCCCACTCTAACGGTGTTGTATGACCCAGCAGCCTGAGCACCTACGTGCCACATTACCGCTACCATCAAAATGGCGAGCACCCTGACTGCCTTTTGCAACATTTCCAACCTCTGCCTCAAAAAACGACGATGGTTATCAACCCCGTCTCAATAGTCAACACTTGCTCCCGATTTCAGCCTGCTGGTCCCAAGGTCCCGGCAAGTGTAGAATTGAGGCCTTTGATCCAGCTCGAATGACACAAAGAGCACGACCCCTTCAGGCCAATATCTGAGAGAGCAGATGAAAATTCTGATTACTGGTGGAGCCGGCTTTATCGGCTCGGCGGTTATACGTCACATGATTTCAAATACCGAGCACTCTGTCATCAATGTTGACAAGCTGACGTATGCCGGAAATCTGGAGTCTCTCCTCGAAGCATCCGGTTCTGATCGATATGAATTCGTGCAAGCGGATATATGCGACCATGGTGCCATGCACGCAATCTTCGCGAAGCATCAGCCCGATTGTATCATGCACCTTGCAGCGGAAAGTCACGTGGACCGCTCCATTTCAGGCCCCTCAGCTTTCATTGAAACCAATATTGTAGGGACTTACACCCTATTGGAGGTCTGCCGTGAGTATTGGCAGAGCCTTGAAGATAACCGAAAAAACGCTTTCCGCTTTCACCATATATCCACGGATGAAGTATACGGTGACCTGCACGGAACCGATGACCTGTTCACAGAAACAACACCATACAATCCCAGCTCGCCCTACTCGGCCAGCAAGGCAAGCTCCGACCACTTGGTCCGGGCGTGGCAGCGTACATATGGCTTGCCCATTCTGATCACGAACTGCTCCAACAATTATGGTCCTTGCCAGTTTCCGGAAAAACTTATTCCGCACATGATCCTCAACGCCATCAGTGGTAAGCCTCTTCCGGTATACGGTGACGGCAAGCAGATCAGAGACTGGTTACACGTAGAAGATCATGCTCGCGGCCTGTGCCAGGTCCTTGAGCAGGGCAAGCCCGGATCGACCTACAACATAGGTGGCCACAATGAAGTGGCCAATATTGAAGTGGTACGTGCCATATGCACACTTCTGGAAGAACTTGCACCCGAGACCAGGCCCCAGTCCGAACAGGGTTACCACGACCTGATTACCTTCGTAACCGATCGCCCCGGCCATGACGTACGCTATGCCATTGATGCCAGCAAAATTGAGCGCGAACTTGGCTGGGTACCCGCGCACACCTTCGAACAAGGTCTTCGCGAGACCGTTATCTGGTATCTGAACAACCGCAACTGGTGGCAAAGAGTCCTGGACGGGCGTTACCAACTGGAACGGATTGGAGAAACAGTATGAAAGGCATAGTACTGGCCGGCGGCAGCGGCACCCGCCTCTACCCGATTACCAAAGGGGTCTCAAAACAACTGGTCCCCCTGTACGACAAACCCATGGTCTACTACCCCATTTCGGTCTTGATGATGGCGGGCATCACCGAAATCCTGATCATTACAACCCCAGAGGACCAGGCCAGCTTTCAACGCCTGCTAGGCGACGGCAACGAACTGGGGATACGTTTTGAATATGTTGTACAGCCGTCACCGGATGGCCTCGCACAAGCCTTTATCCTGGGTAAGGATTTCATTGGCAGCGATGACGTCTGCCTTGTACTGGGTGATAACATTTACTACGGACACTCACTGACTGAAATGCTGCAACGTGCTGTAAACAGTGCACGTGACGAAAGCAAGGCAACCGTTTTCGGCTACCATGTCACTGACCCGGAACGCTACGGTGTAGCCGAATTCGACGCAGCGGGCAATGTGATCAGCCTTGAAGAGAAACCAACACAGCCCAAGTCCAATTATGCTGTTACAGGGCTCTATTTTTACCCGAATGACGTGGTGCAAAAGGCGATCGATGTCAAACCCTCCAATCGCGGTGAGCTGGAAATCACCAGCGTAAATCAGATGTACCTGGCAGAGCAGCGCCTGAAGGTCGAGCTGATGGGCCGAGGTTTCGCCTGGCTCGATACCGGCACCCATGAAAGTCTGCTGGAAGCATCTTCATTCATCGAAACGATTGAAAAACGCCAGGGTCTGAAAATTGCCTGTCTTGAAGAAATCGCATACGAGATGGGTTACATCAGCCGTGAGCAGCTGCTTGACCTGGCAAAGCCACTTCTCAAGAATCAGTATGGCCAATATCTGCTTCAGCGTGCGGGAGTTGCCAAGGTATGATCATTGAGCCGCAAGAGATAGAGGGCCTGTTTCTGATCAAACCCAAGGTACATGGCGATGCCCGTGGCTACTTCGTTGAAACCTTTCGCCAGGACCAGCTGGAAGCCGCATTGGGCCACCCGGTTGCATTCATCCAGGATAACGAGTCACGTTCGTCACGCGGTGTACTGCGTGGCCTGCATTTCCAACTGCCGCCTTTTGCCCAGAGCAAGCTGGTGCGCGTGATCGAGGGTGAAGTGCTGGATGTCGCCGTTGACCTGCGACGTGGCAGCCCCACCTTCGGCCATCACCTGGCCGTTCAGCTCAGCGGCGACAACAAACATCAACTGTTTATTCCGCGTGGCTTTGGCCATGGCTTTGTCGTGCTCAGCGAGAGTGCAATATTCAGCTACAAGGTGGATAACTATTACTCGCCCGATCACGATCGTGGCGTTGCATTTGACGACCCCGCCCTTGGCATCGACTGGCAATTGCCCGCAGACAGCCTGATATTGTCAAATAAGGATCGTAAGCAGCCCACACTCAGCCAGGCTGACAATCTGTTTGACATCAACACTTCATTTTATTGAGTCACTCACGGAGCCAGTCCCCGATGAAAATACTGATTACCGGACAATCTGGACAACTGGGCCAGGAACTCCATGCGTTGCATGAATACTACCCGGATCATCAGTTCACTTTCACCGGGAGACACCAGCTCGACCTTTCCAACCCGGCCAGCATTGACGCGTGGTTTCGTCAGCACCACTACGACATCATCATCAACGCTGCGGCCTATACAGCAGTAGACAAAGCAGAAGACGAGCCGGAGTTGGCTGACCAGATCAATCACAAAGCCGTAAAACAACTGGCCGATATTGCTGCCAGCAGCGGTACACGCCTGCTACATGTTTCAACTGATTATGTGTTCGATGGCGACCACTGCCGCCCCTGGACTGAAACCGACAATACACGCCCTCTGGGGGTGTACGGGACCACCAAATGCCGTGGCGAAGAAGCAGTCGTCGCCGCACATGGCAACAGCGCAATTGTACGCACTGGATGGGTTTATTCCCGTTACGGAAATAACTTTGTAAAAACCATGCTTAAGCTTGGTGCCAGCAGACCGTCTTTAAATGTCGTCAACGATCAGATCGGGACACCAACCCATGCGGCTGCACTGGCAGAAGCGGTCATTCAGTTGGCACTTTCAAAAGAAGCTGGAAGGTATTCAGGTGAAATATTCCACTATAGCCAAGAGGGTGTAGCCAGTTGGTACGACTTTGCCTGTAGCATTATGGAGTTGGCAAACCTTGATTGTCGTATATACCCAATCCCTTCAAAGGAGTACCCGACTCCTGCCAAGCGCCCTGCCTTCAGTGTTTTAGACAAGCGTAAAATCAGTGAACAACTGGCGATTGAAATCCCGCACTGGCGTAGCGAGTTGATCAAAATGCTCACTAATAAACATGAGCCATAACAGATCTGTACATTGTATTGATGCAACTTTAACTAAATAATCATCCAAGTATATTCTTTACAATTTTAATTCTTCCCAAAAGCATAACAACCAAGAAAGACACAATAAAAACAGACAGAATAGATACAATTAATGCCAATCCACTACCACCATATCCCATGGCAGAAATACTGAAGCCAAAGCTCCCTATCGAAAGCAAGTGAATCACAAGCACGTGTATCCCATATATCCCGAGGGCATACTTACTTATCTTCGTGATAAAAGTCTTCATGACACACGAACGCATGTCAGCATCTTTGAATAAGATAAATAAACAAATCGACATAATCATAACATTGGGTGATCGATAGGAGTAATATTTTTTAACAAACTCACCTGCTTCAAACGAAAGCTGGTATGTTTTAATAAATGTTATCAAAAAACATACAAAGAAAAATATAAAACAAGAAGCCTTAATTCTAAATGAAATTTCTTTTATATTACCAATATAATATCCAATAAGCATATAACCAGCAAATTTTGATATAGGATCAAATCGCCAGTATACATCTACAGACATGAAACCTAAAAATTCTTTAGAAAACCAAAACACCATAAAATATATCACTAATTTTTTTTCAATAAATGCCTTCATGAAAGGAATCAGCAAATATAGAAAGAAAATATCATACAGAAACCAGAGATGATATTGAGCTGGGGACTTAAGTAAGCTCATATAATCATATTCTATAAAATAACTTAATCCATATTCGGTAGCCGCATATGAGATATAGAAAAACGACCAAAAGATAAGCGGAATCAAAACTCTTTTGGTGACACGAAATATATTCGAAATGAAATTATAGTCTTTATTTAAAACCAGATACCCTGAGATCATGAAAAAAAGTGGAACAGAAACCCTGGCAAATGAGTCGAATGCATTGGCCAGCAGCCAGTCTCTAGGCTCGACCTCAGAAAAGCTGAGTACAACAGGAGAGCTTGTATGTACAACCACGACAAGAAAAATAGCGAAACACCGAACAAGGTCGGGCCAAAAAACTCTCTCTTGCACCACTGAAAGCCTCTTTTGAGAATTATGTGTAGCCTAAAGACTGGAAGGTTTGATCAAGCCATGAAGAATCCATTGCACACGTAGTCATCTAATTACTTTAAGCTCTTCAGGGAGCCTTTCACGATAGTATCTTCCCGCCTGTGACAAGTACAGGGCCATACTATTAAACTTCATTTCTGTAGCTATTGGGCATTCGAACGTCACTGTAATAGAACCATTCTTGTGACCTAATCTATCAAATGGCTGCGTCCCAAAATTCAGCAAACCCGGACTATTAAAGCCATCCAAACGCAGACTTTCGACTCTCGGGGCAATACCATCCGCTGTATATTTAAAATAAACCTTCCTACAGCGACTATCGAGTGTCTCAATGTCAATTTGGAGAATGGGGACTCCCCCTTTTTTTCTGTCATCAAAGCTACTCCATGTGATTGACGCCTCATTATCGATAGTATGCACCGTATCTATAAATGGATTCCCCTCCAATCCATTGAAACCAATACTATTTTCATCTGCCAACAAAGCCATTTTGACATGGCGGTTGCTTGTATTAGGCACAAGAGGATGGCTGTAGGCCATATGAAGCCCCCCAATTGCAGATAATAAGAATATGAGGGTAAAAACGAAAACTATAGTTTTGAATGATTTTGAAAATAATACAGCGGTACCCATTCCGGCCATTATCACCAATAGTAAATCTATGTTACCAATACTGTAACGCTGGTTATACATGACAGGTATCAAGACTGCCACGGCGTATGCTGTTATAAAAAAATACATAACAACAACAGGATTATGGAAAAGAATAAAACATCCATATAATGCCAGAATGATCAACGAGATGCGTAATGTTCGCTTGTTAAGTATATAATCATTAAGATGCTCTTTACTGAAAAACAAATTAACGCCTAACTTATTAATATAAAAAATGGCTAATTCTTTTAGAGGTGTATCTTTTACTCTTTCTAAAGCAGCATATTTCAAACGAGCATCATTTTCGGGTGCCAAATGTGATTTTTTCCCATCTATTATCATCCACTCTTGATGTAACAAGCCAACATACTGAGGCTCATAACCGTGAGTTACAACATCATTCCCAAAATACAGAGCTGCACCACTGCCTGTTGCTATCATTGGTGTATTAAAGAAATAGTCATTATGTACAACGACTGCAGACAGACCCACAGCAGTAATAACATGTGAAAAAGCAACACGCACAGCGAATTTTTTTACATCAGCCCTCTTTGCTAAAAAATACATCGCTGCACATATGCATAATGCTGCAATAGTCCAATAAAAGAATATACCTCTCGTAATAATAGAGAGAAACAATGATACACCCGACAGGACCACAGGCCATCTTTTATCAGGATATGTATATATTAATGAAAGAGACCAGATCCACACTAAGGTAAAGAAAACATACGGCGGCTCGCTCAATACAGGGACAACTACCTCTGTAAGAGTTGGTGATACAGCATAAAAAAGAGCAGCCAACAACGCGCTTTTCTTGTTGAATAGCCTACGAACCGTGTCGAATATTATAAAAACGGAAATTATTGCCAGTATCATATTGGCGATTAATATATTTTCCTTTTCTGCACCAAGAAGAGCCATATATATATAACTTCCCGGTGCGACCGTAATTGCTTTCTCAGATCGTAGAGCCGCTAAAGGATCTTGAAGAAAAAAATCAGCAAGAGGTAAATACGTTGTTGATGTATCAGGATAATCAATCGTATAATCGGCGGAATTTAAAATCTTAAACATCAGATATATGCAGCATAGAACTAATGCACTAATCCAATATATATTATTTTTAGTCCGGATAAAATCAGCCATCAGATTAATTCTTTTCTGCGATTTCAGAATCTAGTTGAGGCGCCAGTGGCTCTGATGGAACATTAGCCATGTCAAATTGAAGGAAAGCAATTAAAAACTGGAATCCTATGATAACAGGTAAAGCAGCGAGCATTACTGTGCCACTGGAGTTTAGCTCATTATTCAGATTACCAATTAACCAATGATATCCACCAAATATTGCACTAATGCAAAGCAGTAAGGCACCCAGAACACTGTATATTGATGCAATATTAAAATCCCGAAGCCAATAGCTATACCCGTAACGTTTAACAAGACGTTTCATATTATTCTTTATGAATTCGGGTAGAACTGTCTTTATATGCAGATTTGACTTCTCGTCTTCATATAAAGAATCCATTGGAACATCACGTACAACAGCACGCACTGTATTCAATCTGAACAGCATGTCTGTTTCAAAAAAATAGCGTTTTGATATTTTTTCTAAAGGCAGCTCTCTAAGTATTGCGCTATGGATTGCTGTATATCCATTGGTCGGGTCCATTATATTCCAATAGCCGCAACTTGCTTTGGTTATAAATGAAAGCGCCGCATTACCTAATAGTCGTACACGCGGCATACTCTCCAAGGACTCTAATCTGAAGAACCTATTACCTTTAGTATAGTCGCACTGACTATTCATGATGGGTTTGATAAAGAGAGGGATTAGCTCTGGCGCCATTTGGCCATCACCATCAACTTTTACAATGATATCCATTCCATCTGCCAAGGCCTCTTTATACGCTTTTAAAACAGCGCCTCCTACCCCTTGATTCTCATCATTGTAGAGCACCACTAACCTGGGATCATTCCCATGCTCTTCAATCCATTTACCACTCGACTCTGGGCATGCGTCATCAACTGCATAAATCCTATCAACAATTGCAGGTATTCTGGAAATGACGTTCAATACGTGCTTTTTTACCTTATAGCAGGGAATTGCAACCGCTATTTTCATTCTACTTCCCCGGTTATGTGGTGCTCGTAAGGGTCACACCGATGATGATAAGTACACTGCCAATGAATGTTCTTAACTCCACAGACTCTTTAAGTATTAAAAAACTCATAACCGGTACGAGAATAAAAGCAAAAGCCATAAAAGGATACGCCAAGCTAAGTGGTGCATGCCTGAGTATCCACACCCAGAGCAGAGTCGTAAGGCCGTATAAAACGAATGCAGATATCAGCCAAATATTATTTACCCAGTCAAAAAAATGAGCATCATCTGGCAGCTGGATAGCCGCTTTTTTAAACAGAACCTGTCCTATGGCTATACCAAAAACACATAATAAAGTAAGCAGAACAAGCTTATATGACACAGTATAGCCCTCAACTCATTTTTTATTTTTTACAATAGGTACAATCGCCACATGATCAACTACTGTTTTCTCATTTGATCTTATTTCAATTTCAAGCTGAGTTCGATCTGTGTCCTCTAACTCTATCATCCACTCATAACCAATACTTGTAGTATTTGAAATCAGTTCTGCACCTTTTGTTAAAGATGAATCATAAAGCACATTTCCTGTTTCTTTATCTCTTAACACAATCTTCAACTCGGCAGCTTCATTTATATGGTTGAATTTAATTGCAATGATGTATTTACCGGAGTAACGCAATTGAAAATCCGGCGATGTTACACGTATATTTCCGCTCTCGGGATTAATGATAAGTTTTCCATTTTCTCCATGCAGGGAGCCAGGCTTACTTCCTGTCCAGCCATCAACTGTTGAGATACCTCTAAAACCAAAAGGCCACAACTTGGCTGTACGGCTGAGACCTTTACGCGCCGATGAGAAATCCATGAATGCTTGCTCTGCTGGTGTATTTCTCCATGAGGTATATGAGACGAACCCTTCACTGCCTGCAAAGATTCCATTAGAGCCATTCCACGCCATGGGCGAAACATAACGCACATTACTGTTCAGCAATTCCAGCACTGCTTGATAAGCAAGATCATACCCAGGAAGATCGGCTGGCTTATCAATTTTTGCCAAGTTAAATTCCGGGACACCCCAATCCAGATCGAAGCTTTGTATATTCGCAAACAAACTGAGATCATTTTCCATTCTGGCCGTATTAATAGCACTGTCGCCGTACAGAATGGCGCCAAGATGACCATTCTCAGGCTTGCTGCCCTCGATACTCATACCGGCTGTATCGTAGTTTTTTCCGGGGCTCATAATGTGAACTGGCATAGGCATTGTTTTTTCTGATGTTGCTGCAAAGCCTTGTGCCGTAAAGATTTTGTAAGGGTCAACTCCCGCCTCTTCGACCCAGTTTGCCATGTCATTGTAGTGTTGATATACCAAGTGACGACGGAACTGCCCCCATAACTCTTGCCAAGAGGTTTCATGAACACCCTTCTTAAGCTTGGGGGGGGTAACTTCTTCCCAAGACAGAAAGTGCTGTTGTGCAATATCTGATACGTCTGCCAACGTCAAAACTGGACTTAAGTGCTCCCCTTCCAGCACACCACCTGTACTATAGGGACCTGTACCAGCAAGCCAGTGTCTGAACTGCCTTAATGTATCAGGGTTATAATCAAACCAGGCTTTGCCTTCAAAGAAAGGATTGATATAAACGTCAGGATCAAGATTGATACCAATAAACAGTTCAGGATGTTCCTGTGCAAAATTTGCGATAATGCGCGCGGCTTGTTGAAGATTCCTCTTCTTGTAATATCGAACTTCATCGGCGAAGACATTCAACGTCAAGGCACGTGATAGCTCAGGTGACAATGTTGAGCCCGGCAGATTTGAGAGATATTCATCAGAAAACACTTTTCCTTCATATGTCCACTGACAGTTTTTTTCATCTTCCTCAAGATGATCTATTAAATCCCAATCAGGTTCCGTTCCTGATGCATCAGCCCAAATACCACCATTCAATGTGATAAGAACCGGAATATTGAACTCGATTGAACGCTTCAATGTGTCATTCAGCGCATCTTCAGCGATCAGTTTACCTGTCTCACTACGGGTTTCAGTATTGAAATCGGGATCAAAAACCCAGTCACTATCCCTCCCTTTCGTTGTACGCATGTATAATACAGGAATGCGCAGGCCAATCTTAAATGTTTCGTTTTGTTTAGCTCCATATACCGAAACAAGCTCTTTAGCTTGTGGGTCACCTAAGCCGCTGGTTGCAACAGGCAAATAGAATGGTTCGAGGTCCCATCCCGACACCTCGGATGCGCGTTTAAGCCAATCAACTTGCTCCTTTCCACTCCAGTCAAGTGTGGCAAGTTGGGTACGATTACCATTAATATCGACACTATATACAGCCAACACATCTTGACCTTCCAACAGTCCTGTAAAATCAGCCTGTATAAGAAATCCTGGTGTGTCTGTCGTAATATGTGGATGGGCCTTGAGTACGTCTGCCCTTTTCAATTTTGGAACTGTTGAAAAGACATGTTGGTCATTCAAAACAACCTTAACAGACTTAATACCATCAGGATCATAAACCCAACCCTCGATGTTGATAATCGGCGTATCCCACTCATCCACTCGAGGGGTATCGACAAAGCCAATGGCTGGCTCATCACTTGGGGTTGAACAACCACCAGTTAACGTAATAAGAAGGCACAATGACAGCAGATTTATCAGCCCTGATACACTATAGCGCTTCACAATAATCCCTCATGTATACTGCACATTTATTGATTTTAATATTTATGGTTATTACGACGAATACTCAGCATCATAAAAGGTAAAATGAGTACCAAGCACATACGATCAAACAGTCGGCGGCGAATTTTTCCTGAATTTCTGATAAGGAATATAACTCCACGCGGACCAATTCGACGCCAAGGAACGACAAATGGGTGCTCTCTCATTCCAATAAGATCAGCAATCAGTAAAGCCTGTTCTAACCATGCTCCTGACAGCATATTCCGCAATCGTTTGATAAGTGCCTTGACTCCACTGTTCACACCCAACACATTGTTTTCGTGTTGCCTGTATAAAAGCCGGCTTTCTTGATCAATAAACCAGCTATAGCCATGGGAGCGGGCAAAGGCATAAATTAACCAGTCATGAAATGTTACACGCTGAATATCTGCCAGGCTGATCTCTCTAAAATGAGAGCAAAAATGCTCAACCAAATGAGGCTTCAGGATGAAACTACAACCAGGTCCCGGCGATTCGAACAGATAGTCGTACTCTCTCTGCGGAGCACTCTTGTCTATAAAACGTTGTTGCCCCGTGGTGCCCCAGAAGGCTATAAAACTGGACGAATATGCATCCGCTGCCACATTTTCAAGGCAGCTAATACCTCGTTCAAGCTTATCATCTTGCCAGATGTCATCCTGATCAGCCAAGGCTATGTACTCATAGCTATGCGTACTGACTTCTCTCATCAGTCGAACAAAATTGCCACAAGCACTGCCAGGTCCTGATCCCTGCAATACACGTACATTTGGCTCTTTCGATGCTAACTCGGTGCAGAAAGATTCTGTATTATCGGCAGACTCATCAACACTTATATACAAATCCAGCTGAACCCCTCTCTGCGCAAGGATGCTGTCAACTTGCTCTTCAATCCAGGGTAGCCCGTTACACACGGCCATAAGAACAGCAACACGGGGTTTGTCAGCACTCATTCGTGTATCGCGCCACGTACCAGTAGACGCTTGATTCGCCGTTGTAATCTCACCGGTATCAACCTCCCAACCCTGGAGCCCCAGCGGGTACTGAGCAATGAAAGCAGTTTGTCGAATATCCAGCGCCGTCGCCCACAGCTCCGGTCAACCAACAAAGCCCGTTCCATTTGTGCTCGAATCAAATCAACAGTGACCGACGCAGTTACCGTCCCGGACGCAAGCCCGTCGGTATATGCCTGATGATAAAACGACGTGTCTACGGATACGGCCCTTGATCTATCCACAGTTTCAGAGAGGAGCCTGGAATAGTCAGACGCTACAGAATTCCAAAACTCTACCCACGCGTTACTATCCGTATATTGTTTGAATAGATGGCTACCTGCACGGCCTGCCAGCCGCTCCGGGAATGCACCTATATCCGATGCCACAACAGGGAGTCCTGCCTCCAGTGCGAGACTTAATGTATAGCTGTACGTCTCGGCACACAGCGCAGGAAACCACACAACATGTGGAGAAATCTCTTTAATCAGCTGTATTGCATCTGACTCTGCATAAGCACCATGTGTGATCACACGCTCATTCAGAACACGGTAGGCATAGCCCAGCAAATGAAACTGAACATGCTGATCTTGTATTTCAGTCGCAACCGTTTCCAACACGTCAGCCCCCTTTTCAGGGCTGAGTGCTCCCAACACCAAAACCTTTAGAGGTCCTGTACCGCGCTCGGGAGGCTGCAGGTTGTTATCAAGGCGGTGGTTATCCATATGCGGCGCAATCACCCAGCTTTTCAGGTGACTGAACTCATCCAGGCTGGACAATCGTCGGTGCATATCACCACTTGGGCAAATAAGGTAGCGTGCCCGATCAAGCAGAAACAACTGATTTTCACGCCATTGCTTTGCCGTAACCCCTGTGGGTAAACTGCACAAAGTCTGTCACGCTCAGCGTGATCTCCTACAAAAATACCGTCTTTGCCGAGCAAGGCGGGATTTCCGTTGACGATCGTGTAGTCATGCAGCGTGTAGTCCATGGAGACCGACAAATCACGCGCCACCCCCCACACGCGCGTCGGCAGGCCCAGTGTATGATGAAAATGGGCGTGACCAACACCTGCTGCAGACAGTAATTGAAGTAATTGGGGATAGTCTGCCTCTATTTCAAAATCAATGTACAGGCCTTTTGCAAACGGCTTGAGGTGCAACCGTACCGTGCCGCCGGTGATGGGTTCAAGCAGTAGGTATACAAGCTCTTGTTGCTCTGCAATCAGTTCGCGCAGATGAGTGTAAACACCGCCTCCCATGCCATGAGCAATCAAGAGCACCTTTGGCTTCCGAATTGCTGCAAGTACCTTAACGTACGCCAATAACCGCCATTCCCTTGCTGGATCTTCCGCGATAAATCGCTGAACATCGGCATTATATGCAGGGTATCGCTTTAATAGCGTCAGTAGATTTGCGTCTTTCCGAGGATTCGATTCTTCTGCGAAACTGACAGCGCCTTTGTGATAGACAAACACATTCAGGGCATGCAGATTCGTCCACCCAGCGGCAATGGCTTTTTGGCACCAGTCGTTTTCTTCCCCATAGCCACGGCCGTAGGCTTCCTCATCGAAAAGGCCCAGTAATTCGATTGCGTCACGCCGCATATACATGCAGCATCCAACACCTGTCGGGAGCGCTACACTCGTCGTTGCCGGGACCGAATCCTTGAATGCCTGATCAATCTCCTCCAGAGAAAGCCCTGTTGGCAACTCATTGTCCTCGCAGAAAACCGGAAAACTGCACACGGTTGCGTTATTGGCCGTTGCAGTCACCGACGCGACTTGGGCGTGGCTATAAGCGGTTTGCTGCAGTCGCTCCAACCAGTCATTTGCCACTTCCACATCGCTGTTCAATAACAGCACATCGGCCTCTGGGTGGAGTTGCATACCCTTGTTGACTGTTCCGACAAACCCAAGGTTGCTGCTGTTCTCATGTAGTTCAAACCCGAGCGCCTGATGTTGATCACGCAACCATTGGGTAATCTCAGGTTCGGGCGAGCAATCATTGATAACCACAAGACGAGCCCAGCGATGATCTATGCTTTTGGCAGCCGTTACAATGGCAGCACAGGTCTCATTAAAACCGGCGTAGACCGGGATGATGACATCGACGGCCCGGTAGGAGGTTTTCAAATCGCTCATTAACTTTTTTTCCGCAAAAACAGTTTCTTATAGATACGAACAGGCAGGCGCGATTCCAGCTCTTCCAACCGTTGGCGTAATATATTCAGTTGTGCCACTTCGGCATCAAGCGATGTACAGCGCTGGACCAGTTCTTCAAGCGCTTGATCACGCTGCTCAACCACATTTTGCGCATGAGTATGCAATTGGCCCAACGCTTCATGCTGCTGCCACAGCTCGGCAATTTGAGTATCTCGGTTTGCCAAAATGGCAAGCGCCTGCTCATGCGCTTCGCCCAGTTGATCCAGCTGGGCGCGACTTGACTGCAACTCCCTCACCGTTCGATTGTAATCTTCGTATTGTTCGGCGAGTTGACGCAACAGCGATATTGTTTCTTCGCAGGGACTCCACCGGTCAGGCTGATACAGATCAGGGGCCGTGCTATCCATGATGGCATTGAACAGGGCCTCTGTACGTTCACCCATAATACCCGCCAGCTTTTGTGAGCCCACTTTGTGATGCCTTAAATCCGATTGAATCCACTCTTTTATCTGCGTTGGCTCTGGTGAGACGTCCAACCCACAGGCCTTTAAGAAATGCTCCGTGGTAGTATCGGGCGAGCGCATCAATTGGTCATAACTTCCCACGGCACGCATGGCAGCAGGCAGCGTTGTACAGAACAGTTGGGCACAGGCTGCGTGCTCAAGCCAAAGGGCGTTGGCATGATCAGGCTTGATGCCATCACGTCGCAGCAAGGATGCCTGAACTTCTGCCGGATGGCGCAACAAGTGAATGGCACAGCAATCAGCTCCTTCGAGCGCAAACACTTTTTGCCAAAACGGTGCCAACAGACAAAGCCTCGGGTCTTTGATTGCAACCAAAGACTGGCCGCTGAGCAGCTTCTTGGCAAAAGATCGTGCCTGATCATACAATGGACCGGCCAGCTCAGGCGCTTCACAAATTGCAGACATTGCATCCGCGGCTACAGGTGTGAACCACTTCAGCTCGGCATGAGCCAACAACGCTTCATTCAGTCGCACCAACTCACGGTGTTCCCAAAAGCCTTTATCGTTGACCCCTGCTTCTGCCTCAAGCAGATCATCACCAAAATACACGCCAGCCGATGCGATAGCACCGGACAGGGCTGATGTACCGCTACGATGCATACCAAGAATGAATAGCGCCCTGGGGGTTTGCACGGGTCAATACCTGAGGCCGAAAACGTTGGGAAGAGTATACACGAGGCGTGTAAAGGACAAAAATAAGAGGGGTCGCCCCCTCTTGAATATGAAGAAAACGCGAGTACTGGAACTACCGCCTATTCTAGCGGGTTTTGGCAGGTTGCAGGTTGTAAAATTCAATCAATTCCTGCATGTCCATCCCTGACGTGTAGTTGTCCATGATATCACGTTCACTTTCCTGAATCGAGGTCTGGATATAGTTGTTGCGAATCGACTGAATTAATTGATCCTTAACTTCATCAAATTCCAATTGGCGCGCAGGTAGCCGTTTATCCAACTGAATCAGGTGCAGGCCAAAACGTGTTTCGACTATCCCGCTCAATTCACCTGGTTCATTGAGTGCAAAAACCGCATCTTCAAACGGCTTGACCATTCGGCCACGAGCAAAGGTCCCTAAATCGCCTCCTTTGGCAACAGAGCCGTTGTCTTCGGAGTACTCAACAGCCAGCTTATCAAACTCAGTCTCGCCGCTCGCTATCCGTTCACGAATGGACTCAAGCAGCGCCATTTTCTCCTGCTTTTCAGCTTCATCCTTGAATGTAAGCAGAATATGGCGCGCCTGCACCTGCTCCGGCTTCGTGAATCGGTCTTTTTCCGCCCGATACTGTTCTCGTGCCAACGGTGTAAAGTCAGGTATTTCGAGATCTGCTCTCAACTTCTCACGCAGAAGCGCAACCAGCGCATTCTCATAGGCAATGCGAACTGCATTTGCAACCTTGGGGTCACTTGCAAGACCCTCTTTTTCCGCCGCAATTGCCACTGCCCGTCGCATATCCAGCTGGTCTATAAAGTTGCCCAACAAAAGAGGCTGGTCCATCAGGCGATTAACGTCATTTTCAGGCAGTGACGCCAGCTCCTGTTTCACATCCTCATTATTGAGTGGAGCCGACTTCCCAATCACCAGATCTGCGAATACAGGCAAAGACACGCCCAACAGCAAAGGCAAACAGGCCAGTTTAAGCTTTGTATTCATATTACTCCTTGATCAGTTTGCATCGATAATACGGCCACTAAAAAAGGGGCCGAAGCCCCTTTTTAGTCTCAAACTAACTTAGTTAGTTCAATTATTACAGCGACTCGCCACGAGTGTAACCGTGGTTGGAAGAGAAGCCATAGTTCAGGATGCCTTCAGAACCTACGCCGTTCTCCAGAGTAGTTGCACTGAAGCCAGTTACAGGGTAACCATCCAGAGTGATGGTACCATCAGTCAGCGTACGAGAGTCGTTGAAGTTCATGTTCATCCAACCACTGTTGAAGCCATCAGCCGCAACGTTCACACCTACAGCGCCGTGAGCACCGAACAGGTTGCTGTTGTTGAAGGTTACAATCTGAGTTTCCTTACACAGGCTCTGAGAGTCTGCTACGGAAGCCGGAGAGAAGCCCGGGTTATCAACTGAAGCTTCAGCTTCTTCACGGTTGAAGTAAGTGAAGTCAACACCTACTTCAGCACAAGCAGCAACACTGCCGTCAGTAGACTGCTGGAAGGTTTTGTTGAACGGAGCAACCGCTGCATCTTCACCTACCTGGTGGCTGTAAGCAGGATAGTAGCTAACAGGATCCACTACGTTTGCCAGCGGGTTACGCTCGTCTACGTAGTAATGCTTGGTCGGGAAGGTAACAACCCAGTCAGTCTTGGCTTCGTTAAACGGGTTAACAGAGTACTGGTTAACAATGCTCTTACGCATCAGCAGTGCGGATACTGCATCAACGTTCTGGCTGCTGCTGGTAGCGTCAAACTGTGCAGCACCAGTGGAGCCAGTTACATCGCTCAACCAGTAAGCCATTGCAGGCGTTACATCGTGCAGGCCAGGTGCCTGAGTTGACGGCAGAACTACCAGGTTGTCAGTAGAAGAAGCCGGGTTGTAGAAATCAGCCAGCACAGTCGGCTCAGAGGTAATCTGCTTACCGCTGTTTACGTTCTGGAAGGTTACAGAACCTTTCAGCGCGTTGATCGGAGCCACGAACTGAGCACGAGCAGTGGTGATATCGTTGATCATCAGATCACGAACCACATCACAGTCACGCGGAGTGCCGTTTACATGCTTAGCATAGTAGGCGATGGAGTCGTCAACCTGAGTCTGAGTACCGCCGATGATGCGACCCATTGAGATCACTTCGATGTGACCTTCGGTGGTACGCTCCAGACCGGTACGACCTGTATCGGCATTGCCATCTACAAAGTCAGCATTGGTGAAGTCAACACCCGGCACATTGAACTCAGCGCTAGGAGTCAGCTTACCAACAGTACAGCTGGTGTCAAAAGTCTGAACGCGCGCGCCGCCCTGAGCGGTTTTAACGATGGAAGCATTCCAAACATCGTACGGAGACAACACTACGTTAAAGTCACGAGCATCACGGCTGTTCTCGGATTCACGGAAACGAATCTTGAACGCAACAGTGTCAGCTGTGGTGTTAGTGATGTTGATGTTAGTGTTGTAGCCGTTATTCACGGTGTAGTAGGGGAACAACAGCACTTCACCAATACCGTCGTTGCTGATGCTCACTGCCTGTGCATTAGCGGCCACCAGCGCACCCATTGCCAGACCGACAGCGGCAGCAACAGGCTTGGACACGAATGCCGTTTTATTGATCGTTTTCTTCATTGCAAAATTCCTTTAATCATCTATGACGGAATCGATCTTGCTAAATATTGCTCAACACCTGACCTGCAATCAAGTGCCAGTACGCAATCCCATAATAACACCGGCTTTTTACACAAGACAAGAGCAGATTCGTTTTATATACCTTGTCTCATCCAGCTTGCCGGATCGAACTCCACACGGTTGGCGGTTCACAGACTCTTGCTGTACCACCACTTGCCATCAACCAGTTGCCAGCGTTCCTGAATCGGCTGAACACCATCAATCGGCTGGCCATCTGTTGTTAATGACCGGTAACCAATCATCACACGAACTTCGGCAATATCACCATGTATTTTTACGCTGTGCGTGCTGGCATTCACCCAACGTACATGGCGACCAAAGCGGTTCTGAAAGGCCTTTTTCGAATACACCGCGCGGTAACCCGGTGTTTCGTATTCATATGCCTGGTCAAAATCACCGGCTATCAGTGCGTGCCAACGCTGTTCTGCACGCTCAGCCAAACGATTTTCCGCAGTTGGCAGCTTCAAGCTTGCACAGCCACTGACGACAAGCGCCAGCATCAGCATTGACAACCACCGGAGCGGGGCCTTGACCACCATGGCCGCATGCTGACAAAACTGATTTTCAGTGTCAACGTGCTTTGGCGCTTTTTCACCCAAACGATGACTCAACACGTTTTTAACTCCTTCCACTTTAGGCATAAAACATGACTTTTTCATTACAGCCAACTGCCTGAAACAGGCACGTGCTGCCGTACAGGTTGGAGCCAGGAACATCATTTAAGTTCAATGACCTATACAGAACTTGGGCCGTAGTCTGACAGCCAGTCACTCAGATCTTTTTGCAGATATAGCTGCAGAGACTGAACAGGCTCACGGTACAGCGCCCACAATACTGGCTTTAAACTTTCACGCAGTGGATAGCCCGGCCCCGCGAACACTCGCTCCTGCACCTGCGACTCAGCCTTTACGGGCAGATCCAGCTGCAAAAAATCACAGACATCCTGCAAGACAAGGTACGGATGACGCTGTATATCCTGGTAGAAAATCGTTTTAACGGCCTCTTCGCCAAATATGCCGCGCCAGCGGCGTAACGTACTTTCGTACGCGCCGCGCGCGCGCGATCCCCGCGAGTTGAAATGATCGATGAACCACTGATCGCTCACTTCATCAATTTCAAGCTCTGCCCTCTTCAGGGCCATCAATGCCGATGACCATGCACGCTCGATCGGGTTACGCAGTATAAAAATAATCTTCAACTTCGGATACAGCTGTTGTATCTGTTTAACCGTCGCGTCACACAGCATTGCGTAAGCTGGTGTCATATCACCTTCTATGCGAGTTACATCGGTTGAAAACAGTGACTGGTACCATTCCAATGGCTCAGAAACATGACGCGCATTCCAGTAGTGCACTTCCTTACCACCGGGAAAACCGACCTGTTCAATACGATTCAGCTGCTCATACAACCAGGTGGTACCCGATTTTTGTGCCCCAATACACATGAAGGTCAACATGGATAGCCATACCTTTGCAGTGCAGGCCTGACTGACTCAAGCTCCAGCCTGTTTATAGCGTCATGTTGCTGCTGCTCCCGACCTGAAGCGCTCACGAGCGACTCATCGACCCTGCTCCAGTCCAAATCCAGCCGCAGCTGCTCACATACTTGCCGGACCTGGGACAGTGGCGAAGTACAAAACGCCTCGTACTGTAGCCAGGCATATTGTCCTGGGTGCTGGCGCCCAATATCGCTTGCCGCCATATTGGTTGCTGCCCAAAACTCCAGCACTGCCTGCTCACGCGAGCCGGCCAACTGAGGCCAAAAATGGCCATGCAGCTCAAACTGACGCTGGTTTGACGAAAACGCCATGGATGCCCCATTGCGTACAAGGTGCAGAAACTTGATATCCGGTCTTACTGCATACAGCAAATCAAGCAGCAGCATTGCGCGTGGATTTTTCACCACGCATATTGCGCTGTCGCAGCCGACCAGATGATCGCTCAAGGCTTGCGCATAGTCTTCACTGAACTCAGCCACCAACTCGGAAACTTGATCAGTCTTGCGACCAAGCCAACGGTCTACCCAAGTGTCAAGCAAACGGGCGACAGGCATGGAATCAAGTGATTCGTTCAGCTCACTGCCTGCATAACAGCCTAACTGCTGAAGAAATCTGACCACGGCGCGCGTACCCGACCCACCGGAGCCACCTATAAGAAGAAGCTCAGACATCGTGGACAATCCTGCCATGCAAGTTAACACCACCCAAAAAACATTTTTGCGAGTCGCTTACGGTAAAACCACAGATACCCACATGCTTGTCCAGCAAGTAATTAATTGTATCCGTCTTGGTGTTTTCCAGCCGAACGGTGAACGAGTATGAGCCTTCGGCAAGGTGCAGGGGTATTTCAAATTCGGCGCTCACACAACCATCCTGCGTTTGTCGCAAAAACTCTGTACGCGCCTTTAAGCCATAAATATTATAGCCCCGCGCGTCTCGCAATATCAGGATGATGGCTGGAGTGAGTTTTAGCTCATGCAGCTTGCATACGATCTTGACGCGGATGGTATCTCCGGTCGCAAAGCTTCTTTCAGCTTCGTGCCCCAGGACTTCAACCGAGAGGATTTCACCCTCTTTGGAGGCAAAACGGGCCTTGGCTTCTTCATCCGCTGTCCAGCTGAGCGTTTCCTGTGCATTTTCACGATCCTGTCGCATAAGATGCAAGTAACGCTCAGTCACGACCTCCGGCTCACCTCTGGAAATGATTTCGCCTTGATGCAGGCATATGGCTGAGGTGCAGTAATTCCGTATCAGTTGCATATCGTGCGATGCCAACAGAATACTGGTTCCAGATGCGATCAACTCCTCAAGCCGCTCCAGGCATTTTGCCTGAAAACCCACATCACCGACCGAAAGCGCTTCATCCACAATTAACACATCGGGTTTGAGTGCAGTTGATACCGAGAATGCCAGTCGAACGAACATACCCGACGAGTATGTTTTCACGGGTTTTTCTATGTAGTTGCCAAGCCCCGAGAATCGAATGATATCGTCTATACTGTCTTTAATCTGTGGCCGCGGTATGCCATAGGTGCTCGACATCAGGTAGATGTTTTCGATGCCCGTGAGCTCAGGATCAACACCAGCACCCAGCTCAAGCAACGCCGTCAGGCGCCCATCAATTTCGATCGTGCCTGAACTGGGTCTCAAGGTGCCGGCTATCATTTGTAAAAGCGTGGACTTACCTGCCCCATTCGGCCCTATAACTCCCAGTATTTGCCCTCTGCCCAGTTCAAGACTGATATTTTTAATCACCTCAACCTGACTGGCGGCATCAACCCCAAAAAGCAACTCCTTCAGGCGTTCATGCGGGCTTTCCCAGGCACGGTAATGCTTACAGACATTATCAACCTTGAGTACGGCATCAGAGCACATCGGCAAAACCTCCTTTCAGCCGCTGAAACCAGTAAAAACCCAGGTAAAACACTACGAGGCCATACAAGTTCATCAGCACAAACGCTTTCAGCAGGTTATAGCTTGTATCAAACAGAAAGGCCCGCAACGACTCAATCAAGATGGCGATGGGGTTCAGAAACTGTATCGACCGCACGATCTCGGCAGCCGAATCAAGTGGGTAAAACACGGGTGAAAGAAACATCAATGCCGAAACCACAACACCCACAACATGCACCAAGTCTCTTATGTACACCGACAGCGATGAAATAAACCAGGACGCGCCGATCAAAAAGAGTGCGAATGGAAGTACAAAGGGCAGATACAGCAGTATACGCAGACTGACTGAGCCTGTCTGGAACCACACAAACACCAGCAGTACCAACAGATTTGCCAGAAAGAACACGAGTGCTGTCAGTGTGTTGGACACATTGAGCATCTCCAGCGGGAATACGACTTTCTTGACCAAGTTTGTGTTCATCATCACCAACTGTGGTGACTGATTAATGACTTCAGCAAAGAGCGTGAACACAATCATGCCCGAGAACAGAAACAGGGGAAAACTGATCTCCGAATCAGCGGTCGATATCCATTTCAGAGGCATCACATATATAAAGACGAAACTGAAGACGCCAATCATCAGCAGCGGCAACATGAAAGGCCATAAAAGCCCGATCCAGGAGCCACGGTAGCGTGACACAATAGTGTGACTAACCGAGGCCCTGATCAGGCCCGTATTGGTCAAGATCAGGCGCCAAGGCCTAAGTAAAAAAGCGAGCATAGGTATCCCTGCAGCGGATTTATTCAGGCTGTGAACGACTCAAATGGTCTTGCGGCGGCTCGCTTAACAAGTCCATACCTCGAAGGCGCGATCTCATTTCACGGCTGATATCTCGTGTATCCTGCTCGTTGGCTAATACCCGCGGGGTGAGCACAATCAGCAGCTCAGTTCGTTTACCGGTGTTGGCTGTTTTCCCGAAAAAACCGCCCAAAAACGGAATCTTATGCAACCCCGGAACACCGGTCTCTGCCAGAGACTTGTTTTCACGAATAAGACCACCCAGTACAACCGACTCGCCGGAACGTACTGCCACTCGGCTTGTAATATTACGCTCGTTAAAAGTACGTTGGCCGGTTACAGTATCAGCAGACCCCACATCGGTTACTGACTGCTCAACATCCATCGTTACCAGCCCGCCTGCATTGACTGAGGGTGTCACTGACAATTTCACCCCTGTGTCCTTGTACTCAACACGCGTGGACAGCACATTGCCATCACTGTTGACCGACTCCCCCGAGCGGATCGGCTGTTGATCACCCACCTGGATACTGGCTGTATGATTATCCAACACCATAACTGATGGCGTTGAAATCACATTCAGCAAAGATTCCTGTGCCAGTGCGTTCAATACCGCCTTGATGTTACCCGCCGAGTTGGAAATGGCATACGAGAAACCGGGCGCTATTGCAGTTAGCGGATTTTCAGACACTGCTAGCTGCCCCAAACCGGAGTTGCCACTGCCCAAGTTATCCTTGAATACCCATTCCACTCCGTATTCAAGATCATCCGTCAGCGTAACCTCAAGAATACTGGCCTCGATCAGTACCTGAGCCGGAATCACGTCCAGCTTCTTAAGTGCTGACTCAACTTTCTTGTACTCTTTGCCATTGGCATAAATCAACAGCGCGTTGTTTTGCTCGTCGGCCACTACACTCATATTGCCCAGTTCAATACTGGTTGGCGCTTGGCTTTTTCCGGCTGAACTGGATGAACCGCCTCCCTGAGTGGTCGTGGTATTCGACCCTGATACGCGTTCCTGTGTCAGCCCGGGTGCTACTCCACCGTTACCGCCCTGCGTCGACGACGTAGAGCTGAATCCATCGCCACCGTAAACACGGCTAAGCAGATCCGCCAAGTGCCCTGCTGATGCGTTCTGTATCGGGTAGACATACAGTTTACGTTCGGTTGCTGCATCAGGCGCTCTATCGAGGCGCGTAATCCAGGTACGTACTGTTTCGAGGTATTTAACCCGAGGAGTGACAACCAGCAGGCTGTTCAGACGCTCAATGGGAATCACCTTTACCACAGCACCAAGCCCGGTTGCTGCACTCGTTAATGCTCCCCCCTTGTCATCTGAACCTGACGCATTGCCTGAGGGCACTGATGACGACCCACCCAACAACTCTGAAAGCGCAATCTCAATATCGGTTACATTGCTGTTTTCAAGCGGGAAAATCCCGACTGACATCCCCGCCAGCATATCAATGTCGAAGGTGGAGACCATATCCATCCAGCCATCCACCTGGTTGCGCGTGCCGGCCATCATTAAGAGGTTTCGGGCGTTATCAACACGGACAAAGGCTTCTTCAGGCGCCAGAGGTCGCAGTATATCCGCCATGGCATTGGCTGAAATGTATTGCAGAGGAATTACATTGATACTGTAGCCAGCCCCTTTACTGTTAGGGTTTCCCACACTCGGCAGCATCTGGGTAACACGACCCGATGCGCTGACAAACAGGCGGTCATCTGCATCACGCACCATTACCGCATTGTTGGCTTGCAGCAGCGACTCAAGGATTTGCAGCAACTGATCCTGTGGCACCGGTGTTCGGGTACGGAAGGTTACTTCACCCTCAATGGGGTGCTCAATAACGTAGTCCAATTCAAGGATGTCACCCAAAATGGCATGAACAACATCTGATAACGGTGCACGTTCAAAATTGATTGATACCGCTTCACCATACAGTTTGATAGGTTCACGCTCAGCCGGGGCTTTATGAAGCCTGTCAGTTCCCTTGAAAACAACAGGCTCTCTCAGCTGATCTGACTGATCTTCACTCTTGTTTTCTGTGGCCGATTCCTGATTGCGCAGATTCTGGACCAGTGCGAAGGCATCCTGGTTTTCTCGCACCTGGTCAGATGCCTGATCGAGCGCCGTACGCGTGGGGCTTTTTGTTGTCGCACAACCTGCTGCCATAATGGAAAGCAGCAATACAAAACCTGCCCGGCGCATCATGTTCGGGGCTGATATCCCGTCGGCCCTTGCCTTGACATTCGGGCATACAGTGAATCTTTTTTTATGCGCTGCTTGCATATTTTTCACGCTTATTCAGTTATTGGGTTGCTGACTGAAATTCACTTTCGGGTACTGAATTTCCATGCGGTAACGCTCACTGGCACTCACAAACTCAGCTGAACGTTCATTCAATGTGTCAAGCGTCCACCCCTCAAGGGTGTCTTGTTGGTTTAGCCTTATTCTTTTGTCTTTGTGCAACAGAATGACGCCGGGGTGCTGCCCGCCAGCATAGATGCCAAGCAACTGTGTATCCTTGAAAACCTTTTCACCGGGATCAGGCTGTTTTTCGGGCTGTTTTTCGGGTTCGACAACAACCGGAGGCTCATATGGACGGCGCTCACTCCAAAACAGAGGTCTTTCCATGAGCTCGTTCAATACGATTGGTGTGCTGCCCTGCTCCTTGACTCTGACCACTTCAAATGCAGAGGATGAAAACTCTCTTGGCTCCGGGGGCGCAATCGTATTAAGCCTGATTGAGCCATAAGCCAGTTGAATCGCGCATATCACCAACAGTGCCGCCAGTGCCAGGTTCAAGTAACCTACTCGAGCCATCATCATCCTCCCTCCTTGTACACAAACAGTCTTGCATTGACTGTCAGTACCTGAGTCTTTTCGCCACGAAGCCGTGGCACAGGCTCTATTCGGAGGTGATCGACCAAAATACGTGGACGCACATTTTTCAGCCCTTGCAGGGCCGCTTCAAAGGACTCGAAGCTACCACTTGCGTTTAGATCAAGCATCAGCTGTGTTAGTGTTTCAGTAGGCTTCGATGACAAGATCTGACTTCCCGTTACATGCATACCCGCATCAGCAAATATTGATCTTGCCGTTTTCTGCAAATCAGAGTTTAGGGCAGCCTCGTCCTGACCGGCTGGATAGGTATATTCGGACAGTTCCAGCCCTGCCTCCTCTGCTGAAGCCTTAATATTTTCATGCGCCATCAAGAGCCCTTGCAACTGAGCGATACGCGGTTGCATGCTATCAATCTCAGCCTGGTAGCGCTGATAACGGTCATACATGTTGAAGGCAACTATCAACAACAAAACAACTATTAACAGAATTATCCCAGCCAGCAGTCGAGCAGCCCTGGACCCCGCAAACATCCGAATCATGCGCCACCTCTCTGAGGCAACCTGATATCAAGCGTAAACTGTTCTTTGCCTGATGCCCTGTTGATACTTATGGCCGCTGGTGCCGTGACACGCTCATATGCCTCATCTGCATTCAAATCCTGCATGAGTTCAGCAGCACGATCCGCTTGCCCGGTAATTCTTATGGTTACCGGAGTCATTTCTACAAGTTTCAGGAAAACATCATCAGGAAGACTTCTTGTCAGGTGCTCTAACTGCTGCAATGGGTCAAGACTGCTCGCTGGCAATGTTTTGATATTGTTTATCAAATTATTATTGGCCACCAACTGTTCACGCAGCCTGACTGACTCCTCTGCCTCTTCATTTACAGCAAGAAACTGGCTGCGCACGGCTTGCATTTCAAGCAGTTTAAAGCCTGCCGGCAACATTGAGCACAGCATCAGCAATAGAGTTATTGCAGCAGACTTCCCCAGGAGCCAGGCTATTTTTTTCTTTTGCCGCCTTATGCGCTGGTGCTCCTGGTACCCTGAAATCTCGATGTATCCAGTACCATGAGCACACCATATCTCATACTCGGCAGGCACCCCTTTCAAGTTACTCTGGAAAAATGCATGGTGAACAAGCTGAGTGGATGTTATTGCAAGTACCAATTCTACCTGGCCTTCTCCGCGTTTAGTGATACGCCACCCATAACGGGTTTCATCAGCCGGGAAGGGGCTGTTGGACAACACATCCAGGCTGACAATATCGTATAGATTGGCTTCAGCCACTGCAGGGATGACCAGTTCCCTGATCAAGTATTGTTCCGGCGGAAGAAGAAGTGCTGTTGCTTTGCTCCGGGCAGCAGTTACGGGATCGTCCTGCCGGATGAACATTTCCTTACCATCAACGGTAACCAGTTTGACTACTTCACAGATATAAGGATGGAAGAAGCGGTTCTTTTCAAAAAAAAGCTCCTCCCACGCCAGCTTCCAGGATACAGGGGAAACCACCTGACGCAGGTCATATCCGAGAAAGCTCCACGGGTTTTTAGCGTCTGACATATCCATCCTTAATTAGCTGGAGTTCCCGGTTGACTCACACGCACTATGGGCTCAGTTCTGAAAAACCGCCATGGTAGCTGATCAAGCCCTTTCTGACCATATTCAGCCCATCGCACACGCCGGAAAACCAGCCCATCTGCAAACTTGATCAGAACCTCTATGCGATAGATTGGTTCATTTGATGAGCCCACCAATTCCGGCTTTACTGAGGGCTGCACCGCCCCCGCCCCCGGTTCACGCTGTGCCTGTTGCCAATGATCCATCAGTGATTCATCACCGCCGGCCAGAATACGTAATACCTCAGGAGGGGCACTCATTATATTCACTTCGGGATGCCAACCACTATTTACCGCCAGCGCAGGCAAGACTTTATCAAATAAAGAGCGACTCACTCCTTTAACCAGCAACAGGTCTTCTGGAGCCTCAAATCGACCGTAACGAAGATCAGGATCAGCCACCTCCTGCTCAGATTTTTGTCCGCGCCACTTAATAATTGTACTGGCCAACACTGCAGCTGCTTGTGACTCCAGCTCACCCAGCTCAACGAATAGCTCAACAAGCAATGGCTCGGTTGCCCAGTTCAAATCCACATAACCGGATGCACCACGGACATTTGCGATCAGTTGAACTTGAGCCTGTTCATCTCCCCACTCAAATACAGAAGGCACAGGCTCACCACTGCGGCGCATCTCCAACATCGCCTGCATTGCCCGTTGCGCAGCTCCATCACCCAACGCCTCGGCTTGCGCCTGGCGAAGATAAAGTTGCGAAAGGCGAATATCCAGCTTGGCCTCCCCCATAAGTCCGGTGACAAGGAGTGACATCGCTGCTATGAACCAAAGCAGCATCACGAGTGCAACGCCCGCTTGCTGATTCGGCATGCCAAGCCTGCCCTGTCTGGTCATTGCCTCAACATCCCGTTATCCAGCCTGATAACAGTTTCGGGCCAATACTTGCCCCTTACCTTCAGGTTCAAGCGTACAAGTTTGGGACTGAAATACCCCATTGCCCACTCCGATTGCCACTCCGTGGCGGGTTCGAGGTCAGCCAAATAGGAAATATCGATCGACTCGACACTGCGCAACAGCGGGTAGACTTCGATGCCATCCCATTGCGGTGGCTCGCTCGCTGAGCGAAAAGCCGCCATCTGGAGACCAAGTACTTCATCCTGCAAGGCAAGACGGAAGAAGTACACTCCACCGCTTCCGGCCCCCGTTACCAGCGGAGCTATCCAGACCAACTGCTCCTCATTGCCGTAGAAAAAAGTGTTATAGATCCCTTTTTCTTCAACAAAGGCCGTTACCGGGATGGCTTTGCCCACCAAGCTGCGCAACAGGTTGGTAGCCTGCCTCATCTCGTCGAGGCGGTCTGTATGCTGTTCAATTCGAGATTGCGACTCACCAAACGTACGCATGGCCGTAAGTGTGGCCAACATGATCATTGAAAAGATGACCAGCGATACCAGCATCTCGATAATTGTAAAGCCGCGATAGTTTGAGCGCCTATCCATCCAATCGACCTGCCACAACCGACTCCAGCACGATAGAGCGCTTTTTACCGGTATCGCTCCACTGAACCTGAACGCGCAGATCCTGCAGTTGCTTTGCTGGCAATGCCTTATTGCTTTCAGTCTGGATACTCTGCGCCCGCACTTCCCATATGAAGCCGCCTTCCGTTTCACCCTGTTGAGTACTGTCCGGCTCAACCAGCGTGTTAAGAGCAACAAGAGATCGCGCAAGCTCTACTGCATAGACATATTTTTCATCCGTACCGACCGCTCGCATCGCACCACCCACTGCGTGGTACAAGGCCCCCAGAGACATGGCCAGCAGCACGATGGATACCAACATTTCGAGGAGCGTGAACCCCGACACTTGCCTTCTTGCAACACTAGAGCGCATATTTTTCCTGGACGACCCGGCCAAGTAACCAGTCAACCTTGAGATCCACACCTGTCCCACGCTGATTACGGATACTCACGGTTCCTCCTGATGAGGTGCCGTCTGGATAAAAACGAATAACGGCTTTACCTGGATACAGCACATTCATTTCCCGTGCACTGAGCACTTCCAGGGCCACTTTGTCAGGATATTCAACCTTATCGCGCCCTGACTCCAGCGTAAGCCCCTGAACATCGATCAGGACATCCTGCACTGTTCCATGCGCAACGGCTCGATAACGAGCAGACGTCAGCGCCACCAGCGAATCTCTCACTGCGCTACGATACAGGCTTGAGTCATACAATCTTGCAGTAGCAGGCACAGCAGCGCCTATGACCAAGCCTATCATGGAAAACACAACCAGCAGTTCAAGTAGCGTAAAACCTGCCTGGAACCGCCGCCTGCTACTTCCAGTTATGGATGTCGGCACTGTCACCTTCACCACCCGGCTTGCCATCCTCTCCATAGCTGAGGATATCCACATCTGCGTGCTCACCCGGACTTTTATAAAGGTAACCACGTCCCCATGGGTCTACAGGAACCGTTCCCTTCAGGTAGGGCCCATTCCAGCCCGCCGCGTTTGATGGTTGGCTTTGAAGTGCCTCAAGCCCCTCTTCCGTTGTAGGAAAGCGCCCCACATCAAGCTTGAACATTTCAAGCCCCTGCTCAAGATCCTTGATTTGAACGTGTGCGGTTTTGCTTTTTGCACTATCCAGTCGATTCAACAGGTTAGGACCCACCAAGCCCGCCAGAAGCCCAAGAATTGCAAGTACGACCAGAATTTCGATCAAGGTCATACCCGTTTGTCTAGCCATCATTTTGTATTTCATTTACGTCCACTTATACCTTGAGTTCAACCTGTGAAACTGACAACCACAACAGTCACATGGCCAAATCGTTCACTGACAGAATCCCCATCAATATGGAGATAATGATAAGGGCTATTCCGCCACCCATAAAGAGAATAAGTACAGGCTCAAGCAGTGTCAGCCCTCGCTTCACTCCTGCCTGAACCTCAGCGTCATACACTTTCGCCAACTCCAGCATCATCTCGCCCAATTGGCCAGACTCTTCCCCCACCCGTACCATCTGAACAACCATGGGAGAGAATCCGCCATTCTCCTGCAGGACTGCCGACATCCTGCGGCCCGATTTGACGGCCGGCGCCAACACTTCAAACAGATGCCTGATATGTACATTACCAACGGTGTTCACGGCTATATTCAATGACTGCAGGAGTGACACCCCACTCCCCTGCAAAGTTCCCAATGTGCGCGCAAAGCGGGCAACTTCGTATTTGAACAGCACTCCGCCAGCAAAGGGAAGGCGCAACAGAAGCCGATCCAGCCAGCGCTTACCTCCCGGCTGCCCAACCCACCTGCGCAGAAACCAAAAACCAGGTACAACAACCATCAGGACCAGCCACCACCAATTCTGTACCCATTCGCCAGTCACTATAACCGCGCGTGTCATTCCCGGCAGCGCATCCCCCATATCAGCGAATAGAGTTTCAAACTGAGGCACCACGAATCCAAGCATCACAACCACTGACAAAACAGCAACCAGCGCAAGGATTGCCGGGTAGATCAACGCCGAGACAACGGTGCCACGCACCTGCTTCGACTGTTCAAGGTGCTCAGCAAGGCGTGCAAGCACTTGACTGACTTGGCCACTTGCCTCACCGGCACGAACCATATTGATATAGAAGCTACCGAACAGTCGCTCATGCTGCTGTAATGCCGTACTTAGAGGCTTACCGCCTTTAACTGTATCCAATAAATACTGCAACAGCTCGGTATAACGCTGCTTTGCGCTCATCTCGAGCAAAATCTTCAAGGCACGATCTATAGGCAGACCGGCTCGCATCAATACAGCCAGCTCTGAAGTCAATGCAATCACATCCGACCGACCGACCGGTGCTTTGGAAACACGCCCGGACCTGTGACGGACAAATACTTTCGAAGGAGCCTGCGTATCGTTTTGCTCGTCTTTCTCCGAGATTTTAAGAGGCGTTAACCCTTTTGCTCGCAGCTGTATCAGCACAGATTCTCGGTTTGCAGCCTGAATACCCCCCTCTTCTATGGGCCCGTTTTTACTCACTGCCTTGTATCTGTACTCAGGCATCACTCATACTCACACAATCGCCGTTTCACCAAGAGACATTCAATCAGAACTGCTGTTCGCTGTTTTGATCCTGCGTAACCCTTAGCACCTCTTCAAGAGACGTCACACCCGCTACAACCTTTCGCAAGCCATCCTCATAAAGCGTCAACATACCGTTTTGACGAGCCAAGGTATGGAGACTTGCCGCATCAGACCCCGCGATGACAGCCTTTTGCAACTCTTCGTTCAGGACAATCAGTTCATGAATCGCAACACGACCACTGTAACCCGTTCCTTGACAGTGTTCACACCCATGACTGGTGTATATGTGATGCTGGTGTTCTGGCATCCAACGACTCAAGCCCGAAGACTTTGCGACAGCAGGTTCAAGTTCTGTTTCCACTTTACAGTGAGAACAGAGTCGACGTACAAGCCTTTGAGCCAATACCCCATTTACGGATGACGTTATCAAGTAACGCTCAACTCCCATGTCCTCAAGTCGTGCTATCGCCCCAGAAGCGGTATTGGTATGCAGAGTCGATAAGACCAGATGCCCCGTCAAAGCGGACTGCACCGCAATCTGGGCCGTTTCTGAATCTCGCATCTCACCGATCATGATGATATCCGGGTCTTGACGCAGAATAGAGCGCAGCGCACGTGCAAAATCCAGTTCAATCTGCGGCTGTACCTGAATCTGGTTAATGCCGTTCAACTGGTATTCCACCGGGTCTTCAACCGTTATGATCTTGAGCGCCTGAGAGTCCAGTGTGGCCAGAGATGCATACAGCGTCGTGGTTTTGCCCGACCCTGTTGGCCCCGTCAGCAGCAACACTCCATGAGGTCTGTGCAGCAGCTCCTTGTACGCCGACAGAACATCATCACTGAACCCCATACTCTCAAGGCTCAGTTTGATACTTTGACGATCAAGAACACGCATCACGATACTTTCGCCGTGCACTGTCGGTATCGTCGACACCCTAAGGTCCAGCTCATGACCTTTAACGCGCGTCATGATACGTCCATCCTGGGGCAGACGCCTTTCCGCAATATTCAGATGGGCCAGCAACTTGATACGAGAGGCTATGGCGGCCGCCTGCTCCAGGGACGGAGGATCAGGCATCTCCTGAATCACTCCATCTACGCGATATCTCAGGTGAAGACCATCATCAAAAGGCTCGATATGTATATCGGACGCTCCCATATCAAGGGCGCGATGTATAATCTGGTTGACCTGCCGAATGACTGGCGCTTCACTGGCCAGATCTCTGAGATGCTCAATGAACTCTTCATCACCGCCAAAGCTGTCAAAAGCCTCATCCGCCTCACCCTCAACAGACTGCTGCTCCGCATAACGCTGCATCACTGCGATGATATCGGTTTCAAGTCCCAGCTTTAAAACAACCTTGGCACCGGAAGCCAGCGCCAATGCGTGAGAAAGATACTGGCTCTGGGGCTCGGGGCACGCAACCTGCAGCTCTCCCGACTCGTTACTCAGCACAACCATTTGGTGGCTTTGGAGGAATACGCTCGACACCCCGGCTACAATAACAGGCTCCTCAGGGTACTCAGCCGCATACACGCGATGAACATCAAGCTGCGTACAAAGAGCAACAGCAACATCAGACTCTGAAACCAGACCCAGCTTAACCAGCACCTGGCCAAGCAGACCACCCATTTCCTGTTGCGCAACCAGTGCGCGTTCCAGATCTCGAGCACTGATTTTTTTACTGGCAACCAGCATTTCGCCCAAACGTATATTCACCATCAACACCTTAGTCAGCAAGCTCGAAGTTCATCATTTCCCAATCAAAATCTGGTGATAGAGCTGGGACAGCTTTTTATTGCCAGGGTATAAATAAAGCCCTCTATTAAGGGTTTCAAGTGCATTACGGTTCAAACCCAGATTGCGGTAAGCGAGCGCAATAGCATGAATAGTTGAAGTCTCCGGTTCTTTCTTGACGTACATTTCAGACCATTCAATAAATTCTTTGGTCCAGTGATTGGTCCTATTCCTGAGATCTTGATTTAACAAAACCTTCAACCTCAACATCGTGGCAAAGTCACCAAAGTAAAGATTATCACCTGCGGCTTCCAGCTTTTTCATATCAAGCTGCTTATACATAAAGAAATGGTTAATATCACGACTTACCGGAATAGTCGTGATGCAGAAATAGATCAACAAGACCGACCAAACACCCATACCGAATGCCACCGGCATCACTACAGCCGTTTTCTCACAACGCACTGCACTGGGTCTTTTATACGACAGGGTCAAGTACACAATAAAAATAAAGAGCAGCCAATGATATACCGAACTATAAAAAGGCAGTTCAACCTGAGTATGCATGGCAATCGGGACAAGGAGTGCAAACATAGCGCCCCCTCTTTGCCAACCGAGATTGAACAGGGCGGTCATAATGACAACTGCAACAGCCAATATCGCCAAAAGCGCAATAGCACCACCCTCAACACCCCACAAAAGCAATTCATTGTGTGGATGCCCGTATCGGTTGGGGCCGATTAGTGGCTTACCATCTCTTGCTGCCATGTACTCAGCTGCACGCTCGTGAAAAACGCTCTGAAATGTACCTATTCCATAGCCGTAAAAAGGCTTGTCACTCATCACATCAAAAGCAACGCTGTACACGTGAGGCCTGACATCACCCTCCCCCTGGAAAAGACGCTGAATTTTCCAAAGCGTGCGATCAAACGCCGTAGCGCCGCCCCCACCCGATGCGTACATGCCGATACGATCGGGCAAGGCTGCCAGCTGCACCGTTTCAGGGACTTCACCCCCCTTCTCAGTGAGTTTCATATCCTTGGTTAGTACAGCCAAATCCTGCATGCCGACACCAACACCGATCACCAAGGCCAAAATCGCCCCTGCGGCTGTGGTCTTATTCCGATACAAGACTTTTGCTCTTGACAGGAACAAGACCGGCAGCGCCAAAACGGCAGCCAGTAGCCCAATACGTGAACCACTTGAAACCACAACTGCCATACCCAACATGATCGTCAGAACACATATGAGTTTAAGTACTGCATTGCGTTTTGAGAAACCTGGCGTTGTCATGATGAACAGCGACAGCAAAACACCTGTCAGCACAGCGCTTACATTGACATTGGCCTGCTGAAAAACCCCAATAATACGCGGAGTTGTCATATGAGGTATCCACCCAAGCAAGATCTGCCCCGGAATAGCCTGCAGCACACTGACAACAGAGAATAACAGTGTCGCGAAGACAAAAATGTATACTGCATTTTCTTTGGTGCGACGCCCAAGATCAAACTGGTAAATCGAAATAAAAAACAAGACACCCGATAGCACATACCCGATTCTGAACAGCAAATCTTTCGGGTATGGAACACCATTTACAATAGCACCCACGGTAAGCCCAAATGGTAGCAACAAAAACCAAATATAATATTTAGGCAAAACAAAAGCACGATTGATAACCGACTTCACGGCGGCACTTATAATCACGACAGCTACAACACCCCAAAGCCATATATTGTATTCCTTAAGGAGGGGGTCATAACCGGTATTTGGTGTAAAATACAACGATAAAAAAGCGATCAAGGCCATCAATATAAGAAAGAGTTTATTCACTGCTCACATCCTGTCTGAATCCAAATGCCCAACCGCTCAATACACTTACACCACTACTGCCAGGCAACAGGTCAGCATGATAGCGGTTAGCCCTGCATCCGTACAGGCGCAGCAACAATGTCACTCCCCGAAGACACTATCATTCAACAGCACTACAATTATCCACCACACTGTTGCCATCTTCTGTCTTATGCTTTAAAAACCCATATCAATCGGTTGATACAAAAGCACGACAATAATAATCGTTCTGACTCCTACTGGTAGAGCGACCGACGAGCAGGGATAGTACATGAAGATAGGGACGCTGGGTTTCCCCTCTGATCAGCTGAAAAAACTGGAAAAAATTCTCAGCCTGTCAAAACGGCCGCTTGTGCTCGTCAGTTTTGATCAGAATGAGTTACCCGACCTTCTTCTCGTGTTCGGGCCAGAGCAACTGCAGCAGCCGGCGGTTTCAGAGCTGCCGCAGGAGTATCACTCTCGAGTGATACTGGTCAGCAAAACCCGCCCCAATGACAGCAGCTTGCCTCACATCAAATCACCCCTGATCTCATCCCGCGTCATCCGCACACTGGAACAGTACCAGCCGTTTGAACCGTCACTCTCAACACCTGCAGCCGAACCCGCTGAAAGGCCACTTTCTGAGCCGGATGCCATTGATCTTGATGTCCAGGCGGAAACAGAGAACCCGTTCAGCAAATACGACGCCCGCATCGCTGAGGTCCAGAAGCTGAAAGATACCGCCCCTGAGGCGGTGATTGATGCGTCCTATGCCGTTCTGGTCGTGGACGATAGCCACCCAATGCAGCAGATGCTGGCCAGGGAGCTGCAACAGCTGGATCATCCAGTAAATCTGGACTTTGCCGATGATGGTGAATCGGCTCTGGCCAAGGTGGCCGACAACCATTATGACTTTATTTTCCTCGACATCATGATGCCTGGCATCGATGGTTTTGAGACCTGTACCCGCATGCGATCCATGCCAGCATTAAAGAAAACACCAATCATCATGCTGTCATCGAAAACTTCCCCTCTGGATGAGGTCAAGGGAATCATGGCTGGCTCTTCAACCTACCTGACCAAGCCTATCGAGCATGCCGAGTTCCAAAAAGTGATCCGGCGTGTTTCCCGCTGGGTCAGTGAATTCAGAAAATAACGCGTTTCATCTACCGGAGTAAGATATCTGCCATGGCCATCAACAAAATCCTGATTGTAGAAGACGATCCTGTTCAACAGCAGCACCTGAAAACCATTCTTCAGACAACCGGCGCCAAGATTCTTGTCGCCGAAAACGGCCAGCAAGGCATCACCCTGGCTGAGCAGGAAAAGCCCGATCTGATATTCATGGATATTGTAATGCCCGAGGTGGACGGCTTTTCTGCCTGCCGGCATATCACCAGCGCCGAAAGCACCCGTTCTATTCCAGTCGTTATCGTATCCAGCAAGCACCAGGAGGCAGACCGGGTTTGGGCGCAGTTACAGGGTGCGAGTGCACTGGTCGCCAAGCCGTTTTCTGATCAGGACATACTGGATCAGGTCAAGGCCTTCAGCTGACAGGAGAGCATCATGGACGATATCAACAGTACGCTTGACCGACTGCTGCAAGCCGACATGGCTACAACGGCAGCAGCATCTGGTGAGATTCGTCACGGCTTCAGCCTTAGCGGCCATCATTTCCTTTTACAGCCAGGTACGTACTGCGAACTGGCGGCAAAGCAGAGCATTTGCGCCTTGCCAGACTGCCCCGACTGGTTTGCCGGGTTTATCAATCATCGCGGCCATGCCGTTCCGGTCTATGACCTGGCACGTTACCTTGACACGAACACTCCCAGGGCAGGACAGAAACGAGAATTCTGGATTCTGCTGCTGGATGCTCACCCCAATACAGCAGGATTTATGATTCCGACTCTGCCATCCGTGTTAACAGACCTCTCCTCTGTCGAACATCTCAACGCCACCGATCAGCCCGCAAACCTGTCATCCTTTATCAGCCAAGCATGGCAACAAAACGGGCAGCGGTGGTACGAAATTGACCACACGGCGCTGCTGAACCATTTAAAGCTGCAATTTCAACCCTCCAAACAACAATAAAAAGCCAACAATACGTTTCAAGGGAACAGATATGACTTCTTCACGGAACCTGCAAGGCATACGGATAAGCACCAAGTTTGCGATAGCAGGCATTATGCTGCTCATCTGTATGGTAGCCATCGCAATTGCCTACTACCGTACCATCGTTATTGATGAGGAATCGCAGCGCATTGACGCTGAAACCCGTGCCGTGTCGAATGTCGCTTCCGTTTTGACACAGCAACTCAATGAAGCGCAGCTGGCATTTACGCGGGCTCGCCTGACCCTTTCGGTGGCGTCTCTGAATACGCTTGAAAACAGTACTCAAGCCTTTTTTATTCAACTTGAGAAATTACCGGCTCTGTTGACCAATTTGCCCGGGGGCGATGAGTTGAAAGATCGCCTTTCTACACTGGACATTGAGCATGCTCTGGCAGAGCTGAATGCCGTTAAAGCCTCGTCAGCCCCACGCAAGGAGCGGGTACTCCGACTGCAAAAGGCGTTCGGCCCCATTTTTGCCACACTGCAGCATGAAAACATCGTGCTGAAACTGCTGCCGGACATCTACAGTGCTGAAGCCATTGCCCAACGCAACGAGGCCAAGGCGGAAATGCTCAAACTGTTTCTTGGATCATTGCTGCTGCTCAGCTTCGCCCTTATCGCCGCCATGGCAATCGTCAAGCACGGCGTTCTGGATCCGATTGCCAAGCTCTACGCCACTGTAAATGCGGTACGTAATGGTGATACCGATGCACGTACAGAGTTGGAAAGCCGCGATGAACTTGGACAAATGGCAAGCGTACTGAACAGTTTGCTGGATGAAAAGGAGGCGGCAATTGCCCGCCAGTCGGAAGAAAACAAGAAACTGAACGACTCAATCATTCAGCTGATTCAGAATGTATTCAAGATCAGTCAGCGCGACCTGACTGTACGCGTACCGGTTGCAGAAGATATCACCGGTGCAGTGGCGGACTCCATCAACCAGCTGACCAACTCGATTGAAAACGTATTGCGTGAAGTCAGCGCGGTTACCTCTGAGGTCAACAGCACCTCGGTACAGGTTAAAACACAGTCGGAAGCGGTGCTTCTGCACGCCAGTAAAGAACAGGAGCAGATCAACGAAACACTGCAAGGCCTTGATTCAGCCATTCAGGCAATGCAACTGATTGCCAAATTGGCAGCCGTTACCAACAGTGCCTCTCAAAAGGCGATCAATACGACAGAAAATGCCAAGGAATCCGTTTCGGCAACAGTAGCCAGTATCAACAAGATTCGCCAGACGATCCATGAGGCCGAAAAACGCATCAAGCGTCTGGGAGAACGTTCACAGGAGATAGGCGGTATTATCAGCCTGATCAACAACATTTCCGAACGAACCCATATTTTGTCATTGAACGCCAGTATGCATGCCGCTTCGGCAGGCGAGGCCGGCCGCGGCCTGATGGTTGTTGTTGATGAGGTGCAGCGATTGGCTGAAAACTCACGTGAAGCGACCGCCGAGATCGAAAGCCTGGTTAACAATATTCAGTTGGAAACTGCTGATACCATTCACGTCATAAACACCGTAATTGAAGATGTGGTATCCGGTACACGATTGGCCGAACAGGCGGGTGAACGTATGGAAGAAACCCGCAAAACGACCCAGTCTCTGGTTGAGTCCGTGGTACGTATTGCGCAAAGCGCAACCGGCCAGGCAAAGCTGGCCCAGAATCTGCGCCAGCGTGCTGGCAGCATTAACGACTTCACACACGCAACCAATACCGAGATGCTGCAACAGAAACAGTTGTCTGAACGACTGGTTGGCGCGGCCGATGAACTGCAGCGCTCCATAAGCGTATTCAAGCTGCAGCAGGCCGAGTAAAGGGGGTCGTCATGGACCAGACCACAAGCACGACGGCTCTTGAGTCGCTGCAGCAACTGATTGAGTGCCTTCAAACCGACAGCGGGAGTGAACCAGACAGTATCAGCGAGCAAATGAATCAGCTGGCAGATCTGTTTCACGATCAGGGGATGCCGGGATGTGGCGACCTGATGGCCCTGCTGGCAGAGCAGATCGAGGCAGAACAGGGAGCAGCTCTGAGCCCGGCCCAGGCTGAGAGTGTGCTGCACCAACTGGGCCTGATCTTGAATGCAGACACGCCGAAAAGCCTGCTGGAATATGTGCAGCAGGCGCATTTAACAGACGTATGGGACTCGCCACTCGACCCACAGGATCTGGAGTTACTGCCACAGCTGTTGGAAGAAGAATGGCCACGCCTGCGTCGCCTTGCAGCTCCTCTCGAAACAGCTGCCGCGATCGAGGCTCAAGCTGACATGGACAGCTGCACGCCTTCAGAACAGTTATTGAACTGCTTTGAGCACACTGACGACCCAGAGGCACTGGCCGAGGGGCTGGCTGAGCTGAGTGAAACACTTGCTGCGGATTCGCCGGTATTAGCGGACCTGGTGGCCCTGGCGGCCGAACGGGTTGAGGGAGTGGAAGCCCTTCATGCCACTCCCGTTCTTGAATTACAGTCTGCATTGCAACAGCTGCTGCAACACCCTGACCAACAGCGGGCAGTCAGTATTCTGGATCTATTGCTCGACCCACGCTGGCCAGAACCGCTGGACCCGAGTGAACAAAAGGATCAGTTAGAGCTTATTCAAGAGACGTTGCCCGCCGCCCCCGACGGACCCGAAAATCACACACAGGCCGATGCAGATCCATTCATTGATGAGCACCGAAATGGCGACCGCTTTTGTGAGGTGGACATGTCGCTGCTGGAGCAGGATGGCCCCGCCGTAGATCCGGGCATTATGGCCATGCTGACGAGTTCACTGCAGGCATTGGAGCTGCAGTGGCAACAACCACCCAGCGACACTATGGCACTATTGGAGACTAGCCTGGACGCCCTCCAGCCCTTGAGCCGCGCCTGCGCTACCGTCAATCTGACTGGAGCCCAGTTGCTGCTGCAGGGTCTTGGCGCCAACCTCCACCTCTTTCGCCAGCATCCGGAACAATTTTTCGACTATAACCGCACCCACTTTGCCCACTGCCTCAGCGCTTTGCATCAACACCTGGAGGCGCCAGCCGACAAGTTGATCCGAGAAGATCTGATTGATTGCCTCAGTGATGACTGCCTGCCTATTCATACTGACCCCCAGCAGGCCGCTTTTATTTCAGGACTGCTGGCACTAACCAGTCTCCGATCACCGGACCAAATAGAACTGCAGACCGCCACAGCAGACGATATTGACCTGAGTACAGGTGATGAAATAGATCTTCAGCTGATGGATATGCTGTGCGCCGAGTTGCCGCTTTTGGTGGATGAGTTCCAGCTACAGCTGCAAGCTGTGATAAGTGACCGAGATGTCAACGGTTTGCTGGGCGCACAACGTGCCGCACACACCATCAAGGGGCTGGCCAACATGGCAGGCATACGCGGCCTTGCCAACTTGACTCATCATCTTGAAGACATTCTGGAAGTATTGACCGATACCTCCACGCTCCCCGGTGAGCAGCTGTCACAAGACCTGACGGATGCAGCCGACTGTCTGGCCCAGATGAGCGAGACTGTAACGGAAGGCGGTCAACTGCCTGAAACCGCCTTGATCCAGCTACAGCAGTTGATGAACTGGTTCTTCCGGTTGCAGACAGAGGGGGTTGAGTGTGCTTCAGCAGCACTCGACGATACAGAGCGCCACCGTCGTCGCGAACAGGCCGAGTTTCAGGCAGCAGAGCCGCAGCTCAACACTCCGGCTCAGCAGGAATCTCGTGACAATAACCAGATACGCGTTCCGGTCGGTATCCTCGACAATCTGTTCCGTATTACCGGAGAGTCAAGCACGCTGAACGCACAGCTGGATGACAGCCTGCTGCAACTGCGCCGCCTGACCCGCTCCAACCGAGACCGCCAGCGTGTACTGCAGACAGTGATGTTTGATCTGGAACAGCAATTGCACGACCATTTCACCCTGACACCTTCCATGCAGGAAGGGGACACGGACTTTGACCCGCTGGAGATGGACCGTTATCACGATATGCACGCGACCTTGTCGCAACTGCAGGAAGCCGTTGCCGACGTACGTGAAGTTGACCATCAAACAGCTCAGCAACTGAGGCAGCTCACTGAACTGCACGTCGCTCAGGCCAACTTGCAGAAAGAGTCTCTGGAAAACGTACTCAACACCCGATTGGTGCCTGTCAGAAGCATCACCTCTCGCATGCAACGCATCATGCGACAAGCCTGCCGAGCCTCGGGCAAGCAGGCGCGACTTGTAATTGAAGGTGAAAGCGTAATGATGGACAGCCAGATCTTGAATCAGCTGGCTGACCCTCTGATGCACATCATCCGCAATGCCGTAGATCATGGCCTGGAAACACCGCACATGCGGTTCGAGGCTGGCAAGGATGAAACCGGCACACTGAAAATCAGTTTCAGCCAGCGCCAGAGTAAAGTCCAGGTCAGTTGTGAAGATGACGGCGCCGGTATTAATCTGCAACGCGTACGTGAAATTGCCGAGCGCAAGCAGTTGATTCAGCCATCCTCGGTATTGAGCGATGCTGAAATCCAGCGCTTGATTCTTGTGCCCGGTTTTTCAACGCGGGACGAAATCAGCCAGCTGTCCGGTCGCGGTATCGGCATGGATGTGGTCTATCAGCAGGTTTCCCGCATGCAGGGTACACTCACCATTCATTCACAGACGGGCAAAGGCACCCGGTTTGACCTGTCGATGCCGGCATCTTCCCTCCTCGTACACACCCTGCTGGTACGTTCGGGCAACGGAAAAATCCATGCCTTGTCCAGCCACAGCATCAGCAAGAACCTGCTTTCACTTGACGGGCAGCTGCAGACACATAATGAACGGCCCGTTTTCGTTACGGCAGATGCAGAATACCCTGCCTATACCCTTGAAGGCCTGACGGGTGAAGCCGTTCCGGATTATGCCGCCATGCGCATACACCCTGTCGTACTGGTACAGCTTGATCAGGATGAGGAAGCAGCCGTATTTGTACCTGAAATACTGGCGCACCGAGAGCAGGTCTTCAAATCGATGGGGGAGCATATACCCGACATCCCTGGCATTCCGGGCGTGACCATTCTTGCCAACGGCGAAATCGCTCCCATTATTGACCTGCAGGCCCGCGTACGTCACCGGCACTCGGTACTGGCAACGGCTCTGGAATCGCCTGATGCCAACCTTGACCTGCACTTGCCACGCTTGCTGGTCGTTGACGACTCACTCAGTGCACGCAAAACACTCGAGACATTGCTCAGCGACAGTGGCTACGATGTCACCACGGCCATTGATGGACTGGATGCACTCGACAAGGTGCGCGCCAACCCGCCCGACATGATTTTGACGGACCTGGAAATGCCCCGCATGAGCGGCATGGAACTGGCGGCCATTGTACGCAACAGCCAAAACTTCAATGATATCCCCATCATCATGATAACCTCCCGCTCAACGCGCAAGCACCGTGGCGAAGCCGAAGCCGCAGGTGTTTCTGCCTACCTGACCAAGCCCTGGACAGAAACGGCCGTGCTTGAACAAGTACAACAGCTCCTGTTCTGAACTTTTCTGACATCAAGGCGGTCTTTTCACTGGCACACATGTTGCTGGAAAGTCCGCCCTGCTCGACCGCATTTGGTGGACTCTGGAGCCGTCAAAAGGTATAAATTACTCTCATTCAGCGCATATTTCATCGACCGCTAATACATGAATTCACCCGCTACCGACCGGAGCACGCCCAGCAGATGAGCCTATTCTGGATTCCGTTATTACCCCTGATCGGCACCCTGGTCCCCCTGTTCACCGAACGCTTCGGCCGCAGCGCCTGTGCGTGGTTCACAGCCATGCTGCCGGCACTGTCACTGTTTCTGGTACTGCAGGCCGTGCCGCAGATATTTGCCGGCGAAACCCTGCAGCAAACGTTCAGTTGGATACCGGCGTTGGGTCTCGAGCTGTCGTTCCGGCTCGACGGCCTTGCGCTGCTGTTTCTGCTACTGATACTTGGCATTGGTCTGCTGATCATTTTGTATGCCCGCTATTACCTCTCGCCCCAGGATTCCATGGCGCGCTTCTATGCCTACCTGATCCTGTTCATGACATCGATGGTCGGCATCGTGACATCCAACAACCTGCTGCAGCTATGGATGTTCTGGGAGCTGACCAGTATCAGCTCCTTTCTGTTGATCAGTTTCTGGCACCACAAGAGCGAGGCACGCAAGGGCGCCCGCATGGCCTTGACGGTTACGGGTGCCGGGGGGCTTGCCCTGCTTGCAGGCCTGCTGCTGGTCGCTCATATTGTCGGCAGCTACGACCTCAGCGTGGTACTGGCCAGCGGTGATACTTTGCGCGAGCATGCAGCCTACCCGGTTGCATTGATTCTGGTTCTGCTCGGTGCCTTCACCAAGTCGGCCCAGTTTCCATTTCATTTCTGGCTGCCACATGCCATGTCAGCTCCCACACCGGTCAGCGCCTACCTCCACTCGGCTACTATGGTCAAGGCAGGCATCTTCCTGCTGGCTCGCTTCTATCCGGTTTTGTCCGGTACCGAGCTCTGGTTCCTGACCGTCAGCCTGACTGGCCTTGCCACCCTGCTGCTGGGTGCCTATATCGCGCTGTTCAAGCATGACCTGAAAGGGCTGCTGGCCTACTCCACCGTGAGCCATTTGGGCCTGATCACGCTGTTGCTGGGCATGGACACCGAACTGGCCGCCGTGGCAGCCGTGTTTCATATCATCAACCATGCCACATTCAAGGCATCGCTGTTCATGGCCGCGGGGATCATTGATCACGAATCCGGTTCACGCGACATGCGCAAGCTGAACGGTCTGTGGCATTACATGCCGCATACTGCCACGCTGGCGATGGTGGCAGCAGCATCCATGGCCGGTGTACCTTTGCTCAACGGCTTTCTGTCGAAGGAGATGTTCTTTGCCGAGACACTGCATCAGGTAGCTCTGGGCTCACTGTCCTGGATGGTACCGGTACTGGCGACGCTGGCGGGTATTTTTGCAGTGGCTTACTCGATGCGCTTTATCCATGACGTGTTTTTTAACGGCGAGCCGATCGACCTGCCCAAGACACCCCATGAACCACCGCGCTATATGAAAATACCGGTCGAGATTCTGGTAACACTGTGTCTTCTGCTTGGCATTTTCCCCGGCTTCATCGTGGGCGGGCTACTGGAGTCCGCATCGTCGGCGGTGCTGGACGGCAATGTGCCGGAATACAGCCTGTCGATCTGGCACGGCTTCAACCTGCCATTGCTGATGAGCATCATCGCACTGGCTGGCGGCCTGATGATCTACTATAACCGCCGTCACCTGTATCAGTTCCAGGCTCAATTCCCGGAAACCGATGCCAAGCTGGTGTTTGAGCGCATCATTCAACAAATGGTGCGCACGGCTCGCAGTATCCACGGCTTCCTCGAGAACGGCTCTCTGCAGCGCTACATGTTCCTGTTGCTGCTGTTTGCACTGGTTTTGATGGCAGGCCCATTGATGGATCTGAACACCACAGCCGGCCTGCGCCCTCACCTGCCGATCGATGCAGTTGAAATCACGGCAGCCGTACTGCTCTGCCTCAGCGCACTGGCGACGGTGGTGTGGCACCGCAAGCGTATGATTTCACTGCTGACCCTGTCGGTGGTCGGGCTGATCGTGTCCATTACCTTTGCCCGCTTCTCGGCGCCGGACCTGGCCCTTACTCAGCTTTCGGTCGAGGTGGTGACCGTAATCCTGCTGATGTTGGCCCTGTTCTTCTTGCCACAGAAGACGCCCAAGGAATCCTCCCCCAAGCGGGTGGTCCGCGATCTGGGTATTGCAGCCATGCTCGGCGGCATCATTGGCACCATCAACTATGCGTTGATGACCCGACCGCTGCACAGCATCTCTGACTTTTTCCTGGCCAACAGCAAAACCGGTGGCGGTGGTACCAACGTAGTCAACGTGATTCTGGTGGATTTCCGTGGTTTCGATACCCTGGGTGAAATTACGGTACTGGGTATTGCAGCTCTGGGTATCTACAAACTGATCGTACGCATGCGGCTCTACATGCCTGCCGGGGACGAGAGTGGCCGTGCCTGGGCCAGCGACCGTCACCCCATGATGCTGGCCGTCATTTCGCAGAGCCTGCTGCCCTTGGCCCTTCTGGTGTCGGTTTACATTTTCCTGCGTGGCCATAACCTGCCCGGCGGCGGCTTCATTGCCGGTCTTGTTACCTCTGTCGCTTTGGTCCAGCAATATGTTGCTCATGGGGTCGACTGGATCAAGGAGCGCTTGAAGGTCAATTACCAGTGGCTGATTGCCAGCGGTGTGCTGATCGCCACCCTGACCGGAATGGGCAGCTGGTTCTTCGACCGCCCGTTCCTGACATCCTGGTTCGACTATTTCAGTCTGCCCTGGATCGGCGAATTTGAACTGGCCAGCGCCATGCTGTTTGATCTTGGGGTTTACCTGACCGTTGTGGGGGCTACCCTGCTGATCCTGGCCAACCTGGGCAAACTGACTACCAACCATCGACCCACTTTGCCGGAGTCTGAATAATGGAAGCCGTATACGCGACCTGTGTCGGCCTGCTGACCTTTTCAGGGATTTTCCTCTGCCTGCGGGGCAGAACCTTCCCGGTGGTGCTCGGCATTACCCTGCTGTCCTACGCCGTCAATCTGTTCCTGTTTTCCAGTGGGCGTTTGAAGCTGGATGGTGCGGCCATTCTTGGTACCTCTTACAGCTACGCTGACCCGCTGCCACAGGCGCTGGTACTGACGGCCATTGTGATCGGTTTTGCCATGACCGCCTTTATCGTCATTCTGGCCATGCGTGCCCGTGCCGACTTGGGCAATGATCATGTGGACGGCCGCCTGCCACCACAGCCCGAAACCAAGGCCCGCAGCCGTAAGGAGAAGGCATGACCGCACACCTGCCCATTTTGCCGATCCTGATTCCCATGATTGGCGCCCTGTTGCTGCTGTTGCCTCCATTGTGCGGCAGTCCGGATCGGCAGCGTGCAGCCGCTCTGCTCTTTTCGGCATTGACACTGCTCGTATCCATCCTGCTGCTGCAGGTTCAGCAACAGGGGATTCAGCTTTACGTTCTGGGCGACTGGCAGCCTCCATTCGGTATTGTGCTGGTCGCTGACCGCCTCTCCAGCCTTCTGGTGCTGTTGACCTCGGTGTTGGGGCTGGCCTCGATTCTGTATGCCTGCGCCGGCGATGACCGCACCGGTTCCTACTTCCACCCGCTGGTACTGTTCCAGATCATGGGCATTAATGGCGCATTCCTGACCGGTGACGCCTTTAACCTGTTCGTCTTCTTTGAGGTGCTGTTGATTGCCTCCTACGCCCTGCTGATTCACGGTGGTGGCAAGCAAAAGACTCAGGCAAGCTTTCACTATGTCGCGCTGAATCTGGTCGGTTCGAGCCTGTTCCTGTTCGCTCTGGGCATTCTTTACGGCACACTTGGCACCCTGAACATCGCCGACATGTCGACCAAGATTGCAGCGCTTTCCGGAGGTGAGAAGACCCTGGCCCGTGCCGGTGGCCTGTTGTTGCTGGTGGTATTTGGCCTTAAAGCCGCGATGCTGCCGCTGCATTTCTGGCTGACACGTACCTATGCGTCGGCCAGCGCCCCCGTTGCTGCGCTGTTCGCGATCATGACCAAGGTCGGCATCTACAGTATTTTCAGAATCCATACCGTTGTATTCGGCGAAAATGCCGGTGAGCTGGCATTCATGGCCCAGCCCTGGATCTGGCCGCTGGCCCTGCTGACCCTGGTGGTTGGCAGTATTGGCGCACTTGCCAGCCCCAACCTGCGCGAGCTGACGGCCAACCTGGTGGTAATTTCGGTGGGGACACTGCTGGTATCGATCGCGCTGCAGAACGAAGATGCCACATCGGCCGGGCTCTATTACCTGGTCCACAGTACGCTGGTGTGCGCAGCGCTGTTTCTGATCGCAGATCTGATCGGGCAACAACGCGGCAAGGCCGCTGACCGTTTTGTGGTATCTCGTCGCGTACGCCAACCGGCACTACTGGGTGTGCTGTTTTTTGTTGGTGCCATGACAGTGGCTGGCATTCCGCCATTCTCAGGCTTTGTCGGCAAGGTTTTGCTGCTGCAGGCCGCCCACGGCACCACTGAAATGCTTTGGGTATGGCCGGTCTTGCTGATCAGTAGCCTGATTGCCATCATCGCACTGTCACGTGCCGGTACAACGCTGTTCTGGCGTCGCAGCACCGACAAGAGTCAAGGCGAGGTCGCTTCACCCTGGCACCTCGCTGCCGTTACCCTGCTCTTGCTGGCAGCCCCGATGCTTGTGGTTTTGGGTGGCCCAATGACGGAGTATACCCGTGAGGCCGCACACCAGCTGCACTCTGTACCGATTCACTTGCCTGTTCTGCTGCCGGGAGGTCCTTCATGAGTCGCTCATTCTGGCTGCCCATGCCGATACACAGCCTGTTGCTGTTTATCGTTTGGCTGTTGCTGAACAACACGGTTGCACCGGGGCATATTGTACTCGGCGCGTTTCTGTCACTGGTGATCCCCATACTGTGTGCTCCACTCAAAACCGAGCAGCCTCATGTGAGGCGCCCTTTGCTGGCACTGAAGTACATTCTCAAGGTGCTGGGGGATATCGTGGTTGCCAATATCGAGGTTGCCATTCTGGTACTGGGACCGGTGCGCCGGCTGCAGCCAGCGTTCGTTGCCGTGCCGTTGGATATTAAGGAAGAGTTGCCGATTACGCTGCTGGCCAGCACCGTTTCCCTGACACCGGGCACCGTGAGCTCGGAGCTGTCGTCGGACCACAAGTGGCTCTATATTCATGCGTTGCATGTGACCGATGAACAGGCTCTCATTGCCACCATCAAGTCACGTTATGAAGCGCCGCTGAAGGAGATTTTTGCATGCTAGACACGGCACTCATGATCGTCAGCGGCATTCTCTGTGTTGCCCTGATTCTCAACCTGTGGCGACTGCTGCGCGGGCCTGATCTGTCGGATCGAATTCTGGCGCTGGACACCATGTATATCAACAGCATCGCCCTGATTCTGCTGTACGGCATGTACATGCGTACCAGCCTCTATTTTGAAGCAGCTTTGCTGATTGCGATGCTAGGCTTCGTCAGCACCGTGGCCCTGTGCAAATATCTGCTGCGCGGCGACATCATTGAATAGGTTTGCATATGACTTTTTGGGTTGAACTTCTGGTATCCATATTGCTGCTGATCGGTGGCTTCTTTGTGCTGGTAGGCTCGGTCGGCCTCATCCGGCTGCCCGACTTTTATACCCGCCTGCACGCACCAACCAAGGCGACCACGCTAGGCATGGGCGGTATTCTGATCGCCTCCATGATCCTGATGACTTATGAACAGGGCTATCTGAGCCTTCATGAGCTGCTGATTACCCTGTTCTTGCTGATCACGGCTCCAGTGACCGCTCACATGCTAGCAAAGACCGCGCTGCACCATGAGAACCGTGCCTTGAAACGCACCCGCTCGCTGCACCTGATGAAACCGGCCCGTGAACAACAGGCGCCCACCGCCGCAAACGAACATGAGTGACCCTCAATCACCACTGCAGCAGGCCGATCTGGAGTGGCAGGATGGCGTGCCGTCATCCACGCTTTTTGACGATATCTATTTCAACCGCGCAGGCGGCGTAGCGGAAACGCGCCATGTTTTTCTGAATGCCAATGCACTTGAGCAACGATTCAGTGAAGCCAGCGGCGCTCCTTTCGTGGTGGCCGAAACCGGTTTTGGAACCGGGCTGAACTTTCTGTGTTGCCGCGCGCTATGGCTGCAACAGGCGCCAGCAAAGCAGCAGCTGCACTACATTTCCTGTGAGAAATACCCGCTAAGCGCTGCCGATCTCAGGCAGGCTCTGTCGAACTTTGCCGAATTCAGCGATGGGGCCAAGCAGCTTCTTAAAAGTTATCCACAGCCGGTCGCCGGAGCCTATACCCTCGTGTTTGATGCCGGGCGTATTCTGCTGACGCTGCTGCTGGGAGATGCACTGGAGATGCTGCCCCGACTCGATGCGCGAGTGGATGCCTGGTTTTTGGACGGTTTCGCCCCGGCACGCAACCCTGAACTCTGGAATGAACAACTGTTCAGTGAAATTGCACGCCTTAGCAGGCCGGGCAGCACCTTTGCGACCTTCACCGCAGCCGGAGTGGTTCGGCGTGGCCTGCAGGAGGTCGGTTTCGAAGTCATCAAGCGCCCTGGCTTTGGCCGCAAGCGGGAAATGCTCAGCGGTCGAATGACTCTCGCCCCCTTTGACGCCACACCGGCGGACACTCCGATCTGGTTTCAGCGCCCAGCCGCTGCCATCACGGACGAGCCAATTGTGGTGATTGGAGCCGGCATCGCCGGTGCTTCCACCGCCTACGCTCTGGCATCGCAGGGCTACAGGGTCATTGTACTGGAACGTCATGCAGCCCCGGCGATGGAGGGTTCAGGCAACCCGCAGGGCGCTCTGTATGCAAAATTGCCCGCCAGCCCAACCCTACACAGCCACTTTCATCTCAGCGGCCTGATTCATACCAGCGCGTTGCTGGCTACTCTTAGCGAGGAACACCCCGAGCTAGGCCAGTGTTGCGGTGTACTGCAGCTGGCTCTGACCGATAAGGAAGCCGAACGGCAACAGCAGGTCATCGAACAGGCCGCCTACCCCAATTCTCTGGTTCGTGCCGTGGATGCGGCAACCGCCAGTGAGCTGGCAGGCATCACAACCGGTGAGGGCGGGCTGTTTTTCCCCACCGCAGGCTGGATAGCGCCTGCCCGGTTGTGTGAGTTGCTGCTGTCACACCCCAATATTGAGTGCCACTACAACACGCCCGTTGAGACACTTGAGCGTCGTTCCGGGCGCTGGCACCTGGGCAACAGCGGATTCAGTAGCGAGCAGGTCGTGGTCTGCTGCGCCAGCCAGGCCGTGAGGTTTGATCCACTGTCACAGTTGCCGCTCAAACCAATCAGAGGCCAGACCAGTCAGGCGTCTGCACCGGCCGGGCTCCCGCCGCTGAAAACGGTCGTCTGTGGTGAGGGCTATATCTCCCCTCCGCTGAATGGTGAGTACTGTTTCGGTGCATCATTTGTACTGCATGACAGCAATGATCAGGTACGACAGGAAGAGCACCAGCACAATCTCGACATTCTGCAGCGGGCTCTGCCAAAGCTGGGCCAGGCCCTGCAGCAGCAGTCGCTTGAGGGCAAGGTCGCATTTCGCTGTAGTACACCCGACTATCTGCCGCTGGCGGGTGCAGTAGCGGACCACGACGCTTTCATCGAGACCTATGCCAAGCTGCGCGATGATGCCCGTTGGCCCTTCACTGCACGGCCTCCGCTGCAGCGTGGGCTCTTCGTGAATGTGGGCCATGGATCGAAAGGGCTGCTCAGTGGTCCAATCTGTGGGCAGTTGATCGCGGCACTGATCAGCGGTGCGCCGTTGCCGCTTGCTGCAGATCAGGTTCGGATCCTTAACCCGGCGCGTTTTATGGTCAAGAATTTGATCCGCAAGACGCTATAATAAGAAGGCCGGCATTATCCGGCACTGGCGGAGTAGCAGTTTATGGCACTTGTCATCTACGATCAGGGGTATCGGATCCAGACACCGGTTGAGTCTCTGTTTCGCCCCCGCGGAGTGGAAGGTCTGACTCAAAGCATCAACAGTGCTGCTGTACCGGGCTCTGAAGACCAGATTCGTCAGCAACAGGATCTTGAGCAGCGCATACAGCTATCAAAGGAGCGCTTTCAGGTTCCCGGTGAAAGTCCAGGCAAGGCTTCGCAGAAAGCCTATCAGGACGCCAGCACCGCCGGTGACAAGCCCAAAAAGCCGCAAGGGCTGCGGGCGGCCCAGATCATGACCAGCCCCGTGCTCACCATTCCGCCGGAAACCAGTCTGCGTCAGGCCTGGGCCTTGATGCAGGAGCAGGAAGTTTCGCATCTGATGGTGGTAGATGCTGACGAACGGGCATTGGGCATTATCTCCATACACGACATCATGCAACGTGGCACTGACTCACCGGTCAGTGTCACTCAGGCCTATCATCGCCAAATGATAGTAGCTTCACCCGACACTGAGGTTTCCAGCATTGCCGCCAGCTTTGTGCGTTACCCCATCGGCGCAATTCCGGTGATAGACCGCGACGAGAAGCTGGAAGGCATTGTGTGTCGCACCGATCTGATCAGAATGCTGATCAATGATGGTCACGTAGAGAGCTGGGCCTGATCAGTCCGGAGGCAGCTGAGGCTTAATGCCTGGACGAGGTGCAGCCGCACGGCGTGCGTCACGCTCCAGATCACCTTCGGGGCTCGGGCTGTCATCTTTCTGGCCCCCAAACAGTCTGGCCAGAAACCCGAACACTTTTTTCACTCCGCGCCAGAGTTTCGGCAACAGCCAGACCAGCAGCAGGATAAACAGTATGAGCCCACCCAAAAACCATAACGGGTGGTTAAGGGCCGTCCAAAGCCCTCCGATTACAAGCAGGTCCTCACTGAATGACGCGACCCAATTGCTGACCGGCTCGGGAGAAGTGTTGATCATGACCCGACTGCCCGCCTTGAGTGCATGGCTGCCTGCGGCCACTGAAGCGCCGGTCAGGGCTGCTGCAAGCCCAACAGCTGGGCTCAGATCACCCACGGCTCCCGCCGCCAGAGCAGCTCCTGCAGGGATGCGAATAAAGGTATGCAAGGCGTCCCAGCCCGTATCAACCCCCGGTGTTTTGTCAGCGAAAAACTCAACGCAGTACATGAAACCGGCGGCAATCAGCACCAATGGATCAGAGACTATTTCCAGCCCCGGCGGCAGGCTGATATGGCCCATATTGTTCAGTACACCCAGCATGAGCACCGTGGCATAAAGATTGATGCCACTGGCCCAGGCCACCCCCATCGAAAGGGCGATCAGTGTACTGATCTGATCCAGTTGCTCCATCCACTATCTCCTCGCCGCCGGGCTCAGTGATCAAACTCCGGCAAGCGTTCACGGGGCACAATGTTGCACTGACCGGTGCTTTCGCTGAACAGCAGCAGAGCCTCACCGCTGATCAGCTTCAGTCGAATCTGCTCGGCCTTCTGTGCCAGACTGAGTTCCTGTTCACCATAGTCGGTGCCGTCACGACTGACAAACTCCTCCAGCAGATTCTGCAGTGTATCCGGGTCTAGTGACTGCCAGGGAACAATCATGCCTTTTCCCAAGCCTGTAACTGATTCATAAATGCATCCTCGTCCAGTACCTCAATGCCCAGCTCTGTCGCCTTGTTCAGCTTGGAACCCGCACCCGGACCGGCCACCACACACTGAGTCTTGCCGGAGACGGAGCCGCTGACCTTGGCACCCAGTGCCAGCAAGCGATCCTTGGCCTCGTCTCGGGTCATGGTTTCGAGCGTTCCAGTCAGTACCCAGGTCTGCCCGGCCAGTGGCTGTGTGGAGCCGGTATCAGACGGACCCTCGCACTGCCAGTGCATGCCAAAGGCCTTTAGTTGCTGCTCCAGTGCCCTTGCCTGCTCACACCAGTCAGGCTCTGCCAACTTCTGCAGCAGGCCGCTACGCGCCTTTTTGCTGAGCTTGGCAACCGATTCCAGTGCCTCGGCATCTGCCTGCAGAAGAGGCTCCAGTGACTGGAAGTGATCGGCCAGAGCCATAGCACCGGTTTTAGCCACTCCCGGTATGTCCAGCCGCTGCAGCAACATCGGCAGACTGATGGCGCCCTGCAGCGCTGCTGCAATATCGGCCTCCTGCTGAAGTTCAATGCCCTGTGCCAGTAATGCATCCATCACTTGGCAGTTATGCTCGTCCTGCATGAAGTTATGAATCTCATGCCCTACTTCCAGCCCGATATCCGGCAACCATGTCAGCAGCAACGGCAGTGCCTGACGCAACCGCTCAAGAGACCCCAGCTGCAGCGCCAGCGTGCGCGCCGTGCCTTCCCCCACTTCCGGAATGCCAAGCGCGTAGATAAAGCGGGCCAGCTCCACGCGGCGGCTGGACGCAATGGCGCTGTACAGTTTTTCAGCTGACACCTGTGCGAAACCGTCGAGTTCGAGCAGGTCTTCCACCCGTAGTCGATACAGATCAGCCGGAGACTTTATCAGGCCACGCTCAACCAGCTGTTCAATATTCTTTTCGCCCAGCCCATCTATGTCCATCGCCTTGCGCGAGACAAAATGGATCAGGGCCTGGGTCAGCTGGGCACGGCACGAGAGTCGACCGACACAGCGGTAGATTGAGCCTTCACTGACCTGTTCCCGCCCCTTGCCTCGCTTGATCAGCCGAGTACGCTCCACATCCGATCCACATACCGGACAGGATGAAGGGATGCTGATGTTTTGTTCAGTGCCATCGCGACGCTCCTTCAATACCTGTACGATTTGCGGAATGACATCACCGGCACGGCGTACCGTGACCCAGTCACCGGCATGCACATCAAGTCGGGCGATTTCATCCATGTTATGCAGGGTCGCGTTGCTGACGGTGACTCCGCCCACAAAGACCGGTTCCAGCCTGGCCACCGGTGTGATTGCTCCGGTTCTGCCAACCTGAAACTCAACCGCCTTGAGGCGTGTAATCTCTTCCTGAGCCGGGAACTTGTGCGCAATGGCCCAGCGCGGTGCGCGGGCGACATAGCCCAGCGCTTCCTGCTGATCAAGCCGGTCCAGTTTGAATACAATGCCATCAATGTCGTAGGGCAACTGATCGCGCTTATCCGCCAGTGAGCGGTAGCTTTCCCGACACCCCTCCAACCCATCAACACGCCGCATTTCCGGATTGATTTTCAGTCCCCAGCGGTTGAGTTGTTGCAGCCGTTCAATGTGACTGCCCGGCAGCTCCCCGTCCGCAACCACGCCGGTACTGTAACAGCAGAACTCCAGCGGTCGCCGGGCGGTAACCGCCGGATCCAGCTGACGCAGGCTGCCAGCGGCGGCATTGCGCGGATTGACGAAGGTTTTTTCACCGGCATCACGGGCCTGTTCATTGAGCCGTTCAAAACCGGCTCTGGGCATGTAAATCTCGCCCCGCACTTCCAGCAGCCGTGGCCAGCCTTCGCCCAACAAACGCAAAGGCACGCTGGGCAGGGTGCGTACATTAAGGGTGATATCCTCACCTGTATAACCATCGCCCCGGGTTGCAGCACGCACCAATCGGCCCTGCTCGTACAGCAAGCTGACCGCCAGGCCATCCAGCTTCGGTTCACTGACAATGGCCAGCGGCGCATCAGAGCTCAGCCCCAGACGTTCACGGGCGCGGCGAACAAAGGTAGCCATCTCGTCATCACTGAAGGCGTTGTCCAGCGACAGCATGGGCTGTTCATGACGCACTTCGGCAAAGCCTGAATCCGGCTTTTTACCGACCCGCTGTGTAGGTGAGTCTTCACTCACAAGCTCTGGATATTCTGCTTCCAGCGCTTTGAGTTCATTGAAAAGCCGGTCATATTCCGCATCCGGAACACTCGGCTCGTCCAGCACGTAATAACGGTAACTGTGTTGTTCGATCTCGGTGCGTAACTGCTTGGCACGGGTCACGACGGATTCAGGCAGGGTCATGGAGTCTGGGTCTGGTCAGAGGTGGAACGAAAGCGGGTATCAGTGTACCCGCCGGGTGCGGTTGTGCATCTCGAACTCGCGAATGCGCTCGCGATAGTGCTCCTTGGTTTGCGGACGCATGACTGAGCGGTCTTCATCCAGCAGATCGCCGTCGAGGTGCTTGGCAAGCGTTTCAGCGGTCGCCAGCATGCACTCATAAGCGTTCATTGGATCATCCGGTTCACTCATGGACATGAAGAAGGACACGGCAGGTGTTTGCAGCTGCTCCAGATGCTCTGGGTCAAAGGTACCCGGTGCAACGGCGTTGGTCATACTGAATTGGACGGCAGCATCGGGCGCATCTGTTTCACTGCGATGATAAATCGACATTTCGCCCCATTCCATGCCACAGGCCGTAACGATCTTGTGCAAAGCGGGTCCCGGCAGCAGCTGACGGTTACGGCCAACGACCGTGATCACCAGAACGTGCTCGGGATCGGGTGCACTGCGCAATCCGGGCCGTGGTTTTTCAGGAGCCGACGCTTCAGACACTGCAGGTGTCGGTTCTGCTACAGCGGGGCTTTCTTCATCCAGACCCAACTCGGTACTGCTGAACAGGGATTCGTCCGGTTCGGCTGGCAGCTCAGTGGCCGTCAGCCCTTGCAATGGATCGTTCTCAATACGCTGGCGCGGAGAAGGTTCTGGCTGTTCATTCAATGAGCGCTTATAGGCCGCAAGGGTGTCATCCGGGAGATCAGCCGCATCGGGTGAGGGTACCTTGTCGAACAGGATCGGAATGGGCTGCTCAAAATCCAGCTCCATGCGGTCATTCAGGCTGGTACTGATCTGACTCTCTTCGTGCGCGGTATCGGTATTGAAGTCAAGTGAACCGCCCTGCAGTTCACCCTGTTCGACGGCGCGCAGCAGCTCAGGATCATCGTCAATCGTCTGTTGTACCGGCGCTGGTGTTGAATCGTTTTCTGCTGTTGATTTCTTTCTGTTCCGAACCGGACGAGCACGGCCCGTCTCAGTATCGGCAGGAATATCATCAAACAGCGGGTCCATCTCGCTAAGCTCTGCCTGTACCGCCGTGGCATTCGATGGCTGCTTCGCGGGTTTGGAAGTGATCGATTCATTGAATACCGGCTCACGCCGCACTGGCTGTGGCGGTGTTGTTGCGGCTCGTTCAGGCTTTGCTGCGGCTGGCTTTTGTGTCGGGGTTTCTCGTACGGATTCCTGACTGCGCCGCCGTGCACCACCGTTAGGTAGTTCAGGGTTGTGCTGCGACGGTTCTGCCTCACCCAACTCCGAAAGAGTACGGTCAATTTCCAGACGCAAACGATTGCGGTTGGCACTCACACGGCGCCAGCCGTCAATCAGAATCAGTACCACGATCAGTATACCGCCGATGATGAGCCATTCGCGCAGACTGATATCCATACCCTTGCCTTTTACCTGTTCGATGTTCGCCGGAAGGTTACTGTACCACCTGGTCGATGATCAGTGTAACTGCCTCGTCACCCTGACGAGTAGAAACCTGCAACGGACGGCTTTCGAAATCACCACTGCTGGCCTGCGGTTGCCCGGAAAGGCTGATCCGGGCCCCCACTTCAACCTGATCATGCAGTGACAGGCGTGCCTGTGGCATCATCGCCATACTGTCATCCAGAATCACCTCCACCGGTAAGTCCGATACTGTATAGCGTGCCGCTGCCAGCGGCATGCGACCACCTATCGGTCGTGCATAGATGAACACGACCTGATCAGGCTGCGCCCGTTCCGCAAGTTCGGCTGACAGTGATACCTGCAGTTTTACCTCAGCCAGCGCAGCCTGTTCTATTTCTATATCCGGGACCGGCTCCCCTCTCGCTTCCAGCTCGGCTCTTGCTCGCTCAATCCCGCTGCGCAGTGACTCAGCGGCCTGTCCTTCGGCACCGGCCAGTGCCTTGTTCCAGTGTTCTATGGCTGCATTGAAGTCCTGTTTTTCAAAGGCATCAATACCGAGCAACCCCAGCGCCGCAATTTCGGTCGGATCAATACTCAGCGTTGCATCGATCTGAGTGCGCACCTCATCCGTCATCTGTGTCTCACCGGCAAAGTAGAGTGCCTGTGCCAACTGACCCATTACGCTGGCGTATTGCGGGGCATCCTGTGGCAGCACCTGAAGCAGTTCGCGGAACGCCTCTGCACCACCGGCATAGTTGCCCATGCTCATATAGGTATTGGCCAACAGGTACCAACCTTGCGCGTTATCCGGATTTGTCGCCAGCTCACGCTCCAGCCCGGCAATAGCCTGCTCAAGACTCATCTGTTCACCTTGAGAGCCTTGGCTGGCCGGCGCATTGAGTGCAAGGGCCAGGTCATCTGCACGCCCCAGATGGTTGTAAAGTCCCAATGCCGCAGCCGGGATCATCAACGCCAGCAAGGTGACGGTGACCAGCTGAGTCTGGCCAACACGAACCAGCGGCGCGCTCTGCATCGGCACATCCTCTGCATCGATCAACAGGTTACGCTCCAACTCAAGCTTCAGAGTCGCGAACTCCTCCGCTGCCAACGTTCCCTGCTCTCGCTCGGACTCCAGTTCGGCCAGTCGCTCACGGAAAATATCGATGTTTTGTTGCTGACGTTGAGTTGCCTCGGACTTTGCCAGCTGCTGATGACGCACCAGCGGCCAGAAAACACAGGCCAGGGCAACCAGTGTCAGGACAGCTATGCCGATCCACAATGTACTCATTTATCAGAATCCCGTTGCAGTAACTTCTTCAGACGCTCAGCCTCTTCCGGGTCAAGCCCCGGCTCCGGCGCATACTCGTCCGTTCGTCCGTCCGCTTGCCTGGTTCGACCCGTTTCCTCTCCAGAGGTGGATCCAACGTGCTGGCGGCGATTGCGGCTGATCATCACAACCGCCAACACACCGATCCCCAACAGGACAAAAGGTCCGTACCACAGCAACCATGTCACTTCATTGACCCTTGGGCGGTACAGCACAAACTCACCGTAACGGGTCACCATGAAATCGATGATGCTTTCATTAGGCTCCCCCTGTTCCAGCATGCGGTACACTTCACGTCGCAAGTCCGCCGCCAGCGGAGCATCAGAATCCGCAATATTCTGGTTCTGGCACTTAGGACAACGCAGCTCGCCGGTCAGCTCATGAAACCGCTTTTCGTACTGTTCGTCGCTGAACTCGTAAGCATCAATTGTTGCCTGAGACAGACCAGGCAGCAGGATCAGCAAAGTCAGCAAAAATACCCTCATTGTGTGCTCTCCTGCTCTACACTGGCCATTACCTGTTGCAGGGTCTGCCATACGTCGGCATCAACAGCTCCCACATGGCGGTAACGAATACGTCCAGCCGCATCCAACACATAGGTTTCAGGTGCACCGTAGACCCCCAGGTCCAGACCCAGTGAGCCATTCTGATCCAGCACGACAGCCCGGTATGGATCCTTGTAGCGACGCAGCCATTCACGGGCCTTCGCAGGATCATCCTTGTAGTTGACGCCGTATATGGTCACACCCTGCTCCAGTGCAAGCATATTCAGGAAATCATGTTCCTCCTTGCAGGTCGGACACCAGGTCGCCCATACATTGAGCAGGGCGACTTCACCGGTCAGGTCCGCTTCCGTCAGAGTCCGCTCGGGGTCCGTGACCGACGGCAGACTGAACTGAGGTACAGGACGCTTGTTTTTTGCCAGCTCGGAAGGCAGCTCACGGGGGTCAAGATACAGCCCGACCCAAAGAAACACGCCAAGCAGGATGAAAACCAGCAGTGGAACAAAAACCAGAATCTTGCGGTTATTCATCTCAAATCCTCATGCATCAGCCAGCGCCGCTGCCGGGCGCAAACGCTTACGGTAGCGCGGATCGGAAGCAGCCAACAGACCACCCGCCGTCATCAACAGCCCGCCAAGCCAAAGCCAGCGTACATAGGGCTTGTACTGCATGCGCACAGCCCAGGCGCCATTTTCGAGCGGCTCGCCCAAGGCCACATACAGGTCACGGGTAAACCCGGGATCAATCGCGGCTTCGGTCATCACATTGCCACGCGCGGTATAGAGTCGTTTCTCAGGCTTCATGAATCCATAGGGTTCGCCCTTGTGCAGCACCCTGATCTGCCCCTGGTCAGAGGTAAAATTAGGGCCTTCCACGTGCTTACTGCCTTCAAACACGAAGGTGTAATCACGGAAACTCAGGGTATCACCCGGCTGCATTCGAAGATCGCGCTGCTCGGTGTACACCGACACCAGAGAAACCCCCACCACCGTAACGGCCACTCCCACATGCGCCAGCACCATGCCGTAGTAGCTGCGAGTCTGCTTCGACAAGCCCTTCAGCTTCTCGCGGCGGTGACGCAGGCGGTTGTACAGATCACGCAAGCCGGCCAGCACTACCCACCAGGACAGCACCAGCCCCAGCACTACCCAGGGCTTCAACTCACCGGCATAGAGCCAGGCACTGCCCGCTCCCAGCACCAGCGCCAACACACCCGGCAGCCAGAGCTGCTGCACCATCATTGACAACGATGTCTGCTTCCAGCGGCTCACGGCGCCGACCCCCATCGCCAGCATCAGGATCGCCATCAAGGGGTTGAACAGAGCATTGAAATAGGGGGGGCCAACAGACAGTTTGCCCAACCCCAGCGCATCAACGATCAACGGGTAGATTGTCCCCAGCAGTACCATTGCACAGACAACAACCAACAGTACGTTATTGACCAGCAGCATGCTTTCACGGGACATCAGGCCAAAGCTTGATTCACTCTTCATCTGACCTGCACGCAGTGCATACAACAAGAGCGAGCCGCCAATGACAATCGCCAGCATAATCAGAATGAACAGTCCACGTTCAGGGTCGGAAGCAAAAGCATGTACCGATGTCAGTACACCGGAGCGTACAAGGAAGGTACCCAGCAGACTCAACGAGAAGGTGAAGATCGCCAGCAATACGGTCCAGCTTTTGAATACACCGCGTTTTTCGGTCACGGCCAGGCTGTGCATCAGTGCCGTACCGACCAGCCACGGCATGAGGGATGCGTTTTCAACCGGATCCCAGAACCACCAGCCGCCCCAGCCAAGCTCGTAGTAGGCCCACCAGCTACCCAGGGCGATACCAAGGGTCAGAAAAGCCCAGGCAACGGACGTCCAGGGACGTGACCAGCGCGCCCATGCCGCATCAAGTCGTCCGCTGAGCAGGGCCGCGATGGCAAAAGCAAAGGAAACCGCAAAGCCCACATAACCCATATACAGCATGGGCGGATGGACGATCAGGCCAAAGTCCTGCAGCAGAGGATTAAGGTCTGCCCCTTCCTGCGGAAAACCAGGCAGATAGCGTTCAAACGGGCTGGAAGTAAACAGGATAAACAGATAAAAACCGACCGATATCAACCCCATTACCGCCAGCACGCGGGCAATGATATCCGGTGGAAGGTCGCGGCTTTTTATCGCTACGGCTACGGTCCAGCCCGAAAGAATCAGCGCCCACAGCAGCAGGGAGCCTTCATGGCCACCCCAGACGGCGCTAAGACGATAATACCAGGGCAGCGCCGTATTGGAGTTGTTGGCTACATAGACAACGGAGAAGTCATTATCCAGAAAGGCCCAGCCCAGACACAAAAAGCTGAACAGCGTGAACAGAAACATACCCTTGCTCAGAGGACGGGCAAATCCCATCCAGAGAGTATTACCGCGGGTCGCGCCGACCATCGGCACCACGGTCAACAATACTGACAGGCACAGTGCAAGAATCAGTGCATATTCACCCAGTTCGGGAAAGATCATTTATTGAACTCCTGTCCCTCAGGCATCGGCATCTTACCAGCCTTCGCCAGCGCGTCGGCCACTTCGGGGGGCATGTAATTTTCATCATGCTTGGCCAGAACTTCAGCCGCATTCAGGACACCATGCTCATTCAACATGCCCTGAGCCACAATGCCCTGCCCTTCACGGAACAGGTCCGGCAGGATGCCAACGTATTCAACCGTCACTGTCTTGTCATAGTCGGTAATGTCAAATTGCACGAACAGTGAATCGGGATCACGTTTGACGCTGCCATCCACCACCATCCCACCGGCACGAATACGTGTTTTTTGAGGCGCTTCACCTGAGACGATCTGTGTAGGTGAGTAGAACAGATTGATGTTCTGGTTCAGTGCAAAAAGGGTCAGCCCTACAGACACGCTTACACCTACCAGAATGAACATCACAATTATCAGACGCTGTTTGCGTTTTGGGGTCATGCGGTTTCCTCCCGGCGCAGGCGGCGTTTTTGTTCCGCCAACAGACGGTTACGACTCAACTTCGGCAGGATCAGGTTGGCTACAATCACGCCTGCCCCCAAACCGTAGCTGAGCCAAACATAGAGACCATGTCCACCCATGGCCAGAAACTCGGAGACACTGTTGAAACTCACCTGAACCTCACTGCTTATTCAGTAGTTCGCGAACCCAACTGGCACGACGTTCGCGCCAGATTATTTCGTTACGCAGCCGCTGCATCAGGCTGACTGCAAAAAAACAGTAAAAGCCAATCACCATGACCAGCAGCGGCAGCCACATATCCGGCGGCATGGCCGGTTTTTCTGTCAGCTTGAACGTGGCAGGCTGATGCAGCGTATTCCACCACTCCACCGAATACTTGATAATCGGGATATTGACTACCCCGACCAGCGCCAGCACAGCCGATGCCTGAGCAGCAGTTGACTCGTTTTCGATCGCAGAGTTCAGTGCCATTATGCCCAAGTAGAGAAACAGCAGAATCAGCATGGAGGTCAGGCGTGCATCCCAGACCCACCAGGAACCCCAGGTGGGCTTACCCCAGATTGCGCCGGTGGCCAAGGCCAGTACTGCCATGGAGGCGCCGATCGGTGCGGCCGACTTGAGTACCATATCGGCCATCTTCATTTTCCAGATCAGACCAATGGCTCCGGCTACCGCCATCAACATATAGGCCGACTGCGCCAGAATGGCCGATGGGACATGCAGATAGATGATGCGGAAACTGTTGCCCTGCTGATAGTCTGCCGGGGCAAACAACAGCGACCAGACAGCCCCCCCTGCCAGCAGTATCAGGGTTGCCAGCAGAAACCAGGGCAATAGACGTCCGGTGATCTGATAACACCACCGAGGTGAAGCAAGCTGGAAGAACCAGCGCGGCAACCATTTTTTGTCAGCCATAGTCTCTCTTCTTGTTAACTACTGATTGAGATCCGCAATGCGGCCGCAATAGCCAGTGGCGCAAGCGCCAGCGCAAGTGCCAGCAGCGCGCCCAAAAGCGCGAGGTACCCTCCCAGCGGCAAACCCGTTACGGCAGCCTGCACAGCACTGGAACCAAAGATCAGTACCGGAATATACAGCGGCAAGACCAGCAGTGAGATCAATACACCGCCCTTTTTCAGCCCCACCGTCAAAGCAGCACCGATAGCCCCTACCAAGCTGAGCGTGGGTGTTCCCAAAAGCAGGCTCAACATCAGCCCTGGCATCCCTTCAGCAGGCAAAAACAGCATCACGGCCAGCAGGGGCGCCATCACGGTCAGTGCCAACCCGGTCATGCACCAGTGGGCACTGACTTTCGCCAACACCACCACAAACAGCGGCTGTGGGCTAAGCAGCAGCTGTTCCAGCGAGCCGTCCTCATAGTCCGAGCGAAACAGGGCATCCATCGACAGCAGAGTTGCCAGCAGGGCCGCCACCCATACAACCCCGGGTGCTAGCTGAGCCAGAAAACCGGGTTCAGGACTCACCCCCAGCGGGAACAGCGTTGCCACCATGAGAAAAAAGATCAGCGGGTTCGCCAGGTCACTTTTTCGTCTGAACGAAAGTAGAAACTCGCGCCGCATGGTGGCCATAAACAACGCCGGCGCTGACACCTTCTGCATATTCTCGGGGTTAGTCCCTGTGCTCATGCTGAAGTTCCCGCCAGCTGATCAAGATTGATTTTACGTACCGGCCCCTCGATGCCCAGCTCGTGATGCGTCGTCAAAATCACGCTGCCACCTCGGCGGGCATGCTCAAGCAACAGTTTTTCCTTGGCTGCCACCCCTTGCTTGTCGATCGCAGTAAAGGGTTCGTCCAGAATCCAAAGTGGTGCACGGCTGAGATACAATCTGGCCAGACTGACGCGTCTATTTTGCCCGGCCGAAAGCGAATGACAGGGAACATCTTCGTAACCGCGCAGACCCACCCGCTCCAGAGCCGCCTGAATATCGGCTACGGCAATATTGGGCTGCAGGGCAGCATACCAGCGCAGGTTTTCTTCAGGCGTCAGTACCGCCTTGACCCCTGCCTGGTGACCAAAATAGAGCATTTCACGACAAAACTGCTCACGCACATCCTGAACCGGCTCACCCCGCCAGAGAATCTCACCTTCATAATTGCGTGACAGACCACAGAGAATACGCAGCAGCGTAGTCTTGCCGCTGCCATTCTGACCTTCGATCTGAACAATTTCGCCAGCAGACAGCGCAAAATCAAGATGACTGAACAGTACCCGATCATCGCGTTCACAGTACAACTGACTTACTTTGAGCAGGGGTTCAGACAAGCCTCTATCCTTCAAAAATCGCCGAGCTGGCCGATAGCACATTAAGGCGCCATTATATACAGATAGAGACTTGATCGTCAGGTTCCAGATGCAATATCAGGGAGTCATGCGGTGTTAACACCCACCACCAGTTCCACCACACCTGCAGCCGGTACCAGCAAGGGCGGCAGTGCTGACAGTCTTCTGCCCGCGGCTGGGCGTGAACTGGCAGCGACTGTTCGTAGCGTAGCGGCCAGCGGGGGCAACGCGGCTGTTTTCCGTATTCAGGTGGAGATCAACAGCCGCCTGCTGGAATTGACTACCCAGGCCCCTTTGACACAGGGAGATCGCATCGTACTGCAGCGGGGTAATACGGGCGAGTTGCAGATTCGTTTGCCCGCACCAGCGCAGCCAAACGTTCAAGGCAACACCACCCCGGCCGCGCAAAGCAGCATGACACTGCAGTTGACCTCATCCGATGGTGCTCGCCTGCAACAGCTGTTACCCCTGAACGTGCCTCGAAATGCGCAGGTAACCGGGTCTGAGCCCGTTATCCCACGCCAGCCTGTCGCTGCAACCAGCCCTCAACCAGGAGCAGGAACAACGCCAGCCGAAACTTCTGCCAAACCGGCTGCCGCCTATCTCCAACCACCCGGTGGCAATACCTCACAAGGGGCAACTCAAGGCAATGCAGCCACCACAAGCGGGAACAACAGTTCGCTGCAGGGTCGGACACAACCGACCGGCAATGCACCAACACCTGCACGCAGCGAAAGCCCTGCTGCGCAGGCAACCAGCGGTTCACGTCAACCTGCCAGTGCAGTGACAGGCCAGCCCCCTTCTTCGGCAACACCGTCATCACAGGCCACACAGATGTCCCCCTCGGGGACAATAAGCTCACAGGTGCAGGTATACTCGGCTCAGCTACAGTCATCCGCGGTCAATCAGGTCAGTACCGCCACCTCAGCAACCACGCCGACGAACCAGCCCCCTGCAGCACAGACGCAAACGGCAGGTTCTGAGGCTCGCCCGGTGGCGCCTGCACCCACCACACAGGCCACTTCACCCGACACCGCAGCCAAAACTCAGACTGCACCAGCCGACAGTACCGCGCGCGCTTCGACATCTGCTTCCCCGGCTGTCCAGACAGCTCAAACAACTACTCAGCCCAGCGTCAGCCATACGGGACAGGCTCTACTGCAAACGCTTGGCAAACAGGTCCCGGTACAAGCCGACAACCATATGATCCGGCTTAATCTCAACAACCAGACACTCAACCTGATCAGCCCCAAACCCCTGCTCAGCGGGCAGCAGGTGGTCCTGACTCGAGTGAGTGAACAGCAGGTCAACCTGCAACCAGTCCCTATACCCACAACCCCATCCCAGGAAGCCACGGCGCAACAGAAGATGCAACTGGCGCTGCGCGAAGCCCTGCCGCGACAGATCCCGTTTGGTGATGCTCTGAACCAACTGGTCCAGCTGAGTCAAAGCCCGGCCGGTCGCAGTCAGGGTGCCATTGGCCAGCTGGTGCAGTCGATGTTAAGCATGTTTTCGGTCAGCCCAGGCAGTGCCGATGCCGAACAGGCAATTCAGCGCAACCTGCAGCAGGGTGGCCTGTTGACCGAATCCAGACTGGCTCAAGGGGGGGGTACTGAGCGCGGCGCAACGCCGGACCTGAAGCAGCAACTAGGCCAACTGCTGAAAGCAGCGGAACAACTGCCACCGGATGCACGCCAGCAAATGACACGTCTGGTGGAAGCCCTTCAGGCTCGCAGCACAACCCAGCAGGTCAGCAGTTTGCAAGGGTGGAAGGACCAGCCAGACGGTACTCAGGAGCGTGTCTACCGCCTTGACCTGCCGATCCGTCAGGCAGATCAACACGATAACGCTGAGCTGACCATAACCGAGCAGCGCAGGCGCAGCAGTAGCGGTGAAGTCGAGACCCTTTGGGGTGTGGCTCTGCATTTCGATCTTGAACAACACGGCAGTGTCGATGCTCGTTTAAGCCTGAGTGAGGAGTGGCGCCTGCAGGTACAACTCTGGGCCGAGCAGGCTTCTACCCTGCGCCAGATTGAGCGCCGTCTCGACGATTTCAGCGATGGTTTGCATCGCAAGGGTTTTTTGGTTGAAACGCTACAGGCGCGCCAAGGGCGCCCAAGCCAACCTGAGCTGACTGACGTTCAGCGCCGACTGGTGGATGTACATACATGAGCGAGCATAACCCGAAACGCAGTGCCGTAGCCCTGCGCTATGACCAGGCAAAAGGGACCGCACCGAAGATAGTGGCCAAGGGCAGAGGCCTGATCGCCGAGCAGATACTGGCACTAGCTCAGGAGCATGACATCCATATCCATGAAAGCCCTGAGCTGATCGAGGTATTGATTCGTCTGGAATTGGGTGAGGAAATACCTGAGGCACTGTATCGTGCCATCGCGGAAGTGATTGCCTTCGCCTACGGGCTCAAGCAGTCAGGCAGCAACATCTAGTGACGTTGATGTTGTTCCGGCAACATTTGAGTCGTGTGAAGCTCGCGGTGAAGCAACGCCATAAGCTCCGCTTCGGGACGACCGATACCGCAGTTGCGCACCAGATCATCCACCGACGCCCCCATTTCCATAAGCTTGGCGGCCTGATTGTAGGCCAGCACGCCCGGATCACGGTTCTCCAGCTCCTGCTGTTTCTCAACCGTTATATTGAGCGTCCGCTCAATCGCCAGCAGGCGTTTGCCCATGCCGATCGAGCCATTGGTCATGGCGCGAATTTCATTCCGCAGTACATTGATCAGCGCCTGCTGCTGCCGCTCCTGCCGCTTGATGCGCACCAGTACATAGACGCAGATCACCGCTGACAGAACAGCTGTCAGTGTCAGCACAAGCAACAGTATCGACGTATATTCGGCCACACCCGGTCCCAGCCCATTAGCAATGTTCACGCACAGCCGGTGAGTCTACCCCATCTGTCTAAACGGTTCACGGCCTTCAGACACTGCAGGCTTCAAACTCGAGCAACAGTTGATCGATGTCCAGTATGGCACAACGCTCAGGCATGTAGGTACCCAGCAGCCATGAGCGGTGACTTTTGTCCTGATGCCAGTTGATCTGACGGGTATCGACACGTATCGACTTGACCAACTCATCACAGGCAATGGCCCAACGGCGGCCTTTCAGGATAATCACCTCGGCATACTTGGAGTATTCCGGTTTGTAGCGCTCCGGTATCAGCCAGCGTGCAGTGTCCACGACCTGCGTCCAGGCCGGTTCTTCACCGAAACGGCCAAGGACCCATTCCGGCCCATCAAGCCTCAGTGAAAGCGACTCCAGCTGCAGAGCCCCTTCCACATAGTCGAACGGTACCGCCAGCTTCAGGCCGTGCATATCGAGCAGTATGCAATTCATCTCCTCACCTGAAGCCACCTTCGGTATAACGGGTTCAGGTGCGAGACCGGGCTCGGGCTCCGGTTCCGGTTCCGGTTCCGGTTCCGGTTCGGGTTCGGGTTCGGGTTCGGGTTCGGGTTCGGGTTCGGGTTCGAGCAATGATGGCTCGCTTTCCTGTATAACGGAATCAGCAGGCGTGATCTCTACCGTCGGTTGCACGACCTCAACCACTTCATCTTCCGTTGCTATAACAGACTCATCTACAACAGACTCATCCTCTGCTGGCTGTTCGTCTTCAGCTATCGGCGGATTAACGGCATCGGGCTCAACTGCAGTCGCTGCATCCGTTTCCATTTTATCTTCTGCAACAGCCTTCTCTTCGTCAGCTTGAGGGTCCTGCAAAAGTGCCTCGAGGTACTCAAATACAACTTTTTTCTGGTCTGCCATCAGTTCACCCCTGTTTACGCCGTTCAAGCAGGCTGCGCAGGAGGCGCGCATACGCGTGCACGCCACGGCTACCTGCATCGAGTGACGACGGCACCAGCCCCTTCAGGCTGGCATTTCTGAATTTGGTATCAACCGGTACAACTGCATTGGAAATATGATCAGGGTAGCGGTGGTGCAGCTCGCGAAGACTACTGACGGACGCCTGCGTGCGACGGTCATAGAAAGTGGGCACAATGGTATAGGCAAGCTTGTTCTTGCGCGCACGATTGATCATTTCAATGGTTCTGACCATTCGTTCCAGCCCCTTAAGGGCCAGAAACTCGGTCTGGACAGGCACCAGCAGGTGATTGCAGGCAGCCAACGCATTGACCATCAACACTCCCAACACCGGCGGGCTGTCCATAATCACAAAATCATACTCGGCTTTCAGGTGTCGCAGTGCTTTCGCCACCTGCAGTCCCATGCCCTCCTGGGCGACAGCCTTTCGCTCCAGCGTGGCCAGGGCGGTAGAGGCGGGTATGAGCTTGATGCTTTCATGGGATGTGTCGAGAATCAGTCCATGCACCCGTTCGGAATCCACCTGAATCTGCTCAAACAGGTCGTAAACGCTGTGTTCGAGCTCATCCGGGTCATAGCGGAAATAGCTGGTCATGGAGCCATGGGGATCCAGGTCCACCAGCAGCACCCGATATCCGACCTCTGCCAGCAGACCTGCCAGGGTGATAGCGGTTGTCGTCTTGCCCACCCCGCCTTTCTGATTTGAGACTGCCCATACCTGCATCGTTATTGTTCCTGTTGTTGCTCCGGTCGTGCCTGCCGAAACAGAATACCGGACTCAGTATCGACCTGTTCCAGTGCAGGCGGCTCGCCTGTCACTTCGTTCTCGTCAGCGGTCAACAGTGCACGCACCGCATCTTCACTGACTCGCTGACTGCCAAAGGCCTGTACGAGGCGGCGGACACGCTCATCCCGTGCGATCACAATTACCAGACGCCGATTGCGCTGCCGCCCCTCTTCGGTTCGGTTACTGTAGGCAGGCTGGTACTCACCGTAACCCACCGCTGCCATTCGTTCGGGGTTAACGCCCTGTAACTGCAGCATGCGGACCACCGCAGCTGCCCGGGCCGCAGACAGCTCCCAATTGGACGGAAAGCGGTCAGTACTGATCGGCCGATTATCGGTGAAGCCTTCCACATGCACGGGATTATCCCTGCCTGCAGCAAGTGCAGCAACCTGCTGTAACAGCGGCTCTGCCTCGATCACCGGCAGTGCGTCGCCACTTTCAAACAGCAAACTGGCATTCAGCTCAATGGCGATCCACAAGGCGTTGCCAGTGACTTGTACACTGCCGTCTTCAATCCAGTCACGGAACTGCTCCTCAGCTTGGCGCTGCAACTGCTCCAGTGCCTGCGTTTGCTCCGCATCCGGTGCTTGTACGGTTACCGGCGGAACCTGCATTTGCTGTCCACGCCCAGGCAACAGCCCCTCTCCGCCATCCGGCGATACGACCTGGCTACCACCTTCGGCCCGAAACACCTCGGAAAGGGACTGCGCCAATTGTCGATACTTTTCTTCATGCACGCTGGACAAACCATACATCACCACAAAAAATGCAAACAGCAGGGTGACAAAGTCCGCCCAGGAAATCATCCAGCGATCTGTTCGCAGGTCAGCTTCAGGCCGGCGACGTCTTGGCATCTGACCGCTCCAGGTAACCCTGCAGGCGTAGCTGCACGCTCTTTGGCCCCTGTCCTTCCGCAATGAACAAGAGCCCTTCGAGCATCATCTCCTGATACAGGCTACGACTGTCAATGATCTGGCGCATTTTACCGGCCAGTGGCAGCAGTAGCAGGTTGGCCAGTGCAATACCATAGATGGTTGCCACGAAAGCGGTAGCTATGCCGGCACCCAACAGAGCAGGATCTTCAAGATTCACCATCACCTGAATCAACCCCAGCACGGCACCGATGATACCGAGGGTCGGGGCATACCCACCCATGCTTTCGATAACACGAGCGGCCTGGTAGTCTCGCTGCTCACGAGCCACCAGCTCTACCTCCAGAGTGGCGCGGATCAACTCAACCGACTTGCCGTCAGCCAGCAACTGCAAACCGTTTCGTATCAGCGGATCGTCAACGCCCGTCAGCTCGTTCTCAAGCGCCAACAAACCTTTGCGACGGGCCGTGATACACCAATGCACCAGCTGACTGATCCCGTCGGCATGATGTGGCTGAGGGTCGCTCAGTGCCAGCCGCACCAAATGCAGGGTGCGCAGCAACAGGTTTTTGGGTGTTTGTACCAGCGCGGCACCGCAGGTCCCGCCCAGCACGATGAGAGCAGCAGGCAGGTTAAGCAGCTCCTGAAGTTGGCCACCTTCAAGGTAGTTGGCCCCCAGGATGGCGACCGTACTGAGCAACAGGCCCAGCAGCACCCACATCAGCGCGAACCTCGCCCTGCCAGTAACGGGCCAATATCATCCAGATCAAGTATTGCATCTGCCAGTCCTGCATTGATGACGGCCTGAGGCATTCCATAGATGGTGCAGCTTTCACGGTTCTGTGCCCACTGGGTCGAGCCGGCCTGCTTCAACAGACGCGAGCCATCGCAGCCATCCGCCCCCATCCCGGTCAGCGTGATACCCAGCACCTTCGCCCCATAGGTTTTGGCTGCCGAGGCATAGGTAACATCGGCGCTGGGCTTGTAGGTCAAACGCTCGTCACCCGGCAGAATGCGTACCCGGTCGGTTTGCTTGGAATCAATGATCATTTGCAGCCCACCCGGAGCAAGCAATGCACGTCCGGGCTGAAGCCGATCACCGTCTTCCGCTTCCTTAACACTGATATGACACTGCTGGTTCAGTCGCTCGGCAAATACCTGGGTAAAGGTCTTTGGCATATGTTGAACCAGAAGAATGGGGTAGGGAAAGTTCGCGGGCAGTGCCGTCAGCACCTTTTGCAGGGCGGCAGGACCACCGGTGGAAGCGGCAATCACCACCAGTTTGCAGTCCGGAAAACGTACCCGTGCTGCCGGTGTCGTGGCCGGGCCAGATACCTCCCGCGCAGTAGCAGGGGCAGCCGTTGGGGCTGGCACTGGACGCTCACGACGCGTACTCAGACCACCAGACACTGACGAACGGGCTGGTTCCGCCATCGTTGTACGGGCAGGTGTTGCAGTGCGCCGAGATGGAGGCTCCGGATCATCCGGACGGAACACCATGGTGGTGCCCGGTTTGGCTTTGCCTGGAAAATCGCGCTCGAAAACAGAGCTGCGCTGAAAACGACGACTCCGCCCCAGTGCGACAAGCCGGTCAATCAGCTGGCTGCGCACATTGCTGCCCTTGTCCATCCAGGCACGAATATCCTTGGGCAGATAATCGGCAGCACCTGCTTCGAGTGCCTGCAGGGTCACACGCGCACCTTCATGGGTAAGCGAAGACAACATCAACACGTTGGTAGGTGCTTCTCGCATGATGATACGGACCGCTTCGATCCCGTTCATCTGCGGCATCTCCACATCCATGGTGACCACATCAGGACGCAGCTGCTTTACCTTTTCGACAGCTTCGCGTCCATTTACCGCCGTACCGACAACTTCCATTCGAGGATCATCGCTCAGCATCTCTTCGATGCGATGGCGAAAGAAACCCGAGTCATCGACAATCAACACTTTTACCGGCATAGCGCTCCCTCAGTCACACCTGCCGAATCAGGTCGATGCGTAGTGTTTCAGCAGATTCGGTATATCAATGATCAGTGCGATGCGCCCGTCGCCCGTGATGGTGGCACCCGAAAGGCCCGGCGTTCCATGCAAAATGCTGCCCAACGGTTTGATCACGACTTCTTCCTGACCTACCAGCTGGTCGACAACAAAGCCCACTCTGGAGGTACCAACACTGACGATGACCACATGCCCCTGGTCCGGCAGTCGTGCATTTTCATGCCCTGTAATGAGCCAACGTTTGAGGTGGAACAACGGCAGCGCCTGGTCTCGAACAATAATCACCTGCTGCCCATCGACAATATTCGTTTTGGTCAAATCCAGGTTGAATATCTCGTTCACGTTCACCAACGGCAGTGCAAAGGCCTGGCCTTCAAGCACTACCATCAGCGTCGGCATGATCGCCAATGTCAGCGGTACCTGAATCGCAATCCGGGTCCCTTGCCCCATCACCGAGTCGATACTGAGAGTACCGTTAAGCTGGGTAATCTTGGTCTTGACCACATCCATGCCAACACCGCGGCCGGATACATCAGACACCTCGGTCTTGGTAGAAAAGCCAGCCTGGAAAATCAGATTGAAACATTCCTGATCGGTTAGGCGGCGAGCGGCCTCCACATCCATCATGCCGCGCTTGACCGCCAGGTTACGCAACACTTCTGGATCCATGCCGGCACCGTCATCCTGGATAATCAGCAGGATGTGATCACCCTCCTGCTCAGCCGACAGCAGCACGTTACCTTCACGCGGCTTGCCCGATGCAGAACGTTTTTCAGGCGACTCGATACCATGATCAACGGCGTTGCGCACCAAGTGAATCAGCGGATCAGCCAGCGCTTCGACCAGGTTTTTGTCGAGATCGGTTTCTTCACCTCGAAGCTCAAGCCGCACCTCTTTTTTGAGATTGCGCGACAGATCACGAATGAGACGGGGAAAACGGCCAAATACCTTTTTCACCGGCTGCATGCGGGTCTTCATAACCGAGGTTTGCAGATCGGCGGTGACCATATCCAGTGTGCCAAGCGCCTTGCCCATCTCTTCATCTTCACGAGCACCGCCCAGACGCACCAGACGGTTACGCACCAACACCAGCTCACCGACCATGTTCATGATCTTGTCGAGCAAACGGGTATCGACACGGACATTACTCTCGGCAGCCGGTTTGTTGCCAGCAGCCGGTTTGCCTTTCACTTCTTTGGCGTCATCTGCAACAGTAGCGACTGGCTCGGCAGAGGGGGGAGGCGGTGGCTCAGCCGAGGCCGGCGCAGGCGCAACGGATGCAGCGGCCGGTTTGGCCTGCTCTGCATCCGGCATATGAGCAAAGGCACCCTGGCCACTGGACTGAAGTTCATCCAGCAGCGCTTCAAATTCATCGTCGGTGATCAATTCACCATCGCTGTTGGTTGCCGGTGCAGCCGCGGCCGCTTCAATTTTCGGCGCTTTACCGGGGCCATGTAGCTCGTCCAGCAACGCCTCGAATTCGTCTTCAGTGATAAGCTCATCGCCACCCGACTCAGATTCACTTTGCTGGTGGCTGCCCGCCAGATCACCCAGCAGCATCTCGAATTCATCGTTCGGTGTGTTTGGGTTAACAGGGGCTGATGCTTGGGGGACAGGCGCTGCCGGTTTTGGAGTGCTGGCAGCTGCCGGTGCCGGTGCCGGTGCCGGTGCCGACGGTGCTGTTTCACCACGCCCTTCAGCAAAGTCCTGCAAACGCTGCAGCAATGCAGGCGATGCATGCTGGGGTTCTTCACCACCGCGTACCGCTTCAAACATGGCATTGACGGCATCAAGTGCCTGCAACACCACATCCATCAGTTCGGAGCTGATACTCAGTTCACCGTTGCGCAGCAGGTCAAACAGGTTTTCCGCCTTGTGACAGCATTCAACCATCGCTTCCAACTGCAGGAAGCCGGCACCACCCTTGACGGTATGGAAACCGCGAAAGATTGCGTTCAGCAGATCCTTGTCATCGGGGCGCTGCTCAAGATCGACAAGCTGCTCAGACAGCTGCTCAAGTATCTCGCCGGCTTCGACGAGAAAGTCTTCCAGTATTTCCTGATCAACATCCAAACTCATAGGGAGCTCCTATCAAAATCCCAGGCTGGAAAGCAGGTCATCAACATCGTCCTGATCACACAGCGTATCTGTTTTCCCTGTCGGAAGCTGGGGCCCTTCCGCCCGGATAGGATCATGTTTTTGTTCTTGTTCAGCCGCGTGGCCCTTCCGGCGTACCGGCTTGTCATCAGAGGCTGCTATATCCTCTGCACTCTCCAGGCTGCTCAGCCGTTCTACTCTGGCCGCCATATCCATCAGTTTGACCAACTGACCCTCAACCTGAGTCACCAGCGTGATAACTCGGCGGATCAACTGACCGGTTATGTCCTGAACCCCCTGGGAGACGAGGATATCAGTCAAAGTTGTGCGCAGTTCAGTAATGGTTTTCTCGGACTGATCCTTGAGGCTGCAGGTGCGATCATAAACCCCGTTCAATGCCTCGAACTCACCCTCAAGCTGCCCTACCAGCAACAGCAGATCCTTGAAACGTTCACTCTGCTGATCCAGCTTATCAACCAGGCTGAGTGATCGATCCACACGATCCATGGTTTCATGGGCATTTTTTTCAGTGAGCTCAATCACGTAGTTGAGTCGATCTGAAGCATCACCGATAGCAGAGACCGTACTTTCCGCATCGCTCGGCATTTTTTCGCCGACATCGCTGGAAAATGACTTGATCGCCTCATGCAGGCCGCGCGTCAGGTGACCGACCTCGTTATAGAACACCTGGTGACGGGCAAACTGAAGCTCATTGATAAGCCCCATCGCCTCTGCCATGTTGCCGGCCTCAAGTTCGGACACCAGTGCCTGGGCACGGCTACGCAGAAACTCATCGAAGCCGTTGAAGTCCACTTTACTGGCCGTTTGCGCTGCCATCTGTCTTCCCCGCTTCCGGTTAACCCTCGATACGCTCGAAGATCTTGTCGATCTTCTCTTTCAACACGGCGGCCGTGAACGGTTTTACGACATAACCGTTCACACCGGCCTGTGCTGCCGCAATAATCTGCTCGCGCTTGGCCTCTGCCGTTACCATCAGTACCGGAATGGAAGCCAGAGCAGGATCGGCTCGGACTGCCTTGAGCAGGTCTATACCGGTCATTTCCGGCATATTCCAGTCGGTAATGAGGAAGTCGATACCTCCCTGCTTGAGAATCGGCAACGCCGTCTTGCCGTCGTCAGCCTCGTCGACATTGGTAAAACCAAGGTCCCGCAGCAGGTTTTTTATGATGCGCCTCATTGTGGAGAAATCATCCACAACGAGAATTTTGATGTCTTTCTTCAAGACACTTCTCCCAGTTCAGAAAACACCTTCAAGAGTCGTCCTTATTCCAGACCACAATCGGTCAGCGCCAATCCCTTAGCCGGCCCCTGAGCCTCAGCGCAGCCTGGCTATGGATCTGGCTCACGCGCGACTCACTCACCCCAAGAATCTGTCCTATCTCTTTAAGGTTCAGCTCTTCATCATAATACAGCGACAGCACAAGCCTCTCACGCTCTGGCAAGACACCTATCGCCTGCGCCAGCGCCTGCCTGAATCCTTCCCCTTCATGGGCATGCCCAGGGTCTGGATCAGAGGCAACAAACTGCTCCGAGGGTGTTTCTTCGGAGCTGTCAGTCAACTGATCATAGCTGAACAGGCGGCTGTCGAGTGAATCCTGCAGCAGGGCATGGTACTCGGCAACCCCTATTCCCATTTCGGCCGCAACTTCTAAGTCTGTAGCGTCACGGCCGGTCCGGTTTTCAACCTGGGCAATCGCTTCGCTGACCCGACGCCCATTTCGGTGTACTGATCTCGGCGTCCAGTCACCCCGCCGTACCTCATCGATAATGGCACCGCGGATACGAATACCGGCATAGGTTTCAAAACTGGCACCCTTGCTGGAGTCGTAACGTTTGGCAGCTTCTAGCAGTCCCATCATGCCAGCCTGAAGCAAGTCGTCCAGCACAACATGGGACGGCAGGCGCGCCAGCAGATGATGCGCAATACGGCGCACCAGAGGGGTGTACTCCTCGATCAGCTCCTGCCCTGACTTAAACTCCAGTTCGTTGTACATATACGCTTCTTTTCAGTGTGCCCGCGCTCCCTGCACGAGCCGCTCGACAAAGAATTCAAGGTGCCCACGTGGGCTGGAACTGACCGGCCAGCTGTCCACCTTGTTCGCCAACTGGCGATAGGCCAATGCGGCCTTGTCCTTGGGAAAGGCTTTCAAAACAGCCTTTTGTCTCTGTACAGCCTTGCGCACCGTTTCATCATAAGGGATTGAGCCAACGTATTGAAGCGTAACATCCAGGAATCTGTCGGTCACCGTCAACAGTTTATTGAACATATTACGTCCTTCGGATTCCGTTCTGACCATATTGGCCAACACTCGAAAGCGTGTCATCTGATAGTCACGATTCAAAAGCTTGATCAGTGCATAGGCGTCGGTAATCGAAGTAGGCTCATCACAGACCACCACCAGCACCTCCTGAGCGGCACGCACAAAGCTGACCACCGAGTCCGAGATTCCAGCCGCAGTGTCAATAACCAATACATCCAGCTCATCGGCAATGTCGTTAAAGGCGTGGATCAACTCTGCATGCTCATGGGCGCTTAGAGCCGTCATTTCCTGCGTCCCCGAAGCCGCCGGCACTATCCAGAAATTATCCCCTGCCGGCACCATAACTTCCTTGAGACTGCAGTTGCCTGCAAGCACATCCGAAATGTTGCGTTGCGCTCTCAGCCCGAGCATCACGTCTACATTGGCAAGGCCCAGGTCAGCATCCATCAGCACCACCCGCTGCCCCATTTCACTGAGAGCGGTGGCCAGATTGACCGACACATTGGTCTTGCCAACGCCTCCCTTGCCGCCCGTTACTGCTATCACCTTGACCGGGTGGGTCTGCTTCATCAAATGACTCCTCAACCCGCCCTGAATAATGAACTGCCGGAAGCTTGATCTGCATCATGCTCCCCCGATTTCTGTGCAATCACCACGGCACGGCTGACCAGATCATGCCGCTTGGCGATACCGATATCATCCGGAATTTTCTGCCCATCAGTCACATAGGCGATCGGCAGCTGCTTTTCGATTGCCAGCGTAAGCGCCTCACCCAGGCTGCCCGACTCATCTGTCTTGCTGAGCACACAACCGTTCAGACCCAGCTCTCGATAGTTGTCGAACGCACTGCGCATCAACTGGCGCTGACTAGAGCAGGACAGCACCAGCAACTTTTTCAGGCGAACAGTGACACTGGAAAGCATCTGCATCTGCACCAGCCCCTGTGGGTCGGATGCACTCATGCCAGCGGTATCAATCAGCACCAGACGCTTGTTGCGAAGACTTTGCAGCACTTCTTCCAGGCTATGGTTTTCATCCACCACGCGAACAGGCACATCCAGAATACGGCCAAAGGTTTTCAGCTGCTCATGAGCCGCGATGCGGAAACAGTCCGTGGTAACCAGTGCCACACTGGAGCTGCCGTGCTGCAGCACATGACGAGCAGCCAGCTTGCCGATGGTGGTGGTTTTGCCGACACCGGTAGGGCCGACAAAGGCGATCATGCCGCCACGCTCCACCAGCTCTTCACCCAGCACCGGCAAAGCATCCGAAAGGCGAGCGAGCGCATTGCGCCAGGCCTTGTCAGCGGCAAGCTCAGGCTCCACACCGCTCATCAGCTGCTGTACCAACTGTGAACCGAGGCCCAGCTGCTCCAGGCGGGCGTGTACAGCTGATCTTTCCTGCACTGGGGCTGTGGCAGGCGTGGCAAACACAGGCGCAGCCGGTTCGGGACGCGCCACCTGCTGCTGCAGCATATTACGCAGCTCTTGAATTTCCTGCTGCATACTCAGCAACGCATCGTCATCCGCAGGCAGGGTATCACTCTCAACAGGTCGTGACGCGGGACGGGGCGTTGCAACCTGACGGGAAGGCGGAGAGGGTACTTCCCGCTGGCGGTTGCGGGCACGAAGCGACTCAAGAATGGAGCGCAGATCTTCATCATCTTCGTCATCGATCTGGCGATTTGCGCTGCGGTCCGCTACCGGCGTCGGCTCGGTGATGCGTCGACTGGCTTCTGCGATTCGAGCCCTGGTACGGTTCAGTTCCTCTTCAAGCGCCGCATTGCGACTGGCCTGCTCCGATTGGTGCGAGTGCCCACCGGTAAGGATACGTATCTGCTCATCCCGATTGGGCGGCTGACGACGACTGCGGCTGCGCTTGAGCTCTGCCTGAGCAGCCTCATATTCATCTTCACGCGCGGCTACAACCTCGACCCCACCCGCTACACGGTGGTTGGAGATGATCACGGCATCAGGGCCGATTTCGTCACGCACCCGGCGCATTGCCTGGCGCATATCCGGTGCAAATATGCGTTTTACCTTCATACCCGTCCCTTATCGGCCGCCAGCCGCCAAACCCTAGCCATTTTGTCCACCCACAGTGGCCACAATCGTGACTTTCTTGTTCTCCGGGATCTCCTGATAGGAGAGTACATGAATCTGGTGTTCTCCATAACGTACAAATTTGGCCATCAGCGGCCGAATCGGGGCTGCCACCAACAGGATGGACGGCTTGCCGGACATCTCCTGCTTTTGAGCGGTCTCGCCCAGCGAGCGCTGCAACCGCTCGGCCATACCGGGCTCCAGTACCATCCCTTCGTCCTGCCCCTGCTGCATGGATCCGAGCAACATCTGTTCCAGTGACGGGTCCAGCGTAATAACAGCGAGCTCCGGTTCCGAGCCATTGACCGTTTGCACAATCAGACGTGACAGCGCCACCCTCACGGCCGCAGTTAACGCCAGCGGATCCTGTGTCCGGTTGACCGCCTCGGCCAGCGCCTCGGCGATGGAGCGGAAATCCTTCAACGGCACCTGTTCCATCAGCAGGTTCTGCAACACCTTCAGCAACGCACTGATCGACAGTTTCTTCGGTACCAACTCTTCCACCAGCTTGGGCGAAGCCTTACTCAGCAGATCAAGCAGTTGCTGTACCTCCTCATGCCCCAGCAATTCATGGGCGTGGGTTTGCAACACCTGATTGATATGGGTCGCCACCACCGTACTGGCATCTACTACTGTATAGCCCAGTGTTTGCGCGTGCTCCTTATGGCTCTTTTCGATCCAGACCGCCTCCAGACCAAACGCCGGGTCACGCACGCTGACCCCTTTCAGCTCTCCGAATACCTGACCCGGGTTGATCGCCAGTTCGCGGTCGGGGTAGATCTCCGCCTCACCTGCTATAACGCCCATCAATGTAATGCGATAGGCGCCGGGCAACAGGTCCAGGTTATCCCGAATATGCACAGACGGCACCAGGAAGCCCAGATCCTGAGACAGCTTCTTGCGCACCCCCTTGATCCGCCCCAGCAGCTGCCCACCCTGCATTTTGTCCACCATCGGAATCAGCCGGTAGCCGACTTCCAGTCCGATCATATCCACCGGCATTACATCATCCCAGCCCAGCTCTTTCTGCTCTTCCGCCGCTGGCTTGCTGTCTGACGGCGCCTCGGCCTCTTCCGCCTTGGCCTGCTCCAGTTTCTGCAACTCCTGACGCCGAATCCACCAGGCAATACCGGCTGCGGCCATCGCCAGCATCAGGAAAGCAAAGTGCGGCATGCCAGGCACAATACCCATTATAAAGAGTATGGCAGCTGCCACAGTCAACGCACGTGGTGAGGCGAACATCTGACGGAATACCTGCGACCCCATCGCTTCGGAGGAGTTGGCACGGGTCACCATCACCGCAGCCGCAGTGGACAGCAACAGCGACGGGATCTGTGCAACCAGCCCGTCACCGATGGTCAGCAGTGAGTAATATTGCAGGGCCAGACTGAAATCCAGCCCGTGCTGCACCATGCCAATCCCCAGACCACCCAACAGGTTGATCACCAAAATCAGGATACCCGCCACCGCATCCCCGCGCACAAACTTCGAGGCACCATCCATGGCACCGTAGAAATCGGCTTCCTGCGTTACTTCTCGACGTCGATCACGCGCCTCTTCCTGACCAATCAGGCCCGCGTTCAAATCGGCATCGATGGCCATCTGCTTGCCGGGCATTGCGTCAAGGGTAAAGCGAGCACTCACTTCGGAAATACGGCCAGCACCCTTGGTCACAACCACAAAGTTGATGATCACAAGAATGATGATCACAAGAATAAGGAACACGATGATACCGACGACATAGTTGCCGCCAACCATCACATCCCCGAAGGCCTCGATCACCTTACCGGCAGCATCCCCTCCCTCATGGCCGTACAGCAGAACCACCCGAGTTGACGCCACATTGAGAGCCAATCGCAGCAGGGTCGCAGCCAGCAGAATGGTTGGAAACACACCGAAATCAAGTGGCCGCAGGGCATAGATCGCCACCAGCAACACCACGATCGATAGAGCAATATTGAAGGTGAAGAACACATCGAGCATGAACGGAGGAACAGGCAACGCCACCATGCCCAGCACGACAAGCAGCAGCAGCGGAATCCCCAGATTCCCCTGCGACAGGCTTCGCATATTGTTCAGGACGACTTGGCGTTCCACTCTTCCTCCGAATGCGTCAAAAAAACATCAAACCAAAGCAACAACACTGCAATCCGAATCAATCCGGCCACATACCGAGAAAAAACGCTGCTTTTCTGACGCTTAACGTACTTCAAGAGGGGTTAAATGCAAAAAACAGGCCAAGCCACCTACTCATCCGGATCCTTGCGATACTCTTCAGGGATATCGATATCTTCATCCCGCAACGGCTCCGGCGCTTCCTCCAACCGTTTGCGATAGCGCTTGAGCTGAAACACATAAGCCAATACCTGGGCAACCGATTGGTAGAGCCCGGCGGGAATCTCGTCACCAATCTCAGTGGCATGATAGAGTGCACGTGCCAGTGGAGGAGCCGACAAAAGCGGCACATCATGCTCCTGTGCGATCTCGCGGATCTTGAGGGCAACAAAGTCCACCCCCTTGGCAACCACACGTGGCGCCCCACTGCCACCCTGATCATACTTCAGCGCGACGGCATAGTGAGTCGGGTTGGTGATCACCACATCGGCCTCAGGCACTTCGGACATCATCTTGCGTTGTGAAATTTCACGCTGGAGTTGACGGATACGCCCCTTGACCTCAGGCTTACCCTCGGTGTTCTTCATCTCATCCTTGACTTCCTGCAGCGTCATTTTCAGCTTCTTGTTGTAGTCGTAGAGCTGAAACGGCACATCAATCAACGAGATGATAATCAACGACAAACTCATCACCAGAAAGGACCAACCCAGAATCTGCAGTGAATGGGCAATGGCCGGTTCCACTGCCTCTCTCGCAAGTGCAAACAGGTCAGGCCGATCCAGCCACAGAACCATGATTGCAAAGGCCCCCACCAATAGAAACTTGGCCAGCGCCTTGAACAACTCAATCAGAGCCTTGAGCGAGAACATCCGCTTGAGCCCGCTGAGCGGGTTGATGCGACTGCCCTTGGGCTGAATCGCCTGACCGCTGAAATTCCAGCCACCCAGAGCGATCGGGCTCAGCAGTGCCGCCAGCAACGTCAGCAGATAAAACCCCCACAGGCTGAAAAAGCCCTCATACAGGGCCTCACCCAGATGCGTAAACATGCGCGCTGTATCAAAAACATCTTGGCGATCGAGGGTAAAACTTTCCTGCATGATGCTTATCATGGTAGCGGCTACATTACCGCCAAACAGAATAGCGGCAGCTGCCGATGCCAGCAGCAATGCGGTGGAGGCAAGTTCACGTGAGCGTGGAATATCACCTTTTTGTCGCGCATCCTTGATGCGCTTCTCCGTAGGTTGTTCTGTCTTTTCCTGACCCGTCTCTTCAGCCATCTCAGCGCCCTGCTTTTAAAAGCTGACTGACATTCTCCAGCGCTTCGGCCGAGAATGTCTGATAGTGACTGAAAAAACCGGAAAGGCTGACCCAGACAATGAACACCCCCATCAGCATGGTGAAAGGGAAGCCAATCGCAAAGATATTCAACTGGGGTGCCGCCTTGGTCATGATGCCAAAGGCAAAGTTGATCACCAGCAACGCTGTCACGGCCGGTAGTGACATCATGAGCGCAGCCATGAACAGCCACCCACCCCAATGGGCAATTTCCCATAGCGTCATTTTACTGACACCCTCCAGCCCTACCGGAATGACGTCAAAACTGTCCACCATAATTTCGATCAACACCAGATGGCCATTCATCCCCAGAAACAGCATCATCAGATAGATCTGGGACAGGATAACGGTATTCACACCGTTTGCCGGATCGGTCATGGAGGCAAAGCCAAGCCCCATCTGCATTGCCATAATCTGGCCACCAGCCACAAAACTCTGCAGCAGAATATTGGCTGAAAAGCCAAGCAAGGAACCAATCAGTACCTGCTGAGCCACTACAATCCAGTTCTGCAGCGACAAGCCATCAAATTCAGGCATGGGGGGCAACACCGGCACGATTAAAACGGTCACCGCCAGCGCCAGCCCAAGGCGCAAACGCATCGGCAACATCTGGGTACCGATGATCGGCATTGCCATGAAAAAGGAGGAAACACGGAACAGAGGCCAAAGAAAACTGCTGACCATTTGCTCGACCTGCAGCAGGGTAATTTCCATGGCCTAGGAGATCAGTCTGGGGATGTTCATGAACAGGTAATTGAACAGATCCGATATATTGGTAACGATCCAGGGACCTGCCCACATCACCGCCAGCAGCGTTACAATCAGGCGGGGCAAAAAACTCAGCGTCTGTTCGTTTATCTGAGTTGCGGCCTGAAACACCGATATGATCAAACCGACCGCCAGTGCCGGGCCAACAATGACGGCGACGATGATGACCACCAGCCAGAGTGCGCGACCGAACAGGTCAAGCGTCATGCCCGGATCCATAACACCTCCCTAAACACCAAAACTTGCGGCCAGCGTACCGATCACCATGGCCCAGCCATCCACCAATACAAACAACATGATTTTGAATGGCAAAGAGATGATGATTGGAGACAGCATCATCATACCCATGGCCATCAACACACTGGCGACCACCAGGTCGATCACCAGAAAGGGTATGAACAGCATGAAACCGATCTGGAAGGCGGTTTTCAGCTCACTGGTAACGAACGCCGGTATCAGTATAGTAAACGGGATCTCTTCTGCCGTTTCCACTGGAGGCGTTTCCGAGATCCGCATGAACAGCTGCAGATCGCTCTCGCGAGTCTGGTTCAACATGAACTCATGAAAGGGGACACCTGCCGCTTCAAAGGCTTCCATCGGCCCCAGCTCTTCAGCCATATACGGCTGCACAGCGCGGACATTCACCTCTTCCAGCACCGGCGACATGATGAACAGCGTCAGAAATAGAGACAGGCCGATGATGATCTGGTTGGAAGGTGTCTGTTGCAGACCCAATGCCTGCCGCAGAATGGCAAATACTATAATGATGCGTGCAAATGAGGTCATCATCATCAACATGGCCGGCAGGAACGTCAGCAGCGTCATCAATGCCAGGATCTGGATGGTGACGCTGTAGTTGCTGGTTCCATCCTCGCCGGTGACCAGCGTCACGGCCGGAATGCCGGTTTCAGCTACTGCAGCCATGGAGGGCAGCATCAACAGCGGCAATAACAGCATGGGAAGCAGCCTGCATTTCATGACCCGCTTTGCCCCCGTCCCAGTACTTGCTGCAAACGGTCAGCAAAGGCCGCTCCGCGCAACTCTGCCGAATCCAGCACAGGTTCATCAAACCGTGCCAGCAAGCTTACACGACCTGGCGCCACGCCAAGCAGCATCTGCTCCTGCCCGATCTGAACCAGCACGGCACGTTCGCGTTGTCCCAGCGGCAGGGCTGCAAGCACTTTCATCCCCCTGCCCTGCGCCGGCGCACCATTCACTCGGCGGACCAGCCAGGCCAACACCAGGATAAGCCCAACCACCAGCGCTAACCCGAGCAGCAACTGCCCCATAGCACCCAACGACAGCGGGTCCGGCAGATCGACACGCGCACCGGCCTTGCCGGTCTCTTCAGCAGCCGATGCCAGTGTCGGCAACAGCATCAGAGCAAGCAAAGCCCTCATTTAAGCCGCCGAATGCGTTCCTGCGGACTGATCACGTCGGTCAGGCGAATACCATAGCGGTCATTCACCACGACCACTTCACCGTGCGCGATGAGGGTACCATTTACTTTCACATCCAGCGGCTCTCCCGCCACACGGTCGAGTTCAATGACCGATCCCTGACTCAGCTGCAGAAGGTTGCGAATGGCGATCTCCGTACCGCCCACCTCCATGGTCAGGTGTACCGGAATATCCAGAATCACATCCAGCTTGGGATCCGCAATCGGCGTGGATTCATCCTTCAGCTCATCGAGTTCGACACCTTGAGCCCCGCCCCCGGACTGCGCCTGAACATCATCCAGCAGAGCATCTGTATCCACACCGGCATCACCGGTCTGCTGTTCCAGCGCTGCGGCCCACTCGTCCGCCAGCGCCTGTTGATCCTGATCGTTGTTCTCGTCACTCACCTTGGTCACTCTCCGCCGGCCGGTTTACTCACTACCCGGCCGCTTGATGGGGTCCTTGATTTTAACCGCCAGATTACCACGCGAGGTCCCCAGCTGGCACTCAAACATGGGGATGCCGTTGGCTCTCAGCTCAAGATTTTCAGGCATTTCTACCGGGATAACATCGCCCGCTTCCAGCTGCATCACATCACGCAGTGTCAACTCGCGTTCGGCCACGGTCAGATCGAGTTCCAGCGTGGCCATCATGATGTCACGCCGCAATGCTGTCAGCCAGCGCTCATCACCCTTCTCTTCATTGGCCTGCACGCCCGATACCAGTTGCTCGCGGATCGGCTCCAGCATTGAATAGGGCATGGTAATATGCAGCTCGCCGGTACCTCCTTCAAGGTCGATCTGAAACGAGCTCACCACCACAACCTCAGTCGGGTTGATGGCGTTAGCCATGGCCGGATTCACTTCATGACCAATATGCTCAAACTCCAGCTCGGCTACTGAACGCCAGGCATCCTTGAGATCCTGAAACAGCTGCTGCAGGGTTTTGTGAACAATGCGTGTTTCGGTGGGAGTAAACTCTCGCCCCTCGATCTTCGCATGCCGACCATCCCCTCCAAAGAACTGGTCCACCAGCTTGAATACCAACCGTGCATCCATGATGAACAGCGCCGTACCCCGCAATGGATGCACCTTGACCAGGCTCATGCTGGTGGGGACATAAAGGGTATGGATATAGTCGCCGTACTTCATGACCTGGATGCCACCGACGGTCACATCGGCGGTGCGGCGCAGCAAATTAAACAGACTGATTCGAGTGTGGCGGGCAAAACGCTCATTGATCATCTCGAGCGTTGGCATTCGCCCACGCACGATACGCTCATGGCTGGCCAGATCATATGGCCTTATGCCATCAGCATCCTCATCGGCATTGTCTTCGGTCTCGACATCACCGTCATCAACACCGTGCAACAGCGCATCTATTTCATCCTGTGAAAGCAGGTCCTTGACCGACATGGATAACCCTACTGCATCACAAAGTTGGTAAAGAGGATCGTTTCGACCCCGGGCTGGCCGATTTTTTCCTGCATAATCGACTGCACCAGCGCCGTAGCTTCTGTTCGCAGCGCCTGTTTGCCTTCCAGCGTCTGCAGCTCTTCAAATGCCTGGGTAGCGAACAGAGCATTGAGACGTGCCACGATCAACGGCATATGCAGCTTCAGTGCCTCATCCACAACCGGGTCCCGACTTTTGGCCTCGATAAAGGCCTGCATGTAATGCCGCTTGCCATCAGACGACTGCAGGGTTACCACAAAGGATGGCTTGCCCTCCAGCGTACGGACCTTGGTATAGATCGCCTCTCGCTTGACCGCCTCAACCTGCTGAGCTTCGCCATCGGAGCCGTCATCGCCCGACAGCAGGAAGAATGCAGCGGCACCACCCCCACCCAACAACAGGAGCGTCACGGCCACGAGTATGATGATTAACTTCTTTTTGGAACCCTTGGCTCCCTGTTCGTCATCCGCCGCTTCTTCTTTATCTGCCATCAGTGCCTCCGCTGGTCGAGCGTTAATGCGCTTGGATGGAGACTAATATAACACACTGTTTTTGGGGCTGAAGCCTCAGGCGTAATAGTCCACCAGACCGACCTTGACCGAATGCAAAGTCAGCCCTTCGTTCGGACCCGCGTCACCCTGCCCATAACGGCCACCGGGCTGGCCCTGCCGCGCCTGTTCGTGCTGCCCGGATTGCTGCTGGGAGGACTGGTCCGCCACTGAAGAATCTTGCAGATTGAGTCCCTGCTCGGCAAACATTTCGCGCAGACGTGGCATCTGCTGCTCCAGCGCCTCACGAACCATTGGATTGGGGCTGGTGAAGCTGACACTGACCTGATCGCCGCCCTGCATGTGGATACGAATCTGCATGGCACCCAACTCAGGCGGATCAAGCTGAATCTGGGCCGTTCGCGGACCGTGCTGGGCCATCATAATCGCACGCTCACCCATCGCACGCCCCCAGTTGGGCGAGAGCAGCTGTTGCTGAGCCAGTGAAAAGGGTTGCTGTGGCAGGGCACCTCCTGACGCAACACTCTGCGTACGGTTGCCGGCGGCAGCCTGGGCCTGCTGTGAATCCTGCCGCTGAGACGGTTGTTCCTCTCGCCCCTCATCACCCATGTTACTGCCGGTGCCGCTCTGCACTACCTGGTCTGCACGACTGGCCACCATTTCAGCCTGAGCTCGCCCACCAGCCACATCAGGGCCGGAGCGTTGCGCGCCATTAGTCGTAACAGCGGCATCCAACACGCCATCAGATGATGTCGACGCCGTTGCTCCTATTGCCGATTGAGTGGAACTGCTCTGCGGCTGCAGGTTAAGTGGCTGACGCGCCTCACCAGCGGCCGAATCACTGCTCACAAGCGGCTGCCCCGGAGCCGACTGTTCGGCACCGGGTTGTGTAATGGTTTCGGGTTGACCTGTTTCGGTAGGGCGTAATGGATCGACATTCACTTCAGCGCCCATGCCCGCAGCCGGGACGGTTTCAGTGGCTCCACGCTCACCTGCCGTCGCGCCCCCCGACTGTGCCTGCGCACGCATTACCGATGCGGGTATCGCAGGCTGTGCTGGTTCACCCTCTCCCGGGAACGGGTGTGCCGGTGTAGCTCGCACAGTATGTGCCGTTTCATTCTGACGGACGGCCTCACTTTGCCGCACCGCTTCGGCCCTGCTGGCTGCCTGTGCGTCCGAACGCATGGCAGCACGCTGCTGGTCGGCACTGCCCCTCGGCTGTGATTGCGCCATTTGCTGTTGTACTTGTTGCTCACGGTTTTGCTGACCGTTAGCTTGCTGCTGGCGAGCAGCCTCGGCGGCGATCTGTTGATCCCTGAACTGTGTCTGCGCAGACCGCTCCGCTGCTTTCTGTTCCTGCGTCAGTTGCTCGCCATTGCGCTCACCGCGCGCTGCTTCAGACTGACGAAGTTGATCGCTTTGTTGCTCAGACTCAGCTTTCATGGCCGCTTCAGCCTGTTGCCGTGCCTCAGCATTATCAACGCTTGCCATGGTTTGTGCCGTTTTATCAGCTGTTGCGGCCTGAGTATGTGCTGCCTGAGCCTGCACAGCTTGTGCCTGCTGTTTCTCTACTGACTGCTGTTCAGCGTCTTCAGAAGCAGTTTCAAGCAATCGACCGTCTTGTTCCAGCTCAGGGTCAACAACACCACTTGTCTGTTCCGACTCGATGACCGACGCATCCGGCAATTGCTCGCCCGTCGGTGGCAAGGCTGTGCCAGCTTCGGCCTCAACCCTTGCCTCCTGATAGGCCTGTAGCGAACCGTTGAAATGAAAATGAAAACCGCCCCCCTTCATCGGGCTAACCGGAGCAACCGCCCCGCCAGCGGTTGGATTCAGCGATTGTCCAATGCCGCCCAGACCCAGTAACAAAGGGGATGAAGGAGATGGTTGTGTGATTGCCATGAGAGGTTCCTGCATACAAGGTTACAGGGAACAAGCAATTTAAATGCCAAATTCAGATAAAGCGAGGACGACCATGTTGCGAGCGCTCATCAATATCCCGTTGCAGCTTGCGCTCCTGCTCCTGCTGCTCATCCTCACGCGCCTTTCGAATCAGCCGCTCAATCCCTTTCTGGCGAGCATAAACCTGCTGCCAGTAAGCACGCACCTGTTGCAGCTGTTCTCGCGCCTGTTTCAGCGCATGCTCCTGCTCGGAGATGGTCGTATTGATCTTATGCATGAACGCCTGCTGAGTATGCAATGCACCTATACTCAGGCCCTGCTGGCCACTGGTCGTAAACTGCTGCTGATATTCACGCAGATAGGTTTGCAGCTGGGCGATACCGGCTTCCCCCTGACTCACCCGCTTCTGGGCATCCGCCAGAAAGCGGTCAGCTTCCTTGCGCTTGCGCTCGGCAACAGAAAGCACTACCTGTAATCGATCCGATCGTTTCGCTGCCATGCGTCACTGCCTCCTATGGGGTACGCCGCAGGGTTTGCGGCTGGCCAGGCTGATTCTTGGGCTGTGGCGGAGGCGACATCACCATCGCCAGTTCCTGTACGCTGCGCTGCATTGGCATCGGTTCATCCATTCCCTGCTGCAGGTAGGCACGAATGGCAGGCAGCATGTCGACCGCACGATCTGTTTCAGGATCACTGCCGCGCGCATAGGCTCCAACCGAGATCAGGTCCGCATTCTGTTGATAGCGCGAGTACAACCGCTTGAATTGCAATGCCAAGTTCAACTGACTGTTGTCCACGATCTGTGGCATGGCACGGCTGATCGAGGCCTCAATATCCAGCGCGGGATAATGCCCCTGCTCCGCCAGCGTACGAGACAGTACAAAGTGCCCGTCCAGTATGGCGCGCGCCGAATCAGCCACCGGGTCCTGCTGGTCATCACCCTCAGTCAGTACAGTGTAGAAGGCTGTGATGGAGCCCCCTCCTGTTTCACCGTTGCCCGCACGCTCTACCAACTTGGGCAACTTGGCAAATACCGATGGTGGATACCCTTTGGTGGCGGGAGGCTCACCCACAGCCAGCGCGATCTCTCGCTGCGCCTGGGCATAGCGGGTCAAAGAGTCCATCAGCAGTAATACGTTACGCCCCTGTGCACGGAAATATTCGGCAATACGGGTGGTAAGCTGGGCCGCGCGCAGACGCATCAGTGGCGAGTCATCCGCTGGCGAGGCAACCACCACCGAACGTGCCATGCCTTCGGCACCCAGACTGTGATCAATGAATTCACGCACCTCACGACCACGCTCACCGATCAAACCCACAACAGTAATTTCTGCTTCGGTAAAGCGAGTCATCATGCCAAGCAGCACCGATTTGCCTACACCGCTGCCGGCGAACAAACCCAGACGCTGACCTCGGCCTACCGTAAGCAAACCATTGATGGCACGTATCCCGACATCCAGAGTCTGTTCAATCGGGTGTCGATGCAACGGGTTGATGCTTTCGCCGGCCAACGTCACCATGTCGTCGGGCTTGAGTGGTCCCTTTCCGTCCAGCGGACGGCCAATACCGTCAATCACTCGGCCGAGCAGACCGAATCCCACCGGCACCAGACTGGCTCCTACACGCGGACGAACCGCAGCACCGGGGGCCAGTCCGTCCACACTATCCAGTGGCATGAGGTAGATACGATCACCGGCAAAGCCAACCACTTCAGCCTCGACACTGCCATCGCCCTGCAGATCCACCATACAATAGTCGCCCAGGGCCACTTTCAGCCCAACGGCTTCCAGAGTAAGGCCTATCAACCTCGTCACCTGCCCCTCAACACCGGGACGAGGCGGCTCATAATCAACCTGCAGATAACGTTCAAGACGGTGATTCAGGTCCGGCAAGGCGGGCTCCGGTGATCAGTTGGAATTGGCGTCAGGTGTACTGATAAGGCGCGCCAGCAGCTGCTCGGCCACCTGTGCAAAACGTTCTTCAGTGCGATAGTCGACGCGACAACTGCCACTTTCAACGATACAGCTGCCTGCTGCAAGACCTTCGTCTGATTTGAGCTGGAGCCTACTGTCATCCAGCAGTGGCTCCAGGGCTGCAAGCTGGTCAGGATTAACCCGCACCAGGATTTCGCCACTGGCTCTTGGCAGCTGATCCAGCGCCTCATGGACGCTGCGAGCAAGCAGTTCAACTCGTTGACTCAGCTCAGCCTTGACCGCCGCCTCCGACAGAGCCACCACCAGTTTCACAATGGTAGATTCAAGTTCTTCACGCTGCTGTTCGATCGGTTGCTGTAACTGCTCAAGCAAGGCGTCAAGCCTCTCCAGCCTAGCCTTAATCTCGGCCTGACCCGCTTCCAGCCCCTGAGCAAGTCCCTGCTCATAGCCTTCCTTTTGCCCCTGCTCACGGCCTTCGCTCAACCCTTCGGCATGACCTTCCCGTCGCGCCTCCTCACAGATCTCTTCCCACTGTGACAGCGTTAATTTTTCGGCAAATATCTCCTCTTCAACCACGGAGACATCGACATCTTCAAGCGGAGCCTTCGGCTTACGGGCCAGCGCCTGAACAACCGGCGCTTCCACGCCAACATCGGGCGGCAGCCAACGTTCGAGGCTGGCCACATCAGCGGCACGAATACGGGCAGGAGCATCCTGTTTCATCAGATCATCTCTTCGCCGGAGCCACCCAGCATGATTTCACCCTCATCGGCCAAACGACGCGCTACGTTGAGAATCTCCTTCTGAGCATCCTCAACTTCAGACACACGCACCGGGCCCTTGGCCTCAAGGTCATCACGCAACAGCTCGGAGGCACGCTTGGACATGTTCTTGAAAATCTTTTCCTGCAGAGCAGTATCGGCCCCCTTGAGCGCCAACACCAGACTGTCGGTGGAAATTTCGCGCAGAATCACCTGAATGCCGCGATCGTCGACATCGATCAGATTCTCGAACACGAACATGAGATCCGAAATTTCACTTGCCAGCCCTTCATCATTCTCTTTAATGCCTTCCAGCAGTTCAGCTTCAAGACTGGTCTCGATGTAGTTCATGATATTCGCAGCTGAACGCACGCCGCCCAGAGTGCGCGACTGACTGGCCTTGCTGCCGGCAAACTGGGTTTCAAACATGTCGTTCAGTTCCTGCAGGGCCTGCGGCTGAATACGATCCAACGCCGCGATGCGCATGAGGATGTCCAACCGCACCTTTTCATCGAAGTAAGTCAACACGACTGCTGCCTGGTCCGGATCGAGGTAGGCAACCACCACCGCCTGAATCTGGGGATGCTCATAGCGCAGCACTTCGGCAACCTGACGCGGATCCATCCAGCGCAGGGTATCCAGCCCAGAAGTATTGGTGCTGAAAAGGATACGGTCGATCAATGTCTTGGCTTTTTCTTCACCCAATGCCTGATTCAGCATGGCACGGATATAGCGATCGTTATTGATGCCGATGCCGGTCTGGTCACTGACGACATGCATGAAATCGGCAACGACCGACTCGACCCGCGATTGGGGCACATTATCCAGCTGGGTCATCGCCTCGCCGATACGCTGCACTTCCTTGGGGCCCAAGTGCTTAAGAATCTCGGCTGCATCTGACTCGCCCAGGCTGATCAGCAGAATGGCCGCTTTCTGGATGTCCGTGAGATCACTATCATCGCTCATGATCGATCACCCACTGCCGAACTGCCTGCGCCACTTTCTCCGGATCCTCTGCGACCATGCTCCTGATCGCATTGAGCTGATAGTCAAAGCTTTCATTGGGTGTCGGCATGACACCACGATCGGAGCTACCGAGTGTCACCTTGTCATCTGCCACTCCGGCGCCATCCAACCCTTCAAGATCTGCCGATATTTCACCGGCCGGTCCCAGCGTTGCCACTTCACGTCCCTTACCTGCATCCGCCAGGCTGCGCAGAATCGGGCGCAATACACCCAAAATCAGCAGCAACACAAACAGCCCCGCCATCAGCTGCTTCATCAGATCCCAAAACCAGTCCTCCTGCCAAAAGGAAGACTCTTCAACTTCAAATTGCTCAGGGGGCACGAAGGGTGAGTTGACCACTGTGACGCTGTCTCCGCGCAGTGCCGAGAAGCCCACGGCATTGCGTACCAGTACCTGCAGCCGCTCGAGTTCAGCCTCGGTCCATGGCGTACGCACGGTTTCACCGGACTCGGGGTTGATAGTCTGAAGATCATCCACCACAACCGCAACACTCAGGCGTTTCACCACGCCAGATTGATGTCGTGTATAACTGAGGGTACGGTCCAGCTCGTAGTTGCGCACGGCCTGCTCACGGCTTGAACCCGAGCGTGCGGCGCCACCACGTGCGGCAGCATTGGCATCCATCTCCTCAGGAACTGAGTTGGGTCCGGGCGGCTGGTTGGAGAGCGCCCCCGGAACCCCCTGAGCGAGATCACCACTGGCGCGGTTTTCTTCCAGTGTCTGCTCGCTGCGCAACGCCGGCAGATCCGGATTGTATATCTCGTCTGCCTGTTCAACTTCGGTAAAATCGATATCGGTCGACACTTCAGCCCGGAAGTTGCCCAACCCAACAACCGGTTGGAGGATACTGTTGACCCGGTTAAGCAGGGTCTCTTCAATGCTGCGGGTGTACTCGAGCTGTTTTGCCGCCAGCACCACATCCTGGTCCTGGCTGCGTGTGTTGAGCAGACGCCCTTTCTGATCAACTACCGTGACATCATCCACCGCCAGCTCAGGAATACTGGACGCCACCAGATTGGCGATCGCGGCCACCTGATCCCGCTCCAGCGTGCGCCCGGAAAACATTTCGATAAATACAGAGGCACGCGGCTTGCGCTGATCACGTACAAAAACAGACTCTTTCGGCAACGCGAGATGAACACGGGCAGAACGTACCGCAAGCAGGCTGCTGATGGTACGCGCCAACTCGCCTTCCAGCCCACGGCGGAAGCGAGCATTCTCCATGAACTGACTGGTCCCCAGCCCCTGTTCCTGTTCCAGCAGCTCAAAGCCTACCGTCTTGTCAGCGGTAAAACCTTCAGCGGCCAGTTTTAGCCGCGCTTGATGCACATGCTCCTGCGGCACAAGAATTGCCCGGCCGTCAGCGTCAAACTTGTACGGCATGTTATACAGCCGTAACTGTTCAATCACTTCATTGGCATCGGAAAAGTTGAGATTGGAAAACAGCACCCGATAATCCGGCTTCTGTGACCAGAGCACAACGGCAAAGCCGATGGCGATGCTGGCAGCCAGCCCCACCATCAGACCCAGCTGGCGCAGGATTCCCAGGCTGTTAAAGCCGGTCATCAAACTGCCCTTGCTGTTAAGTTGTGCCGGTGTGTTATCCATTCAGCCCTGACCGTGTAAAACCTGAAAACATTAAATCGGCATCTTCATGACATCTTCATACGCCGTTACCAAACGATTACGCACCTGAGTCATAGCCTGAAACGAGACCGAAGACTTCTGAGCCTGAATCATGACCTGCGGCAGATCCACGCCAGGATCGCCCCGCTCATACGCTTCACGCAGCCGTGATGCTTCCGACTGGTGTTCATTGACCTTATCCACAGCCCCTTTGAGCAGCGTCGCAAAACTGTTGCTTTCGGTCTTGCTGATCCCCGGCGCACCAATACCTTCGGCCCTAAGATCCAGCATTTCGACCGGACGCGGCCCCTGCTGCACCTCTGACTTGATCGCGCGCATCTGTGACAGAAGGCTGTTGATATCAGCTCGTTCAATCATGCAGAGCTTCCTCCCGGACGGCAATATTTTGACATTATAGAGACTAACCCTCCCGCTTCAAGCTGCAATCACGCCAGAGTTGACAATATCCTGACGCCAATTGAGCCTGACAAGGGTCATGCTGTTACTGCTTAACGCTATAATGCAAAAAGCGGGCCATATAGCCCGCCGGGGAACCTGACGTTAATGCATGCCCTAGTATCGCCCTTCTGGCGATTCACCGTAGCGCAGCCGCACATACATCAGCGCTACCGTGATGGCGTCTCCCAAAGCTGTGTGCCGCTCAAGGATGGGGATATCCAGTTTGCCTGCAATGGTGTCAAAGCGCAGGTCGATATTACCCCCCACATGCTTCCACTTGATGATGTCGTGATAGACGTGGGAAAGCTCAACAGCCTTGTTGGGCAGGCCGAAACCGTACTTGGGGCGGATAAACTTGTCCAGCATGCGAATATCAAAATTGACGTAGTAACCGAGAATGGGACGATTGCCGACGAATTCGAGCACCTTTTCCAGAGCCTCGTCCAGCTCGATGCCATCCGCCAGATCGCTGGCTCTGATCTTGTGGATTTTGATGGAATCACCGCTGAGGCTGGCCGGAGGCTTCAATTTCAGGTCGAGACGCTCACTGGTAATCACTTTACGCCCTTTGATGCGCACAGCTCCGATCGACAGTATTTCGGCCTTTTTCACATCAAGACTGGTGGTTTCACAGTCAAGTGACACGACTTCGTCACCCTTGTAGGCTTCGAACAGATGCGCCCAGGGCCCTTCCCTGTGCTCACGTTTCTCTTTCAGACGCCGTATTGAGCGCGGAATGATCATCTACATCAGCCTCCCAGGTGGTAACGCATTGTCAGGTGCTTTTTGAACCCTTTCACCACATGCAAGGCATCACGCAGCAGTTCCCGCTCAAGCTTGTTCAGCTGCTGCAGGTCGATCATGTTTGGGGTTGGATCGGCTCCATCAGGACTTTCTTCGGCACGGCGGATCTGCTGCCGCAGACGCAGCTGAATAAACAGCGCCAGCGCTTCCGATAAATCACGGCCATGCTGTTCCTGCATCTGGCCACTTTCCATCAGCGCCTCAATGCGCTGGAAAGTATTCGTCTTGAGGATGCGCTGTTCAAGCGCGATGGTACGGACACCATGCACAATGGGGAAAATCCCGCCTTTCTTGATATCCAGCTGCCCCTTGTCCTTGAGGTTGCCGAAGAAGGTAAGTGGCGTATCAAACCCAATCGCGGCACGGGCAAAATGCGAGAAAAACACATCATTGTTCCGCAGGTGACGCAGGAACCAGTTACGCGCCACCTTGAACAGCGCCTCGTTACCCGCTACCGGCTTGGCATCAACCGCAATGGCCAGGTTCATCTGTGCACTGCCTTCACAGGTGTCGGCCCAATCACTGAGCTTCTGGGTCCAGTCACCCACCGAATTGACCCATTCGGGATTGGACACCATGATGTTACCTGGACAAGGCGGAAAGCCGAATGAAATCAGAGTCTCGCTGAATTGCTGCATGCATTGCTGCATTTCAGGCCAGGCCAGATTGTCACGAAATATAAGCGCGTTATCCTGATCGGTTTTCATGATCTGCTCGGCACGCCCCTCCGACCCCATCACGATCAAGCAGACGTGCGGCTGCATGTCCGCAGGGACGATCAGATCGAACAGCTTGGCAATAATGCGCCCGTTCATGGCCGCCAGCAGATCCATGGTAAAACGAATCTTGACGCCGGTAGAGATCAACGCCTTGATCAGCTCATTCAGGCCCTGTGCGGCCTCACGCAACTGGTCGATGCTGGCTGCACGCTCGATGCGCAAGCCAATCACATGGGAATGGCTGGAGAAGTAGCTGAGCACATCGGTCAGCTCGACAATACCCACCATCTCCTGACCATCCATCACGACTACACGCTCAATCTGCTGCTGAGTCATCATCACAAGCGCGTTGAACAGGTAGTCCTCATGGTCAATGGCGATCAATCGATAACTGGCGATATCGGACACATCCGTTTCCAGTGGCAGCTGCTTCAGCACGACTGCGTCCAGCAGATCAGTCCCGGTTACCATGCCATAACGACCACCCTTGCGTGCCAGTACACAGTCCGCTTTATGGCTTCGCATAAGCTCGGTTGCAGCACGAATGCTGGTCCCTTGCTCTACCACCAACGGCTCACGAACAGTGGCATCGGTGATTTTGGCCAGCATGAACTCAGCCATGTCCTGATTACTGCCATGCTGAGCGACAATCTCACGCTTTACCGCCAGGTTCTGCTGGAAGTAATCGGCAAACTGGGCATTGGTCGCCATCAAGTCCAGCAGTGTTCGTGTCGGCAGGATATGACAAATGGTTTCCTCTTCCGCCACGAAATTATGGATCGCCTTGCCTCTCAGTGCCGACCAGCCGCCGAAGTAGTCTTCGTTCTCATAGTGTACGAACACATGCTGAGTTCTTTTTTCGCCATCCTCGGCAACCGCTTCACTCTCGCTGACTCGGCCTTTCAGCACCACATGCAGGCCGTCTGGCACCTCACCTGCCTGGATGACGGTTTCGCCTTTCTGGAAATAGGCGATATCCAGGTTGGCACGCAGCAGCGTTTGCTCCTCCTCATTCAGCAGGCTGAAAGGGATGTTATCGATCTTGAACGAGTTGGGCATTTTCTACTCCTGCAGCTCGAGACAAAGGCGGGGCCGACTCATGCAGAACACATAAGCCCACATAAGCACAATCATGAGAAAAGCAGGGCCTTCCTGAGAAAACCAGAAGTCAGGTGGGGTGTTTGAAAGGCGGGCTTGATGCTGCTCATCGATAAAGACAGTGCCATATCCATACAAGGCAGCAAGACAGATAACCAGACCGGTAAGACTAATTCTGAGGTTCTCGCGCCAACTTGCCTTGGCGCCTTCTTTACCTGAATACATGACACCACTCTGTTGTTGTTATATCCGGTGAAAGCCTGTGGGCTTATCCACTGAATCTAACAAACACAGGTGGCTAAATATGCCCCGACTTTAGTCGGAGCGGTTCGTTGTGCCAAGGCCAGTCAGGGCTGGCACAGCATCTGATATACCTGCTTTCCTCTGGCAATCTGCTCTGCAGGCGAAGCCATCGGCCGCCCCTCCTCATCCAGCTTAACCACTTCACGGTTATCACAGTTGAGCAGATACCCCTGAGGATGCGCCTGAGTTACATGGTGCTTCTCGAACCGATACAACACAAACCTGACCACCTGTTCACCCGTTTCAAGAGTTCGGCTGTCGGCATTGGTTACATCCAGTGCAGTAAAGGCGGTTTCCAGAGGAACCAGATAGGTCCACGGGCGCCACACCATACTGTCCGTTTCGGTTTCGATCACAGCAGTACCTTCAGGCAACCTGGACTTGATCAGATCCAGTGCGCTGTATTCAATATAGATCTGGTAGGCCAGCATACCAGCACCTGCAAAAGCAGGAATGATCCACTTGGGGAGTTTTTTTCGGCTCAGCATACGCAGGATGAGCGCTACCCCCGCGGCACCGAGACCGGCAAACGCTGTTGCAACCAGATTCCAGATCATACTTCTCACTTCCTGAAAAAAGTCGGGCTTCCAGTTGGAAGCCCGATTTGGATCAACCCTTGTCAGACACCTGCTGTCTGTACTCAGGCAGTATTATGCTCAGTGGTCAACCGCAGCGCCAGCACCTTTCGGGTAACGCACGCTTTCTACCAGTTCCTGAATCTCAACCGGCGGCTCTTCAGTCATGTGAGACACAGCGAAGGCAACCACGAAGTTGATCATCGCACCCACCGCACCGAAGGACAGCGGAGAGATGCCCAGAATCCAGTTATCCGGAGTGTTGGCCAGAGTGTTGGTTTCCGGGATGAAGAACCAGCCCAGGAAGGTGAAGATGTACACCAGAGTACTCAGCAGACCAGCCAGCATACCGGCGACTGCACCCTTGTTGTTCACCCGCTTGGAGAAGATACCCATCATAAGGGCCGGGAAGATGGACGCAGCTGCGATACCGAACGCCAGTGTACCGTCTGCGCCGCAAACCCTGGCGGGTTCAGACCCAGATAGGTTGCTACCAGAATCGCTACAGCCATGGAGATACGAGCCGCCATCAATTCACCCTTATCGGTGATATTCGGGTTGATCATGGTTTTGATCAGGTCGTGCGATACGGCAGAGGAGATCGCCAGCAGCAACCCTGCTGCAGTCGACAGTGCCGCTGCAATACCACCGGCCGCAATCAGACCGATAACCCAACCCGGCAGCTGAGCAATCTCGGGGTTGGCCAGTACCAGAATATCGTTGTTTACAGTCAGCTCGTTACCGCTCCAGCCACGCGCCTGCTCAACGGAAGCAAAATCATCGCCCGCTTTGGCATTGTAGAACTGGATGCGACCGTCACTGTTCTTGTCTTCAAACTTGATCAGACCGGTTTCTTCCCAGGTTTTCACCCAGTCAGGACGCTCGGCGTACTCGATGGCCGGCTCAGTCGGGCCATTCGGATACACCGTGGTGATCAGGTTCAGACGAGCCATGGAAGCAACCGCCGGAGCCGTCAGGTACAGCAGCGCGATGAAGATCAGTGCCCAGCCAGCAGACCAGCGCGCATCAGCCACCTTCGGTACAGTGAAGAAGCGGATGATAACGTGCGGCAGACCTGCAGTACCGATCATCAGAGACAGCGTGAACAGAACCATGTTCAGCTTGTTGTCCACATCAGCGGTGTAATCACGGAAGCCCAGTTCACGAACCACTTCGTCCAGCTTGGTCAGCAGCGGCAGACCGGATTCGGTGTGCTCGCCGAACATGCCAAACATCGGGATCGGGTTACCGGTCAGCTGCAAAGAGATGAACACGGCCGGGATGGTGTAGGCGATGATCAGCACCACGTACTGAGCCACCTGGGTGTAGGTGATACCCTTCATGCCACCAAATACGGCGTAGAAGAATACAACCGCTGCCGCAATCCAGATACCGGCAGTACTGCTCACTTCCAGGAAGCGAGAGAAGGCAACACCGGCACCGGTCATCTGACCGATTACGTAGGTAACAGACGCCACGATCAGGCAGATTACCGCCACCAGGCGCGCACCACGACTGTAGAAGCGATCGCCAATGAAGTCAGGTACGGTGAACTTGCCGAACTTGCGCAGGTACGGGGCCAGCAGCATCGCCAGCAGTACATAACCACCAGTCCAACCCATCAGGAAGGAGGAGTTGACATAACCTGCAGACAGCAGACCCGCCATGGAGATAAAGGAGGCAGCTGACATCCAGTCAGCAGCGGTCGCCATACCGTTGGCAACCGGGTGAACACCCCCGCCTGCAACGTAGAACTCTTTGGTAGAACCGGCACGGGCCCAGATGGCGATGCCGAAGTAGAGTGCAAAGGATGCACCTACGAAGATCAAGTTAATTGCAAACTGACTCATACCGGCTTACTCCTCCAGACCCATCTCTTTATCGAGCTTGTTCATTCTCCAGGCGTAGTGGAAGATGATGCCGATAAAGGTAAGGATGGAGCCCTGCTGGGCAAACCAGAAGCCGAGGTCAGCGCCACCGACCGGAATGCCGGACAGCATGCCACGGAACAGGATGCCGCAGCCATAGGACACAAGGGCCCACACGACCAGACTTCCCAGGATCAGACGAAGGTTCGTCGACCAGTATTGAGCAGCTTTGGATTTATCATCTGCCATGTTGTTTCTCCGTTTTCTTGTTATTGGAGCCGAGAGTAATTCCAGAGTGATCTTGCAGAAAGAACGCACGGAATAAAAGCCCCGACTTTAGTAGAACACTGTATTCCCTGCCGTACCCGAACAAAAATAACATCGAAGAATCAGCATGTTACAAAAACATTCAAAAAACATGATCCGTGGCATGTAATACAATGGTCACAGGCCTTTGGTCCGCTCTGGTGTCCGTAACGGTGCCGACACAAGACTTAGGCGCTACACTAGCCGCCTGATCCACTTGCAAGCGAGATTCGACATGCTATCCGGCTGGACCATCATCCTGATTTCATTGGCCTACTTGGGCCTGCTGTTTGCCATCGCCTACTTTGGTGACAAAAGCAGTGCCGGAAAACAGTGGGCCAGCAACCCGGTCATTTACTCGCTCTCCCTCGCCGTCTACTGCTCCAGTTGGACCTTTTACGGGGCTGTTGGCCGCGCCGTTTCTACCGGTTGGGAATTCGTCGCCACCTACCTGGGGCCAATTCTGGTATTTCTGCTGGCAATGCGTGTCATCGAAAAGGTGTTCACCGTCAGCAAGCAGCAAAACATCACCACCATCGCCGACTTCATCTCTTCACGCTATGGCAAAAGCCAAAGTCTCGCGGTACTGGTGACGCTGATCGCGGTCATGGGGACCATTCCCTATATCGCCCTGCAGTTGAAGGCGGTAGCTATCAGTTACAACGCACTGGCGCCGGGGGCTACCGAAGCCATGAGCAAGGGCAGTGACACCGCCCTGTTTGTTGCACTGTTGATGGCGGTGTTTGCCATTCTGTTCGGCACCCGGCACATCGACGCAACTGAACACCACGAAGGACTGGTGCTGGCGGTGGCGTTTGAATCACTGGTCAAACTTGCCGCGTTTGTCGCGGTCGGGCTGTTCGTGATCTTCGGCATTTTTGACGGTTTTCAGGACCTGGCTTGGCAGGTGCAGACACAGCTGCGCGACAACCAGAATTTCAGCAACCCGCTTACCACCGGTTTTCTCACCGAGGTGGTTCTGGCCTGCGCGGCAGCCATCTGCCTGCCGCGTCAATTTCATGTCAGCATTGTGGAAAACACCCGACGTCGCAACCTGTACACCGCCCGTTGGCTGTTCCCGCTCTATCTGTTGATACTGGGCCTGTTTGTGCTGCCGATCGCCACCGGTGGCATGATCTTTTTCAACGGCAGTAATGTTGATGCCGACACCTATGTACTGATGCTGCCACTTGCAGAGGGCTCGGGCTACCTGGCCACCTTCGCCTTTATTGGTGGACTGTCGGCGGCCACCAGCATGGTGATCGTGGCCAGCATCACGCTGGCTACCATGGTATGTAACGATATCGTAATGCCGCTGCTGTTCCGCATCTCATGGCTGCGCCTGTCACAATCCCGTGATCTGGGCGCCCTGCTGCTGCGTGTGCGGCGCATCACCATCATCTGCCTGTTACTGATGGGCTACTTCTACTACCGCATCTTGGGCGAACAGGGGCCGCTGGCCTCCTTCGGCCTGCTGGCATTCGTGGCAGCGATCCAGTTCCTGCCTGCCATCATCGGCGGCATCTACTGGCGCAGCGGCAACCGCTACGGTGTGCTGGCAGGGCTCAGCGCCGGCTTTCTGCTTTGGGTCTACACTCTGGTGCTGCCGACCCTCAACTCGGCCCGATTGATTCCGGTTGAATGGCTGCCTCAGGTCAGTGACAGCAACGGTTTACTCAACCCAACCGCCCTGCTTGGCCTGAATGGACTCGACCCATTGACGCACGGTGTGATCTGGAGCCTGGGCGTCAACATCCTGCTGTTTGTGCTGGTCTCACGCTTCACCAGCATCCGCCTGGTTGACCGGATTCAGGCCAGCGCCTTCGTGAACACCTCTGCCAAGGGCATTGCCGACCCATCACGCCATTTCGGGCAAGTGACCGTTGGCGATTTGCAGATGTTGAGCGAGCGTTTTCTGGGCATGAGCCGCACCCGCCAAGCGTTCAGCAGTTTTGGGCAGGGCCGGGGGGAAGGGCCGCCAATGGCAGCCGAAAAGGCGACGCCCGAACTGATCCAGCATACTGAGCGCCTGCTGTCGGGTGCCATCGGTGCATCATCGGCCCGTATCGTCATGGATTCAACCCTGCGCGGTCGCGAGATGGAGATCGGCGATGTCGTCACCATTGTGGATGAAGCCTCGCAGGCTCTGCGCTTCAACCGCTCGCTGCTGCAGTCCACCATCGAGAACATCAGCCTCGGTATCAGCGTAGTGGACCAGCAGATGCGACTGGTCGCCTGGAACCGCCCCTACGTGGAGATGTTCAGCTACCCGGAAGGGCTGATCTGTGTCGGCCGCCCGATTGAAGAGGTGTTCCGTTATAACGCCATCAAGGGCGAATACGGGCTGGGAGATGTTGAGCACCAGGTCAGAATGCGACTGGATTCGATCCGCTCCGGAGCCCCTCACAGCTACGAGCGCTATCGTCCCGATGGTACAGTGCTGGAAGTCCGTGGTAACCCGATGCCCAATGGCGGTTACGTCAACACCTACATGGACATCACCGAGCACAAGCGGATCGAGGAGGCACTGCGCGAGAGCGAGCAGAATATCCGCATCTACACCGACAACGTGCCGGTATTGATCGCCTATCTCGACCCGGAATGCCGCTTTCTGTTTATAAACAAGGCCTATGCGGATGCCTTCGGCCTCGATCGGCACAATATTGCCGGCGTACATTGCCTTCAGGCCCTGCCGGAAGAGGAGTACATCAACCGGCGTCACTATATTGACGCTGCACTGCGAGGTGAACGACAGCGCTTTGAAACCCGCCTGCCCACACAGGGCGACAGCATCCGTTTTGCCGAGGTGACCTACATCCCTCATATTGGTGAATACGGCGATGTTCTGGGCTACTTCACGCTGTATCAGGACATCACCGAGCGTCGCAAGGCAGAGCAGGCACTGCAAGAGACCAACGAGAACCTGGAACAGCGCGTGCGTGAGCGTACCCATGCACTGTCAGTCGTCAACAAGGAACTGCGCAAGGAGAACACCATCCGCGCCCTGATGGAAGATGAACTGCGCCAGGCCAAGTCCGATGCAGAAGCCGCCAACCTGGGCAAGACCCGCTTCCTGGCCGCCGCCAGCCATGACCTGCTGCAACCGCTCAATGCCGCGCGCCTGTTCAGCTCTGCCCTGGCGCAGCAAAGTCACAGCCGCGAGACCAGCCAGCTGGTGGAAAATCTTGACGGCTCACTCAAGGCGGCGGAAGAACTGATCACCGCCATTCTGGATATATCCAAGCTGGATGCCGGTGCACTGGAACCGACACTGACCCACTTCTCACTGGAGTACCTGTTCCAGACTCTGAATACCGAGTTCAGCGTGCTGGCAAAGGAGAAAGGCCTTGCGTTCCACAGCGTCAATTGCCACCAGGTAGTGTATTCCGACCAGACTCTTCTTCGCCGCATCATGCAGAACTTTCTGTCCAACGCCATGCGCTACACCGCCAGCGGCAAGGTGCTGATGGGGGCACGACGAGAGGGCCAGCAGCTGCGGCTTGAAGTTTGGGATACCGGTGTTGGTATTCCCGATAATAAGCTGCGCGAGGTGTTTGAGGAGTTCAAGCGGATCGACAACCCCAAACACAGTCAGGTGAAGGGGCTGGGACTGGGGCTTGCAATTACCGACCGTATCGCCCGCATGTTGGGGCACCAGCTCAAGGTTCGTTCTTGGCCGGGTCAGGGCACAGTATTCAGCATTACCCTGCCACTGGGGGATGCCTCACTGGCACAGAAACCCAAGCCCGAGCAGCGTGGCTGGATACGCAGTAAGGGACTCAACGGCATCAAGGTACTGGTGATCGACAACGAACCCAAAATTCTGGAAGGGATGAGTGCACTGCTGCAGGGTTGGTCCTGTGATGTAGTGACCGCTCTCTCGGGCGATGAAGCGGTTGCCGTCACACTGGAACGCAGCTGGGTACCGGATATCGTGCTGGCGGACTACCACTTGGGCGAGACCGAGACCGGGGTCATGGCACTGCGCCAACTGGCCGTACTTGAGGGCCAGCCTGCCGAGGCAGAATACTTCTCGCCTGCCATTGTGATCACCGCGGATCGCACTGACGAAGTGCGTGACGAGATCGACACGGCTCAGGCACAGCTTCTGACCAAGCCAATCAAGCCGGCGGCACTGCGTGCGATGATCAACAAGATCATTGCTACCTTGAGGGCGGAAAAAGACTGAAAAAAAGGCATGACCCGGGCCGTTATGGCGCCCGGGAAAAGGTGTGGAATCAGACTTCGGTTTTGGGCGGCTCAACGCCCAGACGCTGGGCCGCAATAACCGCTTGAGTACGGCTATGCACACCAAGCTTGCGTAGAATGGCAGTCACGTGGGCCTTGATGGTCGCTTCCGACACACTCAGCTCGTAGGCGATCTGCTTGTTCAAGAGCCCTTCAGTCAACATGGTCAGAACGCGGAACTGCTGCGGTGTCAGGGAGGCAAGCGCCGCCGCAAACTGCTGATCCTCTTCGCTCACATCGCCCATGTTCTCGGTCAGCTCCTGTGGCAACCACTCTTCACCTTCCAATACGGCGGTAATCGCCTCGGAAATGATTTCCAGTGGTGCGGACTTGGGGATAAATCCGGACGCACCGTAATCGATGGCACGTTTCATAACATGCGGCTGTTCACTGCCGGATACCACGACCACCGGCACGCCAGGGTGCTGGCCACGCAGGAACACCAGCCCGGAAAAGCCATGCGTACCCGGCATGTGGATATCCAGCAGCACCAGATCAGCATCGCCGTGTTGTTCGACCTTCTCCTGCACCGCCGCCAGACTGTCGGCTTCGACAATCTCGACACCGGGTACCGCCTGAGTCACCGCTTGTCGCAGCGCTGCGCGAAATAGCGGATGGTCGTCAGCAATAATGATCTTTTGTGCCAGTTGCATGCATCGTCTCCCTCGTTCCTTGGCCCGCTTAAGAGTAGCCGAAGTTGTCGAACGTTGTGCCAATCAGTCAAATAGGGGGCCTTTACTTGGGGGCAATAATACCACCTCATTGTCGACAGTGCTGCACCAAGCTGCGAGTTTGTCGCCAATCCCAAAACAAAAACACCCGCCGGGTGAGCGGCGGGCGTTTCAATGGCTGTTACCCTGTCGGGCGTTGATCAGCCCTTACGGTTCATGCGGTGCTCAATCAGATCATCCACCACGGTCGGGTCGGCCAAGGTGGAGGTGTCACCCAGCGCACCGAAATCATCCTCGGCGATCTTGCGCAGAATACGGCGCATGATCTTGCCTGAACGGGTCTTCGGCATGCCCGGCGCAAACTGGATCAGATCCGGCGATGCGATCGGGCCGATCTCGGAACGAACCCAGTTGCGCAGCTCTTTCATCAGCTCGTCGCTTGCATCGAAGCCGCTCTGCAGGGTGACATACACATAGATGCCCTGACCCTTAAGATCATGCGGGTAACCGACAACAGCGGCCTCGGCAACGGCCGGGTGAGCCACCAGTGCGGACTCGACTTCGGCAGTACCCATGCGGTGACCGGATACGTTGATGACGTCATCCACACGACCGGTGATCCAGTAGTAGCCGTCTTCATCACGGCGGGCACCGTCACCTGTGGTATACACACCCTTGAAGGTGCTGAAGTAGGTCTGAATGAAGCGCTCATGGTCACCCCAGATCGAACGACTCTGACCCGGCCAGGAGTCCTTGATCACCAGGTTGCCTTCACCGGCGCCCTCGATTTCCTTGCCTTCACCATCCAGAAGCGCCGGCTGTACGCCGAAGAACGGGCGCGTGGCTGAACCAGGCTTGGTGGCCGTTGCACCCGGCAGCGGAACAATCATGATGCCGCCGGTTTCAGTCTGCCACCAGGTATCTACGATTGGGCACTTACCCTTACCAAAGATGCGGTGATACCAGGTCCAGGCTTCAGGGTTGATCGGCTCGCCCACAGAGCCCAGCAGCTTGAGACTGGACAGGTCAGAGTCGCCCAGTACATCTTCACCCTGCTGCATCAGTGCACGGATGGCGGTCGGAGCGGTGTAGAACTGATTAACCTTGTGTTTCTCGATCACGCGGCCGAAACGGCTGTTGTCCGGGTAGCTCGGCACACCTTCAAACATCAGTGTGGTGGCGCCGTTGGCCAGCGGGCCGTAAACGATGTAGCTGTGACCGGTCACCCAGCCCACGTCAGCGGTACACCAGTACACATCACCTTCGTGATAATCGAATACGTACTGATGAGTCATGGCAGCGTACACCATGTAACCGCCAGTAGTGTGTTTGAGACCCTTGGGCGCACCGGTAGAACCGGAGGTGTACAGGATGAACAGCGGTGCTTCAGCATTCATCGGCTCGGCCGGGCAGTCGTCGGACTGTTCAGCAACAGCGCCTTCGTACCATACATCGCGACTGTCGTTCCAGGCCACATCCTTATCGACACGCTTGACGACAAATACGGTCTCGATCAGGTTGCCGGCTTCATGATGATCCAGCGCCTTGTCGACATTTTCTTTCAGCGGTACGACCTTGCCACCGCGCAGCGAGTAGTTGGAGGTGATCACCACCTTCGACTTGGCGCCTTCAATACGGGCTGCCAGTGCTTCCGGCGAGAAGCCACCGAATACGATGGAGTGCACCGCACCCACGCGAGCACAGGCCAGCATGGCAACGGCGGCTTCCGGGATCATCGGCATGTAGAGAGTGACCACGTCGCCCTTCTGAACGCCCTTGGCTTTCAGCGCGTTGGCAAAGCGACACACGCGTGCGTGCAGGTCACGGTAGGTAATCTTTTCGTCTTCGCTCGGGTCGTCGCCTTCCCAGATGATCGCGACCTGATCGCCACGGGTTTCCAAGTGGCGGTCAAGGCAGTTGTAGGAGGCGTTCAGTTCGCCGTCTTCGTACCATTTGATATCGACAGTGTGCGGATCAAACGTGGTGTTTTTAACCTTGGTGTATGGCTTGAACCAATCCAGGCGCTTGCCCTGCTCGCCCCAGAAGGCTTCCGGGTCGTTGATCGACTGCTCATACATCGCCTGATATTTGTCGTCATCGGCATGCGCCTTGGCAGCAAAAGCCGGATCGACCGGATATACGTTCTGTTCACTCATCGTGATGCCCTTAGCTTGCGTTTTGTTTTTATAACGTGGAACGCCGCACTTATTTATAGTCGCTATTGTCGGCGCGATCGAGTTGATTAATGAGAGGTTATACCGAAGCCACTCGGGTCCCCTGAATTAGACATTGGTCTACTCGGATACCGACAAAAGTCATATACTACACAGTAAGCGTGCACTTACTTACCTGACAGCAATGACTCCAGATCAATTCCCTCTTCTCGCATTCGCGCCAGCTTGTATCGCAGCGTGCGTGGACTGATGCCCAATTTTTCAGCAGCATCCTTTCGGCTGCCTGAAGTGGCGCGCAGGGCCTCTACGATAAGTTGATACTCATGCTGTTTCAGGTCTTTGCCCAACAAGCCCTCGGCCAGGTCTATTTCAGGCTCGTCTGTCTCCGTGGGCAGGCTGTCTGACGGGGCTGGCTGTGTGGCCCCATTACGCAGCGGGATTGCAGCACTGCCCAGATGCAGATCAGCGGCCGTAATCCGGTTGCCGGCCTGAAGAATCAGCGCACGCTGGATTACATTATCCAGCTCACGCACATTGCCCGGCCAATGATGCTCGCACAAACTGCTGGCGGCTGTTGGGTCCAGCGATGCCAGATTGCGACCCATCTTGCGGCAGTGATGTTTGAGCAGGCGCTCGGCCAGCGGGCGGATATCTTCCGGTCGCTCGCGCAGCGGCTGCCATTGCAGCGGGAACACGTTCAGACGGTAGTAGAGATCCTCACGGAACTTTCCCTCCGCCACGGTCTGTTCCAGCTGGCGGTTACTGGTGGCCAGCAGGCGCACATCCAGCGGGATTACCTTGCGCCCACCAATACGCTCCACCTCCTGCTCCTGCAACACTCGCAACAGCTTGGCCTGCAGCCCCAGATCCATTTCGCTGATCTCATCCAACAGCAGCGTACCGCCGTTGGCCTGTTCAAACTTGCCGGGCTGGCTGCTGATGGCGCCTGTGAAAGCGCCCTTTTCATGGCCGAACAGAGTTGCTTCCAGCATGCTCTCGGGAATGGCGGCGCAGTTGATGGCGATAAACGGCTTGTCAGCACGGGGCGAGTGATTGTGGATATATCGTGCCAGCACCTCCTTGCCGGTACCGGACTCACCGGTGATCAGTACGGTAGAGTCGGTTGTGGCCACCCGTTGCGCCAGCTGCAGCAGCTGGCGACTGCCCGGTGCTTCAGCCACGGGTTCGTCATACTGCGTCGTCAGCAGGCCCTGCGCATGGGTGCGGATAAGATCAATCAGCTGTTGCGGCTCAAAGGGTTTCATCAGGTAGTCAGCGGCGCCGTTGCGGATCGCGTCCACCGCCCGCTCCACCTGACCATAGGCGGTAATAAGGGCCACCGGCAATGAGGGGGTCTGCTGCTTCAGATGGGCCAGCAGTTGATGGCCGTCCATACCGGGCATGTTCACATCAGAGATCACCATATCCACACTGTCCCGCTTCAGCAACGCCAGCGCGTCCTCACCACTGCCGGCTTCCAGATAGTGGATATCCGCCAGTGCCAGTGTATCGGTAATCGCCTCGCGCAGGTCGATATCATCCTCAACAATCAAGACTTTTACACTCATGCCGACTCCTGTGCGGTGGAATTGATCAGGGGCAGACGGAAGCTCGCACGGGTGCCGACACCCGGTGTCGAAGCCAAAGCAAACTCGCCATGATGCGCTCTTGCCATCACCTGAGCGATGGCAAGGCCAAGCCCCGTGCCATGTGATTTGGTAGTGTAGAAGGGCTCCTGCGCCCGCTTCAGTGTAGCGGCATCCATGCCCGGGCCATCATCAATCACTTCAAGCAGTAGTCTGTCTCCCTCTTGGGCCAGACGCAGCGTGAGCTCAGAGCCCTCTTCGCAGGCCTGCAGGGCGTTGTTAACCAGATTGAGCACTGCCCCAAGCAGGGCTTCGAGATTGCACTGGATCACCGCATCAGGTGCTTCGTTGATGCAATCACAATCTGCATCGTGCTGGCTCAAAGGCTGATCCAGCAAGTCTTCCAACCTTGCCATCAAGGTACGGCCATCAACACGGTCTTCCAATCGGGTTTCACCGCGGGCGAAGATCAACATGTCACGCACCTGCTGCTCTAGGTGAGTCAGGCGCGATTTAACCTTGCCGGCAAAGCGGATCCGCTTGTCATCATCCAGCTGCGGTGCCATCAAGTGGCTGGCGTAGAGCAGTGCCGCCGACAGCGGTGTGCGCACTTGATGCGCCAGCGAGGCCATCATCCGTCCCATTTCCGACAGCCGCTGGTAATGGTGCAGCTGCTCCTGCAGCGTACGGGTGTGGGTCTGGTCGGTGATAAACACCAGCTGGCCCGGTTCGCCATCCAATGCCTGTGTCGACAGACTTACACGGCGGCCGTTCTTCAGCGATACCTCATGGCCATCGTCTGGCCTCGGTGCAAAACACTGATTGATCACCTCCAGCCAGGTTTTATTGGCCAACTCTATCCCCAGCAACAACACCGCAGCCGGGTTGAATTCGGTAATACGTCCGGTTTGACCGATAACCAGCACTCCGCCGGGCATGCGATCAATCAGGCGGCGCAGGCGCTCAAGAGCCACCCTGTCGGCCTGAAGTGCAGACACCTGACGTTCAAGTTCGGCGATCCGTTGTTGCAGCTGTTGGTGTTCAATCACTGGCGTTCAATCCCGTATTTGCGCATTTTTTCCACCAGTGTGGTACGCCGAATCTGCAGCAGGCGTGCCGCTTTCGATACTACCTGATCGGTCGCATCAAGTGCCTGATGGATCAAGCGTTGCTCATGGGATTCCAGCCAGGCCTTGAGATCAACCCCCTCGGCAGGCAGTGCCTCAACAGCGGCAACTTCGGCGGATACGACAGGTTGATCTGTATCGACCTGCAGCGGCAACTCAGGCCGTGCATAACGTTCAGGGTCCGGCTCTTCAATATGGCGAAATTTGGGTGGCAGCTCCGACACCCCGATCACACCACCAGGGTGAATGATACTGAGCCGTTCAACCAGATTGGCCAACTCCCTTACGTTGCCCGGCCAAGGGTGCAGGCGCAGGGACTCCAGCGCGGTCGGATGGAACTGCAGCCGGCCGGAGCCGGTCTCATCCAATTGCTGACTCAGATTATTGATCAGCAGTGGCAGATCCTCCAGTCGGTCGCGCAGTGCCGGCATTTCGATGGGGAATACATTGAGGCGGTAATACAGATCTTCGCGGAACTGCCCATCCTGAATCATCAGCTCCAGGTTCTTGTGGGTCGCGGTAACGATGCGCACATCCACTTCCAGTGTTTTGCTGCCCCCCACCCGCTCAAACTGCCGCTCCTGCAACACACGCAGCAGCTTGACCTGCATCGGCAGCGGCATATCACCGATTTCGTCCAGAAACAGCGTACCGCCGTTGGCGAGTTCAAACCGACCGGGTCGGCTGGAGATAGCACCGGTAAACGCCCCTTTCTCATGACCGAACAGCTCACTTTCGAGCAGCTCGGATGGAATGGCGCCACAGTTGACCGGCACAAAAGGCCCGTCACGGCGCGGCGAATGCTCATGCAGGCAACGCGCCACCACCTCCTTGCCGGTACCGGACTCGCCGGTGATCAGGACACTGATATCACGTGGTGCCACCTGAGCAATAAGGTGCCGGATCTCGCGAATGGGCGCACTCTGGCCGACAAAACCCGGCATATCCGGCAGTGCACGCGGCTCAGTTATGCCACGCTCACGCAGAAGGGCACACTGATGCAGCCAATCCAGTAACTGTGGATAACGATAAGGCTGCGCCAGCACACCCAGAATACCGGACTGCGCAAATGCAGCCTGATCAAGCTCCGGCCAGTCGCAGGTCAACAGCTTAGGGATAACCGGACCCCGATCCAGCTCGGCGACCAGCTTATTCAGCGCAATTGGCAGACTGCTCTCACCAATCAACACTACCCCCACCGAGTCCAGCGCAAATGCCCTGCTCTGCTGTAGCCAGCTTACAAAGTCAAAAACATGACACTCAAGCTCGATAAACTGCAAACAGGCACGCAAGGTCTCACGCCTGTCAGCATCGTCATCGATGATCAGAGCCTGGAAAGGAGGCTGGTCAGAAACTCCACTGTTGGTTATGCTCATGGGGGTGTCCGGGCATTGTCAGGATTCTGACAATCTACCGAATAGAGAGGATATGTCAATAGATTGACGTAATGGTTTTTTTGTTGGGCCACCCTTAATAATTACGTCCTGTTACCGATACACCCAATAAGATAAAAGCGGTACACAAACTCGCAATGCTTGAAAGCCCAGGAGCAAGCATGACACAGGCAAGAACAGCACTGGTTACTGGTGCAGATGGATTTATCGGCTCACACCTGACTGAACTCCTCGTCCGAGAAGGCTACAAGGTCAAAGCATTGTCACAATACAACTCCTTCAACCATTGGGGCTGGTTGGAAAATATTGATTGCCTGAACGATATAGAGGTATTGAACGGCGATATTCGTGATCCGCACTACTGCAAACACATCACAAAAGACACTGATGTTGTGTTTCATTTGGCCGCTTTAATCGCAATCCCCTACTCCTACCTGGCTCCGCAAAGTTACATGGAAACCAATGTCAACGGTACGTTGAATATATGTCAGGCAGCTCTCGAAAACGGCGTTGAGCGGATCATTCATACCTCAACAAGTGAGGTGTACGGTACCGCGCAGTACGTACCTATCGATGAAAATCACCCGTTGCAACCTCAGTCACCCTATAGCGCATCCAAAATCGGCGCTGATGCAATGGCCATGAGCTTCCACAACGCTTTTGGCCTTCCATTGACCATCGCACGCCCTTTCAACACCTATGGCCCTCGCCAATCTGCACGCGCCGTTATTCCCACAATCATCAGCCAGATAGCATCCGGGATGAAAGAGATCCAATTGGGCGACCTGAGTCCGACACGAGACTTCAACTACGTCACAGACACTTGCGCAGGCTTTTTGGCACTGGCTGCAGCTCCAGAGGCAATTGGCGAAACGGTTAATATCGCCTCAAACTACGAAGTCTCCATCCGGGACACCTTGGAGCTCATCCGAGAACTCATGGGTAGCGATGTACAGTTCATTACGGATGAACAACGTTTACGACCCGGCAAGTCCGAAGTATTCAGACTCTGGGGCTGTAACAAGAAGCTGCATGGCCTGACAGGCTTTACACCTGCTTTTGAATTGCGTTCGGGCCTCACGGAAACCATCGAGTGGTTCACCCGACCTGAAAACCTGCGTCAATATAAAGCCGGCATTTACAATGTCTGAAAAAACCGTTCAGCAACGTGTTGAAATAAAAATAAAAGGTCTTTATCCCCAAAAAAAGATAATAGGTTTTTTATGAAGACAATAATTATTAAAGAAAAGTCCGAGCTGCTTGGCTACAAAAAAGAAATTATTAATTTATTTCGTGAAGCATATGATCAAGATCTGTCAAGTGACATATGGGACTGGGCTTATATAAATAACCCTTTTGGAAGCCCCTATGCTGCACTGGCATTTGATGATGGATTAGTTGCACACTACGCAGTTATTCCATATCCATTGATTGAAAAATCTGGCGCTAAGAGAAAATCTTTTCTCTCAATGACAACCATGGTAGCAAAGACTCATCGAAAATATGGTCTTTTTACTAAGCTGGCAAATTTAACTTATGATGAGTTAAAAAAAGATGATGCAGATTTCGTTATGGGATTTCCGAACCAAATGTCTGCTCCCGGTTTCAGAAAGAAATTAGAGTGGGAGGTTCTCGAGCCCGATGTTGTCGTTTCTGTTAATCGAAATCAACTAGAAGAACTTATTAATCTTGATAGCTTCGCTCAATGTGAAGAATCTTTCCAGATGTTTGCAAATTTGTCTGATAGCGAACTTCGTGATTGGAGACTCTCTAAGCCAGGGGTTAAATATTCATGGCATGACAGCATCGCCTATAAAGAATATAATGGCCAAATCGATGTGATGTTTTATGAATCACCCAGGGATCTCAAAAATCTTCCTCTTGCGTCTGCCTACAATATCCTTCTGCCATCAGATATCATCATTGATAAGAGCATTATATCTTTTGATTATATGTTCGGCGGCCTTGGTCTAAATACAGATTTCGACCCTAATAGGGTTCGCAGACAGATGTGCATTTCTGATGTATTCTAAAAAAATGAAAATTTTTGCCTTTACCTCCATCAGATCTGAATATGACCTGATGAGTGCTTTGTATAAGAGGCTCTCGCTAGACAGTGATGTAGACTTTCAATTAATAGTATCAGGTACTCATTTAGTCCCAGCACAGGGTGGTTCTGTATCAGAGATAGAAAACGATGGCTTCATAATCAGCTATCGGATAGAAACCTTACTTGCCTCTGACAGTCAGGTTTCGAGGGTCAAGTCGGCAGCCATTCTGCAGTCAGCATGCGCCGATATTTTAAGCAATGAAACTCCCGATCTTGTTATTTTTGCGGGAGATCGAGAGGATGTACTCATATATGCATCTGTCTGTGCCTTCTTGAACATCCCTACAATTCACTTTTTTGGCGGTGATCACGCAAAAGATAGCCATGTCGATAACCCAGTTCGTCATGCTACTTCTAAGCTTGCATCAGTACACTTTGTCAGTACTGAGGAGCACAAAACAAGATTACTGGCAATCGGTGAACCTGAGCGTCGAATATTTGTTATTGGAAGCGTTGCGCTTGATAAGTTTTTGAGCGAACCTATCGTTACAAAGAGCGAAGTATTGAATCGTATAGGAATCGATTCAGACGCTGAGGATGAAAAAATTGCGGTCCTCATATTTCACCCAGTAGACTCTGAACTGGGGCGTACAGGCACTTATATCCATAATATGGTTAGCGTCCTGAATGGCCTTGGGTATCATGTGTATGCAGGCATGCCCAATAGTGATCCAGGCAACCATGCCATTCGTGATGCATTAATAACACTAAAGGGGTCAGCTCGTATTACGATTTACGAAAATCTATCCAGACCACTGTTCGTTAATTTGCTTCGATCAGCAGATCTAATGATAGGTAATTCATCGGCAGGTCTTCTTGAAGCCCCTTCCATACCTCTTCCTGCTGTGAATGTTGGGGAAAGACAAAAAGGCCGCCTTGCCCCCAGCAACGTGATTTTCTCTAGTGGTTCGGTAGAAGCCATAACGCAAGCAGTCTTGCATACGGAATCTGAAGAATTCCTTTCACAACTTCGCTGTATTTCCAATCCATATGGAGACGGGCGAAGTGTTGACCGTGCCTACGGGCTAATCAAAAAGATTAATTTTTCAGAATATGTCCGTAAACCGGAGGATCCTCTTGAAAGCTGAGTCTCTTTTTCCTGCAACGATTCTGGTGATTGCTCCTCATCCAGATGACGAAACACTTGGCTGTGGCGGTACCATTCTCAAACTGAAAGCTAAAGGTGCATCGGTTCATTGGCTTATCGTGACGACCATGAAAGATGTTTCAGGCTTTCCTCAAGAAAGAGTTCCAGTTCGTGCTGAGGAAATCGAATCTGTTCAGAAAGCATACGGGTTTGATGATGTACACCATTGCTCTCTACCTGCGGCAGCCTTGGATACTCTGGCGAAAGGCAAGCTGGTTGATGCCATCGGTGCTGTCATCAAATATGTGAAACCTGATTGCATCTATATTCCTTACCGAAACGATGTCCACAGTGATCATGCAGCTGTATTTGACGCAGCCATTTCTGCCACAAAGACATTTCGTGCGCCATTTGTAAAGGCAATATATGCGTATGAAACGCTATCGGAAACCGATTTTTGTCTACGGCCGGACGACCCTGGGTTCCGCCCAAACCTTTATGAAGATATCTCAGACTATCTGGATCAAAAGATCTCAATAATGTCACTGTTTGATGGAGAAATGGGGATGTTCCCGTTCCCACGTAGTGAGGAGTGTCTTCGTGCGTTGGCTACCTTACGTGGCGCCCAGTCTAATTGCCTTGCAGCTGAAGCATTCATGATTCTTAAGGAAATACGCTGACCATGTCTGTACTTATTATTGCTGAAGCGGGTGTTAACCATAATGGCGAGAAGGATAAAGCGTTTGCCCTTGTTGATGCAGCGGCTGCAGCAGGAGCTGATGCGGTTAAGTTCCAGACGTACAAAACGGAAGATCTTGCCTCAATGTCGGTACCGAAGGCTGATTATCAGAAGAGAAGCACAGACTCTAATGAAACCCAGTTTGAAATGCTAAAGAAGCTGGAGCTTCCTGAAAGTTGGCATTTTGAGCTTAAACTGTACGCAGAAAATAAAGGGATTACATTCATATCAACCGCTTTTGACATCAAAAGCCTTTCGTTTCTTGAAAAGCTAGGCCTCCCTTTCTATAAAGTCCCATCTGGTGAAATTACAAATGCTCCTCTCCTAAAAGCGTTTGCAAGAACAGGCAAGGAGATAATTCTGTCTACGGGCATGGCAACCTTGGGAGAAGTTGAACAAGCTCTCGCCATACTTGCTTGGGGATTTCTATGTGACAAAGAACCTGAATCTCTGGATCAAATATGGCAGCACTGGTCAGTTCAAGATGCCAGAAAGAGCATACGTGAAAAAGTGTCCCTGCTGCATTGTACATCTCAATACCCAACACCTCTGTCAGAGGTAAACCTGAAGGCAATGGATACCTTGAGTTCTGCTTTTGGCTTGCCCGTAGGATATTCCGACCATACTGAAGGTCTGTTAATACCTCTGGCTGCGGTATCGCGTGGTGCAACGATAATCGAAAAACACTTCACTCTTGATCGCCAACTCCCAGGTCCTGACCATCGAGCGTCTCTTGAACCAGATGAACTTAAAGAAATGGTCACACAAATACGCTCTTTGGAACAAGCTCTTGGGGACGGGTACAAGGCACCACAGCCAAGCGAATTCGACTCTCGCACTTCGGCACGCCAAAACCTGGTTGCCAAACAGGACATGGCCAAAGGATCCCTGTTTACCTTCGAGTCTTTAGGTACGGCGAGGACGGGAAATGGAATCAGTGCGCTACATTACTGGGATAATATAAACACTCCAGCAACTAAAAACTATAAGGCGGGTGAGGCTTTATGATCCTTGATCGCCCGACCATAATATTGGGTGCTGGTGGCCATGCCAAAGTAGTTTTGGACCTTGTTAACGCCATGGGAGCTTATGTAGCCGGGATTCTTGACCCTCAACTGCATGAAACCGGTGTGACTGAATGGCGAGGGATTCCCGTACTAGGTAATGACTCTACCTTAGAGTGTTATCAAACTGACCGGATATATCTGGCCAATGGCTTGGGGAGTCTGCCGGGATGGGATAGGAGAAACCTTCTGTATGACAAGCTCACTATAAAAGGGTTCCACTTTCCTGCGCTTGTGCATCCGACTGTTATCATGGGTAGCGGAGTCGCAGTTTCTCACGGCGCACAAGTAATGGCTGGATGTATCCTACAGGCAGACGTGAGTATCGGTGAAAACACGATAGTCAACACAGGTGCTCAACTGGATCACGACTGTAGCATAGGAAAGCACTGCCATATCGCACCGGGAGCGACCCTAAGCGGAGATGTCTCGACCGGCAACTGTTGCCATATTGGAACCAATGCTGCTGTTATACAAGGTTGTCATTTGGGCGAAGGTGTTGTTGTAGGGGCTGGCTCAACAGTGCTGCATGACCTTCCAGCCTATGCCAAACTGCTTGCAGCGAAACCACAAGCGCTCAATATCACTACCTAGTAGGCTTCTCTTAATGAAACGCTGGCAAGATACTCTAATCTCCCCGAATGCAACGCTGCAGCAAGCCATTCAGCAAATGGACGCTTCAGCTCAGGGCATTTTGTTGGTAGCTGATTCTGAAAAGCATTTGCTGGGCACCATCACTGATGGCGATGTTCGTCGCGCACTTCTGAATCATCTTGGACTGGACATTAACATCCAACAGGTCATGAATAAGCAGCCGCGAAGTGCCAGCTCCGAATGGAGCCGTTCACAGTTGCTGGCAGCCCTGGAGCAACAACAATTACTGCACCTTCCGGTTGTTGACTCCGCAGGCCGGATCACCGGTCTTGAAACCCTGCAGCGCCTGCTGAACAAGCAACATCTAGCAAACCCGGTTTTTCTGATGGCTGGCGGATTCGGTACCCGTTTGAGGCCACTTACTCATAACTGCCCCAAGCCCATGCTAAAAGTAGGTGGCAAGCCTATTCTTGAGCTGATTTTGCAGAATTTTATAGACGCCGGCTTTTACCGCTTTTTCATCTCTACACACTATATGCCGGATGTAATTCGCAACCACTTTGGTGATGGGCGCAACTGGGGCGTAAGCATTGAATACATTCATGAGGAAAGCCCGCTGGGAACTGCCGGAGCACTGGGCTTGCTGCCTCAGCAAGAAATCGACCGGCCCATGTTCTTGATGAATGGCGACCTGTTAACTCGGCTTGATTATCGCAAATTGCTTGACTTCCATGAGCAGAGCCAAGCTATCGCAACCATGTGCGTGCGCGAGTATGAACACCAGGTACCTTATGGCGTCATTGAGAGTAATGGCAGCTGCATCACCTCTATCACCGAAAAACCAATCCAGCACTTTTTCATTAACGCTGGCATCTATTTGCTTTCACCCGAGCTTGTCAGAAGTGTAACGCCAGGTACCAGAATCGATATGCCCACCCTGTTACAGCAAGCAATCGACCAAAGCCAACATGTCAGTATGTTTCCCATTCATGAGTATTGGCTGGATATAGGTCGCATGGAAGACTTTCGCCGTGCACAAGATGAAGTGGCAGATGTATTAGCGGGTCTGATGACATGACGCAACAGCTTGATATCGTAGCCATTATCCCGGCACGTGCCGGCAGTAAACGACTGCCAGGCAAAAACATGTTGCCACTGGCCGGTAAACCGTTGATTCAATGGTCACTGGATGCTGCGAAAGAGTCTGGAGTCGTTGATTTAATCCTGGTGACTTCCGATGACCCAGCCGTGCTGGAACTTGCTCGGCAGCAGGATGTTATGGCCATCAAGCGGCCCCTTGAGCTCGCAAGTGATACAGCAACCACTGTTGACGCGGTACTGAATGCTCTTCAGCAACTTGAATCGAAGGGCTACAGTGCCCAACGAGTAGTATTGCTGCAACCTACATCACCTCTCAGAACCGCCCAAAATATCCAGGCAGCAGTACAACGCATGGAGGAAACAAGTGCCACAAGCATTGTTTCCGTTTGCGCAATGGATCACACACCTCTTTGGGCCAACACCTTGCCACACGATGGAAATATGGATCAGTTCCTGTCCACCGAATTGATTAACAAACGCAGTCAAGACTTGCCAACCTACTACCGCCTCAACGGCGCCGTTTACTTGATTAATAAACAGGCATTAATCGATCATCATAATTTTTTTGTTCCCCCTACCTATGCTCTTCTTATGGATAGAACCAACTCAGTTGATATCGATACGGCTGAAGACTTGGTATTCGCAGAGTTTCTTTCGCGACAACAAAGCAACTGACATCGCAACAGGCTTGCAAATCAAAAAAATGCTGTTTTATGGCTAAAGAACCCTTGGGTGCGGCCGTTAACAGGTTCATGGAGGCATCATGCCGCTAACAATTTAAGCTCAAGTGATCGTCTAAAAGGAGACCGTCATGGCCAGTGTAGTCAACACTAACATCATGTCCCTCAACGCGCAGAACAGCCTGTCGCGTACCAACAGCTCACTGCAAACTGCCATGGAACGTCTGTCTTCTGGCCTGCGTGTTAACAGCGCCAAGGACGATGCTGCGGGCCTTGCAATCTCCAACCGCATGACCTCACAGATCCGTGGTATGACCGTAGCACAGCGAAACGCCAACGACGGCATCTCCGTTGCTCAGGTTGCTGAGGGTTCCATGCAGACCATCACCGATACCTTGCAGCGTATGCGTGACCTCTCAGTGCAGGCAGCCAACTCCGGTGGTCTGAGTGACGGTGACAAGGACAAGCTGAATACCGAGTTCGCTCAGTTAAAAGAAGAGATCGGTCGAATTATCGGTAATACTGATTTCAATGGTAAAAAAGTGCTTCAGGGCTCTTTGTCCGCCGGCGGTACGTTTCAGGTTGGCTACAGCACTGCGGCTGATAATCAGATCACTATTTCCGTTGCAAACCTGTCCAACGTTTCAGGTTTGAATACAATCATGGCTGCAGGCACTGCAATCAGCGCGGGTCAAAGTGCTTCTAATATTCATAGTGTTATCAACAATATTGATATCGCAATACAGAAGATTGATACAGCCCGCTCTGACTTGGGTGCGATTCAGAACCGCTTCAGTGCCACCATCGACAACCTGTCAAACGCAATTGAGAACCAGAGTGCTGCGCGTTCACGCATCGTGGATGCCGACTTTGCGGTTGAAACTGCCAACCTGAGCCGCTCCCAGATTCTGCAGCAAGCCGGTACCTCAATGTTGGCACAGGCCAACCAGGCACCTCAGTCTGTATTGAGCCTGCTGGGTTAATTCGCTCGGGATACCAAGCTCAAACACCTCAGCACAGATACCCGCCCACCCCTCCGGTTGGCGGGTATTTTTTTAAGCCGTGTGCGAGGCAATGACGCAAAACCACTCAAGCTTTACTTTCTGCTGCCGCTAACCTCTGTACAAGGCAACCAGCCCACGATTTAAAGTACGAATGATCGTCTGAAGGAGACCGTCATGGCCAGTGTAGTTAATACCAACATTATGTCACTCAACGCGCAGAACAGCCTGTCGCGTACCAACAGTTCACTGCAGACTGCCATGGAGCGTCTGTCTTCTGGTTTGCGTGTCAATAGCGCCAAGGACGATGCTGCGGGCCTGGCAATCTCCAACCGCATGACCTCGCAGATCCGCGGCATGACCGTAGCACAGCGCAACGCCAACGATGGCATCTCCGTTGCTCAGGTTGCGGAAGGTTCCATGCAGACCATCACTGATACCCTGCAACGTATGCGTGACCTGTCCGTTCAGGCGGCTAACGATGGCGGTTTGAGTGACGGTGATAAAGACAAGCTCGCAACTGAGTTCAACTCGTTGCGTGATGAGATTGGTCGCATAATCGACAATACCGACTACAACGGTAAAAAAGTTCTTGATGGCGACATTACCAACGCTGTTTTCCAAGTTGGCTATAGTACCGCTGCCGATAACCAAATCAGCATCACCATCGGCGCTCTTGCTGCCGCCTCAGGTATTGCCAGTGTAATTGGTACTGCCAGCATCGGTGCAGCGGGTAGTGCCAAGCAGGCCATAAACGCGATCGACATCGCCATTGCCAGTATCGACACCAAGCGCTCCGAACTGGGTGCCATTCAGAACCGCTTCAGTGCTACCATCGATAACCTGTCAAACGCGATCGAGAACCAGAGTGCCGCTCGGTCACGCATCGTGGATGCCGACTTTGCGGTAGAGACTGCCAACCTGAGCCGCTCTCAGATTCTGCAGCAGGCCGGTACCTCAATGTTGGCACAGGCCAACCAGGCACCTCAGTCTGTATTGAGCCTGCTGGGTTAATTCGCTCGGAATACGAAGCTTAAACACCTCAGCACAGATACCCGCCCCCCTCCGGTTGGCGGGTATCTTTTTAAGCTGTGTGCGAGGCAATGACACAAAACCACTCAAGCTTTACTTTCTGCTGCCGCTAACCTCTGTACAAGGCAATCAGCCCACGATTTAAAGTACGAATGATCGTCTGAAGGAGACCGTCATGGCCAGTGTAGTTAATACCAACATTATGTCACTCAACGCGCAGAACAGCCTGTCGCGTACCAACAGTTCACTGCAGACTGCCATGGAGCGTCTGTCTTCTGGTTTGCGTGTCAACAGCGCCAAGGACGATGCTGCGGGCTTGGCAATCTCCAACCGCATGACCTCACAGATCCGGGGCATGACCGTAGCACAGCGCAACGCCAACGACGGCATCTCCGTTGCTCAGGTTGCGGAAGGCTCCATGCAGACCATTACTGATACCCTGCAGCGTATGCGTGACCTGTCAGTACAGGCGGCTAACGATGGCGGTTTGAGTAACAGTGATAAAAACAAGCTTTCTACTGAGTTTAATTCACTCAAGGAAGAGATAGACCGTATTATCAAAAACACTGACTACAATGGCAAAAAAGTCCTCAATGGTGAGATCAGTGGTGCTGTTTTCCAGGTGGGCTACAGTACTGCAGCTGACAACCAGATCAGTGTTACCATTGGCTCAGTAGCAAGTGCTGCCGGTGTAACAAGTGTCTTGGCGGATGCAATCAGCATTGGCTCTGGCGGTGACGCACTCGAAGCCATCAACGCGATTGATGCGGCTATAGCGACTATCGATACCAAACGCTCCGAGCTGGGTGCTGTTCAGAACCGCTTTAGCGCCACCATCGACAACCTGTCAAACGCGATCGAGAACCAGAGTGCTGCGCGTTCACGCATCGTGGATGCCGACTTTGCGGTTGAAACTGCCAACCTGAGCCGTTCCCAGATTCTGCAGCAGGCCGGTACCTCAATGTTGGCACAGGCCAACCAGGCACCTCAGTCTGTATTGAGCCTGCTGGGTTAATTCGCTCGGGATACCAAGCTCAAACACCTCAGCACAGATACCCGCCCACCCCTCCGGTTGGCGGGTATTTTTTTAAGCCGTGTGCGAGACAATGACGCAAAACCACTCAAGCTTTACTTTCTGCTGCCGCTAACCTCTGTACAAGGCAATCAGCCCACGATTTAAAGTACGAATGATCGTCTGAAGGAGACCGTCATGGCCAGTGTAGTTAATACCAACATTATGTCACTCAACGCGCAGAACAGCCTGTCGCGTACCAACAGCTCACTGCAGACTGCCATGGAGCGCCTGTCTTCTGGTTTGCGTGTTAACAGCGCCAAGGACGATGCTGCGGGCCTGGCAATCTCCAACCGCATGACCTCGCAGATTCGCGGCATGACCGTGGCACAGCGTAACGCCAACGACGGCATCTCCGTTGCTCAGGTTGCGGAAGGTTCCATGCAGACCATCACCGACACCCTGCAGCGTATGCGTGACCTGTCCGTTCAGGCGGCTAACGATGGCGGTTTGAGTGGCGGTGATAAAGACAAGCTCGCAACTGAGTTCAACTCTCTGCGGGAAGAGCTTGATCGCATCATCAAGAACACCGATTACAATGGTAAAAAAGTGCTCAATGGCAGTATCGCTAATGCTGTATTCCAGGTTGGCTACAGCACCGCTGCTGACAACCAGATTAGTATCACAATTGGCGCTATAGCAGGCTCTACTGGCATGTCTGCGGTTCTGGCAAGTGGGACAATCAGTATAGGTTCAGCAGGCGATGCCCTGACTGCAATTGAAGAGATCGATAATGCCATTGCCATGATCGACACCAAACGCTCCGAACTGGGTGCTATCCAGAACCGCTTTAGCGCCACCATCGATAACCTGTCAAACGCGATCGAGAACCAGAGTGCCGCTCGGTCACGCATCGTGGATGCCGACTTTGCAGTAGAGACTGCCAACCTGAGCCGCTCTCAGATTCTGCAGCAGGCCGGTACCTCAATGTTGGCACAGGCCAACCAGGCACCTCAGTCCGTCTTGAGTCTGCTTGGTTAAACCAGAGCATCCGGCCTGACAGAGCTGAACAAGTGCCTGTATACTGAAGCCAGCGTACGGGCGCTTTTTATTTTATACGGAGGTTGATTATGGCAATTTCACTTAGTGGTATTGGCAGTGGCCTTGATATCAAAGGCCTTGTATCTCAGTTGGTACAGGCAGAAGGTGCAGCCAAAAATAACGCCCTAAACCGCCGCGAATCAAACTACCAAACAGAACTGTCGGCGCTTGGGACACTTAAAAGCAGCTTGAGCAGTTTTAAAGATGCTGCTGCCAAACTGGCCGATGCTGACGATCTGTTGAAAGTCAACGCAACTTCGTCTGATGAAGCAATGTTCACCGCTTCAGCCTCCAGTAGTGCGTCTGCCGGTAATTATGCCGTAGAGGTTCTTAACCTGGCCAAGGCTCAAAAACTTAGCTCAGCCGGTTTCAGCTCAGCCAGCGACAGTGTTGGCACAGGTACAATGACGATCGGCAGTGGAGCCAATAGCTTCGATGTCAACATTGACACCGACAACAACTCGCTGGCCGGTATCCGTGATGCAATCAACAACGCAGCGGATAACAGCAGCGTGACGGCCACAATCGTGAATGTTGATGATGGTGCAGGTGGGACTGAGGCACGTCTGGTACTAACCGCCAAAAACAGCGGTACTGATAACCAGATCAGCATTGACGTTACCGAAGGTGCAGAGCCCGGGCTTTCACAACTGTCATACAGCTATGATGCCGGTGGTGTTGGCAGTGGCGGCATGAACCAACTGGTAGCGGCCGACGATGCACAGATTCGTGTCGATGGCATGCTTGCCACGCGCAGCAGCAACAGTATCAGTGATGTTATTCCAGGTGTGACGCTGGACCTGAAAGCTGAAACCACTACAGCGGTCGGACTGTCTCTGGATGTCGATAAGGATGCTACTCGAGAAAGCGTGCAAGCTTTTGTGAATGCCTACAATAAACTGGCCGATACTTATGACCGCCTGACTAGCTATAATGCGGAGAGTGAATCCGGTGGTGCTCTTCAGGGTGACTTCAGCGCAAGGCAGATCATGAGCGAGGTTCGTAATATATTGCGTACCAATGACTCCAGCAACCCTTACGGTTCACTCTTCAGTATCGGAATGGAAATCGACCAATACGGCAAGATGTCTATCGATGGTGACAAATTCGATGAGGTTTTGAGCGCCCGCCCTGAGGCCCTCAGCAATCTATTGAGCTCTGCAGATGGTATAGCAGGGCAGTTGGAGAGTACTCTAAAACAATCGCTTGAGCTCGGCGGTATCTTTGATAGCAGAACAAACAGTCTGAACCAGTCACTCAAAAAAGTCGAAGACGAGCGCTTGGACCTTGAGGATCGTTTACAGACTCTTGAAACACGTATGCTGAACCAGTTTATCACAATGGATACGCTCGTTGCTCAATATAATAACACCGGGAATTATTTGGCGGGGCAGCTTGCTGCATTGCCCGGTTTTGCACCTCAAAAATCCGGATAAGGTATAGGGTCTAATATGAATGGAATTAACACCTATAAATCAGTGGGCGCTGACAGCGCATCACCACATAAACTGATTCAGATGCTGTTTGACACTTATCTGGTTCGTATTGATCAGGCAATCACAGCGCTCGAAAATCAGAATATGAACGCCAAGGGTACAGCTATATCCAAGGCCTTGGCTATTATCGGTGGGCTTGAAGAAGGACTCGATTTGGAGAAAGGAGGCGAACTGGCCGAAAATCTTCAATCACTTTACCGTTACGTACGTGAGCGGCTGCTGGTTGCTACTGACAAAAACGATGTAGAAGAGTTGAAAAAAGCACGTGATTTGATTTTCCCGATCAAGGACGCATGGGATCAAATCCCTGCAGAATATCATAATCATCAAGAATAATTTAACCGCGCCCCCAGAGCTGAATGATCAGCACGGGGGCAAAACTCAGGACTGATCCGAGCCTTGTAGGTCCAACAGGGTTTCGACCAAGCGAACTCCCTCCTTATTGTCCAGCTCTTTATACCACCGCTTGAGTTTTGCCAGAGCCTGCCTGTCCCCAGGAAAATAGTGCAAATACTCAGTAAGGTGCTCTACTGCATCGGAAGCCTGACCATTGGCCATCAATGCATCAGCGTAAAGACCAAGATAGAACGCATTGATACTCGCCAGCCCCGCCATCGCATCCATGACTGCTTGATGATAACCAAGCTCACTACACAGGCCGACCATCATGGCCAGAGCCTGCTCTATTATCGGTGATCCCGGCAGATCCATGACTGGAATTAACTCAGCCAGAGCAGCTTCTGACTTGTCTTCCATTTGGTAAAGGGTTGCAGCAATTAGTGGAAGGTAGTCTATTGCACCTTCCGTTGCACTCAGTGACTCATACAAGAGCTGCAAGGTTTCAATGTCTTTTTTATCCTTAAGATACTGTACCCTGGCCGGTAGCGCATGAAGATTACTGGCCTGGCTTTGTTGAGCCAAAGCCTGAAGCGAGTCCCTGTGTAATTCCTCTTCATACGCTTGCCGTGCCTTTACAAAAGGGTCTTCTCCTTTACCAGCAGGCGCAAGACAAAACGCACGCCCAGGCTCATTTCGCTCAATCCATTTAAATGCCAGTGCCTGTTGCGCCTCAATCGACTCATTGAGCAACGATTGCTCACGCAGACGTATACGCACAGATTCCAGGCCAGCCTCAATATACTGTTGTAACCGTTTCGCACCTTCTTCCAGGGCTGTGTAATACGTTTCCAGGCGCTGTTTAATTTGCTCAAGCTGGAGCTCATCATCATCGGTAAACGTCTGTGCCATTCGCAAAAGTGCACGCACCGAGAGCGTTTTAACTATTTTGAACAGCTCTGGATACTCTTCTGACAGTTTCTTGTCCAGTCCTTCCAACTGTAGCTTGCGCTGAGGGTTGATGTATTCCCCCTCATACATATCGTTGTGGTGCTCCTGTGCTTTCTCCAACAAGACCAAAACTTCAACGATCTTGTTTTGAGCTTCACTCAAATCCTGTTCAAGTGATCGTAACCATTGCCTTTTACTCCCCTGCTTGGGCTGTGGCAGATGCAGTCTGTCCACCAGCAGTGATAGATTGAGTTCTAGTTCAGTTGGTGATTGAAATTGAACACCCTCTATACGAGCGGCACCAGATGATATGTTAACCACCCGGACCCCTTTCTCCGTTAATGTTTTTGCCTGCTGAGCGATGTTACGTGCCGCTGAAGCAAAATCAGGAGTAGTACAGGCCTGCTGTCCTCCATTTGTCTCAAGTACCAGACTGGAGAGATCCGTTTTTGGCCCAGCGGCTCTTTCCCTGCTACCTTTCGCGTGGGTGTAACCTTCCGGCGTAAAGCACAAATCAACGCCTGCAAGCAGAATATGTTGACTTCCAAGCCATGCAGCAGCGGAAATAGCCGAGTTCGTTACGGTGGGCCCACTCCCGTTAAAGAGGCACTTGGGGTTCAGTTCGGACTCCCACGGCAGCAACGGCCCCATGAAATATTTGCGATGAGGCCATTGTGACAGCAGCCTGGGGCTGACGTGATACTGGTTAATGAAAACAGTTCCTGGACCCAGTTTCAGCATATCCTTGCTGACTTGATAGCTGATATCGTGCGGATCTACTGAAAACACAAAATCGGGCTCAAGACCCACCTGCATTAACCGTCCAGCAATTCGAGAAACAGCAAAGACAACCAATTGCTCGCGATGTGACTTTATCCAGTCCAGGTGCTCATCCAAACTGGGTCCACCACCCAGTATGATAACGGTTCTGCCTTTCAAGCAGCCCTTGATGTCTGAAATAGGATTTTCATTATCCGCGCAATTCTGCAATTGACGTTGTACAAAAGCATCCTGTCCAAGAGAAACAAGGCTATTCCAGCGCAGCTCATTGATGTAACTACTGGCATCCCAGTACTCAGAACGGTATTGACCAACAAACCCATACTCTGCTGAAAGAGAACGCTTGAGGAATACACCATCCACATACAGGTAATTAACAATACAGGCGTTTTGTGATGCCTCTACAAACTGCTCTGAATCCACGAGGGATATCCGATCTTCAGCCAAACTCAGGTCGACTGTTGTTACTACCTGACTCAGGATCTCCGATGGTTCAAGAAAGATATAACGTGTACCCGCCGGCAACCCGCGATCCAATATGTAGTGGATAATATTGCCCGAGTCAGAGCCAACAAAGATGATCAGTGAATCTTCACGCGCCAGTAGCTTTCCAAACTCACGCTCTATACGCTCCCAGGCACTTTCTCGTTGAAACATGTCCCTGTTCACGGCGTAAAGATACTGTTCTCCAAACTGGTTGGTGAGCATCTCGTTATGGCTCAAAACATGCGTCCTTATACCTTGCTCTCGACCAGTAAACCGGTTGCATCCCCAAAAAACTCTTCAGACAAGTCTTTCATGCGCTTCATAAGCTCAAGCACTTCTTCTGTGGGAATCTGCCGGATTGTTTCTTCATTGTCTTTATTGACGACTTTCAGAACAACCTGTGATAAATCTTTGTCGATGGATATCTGAAGCCCCCGATTACTGACGGTTTCTACAAACTCACTAAGCTTTTCGACAGCATCCTGTACCGCTTTGGGGTCCGCTTTTTCAGTAGGTTCGACGGTATACCGTGGAGACTCAGGGTTCTGCTCCGCACTACCTGCTTGCCTGACTTTTTCTGTTTGGGCATTACCATCCATGCCTGTCAGTTTTTGGACCCCGCTACTTACCGCAACACTGTTGTTAACGTCCATAGGGCACACCTGTATTAATTTGTATCATCTAAAGCAAGCTCACCGGAAGTTCATGTACTCACCGGCAACATTGCGCCGTTTCTTAAGTAGTTCAATATCTTTTTGTAACGCCTTTCTCTTTGTACTCAACAAAACTTGATTATCATTATCAAGTTTTTGCAGCACATGGAGACGATCCTCAAATTGTTTAACATCAGTCCAGTCGATAAGACGGATACTGAAATCTCTGATTTTCTCTATTTCAATCAGTTCTTCGATTTGTTCATCCGTTAGCGTCTCGGTATGAGCAAGTATACTCGCCTGCTGACGCCCACACTCAAGGGCTGTTTCAATCAGCGTCTCCGTGTCTGCCTGCTTCAGCACTGATTTATCCAACATAGTTGAAAAGGCTCATCTGTTGGACCTTGCCAAAGCTCTGATAGGCAGCCTGCAGCGCAGTGGACTCAAGCGACAGTTGGCTGATGGCTTCATAATAGTCTGTATCTGCAAACAGGGAGCGTGTTGACTCGGTGAACGTTTGAAGATCAGTCAGGTTCCATTCCTGATCTTCAAGTACACGCAACCTGGAGCCAAGCTGTGCCTGTTGGCTGACAATGTTTTCGTACCAGCCGTTGACGCCCTGAGAGGCTGCAGAGGGGTCAGTGCCTGATTCCAGAGCCGTCTTCAGGTCCAGAATCTGGTTCAGGACATTATCCGTACTATCACCAAAAATTGCGCTTCCCGGGTCTGTGGACTGGATCGTTGAATTCTCACCGATATCCAGAAAACGCTCCCCAGAATCGCCTTGGTATTCGTAAGCAGTACCGCCCGCATTCAATACATAAGGCTCGGTATCTCCACGATAGCCAGCAAACATATACTCGCCCTGAGCATCCTGAGTATTCAGAAGCCCTTTGACATGATCCAGGATTCCATCCAACTCACCAGCCAGTATCTGCCGGTCATTATCTGACATGGCACCACTGTTGCCTCGAATCGCGATTTCCTGAACACGTTGCAGGCTGGTCACGACCGAGGCAACCGTCGTTTCTTCATAGCTGAGACGACGTTCGGAAACCGAAATATTTTCCCTGAACTGCTCGGTACGGGCGATAACACGATCAAACTTCATGATCTGTGTTGTCGCCAATGGATCGTCGGATGGCTGCTGCAGTTTTTTACCAGTGGATAATTGTTGCTGCAGCTTGTAAAGCCGTGAGTTGGCTTCGCTGATGTTGGTTTCATTCTGCGAGTAGAAGAGATTGGTTGATAGTCTCATAATCGTTTTCTCCTCTCTCAAACAGCCTGGATAAGGGCGTCAAAGATGGTTTGTGATGCACTGATAATCTGTGCAGATGCCTGATATGCCTGTTGAAACTGGATCAGCCTGACCGCTTCCTCATCAAGGCTAACACCACTGACAGACTCCCTTTGAGCTATTGTGTTGCGCAGTACCGCTTCAGAGGCACTGCGGTCCATTTGTGCCACTTTGGTATCTGTTCCGACCCTTTCGATCAACCGGCCATAACTGTCCTGATAACTGCCTTCAAGTGTTGTTGCCTGCTTCATCAAGTCAGACATCACCAAGCCGTTACGGTTATCGGATATACCAATACTTGAGCCATTTGCACTGAAATTATAGCCAACAGTAAAGGTATCATTGTCCTGTACCTGTCCACTCAGCCCCACTTCCAGCATGGTTCTGCCTGTCGCCTGATCGGTTAGTTCAAGCCTGTCAGGCTGTGCAGGATCAACGGTGACCGCCCAGGTTGTTGTACTGCCGTCTGTATCCGTAACCGTCCAGGCAGGAACAAGCGAGCTGTCATACTCAAGTGTAAGGGGTAGCTTGGGAAAGACATTACGAGGATCTGTCTCTGTAATATCATCGATTGTACTGACGCTGACGTTTGCCGTAGCTGTCCCCGCATTCCCGGTTGAAGCGGAAATGGTCACGGGTGAGGCCAGTGCCAAGTCTCGGCCATCGAGTATATTCAGCTCTATGTCATCTGCACCGGTTCGTACCGGGCTGATCATCATTTTCTCATTGGACGCGAAGGGGCCGTTACTATTCGCATCCAGCCTGAAACCATCCACCTGGAGGCGCAACTCGCCATTAGCCGGGTCAAACCAGATTTCATTCTCGGCATCGACGTCAGCGGCGCTACCCGCATCTGTGAAGCTGTTTTGTGTCCAGCTTTTACCATCACTTAGCCGAGTCAGGCGGAAGTCATCCTGTCCGGTAAATACCAGTTCGTATTCACTTGCCCGCAGTTTGGAGCTGTCAGTGATGCGCACGTCACCCGTAGCGTCAATACGTGACCGAAAGCGCGACTCCATGAGTTCGGCTGAGTTGATATCATTATAGAGCCTTCTACCCATTTCACCGTCGTAGTCGATACCTTTTTGATGCTGTGCGTTCATGGTATCGGCGAAGGTGATCGCCAAACGCCCCAGTTCGTTCAGGCTTCGATCCATGGTCTCACGACGATAGGTAATCAGACCTCCCAGTTCACCACCTGTCAGCATGTCAGTAATGACATTCTCTTTACCCGCAATCACCACACCAACCTCGTAGCGCGATGGATTGAATTCATTTTCACGGGCAACGAATTCATACGCTGACTGCCCCACAACGAGTGGCTGACCGTTGCCTACAAATACACTGAACTCACCATTGGACTGTTCGATGACCTTGATGTCCACCAGAGACGAAAGCTCTTTGACAGCCTCATCACGCTGGTCTTTCAGCTCAAACGCATCTTTGCTGCCGGCTTCAGCGATGCGTATGCGGTCATTCAAGTCGGCTATTTGACCTGCAGAAACAGAAACCTGCTCTGTAAGCTCGCGTATTCTTGTATTAACTGTTTCGTTGATCTGTGCAACACGGTCGTGAAGGTCATGGTAGCGGCGCACAAGAGCACCTGCCTCTGCCAGAAAAAGTTCACGATTTGTAAGCGAAATAGGGTCATCGTTGGCGGCCTGAAGCGAAGCAAAATAGTCATCCATTTTTACCGTCAGGCTGGTGCTGTCGCTGGCCAGCAGATTGTCCAGCTGGCTAGCCAGCTCTTCGTATGCCTTGGAAGCCTCAAATCGTGAGTTGTCACTCCACAGGCGAGCCGTAATGTACTGATCCGCTATCCGAGCAACATTGTCCTGAACGACACCGCCGCCTTCCAGGCTGTTGAACTGGGCAACTTGTCGAGTATACCCCGGTGTATTGAGGTTCGTAATGTTATTACCGACCACACCCAGTCCAGACTGAGCGGCACGTGTACCTTGAACTCCGAGTGACAGCAGGCCATATGACATTACGATGTTGCTCCGTTATTTGTGCGGTGCCACGCACCTTCACCGTTTACTGTGTGGTTATCGGCCAACAATCAGCCTTCTTTAGTGCCGCGGCCCAAACCGGCCAGCAAGTCACCGCTGAAAATACGTTCTATCTTGTTGGCATATTCAGGGTCGGTGGCATAACCGGCGTTGTGCAGTTCACGTACAAAGCGGGTCGGGTCTGCACCCTGTTCCAGCGCCTGTTGATAACGCGGGTTGCTGCGCAGAAAATCAACGTAGTCGCTGAAGCTATCGGCATAGCTGTCATAGGCACGAAAGCGAGCCTGTTCCTTCTCGGGTACACCGCCACGGTATTCCAGCGTTTGTACCTTCGCGGTATCACCTTCCCAGCCGCGGTGAGCCTTGATATTGAACAGGTTACGACTACTCTCACCGCTTGTTGCATCACGGGTGATGAACTTGCCCCAGCCGGTTTCAAGCGCAGCCTGCGCCAGCAGCACATTAGGGTTTACACCCAACTCTTTCCCCGCTTGCTCGGCCAGCGGCATCAACTTCTCAATGAACTCGGCTGGCGTTTCAAATCGGGCCGGCAGGGTTTCTTTCACAGCTGCGGTTTCGGAGCCGGCCTTGTCCTGATCGGTCAGTTCCTGGGTTACAGGTTGAACCGTATCGCTGTTGCCTTCCTGCTCAGACTCACTGGCTGATGGTGCACGGTAGTTTCCAGCCGGTGTTTGCGGCAGCGGCTCGCCACCAAAGGCGCGTGACAGCATCTGTTCAGTCATCGACTGCTGGTCACCTTTTTCTTCATCTTGCCCCGGTGCCACGACAGGCGCGTGTTGCTGACTCAGCTGTTTGACGATGATATCGGCCAGCCCGATGCTGTCCTTTTTCGACAGATCCAGCGTCAGCTGCTGGTCAAACATCTCCTGATAAAACTTTACGTCACCGGAGTTGAACGGGCTGTCTGACGCCAACACGTCACTGGCCTGACGCATGCTTTTGAGCATCATGTTCATGAACAGTTGCTCAAACTCCTGCGCGACACCTTTCAGGGCGGCTTGTTGGTCATTGCCAGCCTGAGTTTTCAGCTTTTGCAGCTGGTTCAGGTCAGTAAAAAGCGCCGCTTGTGAAGGTGTAAGCCTGCCGCTGTCGATCGCCATATCAGATCACCACCAGTTCAGCCTTGAGCGCACCGGATTGTTTGAGCGCTTCAAGAATCGCCATCAGATCACCGGGCGCTGCCCCCACCTGATTGACCGCTTCAACGATGTCGCTCAGGGTTGCACCTGGCGCAAACTCGAACATGCGGCCCGAGCCTTCTTCAATCTCAATCTCGGTACGCGGTGTCACCACGGTATTACCACCGCCAAGCACATTGGGCTGGGCAACATCCAAATTTTCGGTAATGGCAACGGTCAGACCACCATGAGTGATGGCCACCGGCGATACCCGCACGTTCTGACCGATGATGATGGTGCCGGTACGGGAGTTGATGATGACCCTGGCTGTTTCTTCACCGGGCTGGACTTCGAGGTTCTCCAACACAGAAAGGAACGAGACCCGCTGTGACGGATCGCGCGGAGCTCGCACACGAATAGAGGCTGCATCGAGTGCCTGTGCCATATCAGGCCCCAGCAGGTTATTGATCTGCTCGGCCACTCGACGAGCGGTAGTAAAGTCCGGATGGTTGAGGTTGAACATCAAGCTGTCACCCTGTGCAAACGCATTGGGCACTGTGCGCTCAACAGTCGCACCGTTGGGAATCCGCCCGACACTGGGCACGTTCAGAGACAGGCGCGAGCCGTCACTGCCTTGTACACCGAAACCGGACACCACCAGGTTACCCTGTGCTATGGCATAGACATTGCCGTCAGCACCCTTGAGCGGCGCCATCAACAGACTGCCGCCACGCAGGCTTTTGGCATCACCAATGGTGGAAACGGTGACATCAATCGGCTGACCCGGTTTGGCAAAAGGAGGCAAGTCCGCATGGATCGCGACTGCTGCAATATTCTTTGATTTCGGGTCAACATTGGGAGGAATCGCCACGCCGAAATTGTTCAGCATGTTACGGAATGTCTGTGAGGTAAAACTGGTTTTGTCACCAGTACCGTCAAGCCCCACTACCAGGCCATAGCCCACCAGCTGGTTGGTACGCACACCCGCTACGCTGGTGATATCCTTCAGCCGTTCAGCCTGCACAGGAGCAGCCAGCAGGGCCGACAGAGACAGTAACAGCAATCCAAGTCGAAACATTTTATTCATGGTGTTCTCCTTAGAAGCTCTTAAAATGGCCACAACGGACTGATAAAGAAGCGTGCCAACCAACCCATAACGTTTGCGTCATGAGTGGCACCGGTGCCGCTGTAGGTAATGCGAGCATCAGCAAGGCGTGTAGACTCGATACTGTTGTCAGGTCCGATATCCTGTGGCCGCACCAGACCACTCACGCGGATATATTCATCCCCCTGATTCAGGGTCAGCCATTTTTCACCGCGAACCAACATGGTACCGTTGGGCATCACCTGATGAATGGTCACGGTAATATTGCCACTGAGGCTGTTACGCATATCGGAATTACCCGTGCCCTCAAAACCGCTGTTGCTGTTCATGGAAGCACTGAGAGGGTTGCCGAACAGGGTCAGATCCTGACCCAATACGTTGGGTACACCAATACCGATATTGGTGGTTTTGTCGGTATCGGTTGATGAGCTTTTAGAAGACTGGGTGCGCTCCGTCAGGACCACCGTGATAATGTCACCCACACGATGCGCACGCCCGTCGCTGTACAGATCCATTCCGGTGCCCGCCTGATAGATAGAGCCATTCACCGGTTTGGGTTGCTGCATCTGCGCGGGCTGAATTGGCGCATAATAGGGATTATCCGGCTTGGGGGCCTTATTGACACATCCCGTCAGCAGCACCAAGCCAAACAATGGCCACAGTCGCAAAAGTCTGGTCATCATTATGTTCACCTTAGCCTGTCATTAGAGCTGCTGGCTGACATAGGACAGCATCTCGTCTGCGGTCGAGATCACTTTGGAGTTCATCTCATAGGCGCGCTGGGTGGTGATCATATCCACAAGCTCTTCGACCGCATTCACATTCGAGCCTTCAAGCATCCCCTGCTTGATGATGCCGCGCCCCTCTTCTCCGGCAAGGCCAACAATCGGCGCACCGCTTGCAGCCGTTTCAATGTACAGGTTCTGGCCTGTTGCCTGCAGCCCCTGGGGGTTAACAAAATCGGCCAATTCCAGCTGTCCCAACTCTTGAGGGTTGGGATCACCCGCTACCGTTACACTCACGGTGCCATCATTGCCCACCGAAAAATTGGTTACCTGGTCCGGCAGGGTGATTGCAGGTTCAACCAGGTAGCCTTCTGAAGTGACCAGACGGTTCTCGCCATCAAGGTGCAACTCGCCATTGCGGGTATAGGCGATGTCACCATTGGGCATGGCAACTTGTAAAAAACCACGACCATTGATTGCCACGTCAAAAGGCTGGTCAGTGATCTGCATGTCACCGGTACGAAACATCTTCTGGGTGCTGACGGTACGAACACCGCTGCCCAGCTGCAGACCAGAGGGCAGCATTGAGTCTTCACCGGTAGCCGCACCGGGCTGGCGACGGATTTGATACAACAGATCCTCAAACTCCAGCCGATCTTTCTTGAAGCCAACAGTACTGACGTTGGCCAGATTGTTGGAAATTACCTTGAGCTGAGTATCCTGTGCACTCAGACCGGTTTTAGCAACATGCAAAGCACCGTGCATGGGTCAGACTCCTTAATATCAGCTCAGTGAAAGAATCTCAGACGCAGAAGTAGACATCTCTTCTGCCGTCTTCATCATTTTGACCTGCATCTCAAACTGACGCTGTAGGCCGATCATGGCCGTCAGTTCGGAGATGGCGTTTACATTACTGGCTTCGAGATAACCCGAACGAAGCTGAGCATTGAGCGCCTGAGGCAAGGGCACATCATTATCGGTGTGCATGAAGCCATCACGCCCCTTGAACAGCTGACCATTTTCCGGCTGTACCAGTTTTATCTGGTCTACCAGTGCAATTTCGACCGCATTCTCACCCAGCGGACGGATGGTAATAGTGCCATCATTGCCGATCGTAATATTTTCGGCTGGCGGAATGATGATCGGAATGCCTCCCGCGCCGATCACCGGCAAACCGCTGCCCGTCACCAGCTGGTTGGCGGCATTGATCTGCAGGGAGCCATTACGGGTATACACTTCGTTGCCGTCCGGTCCCTGAATGGCGATCCAGCCATCACCTTCCACAGCCACATCAAGATCGCGACCGGTCTGCATCAGCGTACCGCTGTCCATATCCGTACCAGGGCGTTCGCTCATAGAATACACGCGAGACTCGAAGCCCTCACCCAGCACCCGCATGGCACGGGCCTGCTCGAAATCACTTTTGAAGCCGGTGGTCGTGGCATTGGCCAGGTTGTTGGCATGAGCTTGCTGCGCATACATGTTCTCGCGCGCGCCGGTCATGGCGACATACAGCACTTTATCCATCGTTTACTCCGGTAAAACCTTGCCGTTTTAACTGGCTTTACCTTGTATCAAGCAAACTATGTGCCATAAACGAGAAAGCCGGGCATATAGCCCGGCTTGTGGTGTTGATATACCACTGATCAGATCTGCAGAATCGTCTGCGTGATCGCATTCATGGTCTCTAGGGTCTTTGAGTTGGCCTGATAGTTACGCTGACCTTCAATCAGCTTCACCAGCTCTTCGGACAAATCAACATTGGACGCTTCAAGTGCAGCGGAGCGCAACGTGCCGTTCAAGCCTGTTCCGGGCGGGTTCACAATCGCGTCGCCTGAATCCAGCGTGGCGGCCCACTCGGTATCACCACTCGGCTGCAGACCCGCCTGGTTTTCAAAGGTTGCAACGGCCACCACACCCAGCGACTTGTTCTGTCCATTACTGAACGAAGCCACCATTTCCCCGGTTGCAGAGAACGTCACACCAATCAAGTCACCTTTGGTGTAACCATCCTGTAGCGACCCCTTCACGATGGATGCGGAAGCAAACTGAGTACTACCGGTCAGATCCAGTGTGATTTCAGTCAGAGAGTTGGCTGGATCCGCACCCTTAATGGTAAGAGCAGGTACCTGTCCACCAGCCGGAAACGCCTGACCATTAATCTCTCGCAGCAGACCGTTGGTGGGGTTAAACTGGACCAGTATCGGCCCCGGCTCAGTAAGCGTTCCCTTGCCCGGATCCTGTACCTTACCAATATCCAGCAACTCTTCATTGTTCAGGTAGGCATACATGCGATAGTAGCCTCTGTAAGAGTTATCGCCCTGGATTGAAGCATCAGCATCATGCGCAGCAGTGACGTTACCGGTTACAGTTACTGGATAGGGATCGTTAAGCTGGCCAGGCTCTGGAGTGATGTCACCCTCATCTGCTTTAAAGCGCACCTGCAATATAACGTCGCCTGCAGCGTTGGTCGTAGCCTGTATTGATTCTATCGAAGGGTTGTTCTCCAATATACGGGCTTCACGTGCCGCAATCAGCCCAGCAATGCCATCGGCTGTATTATCAGCAGCTGAAACCTGAATTTCTTCCCCTGCCAAAGAAATGGTTCCGCTGCCTGCACCCGGGGTCACGGTATATACGCGGACCTCATTAGCATCACGATAACGGTCTTCTACCGCTGTATTGAGGTTCGCAAGGGCGGCTCCACCTTCTTCCACCAAAACATCACCAGAATCCGTAGCCCACGCTTTCAATTCAAAGCTGAGCTCTCCCGTGCCGGTATCGTATACAACCGTCGAGAGATCGATGCGGTCATCAGCAACTGCCAGTTCATCATAGCCAGTTGTCGCGGGCGAGTTGTCAATCAATCTTCCATTAGCGTCAAAATCCCCTGCCTGGAGCTGGATACCGGATATTTCTGGATAGTTGGTGGGGGTTGTAAGCTGAAAGTTGAGCACCTGTTTGACTGGGCGCTGTTCCGCAAAGTTGTACTTGATAGTGTGCTCATTACCCAAGCTGTCAAAAGTACGGTCTGTCGTTGTCCAGGTAAAAGAACCCGGCTCATCCTTGTTGTATGTCGGTAGAAGAGAAGCTGCATCAGAGCGCGCATCAATATTGAACGACAAATCGATGTTTTCAGTTGCTTTTGGTGGACTTTCTTTCTCAGTGACTGCCATGTTGCCAATTGGCAGCCTGTTACCATCGGCATCAAGGCCATACCCTTGCAGGTATTTCCCGTTTTTGGAAACGATAAAGCCTTCTTTATCCAGCTCAAACGCACCGGCTCGGGTGTAGGTCACACTGCCCTGACCATCATCAAGCTGGAAAAAGCCTGAACCATTGATCGCCAAGTCCAGGTTGTTGTTGGTGAACTCAATGGTACCGGCACTGAAATCCTGGGCAATATCGGTCACGGTGACACCTGACCCAGGGGTATTGGACGAACCCGCACCGACAACGGCAGTGGCATAGATATCACCAAACTCGGTACGCGATGACTTGAAGCCTACAGTGCTTGAGTTTGCGATGTTGTTACCAGCCACATCCAACATGGCTGTAGATGCTTTGAGACCTGTTACGGCTGTGCTGAAACCTGCCATTGTTATTACCTCGCTAGACTGTGACTGGGTTAGCCCAGCTGTTTCACTTCACTCATGTCAATGGAACCGATGGCCGTATTCACTTTCATGCCAATTCCATTTTGCCCCAGAGTGACGCTGTTGATATTGAAACCCATGTAGGTGGCCACCTCTTCGTACTCGCCGTCCGCCCCCATAGGAACTTCAGCCACTATCCGGTAGTTACCCGGTGGCACGCCTTCTCCGCCCTGCCACACAAAGTTATGATCACCCTTCGGTTGCGCCCCCATACTGACTTGGTCAATCTGATTGCCGCCCGCATCGTAGATGGTGATGCGTACATCATTGACACTGTTCTCCAAACTGACCAGCCCATCCACATAACCTTCTTCCTGATGCAATTGGGCAATATTCGTATTCACGTATGCACGCTGCCCAACCATCGACGAAGCCTGTAACGCTGCCTGACTACTCAGCATTGAGTTACTCATGTTTTCCATGGTCTTGGACAGGTTTTGAATACTTTCAACGTTGCTCAACGTGGAAATTTGCTGCATGAAGTCAGCTGGATCCGCCGGACTGGTCGGGTCCTGATTCTGCAGCTGCGCGATCAGCAACTTCATGAACATCTGACTTTCTTCAGACTGAGAATTCAGCGCCTTGGACTGCGCCTGGTTCTTCTGATTGATCTGATCGTAGATGTTGTTACTGCCGACGCCGTTTACATTGCTCATGGCGTTATCCTCTTACTGACCTTATTGCCCCAGCGTCAGCGTACGCTGCAGCATCTGTTTGGCCGTATTCATAATATCGGCGTTGATCTGGAACGAGCGCGAGGCTGAAATCATATCCGCCATCTCTTCCACCACATTTACGTTCGGGTACCAGATATACCCGTTTTCATCGGCCATCGGGTGATTCGGTTCGTACGCCATGCGCAGGGGCGAATCGCTTTCGATGATCCCTTTAACATCAACACCTTGGCCCGGCACCAATGTCTGCAGGTGATCAGGCAGGTGTTCAGTCTGAGCTTCCTTGAGTGCAAACACCGGCTTGCGGGCGCGGTAGGTTTCCGCTTCGCTGGAACTGATGCTTTCCGCATTAGCCATGTTACTGGCGGTGGTGTTAAGCCGCACTGTTTGCGCTGTCATGGCGGAGCCCGCGATGTTGAAAACGTTACTCAACGACATGTTTATTCACCCTTGATTGCACGTGTCAGCCCCTGGAACTTGCTGTTCAGAAACTGAAAGGACGCTTGATAACGGAGCGCATTGTCTGTGTAGCGAGCCATCTCTTCCTGGGTCTCTACCGTATTGCCATCTACTGACGGCTGGTTCGGAATACGAAACATCAGGTCAGCCGCGGCATCCGGTGACAAAAACTCGGATTGATGACCGGATGCCGTTTTCTTCAACGACAGATTGGCGCCAGCGGTTTCACCTTCGAGCACGGCACTAAAATCCAGATCACGGGCCTTGTAGTTGGGCGTATCCGCATTGGCAATATTGTTGGCCAGCACCTCAGCACGTCGCGCCCTGAGTATCAGGGCGTTTTCATGAATCCCCAGTGCTGAGTCAAAGTTGATCGCCATTGCCGCTTATCCGTTACAGGTTGCTATATCTGTAATTAAGCAAGCAACGTGCCAGTAGCGAAAAAACCCGTGATGGGTGGCTTTGGGAAAGTTCGGACAGTTTCAGGGAGGCAATATACAGCGGCAAGCGGCAAGGCTGTACCGCTACAAATAATGCCGAGCGGCAAAGGGCGGCAAGACTGCCGCTCAGTTTTCAGATTGCCTGGTAGATAATACCGGGGCGGCAGTGGATCATTTTATACAAGTCAGACAGGCCTGAGAGAGACTCGGAAGCACCCAGCAGCAGATACCCCCCCGGGCGCAGCTGCTTGTGCATTTTGCGCAGGATTTCGAGTTTTACATCTGACGAGAAGTAGATCAGCACATTGCGGCAAAAAATCAGATCAAACTGCCCCAGTGAACTGTAAGGCCCAAGCAGGTTGAGGCTTTGAAAGCGCACCCGGCTCTTGATGTGGGGTTTGATACCCCAGCTACCGGTGGGTGATGACTCAAAGTAGCGGTGCAGCCGCTCCTGAGACAGACCACGCCCCAACGCCAGCATTTCATATTCACCCCGTCGTGCCTGATCCAGCACCGTGGTGGAAATATCAGTCGCCAGTATTTCTTCGCCAGACGAAAAAGCCCCGGCATGACTCTGTTTGAACTCGTCAATCACCATACTGATGGAGTACGGCTCCTGCCCGGTAGAGCAGGCCGCAGACCAGATTCGCAGCTTCTGAAAGCGACTTTTCTCATGCAGCTCAGGCAGAAGCTTATTACGCAATATTTCGTAGGGATGAATATCACGAAACCAGAGGGTTTCGTTGGTGGTCATGGCGTCAATTACCTGCTCTTTCAGGCTGTTGCCACCCGCTCTGCCAAGACGCGCCACCAGCTCACTGAGGCTTGAACACCCTTGCTGCTGCATGATCTTGCCCAAGCGGCTTTGGACCAGGTACTGCTTGTGTTCAGCCAGCAGAATGCCGCAGCTTTTTTCAAGAAAACTGCTGAACTCACGGAATTCCGCTGGTGTAATACTAAAGCTGCTGCTCACCCGGAGACGCTCCCCGTCAGCCTTGTTCGACCTGGCGGATACGGTTGACTACCACTCCGGCCAGATCGTTCGGGTTGAATTTGGCCAGGAATCCGTCGGCCCCTACCTTTTTCACCATCGATACATTGAAACCGCCGCTCAGTGAAGTGTGCAGCACCACATGCAGTTTAGACATACGCTGGTCTTCACGGATCATAGAGGTCAGGGTGTAGCCGTCCATTTCAGGCATTTCGATATCAGAAATCACCATCAGGAAAAAGCTTTCAACATCCACCCCTTTTTCGACCAACCCTTTCAACAGATCAAGCGCCTGACGCCCATTGTTGGCAATCGAAACTTTCACGCCAAGGTCTTCCAGGCTGCGCTGCATCTGATTGCGCGCCACGGCCGAGTCATCGACGATCAGAACGTGGCGCTGGCGTGCGCGGGCGCGATCATCCTGAGTCGCTACTTCATCGCTGACATCAGTGGACATCGGGTACAGGTCCGCGAGGATTTGTTCTACATCCAGAATCTCAACCAGCTTACCTTCGTACTCGAAAACAGCCGTCAGGTAATTCTCGTTACCGATCTCTTTCGGCGGGGCCATGATCTGGTCCCACTGAGTATTCAGGATACGGTCAACCTTGCGCACCATGAAGGCAAGCGTACGGCGGTTATACTCGGCCACAATCAGGAAGGTTTTGGGCAGATCTTCTTCCGGGATTGGCCTGCGACCAATCGCTTCAGACAGGTCAAGTACCGGGATGGTTTCGCCACGTATATGCGCCATCCCCTTGATTGCACTGGTCTGGCGCGGCACTTCAGTCAGATCCGGACACTGCAGCACTTCTCGTACCTTGAATACGTTAATGCCGTAGCGCTGATTGGTTTCCAGCCCGAAAAGCAACAGTTCAAGACGGTTCTGACCGACCATCTGCGTGCGCAGGTTTACAGTATCCAGGATCCCTGACATGATTTAACCAACCCCGAGGTCGCTAACAATGAGTTTCGCCCGGCTTCGAAAGCCAGGACACCCGCGTGAATAATATCAATTTAACACCAGTTGCCACTGTTTTTGCCATAGTCTGCATCCTGATGCTGCCTTTTTCGGCCTCTGCCGATGATACCGCAGCACGGATCAACTTGCAGGTGACTGAAGCCATTAAACAACACTTGTTGTCTAAAGTACCAGACAGCCGGGTCGAGGTCAGCCTGAACCCGGTCAATCAGCACCTGCAACTCGCACCCTGTGAAGCTCCCGTTCATGTAACACTGCCCTTCCACAGTGGTGAGCGCATCACCGCAAAAGCCAGTTGCAGCACTCCACGCTGGAGCCTTTTTGTCACCGGCCGAGTGAAGCAGTATAAAGCGATTGTGGTCGCTGCAACGCCAATCGTCAAAGGCAGCCGTATAAGCGCCGGAAAATTGCAGCTGCGGGAGCGCGATATTGCCAGTTTGTCAGGTGATTATTTTTACCGTCAGCAGGATGTCGTCGGAAGTCAGGCCCGCATCAGTATCAGCGCCGACACTCCGATCTCCCCCCGCATGCTGACTCAGGCAAACGCTGTCAGCCGAGGCGATCCGGTGATAATCGAGGCATCCCGAGGCGGCGCTGTCATCCGTACCGAAGGGACTGCTCTCGAAGACGGACGTATTGGCGACATAATTGATATCATCAACAATCGCTCAGAGCGACAAATCCGTGCACGCGTGGATGGTGGTGGCGTGGTTCGCGTTCCATGATCACCGGTTAGCAGCCGCTGGCCTGTTCCGCTATACTGCCGGTTAGTTCACTAATGTAAAAAACCTTAAAGTTTTACTCAGGGCGACCGATACCCTTGCATAGAACTGATTGCGAGGTAATTTAAAATGGCTATCGATTTTCCCGGCCTGTCTCCCGCCCAGTCGGCAGGCAACCGAGGTAAAGTCAGTGAGCAGCAGACCCAGGCCACCGGCAACAACACCGGAAACAAGCCTGCAGACAATACACCTGCTCGGAGCGACGACACTGTACGTATCAGTGATACAGCGCAAGCGCTGCAGCGCTCTGTGGGCGAAAACAGCGGAAACGCAGATGTGGACAGCGACCGTGTCGCTCAGATCAAGGCAGCCATCGAAGATGGCTCCTACAAGATCGATAATGAGCGTATCGCCGACCGTATGCTGCAGCTTGACAGTTTACTCGGCTGATAACTGATGACTGACCAGCCCGTCAAGGATATCAGTATCCAGTTTGGCGCCCTGATCGACCAAGGCACTGCACTATTGTCACAGCTGCAGACACTGCTCGACACAGAACTCACTGCGCTTGAGACACGCGATCTTGAACAGCTCAAACAAAGCAACCAGCAGAAACAGGAATGCCTGCTGGGACTTGATCGCAACATTCGTGAGCGCAACGATCTGCTGACAAAGCTTCAGGTTGAAACCAACCGCGATGCTGTCATTGTCTTCATCCGTACCCTGCCCGCGCCCGCCAGCGAATTGCTGGAGCAGGCATGGCAGCGCCTGGAACAGTCACTGGAACAGGTACGCGTGCTAAATCAGCGCAACGAGCAGACGTTGGTACGCAGTAAACAAAATACTGACCAACTGCTGGCATTACTGCAGGGGCATGCCCAAGGCAACTCCATTTATGACCAGAAAGGTGACAAGGGTCGCTACGAAGGTCAACGCAGGCTGGGTAAAGCCTAGAAAATTTGGACTTCTGACGGTAGAATCCACAGCCTTGAAATGCCTCAGTAGCTCAGTTGTATAGAGCAGCCCCCTCCTAAGGGGCAGGTCGCAGGTTAGAGTCCTGCCTGGGGCACCAGTCTTTTTTACATCAACCAGCTTCTGACGCCCCACCACCCATCGCCACTACCACTCTGTTGCGGCCACTGTTTTTGGCCTGATAAAGTGCATCATCGGCTTTGCGCAACACCCTCTGATAATCGGGGTGACCATCAAAGCAGGCCACACCCACGCTGATGGTGGCTTTCAGCTCTTTGCCATCGTACAGCAGGAAACTTTCCCGCTCGACGCTTTTACGCAGCTTCTCCGCCACAGTCCTGGCACGCGTGGCATCCATATCAACTGCAATGAGTAAGAACTCTTCACCACCCAAGCGGAACAGGTAATCGCCGGAACGGCTGTTGTTCAGCAATATCAACGCCAGCTGTTGCAGGACACTGTCCCCTGCCTGATGCCCATGAATGTCGTTCACTTGCTTGAAGTGATCGATATCAATAGCAAGGACGGCGAAGGCTGTTTTCTGAGTGCGGGACTGGCTGACCTGCTTGCTCAACACTACCGGCATGAACTTCCGGTTCAACAGCCGCGTCAGCACATCTCGACCGGATTCCAATTCATCGTTGCGCTCAAACAAATTGCTGAGGTGAAAGCGTATGCTTTTAACCTTATCCCGCAGGTCTCGCAGCAGATGTACGCGTGAATCCTGGCTGATGGCGATGGTGTTACTGCCATCCGATCCGAAAAGCGGCAGCAGCACACTGTCAATCTCTTCCATGGTATCCATCACCGCGCCGGCCTCAGCCGAGCCCTCAAAGGCATGAATACCTTTGTGACGGAACCATAAACCAAAGTCCGACGACTGTATGCGCGGTAGTTCACTCAGTTGAGTACCAACCGCCTGACTGAACATCAACTGATTTTCCCAGTCGAACAGAGCCGCCCTCTGCTGCTCTTTCTCGCTGGCAATATTCTGGGTTATGGCAAAAAGTCGATAGGCCTCTTCAGATCGCGAATTTCGATCGTGTGACAGGGAGTAGGCGTGCCCCATAACCTCCATTGTCAGATCGATGGTATCCGATGCCAGTCGCATCGCCGCATACTGATCTTCATCTGGCAGATTTGGCACTTCATGCAGCAGCTGTACAAAGCGATCCTTGAGGCAACGTGCACCTCTCAGCACCAGATGAACAGGTATGCCTATGCGAGCATGCACTTCACCGATCTTGCGTTGTTCCGCTATCAATCGCAGCACATCATCTTCAGTGGTCGAAACAAACAGGCCCGCAACCCAACGCTGCATGGACTGACCCAAACGACTCTGTACTTCATCGTTTGACAGAAACTGTGATGCAGCGGGATCACCCAGCATCTCGCGATAAAAGTGCTCTGACAATGAGCTCGCGTGCTGCTGGGAAAAGTCGATGACAAACTGCTGAACCTCTGCGCTGAAGCGTTGATTGATTGCAGTCCACTCTGTACACAATTGCTCGGTCGAAAAGCGAGGCATGATCACTCCATGGCCCGTAGGAAGGAAACATCAAGTTAAAGTGTATCATGGCCCACGTTCTTATTGATCCGACTCAAAACCTTATGGTTGGCGAACGCACACTAATATTGCTAGTATGCAATCAGGTTTGGCTTTGATGTATGGCCTTTCCCGCTTTCCAGCGAAAGAATCTCTCCCGAAAGGGCAACCACTGTTCGCAGTGGGCGCAAAGCCTAGGGTCTGCAATGGATGAGACTGCCTGGCTACCGAAAGAGAGATTCGCCCTACCCTTATTTCCGTGCTACCTGTCCTGTAATAGACTTCGGGCCTCCCAAATTGCGTTCCTATTTGACCTCATCTTCTCGTCCTTTTGGCAACTCTCGGCTTAGTGCCTTTTCAACCGCACCCGCTGACTTGGCGTAGCGTGCCAGCAAGTTATACAGCACCGGAATGATGAAAAGAGTCAGCGTGGCGGCAAACAACAACCCGCCCAGAATGACCACACCAATAGCGGCACGGCTTTCCGCCCCCGCTCCTGTCGCCAGCACCAGTGGTATCGCACCGAAGATGGTGGAGATGGTGGTCATCAATACCGGTCTGAAGCGCATGATCGCCCCCTGGAGAATCGCCTCATGTACGTCCAGACCCTTATCACGCAACTGATTGGCAAACTCCACAATAAGGATGCCGTTTTTGGCCATCAGCCCCAGCAACATGATGATGCCGATCTGGCTGTAGATATTGAGACTGATCCCCGATGCCCAAAGCGCAGCCAGTGCTCCCGTCACAGCCAGAGGCACGGTCAGCATAATAATCAGGGGGTGAATCCAGCTCTCGAACTGAGCCGCCAACACCAGGAAGACAATGACAAATGCCAGTGCAAACGTCAGATAGATCGCCGCTGAAGATTCCTGAAATTCACGGCTGAGTCCCTGATAGCTGACACGGGCTTCAGGTGGCAAATAGTCCTGCGCCAGCCCGTTAAGGTAATTCAGTGCCGTACCCAGGTCATAGCCGGGCGCCAGTGAGCCACTGATAATGACGGCAGGCAAGCGGTCGATGCGCCGCAGGTCTGGGTTCGCCCCCACCTCCTCTACATCCACCAGTGCCTGCAGCGGAATCAGGCCGCCCCCTTCACGCGGGCGAAGATAGATCCGCCCAAGGTCAGCTGGCGTCGCCCTGCTCGCATCCTGCGCCTGTACGATAACATCATACTCACGGCCCCGATCCATGTAGGTGGTAACCTGACGTGACGCCAGTACGGTTTGCAAGGTCAGCCCCACATCTTCAACCGTGACATCAAGATCAGCCGCACGCTGGCGGTCGATGTCAACGCGCAGCTCTGGTCGAGTCAGCTCGAAGTCGGTTTCAAGGTTGATCAGGTTAGGGTTTTCCTGCGCTCGCTGCAGGATCTCTTGGCTCCAGCCTTGTACGCTTTCATAGTCAGGCCCTCCGATTACAAAAGAGACGGGCTGACTGAAGCCACTTTGCCCCAGCCCCGGCGGGTTGATCGGAATCGAGCGCACGCCGGGTACCTGTGCCAGTTTTGGAAATAACTCAGCGGCAATGCTCTGCTGTTTAACATCACGCTGATCCCAGTGGCTAAGACCCAAGATAATAAAAGCGTTGTCAGCTTCACCACGGAAACCGACAATCGACAGCAAGCGTTCCGCGACTCCGTCTTCAAGATAGGGCAGCAGTCGCTGTTCGACCTGGCGCACATGATGCTCGGTATAGTCGGCTGTGGAACCACGCGGTGCCTTGCTGGGCATGATAATGACACCCCGATCTTCGGTCGGCGCCAACTCCTGCGGCAAGCGCGGAAAGATCACGGCTGCCAGCACCAGGCCAGCAAGGCCAATCCCCAGCAAAAGACCGGGTTGACGCAATGAGAAGCGCAGCAACCGTTCATAGCCTCGGTTAAGCGCCCCCAATACACGTTCGCTTGCCATCCAGATCCGGTGTCCCTCTTCCTGCTCTGGACTGTGTTGAAGCCACTTGGAGCACAACATCGGGGCCAGCGTCAGTGCCACAAAACTTGACACGATAACTGCCGAAGCCAGTGTGAAGCCGAATTCGCTGAACAGGCGACCAATATTCCCGCCCATAAATGAGATCGGCACGAATACCGCCACCAGTGTCAGCGTGGTGGCGATCACGGCAAAGGCAACCTGACGCGCCCCCAGATAGGCGGCCACCAGTGGTTTCTCACCCTCATCAATACGACGCTGAATGTTTTCCAGCATGACGATGGCATCATCCACCACCAGACCGATCGCCAGAATGATCGCCAGCAGTGTCAACACGTTGATGGAGAAGCCGAGAAAGCCAAGGCCGATAAACGCACCGATGACCGCGACCGGTATGGTCACGGCCGGTATCAGAGTAGCCCGCCAGGAACGCAGGAAGATGAAGATCACCAGTATCACCAGTGATACCGAGATCGCCAGCGTGACCAGAACTTCCTTGATGGATGCGCGAATAAAGATCGACTCGTCATAGCTTTCGGTGATGCTTACTTCAGGCGGAAGACTCTCCCGAATCCGACTCAGCTCTTCCTTCACCCGGTCTGAGACCGCGACCGTGTTGGCCTTCGACTGACGCGTAATCCCCATGCCTATGGCGGTCTGTCCATTGGCACGCAAACGACTGACATCAGACTCAACACCCAGTTGCACATCGGCCACATCGCCCAGTCGCAACAGCACGTTACCGTCACGGCGAATCACCATTTCACGGAACTCTTCAACCCGGTTGAGCCGCCCCTCCGTGCGCACGGTAAAGTCACGACTGACCGACTCCACCGAACCACCGGGTAACTCGACATTGTTGGCCCGCAGTGCCCGCTCCACTTCAGCCACCGTCATATCACGCGCCGCCAACCGCTTCGGGTCCAGCCAGACACGCACGGCATAACGACGCTCGCCGCCAATCCGTACCTCCGCCACACCATCGACCACCGCCAAACGGTCTTTCAGTACCCGGTCAGCAAAGTCACTCAGCTGTGCGGAATCCCAGATATCGGATCTCAGGGTAATCCACATCATCGGTCGTGCATTGGAGTCCGCCTTGCGAACCACCGGGGGATCTGCTTCATCCGGCAATCGGTTAATCACACGGGCCACGGCATCACGCACGTCATTGGCCGCCACATCCACATCACGCGAGGTGGTGAACTCGATGGTGGTGCGTGATTCGCCCTGCTCGGTACTGGATTCAATGGAGCGAATACCCTCAATACCGCTGATTGCACCTTCGATCACCTGCGTAATCTGGGTATCCACAACCTCGGCGGCGGCGCCGGTATAGTCAGTCGAAACAGATACTACCGGCGGATCGATGTCGGGATATTCACGCACCGGCAGCTGATTCAGGGCCGCCAATCCAAACACCAGAATAAGCAGGCTCATGACCGTGGCAAACACGGGTCGCTTGATGGAAATATCGGACAACACCATGTTCAGGACTCCTGCCGGATCAACTCAGACGCCGGAATGGCATTATCCGTACCTTCAAGAATCTGCAGTGCATCACCACTGGAAAGCCGATCCTGAGCCGTGATCACAACCCGATCTTCCGTGTTGATGCCCGAGAGAATTTCGACCTTGCCCGGCTCACGACTGCCCAGCTGTACCGAACGGCGTTCGGCCGTATTGTCGTCAGTGGCGACGAACAGATAGCGCTCATCCCCCTGCAGCAGCACTGCCTGCTCAGGTACGACCAGCGCCTCGCGCTGCCTGAGTGTCAGCCGAACCGACATAAACTGCCCCGGACGCAGACGTCCTTCACTGTTGTCGATCAGTGCCCTGACCTTTAGCGTTCGGCTAAGCGGGTCGATTCGGGTATCCAGTTCCGCCAGTTCACCCTGAAACACTTCGCCAGGCCAGCTCGAGGTAACACTGTTTACAGGCTGCCCTGACTGCAACTGGCCGACAAAACGCTCAGCTACGGCAAAGGTCAGCTCCATCTCACCGCTTGCATCCAGAGTGGTCAACGGGTCTCCGCTTTCAACATAGGCACCTGGACTGAACTCACGCAGCCCGACTACGCCTGCAAAGGAGGCCACGATACGGTGGTTGGCTGCCCTGACTCTGGCTGCCTGTCGCTCGGCTTCGGCCACATTGACGGTTGTACGCAGTTCATCCACCTGAGCCTGAGATATGCTGTTGCTGTTGCGCAACTGCTGGGCTCGGCGCAATTGACGCTGAGCATCGGCCAACCGTGCCTCAGCCACCGCCAGATCAGCCTGAGCCTGACGATCATCCAGCTGCACCAAAAGCTGCCCCTTTTTCACTTGCTGACCGGTGGTGAAATCAATCGCTACAATCCGCCCGGTAACCTCACTGGTCACCACAACTTCATCGCGCGAGCGCAAGGTGCCAACCGCTTCAATTCTATCCCTGACTGTCTGTACTTCTGGCTGGACCACGTGTACGGCTTGAGGACGTTTTTCCCGCCCCTGTTGCTGCTCAACGGGGGCAAGCTGATGCCAGGCAAGAGCCGCCAATGCCGTCATAACCATGATCAACAATCCTGTTAGCCATTGTTTCACGAATTTTTTCTCCCTCTATTGCCCGGGTTAGTGACAGACGATCCTTTGCGGTCTTATCATGCCCACGTCACGTTGCACGCTGCAGCAAAACATATTCAGGTGAACTTTTCACCGTCTGTTAAGCTGCGCTACTGCAGAGTCGATACCCACATCAGAGTCAACTGACACTGTCAGGTTCCTTATTTTATCTGCTGGCTGGAGTTATCCATGCTTTCTACTCGTTCGTCCCGATCAAGGATCACCCGTCTTACTTTTCTGCTGGGCCTTGCCGTACTAATGTCAGGCTGTAGCCACGATCGTTATCTGTTTCTGGAGCGTGCCGAGCTGGATCAACTGGAGCAACAGCACAAACTGCAACAGCAGCGCCTTGAAGCTCTTGAAGCTCTTGAAACACGTACTCTTGAGCAGTTTGATGTCATGGAAACGCGCCAGCAGCTGCGCCAGCAGGCACTGCTCGATCGTTTGAACCGACAACAGGACCTGATTCAGTCACTGCCGCAACAGCAGGCAAGCATTCTGCCACCGCAGCCAACCACCAGCGAGCCGTCCGCCCGTCTCAAGGGCAAACTGGTAGTGGGTGAGACGGAACCGATTTACATTGCCGATCCGGGCCTAGTCTATACTGCACGCATTGACAGTGGGGCTACAACCTCTTCCCTGCATGCACTCAATATCCAGCGTTTTGAGCGCAACGGACAGCCTTGGGTCCGGTTTGATATCAGTGTACCCGGCCGTGATGAAACCCTGACCATGGAGCATGAAATTTCCCGCCGTGCTCGCATCATACAATCAAACACCGATGATCCCGAACGACGAATTGTCGTAGAGCTGCCGTTCATGATTGGCGATCACCGTGACCTGGCTGAATTTACCCTGAGCGATCGCAGCCACCTGACCTACCCAGTACTGGTTGGACGCAATATCCTGCGTGATGTGATGCTGATTGATGTGGGCCAGGAGTTCGTGACCGAGCTGCCCGAAGGCCTCAATACTGAACAGGGAGCCAAAACACCTTGAGCCGACATTCAAAAGCCCCTTTTTATATTGCAACGGGCCTGCTGATTCTGGCCGGCGTCCTGCTGGCCGTTCTGCGTCATTATCAGCTGGGGGTTCCCTGGCTGCCAGGCCAGCAACAGCCTGTCTGGCTGGTCGAAGCACGGGTCGATTTTCGCGCCTGGGGCGAGCCCGTCACGGTCAGCCTCAACCTGCCGGACAGTCCGCCGGGATTTTCGGTACTGTCCGAGCAGGCAGCCTCACCCGGTTACGGTTTTGCCATTACACAACGTGGCCATGATCGCCGTGCGGAGTGGACAATCCGCCAGGCAAGCGGTCCACAAACACTCTACTTCAAGAGCCGACTGATCGCTTCCGCACAGACCGACACTGAGCCCGACAATACTCCAGTCACCGCCAGCGAAGTTTTTCTGGAGGGACCGGACATTGCGGCCGCACGCGCGGCGATTGAGCTGGCGGGCAGTCGCTCCAGCAATCCGGCCAGCTTCACACGCGAGTTGATCACCCTGCTTAACAGCCCAACACCGGACCAGAATACACGTCTTTTGCTGAGTGACAGAACCCGCGCCGAGGCGCTTTACCTTCTCATCAACCACAGTGGCACACCGGCCCGCATCGCCGAAGGGCTGCGACTTGAGGACGCTCGCCGACAGCAATCGCTGCTACCCTGGCTGCAGGTACATGACGGCAAGCGCTGGCTCACGTTCAACCCACGTACCGCTGAGCAAGGGGTGCCGGATGATGTATTGCTCTGGCGGCAGGAGGCCAGCTCATTACTGGATGTAACCGGAGGCAGCAACTCGGTGGTCAGCTTCTCAATGTTGCGTCAGACAGTTCCCGCCCTGCAAATCATCCGCGCCGAGGCTGACGGGCAGGCGTTCGGGGCCTTCAGCCTGCATCAACTCCCGGTTGAGCAGCAAGGCATGTTCCGCATGCTGTTGTTGCTTCCGTTTGGTGCACTGGTGGTCTGCCTGATGCGAATAGTGGTTGGCATCAAGACTTCCGGCACATTCATGCCGGTATTGATTGCTGTGGCCTTTGTGCAAACCTCTCTACTGCCAGGCCTAGCGGCCTTTATCGGCGTGGTCACACTGGGGCTCTTGATGCGAGGATATCTATCCAGCCTGAACCTGCTGCTGGTATCACGCATATCGGCTCTGATTGTACTGGTGCTGTTTATCACCGCTGGCATCAGTATTATCGGCTACCAAATGGGCTACAGCACCGGCATGACCGTCACCTTTTTCCCGATGGTCATTCTGGCCTGGACCATTGAGCGGATGTCGATCCTATGGGAAGAAGAAGGTGCTCGCGAGGTGGTTACTCAGGGCTTTGGCAGCCTGCTGGTCGCCATTTTTGCATTCCTGGTGATGCGCGCGCCGCTGGCAGAGCACCTCAGCTTCAATTTTCCCGAGCTACACCTTGTAGTACTGGGGCTAATTCTGCTGCTGGGTCAGTACACCGGTTACAAGCTCACCGAACTGCGCCGATTCACCCCGATGAAAAGGTACGACTAATGGGCTGGTGGGGCGATTGGATCAGCCCGCGCCGCATGAACCGGCTCGGCATCCTCAATATGAACAAGCGCAATATTGACTATATTTCGCGCTATAACGACCGCAGTGCCTACCCACTGGTAGACAACAAGCTGCTAACCAAACAGACCGTGGCAGAGTACGGCGTCGCCACACCTGCCTTGCTGCAGGTGGTGCGTGAGCAGCACGAAATTGGCCACTTCATGGAGCGGGTTAAAGGCTTCGATGGCTTTGCGATCAAACCGGCCAAGGGCTCCGGCGGCAAGGGCATTCTGGTAATCGGCTCGCATGAGGGTGAGCGCTTTATCAAAGCATCCGGGATGGAAATTTCGCTGCAGGAAATCGAACGCCACCTGTCCAATATTCTGGCGGGGCTCTACTCACTGGGCGGCGCCCCCGATGTAGCCATCGTTGAAGCTTTGGTACGCTCCGAGCCAGGCCTTGCACGCCACTCTTTTCAAGGTGTACCGGACATTCGCATCATTGTGTTCCAGGGCTATCCCGTAATGGCAATGCTGCGGCTGGCAACGCGTGCTTCAGATGGCAAGGCCAACCTGCATCAGGGTGCAGTGGGTGTCGGGCTGGATCTTGCCAACGGCCGCGCCCGCAACGCCGTACAGTTCGACCGTCCATTGACGCTGCATCCCGATACCGGCCTTGAACTCAACAGCATCGAGATCGAGAGCTGGCAGTATCTGCTGAACATGGCCAGCAGCTGTTATGAAGCCACCGGGCTTGGCTACATGGGGGTGGACCTGGTCGTCGACGCATTACGTGGCCCGCTGCTGCTGGAGTTGAATGCCCGCCCCGGGCTAGCCATCCAGATTGCCAATGGCAAGGGCCTGCTGCCACGCCTGAAGGCGGTTGAGGCACTGCGTCGTCCTCACCTGACCCCCGAGGCGCGAGTCGAGTGGGCCATGCAGCAGGCAGGCGCCAAGCCGGGCGATATTGATCCTGCACCGCTCTGCCTGGTAAATAGCATCCTCAGTGAACAGCAGCGAACCCCGGCAGACGGCTGACCCTGGTCACCAGCACGACACCAAGCAGTGACATCGCACCAGTTGCCATCCAGGTCCAGTGCCAGCCACCAGCCTGAGCTGCCAGCCAGGCGATGGCTGGTGGCGCCACAAACTGACCAAAAGCCGACCATTGCAGCATCCAGCCAACACAGGTCGACACCACAGAGCTGTCCGGTGCCAACCTTACCGCCAGCGAGAACAACGCTCCCGGCACCATGCCGCCGATGGCCGAAAACAGCAGCACAGCAAGGTAACGCAGCCAAGGGAAGTCAGCTGTCAGAGCCGAGAAAGCAAACCACGTGGTCATTGCCATTACAGCAAAACCGCCATAAAGCAACTGCCTTGCCCCTACCCCCACATGCAGCAAACGCCCCGACAGGACATTACCAATAATATTGACCACCGCCGCCAGAGCAGTCAGCGGACCCACCAGCCCGGCACTGATGCCCGCCTCGGAATAGATTGAGGGCAGAAAGCCGATGACTGAAAGCCACTGACCGGAATAGGTGGCGAAAATCATCGCCACCAGCCAGGGGCCCGGATGACTCAGGGTCAGTTTCAGTCGCCCCAGCACACGTCCCAAGGCACCGCCTACCGGCCCCTCCTGGCGCGTATGCAGTTGCTGATCCGGCGGCACGGCACGCCAGACCCAGAACAGCATCAGCAGAGATAACAGTGCCATCAATATCCACCAGCCTTGCCAGCCCACATGTGCCATTACCCACGGCCCAGTCAACAAGGCCGTGCCGGTGCCCAGCCCCATATAGCACCCCCACCAGCCAAGCCGCAGGCTCAGCTTCTCTGCCACCACCAGGTGCCGAATCAGCCCCGGACCGGATAGCGTCACCAGCAGAAAACCGAAACCCTCAATACCCCTCAGCAACAGCAGCATGGCCGCACTCTGTGCCTGGCTGCCGAGCAGGCTGGCAAGCATCAGAATACCCAGCCCCAACAGCACACTGCGGCGCAAGCCGGCACTGTCCGCCAGCAGCCCGATCAAGGCCCCTGCCAGCATGCCGGCCAGCTGCACCAAAGACAGCAGGAATCCGGCCTCAACCAGCGTGACACCAAGAGCATCCTGCAGCACCGGAATAGCTGGTGGCAGTTTTCCGATATGAAGGGCAGCCGTGATACCTGCCAGCATCACAACAAATTCAGGGGCCAGAGACCGCATCCTTAGACTCCAATAAGCAAAAGCCCGGGCGCAGGGCCCGGGCTATGATGGCAAAACCGGTTCAGGTGATTAAACCACACCCTGCTCCAGCATGGCATCCGCCACCCGGCGGAAGCCGGCAATATTGGCACCCAGTACCAAATTATGTGGCTGGTCAAATGCCTTGGCCGTTTCACTGCAGCGCTGGTAGATACCAGCCATGATCTGTTGCAGGCGTTCATCGACCTGCTCGAAGGTCCACTGTTGCATGCTGGCATTCTGTGCCATTTCCAACTGACTGGTAGCAACGCCGCCTGCGTTGGCCGCCTTACCCGGGCCATAGTGAATACGCTCGGCGATAAACACTTCCACCGCCTCAGGCGTTGAAGGCATGTTGGCACCTTCACTAATGCAGCGCACGCCATTACCGATGAGTGCGCGCGCATCCGCTTCGGTCAACTCGTTCTGAGTTGCACATGGGAAGGCAGCATCGGCCGTATAGCGCCATACGGCATGGCCATCTTCAGGGTAGGCCTCAACCGGGGTAAACTCCGCTTTCGGATGTTCTTCCAGATATTCGGCCAGCGAGCCACGACGCTCTTCCTTGATCTGTTTGAGGGTCTCCAGATTGATACCGTGACAGTCATACAGCGTACCGGTAGAGTCAGAACATGTAACCGGACGGGCGCCAAGGTGATACAGTTTCTCGATGGTGTAGATCGCCACGTTGCCGGCACCGGACACCAGACAGGTCTTGCCCGCTAGCGAGTCGGCATGGGCCTGCAACATGTTCTGGGCGAAGTAGACACAGCCGTAACCCGTGGCTTCCTTGCGTACCAGTGAACCACCCCACAGCAACCCCTTGCCGGTCAGAACTCCTTCATAACGGCCAGTCAAGCGCTTGTATTGCCCGAACAGGTAGCCGATCTCACGCGCACCCACACCAATATCACCCGCCGGCACGTCAGTCGTCGGGCCGATGTGACGGTACAGCTCGTTCATGAAAGATTGACAGAAGCGCATGATCTCCTGATCGGAGCGCCCTTTGGGATTGAAGTTGGCACCGCCCTTGCCACCACCAATTGCCAAACCGGTCAGGGCGTTTTTGAATATCTGTTCAAAACCGAGAAATTTGATGATGCCGGCGTTTACGGAAGGGTGAAATCGCAGACCGCCCTTATACGGGCCCAGAGCCGAATTGAATTCGATGCGGTAGCCCTTGTTGACCTGCACCTTGCCCTTGTCATCAACCCAGGGAATGCGGAACATGATCTGGCGTTCTGGTTCTACCATGCGCTCAATGATACCGCTGTCCCGGTAGCGTGCTTCTGACTCCAGCAAGGGTTCCAGCGACTCAAGCACCTCTTCAACAGCCTGATAAAACTCTGCCTGGGCGGGGCTGGAAGCCATCAGCTGCGTGATGGTGTTATGGATGTAGGACATCAATGTACCTCTGATGAATGGATTAAAGCTTCACGGGCAACACCAGAGTCGATGAAAGAATGACAACTGGCAGAACCGGGACACCCGCCGGAAAAAAGCTCGGTATTATACAGCACCACATTGGTGCAACAAAAGCACTAATGTGGTGCCTTGCACTATATTTGTGCAACATGCTGTTGCGATAAACATCTACACTCATTTTTTGGTCAGGCACTTCAACCCAGAGAAGCCCGGCACATTACTTGATCCCAGTCAACGCGACCGAAGATTAACAAGGCCATGATGGAACTCAAGCCCACTGAAAGAGGCACAAGCCATGACACTTACACGTCTGTTGAAACATTCACTGTTGGCACTTGCCATCGGCACTGTGAGCCACTCGGCCATTGCCAATGAGCCGATCCAGCCAATCGAACCGCTCAAGAACGTGAACCTGGCCCTGGCCGAACTGGGCAAGAAACTCTACTTCGACCCACGCCTGTCCAAGTCAGGTTTCATCTCCTGCAACTCCTGCCACAACCTGAGCATGGGCGGCACCGACAATATCAAGACGTCCATCGGACATGGCTGGGCACAGGGTCCGATCAACTCGCCCACTGTTCTTAACTCCAGCCTCAACGTGGCACAGTTCTGGGACGGTCGTGCGGCTGACCTGAAGGAGCAAGCCGGTGGTCCGATCGCCAACCCGGCCGAAATGGGTTTCACTCACGTGCTGGCCGTCGATGTCATTCAAAGCATTCCAGGCTATGTACGTGAATTCCGCCTGGTATTCGGTGATGAAGAGGTGAATATCGACAAGATCACCGATGCCATTGCCGAGTTCGAAAATACGCTGGTGACACCAAACGCCCGTTTTGACCAGTGGTTGCTGGGCGATCAGGATGCCATCACCCCGTTTGAGCGTGAAGGCTACGAGCTGTTCAAAACCAGCGGCTGTGTCGCCTGTCACAACGGCCCGGCAGTCGGCGGCAACTCGTTCCAGAAAATGGGCCTGATTGAGCCCTACCAAACCAACAACCCTGTTGAAGGCCGCGCGGCGGTTACCGGCAAGGATGCGGATCGCTTTACCTTCAAGGTACCGACCCTGCGCAACGTGGAGCTGACCTATCCGTACTTCCACGACGGTGAGGCGGCCACCCTGACCGAAGCCACCGACATCATGGGTCGCCTGCAGCTGGGCCGTAAATTCACCGATGAAGAAAACGCCAAGATCGTGGCCTTCATGAAAACTCTGACCGGTGACCAGCCCCAGTTCCTGATGCCGATTCTGCCACCATCGGTGGATGCGACTCCGAAACCTCAACCGTTTGATTGAAACATCCCGACAGAGGCTCTCTCAGAGCCTCTGTCGCTTGCTTCAAGTTTCCTGCCCCGTTACTCTCCTGCAACACCTTTTCTCTGAACGTTATCGTGAGCACCTCAGATGAGCACACCAGCTGTTGAGTCATTTCTGAATCATGTATTCAGGCCCGGCATTTACTGGTCAATTCTATTGGTCGGCAGCCTATCGGCTGAGGGCGTGGCACTATATTTCCAGTATGGGCTGGACTACGGCCCCTGCGTGCTCTGCATCCATATCCGCCTCTGGGTTGCGGCTCTTGTTCTGGTTGCAATAACAGGCCTTTTGGCACAGCGTTGCACTCATCTGCAAAAGGTCTGTCACCTTCTGACTGCCGCTATTGCGCTGGGCTTTACCGAACGCAGCTGGCGCTTATTGGCCATTGAGCGCAACTGGATTGAGGGCAGCTGCAGTTTTGACTCTGGACTGCCTGACTGGTTTGCACCGGACCATTGGTGGCCCTGGATGTTCGAGATCTGGGAGTCCTGCGGCTATACACCGGAAATGCTGGGCGGTCTGACCATGGCCGAGCTGCTGGCCGGTGCAGGTTTGGTGTTTGTACCACTGGCATTCATCGGCCTTATCCGCAGCCTACTGCAACGCTGATTGACATGTTTCTGCAACGAACGTCAGGTTCAATGATCCCATGACATATTCGGAGGATCAAAGCATGAGCACCATTCACCTGACAGCACAGCTGAAACAGCTACTAAACCGCGGCTACTCAATCGATGATGTCCGCAACCTGGTGACCGTTCCGCATGAAGTACTGGAACAGGCTATCCACGAGCACCACTTGCAGGAACACAGCCGACGTCATGACCGGCTGCTGCAGGGCCAGGCCGAGTTTGCCATGCGCCTTGGCCGACACTGACAAATCCAGTTGGGGCTTCCATGCGTAAACACTGATATTAAGCCGGGATTAACGACCTTTGCGCTATTTACAACAGGTCAAAGGCCGCTCTACACTCTGACGGTTTTTTATACTCCGGCCCTTGCTGCCGGCCATAACAAAGGAAGCCTGCAATGAAAAAAACTCTGCTGGTCGCTGCCGCGGCCCTGACGCTGTCCTCGACTGCCGCCATGGCCGAGCGCAGCGGTGAAGAACTCTACAAAACCAAGTGCTCCGTATGCCACGCTACAGGTGTTGCCGGTGCTCCGAAGTTCGGTGATGCTGCCGCTTGGGCACCCCGTGCCGAGAAAGGTATTGATGCACTGCTGGCAACTTCTCTGACCGGCATTAACGCCATGCCGCCCAAGGGCACCTGCATGGATTGCTCGGATGAGGAAATGAAGTCCGCCATCCAGTATATGCTGGACGCTGCCAAGTAATTCAGGCATGTGCTGAAACGCAAGAGGAGGCTCTATGCCTCCTCTTTTGCTTTTATCACCGCGGGACACAGAGCCTTCAGCTTACACGTTCACCCTTGGCCTGCAGATCTGCATGGTAGGAAGAGCGTACCAACGGGCCGCTGGCCACATGGGTAAAGCCCAGCTCCTTCGCGATCCGCTCAAATTCAGCAAATTCGTCAGGCGTCACATAACGCTCCAGCGCCAGATGGTTACGACTTGGCTGCAAGTACTGACCGATGGTAATCATGTCAACGTCATGTGCTCGCAGATCACGCATCACTTCGATGATCTCGTCATTTGTTTCGCCACAGCCCACCATCAGGCCGGATTTGGTCCGCACTTCAGGCCGCAGTGCCTTGTAGCGCTTGAGCAGATCCAGTGACCACTGATAGTCAGCCCCCGGCCGTACCTTACGGTACAGACGAGGAACGGTTTCCAGGTTGTGGTTAAACACATCAGGTGGGGTCTGTTCGAGAATTTCCAGTGCCACGTCCATGCGACCACGGAAGTCAGGCACCAGCGTCTCAATCTGTATCGACGGAATACGCTGACGGGTCTCACGGATGCAATCGGCAAAATGCTGGGCACCACCATCACGCAGATCGTCACGGTCCACCGAAGTGATCACCACATAGCGCAGTCCCATATCGGCAATCGCTTCGGCCAGCTCACGCGGCTCTTCCGGTGCCAGTGCGTTGGGACGACCATGGGCCACATCACAAAATGGGCAACGACGGGTACAGATATCGCCCATGATCATGAAAGTCGCTGTGCCATGACTAAAACATTCACCCAGATTGGGGCAACTGGCCTCTTCACAGACAGACGCCAGCTTGTGCTTGCGCAGCTTGTCCTTGATCCGCTTAACTTCAGCATTGGAGCCCATGCGAACCCGCAGCCAGTCCGGCTTGCGCTGCATCTCCTCCTTCTCGGTCGGGATCACCTTGACCGGGATACGAGCAACCTTTTCAGCGCCACGCAGTTTGACGCCCTGCTCGACTCTACCGCTGTTTTTTTCGGTGGATTCAGCCATTCTGATTCAGTCTTCCAGTATTGGTGTGCGGGTGATCTGATTATACCCCAATTTTTTAACCAAGTAATTTACTAGGTTATTGGGCAGTTGCGCCAGATCGGCGTCGGGCACCAGGGTCTGCACCTGAGTCATTTCAAGCCCCGCGTAACCGCAGGGGTTTATGCGCAGAAAAGGTTCCAGATCCATGTTCAGGTTAAGTGCCAGACCATGAAACGAGCAACCCCTGCGGATACGGAGTCCAAGCGAGCAGATCTTGCGCTCATCGACATATACGCCCGGCGCATCCGGTTTCGGGTAGGCGTTGATACCGTAGTCAGCCAACACGGCCACGATTGACTGCTCAATAATATCGACCAGATCACGTACTCCCAACTTGCGTCGACGCAGGTCCAGCAAGAGGTAAGCGATGAGCTGGCCGGGGCCGTGGTAGGTTACCTGACCACCGCGATCCACCTGTACCACAGGTATGCTGCCGGGGTTAATCAGATGCTCTGCCTTACCTGCCTGCCCTTGTGTGAAGACCGGTTCATGCTGAAGCAACCAGATCTCGTCGCGACTGTCCGCTGTACGGTTGTTGGTGAACGTTTGCATCCGCTGCCAGATGGGGGCATAGGGCTGAAGCCCCAGCTCACGCACAATCAGCTGGTCAGCTAGCGTCATCAGAGCACCATCTTCACACGGCCGGTCGCTTTGAGATCCTGATGCAGATTTTCCAGCTGCTCCTTGCTGGTCGCGGTAATTCTCATACGCACCGAGCTGTAGTTACCGTTGCCGCTTTCCTGAACGGTGACCTGCTCAATATCCAGATCCGGTGCATGGACTTGCACGATTTCGACCACCATTCCCTTGAAGTCGTGCGCATTGTCACCAATCACCTTGATCGGATAGTCGGGGTGAGGAAATTCAATTTTGGGTGCTTTGGGTTCTGTACTCATGAGCTCTCTCCGGTCATCAACCGGTGTTGGAAACGGGTAAACAGGGTAAACATGCGCTGCCACAGCGGGCCCTTGGCGCCATCAGCAACGGGGCATCCATCAATCTCCAGCACCGGCACAACGCCACGGGTGGAGCTGGAAATCCAGACCTCATCCGCACCAGCCAGTTCATCCGGTCGTAAATCAACTTCCTGATAGGGGATGCCATTCTCGGCCGCCAGTTCCAGAATAAGTTCCCGCGTGGTACCACCCAGAATTTCCGAACTGCGTTTGGGCGTATAGATCACGCCCTGACGTACCAGAAACAGGTTGCAGGAGGTACCCTCACTCAACAGACCATCGCGTACCAGCAAAGCTTCATCAGCGCCTGCTTCGCGTGCCTGCTGCAGTACCAGAATATTGGGCAGCAGACCGGTGGACTTGATATCACAGCGATGCCAGCGCAGGTCAGCAGTCACGATCACCTTAAAGCCCTGAACCTGCTCCGGGCCATCTGCATAGATGTCGCGGATCGGAGAGCAGCAGGCAAACACGGTTGGTTGCATCCGGTCGTCATAGGCGTGGGTACGGTAACCGGCACTGCCTCGGCTGATCTGTAGATAGACCGAGAGGTTACCGCCTCCGTTCCGACTGACAAGCTCATCCAAAATAGCCGCCCAGTCATACTCTGTTTCGATTCGGATAGCACGCAGGCTGTAGGCAAGACGATCTAAATGTTGCTGTAGGCGAAAGCCAACCCCCTGATAGTAAGGGATCACTTCATACACACTGTCAGCAAACAGAAAGCCGCGATCAAACACAGAGATCTGTGCCTGATCCGCCGGCAGGTATTCACCGTTGAGGTAGACGATATCTTTATTCATAAAACGCAACTGCCCACATCAGTAGTAGATGTGGGCAGCATAAACCGGATTCAAGGTTTTTGTCTGATTTTTAGCCGATCAGGCCAATGAAGAAAAGCAGTATCGCGTGCCAGATACGCTTGAACAGCCCACCTTCAGGAACGGCTTCCAGCGCAACCAGGGGAACCGATGCCACGCGTTCTCCCTGAAGAGTTATCTGAACCTGCCCCAACACATCACCGCTGGCCACCGGGGCCTTAATCACCTTATCCAGTTCAATACTGGCTTCGAGCTGGTCGGTCTGGCCACGCGGAACGGTCACGGCCAGGTTTTCGGCCACGCCAAGTCGAATCTGGTCGCGGCTGCCAGCCCAGACTTTTTCGTCACGCAGCACCTGTCCCGCTTCGTACAGCGCGTGGGTTCGGTAGTAACGGAAACCGTAAGACAGCAGCTTCTGGCTCTCCTGTGCCCTTACCTCTTCACTGCTGCTACCCATTACCACTGAAATCAGGCGCATATCATCACGTTCGGCCGAGGCCACCAGACAGTAGCCGGCTTCGTCAGTATGACCGGTTTTGATGCCATCCACGCTATCATCACGCCACAGCAGCTTGTTGCGGTTGGGTTGACGTATATTGTTATAGGTAAAGTACTTTTGTGAATAGAGAGCGTAGTGCTGGGGGAATTCGTTAATCAGGGCCTTGCCCAGTTTTGCCAAATCGATCGCCGTTGAATAATGGTCTTCTGCCGGCAGGCCAGTGGCATTCTCGAAATGGGTGTTTTCCATCCCCAGCAGGCGCGCATGCTGGTTCATCAAGTCAGCAAATGCCCGCTCGCTGCCGGCAATATGCTCGGCCAATGCAACTGAGGCATCGTTGCCTGACTGGATAATAACGCCGTGCAGCAGATCATCCACGCTGACCTGCGTTCCTTCCTGGATAAACATGCGTGAGCCACCAGTACGCCAGGCCTTTTCACTCACCAGAACCATGTCTTCAAGTGCAATATTGCCCTTGGCAATCTCGTATTCGACCACATAGCTGGTCATCATTTTGGTCAGACTGGCGGGCGGGAAGCGCTCATCTTCACGGTCCGCGGCGATGACATGTCCCGTATCGGCATCCATCACCAGATAGGCACGCGCTGCAATCTGGGGCGGAGCCGGAATCAGGGCTGAAACCGCCTGGGCTGTGCTCGCCATCAGCATCAGCACCAGCAGGACAGAAAGAGCGAAGAAGTGTTGAAGAGTGAGTCGTTGCGCCATAGTCTCGTTACATCGTGGAAGTGAAGTCTTGCAGCAGTGACCCGCTGCCCGTACAAAGGTTCAACTCTACCCGCCGGTTCAGGGCAAGTCCACCAAGTGTGCGCCCGGATAACCCGCTGCCTTAAGCTGATCCAGAATCCAGCTCAGTGTATGACTGCCAGTCAGTGGACCCAGATGAACCCGGTAAAGGGTTCGCGCTTCACGCTGCACCGGGTTGATCTGAACCGGCTCTTGCAGCAGACCACGCAGACGTTCCGCAACATCCCGAGCACCAGACTCGGTTGAGAATGCCGCGATCTGCAACATGCGTCCAGTGATCGCAGCTTGATCAGCACTGACCAGGCTGCGCCCTTCCTGCTCTCTGGACTGCGCCAGCACGGCACCGGTACTGCCTGGAATGATTACCTCCACTTCAACTCGGGCCGTGCCCTTCTGCAGCATGTCCAGACGGTAGGCCGCCGCGTAGGACAGATCGATTACTCGGTCATCATGAAACGGGCCGCGGTCGTTAACCCGCACGACCACCTGACGGCCATTGTCGAGGTTCGTCACTCGAACAAAACTGGGTAACGGCAGCGATTTGTGCGCCGCTGTCATCTGGTACATGTCGTATATTTCACCGTTCGAAGTGGTGTGGCCATGGAATTTTTTGCCATACCACGAGGCGTTGCCCCGCACACGATAACCTTCGGCATTCGGCAATACGTAGTAGCGCTTGCCAAGCACTTCATAGGGGCTTTTGTTGCCCCAGCGGCTGACCGGCTCGTAGCGCGGCACGGCATCCGGCACATGAGCCATACTGATCGCCTGATCAGGCCCACGATCATGCTTCATACTGTAACGACTGCTGCCGCTGTCCTTGGAAGCGCAACCGCCCAGGGTCAGTGCTACTGCCAGCAGCCGCAACATCAGCCTTTTCATCTCAACGCCCCTGTGATTCACGTGCTTCACGAATCGCTTGACTCAGCTCATACACCGCCATGGCATACAGGTGGCTATGGTTGTAGCGGGTAATGACATAAAAGTTATGCAGCCCGAGCCAGTAATGTTCACCATCATCCATGGTCAGCTCCATCAGGGTCGCCTTCTGTTCCGGATCAAGGTCACGTCGCGTGGAGACGCCTCGCGCCTCCCACTCGGCCAGACTGACTTCGGGCTTAAGGCCAGCATTAACCCATTGAGGGTCAGCCGGTTCATTCATGACCACGTTGGAACGTACCGGTTCACCGGCCTTCCAGCCATGCTTATTAAAATAGTTGGCGACACTGCCAATGGCATCAACCTTGTTGCTCCAGATATTGCGCTTGCCATCGGCATCGAAGTCCACAGCGTAGTTGCGGAAACTCGAGGGGATGAACTGGCCATACCCCATGGCACCGGCATAGGAACCCACCAGCTCAGTGGGATCGAGATCTTCCTCTCGCACCATCTGCATGAACTCGATCAGCTGTCCCCTGAAGAAATCAGCCCGTTTGGGGTAATCAAAGCCGAGTGTCGCCAGGGCATCCAGTACTCGATAACGCCCCATGATACGGCCGTAGCGAGTCTCGACACCGATAATGGCAACGATAATTTCCGCCGGGACACCGTAGGTTTCTTCTGCTCGCTTGAGGGTATCTTCATGCTCATTCCAGAAGCTGACTCCCTGACTGATCCGGTTCGGTTCCACAAAAATCTTGCGATACTCACCCCAGGTCAGGCGGCGCTCCGCAGGGCGCGAAATGGCTTCCAGAATCGACTCCTGTCGCTGAGCTTCAGCCAGTACCTTACGCACTTCATCAGCATCAAAGCCCTGTTCAGCGAGCCTGGTTACGACGTCGTCGGCGAGTGGATGAGTGTCATATCCGTCAGCCGCATAACCTGTGCCTGCTCCGGCCAGCATCAGCCCTGCCAGCAGCAGTGTTCCGATCTTCTTGCGCATTCAATCTCTCCCTCAGCGGGTCAGCATCTGTCTGTGTGTCCTGATGGACATCAGTATGCCAAACCCCGCCATCAGCGTCACAATTGAGGTCCCGCCGTAACTGACCATTGGCAGGGGTACCCCCACCACCGGCAGCAACCCGGTCACCATTCCGATATTCACGAACACATATACAAAAAAAGTCAGCGTAATACTGCCGGCCAGCAGGCGAGCAAAGCTGTCTTGTGCCTGCACCGCAATAATCAGCCCTCGTGCAATGATCAACAGGTATAGCGCCAGCAGAATCAATACGCCGGACATTCCCAGCTCTTCACCAATCACCGCAATAATGAAGTCGGTATGCGACTCCGACAGAAAATCGAGCTGTGACTGGGTGCCATGCAGCCAACCCTTGCCCGGCAGGCCACCGGAGCCAATGGCGGTTTTGGACTGGATAATGTTCCAGCCTGCCCCCAGCGGATCACTTTCAGGGTCCAGGAAAGTAAGTACCCGCTGACGCTGATAGTCTTTCATAATGGCCCAGAGCGCCGGCAAGGCAGCCCCAACCAGCCCAAGGGCAATAAAAATCCAGCGCCAATAGACACCCGAAAGCAGAATAACGAACACACCTGAAGCCGCGATTAACAATGAAGTCCCAAGATCGGGCTGTTTCATGATCAAAGCAGTTGGGATTGCCAACAGTACCAGCGTACTGAGCAGATGCCGGAAAGTGGGCGGCAACTGCTGTCGCGTTAACCAGGCTGCAACCATCAAAGGCACCGCCAGCTTCATCAATTCTGAAGGCTGAAAGCGGAATCCCGGCAGTTCCAGCCAGCGCTGCGCACCCTTGGCACCAACACCGAAGAACAGCACACCCAGCAGTAAACCAACCCCAGCCAGATACGCCAGCGGAGCCAGAAACCGATAGGTTCTGGGCTGGATCTGCGCCAACACCAGAATGACCACAAAGCCAGCACCCATCCTGACGGCCTGGCGTTTCACATAGCCAAAATCCTGCCCTGAGGCACTGTAGAGCACAAAAAGACCAAACCCACACAGCAGCAGCAGTAACAGCAACAGCCAACCATCCAGGTGGGTATAACGCCAGAGTCCATCCGGCCGCTGAAGGTGCACGTTGCTGCCTGGCATGGTGCGTTGAAAGTCACGATGACTCATGGTTTCACCTGCAGGTCATTGTTGTAATCGCCTACGAGCCAGGCATCCATCACTTCACGTGCAATGGGAGCTGCGGTACTCGACCCGCCGCCCCCATTTTCGACCACGACGGCCACAGCTATGCGGGGATTATCCGCTGGCGCGAACGCAATAAACAGGGCATGGTCACGGTGCCGTTCTGCCAGTGCTTCAGCATCGTATTCCGCATCCTGCGCAATACCAACCACCTGGGCCGTACCGGTCTTGCCCGCGATACGATACTGCGCCCCTTGGGCGGAGCGGCGAGCAGTACCTTTTGCGCCATGCATGACCGACACCATGCCACCAATCACGTGATCCCAATGGTCAGGATTCTTGAGTACAACATCAGCCGGCTTTGGCTTGCGTCGGTAGATCGGATTAAACGGTACCGGGGTGTCTCCCAACTCCGGCACCAGCCCCTGCAGCATATGCGGCTGTACCCAACGCCCACGGTTGGCCAACACGGAGGCTGTCGTTGCCAGCTGCAGTGGCGTCATAACCAGAAAGCCCTGCCCTATACTCAGGTTGATAGAGTCACCAGGGTACCAGGGCAAACGACGATCATTTTCTTTCCACTCCCTTGAGGGCAGGAAGGATGTGATGGCTTCCGGCAGATCCAGACTGGTATCTGCCCCCACTCCGAAACGACCGAGGAAGTCAGACATTGGGTCAACGCCCATCTTGTGACCCACCTCATAGAACCAGACATCGCAGGATTCAGCCATGGCATCATTGAGATTAACCCAGCCATGCCCGCTACGCTTCCAGTCACGATAGCGGCGACCATTTTGATTGATCTGATAGAAGCCGGGGTCCCAGATTCTTTTCTCTGGCGTAATCGTATCCGTTTCCAGTGCCGCCAGCGCGATGACCGGCTTGATGGTGGATCCCGGTGGATAACCGCCCCGCAGAGCACGGTTGAACAATGGCAGATCAATAGAGTCACGCAAAGCGCTGTAGTCACGACTGGAGATGCCGGTCACGAACAGGTTGGGGTCATAACCCGGTGTACTGACCAGTGCCAGTATTTCGCCGCTGCCTGGCTCAATCGCCACAATGGAAGCTCGCCGTCCCTCTAACAGAGACTCGGAAAACTGCTGCAGGCGCAGATCCAGACTCAGCTGTATATTCTGCCCCGGCACCGGGTCTTCACGTTCAAGCACGCGCAAAATACGCCCCCGAGCATTGGTCTCTACTTTCTGGAAACCCACTTGCCCGTGTAGAAGGTCTTCATAGAACCGCTCGATACCCAGCTTGCCAATATAGTGTGTGGCGGCATAGTTGATCGGGTCGACTTGCCCCAACTCACGCTCGTTTATCCTGCCTACATAGCCCAGCGCATGCGCCAGGGATTCTCCGTAGGGGTAGCGTCGAATCAGGTCGGCTTCAACCTGCACACCTGGGAGCCGATGATAATTCAGTGAAATGCGGGCGATTTCGTCTTCGCTCAAACCAAAACGTAACGGAACCGTTTCGAACGGCCGCCGGCGCTGTTGCAGACGCTGCTCGAAACGCTCGATATCACGCTCACTCAATTCAATCAGCTCGGCCAGCTCAGCCAGTGTGGTATCGAGATCCTGCACTTCCTCTTTCAGCAGAGTGACCGAAAAGTTGGGCTGGTTATCGGCCAACAGCACCCCGTTGCGATCATAGATAAGCCCTCGACGAGGGGCAACAGGCTGTAGCTGCACTCGATTTTTTTCGGATATGGCCGCATAGCGGTCAAACTCGATCACCTGCAGATAGTAGACGCGCCCAATCAGTATCAGCATCAACAACAGTACACAGCCGAAGGCAAAAGCGGCCCGGTTGGTAAAGGTGATGCTTTCCTGAGAATAGTCCTTCAAGCGCTCAAAGGGTGCCATGGTGCGCCACTATTTATGGTAAGGGTGGCCCTGGAGAATGGTCCAGGCACGGTAGAGCTGTTCAGCGAGTACCACTCGCACCAGCGGGTGCGGCAACGTAAGTGCAGACAACGACCACTTCTGATCGGCCAATGCAAGGGCTCGCGGATCAAGGCCATCAGGCCCACCGATCAGCAGGCTGATATTGCGGCCGTCCATGCGCCACTGTTCGGCCTGCTCGGCCAGCTGTGGAGTTGACCAGGGGCGACCTTTCACATCCAGCGCCACCACCCGGTCCCCCTTGCCGATGGCCGCGAGCATGGCATCACCTTCACTGCGAATGGCGCGGGCGATGTCGGCATTCTTGCCTCGATGGCCCGGCGTCAGCTCCACCAACTCCAGCTGGAAGTCCGGCGGCAGGCGACGGGCATACTCGTTATAGCCCTCCTCAACCCAGGCAGGCATGCGGTTACCAACGGCAAGCAGGCGAATACGCATACTTCAGTGCTTACTCCTGCACAGGTTCTGCGCTGTCTTCGGCATCAAACCGCCACAGACGTTCCAGGTCATAGAAGCTGCGTGCATCCGGCATCATCACATGTACGATCACATCGCCCAGATCCACCAGTATCCAATCACCCACCGCCTGGCCTTCGGTGCCCACGGGTTGCAGACCAGACGCCTTGACCTTGTCGAGCACCTCCTGTGCCACGGACATCACGTGCCGCTTGGAAGTGCCGCTGGCGATAACCATGTAATCGGTCACACTGGACTTGCCGCGCACATCAATTTCGGTGATGTCACGGGCCTTGATATCTTCCAGTGCACTGTGCACCAGTTCACGCAGTTGCTCAGTTTGCATTAGCGCTTTGTACCTTCTCTTTTGAGTGAAAACCATAAAGTTCATGCTGGCTGATATAGTGCCACACCGGCTCAGGTAACAGATAGCGCGGCGACTGTCCGGACGCTATCAACTGCCTGATCTGGGTGGCGGATATCCCCAGCGGGGTTAATTCCTGAATATGAATACGCCCTGAGGGCAATCCAAGCAGCTCCTTATGATCACGGCTTCGATGCTGCTGCAACAGCGCCTGCAGCACTGGGCTGAGATCACTGTCGACATAGCCCGGCCGTGCAATAACCAGAATATGGGCATAATCCAGAAACGCCTGCCAACGGTGCCAACGCTCCAACGTCTGAAAGGCATCCATACCCATGGTCATGACAATGGGGCAATCGGGCCCGCGCTCCTGCCGCAATGACTGCAGCGTCAGCAGTGAGTATGAAGGCTCATCCGCTTCGACTTCTCGCGCATCGGCACAGAGTGCCGGTTCGTCTGCCACCGCCAACTGCACCATTTCAAGCCGTTCACGCGCTGTGCAGCCGGGCCGATCACGGTGTACCGGCTCGCCGGAAGGGATCAGACAGACCTGTTCGACTTCAAGCCACTGCTGCAGTTCCAGCGCCGTACGCAAGTGGCCATTGTGAACAGGGTCGAAGGTTCCACCCATGAACACCAGCGGCGGCATCAGCTGCGAACCTGACCGTCACCCAGAACGATGTATTTTTCCGATGTCAGCCCTTCCAGCCCCACTGGACCCCGCGCATGGATTTTGTCCGTGGAGATGCCGATCTCGGCGCCAAGACCATATTCGAAACCATCGGCAAAGCGGGTCGATGCATTCACCATCACCGAGCTGGAATCCACCTCGCGCAGGAACGCACGCGCCTTGGTATAGTTCTCGGTGATAATGGCATCGGTGTGCTGTGAGCTGTGGCGATTGATGTGTGCAATCGCTTCATCCATGCCATCCACAATCCGAATCGACAGAATCGGTGCCAGGTACTCGGTGTCCCAGTCAGCATCGGTTGCCGCATTCAGTCGTGACAGCAACGCCAGAGTACGTGCACAGCCCCGCAATTCAACGCCCAGCTGCTCATAGTGCTCCGCCAGCTCCGGAAGCAGCTCACCGGCCACGGCCGCGTCAACCAGCAGGGTTTCCATGGTGTTGCAGGTGCCATAGCGATGCGTTTTGGCGTTGATGGCGATATTCAGCGCTTTGGTACGGTCGGCCTCGGCATCAATATACACATGGCAGATACCGTCCAGATGCTTGATCACCGGCACGCGGGCATCGTTGCTGATCCGCTCGATCAGGCCCTTGCCGCCACGCGGCACGATGACGTCGACATATTCCGGCATCGTAATCAGACGGCCAACAGCCTCACGGTCTATGGTTTCCACCACCTGTATCGCTTCATGAGGCAAGCCAGCAGCTTTCAGTCCTTCTGCGATGCAGGTTGCAATCGCCTGATTGGAATGGATCGCTTCCGACCCACCGCGCAGAATCGCCGCGTTGCCGGATTTCAGGCACAGGCTTGCCGCTTCGCAGGTCACATTGGGACGCGACTCGTAAATGATGCCGATAACCCCCAGGGGTACGCGCATCTTGCCAACCTGAATGCCGGACGGGCGATAGCTCATGTCGCGAATCGCGCCGATCGGGTCCGGCAGCGCCGCGACCTGGCGCAACCCCTCGATCATGCCGTCAATACGGGCCGGAGTAAGCTCAAGCCGGTCCAGCAATGCGTCATCCAGCCCTTTGTCGCGACCGTTTTCCATATCGGTACGGTTTGCCTCTGCCAGCGCTTCACGGCGGGCATCAATCGCCTCAGCCATGGCCAGCAGAGCCTTGTTCTTACTGTCGGTGTCAGCACGGGCCATCAGACGTGAAGCCGCGCGTGCCTGTTCACCGAGTTGGGTCATATACTGTGCTACATCCATCATCGTCTATCCGCTTGGACATTGTCAGCCGCACAGTATAACGCCAGTGACACAAAAGGTCTTTTGGTGCTGCAAAAAGCTGGTTTATGCTGCGGGGGTATTGCTGTGACCTTGAGATGATTGTTGCTATCATCGGACATCTATCTTTCGCTATCAGTCACTCGATGCAAGAAGCCCCCATGGAGCCACAAGACGACACTCACCACAGCCCTCGCACGCTGTCCCTGCGCGCATTGCTCTCGGTCGCCCTTATTCTGCTGCTGAGCCTGTCCCTGGGCGGTGTACTCGAGTACCTGCGCAGCAGCGACCTTGCACGCCAGCAGGCCAATGAAGTAGGTATGATGTTTGGCCGCAGCAGCGCCATCCTGATCCAGCCGCTGGTACTATCCGATGACCGCATCAGCCTGAACTTCATGTTCAACGAACTTGCGGCACAACCCCTGATCAGCGGTTTACGGCTGACCGCTCCAGACCAGACCCTGATCGCGTTGGCGGGGCAGCCTCAGGGGCGTGGCCACAGCCTTGACCTGGTGCAAGGGGACGAAGTCATTGGCCAGCTGACCTACTGGACCAACCCGACTCCCTTCGAGCAGTTACTGCACCGACAACTGCTGGAAACAGCACTGTTGCTGGGTGGCAGTCTGCTGTTGACTGCATTGCTGCTGGGCCTCAGCCTGCGTCGCCAGCCTGTTTCGGACCAGACCGAAGCCAAGCCCGATTTCCGTGAACTGGTCAGTGAACTGACCCCTGCCGCTTCCCGAGACTCCATTCCGGCTTTCAGCTTCGACGACATGGACAACACGGGTACGGAGCCCCGTTCACCAACACCGGCAGCGTCAAACAATACAGACCCTGTGACCAAGAGGCAGCCACCTGAGCAAGCTCAAGTTGAAGCCGAAATCAAACCCTCTCCCGCACAACCGAATCAGGACTCGCAGGGCGATATGGCGGCTGAGTCCGCCCCTCTAAAGCCTGAACAGGAACTGGAAACCGAGCCGAAGGCTGCATATCCGTTAGATGACCGCCGCGAGCCCAGTTTTGATACAGATGAGCTGGTGTCACTGCTTAAGCCGGAACGGGATGATGCCCGCATGCCCAGCTTCATCCCTCAGGTACCGCACATCAGCGATCTGGCCGATGACAGTGACGAGGCGATGGTGCCCGACACCGATGAGATGGAGTTGGAGGAGCACACGGGACAAGAGGAAGAGTATACCCCCTTGCATCCCAACCCGTTGAAGCTCGGTAGCAACGAGGAACAACTGGGCCTGTACAGTTTCGAACACGAACTGGAGCTGATGCTGACTCCCGATGAGGCAGGTTACCTGCTGCTGATCGACACCCGAAGCGCCCACTCCGACAATGTGGAGGATGACGAGCGCAATGCACTGCTGAAAAACTACCGAACCCTGGCCAACTCTGTGGCCCGCATCTACAGCGGCAGCATCGAGCCGATGAGCGATGGCAACCTGCGCGTACTGTTCACCAACGCGGATGACAAGGACAGTCATGGCATCAATGCACTCTGCTGTGCCATGTTGTTCACCCATCTCTACAAGCAGTACAACCAGAGTCAGATTCGCGCTTTCCAGCCGGTCATGAACCTGCACATGGCCCTGGTGCGTGGCGCACATGATCGCATCGAACGGATGCAGGAGGAAGCCCACTTCCTCACCCGCACCACTCAAAGCAATGAGCTGATCAGCCATACGGCGTTGACCGAAGCGCCGCTGCTGAAGGAGAGCCTGCTGCAGAAAGCGGATATTCGGCGCGAGGATGAAGACAAGGTGCTGATTCTCAGCGTCAGCGAATCCTATCAGGCCCTGCTGGAGAAACAGGCAAGACACCTGCTGAGCAAGCTGAATGAACGTCAGCAGGGGGCACAGAACAGCCAGCCGACCTCCTGAGGAGGCTGGCTGGCAAGCTATCAGTCGCTGATGACCTCCATGCCATCAACCCGCTGATACCCCCGCGGCAGCTTGTTGCCGCGACGGCCGCGTTCACCGCGATAGTGCTCCAGTTCGACTCCCTTGAGCTTCAGGTGCTGGCGACCGGCATGCACCATCAGCGTATCCTCAGGCCCCAGCAGCATGATATGGGTCATGAGCTCTTCACCACTGGCGGCACGCGCCGAAGGAATGTTGATGATCTTGTTGCCCTTGCCGCGCGCCAGCTCGGGCAGCTCTGATACCGGGAACACCAGCAGCCGCCCTTCACTGCTGATCGCCGCCAGTAATGCATCACCACTCGGTACCAGCACCGGCTGCAGCACCTTCGCTCCCTTGGGCAGAGTCAGGGCGGCCTTGCCGTTTTTGGTTTTGCTGGTGAGCTGATCAACCCGGGTGACAAAGCCGTAACCTGCATCCGAGGCCAGCAGCACCGCGTCTTCGTCACGGCCGCAGACCAGTGCATCCACCACCGCGCCCTTGGGCAGGCTGATATGACCGGTCACCGGCTCGCCCTGTCCCCGTGCCGAAGGCAGCGCATGGGTATCCAGCGTATAACTGCGCCCGGTCGAGTCCAGCAAAACGGTCGGTTGGTTCATCCGCCCGGCACAGGCCAGTTTGAAGCCATCACCGGATTTGTAGCTGAGCCCCGATGCATCAATATCATGCCCCTTGGCTGCGCGAATCCAGCCCTGCTTGGACAGCACCACCGTGACAGGGTCGGCGCTGAGCAGATCCTTTTCACTGAAGGCACGCGCCTCGCCGCGTTCGGCCAGAGGCGAACGGCGGGCATCACCAAACTCCTCTGCCGCCGCTTCGATCTCTTCCCGGATCAGTTTGCGCATCAACTCATCCGAGCCCAGGGTTTCCTCCAGACGCTGGCGCTCTTCACTCAGCTCGTCCTGCTCGCCCCGGATCTTCATCTCTTCCAGTCGCGCCAGGTGACGCAGCTTGAGATCAAGAATTGAATCGGCCTGCACATCGGTCAAGCCAAAACGGCGCATCAGCTCATTTTTCGGCTTTTCCTCCTCCCGGATGATGGCGATCACCTCATCAATATTGAGGTAGGCCACCATGAGGCCTTCGAGGATATGCAGACGATCGCGTACCTTCTGCAGGCGATATTCCAGACGACGACGTACTACGCTGGTCCGCCAGCTGAGCCACTCGGTCAGGATCTGGCGCAGCTCCTTGACCTGCGGTCGGCCATCAATGCCGATCATGTTCAGGTTGACGCGGTAACTGCGCTCCAGATCCGTGGTGGCAAACAGGTGCGCCATCAACTGGTCGCAGTCGACCCGGTTGGAGCGCGGCACAATCACCAAGCGCGTCGGATTTTCGTGGTCGGACTCGTCACGCAGATCACTCACCATCGGCAGTTTTTTCTGCTGCATCTGGGCAGCAATCTGTTCCAGCACCTTGGCGCCCGATACCTGTGCAGGCAGCGCCGTCACCACAACTTCACCATCTTCCCGGCTCCAGATCGCACGCATGCGGAAACTGCCGCGGCCGGTGGTATAGATTTGACGCAGATCCGTCGCCGGCGTGATGATCTCTGCCTCGGTGGGCATATCCGGACCACGCACAATATTGCACAGGTCTTCCAGCGTAGCCTGAGGATAATCCAGCAGATGACAGCAGGCGGATGCCACCTCACGCAGGTTGTGCGAAGGGATATCGGTCGCCATGCCAACGGCGATCCCGGTACCGCCGTTGAGCAACACATTGGGCAGCCTTGCCGGCAGCACTTCCGGTTCGTCCATGGTGCCGTCAAAGTTGGGAACCCAGTTCACCGTGCCTTGCGCCAGCTCCTTCAGCAGCAGCTCAGCATAGGGTGCCAGCCGCGATTCGGTATAACGCATAGCAGCAAATGACTTGGGATCATCCGGCGAGCCCCAGTTGCCCTGACCATCCACCAGCGGGTAGCGGTAGCTGAACGGCTGTGCCATCAACACCATCGCTTCATAGCAGGCCGAGTCACCATGAGGGTGAAACTTGCCCAGCACATCACCCACGGTACGGGCCGACTTCTTGTACTTGGCCGTGGCCTTCAGCCCCAGCTCCGACATCGCATAAACGATACGGCGCTGTACCGGTTTCATGCCATCGCCGATATTGGGCAGCGCCCGATCGAGGATGACGTACATGGAATAGTCGAGATAGGCTTTCTCGGTAAAGTCGCGCAGTGACAGTTTTTCGGTATCACCGTCAAAGGTGGTCTCTACACTCATCAACTGATCCTTGAACACTGGATTCCGTTAGCGCAGGCAGCTGTTCCAGCCTGCAGATTGGCAGGGAGTATGCCAGCTCGACAGGAAAAGCGCATCCTGAGCGCTCCCGTCCGTGCATTTTTGCGTATAGGATAATAGAAAAGGACAACCACCGAGGAACCGCCCATGTCACAGGACAACAATCGCCTGCTGCTGGAGCTGGAAAAACAGCGCCGCGACATCAACCGTGAAATCATCAACCCGAAGATTCCCGAGCTGAGTCTGGACAGCCTGAAGCCTGTACTGTCAATGGTAGCGCATGCCCGTGCGGCCTATATCAGCGAATTGATCGACATCGCCAACATCAGTGGCGGTAACGCGCCATCATCTGACCAGATCAAACAGCTGACAGCCTGCCGTGAACACTTCGATGAGCTGGTGGCGGCCATGAACGCGCTCGAAACCGTTATTCAGCGGGATTATCTGGATGTGAAGAGCCGGGGGCAGTAATGCGTCGACGCATCATGCTGTTGCTGGCCCTTGGTCTGTCGTTTCCAGCACTGGCTGAGCATCCGCTAATCGGCAAGCTCTGGCGCTTATCCGAGCAACGCTTTGTATCCGAGGCTGAGCTTTTCGCTCAACTGCCCACGGATGGCTGGTTACTGCTGGGCGAGCAGCACGACAATCCGCACCACCATCAGCTGCAACGGCACTGGATAGCAAGTCTTGCCGATCGTGGCCAGCTGGGCGCCGTCGCTCTGGAGATGGCAACAACAGTGCAACAGCCCCTGCTGGATCAGGCACTGATGCGTGGCAGCACCACCACACCAGACAGCTTGAACTGGAATGCGGGCTGGAGCTGGGCGCTGTATGCCGATGTGGTCCGCCTGTCACTCGACCGAGCACCCGCTGTCATCGGTACCGACCTGCCCCGTGAACAGCAACGCAGTGTCTATCGAGAGGGCGCACCCTCCGATGACATGGGGGAGCTGCACGCCAACTACATGCGTCGGCTGCTGTTCGAGAGCCATTGTGGTCAGCTTCCCAAAGACTCGCTGGAGGGGATGCGGCAGGTGCAACTGGCCCGGGACCAGCAGATGGCCGAGCGTCTTGATCAGGCACAGCTTAAGGCACTCAGCGGTGTCATGCTGACCGGCACCATTCACGCCCGAAATGACCTGGGGATTCCGCTCTGGCTTGAAAAGCCGGCGGTTACTGTGTTGCTGACATCAGTGCAGGAGGGACGCCACGAACCCTATGACTATCTGCCGGAAAGTTATCCCGGAGCACCTGTAGCCGCTGACTATCTGCTGTTCACCGATGCCATTGCCGAACGCGATTACTGTGCTGAACTACAGTCTTCGCATCGAAAAACGGAATCTTCCGGATCCTGACGGGTCACTGTACCAGTCCTTTTTGCCATGGAGCCTGCGATGCTGTCACTGTCCATCGGTCCCTTTGCCATCTCGGCAGACCGCCTTGCCCTGCTGATCGCCTTTCTGGTTGCCTTGTTTGCCGGTTGGGTGAGCAGTCGCCGCGCTGGCAGAAATCCGGAGAGCGCCCTGTTCATCACCCTGCTGCTGGGACTGATCGGCGCTCGACTGGGATTTGTGCTGCGGTATGCCGATGAGTACCTGTCGCAGCCTGTGCAGATCCTCGATATTCGCGACGGTGGGTTTTGGTGGGTCAGTGGTCTGCTAGCCGGATTGGCCTGCGCCCTGTTTTTCGGGCTGCGCCAGCCTGCACTGCGTCGCCCGCTCACTATCGGGCTGGTGAGCGGCGCACTGTTCTGGACCGCCACTGCACTGCCGCTGCAGTTGTTGCACAAAACGACTGAAGCGCTGCCTCCCTTGAACTTCAACACCCTCAGCGGAGAGACCGTGAGCTTGCAGCAGTTCAGCGGTCAGCCGATCGTGATCAACATCTGGGCCAGCTGGTGCCCTCCCTGTGTGCGTGAGATGCCGGTGTTGGCCGAAGCCCAGAGGTCATTACCGGATGTACATTTTCTGTTCGCCAATCTTGGAGAAGATGCACAGAGTGTGAAGGGATTTCTGCAGCAGCTGAATATCGAGCTGGACAACGTGCTGCTGGACCAGCGGAACCAGCTTGGGGCGCACTATGGCTCTCGTGCTCTGCCCACTACCCTGTTCATTGATGCACAGGGACGGTTACAGGATTCTCATTTGGGCGAGCTGTCAGCGGCCAGCCTGAGGGACAAGCTGACCGTCATTCGCGCTCAGCTACCCCAGTAGCGCACGTTACCAGTATCGATATGAACAAAATTGGAGCTTGTGTAGAGGCCAACCCCACCAGCCTTCGCCTCGCAGGCGATTCGGTGCAGCTCTTTCAGCGATGTTCCGGGCAGGCGAATATCGATCGCCTTGCCCTGCATGTGCAGGCTCTTCTTGGCCACGCCCCCATTACCGTTGCTGCGCAGCTGGTTGTTGGTTTTCGGTGATCGGTAGCCGGACACGATCTCGAACGGATTGTTGATGTTGCCGCTCTCCACCCTGATGGTGTGCAACAGGTCCAGCAGCCGAGGATCAATTGGATGAATTTCGCCAGTGCGGAAATCACGCAACAGGTAGTTGATCTCATCCAGACTGGAGCTGAGGTAGCGCCCTTCTGCCCAGTACGTGGTTTTCAGTTGCTCACCGGTATGCAGATGGCTGAACTGCAGTTTACGCTCGAACAGAGGGCGGATATTGGCTGCCGCCTGTGGCACATGGAGGGCAGCTGCCGTCAGTGCCAGCCCGGTCAACAGACGGCGACGTTGACGACATTCCGGCGCCGTTTCGGCACCCGATCTGATCTGGCGTGGGGTGAACAGCATGCAGCACCTCGGAAAAAATTGACAACTGTATGATTAATAAACAAATCTGGTTGAATTTTACCCAATAGTCCTGCCATTGGCTACTGTTTAAGCACAGTTTGTGCCAGTGCACCCTGTTCAGTCTTCGGATCAAGCACCTCCGGCAGAGGCCCCAATGCCTGCTGCAACTGCCAGTCCAGCCCGTACACATCGGGGTGATAGTGTCCCTGCTGTTGCTCATCCACCCAGACGGTCAGATAAACCAGATATACCGGCAGTGGCCGTTCAAGCCTGAGCGTGTGGGTACGGGAGGTGTTCAGCGCCTGCTCCAGAGAGCGTTCACCCAGCAGCCGCTGGGCAAGGTCTTCAATTTCGTCCACTCGAATACAGCCTGAGCTGAACGCCCGCTCGGTGGACTCGAACAGCGTCTGCTGCGGGGTATCGTGCAGGTAAATACTGTAGGGGTTTGACATGCCGAAGCGTATACGCCCCAAGCTGTTCAAGGGGCCGGGGCGCTGCCGCAACAGATACGGGAAATTTCGGCGCGACAGGCTCTCCCAGTCTATCTCTTCAGGGTCAACCGGCTGCCAGCTGCCATCTACCTTTTGCAGTACCTCGATCTGTTGGCGAGCAAAATAGTCGGGATCCTTTCGCTGCTTGGGCAACAGATCCTCAACAGCCAGGCGGAAGGGCACCGTCCAGGGTGGGTGCATGATGAGGTGGTCCACGTCCGACTCGAACGACAGGGTAGGACGGTGCGGACGACCACTGATGATTCGGTATTGCTGTACCGCCCTGTCCTGCTCAACCAGTGTCATTGAGTAGGTCCCGGTTCTGACCAGCAGGTAACGTTCGCCCAAGTCCCTTGGCAGCCAGCGCCAGCGCTGCAGGTTGACCCGTACCTGTTGCAGCTGCTGCTCCGGCGAGCGCTGTAGCGCTGCGCGGGTCGCAGGTCCCAGAATACCGTCGGGTTCCAGTCCCTGCTGCTGCTGGAACGCCCTTACCGCCTCCACAACCAGTGGTGTATAGACCTCCTGCGGCTCAAACGAACTCTCTGCCGAATTCAACAGCTCCTTGCGAATCAACAACTCACGCACTCCCACAACCACAGAGTGGCTCGCCCCCGTGCGCAGCAGGCCATTCATGCTCAAGTCCGGTGCCACCCATGCCTCGCGATCAGTCCGCTGTAACAGCTGTGTATAGTGTTCAACCAGACGTTGATATTCGGCTGACCGGGGCAGCAGTGCCTGCAGGGTTGTCCCCACCTCTTCTGCCGCGGATGCCTGCAGCAACAGGTCGACCGCATCAAGCGTACGTGGCTGGAAACGCCACAACCGATCATGCTCCTCGGCAGAAGGGGTTACGCCGGCCAAATCCCGCGCCAGACGCATGAAACTGTCACTCAACAGAAGGTCATTCAATACCGGTTCCGGGCTCATGGCTGATCCGGCCGAAAACGGCTGCTGCAGCCGCGAATACTGATAATTTGACGGATCAAGCCCATGTTGCAGTGATGCTCGAATCCAGTGCTCCAGCTCTTGCTGCATCACCGTTTTCGCTTCGCCACGCATATTGCTCCACAGCAGTTGCCCGCCGGAGCGTTCATACAAAGACTGCAGCACCGGCCAATCAAGTCTGTCGGTTGCCGGCAGCTCACCCGCAGCCCCCGCCTGCAGCAGCTGCTGCAAATGCGTTTCAACCGACTCTGCGGCCTGTAACGGCATTGCGATCACACACAACAGCATTAGTGCAGACAGATGTGGACTCACAGCTCGCAGCATCTCAACCTCACCCGGTATTTGCCTTTCATCACTATAGCCTGTTTTCGGTTAGTGATATGCTAATACACCTTTACATACCCCGGCACCCGAGGGTTCTGGCGGTTATTTTCACGCAAGCCGTAATTGAAGGAGTCAAAGATGCAGAAATGGATAGGGGCTGGTGTACTGGTCGTGGTTGCAGGCGGTGGACTGGCCTGGCAGCAGGGCTGGCTGGGGGACGCCGGAGGAGGCCCGACCGAGATGGCGGCACACGTACCGGCTGATACCGTTATGTACCTTGGCGGCAGTGCCGATCCGGGACTGGTGCAGCAAATGCGCAATATCCCGCTGATGCCGGTCTCACAGAGTGAGCTGAGCGAACTGATTCAGGAGCTGCACAACGCAGGGGAAGACAGTCCCGCAGCCCGCTTTGCGCGCCACCTGCTGGCCGATCTGCTTACCCACTCCACCACCTACGGTACACTGGTGGACCACTACGGCTTTGACTTGGCCAGTCCACAGGCGATCTACATGGACGGCCTGGTACCAGTAATCCGCATAGGGGTAACGGACGAAGCTACCTTCTGGGCACCGTTGGATGAAGCCTCGGCCGCCAGTGGGCTTTCGTCCACTGACACACAACTGGGTGACACTACCGTACGCACTTGGCGGCTCAATCCCGAAGATGATCGCAGCGTGGATCTGGCTATTCGTGTCAAAGACGGCGTTGCCACGATCAGTTTTTTCATCTACAGCGACGACCTGGCCGCCAAACGCCTGCGCATGGCTCTGGATCTGCCTGAGCAATCACTGGCTGACAGCGGCGAACTCCAGGAAATTCAAAAAACATATGGTCTTGACGAGAGCATGACCGCCTTCATCCACCTGGAACGACTGGCCCGTGGCATTCTGGAACCTGGCAGCAACTCGCTGGCACACCAGCTGCATCCGGTCATTCAAGCCTCATCCGGCAAGTCGATCGAGCAGCAGCTGGAAGCAAGCTGTCGCAACGAGCTGGTGGCGCTTATTGCACAGATGCCACGCCTGGTGGCGGGCAATACGGGTCCAACATCCGGCAGCGAATTGAACAGTCGTTCGGTACTGGAATTGAAAAACGGTGCCGTTGTGGAGAACCTGAGCAAGCTCAGAGGCCATATCCCGGCACACAGCCGTGAGGTCGACAACCAGATTCTCGGACTGGGCCTCGGTCTCAACATTGATAACCTGGTCCCTGCCACGACTGCTCTATGGAATCAGTTTACCCAAGCCGACTTCAGCTGCCCTCAGCTGGTCAGCGCTCAACAGCAGATGGCGAATGTCAGCCCGGCCATGATGGGACTGTTTGCCGGCATGGCACAAGGCACATCTGGAGCCGGTTTCTCGCTATATGATCTGCAACTGAGCCCGACCCAACCGATTCCTGAGCAATATGACTTCCTGCTCAGTATCGCCACGGCCAACCCTCAGCCGTTATTGTCCCTGCTCAGCAGCACGCCATTTGGTCGTATGATCAGTATTCCACAGGATGGCAGCCTGAAAGAGCTGGATTTGTCGTTTGTTGCCCCTGGCATGAGCGTCAATGCTGGTATTCAGGGCAACCACATTGTCGTGTTCAAGGGTGAAAAGGCTCAGCAGGCCGTGGATAAGATCGGGGCAGAGTCATTGGACGCCAACGGGCTCAACAGCCTCAGCATCAATTATCCTCGTCTGGCAGATCTGGTGGATCAGATTCCAGCCCCCATCGCTGCACAAATGGATACCGGTACAGAAACCGGTTGTGTTTCTCAGGTGCAACTGTCCGAGCTGCTGCGTGCTCAAGCCGGCAGTATTGGTTACCACTCCGATATCAACGCTCAGGGCTGGGTGACCGATATGGATATGCGCCTGGCAACCGGAAACCGTGACGCCATCGACCCCGTCGGCAACTTTGTAGTGGTCGACAAAACCTTCGAATGTGAAGTGGGTGAAGAGGCTGGTTACGAAGAGATTCGCAAAGATGGTACAGGCCGCTATGTCTATGCCGACACCGACTGCGAGCTCTACCAGAGCAATTACAACTGGAGCATTGAAGGCCGTACAATGAAGATCAACACCATTGATGCACAGAGCCGTGAAAGCTGTGCCCAAGAGTGGGCGCCGGCCGAAGCGACCAACTCACAATGCCTGCTGATTTCGACTGACAATGGCTTCCGTTGCCTGTTCGACGGCGAGCAGGGCAAAACGTTGCTGCACTACATCCCGGAATAACCAGACTTGTGCACCATGCAAAACGCCGGGCAATTGCCCGGCGTTTCTGTTTTGGCTGTCCATTTAGCTCGGGCTTACACCACCTCCGCCAAATTGCCCTTCTGCTCCAGCCAACGCTTGCGATCGGGTGAGCGCTTTTTCGCCAGCAGCATGTCCATGATCTCCATGGTGTCGTCACCACTGTCCAGTGTCAGCTGTACCAGCCGGCGCGTATCCGGCGACATGGTCGTTTCACGCAACTGCAACGGGTTCATCTCGCCCAGCCCCTTGAAGCGCTGTACGCCGATTTTGGCGTTCTTGCGCTCGGCACGGATCCGCTCCACGATACCATCTTTCTCTGCATCATCGAGGGCGTAGTACACCTCCTTGCCGAAGTCGATGCGGTACAGTGGTGGCATGGCAACGTAGATATGGCCAGCGGACACCAGCGGACGAAAATGACGCACGAACAGTGCACACAGCAGCGTGGCGATGTGCAGCCCATCGGAATCGGCGTCCGCCAAGATACAGATCTTGTTGTAACGCAGGCCATCCAGCTTGTCAGAGCCGGGGTCGACCCCGATCGCTACCGAAATGTCATGGATCTCCTGTGAGCCCAGCACTTCGGCCGGATCCACTTCCCAGGAATTCAGAATCTTGCCGCGCAACGGCATGATCGCCTGAAACTCACGGCTGCGAGCTTGTTTGGCGGAACCGCCCGCGGAATCACCTTCCACCAGAAACAGCTCGGACTGGCTGGCATCAGCACCGGAACAGTCCGCCAGCTTGCCGGGCAGCGCCGGGCCCTGGGTCACTTTCTTACGCACCACCTTGCGTCCGGCACGCAGCCGGCGCTGTGCGCTGGCAATGACCAATTCAGCCAGTTTCTCACCCTCTTCAACATGACGGTTGAGCCACAGAGAAAAGGCATCCTTGATTGCACCTGAAATGAAGGCCGCAATCTGGCGTGAAGACAGACGTTCCTTGGTCTGACCCGCAAACTGAGGGTCGCGCATCTTGGCCGACAGGATATAGCAGCAGCGGTCCCAGATATCATCCGGGCTCAGCTTAACGCCACGTGGCAGCAGATTGCGGAATTCGCAGAATTCGCGCATCGCTTCCAGCAGGCCGGTACGCATGCCATTGACGTGAGTGCCTCCCTGCGCGGTGGGGATCAGGTTGACGTAGCTTTCGGCCGTGACTTCGCCACCATCGGCCAGCCACTGCACCGCCCATTCAACCGCATCCTCTTCCCCCTGCAGACTGCCGCTGAACGGCTCGGTGGGCAGGGTTTCATACACCTGAGTGGTACCTCGCAGATAGGCGATCAGCCCGTCCTCGTAGTACCACTCTTCCTGCTCCTTCTTGCCGCCGCTGAGGTCGGTAAAGGTCACCTTCAGGCCGGGGCAGAGTACCGCCTTGGCACGCAGGTTATGCTTGAGCCGGGTGACACTGAATTTGGGCGAGTCGAAATACTTGGGATCAGGCAAGAAGCGCAGGCTGGTGCCGGTATTGCGCTTGCCGCAGCTACCGATCACTTCCAGCTCGGATACCTTGTCGCCATCGGCAAAACCGATGCGGTACACCTGAGCGTCGCGCTTGATCTCCACATTGAGCAGCTTGGACAGAGCGTTCACCACCGACACACCAACCCCGTGCAGACCCCCGGAGTAGTTGTAGTTATCGTTGTTGAACTTGCCGCCGGCGTGCAGTTTGCACAAAATCAACTCTACCCCGCTGACGCCCTCTTCCGGATGGATATCCACCGGCATGCCGCGACCGTCGTCAGCCACACTGAGAGAGCCGTCTTCATGCAGGATGACATCGATCTGTTTGGCATGTCCGGCCAGGGCTTCATCGACCGAGTTGTCGATCACTTCCTGTGCCAGATGGTTGGGGCGATCTGTTTCTGTGTACATACCCGGCCGGCGGCGTACCGGATCCAGGCCACTGAGCACTTCTATCGCATCGGCGTTATATTGCTTCGACATCGGGTGTTCCTGTTCAGGGGGCCGCAATCGGCAGCGCAACAGGCACGGGCAGTTCAACTCTGCCCTCGGCAAATGCCTGTACGGCCGGAATCAGCGCCTCAAAATGTTCAAATCCATGACTGCCGCCCGGCTGCACAAACTGCGCACAAGCGGCATATTTATCCACAGCTTCGCGGTAATCCAGTGTTTCATCACCACTTTGTACCAGCAACAGGTAGCGCGACGGGTCCTGCAACTGCGGGCAATGCAACACCAGCAGCTGCTCCAGATGACGCTCTGTCAGTTGATACTGTTCGCGGGTATAGAGGTTCGTGTTTTGTCCCAGCCACTCTTCCAGCAGCCGATACGGATAGACTGCAGGGTTGACCAGCACCGCTCGCAGCGCCGGATTGTGCTCCACCAGCCAGGTACTGTAATAACCGCCCAGTGAGCTGCCGATCAGCGTGACCGGCCCATTGGCCGCTGCAATCTCGGCTTCCAGCTGCTCAATCGCCTCGGCCGGCCAGTGCGACAGGGCTGGCACTCTCAGCTGAGCTGCGTGTCCCTGCCGCTCAAATGCTGCCTGCAGGCAGCGGGCCTTCCAGGACTGGGGCGAGCTGTTGAAGCCATGCACGTATATAAAAACCGGCGCGTTCATGAGGTTAACTCGTGTGGCAGCTGCAACGAATGGGCATCCACTTGACCGTCAGGATGGAGCCTGTACCAGCGCGCGCCCGGAGTGGCACGCGACGGATCTGTTTCCAGCTCGAACTGTTCACAGCCGGCACGAAACTGTACCACGGTCGAAGGCGCCGACCAGAGTGGACGTCCGGCAAAGCTCAGCAGCTGCAGTTGATGCAGGTGGCCACAGATCACACCACGTACATGAGGAGCGGCATCAACCAGATCAGCCAGCGCCGTCGAATTTCCCAGACGGATCGCATCCTGCCACACACTGCCGGTGGGGGTCGGATTGTGATGCAGTACCAGCAGTGTGGGTCGTTGCGGTGCCTGTGCCAACTGCCGTTGCAGCCAGTCCAGCTCGGACCGGCTCAGACTGCCGCTGCCGCGGCCATCAGGTTCCGAGGTGCTGTCGAGCAACAGCAGGGTCCAGTTTCCGCTGTGGATAACTTTATGTCCCAGTTTTCCCGTGTGGTCAGCCAGCTGCATCGCGGCTGTTACATCGTGATTGCCGGGGATCCAGTGCACACAGAGGCTCAGTGGCGCCACAATTTGCAGCAGACGCTCATAGGCATCCGGTCCGCCATGGTGTACCAGATCACCGGTCAGCAGCAGATGGTCGAAGGGGGCAAACTCGGACTGCAGCCACTGTACCAGCCGGATCAGGCACTGATCTGCATCACGACCACGAAACAGCTCACCGGCCACCGGCGGCAGATGACAGTCACTCAGCTGCAACAGCCGAGTCATTCGGCAAACACCTCTTCCAGTAACTGGCCGTGAGCCAGACAGTGGCTGAGCCATTCGTGCAGATAGGTATTGAGCTGTGCCTTTTCATCCGGTTGGTGCATCTGCCGGTTGGGGTAGGGATATACCCCGGACAGCTGCCTCCGACGCATGCAGATCACTTCAGCAATGCGGGCATCGTGGTAGAGCCTCACCACCAGACGCGGGGCATCAAGCCATTCGGATACATTTTCGTACTGATGCGACACCAGTACGGTAGTGGTATAGGTAAAGCGCTCTTCCACCTGCAGCCGTACCAGCGCACGGTGTCCATCATGCACCAGCTGAAACTCGCGTTTGTCGCAGTAATCCAGGTCCGGCAACAGCTTGAGCAAGCGCATGTAGTTGCCCTCGCCCACGGCCTGCTGACGTTTCAGGTTGGGGACATACTTACGTTTCATGACCCACTCCCGACCCTTTCAAACGGTCATGGTTGAGCTGCAGCCACTGCAGCGCAATAATTGCGGCCGCATTGTTGACCACCCGCTGCTGCACCAGCGCAAAGGCTTCAATGGCCGGAATCACATGCACCTTGATGTCTTCACCCTCTTCATCAAGACCGAATACGCCGCCCGATTCGGGAGCATCCACCAATGCGCAGAAAAGCTCGATCCACTCATCGCAGCCACCGGGACTGGGCAGATAACCTGTGATCGGGATCAACTCACCCAGTTCGATGCCAGATTCTTCGATACTTTCACGCCGTGCCACATCTTCCGGCGACTCACCCGGCTCAACGATGCCGGCCACCAGCTCCAGTAGCCAGGGGGCATCCGTTTTGGTCAGTGCACCGGCACGGAACTGTTCCACCAGAACGACTGCATCACGGATCGGGTCATACAGCAGCACACAGACCGCATCACCACGGTCCAGCAGTTCACGCTGAATACGTACCCGTCCACCCTCAAAACGAGGGTGACTGAGCGTCAACCGATGCAGGCGAAAAAATCCCTGATACAGCGGCTCATCCTGCTCCAGACGGACATCGGTCAGATTGAATGCGGGTTGCCAGACAGGGGCCATCACTCCACCTCAGCTCGCGTTGTTTGAATACGCGACTATACCATCGGCAGACAGCAGACCCCAGCCCTGCCGGGACTCAACCGCGCAGGCGCTGCATCGGCTGGCGCATGAGATGAAACAGCTGCCGTGCGGCCTGCCCCGAGCGCACATGCAGCGGACGTCGAATCTGATCCGGTCGCAGCAGCGGCTGTGGGCATGTAGAAGGCATACCCAACAGAAACCCTTGACCCAGACCTATCCCCATCTGCTGCAGGGCGCGCATCTCTTCATACCGCTCAATGCCCTCCGCCAGTATCTGACAACGCAGATTGCGCCCGATCCGGCCAATTGACTGCACGAACTCACGCTTGACCGGGTCACGATCCAGGTCACTGATGAAATGTTTGTCGATTTTGACGAACTCTGGCTGCAACTCGGACCAGAGGCGCAGACCGGAGTAGCCGGCTCCAAGATCATCAATCGCAATCTGAAAGCCCATGCTGCGGTAGTGTTCCACCGCCGCCCGCGTCAACCCCTGATGGTCGAACGGATGCTGCTCGGACAGCTCGATTACGATCGATTCCAGCGGAATATCCAGCTGACGCAACAAGTCGGCAGTAAAACCATGCTGGTGGTCCGGTGAGCTAAGCAGGGACGCGGTTACGTTCAAAAACAAAAGCCCACCCGGCTTCAATTCAGCAAAGCGGGCAAGCGAGCACTTGCGACAGAGCAGCTCCAGCTGCAGTTGATGGTCATGACGGATAGCGGCCTGAAACAGGCGCGAAGGTGCATACAGTGTGCTGCCGCGGGGGCCACGAATAAGTGCTTCATGACCAATCGCCGTCCCGCTGCGCAGGTCCATGATCGGCTGGAATACGGGCTCCAGCAATTCCAGACGCAGAATTTGCTCAAGCTCGGCCCGTTCTGCCGCCATCAGCGTGGCGGATGGTAAGGGTGGCGGTGTGGACATTGGGCTCCCCGGTCGATCGTAATGATAGCCGGGCAAGCCTATTGCATCTTGATGACACTTGAATGACAGTCTGGATCGCTGCTTCAGACTCAGGACTGGGCAGCAGCCAGTGCTCTCAGCTGCTGAATTTCATCCTCCCAGATTTCCGGCTCGATGGTTTCCAGTACCAGCGGTATACCCTCGAAACGACTGTCACGCATGATGTATTCAAACGGCGCCCAGCCGATCTCCCCCTGCCCCAGACTGTGGTGGCGGTCGATGCGGCTCTCCAGCGTCCCCTTGGAATCGTTCAAGTGCATGCCGCGCAGGTATTCAAAACCGACGATACGTTCGAACTCGGCAAAGGTCTGCTCGCAGGCTTCTGGGGTTCTCAGGTCATACCCGGCAGCGAAGGTGTGACAGGTATCGAGGCAAACACCCACACGGGACTTGTCCTCAACCTGGTCAATGATCGCCGCCAGCTGCTCGAAGCGAAAGCCCAGGTTGGAGCCCTGCCCGGCGGTGTTCTCGATAACCGCTACAACATTCTCGGTCTTGGCCAGCGCCAGGTTGATCGACTCAGCAATGGTCGCCAGACAAGTTGTCTCATCGACTTTTCTGAGATGACTGCCGGGATGGAAGTTCAGCAGTCTCAGCCCCAGCTGCTCACAGCGCTGCATTTCGTCCAGAAAGGCTGCACGGGATTTTTCCAGAGGCTCGGCTTCCGGGTGGCCGAGATTGATCAGATAGCTGTCGTGGGGCAGGATCTGGTCGGCACTGAACCCCAGCCGCTCACAGTTGGCTTTGAACACCTTGATGCTTTTGCTTGTCAGCGGTTTTGCATCCCAGCGGCGCTGGTTCTTGGTGAACAAGGCAAAGGCGTTGGCACCGATTTTGGCCGCATTCAGCGGCGCATTTTCCACCCCGCCGGCTGCGCTGACATGGGCTCCGATGTAGTACATGCTGTCCCCTTACAGTTTGCAGGCGCCGCCAAGGCAGTCGTCAAAGTCCATCGACGCCAGTTCTTCCTTTTCGGCATGCTGCGTCTTGATGCGGCTGAGCAGATCGGCTTCGACGGCATCCTGACTGGCACCGGCGCGGTTGAATACATTCAGCAGGGCAGTCAGTTCTTCCAGAGTCAGTTCGTGCATGGGAGTATCTCCAGTGTGTAAATGGCATTAACAGGGCTGCAGCTGATCCACCATCAGCTGCAGGGTACGCTGACCACGAAACTCGTTCACGTCCAGCCGATATACCAGACGCAGTTTCTGTACCGACTCATTGGGCCAGCGCAGGGTGTCTACATTGAAGGCGATCGCATCCAGTGCCTGAGCACCACCTTCGGGCATCACCACCAGTTTGAGGTGACGCTGACCGACGATACGCTGCTGCAGCAGATGGAAGCGGCCCTCAAACAGCGGCTCGGGGAAATGGTGCCCCCAGGGGCCGGCGTTGCGCAGAGCCTCGGCCAGCTCCATGCTGAAGGCGCTTTCCGGCAACTCGCCATCGGTCAGAATGCGCTGGGTCAGATCCTCGGCGTCCAGCTGACGCCTGACCTCGGCATCAAAGGCGTCGCGGAAGGCATCCAGCTGATCTTCCGCTATGGTGAGCCCTGCGGCCATGGCGTGGCCACCGAATTTCTTCAATAGCCCCGGATGCTTGGCTGCCACGGCATCGAGCCCGTCACGGATGTGGAAGCCGTTGATGGAACGGGCCGAGCCCTTGACCTCGCCGGCATCACCGGGGGCAAAGGCGATCACCGGGCGATGAACCCGTTCCTTGATGCGGGAGGCCAGAATGCCGATTACGCCCTGATGCCAGCTCTGATCATACAGGCACAGACCAAAGGGCAGCGCCTGATCATTCAGGCTCAGCCGACCCAGCAACTCCAGTGCCTGCTGCTGCATCTCCTGTTCGATGCCACGCCGCTCACGGTTGAGATCATCCAGCGACCGGGCCATTTCCAGTGCCCGCTCGTAATCATCCTCCAGCAGACACTCGATACCGATCGACATGTCTTCCAGCCGCCCCGCCGCGTTCAGTCGCGGGGCGATGGCAAAGCCCAGATCACCGGCCACCAGTCGTTCACGGTTGCGCCCGGACACTTCGATCAGCGCCAAAAGCCCGGGGCGTGCCTGTCCGGCACGGATACGCTGCAACCCCTGCCAGACCAGCGCCCGGTTGTTGCGCTCCAGCGGTACCACATCCGCTACGGTGCCCAGTGCCACCAGATCCAGCAGGCTGGCCAAATTGGGCGCCTGTGCCTTGAACCATCCGCGTTCATGCAGGGCACGACGCAGCGCGATCAGCACATAGAAAATCACCCCCACTCCACAGGTGGACTTGGCAATGAATTCACAGCCAGGCTGATTGGGATTGACGATGGCACAGGCCGCAGGCAGCTCATTACCCGCCAGATGGTGGTCGGTTACGATCACATCGATGCCAAGGGCGTTGGCCCGAGCCACACCCTCAATGCTCGAAATGCCGTTATCCACCGTAATCAGCAGGTCTGGCTTGTGCACTGCCGCCACATCGACAATTTCGGGGCTCAGGCCGTAGCCATATTCAAACCTGTTGGGCACCAGATAATCGACTTCAGCAGCGCCCAGCATGCGTAACCCCAGCATTGCCACCGCAGTACTGGTAGCCCCGTCGCAGTCGAAGTCACCCACAATCACGATTGACTGGCGCTGCTCCAGCGCCTGCACCAATCGTTCCACTGCTGCGGCCATGCCTTTCATGCGGTTGTCCGGCAGCAGTTCCTGCAAGCGACGGCCCAGCTGTTCAGGATCCTCAATGCCACGCGCGGCATACACGCGCGCCAGCACCGGATGCAGAGCCTTCAGGCCCGGGTGGCTAGGGTCAACCTGCAGGGGACGCTGTTGAATCACCGGTTCAGTCATAGTGCCATATCAACCTCTGTGACATGCGGGAAGTGCACAAACAAAAAGGCCCGCCGTCAATGCAGCGGGCCCCGTGCCTGGCCCGAGCGGACCAGGTATGGCAGGCTCAGCCGCGGTGGGCGTTATCAGTAATATACTGCTGAACCACGGACAGATCGTTAGCCAGCACTTCAAAGCGCTCGTCACGCTCGAACAGATCGGCCATATGGGCCGGCAGCTGAGGCGATTCCAGACCCGCTTTGACGACCGGTTCCGGGAACTTAACCGGATGTGCAGTCGCCAAGGTGATCATCGGCACCGACTTGTCACGCCAGCATTCGCGAGCAGCCTTGACGCCAATCGCGGTATGCGGATCGAGCAGGTAGCCAGTTTCGGCATGCACATCGCGGATCACGTCACAGGTAGTGGCGTCATCAATGGCGTGGCTGTCGAACAGTGCACGCACCTTCTCCCAACGCGCCGGATCCAGCTGCACGGATTCCTTCTTGAAACGTGCCATCAGATCGGCAATTTCGGCACCGTCACGGCCATAGACATCAAACAGCAGGCGCTCGAAGTTGGAGCTGACCATAATATCCATGGAGGGTGACAGGGTGTGCACCAGTTCGCCTTTGGACATGTCATTACCGCTGATCACGCGGTGCAGGATGTCGTTGCGGTTGGTGGCGACCACCAGCTGCTCGATTGGCAATCCCATCTGCTTGGCCAGATAACCGGCAAAGATATCACCGAAGTTGCCGGTGGGCACCGAGAAGGAGACCGGACGGTGAGGGCCGCCAACAGCCAGTGAAGCCGAGAAATAGTAGACGATCTGGGCCATGATGCGGGCCCAGTTGATCGAGTTAACAGCACCCAACTTGAGGCCATTGAGGAAGCCCTGATCGGCAAAGCTATCCTTCACCATCTCCTGACAGTCATCAAAGTTGCCTTCCAGCGCGATGTTGAACACGTTGTCGGCCTTGATGGTGGTCATTTGACGGCGCTGTACTTCGGACACACGGTTGTACGGATGCAGGATAAAGATATCCAGGTGCCTGGAGTGACGGCAGCCTTCGATGGCAGCAGAACCGGTATCACCGGAGGTAGCACCCATGATGACAAGACGCTCGCCGCGCTCGGCCAGCACATGGTCCATCAGGCGACCCAGCAGCTGCAGGGCGAAATCCTTGAACGCAAGCGTCGGGCCATGGAACAGCTCCAATACCCACTCATTGGTGCCCAGCTCTTTCAGAGGTGCCACTGCGCTGTGATTGAAACCGGCATAGGTGTCATCGATCATCCGCTTCAGATCGGCATCCGTGATGCAGTCATCCACAAACGGCTTGATCACCTTGAAGGCCAGTTCGGCATAGGACAGACCGGCCCAGGAGGCGATCTCGTCCCGGCTGAAAGTCGGCAGGGTTTCCGGCACATACAGGCCGCCGTCACTGGCAAGACCTGCCAGCAGCACATCCGCAAACTTCAGTTTAGGCGCCTGGCCACGGGTAGAAATGTAATTCATTGCTCGTTCCTCAATCAGCCAGCAGCTCAACACGGATGCGGATGATCTCGCCGAGGATATCCGGCAACGCTTCGATCTCGCGAATCGCCTCATTCATCATCCGTTCTTCCACCCGCTGGGTCAGCATGATCACCGGCACTTGAGCTTCGGTGGTCTGTTTCTGGATGATCGCTTCAATATTGATCCCCTTCTCACCCAGAATACGGGTTACATGGGCCAACACGCCGGGGCGCTCCACGGCCTGCAGACGCAGGTAGTAGGCGCTGGTGGTTTCCTCCACCGGAAGAATGGGCGCATCGGATAGCTCGGAAGGCTGGAACGCCAGGTGTGGCACGCGGTTGTCACGGTCAGCGGTCAGGGTACGCACAACATCGACGATATCGGCTACAACCGCAGATGCGGTCGCTTCCGCGCCAGCACCCGGACCATAGTAAAGGGTCTGGCCAACTGCATCGCCGTCCACCAGAATCGCGTTCATGACACCATTCACATTGGCCAGCAGCACATCACGCGGAATCAGCGTCGGGTGGACACGCAGTTCTATGCCCTTGTCGGTGCGACGGGTAATACCCAAATGCTTGACACGATAGCCAAGCTCTTCGGCGTATTGCACATCCTGAGGGGTGATTTTGCTGATGCCTTCGGTAAAGGCCTTGTTGAACTGCAACGGCACACCAAACGCCAGTGATGACAGAATCGTGAGCTTGTGCGCTGCATCGATCCCTTCGACATCGAAGGTAGGATCGGCTTCAGCATAACCCAGCGCCTGTGCCTCCTGCAGCACGTCAGCAAAGGCCCGACCCTTTTCACGCATCTCAGTCATGATGTAGTTGCCGGTGCCGTTAATGATGCCCGCCAGCCAGTTGATCTGGTTAGCGGCCAGCCCTTCACGAATCGCCTTGATGATCGGAATACCGCCGGCAACGGATGCTTCGAACGCCACCATCACGTTCTGTTCCTGCGCGGCTTCAAATATCTCGTTACCGTGCACCGCAATCAGTGCCTTGTTGGCTGTCACGACATGTTTGCCGTTCTCGATGGCGGTCATCACCAGCTCGCGTGCCGTTTCATAGCCACCGATCAATTCAACCACGATGTCGATCTCGGGGTTGGTGGCCACTTCAAACACATCAGTAGTCAGCTGCATGCCAGAGGTGTCACAGGCTGGATTCTCGCTGCGTGTACCGATCTGCTCAATGATGATTTTCCGACCGGCACGCCGGGAAATTTCCTCAGCATTTCGAATCAATACATTGAATGTACCGCCACCAACGGTACCCAGACCACAGATCCCTACTTTTACAGGTTTCAAGCCAACACCTCACAGATTGTTCGGTCAGATCAGACAGCCGCCAGCTGGCGGTTAAAAAATGGGCTCCATTATAGCGAAAAGGCGGGCCATGCACTATGCACGCCCGCCTCGGTATGCCCGGTTTGACCCAATCAGTTCAGTTCCAGCATCTGCTGCAGACGTGCGGCAGGTACATAGCCGGGCAGCAGTGTGCCATTTTCCAGTACCAGAGCAGGAGTGCCCGTGACACCAACTTTCTGGCCCAGTTCATACTGTGCCTGCACCGGGTTGTCGCACTCCTGCTGGCTGATTGAATCACCGGCCTTGACTTCATCCATGCGCTCACGACGCTCCTGTTCGTTGCCACACCATATCGATTCCATTCGGGAGAAAGTCTTGGACTGGGGGCCGCCACGCGGGAAGGCAAGATAGTTCACCTGCACCCCCATGCGATTCAGTGCCGGCACCTCGTCATGGAGCTTGCGGCAGTAGGGGCAATCTACATCCGTGAATACGTTGACAGTCGCCTTGATCTCACCTGTCGGCCTGTAGACCACCATATCGGCCTCTTCAACGCCCTGCATTGCAAGTTGACGGGCTTCGTTGCGTTTCTGTTCAGTCAGATTGACCAGCCCCTGCTCTGTATCCACACGATACAGTTGCCCTGCCAAAAGGTGCGTGCCCTCGCTGTCGGCGTACAGGGTTTCACCGCTGCTCAGCACCACCTCATACAGCCCGGCCATGGGTGCTGGCTCCACGCTTTGCACCTTAAGCCGACTGTCCACACTGTTGAGCTGCTGACGGATTTTTTCGGCAGCTTCATCAGCTGCCCAGACCGAGCCCGTGAGTACCAGCATCAGGGCGGAAGTCAGTGTTGTTGATCGCATGTAAACCTCTATTTTCAGGTGAACCGTTTCAGGTAGAACACGAATTCGTTAATTGGTTCCTATCCACGTGGATGATGTGCCTGGTGCAGCTTCTGCAGGCGATGGCTGGCCACATGGGTATAGATTTGGGTTGTGGACAGATCACTATGGCCCAGCAGCATCTGTACAACGCGCAAATCTGCGCCATGATTGAGCAGGTGGGTGGCAAAGGCATGGCGCAGCACATGTGGTGAAAGCGGTTTGTCGATCCCGCTTTCGATGGCATAGCGGCGCACCCGGTACCAGAAGGTTTGTCGGGTCATGGCCTGACCGCGACGACTGACAAACAGGGTTTCTTCCCGCGGGTTGTCGGTCAACAGCGGCCGAGCCTGGTCCAGATAACGCCCCACCCAGTGAAGCGCTTCATCACCGACCGGTACCAGCCGCTCCTTGTCACCCTTACCAACCACTCGAATAACACCAAGCCGACTGTTGATCTGCTCCAGCTGCAGTGATATCAACTCGGTCACACGCAGGCCGGTCGCATACAGCAGTTCCAGCATGGTTCGATCCCTGAGACCCAGCGGCTCACTCACATCCGGAGCAGCCAGTAGAGATTCCACATCCTGTTCGGTCAGGGTTTTGGGCAATGGCCGCCCCATACGCGGATTGTCCAGATTCAGTGTCGGATCCTCGACAATGCGCGCCTCGCGCAACTGGTAACGGTAGAACCCACGTAAACAGGAAAGCAGGCGAGAGGTTGAACTGCTGCGCAGCTGCTGTTGCAGGCGCCAGTTCAGATACTGCTGCAAACTGTTTCGACCCGCCTGCAGCAGGTGCTCACCACGGCTGCTCAACCAGTGCGCATACTGGCGCAGATCGCGCCGATATGAGGCGATCGAGTTATCACTCAACCCCTTTTCCAGCCACAGACTGTCGAGCCACAGATCAATCTGTTGTTCATCCTCTGCGGCAACGGTTACTGCGGTACAACGACGATCTGCACTCAACGCCAGACCTCAGCCTGCTGAATGCGGTCGTTGTCCAGAGGGTACTCGGCGACACCCTGCTTCAATCTCTGTATGACTCTGACACCCTGCCCGTCAGCATGTACCAGCTGACCTTCCACATCGTTGCCGAAGTAGGTAAAAATGCGTACAGGAGAGCCCAGATAGGCTGGCAGTTCTGCCAATGGCGTTGGCTGATATCGTTTTATCACCGGCCGTTTCCGCACCCGTTGTCCTGGAGCTGAATCAGACTCTGCTGCCTGCAGGGCCTCTACGCCGCCCGATAATTCCGCTTCAGCCTCCGCGACGGCTGCGTCTTCTTCAGGCTCAGCACCAGACTCCATGCGACCGGGGTTACCGGCCATAGCCAGCCCCGTCATTAATTCAGGCCAGTTGATGCCGTCAAGCGCCAGCGGCTTACCATTGATGCTGAACTGCAGATTGAGTGACTGCAACACCGTCATCGGATCCTGCATCATCAGTTCGGCAGCACCAACACCCCCCACCGGACGCAGACTTAAAGCCATGTCAGCGTCTGGCTGCTGCAGGTCAAAATAGGCCGTCAACAGGCTGTCGGGCAGTTCAACCCCACTGGCATTCAGCCATTGAACGAAAAGCTGCCGGTGCTGCTGCCGATATTCGTCAGGTTTTATACCCGACTCAGCAGCGCAAAAACGATCACGCCGCTGATTATAGCCTTGATCCGCATAGCTGAACGAGAGTGTTTCAAGGCGCGCATTGCCGCTGGCCATCATCGGATTCTGCAACTGGCTTGGATCAGCACTAATAGCCATTTCCATGCGCGTTTCAGCCAGGTCTTGTATATCCACGAACAGGTCAAGATGCACCTTGCGCGCCTGGTTGTCGCCTCGATAATCCAGGTTGATATCCATCAGCATTTCGCTGAATCCCATCCGTTTCATGGTATTGATATCAAACTGACGTACATTGCCACACCCCAATGCATTAGGGCTGACATAGAGCGGATTGGACTCAAGCATCAGGTCGGACTGCTGCTGAGCCATACGGAACAGCTCCGAGTCTAGCCCCTGTCTCATCCGCTTCAAACTGACGTTAAGCTGTTCGGGCGGAGCATCACCACCAAAGAGGAAAAAAAGAGGGTTACCTGCACGGATACGCACTGCATCGATACTGACAGGTGCATGCATCTGACGGGGCGATATCACCAGATTATTGACGCCAACAGTGCCATCCGGGTGAGCATAGACGGACCCATAGCTAACTTCAGCAAAAGGTGCCATCTGCTGCGACAATTCATCGGCTTTGCTTTTGACCTGATACCAATAGAAGCCATACGAGGCCGCCGCGATCAGTATCAGAACCACCACTCCCGTTCCCAGCTTGCGCATGGCGACACTCCTGCACCCATTCAGTTTCCGTTCAGAGAAGAATTCTAGGACCTGACCATACAAATGGCGAGCATCCAGATCAACAAAAAAGGCAGCCACAATGGCTGCCTTTTTCTGGATCGTTGGGTGAGGCGTACCTCAGCCCAGCTTTTCCTTGATGCGTGCAGACTTGCCGCTACGCTCACGCAAGTAGTACAGCTTGGCCTGACGTACGTCACCGCGACGCTTCACTTCGATCTGTTCAACAGTCGGGCTGAAGGTCTGGAAAGTACGCTCAACGCCCACACCGTGGGAGATCTTGCGCACGGTGAAAGCGGAGTTCAGGCCGCGGTTACGCTTGCCCAGCACTACACCTTCAAACGCCTGCAGACGGCTACGAGTGCCTTCTACTACGCGTACCTGTACCACTACGGTATCACCCGGTGCAAATGCCGGGATCTCTTTGCTCATCTGTTCAGCTTCAATCTGCTGAATAATCAGGCTCTTGTTGCTCATCGCTCGCTCCTAAGTATTTCTACCGCTGGCCTCCTGGGCCTCGCGGACATATTCGCTTAACAACGTCTGCTGCTCGGGGTTCAGATCAATCTTTTGCAGCAGGTCCGGACGCCGTTCCCAGGTCCTTCCCAGCTGCTGCTTCAGTCGCCAGCGCCGAATCTCGGCATGGTTGCCGCTGAGCAACACTGCGGGCACCTGCTGCCCCGCCAGTTCTTCGGGCCGGGTGTAGTGGGGACAGTCAAGCAGACCCTCAAAGAAGGAATCCTCGGTTGCAGAGTCCTGATGACCGAGTACACCCGGTATCATTCTTGCCACTGCATCCACCATCACCATGGCCGGCAGCTCGCCACCACTGAGGACAAAGTCGCCCAGTGACCACTCTTCGTCAATTTCGCTCTGCAACAGACGCTCATCAATGCCTTCATAGCGTCCGGCCACCAGAATCAACTTTTCCGCTGCTGCCAGCTCACACACACCCGCCTGATCAAGGCGGCGCCCCTGGGGTGACAGATAGATCACCCGAGCGCCCTCACCGGCGGTTTCTTTTGCAGCCAGAATCGCATCACGCAACGGCTGCACTTTCATCAGCATGCCAGGGCCACCGCCATACGGGCGATCATCCACTGTGCGATGCCGATCATGGGTGAAGTCGCGGGGATTCCAGCACTCCACCTGCAGCAGGCCGTTACGAACCGCCCGTCCGGTGATGCCATAGCGGGTAACCGCCTCGAACATCTCCGGGAACAGGCTGACGATCCCGAACCACATCACTCAGAAATCCGGATCCCAATCGACCCGCATCAATCCTGAATCAAGATCAACCTCTTTCACCACCTGATCAGGCAGCCAGGGAATCAAGCGCTGTTCGCGATCAATACTCTCGGCCGTACCCTTCACCACCAGCACGTCATTCGCACCGGTTTCCATCAGGTGACTCACCCGTCCCAGCAATACGCCGGATTCGGTGTAAACCAACAGGTTTTCCAGCTGGCTCCAGTAATACTCACCGGCCTCCAGATCAGGCAACTCAGTCTGGGGCACCATAATCTCGCGCCCATGCCAGAGCTTTGCCTCTTCCGGAGTATTCACACCGGCCAATTTGGCGATCAGGCCTTTCCCATGGCGTTTGCCAGCTTCCAGCCTGACAGGCACTTTCTGCCCGCCTGACTCAACCAGCCATGAGTTGTAGTTCAGTATGTTTTCCATGGGCTCGGTATAGGAATGAATCTTGATCCAGCCCTTGATCCCATAAGGTGCAGTGAAGCGTCCCAGTACAACCAGGCCTTCCTGTTTTTCACTATTTACTGACACGGCCCGAATCCGACCTTACTCTGCTGCCTTGCGTGCTTCTTTGAGCAGCTGAGCAACACGCTCAGAAGCCTGAGCACCCTTGCCAACCCAGTACTCAACACGTTCCAGGTTAACGCGCAGACGCTCTTCCTGACCACGTGCAACCGGGTTGAAGAAACCGACCCGCTCGATAAAGCGGCCATCACGCGCATTGCGCGAATCGGCTACAGTGATGTGATAAAACGGACGCTTTTTAGCGCCACCACGAGACAAACGAATAGTGACCATGCGCTGGACCCCTTTATTTCGCTGGATGGGTTTTAGGATCGCCCATCATTCTTGTTTCTTCGCTTCCCCGGCCAAACTGCCCAGATAAACGAAGGCCAAACTAAACAGGGCGGTGATTTTACGTGAAACCACCGCCCGTTGAAAGCAAAAAGATCAGTTTTTAATCAGCTCAGAAGCGCGGAAAGCCGCCGCCTCCGCCCATGCCTGGGGGCATCATGCCTTTCATGCCACGTGCCAGCTTGGCCATCCCAGACTTGGAACCGAATTTTTTCATCATTTTCGCCATCTGCTTGTGCTGTTTAAGCAGACGGTTCACATCCTGAACCTGTGTGCCTGAACCCTGGGCGATACGACGCTTGCGTGACCCCGACACAATATCAGGATGACGACGCTCATGCGGTGTCATGGAGTTAATGATAGAAACCATCTGCAACACACCCTTTTCGGCCTGTGCAGCCTGCGCAGCCTGTGCCATCTGCCCCATGCCCGGCAGCTTTTCCAGCATCGACATCATGCCGCCCATGCTCTGCATCTGCTGGATCTGCTCCTTGAAGTCCTCAAGATCAAAGCCCTTGCCCTTGGTGATCTTCTTGGCAAATTTTTCGGCCTTTTCCTTGTCGATCTTGTGCTCGGCTTCCTCGATCAGCGACAGTACGTCACCCATGCCGAGAATGCGTGAGGCAACACGATCCGGGTGAAACGGCTCAAGCGCATCGGTCTTTTCGCCAATCCCCAGGAACTTGATCGGCTTGCCGGTGACATGACGCACAGACAGAGCGGCACCACCACGGGCATCACCATCGGTTTTGGTGAGAATCACACCGGTCAGCGGCAACACTTCATTGAAAGAACGCGCTGTATTGGCCGCGTCCTGACCTGTCATCGAGTCCACGACAAACAGAGTTTCGACCGGGTTAACGGCGGCATGCAGACGCTTGATCTCCTGCATCATGTCTTCATCGACATGGAGACGACCCGCAGTATCGAGAATCAGAACATCGAACGCCTTGACGCGAGCGTGCTGAATCGCCTGTTCAGCAATAAAGATTGGATCCTGGTCAGCACTGGAGGGGAAGAACTCGACACCCACTTCACCGGCCAGTGTTTCCAGCTGACGAATCGCAGCCGGACGGTATACGTCTGCAGACACCACCAGCACTTTCTTTTTCTTGCGTTCCTTGAGAAAGCGCGCCAACTTGGCCACCGAGGTGGTTTTGCCCGCACCTTGCAGACCCGCCATCATCAGCACGGCTGGAGGCGTTGCCGCAAGATCCAGTTCCGCGTTGGCTTCACCCATGACGCGGATCAGTTCCTCATTAACGATCTTGACGAAGACCTGCCCAGGACTCAGGCTCTTGCTGACTTCCTGACCTACAGCGCGTTCCTTCACGCTGTTGATGAAATCTTTCACCACAGGCAGGGCGACATCCGCCTCGAGCAATGCCATGCGCACTTCACGCAACGTGCCCTTGATGTTGTCTTCAGTCAGCTTTGCCTGACCGGTTACACTGCGCAGTGTCTGTGTAAGCCGTTCTGTCAGATTATCAAACATCGCATACCTCTATCTGCCGGCGACCGCACTCCCGGCAGCCACCTTTTTAAAACGCTTTGGCGACATATTATACAGGACCCCCCGCCCAGGCGGCACCTTATATTTCCTCCTCTGCGCATTTGTGCCACACTTGGCGGTCTTTAGGGAGGATATGGATGCTGATCACCACGACACTCGTTGCTGTACTCTGCTATGCGATTGCCACGGTACTGCAGTGTCGTCGGCTGTCGTCCACGGCCCATGAACAGCTCCGCACCCCCATTCGCATCCTGGGCCTTGCCGGTTTTCTGCTGCAAGGCTATGCCGTGTATCTGGAGTTGCACCACCCGAATGGCATCGACCTCAGTTTCTTCCCGGTCGGCTCTCTCATCGCCTGGGTCGTGGCAGGACTGGTACTTATCAGCAGCCTCAGACACCGGCTCGATAACCTGTTCGTAGGTGTGTTTCCTCTGGCCGCCATCACGGCACTGCTGACAGCAGTCACACCCGAAGCCAACATACACAAACCTTACGCCGGCGGTTTGCTGGCGCACATCCTGCTGTCACTGCTGGCCTATAGCCTTTTCACCATCGCTACCGTACAGGCCCTGATGCTGTCGCGTCAGGAACGCGCCCTGAAGCAACACCATACCCGCGGATTGGTTGCTTCGCTGCCACCGCTGCAAATCATGGAGCGCTTACTGTTTGAGAGCCTCTGGGCCGGTTTCCTGCTGCTGACCGCCGCCCTGATCAGCGGCTTCCTGTTTGTTGACAACCTGTTTGCCCAGCACTTGGTCCACAAGACTCTGTTTTCGCTGATCGCCTGGAGTGTATATGCCCTTCTGCTGGCGGGGCGACACTTCCTGGGCTGGCGCAGCCAAACTGCTGTACGCTGGACGTTGGGTGGCTTCGTATTGCTGATGTTGGGCTTTTTTGGCTCCAAACTGGTATTGGAGATGCTACTCAAGATGTAGCCCGCTCGCTTGACAGCCCCTGTGGCTGACCAGAAAATGAACGCCCAAATCCGCAAACAAAGGTTCCTGTCCCTTGGACGACGCGTCGATAAGCACACTTACCGCCATCCTGGTTCTGCTGATCTTCTGTTCAGCATTTTTCTCCAGCTCCGAGACCGGGATGATGTCCCTCAACCGCTACCGACTGCGCCATTTGGTCAAGAGCGGTCATCGCGGAGCACGCAGGGCCAATAGTCTGCTGGAACGACCGGACCGGCTGATTGGCCTGATTCTGATCGGCAACAACTTCGTCAACATTCTCGCTTCCGCCATTGCCACCGTGATTGCCGTCCGCCTCTGGGGGGACGCCGGCATTGCCATCGCCACCGCTGGACTGACGCTGGTGATACTCATTTTCGCTGAAGTATCACCCAAAACCATGGCCGCTCTGCACCCGGAAAGAATCGCTTTTCCCGCCTCCTATATTCTGAAGCCGCTGCTGAAGCTGGCTTACCCGCTGGTTTGGGTCATTAACGGGATTACCAATGGTTTCCTGCGTCTATTTGGCGTCAACGTCAATGATGCCGGCAACGAACACCTGAGTACCGAGGAGCTGCGGACCATCGTACATGAGGCGGGCTCACTGCTGCCCCATCGCAACCAGTCGATGCTTCTCGGAGTACTGGAACTGAATGAGGTCACGGTCAACGACATCATGATTCCGCGTAACGAAGTGGAAGGAATCGACCTGGATCTGGAGATGGATCAGATTCTGGAGCTGTTGTCCAAAACCGGGCACACGCGTCTTCCGGTTTATCGCGGCGACATCAACAACATTGTCGGCATCCTGCACATGCGCAATCTCGCCCAGCTTATTCAGCAGGGCAATCTGACCAAGCCGGCCATCATGCAGGTTGTGCATGAAGCCTACTTTGTTCCAGAAAGCACACCCCTCCAGACTCAGCTGCTCAACTTCCAGCGCCACAGCCGCCGCATCGGTGTCGTGGTGGACGAATACGGGGATGTTGAAGGGATCGTGACACTGGAAGATATTCTGGAAGAGATCGTGGGAGAGATGTCCAATGACCATGATGACCTGAACCAGGAGATACACCCACAGGAAGACGGCAGCTTTTTTATCGATGGCAGCGCCTACATCCGTGAAGTCAACAAGGCTCTACACTGGAGCCTGCCGACTGACGGCCCCAAGACACTGAATGGCTTGATCACGGAAATTCTGGAGTCGATTCCGGACGCCAACGTCTGCCTGGAGGTATCTGGCTATCGAATGGAAACCCTGCAGATCTGTGACAACTTGGTCAAAACCGTGCGCATTACCAAGACAGCCAAGGCCCTGGAAAGCTTCTAAACTCTGGCGAGATCACAGCATCTCGCCCTGTTCCCGCTGCCGAATCAGCGCCCAGACCGCCCGCTTCTCGTCATTATTCATGCTCCCCCAGCGGCTGATCTCCTCGCCGCTGCGGTGGCAGGCAATGCAAATATCACCCTCACCCAGTGCGCACACACTGACACAGGGGCTCGGCACCGGTTTTTCATCGGCATATTTATTCATGCTCGGTCTCGCGGTGTTCGGGGCGGGGCCGCATCGGAATGTCGGCATCAAAGCCCACATTAAGCAGCTCCGCCAGAATATAGGCTGTCAGCCCCCATATCACCTCACCCTGCCAGTGCCAGGCGGGTACGTAGCGCACTTTGCCGGCAAAGTCGATCTGATCAAGGCGTCGGTTGGCCGGGTCAAGCAGATAGCTGAGTGGTACCCGATGGATGCTGTCAATCTCGCCGGGATTGGGTTCCAGCGGCAGGCGCGATGGAATCACTCCCACCCAGGGGGTCACCTGCAACAGATGTTTCGAGACAACTTGCCCCAGTGAGCCGATCACTTCAACCTGTCCCGGCGGCAGGGCAATTTCTTCTTCAGCCTCGCGCAGCGCGGTTGCCAGCAAATCAGGGTCTTCAGGATCTCGCTTGCCACCAGGAAACGCCATCTCTCCACTGTGAGTAGAAAGGTAGGGCGAACGCAGGGTTACAATCACTTCCGGGTCGGCGCTATCCGTGAGCGCCAGCAGCACTCCGGCTTCACGCCCAGCCGTACGCAGCCGCCAGGGGCGATGTCGTTGCAAGCGATGACGCAGTTGGTGAAGCGGGTCAGACATGAAACGATCCATTTGTGGACGGGATCACTATAATACCCTGCACGACAGGCATCAGCGACCCTGCTTGCACCCCGCCATTGCGGGACGTTACCCTGCCAACTCTGAACCGGAACAGGCACCGCCAATGAACTTCTGCAGCCACTGCGGCGAACGCGTTAGCTTGAGAGTACCCGAAGGCGACAACCGACCAAGACACGTATGCGAAAGCTGCGGTCGTATTCATTACCAGAACCCGCGCATCATCGCCGGCTGCCTGCCGGTGTACGGCGACCAGGTGCTGCTGTGTCGCCGCGCCATCGAGCCACGCTATGGCTACTGGACGCTGCCGGCCGGGTTTATGGAAAACGGCGAGTCCACCGAGCAGGCTGCCCTGCGGGAAACGCTGGAAGAGGCCCAGGCCAGGGTGCAGCTTAAGCAGCTTTACACGCTGACATCCATTATCCATGTCAATCAGGTGCAGCTGATTTATCTGGCAGAACTGGAGCGCCCCGAATTCGGCATCAGTAACGAGACGCTGGAAAGCCGCCTGTTCAGTGAAGATGAAATCCCCTGGGACCAGCTGGCTTTTACCACCATTCGGAACGCCCTGCGCTTTTACTTTGCGGACCGGCGCGAGAACCATTTCCCGTTGCGCCATATTGAGATGGAGCCCGGTACCGACAGCCTGCTGCTCAAACCCTGATTAGCCTGCCGCCGAAAGGCCGACCATCTCGATCTCCTGCAGGAATCGAGTGTAGTCGGGGCTGTCCTGGCGGCTGTAGTTCAGGTTGCGGAACAGACCACTGAGGCGGACAAAGTGCTCACGCACCTGCTCCTTTTCCTCCAGCTTCAGCGGGTGGTCCAGACAGCGCACCAGTAATCCGAACAACTCCTGCTGACGACTGAGCGAGGTGGAAGCATCGACGTCGTCGAAGGCATCCTGTTGCAGATACACCTGGTCCAGACACTGAGCCTTCTGGAAAGTCAGATAATCGTCCAGGGTTACCCCTTCCTCACCGGTTACCTGCATCATCTGTTGAACCTGTTCGCCGTCACGGATCAGCTCAATCATGCGCTTGACCTGCCCGACCCAGCCGTCGGATAGCTCGCGCGTAAACCAGTCTTCCAACTGATCCAGATAGCGTGACCAGGAGATCAGCGGATCCACCGCTGGGTAGGCGCGCTTGTAAGCGCGCTCGGCACTGAGGCCGAGAAAGGTTTTCACCGTACGCAGGGTGGACTGGGTCACCGGCTCTTCAAAGTTACCGCCAGCGGGCGATACGGTGCCTATCAGGGTCAGGCTACCGGTACTGCCGTCGTTGGTCTGCACCATACCCGCCCTTTCGTAAAGCGCTCTCACGGCCGAGTCAAGATAGGCAGGAAAAGCCTCTTCACCGGGAATCTCTTCAAGACGGCCTGATGTTTCACGCATAGCCTGTGCCCAGCGCGAGGTTGAGTCCGCAATGACCAGTACGTTATAGCCCATCTGACGGTAGTATTCGCTGATGGTAATACCGGTATAGATGGATGCTTCGCGGGCAGCCACCGGCATGGACGAGGTGTTGCAGATAATAACGGTACGGTCCATCAGCGTACCGCCACGCGGGTCGGGCAGGTTGGGAAATTCGGTAATGGTTTCCACCACCTCACCGGCGCGCTCGCCGCAGGCCACGATCACCACGATATCGACGTTGGAGTAGCGCGAAATCAGTCCCTGCAATACCGTCTTGCCGGCACCGAAGGGGCCGGGGATGCAGGCAGTACCACCCAGTGCCACCGGAAAAAAGGTGTCGATCAGGCGAATGCTGGTCAGCATGGGCTGTTGTGGAAACAGCCGCTGGTTGTAGCCTTCGCGCAACAGATCACGGTTAACCGGTACACGCACCGGCCAGCGCTGTTGCATGCTGACTTCACGCTCCTGACTATTAGCCAGCCGCAGCCGAACCACCGGGGTCGCAACACTGAAGCTGCCCTCCTGCACCCAGCTGACCTCTGCTTCGCCGCGCAAATTGAACGGCACCATAATCTTGTGGCTGAACTTGCCTTCAGGCACACGTCCCAACAGATCACCGGCCTTGACGCGGGTACCCACTTTAACCACTGGCTGGAACGACCATTTCTGATTCTGATCGATACCGTCAACGGCCAGGCCACGCGGCAGAAAAAAGCCGTGCTGGCCGGCGATCAGTTCCAGCGGATTCTGCAAGCCGTCATAAACCTGCCCCAGCAGGCCCGGCCCCAGCGCTACGGAGAGCATCTGTCCGGTTTGCTCAACCGCATCACCGATGGCCACACCACGCGTGGTCTCAAACACCTGCACATCAGCTTCGCCATGGCGCACCCGAAGCACTTCGGCCTGCAGCTTTTCCGTACGGCCAGCCTCACTCCGCTGCGGACAGATCAGTACCACTTCGTTTTTGGTCAGAGGGTAAAACTCACCCTCTGCATCACGCAGCATGCGGATACTGACAATATCATCATGCACGCCGGTCACACGTGCGGTCACGGTATTCGCTGAACTCATTATCCTGCCTCTGTCACTGAGTGGAGAGTCTCGTCCTGTTTGAATCCTGCCAACGCGCTGGTTACCAGCCGGCTGAACTGCTCCTGCGCCTGCTCACCCTGCCAGCGCAGCCGGTATTCGGCAATCGACCAGCGCAGGCGGTAGGCGGCCACGGCGGTAAAACTGAAGGGGTTACACTGCTCAAGCTCACGCAGCTGCTGCCAGAACCAGACTAGCAACTGCTGCTCCAGCTCAGCACTTTGACCCTTTTTAAGCATACTCTGGGCTTCAACCAACCATGGAAAACGCCCGCCAAGGGAAAAGTCGGACTCCTGCCAGTGGCGCCGTATCAGCCACACCAGATCACCGAAGCCCTGAAACCCATTACCCTCCGACTGCCCCGCCAGCCGATAGCGCTGAGCGGCAATCAGGGTACGCCAGACCAGGTGCTGCTCCAGCAACTGCTTCAGCGTGTGGTCCTGAATCTGTGCCAGTTCCTGCTGCCAGTGCTGGACTTCATCCCGGTCCGACAACTCTTCATCACCATCACGCTCACGCTGAAACAGACGCAGCGCCAGTGCCAGCTGCCGCTGATCCGCTGCATCGAGCATGCCCAGCCGCTTTTCCAGCTGCAGAATCGAGATCGGCAGCTCCTTGAGCTGATCCATGCGTGCCGGCAAGGCCGGCAGTGCAGGAATGAGCGTGTAGTAGGAAGACGAGGACACTAGCGGATCACCCCTTCCAGTATCGCTCTGAAGCGTGGCTGCAGGTGACGCAGCAGCAATTCTGCCAGCGCACGGTCGCTCAGGTCGATCTCGGTAGCCTCGCCATTGGTCCGAATCCTGATTCCCTTGCCATCATGGGTATCCAGTACTATACCCTCGCGCAGCAACACGCTGAGCTGCTCCTGCACGTACTGGCTTAGCTGGCTGGCTCTGTAGGCCTGAGGATGGCGCCGCAGCTCTTCCAGACCAATGAAATCAGCCGGCAACAGCAAGTCAATTTTTTCCATACTGGCCAGATCAGCATCACCACAGGCCTGCAGTACCACTTCACGGATCAGTTCACGCATGAACGCATGGCTGTCCAGCTCCTCGCTGATCAGCAGTTTCACCCGGTCGGCAAAGGTCCGCGACAACATCTCACGCACCTGCAGATTCATGTCGCGAGCGGCCATTTTCAGTGCGTCTTCGCCGGCACGTTTCATGCGTTCTGCCTCGTCATGCGCTTTGCGCTTGAGCTCATCCGCTTCCTGATGCGCCTGCTGCAACAACCAGTCGGCCCGGTGCTCCGCCTCTTCTATCAGCTCGGCTGCACGTTGCTGGCCCTGCTCGACCCCCTGCTCTCGCAGGCGCGAGATCAGTTCTTCAACACCGGACGCTGCATGGCCCTTAACCTGCTCGGTCATGGTCTACCTCCTCAGGCCGGAATGCCGGCGCTGATCACCAGAGCAAAAATGAAGGCAAACACGGCAAAGCCTTCCACTATGGCGGCTGGCGCAATCGACATACCGAATATTTCCGGCTTGATTTTGGAAACGTTGATCGCGCTGGCACAGCACTGCCCCTGCCGGACCGCACTGAACAGCAGCGCCAGACCCGCCAGAATGCCAACGGCAAACAGACCCGGCGCATTGTCGATATTCACCTCACGGTTAAGCGAGAACATCACCACGATGCCATAAATGGTCTGTGACGATGGCATGGCGGCAATGCCGACGTATCGCCCATGTCCGGTTTCCGTTTCCAGCAGCGCGCCGCAGGCAGCCTGCCCCGCCAGTGCACAGCCAATGATGCTGCCAATAGCACCCAATGCCATGGGGCCATACAGCCCCGCCCATCCCAGTGCCAGTATCAGGTTGTCCAAGGGTTCACCTCCCGCTTGGTGAAAGGTTGAAATGCGTAGCCTTCATCCGCAAGGCTCCAGTTGTAGAACTCGATCAAATTCAACCGCAGTCCGTGAATCACACCACTGACAACGGCCAGTACAAAATTGAGCAGGTGCCCCAGCAGCAGGATCAACACCTCCAGCAGCAGCCCCATGCCGGGAACGGCAGCCGCAACGTCGCTGGCGAGCTGGTTGAAGGTGATGGCCAGCGAAGCGCTGGCCAGCCCAAGTGCAAACAGACGCAGATAGCTGAGTACATCACCGAACATTTTTGACAGTCCGGTCAAGGCCATCAGGCCATCAATCAGCCGCCACATCCAGTTCTTCGCCCCCTGCCATGGACGATGGCTGGAGCAGAGCAGAATCGCCAGCACGCCCGCGGCCAGCATGGCCCATTCAATATCGACCTGCTGCCTTAGCCAGGCGCTAACACCGGCCAGAATCAGTACAATCCAGCCCAGCGGGGCCAACATGACAGTGCTGGCTCGACTGCGCCAGGCCGTAATCAGGTTTGCCAAGACCAGGTGCCCGGCTCCCATGATCACTGATATTTTCATCATGCTGTCGAAATCATTCATATCAAACAGCTTCAAACCCTCCAGCTGTTCAGGCGGAGCGGCACCAAAGTAGCTGCCCACCAGCGCACCCCAGGCAGCTGAAAACAGAGTGAGCGTTACCCCGAGCGCCCGCAGACGGCGACCGGTGGCACTTTCGCCCATGCGGCGCCAATAAAATCCAAGCACCGCTGCCAACAGAAGCGCATAGCCGGCATCCGAGATGATCAGGGCAAAGAAGATGGCAAACGAGAAAAAGATCACCCGCGATGGATCCCAACTGCGGTAACCCGGCATCTGGTAGAAACGGACAATATCCTCGCCGCCGGAGATGCGATCAGGGTTCTGTAACAGCGTGGGCGGCAGATCGTCTTCGGCAGGTGCTTCAACCACCAGCGCCAGCCCCTGTCGGCGGGCAAAGCTTTCCAGTGCGTCCTGCTGCTGCGCCGGGAACCAACCCTGCAGCGCAAACACCTCTTCAGTATCCAGCGTCTGCCGACTGACCTCTTCACGCTCGGCCTCATCTTCATTGCCGGCAAGTGAACGTTGCAGCAGATACAACCAACGGGTAAATGCCTCGCGCTCGGCGTCCAGAGCTTCCAGCTCAATTTCAAGGTCTTCCAGTTGGGCATCAAGCTGCTCAAGCGGGACCGAGCCGGTGTGAGTCCGAGGTACCGGCATCTGGTTACTGCGGGGCTCTTCTCGAGAGATGACAGCCACATAGGAGTTGCGGTTGTCACGGTGCACGACAGCCCAGGGCAGCTCATTGCCTTCCAGCTCATGCATACGGTAATTGGGCACCAGATAGAACCAGAGCAGCTGGCCATACAGGCCCTGCTCGCCGGGGAGATTAAAGCTGCCCCAGGGTTCCAGATCCTTGATACGCTTGCGCAAAAAGTCGCGCTGCTCGTTCAATTCCAGTCGTTTTTTGCGATTTTTCAGGACACCCTCAAGTACCTGTCGCAGGCTGAAATGGCGCTCCGTGGTCACTTGCTTGCGCTTCTGCGGACAACTGAGCAGATACCGAATAGCCTGCTGCAGCTGTTCGGGGTATACACCATCGAGTAACGCCACCTCACGTTCCTGCGATTCATGGCGCAGCGGAATAACATGCACAAGCCCCAGCGCCTGCAGCTGGTCCAGCACCTGAGCCTTGTCCTCGGTCAACCCGATCAAGGTCGCCTTTTGCAGCGTTACAATACTCATTGCAGTGCCACCCTGGCCCGTTTCCCCTTGGCAATCTTGGCCCGCACGACCCCGGCACGCTCGGCATCCGAAAGGGCGATGCGGATACGGCGGATATTAGACTCGGTACGAGGGATCAGGACCTTATCAAACAGGTTAAGGCGCTGTGTCGTTTTTTGCAGCGCCGCCTCAAGACGTTCAAGCCGTACCCGCTCAACCTGCTGCAGCACTTTCAGCTCAAGCATCTGGCCCATCAAATCCACTGCACGGTCGACCCACTGCGGCATCGCCAGTCGTGAGTACTGCGCTCTGTCCAGCTCAACACGTGCCACGCGGGGCAACTCAATGCCCACCAGATTATCCAGCTGGTGCTCAACCCGTTGAATCCTGATCAGGCTATTCAGGTCGAGCCGCGTCTGAGCCAGCATGGGGATTTGCTCAGCTACACTGGCGTTGATCAGATCCTCATCCTGCTGCAGCTGCTCCAGTACACGGCGAGACTTCATCCGCGCCGCCAGTATCTGTTTGCGCTTGAGATCCAGTGCCGGAACGAATTGGCGGAAGGATTTCAACCGCTGGTTTTCATGGTTGAGCGTGCTCTTGTTGAGCGCCAGCTTTGCCATAACCGATTCAGCCTGCCTGCTGCTGTGGGAAATACTTGTCGATCAGCTGTTGCTTCATCAGCAGCTCTTCCGGCTTGAAGCATTCAGCCAAGGTCTGCCAGCACTGGTCCAACGCCTGCTCCAGCGGCATGGAGACACTGATGTCCATGAAGCGATCGCGGAACAAGTCACCAAATTTCAACAGCCGCTCGTCATACTCGGTCAGATCAAAGGACATCGCCTGCTTTTGCTGCGCATCACGCGCTTCGGCATAAAAGCGAACCATGGTATTCATGATCTGACCATGATCCTCACGGGTCACCTTGCCGATCACGTGTTGCTTCAGACGCGACAGCGAGCCGAAGGGATCGAGCACACCGTTGTGCAGATAAAACTGTCCCTCGGTGATATAGCCTGTGTTGTCAGGCACTGGATGGGTGACATCATCACCCGGCATGGTGGTCACCGACAGAATAGTCACCGAGCCTGCGCCCTTGTAGTCGCAGGCCTTCTCGTAACGACGCGCCAGCTGGGAATAGAGGTCACCGATATAACCTCGGTTGGAGGGCACGTGTTCCATGGATATGCCCACTTCTTTCAGCGCATCGGCATAAGCGGTCATGTCGGTGAGCAACACCAGCACCCGCTTGCCCTCTTCCACGGCAAAACGCTCAGCCACCGCCAGCGCCATATCCGGTACCAGCAGGCCTTCTACGGTGGGGTCGGAGCCCAGGTGCACGAACATCACGGTGCGTGCGCTAACACCGGCCTCTTCGAAAGCGCGGCGGAAAAAGTGATAGTCATCGAAGATCAGGCCGATACCACCAAAGACCACCACATCCGCATCGGCGTTAGCACCGATCTGCGCCAGCAGGCGGTTGTATGGCTCACCGGCCACCGAGAAAATGGGGATTTTCTGGCTTTCGACCAAGCAGTTGAACACATCGATCATCGGCACATCGGTGCGGATCATACGTGACGCCAAAATGCGCCGGGCCGGGTTGACCGTGGGGCCATCGATTTCGATACGGGTTTCTTCGGACAGACTGGGACCGCCGTCAATGGCGCGTCCGGAACCGGAAAAGGCGCGTCCCATGATGTTCGGCGAAAAAGTCACCTGCATCGGATGACCTAGGAAACGAACCCCGGCCTTGGTGGACAAACCTTTGGTGCCGGAAAATACCTGCAGTGAGACACTGTCGCGATCCAGCTGAATCACCTGCGCCATGTACGGAGGCTGATCGGGGTCGAGGATATTTTCGATCAACGCCAGATCTCCATAACCGATGGCGGCAACCTCGCCCTCTTCAGGCTCAGGCACGTGGACTTTGACGATATCACCCACGATCTCAAGAATGCGCGAGTAGCGAACCAACAATTGTGTCACACCGACTTCCTTCTCATTTGCCATCACACTCAGAATGCGGCCAGCGGGTAGACCTCGTAGGCGACTTCCTCATAGGGGTGCGCCTGCTTCAGGGCTGCCACAGCTGACTCTATCAGCTCATCACTGCAGACCATTTCTACCTTCCATTCAGTTACTCGTTCCAGCTGATGCTGCCGGCCCAAGTGGGGATTGGAGCCATCAAGCGGACGAAACTGCCCCGTACCAAGAGATTGCCAACAACACTGATCATAATCGCCGATATGGCCAACGCCAACTGCAAACAAAGCCTGCTTAACCGCTTCACAGTTGGCTTCAGGGACGAAAAAACAGAGTTTGTACATGCTTGTCTCCCTGCCAAGTGCCTTCATCGATCTACACCATAGCGCCAACTGTGCAGCCGCAGCAAGCATCGAAATCAGGATGCCAGCTCAAGGTGACACAAACATTGCGCACAGGCATAAAAAAGCCCGCTACTAGAGCGGGCAGAGGGAACAACAACGTGTTGGGTTCAGTGCAGGCCCAGTACGTCCTGCATGTCATACAGTCCGGTTTGCTTATCGCCCAACCAGCCTGCGGCACGGACCGCGCCCTTGGCAAAGGTCATGCGACTGGAGGCCTTGTGCGTGATCTCAATACGTTCGCCTTCGGTCGCGAACAGCACTGTGTGATCCCCGACAACATCTCCGGCCCGAATGGTTTCAAAGCCGATCTCTTTTGCAGGACGAGCACCGGTTTGCCCTTGACGACCATATACGGCACAGGTCTTCAGATCACGTCCGAGCGCATCAGCAACGACTTCTCCCATCCGCAGAGCGGTACCGGACGGCGCATCAACCTTATGTCGATGGTGCGCTTCGATCACTTCAATATCGTAGCCACCGTCATCACCCAGTGCCTTGGCAGCGATCTCAAGCAGCTTAAAGCAAAGGTTTACTCCCACACTCATGTTGGGAGCGAATACCAGCGCCGTTTTTTCCGCAGCCTGTTTCAGCTCTTCTTTCTGACTCTCATTCAGGCCGGTAGTTCCGATCACCATTTTTTTGCCGTTAGCAGCACAGAACGCCAGGTTCTGCAGGGTGACTTCCGGCGTGGTAAAGTCGATCAACAGGTCAAAATCGGATGCCACATCGTCCAGACTGCCAGCCAATTTGACATCCAGCCTGCCCACTCCCGCCAGTTCGCCGGCATCAGCACCAATAAGTGAGCTGCCAGGCTCAACGATGGCAGCACTGAGACTGACATCATCAGCCTGTTGCAGTGCTTCAATAATGGTTTTTCCCATACGGCCGGCTGCGCCGGTCACCGCTACTCTGATCATGCACCTGCCCCGCTGGTCTGTATCCATTTACCTGATTGTGTGATGATCAGGTCATATCTTCAAAGAACTTTTTAACCGAGTCGAAGAAACCGTGTTTCTTCGGGCTGTGCTTGCTGTTGCCTTCTTCAGTGGCATCCGCAAATTCTCGCAGCAGCTCTTTCTGGCGACTGTTCAGATTAACCGGCGTTTCGACGATAACCTTCACCATCAAATCACCTACGCTGCCGCCTCGAACCGGGGTCACACCCTTGCCACGCAGGCGGAACAGCTTGCCGGTCTGGGTTTCGGTCGGGATCTTCAGTTTGACGCGGCCATCAAGTGTCGGCACGTCAAGCTCACCACCCAGTGCCGCATCCACAAAGCTGATCGGCACTTCACAGTAAAGGTGCTTGCCATCACGCTGGAAAATCGCGTGTTCACGCACATGTACCTGTACATAAAGATCACCCGCCGGACCACCATGCGAGCCAGCTTCACCTTCACCGGCCAGTCGAATGCGATCACCTGTATCAACACCGGCCGGAATCTTAACCTGCAGCGTCTTGGTTTTTTCCACCCGGCCCTGACCGTGGCAGCTGTCGCAGGGGTCGGAAATGACCTTACCCTCACCACGGCAGGTTGGGCAGGTCTGTTGTACAGAGAAGAAACCTTGCTGCATCCGCACCTGCCCCACGCCACCACAGGTAGAACAAGTCTTGGCACTGGTGCCTGGCTTGGCGCCACTGCCATCACAGGTTTCGCAGCTGACATAGGTGGGGATCTGCAGCGTTTTCTCACACCCGCGTACCGCTTCTTCAAGCGTCAAATCGAGGTTGTAGCGCAAATCGGCGCCACGCTGTACGCTGGAGCGGCGGCGCCCACCACCGCTTCCACCGAAGATGTCGCCAAAAACATCACCGAAAATATCGGAGAAGTTACCTTCAAAGCCACCACCTCCGAAGCCACCCATACCACCCTGGCCATCCACGCCCGCGTGACCGAACTGGTCGTAAGCCGCTTTTTTCTGGGCATCCGACAGCACTTCGTAGGCTTCGCTGATCTCCTTGAACTTGTCTTCAGCTTCCTTGTCGCCCGGGTTGCGGTCGGGGTGGTATTTCATCGCCAGCCGACGATAGGCTTTTTTGATATCGCGATCGGAGGAGTCGCGCGATACGCCCAAAAGTTCGTAGTAATCCTGTTTTGCCATGATCCGAATCTGACCCGTCAGGTTTGACTCCAAAGAGCCGGACATGACAACGCGGGCAGAAGCCCGCGTTGTCACACTGCAACGATCGACACTCGCGAACGCTTACTTCTTGTCGTCGTCTTTGACTTCTTCAAACTCGGCGTCAACGACATCGTCCGCGGCATCCTTTTCACCCGCTTCGCCACCGGCCTGTTCAGCCTGAGCCGCATCTGCGTACATTTTCTGAGCCACCACTGACAGCGCTTCGGTCAAAGTTTCAGTCTTGCTCTCGATGGCTTCCTTGTCTGTGCCCTTGAGCGCTTCTTCCAGATCCTTGATAGCCGATTCGATCTTCTCTTTTTCATCCGCAGTCGCTTTGTCACCGGCATCTTTCAGGGTCTTGTGTGCGGTGTGGATCATCGCATCACCCTGGTTACGCGCGGTGGTCAGCTCCTCGAACTTCTTGTCCTCTTCGGCATGCGCTTCGGCGTCACGCACCATCTGTTCAATCTCATCATCATTCAAGCCGGAAGAAGCCTTGATTACGATGGACTGTTCCTTGCCAGTAGCCTTGTCCTTTGCGGACACGTTCAGAATACCGTTGGCATCGATATCGAAGGTCACTTCGATCTGCGGCATGCCACGAGGTGCCGGCGGGATATCGGCCAAATCAAAACGACCAAGCGACTTGTTCTGGCTCGCCTGTTTGCGCTCGCCCTGTACCACGTGAATGGTCACAGCCGTCTGGTTGTCGTCCGCTGTCGAGAACACCTGCGACTTTTTGGTCGGGATAGTGGTGTTCTTTTCAATCAGGGAGGTCGCAACACCACCCATGGTTTCAATACCCAGAGTCAGCGGAGTGACGTCCAGCAGCAGTACGTCTTTCACATCACCGGACAACACCGCACCCTGAATGGCAGCACCGATGGCAACCGCCTCATCCGGGTTAACGTCCTTGCGCGGCTCCTTGCCGAAGAACTCAGCTACTTTCTTCTGTACCAGCGGCATGCGGCTCTGACCACCGACCAGGATCACCTCATCAATCTCGGACACAGACAAGCCGGAGTCTTTTACCGCAATACGGCAAGGCTCGATGGAACGTTCGACCAGCTCTTCAACCAGTGACTCCAGCTTGGAGCGTGTCAGTTTCACGTTCAGGTGCTTCGGACCGGTCGCATCAGCCGTGATGTACGGCAGGTTGACGTCAGTCTGCTGTGCGGAAGACAATTCAACCTTCGCTTTCTCACCAGCTTCCTTCAGACGCTGCAGCGCCAGCGGGTCGTTGTGCAGGTCGATTCCACTTTCTTTCTTGAACTCATCCGCCAGGTAGTTGATAACCGCCAGGTCGAAATCTTCACCACCGAGGAAGGTGTCACCGTTGGTTGCCAACACTTCAAACTGGTGCTCGCCATCCACATCGGCAATCTCGATGATGGAAATATCAAACGTACCACCACCGAGGTCGTATACGGCAACGGTCTTGTCGCCCTTGGACTTGTCCATGCCATAAGCCAGCGCAGCCGCTGTCGGCTCGTTGATGATGCGCTTCACTTCCAGACCGGCAATTCGGCCTGCGTCTTTGGTGGCCTGGCGCTGAGAGTCATTGAAGTAGGCCGGTACGGTGATCACTGCTTCAGTGACCGGCTCGCCGAGATAGTCTTCAGCGGTCTTCTTCATCTTTTTCAGCACTTCAGCCGATACCTGCGGCGGAGCCATCTTTTTGCCTTTTACATCAACCCAGGCATCACCGTTGTCGGCCGCAATGATTTTGTAAGGCACCATCTTGATGTCTTTCTGAACCACCTTGTCATCATAGCGGCGGCCAATCAGACGCTTGATGGCATACAGTGTGTTGTCCGGGTTGGTAACGGACTGGCGCTTGGCCGGCTGACCAACCAGTGTTTCGCCGTCATTGGTATAGGCGATAATGGACGGTGTGGTGCGATCACCTTCCGCATTTTCAATCACTTTGGTCTTGTCGCCGTCAAGGATCGCCACGCAGGAGTTGGTGGTGCCCAAGTCGATACCGATAATTCTGCCCATGTCTTACTCCGATCTTTCTGTGACCCATATTGGGTCAAAAACTGTTCAATTAGCCGTTGTGCATCTATATGGGTACGGCAGCGCGTTTTTCAACTCCGGCCTTCAGCCTTTTGCTACCATCACCATAGCGGGACGTACCAGACGGCCATTCAGCAGGTAACCCTTCTGTACCACTGTGACGACCGTGTTAGGCTCAACACCTTCTGCCGGCACCATGGACATCGCCTGGTGGTGCTCCGGATTAAATACTTCACCCTGCGGATTCAGTTGCTCCACATTGAATTTTTCCAGACTGGAGAGGAACAGCCCCAGTGTCATCTCGACACCTTCACGAATCGCTTTGACCTTCTCCTCATCGCCTTGACTGGCTTCAATTGCACGCTCAAGACTATCCACCACCGGCAGCAACTCTGTCGCAAATTTTTCCAGACCAAACTTGTGTGCCTTTTCCACATCCTGCTCGGCACGGCGGCGAATGTTCTGAATTTCGGCCTGCGCACGCGGTTTGAGCTCAACCAGTTCCTTTTTCAAAGCGTCAACCTCAGCGCGGGACTCTTCCAGCTGCTGGATCAGGCTGACTTCCGTCTCTTCGGCAGCACCTGGCTCTACAACTTCACCTTCGGCGACCAGCACTTCAGGTTCGTTTTGAACCGGCTCGACGGCTTCATTCTGATTCTGCTGCTCTTTCGACATCAGGTCTCTCCAACTGACACTTGAGTATTGGCGTTGATGGCATCTATATGGGGCTCTCTCAGATGGATTCAACCGGCAGCAAGATTTTTTTCAGCTGGGGATTGCAGGTATCGATCAAATGGCTTATACAGTAAATACTGTATAAATAACCATGTGTAATTATCATGCTGACCCAACTGACCATTCGCAACTTCGCCATCGTGAGCGACCTTGAAGTCGAGCTGAATCGAGGGATGACCGTCATCAGCGGCGAAACCGGCGCCGGCAAGTCAATCATGCTGGACGCCCTCGGACTCTGCCTGGGTGATCGAGCTGACAGTGACAGTGTCAACAGCGGCTCAGAGCGCGCCGAGCTCACGGCCAGCTTTGATATCCGCACAATCCCACAGGCCAGGCTGTGGCTCAGCGAACACGACCTCGAGGGAGATCCCCAGGAATGCCATTTGCGGCGAGTTGTAACCCGCGAAGGCCGCAGCCGCAGCTATATTAACGGTCGCCCCGCACCACTGGCACTGCTGCGCGAGCTCGGCCAGTACCTGGTTGACATTCACGGCCAGCATGAACATCAACGACTATTGAAGAAGGATCATCATCGGATCCTGCTGGACGAATTCGGCAACCATACCGAGCTGGCTGAAGAAGCACGCCGTCTATACCACAAATGGCGCCGCCAGCATGCCGAGCTGGAGCAACTGACCCAGGTATCGGACGAGCGCAATGCACGCATTCAACTATTGAGCTACCAGGTCGAAGAGCTGGAGCAGCTTGCGCTGACTCAGGGAGAGCTGGAACAGCTCGAGCATGAGCAGCAACTGTTGGAAAATGCCGGCAGCTTGTTGAGTACAGGCCAGCAGCTGCTCAACATCAGTCATGAGGATGACAGCCTCAACTGTCAGTCCATGTTGCACCACTGCCTTCAGTTGCTGCAACAGCTGGGCACGGAAGATTCGTGCCTGCAACAGGCCAGTGAAATGTTTAACAGCGCACTGATACAGGTAGAAGAAGCCGGTCGCGAGGTTCGTCACTTTCTGGAATCGGTCGAAATCAACCCCGAACGCCAGCGGGAGGTAGAGGAACGCCTGACGGCCATCTACGATGTAGCGCGCAAACACCGCTTATTGCCTGAGCAGCTTATTGAGTTCCAGCAATCTCTACAGCAGGAGCTAATGGGCCTGACCCGATCCGACAACGAAATTGAATTACTGGCCGACGAAGTAGAATCGGCCTGGCAGAGCTACCTCAAAACCGCCGCTGAGCTCAGCCTTGCACGGCAACAACAGGCCGAGCACTTGGACCGCTTGGTGGACGCCCAGCTGCATGCCCTTGGCATGCCTGCCGCCCGTTTCAGTGCGTGTCTGACGCCACTGGATACTGAGCGCTACAGTGCTAGCGGCCTTGAAGAGGTCGAGTTCCTGATTAGCACCAACGAGGGCCAGCCAGCCCGTGCACTGGCAAAAGTTGCATCAGGTGGTGAACTGTCCCGAATCAGCCTGGCGATACAGGTGGTTACGGCACAGACATCCAGCACCCCAACACTGGTATTTGATGAAGTCGATGTGGGTATCGGTGGCGCCATTGCTGAAGTGGTCGGTCGGATGCTGCGTGAACTGGGTGAACGGGTGCAGGTTTTGTGTGTAACACACCAACCCCAAGTGGCGGCACAAGGGCATCAGCACCTGTTTGTAAGCAAAAAGGGACAGAAAGGTACATCCCAGACCCGGGTATCAAGGTTGAGCGAGGCCCAAAGGGTAGAAGAAGTTGCCCGCATGCTGGGCGGTGTCGATATTACGCGGACGTCAATGGAGCATGCACGAGAAATGCTGTCAGCCTGAGCGGCTGACAGCAAGGCTGCCTACTTCTTGTCCTCTTCTTCACAACCGCCCTTGCAGACACCGTAAAGATAAAGCGTACGGTCAGTAATGGTAAAGCCAAGCTGGTCCGCAACCTTGTCGAGGATTTCGGATACCTTGGGCTCAGTAAACTCGCGTACTCGACCACACTTTACACAGACCACATGGTCGTGATGCTCGTCGCGCGCCAATTCGAAGACAGAATGCCCACCTTCAAAGTGATGACGCGACACCAGACCGGCTGCTTCGAACTGAGTCAGAACACGATATACCGTTGCCAAGCCGACATCTTCGCCAAGCTCCATCAGCAGCTTGTATATATCTTCCGCACTGAAGTGGTCACCTTCGCCGGCACGTTCGAGAATTTGATAAATTTTGACCCGCGGCAGAGTCACCTTCAGTCCGGCTTTCCGCAGTTCCTGATTTTCCAGTGCCATATTAGGTCTCAATCACTATGCTGTTCGGGATTTGCAATGTTAGACTCCATTATCTTTGTTTAGGCATGAAAACGGAAGCCATTTACTGATGCGAAAGGTTCTTCTCAGCACAACACTTGCCCTGATGATCGCCGGCTGCTCCGAGTTCCCAGGCGTTTACAAGATCGATATCCCTCAGGGTAACGTGGTTACTCAGGAGATGGTCAACCAGCTGCGCCCCGGCATGACGCACTCTCAGGTGCGCTATGTCATGGGTACACCGCTGATCAGCGACACCTTCAGCGAGGGACGCTGGGACTACCTGTACAGCATCAAGGAGGGGGATGGCCAGCGTTACCAAGAGCGGGTCAGCGTTTTCTTTGAAGATGGCAGGCTGACTCGCCTTAGCGGCGACTTTCGTCCCGGGGTAGCGCAGGATCAGTCTCGCTAGTCGGTTATACGATGCGGGGAATCACTCCCCGCCCCCCTGTTTCGTTTGCTCTGATGCCTTTTCCGCTTTCATTTTAGCAGCTCGACGAGCACGGACTTCCTTGGGGTCCGCAATTAACGGCCGGTATATTTCAACCCGATCACCATCCTTCAACACTGTCGTCGCAGGGTCCTTTATCGCCTTGCCGAAGATTCCCATCGACGCGGTCGCAGGATCAACACCGGGAAACAGCTCAGCAATTCCAGAGCGAACAACAGCCTGGTAGGCCGTACATTCCTCATCTACCTGCAGTGCAATGATTTTCTGCTCGTAAGGTAACGCATAGGCTACTTCGACACTAATCATTACGCCTCCTGACCCAATACTGTATCGGCACGCATCACAAACGCATCGACCAATGTCGTCGCCACCGAGTTAAACACCTTGGACATGGCAAGCCCGGTGAGCTTGCCCTTGAATTCAAAATCCATCTGCAACTCTACTTTCGAAGCGTCCTCACTCAGGGGGGTGAAGGTCCATTTACCCCTGAAAGACGAGAACGGCCCCTCAACCAAAGTAATCTCCATTGAGTCTGGGCGCTGCAGGAAATTTCTCGTGGTAAAGCTGTACTTCAGCCCGCTCTTTGCAAGATGCAGAGTAGCAACCAGCTCCTGAGAAGACTCAGAAACAACATCGGTCGACGCACACCAAGGCAGAAATGCCGGATAGTTACGCACATCATTTACAAGATCGAACATTTGCTCAGCTGAATGCAGCACCAAAGCGCTGCGGTTTACCTGTGTCATAGCATCCTCATGGTGATCAGCGACTCAGGCCAGCTTGTCGTACAGGTTGACCACAAAAATCACTGCAACCGCAACCGGGGCGATGAACCGAATGGTGAACTGCCATGCACTGTAAGCACCAGAGCTACCCAATGCCAGTTCGTCGCGAGTCATCTTCTGTGTCAAAACCCAACCCGCGTAGACTGCTATCAGCAACCCACTCAACGGCAGCATGATATTGGCAGTAATAAAATCCAGGAAATCAAAGATACCCATGCTGAATATCTTGATATCCGCCCAATGATTGAACGACAGCAGTGATGCAATCCCCATCAGCCAGATGATGAGGCCCAGTAAAGCGGCTGCGTGAAGACGCTTGAATCCAAAACGCTCCACAACCCAGGCTGTTGCCGGTTCTAGCAGGGAGATGGCCGAGGTCCATGCTGCAACACCTACCAAGAGAAAGAACAGAAAGCCAAAGACCTGTCCTCCCGGCATTTGACCAAACGCAACCGGAAGGGTGATAAACATCAGCCCGGGACCTGCCCCCGGGTCCAGTTGGTTGGCAAACACAATTGGGAAGATGGCCAAGCCTGCAACCAGCGCAACCACCGTATCCAGTACCCCTATTGTCAGGACTGTGGCGCCAATTGAATCCTTTTTACCCATATAGGAACCATAGGCCATAATTGCCCCCATACCCAGCGACAGGGTAAAGAAGGAATGTCCCAGAGCCACCAGTACCGCATCCCATGTCAGTGCATCAGGGTTAAAGCTGAACAGGAATGACCAGCCTTCGGCGAAGCTGCCACTGTTGAGTGAGTATCCAAGAAGCACCAATAGCAAAAGGAAGAGGGCGGGCATCATGATCTTGGTTGCCCGCTCCAGCCCCTTGTTTACACCACCTGCTACAACCACGACCACCATCAACACAAAGACAGTGTGCCAAATCAGCATCTGATCCGGACTTGCCAGCAGCGACTCGAATTTCTTACCGGCAAGGTCGCTGCCTATATCAACAAACTGCCCCGTACCCATACCTGCGATGTAGTGCAGAACCCAGCCAGCCACCACCGAGTAAAAAGAGAAAATGATGTACCCAGCCAGCACACCCAGCCAGCCAATCAAGCCCCAGCGAGGATCCCTGCCCGCTTCCACAGCGGTTTCGCGCACTGCGTTGATCGGGCTTTGCCTGGCACGACGGCCGACCAGAATTTCACCCATCATGATCGGTATGCCAACCAGAAGAATACAAACCAGATAGACCAGCACAAACGCGCCGCCACCATTTTCACCCGTGATATAGGGAAACTTCCAGATGTTACCCAGGCCAACTGCAGATCCTGTTGCTGCCAGAATGAAGATCCAACGGTTCGCCCATGAACCGTGCATAGACTGCTTTGACTGCATAGTGCTCTCAGGTTAAAAATTTCATGAACCGCAATTGTTCATATTTCGGACAAGGGTGACAACCTTTTGCTGCATCTCTACGCTCAAACACGAGATTAATTACTCTGGGACAGCTATATCACCCGCTTTCAATGCGGACAGTCGCTCTATATAATCGCGCCATGGCAAAAAAGAAGAAGTCCCCCGGCGGAAACACCATCTGCCTGAACAAGCGTGCCAAGCACGAATACACCATCGAAACCCGATTCGAGGCCGGTGTGTCTCTCAGCGGCTGGGAGGTGAAAAGCCTGCGCGAAGGCCGTGGCCAACTGGTCGACTCATACGTTGTCTTCAAAAATGATGAAGCCTGGCTTGTAGGCGCACACATCACACCCCTGATCTCAGCCTCAACACACTTTGTCACCGAGCCCAGGCGTGATAGAAAGCTTCTGCTGCATCGACGCGAGATTGAAAAGCTGACTACCGCCGTCGAGGCCAAAGGCTACACCTGTGTAGCATTGGCTCTTTACTGGAAGAACGGCATGGTCAAGTGTGAAATTGCGCTTGTGAAGGGAAAGAAACTGCACGACAAACGCGCTGACGAGAAAGAAAAAGACTGGAATCGACAGAAACATCGCGAAATGTCTGTTGCAGCCCGTTGAACCTTTTCACTTTCTTCCGGTCTACAATGCCGGTACAATGACTCGTTACATATCTGGGGGTGACTTGGCTTCGACGCTGATTACGAACCCTTGGGTGCATGCCGAGAACGTGATGATTCTCGTTAATCCCTCATCACACAGTTATAGTTGCAAACGACGATAACTACGCTCTAGCCGCTTAAGTCGGCTAGCGCCGCACTCTAAGGTGTCTGTAACTCAGAGGTTCGCGGTGTCATACGAGACAGAATCGCCTGGATGCTTTGCTCTAAGCTGAACGGTTAAAACTAAAAGAGCTCGCCCATAGCACCCTGGCTCTCGGGTCGCGACGGGTTAATTGAATAGAGATGCCTAAGCATGTAGATCTTGAGGCAGAGGATTGGCGGACGCGGGTTCGAAACCCGCCACCTCCACCAAATTGCAAAAGCTAAAAGCCTGTTTTTACAGGCTTTTTTCGTTTCTGGACCTCTCTCCTTCCCCGAAGTGTCGAAAAAGTGTCGAAACCGTCTTTACAGCAGCGACGCTCACCAGCTATACAACTCCTTCAATGCTGAAATGGAGTTGAGCTGATCATGGACCCAAGAGTTCCGATTTCCACTGACAACATATACAAGTTTCAGGCCACATTTGGCCTCGTCATCATCATCACTGCATTTGTTTTATTTGTCTTGAACAATCAACATGCCAACCAGAGCATCATTTCTAATCTCGAAAAGTTGCTTGTAATTGACGAATCTGCCAAACAAGCGGAAGAGCACGAAAAGCTATACGTACGACAGATAGACGTCGCCGTAAGTAACAGGACACATTACACCTACGTTATAGGGGTCATCCTTGCTATCGGGATTCTTGTTTCGTGGTCAGGCTTCACAAGGTGGTCAAAGCAAGTACAACCCTTTCATGATGACATACTCAGGCTAGAGAAAGAGAAACTTGAGCTGGAAGTAGCCGCCCTCAGGAATCAAGCAGGCTCTGATAGCACCAACACAGGCGAGAGCAGCACCGCATCCTGAAGGTGGTCAGGTGACAGGTGTGCATATCGCATTGTAACTGTTACGGCGGAGTGTCCGAGGATTTTCTGAAGCGTCAGGATATTGCCACCGTTCATCATGAAGTGACTGGCGAACGTATGGCGTAGCACATGAGCTGCCTGGCCCTTGGGTAGCTCTATCGTGGTCTTTTCCAATGCCCTGCGGAATGCACCGATTGAACTGGTGAAAGGTCCGTATGTTTTCCAATGCTGTATTAACCGCTGTTCCAGTTCCTGGGAGATAGGCACGGTCCTAACCTTGCCGTTTTTCGTGTTACTAAAAGTCACTGCCCTATTCCGTACAGATGACGGTTTCAGGTTCTCGGCTTCTGACCATCTTGCCCCGGTTGCCAGACACACCAGTACAATCAGCTCCAGGTGAGGGTTCGCCCCTGCCGATCGGGAGCGGATAGCGTCGAGCAACTCCTGTATCTGATCCTGTGCTAACCAGGATAATTCTATCTGCTGCAGCTTGAGCGGTTTCACCTTGGCCAAAGGGTTTTCGTATTTCACCTGGTCCAGTGCATAGAGTTCGTTATACACCGCACGGATATACGTCAGCTCATTGTTCAGTGTCTTATCGGTAATCCCTGATTCAGAACGCTTGCGACGGTCTTTCATGTACGCTGTCGGTGTCAGCTTGATTGCTGCCGGGTCCTTGAGGCGAGCCGCCATATTCATAAGCGCAGTCTTCCTGCGCACACCATCGCGCAAAGTGTGGCCGTGCAGGTCATACCAGAGTTCGATTAGTTCGCTCAGTTTCCGCAGGTCCTTGGCTTTGGGTGACCACTCCGGTTCCAGGGTGACTTTCTGCTTGCACACCAGCTCAAAGCGTTTTGCGTCCGCTTTAGTCTTGAGTATGCGGCGGAAACGACGCCCTTTGATCGGTTCAATATCGACCTTCCAGCGTCCATCCGGCAGAGGGGATATTGCCACTATGCAGCCACCTTGCTCGTGAGTCGCCGTTCCAATAGGCCCCGTTCGGTCAGGTCAAAAAGGTCTGGTAATCCCCCATTTCTACGCCGCTACTCATCACACAGATGTGTGTCCAATTACGCTTAGTTTTTTAGTTTTCTTTGGTCAAGTCCAACCACTACAGGTCTCGAAATGCGTACCCCCATAGATCTGTGAACGTAGGGGAAGAGGTATGTGGGCTACGCCGCTTTGAATACGGGGCAGCCCCCTCAAAGCCCCCATGTTTTGACATAGATCATTATTTAAATGTCTGCACGGACAATATAAGAGTTTTTCCTATATACCCGCTCATATCACACCCCTATTATGCCCCTGAGGTTCACAAGGTGTGACCAAGACGACAGGAGTTCGTACCTCATCGCCTGCTTCGGGACTGAAGCAGCGACTGACAGGGAAGTCAGTGACAGGGCCCGCCGCAGGGAGAGCGCCGGGCCCTTTCTTTTGCCCGACGCGCTTACCGTTCCGGCTGTTGTTTGTAGCAGGCCCCGCTAAACCGGACACCACCTCATTCGTTTGATGCCAGTTCCGCCCGCTACTCCCAGGTAGATTTCATTTTCAATCCCAAATATGGGTGGCTGCGATTATGGTCCTCGATCCATTTCGGCAACCTGGTCATAACAGTCGCAGCACCAGGAAGACAGTTTAGATACACATAGTCCATTTTAAACGCCTCACGAAGGCCTAGTCCATGCCATTACTCTGAGGGCTTCAAACGGGTGAGGCACTCGCCTCTGACTGAACGAAGCGGTACTCCCCCCCGACATTTAATCTAGTCGGCTTCCAATGATATCGTTGGTTGCTGAGTCTGTTTTCTGCTTTCAGAACGCAGATGCAAACTCCAGCGGAGTTTGGTAGCCCAGTGATGAATGCTGGTCTTGGTTCATTGTAATCAACTCGCCACTCACTGATTAGCTTTCAGGCATGTGCCAGTTCCCCGAACCAATGCTCGTTCAAGCATTCATCCCTGAATTTGCCATTGAAGCTCTCGATATACCCGTTTTGCACCAGCTTTCCAGGCTATATAAGTTTCAGTTTCACCTTATTCTCATAGACCTATTGCTCCAGTGCTTTGCCAGTAAATTCAGGTCTCGGGCCCGTTCTGACAGCGGTCGGATAGCTTCTGAAGCCGCTATAGCATCGAGCGACCGGCAGACCTGCTCGCCTAATGCACCCAGTGCAACCGGGCTATCCAAGCACTCTCTCGTAAGTCTGCCGTCTGCCTGTGCCTCGCCCCAATGCAAAAACCCCGGCCTCAACGAGACCGGGGTTTCTGGTATTAAGTGCCTGGCGATGACCTACTCTCACATGGGGAAGCCCCACACTACCATCGGCGATGACGCGTTTCACTACTGAGTTCGGTATGGGATCAGGTGGTTCCACGTCTCTATGGTCGCCAGGCGAAACTGGTACAAACCGGATCTGATTGAGCCTCGTGCCTATATGTCACGTTGCTCTGATTGTCTGTGTTGTTGCTACAAGCGTTCAATCGGTGCTCTTGCGAGCCGATAATCGTGTTTTGACTGTTTCCAGTCGAACCATTCATTTCAAACGCCTTGGGCGTTATATGGTCAAGCCTCACGAGCCATTAGTACAGGTTAGCTCAACGCCTTACAACGCTTACACACCCTGCCTATCAACGTCCTGGTCTCGGACGGCTCTTCAGGGGGCTCAAGGCCCCGGTGAGATCTCATCTTGAAGGGGGCTTCCCGCTTAGATGCTTTCAGCGGTTATCCCGTCCGAACGTAGCTACCCGGCAATGCCACTGGCGTGACAACCGGAACACCAGAGGTTCGTTCACTCCGGTCCTCTCGTACTAGGAGCAACTCTTCTCAAATCTCAAACGCCCACGGCAGATAGGGACCGAACTGTCTCACGACGTTCTAAACCCAGCTCGCGTACCACTTTAAATGGCGAACAGCCATACCCTTGGGACCGGCTTCAGCCCCAGGATGTGATGAGCCGACATCGAGGTGCCAAACACCGCCGTCGATGTGAACTCTTGGGCGGTATCAGCCTGTTATCCCCGGAGTACCTTTTATCCGTTGAGCGATGGCCCTTCCATACAGAACCACCGGATCACTAGAACCTGCTTTCGCACCTGCTCGACGTGTCTGTCTCGCAGTCAAGCACCCTTCTACTCTTGCGCTCATTGGCTGATTTCCGACCAGCCTGAGGGTACCTTCGTGCTCCTCCGTTACGCTTTGGGAGGAGACCGCCCCAGTCAAACTACCCACCACACAATGTCCTCGATCCGGGTAACGGATCTGAGTTAGAACCTCAACAGTACCAGGCTGGTATTTCAAGGTTGGCTCCACCGGAACTGGCGTCCCGGTTTCAAAGCCTCCCAGCTATCCTACACAAGTAATGTCAAAGTCCACTGTGAAGCTATAGTAAAGGTTCACGGGGTCTTTCCGTCTAGCCGCGGGGACGCTGCATCTTCACAGCGAGTTCAATTTCACTGAGTCTCGGGTGGAGACAGTGTGGCCATCGTTACGCCATTCGTGCAGGTCGGAACTTACCCGACAAGGAATTTCGCTACCTTAGGACCGTTATAGTTACGGCCGCCGTTTACCGGGGCTTCGATCAAGAGCTTCGCGTGAGCTAACCCCATCAATTAACCTTCCGGCACCGGGCAGGCGTCACACCCTATACGTCCACTTTCGTGTTTGCAGAGTGCTGTGTTTTTAATAAACAGTCGCAGCCACCTGGTATCTTCGACCGACATCAGCTTAGGAAGTAAATTCCATCACCGACATCGGCGTGCCTTCTCCCGAAGTTACGGCACCATTTTGCCTAGTTCCTTCACCCGAGTTCTCTCAAGCGCCTTGGTATTCTCAACCTGACCACCTGTGTCGGTTTGGGGTACGGTCGCCTGTAACCTGAAGCTTAGAAGCTTTTCCTGGAAGCATGGCATCAACCACTTCGTCTCACATGGAGACTCGTCATCAGGTCTCAGCCTTAAGGGAGAGCGGATTTTCCTACTCTCCCAGCCTACACCCTTAAACGCGGACAACCATCGCCGCGCTGGCCTAGCCTTCTCCGTCCCTTCGTCGCAGTTACAGCCGGTACAGGAATATTAACCTGTTTCCCATCGACTACGCATTTCTGCCTCGCCTTAGGGGCCGACTCACCCTACCCTGATTAGCATTGGATAGGAAACCTTGGTCTTCCGGCGAGGGGGTTTTTCACCCCCTTTATCGTTACTTATGTCAGCATTCGCACTTCTGATACCTCCACCATGGTTTACACCTTTGGCTTCAACGGCTTACAGAACGCTCCTCTACCATGCCCTAAGGCATCCGCAGCTTCGGTGTCTGGTTTGAGCCCCGTTATATCTTCCGCGCAGGCCGACTCGACTAGTGAGCTATTACGCTTTCTTTAAAGGGTGGCTGCTTCTAAGCCAACCTCCTAGCTGTCTGAGCCTTCCCACATCGTTTCCCACTTAACCAGAACTTTGGGACCTTAGCTGGCGGTCTGGGTTGTTTCCCTTTCCACGACGGACGTTAGCACCCGCCGTGTGTCTCCCATGATTGCACTCTTGGGTATTCGGAGTTTGCATCGGGTTGGTAAGTCGGGATGACCCCCTAGCCGAAACAGTGCTCTACCCCCCAAGGTGAGACATGAGGCGCTACCTAAATAGCTTTCGAGGAGAACCAGCTATCTCCGGGCTTGATTAGCCTTTCACTCCGATCCACAGGTCATCCGCTAACTTTTCAACGGTAGTCGGTTCGGTCCTCCAGTTGATGTTACTCAACCTTCAACCTGCCCATGGATAGATCGCCCGGTTTCGGGTCTACTCCCAGCGACTGATCGCCCTATTAAGACTCGGTTTCCCTACGCCTCCCCTAAACGGTTAAGCTTGCCACTGAAAGTAAGTCGCTGACCCATTATACAAAAGGTACGCAGTCACCGTCCGAAAACGGCTCCCACTGCTTGTACGTACACGGTTTCAGGGTCTATTTCACTCCCCTCACAGGGGTTCTTTTCGCCTTTCCCTCACGGTACTGGTTCACTATCGGTCAGTCAGGAGTATTTAGCCTTGGAGGATGGTCCCCCCATATTCAGACAGGATAACACGTGTCCCGTCCTACTCGATTTCACTGCATATAGGTTTTCGCATACGGGGCTATCACCCACTATGGCCGCACTTTCCAGAGCGTTCTGCTAACCACAACACAGCTTAAGGGCTGGTCCCCGTTCGCTCGCCGCTACTAAGGGAATCTCGGTTGATTTCTTTTCCTCCGGGTACTTAGATGTTTCAGTTCCCCGGGTTCGCCTCTCAAAGCCTATGTATTCAGCTAAGAGATACCCGCAAGCGGGTGGGTTTCCCCATTCGGAAATGTTCGGATCAAAGCTTGTTTACCAGCTCCCCGAACCTTATCGCAGGTTACTACGTCCTTCATCGCCTCTGACTGCCAAGGCATCCACCGTGCACGCTTATTCACTTGACCATATAACCCGAAGGCGTCTGTTCAAATGAATGGTTCGTAACGATTATCGCCGATTGGCGCTTGTATCAAACAATACAAGACAATCTTTCAGATCCAATTTGTTAAAGAGCGTTTAAAGCCGAAGCTTTAAAGGATGCACTTTAAACAAGCACAGTCTTTAAAGCTCAGTCAGCTTTAACAGTTCGATCAGGTAATATGTGTGAACGCTTGCCAGAATTTCGCAATCGTTTAAGGAGGTGATCCAGCCCCAGGTTCCCCTAGGGCTACCTTGTTACGACTTCACCCCAGTCATGAATCACACCGTGGTAACCGTCCTCCCGAAGGTTAGACTAGCTACTTCTGGTGCAACCCACTCCCATGGTGTGACGGGCGGTGTGTACAAGGCCCGGGAACGTATTCACCGTGACATTCTGATTCACGATTACTAGCGATTCCGACTTCACGCAGTCGAGTTGCAGACTGCGATCCGGACTACGACCGGTTTTGTGAGATTAGCTTGCTCTCGCGAGTTTGCAGCCCTCTGTACCGGCCATTGTAGCACGTGTGTAGCCCTACTCGTAAGGGCCATGATGACTTGACGTCATCCCCACCTTCCTCCGGTTTGTCACCGGCAGTCTCCTTAGAGTTCCCGACATTACTCGCTGGCAAATAAGGATAAGGGTTGCGCTCGTTACGGGACTTAACCCAACATTTCACAACACGAGCTGACGACAGCCATGCAGCACCTGTCTCAGAGTTCCCGAAGGCACCAATCCATCTCTGGAAAGTTCTCTGGATGTCAAGAGTAGGTAAGGTTCTTCGCGTTGCTTCGAATTAAACCACATGCTCCACCGCTTGTGCGGGCCCCCGTCAATTCATTTGAGTTTTAACCTTGCGGCCGTACTCCCCAGGCGGTCAACTTATCGCGTTAGCTTCGCCACTAAAGGATCAAGTCCCCCAACGGCTAGTTGACATCGTTTACGGCGTGGACTACCAGGGTATCTAATCCTGTTTGCTACCCACGCTTTCGCACCTCAGTGTCAGTATCGGTCCAGGTAGTCGCCTTCGCCACTGGTGTTCCTTCCGATCTCTACGCATTTCACCGCTACACCGGAAATTCCACTACCCTCTACCGTACTCTAGCTCAGCAGTATCAGGTGCAGTTCCCAGGTTGAGCCCGGGGCTTTCACATCTGACTGACTGAACCACCTACGCGCGCTTTACGCCCAGTAATTCCGATTAACGCTCGGACCCTCCGTATTACCGCGGCTGCTGGCACGGAGTTAGCCGGTCCTTCTTCTGCTGTTAACGTCACAGCAAGCGGGTATTAACCACTCGCCTTTCCTCACAGCTGAAAGTGCTTTACAACCCGAAGGCCTTCTTCACACACGCGGCATGGCTGGATCAGGGTTGCCCCCATTGTCCAATATTCCCCACTGCTGCCTCCCGTAGGAGTCTGGGCCGTGTCTCAGTCCCAGTGTGGCTGGTCATCCTCTCAGACCAGCTACGGATCATCGCCTTGGTGAGCCTTTACCTCACCAACAAGCTAATCCGACGCGGGCTCATCTGATAGCGTGAGGTCCGAAGATCCCCCACTTTCCCCCGAAGGGCGTATGCGGTATTAGCAGTCGTTTCCGACTGTTGTCCCCCACTACCAGGTAGATTCCCACGCGTTACTCACCCGTCCGCCGCTCGTCACCCAAGAAGCAAGCTTCTCTGTGCTACCGCTCGACTTGCATGTGTTAGGCCTGCCGCCAGCGTTCAATCTGAGCCATGATCAAACTCTTCAGTTTAAAATCTTGTGAACTCAAAGCTGCAAGCAGCTTTTCGTTCAGCTCAAGGTATTACACAACGCTAAATGAATATTCAGTTAGGTTGCTTGCCTTGATTAAGCTTTGTGTGCTCAATCCTGACAAGCGCCCACACATATTACCTGATCAATTTGTTAAAGAGCGGGCCTGGCCAACCGCACCGTTCGGTGCAACCTGTTGTCTCAAGCGAGGCGCGTATTCTACCGCAACCCGTTTCAGTGTCAACCGTTTTTTTCGTTTTCTGTTTCAGTGCTGAGCACTCAAACAACGATTCGGCAGTCACTCAAGAAGCGCAATGATGAACCAAAAAACCACTTAATTCAACATCTTACCACTTGCTCAATCGATCTGCCCTGAACCGTTTCCGGTGGGGCGTCTCAAGCGAGGAGGCGAATTCTACAGACACCACTGAGGGAGTCAACACCTGCGTGTAAAAAAGTTTCAGAAAGATGAAAACCGGCATTGCCCCACCCCAAAACAACAACAGGCGTCAGAGCGCCTGTTGTTCATGTGCTGGAAGCGTCCTAACCGGCGGTATAGGTAAGTGGCACAAACGTGCCCCATAGAATGGCGGTTGCCGCGAGCAACCCGACCAACACACAGACCCCAACCGTTAGAATTGAAGTGGCAAAGAAAAATGCTCGCTCTTCAGGAATTTGCATGATTTCCGGTACCCCCGTGTAAAGCAGGTAGATGGTATAAGCTAATGCCATCATGCCTACAATCACGTTGAACCAAAGCATCGGGTAAAGGCCTGCAAGACCCGACAGAAAAAGTGGTGTCGCGGTGAAGGTTGTCAGCACCAAGCATTCTTCATAGCTTACATTCCCACCATAGGTTTTCTCCATCCAGTGAATGGACCAGGCAATGAAACCGACAGCCACCCACATTGCCACATAAAATGCGAGTGCTGCCGGTAACGCGCTGGCCACACTCAATTTGACAAACTCTGACCCTCCCAGACTCCAGCCAACTTGAGTGGTACCAATGAAAAGTGACACGGCGGGTATTGCTGCCAGTACACTTATTTGGGCAAGAAATACATGTATCGCCGAGTAATGCTCTTTGCGTATCGAGCGCCACTCCTGCTTCGGGTGATAGAACACCCCCATCATGTGCTGCAGGAACATATCACTATCCTCCTCGCAGTCCGGGTTGGCCCCGGGCTACAATTTTTATTGTATTGATTCAGCCCGAATCCGTTCGCGTTACTTTCTCCACAACCGTTTATACGAATAGCTGCCAATAATGGTCTACAAGCAGTATGGCAAACAGCCACATGATGTACACAATGCTGTAACGAAACATTTTCATCGGATCGCCCGGATTACGTGAAATATTCAATCGTACAGCCCAGGTAATGAAGCGGTAGTTGATAATACTGACCCCTGCCAGATAGATAAGTCCGCTCATACCATTAATAAACGGCAGCAATGTCACCACTGTTGTGAGTATTGAGTACAGCAGAATGTGCAGCCGCGTATAGGACTCACCATGGGTATTGGGGAGCATCGGCACCCCGGCACGGGCATAGTCATCCTTTCTAGCGATACACAGCGCCCAGAAATGAGGTGGTGTCCAGGCAAAAATAATCAGCATCAGCAGTAACGCCTGCGAGTCCAGCGAGCCTGTCACAGCAGTCCAGCCCAGTAGCGGAGGTGCAGCACCTGCAACGCCACCTATCACAATATTTTGCGGTGTCGCTCGCTTCAAAACAGCCGTGTATACAATGGCATAGCCGATAAGCGACGCCAGCGTTAGCACCGCCGTCAGAGGGTTCACCAATGTAGCAAGAAGCAACAGCCCGGCGCTGCCGATCACCGCTGCAAACAGAAGCGCATTACCCGGACTGACTCGCCCCTGCGGCAGCGGTCGCCGCGCAGTCCTTGCCATACAGCAATCAATATTATGATCCAGAACATGGTTGACCGCCGCTGCCGAGGCTGCAGCTAGCCCGACTCCTATACTGGTTATCAGCAGCAGTGACAGCGATGGTAATCCCGGCTGGGCCAAACAGAATCCAACCACCAATGTCAGCAACATTACGGCGACAATTTTCAGCTTGCATAGCGCCAGATAGTCTCTCCAGCCAGCATCTGAAACGGTATTACCCGCAAACGACACGATACTCATGATTTGCCTCCATTACCGGACTTCTCGCCCGGTCGTGCAGATTCAGCGCCAACAACAACAGCAACACGGCTACCGCGTGATGTGCAACTGCCAGCCCGAGTGGCAACATCCATACAATATTGGCAATACCCAGCAGCGCCTGCACACCCAGCGCAGCCAGAAACAACGTGATATGAAAGCGCAGATACCTCCTTCGCCAAAGCGACAGCGCAACCCAACACGACACCACTATAAGCAGTAACGCCCCCAAGCGATGTGAAACCTGAATGGCCGCTCTTGCCGGAGCATCCAGCAGCCCACCTTCGTAGTTGGGCCCTATGGCCATGAAAGGATTAAGCCCGGTTGAAAAGTCGTATCCAACTGTTTCATCTGAATTGCACAACAACCAATCGCTGCAGGCCCAGCCGGCATAATTGGTACTGGTCCAGCCACCTAACAGCAGCTGCAGGAACAGGCAGAACAGCAGTATGCGTGTTCCCATATGGCCCCCTGTTGGTTGAGCTTGTGGGTTGTAAAAATGATTCAATCGCTGTTCCAGCAGTACCAGCAGCGTCAATGTCGCAAGACCACCCATCAGGTGCAGAGTCACTATGACCGGTAACAGCTTCAATGTGACAGTCCACATTCCAAACAGCCCCTGCAATACTACTAGCCCCAGCAACAGCAGCGACAGCTTCGACGGATACCCTGTCACCGTGCGATTTTTCAGTGCGATGACTGCCAGCACCAGTACAATGAGGCCCAGACAAGCGGCCGCATACCGATGTATCATTTCGATCCAGCCTTTGCGTAGATCAATCACAACTCCTGGATAGCCCTGAGCCAGCTCAACATGATCTGATGGCAACACCCACGTTCCATAACATCCCGGCCAGTCGGGACAGCCAAGGCCTGCGTCATTCAGCCGTGTCCAGCCGCCCAGCAGCACAACAATCAACGCCAGTACTATCGCGCTTCTTACCAGCTTCAGTGCACTCATCCCAGCCTCGATGCTTTCAGCAGTCGTCGCAAATCAGTCAGCACTGCCTTGCCCTCATAGGCTTGTCCGTAATGCAGTACCAGATTGCCCAACGGATCAACAACCCAAACACCTGGCGCCAATGCGTCTGAAGCCTCCATTCTTACCCGAAAGCGATCAGCATCCCGACCCAAAGCATCATGTATACGTTTAAGCCTTTCCTCCTGCCGCAAGCATCCATGGTCACACCCACCCCGGTGCACCAGCAGCAACGACCAATGACGTGTAAAGCGGTCAGCCTGCCCGCCCCATTGCTGCAGCGGCACTGCCGGCTGCAACAACCTGCCAGTATTCACCTGTTCACTCGGTATACCGACGCCTGTGGTATATACCGCCACGGCCAGCAACACTGGCAACATGCCCAATGCCCAGATAGCCCAGAAAGTGCACCTATTACTTGCCATCGCCCTGCCTCCTGCCATGTCGAGCCGCCCAGAACAGCCAGAGCAGCAATGTGATGGCCAACGCAAACCACTGCACTGCATAGCCCTGATGCCGCTGTGGACTGACTCCTTGATGAATAGCGTTCCTTGGCGTGATTTGATCACTCACTGGCGTCTTGAGGTGCAGCATGACCGCCTCAACTTCCATCTCCAAAGCCTGCCTGATCTGCTCCAGATCGACGGATTGAATTCGTCGTGGCCAGCCTACTTCAGCGGGCAGGTCTGCCAGCGTCATCGACCCGGTTGGATGAGCCAGCACCCCATCGACCTGTATGCGTTGTTGTTCAAGTTGCAGGGCAGGCAACCGGTCTCGATGGGATGGCGCTTCAACCCACCCCAAACTGGCCAGCCACAAGGAGCCCTCATCGACGCGCATCGGAACGATCACTTCGTAGCCCACACGCCCATTAAGGGTACGGTTATCCAGCAGAAAAATACGATATGGCAACAGCTCAACCTCCAGTCGTACCGGCACCCACGCCTGGCGTTCAAGCTGCCTGAGCGCAGTGGCTGCACGCGTCATCGGCTCAACGGCCTGCTGATCGAGCCCAATCTGCTTTTGTTCGGCACGCTGCAGCTGCCAGTAGCCCAGACCAAACAGCAACGGAACACCGAGCAGCGCCAACAGCCAGCGCAGATATTTGAATGCAGCGGGGCTATCCGCTTTACTTGGTTGATCAGACATAAGGAAATTTCCATGTTGCATCTTCTGATCGTCCTGCTGTTTATTGCCGTATTGATCGCACTGTTCAGCAGTCTTTGGTCTCTGCTTCGACGACCTTCAGCCGATGGCACCACGGCCAATCGCCTGCTTTGGCGTGTCATTTTCAGCGTATTGCTGATACTGCTTCTGGTCTACGGTTTCAGCAGCGGCCGTCTTCGCTCACATGCGCCCTGGCAGAGCTCAGAGCTCAGAGCACATACACAAACAGGAACAGCCCAATCCAGACCACATCCACAAAATGCCAGTACCAGGCCACCGCTTCAAAACCGAAGTGCTGGCGTGAGCTGAAATGACCCAATACCACGCGCCCCAGAATGATCATCAACATCAGCGTACCCAAGGTGACATGCAGACCGTGGAAGCCGGTCAGAATAAAGAAGGTGGCACCGTAAACACCGGACTGCAGCGTCAGTCCCAACTCCTGATACGCATGCACATATTCATAAGCCTGGAAGCCGATAAAAATCAGACCCAACAGAATTGTCAGTGTCATCCAGCGGCGCACCATAATCAGCTCGTCTCGCAACAGGGCCTTGTGTGCCAGTGTCAGAGTAAAGCTGGACGTCACCAGCAGGCAGGTGTTGAGCAGCGGTATGTGCCAGGGGCTGATGACAGCTTCAGGCCCGGGGTAACGCGCACTGTCGGGCGGGTTGAGCAGGGGCCATTCTGCCACAAACCCGGGCCAGAGCAGCTCGGTTACCCCCTTGTCACCTTCACCTCCCAACCAGGGAAGCGCCAGCACACGCACGTAGAAAAGAGCGCCAAAAAACGCGGCAAAGAACATCACTTCCGAGAAGATGAACCAGCTCATCCCCCAGCGAAAGGAACGGTCCATCTGCTCGGAATACAGCCCGCTGCGGCTTTCATGAATCACATTGCCGAACCATCCCACCAGAATCAGCCCCATCATCAACGCCCCCGCCAACAACAACGCGACGCCAAGCCCACCTCCCTGCTGCGCACTCAACGCATTCATCAGGGTACCGGCACCATAGGCCAACAGGAAAAGTGCAATGGATGCCAAAATCGGCCAGCGACTTTGCTCAGGCACGTAATAGGTTGAATTGCTCATAACGATTGCTCCTTTTCAACCTGCTCTGTTGATGAAATCGCCGGCGAGATATCAAACAGGGTGTAGGACAAGGTCAGCGAGCGGATATGCTCCGGCAGGTTCTTGTCGACCACAAACAGCAGCGGCATTTCGACCGATTCACCAGACTGAAGGACCTGCTGCTCAAAACAGAAGCAGTTCACCTTATGCAGATAGCGCGCAGCCTCTGCAGGAGCAACCGACGGGATAGCTTGCGCCACCATACGCCGGCCGGTCGGGTTGGTTGCCATAAAGGCTGTCTGCTTCATCTCTCCCGGGTGGGTGAGAATCAGATTCTGCTGCGGCCCGAATTTCCAGGGCATTGCCTCGTTATGAACCGCAATCAATCTCACCCTGATCTCTCGACTGGTATCCACTTCCGATGCCGCAACCGGGCCGGTATTGGTAATCTTTCCGTTTAGCCCCGTCACTTCACAAAACACGTCATACAAAGGGACCAGCGCAAAGCCAAAACCGAACATCAGCACACAACCCAATACCAGCCGCCTTACCAGCCTGCGAGTGGCTGCTTGCGGGCTCATCGCAGCGACTCCGGCAGTTTCGGCGGCTCGGCAAAGGTATGGTAAGGCGCCGGTGATGGCACTTCCCACTCCAGCCCTTCGGCACCTTCCCAGGCTCTGGCTTCAGCCTTGCGGCCACCGCGTACACAGGCGATCACGTTCCAGACAAAGATCAACTGTGACAGGCCAAACAGAAAGGCACCCACCGAGGCCACCATATTGAAGTCGGCAAACTGCAGTGCGTAATCCGGTATGCGGCGTGGCATGCCGGCCAGCCCGATGAAGTGCATGGGAAAGAAGGTGATATTGACGCCAATGAAGCTCAGCCAGAAGTGAAACCGACCCATGCGCTCATCCAGCATGTGACCAGTCCACTTCGGCAACCAGTAGTAGACACCTGCCATAATGGCGAAAACGGCCCCCGGTACCAGCACATAATGGAAGTGAGCCACCACAAAGTAGGTATCGTGGTACTGGAAATCCACCGGTGCGATCGCCAGCATCAACCCCGAAAAACCGCCGATGGTAAACAGCACTACAAATGCCAGCGCAAACAGCATTGGCGTTTCGAAGGTCATCGAGCCGCGGAACATGGTAGCCACCCAATTGAACACCTTCACCCCGGTAGGCACGGCGATCAACATGGTGGCATACATGAAGAACAGTTCACCGGCCAGCGGAATACCGACCGTGAACATGTGGTGCGCCCAAACCAGAAACGACAATATCGCGATCGAAGCGGTGGCATATACCATGGAGGCGTAGCCAAACAGACGCTTGCGAGCAAAGGCGGGAATGATCTGGCTGATAATGCCGAAGGCCGGCAAAATCATGATGTAGACCTCGGGATGACCGAAGAACCAGAACACATGCTGGAACAGCACCGGATCCCCACCGCCACCAGCATCAAAGAAACTGGTGCCAAAATGGATATCCATCAACATCATGGTTACCACCCCCGCCAGCACCGGCATGACCGCAATCAGCAGGAAAGCGGTGATCAACCAGGTCCAGCAGAACAGTGGCAGTTTCATCATCGTCATGCCCGGTGCCCGCATGTTGAGAATCGTCGCGATGATGTTAATCGCACCCATGATCGAGCTGATCCCCATCATGTGAATGGCGAAGATGAAGTAGGTCACGCTCGGCGGGGCATAGGTCGTCGACAGTGGTGCATAGAAGGTCCAGCCGAAGTTTGGCGCCCCTCCCGTCATAAACAGGGTCGAGATCAGCATGGCAAAAGCAAATGGCAGGATCCAGAAGCTCCAGTTATTCATTCGCGGCAGCGCCATGTCCGGGGCACCGATCATCATCGGTATCATCCAGTTGGCCAGCCCCACAAACGCCGGCATCACCGCCCCAAACACCATGATCAGCCCGTGCATGGTGGTCATCTGATTGAAGAAGCCCGGCTCAACCAGTTGCAGCCCCGGCTGGAACAGTTCGGCGCGGATCATCAGCGCCATGGAGCCACCCACCAGAAACATCAAGAGGCTGAACCAGAGGTACATGGAGCCGATATCTTTATGGTTGGTGGTAAACAACCAGCGCCCGAGACCACTGGCAGGGCCATGATGCTCATCTGAATGCGTTTCCAGAGTGGTATCCAGCGTACTCATTGCTCCCCCTCCCCATCGGCCGACTGCAACAAGCGCGAGATCTGAGCCGGTGATACCGCCTCACCCAAGCTGTTGCCCCAGGCATTACGCTCATAGGTGATCACAGCGGCCAGTTGAACGGTGCTGAGCTGATCACGAAACGCCTGCATGGCGGTACCCGCTTTGCCGTTCAGCACGATATTGATATGTGCAGACACATCACCCAATGCGACTGGACTGCCCTTCAGGGCAGGGAAAGCACCCGGCACCCCCTCACCGCTCGGCAGGTGGCAGGCCGCGCAGGCCTGCAGATATACCTGCTCGCCCTGCTGCATCAACTCATCCAGTGTCCAGCTGCGCTCAGCAGCCTGAACCTGAGCCTCTTTTTCTGCCCGAGCCGCCATCAGCCAGACATCAAAGTCTTCTTTGCTGACCGCTTCGACCACTATTGGCATGAAGCCATGATCCTGCCCACAAAGCTCGGCACACTGCCCCCGGTAGATACCCGGCTCATCAATGATGGTCCAGGCCTCATTGATAAAACCGGGAATGGCATCCTTCTTGACGGCCAACGCAGGCACCCACCAGCTGTGGATAACATCGTTGGCGGTCAGCAGAAATCGGATCTTGGTACCCACCGGCAACACAAGGTGACGGTCCACCTCAAGCAGATAGTTTTCCTGCTTCTCAGCGGCATTGGTTATCTGTTCACGCGGGGTCGACATGTTGCTGAAGAAGCTCAGCTCATGATCCAAATAGTCATAACGCCACTTCCACTGATAGCCGGTAATCTGCACATCCAGTTCAGCTTCGGACGGGTCGTACATTTTGATCAGGGTGGCCGTCGCGGGAACGGCCATACCAACCAGTATCAGCACCGGTACCAGCGTCCAGATTACCTCAACCAGTGTATTTTCATGAAAGTGGTGGGCCTTGGCCCCTCGCGACTTGCGGTGATGAAAGATCGACCAGAACATGACACCAAACACCACCAGTGCTATGGCGACACAGATCCAGAAGATTGTCATGTGAAGGTCATATACCGAACGGCTGACATCCGTGACACCGGGTGTAAGATTGAGCCCCCATTCCGCACGTAAAGATGCAGGTGCCAGCAGCGCCAATCCAACCCCTGAGCCGATGGTTTTTATTATTCTAAGTCCCATCTCCAGGCCTCCCCGTCTTGGCCTGCGGCCAGGCTCACAATGCTGTCCGACAGGCGATCCGGTATCTGGAGTATAGCAGCCCTGAAAAAAGCGCAAGCGCAATGATCTGAGTCAAACACCCGCCAGACTGAGCACCCACCACACCAGCAGGATCACACCCAGCACAAACACCAGCGCCAAGAGCAGGCCCGCCAGGACATAATGCAGCGGGCGCCCCTGGCTGAAATCATGCTCACGATTACGTTCAGACTGCACACCAAAGAAGGCTGCCAGCACGCTCAGCAACGCCTGCAGCCAATCAGGCTTGTTTGCCATGGTAATCACCTCAATTGAGGTATAGCTGACAAACACACCAAACGGCCAGTGATGGTGAAGAGCAGATGGCAAAAACGGGCCGAAGCCCGTTTTAAGAATCAGTGGCGATGTTTAAAGCGGCGCCAGCACCACAGCAGTGGTCCAGAAAGGGCATACAGCAGGAACAGCAACCAGAGGAAAGTAGAAGTGCTGATCGAAATGACCCCCAGAACCAGCGCGATCACCGCCAGAATCCAGAACGGTACCTTGCCCTTGAAGTCAATATCCTTGAAGCTGTAATACAGCACATTACTGACCATCAATACACCGCACAGCGCCACATAGAACGCCACCAGATAGGCGGTACCACTCATGTCGAGCTCGTATTCAGCACACGTCCAGACAAGCCCAGCCACGACCGCTGCCGCAGCAGGACTTGGCAAACCGATGAAATAGCGCTTGTCGACCGAACCGATCTGAGTATTGAAACGTGCCAGCCGCAATGCACCACCCGCCGCAAATACGAACGCGGCAAAAAAGCCCAGTTTGCCAAGATCGAACAGCAACCAGTTATACGCTACCAGCGCCGGCGCCACTCCAAAGGAGACCATGTCGGCCAGCGAGTCATATTCGGCACCGAATGCGCTTTGAGTATTGGTCATGCGAGCCACTCGTCCATCCAGCCCATCAAGCAGCATGGAAACAAATATGGCAATGGAAGCAGGTATGAACTGTCCGTTCATCCCAGCAACGATGGCATAAAAACCCGAAAACAGGGCGCCGGTGGTAAACAGGTTTGGCAACAGGTAAACACCACGGTGACGCTGGGCACTGTTGTCTTGATGCTCACTCTCATCTCTCGGCGATTGTTGCTGATCACTCATTCAAGGCTGCCTCTTTGGTGTAACCGGAAGCCTCATTCTACCCGACAGCAAGGGCCAAACCCAACGCTCCGAGAAGATCAGACCATCCCAGTCCCACCATCATCCTTGTAGGCATTGGCAAGATTATTAAACAGCGCCCGGCTGATACCGGTAATCGCCATGAATTTATCCAATTCCTGTGCCAGCAAGGAGCTCTGATAGGACTCCTGCATAATTATCAGGCAGAACCCCGTTACACCGTTAACCGCTTTCATCATCAACCCCATACGCAGGGCATCACCGGCATAAACCTGTGTCAGGATCGGTACCAGATGTTTCTTGATCAGCAGGGTACCACTGGCCATGAACTCGACCGGTAACTTGACCTGGACATGTACCTCCCCCACCTTGTGCATACTGGCGGCAAAATTCGCATCGTAGGGACCACTGAAAATGGTTTGCAGCCAGGCCAAGTGAGTCGCCTTAAGCCCTTCGACACGCCCTTCAAGATAAGGCACTGCCGCCGGTATCTGCTGCAATTCGTCATAGAATTTTTCGGTCACCTCCGCCAAATAGGGAAGCAGCCGGCCTCCCTCCTGAATCAGCAGCTTTTCGTCTTCAGAATCAAACCCGGAATTCAGCTTCCCACGCTGGCACAGGGTGGCAAAATCTGTCTGGCTCATCAGGTACGTCCTTGCATGTGTTGGCTCAGGGTCACTCCCGGCGACCCTCGAAAGGGGCGCTATTTTCTCACGCCAACCACAAATATCAAGGTTTGCTAAACTAACACAAGCCACTGTTATTTAAAGAGAACAATCAATGCCTCACTTGCATGTCGCTTTGACTCAGTCTGACGACACACCTGTTTTCTTGCGATAGGCTGCCGACAAGTTGGCATAGAGCGCTTCGCTGATCCCGGTCACATCCATAAACCGTTCCAGTTCGTGTTCGCGATAGGAAACCTGCATGATGATCAGGCAGTACACCGTAACACCGTTCACGGCTTTCATCAGCGTACCCAAGCGTTCCGGGTCATCACGGAACTGCTGTGCCAATACAGGAATAAGGTGTTTGCTGATCAATCCAATGCCACTGGCCATAAAGCGCTCAGGCAGGCGCACCTGTACATGAACAACACCCACCTTATGCATGTACGCGGCAAATTCATCGTCATAGGGACCAGTAAATATCTTTTCAAGCCACTGTCGATGAGTCGCTTTCAGCGCATCCAGTCGCCCTTCAAGGAAGGGCATTGCTTCGGGAATCCCGGCCAGTTCCGCATAAAAGGCATCCGTCACGGAGTCCAGCTCTGCTATCAATTGAGGCAGAGCACGTGATAATTCATGCTCATCCTGAGCATCAAAGCCGGCAAACAGCTTAGCCTGTTGATTCAGGTGGGAAAAATCGATTTGTCGCATTAAACACATCCTTGCAATGGACCCTGCACACAGTGGCAGAGCCCTTTCCAGAAAAGACTGATTTTGACTCGTTATGGTTCGAAACGTCTATCACTTAAGAGTCACCCAGCGGTGGATGAATACAGGCGCCGGGTGACGGGTACAGGGGGAGTTCGATTCAACTCAGGCCGCATGGCCATGATGGCTGCGATAGGCGGCCGCCAAATTATTGTAGAGCACACGACTGATGCCGGTTACCTCCATGAAACGCTCCAATTCATGGCCGCGGTAGGATTCCAGCATGATCAACAGACAAAAACTGGTAGCGGCGTTGAGCGCCTTGAGTACCTGACCGATTTTACCCACATCATTGGCATAGATTTCAGGCAACAACGGAATGAGGTGTTTGTTGATCAAGCCGATACCACTGGTCATGAACTTCTCAGGCAGCTTCACCTGCACATGCACTACGCCAACATGGTGCATATAGGCAGCAAAGTCGGCATCGTAAGGGCCGGTAAAAACCTTGCTGAGCCATGCAGTATGGGTGGTTTTCAAAGTATCGACACGCCCCTCCAGAAACGGCAGGGCTTCTGGAATGGTTTGCAACTCGGCGTAAAAGGCATCGGTGATGGCGGAGAAGTGTGGCTGTAGCCTAGAGGCCTCCTGAACCAGGATCAGTTCATCTTGCGGCTCAAACCCGGCATAGGCCTTCGCCTGCTCACACAGAACGGAAAAATCGACATTACTCATGATGGACGCATCCTTGACTGTTGGTAGCACAAGCACATCCGGTTACAGCCTAAGGGCCGGGGCGCACTACCAAGCGTTTTATTTTTATTAGTGAAGCCATTCATAGCACGCCCATACCGGAGTTCAAGTTTCCGGAATCCACTTCACGACCTGGATCAAGAAAAGTGGTTCTTCCTCTAATACTTTGGCGTAATAAGAACAAGGCCCAAGCAAGGCTGGGCCTGTCACTTTACTACGCATGGGTGACACAAGCAGATGCCGTGCCAAAACCCTGCGGGAATTATGGTTATCAAGGATGACAGGGATATTGCAGCAGAAAGAAGAGAAGACAGTTCAGCTTTTGCGTCAAACCGGTGCAAGCAGCACCGCTGGTGAGCACCGCAGCACCGAAACAAAACTGCCGGGCAAAGCCCGGCAGTTGATCTAATCACACAACCAAATGCGGGATCAGTTCTTTTCTTTGTCGACCAGCTTGTTGGCAGCGATCCACGGCATCATTGCACGCAGTTTCTCACCGGTCTGCTCGATCGGGTGCGCAGCGTTATTGCGACGACGGGCTGTCATTGACGGGTAGTTGGTCGCGCCTTCGCTGATGAACATCTTGGCGTACTCACCATCCTGGATGCGCTTCAGTGCGTTACGCATCGCCTGACGTGATTCTTCGTTGATCACCTCAGGGCCGGTTACGTATTCACCGTACTCGGCATTGTTGGAGATAGAGTAGTTCATGTTGGCGATGCCGCCTTCGTACATCAGGTCCACGATCAGTTTCAGTTCGTGCAGACATTCGAAGTAGGCCATTTCCGGTGCATAACCGGCTTCAACCAGGGTTTCGAAACCGGCCTTGACCAGCTCAACACAGCCGCCACACAGAACAGCCTGTTCACCGAACAGGTCGGTTTCAGTCTCGTCCTTGAAAGTGGTTTCGATGATGCCGGTACGACCGCCGCCCACGCCTGAAGCGTAAGACAGAGCAACATTTTTGGCGTTGCCGGACGCATCCTGGAAGATCGCGATCAGGTCAGGGATACCGCCGCCCTTGACGAATTCGTTACGCACGGTGTGACCCGGTGCCTTCGGCGCGATCATGATCACGTCCAGATCCTTGCGCGGCTCGATCTGGTTGTAGTGGATGGAGAAGCCGTGAGCGAAGGCCAGAGTAGCGCCCTGCTTGATGTTCGGCTCGATCTCGGCCTTGTACAGCTGGCCCTGGAATTCGTCCGGAGTCAGGATCATCACCAGATCGGCAGCGGCAACGGCGTCAGCCACGTCAGCCACTTTCAGACCGTGAGCTTCAGCCTTGGCACGGGAAGAAGAGCCGGCACGCAGACCAACAGTTACATCAACGCCGGAATCGTGCAGGTTGCACGCATGGGCGTGGCCCTGAGAGCCGTAACCGATGATGGCAACTTTCTTGCCCTGGATGATGGAGAGATCACAGTCTTTATCGTAATAAACCTGCATGGTTCTGATCCTTTGACTTGAATGGAGTGATTGGGTGCATATAGCCGTGATGACTATAGCAATGGCGCCTACATTAAGGGATAGGAATCATTGCGTAAAATGATATATTTGCAACATCATATTTCATTTTAAGAAACATAATGGATACCCGTACCCTGCGCCTGTTTCTGAGTCTGGCCGATACCCTGCACTTCGGTCGCAGCAGTGAAGCCTGCCATGTCAGCCCCTCAACCCTGAGTCGCGCCATCAAGCAGTTGGAGGACTCGCTGGGCGTTGAACTTTTCCTGCGTGACAACCGCAGCGTCCAACTCACGCCCGAGGGAATGCGTTTCGCCCAGTACGCCCGCGAAGCGCTGCAACAGTGGGAACAGGTACGACACTCGCTGCTGGAAAGCGCCAGCGAGCTGCAGGGCGAGATCAGCGTATACTGCTCGGTCACTGCCAGTTACAGCTTTTTGTATTCACTGCTGAGCCGGTTTCGCCAGTTGTATCCGCGTGTCGAGATCAAGCTGCATACCGGCGATCCCGAGCATGCGATCGCCCGGGTGCAGAGCGGTCGTGAAGAGATCTCCATCGCCGCCCGCCCCGCTCACCTGCCCACCGGGGTGGCCTTTCGCCCCATCGACCGCACCCCGCTGCTGTTCATCGCCCCTGCCAGCGAGTCGAGCGACACCCTCGGCAGTGAAGCACAGTGGAGCCGCCAGCCGATGATTCTGCCCGAAAGCGGTATCTCACGTGATCGCGTCAATCAATGGTTCAGCCAACGTCATATCCAGCCGCGCATTTATGCCCAGGTCGCCGGCAACGAAGCGATCGTCAGCATGGTCAGTCTGGGTTTCGGCATCGGAGTGGTACCCCAGATTGTGCTGGACAACAGCCCCCTGGCAGATCGGGTACGGGTGTTGCCGGTATCACCGGCACTGGAGCCCTACGAGATCGGCCTGTTTGCACTGGAGCGCAAGCTTCGCTCCCCGCTGATCCGGGCGTTCTGGTCATTGCTGGATAATGGCCCTGTCACGGATTAATCCCTACACTGCCGGCTGAACTTTCAAAGAGGGCCCCGCTCCATGACACCCGACATGCTGTTTGTGTTTGCCACCCTCGGCATTACCATCGCCCTGTTTGTCAGCGATCGTATGCGCATGGATCTGGTTGCACTGATGGTTGTGGTTACGCTGGCACTGTCCGGCATTATCACGCCTGCGGAAGCAGTAGCCGGCTTCGGTGAGCCGGTGGTGATCATGATCGCCGCCCTGTTTGTGGTCGGTGAAGCGCTGTTTCGCACCGGCATCGCCGCTGCCGCAGGCAACTGGCTGCTGCGCATGGGCGGCAGCAGCGAAACCCGACTTCTGCTATTCCTGTTACCTGTGGTGGCGCTGCTGTCCGCATTCATGAGTTCCACTGGTGCCGTTGCACTGTTGATTCCTGTGGTACTGAGCATGGCACGCCGCTCCGGCATGCAACCCTCACAGTTGATGATGCCGCTGGCCTTTGCCGCTCTTATTGGTGGCATGCTGACACTGATCGGTACTCCACCCAATATCATCGTCAGCAGCCAGATGCGCAGCGCAGGCCTTGAGCCGTTTGGCTTCTTTGACTTTACCCCATTGGGGCTGGCGATTCTGATTGCAGGCATGGGCTATCTGATTCTGGTGGCCCGCAAGCTGCTGCCCGAACGAGCACAGCAACTGGCGGAAAACACCGCACCGGGCGTCGCCGCCATCAGCGGCCGTTATGCCCTGAGTCGTCAGCTACACAAGCTGATGATCACGCCCGGCAGCCCATTGGCGCAGAAAACACCGGCCGAAGCGGCACTGCGCACCGAATATGATGTCACCGTGATCGCCATTTCCCGCAGTGGCGGGCTACTCTCCAGTTTAGTGCCGGTACTGAGCAACACCCGCATGCAGTATCAGGATCAGTTAATCGTATATGCCGACGAAGCACGGCTGGAACACCTGTGCGAAACACTGAAGTTGAAGCGGATGGGCTTCCCTGCGCGGGAGATAAGTCAGCTGGAACGTCAGTTCGGTATGGCCGAAGTACTGCTGCCCCCTGAGTCACCGCTGTGTGATCGTTCAATAAAGGAAGGACATTTTCGCGAGCGCTATGGGCTGAGCGTGCTGGGTATCCGCCGAGACCAGGCCGCCATGGATACAAGCTTTACCGAAACTCGGCTTACACCCGGCGACACCCTACTGCTGGCCGGCAGCTGGGAACAGATCCGCAGCCTGCAGGGTTCGCGCGAGCTGGTGGTATTGCAGACACCTGCCGAGCTGGAAGAGATTCCCACCCACGGCAGCCGTGGGCCGGTTGCTCTGATTATTCTGCTGGCAATGCTGGTGTGTATGACCACGGGCTGGTTGGACAACCTGTCCGCCATTCTGCTGGCAGCGCTGGCGATGATCCTCACCGGTTGCGTATCACTGCAGGAGTCTTACCGCTCTCTCAACGCCACCAGTCTGATTTTGATCGCTGGCATGCTGCCGCTGGCACTGGCGATGGAACGCAGCGGCGCCCTGGCCTGGGTAGTTGAACACCTCGTCAGTCTGGTCGGCGACAGCAGCCCGCTGGTTCTCTGTGCCAGCCTTTTCATGCTGACCTCCTTGCTGAGTCAGTTCATCTCCAATACTGCCACTACGGTCCTGCTGGCACCCATCGCCATCACCACCGCCCAGCTGACCGGCGTCAACCCAGAACCGGTGATGATGACCGTGGCTATTGCAGCCTCGACCGCATTCGCCACCCCCATCGCGTCACCGGTCAACACCCTGGTACTGGCCCCCGGCAACTACCGCTTTGCCGACTTCGCCCGGGTGGGTATTCCGTTGCAGCTGTTGGCACTGGCAATCACGTTGATACTGACGCCAATGCTGTTTCCGTTCTGATAGCAGCGCTAACCAAGCTGTCGATACAGGAAACTGACCGAACGCGACCATGCCAAGGCTGCATCATCGGCGTCATAACGGGCGCCGGTAGGGTTGGCGAAGGCATGGTCCGCCACATACCAGTAAACGTTCAGCTTATCGGCTTTGCCGGCTTCGGCCATGGCCCGCTCGAAGCCGCCCACCATCGCCTCGTCGATACTCTTGTCCAACGTTCCAAAATGACCCAGCACCGGCCCTCGCAGGCGTGACAGCTGTTTTGGGGTACGGGTGACATTGCCGTAATAGATGATGGTCGCGTCGACCGGGGTTTCCATGGACGCATTGAGCGACCAGCCGCCGCCAAAACACCATCCCATGGTAGCGACCTTGCCATTACAGCCCTGGTGCCGCCGCAGCCAGTCAATCCAGCCTGTCAGTGTGTCTGTTGCCTCTTCTTCATTGACCGCCTGCATCAGTGCCATTGCATCCTCACGGGTATCAGCCACACCGCCTTTATAAAGATCCACCGCCAACGCCATAAAGCCTAAATTGGAAAGCTCAGCCGCCACCGCTTTGATTTGGTCATTCAGCCCCCACCATTCGTGAATCAGCACCACCGCAGGAAAAGGCCCATCCCCCTCGGGCATGGCCAGGTGTGCCTGCACCTTGTCCCCGCCTCCCAGTGCCAGCTGCACTGACCGAGTCCGGTTGCCCGCTGCTTGCGCCAGCAACGGATCCGCCAGCACCACTGCCAATGGCAATGCCAGCATGCCCTTGAGAAAATTGCGCCGTTCTTCACCGGTTGCCTGCGGCAGCGGCTTGTCCGAATGCGTATTTCCACACCCCTTGATATCACACATGCCCGTTCTCCTTGTCCTTCTGTGGTGTGTCTCACTATAGACCACACTCGTCTTCAGTCAGCTGTACGCGATCAACTGATAAAACTGATCAGGCTCAACCGCCCTGTTTAACCGCAGTTGCAAAAAAATACTTTTTTTTGCCAGTCTTTTGTTCCATATTCACGCTTTGAATCCGTCCGCTGCATTCGCTGCCGGACACACCGTGAGGCTCTCTTGAGCCTCCACCATTCACAGCGTTGCCGGAGACCCATGGCGATGAAAAAAGTGTTCAAGCAACTCGGAAAACTGCTCCCTGGTATGTTGCTGGCGGGAGCCGCATCAGCGCAGGAACTCAACGTATACAACTGGTCTGACTATATCGCTGAAGACACACTGGCGCGGTTCGAGCAGGAGACCGGAATCAAGGTCGTCTATGACGTTTACGATTCCAACGAGGTGCTTGAAGCCAAACTGCTGGCAGGTCGCAGCGGCTATGATCTGGCGTTCCCGACAGCACGCCCTTTTGCCGACCGTCACATCAAGGCCGGCCTTTACCAGAAACTGGACAAAGATAAGCTGACCAATCTGGATAACCTGGATCCGGTCATCATGAAATCACTGGCCGACATCGACCCGGATAACCAACATCTGGTGCCTTATATGTGGGGCACCACCGGCATTGGCTACAACGTAAAGAAGGTGCGTGAAATTCTGGGAGACGACATGCCGCTGGATACCTGGCGCCTGGTGTTTGATCCGGAAATCGTAGCCAAACTGGCCGGCTGTGGCGTGACGCTGATGGACGATGCGACCGAAGTATTTGTCGCGGCACGTGCCTATCTGGGCGAGGATACCACCGACTTCAGCAAGGCTGCACTGGAAAAGGCGGCTGAAACCGTCATGGCCGTACGTCCGAATATTCGTTACTTCCACAGCTCGCAGTACATCAACGACCTGGCAAATGGCGATATCTGTGTAGCCCACGGCTACTCCGGTGACATTCTGCAGGCCCGTGACCGTGCGGCCGAAGCCGGCAACGGGGTTGAAGTGGCCTATGCTGTACCCTCCGAAGGCGCTGTGGTCTGGACCGATGTGATGGTGATTCCGGCGGATGCACCGCACCCGGAAGCCGCGCACCAGTTCATCAACTTCCTGCTACAGCCGGACGTCATCGCACCGATCACAAACTATGTGGCCTACGCCAACGCCAATGCGGCGGCTACCGAGCTGATCGACGAAGAGATCCGCAACGATGCCGGCATCTATCCGCCGCAGGAAACGCGTGAAAATCTGATCGTGCTGAAAACGCCGACAGAACGCCAGATTCGCGACATGAACCGTAGCTGGACCCGAGTCAAAACCGGCCGCTGAACCCAGTCGATCACCTGAACCTGAGATGCCCCTGAAATCAGGGGCATCTTTTTTATCGGGAGTACCCACCACTGATGGCAACACTGCGCCAGTTCAAACCCGAAGAGCCCTGGCAGGCCCCCGAAGGGGAGCCTCTGGTTCGAATCGAAAACCTCACCAAACGCTTCGGCTCATTCTATGCGGTCGACGATGTCAGCCTGCACATTCATCAGGGTGAGTTCTTTTCTCTGCTTGGCCCCTCAGGCTGCGGCAAAACCACCCTGCTGCGCATGCTGGCCGGCTTCGAGACCCCGACCAGCGGTCGCATTTTCATCGACGGTCAGGATGTCACCGATGTGCCTCCATACGAGCGACCGGTGAACATGATGTTCCAGTCCTACGCCCTGTTTCCGCACATGACCGTGGCAGACAACATCGCCTTCGGCCTGAAGCAGGAAGGCATGCCCAAGACCGAGCGTCAGGCTCGCGTCGCCGAAATGCTTGCACTGGTTCAGATCGAGAAGCTGGCTCAACGCAAACCGCATCAGCTCTCCGGCGGCCAACGCCAACGTGTGGCGCTGGCCCGCGCATTGGCCAAACACCCGAAGATTCTGCTGCTGGACGAGCCGCTTGGGGCGCTGGACAAGAAGCTGCGTGAGCAAACCCAGTTTGAGTTGGTCAACATTCAGGAACGCCTCGGCATCACCTTTATCGTGGTGACCCACGATCAGGAAGAGGCGATGACCATGTCCTCGCGCATCGCGCTGTTGCATGAAGGGCGCACAGAACAGGTCGACCCGCCTCGACGTCTGTATGAGTTTCCGTCCACCCGTTATGTCGCCAGCTTCATTGGGTCGGTCAATCTGTTTGACGGTTACGTGGTGCAACAGGACGACGATCAGGTGATTGTGCAGTGTGACGAGGCCGACTCTCAGCTGTTGGTACGCCACAGTCAGCCACTGGTACCTGGAATGGCCGTGACGGTCGCGCTGCGTCCTGAAAAAGTTCGAGTCCTGAGTCAGCTGGATGCCGATGCGCCCAACCAACTGCGTGGAGTCATCAAAGAGATCGCCTATCTGGGCGACGTATCGATCTACCATGTGGAGCTGGCTGGCGGTAAGCGAGTGCAGTTCACCCAGTCCAACGTGCAGGCACTGGCCGAGCAGCCACTGACCTGGGACGAAGAGGTACTGCTGGGCTGGTCGGCCAACAGCTGCGGGGTGCTGACGGAATGAAGCTGAAACGGCACTTGCCACCGGCGCGCAACCTGATCATCGCCATCCCCTGGTTCTGGCTGGCGCTGTTCTTCCTGTTGCCGTTCCTTTTCGTACTCAAGATCAGCCTGTCCGAGCCGGTATTGGCACAGCCTCCCTATCTGGACCTGATCCGCGAAATCGAAGACGGGCTTGTGACCATCATGGTCAATTTCGGCAACTATCAGCTGCTGCTGGAAGATTCACTCTATCTGAGCGCCCTGCTGGGCTCGCTCAAAATAGCCGCAATCTCCACTGTCTGCTGCCTGTTGATCGGCTATCCCATGGCCTATGCCATCGCGCGTTCGCCGGCGCATTGGCGTCTGCCGCTGTTGATGCTGATCATTCTGCCGTTCTGGACCTCGTTCCTGATTCGCATCTATGCCTGGATCGGTATCCTCAAGGGCAACGGGCTGCTCAATAACTTCCTGCTCTGGACCGGCCTGATCGATACCCCGCTTGAGATCATGCACACACCGTTCGCGGTCTATATCGGCGTCGTCTATAACTACCTGCCGTTCGTAGTGTTGCCGCTCTATGCCACCCTGATCCGGCTGGACCTGACCCTGCTCGAAGCGGCCGCCGATCTGGGCTGCCGCCCCTGGAAGCAGTTTCTGCTGATCACCCTGCCGCTGTCACTGCCGGGCGTACTGGCCGGTGCCATGCTGGTGTTCATTCCGGTGATGGGCGAGTTCGTGATTCCCGACCTGCTGGGCGGGCCGGACACCCTGATGCTGGGCAAGCTGATGTGGACCGAATTCTTCAACAACAAGGACTGGCCACTGGCGTCTTCGCTGGCGGCACTGCTGCTGGTGGCGTTGATTGTGCCCTTTGTGCTGCTGCGCCACTTTGAGCGCAGAGCCGCCGAGGAGGGTGCCACATGAAACAACGCATGCCACTGCTGATTACCATTCTGCTGCTGGGCTATGCCTTTCTGTACGGCCCGATCATCAGCCTGATCGTGTATTCATTCAATGAAAGTCGGCTGGTCACGGTATGGGGCGGCTTCAGCACCAAATGGTACGGCGAACTGCTGCAGAATACCCAGCTGCTCAGCGCCGCCTGGCTCAGTGTCCGTATTGCTGCCCTGACCGCTACAATAGCAGTAGTGCTGGGCACACTGGCGGCATTGGCACTGGTGCGATTCCGTCGCTTTCGCGGCAGGGGCTCGCTGGAGGTGATGGTAACCGCGCCACTGGTGATGCCAGAGGTGATTATCGGCCTTTCGCTGCTGCTGCTGTTCGTGGCGATGGAAAGCGTGATCGGCTGGCCGGCCGGACGCGGCATGACCACCATCGTGATCGCCCACACCACCTTCGCGATGGCCTATGTCACCGTGGTGGTGCAAAGCCGACTGGCACATATGGACCTGTCGCTGGAAGAAGCGGCGCTGGATCTGGGAGCCCGCCCGCTGAAGGTATTTTTCAGCATCACCCTGCCGATCATCGCTCCCTCGCTGATCGCTGGCTGGCTACTGGCATTCACGCTGTCTTTGGATGATCTGGTGGTGGCCAGCTTCGTTTCCGGTCCCGGTGCCACCACCCTGCCGATGGTGGTCTACTCCAGCGTACGCCTCGGCGTCAGTCCTGAAATCAATGCGCTGGCAACGATCATTGTTGGGCTGGTCAGCATCGCGGTGTTGATTACCGGCGTGTTGCTGTGGCGGCAGGACCGACGCAACCGCCTCGACGCCCACTGAGTTGACAGCGGGCAACAAAAAACCGCTGGTCGTCTGCACGGCCAGCGGTTTTTTTTGTGACGCCGATAGCTTTTAAAGGCTCAGGACTTTCTCGCCACGCGCAATACCACACACACCCGAGCGCACCACTTCCATAATGGAAGCGCTGCCCAGCGCATTGATGAAGGCATCCAGTTTGTCGGATGCGCCCACCAGCTGCACGGTGTAGGTCGTCGGGGTCACATCGATGATCTGACCACGGAAGATGTCGCAGGTCCGCTTGATCTCGGCGCGCATCTGGCCGCTGGCCTTGAGTTTGATCATCATCACTTCGCGCTCGATGTGATCACCCTCGGACAGATCCACCACCTTGACCACGTCAATCAGCTTGTTCAGCTGTTTGGTGATCTGCTCCACCACACGATCGTTGCCAATGGTGGTCACGGTCAGACGTGACAGGGTGGAGTCTTCGGTCGGTGCGACCGTCAGCGACTCGATGTTGTAGTTACGCTGGGAGAACAGCCCTACCACGCGCGACAGGGCACCCGGCTCGTTTTCCATCAGGACTGAAATGATATGGCGCATGCTCAGGTCCTCTCTGTCTTGGTCAGCCACATGTCACGCATGGAACCGCGCGGTACCTGCATCGGATATACGTGCTCGAACGGATCGACCGCGATATCCATGAAGACCAGACGATCCTTCAGCGCGAAGGCCTCGCGCATGGCGCCTTCCAGGTCGGAGTATTTCTCGACCTTCATGCCCACATGACCGTAGGCTTCAACCAGCTTGACGAAATCCGGCAGCGACTGCATGTAGGACTGGGAGTGACGGGACTCATAGTTCATGTCCTGCCACTGGCGCACCATGCCCAGCGACTGATTGTTGAGGCACAGAATCTTCACCGGCAGATCATACTGGTTGCAGGTGGAGAGCTCCTGAATGTTCATCTGGATGCTGCCTTCGCCGGTGACGCATACAACGTCATCATCCGGGAAGTTCATTTTCACACCCATGGCCGCCGGCAAACCGAAGCCCATGGTGCCGAGGCCACCGGAGTTGATCCAGCGGTTTGGCTTGTTGAACTTGTAGTACTGCGCCGCAAACATCTGGTGCTGGCCCACGTCAGAAGTTACGAAGGCGTTGCCATTGGTCACCTGGCTCAGCATTTCGATAACCTGTTGCGGTTTCATCAATGCAGAGTCATCAGTGCGGTAACGACCGCCGTGACGCTGGCGCCACTCGTCGACCTGCTGCCACCAAGCGTGCAGTGCATCCTGATCCGGCTGTTTCTTGCTGCCCTTGACCAGCTGCACCATCTCTTCCAGTACCACTTTGGCCGGACCCACGATGGGGACATCCGCCTGGATGGTTTTGGAAATGGAGGCCGGATCAATATCAATATGCACGATCTTGGCAGTCGGACAGAACTTGTCACAGGCGTTGGTTACGCGGTCATCAAAGCGAGCGCCCACAGCCAGAATCAGGTCAGCATGGTGCATCGCCATGTTGGCTTCGTAGCTGCCATGCATCCCCAGCATACCGATGAACTGACGATCGGTACCCGGATAACCGCCCAGCCCCATCAGGGTGTTGGTTACCGGGAAGTTCAGCAGTTTGGCCAGCTCGGTCAGCTCGGCACTGGCGTCACCCATGATGACACCACCACCGGTATAGATCACCGGACGCTTGGCCGCCAGCAGCATGTCGGTTGCCTTCTTGATCTGACCGCTGTGACCACGGGTGATCGGGCTGTACGAACGCATCTTGACGTGTTTCGGAAACTCGTACGGGTAGCGCTCGGTCGGCGTGGTCATGTCTTTGGGCAGGTCAATTACCACCGGACCGGGACGGCCGCTCTCGGCAATATGGAACGCCTTGCGCACGATCGCCGGGATGTCTTCCGGACGCTGGACGCTGAAGTTGTGTTTCACGATGGGACGGGAGATACCGAGCATGTCGGTCTCCTGGAAGGCGTCTTCACCGATCAGATGACTCATCACCTGGCCGGTGATCACCACCATCGGGATGGAGTCCATGAACGCGGTCGCGATACCGGTCACGGCATTGGTTGCACCCGGACCGGATGTCACCAGCGCGACACCGGCTTTACCGGTTGCACGCGCATAAGCATCCGCCATGTGAGTTGCAGCCTGCTCATGGCGCACCAGAATGTGCTGTACATCTTCCTGCTGGAACAGAGCGTCGTACACATGCAGCAACGACCCGCCCGGATAACCATAGATGTACTGAACACCCTCGTCTTTGAGGGCGCGTACCACCATTTCTGCGCCTGAAAGTAATTCCACTGTTGTACCCTCTACTCAGCGCCGGCCACCTGCCGACGAACTAACAGTTTCAGCGTTTCTGCAACGAGAACATGACCCGGCCGCGGAGCAATCGTATCGCCGGCCGCGCCCTGCCCGCAGGCATCATTGGATCATGTTCGGTGCTGGTCAGATGAGGATCTCTTATCTGACAGACCTGTTCTGAGACTTAAGCCGGGTTCGCTTAATAACCCCTTGTGACGTCGGGATTTCCTGTATGCCACAAGTCAAGAAAATAGCCTGACATTCTCGCACCTTGACAAGCTGCGATCAACCGCCTACGACCATTGAACGACGCCGATACTGTACAGGACAGCCCTCTGGGCGTTGTCGGGCATTAGCGTTATAGTAGGCGCATGTCCACGTTCTACATGCCGGAGAGCAAAACAATGAGCATTGCCGAGATCAAAAACAAGGAGCGCGTGATCAACGAGCTGCTGCGTTTTATCCGCAAGGTGCTGGTCGAGCCTGATATCAGCGAGAAAGCGCTGGAGATCGCTCGCAAGCATTTCAATGACAAGAACGCCGGCGTGTTGATCGCCGAAGAGCTGTCATCCACCACAAACGTCAAGATTCCGTTGGAACAGAGCGATGCCGACCGCCTGTTTCTGGAGCTGCTGATCGACGTGGTGCGTGACGAGAAAGCGCTGTACTGAGCCTTACTCAGGCACCAGCCATTCCACGCGCCAGCGCCCTTCCCCCTGCTGCAGCGTTGCCTGCAGCCAGGGTGAAACCTGCCCAAGTGTGGCATCCAGCTGCCAGGGCGGGTTGATCACCAGCATACCGCTGCCATACATGCCCCGTTCGCCCTCTGCTGCAGCAATTTCAAGCTCGGAACAGAGAATGTTGCGAATCCCGCTCGCCGCCAGTTCTGACTTCATCTTTTGCCACAGCCCTGCCGGCAGTAACGGATACCAGATGGCAAAGCAGCCATTGGGCCAACGCTTGATCGCCTTGCTGACAAAACGCACCAGCTGCTGGTATTCCTGCTTCACCTCGTAGGCCGGGTCGATCAACACCACCCCTCGGTTGGGTTTCGGCGGCAACAGCGACAGCACCCCTTCATAGCCGTCACGATGATGTACCGCCACTCGGCCATCCTGACGGAATACCTGCTTCAGCGCTTCAGCCTCGGCCGGGTGCAGCTCCATTACACTGATCTGATCGGCATCACGCGCCATCTGGGCCGCGATCAGCGGAGAGCCGGGGTAATATTGCAACGCCTTCCCGTTTACGGCTTCGACCTGTTCAAGGTAGGGCTGCACCGCTTCGGGAACCGACTGACGCCACAGGCGGGCAATACCCTGCTGGAATTCGCCGGTCTTGGCCGCCTGATCACCGTGCAGATCATACTGCGCACGCCCGCCATGGGTTTCCAGATAACTCCAGGGTTTGGCCTTGCGGTTCAACGCCTGCAACAGCAGAACCAGTGTCAGGTGTTTGTGAACATCGGCAAAATTGCCGGCATGAAAGCCGTGCTGGTAGCTAAGCATGGTGTGTCCTGAAATGGGATCAAAGCGGGTCGGGCCGGATCTGCGGAACCCGAAGATGACGGAACTGGTGCTTCAACAGACTGGCGATCTGCTGCAGCGACTCGCGGTCGCGACTGTACAGCACGGTATCACCAGACTCGGCATAGGGCCCCAGCGCACCGGGCAGGCCGGAGCCAAGCTGATACAGGGAGCCGTTGGTTTGGCCACTGCACTCGAACTGCCCCGGTTGTGATGCATACACCCAGCTGCGCCCCTGCCAGCGTGGCGGCTGGTCCGCGCCGGTGTTGAAGCAGATCCGCGCCCGCTTCAGTACCAGTGCATAACCGGTTTCGTTACGATGCTGCAGCTCGAACAGGTTCATTACACTGCCCTGCGCCACACTCACGGCCACAAAACCCCAATGCCCCTGCGGGTGACTGAACAGCGCCAGCATCCGTTGCGGGTCAGAGGTGTCAGCGGCATAACGAGCCTGATACTGCTGCGACAGCAGCAGCGGAGCCGAAATGCGGTAATAGGGGCCGCTCAGATAGTGCTGCACCAGCGCCTGCCCCAGCTGTACCTCGGCACGGCTGTCATACACGGGCACGATCGACAGTGGCAATGGGGAGACACCCGGCTCCTGTTGCCTTGGCTCAGACACCGGGGGTGGCGGGGCGGCACAACCGCCCAGCAACAGGGCCAACAGGAATGCAACTCGCAGTTTCATGACTTAACGCACACTGGCAATGTATTTGGACAGATGCGCCAGTTTGTCCGGGTCATCGTCCATAAAAAATACGTTCACGTCCACATAGGCCGCATCCAGCTTCTGTTCCGTGGCCTGTATCGAGGTGATGAAGCCATTGATACGCGCTACGCTGTCGCCTGACAGCTGTTCGATATCCACGACCACCTGTTCCAGTACCTGCGGGAACGCACCTTCATTCTTGATCACAACCTTCACTTCACGCAGGTTGAGATCCTTGATGGCGCAGCGGAAGGTCTGTTCGCTGTTGCGCAGCTGCGCCAGCCCCTTGGGCTTGGAGCGCATCTTGGCAGGCGCCGAAGCCTCGGCAGGTGTAGCCTTTTTATCTGCCTCAAGCATGGCCGCCGCACGCGCCTGCTGCTCAGGGCTCAGCTGCTGACGCTTATCCAGCGCCTTGACCATCTTCTGCACCAGCTGCTCACGGGTAAAGGGCTTGCCCAGATAGTCGTTCACGCCTGCCTGAATGGCCTTGAGCACATATTCACGCTCGCCACGGCTGGTCACCATCAAAAACGGCGTCTGTTTGTAATCGTCCTGCGACCGGGTCCACTGCAGCACCTCAAGCCCGCTCATCTCGGGCATTTCCCAGTCACACAAAATCAGATCAAAACGCTTCTGCTGCATGGCCCGAGTGGCTTCGGTACCGTTTTCCACTGCCATCACGCTGAAGTCGGGAAAGGCTTCCCGCACCATGGAGGTCACGCGCTCGCGGATGAAGCGAGCATCATCGACCACCAGAATATTGAGTTTGCTCATCGAACGCTGTGTTTCCATCAATGCTGCTGTCAGCCGACACTGTCCCACAAAGCGGCCCGGGACTGAAGCCCCGGACGCCGGGCTGGATCAAAAACAGCTGTTTAAAGGCTTAATCGGACAAGTAATACTCGACCGTGGACACCACCCGTACCTGCTTGATGTGCGGATTGTTTCGGTCACGCTCACTGATGCTGAACTGACCCTGAGAGGCACGTCGGATCTTGCCCAACCGGCTTTGTGAGTCGGCCGCGAACTTCTGCGCCACTTCACGTGCATTACGGGTCGCCTCTTCGATCATCTCCGGCTTGACCTCATTGAGGCGTGTGAAGATGTACTCGGTCTGTGACTGATAATCACCTCCGGTCAATACGATGCCGCGCTTGCCCAGCTCGGGCAGCTCATTCATCACAGCCCGCACACCTTCGATATTCTCCGAATAGACCGTAACCATACGGCTGGCCACATAGCGGAACTCGGCACGGTTGTCGCCGCCATACTGCTGCGCCGAACGGTCGGTAATCACCGGCGGCGCATAGCTGATCTCGTCCGGCTGGATGCCATTTTCTGTCAGGAAATCACGAATCTGTGCCGCATTCACCTCCAGATCAGTGTACAGCGAGTCCAGATCATTACTGGCCACGGCAAAGGGGATCGGCCAGATTACGATATCGGCCTGATATTCTCGCTCCGACAGCCCTTTTACCGTCACCGTGCGATCAAGCTGTTTATGATCCAGCGCCGCCTTGCCCAGCAGGCCACCCAGCGCTGACAGCCCAAGCAGAAGAAACACGCCCAGAATCAACGCCGATGAACGATTTGTTGTCAGCATTCCTTACCTCCACAGATCTGATGAAACCGACCGCCCCTCAAGACAAACCGGCCTTTGCTGCACGCGCGGCGTGCAATTTCTTGTAACTGTCGATCAGACGCAGGTGTCTGTCCAGTCCTTCCAATTTCATACTGGTGGGCGTCAGGCCATGGAAACGTACCTCGCCCATGACAGAGCCGACCACGGCCTGCATCCGTTCTGCGCCGAACATGCGGGACAGGTTGGGCAGAAAATGGGCCAGCTCCAGTTCATCATCCAGTACCACTTCCAGCACCGCCTGCACGGCACGGTAGAACAGGCCACGTTCAACGGTATTGTCGTTGTACTGCAGGAACTGCTCCACCAGCTCCAGTGCCTCTTCATGGCGTTCAAGCGCCAGCATGATCAGCAGCCGCAGCTCCAAAATGGTGAGCTGACCCCAGACGGTATTTTCGTCAAACTCCACCCCGATCAAGGTCCGAATGTCGGTGTAGACGTCGAGCTGGCTCTCGTCCAGCCGCTCGGCCAGATCCGCCAGTTCATCATCACTCAAGCGGTGCAGGTTGAGAATCTCTTCACGGTAGTCCAGCGCCTTGTTGGTGTTATCCCACACCAGATCGTCCACCGGATAGACCTCGGAGTAGCCCGGCACCAGAATGCGGCAGACCGGCGCGCCCAGGTCTTCATACACCGCCATGTACACTTCCCTTCCCATCTCGGCCAGAATGCCGAACAGAGTATCGGCTTCGTCCTGGTTACTGCCAGAGAAGTTCCAGTGGCTGAAGTCATAGTCCGACTTCACACTGAAAAAGCGCCAGGAGATTACGCCAGAAGAGTCGATGAAGTGCTCGACAAAGTTGTTCGGCTCAGTCACGGCCAAACTGTTGAAGGTGGGCGGCTGGAAGTCATTCAAGCCTTCGAAGCTGCGGCCCTGCAGCAGCTCGGTCAGGCTGCGCTCCAGTGCCACATGGAAACTGGGGTGGGCACCAAACGAAGCAAACACGCCACCGGTGCGCGGGTTCATCAGGGTCACGCACATCACCGGGAACTGGCCGCCAAGGGAGGCATCCTTCACCAGCACCGGGAAACCCTGCTCTTCCAGTGCACGAATGCCTTCCAGAATGCCGGGGTACTGCTCAAGCACTTCAAGCGGCACATCCGGCAGCGCCAGCTCCTGCTCGATGATCTCTCGCTTCACCGCACGCTCGAAAATCTCTGACAAGCACTGCACCTGTGCCTCCACCAACGTATTGCCGGCGCTCATGCCATTGCTGAGGTAGAGGTTCTCGATCAGGTTGGAGGGGAAGTACACCGTCTCGCCATCGGACTGACGCACAAACGGCAGCGCACAGATGCCACGGTCTACACGGCCTGAGTTGGTATCGATCAGGTTGGAGCCGAACAGCTCGCCATCCGGGTTGTAAATATCCAGGCAGTAATCGTCCAGAATGCCCTCGGGCAATGCGTCATCCGGCCCGGGCTGGAACCAGCACTCGTTGGGGTAGTGCACAAACGCGCTATCGGCGATCTCTTCGCCAAAGAACTGGTCGTTATAGAAGAAGTTGCAGTTGAGTCGCTCAATGAACTCACCCAGCGCCGATGCCAGCGCGCTCTCCTTGGTGGCACCCTTGCCGTTGGTGAAGCACATGGGGGACGCCGCATCACGAATATGCAGCGACCAGACATGGGGCACGATGTTGCGCCAGGAGGCGATCTCGATCTTCATGCCCAGATCCGCCAGAATTTGCGTCATGTTGGCGATGGTCTGCTCCAGCGGCAGATCCTTGCCCTCGATCCAGGTGGCACCTTCGCCTTCGGGCTTGGCCAGCAGCAACGCCTGCGCGTCTTCATCCAGGTTATCCACAACCTCGATTTCAAACGTGGGGCCGGTCTGCACCACCTTCTTCACGGTACAACGGTCGATGGAGCGCAGAATGCCCTGCCGATCCTTGTCGGAAATATCCTCCGGCAGCTCCACCTGAATTTTGAAGATCTGGTTGTAGCGGTCTTCAGGATCAACAATGTTGTTCTGTGACAGGCGGATATTCTCGGTGGAAATATCACGCGCGTTGCAGTACACCTTGACGAAATAGGCCGCACACAGCGCCGAGGATGCCAGGAAATAGTCAAACGGACCGGGCGCCGAGCCATCCCCCTTGTAACGGATCGGCTGATCGGCGATCACCGTGAAGTCGTCGAATTTGGCTTCAAGCCGGAGATTGTCGAGATAGTTGACCTTGATTTCCATGAGCGGGGTACCGGATGGGTGAATGCTTAACTTGAGCCGTATTATCCGGTTTTAAGCCACGATAGTCAGGTTTTATGTTTGAATGTTGCCGCAGGCTGATGGATCAGCACCTGTAACGTCAGCCCTTGCGCATCGGCGTAGGCACACAGATCCGTCATCAGTTGAACCCACACCGCCAGCTCCTGCTCATTCACCTTGGTGTCACGACCAATTGAAAACCGCCACACGGTTTCAGCCTCCAATTGGTCGACATGATCCAGCAGCACATCATAGGCGGCATCCCAGTTCTCACCGAAGTAATCCGGAAACTGAAACGCAGCTTTGAGGCGGTGCAGGATTGAAGCCTTGTTCAGGCAACCATTTTCATCCAGCGGGATGGCCTGCGGGTCGGGCTGGGCATTGTGCTGCCAGACAATAGGAGAATGCTTTTCAGTCATTCTGGTGCCCCTGAATACGCCGGAAGGAACGATAGTGATCTTCCGTGTAATAGAACACTTCAGGAGGGTTTCCGCCCGTTACCACCCGGCGTGGCCCACGGTGTGACAACCCGGGTGTATCAACGGTGAATTCCCGGTAATAGCCCCTTGGCTTGATCGGCAATAATCGTTCGCGGTTCTCGAAGGTAATACCGTCACGCTGATAGGGATAAGGGCCGTTCTGGCGAATCCGCTCAAGCGTGTTGTACAGCTCCTGCTCTTGCGCAGAAAGATGAGACTGCCCGGTCGCGGGGGCACTGCCCAGCAGTCCATCAAGGTGACCACCCTGTAACTGGAACAGGCCAAATACGACAGCCAGTGCGAGCAGGATTTTTTTCATGGCATCACTCCCTGAGCCCACTACCACTGGTCGCGGGCCTGCTAATCTGTCCGTTAACGTCCCTTGCCACCCAGCAGTCCGCCCAGCAAACCGCGCAGGATCTTGCGGCCCAACTGACTCCCGACCGTACGTGCCGCCTGCTTGGCCATGGTTTCAACAAGTCCCTGACGCCGTTTGTTGCCCCAGAGGAGGTCGCTGACCACCCCCTTGGACTCAGATGCTTCAGCCTGTTCCGGCTTGGCTGTCTCCTTAACCGCTGAGCTTTCAGCCGCACGCTGGGCCAGAATTTCATAGGCCGACTCACGATTGACCGGCGTGTCATATTTATGCGCGACCGGACTGCGTGCCAGTACGGCTGCATGTTCTTCCGCGGTGAGGGCACCCATGCGACAGCGCGGTGGACAGATGAGTGTGCGCTCGACCGGTATGGGCACACCACCCTCTTGTAAGGTGGAAACAAGCGCCTCGCCTATGGCCAGCTGTGAAATTACCTCCGCCACGTTCAGCCCAGGGTTGGCCACAAAGGTTTCGGCAGCGGTTTTCACCGCTTTCTGATCACGCGGTGTGTAGGCTCGCAATGCATGCTGAATGCGGTTGCCCAGCTGACCCAGAATCTCGTTCGGTATGTCATCAGGCGATTGTGAACAGAAATAGATGCCGACGCCCTTGGAGCGAATCATCCGCACCACCTGTTCCACCTTCTGCCGCAGCGCCGCCGGCGCGTCATCAAACAGCAGGTGAGACTCATCAAAGAAGAACACCATCTTGGGCCGCTCCAGATCCCCCACCTCGGGCAGGTTTTCGAACAGCTCTGACAGCAGCCACAACAGGAAGGTGGAATACAGGCGCGGCTTCAACATGAGCCGGTTCGCCATAAGGATGCTGATCACGCCGCGGCCGCTCATATCCGTGCGCATCAGATCCATGATCTCAAGCGCCGGTTCCCCCAAGAAAGCGGTACCGCCCTCGCGCTCCAGTGACAGCAGGCTGCGCTGGATGGCGGCAATGGACTGGGCACTGACCAGCCCGTATTGAGCCGAAATGTCCTTGCGATTGTCTGCCACAAAGCCCAGCAGAGCGCGCAGATCGTCAAGGTCGAGCAGCAACAGGCCCTGATCATCGGCCAGCTTGAAGGCCACCTCAAGGATACCGGTCTGGGTATCATTCAGCTCAAGGATGCGGCTCAGCAGTGTGGGCCCGATCTCGCTGATGGTGGTACGCACCGGGTGCCCGGCCTGGCCGTACAGATCCCAGAACAGCACCGGGCTCGCCTCAGTGGAAAACCCTTCCATGCCGATTTTGGCGGCACGTTGCATCAGCCTGTCGCTGGACTGACCGGCCATGGCAAGGCCCGACACATCGCCTTTCACATCCGCCATGAACACCGGCACGCCCATGCGTGAAAAGCCTTCGGCCAGCATCATCAGCGATACCGTTTTACCGGTACCGGTGGCCCCCGCAATCAAGCCATGTCGGTTGCCGTAATGGCCCAGCAACCGTACCGGTTGCTCACCCTTGCCGATCAGTATGGTGTTCATGTGATATCCGCCTTCAGCAGAACGTATTGATATACAAGGCTTCCACCTTGTCCCGTGCCCATTGCGTGCGACGCAGAAACTTGAGCGACGACTTGATGGACGGCTCGTTACAGAAGCAATTCACCCGAACCTCGTCATACAACCCTTCCCAGCCATAATGCTCGACCAGGCGCGTCAGGATCTTTTCAAGGGTCAGGCCGTGCAGTGGGTTGTTGGGCTGTGTTTGGATCATGGATGGTACGACCAAAGGGAACACCTTTTTCTTTGCCTGTGACACTCTAATGACTGAACCAATATTGATATGTAGCCAGTTAGGCCCTGCCAAGCCAGTATTGTGGACGCCTACGGTCATGGGCAACAGCCAAAACCTGAAAGCCTTCTACTTTCTGGCGGTATATGATGGACAACGGAAATCGGTGAAGGGGCGCTCGACGAATATCTGGCTCCAACTCGATCTGCCACCCCTTAGGGGACGTGCCGATCAATATTGCCAGGGCCTCAAACTCCTCTATCAAGGCTCCACCCAACCCTAAGACCTTCGATTCATAGTAACCGACCGACTCCAGGAACTCGGCTTCCGCTGCCGGGTGAAAGCAATACTTCATTTGATCAGCGCTCGGGCCTTTCTCATAACTTCATCACTCGGTACCGCCTGCACGGAACCATCATCAAGCTCTTCTGCCCTACGGTGAGCTTCATGTAGCCAGTCTGCCCGCAGCTCTTCCTCAGAAGGCGCGTCCAAGCTCAATACCAGCCGGTGAATCAGTCGGGCTTTCTTCTCTTTTGGAAGATGCAGAGCCTCATCTTCAATTTGCTGGAAGTTCATGGATAAAACCTCTCGTTCATACGCTGATCATTCTGGCACGGAAAGGTGCACTCTGCTACGAAGTTAGTTCTCTTCAAGCCCTAGCAGCGGCTCCAGCGCCTTCGCATGCTTGCAGTTTTGGTGCAGCGGGTTAGCGATTAACTCACCCATGACGCCCTTAAACCAAGGGGACTTGAGTACTATAGCCAAAATCGCAAGCGGGATCAGATACCAGAGTGTGCTCAATACTTGGATGATAATCGGGGTAAAGTCCATTTTATTTACCCGTTGTTCGAGGTTTGAACAGTGTCCGGATTACAGTGTTGATTATTGAACCCACCATCAAAATCAGTCCGAAAAAGGCGAACACCATGAGCACGAAAGCCACAACGATGATGAAGGTGGTCATACACTACCCCTAAACGTGATTACGCATTGATCAGCGCCTGAATCTGCTGGCGTACATCGCGCCCCTGCTTATCCTGCAGCACCGCCATGATAAACAGGCAGCGGCCTCCGCTGGACTCGGCCCACAGCTGCCCGACAGCCCTTTTCTCGACGGAGTCATCGTTGGTCACGTAGGCATCGCCCTTGTATTCGACCACCAGCATTCGACCGTCCGTAAGCTCCACCACGAAATCGGGATAGAAACGCCCATCCGCAAGCGGTAGCCAAAAAGATGCATGATCACGGCGTACCAGGTTTCTGATCCAGTATTTCACCTGCGGCAGACTATCAATCGCCTTGGCGCACTCGAACTCTTCCCCCGTGGACTTCATATCTTCAATTTGTGGGTAGTAATGCTTTTGGAAGCGATATTTACCCTGATAATACGGCGGGCGCGCCGGGTAATGGGCGGGACTGAATTCGTATTGAAAGTCGGCCGTTGTGGATACGGCTGCGCCACTGCCGAACAGCGTATCCTGATAGCCCTTCCTGCGCGCCTCTTTACGGTAGGTATTGATCAAGGCCTTAAGGGTTTTAACCAACGGATATTTGTTACGCACCAGCGCAGTCATGGACAGGTTGTGTTGTTGCTGCAGGTCTTTCACAGACTGTGACAAAAACTTGATCATTTGCAACTGCATGATGTCCGGCTGACGCAGTTCCCTATCCAGCCAGCGAATCAGATCTTGCTCGGTAACATCGATAAAGGCTTCGTTGAGATCATAGGTTGCTCCCGGCTCGGCGGTATGAAAGCGAACTTTTTTATCTTCAATATCGATTGCAAAGCTGGTGTTCTGTTCATCAGTTTTAAAGCAAAGATGCTCGACAGTGTAGTGGTCCATCAGGCTCCACTGCCCTGCATCCAGCAGCATTTCAGGCTCTACCAGTTCCAGCTCACCCTGAATGTGGGCACAGAGTTGAGGCAATGGCCCAAAGCGTTCGCCTCGTTCTGCCGGTGACTTCATCGCCGCAATGCTTTGGTTGTGGATTCTGAGATCTCGCTCGATGATTGCCCGCTCTTTGGGCTTGGTTTTCGACGTTGTCAGTGCCCGGGCCAAAGGCTCGGATACCTCCCCGGTAACTTTCACCAGGATAGTATCCCCGTCCTGGGTAGCCGAAATCTTGCGCTTGTCGTCTTCATCCACTTGTTCAAGGTCCGGCATCACATCCAACTCCAGCACAATGGAATGATCCGTACGCGGAGGTGGTGGTGGCGGGGCTTCAGAGGAGCCACTATCACCGCCAAATAGATCACCCTGCCCTTGTGTAGCCGGTTGATGGCGCAGGAAAGCGGCGACTTCCATCTCTTCGAAGCCCATTGCGACCAACTTGTCGGTAAGCTGTGAGGCAACCTTCGAAAATGAAGGTGTCGCCAAATGCGCATAGGCACGATTCAGGTCTTCGATGACCCGACGCCGGGCATACGGCATCCGCAGCACACGCCCCAGTAGTTGCTCGGCGTCCTTGCTGGAGCTGACCTGTTTGACTGAGCAGAATACGTAAGCGAAAGAGCAGTCCCAGCCTTCCTTCAACGCCTCAATAGTGATGATGTACTCGATTTTGCAATCGGACCGGAACAGATCAATACCATCCAGCTCCCGCTGCGTACCGGTAGCAATCGCGATTTTTTCAGAGTCGATCTTCAGGTCATTTTCAAGATATGACTTGAGTACATCGACGGTCACAGCGCCGTTTTTCGGTTCGGCCTGCAGTAACACGATAGGACGGATATAATCATTCGGTTCTTTGCGTGCATCCTTTGCCAAACGTTCACGGTTCAAAGCTGCATCCCTCACCGCCGCCTGCCAGTCCGTGTGCTCGGTCAGCATGATCGGCAGCTTGATCATCTCTTCGGCTTTCAGCTCTGCTGCCGAAACGTGATACAGCACGTTGCTGCCGTTCGTCGTCGAGGTATTGGGGGTGGCCGTGAATTCGATAACCGCAGCGGGATAGACTCTTTTCAGTGTTTCAAAGGTCAGGGAGGTGCGAGCATTATGGGCCTCGTCCACAATCACGACCGGTCGATGTAGAGCCAACAGATTGGCAAAAGAGCATTTAACCTTGCCCAACTCTTTGCGGGTCAGGCCGTTCTCGTGCAGGTCCGATTCGCCAACCTTCTCAAGACGCGCCCAGGCAGGATGCACAGCACCGAGTTTGGCAAAGTGCGGTTCAAAATTTTCATGGTAGGCATACACCTTGCGCCCGGCTGTATCGTTCACCCGCAAGTTGGCCAACGTGGACACCACAACGATCGCTTTGCCACCAACATCCTGCGGGCGGATTTGGGTGACTTCGTCGATATCGAGCACCAAAACCTGCTGATTGAACGCCTGATCCAGCTTTTCCCGATAGGGATGGCCGGGGGTTTTCAGCGCATCAACGGTTTGCTGGCGAATGGTTGTGCTGGGCACCAGCCACAACGCGATGGGAAACGCCTCTTCCAGATAATCCTTGGCAGCAGTCGCAACAGCATGCGAAGCCATCACAGTTTTACCGCCCCCGGTCGGGATGCGAAAACATACATAGGGAACCTGCTCAAAGCCGTAGTCACGGTAGGCCAACGGCGGCATACTCTGTGACTTGATCGCCTTGGCATAAGCCGAGACTACATCGCCGGTTGACTTGGCATTGGTCAGGAAGTCGCTCAGAGTTTCAATGGCGCGCGTCTGGTAGCCTTTTAAGCTGAACATGGGTGACATCTCTCCTTGAACGGGCTGTTACAGTGCACGCACATCATAGGGTATCTGCTTGAACGTAATCTGTTGCTGTTTCAGACGCTCGGGGCCAAGGCGAGTCGTTTCACCATAAATCACTTTGGGACCATCATGCGGCGGCAGCAGTTCAAGCACCTTGGACGTCAGCACGTTACCGCCTTGAGGCCGCCGATCGCCCAATATGCCGTTATACAGCAGATAGTAGGCAACGCCGTTGTGCAGACCCAACAGGGGGGATTTTTCTGCCGGGGGTTTGGGTGAGCGCGTCTCTGCAAACCAGATATGAGCAGCCAGTGCGTCGAAGCGCACTTCCGGGTTGATATAGCCGTAACTGTCAAAAACCGTCTGACCAAGCTTGTAAAAACGGAAACCGCCACCTCCCTGCCAATCAACCGACTTGGAGATACCACCTTGCTCGCCTTCTACCACCTTTACCAAACGGGGTTGGCAATGAGTGACCGCGTGTTCGCCCAACTCGATACCGATATAGCGGCGTTTCATTTTATGGGCCACGGCGACTGTGGTGGCTGAACCAAGGAAGGAGTCGAGAACAAGATCGCCTTCGATGGTTGCGATTTGAAGAATTCGCTGCATTAAGCGCTCAGGCTTCGGCGTACCAAAAACACTATCTCTCAAAAGCGCTACGGCTTCTTTTTTGGCTTCTTGCGTGTGGCCTACCTCTTCGTACATCCAAAGAGTTTGTGGAACACGGCCCTGCTTTACCTCTGAGAGGAACCGCTTAATAGCGGGCGTATTATTACCGTCCTTACCCCACCAAATTCGGTTATCCGCATCAAGAATACTTAACTTATCTTTTGATACCCTCCAATACATGCCACTTGGTGGGCCATCTATAACTCGCCCTGATGGACAAGTAATTGAATAAGTACCTTCACCATAATAATTTCTGGCAGAAAGATCGCCAGCCTTCCAGAGCCCTCTAGGGTCATCGTCAGGATTTTTATAAGCTTTATTTTGCTTTTCTGTTCTGGGTAGAAGGTTGGGTTTCCAGCGCTCTGAATCCTTCGCGTATACGATTACGTAATCGTGGTCATCAGAAAAGTGCTTTGCTGAATTTTTTGGGGAGTAGATTTTCTGCCATATATTCGATGCTATAAAATTCTTCCGCCCAAAAATCTCATCCATCACCACCTTCAGGTAGTGAGCTTCATTGTCATCAATCGACACCCAAATACTGCCATCTTCCGCCAACAGTTCACGCAGCAGTTCCAAACGAGGATAGATCAACGACAGCCACTGACTGTGCTCAAGATTGTCATCGTAATGTTCGAACGCGCTTTTGGTGTTGTAGGGCGGGTCGATATAAATGCACTTCACCTTGCCCGCATAGAACGGCAGCAATGCCTTGAGCGCTTCGAGGTTATCGCCCTGAATCACCAGGTTTTCGCTGTCCTGATCACCGTACGAGAGTTCTGGCACAGGCTCCAGCAAACGGTAGGCGCATTGCGCAGCGGTTCTGACGGCTTGGTCTTTATTGAGCCACTGTAGCAGGGGCATGCAATCGTTCCTTTATCGTAACAGCCAAAGCGCCATGCCTTTTCACCCCATGGGAAGCGCTTAGCACGCTTGGCAATATTGTGTTGGGGTGCAGCGGGCATGGCCATTGTCCGGCCGAGAAAAAACAGCCCTCCACGCTGTTCAAATAAACAGCGTGGAGGGCATTATTGACTGCCATCATAAGCATAAACATACAGTTTTCAAAACATTGCTTTGGCACTCAGCCATCTTGCTGGACTAAGGGATGGACTACAGCTCACCCCGATGTGCATAGGTAACGATCATAGCCCATCACCTGTTAAAGTATTTTATTGGCACCAAGGCAAGCAGCCCAGTGAACAAAAGCAACCCGCAGGCGAATATTCCCCTTTTTATTACTCCATCCCTGATGAGTCCTTGTTTTACCTCTGTTATAAACAAGTTTTTCAGAAATCTTTAAAATTTAAGAATCAAGCAAAAACAATATAATTGGAGTGAATGCAATATCATCTCCGCAAGACTTCTAGTTGATGCTTGGAGCATCTTTCAGTTTAGGGTTAAAAATTATCGCGGTGTGTGCCTTTTGAGCGTTAATACAATTCGGGGTCTCGCGTAGCTCTCCGGGATTGTTCTTGCACTCGGCCAATTTTTCAGTCCGCTCTTTCTCATGCGTTTTGTAGTACTCAACATCATAAGTCGGTTCATCGTTGCATCCAGTAAGCATTAGAGCTACCACAAGCGGGGCTGCTTTGACATATTTATTCATAGCGATCTCCTTTACGGAACTTTAAAAGTTTTTCCAATTAGAATTGACACAAATGTATATTTGCTAGACAAAAGTTTGTCTCAGCGGATAGCGCCATCAATGGAAGCCGAGAAGGAATCAGAAGAAAATGTAATGCTGTTTGATCATCTCAAGTACTCCTTCACTACATGCTGAACGCCACCGTACCTTCAACCAACCAGCACGGTACTCCCTGTCATCCTATGACCAATACTATAACCACCCCAGTTTCGACTGCAACCGCCTTTTCAGGCAGTACACACGGATTAACTCTGCGCTCTCAACATCTGGTCCACCCGCACAACGTTGGCCTGCGCGAATAGCATCGCCAGCTTGCCATCATTTTTCTTCAGGCCAGGGTAACGGACTTTTACAAAGCAGGGCTAATGGTGCTTTAGCTCATCTCGTCTCTCAGTACCACTGATACCCGGCGCCCGCAAAGATGAATGCTTATTCACCATACAGCAGTTGATCAGCCTGATTAAGGTCATGCTCCATCGTGTGCAGCGGGTATTATCTCACGCAGCGGATTTAGCTAGTCTCCCTAGCTATAACCCATAGATTTGTGGAAATTCTACAGTCTTTTCTGAACAAAGAAGGGGCTACTGTGCGCCTGACACCCAGCTGGACTACCAAGGCAGTAAATATGGCGTACTCATACTCCACCATGTCAGCAGTACTGCGCCGGTTGCTCACCCTTGCCGATCAGTATGGTGTTCATGTGATATCCGCCTTCAGCAGAACGTATTGATATACAAGGCTTCCATCTTGTCCCGTGCCCATTGCGTGCGGCGCAGAAACTTGAGCGACGACTTGATGGACGGCTCGTTACAGAAGCAATTCACCCGAACCTCGTCATACAACCCCTCCCAGCCATAATGCTCGACCAGGCGCGTCAGGATCTTTTCAAGGGTCAGGCCGTGCAGTGGATTGTTGGGCTGTGTTTGGCTCATCGGTGGATCATCCTCTCACGTATACAAAACCATTCTTGCCGCTTTTCTTCACCCGGTACATGGCGCCATCCGCGGCCTTGAGTAATGACTCCAGATCTTCCCCGTCATCCGGGAAGCGCGCGATGCCGATACTGGCGCTGATATGGGCCTCATGGCCGAGCGCATGGACCGGCTGCGCCAGCGTATCGAGCATGCGCTGGGCAATGGAGGTGGCATCCGCTTCGGTGTTGTCGTGTGCAAAGAGCACCACAAACTCGTCACCACCAATTCGTGCCAGCAGGTCTTCTTCCCTGATCACCGCCTGCAGACGACGCGCCGCTTCACGCAAAACCTCATCACCGGTGTTGTGGCCGAAGTTGTCGTTAATCGACTTGAAGCCATCCAGGTCAATGAACATCAGCCAGAGCACCTGCTGATGACGGTCCGCATGGGCTAGTTCGGCCTTGGCCGCTTCCTGCATGTAATGCAGGCTGTGCACACCGGTCAGCCTGTCCTTCATCGCAATATCATGCAGCTCAGCACGGGCGGATTCGACAGCCTCCAGCGCTTCGTACAGTTCGGTGAAGTCATACTCCACCATCAGAAAGAGAAAGTCGCCGTTGAGCGGATGGCGGGTACGGCGTATATCCACACTGTGCCGCCGCGGCCCCTCAACGGTCTGCATGATGAAATCCCAGCGCCCTTCCTCACCCGCCTGCACCCGTTTGAGACAGGCGTGCCCCTGAGCCGGATCGGCAAAGCGGGCAACAAAGGCACACATACCCTCGTCCAGTGGCTGGTTGTACAAGTAATTGTAGGCGTCTGTTGCGGCGGGGTTTTCGACCACCGGATCGCCATCCAGCGTAAAGGTGGTGGCCGGCACACGGGTATAGCGCATCGCCTCCATCAACAGCAGGTTCTCGGGCTGCTCGCCCATGTTCACCTGCTCGTTGATATACGCAATGATGCCGCGATGCCGCTCCGGCCCCAGCAACACCGCCCGATGCATCATCAGCAGTGTCTTGGGCTTGCCATTCGGGTAGGTCGTCCAGGGATCAACCGTCAGGCCATCACGCACGGCCAATTCAAAGGTCTGAAGCGTCCGGTCGCGCGCACCCTGAGTATCACCGGACAGGTCCTTGTCGATCAGCGCCTGCAACGAACCCAGTCCCCAGAACTCTACCGCTGCCGAGTTGCCCCACCACCAGCCGTGCTTGTCGATATCAAACACCCACACCACGTTGGGAATCAGCTCATAGAGCCGCAATTCCTCATGGGTTTGGATATGAACCAGATGGTCATACTGGCTTGAATGCGTCACGGCTGAACATCGACCTCTGTGGTATTGAACAGGGTGCCACTATATTCGCTCAGGCCGGCCAGCTCCACAGGCACAAGACCAAGTGCGTCTTTGTGTGTACTCAAGCCCTCTGAGCACTGAACGAACACCGTGCAGAACTGGAACTTGACCCTGTCACAGGTGGCCACCCACTTCCCAGGGCGACTGGAACATCACATCAGCCTATAAAGCTGGTTGGCTGACACAGAGTTTTGAACACCTTCCACGTTGTTCAAGCTACCACCAATACTCACTGTTGGTATACTCTGTGGGAAAAATATTACTGCTGGTTTGTCTTATTTAGGAGAGTTAATGAATGGAGTGCGTCCGTCGAAAACTTGAAAAACTCATATCCGCACTGGTTTTGCTGTTTTTCTGTGGCAGTGTATTTGCTACTGATTCAATGGTGAGTGCAGCAGACTCTATCGTGAAATTCCCGGATTTCACTTTAGGTGCCACAGGCAATCTAGATCCTAGCCAGCCATACACCGCACAGGTGTGGTTCAAACACACTGCGGGTACATCGGGCGATTACTATGCATTTGCAGCTGGGGTCACCTCAAGCATGGGTATGGGAGTCGTCTTCGGCGATCAGAGGCCATGGCCGACGATTAATGGTGGCAGTGGGTCCCCGAGTTCAGTTTTGACGTGTGGATATACACAGGATGATCAAGCCTGGGTGCACAAGGTGGTTGTATGGACAGGATCCCAGTACGACATTTATATAAATGGCACTAAATGCGGAACGCACGAAAAAACAGACGTTATCAACACCGGCAGTTCCGGCCTTTTTCTTGGTGGGCAATCGACCTCCACAGGTAGCGAACTTGACGGTGAGATAGATGATTTCGCGATTTGGAGCCGGGCACTTTCTGATACTGAAGTAGCTGCACTATACAACGGCGGGTCTGGCCTACCGGCAGATAGTGATTCCGGTAATTACGGTGGGAGCGGAAGCTTAATCGCACTCTTTACATTCGAGGGGAATTCGATCTGCCCAGTCGTTGGAGACTTTGGTACAGCACAAATTATTGGCACTCAACCCACTTTTAGTTCAAACGCATTCGCAAACACAACGACCCAGACAACCCAGACATCTGCAAACTGTAGCTCACCACAACCTCAGGCAACGCTAACAGTCTCAGCCACTCCGACCTCAATCAATGTCGGAAATACCAGCGCACTATCTACCTCCGGCGGGTCCGGTACCGGCGCAGTAACTTATTCTGTTGCTTCCGGCCCTTGTACAGTCTCTGGTAGCACTCTAACTGGTACGGGAGCCGGCACTTGTAGCATTACAGCCACCAAAGCCGCTGACTCAACCTATACCTCAGCAACCTCAGCTGCAATTGATGTAACCGTTAACGCTGTGCTCACATTGCCAGAGTCCGGCGGCAGTAACGTTACTATCCCTGCTGGCAATGGATCGCTTATCTCCTACAGCAAGATTACAGACCCAACGCCTCCAAGTGGCGTTTTGGTTGGCGATCAGATTGGCACTTACAGCTTTACCGCGACCGGGGTCTCGGGTTCTTTAACAATCACGATTGATGTTGGTGCTCCGATCGCAGCAGGCACTAAGATTTATAAGGTCAACGGCTCAACTTGGACAGAGATCACCACAGCCACATTTGGGGAAACCACCGTTACGTATACTGTGACCGATAACGACCCTGTCTTGGATCTAGATCCCACTGCAGGGAGGATTCAAGACCCTGTTGCGCTGATCAGTCCTGTCTTATCCTCTGGGCCTGTCACGCCAGTGCCAGTGTTGCCCCTTGGCGCACTCTTGCTGCTCGGCGGTCTAGCAGGCCTTCTGGGAATGCGTCAGCTGCGCAAAGCTGACTGATCAATTCCTCAAGCAGCCAACAGAAGCCTCGCCTGGTGCGGGGCTTTTATCGCTGCGCCGTGATTCTCTGATCAACCGGCAATACCTCGGTTACTTGCGCAAGGCGATTTACAGCACCAAGACGGTGAAAGCCGTACATCGCCAGTTCTGCAAGCTCTCCGCTGGTTGGCTGACACAGAGTTTTGAACCTCCTCCCATGTCAGCCAGGGTTATGCAGCATAATGCGCTTAAATTTCTTTGAGCTTGACGTAAATCGGAGTTGAATTCCGCGGCCCCGTACTCGCACCAGACCATGTTATCTAACCATTTCTGACAATATTCATCAGTCTTTTCTTATGAGATGGCGATGTCATCTGCTGTTTACGGATGCATGATCGACAACTAATACTCGAATATGAAACGTAGTTCGGGCATTCTTGTAACGATTGGTCATGTCGGTTGCACTGTTCTGCCTGTTTGGCAATAACCAGTACCCCGAACCTGACCGACATCCCCCCCTTAGCATCTACAGCTAACTTTCTACCGTAACAAGGGAACACACCATGGCTTACGTGACGATTGACGGCAACAAGTACGAAAAAGAATTGCTCGAACTGGCCAAGGCCCACACCACCGGTCGCGGCGAAGGAAAAATTTCAAAGGATGAGGCAGCCGACCTGCTGAAGTCGGCCAACGATGGTCAGGGCATAACCGGCACCGAACTTGATACCCTGAAGTACATCCGGGCCACGTTCGACTTTACCGATGCCGCCGCAACCTACTTTGATGCTGAGCTGGACAAGCTCTAACCCACACGCACCCGGTCAGAGGCGCAGCGTTCTGGCCGGCACTTACACCGATACCACCGGAGTGCAACACACTCACGGGACACGAGGACATAAAATGAGCCTGATCAACATGGCAGCACAACTATTCATCAGCAAGCTGGGCAGCAACGGTGACCAGCTCAATCTGGGTAGTGTCGTCACGGCCCTGCAGAACCTGCTGCCGACCCAGAATGGCGAACTGGACCTGAGTGCCCTGATCGCACAATTTACCAACGGCAACGAAGGGCTCGCCAACCTGGCCTCTTCCTGGCTGAGTGGAGGTGACAACGCCGCCCTTTCACCCTCGACCCTGCTGGATGTGCTCGGCAACGACCGCATTGCAAACTTTGCCAATAGCCTGGGGCTGGGGCAGGACACCGCCACCAGCGGCCTGGCGCAGATGCTGCCGGAACTGATCGATAAGAACAGCGAAAACGGCGACCTGCTGGGCAACGCTGTCGGCGGCCTGGCCAAGGGCCTGCTCGGCAAACTTTTCTAAACGGTGGGGTTAGAGCAACATTCACAGACTTGGCTAAAGTCGAAGTCATGGATGTCAGTTGGTACTGGGGTTATAGCTTCATAACCCCACGGCAACCCGGAAACCTGGAGCAGCCCCAGAACTGCTGCCCCTTGTGTTCACCCTTTTTGGATTCGCGCAGCACCATATCACTGCCGCACTTGGGACAGGCCACCGCTGCTTCCTTGGCTTCTACAATGCTTTTAACATGCTTCACATGCTGGCGATGGGTCGAAAAGGTGCGGGGATATCGGCCCGACTCAATCTGACGGACGATTTCATCAACCTGAGCTTCGGCAATAACCCGCTCGGTTTTCGACTTGATGTAGCCAACATAACCAAAACCGCGGGTGACATTATCCGGCATGGGGGTTTTGAAGGTGCTATCGCCGATAAAAACCACGACTGAGTGCAACTGGCTCTCTTCAAGCCCGAGCAGCTGCTCCAGTGCCTTCACATGCTTGTAGTTCTGGTGCAGTGGGTTCTGAAACTTGCTGGAGTGTTTGAATATCTTCTGCGTCCACTGTTTCTGGTGCTGGTCACCAAAAACCCAGCCCTTCATGTTTTTCGTTTCAACCACGAACACGCCGAAAACCGAAACGATGACGTGGTCAATCTGGGTTGTGCCATCGCCGGATGGCAGCGTCACGTTCTTGATCAGGCGATAGCGGCTCTTATCGAGGAAGTATCTGGCTGACAAATTGACAATAAATTCACCCATTACACCTTTGAACCAAGCGGACTTAAGTACACCTACCAATATAAAAAGGGGGATCAGATACCAGAAACTGGTGAGCAAGTTGCTGATTATGTGGACGAAATCCATCTCGTTTATATCCTGTATTGTCTAATAACGCCGCGGTTAAAGGGCCGAGAAAGCGTAGAATTTTTGGTCCCATTAAGCAAAGCGAACAGTTTTCAACGCTTTGTTATATGCCATTGTATGCATTGTGGATTTGGCTTCTAAAAATTTCTGATGCATCCTTAGCTCTTTGAGAGCTAATATTAATATCTATCCCCAGTCTTTTACCCAAATGCAGTGCTTCCGTTAACCAATCTCTGTATAAGTAACTACAGCGCATAGCCTTAGTCAAATTTGGTATAACATCAACTGTTTGGGAAAGATTTAGATGTGCTATCCGCATATTACGCATATCAACCATTTCTTTATGATACCGGACCCATTCTTCATTTGAGATGGATAAATACTCGATTATCATATCGCGACCAAACGGTCTCAATTTATCCCCTTCAGGAATTTTAATTTTTTCAGTCAGCCTCGACCAATGGGTCTCTTGGCTTCGTTGCCCAAATAGTTGATTCCAAGAGATAACTGCATCGGCATAACACATATCACCTATGGCGAACCAAGCGCTATCCACTGGGGGCTCCTGCCGAAAAATATAGTCTCCAAAGACACATGCTCGAAGACAGTCATCAGCTAAGCCGAAATGTTGTTCCCATATATCCATATGCACGATTCCATTTTGGCATATAACGCCATACTAAGTTGCGGAAGTTGAGCGTAACGAAGCTGACGTCAACTTGAGTATTTTGTTAAAAGAAATTCTTTATGCATAGATTCGATTGCTTCTAGACTTCCCGGCTCATGCGTAACAACGCTCTGAACTTTTAGCGAGGTTTCCAGGGGGAAAGGAATGTTATCAGCATAAATGGTGACATTGGCAGTAAATTCGTAACTATCATTTGAAGCAATGAAGATCCATTCATCAGAGAATACGGTCTGTCTCGGTTGCGCCTTCTCAAATGGAACCTCAATTCTAAATTTGTCGCCCAAATCCTGTATTTCAATAGAAGGCCTTGAACTCCTTGCCAATTGCTCGGATATTGGGCGCATATTGGCCAACACGTCATAGTGCGACCTAGGAAATTCAGGGAAAACATCTTCTTCGAAGAAAGTAAAATTATTTACTTGCTTTTTAACTATTATTTCTACTCTAATGTCCGAAACGGTAAAAGTAGAATTATTTACAAGGCAAAAGGACAGCTTTTCAGACTTCTTTAGAACATAATAATACTTCACGAGATCCCTGTAGTAGTCTGTCCTAGCGTGATTTAGGTTAATGCTCGAAAGTTGCATTCCGAAAGACCCGTAAGACTCTTCCTCTCGATAGTCAGGGATGCTCTTTAATGGTGGAATATCCAACACAATGGCCTCAATAGGCATTGACGCACCAAGGCTTGTTCTTTCTCTTAGGTTTGCAAACGCAAATTCAATCTTTGGACTCTCTTGGGTATCCTGAACTTCGGCCTTACCCATATTGTGAATTTCGTCGGGGCTTGCTTCGTCTGTGCTGCTTCCTCGGCGTATATATACAACATGCCTCTTTAGCTTTCCGTAGTCTTTTTCAAGATAATATGGACGAGACTGGAGTGGAATAGTAAAAACTCCGATTTTCAGGCCATCGATGAGAAGTGTCCTGTAATTAAAATCAATCGGTTTTTGAGTCTTGCCATTTACAAACTGTTGCAGTTGCGCATCGTCCAATTCGATTTCGATTCCTAACGGCTTACTTCTGCCTCCTTTTACCTCCTCGACACCAATAAGAATATATGCATCACTTCTGCGCCAAGCGTTTGCAAATGCCAATATATCTTTTAGTAATTCACTCTTTTGGTAATCGTTCCCAGAGACGAAAACGTACTGCTCTCGCTTGAAATCGAGAGTCGTTCCCTCTTCCTCGTATAAGAGTTCTTCTAAAGGAGGATGATCTTTCATTTTCACCTTCTAACTCTCGCATTTTTAGCTGGTTTGAAGCGCAGCGAAAAACTAGTCCGACAACATGCGCTTGTTACATTTTAAACTACGCGACCCCAAATTAAGTCTTGAGGTACGTAATTATCTAAAGCAGCTCTTCGCTCGCCGGCAGCATGTAGCCATGATGAAAACCAGACTAGCCAAGCAAGAAGGGCATTGCCCTTCAGTTCATTAACTTCGAAGCCAGAGCCAAGAGCCAAATCAGTATCACCAGCAAATCTAGCTAAAATTTTCGCTCTATGCTGGCTGTTTTCTTGCCCGAGCTTACTAAGCTCATAGTAATGCCCCGCCCTAACCATGGTAGAGCCCGGGACGATTATAAAATCTGGCTGTTCGTTACGAGGGATTTTGGCTAGTTCTTGGGCCACGTTTTCTTTTATTTTCTCTGGACTTGGGCCTTCAAACGCCCACAGAACAAAAAGAGATTCTTTAATATTTTGCCGTCCAAAATCTGACGCATACTCTCTAGGCAACGATTTAAACCGTCGACATTTTTCCAAGGAATCACGCAGCGTCGAAGGGGTAAGCTGTGTTTTTATCTCAATTAAAGAATACACTGCCTCGACTAGCCAAATTTTTTCGTTATCCTCTCCAAACAATGGCGAATTCGACATTTTATCCGCCACGATAATATCAGCTTGATTAGAAAATTCACCGCCTTTTGAAAGGATAAGCCCCGAGCTGATTGCATACTTATCAGGAAGATAGTTTTCTAGAAATGAAGCGACCATTCCTTCTCGGTTAGCACCTGCAGAAGGTTTGTGTGTTTTAAAATACTCTCTAACAGATTGAGATTTTCTCTCAAGCTCAGAGCTTATATCTTCAAAATACTTATGCAGCATCTACAGTGCTCTCAAAATTTAACGCCCAATTAAGGGGTGAACAACGCCCCCCAAACCTAAAGCATTGTGCCATAAACGCTAAATTTGAAGTAGAAGAAAAAAATGCCATGCGTTGTGAATGATCTTCCCCCGATAAATCGGACACCTACGCGGCTCATACCGTCATTGCTTCATATTCGACCGGACTCAGGTAATTTAAGCTTGAGTGCAGTCGAACTCGATTATAAAAGTGCTGGATGTATCCGACCAGCTTATCTCTCAGATGCATTTCGCCATAAAAGACATTTTCCTTTATCAGCTCACCTTTCAAGGTATGAAAGAACGACTCCACTTCCGCATTGTCTGTACACATACCTGGACGGTTGGCACTGGCTAGAACTCCGTGTTGCTTTAGAAGCGACTGGATCTCGTGGGCACGGTATTCAACCCCACGATCCGTATGAAAAATCAGACCAGGATCAGGTCGTCGGTTACGCAGCGCCATCTGTAATGAGGCCTTCGTCAGTGATACCGTCTTCTGCTTACCCAAAGACCAACCCACAATACGACGGGAATACAGGTCGATTACCGCAGCCAGATACAGCCAGCGTTTACCAACACGGATATAGGTGAGGTCAGCGGCCCAATGCTGGTTGGGTGCAGCTGGTTTAGGCAGATCTTTACGCAAGTTCGGCGCACGTTGGTAGAAACGGTGTAACCCGGCAAGTTTGCGGTAAACACGGCTAACACGGGCCTTCAAACCCGCTTCCCTCATCAACCGTTCGACTCGTTTTTTACCCACATGGACTCCTTGTCGCTTTAGGGCCTGATGTACTCTTGGACTGCCGTAAGTTTCTCGACTTGCCTCAAAAATCCGAATGATGCGTTCGGTCAGCAAAGTATCGCTTTGCTGACGCCGGCTCACTTTGCGTTTCAACCAGGCATAGAAGCCACTGGCTGATACTTTCAGAAACCTGCACAAGCGGCACACACCGAACTGCTCGCGATGCTCAACTACGAACCAGAACCTTTCTTCCGTTCCTCCGCGAGAAACCGTTGCCACTTTTTTAGCAGGTCATTTTCCTCCTTCAAGTCAGCAACTTGCTTCTCAAGTTTTCGTATCCGTTCGTTCTCACTCAAAGCCTTTGGCTTCTTAGACACCATTTTACGTTTATCAGCCACGATCTTGCCTTCCCGGTACTCCTTGCGCCAGCGGGACAACATGAAGGGATGGATATCCAGCGCTTCCGCAACGCCCTTCACGCTCGCCCCACTCAGATGCGTCAGCTTAACAGCTTTGGCCTTGAACTCGTTCGTGTACTGTCGCGTCTTTTTTGGGTTCTTGTACGCTGGCATATCTCACCTCGTCTGAATTAGATCGAGGTGTCCACTGAACCGGGGGAACTACAACGTCCGGCAACAGCCATTTGTTATGTCACTTTTTTAGGCCAAAACAATGCTCATCTGAAGGGAAAGTTCCAGCTCTTACCTCTTTTTCGAACTCTGCAAATACCTCTTTGATCTGGGCACTGAGGTCTACATATTTTTTGGCGAATTTCGGGGTGTAATCTGAGAACAAACCAAGGATGTCCTCAGTCACTAATACTTGTCCATCACACTCAGGAGAAGCGCCAATGCCGATGGTGGGGATGGCAATGGTTTCAGTAACCTTCCTTGCTGCTTTCTCAAAAACACCTTCAATCAATACCGAGAACGCACCTGCTGATTCAAAGGCCTGTGCCTCTTTAACCAACAACGCAACAGCATCGTCATCTCGCCCCTGAGCCTTGAAGCCTCCAAGAGCATTTGCATGCTGCGGACGAAGGCCTATGTGGGGCATGACAGGAATTCCCCGACTGATCAGGAACTCCACCGTTTCAACAAGCTCCAAGCCTCCCTCGACTTTCACTGCCTGAGCACCGGTTTCCGTCAATATGCGTGCTGCATTGCGATACGCCAGCTCTTTACTTTCTTGATATGAGCCAAAGGGCATGTCAATGACAACACAAGCCCGCTCGGTACCACGAACAACTGCTGCACCGTGGGCAATCATCATATCCAGTGTTACAGGTAAGGTAGAATCAAACCCGTATGCAACCATACCCGTTGAATCACCAACAATGATGAGATCTACATACGGATCCATAAAGCCCGCCATTGGCTTGGTGTAAGCCGTCAAAGAGACAATGCTGCCTTTCCCTTTCATTTCCCGAATCTTAGCAGTAGTAATTTTCTGATTTGACGTATGCGTGCTCATGCTATCTCCTTTTATGATGCTCGATGCTCACTCTGTGAACATAATGTAGTTGCCCCCGCTAAACCGGACACCACCTCATTCGTTTGATGCCAGTTCCGCCCGGTACTCCCAGGGCGATTTCATTTTCAGCCCCTTATGTGGGTGGCTGCGATTATAGTCCTCGATCCATTCTGGCAACCTGGTCATAACAGTCGCAGCATCAGGAAGATCGTTCAGGTACACATAGTCCCGCTTGAATGTCTTTACGAAGGCCTCAGCCATGCCGTTGCTCTGAGGGCTTCTCACGGGCGTGGTACACACCACAAAGCCTAAAGAAGACGCGAAGGATCGTGTTTCCTTGGCAATGTAGCAGCTGCCATTATCCGTCAGCCATTCCAACGGATGAGGCACTCGCTCTGACTGGCCGAACCGGTATTCCAGGCTTTCCAGCAGTAAGTCCTGAACCATCTCACCGGTGATGCCACCCGTGGTCGCTACATAGCGCATCAGCTCGCGATCACAGCAGTCCAGGCTAAAGGCCACACGAACGACCTCCTTGTTCCAGCAGCGGATCTCAAAGCCATCCGAGCACCAGCGAAGGTCAGGCTTCAACGTAATGACCTGGCCGTTGTGGCAGCGCTCTTGAGGTCGCCCCGTATACCGGGGTAACAGCAACCCATCCTGCTTCATCAGTCGGTACACGCGCTTATGGTTCACTCGCTCATCGTTGGCTGCGAGCAATCGATTCAGTCGAGCCGTGATCCTTCGATAGCCATTGGCAGCACGAGCATCGCACAGCTCACGGATAAACGGCAAATGCCGGTCATCGTCCTGTTTGTTGTATCTCGGGCTTCGGCCTTTCTGGCGACCATGAAGACGATCCAGAAGATTGGAGCGCGATACCTTCAGCACTTCCGCAACCCGCTTCAGAGGGTATCGTCCGGTGGCAGCAACGGCATGCGCGAGATCAACTTTTTTGACTGGGCCACCTCCAGGGCTTCCCGGAGTATTTCAGCTTCCATCGTCTTGCGACCCAACATCCGCTCCAGCTCCCGAACCTTCTTGTTCAGAGCTTTCAACTCGGATGCACTGACAACCTCATCACCGGATTCAATCGCGGACATGCCACCGTCTTTCATCAGCTTCTTCCAACGGAATAACAGACTAGCTGATATACCATGACGCCGGGCCACAAGCGACACCGACATGCCTGGCTGCTCACACTCTGCAACCATGAATGCTTTCTCCTGCGCGGAATAGCGGCGACGGCGTTGCACTCCGGTTATGACTTCGATTCTCTCCACCTTGGACACTCCTTTGCACTAGGTCTATGCCTAGGCCTTTGCTTCTACAAAGGTGTCCGGTTTAAATGGGGGCTACTACACATAACGCCTGGGCTCAACGGCCGATTTGGAGGCGCACCGCGCCGGAAAAGCGGTCCGCTGCAGCCCTTGGTTAGCCACTAAAAACCTAAATCCCGCTGCGGAACGAAACAGTCTAAGACATGGTATGCGATTGCTTCACCATGCATTCGCTTATGATCAATGATGGGGCGCACCGTAAAGTTTACGCCCTCCACATCCACGATTTTTTGCATTTTTGTTCTAATACCGTCATCCCAAGTTACCGGAAATTTCTCACCGCCAGAAACGATTGTGCCTCGATGTGCGGAGAAGGCGACCATATCCAATCTGCCAGTAACTCGGATTGTGGCAGCGAGCTCTTCCTTATTTTGCCCTAAAATAGCTCGATCATCTGGAGACAGGCGCATTTCACCGTCTCTAGCGGAAAACTGCGCATACTCTATTTTCTTTCCATCGATTCCGGAAACTAGTCTATCCGCTGGATATTTGGTAACTTGAGCCGCCCAAAGAATTTTGGGGTCGTTGATTCTGATGTCTCCATTTTCTGCATTGGCGATAATATTCCCGGAACCAATATTGACGTTATTGTTAATGGTGATATTAATTGGCAAGCCTTTATCTATTAACTCAGCGACCTGCCTCCGAAGGGTAATCGCTTCCCCAAACAGTTTGGTAATACTGCCTGCAAGTTGGTAACCGCCATCTGCAGCCAAGGCTCCGATTATTTCTTTGTGCGTGAAAACTAAATCTATGAGAAATTCAATCGAGCCAGATTTTATTCTGGTTTGGTAGTCAATTTGGCTTTTGATTGCTGGAGTGAGCTGTCGGCGGCCGAGCTGTACGGCTATCAATCTGTCAGTGATTGAGCGGTAGCTAGAGATTAGGAGCTCCATTGATCTGAGATCATATATTCCATCCTCGAACGCTGCACCCTTTGCATAGAGTCTCAGATCATGGCCTTCCATAAGTTTGTTCCCTCCTTTTTATTTTTGGCTAACGCCGCCAACACGCGCAGCTTTGTAGTGGAGGCAAAGCCGCAACGAAAAAGCTGTCGCCGTGCTTGGCCTTGTTATATTTTGTATGGCTCATAGGAGCCCAAGTCTACTTCTTTGTAGTTTCTTCGAATAAAGTCGATGAGCGCCGAATATGCGCTTATAAAGTTGGATTTTTTTATATCCAGAGACTCATTTAGCTTTTTTACTTTTTCGTACGGCAGGTATCTTCTTTCCATGTGCAGGTACCCTCGATCATCAGCCTGGCTAAAATTGGCCTGCTGACGACCATCTACATTAGTGAATCCAGATATAATATTCCAAAGTTCATAATAGCCCTCAATGAATAAATGAAAATGAGCCTGAAGGTTTGTATCATTTAGTGGGTATAAGTGGGGGTTATCAACAAGACCTGCTTCAAACATATCCCCTACTGTACATAGTTTTAAATTTACTGAGACTGGCAAATGCTCGGTAAAATAGCGAAGCTGGGTGAACGGAACAAAACGCATGAATAGTTTGAGAAAACTTATGTCACCTACCCTCTCATTTGGTGACTCGAAATGAGATGCTACCGTGCTTTCATGCTCTGATTTAATTTTGTGAAGACGTTCGACGGTGTAGTAACTTGGATTTTGATCAACTTCAGTGTGATGATTTGCGCAAAGTAGGATTAAGTTTTCATACGAATTACGATTTCTGACTATTTCTTCATTGCCTCGTGCACCGCCAGAACTTTTAGCTATGATATGTGCCATCTCGCCAATATGAACTTCATTGTCGAAAACATTGAGTTTGCAAATGCTACATCTTCCAGCTGCGAGGCCATATAGTTTTTTGATTTCTGGATTAGAAATTCCCACGAGCTTTCCCCTAAATATAACGCCTGCGTAATGGGCTGGTTTGCAGCGACAGCGGAAAACCAGTCCCAATTGACGCATTTGTTACATGTTTTGATTGGTGGCAACAACAGCTAAGCGATCAAATATGATCTTTTGATATAGCCCTTCTGAAAACGCTATCGAATTAGATGCTGTTGCTTCACCTTGTACGTCCTCGACAAATAGTTTGCATTGAACACTCTGCCCCCAATAAGTATTAATAAGCTTTCTATCTTCCTCTGGAAGCTGGGAAATGTCAGAGGATGAGAAAGTTCCAACCACTGTGGAATTGGGCGCTATCTCAGACTTTGATTCAAAGTCACTAAGAGTTAGCTTCAAGTCGATGTAGTTTTCTCTACCAATATACACTCGGAACAAAGCAGGTCTTTTAACTGAAGTATTCAACCGGCCTGAATTAATAAGAGTCACTGAAATCTCAAAATATGATTTATTTGCTATCAAATCTTCTTTAATTAGATTTACTTTTCGCTCTATTTCAGGAATAGATGATTGAAGCTCATCGTATTTTTCTTTTACACTAGAAAGCTTTTCCTCAAAGTGCCTTTTAAATTCAGTTAATGTTGCTGAAACGTCTTCAGCATTAAAATCAATTTCTGGGCGTAGCGGTCTATTAAGTTTATTGCACTCGTGTTTTGAAAAGGTCTCCGGGGTAAATGCATTAACTTTTTCAAGATCAGTTTTTCTATCCGCTATTTTTTCAGGAAAATCTTTTAACTCTTGCTTAGCCCTTTGAAGCAATTCTTCTAGCTCATCAAGAGTTACAGACCGATCTTGGGGTGCTCGTTTAGGCTCACCACCCAGTAAAATAAATCTAGGATTATCCTCTTCCTTCATTTTTCTCAAATATGAAAGTTCGGAATGTTCATCCAATGAAACTTTAGCTTTATCCGATACCTTGCGGCTTATTCCATTCACTTCAAGCGCAAGCTTCGACCTTTGAACAACATATGTTTGCCAAATAGGTACAAGTAAAGCAATTGATGCGCCAATCACCGCAGCTAATAAACTAGAATAGTCACCTACTCCTTTGAGCAGATAGAAAGTGACCATCCCAAGCAATAATCCAATCACTAGTGCAATGGATAACTGGATGCTACCTACAGACCTTTTGTCTTGTTTTGCCATATTTACTCCACAGTTTGATTGGACATGTAACAGCCTATTTATGAGGTAAACCTCATAATAATTATTAGCAGGCATACCTTTTAATTCCTTCACCCATCACATAACCAACTGATAGATAAGGATTTATTTTTATTGGAATTGACAAAAAGGTATACCTGCTCGGCAGAGGGCCACTCAGTAGAGAGCACCATCAACGGCAGCCGAGAAGGGATCAGAGGAAAAATATGGTGAGGTTTGGTCATACCTGATACTCCTTCATTACGTGCTGAACGCCGCCGTGCTGCGCTGATCTGCACGGTACTCCCTGTCATCCATTAACAACACTATAGCCAGCACAGTCTGAACTGACCACCCAACCAAAGTAAAAAAGCCCACCGATCGCTCGGCAGGCTTTTGCTCTCAACATGATGTGACAACCAGAGATTACCTGAAGGTAAACTCTCCGGCCTCTACATCCACCGCGATCTTGCGACCGGGTTCGTACTCGCCGGCCAGCAGTCTCTGCGCCAGCGGATTTTCGATCCACTGCTGGATCGCCCGCTTCAGCGGACGAGCGCCGTAGATCGGCTCGAAGCCCACATCCACCAGCTTGTCCATGGCGGTGCTGGTGAAGGTGATGCTCAGCTCGCGCTCGGCCAGGCGCTTGCGCAGGCGGTCCAGCTGGATCTCGGCAATGCCGGCCACCTGTTCCTTGCGCAGGCTATGGAATACCACCACCTCGTCGATGCGGTTGATCACTTCGGGACGGAAGTGAGTACCCACAGACTCCATCACCGCCTGTTTCATCAGGTTGTAGTCGTCGTCATCGCTGTAGTTCTGGATCAGGTCAGACCCCAGGTTAGAGGTCATCACCACGATGGTGTTGCGGAAGTCCACGGTACGGCCCTGGCCATCGGTCAGGCGGCCGTCTTCCAGCACCTGCAGCAGGATGTTGAATACATCCGGGTGCGCCTTCTCCACCTCGTCCAGCAGCAGTACCGAATACGGTTTGCGGCGCACCGCTTCGGTCAGGTAGCCGCCCTCTTCGTAACCGACATAGCCCGGAGGCGCACCGATCAGACGCGCCACGGAGTGCTTCTCCATGAACTCGGACATGTCGATGCGCACCATAGCGTCTTCAGTATCGAACAGGAAGCTGGCCAGCGCCTTGCACAGTTCGGTCTTGCCGACACCGGTCGGGCCGAGGAACAGGAAGGAGCCGTTAGGGCGGTTGGGGTCAGACAGGCCGGCGCGGGAACGACGCACGGCGTTGGACACAGCCACCACCGCTTCGCTCTGGCCCACCACACGTTGGTGCAGGGCATCTTCCATGCGCAGCAGCTTTTCGCGCTCGCCTTCCAGCATCTTGCTGACCGGGATGCCGGTCCAGCGGGCGACCACTTCGGCCACTTCTTCTTCAGTCACCTTGTTGCGCAGCAGCTTATGCTCTTCCGCCTGTTGCTCGGTGCTGTCGGCGGCCTGCAGCTGTTTTTCCAACTCGGGGATGCGGCCATACTGCAGCTCGGACATCTTCGCCAGGTCACCGGCACGACGCGCCTGTTCCATTTCGACACGGGCCTGGTCGAGCTGCTCCTTGATCTGCTGCGAACCCTGCAGGCTGGCTTTTTCGGCCTTCCACACCTCTTCGAAGTCGGAGTACTCTTTCTCCAGCTTGCCGATGTTGTGCTCCAGCTCTTGCAGACGCTTGCGCGAGGCTTCGTCCTTCTCTTTCTTCAGCGCTTCGCGTTCCATCTTCAGCTGGATCAGGCGACGGTCGAGACGATCCATCTCTTCCGGCTTGGAGTCCATCTCCATGCGGATGCGCGAGGCGGCTTCGTCGATCAGGTCGATCGCCTTGTCCGGCAGCTGGCGGTCGGTGATGTAACGCTGACTCAGCTTGGCGGAGGCAATGATCGCGGAGTCGGTGATATCGACGCCGTGGTGCACTTCGTAGCGCTCTTTCAGGCCACGCAGGATGGCGATGGTGTCCTCTTCGGAGGGCTCATCGACGATCACCTTCTGGAAGCGGCGTTCCAGCGCGGCGTCCTTTTCCACGTACTGACGATACTCGTCCAGGGTGGTGGCACCGACGCAGTGCAGCTCGCCACGCGCCAGCGCCGGTTTGAGCATGTTGCCCGCATCCATGGCACCTTCGCCCTTGCCGGCACCGACCATGGTATGCAGCTCGTCGATGAACAGGATGATCTGGCCTTCCTGTTTCGACAGTTCGTTCAGCACCGCTTTCAGGCGCTCTTCAAACTCGCCACGGAACTTGGCACCGGCGATCAGCGATCCCATATCCAGCGACAGCACTTTCTTGCGCTTGAGGCCTTCGGGCACTTCACCGTTGACGATGCGCTGCGCCAGCCCTTCGACGATGGCAGTCTTGCCCACACCGGGCTCACCGATCAGAACCGGGTTGTTCTTGGTGCGGCGCTGCAGCACCTGAATGGTACGGCGAATCTCGTCATCACGACCGATCACCGGGTCCAGTTTGCCGGACTCTGCGCGCTCGGTCAGGTCGATGCAGTATTTGTCCAGCGCCTGACGGGTCTCTTCCGCGTTGGGATCGTTCACGCTGTCGCCTCCACGCATGTTATTGATAGCGTTTTCCAGTGACTGGCGATTCACGCCACAATCTTTCAATACCTTGCCGGCATCACTCTTGCCGTCCAGCATCGCCAGCAGCACCAGTTCACTGGCGACGTACTGGTCGCCACGCTGCTGCGCCAGCTTGTCAGTCAGATTGAACAGACGGGCCATGTTCTGGGACAGATGGATCTCGCCATCGGGGCTGCTCACCACCGGCAAGCGGTCCAGTGCTTCGCCCACCTTGGCGGTCAGGGTCATCCGGTCGGCACCGGCCTGACGCAAAAGCGGCGCCACCGAGCCGTTCTGCTGCTGCAAAAAGGCAGCCAGCAGGTGGATCGGCTCCATCATGTTGTGGTCCTTGCCGATCGCCAGTGACTGGGCGTCGGACAGGGCTTCCTGAAGTCGTGAGGTAAATTTGTCGGGTCGCATGAGGTCTCCTGTGGATCTCTCGGTGCCGCTGGTCCGACATAGGGGGTCAGACGGTTCGGCTGTTTCTGTTACCCCTATAGATAGGGGCCAGCAGGGGCGGCTTCAAGATCTGACAGCAATTAAATTAGTTATTTCTTATACAGCAGTACACTTTTCTTAATTCTGTAATAGCACACTGCTACAACATGCACCTGCATCCCGGTAACCCAATACAGGACAGGTGACATGAATCAGATTGAGTATTTTGATCCCGAAGATCATCCGGAACTGGAACAGACCGATTTTGACCGCATGACGGCGAAAGGCATCAGCCGCCGCAACTTCCTGCGTGGTGGAGCCGCTGCCATGGGCCTGTTCCTGGCCGCCAACCCGCTGGCACAGGCAGTTGCAGCCGTAACCCGCCCGGAACCCAGCAAGCTGATGGGATTCAAGGCCGTACAGGCCAGCACCGCCGATACTTTTGTGGTGCCCGAAGGCTATGTAGCCAAGCCGCTGATTTCCTGGGGCGACCCCATCCTCAAGGGTGCGCCGGCATTTGACGCATCCGGTACCCAGAATGCAGCCGCGCAGGCCGGTCAGTTCGGTGACAATACCGACGGCATGAGCTTCTTCCCGCTGGACGAAGACCGTGCATTGCTGGCAGTGAATAACGAGTACATCAACCCGGAATACCTGTTCGCTCATCAGGGCAAGCAGGACCTGACCGCCGATGAGGTGAAGAAGTCCCAGGCGGCACATGGCGTATCCATCTTCGAGATCCGCCGCAACGCCAAGGGCGAGTGGCAGGTGAACCGCGATTCCGACCATAACCGTCGTATCACCGCCTACACACCGATGGAGCTGACCGGCCCGGCCGCTGGCCATGCGCTGATGAAAACCGCCGCTGATCCTTCAGGCCGCAAGCCGCTGGGCACATTCAACAACTGCGCCAACGGCGAAACGCCCTGGGGCACCTACCTGACCTGCGAAGAGAACTTCCACAAGTACTTCGCCTCGGCTCAGGATGACGTTGCACTGCCGGCACGCGATACACGCTACGGCCTGAAAGCGGGCAACCGTGACTACCAGTGGTATCGCCATGACGAGCGATTCGATCTGGCCAAGCATGCGAACGAGCCGCACCGCTTCGGCTGGGTGGTCGAGATCGATCCGATGGACCCGACCGCTACACCGAAGAAGCGCACCGCTCTGGGCCGTTTCAAGCATGAAAATGCCGCTCTCACCATCGACCCATCCGGTCATGTGGTGGTGTATCTGGGTGATGACGAGCGCGGCGAGCACCTGTACAAGTTCGTTTCCAGGGCCAAGTACAACCCGAACAACCAGCAGGCCAACCGTGACCTGTTGGAAGAAGGCACCCTGTACGTGGCGCGCTTCTCCGCCAATGACGGCGAGATCAAGGGCCAGGGCGAGTGGATCGAACTGACTCACGGCAAAAATGGCCTTACCGCCGAGAACGGCTTTGCCGACCAGGCTGAAGTGCTGATCTTTGCCCGTGAAGCCGCCACGCAAGTAGGCGCCACCACCATGGATCGCCCGGAGTGGGTAGCTGTTCATCCGGACAACAAGGCAGTGTTCTGCACTCTGACCAACAACAAGAACCGCGGCAAGGAAGGCCAGCCGGTGGGTGGTCCGAACCCGCGGGCCAAGAACAACTACGGCCAGATCGTGCGCTGGTGGCCGCATCAGGGCAACCATGTGGACAGCCGCTTTGACTGGGACCTGTTCGCCATGGCCGGCAACCCGACCGTTGCCGAAGGCCTCTACGCCGGCAGCGACAACATCACTGCCGATAACATGTTCAACAGCCCGGATGGTCTTGGCTTTGATGCTGCCGGCCGCCTCTGGATTCAGACCGACGGCAAGTACAGCAACGAGGGCGAGTTTGCCGGCATGGGCAACAACCAGATGCTCTGTGCCGATCCGCAGACCGGCGAAATCCGCCGCTTTGCCACTGGCCCCATCGCCTGTGAGATCACCGGTCTGGCGTTCTCGCCGGATCAGCGCACGGTATTCATCGGTGTGCAGCACCCGGGTGAAGAGCTGGCCCCGTCGCACTTCCCGGGCGGCGGCAACAGCAAGCCGCGTTCCACCATTATGGTGGTACAGCGTGAAGATGGTGGTGTGATCGGCGCCTGAAACCCATAAGCGCTTTGATAAAAAGCCCGGCTGAGCAATCAGTCGGGCTTTTTGTTATTGGCAGCCGAGGGGCTGACATTCGTCTGGTTACGCTTGCCGCAACTACCACTGCAACCGGCACAAGTGGAGGTATCAGTGCTGCAGCAGCCGACCTTAAGGCTGGAGCGAATACGGTGCAGCAGCCAGATGCTGACCAGTAACACCAGGCCGACCAAAATGACCCAATCGAACACAGTCATCGTGCTCACAGCAACCACTGCCCTACATGAAAGGTTATCCAGGCACACACCCACGCCAGTGTCAGCCCAAGCAGCAGTGAAACAACAGCCCAGGCCCACCGCCCGGTTTCACGCCGAATCACTGCCAGTGTTGCCAGACAAGGCATGTAAAGAAGGGTGTAGACCATAAAGGCCAGCCCCGCGCTTGCCGGCAGTACCTGGCCTATCGCCTGCTGCAGCTGGGCGGTATTCTCGCTGTTGGCCTGATAGACAACCGCCAGCGATGCGACGATCACCTCTTTGGCAAGGAAACCGGACAGCAGTGCAACCGTTTCATGCCAGGTGAACCCCAAAGGAGCAAAGAGCGGCGTTAGGGCATGACCGAACTGTTCCAGCAACGGTTCACCACCACGCGGGAAGGTTTGCAGCAGCCAGATCAGAATGGAACCAATCAGAATCACGGTGCCCGCCTTGGTTATAAAGTCGCGGCAGCGATCCCAAAGATGCAGCAGCAGTGAGCGGCCACCAGGCATACGCCAGGGCGGCAATTCCATGATGAACGTTTCGTCATAATGCGCCGGCAGCACCCGTGCAAAGATCGCGGCACATGCCAACGCGATCAAGACCCCAAGCCCGTAGACCGCAAACAACACCGTGCCCGCGTTGTCCGGAAAAAACACCCCGGCAAGTAACAGCAGTACCGGCAACCGCGCCGAGCAGCTCATAAAGGGGTTGATCAGAATGGTGATCAGGCGGGCGCGGGGTTCTTCTATGGAGCGGGTCGCCATAATTGCCGGCACGTTACAGCCAAACCCCATCACCAGAGGCACCAGCGCCTTGCCATGCAAACCCACTCGACTGAGCAGCCGGTCGACAAGAAAGGTAGCACGGGCCATGTAGCCACTTTGCTCAAGCAATTCCATGAACAGGAACAGCAGCACCACGTTGGGCAGGAATACCAGCACACCACCGACACCGGCCATTACCCCATCGACTATCACTTCCCGCAGCAGAGACTCAGGCATGTGTTGTGCCACCTGTGTCGTCATCCAGTCCACGCCCTGAGAGATCCAGTCTGCAGGCAGTGCCCCTGCGGTAAAAGTGGTTTCGAACATCAACCACAGCAGTGCAACCAGAACCGGTAGCCCCAGCCAACGGTTCAGCACAATACGATCCAGACGATCATCGGCCAAATTGCACTCTTCATGGCTCTGCCCCATGCGGTGCAGCAAGCCATGAACCCAGCCGTAGCGCCCTTCGGACACCAGTTCGGCAGCTCCGAGTGCGTGCTCGGCCTGGATGCTGTTCTGCCCCTCATCCAGCATGGCCTGCTGTTCATCGGTCAAGGCAAAATCCACGTCGCCAGCGGACTCCAGCCAGCGCACACTCTGCCAACGCGGCAGTCCATGTGTTTCCAGACGATTCAACAGGGTATCAATATGAGGTTCGTATTCGATTGTAAGCGGGGGTACTGCAACCGGTTGCTGTAACCGGGTCACGACCGCGTCCAACAGTTTGTCACAATAGAGTTTGCGTCGGCCATCGCTGGGCAGCACCGGAACGCCCAGTATCTCGGACATGGCGGCCAGGTCCGGTCGAGTGCCGTTGCGCTCAGCTTCGTCCAGCATGTTCAGCGCCAGCAGCAGCGGCACGTTCTGTTCCATCAACTGACTGGTTAACGCCAAGTGCCGACCCAGGTTGCCTGCATCCAGCACATTGATCACCAGATCCGGCTGCTCTTGCGTCAGGTAGTCTCTTGCGACTCGCTCTTCACTGCGGTTCTGACTCAGGGAATAGATACCCGGCAGGTCGACGATTTTCAGCCGTGCCCCCTGGTGCACACATTCCCCGATACGACCACTGACCGTCACCCCTGACAGGTTCCCGGTACGCTGACTGGCCCCAGTGAGCTGATTAAACAACGAGGTCTTACCACAGTTGGGGTTGCCTATCAGGGCGAGCGTATAGCAGCGATCAGTCATCTTGCAATTGTATCCAAATATGTTGCGCCTCAGCGTTGCGCAGACAGAATTGCTGATTGCCGATCCGGTATGCACGCGGGTCGCCCCAGAGCGACTTGGTACGCAGCTCTACTCGCTGGCCACGCAGGATACCCAATGCTGCCAGCCGCTGCCGCAAGGACTGCGGCCCATCCAGAGCAAGGATAAGCGCAACTTGCTGAGCTTTTAAATCAGTCAGGTTCATTCAGCTGTCCCTGCGGCCTCCGGCCGCTGTTTCTAGCCAGATCAAACTCGCCATGCGACCGGTTACGCCGTCGCGACGATAGGAGAAAAACAGATCCTGCTGGGTGAAGGTGCAATACTCACCGCCACTGATCACGGTGACACCGGCCCGATGCAGTCGCTGCCACGCCAGCTGATAAAGATCCGCCAACCAGCGGTTGGGGTGCAGTGGCGAGGGGACGAATGCCTGTTCCGCCGCTGGCATCTGTTCACAGAATGCGGTCCGTACCTCAGGCCCAACCTCAAAGGCCAATGGCCCGATCGCCGGCCCCAGCCAGACCTGCACCCGCTCGGGTGTTTCAAAACAGTCCAGGGTGGCTTCCAGTACACCGTTCAACAGCCCGCGCCAACCGGCATGGGCAGCAGCAACTCGCTGGCCGGCCGGATCGGCAAACAGCACCGGCAGGCAATCTGCCGTCAGCACTGCACACGCCACGCCGGGGGTCGAACTCCAACAGGCATCGGCCTCGCGGACACGGCCATCGGCCTGAGCCTCGACCACTTCGATGCCGTGTACCTGCGACAGCCATTGAGGCTTGATGCTACCGAGCGCCTGCTGCAACTGCCAACGGTTGGCGGCCACGGCCTCCGGCTGATCACCCACATGGTCACCCAGATTCAGCGATGCCCATGGCGACTGGCTCACCCCGCCAATACGGGTGGTGACACATGCACCAATACCATCAGAAAGGGACCAGTCCGGCCGGATCAGTTTCATAGTTCGTAGTCGTATTCCTGTGCATCCCGTTTCAAAACGGTCAAAAGATGCTGCATGTCTTCGGGCAGATCAATTTCCCAGGACATCAGCTCGCCACTGGTCGGATGATACAACTCCAGTTTTTTGGCATGCAGCGCCTGACGATGGAACGCTTTCAAGGCACGCTGCATGGCGCCACTGGCTCCCTTGGGCATGCGAAAGCGGCCACCGTAAAGCGGATCACCCACCAGTGGGTAATTGATATGGGCCATGTGGACACGGATCTGGTGGGTGCGCCCGGTTTCCAGCTTGAGACGGATGTGCGTGTGCGCACGAAACTTTTCCAGCACTCGATAGTGAGTGATCGCTTCCTTCCCAACCCCTACAACCGCCATCTTCTGGCGATTTTTGGAATGGCGTCCCATTGGCTCCTCGACGCAGCCCCCACCTGTCATGACACCATTTACAACCGCTTCGTATTCCCGTCCCATGCTGCGTTCCTGCAGCTGGACCACGATATCGGTCTGGGCAGCAATTGTCTTGGCCACGACCATGAGGCCTGTGGTTTCCTTATCCAGCCGGTGCACGATGCCGGCACGCGGTACCTGAGCAATATCCGGGCAGTGGTGCAGCAGGGCATTCATCAGCGTACCACTGGCATGACCGGCGCCGGGATGGACGACCAGCCCTGAAGGCTTATTGATCACCATGATCGATTCATCTTCGTAGATGATGTCGAGGGGGATCACCTGTGCCTCGTGATGCTCGATGCGCTGCAGCTCGGTTTTGACCTCGATCCGTTCGCCACCATTAAGCTTGTCACGGGGCCGGAGCACCTTGCCGTCAACGGTTAGAGTTCCCTCCTTGATCCAGCCCTGCAGGCGGGAACGGGAATAATCCGGGAACAGCTGCGCGACCGCCTGATCCAGTCGCATTCCGAACATTTCGGTCGGTACCTGTGTTTCTAACTCTAACTGTTCTGACATCAATATGATTCTTAATCGGCGGATGTTTTGGCATGGGCTCCGGTTATGTTTAAATAGGCCGGATACTATCTGGCCAGTATAACCGAATCCGGCCAGTCACGCCGAATTCGGCTCCCAGCATCAGGAATGATCGATCATGCGACCCTTGAAAATCTTGGCTACTCTGGCGCTTTTCAGCCTGCTCTCCGCCTGCTCATGGTTTGGAGGCGACAAGGTGGCACCGGATGTACCGGAGCAGCAGCTCTATGACGAGGCACTCAGCGCTCTGGAAGCCGACAACTACGGCCTGGCGGTTGAAAAGCTGCAGCTGCTGGAAGCCCGCTATCCGTTTGGCCGTTACTCGGAGCAGGCTCAGCTGGAGTTGATCTACGCCTACTTCCGCAATTACGAACCCGAATCGGCCCGTGCCGCTGCCGACCGCTTCATTCGTCTGCACCCGAACCACGATAACATCGACTACGCCTACTACCTCAAGGGCCTGACCGCGTTCGAGGAAGACCGCTCCTTCTTCGAAAAATATCTGCCAATCGATGTGAGCCAGCGCGATCCCGGTGCCGCACTTGAGTCTTTCGAGAGCTTCTCGACCCTGCTCAACCGCTACCCGCAGAGCGAGTATGCACCGGATGCGCAAAAGCGCATGCAGTACCTGAAAAACCGTCTGGCTACCCACGAGATCCATGTAGCGTCCTACTACATGCGCCGTCAGGCTTGGGTGGCCGCAGCCAACCGTGGTCGTTATGTGGTCGAGAACCTGCAGGAAACTCCAGCCGTTCCCGATGCGCTGGCGATCATGGCCGAGGCCTATACCGAGCTGAACATGCATGACCTGGCCAAAAATGCATTGGAAGTGCTGCAGCTGAACTACCCGGAGTATCAGATACGTCCGTTCAAGCAAGACAGTGCGACCCTGATGCAAGCCGCCAGTTTTGGTCTATTTGGTGGTGCCGAGCCGGCTGAACCGGCCCGCCCCACTCCGGCCGCTGATCGCCTGCGGGCCGAAGCGCAGGATCGTGCAGACGCTGAAGAGCAAGCCAACAAGCGCTCGCTGTTCAGTCGCATGACCTTTGGTGTATTTGATGATGAGGATGCGGCCGAATAAGCCAAGACTTCATCCTTACGCACATAAAAAGGCCGGCAAATTGCCGGCCTTTTTTGTTGCAGCGACAACCGGAATCAGATTCCGGCTTTCCAGCCTGACGTAATCGGATAACGCCGGTCGCGGCCAAAGCCGCGCTGGGTTACGCGTGGCCCGATCGGTGCCTGACGCCGCTTGTACTCGTTTATATCGACCAGACGCAGCACTCGGTTTACATCCTCTGCGGCAAAACCCTCGTCGATAATCGCCTGAGCGGAGTAATCACGCTCCACATACAGTTCAAGAATGCGGTCCAGTACATCGTAGTCCGGCAGGCTGTCCTGATCGGTCTGGTCAGGCGCCAGCTCGGCCGATGGCGGACGATCGATGACGCGCTGAGGTATCACCGGCGACAGCGTATTGCGATAGCGCGACAGCCGGTATACCAGCGTTTTGGGGATATCCTTGAGCACATCAAAGCCACCGGCCATATCGCCGTACAGGGTGGAATAGCCCACGGCCATTTCACTCTTGTTACCGGTGGTAAGCACCAGGTAGCCTTTCTTGTTGGAGATCGCCATCAGCAGCACACCCCGACAGCGGGCCTGCAGGTTCTCTTCGGTGGTATCCGGGTTCAGCCCCTCGAACTGGGGCGCCAGCTGCTGCATGAAGCTGTCATACAGGGGCTCGATGGAGATCACATCATATTGAATGCCCAGCGCCCGCGCTTCGGCTTCGGCATCCTCAAGGCTCATTGAGGAGGTATAGCGGAACGGCATCATCACCGCTTCTACCCGGTCGGCACCCAGCGCATCCACCGCCACCGCCACCGTCAGGGCCGAATCGATGCCGCCCGAGAGCCCCAGCACCACGCCGCGAAAACCGTTCTTGTTGATGTAATCACGCACGCCTTGCACCAGTACCTGATAGACCAGTGCGTCACTGTCCGGCTCGGCCACGCCAGCCTGCTCCGGTTTCAGTACGCCCGTAGCCGGGTCAAAGCTGCAGCTGTACAGCGCTTCTTCGCAATGTACGCCCTGAAACAGAATATCGCCCTGTTCCGAGGCCAGCATGGAGCCGCCATCAAACACCAGCTCATCCTGTCCACCGGTCAGGTTCAGATACACCAGAGGGCAACCCAGTTGCTGCGCCCGCTGATTCAGTACATCGCGACGCTGTGCCGGCTTGCCGATATGGAAAGGGGATGCGTTGAGGCTCAGTACCAGCTCTGCACCCTCAGCCCTAAGCTGTTCAACCGGCCCGGTGTGCCAGATGTCTTCGCAGATGCTCAGGCCGATTTTGATGCCCTTGTGCTCAAACATTCCGACTTCATCGCCCGCCGCAAAATAGCGCTTCTCGTCGAACACCTGAAAGTTGGGCAGGCACTGCTTGGCATATTCATGCAGCAGCTCACCGTCACGGATCACGCCGGCCATGTTGTAAAGCGCGCCCTCGCGATAGCGTGGGTAGCCCAGCACCAGCGTGACCCCCGATACGGCGGCAAGAATGCGCTGCAGCGCTTCCTGAACACGCAGCTCAAGGCTGGGGCGCAGCAGCAGGTCTTCAGGCGGATAACCGGTCAGGGCCAGTTCGGGGAACAGCACGAGATCAGCGTTCAGTTCATCTCGTGCCTTGAGGGCCGTATCGATGATACGGCCCGTATTGCCGGGGATATCTCCCACCAGCAGATTCAGCTGGGCCATAACGACCCGGATCGGTGTGCTCATCTCTCTCCTGCGACTGCTCAGAGTGCCTGTAAACGTCCAGCAGGAGAGTATGCCTCAGGATTGATGACGGGTGAACGCTCAAGCAGCAGATCAGACAACAGGCGCGTGGACGCCGGCGCCAAAACCAGCCCGTTGCGGTAGTGTCCGGTATTCAGGTGCAGCCCCTTCCAGCCGGGAACGGCACCGATAAAGGGAATACCGTCAGGAGAGCCTGGACGCAGGCCGGCCCAGTGATGCTCGACTTCATATGCAGCCAGCTCGGGCACAATGCGGGTGGCGGTATCAAACAGGGAATGGCCAGCCTCTTCCGTGGTCTGCTTGTCAAAGCCCACATGCTCCAGTGTGCTGCCCACCAGTACACGGCCATCGTTGCGCGGAATAACGTAACGTCCCTCCAGCATCACCACGCGATTGACCAGCCCAACAGGGGCTCTGAACACCATCATCTGCCCGCGCACCGGCTCGACCGGCAGCTTCAGCCCCAATGATGCCAGCAGCTCACCACTCCAGGCCCCACCGGCCAGAATCACCTCATCGGCTTGATGCTGGCCACGAGCCGTTTTCACGCCGTTCACTCGCTCACCGAAGGTGGTAAAGCCCACAATCTCGGTATCTTCATACAGGGTGATATTGGGGTGCTTTTGTACGCTTTCGCGCAAAGCGCGACCAAGGCGCGGGTTGCGGATACTGGCGACTTCCGGCATCCAGATGCCGGACTCGAAGCCTGCTGCCAGATTGGGTTCGGTTTCGTAGATGAATGGGGCTTCAACGCGAGTCAGGGGGCGGTGATAGCGCCGCGCCCAGTCCAATGCTCGCTGCTCCTGTTCCGGGTCCACATTGACCATCAGCATCCCTTTCTGGCGCAGTTCAGGGTCGCAGCCAGTTTCTGAGTACAGGTCTTCAGCCAGATGCACATAGCTGCTCTGAGACCACAGCGCCAGCGCTGTCACTTCATCGCTGTAACGCCAGGGGTACAGCGGCGATACAATGCCGCCCCCCGCCCAGGACGCTTCACGGGCACATTGGCCGCGTTCAATCAGTTTTACCTTGGCACCGGCCTGCGCAAGCAGACGGGCAGTCATCAGGCCAATAACACCAGCACCGGCTATCAGAAAATCGGACATGGAACGACGCTCCCTTGTTACGTTTTGTGGTCAGGCTCCCTCCCGGTGGAGCCCATTTTCGCTTCAGGGGTTGATCACCTCAGTACGCACACGGCCCAGTAAAGAGACCACCACCCGGTGCTCGATGGCCGTGCCCTCTGCCTGCAGGGAAAATGTGCCATTGGAGCCACCCAGAGCTGTACCGTCCGGTTGATAGATCAGAGAATCACCCCGATTCCAGATTATGTTCACAGCTGTGTGAAAGTTTGCAACGTAAAACACTGTTTCCCCTGCGCCAACCCTGCGATCCTGATCCAGATCAACGAACAGCAGGGCTCCTTGCCACTGCCGCTGACCGGCGCGACCGGTTCCGGCACATTGAGCACCATCCAGTGTACGACAGACTGTTACCTGGCGATTGCGTGTGAGCGCTTCCGAGCGGGCACTGGCCAGCAACGAGCGAATTTCGGTTTGAGTCGATGCTAGCCGGCTGGAAGCCAGCAGGGAGTGAAAGCCGCCAGGGCCAATTGCAATCAGAATACCCAGTATGGCAATGGCCAACAGGCATTCGATCAGCGTAAGCCCCCGCTGGGAGGCCGGGGCAATATGGGTATGATCATCCATGATCCTGTCTCTTGCTGTACTTACCTTGTGCAGGCCGTTCTCATCCTGAGTCGGGCCTTTACAGACTGAACAGTCTGTCGGCGGGTGTCAAGCGGCCTCGACCGCCTCCACCTGCACTTCAAAGATAAGCGTCTTGCCGGCCAGTGGATGGTTAAAGTCCACTGTGACCTTGTCATCATTGAACTCGGTCACCATGCCCGGCAGCTCACCGCCCGGCTCCTGAAATGATACGACCAGGCCCGGCTCCAGCTCCATATCCTTGAACTGGCTGCGCGGCAGTATCTGGATATTGGAAGGGTTGTGCATGCCGAAGCCCCGCTCGGGGGCGATGGTCAATTCTGTGTGCTCGCCAGCCTTGAGGCCGAGCATCGCCTGCTCAAATCCTTCCGGGATATTGCCGTCGCCGAAGGTGAAGCTGGCGGGCTGAGCATCGAAGTTGCTGTCGATGATCTGTCCGTCCTGCAGTTTAATTGCAAAATGCAGACTGACCCGAGTACCGGGACCAATTGCAGCGTCTGTCATTTCTGTTCCTCAACAGTTGTGTCGTTACGGCTGAACAGCATATCGACCAGCAGCGCGAGGGTGCCCAGCGTGATGGCCGTGTCAGCGATATTAAAGGCCGGGAAGTAATAGCCTTCCCAGTGCAGCGATATGAAATCCACCACATGACCATGCACTGTACGATCATAAAGGTTGCCCAGAGCACCGCCCAGCACCAGCGCCAGTCCCACGCCCAACAGGTAATGTGACCGGGGAGTACGGTACATCCAGTGCAGAAGGAAGGCACTCATGCCCATAGCGATGGCCACGAACAGCCAGCGCTGCCAGCCACCAGCACCTGCCAGAAAGCTGAACGCGGCACCCGTGTTATAGAGCAGCGTCAGATCAAATACCGGCAGTAGAGGCACTGGGTTGGCATAGGTCAGCAGGCTGTCGGCCAGATACTTGCTGCCCAGATCAAGCACGATCACCAGCAGGCTGAGCCAAAGCCAGTGCAACGCACTGGCTCCTGTCTTGAGAGTCTTGGTCATCAGGCAAAATGGCGAGTTTCGCCCTCACCTTCAACGTTGCTGACGCAGCGACCGCACAGCTCTTCATGGCCGGCATGGCTGCCCACATCTTCGCGGTGGTGCCAGCAACGACCACACTTGGCATGACCAGAAGCCGCCACAGCCACCTTGAGGCCGTTCACATCCGTGGCCCGGGCATCACCGGCTTCGCTAAGCGGCTTCAGCGTGGCCTCGGAGGTGATCAGGACAAAGCGCAGCTCATCGCCCAGACGCTCCAGATCGGCCCGCAGACTGTCATCCACATACAGGATCGCCTCTGCCGCCAGTGAAGCCTTCACCAGCTTTTCGTTACGGGCATCTTCCAGACACTTGTTGACGGCGTCTTTCACCGCCATCACTCGCTGCCAGAACTCGCGACCGAAGGCATCGTCCTCAGCCAGCTCGAACAGCTCTTCATACCAGGTGGTCAGCAGAATCGAGTCCTTATGCTCGCCCGGCAACGCTTCATAGATCTCTTCAGCCGTGAAGCTGAGGATCGGCGCGATCCAGCGCACCAGCGCCTGGGCGATATGGAACAGAGCGGTCTGACAGGAACGACGCGCCAGCGAGTCCGGCTGGGTGGTGTACTGACGGTCCTTGATAATATCAAGATAGAACCCGCCCAGTTCCTGCACGCAGAAGTGGTGCACCTGCTGGTACACATCGAGGAAACGATAGCTGTCGTAGGCCGCAATTACCTTCTGCTGCAGACGCGCCGTGGCGTCTACGGCCCAACGGTCGAGTGCCAGCATGTCAGCAGCATCCACACTGTGGGTGGCCGGGTCGAAACCGTTCAGGTTGGCCAGCAGGAAGCGAGCGGTGTTACGAATACGACGGTAGGAATCAGCTGTGCGCTGCAGAATCTGCTTGGACACGGCCATTTCACCGGAGTAATCGGTCGAGGCGACCCAGAGGCGCAGGATATCGGCACCGAGGGTATCGGTGACTTCCTGTGGCGCGATCACGTTACCGAGCGACTTGGACATTTTGTAGCCCTTTTCGTCGACGGTGAAACCGTGGGTCAGCACCTGCTTGTAGGGCGCGCAGCCGTTGATGGCGATGGAGGTTTTCAGCGATGACTGGAACCAGCCACGGTGCTGGTCGGAACCTTCCAGATACATGTCGGCCGGGAAGCTGAGGCCTTCGCGCTCGCGCAGGACCGCATGGTGGGTCACACCGGAGTCGAACCAGACATCCAGAGTATCGGTGACCTTGTCGTAGTCGGCCGCTTCATCGCCCAGCAGTTCGGTTGCGTCCAGCTCAAACCAGGCATCGATGCCGCCCTGTTCGATCTTCTGCGCGACCTGCTCGATCAGTTCGGCGGTGCGCGGGTGCAGCTCACCGGTCTGCTTGTGGGTAAAGACGGTGATCGGCACGCCCCAGGTACGCTGGCGCGAGACACACCAGTCCGGGCTCTGCTCAACCATGGATTCAATGCGGTTCTGACCCCACTCGGGGAACCACTGCACGCCCTTGATCGCATCCAGCGCCTGGCTCTTCAGCTGCTTCGCCTCCATGGAGACAAACCACTGCGGTGTGGCACGGTAGATCAGCGGCGTTTTGGTGCGCCAGCAGTGCGGGTAGCTGTGCTGGAAACGCTTCAGGTGCACCAGGGTACCCTCACGCTCCAGCGCCTCGCACACCGGACCATCGGCCTTGTAGACGTGAACACCGGCAAATTCGCCGGCCGCATCGGTATAGGTACCGTCGGCCTGCACCAGGTTCAGTGTGCCCAGACCGTAGGCCTGACCGACCACAAAGTCTTCCATGCCGTGATCAGGCGCGGTGTGAACGGCACCGGTACCGGCATCGGTGGTGACATGATCACCGAGGATCACCGGCACCTGACGGTCATAGATCGGATGCTTGAGCTGCAGCAACTCCAGCGCTGCGCCGTTGCAGGTCGCCAGCACTTCAAACTTGTCCACACCCCAGCGCGCCATGATGTCGTCGACCATCTCGGCAGCCAAGACCATTCGATCCACACCCTGCTCGGTGTGCGCTTCCACCAGCGCATAATCCAGCGCGCCGTTGATCGACACCGCCTGGTTGGCGGGAATGGTCCAGGGCGTGGTGGTCCAGATCACCACCGACACCGGCGCCTCACCGGCAGTGGCGCCGAACAGTGCCAGCACCTTGTCCTGATCGATGAAGGTAAAACGCACATCGATGGCGGTGGAGGTCTTGTCCTGATATTCCACTTCGGCTTCAGCCAGTGCGGACTGACCGACCACACTCCAGTAGACCGGCTTGTAGCCCTTCACCAGATGGCCGTTGTCGATGATCTTGCCCAGCGCGCGCACGATGTTGGCTTCGGTGTCGAAGTTCATCGTCAGGTAGGGGTTGTCCCAGTCGCCCAGTACGCCCAGACGGATAAAATCCGCTTTCTGCCCGGCGACCTGCTCGGCGGCGTATTCGCGACACTTCTGACGGAATTCACGGTAGGGCACCTTATCACCGGCCTTGCCGATCAGGGTTTCGACCTTGTGCTCGATCGGCAGCCCGTGACAGTCCCACCCTGGCACGTAGGGGGCGTCAAAGCCGCTCAGAGTCCTGGACTTGATGATCATGTCCTTGATCACCTTGTTGACCGCATGACCGATATGAATATTACCGTTGGCGTAGGGAGGACCATCGTGGAGGATAAACGTCTTGCGTCCCTTGCCCTCTTCACGCAACTGACGATACAGGTCGATTTCATCCCAGCGCGCCAGACGAGCCGGTTCACGCTGCGGCAGGTTGCCGCGCATCGGGAATGCCGTTTCCGGCAGGTTGAGTGTCGCTTTGTAATCGGTCATAACAGGTCGCTTCCAGAGGTAAGGTCAGTCTCGGCCCGCCTGGGCAAACCAGGCGCGGACATGTTCAATATCGGCTTCTATCTGTGTCTTGAGCGCGTCCAGACCATCAAAGGCCTGTTCGGGGCGAATGAAGTGCAGAAACTCCACCCGCATCAGGCTGCCATACAACTCGGCCCCTGTGTAGTCGAGCAGGTGCGCTTCCAGCACCGGCAGGCGGCCATGCACGGTGGGACGCAACCCCACATTACAGACGGCAGGCAAACACTGGCCATCAAAATGAGCCCAGGCTGCAAACACCCCTCGCAGAGGACAGGGGTAGCGGTGCATGCGCACGTTCGCGGTTGGCACACCCAACTGCCGCCCCAGTTTCTGGCCATGCATCACTCGGCCGGTAACGGCGTAACGCCAACCCAGCAGTTGCTCGGCCAGCTCAAAATCATTCCGCATCAGCGCAGTGCGAACACGCGTGCTGCTGACACGCTCGCCCTGCAACGTGAAGGTGTGCGTACCCTCAACCGTGAAACCGTGACGCTCGCCGGCTTCGCACAGCATGTGATAGTCGCCGCGGCGGTCACAACCAAAACGGAAGTCATCGCCCACCACGAAATGCTCTACCGCCAGCCCCTTCAGCAGCAGCTCATTGATGAACGCTTCCGCCGACATCTGTCGCAGGCGTGCATTGAAGCTGAGGCAGACCACCCGGTCTACACCCTCGGCCGCCAACAGACGTACCTTTTCATCAAAACGAGTCAGACGGGGCGGCACGCTGTCGCCGCCAAAGAATTCACGCGGCTGGGGTTCAAAAATGATAACGACACTCGGCAGCCCAAGCGCAGCCGCCTTTGCCTTGACCTGCGCCAGCACCTTGCGATGGCCCAGGTGAACACCATCGAAGTTGCCAATTGTTGCCACGCAGCCACGGTGGCGATCACGCAGATTGTGTAAGCCTCGTATCAGTTCCATGCAGTTGCCGAGCCAGCGCCAGAATTTCGGACTGCGAAGTATATCGTACTCTGAACCCGGCGAGTACCGCTCAGAAAGTGTTCAACCGCGCAGATGGCGTAACCTGAGACCGGTCACCAGCAGCATCAGGAGATACGCCCCCGCTCCGGCCAGCACCAGCACTGTCATCCACTGCACTCGCAGCCATACACCTGCCTCAAGCCAGTTCCCGGCCAGCCAATTCATGATCAGCAACAACACCGCCACCAGCGTTATGGAAGCGCTGACCAGCCGGAACAGCATCATGGCCCAGCCCGGTTGCCAGCGGAACACGCCTTCCTTGATCAGCCCATGCAGCAGCCAGCCCGCATTCATGAAGGCAGAAATGGATGTCGCCAGCGCCAGCCCCACATGGTCGAGCGGCCAGATCAGAATCAAGTTGAGCACCATATTGGCAGCCATCGCCTTGACGGCGATTTTGACCGGGGTACGGGTATTCTGACGAGCAAAATAGCCCGGTGCCAGCACCTTGATCAGCATGAACGCCAGCAGACCGAAGGCATAGGCGCGCAGGCTCATGGCGGCCATCTGCACATCCCGATCGGTCATTTCACCGTAATGGAACAGGGTTGCGATCAGCGGCTCGGCCAGCACCGCCAACGCCAGCGCAGCGGGCAGACCGATCAGCAGAATCATGCGGATCGCCCAGTCGAGGGTATGGGCAAAACGTTCCGGGCTCTTTTCGGCATGGATGCGGGACAGACTGGGCAGAATCACGGTAGCGATAGCGATGCCGAACACCCCCAGCGGCAGCTCCGACAGCCGGTCGGAGTAGTACAGCCAGGACACACTGCCGGTCTGCAGGAAAGAGGCCAGCACGGTATCCAGCAGCAGATTGATTTGCGCTACCGAGACGCCGAACAGTGCCGGCAGCATCAGCTTAAGAATTCGGCGCACCCCCTCATCCTTGAAATCAGCCTTCGGAAGCGGCAACAGCCGCAGCCGCGCCAGGAACGGCAACTGGAACAGCAGCTGTACACCGCCAGCCATCAGCACTCCCCAGGCGAGCGCCATGATGGGGGTTTCGAACCAGGGGCTGAGCCAAACCGCCGAACCGATCAGGCAAAGATTCAGCAGCACCGGGGTAAAGGCCGGAATGGCGAAGCGCTCGTAGCTGTTCAAAATGGCGCCGCAAAAAGCAGTCAGAGAGATCAGCAACAGATAGGGAAAGGTGATTCTGAGCATGTCGGCGGCAAGCTCAAACTTTTCGCCACCGGCCATGTAAAAGCCCGGCGCAAAAACAACAGCCAGCACAGGCGCTCCTATCACCGCAATTGCTGTGACCAGCACCAGCACCGAACCCAGCGCCCCGGCAACGCGATCAACAAGCTGTTTGACCGCGGCAAGATCTCGCTGGCTGCGATACTCGGACAGCACCGGCACAAAGGCCTGGGAGAAAGCGCCCTCGGCAAACAGACGGCGGAGGAAGTTGGGTATCTTGAATGCGACAAAGAAGGCATCGGCACTGCCACTGGCACCAAAGTAATTGGCAATCACCACATCACGCACTAGGCCAAGCACTCGCGACATCATGGTCATGATGCCCACAACGCCACTGGAGCGCAGTAGCCCGACACCGCCCCGTTTCGCCTTGTCTGTCACACTGACCCCTTTATTGAAATGCAAAAAATGTGCGCCGATCATATCCCCCTTTGCCAGACAGACAAAGTGGATTCAAGACGACGCGCGTAAAGGTTGACATCGACCGGCCGGACATGAATAATGTCGCGTCTAATTTTCGGCACTCGCATCGTCGTAATCTGATCAACCCAATTATCAAAGGAGCCGGACCGTGGCTAATTCCGCAGGATCCAAAAAACGCGCTCGCCAGGCGGAGAAGCGTCGTCAACACAACGCTAGCCTGCGCTCCATGGCGCGCACGTACATGAAAAAAGTAATCGCTGCCATCGACGGCGGTGACAAGGCTGCTGCTGAAGCAGCGTTCAAGGTCGCTCAGCCGATCATGGACAGCTCTGTAACCAAAGGCATCTTCCACAAGAACAAGATCGCCCGCACCAAGAGCCGCCTGACCGCTCGCATCAAGGCAATGGCATAAGTCACTACCTTGTCAGCATAAAAAAACCGGCAATTGCCGGTTTTTTTGTGCCTGTCATTCAGCTGCTGTAATAACGCCGCGAGGTACCGACCTCAGGCCAGCACCAGGTTATCGCGGTGCACCAGCTCTTCCTCGCCCATGAAGCCCAGCAATGACTCGATTTCGCGACTGGGACGACCGATAATTCGACGCGCATCCTCTACGCCGTAATTTGCCAGCCCGCGTGCAACCACACGCCCCTGCTCATCCATCATCATCACCATCTCGCCACGCGAGAAATCACCGCTGACCGAGCGCACCCCAGCAGGCAGGAGACTCTTGCCCCGTTCCGCCAGCGCCATCACGGCACCAGCATCCAGCACCAGCGTACCGCGCGCCTGCAGGTGCCCGGCAATCCACTGCTTGCGTGCCGCCATGGGCTCTCTCTCAGGCAACAGTAGAGTACCGATCAGCTCACCGCGGTGGAGCCGCAGCAGCACATCCGGCTCGCGCCCACTGGCAATCAGCGTCAGTGCACCAGAGCGCGCTGCCAGCTTGGCTGCACGCACCTTGGTCGCCATGCCACCGCGTCCAAGCCGACCACCATCTCCAGCCATGGCGACCAGTCGCTCATCCTCCGCCATCGCTTCACTGATCAGCTCTGCATCGGGATTGCTGCGCGGATCAGCGGTATACAGCCCCTGCTGATCAGTCAGCAGTACCAGCACATCCGCTTCGACCGCGTTGGCCACCAGCGCCCCCAGCGTATCGTTGTCACCGAAGCGAATCTCACTGGTGACAACGGTATCGTTTTCGTTGACCACTGCAACCACACCCAGCTCGATCAGGGTACGCAGCGTGGAGCGAGCATTGAGATAGCGCTTGCGATTGGACAGGTCATCGTGGGTCAGCAATATCTGAGCCGTGTGCATGCCGTGACGACGGAAATTGGTCTCATAGGCCTGCACCAACCCCATCTGACCGACAGCCGCTGCCGCTTGAAGGCGGTAAATCTCGCGCGGACGCCCAGCCCAGCCCAGCCGGGTCATTCCCTCAGCCACTGAGCCGGAAGACACCAGCACCACCTCGACACCACTGCGCGTCAGCTCTACCAGCTGGTCCACCCAGTGCGCAATGGCGACCTGATCCAGCCCCTGACCATCATTGGTCAGCAGCGCACTGCCAATCTTGACCACCCAGCGCCCGCGCTGGGTCAGACCATTACGTCCCGCTGTCACCTTATACCTTCTCCGTCAGGGTACATACTCCACTTCGACATCGTAATCATCATCGTCGAAGTCATCATCATCGAGACCATCATCCGCCATGCGACGCGCCCGCTGCTCCATGCGCAGACGCTGCAGATTTTCACGCGCCTCTTCATCGATCAGTGCACGCGTATGCCTCTCCTGCTCGAGCAGTTCCGGATCTTCCGCTATAGCTGCCGCACGGGCATCCAGAAAATCCTGCAGATCATGCACCAGCGGCGTCAGCCCCAGCTTGTTCAGCGCTGAAATTCGATACACTGGACCTTCCCAGCCCAACGCGTCGATTACGGCCTGACAGGCTGCATCCTGCTCCTCTTCAGGCAACATATCCAGCTTGTTCAGCACCAGCCAGCGCGGCTGTTGCGCCAGCGTCTGGCTGAATTTTTCAAGTTCGTTCACGGCGGTCACCGCCGCCTGCGCGGGCGTAGTTTCATCCCAGGGCGCCATATCCACCAGATGCAGCAGCACCCGGTTGCGCGCCAGATGCTTGAGGAAGCGAATCCCCAGCCCCGCGCCTTCGGCCGCACCTTCGATGATGCCCGGAATATCGGCCACCACGAAGCTGCGATGCGCTTCGGTGCGCACCACGCCAAGGTTGGGCACCAGCGTTGTAAACGGGTAATCCGCCACTTTCGGCTTGGCTGCCGAGATGGAGCGAATAAGGGTGGACTTGCCCGCATTGGGCAGACCCAACAACCCTACATCGGCCAACACCTTCAGCTCCAGCCGCAGGTTGCGCAATTCGCCTTCACTGCCTTTGGTGGTCTGGCGTGGTGCGCGGTTGACACTGCTTTTGAAGCGCGTATTACCCAGGCCATGAAAACCGCCCTGAGCAATCTTGTCCTGCTGACCGATGCGGGTTAGATCCGCCAACACCTCTCCGGTATCGACATCCACTATTGTTGTACCCACGGGCACCTTCAGGATCAGATCTTCACCCTTGGAGCCGGTACAGTTGCGACCGCTGCCGGATTCACCGTTCTGCGCCTTGAATCGGCGGGTAAAGCGATAGTCGATCAGCGTATTGAGCGATTCATCCGCCTCAACCCAGATCGAGCCACCATCACCGCCATCTCCGCCATCAGGCCCGCCCTTTGGAATGAATTTCTCACGCCGGAAGCTCAGACAGCCGTTACCACCCTTGCCAGCTTCCACTGTGATGGTCGCTTCATCTACAAATTTCATCATTACCTCCAACTTTCATTCATCCCGGGATCAGAGGAGCATACCCCCTCAATCCGGGCGGGACAGCCGGATGCTTGCGCACGGCCGCCTGCAAACGAAAAAAGCCCCGCCTGGGCGGAGCTTTTCGATGCGAGTATCAGATCACTGCTCAGGCAGGAACGACGCTCACATATTTACGGTTGTTCGGACCCTTGACCTCGAACTTGACCACGCCGTTTGCAGTTGCAAACAGGGTGTGATCCTTGCCCAGGCCAACGTTGGTGCCGGCGTGGAACTTGGTGCCACGCTGACGGATCAGAATGTTACCCGCGATAACGGCCTGACCACCGAAACGCTTTACGCCCAGACGCTTTGATTGTGAGTCGCGGCCGTTACGCGTTGAACCACCAGCCTTCTTATGAGCCATTATTCAATCTCCTAATTCGGTTGATCAGCCACTGATGCCTGTGATTTTAACTTCTGTAAACCACTGACGGTGACCCTGACGCTTCATGTGATGCTTGCGGCGACGGAACTTGATGATGGTGACCTTGTCACCACGGCCGTGAGCTACAACTTCTGCAGCCACTTTGGCACCTTCAACAACCGGAGCACCGACCTTAACGTCGTCGCCGTTACCGACCAGCAAAACGCGGTCGAACTCAACGCTGGAACCTGCTTCAGCAGTCAGTTTTTCCAGCTTCAGTGTCTGTCCTTCCTGCACACGGTACTGTTTACCGCCGCTTACGATTACTGCAAACATGCTTTTCTCCAAGTATTAACCTGCCCGGCTACTGGAAACGAAACCTACTTCTAATGGCCGAAGTCTGAAGACTTCTGGACACCCTATGGTAGGGAGCGATCGTGGACAGGTTTAAGGCGCGCAATTTTACCCGAGTCCCTCGTTACAGGCAAGCGCAATCCTTGCCAAATCCCCCGCCCCGACGCCCGTCTCCCAGCTCGGCTTGACACCCTTCTCCCAGCCCCCTAGCATGCGGCGGGTGTTCAGTCCACATACAGAACCCCGCCCATGCAGCCACACCAGCTTAATCCGACCATAGAGCCGCAGTTCGATGCGGTAACCGATTATATTCTTAACCACCTTGGGTCGACTGTGCCCCTGGTCGAGAAGATCGGTCACTATATTGTCGCCGGCGGCGGCAAGCGACTGCGCCCGCTGCTGGTACTGCTCAGCGCCAACGCTTGCGGCTACAGGGGCGAGCAGCACATCCCGCTGGCCGCCGTAATCGAATTCATCCATACCGCTACCCTGCTGCACGACGATGTTGTGGATAACTCAGAGCTGCGCCGTGGCAATGCAACCGCCAATGCCAAATGGGGCAATGCGCCCAGCGTACTGGTGGGTGATTTTCTCTATTCCCGCGCTTTCCAGATCATGGTCGAGATAAACCGCATGGAGATCATGCAGGTGATCTCCAATGCAACTACCGTAATCGCCGAAGGTGAAGTGTTACAGCTGCTGAATCAGCGCAATCCGGACACCTCCGAAGAGTCCTACATGCAGGTCATTCTCGGCAAAACGGCGATGCTGTTTGAGGCTGCTACCGAAGTTGGCGCCATTCTGGCCGATGCCAGCGCAGAGGAGCGAGAAGCACTGCGCCTGTACGGTCGCCACCTGGGTATCGCCTTCCAGCTGGTGGACGACTTGATGGACTATCTGTCCGACAGCGCCACCATGGGCAAGAATGTCGGTGATGACCTGGCGGAAGGCAAGGCCACCCTGCCACTGATCCACGCCATGCGAGTCGGCAGCGAGACTGAGCGCAAACTGATTCGTGGCGCCATTCGCGAAGGCGGTCTGGACGATCTGCAACCGGTACTGGATATCGTGCAGCGCACAGGGTCAATCGACTACACCCGTCAGCAGGCCGAAGCCGAAGTCAGTCGCGCCATTACCGCGCTGGAAGCACTGCCGGCCAGTTCTTTCCGTGAGACACTCACCACCCTGGCACAGATGGCAACCCGCCGCACCAGCTGATCCCTGAGCACGCTGCAGCTCGACTGCGGCGTGCAACTTGAGCCTTTGCAGCCGCTAAAATCCCTCATCTGATCCGATATCGATCAAATAAGGGCACACAGGCCGTGCCTGCAGGCAGTCAAATCGGTATAATCGGGCAAATTTTATGAAATGCCTTGGATATACGGTTTCCTATGACTAGACCCTCCTCCTTTGAACGTGAAGAGCTGCTCAAGTGCGGCCATGGCGAGATGTTCGGCCCAGGCAATGCCCAGCTGCCGGTCGGCAACATGCTGATGCTGGACCGCATCATCGAGATCAACACCGATGGTGGTCAGTACGGCAAGGGTGAGATCATCGCCGAACTCGATATCCGCCCAGACCTTTGGTTCTTTGACTGCCACTTCCCGGAAGACCCTGTCATGCCGGGCTGTCTCGGTCTTGATGCCATGTGGCAGCTGGTAGGCTTTTTCCTCGGCTGGCGCGGCAATGAAGGACGCGGGCGCGCACTGGGCTCCGGCGAAGTCAAGTTCACCGGTCAGGTGCTTCCCACTGCCAGCAAGGTGACCTATCACATCGAGCTCAAGCGTGTCATCGAGCGCAAGCTGGTTATGGGTATAGCCGATGGTTCACTGTCTGTTGACGGCCGTACCATCTATACTGCCACGGACCTGCGTGTCGGCCTGTTCAAGCAGACAGATAACTTCTGAGCCTGAACTTCGACCCGTTAACCTTGCCATATAATAAGACAGTATATTTCTGAACGATTGAAGAGAGGCTACACATGCGACGCGTCGTTGTGACCGGTATGGGGATCGTTTCCTGCCTGGGAAATGATCTGGAAACAGTTCTGGACTCACTGAAGCAGGGCCGCTCCGGCATCAAGTTTCAGCCGGAGTACAAGGAGCTTGGCTTCCGCAGTCAGGTTGCGGGCAGCATCGATATCGACCTGGACAACCTGATCGATCGCAAGCTGCGTCGATTCATGGGCAACGCTGCGGCTTATGCCTACCTGGCCATGAAGCAGGCGATTGAAGATTCCGGCCTGAGCGAAGACCAGATCTCCAATGTCCGTACCGGCCTGATCGCCGGCTCAGGGGGTGCATCTTCAGCCGATATCGTTGAAACCGCTGATATTCTGCGTGAAAAAGGTGTCCGCCGCGTAGGCCCCTACCGCGTTACCCGCACCATGGGCTCCACCGTCTCCGCCTGTCTGGCAACTCCGTTCAAGATCAAGGGTGTCAACTACTCGATCACCTCAGCCTGCGCGACCAGTGCACACTGCATCGGTAGCGCCATGGAGCAGATCCAGCTCGGCAAGCAGGACGTTGTTTTTGCCGGTGGTGGTGAAGAGCTGCACTGGTCGCTGAGTGTCATGTTTGACGCCATGGGCGCGCTGTCCAGCAAGTACAACGATACTCCGGAAAAAGCGTCTCGTGCTTATGACGCCAATCGCGACGGTTTCGTGATCGCAGGTGGTGCCGGCATGCTGGTGCTCGAAGAACTGGAGCACGCCAAAGCTCGTGGCGCCAAGATTTACGCTGAGCTGACTGGCTACGGCGCTACTTCCGACGGCTACGACATGGTTGCACCGTCCGGTGAAGGCGCCATTCGTTGCATGCAGCAGGCGATGGCCACCGTAGATGGCCCCATCGACTACATCAACTCCCACGGCACCTCCACTCCGGCTGGTGACATTCAGGAGCTGAAGGCGATGAAGCAGACCTTCGGTGACAAGATGCCGCCGGTCAGCTCTACCAAGTCACTCACCGGTCACTCACTGGGCGCCACCGGTGCACAGGAAGCGATCTACTCGATCCTGATGCAGCAGAACAACTTCATCTGTGCGTCGGCCAACATCGAAGAACTGGATCCGGAAGCGGCCGGCATGCCGGTTGTCACGGAACGCAAGGACAACATCGAGCTCAAGCGCGTCATGTCCAACAGCTTCGGCTTCGGCGGCACCAACTCAACTTTGGTGTTCGAGAAATACGAAGGCTGATACTGCGGCCAGCCCCGTTGGCTGGCCCATAAAAAAGCCGCTCATAATGGAGCGGCTTTTTTATGGGCCGAATTCAACCTTAGCTTACTCCAGACTGCCCTGCTCTCGCATGGTCTGCTCCAGCCAGCCTGCTACTTCAGCATGCACTTCATCCACACTGCGCCCTTCCGTCTGGATCGCGGGACCTACACTGACCTGCACGGTGCCGGGATACTTGACGAACGAGTTACCGGGCCAGTAAAGACCCGCATTATGTGCCACCGGTACAATCGGTACACCTCGACTCACGGCCAGCATCGCACCGCCCTTGTTCAGCTTGCCCATCTGCCCCACAGGTACACGTGTACCCTGCGGGAAAATCAGCAATGGAATACCGCTGTCCAGCCGCTGCTGCCCCTGCTCCAGCAGCTGTTTCAGCGCACCGCGCCGCTTGCTGCGATCAAGCGCGATCGGACGCAACAGCGCCAGTGCCCAGCCGAACAGCGGGATTCGTAGCAGCTCGCGCTTGAGCACCACGGCCTGAGGCCGAATGAGTGTCTGGAAGTACAGCGTCTCCCACTCGCTCTGATGATTGGCCACAACCACATACGCACCTTCTTTTGGAAGATGCTCACGCCCCTTCAGTTCAACTCCCAAACCACAGCAGATGCGCAACCAGTCGATATAGAAGTAATTGATCAGGGTCAGAAACTTGAACCGGGCCCGAAACGGCAGCAATGGGCCAATCAGCAAACAGGGAATCGCAAACAGCATGGTCAACGGGTAAAAGCCAACTGCATAGAGCAGGCCGCGCAGATACAGCCACATGCTGCCAGAGCGTTGAGCAGGCATCAGCTCTCCCCCTGGCTGGCATTGTGATGATTGATGACCGGGTTGGCGTACATCTGACGCAGGAACGGCCGCTCCTCATCGCTCACATTTTCAAGGCGCGCGTCAAAGGCCTGCTGCTGCTCGACACTGACCGCCTCGCCGGCAGCAGCAAGATTGCTTGGGTGCAGCCGGTAATTGAGGTGGATTTGACGATCGATCTCAGCGGCAATCTGCTCAGGGGTTTCAAACTCGCCACTCAGCGGAGTACCAAAAGCGATGTGAACCTCCCCCTTGTCGCCGGTAATGCCTCGGACAATACTGCTGATATCCTCGTATTCAGATTTCTCGTATGCACCGTGCAGCGCAACAGCGGCCAGCTCACGAGCCTTGAGCGCATCACAGGGGTCAAGCTCATAGGCAATGGATACCGGTACAATGTTGAGCCGCCCCACCATCTCGCCCAGGCTGCGCTGCTTGCGGTGCGACATGTAGAACATTTTCATCAATGCCGGATCTGTACGGTCATTGCCATCTTTCGCTCGCCCCTCGCGCTGCGCGATCCAGATAGAGTGGCCATTGCTGATGCTGTGATCGATGTAGGAAGAGAGTTGAGTCAGCGCCGACATCATCTCTCGCCCCTTGGCAGAGCGATTAACGATGAAGCTTTTATTAAGCCGCATCAGGTCCGACACATAGGGTTTGCGCAGAAGGTTATCACCGATCGCAATGCGCACCGTCGACATGCCAGCCTTATAGCGAACCCAGTTCACAAACGCCGGGTCCATGGCGATATCACGGTGATTGGATACGAACAGATAAGCTTCGTTGGGGTCCAAACGCTCAATACCCGAGCAGCTAACCCGCGTTGTGGTGCGTCCGATCATTTTCTGCATGTAATCGGCCACCAGCTGCTGGAAACCATCTATGCTTTCGATCTCGCCAACTCGTGCTGCCACAGCAATGCGCACCAGTGGACGCAGCAGCCAGCCCAGCAGGCCGGAAGCCCTGGGAAACTGGTAGCGTGTCAGGGCCGAAATACATTCGTCGTCGCGCACCAGCCGCTGAAGTACCGCCTCGACTTCATCATCCCGGTAGGGGCGGATGGACTGATAGGGATCCGGTGTCAGAGTCTGAGCATTCATTCGCGTATATCACGCCTCTAGCGGCTGCTGAAAAGTTGCACATTTTACCCTGTTACTGCCCGTTTTACAGTGCAACGGGAGGTAAAACATTCCCCTGCAGGCAAAGGCGAATTTCAAATCAGACATGCCGCAGGTATAGTGAAGCCCATCCAACACCCACCCGCCTGCAATAGTTGAGGAAACCGGCATTGAATACTTACCTGATGCTTAAACATGCACACCTGACCATGGTCGGACTGAGTATCACCCTGTTCATGTTGCGCGCAGCACTTATGCTGGTTTGGCCCAAGGCGCTCAATGCTCGCTGGCTCAAGATTTTCCCCCATGTGATCGATACGTTGCTGCTGGTCAGTGCGATCGGCCTGATGCTGGTGCTGTCGCAATACCCGCTCACCCATCACTGGCTCACAGCCAAGATACTGGGTCTGGTCGGATATATTGGTTTTGGAACGGTTGCGCTGAAGCGTGGCAAAACAATGAAAACACGCCTGCTGGCTCTGCTCGCGGCACTGTTGTGTCTGGGGTATATTCTGGCAGTGGCTTTGACGCGTTCTGCCAGCCTTGGGCTGTTTTAGAATGTGAAGGTATACGGCGAACATTTAGAGTTCGCCGTAATGCTCCCGAATGACGCGCTGCAACTCACTGCGCCAGGGACGCTGACGAATACCGAAGGTACTGAGCAGCTTACGGCACTTGAGCACAGATGAAGCCGGCCGCTGTGCAGCAGCCGGATAATCAGCCGATGCTACGGCACGAAGTTCCTGTACAGCAAGCTCCTCATACTGCCGCGCCGCGGCCAGAATCGCCTCACTGAAGCCATAACGGGAGGTGATTTCAGCGCCGCAATAGTGATAGGTTCCCCACACATCAATACCGCAGGTCAGCTGGCGCAGGATGGCCAGGATGACACGCGCCACATCTTCAGCCGAGGTAGGGCAGCCACGCCGGTCATCAACCGCCTCAATCATGGCTTCATGCCGCGCCTGCTCCAGTGTACGCAAAAGATAATTGTCACCACGGGCACTGAACACCCAGCTCACACGCAGGATAAGATGTTGAGAGTGCAGGTTGCGCACGGATTCTTCACCTTCCCACTTGCTGCGCCCAAATACGCCCAGCGGGGAGGCAGCGTCATCCTCACTGTAGCCACTGGCATAGTGGCCATCGAAGACATAGTCCGAGGACAGGTGCAGCAGCGGGATACTGAGCAGCGCACAGGCGGCAGCAAGGTTGGCCGCGCCGGCACTGTTCACGGCCAAAGCCTGATCAGGCTGCCGTTCGGCATCATCAACCCGGTTGAAGCCGGCACAGTTGATCACGTAGTCAGGCAGGTGTCGTTCAAGTTGCTGTCGGATCTGCTCAGGGTCGGTCACATCAAGTTTGCGTCGTCCTAGGGCGATACACTCAAGCCCCTGCTGTTGCAACAACAGCTCCGCCAGAGCATGACCAATCTGGCCATCCGCTCCGCAGATGAGAACCTTGGCTGATGTTGTATAGGCGCTGGCCACCATTGACGGGATGTTCACCTGTTACTGGAATGAAAGTTCGGGGGCAAGCCCGGTTCATTTCGAGCATACCGCAAACTCTGCCCCTGCACACCTGCCCGATATGAAAAAAGTGCCCTGCAACAGACACAAAAGCCCCGCGTTGCGGGGCCTTTGAACAGGTATTGCTGCAGTCGCGTGGATCAGCTCTCAGAACGGGATGTCATCATCAAAGTCATCAAAACCCGGGGCTGGCTGCTGAGGTTGTTGCGCAGGCTGTTGTACCGGCTGCTGACGCGGAGCCTGCTGTGGCGGTGCCTGATTGTATTGTTGTGGCTGACCATAGCCCATGTCGCCGCCCTGAGGTGCATAACCGCCACCCTGTGAAGGTTGCTGGTAACCACCACCCCCTTCACCACCGCGTCCATCCAGCATCTGCATCTCGCTGGCTACAATTTCAGTCGTGTAGCGATCCTGGCCATCCTGTCCCTGCCACTTGCGGGTACGCAGGGAGCCCTCAATGTAAACCTTTGAACCCTTGCGCAGATACTCGCCCGCAATTTCAGCCAGACGGTTGAAGAATACGACCCGATGCCACTCGGTACGCTCCTGCATCTGGCCGCTCTGTTTGTCTTTCCAGCTATCGCTGGTGGCAAGGTTCACGTTGGTGACCGCATTGCCAGATGGCATGTAACGTACTTCGGGATCAGCTCCCAGATTACCGATCAGAATTACCTTATTGATACCGCGCGCCATCTCACTCTCCCGTTATCCTGTTAGCCTGGGCCACCGCATCCTGCATGTGGCCGTACGCCCATGAGGATACCACAAGCACAGCTGTTTTTGCTGTCCCGCTATAGGCTCTATAATAGTCCTTTTTGCCAGCCAAGGCGGAGCCGCAATGGACAAGATTCTGGTACGGGGTGCACGCACCCACAACCTGAAAAATATTGACCTCGATATCCCCCGCGACCAGTTGATCGTCATCACAGGGCTGTCGGGATCAGGCAAGTCCTCACTCGCCTTCGACACTCTCTACGCCGAAGGACAGCGCCGCTACGTGGAATCCTTGTCCACCTATGCACGCCAGTTCCTGTCGATGATGGAAAAGCCCGATGTAGACCATATCGAAGGACTGTCACCAGCCATATCGATCGAGCAGAAATCCACATCGCATAATCCCCGCTCGACAGTTGGTACCATCACCGAGATTTACGATTACCTGCGTCTGCTCTTTGCCCGAGCAGGCGAACCGCGCTGCCCTGAACATGACTTGCCGCTGGCGGCACAGACCGTCAGCCAGATGGTTGATCAGGTGCTCGCACTGCCCGAAGGCACACGCGTAATGCTGTTGGCTCCCGTCGTACAGGGCCGCAAGGGTGAGCACTTACATATCATCAGCCAGCTGCGCAGCCAGGGCTTCGTCCGCGCCCGTATAGATGGGCTGGTGGTCGATCTTGATGATGCCCCAACACTGGACAAGAAACGCAAACACGATATTGAAGTGGTAGTTGATCGCATCAAGGTTCGAGAGGACCTTCAAACCCGCTTGGCAGAATCATTTGAAACCGCTCTGGAGCTGAGCGATGGCATTGCCAGAATTGCCCCCATGGATGAGGGTATGGAGGAGATGGTATTTTCGGCACGTTTCGCCTGCCCGACCTGCGGCCACAGCATTCAGGAACTCGAGCCTCGTTTGTTCTCATTCAACAACCCCCACGGCGCCTGCCCTGCCTGTGATGGTCTTGGGGTACGACAGTATTTTGATCCAGCCAAACTGGTACAGGACGCATCACTGACCCTTGCACAGGGTGCCATACGTGGCTGGGATAAGCGAAGTCTCTACTATTACCAACAGCTGCAGGCGGTAGGTCAACACTACGGCTTTGATCTGGATACCCCGTTTGAGAAACTCAGCGAACAACACCGCAATATCATTCTGCACGGCAGTGGTGATGACAGCGTAGACTTTCACTACCGTAATGATCGAGGCGAACGCGTTAAGAAGGCGCACCCCTTTGAAGGCGTGATCAATAATCTGGAGCGGCGCTACCGGGAAACCGAGTCCGAAAGTGTACGCGAAGACCTGGCTCGCTATCTCAACATGCATGCATGCCCCTCATGCAATGGCAGCCGATTGCGTGCTGACGCGCGCCATGTATTTATTGACCAACGCACTCTGCCTGATCTTGTACGCCTGCCGATTGGTCAGGCAAAAGAGTACTTTGAACAGCTTCAACTCGGAGGCAAACAAGGCGAGATCGCCGACAAGATTCTAAAAGAGATTCGTGAACGCCTGAGTTTTCTGGTCAATGTAGGACTCGACTACCTATCGCTTGAACGCAGTGCTGATACTCTTTCAGGTGGTGAAGCTCAGCGCATCCGACTGGCAAGTCAGATTGGTGCAGGTCTGGTCGGTGTCATGTATGTACTGGATGAGCCATCCATCGGACTGCATCAACGCGACAATGAACGTCTGCTCAAAACTCTGGAACACCTGCGTGACCTGGGCAATACCGTCATCGTAGTTGAACACGATGAAGATGCCATCCGCATGGCGGATTATCTGATTGATATCGGCCCCGGAGCCGGCGTACATGGCGGGCGTGTCATCGCCGCGGGCCTGCCCCAGACCATTATGGACAATCCCGAATCGATCACAGGCCAGTATCTGTCCGGCAAACGGTCGATTGCGATACCGGAACAACGCAAGCCGGTGGACAGTGACAGGATACTGCGTCTGATAGGCGCCAGCGGCAACAACCTGCAGCAGGTGACGCTCGAAATTCCTGTTGGACTGATGACCTGTGTGACCGGCGTGTCGGGTTCCGGCAAATCCACATTGATCAACAACACGTTGTACCCGGTTGCCGCCACGGCACTTAATCATGCGACAACGCTGGACGCGGCACCTTATGAGCGGATTGAAGGATTGGATCTGTTTGACAAGGTCATCGATATAGACCAGAGTCCGATTGGACGCACTCCACGCTCCAACCCCGCGACCTATACCGGTATTTTTACACCGATCCGTGAACTCTTTTCCGGGACCCAGGAAGCACGCTCACGCGGCTACAAACCGGGACGTTTCAGCTTCAATGTAAAGGGTGGCCGCTGTGAAGCCTGCCAGGGGGACGGCGTAATCAAGGTGGAGATGCACTTCCTGCCGGACATCTATGTGCCCTGCGATATCTGCAAGGGCAAGCGCTATAACCGTGAAACCCTGGAAGTGAAGTACAAGGGCAAGAGCATCGATGAGGTATTGCAGCTGACGGTTGAGGATGCGCGTGAATTCTTCGACGCCATACCAGCGCTGGCACGACGGCTGCAAACCCTGATCGATGTCGGCCTCAGCTATATTCGTCTCGGACAGGCAGCGACGACACTTTCGGGCGGCGAAGCACAACGTGTCAAACTGGCGCGAGAATTGAGTAAGCGGGACACCGGCAAGACCCTGTATATTCTTGACGAGCCCACCACCGGGCTGCATTTCTATGACATACAGCAACTGCTCAATGTCCTTGATCGCCTGCGGGACCACGGCAATACCATCGTCGTGATTGAACACAACCTGGACGTAATCAAGACCGCCGACTGGATCATAGACCTGGGCCCGGAAGGTGGCAGCGGTGGTGGCGAAATCATTGCCACCGGCACACCCGAGACCGTTGCAAACATGCCACAGTCACATACCGGACGCTTCCTGAAACCCATGTTGAAACCTGTCTGACCTTGTGCGGGCTGTCACCAACACTACAGCCCGCCTTCACTAAATTACAGGCGAAAAAAAACCCGGTAACCAAAGGCACCGGGTTTTTTTAACAGTTCAGAAGAGTATTAATCTTCTGCACTCTCATCTGCAACAGTCTGACCAACCGGACGATCTACCAGTTCAACGTAGGCCATGGGAGCCTTGTCGCCGGCACGGTATCCGCACTTGAGAATGCGGATATAGCCACCGGGACGAGCCGCGTAACGCGGACCCAGTTCGTTGAACAGTTTACCTACAGCATCGTTGCTGCGGGTACGGGAGAACGCCAGACGACGGTTAGCAACCGAATCGATCTTGGCCAGAGTGATCAGCGGCTCAGCAAAGCGGCGCAGTTCTTTAGCTTTAGGCAGAGTAGTCTTGATCAGTTCGTGTTCGAACAGAGACACTGCCATATTTTTGAACATCGCTTTGCGGTGAGCACTTGTACGATTTAAGTGTCGACCAGATTTACGATGACGCATTTTCTAAATCCTTTGCAACTTAGGGTTAGAAGTCAGACTCAAGAGGCAACCTTGTCATCGCCTTTCAGACTGGCCGGGGGCCAGTTTTCCAGACGCATGCCAAGCGACAGACCTTTAGATGCCAGCACATCTTTGATCTCGGTCAGAGACTTCTTGCCCAAGTTAGGAGTCTTCAGCAGCTCTACTTCGGTGCGCTGGATCAGATCACCAATATAATAGATCTGCTCTGCTTTCAGACAGTTCGCGGAACGTACAGTCAGCTCCAGGTCGTCGACCGGGCGCAGAAGAACAGGATCAATCTCCGGCTCATTCGGCTCGGCGCGAGTCTGTTCACCCGCGTCTTCCAGATCAACAAACACGACCAGCTGCTGCTGCAGTATGGTAGCCGCACGACGGATGCACTCTTCCGGATCGATAGTACCGTTGGATTCGATATCGATCACGAGCTTGTCCAGGTCGGTGCGCTGTTCTACACGTGCACTTTCAACTGCATAGGACACGCGCAGAACAGGGCTGTAGCTGGCATCCAGCTGCAGACGTCCGATGGCACGAGTTTCATCCTCGTCGCTGTTACGTGAGTCAGCCGGCACATAGCCACGGCCGCGTGTCACGCGCAGCTGCATGTTCAGTGCAGCACCTGGATTCAGGTGAGCAATCACATGTTCGGGATTGGCAATTTCAACGTCCTGAGTCAGCTGAATATCGCCAGCCGTGACAGAACCTGCCTCTGACTTGGAGAGTGTCAGAAGCGCCTCATCACCGTTGTGCAGAGCAATGGCAACACCTTTGAGGTTGAGCAGGATCTCGATGACATCCTCCTGCACCCCTTCTATGCTGCTGTACTCGTGCAACACACCCTCAATCTCAACTTCCGAAATTGCACAACCCGGCATGGAAGAGAGCAGGATACGGCGCAGCGCATTGCCCAGGGTATGGCCGAACCCTCGCTCCAGTGGCTCAAGAGTCACCTTGGCGCGGGTTTTGCTAATCTCCTGCACGTCAATGTGACGCGGGTAAAGAAACTCGTTTACTGAACGCTGCATAGTTCCACCAGTCAAGAGTTCAAGAATTACTTCGAGTAGAGCTCGACGATCAGGTGCTCGTTGATGTCGGCTGAAAGATCGCTACGTTCCGGCAGGGACTTGAAAGTACCTTCCATCTTCGAAGCATCAACTTCAATCCATTCAACGGGAGCACGCTGAGCAGCCAGATCCAGTGCGTGTTTGATACGCAGCTGGTTTTTGGCTTTTTCGCGAACTGCTACTACGTCGCCAGCCTGTACCTGGTAGGAAGGAATATTAACTACCTGACCATTGACAGTGATCTGACGGTGAGACACAACCTGACGTGCTTCAGCACGGGTAGAACCATAACCCATGCGGTATACAACGTTGTCCAGACGGCCTTCGAGAAGCTGAAGCAGGTTTTCACCTGTAGCACCCTTGCGGCGTGCTGCTTCTTTGTAATAACCACGGAACTGACGTTCCAGCACGCCGTAAATGCGACGTACTTTTTGCTTTTCACGCAGCTGCAGACCGTATTCAGACAGGCGACCGCGACGGGCACCGTGAACACCGGGTACTGTTTCTGCTTTGCACTTGCTGTCAAGCGCGCGGACACCACTCTTCAGGAAGAGATCGGTGCCTTCACGACGGGACAGCTTGCACTTTGGTCCAAGATAACGAGCCATATTACCGTCTCCAGATTAAACGCGACGCTTCTTCGGCGGACGACAACCGTTGTGCGGAATCGGGGTCACGTCCGTGATGTTTGTGATTTTGTAGCCACAGCCGTTCAGTGCACGGACTGCTGACTCACGACCCGGTCCCGGGCCTTTCACAAACACGTCGAGGTTTTTCAGACCGTATTCCAGAGCTGCCTGACCGGCACGCTCAGCTGCCACCTGGGCGGCAAACGGGGTGCTCTTGCGGGAACCACGGAAGCCGGAGCCACCTGAAGTTGCCCAGCTCAGAGCATTACCCTGGCGATCGGTAATAGTGATGATAGTGTTGTTAAAAGAGGCGTGGATGTGCGCGAGCCCATCCGCTACCTGCTTTTTAACCTTTTTACGAGTGCGATTACCTGGCTTAGCCATATTCGGAAATTCCTATCGCTTACTTACGGATCGGCTTACGCGGCCCTTTACGGGTACGCGCATTGGTCTTGCTGCGCTGACCACGCACCGGCAAATTACGACGGTGACGCAGGCCACGGTAGCAACCGAGGTCCATAAGGCGCTTGATGTTCATGTTGACTTCACGACGCAAGTCGCCTTCAACGGTCAACTTGGCAATTTCACCACGAACATTATCGAGCTGCTCTTCAGACAGATCACCAATCTTGGTGCTAGGCGCAATGCCGGTAGCATCACAGATCTGTTGTGCAGTCGTGCGGCCTATCCCGTAAATGTAAGTCAGAGAAATTACCGCATGCTTATTGTCAGGAATATTGACGCCAGCTATACGGGCCATTCAATGTACTCCATATTTATGTCCTGGGAGAAATGCTCACCAGAACCAATCATTCTTTAGTTCGTGGAAGGCGCGCAATGTTACACCCTGATCAAAAATAAATCAAGGCTACGCACCTCCACTCCCGGCCAGCTGTGGATTAACCCTGGCGCTGCTTGTGTCGGGGCTCCACTTTGCAGATCACGCGCACGGAACCGTTGCGTCGTACGATCTTGCAGTTACGGCAAATCTTTTTAACAGATGCACGTACTTTCATGATCCACCTCATTAGGCTTAGCGCAGCAGACCTGCGCCGCCTTTAAGATTCGATTTTTTCATCAGGGACTCATACTGGTGTGACATCAGATGCGACTGCACCTGCGCCATAAAGTCCATAACCACTACCACCACGATCAGCAACGATGTACCGCCGAAGTAGAATGGCACGTTCCAGGCTACCACCAGAAACTGGGGCATCAGCGAAACGGCCGTGATATAGAGCGCACCAAACAATGTCAGGCGACTCAGCACGGAGTCGATATACCGTGCGGACTGATCACCAGGACGAATCCCTGGAATAAAGGCACCTGATTTCTTCAGGTTATCTGCTACATCACGTGGATTGAAAACAATCGCAGTGTAGAAGTAGCAGAAGAACACAATTGCCATCGCAAACAGCAGAATGTACAGCGGCTGTCCTGGCCCAAGAGCCAGTGCCACATCCTGCAGCCACTCCATCCCTTCAGACTGACCAAACCATTGGCCAACCGAAGCCGGGAAGAGCAGGATGCTGGACGCGAAGATCGGCGGGATAACCCCAGCCATATTGACCTTCAAAGGCAGATGACTTGACTGCGCGGCATAGACACGACGTCCCTGCTGACGTTTTGCATAGTTAATGGTAATGCGGCGTTGGCCACGCTCCATGAACACAACAAAACCAACAGTAGCAATGGCCATGACAGCAATCGCCAGCAGCGCCAGGATATTGAGATCACCCTGGCGCGCTGATTCGAAGGACTGACCGATCGCACCCGGCAAACCAGCCACAATACCGGCAAAGATCAGAATCGAGATGCCGTTGCCAATGCCGTGCTCAGTGATCTGCTCACCCAGCCACATCAGGAATACAGCCCCTGCAACCAGCGTTACGACTGCTACAAAGTAGAAGCTCATATCGGCTGCGAAGGCAACGCCCTGACTGGCCAGACCAACTGCCATACCAAGCCCCTGTACAGTCGCGAGAATGACTGTACCGTAGCGGGTGTACTGGCTGATCTTGCGACGACCCGCCTCTCCTTCCTTCTTCAACTGCTCCAGGTGCGGACTGACCACTGTCATCAACTGCATGATTATGGATGCAGAGATGTAGGGCATGATCCCCAGCGCCAGGATTGACATCCTTTCCAGCGCACCACCTGAGAACATGTTGAACAGACTGAGAATGGTTCCCTGATTCTGATCAAACAGCGCAGCAAGACGATCAGGGTTGATACCCGGCACCGGAATATGAGCCCCGATACGGTATACGATGATCGCAATCAGAACGAATCTGAGACGAGCCCAAAGCTCTTTCAGTCCACTCTGCATGCCTGCCGGTATTTGTCCTTGCTTAGCCATTTACGCCTCGACTTTGCCGCCAGCAGCCTCGATCGCAGCCTGTGCACCTTTGGTCACTTTAAGACCTTTAACGGTGACTGCCTTTTTGATCTCACCAGACAGTATCACGCGTGCAGACTTGATCTCTTCACGGATGATATCAGCCTGTTTCAGCGCAGCCAGGTCGACAACGTCAACACCGGCAGCAGCCAGTTCGTTCAAACGAACTTCAGCTACATAGCGCGCCTGACGAGAGGTAAAACCAAACTTCGGCAGACGACGCTGGATTGGCATCTGACCGCCTTCGAAGCCCGGGTTCACGCTACCGCCAGAACGGGACTTCTGGCCCTTGTGGCCACGGCCACCAGTTTTACCCAGTCCGGAACCGATACCGCGACCTACACGCTTGGGAGCATGCTTGGAACCGGCGCCCGGGCGCAGAGAATTCAAACGCATTGGGTGACTCCTTTTATTCGCCTTCTACACTAACCATGTAGTTGACCTTGTTGATCATCCCGCGCACAGCCGGAGTATCTTCCACTTCTACGGTGTGGCCGATACGGCGCAGACCCAGACCCTTCACACACTGAATGTGCTTGGGCAGCCGACCGATGGTGCTACGAGTCAGAGTTACCTTGATAGTATTCGCCATCGCTTAGCTCTCCAGAATCTCTTCAACGGACTTGCCACGCTTGGCTGCAACATCTTCAGGCGCCTTCATGACTTTCAGGCCGTTGATAGTTGCACGTACTACGTTTACCGGGTTGGTAGAGCCGTAGCACTTGGCCAGTACGTTGTGAACGCCTGCCAATTCCAGAACGGCGCGCATTGCACCACCGGCAATTACACCGGTACCTTCTGAAGCGGGCTGCATGTAAACACGGGAAGCACCGTGACGGGCTTTAACCGGGTACTGCAGAGTGTGGCCATTGAGCTGGACGCTAACCATGTTACGGCGCGCCTGCTCCATCGCTTTCTGGATCGCAACAGGAACTTCACGTGCTTTACCGCGGCCGAAGCCCACACGTCCGTTACCGTCACCAACGACAGTCAGCGCTGTGAAACCGAAGATACGACCGCCTTTTACCACCTTGGCGACGCGGTTTACCTGAACCAGCTTCTCTTGCAGTTCACCGTCTTTCTGTTCGTGATTTGCCATAATAGAAACCTTTAGAATTCCAGGCCGCCTTCGCGAGCAGCATCAGCAAGAGCTGCAACACGACCGTGGTATTTAAAACCGGAGCGGTCAAACGCTACCTTGGAAACGCCTGCTTCTTTAGCACGGCTGGCGATCAGAGCACCCACTTTCTTGGCTGCTTCGATATTTCCGGTAGCACCTTCACGCAGATCTTTTTCTACTGTGGAAGCAGAGGCCAGAACCTGGCTGCCATCAGCAGAGATAACCTGCGCGTAAATGTGACGCGGAGAGCGATTCACGCAAAGGCGAACAGCACTCTGCTCGCGCATTTGCATGCGCGACCGACGCGCACGACGGATACGAGCTTGTTTCTTAACGTTCATGACCCTGCCTTACTTCTTCTTAGCCTCTTTACGGCGTACATATTCGTCAACATAACGAACACCCTTACCTTTATAAGGTTCAGGCGGACGGAATGCGCGAACTTCTGCAGCCACCTGACCAACACGCTGCTTATCAGCACCGCTGATAACGATCGTGGTGTTGTTCGGTGTTTCAGCTGTAACACCTTCGGGCAGTTCGTAATCGATCGGATGAGAGAAGCCAAGCGTCAGGTTCAGAACTTTACCTTTAGCCTGCGCACGGTAACCAACACCCAGCAAATTCAGGGTCTTGGAAAAGCCTTCACTTACACCAACCACCATATTGTTGACCAGTGCACGTGTAGTACCAGCCAGTGCCATGGACTGTTTGGCGCCATCACGCGGAGCAAAAACGAGCTGACCTTCAGCCTGCTCTACAGCAACTGAAGCATGAACATCCAGGCTCAGTTGACCGTTTTTACCTTTGGCTGTCAGAGACTGACCCGCCAGTTTAATCTCCACGCCTGCCGGTACTACTACGGGTTTCTTCGCAATTCGTGACATTGGAATACCTCTTAGAATACCGTGCAGATAACTTCACCACCGATGCCGGCCTTACGGGCAGCGCGATCGGTCATGACGCCTTTGCTGGTAGAGACAATTGCGATACCAAGACCATCTGCCACTTTCGGCAGCTCAGACGCGCTCTTGTAGATACGCAGACTGGGACGGCTTACACGCTTGATCTCTTCGATAACCGGCTTGCCTTCGAAATATTTCAGTTCGATGGACAGGACCGGCTTAACATCACCTTCAACGGAGAAGTCGGTGATGTAGCCTTCATCCTTCAGAAGATTTGCCACTGCAACCTTCTGTTTGGAAGACGGCATGGCAACATGGGCTTTTTCAGCCATGTGTCCGTTGCGGATACGGGTAAACATATCCGCGAGGGTGTCTTGCATACTCATGCTATTAACGTCCTCTTAAGTGCAGCGCAGTGCGGTAGCAGGCAAATTGCCTGCCCTGACCACTGAGCTTACCAATGACAAGCTTACCAGCTTGCCTTCTTCAGACCCGGAACATCGCCACGCATAGCTGCTTCACGCAGCTTGATACGGCACAGTCCGAACTTGCGATATACGCCGTGCGGACGACCTGTAACCTGACAGCGACGCTGCTTACGCACCGGGCTAGCATCACGCGGCAATTTCTGCAGCGCGACCTGTGCATCCCACACCTCATCTTCTGAGCTGTTCGGGCTTGCAATAATTGCTTTGAGCTCAGCACGCTTTGCGGCGTACTTGTTCACGAGATTCTCGCGCTTGAGCTCACGATTGATCATGGAAACCTTGGCCATTATTCAACCCCTGCCTTATTTCTTGAACGGGAACTGCAGAGCGGACAGCAGCGCACGACCTTCGTCGTTATTCTTCGCGGTAGTGGTGATCGTAATATCGAGACCACGCAGCTTGTCGACTTTGTCATAGTCGATTTCCGGGAAGATAATCTGCTCTTTGACGCCCATGCTATAGTTACCACGGCCATCGAAGGACTTCGGGTTCAGTCCACGGAAGTCGCGGATACGCGGGATGGAAACGTCAACCAGACGATCCAGGAACTCCCACATCTGCTGACCACGCAGAGTGACTTTGCAACCGATAGGCCAACCTTCACGAACCTTAAAGCCTGCAATTGACTTGCGAGCATTGGTTACGACCGGTTTCTGACCAGCGATTGCAGTCATGTCAGCAACAGCGTTTTCGAGCTGTTTCTTGTCGCCCAATGCTTCACCAACACCCATGTTCAGGGTGATTTTGGTAACACGGGGAACGGCCATGACGTTCGGGCAGTTCAGCTCTTCTTTGAGCTTCTGCTTGATTTCGTTTGCGTAAAGCGCTTTCAATCTGGACATTTGCACCAACCTCTCTTACTTAGCACCAACGATGGTTTCGCCGGTAGACTTGTAGAAGCGGACCTTGGTGCCGTCTTCGAGCAGCTTGAAGCCTACACGATCGCCTTTTCCGGTCTGCGCGTTAAAGATAGCCACGTTGGAGGTCGCGATAGCCGCTTCCTTCTCAACAATGCCACCCTGACGACCCAGCATCGGATTGGGCTTCTGGTGCTTCTTGATCATGTTGATGCCAGAAACGATCAGACGATCGTCCTGAAGCACGCGCATAACCTTGCCGCGCTTGCCCTTATCTTTACCTGCGATAACGATGACTTCATCGTCGCGACGAATCTTACGCATTATTTTACCTTGTCTTTTCCTGCTACCCTCTCATGCTCAAAAACGCCAAACCCTGCTGGGAGTGGCGTTTTTAACAAGACACTGTTAATAAACAGAGTCTTAGAGCACTTCAGGCGCCAGGGAAATGATCTTCATGAACTTCTCATTACGAAGCTCACGCGTTACTGGCCCGAAGATACGCGTTCCAATCGGAGCGTCGTTGTTGTTCAGCAGAACCGCAGAGTTGGTATCAAAGCGGATCAGTGAACCATCTGGACGACGAACACCTTTACGGGTACGTACTACGACAGCCTTAAGTACCTGGCCTTTCTTCACCTTGCCACGCGGAATTGCTTCCTTGACGGTCACCTTGATGATGTCGCCAACGGATGCGTAGCGGCGGTGGGAACCACCCAGGACCTTAATACACTGCACACGCTTGGCGCCGCTGTTGTCAGCAACATCAAGCATCGTTTCAGTCTGAATCATGGTCTACTCCACAAACTGTATAAACCGTCACCACAACTGCCATTAGCAGCTGAGGTGAGCAGGCATAATGGAGCAAAGGCGCACTAGTTTACACCTTTGCTGCACGCTCTTCAATGCGAATAAGCGACCAGGTTTTGGTCTTTGAAAGCGGACGGGATTCGGCAATAGTTACCAGATCACCCATCTGACACTCATTCTTCTCATCGTGAGCATGCAGTTTGGTGGAGCGCTTTACAAACTTACCGTAGATCGGGTGTTTTTCCTTACGCTCAACCAGAACTGTGATGGTTTTATCCATCTTGTCACTGACGACCTTACCGGTCACAGTCCGAGTACGTTTTTCCGCGCTCATTTGGTCACCTGCATTTCGTTAAGTACTGTCTTAACGCGAGCGATGTCGCGACGAACCTGACCAAGCAGGTGAGTCTGCGCCAGCTGGCCAGTAGCTTTCTGCATACGCAGGTTAAACTGGTCCTTCAGAAGGCCCAGCAGAGCCTGCTGAAGCTCTTCAACGGACTTGTCACGCAGTTCAGTAGCTTTCATTACATCACCGTCCGTTTAACAAAAGTGGTTGATACCGGCAGCTTGGCAGCAGCCAGAGCGAAGGCTTCTGCAGCCAGCTCTTCGGGAACACCGCTCATTTCAAACAGCACCTTGCCGGGCTGAATCTGAGCGACCCAGTATTCCACGCTACCCTTACCTTTACCCATACGTACTTCAAGCGGCTTGGTGGTGATCGGCTTATCCGGGAAAACCCGAATCCAGATCTTGCCACCACGCTTTACGTGACGGGTCATGGTACGACGGGCCGCTTCGATCTGGCGAGCAGTGATGCGGCCACGACCGGTCGCTTTCAGTGCAAACTCACCAAAGCTGACCTTGCTGCCGCGCTGTGCCAGGCCGCGGTTGCGACCTTTCATTACCTTGCGGTATTTCAGTCGTTTCGGTTGCAGCATTGACGTCTACCTCACTTAGAACCTTTCTTCTTGGGCGCGTTCTTCTCGGCACGTACCTGTTCGATACCGCCGAGGATCTCACCCTTGAAGATCCAGACTTTAACGCCAATCACACCATATGTAGTGTGGGCTTCGTAGGTAGCGTAATCGATGTCTGCACGCAGAGTGTGCAGAGGAACACGACCTTCGCGATACCATTCAGTACGTGCAATCTCGGCACCGCCGAGACGTCCGCCAACCTGAATTTTGATGCCTTTGGCGCCCTGACGCATGGCGTTCTGAACCGCACGCTTCATGGCGCGACGGAACATTACGCGACGTTCCAGCTGACTGGCGACGCTCTGTGCAACCAGTTTTGCATCCAGATCCGGCTTGCGTACTTCTTCGATGTTGATGTGAACAGGCACACCCATCATCTGGGAAACGGCGTTACGCAGCTTCTCGACATCTTCGCCCTTCTTGCCGATCACAATACCCGGACGAGCCGTGTAGATGGTGATCTTGGCATTCTGTGCCGGACGCTCGATTTCGATGCGGCTCACAGATGCATTTTTCAGCTGCTGATCCAGGTACTTGCGAACCTGGAGATCGTTCAGCAGCCGTGCAGAGTATTCAGACTTGTCCGCGTACCACACAGAGGTGTGGTCTTTAACGATACCAAGCCGAATACCGGTCGGATTTACTTTCTGACCCATATTGAACTCTCCTAGCAGTCAGCTCTTAGTCGGCCACCTTGACGGTGATATGTGACGTACGCTTCAGGATGCGATCAGCGCGACCCTTGGCACGCGGCCGGATACGCTTCATGGTCATCCCTTCATCAACGAAGATCGTTGATACACGCAGCTCGTCAACATCAGCACCTTCGTTATGCTCCGCATTCGCGATAGCAGACTCGAGTACTTTCTTGACCAGGTGTGCACCTTTCTTCGTGCTGAACGCCAGGATATTCAGAGCTTCGCCCACAGACTTACCACGGATCTGATCAGCGACCAGTCGGGCCTTCTGGGCGGAGATGTTGGCGCCTACATGCTTGGCGATAACTTCCATCATCAACCCCCTTACTTCTTCTTGGCCTTCTTGTCGGCTGCATGACCGCGGTATGTACGTGTCGCAGCGAACTCGCCCAGTTTATGGCCTACCATGTCCTCGGTAATAAAAACCGGAACATGCTGACGACCGTTATGTACTGCAATAGTGAGACCTACAAACTGTGGGAACACAGTTGAACGACGTGACCAGGTCTTGATCGGACGACGCTCGTTAGCCTCGATTGCAGCCTCTACCTTCTTCAACAGGTGAAGGTCAATGAACGGACCTTTCTTCAGTGAACGTGGCACAGCTGTATCCTCTTATTTAGCCTGACGACGGCGTACGATCAGTTTATCAGTACGCTTGTTCGAACGGGTTTTGTGACCCTTGGTCGGCACGCCCCACGGTGTAACCGGGTGACGACCACCAGAGGTACGACCCTCACCACCACCGTGCGGGTGATCAACCGGGTTCATCGCCACACCGCGAACGGTCGGACGAACACCACGCCAGCGCTTGGCACCAGCTTTACCCAGCTGACGCAGGCTGTGCTCAGAGTTGCTCACTTCACCCAGGGTCGCGCGGCATTCGGACAGCACCTTGCGAGTTTCACCTGAACGCAAACGCAGTGTCGCGTAGGTTCCCTCACGGGCTACCAGCTGTGCTGAAGTTCCTGCTGAACGTGCGATCTGAGCGCCCTTACCCGGCTTCAGTTCGACACAGTGAACAGTACTACCCAGCGGAATGTTACGCAGCGGCAGAGTGTTACCGATTTTGATATCGGCATCATCACCAGACTGGATTTTGGAACCCGCAGTCAAACCTTTAGCCGCAATAATATAACGACGCTCACCATCTGCGTACTTCACCAGAGCGATGTGCGCAGAACGGTTCGGATCATATTCCACACGCTCGATTACAGCGGGGATACCATCCTTGTTGCGACGAAAATCGACGATACGGTAATGCTGCTTGTGACCACCACCGATATGACGGGTGGTGATACGGCCGTTGTTGTTACGACCACCGGACTTGCTCTTCTTCTCGACCAGTGCGGAAAAAGGCTTACCCTTATGCAGATCAGCGCTGACCACCTTTACGAGATGACGACGTCCAGCAGAGGTCGGCTTTGCTTTAATAACTGCCATTGTTCAACCCCTCGTTATTCGCCTGCCAGGAAATCGATTTCGGAGCCTTCGGCCAGACGAACATACGCTTTACGAACATCGTTACGCTTGCCAAGACCACGCTGAGTGCGCTTGGTTTTGCCCTTGATATTCAGAACGCTGACGCCTGCGACCTTAACATTGAAGAGTTCTTCAACGGCTCGCTTGATTTCCGGCTTGGTTGCATCTTTGGCCACACGGAAGACAACCTGTTCGCTGCCTTCTGCTACGATTGTGGCTTTTTCAGAGATGTGCGGTCCGAGCAGCACTTTATAAATGCGTTCCGGGTTCATGCCAGCACCTCCTCAATTTTCTTCAGAGCAGGGACTGTTACCAGGACCTTCTCGAAACCAACCAGGCTAACCGGGTCGATACCTGCAGCGTCGCGTACATCAACGTGCGGAACGTTGCGCGCAGCCAGATACAGATTCTGCTCGACGTTTTCGGTAATCAGCAGGGCATTGTCCAGCTTCAGCTCACCGAGCTTGGCAATGAACTGCTTGGTTTTGGGTGCTTCAAGCTGGAAGTCTTCAACAACAACCAGACGTTCCTGACGCACCAGCTCAGACAGGATGCAACGCATTGCAGCACGATACATCTTCTTGTTTACTTTCTGAGCAAAGCTACGCGGCTGCGCAGCGAAGGTAACACCACCCGAGCGCCACAGCGGCGAGCGACTGGTACCGGCACGGGCACGGCCAGTTCCCTTCTGACGGAAGGGCTTGGCACCACCGCCGGATACAGCTGAACGATTTTTCTGCGCTTTGGTACCCTGACGGCCAGCTGCCATATAGGCAGTGACAACCTGGTGAACCAGCGCCTCATTGAACTCTTTACCAAAAGCCAGATCGGAAACTTCAACCGATCCGTTGGCTCCAGTCAGATTCAGATTCATAACAATCCTCCTCAGGCGCGTGCTTTAACAGCAGGTTTAACGATGACATCGCCACCAGTGGCGCCCGGGATTGCTCCCTTGACGATCAGCAGGTTGCGCTCTGCGTCAACACGTACGACTTCAAGAGTCTGTACGGTGCAACGCTCGTCACCCATGTGACCGGCCATCTTTTTACCCTTGAAGACACGACCCGGGGTCTGGCACTGACCAATGGAACCCGGAGCACGGTGAGAAACGGAGTTACCGTGAGTCATATCCTGAGTGCGGAAATTCCAACGCTTAACACCGCCCTGGAAACCTTTACCCTTGGATTGACCGGTAACATCGATCTTCTGACCTGCTTCGAAGCGCTCAACCGTCAGCGAATCGCCAACGTTGATTTCCTCGTCACCATTCAGACGGAACTCCCACAAACCGCGGCCGGCTTCGACACCTGCCTTGGCAAAGTGACCCGCTTCCGGCTTGCTCAGGCGATTGGCCTTCTTGCTTCCGGTGGTCACCTGTACCGCTGCATAACCGTCAGTTTCGACGGTCTTGATGCTGGTAACACGGTTCGGTTCCATTTCGATGACGGTGACTGGCACGGACACGCCATCTTCTGTGAAGATACGGGTCATACCCGCTTTACGTCCGATAAGTCCTACAGACATGTTTATACCTCTTGCCAGTTGTGTACGGGGCTGTCACCCGCTATGGCTGCCCTTTTCAGGCGCATTCCACAAATAGCGCTTCATTAATTGAATAATTAGCGCAGTGCTTATTAGCCGAGGCTGATCTGCACTTCAACACCCGCAGCGAGATCCAGCTTCATCAGTGCGTCGACAGTTTTTTCTGTCGGCTCAACGATGTCCAGTACACGCTTGTGAGTACGGATTTCGTACTGGTCACGCGCGTCTTTGTTGACGTGCGGAGAGATCAGTACGGTAAAACGTTCTTTGCGGGTAGGAAGTGGGATCGGACCACGCACCTGAGCACCCGTCCGCTTAGCAGTCTCAACGATCTCCTGAGCAGATGAGTCGATCAGGCGATGATCAAAAGCCTTCAGACGAATTCTGATTTTTTGGTTCTGCATTCTGATCACGCATTTCCTGTAAGTTTTTTAACGGCAATAGCCGACCTCCCCTCGGATAAAGGGGACGCAAATTTTACCCAGTGGAGCCACCATCGTCAACCGAAAGTTTACTTTTTGACCAACCATGGTAACAGCTACAAAAAAGCCCTCCGAGGAGGGCTTTTTGACTCATGCTGTAATCAACAAGGATTACGCAATGATTTTGGCAACAACACCCGCACCAACGGTACGACCACCTTCACGGATAGCGAAGCGCAGGCCTTCTTCCATCGCGATCGGGTTGATCAGGGTAACGGACATCTGAACGTTGTCACCCGGCATTACCATTTCAACACCTTCCGGCAGTTCACACGCGCCAGTGATGTCAGTAGTACGGAAGTAGAACTGCGGACGGTAGCCCTTGAAGAACGGAGTATGACGACCACCTTCTTCTTTGCTCAGTACGTACACTTCGCCTTCGAACTGAGTATGCGGCTTGATTGAGCCCGGCTTGCACAGTACCTGACCACGCTCTACGTCGTCACGCTTGGTACCACGCAGCAGCGCACCAACGTTCTCACCGGCACGACCCTGGTCCAGCAGCTTGCGGAACATCTCAACGCCAGTACAGGTGGTCTTGGTGGTGTCGCGGATACCCACGATTTCCACTTCGTCACCCACGTTCAGGATGCCACGCTCGATACGACCGGTTACTACGGTACCACGACCGGAGATGGAGAATACGTCCTCGATCGGCATCAGGAACGGCAGGTCAATTGCACGCTCAGGCTCAGGAATGTACTCGTCCAGAGTCTCAACCAGCTTCTTAACGGCAGAGGTGCCGAAGCCGTTGTCGTCTTCACCGTTCAGCGCCATCAGCGCAGAACCTACAACGATCGGAGTGTCGTCGCCCGGGAAGTCGTACTGATCCAGAAGTTCGCGAACTTCCATCTCTACCAGTTCCAGCAGCTCTTCATCGTCTACCATGTCCGCTTTGTTCAGGAACACAACGATGTAAGGTACGCCTACCTGACGTGACAGCAGGATGTGCTCACGGGTCTGCGGCATGGGGCCGTCAGCAGCAGAACATACCAGGATCGCGCCGTCCATCTGGGCAGCACCGGTGATCATGTTCTTAACGTAGTCAGCGTGTCCCGGGCAATCTACGTGCGCGTAGTGGCGAGTCGGTGATTCATACTCTACGTGTGAAGTAGAGATGGTGATACCACGCTCACGCTCTTCCGGTGCGTTGTCGATACCGTCGAAGGCAACGGCTGCGCCGCCCCATACTTCTGCACAGACGCGAGTCAGTGCAGCGGTCAGTGTCGTTTTGCCGTGGTCAACGTGGCCGATAGTACCTACGTTAACGTGCGGCTTGTTACGTTCAAATGATTGCTTAGCCACGGTTATATCCTCTTAATTCAGCAATTGGCTTATCAGTTCTGCTTAATAACGGCTTCGGCAATATTCTGCGGAGCTTCGGAATAACCCTTGAACTCCATAGAATAGGTCGCACGACCCTGAGACGCAGAGCGCAGGTCAGTAGCGTAACCGAACATTTCACCCAGCGGTACTTCAGCGTTGATCACCTTGCCGGATGTGCTGTCTTCCATACCCTGCACCAGACCACGACGACGGTTCAGGTCACCCATCACATCGCCCATGTACTCTTCAGGGGTTACGACTTCAACTTTCATCATCGGCTCGAGCAGACACGGACTGGCTTCCTGTGCATACTTCTTAAGTGCCTGTGATGCGGCGATTTTAAACGCCATTTCGTTGGAGTCAACTTCGTGGAAGGAACCGTCGTACAGACGTGCCTTCAAACCGATGAGCGGATAACCGGCGATAACACCGTTCTTCATCTGCTCTTCGATACCTTTCTGTACCGCCGGGATGTATTCCTTCGGAATCGCACCACCCACGATCTCGTTCAAGAACTCCAGTCCTTCTTCATCACTCGGGCTGAACTCTACAACAACGTGACCGTACTGACCGCGACCACCAGACTGGCGAGCAAACTTGTGGTTTGCCACAACAGGCTTACGGATTTTTTCGCGGTAGGCAACCTGCGGCTTACCGATATTGGCCTCAACCTTGAATTCGCGACGCATGCGGTCAACGATGATATCAAGGTGAAGCTCACCCATACCGGAGATAATGGTCTGACCGGTTTCTTCATCAGTTTCAACACGGAAAGATGGGTCTTCCTGAGCCAACTTGCTCAGTGCAATGCCCATTTTCTCTTGGTCAGCCTTCGACTTCGGTTCTACTGCAACGGAGATAACCGGCTCAGGGAATTCCATGCGTTCCAGAACAATTTTCTTGTCCAGGTCGCACAGAGTGTCACCTGTGGTTACATCCTTCAGACCGATCATCGCCGCGATGTCACCAGCGCGTACTTCCTTGATCTCTTCACGGCTGTTGGCATGCATCTGCACCATACGACCGATACGTTCTTTCTTCTGTTTGACAGAGTTATACACACTGTCACCAGAATTCAGCACGCCGGAGTAAACACGTACGAACGTCAGGGTACCAACAAACGGGTCAGTTGCGATCTTGAATGCCAACGCCGCAAACGGGGCATCGTCATCCGCTTCACGTGTTTCAACGGTCTCAGCCTTGTCGTCGAGAGTACCTTCGATCGCCTTAACTTCTGTAGGTGACGGCAGGTATTCAATGACGGCATCCAGTACAGCCTGTACACCCTTGTTTTTGAACGCCGAGCCAGCCTGCATCAGGATGATCTCATTGTTCAAAGTGCGTGCACGCAGGCCTTCCTTGATTTCATCAACGGTCAGCTCACCTTCTTCAAGGTACTTTTCCATCAACTCTTCAGAACCTTCGGCAGCGGCTTCAACCATCTGCTCGTAGTACTGATCAACGGTGTCCTGCATGTCAGCCGGGATATCACCTTCTTCAAAGGTCATACCCATGTCATCTTCGTTCCACAGGATCGCCTTGCCGCGCAGCAGGTCGACAACACCCTTGAACTCATCTTCTGCACCAATCGGCAGATTGATGGGAACAGGGACGGCACCGAGACGCTTCTTCAGCTGCTCTTCAACCATGTAGAAGTTGGCACCGGCGCGGTCCATTTTGTTGACGAACACCATGCGGGGAACTTCATACTTGTTGGCCTGGCGCCATACAGTCTCGGTCTGCGGCTGCACGCCTGAAGAAGCACACAGAACCACGACGGCACCGTCCAGTACACGCAAGGAACGTTCTACTTCGATAGTGAAGTCAACGTGTCCCGGAGTATCGATGATGTTGACGCGGTGCTCATCGAACTGCTTCTGCATACCGCTCCAGAAACAAGTAACAGCTGCGGAGGTGATGGTAATACCACGCTCCTGCTCCTGCTCCATCCAGTCAGTAGTGGATGCACCGTCATGGGTTTCACCCATCTTGTGGCTACGGCCTGTGTAAAACAGAACACGCTCAGTGGTGGTAGTCTTGCCGGCATCAACGTGCGCACAAATACCGATGTTACGATATCGTGCAAGTGGGGTAGTTCGAGCCACGACTCAATTCCTCTGATGTTTAGAAGCGATAGTGGGCAAAGGCCTTGTTGGCTTCTGCCATGCGATGCACGTCTTCACGTTTCTTAACAGCAGCACCACGACCTTCAGCAGCATCAGCAAGCTCACCTGCCAGACGCAACGCCATGGATTTCTCGCCACGCTTACGGGCGGCGTCTACCAGCCAGCGCATGGACAGAGCCATACGACGGGAGGGACGTACTTCCACGGGCACCTGGTAAGTCGCACCACCTACACGGCGGGACTTGACTTCAACCAGCGGCTGAACAGTTTCCAGTGCTTTTTCGAACAGCTCCAGCGGGTCCTGCTTGGTGCGTTCTTCAATTTTGTCCATCGCACCATAAACAATGCGCTCAGCAACAGACTTCTTGCCGTGCACCATCAGGTGGTTGATGAATTTTGCCAGTGTAATGTTACCGAATTTGGGATCCGGCAGGATTTCGCGCTTCGCAGCGACGCGTCTTCTTGGCATTGGATAAGCCCTCTGTAATAAATTAAGGTCTTCAGGATATGCGGATTGTATTCACATCCGCCCTTACTCTTATCGTCTTTCGGTCTCGCTTTAACAGCTACGCAACCCTAAGCGGCCACCGGCTGGAACAGCTTCACCGTCGGAGCGACGGGATCAGGACTTGGGACGCTTGGTACCGTACTTGGAACGACCCTGTTTGCGATCGTTAACACCGGAGCAGTCCAGAGAACCGCGTACAGTGTGGTAACGAACACCCGGGAGGTCTTTTACACGACCACCACGGATCAGAACAACTGAGTGTTCCTGCAGGTTGTGACCTTCACCACCGATGTAGGAAGACACTTCAAAGCCGTTGGTCAGACGCACACGACATACTTTACGCAGAGCCGAGTTCGGCTTCTTCGGAGTAGTAGTGTAAACACGGGTACACACGCCACGACGCTGCGGACATGCTTCGAGCGCGCGAACGTCGCTCTGCTGCACCTTGCGCTTACGTGGCTGGCGTACCAACTGGTTAATCGTTGCCATTAAGCAAACTCCACGTTTGGTTTTTTACCATCTTTATGAGCTGAACTTTGAGTCCAGCACGAAAGGGCCGGAATTTTAATCAATTCCGGCCCCTGACGTCAATTATTGAGCAATATTTACTCAGCGTCCGGCGAAGACATGGATGCATTGAGTGCTTCGGTCAGTGCCTGCTGCACATCTTCCGCACTCACGGTCATACCTTCTGTTGCCATCTGACGTTTACGCTTACGCTCGCTGTGGTATGCCAGACCCGTACCCGCCGGGATCAGTCGACCTACCACCACGTTTTCTTTCAGGCCGCGCAGGAAGTCGCGCTTGCCGGTTACCGCACCTTCGGTCAATACGCGGGTTGTCTCCTGGAAGGAGGCCGCGGAGATGAACGACTCTGTTGCCAGAGAGGCTTTGGTAATACCCAGCAGTACGCGCTCGTACTTGGCCGGAATTTTGCCTTCCGCATCAAGGCGCTTGTTCTGATCAATGATCGCGGCATACTCAACCTGGTCACCCGGGATGAAGTCGGAATCGCCGGTTTCATTAATCTCGGCCTTGCGCAGCATCTGACGCACAATTACTTCAATGTGCTTGTCGTTGATTGCCACACCCTGGAGGCGATAAACCTCCTGGATCTCGCTGACAATGTACTTGGCCAGTTCGGCTACACCCAGGATTCGCAGGATGTCGTGAGCGTTGGACGGACCATCAGAGATGACCTCACCCTTCTCAACCGTTTCACCCTCAAACACGTTCAGGTTACGCCACTTCTGGATCATGATCTCAACCGGATCAGAACCATCCAGCGGGGTGATCACGATGCGACGCTTGCCCTTGGTTTCCTTGCCGAAGGTTACGGTACCTGAAACCTCTGCCAGTACGGCAGACTCTTTCGGCTTACGTGCCTCGAACAGGTCGGCAACACGCGGCAGACCACCGGTGATGTCCTTGTTGACCGAACCTTCCTGCGGAATACGCGCAAGAATGTCACCGATCTGAACATCAGCACCGTCGTTCAGGTTGACGATCGCCTTGGCCGGCAACAGGTACTGGGCCGGCATTTCAGTGCCCGGGTGGAACACGTCGTTGCCCTGCTCGTCTACCAGTTTGACCATCGGACGAATGTCTTTGCCAGCCTGCGGACGATCCTTGCCATCCAGGATCTCAATGGTTGAGAGGCCTGTCAGTTCGTCGGTCTGGCGTTTGATGGTGATACCATCTTCCATACCCACGTACTGGATGCGGCCCGCCACTTCGGTCACGATCGGATGGGTGTGCGGGTCCCAGTTGGCCACAACAGCACCGGCATCAACCTTGGAGCCGTCACGCACCTTGATGATGGCACCGTACGGCAGCTTGTAACGCTCACGCTCACGACCATGCTCATCGGTTACACCGACTTCACCGGAACGAGAGGTCGCCACCAGGTTGCCATCAGTACGCTCAACGTATTTCAAGTTGTGCAGGCGGATTTCACCACCGTTCTTGACTTGAATGTTATCCACAGCAGCAGCTCGCGATGCAGCACCACCGATGTGGAAGGTACGCATGGTCAGCTGTGTACCCGGCTCACCGATCGACTGGGCGGCAATAACACCGACCGCTTCGCCTCGGTTAACCAAATGTCCACGACCCAAGTCACGGCCATAGCAGTTGGAACAGATGCCAACCTGAGCTTCACAGGTGATCGCGGAGCGCACCAGAATTTCGTCAATACCGCTGTATTTCTCGTCATTTTCCAGACGATAAACCCAGGTTTCGTCAATCAGCGTGCCGGCTTCGATCAGTGTTTCCTTGCCGCTCGGGTCAAGCACATCCTGAGCCACGACACGCCCCAGTACACGCTCACCCAGAGTCACGATCACATCGCCACCCTCGATCATCGGCTGTACCAGTACACCCTTATCGGTACCACAGTCCGGCTCGGTGATTACAACATCCTGTGCCACGTCAACCAGACGTCGAGTCAGATAACCAGAGTTTGCGGTTTTCAGAGCGGTATCCGCAAGACCCTTACGCGCACCGTGGGTTGAGATGAAGTACTGAAGTACGTTCAGACCTTCACGGAAGTTGGCCACGATCGGTGTTTCGATGATGGAACCATCCGGCTTGGCCATCAAGCCACGCATACCGGACAGCTGACGAATCTGTGCGGCACTGCCTCGAGCACCAGAGTCGGCCATCATGTAAACGGAGTTGAAGGACTCCTGCTCGACCTTGTTGCCTTCGGCATCGATGACAACGTCGACTTTCAGGTTATCCATCATCTTCTTGGCCAGCAGTTCGTTGGCACGAGACCAGATGTCGATAACCTTGTTGTATTTTTCGCCCTGAGTTACGAGACCATCAGCGAACTGACGCTCGATCTCTTTAACTTCTTTATCGGCCTCGGCAATGATCTCGACCTTCTCGGCCGGGATTTCAAAGTCGTTCACACCGATGGAGGCGCCAGACATGGTCGCCTGACGGAAGCCCATGTACATCAACTGGTCAGCGAAGATTACCGTGTCCTTAAGACCACAACGGCGATAGGCTTCGTTCAAAAGGCGTGAGATCGACTTCTTCTTCATCGCCTGGTCGACCAGTTCGAACGGAAGGCCATCAGGCACGATATCGAACAGCATGGCACGGCCTACAGTCGTATCCTGCAGCTCATGACGCTCTTCCACATTACCTTCAATGTCACGGATCACTTCAGGAATACGTACCTTGATACGTGCCTGAAGATGAACCTGACCGGCACCGTGAGCGCGCTGCACTTCCTTGATGTCAGAGAAGATCATGCCTTCACCCTTGGCGTTGATACGCTCACGGGTCATGTAGTACAGGCCCAGTACCACGTCCTGAGACGGTACAATGATCGGCTCGCCGTTTGCCGGTGACAGGATGTTGTTGGTGGACATCATCAGAGCGCGGGCTTCAAGCTGAGCCTCGATGGTCAGCGGTACGTGCACCGCCATCTGGTCACCGTCGAAGTCAGCGTTGTATGCCGCACACACCAGCGGGTGCAGCTGAATCGCCTTGCCTTCGATCAGAACCGGTTCGAACGCCTGAATACCCAGACGGTGCAGAGTCGGTGCACGGTTCAGCAGGACCGGATGCTCACGGATGACCTCGTCGAGGATATCCCATACCAGCGGTTCTTCGCGCTCAACCATCTTCTTGGCCGCTTTGATGGTGGTCGCATGGCCACGCAGCTCCAGCTTGGAGAAGATGAATGGCTTAAACAGCTCCAGTGCCATTTTCTTCGGAAGACCGCACTGATGCAGACGCAGATACGGACCTACCACGATTACGGAACGACCGGAGTAGTCAACACGCTTGCCGAGCAGGTTCTGACGGAAACGACCCTGCTTGCCCTTGATCATATCGGCCAGGGATTTCAGCGGACGTTTGTTGGAACCGGTAATGGCACGACCGCGACGACCGTTGTCCAGCAATGCGTCAACGGATTCCTGCAGCATGCGCTTCTCGTTGCGCACGATGATATCCGGCGCGTTCAGGTCAAGCAGGCGCTTCAGACGGTTGTTACGGTTGATCACACGGCGGTACAGATCGTTCAGGTCGGAGGTCGCGAAACGACCACCATCCAGTGGTACCAGCGGACGCAGATCCGGCGGCAATACCGGCAGCACTTCCATGATCATCCAGCCGGGATCATTGCCCGACTTCAGGAAGGCTTCCATCAGTTTGAGACGCTTGGACAGTTTCTTGATCTTGGTTTCAGAGTTGGTCTGCGGCAGTTCTTCACGCAGCTGTTGGCACTCTTCTTCCAGATCGATTGAAGCCAGCAGTTCTTTAATCGCTTCCGCACCCATACGGGCATCGAAGTCGTCACCGAACTCTTCCAGTGCTTCAAAGTACTGCTCGTCGTTCATCATCTGACCGCGCTCAAGCGTGGTCATACCCGGATCGATCACTACGAAAGATTCGAAGTAGAGTACACGCTCGATATCACGCAGGGTCATGTCCAGCATCAGGCCGATACGAGACGGCAGTGACTTCAGGAACCAGATATGTGCAACGGGTGATGCAAGCTCAATATGAGCCATGCGCTCACGACGCACCTTGGTTTGAGTGACTTCGACACCACACTTCTCGCAGATGACACCACGGTGCTTCATGCGCTTGTACTTGCCGCACAGGCACTCGTAGTCCTTGACCGGACCAAAAATCTTGGCACAGAACAGGCCATCACGTTCCGGCTTGAAGGTACGGTAGTTGATGGTTTCCGGCTTTTTGACCTCACCGTAAGACCAGGAACGGATCATATCCGGTGATGCCAGGGACACACGAATGGAGTCGAACTCTTCGGACTGTCCCTGGGACTTCAGCAGATTCAGCAAATCTTTCATTGTCTATAGCTCCTCGCGGAGTTCTCTGCGCCGGGACCCGCGGATCCCGGCCTGGTGATCATTCAGGTCTTACTCGCTCTCAAGCTCGATATCGATGCCGAGAGAACGGATTTCCTTGATCAACACGTTGAACGATTCGGGCATACCCGGTTCCATACGGTGATCGCCATCGACGATGTTCTTGTACATCTTGGTACGACCGTTCACATCGTCCGACTTCACGGTCAGCATCTCCTGCAGGGTGTAGGCGGCACCATAGGCTTCCAGCGCCCAGACCTCCATCTCACCGAAGCGCTGACCACCGAACTGTGCCTTACCACCCAGCGGCTGCTGAGTAACGAGGCTGTAGGAGCCGGTGGAACGGGCATGCATCTTATCGTCAACCAAGTGGTTCAACTTCAGCATGTACATGTAGCCAACGGTTACCGGACGGTCAAACAGGTCGCCGGTGCGGCCGTCATACAGACGTACCTGACCGCTGTCATCCATATCAGCCAGACGCAGCAGTGCCTTGATTTCGCTTTCCTTGGCGCCATCAAATACCGGCGTTGCCAGCGGTACACCGCCCTTCAGGTTAGCAGCCAGCTCCAGGATTTCAGCATCGCTGAAGCTGTCCAGCTCTTCCTGACGGCCCGCGGTCAAACCGCCGTGATCATCATTGTAGATCTGTCCCAGGAAGGTACGCAGCGCCTTGACCTTCTCGGCCTTGGCCTGCTCCTGTTCCAGGATACCGTTGATCTTGCGACCCAGACCCTTGGCAGCAGCACCGAAGTGCGTTTCCAGAATCTGACCCACGTTCATACGTGACGGTACGCCCAGCGGGTTGAGCACGATATCGACCGGTTCACCATTGGCATCGTACGGCATGTCTTCAACCGGCATGATAACCGAGATAACACCCTTGTTACCGTGACGACCCGCCATTTTGTCACCCGGCTGTACGCGGCGCTTGGTAGCAACGTATACCTTGACGATCTTGAGTACGCCCGGTGCCAGATCATCGCCGGTCTGCAGTTTGCGTTTCTTGTCTTCAAAACGCTTGTCCAGGTTCTCGCGACGCTCTTCCAGGTGCTTGCGTGCCAGCTCCAGTTCTTCTGCTACCGACTCATCAGCCACACGAATCTTGAACCATTCGGACTTTTTCAGTCCGGACAGGAACTCTTCGCTGATCTCTTCGCCTTTCTTCAGACCTGCACCGCCTTCAGCGGACAGACCGACCAGCTTACGCTGCAGACGTTCGAAGGTTGCCTGCTCGACGATACGGAACTCTTCGTTCAAATCCTTGCGAATGCCATCCAGCTCTGATTTTTCGATCGAGAGTGAACGCTCATCCTTCTGCACGCCGTCACGGGTGAATACCTGAACATCGATAACCTTGCCGATGGTACCGGTCTTGACGCGCAAGGAGGTATCCTTAACATCGGACGCCTTTTCACCGAAGATCGCACGCAGCAGTTTTTCTTCCGGCGTCAACTGGGTTTCGCCTTTCGGCGTTACCTTGCCTACCAGAATGTCGCCCGGGCCCACTTCAGCACCGATGTGAACAATGCCGGCCTCATCCAGTTTGGAGAGTGCAGATTCGCCCACGTTAGGAATATCGGAGGTAATCTCTTCCGGCCCCAGCTTGGTATCACGCGCCACACAGGTCAGTTCCTGAATGTGGATGGTGGTAAAGCGATCTTCCTGTACCACACGCTCGGAGATGAGAATGGAGTCCTCGAAGTTGTAACCGTTCCAGGGCATGAACGCGATGCGCATGTTCTGGCCCAGTGCCAACTCACCCAGGTCAACGGACGGGCCGTCAGCCATGATATCGCCACGCTGTACCACTTCGCCCGGACGGACGATGGAGCGCTGGTTGATGCAGGTGTTTTGGTTGGAACGAACATACTTGGTGAGGTTGTAGATATCCACACCGGCATCGCCCGCCTGAACTTCATCGTCATGTACACGTACCACAACGCGAGCAGCATCGACCGACTCGATCACACCACCGCGACGCGCAACCACGCAGACACCGGAGTCCTGCGCCACGTTACGCTCAATACCGGTACCGACCAGCGGCTTCTCGGCACGGAGAGTCGGCACGGCCTGACGCTGCATGTTGGAGCCCATGAGCGCTCGGTTGGCGTCATCGTGTTCCAGGAACGGAATCAGTGCCGCTGCAACGGATACCACCTGACGCGGAGACACATCCATGTACTGGATACGTTCTGGCGGCATTACGGTAAATTCGTTGAGGTGACGCACTGCCACCAGATCGTCAGTCAGACGACCGTTATCATCCATGGCCGCTGAAGCCTGGGCGATAACGTACTTGTTTTCTTCAATCGCCGACAGGTAATCGATTTCGTCGGTTACCTGACCGTCCAGCACACGACGGTACGGCGTTTCAAGGAAGCCGTAGTCGTTGGTGCGGGCAAAAACGGCCAGCGAGTTGATCAGACCGATGTTCGGACCTTCAGGGGTCTCGATCGGACATACGCGACCGTAGTGGGTCGGATGCACGTCACGGACTTCGAAGCCGGCACGTTCGCGGGTCAAACCACCCGGGCCCAGTGCGGAAACACGACGCTTGTGGGTGATTTCCGACAGCGGGTTGTTCTGGTCCATGAACTGCGACAACTGGCTGGAGCCAAAGAATTCCTTGATCGCGGCGGCCACTGGCTTGGCGTTGATCAGATCCTGCGGCATCAGGTTGTCGGATTCGGCCATTGAGAGGCGCTCACGTACGGCGCGCTCAACACGCACCAAACCTACACGGAACTGGTTCTCGGCCATTTCACCGACGGAACGGATACGACGGTTGCCCAGGTGATCGATGTCATCTACGGTGCCACGACCGTTGCGAATCTCGATCAAGGTCTTCATGACGTCCAGAATGTCGCTCTTGTCGAGCACACCGGAACCGGTTACTTCTTCACGGCCCAGTCGACGGTTGAACTTCATGCGACCAACGCCGGACAGGTCATAGCGCTCTTCAGAGAAGAACAGGTTCTCGAACAGACCTTCAGCCGATTCCTTGGTAGGCGGCTCGCCGGGACGCATCATGCGATAGATTTCAACCAGCGCTTCCAGCTGACTGCGAGTCGGGTCGATACGCAGAGTGTCAGACACGAACGGACCACAATCCAGGTCGTTGGTGTACAGTGTCTCGATGCGATCAATACCCAGCACCTGCATCTTACCGATCAGTTCTTCGGTGATCTCGGCGTTGCAGTTGGCAACCAGTTCACCGGTACTCGGATCGACCAGGTTGCGCGCCAATGCCTTGCCGATCAGGTATTCGGCCGGCACGTTCAGCTGCTGCATGCCTGCCTTGGCCATCTGGCGGATGTGACGCGGGGTAATACGGCGACCCGCTTCAACAATCACGCTGCCTTCAGGGTCCTTGATCTCGAACGACATGGTCTCGCCACGCAGACGCTCCGGGATCAGGTCCATCCAGATGGCATCCTGCTCGAGGGTCCAGCCGGTGGTTTCAAAGAAGGTTTCGAGAATTTCTTCCGCTTCAAGACCCAACGCACGCAGCAGAATGGTCGCCGGCAACTTGCGGCGACGGTCGATACGCACGAACAGACTGTCCTTCGGATCGAACTCGAAGTCGAGCCATGAGCCACGGTAAGGAATGATGCGGGCAGAATAGAGCAGTTTGCCTGAAGAGTGTGTCTTACCCTTGTCGTGGTCAAAGAACACACCCGGAGAGCGGTGCAGCTGAGATACGATGACACGCTCGGTACCATTAACAACAAAGGTACCGTTCTCGGTCATCAGGGGCATTTCGCCCATGTAAACTTCCTGCTCCTTGATATCCTTGACCGCCTTCGTAGAAGAGTCGCGATCATAGATGATCAGGCGCACTTTGACGCGCAGAGGCGCTGCGTAGGTGATACCACGCTGCTGACACTCTTTCACGTCGAATACGGGTTCGCCCAGACGGTAACCGGCGTACTCGAGGGCTGCGTTGCCAGAGTAAGAGACAATTGGAAATACGGAATTGAACGCAGCGTGCAAGCCTTCGTCACGACGTCCATCGCTTGCGTTGCCATCCTGCAGGAAGCGACGATAAGAGTCGAGCTGAATCGCCAGCAGGTATGGCACATCCATAACCTGTCGCAACTTGGCGAAATTCTTGCGAATGCGTTTCTTCTCAGTATATGAATAAGCCATCAGTGTTCCCCAGCATCTGCACCCAGGTTGAGAAGCCAGTCCGTCGCATGCCTGCGATCGGGCTGTGTAGCCATTATTTATTTGCTGTCTATAAATAACGGAAAAAGGCCGGTGGCGTTTCGCCACCAGCCATACGCTTTCAAGCAGTTTTAAGCCGCTTTTTGCGCATCAACGCGATTACTTGAGCTCAACAGTCGCGCCAGCTTCTTCCAGAGCCTTTTTCAGCTCTTCAGCTTCATCTTTGGAAACGCCTTCTTTGATGGTAGACGGAGCGCCGTCAACCAGCTCTTTGGCTTCTTTCAGGCCCAGGCCGGTAGCGCCACGGACAGCCTTGATGACGTTTACTTTCTTGTCGCCGGCAGCAGCCAGAACAACGTTGAATTCAGTCTGCTCTTCAGCAGCAGCGCCGGCATCACCAGCCGGACCAGCCATAACAGCAGCAGCGGCAGTTACGCCGAACTTCTCTTCCATGGCTTCGATCAGAGTAACAACGTCCTTAACAGACATTTCAGAGATTGCGTTGATAATATCTTCGTGAGTCAGAGACATGATTCAAATCCTGATAATTGGGTAGAGCAATAGCTCGTTAAAACTTTCAAGAAACAGCCGAGAACGAATCTCAGGCAGCTTCCTGCTCTTTCTGGTCGCGAATGGCCGCAATGGTACGAACCAGCTTGCCGGCTGAAGCTTCTTTCAAGACGCTCATCAGCTTGGCGATTGCTTCGTCGTAAGTCGGCAGGCTTGCCAGCATTGTGATATCGACCAGTTCACCTTCGAAGGCGGCTGTTTTCAGCTCGAACTTCTCGTTCTTTTTCGCGAAATCCTTGAGGATACGCGCACCGGCACCCGGGTGCTCGGTGGAGAAGGCGATAATGGTCGGACCTACAAAGCTGTCCTGCAGACATGCGTAGTCAGTGCCATCTACTGCGCGACGAGCCAGTGTATTACGTACGACTTTCAGCCATACGCCGTTTGCACGGGCTTCTTTACGCAGAGCAGTCATGTCTTCTACAGTTACACCGCGTGAATCGGCTACAACTGCAGACAGAGCAGACTTGGCAGCTTCCTGGACTTCAGCGACGATCGCTTTTTTGTCTTCGAGTCCTAATGCCACGATTTACTCCTGGATATAGTCTTGCGACTGTTTACCAACCACCCCCTGCGGGGCTTCTGAGTACGGTGGTTTTGATTCATGTGAATCGCACCGTCTGCGCAGGCTGGTGTTTCCATTAAGATGCCGCAACCGAAGTGACGACATCACCTGCGGTCTTTGACGGCCTTCGTCTCTGTATTACAGGTCACGAAGACCCTCAAAAAACCTTTACGTCGATCAGAAGCTCAGAGAGGACTGATCGATCGCCAGACCCGGGCCCATGGTAGTGGACAGGGTCACTTTCTTGACGTAAACACCCTTGGCGGAAGAAGGCTTCAGCTTCTTCAGTTCAGCCAACAATGCTTCAACGTTCTGCTGGATAGCCTGAGCTTCGAAGCCCAGCTTGCCAACTGAACAGTGAATGATACCGTTCTTGTCAGTACGGAAGCGCACCTGACCAGCTTTGGCGTTGTTAACGGCAGTCGCCACGTCGGGAGTTACAGTACCAACCTTCGGGTTCGGCATCAGACCGCGCGGACCCAGAATCTGACCCAACTGACCAACAACGCGCATAGCGTCCGGAGTCGCGATCACAACGTCAAAATCCAGGTTACCGGCTTTTACCTGCTCAGCCAGATCATCGAAACCAACGATGTCTGCACCAGCTGCTTTTGCCTTCTCGGCATTCTCGCCCTGCGCGAAAACCGCAACACGAACATCCTTGCCGGTACCGTTCGGCAGTACGCTGGAGCCACGTACAACCTGATCAGATTTACGCGGATCAACACCCAGGTTCACCGCAACGTCGACAGACTCGGTGAACTTGACAGCGGAAACTTCGCCCAGCAGAGATACAGCATCTGTTACTGCGTACAGCTTGCCGCTCTCGATTTTTTCACGAATCGCCTTCTGGCGCTTTGTCAGCTTAGCCATTATTCATCACCCTCTACAACAAGGCCCATGGAGCGCGCGCTTCCGGCGATGGTGCGGACAGCCGCATCCATGTCAGCCGCGGTCAGATCAGGCATCTTGGTGGTTGCAATCTCTTCCAGCTGAGCGCGGGTAACAGTACCCACTTTTTCAGTGTTCGGACGCGCAGAACCACTCTTCAGACCTGCAGCCTTCTTCAACAGAATGGCAGCCGGCGGAGTCTTGGTGATGAACGTAAAGCTGCGGTCGCTGTATACAGTAATAACAACCGGAGTCGGCAGACCAGGCTCGATACCCTGAGTCTGGGCGTTGAACGCCTTACAGAACTCCATGATGTTAACACCGTGCTGACCCAGAGCCGGACCTACTGGAGGACTCGGGTTAGCCTGACCTGCTTTTACCTGCAGCTTGATATAAGCGTTGATTTTCTTAGCCATTAAGCTACTCCTTTGGGTTCAAACGCCCTGAAGGCTCCCCATTTCCACAACAACGAAAACCGCCTGATGGCGGCTTCGTTACCAGAATCTCAGGCCTTTTCGACCTGAGTAAATTCAAGCTCAACCGGTGTCGAGCGCCCGAAGATGAGAACAGCCACCTGCAAACGGTTCTTCTCGTAGTTGACCTCTTCGACCACGCCGTTGAAGTCAGCAAAAGGACCATCGATGACACGCACCATCTCACCGGGTTCAAATACAGTCTTGGGCCTTGGCTTGTCTGCACCGCTTTCAACACGCTGCAGAATTTCCTGAGCCTCTTTTTCAGTAATCGGTGCAGGCTTATCAGCCGTACCACCAATAAAACCCATTACGCGGGGAGTATTCTTCACCAGATGCCAGGTTTCATCATTCATGGCCATCTGCACCAGCACGTAACCGGGGTAAAACTTGCGCTCGGACTTACGCTTTTTGCCGTCACGAATCTCAACCACCTCTTCGGTGGGAACCAGCACTTCGCCGAACAGATCCTGCATGCCATGCAGTTCAATCCGTTCTTTCAGTGCATTCATGACGCGCTTTTCGTAGCCGGAGTAGGCATGCACGACATACCAGCGCTTCTTGTCCATGTCCATGCTCACACCTCTTATCCGATGGCGCCGGACACCAGCCAACCCAACAGGGAATCAAGCCCCCAGAGCGCCAGCCCGACCAACAGTACAGCAATCACTACAATTGCAGTTGTCTGCAGCGTTTCCTGGCGCGTCGGCCAGACAACCCTGCGAATCTCATTCTTGGCTTCTTTGAACAGCCTGAAGAATGCCTTTCCTTTCGCGGTCTGCAGTGCAACCAGCCCTGCAATCACCGCCAGCGCCAACAGCGCCAAAACACGGTACAGCAGTGACTCGCCAGCGAACATGGAGTTCCCTACCACACCAGCTGCAACCAATGCTACAACGACTAGCCACTTCAGGCCGTCGAGTTTAGATCCTTCGGAAGTCACTTTAGAGTTCACGCCAGGGCCTCGGAAAAATGAAAGCTTGCGCTTTGTGTGACGCCATTCCCGATTAGGAATGGCAGGCCAGGAGGGACTCGAACCCCCAACCTGCGGTTTTGGAGACCGCTGCTCTGCCAGTTGAGCTACTGGCCTGTTGCGTAACAGGGAGGCACATTATATGCACCTCCCCACACAGGTGCAACAGGTAATTACCGAATTTTATTCGATAATCTTGGCTACCACACCTGCGCCAACAGTACGACCACCTTCACGGATAGCGAAGCGCAGGCCTTCTTCCATCGCGATCGGATTGATCAGGGTAACGGACATCTGAACGTTGTCACCCGGCATTACCATTTCAACACCTTCCGGCAGTTCACACGCGCCAGTGATGTCAGTAGTACGGAAGTAGAACTGCGGACGATAGCCCTTGAAGAACGGAGTATGACGACCGCCTTCTTCCTTGCTCAGCACGTACACTTCGCCTTCGAACTGAGTATGCGGCTTGATTGAGCCCGGCTTGCACAGTACCTGACCACGCTCAACGTCGTCACGCTTGGTACCACGCAGCAGCGCACCAACGTTCTCACCAGCACGACCCTGATCCAGCAGCTTGCGGAACATCTCAACACCAGTACAGGTGGTCTTGGTGGTGTCGCGGATACCCACGATTTCCACTTCGTCACCCACGTTCAGGATGCCACGCTCGATACGACCGGTTACTACGGTACCACGACCGGAGATGGAGAATACGTCCTCGATCGGCATCAGGAACGGCAGGTCAATTGCACGCTCAGGCTCAGGAATGTACTCGTCCAGAGTCTCAACCAGCTTCTTAACAGCAGAGGTGCCGAAGCCGTTGTCGTCTTCACCGTTCAGCGCCATCAGCGCAGAACCAACAACGATCGGAGTGTCGTCGCCCGGGAAGTCGTACTGATCCAGAAGTTCGCGAACTTCCATCTCTACCAGTTCCAGCAGCTCTTCATCGTCTACCATGTCCGCTTTGTTCAGGAACACGACGATGTAAGGTACACCTACCTGACGTGACAGCAGGATGTGCTCACGGGTCTGCGGCATGGGGCCGTCAGCAGCAGAACATACCAGGATCGCGCCGTCCATCTGGGCAGCACCGGTGATCATGTTCTTAACGTAGTCAGCGTGTCCCGGGCAGTCTACGTGCGCGTAGTGGCGAGTCGGTGATTCATACTCTACGTGTGAAGTAGAGATGGTGATACCACGCTCACGCTCTTCCGGTGCATTGTCGATACCGTCGAAGGCAACGGCTGCGCCGCCCCATACTTCTGCACAGACGCGAGTCAGTGCAGCGGTCAGTGTCGTTTTGCCGTGGTCAACGTGGCCGATAGTACCTACGTTAACGTGCGGCTTGTTACGTTCAAATGATTGCTTAGCCATCGCGAGTCAACCTGATCAAGTCGTTTCAAGGACGCAAATACAACAAAGGGTAGACATATCTCTATATCTACCCTTTGCGACAAAACTGGAGCTCATGGGCGGATTTGAACCGCCGACCTCACCCTTACCAAGGGTGTGCTCTACCCCTGAGCTACATGAGCATATTCGGTATATCTTCGTTGGAGCGGGTAGCGGGAATCGAACCCGCCTCTTCAGCTTGGAAGGCTGAGGTAATAGCCACTATACCATACCCGCTTGAACGGAGATGGTGGTGGGAGGTGGATTCGAACCACCGAAGCTCGCGCGTCAGATTTACAGTCTGATCCCTTTGGCCACTCGGGAACCCCACCAGCCTTTCAAACACTTCGTCGAGATGGTGCCGGCACGAGGAGTCGAACCCCGGACCTACTGATTACAAGTCAGTTGCTCTACCAACTGAGCTATACCGGCCTTGTCTCTCGAAGTGGTGCGTATCTTACTGATCCGACTGGGACTGTGCAAGCCCAGAACATAATTTTTTTTCAATTTTTATACCCGGCCATCCTCGCAGTAACAACTGCCTGGGGGCAAGGCCAATTTCCGTTCCCGCTGACACCTCAACTTCAAGCAGAACACCCGTACCTGGCTGCATGACCGGCTGCAATTCACTGTTAAGTCCCAAGCCTTCCTTCAGCGCACGCTGCTCAACCGCTGCTTCTGCACGGGCACGATCACCGGTGAACGGCCCCAGCAGGAAGCGCCCCTGACGGGTTTGCGGTACCCACCCCGCAATCGCCAGCCGGTCAAGCAACTCACGTTGCGCCTGAGCCTGTGATGGAATCTCAACCGCCAGCTGATAACCCGCCACCTCTTCCGGAGCGGGGAACTGTGCAACGGCCATTGCGATCGGCGCCAGCAGTTGGGCGGCCTGCCCAGCTTCATTCTCCGTTGCAAAAACGCCCACCTGATAACATTCGAGCTGAAGCGGGCGTACAACCTCCCCTCCGGACAACTCATGCAACAGCCGCAACCGGGTTACCTGATCCTGACTGAAGGCACTGCTGGCAGTTGCCGTCTGCTCACGCTGCGCGTACCACAAAAAAAGCAGCGCATTGCATAACAGCAGAATCAGCAACAACCAACGCAGCATGCCTTACTCCAGCGCCCAACGCAGTCCATCAAGGACCAGATCAGGCACAAGTTCTCCCATACCCATAAGTTCGCAAAACAGAGCACCATCACCCCCGGTCACCAGCAAGGGCGCACCTGTCTGCTGCTGTTCCAGCCAACGCGGCAGCATTTGTGCCAGCGAGCTGAACATCAGATTTGTTCCATGAGCCACAGCACTGCTGGTATCACAACCCGGTTCAAGACTGAACACCTCGATGTCACGATCGACCAGTATGCCGGCCGTAGAGCCGGTCAACACCTGACGCATCAAGCGCAGGCCCGGTAGTATATAGCCGCCGAGATGTTCACCTTCGGCACCGAGCAGATCGATTGTAATTGCACTGCCACAATCAATGATGCAGCAGGCCTGCCCGCAACGCTGCCAGGCTGCCAACATCACCAACCAGCGATCAACCCCCATTCTGGCCGGATCAGCATAACTGTTACGCACACCGGCAGCCGCTGTAGCCGTTCGCGCAAATCGCACCGGCACACCCCAAACCGCTGCAACTGATGCAGACAACGCCTGCTCGAAAGCGACACCGGCAACCGAGCCTGCCAGCACCTGTTGCGGCACCTCAGGGCAGTCAGCCAGACTCGCAGCACTGAAGTCGCGCGTCAGCCAGCGCCCGCTTGCCGCTGCAGCGCCATTCCCCTGCCTGTAGCGCCATTTGATGAACGTATTACCCGCATCGACCTCAAGTATCATTGCAGTCGCACGCTCATTTCGCCACCGTGGAACACTTCCTGTCCGGTACTCGTTTGCAGCCGCAACCCACCTTGATCAGTCACCCCCAAACAGACCCCTTCATACCGGCGTGGCCCTGAGGTCAGCGCCACCTCGCGCCCACGAAAGGCGTTGGCCTCCTCCCAGGCGGAACGCAGTGGCGCAAAGCCACTGGTTTCAAAGCGCTCCAGCATGTGGATCAGCTCACTCACCACAGTCGCAAGCAGCTGTGTTTTTGAACCGGAATATCCCAGCTGAGTCAGGTCCACACAGGGTTGATCCAGCTGCTCAACCATTGCTTCAGGCAATTGGACATTGAGACCTATACCAATAGCCACCTGACATTCACCCGCCGCATCGCCACTGAGTTCAATCAGAATTCCACCCAACTTGGCATCATTCACCAGCAGATCATTGGGCCACTTGAGACCGATATTCACTAGCCCCTCCTGTGTCAACGCCTGCTGCAGTGCCAACCCGACAGCAAGACTGAGCCCCTCAAGGGCGGCAGCACCACTGTTAAAGCGCCAGGCCAGAGAGAAACAAAGACTTGAGCCCAGCGGGCTGACCCATTGCCGCCCACGCCGCCCCCGTCCCGAGTGCTGATACTCGGAAGCGAACAGCCCAGCCGTGAGCCCCGCCTGCATGGCATCCAGTGCACGCGTATTGGTTGAATCCGTTTCCACCGTCAGCACCAACTGCCCAAGCCGGTCTCGCACAGATTGCGGCAGCTGCTGCTGCAGGTCAGCTTCATCCAGCAGATCCAGGCCTCCGGGAATACGATATCCCCGTCCCTTCACGCTATACACCTCAACACCCAGCTCCTGCAGTCGCTGCATGTGCTTCCAGACAGCACTGCGACTGATGCCCAAGGTACGACCAAGTTCACTGCCGGAATGGAATGCACCGTCAGCCAGAACCCGCAACAGGTTATCCAGCATCATGCAGTCTTGCCTCCAGCACGATCCAGCACGATAAAACTGTAATCATAAGGATTGGGTTCAATGGCACTGAAGTCTTCCCGTGCCATCTCTCGCCACTGCGCGGGGTCGAGCGGCGGAAAATGCGCATCACCCTGCACCTCGGCATGAACCTGAGTCAAATAAAGGCGATCAGCCTGCGGCAGGGCAAGTGCATATATCTCGGCACCACCAATGACCAGCGACTCCTCAAAGCCATTGACGAGTGCCAGGCTCTCTGCCAGCTCAATCGCCTGTTGCAGACTGTGGACAACCCGGACCCCTGCACCATAATGAGTCCAGTCCGGATTTCGCGTGATGATGATATTGGTGCGTCCCGGCAGCGGTCGACCAATCGACTCGAAGGTTTTGCGCCCCATGATGATCGGCTTACCCAAAGTCACCCGCTTGAAGTACTTCAGATCCTCCGGCAGATACCAGGGCAGCTTATTGTTATTACCAATTACTCGGTTTTGAGACTGGGCAGCAATCATCGCCAGACGCATGAGATCTCCTCGGATTCAGACAGCGATAGGGGCTCGAATGGCAGGATCAGGCGCATAGCCGATCACCTCGAAATCATCGTATTCATAGCTGAAGATATCCGCCGGTCGGCGCTTTATCTGCAGCTGAGGCAAGCGCTTGGGCGTACGCGACAACTGTTCGTCCACAATGGCCGGATCACTCAGATGATTTGCATACAGGTGCAGATCGCCAAAGGTATGTACGAACTCCCCCACCTCAAGATCACATTGCTGTGCGATCATGTGGGTCAGTAGCGCATAGGAGGCTATATTGAATGGCACCCCCAGAAAGAAATCGGCACTGCGCTGATACAGCTGGCAACTCAGCCGACCGTTTGCCACATAAAACTGGAACAGAGTATGGCAGGGAGGGAGAGCTGCCTTGCCGTGCCGGGCATTCTCTTGCGGGCTGAGCGACTCATCCGGCAGATCCGCCGGGTTCCAGCCACTGACGATCAGGCGGCGTGAGTTGGGGGTGCGCTTGATCTGTTCAACAACAGTGGCGATCTGGTCGATACTGGACCCATCCGGACAGGCCCATGAACGCCACTGCTTGCCGTAGACCGGCCCCAGCTCACCGTTTTCCAGCGCCCATTCATTCCAGATACTAACCCCGCGCTGCTGCAGCCAGGTGTTGTCGGTGCTGCCTGAGAGAAACCAGAGCAACTCGTAGATCACCGACTTCAGGTGCACCTTTTTAGTGGTCAACAGTGGAAAACCTTCACTCAGATCAAACCGCATCTGGCGCCCGAACAGGGAACGTGTACCTGTACCGGTGCGATCGCCCTTGTCGGTGCCCTGCTCCTTGATCTCACGCATCAGATCCAGATACTGCTGCATATGCGCCCCGCTCCAAAAACAAATGGACTTCATTCTAGGGCGTTTGGGTTGTGTAGACCAGATCGATCTATGTTTTGCGGCGGTAAGCCAGCAGCATCAGCAACCCTCCCAGCAGCAGCATTGGCAGCGACAACAACTGCCCCATGGTCAGCCAGTCAAACGCGATAAAGCCGAGATGCCCGTCCGGCTCACGCACAAATTCAACCAGAAAGCGGAAACTGCCATACGCCATCAAAAACAGGCCCGACACTGCCATGCGTGGGCGAGGACGGGATGAAAACCACCACAGCAATACAAACAGGACAACACCCTCCAACAGCATCTGATACAGCTGTGACGGGTGTCGTGCCAGCATGTCACCGGCACGGGGGAAGATGACGCCCCAAGACTGATCCGTTGGCCGTCCCCAGACCTCCCCGCCGATAAAGTTGCCCAACCGGCCGGCACCGAGCCCGATCGGCACCAGTGGCGCAATGAAATCCCCGATTTCGAAGAAGGTTTTCCCTTGTCGCCTGGCAAACAGCCATGCCACTGCGAGCACGCCCAGCAAGCCCCCGTGGAAAGACATGCCCCCCTCCCACACGGCGAACAGCCAGAGCGGGTCCTGCAGAAAATAGTCAAAATTGTAGAACAGGACGTAGCCTGCACGCCCACCGACGATCACGCCGACCGCGCCCCAGAATACCAGATCCGACACCTGCTGCTCGGTCCAGCCTGAACATGGTTGACGGGCGCGCCTATTGCCCAACCACCAGGCACCGCCAAAACCGATCAGATACATCAGTCCATACCAGTGAATTTGCAGCGGGCCCAGCTCCAGCGCCAGCGGGTTGATATTATGAATCCACATAAAGCCTCACCAGAGATTACCGAGAATAAAACGCAGCGATACCGCGAGCAAAAACAGGGCAAAAACCTTTTTCAGCTTCGCCTGAGGCAGACTGTGTGCCAGCCGCGCACCGATCGGCGCCGTCAGATAGCTGGCCACGACAATACCGGCAAACGCCGGCAGGTAAACATACCCCAGACTCCACGCTGGCAGCTGCTGTTCACCCCAGCCGAGCCAGATATTGGTGCCGGCCCCCATCAGTGCGATTGGAAGACCACAGGCCGCTGAAGTCGCAACTGCCTGCTGCATATCGATCCGACGCCAGTTCAGATAGGGCACCGTCAGGGTACCGCCACCGATACCGAAAATCGCAGACGCCCAGCCGATCCCGGCTCCTGCTACCCCAAGCTCAGGTCTTGATGGCTGCGCATCACCTGTAGAAGGCTTGAGATTCAGGGCCATCTGGATGGCTACCAACAGCACAAAAATGCCGATGGTCAGCTGCAATACCGGGCCGGGCAGTTGTACTGCCGTATTCACGCCGAGCAGAGCGCCAAACAGAATACCCGCCCCCAGCGGCCGGAACAGTTCCCAGCGCACCGCCCGACGCCCGTGATGCGCCCGAACAGAGCTGATCGACGTGACTACGATGGTTGCCAGCGAGGTTGCCACCGCCATATGGGTCAGTACAGCAGCGGATATTCCCTGCAGCTCAAAGGTAACGATCAGCACCGGCACGATCAGCAGACCGCCACCGATTCCAAACAGGCCGGCAACGACACCAGCCAGCGCACCCAGCAACAGATACAGCGCCAAAGTTGTTAACATGGTTTCAATCCTGGTACGAAAAAGTCGATTATATTAGTGACTGTTGCCCACAGATGAAACCGGAGGGGATGTGTGTCTGCTCACTATTGCCGTTAATGCCGATCCGGAATGGCCGCTGCTGCTGGTTGCCAACCGTGATGAATTTCATGCGCGCCCCACCGCACCCGTCGCCCCCTGGCCAGACCTGCCCATTTTGGGCGGTCGGGATCTGCAGGCAGGCGGCAGCTGGATGGCACTGGGGAACAACAATCGCTTTGCACTGGTTACCAATCACCGCGATGCACGGCGCCAGCCACCCGAGGAAGCCCCCAGCCGCGGGACGCTGGTTACAGAGTTCATTCTCTCTCAGCAATCGGCACAGGATTTCTGCCAAAGCCTTACAGCCGCACGTGCCGGCTTCAACCTGCTGCTGGCCGATGGCAAGGGACTTTGGCATTACAGCAACGTCAACGGTCTGTGTCAGCCGGTCATGCCCGGCATCCATGCATTAAGCAACGCGCTGTTGGATACACCCTGGCCAAAGGCACTGCGTGCCAGGGCAACCCTGGCACGCGCCATGGATAACCGTGAGCTGAGCGAAACCCAGCTACTGCGATTGCTGCACGATGAGCATCGCCCCAGTGATGAGGCACTGCCGGATACCGGTATCCGGCTGGAACGGGAACGGCTGCTGTCATCCTGCTTCATCCGTTCGCCGGATTATGGTACCCGCGCCAGCACTCTTTTGCTGCAGCACCGCAGCGGCCGCATGCTGTTTTTGGAGGAGGGATACGACCGGGATGGCCGCGCACTCAGTCTGCGCCGCTACAGTCTGGATCGTCCTCTGCTGGTTCCTGTTGATTGGGAAGGCGTGGCCGGGTCAGCTGCCCCAGGCCGAGATGCTTGAGGGTACGACGCAAATACCGGTGGATCTCTTCGGCATCATCCATGCGCAGCACTTGGCTGAGCAGTGACTGCGCTCTGGCCAGGCTTACACCACGAATGGCGGACTTGACCCGTGGAAGGTTGTTGGAGTTCATTGACAGCACTTCATACCCCATCGCCATCAACAGCAGAGCTCCGCCGGGGTCAGCTGCCATCTCGCCACAAATGGAAACCGGCTTGCCCTCCTTGCGGGTTTCACGGGCAATGTACTGCAACGCGCGCAATACAGCGGGATGATAGGGTGCATACAAGCCGGCCACGCGCGGGTTGTTGCGGTCCACCGCCAGCAGGTACTGGGTCAAATCGTTGGACCCCACTGAGATGAAATCGACTATGCGTGCAAAGCGGCGCACCTGGTACACCGCGGCCGGAACCTCTACCATCACGCCGACCATCGGGCGCTCAACCGCGTAACCTTCATCCTGCAGCTCGGCCAACGCACGGTCGATCTGGCGCATCGCCTCTTCGACTTCGTGCACACTGGTCACCATCGGCAGCATGATGCGCAGATTGTTGAGCCCCTCGGAGGCGCGCAACATGGCCCGCACCTGTACCAGAAATATTTCGGGGTGGTCCAGGGTTACTCGGATACCGCGCCAGCCCAGGAAGGGATTGTCTTCCTCGATCGGGAAGTAGGGCAGCGCCTTGTCGCCGCCGATATCCAGTGTTCGCATGGTCACGGGCCGTGGTGCAAACGCTTCCATCTGACTGCGATAACTCTGCAGCTGCTCCTGTTCGCTGGGGAAGAAATCACGGATCATGAAGGGAATTTCAGTACGATACAGACCGATCCCTTCGGCACCACGCTCCAGTGAGCGGGTCACATCCGCCACCAGCCCGGTGTTGACCCACAGCGGCATGCGATAACCGTCCGTTGTTTCAGCCGGCAGGTCCCGGAGACCTTCCAGCCCGGCTGCCACCAGCCGCTCTTCACGCATCACTTCACGGAAGGCTTCCAGCAACTGCTCCGAAGGGTTCACATAGATGCGACCGGAGTAACCGTCCACTATCACCTTGCGCCCTTCAAGGCGGGTAAAGGGCAGGTCGACCACCCCCATCACGGTGGGTATGCCGATTGAGCGTGCCATGATCGCTGCATGGGAATTGCCCGAGCCGGTCACCGATACCAGTCCGACCAGCTTGTTCTCCGGCACCATGCCCAGCATCGCCGGCGACAGTTCATCTGCGATCAGGATACTGTCATCGGGATAATCCACCTCCATCGGGCCAGCACTTTCCTGCAGATAGCTGAGAATGCGCCGGCCAAGGTCGCGCACATCGGTAGCCCGCTCACGCAGGTAGGCGTCTTCCATGGCGTTGAACTGCTTCACATGGCCAAGGATAACTTCGCGCAGCGCGCCCTGAACCCAGTTGCCGGCACGAATGTGCGCCTCAATTTCAGTCTTGAGCGCCGGGTCATCCAGCATCCGCAGGTAAACGTCAAACAGCGCCTGTTCTTCGGACTTCAGCCGCTGTGCCAGACTGCGTCCCGCGGTGCGGATATCATCCCGTACCGCTTCCATCGCCATCTCCAGACTGTGCAGCTCCTGCTCGACATCGTGTGGAGTCTTGTCTGGAACGGTTTCCAGCTCGGCGTCGATGGTTGCCACGACCACAGTTCCAATCGCCACTCCCGACGCGGCAGCCACACCATCGAAGCGACGATCATGCACCGCCTTCGCCTCGGCCTGGGGGTGCTGCTCCGAGTTGATTGAACCGGTCGCCTCTGCATGGGCGATAACCCCCGCCAACTGGGCCGACACCGTTACCAGAAAAGCCTCTTCACTTTCATCAAAGCGGCGCAGATCATGCTGCTGTACGACCAGTACCCCCAGTACACTGCGGTGATGGATGATCGGCACCCCCAGGAAGGCATGAAAGCGCTCTTCTCCGGTTGACTGGAGGTAGTGAAACGCCGGGTGACTGAAGGCATCTTCCAGGTTGATCGGCTCGGCTCGCTGTCCCACAAGCCCCACGATACCCTCTGTCATGGACAGGCTGACCTTGCCGACCGCTTCCTGATTCAGCCCCTGGGTTGCTCGCAGTACATAGCGCTGCTGCACTGAGTCCAGCAAAAAAATAGAGCACACCTCCGTCCGCATGGCACGCTGAATACGGCGCACAATCAGGTCCAGCACAGACTCCAGGTCCGGGGCAGTACTGACTTCCTGTACGATTTTGCGCAGTACACTCAACATGCTCATGGAGCGCTCCTATCTCTGCATCAGACCACGGCCTATAAACGTGCCAACCGCGGTGACAACTCCTTCATCGCTTTCCGATACACCTCGCGCTTGAAGGACACCACCTGCCCCAGAGGGTACCAATAACTGACCCACTCCCAGCCATCAAACTCGGGAGAGTCGGTATGGTCGATCCGCACGGCACTGTCTTCACTGAGCATCCGCAACAGGAACCATTTCTGCTTCTGGCCTACACACACAGGGTGTGAGTGGCGCCTGATCATGCGTTTGGGCAAACGGTAGCGCAGCCAGCCTCTCGTCACCGCCATGATTTCAACATCATGGGGCGACAAACCGATCTCTTCGCTCAGTTCACGATACATTGCCTGCTCCGGCGTTTCGTTCGACTGTATGCCCCCCTGCGGGAACTGCCAGGCGTTCTGCCCGATGCGTCTTGCCCAAAGAACCTGACCCTGCGAATTAACCAGAATGATTCCGACATTGGGCCTGAATCCATCTGTATCAATCACAATTCTGATCCCGATCAATATACGTTTTAGTTTTATTGTTCCACAGATCCGTGATTTGGCAAATAGCCACCGCTTCTCGGCAATTGCACGTACCTCCAGGCCCGTCTATGCTTGCGCTTTATTTTCAGCCGGCTCCGCCGGCAACCGACACTGAGGGAGTTAGCCGTGAGCCTGGCGATTTTTGATCTGGACCATACCCTGATCGGCGGCGACAGCGACCATGCCTGGGGCGAATTTTTGTGCCGCAAGGGCGTGGTAGACGAAACGGAATACCGCGCTGCCAATGACCGCTTCTATGAAGAGTACCTGCGCGGCGAGATGGATATCCACCAGTTTCTGAATTTTGCGCTGAATCCACTGGCCCAGCACTCACCGGAACAACTGGACAGATGGCACGCAGAATTCATGCATGAGTGCATCGAGCCGATCATCCTGCCCAAAGCGGAAGCATTGCTGCAACAGCACCGAGAACAGGGCGACTTTCTGCTGATCATCACTGCAACCAACCGCTTCGTAACGGCACCCATTGCCCAACGGCTGGGTGTCGATGATCTGCTGGCCACCGATCCAGAGATGATCAACGGCCGTTTCACCGGTAAGGTCGCCGGTACGCCGTGCTTCCAGGGTGGCAAGGTGACACGCCTCCAGCAGTGGCTGAAACAGACCGGCCACAGCCTGAAAGACAGCTGGTTCTACAGCGACTCCAATAACGACCTGCCACTGCTGGAAGTAGTGGACAACCCGGTAGCTACCAACCCGGATGAACGCCTGCGCACAACGGCAGAGGCACGTGGCTGGCCGATCCTGCAGTTGATGGAGTGATATCGATGGCTGCGCCGGGGTGACTCTGTTTCGGCGCGGCCATTCCCCATCAGAGGCGCGTGCGGCAGGCTTTCATGCTGGCATTAAGCGCACGCATGATGGAACGACGGCTAATCACCCCCGCCAGCCGACCGTCCTTGCCCACGACCGGCCAGGTTTTGGGTTTATCACCGCCCATTTTCTGCACCTGATCAATAATGTTCTCTCCGGGGCTGGCACACAGCGGCTCGCTGAACATGATATCGCGCACCTGAATCCGGCTATCACAGTGGTAACTGCCACTGATTAGATAACCGACACAATCATGCTCGGACACAAAGCCACACACCCGATGCTCATCATCAACCACGGGCAAACCGCTCTGGCCAGACTGCAGTATCAGATCCACCGCCTCGGCCAGCGTCATCTCCACGTGCAGCGGATGGGGTACAGGCTGCATCAAATCCTCTACGCGTTGCTGATGAATCATATTGACTCTCCTTGGGTCACCGGTCGTCTTTTGCAGCTATTATCTCAGATCGTTGCCTGCTTCTGTCTTGATTATAGTCAGGGACAGGGGTTGGGGTAGCGTTGATGGATCGCTTCAATCTCTGCCAACAGGTCGGAAGTCAGGGTCAGCTGCAGGGACGCGAGGTTACTGCGCAGCTGGGTCATGCGAGTCGCGCCAATGATATTACTGCCCAGGAAAGGCCTGCTGTTCACATAGGCCAGCGCCATTTGTGCCGGGTCCATGCCCTGCTCGGCCGCCAGCGCCAAATAAGCATCAGTGGCCGCAAGTCCCTGCTCGGTAATATAGCGCTTGTACTCGGGAAACAGCGCCAGACGCGATCCCTCAGGGCGAGCCCCTCCTGCGTATTTGCCGCTGAGCACGCCAAATCCCAGCGGTGAGTAGGCCAACAGACCCACCTTTTCACGCAGCAGCACCTCGGCAAGCCCTACCTCGGTCGTGCGATTGAGCAGGCTGTAGGGATTCTGTACCGAGATGATCCGAGGCAGACCCAGCTGCTCGGCCAGCTGAAGGCACTTCATGGTACCCCAGGGGGTTTCGTTGGACAGACCGATGTAGCGGACCTTGCCCTCGCTTACCAGGTCCCCCAGTACACGCAATGTTTCAGCCAATGGCGTGCCATCGGCTGAAGGGTCATGCTGATAGCCCAGCTGGCCAAAGAAGTTGGTCTTGCGATCGGGCCAGTGCAGCTGATACAGGTCGATATAATCCGTTTGCAAACGGGTAAGGCTGCCTTCGATTGCCGCACGCAGATTGGCCTCGTCATGGTGCAGATCAGGACGCAAATAGCTAACCATCTCGTCAGGACCGGCTGCCTTGGTGGCCAGTACGACCTGATCCCGACAACCGCGTTGTCGCATCCAATTGCCGATATACTGCTCCGTACGCCCCTGAAACTCTGCAGCGGTGGGCACCGGATACATCTCGGCGGCATCGATCAGGTTCACGCCCTGAGCCAAGGCATAATCGAGCTGTTCGAACGCTTCTGCCTCACTGTTCTGACGCCCGAAGGTCATGGTCCCCAGTGCGATACGGCTGACATTCAGCTCGGACTGTCCCAGCATTTGATACTGCATTGCGCTCTCCTCTGACTTTAGACCTGTTTAACCTGAAGGCAGCACGCGCATAAAGTAGGCTTTCAGGTATTCGGTTTCGGGAATGGCCGGATGGATCGGGTGATCCGAGCCCTGGCTGCCCTGCGCGAAGATCTGGCCGTTACGATCCAGCTCGCGGCTGTTCGCGCGCAGAATATCTACCAGACGGCTCTTTTCCAGATGCATGGAACAGGACGCGGATATCAGTGTGCCGTCCTTTTCCAGCAGCCGCATGGCCAGATTATTGATACGGGCATAGGCACGCTCGCCGTTGCGGATATCCTTGCGCCGGGCGATAAAGGCCGGCGGGTCCACAATCACTACATCAAAGCGCTCCTTGTCGGCGACCAGTGCCTTGCACAGGTCAAAGGCATCGCCCTGCAGGCCCCTGAAGCGGGTTTCACCCTCATTGATGCGCGCATTTTCGGCTGCCACTTCCAGCGCCGTCACCGAAGCATCCACACACACTACTTCGGAGGCGCCGGCGGCCAGTGCCTGCGCCCCCCAGCCGCCAACGTAACTGAACAGATCCAGCACCCGCTTGCCCTTGACCAGCGTCTGCATGCGCGCCCGGTTCTCACGGTGGTCATAAAACCAGCCAGTCTTCTGTCCAGTCAGAATCGGCGCCAGCAGGTTCACCCCGTTTTCCATCAGCGGGGCAAGCTCCGGCACTTCGCCCTGCACCACTTCGACATAGGTCTCCAAGCCTTCGGTTGCACGCATCTTGCCGTCATTGCGGAACACAATCGCCTGCGGCTGGAACACTTTGTTAAGCGCATCCACGATCTCCTGCTGCAGCTGTTCCATGCCGGCACTGGAAATCTGCACCACAAAGATGTCGTAGAAACGGTCCACCACCAGCCCGGGCAAAAGATCGGCATCGCCAAAGATCAACCGGTAGCAGGGCTGATCAAAGCACATTTCACGCAGTGACTGGGCCACCTTGAAGCGATGTACCAGCAGCGAGCGATCCAGCGGATAACGCAGATCCCGGCTCAGCATTCGGCCACAGATCAGTGTATTGGGGTTTACCGAGGCAATACCCAGCGCTTTGCCACGGGCATCCTGTACCACCACCTGCTCACCGGGCTCGAAAGCCTTCAGCGGTGTGGCCTGGTTGTCCACTTCGTTGCTGTAGATCCAGAGATGGCCAGCCCTAAGGCGGCGGTCTGCATTGTTCTGAAGCTGGAGGGGTCTGAGATTCATCGTATTCACATGCTCTGAAATGACTGTCCCGGCCTGAGCCGGGACAGTGGAATTATGCAGGCCCAACGGCCGGGTTCAGCTTTCGGACTCGCAGTGCGCTGCGTATCCGTCGGCATCCAGCAGATCATCGAGCTCTGCCGGGTCCGTCAGCTTGAGTTTGAAGAACCAGCCATCACCATAGGGATCAGAGTTGACCAGTTCTGGAGAATCTTCAAGTGCTTCATTGATTTCCACGACCTCACCACTGAGAGGAGCATAGACATCGGAAGCGGCCTTGACGGATTCCACCACACCGGCATCATCCCCGGCTGAAACTTCATCACCCACATCCGGCAATTCGACAAACACCACATCACCCAGCAGGTCCTGAGCGTGCTCGGTAATACCGATGGTCACGACACCTTCACCCTCTTCGCGGATCCACTCGTGGCTGGCGACATATTTCAGTTCATTGGGGATGTTGCTCATCTGGGCTTCCTATCGGTCTTGTTCAGGATTCAGGAAAAAACTTTTTCACCATGGCGTACGAACGGCGGTTTCACCACCTGCACGCGCACACGCTTGCCACGCATTTCGACTTCGGCGTCACTGCCGATACCTGCCGGCACCCGCGCCAGCGCAATGGAGTGTCCCAGGGTCGGTGAGAAACTGCCGCTGGTAATTTCACCTTCACCCAGCCCATCGACCACCACTTTCTGGTGGGAGCGCAGCACCCCACGTTCAGTCAGGACCAGGCCTACCTGGCGTTCGGCAACCCCGGCAGCCTTCTGTGCTTCCAGCGCTGCTCGACCGACAAAGTCACGTTCTGATGGATTCCAAGCGATGGTCCAGCCCATACCAGCGGCCAGTGGTGATACACTTTCATCCATATCGGAGCCGTACAGGTTCATGCCCGCTTCCAGTCGCAGGGTATCACGAGCGCCCAGACCACAAGGAGCGACACCCGCGTCCAGCAAGTGCTGCCAGAAGTCCGCCGCCTCTTCTTCGGGCAGCATGATTTCCAGACCGTCCTCACCAGTATAGCCGGTACGCGCAATAAACCAGCCTTCCGATTCCTGGCCCACAAAGGGCTTCAGCTCGGAAATCAGGCGGGCACGAGACTCGCTTACCACCTGTTCCACACGCTGACGCGCTTTCGGGCCCTGTACAGCAATCATGGCCAGGTCGGGCTGCTCGGTCAGCGTAACGTCAAAGCGCACGGCCTGATCAGCCATCCAGAGCAGATCCTTGTCACGGGTACCACAGTTGACCACTACCCGATACCATTCACCGGATGAATCCGGTTCGGTCATCAAATAGACGATCAGATCATCGATCACGCCGCCCTTTTCGTTCAACATGCCGCTGTAAAGCGCCTTGCCCTTCTGCCGCAACAGTGCCACATCGTTCGCCAGCAGGTGGCGCAGGTAACTGCGTGCCTGAGCTCCGGACACATCCACCACTGTCATGTGGGACACATCGAACATGCCTGCGCTCTGACGTACCTTATGATGTTCTTCAACCTGGGATCCGTAATGCAGTGGCATGTCCCAACCACTGAAATCAACCAGCTTGGCGCCCAGCGCATGATGTTGTTCGTAGAGTGCGGTCTTATGTCCCATCGGCAAACTCATCTGCAGCAGTGTTCGGAATTTGCAGCTTCAACAGCCACGTCGCAACCGGTTAACACAAAAAAAGGGAAGACAATGTATCGGCATTTACGCCGCAGTTCAATCTTTAACCGCCCGTCAAATAGTTGGACGCCGCGCCAGCGCCGGTCGCTCACCCGAAAGCCCCATCGCCTGCAGCACCAAGTGTTGCTTAAGCGGCTCCAACCGGTCGGTTAGATTCATGCCACAGCTGCGTAACAGACGCACAACCGGCGGCCGGGGTGCAAACAGGCGACGAAACCCTTCCATGGCAGCAGCCATGGTCAGATTGGCGCTACGACGCTGACGCTGGAAGCGGCGCAACACTGCTTCATCGGTCCAGCTTTCACCTCGCGCCTTGGCTGCCAGCAGCACTTCAGCCAACGCGGCGGCATCCATAAAACCGAGATTTACGCCCTGCCCGGCCAAGGGGTGGATGGTATGGGCGGCATCACCCACCAGTGCAAGTCCCGTCTCGGCATAGCGGTGTGCGTGGCGCTGGCGCAGCACAATCGAGCGGCGTTCGTCACAGCCCTCGATGCGCCCCAGACGGTGCTCAAAAGCGCGCCCAAGGGCGGTGCAGAAGTCAGCTTCATCCAACGCCATCAAGCTGGCAGCATGCTCGGGTGAAGTCGACCAGACAATTGACAGGGTACGATCATTCTTCGCGGCCAGCGGCAGCAGTGCCAGCGGGCCATCTTCGGTAAAGCGCTGCCAGCAGGTATCCGCGTGTGACTGTTCGGTGTGAACAGTGGTGACAATGGCGTGATGACCATAGTCCCACTCAGTGGCACCAATGCCTGACAACTGTCGCGTCAGGGATTCCGCTCCATCAGCCCCTACCAGCAACCGAGTCTCAATGCGACGACCATTACTCAACACCAGCTCGCGGTGACCATCGGTATCAGGAGCCGACAACTGCCTCAGGGATACATCGCTGATCAATTCCACATTATCAAACCGATTGAGCTGCTCATGCAGCGCCGCCAATATCACACTGTTCTCAACAATATAGCCCAGGCAGTTTTCATGCAGGGCATCGGCACTGAAATGGATACGGCCACTGCCCTCGCCATCCCAAACCTCCATATCGGTATAGGCTGCGGCACGCCTTGCCTGCACACCGCTCCAGGCGGACAAAGAGGTCAGCAGTTGAACAGATGCCAGATTGAGAGCACTGACGCGGGCGTCATGCCTGCCCGGAGTCATGGCAGCGTCGGCTTCTGCCAACCACTGCTGCAACGATCCGGGACGCTGCTCAAGCAGCTGAATCCTGACACCTGAAGGTGCCAGCGCACAGGCCAGTGCGGCGCCCACCATGCCGGCGCCACTGATCACAATATCGGTCATAGAGGATGAGGTCATGTTCAGCTCCGACAGGAAAGAGGGTCAGCGAAGCCGTGCGGCGGGCTGGTCAAGCCCCATGGCGGCACGGGCAAACAGGGTTTTGGCAGGAGGACAACTTTCAAGCAGCTGCAGCCCGCTGCCACGCAGGGCCCGCAGCAGTGGATTGTGGCTGGTAAACAGTTTCATGGTTCGATCACTGAACTGAATGGTACGAAACTGATCCTGACGCCGCTGCTCAACAAACTCCTGCAGCGCAGTCAGGTCACCCAGCGCAAGGTCGGCACGCTTGCGCGCGATGATCAAGTCTGCCAGCGCAACGGCGCCGCGCAGGGCAAGATTGTAGCCCTGTCCGGCGATCGGATGCAGGGCGTGCGCGGCGTTACCCAGCACCACCAGCCCGGCACGCACCTGCTCTTCTGCCAGCGACAGCTTCAGCGGGTAATGATAGCGCTCACCCACCGCGGTAAAACGGCCGGCACGGTAACCGAAGCGCTCCTGCAGGCGCGCCAGAAACGCCGCGTCATCCAGCGCCAGAACCCTGTCCAGCTCGTCATCACCCAGAGTCCAGACCAGACCGCAACGGTTGTGGCCGTTGATCGATTCGCCGGGCAGCAGCGCCAGCGGGCCATCCTGAGTGAAGCGCTCATAGGCTATGTTGCGGTGCGGCCGATCCAGTGACACATTGGCAACCAGTGCATGCTGATCATAGGACTGTACGCTGTAGCCAATTCCCAGCTGTTCGCGCAGGGACGAGCGACCACCGTCAGCCATGACCACCAGGTCAGCCTGCAGTCTCTGCTGCTCGCCGTTGACCTGCAGCTGCAGCCTGTTGCCGCCGGCACGCTGCTCCAGCGCAGTCACCTCGACCGGCGCCATCAGAGTCAGCCACGGACCGACATTGCACTGTAGCTGGCTATTCAACACCTGACCCAGCCAATGGTTTTCCACCACATAGCCCAGCGCCGGGACGGCCTCATCCTCGGCCTGTAGCCGGGTGGTGCCGAAACGCCCGCGCTCGGACACGTGTATGGTATTGATCGGCGTCAGATGAGCCTGCAGCGCCTGCCAAAGCCCCATACGCTCATACAGGGTGCGCACACCCTGAGCCAGCGCCGTTGAGCGATTGTCGTAACTGGGGGTGAAAATCGGCTCATCCGCACCCGGCAAAGGCTGGGCTTCGACCAGTGCCATCCGCAAATTGAGCGCTTTTGCCGTCGGCAGCAGGGCGCAGGCCAGACTCGCCCCGACCATGCCGCCACCAATTATGACCAGATCATACTGCTGCATGCGCGTTCCTCACTGAGTCAGCGGCGAGCCATCAGCTCTTCGATGGCGGCAACGGTTTTGGGTACGGCCGAAGTGAGCACCTCGCAGCCCGCAGGCGTGACCAGCACATCATCTTCTATACGGATACCGATGCCGCGCCAGCGAGGCTCAACACTGTCATCATCCGGTGCGATATACAGCCCCGGCTCCACGGTCATCACCATACCCGGCTCAAGCGGTCGCCACTCGCTCTTCAATTTGTACTGGCCCACATCATGCACATCCATCCCCAGCCAGTGACCGATGCGATGCATGTAGAAACGACGATAGGCACCTTCCTCAATCAACGCATCACGCTCGCCCACAAGCAGACCCAGCTTAATCAGCCCATCGGTCAGACACTCAACCGACAGATCGTGAATCTTGTTCCAGGGGACACCAGGCTTCATCGCCGCGATGCAGGCTTCCTGGGTATCCAGTACCAGCTGATACAGCGCCTTTTGTTCGTCACTGAAGCGGCCATTGACCGGAAAGGTACGGGTAATATCGCTGGCATAGTTGTCCAGCTCACAACCGGCATCGATCAGCACCAGATCACCATCCTGCATCGGAGCGCTGTTTTCGATGTAGTGCAGAATGCAGGCGTTGGCGCCGGCGCCCACAATCGGTGAGTAGGCTTGAAAGCGGGCGCCCTGCTGCATGCAGTAGCCGGTAATCTCGGCCTCCAGCTGGTACTCATGCATCCCGGGGTTTGCTGCGCGCATGGCGCGGCAATGCGCTTCAGCCGAGATTTCGGCGGCACGACGCATCACCTCCTGCTCGGCTTCAGACTTGAACAGACGCAGCTCATGCAGCAAATTATCCAACAGCACCAGCTCTTCCGGCGCCTGCGCACCCTGACGGGCTCGGCCGCGAATCTCGTTGAGCCAGCCGCGTACCCGACCATCCAGGGCTTCATCGCTGCCCAGTGCATAGTAGAGCCGGCTGGCACCATCCAACAGGCTCGGCATTGTCTGCTCAAGCTCTGTCAGCGAGAACGCCTGGTCCGCGCCAAAATCACGTACACAGCCCTCGGGGCCGGCGCGGTAGCCGGTCCAGATCTCCATCTGCGGGTCGCGCGGCGGACAGAAAAGTACAAACTCACCCTCGGCTCGACCGGGAATCAGGAGCAACAAGGCGTCCGGCTCATTAAAACCGGTCAGGTAATAAAAATCGCTGTCCTGGCGAAAACTGTACTCGGCATCGCGGTTGCGCGTTTTCAGATGGGCTGCACAGACCAGCGCCACACTGCCGGCTGGCAATTTTTCCAGCAATCTTTGGCGGCGACGGGCAAATTCAGATTGAGCAATTTTCATGCTGGCTTTCCTCCGGTCAGTGCAGAACAGGCGCTGTTTCGGCTGCAGCATCGCTCGGCTGCCCATCCGGCTCATTGCATTCACTGAACACCAGTAATGCCGCCATGCGTACGTATTCCTGCACTTCCATCAGGTCATTTTCGTCTTCTTCCGCTTCGGCATCGGCAGCCGTTGTGATCTGAACGATCTGAGCCAGGTCTCGCAGGGTTTCCTGGCCTTCGATCGACAACCCCTGGCTACCCTTGCGTTCCTGCAGGCCGAAACCGCTGAGAAAACCGCTGCACCACAAACCCAACGCATCTGCACGCCCCGCCAGTGGCTGGTCATCATCCGGCAGGACCAGTTCAAAGCTGAAGTCCGGGGCCTGCAGCTGCTGCAGCGTGGCCAGATACAGCTGCATGATGCCAGTACGCGTCAGCTCTCGGCTGAACGGCTCCAGATCCAGCAGCTCGCCGATACGGGCAAACAGGGTGACCGGATCAAACCGGGCACCGGCCGCTACCTGGCCGCACAGCAGTCCGTGCAGCTCAGCGGGGGAAAGGGTCAGCAATCCCTCTTCCACCAGCAGGTCAGCCAAAGTGTCAAAATCCGGCAGCTCGATTACGGGGGCCTGTTCATCTGTCATATTGATCTATCCGGTTCGGGTCATGTTTTTACAGAGGGTATCCGGAGAGGGCCGGCACTGCATTGATCTCTATGCTAGCATTTAGCCCTATACAGGGCCATGCGTGTCAGATTGACCCTGTCGCAACGGCTGTTTATAGTCAGCGCATACTGCATGGGGCCTGGCATGACCGAACATTATTTCAACGCACTGGAACACAAGATTGACCTGCTTCTTGCGCGGGTAGAACAGCTTGAGCTTGAAAACAGCACGCTGCGCGAACAGGACACCCGTCTGCGCGAAGAACGTGCTCAATTGATCCAGCTGAATGACCAGACCCGCAGCAAGGTTGAAGGCATGATACAGCGACTCAAGGCACTGGAGCAGAACTCATGAGCGCAGACGCACGCACTGTCACCGTCAAGTTGCTCGACAAGGAATATACCATCAGCTGCCCGGACGGAGCCGAAGCGGAGTTACTGGCCTCTGCCGACTACCTGAACCAGAAAATGCTCGATATACGTCACTCAGGCAAAATCATCGGCCTTGAGCGGATCGCTGTTATGGCCGCATTGAATATGTCGCACGAGCTGATCAAAAGCCGAGAGGAACAGCGTCAGACAGTAGAGGTCAACCTGCGCCGATTGGGGCAGAAAATTGACCAGAGCCTGGCACGCAACAACACCTCCAAAGCGAATGAAAACTCTTCATCATCCTGAAAACACTTTATTTTCATAATTTTAAGCATCCTTAGCAGAAGCAGAAAGAATTACAAGAGCTGACATTCAGACAAGCACGCGTATAATGAAATCAGGTTCCTGGAGTGTTCGACAGTCGGTCAAGTCCCTCGAGCCGATAAGCAATACCCCGGCAGCGCTCAACTGATATTGTGAGCATGTCCGCTTGACGGAAAGCCTGATATATCAGTAAGCGCTTCCACTCTGAACCTTAGGGTTCAGGGCCACGACCGACACCGGCACTCCGGGAAGCCTTTTACATCATGCAGGATCGCAAAACACTCCGCCGCGAAATGCGGGCCCGAAGACGGGCACTTACCCCCCAGCAACAGCGCACAGCCGGTCGCTGCCTTGCTCGAAACCTCGCCCGACAACTCTGGTTTGCCAAGGCTCGCCATGTGGCAATCTATCTGCCCAACGATGGCGAAATCGATACCCGACCACTGATAACCCTTTGCCGCACGCTTGGCAAAACGCTCTATCTACCGGTACTGCACCCGATCCGGCACAACCGACTCTGGTTTACCCCCTACGCCACAACGACCCGGATGCAGCTCAATCGCTACCGTATTCTGGAGCCTGTACTTCAGGGCAAGCCTGTTCGCCCTGCTGTAGCACTGGATCTGGTACTGCTGCCGCTGGTGGCGTTTTCAGCCGATGGTGGCCGCATGGGCATGGGAGGAGGCTATTATGACCGGACGTTTGCCTTCCGCCTGAAAGGCAATGGCATGCGCGGACCAAAACTGGTGGGACTTGCACACGAGTTGCAACGAGTAAATCAGCTACCGATAGAAAGGTGGGACGTTCCGCTGGACGCGATCGCGACAGACTCGCGGGTTTACGCCATCAACTGTTGAAAACCTGCTGCACCATGGCGGCCAGTTGGAGATCGCTCTGTGAGATGCCAGTCATTACGGCACCTACTATGAACACAATCACGAGTACCAATACCAGATCCGGGCTTTTATTCATGATCGTCAGCAGTTATCCGATGGTTGCAGTTAAAGTTATGCTTTAAGTGTCAGCATAATCATGTGACAAACGCTAGTCTTTCACACGCAGCTTTTTTTTCAACCCCTTTGGCGGCACTTTTCCGGATTTTAACCTCTATTTTTTATATCTTCAGGGATATGTCGCCAAACGTGCCGAAAAATGTATGAAATAAGGTATTTTTTTGGCGACACTTTTAAAGAAGAATCAAAACTACGGGCAGCGTCAGCATTGAAATCATCGTCTGTGCCGTAATGATGCCCGCCATCAACTCGGCATCACCGCCCATCTGCCGGGCCAGAATATAGGCCGAAGTGGCCGTCGGTACGGCCGCAAATATCACTACTACACTGGTTGTCAGCAGGTCCAGCTGCCACAACCCGGCCAGCGCAAACGCCAGCAGCGGCAAAAACAGAAGCTTGATCAGACTGGCCGCGACCAGTGCCCTGCCGCCGCCACGCAAGGCCCGCAAGTCCAATCCGGCTCCCACCGCCAGCAGCCCCATTGGCAACGCCATACGCCCCAACAGCTCCAGCACCGAAGTTACACCCAAAGGCAAAGCAGCGCCCGAAAGGCTCAACGCAATACCCAGCAGACAAGCCAGAATCAACGGATTTCGAGCCAGTGTCATCAGCAGTTGACGCGGCGAAAACGCCTGCTCGGAAGTCAGTGCAAAAGCCAGGACGCTGAACAGGTTCAGCAGCGGAATCATCACGGCCGTTATCACCGCCGCCAGCACGATGCCCTCTGACCCGTGCAGCGCCGCAGTGACAGCAAGCGCAACATAGGTATTGAAGCGTACACTGCCCTGAAAAAAAGAGGTGAAGGCAGGTACCGTCAGACGCAACAGCGGTTTGCAGGCACAACAGAACAGAGCGGCCATAACCAACACAACCACAACCAGTGCCGCCAGCCGAATAGAATCGTCACCTGCCAGCTGGGCATTGGCCAGACGCTCCACCAGCAAAGCCGGAAACAGCACATAATAGGTCGCCTTTTCTGCCGGCTGCCAGAAACCTTCACCTGGAAATCCACTGCGACGAGCCAGAAAGCCGAGCAGCAGGAGCGCAAAAACAGGCCAGAGGGCGATGATTATCGGCTGCATCTGATATACATTCCCCTACAAGAGACGGCAACACAGGTTGCTCAACCATTACCAACAAAGGCTGCATATAATGCTGACATCATTGGTTCTTACGGTCATCGGACCGGATAAGCCGGGGCTGGTCGGACTGCTGTCCCGCACCATTGCCGAGCATCAGGGTAACTGGCTGGAGTCGGGCATGTCACGCCTGGGTGGCAAGTTCGCCGGCATTCTGATCACTCAAGTGCCCAACGAACAGGCCGAGGCACTGATCAGCGCACTGGAAGCGCTGCAAACACAGGGACTCAGAGTCACGGCGGAGCGCAGCGAAGACGCCCCACCCGTAGCCGAGATGCAGCCGATGACACTGGAGCTGGTGGGGCATGACAAACCGGGTATTGTGCGCGAGATTTCACAGGCACTGGCCGCACGACACATCAATGTAGAACGATTGAGCACCGAGCTGACCTCTGGCTCAATGTCGGCGGAAGAGCTGTTCAAGGCCGAGGCAGAACTGTTGGCCCCGGCAGACCTGGATCCGGATGATCTGCAGCAGGCACTGGAAGCGATCGCCGGTGATCTGATGGTGGACATCACCCTGCGCTGACAGCAAAACCAAGACTGGAGCCACCAAACTGGCGGCTCTTCGACCACCGCGTCATTTTCAGTCGGCACGCGCCGCCAACAGGTCACGACCGCGAATCACCGCTGCCCGCACCTGATCCGGTGCCGTGCCACCAATGTGGTTACGCGCCGCCACCGATCCTTCCAGCGTCAGCACTGCAAACACATCATCGGCGATCACATCGGAGAACTGCTGTAGTTCTTCCAGTGTCATGTCGGACAGGTCCTTGCCGGTCTTGATGCCGTAGGCGACGGACAGCCCGACAATTTCGTGGGCATCACGGAAGGCCACGCCCTTGCGAACCAGATAGTCGGCCAGATCGGTAGCGGTGGAGAAACCACGGCGCGCCGCTTCACGCATCTGATCCTTGCGCGACTCGATAGCCGGCACCATGTCACCAAAGGCACGCAGGCAGCCCTTCACCGTGTCCACAGCGTCAAACAGCGGCTCCTTGTCTTCCTGATTGTCCTTGTTGTACGCCAGCGGCTGGGACTTCATCAGCGTCAGCAGTGAGATCAGGTGGCCGTAAACGCGGCCGCTCTTGCCTCGTACCAGCTCAGGCACGTCCGGATTCTTTTTCTGCGGCATGATGGAAGAGCCGGTGCAGAAACGGTCAGGCAGGTTGATAAAGTTGAACTGGGCCGATGTCCAGAGTACCAATTCCTCCGACATCCGGGTCATGTGCATCAGCAGCAGGCTGGCAGCAGCGCAGAACTCGATGCCGAAATCACGATCGGACACTGCATCCAGGGAATTGCCCGCCGGAGCATCAAACTGCAGCAGTTCGGCGGTGTAGTGTCGGTCAATCGGATAAGTTGTACCGGCCAGAGCCGCGGCCCCCAGCGGCATGATGTTGACGCGCTTGCGGCAGTCGGCAAAGCGCTCATAGTCACGGCTCAGCATCTCGAACCAGGCCAGCAGATGATGGCCGAAGGTAACCGGCTGGGCGGTTTGAAGGTGCGTGAAGCCGGGCATGATGGTATCGGCTTCCTGCTCGGCCAGATCCAGCAGTCCTTGCTGCAGGCGGCTGACCTCGGCCAGAATCAGGTCGATCTCGTCGCGCATGTAGAGACGGATGTCAGTGGCGACCTGGTCATTGCGCGAACGACCGGTATGCAGTTTCTTGCCGGTGATGCCGATCTTCTTCGTCAGTGCAGCCTCGATGTTCATGTGAACATCTTCCAGCTCCACCGACCACTCGAACTCGCCACGCTCAATCTCGACCCGGATCTCGCCCAGGCCACGGATGATTGCGTCGCGCTCTTCCTCGGTCAGCACCCCCACCTTCGCCAGCATACGTGCGTGCGCCACTGAGCCCTGGATATCGTGCCGATAAAGACGCTTGTCGAAATCAACCGAAGCGGTGAAACGGGCGACGAATGCATCGGTTGGCTCACTGAAGCGGCCGCCCCACTGCTGATTGGTCTCTTTGCTCATACACCTCTACCTCGCTGACGCTGAATCGGCCCAAACAAGCGGACCGGTGAATGTCGATGAGTTGATTATACAGCCCTTTCCGACCAACAGCATGGTCAATACCGATTCCGGTTGCTTGCCAGCCAAAACCACCCAACCACAATACTTTAGTATTATTTTGAGACTTTAAATCTCATTTTAATTGACATAACATCAAGGCAATATCATAAATAACGAGACTTATAGTCTCAAAATAACAAAAAGGAACTGATATGAAACCGTTCACACGCTCCCTGACCAAACACTCACTCGCCCTGCTAACCGGCGCCGTGCTGGCGTCCAGTTTCAGTACCGCCATTCAGGCCGCCGACGACCAGGTGCGCTGGAAAGTTCAGGCGGTGTTCAATACTAACTGGCCGGGTTTAGGCAACCCCATTCGCTTGGTCGAGGAGTCCCTGAAGGAAGCCAGTGGCGGAGAAGCCCAGATCAAGGTATACGAGCCGGGCAAAATCGTGCCGTCCTTTCAAATCACCGAAGCGGTCAAGAACAAACAGATTCCCGCCGGTTTCGCCTGGCTAGCCTACGATCAGGGCAAGATGCCAGCCGCCGCTCTGTTTGCCGCCGTGCCTTTCGGCATGGATCCTATGGGCTACAGCGCCTGGTGGTACGAAGGCGGTGGTCATCAGCTGGCCGAAAAGCTTTACGCCCCGCATAACATCCATCCGATCCTCTGCTCCATCACCGGTGCTGAAACAGCTGGCTGGTTTCGCAAGGAGATCAATACGCCAGAAGACCTCCAGGGCCTGAAGATCCGTTTTGCAGGTATCGGCGGCAAGGTACTGCAGAAACTGGGCGCCTCGGTCACGGTCATCCCTGGCGGTGAAATTTTCCCGGCATTGGAAAAAGGTGCCATCGACGCCACCGAATTCGCCACGCCGGCGATCGACGAGATGCTCGGTTTTGACAAGGTCGCCAAACACAACTACTTCCCGGGCTGGCACCAGCCGTTTACCGCGTCCCATCTGGTGGTCAACACCGATGTCTGGAACGGCCTGAGCAAACAGAACCAGACCCTGATCGAGACCGCCTGTACCGCCGCCACTTTCCGCGGCCTGGCCTACAGCGAATCTCTGCAGGGCGAAAAACTGGCAGGCTTCGGCGCCAAGGGTGTAACACCGCACCGCTTGAGCCCTGCACTGATGGAGGCACTGGAAAACGCCACCAACGAAGTGATGCAGGAAACTTCGAGTACCGACCCGATGTTCAAGGAGGTGTATACCTCGATTCAGGACTTCCGTCAGGGATACGACCAGTGGAAAGAGCTGGGATCGCTGTAAGGCGCTGCTGAATTGCCAGCGAAGGGGCGGGAGCCGCCCGTCCCTTCCTACTGTTCAGGTATCACCGGAGTCCAGACATGAATCAACTGACAACACCTGCCCCGGTCTACGCCGACGAGGCACCAAGCCCTGACAACTTCGACATGGAACAGCTGGTCCATCACACCGAGCTGCCCCATACACGTCTGTCACGCAGCTTCGACGCGGTTATAGGCACAATCTCAGCCATCGCTCACTGGAGCTGGCCACTGCTTATGTTGGTCATCATGATCAACGTGGTGCTGCGCTACGCCTTCGGTGAGGGCCATATCGAGCTGGAGGAACTGCAGTGGCACCTTTACTCCATCGGCTGGCTGGTCGGCCTCTCCTTCTGCTATGTGCTCGATGACCACGTCAGGGTGGACCTGTTGCATGAACGCCTTGGTCTGAAAACCCAGGCCGTTATAGAGCTGCTCGGCATCCTGTTCCTGTTGCTGCCCTTTGCCCTGGTCGTACTCTGGTACGCCATCCCCTTTGTGCAGTACTCCTTCGAGATGAGCGAAATTTCCATGGCACCGGGCGGGCTGCCCTACCGCTGGGCGATCAAGGCGGTACTGGTGCTCGGCTTTGCGCTGCTGCTGCTTGCCATGCTGTCACGCCTGAGCCGTGTCTGCGCGCTACTGTTCGGTTTCCCCCGGACAATACGAATCAGCGAGGAGAAAGCCCGTGGAAATTAATGAAATTCTCGCCATCACCATGTTCGCCAGCTTTATTGTGCTGCTGTTCACCGGTTTTCCGGTTGCCTGGGTACTGGGCGGCGTGGCACTGATCTTTGCCGCTATCTCCATGATGGCCGACCAGATGTGGGACGCCTGGATCGGCATCGACTGGGAATACGTTTCAATCACCGTCCCCCGCATCTGGAACGTAATGACCAACTGGGTGCTGGTTGCCCTGCCGATGTTTGTCTTCATGGGCCTGATGCTGGACCGCTCCGGTATCGCCGAAGACCTGATGACCAATCTGGTGCGCCTGTTCGGTCGCGTTCGCGGCGGGCTGGCGATCACCGTCACCTTCGTCGGGCTGTTATTGGCGGCCTCCACCGGCATTATCGGTGCGTCCGTGGTGTTGCTGGCGCTGCTTGGCATCCCGATGATGATGCGCCAGGGCTACAGCCACGAATTGGCCTGCGGCACAGTCTGTTCCACCGGTACCCTGGGCATCCTGATTCCGCCCAGTATCATGCTGGTGATGATGGGCGACCGGCTGGGCGTGCCGGTGGGCGACCTTTTCCTCGGCGCACTCTTTCCGGGTCTGCTGCTGGCTGCGCTCTATATCGGTTACATTTTTGCCGTGGGACTTCTGCGTCCCCAGGCCGCGCCAGCCCCGGACGACGCAGAGCCGGTGACGCCGCTCCTGGTTGCAAAGGTGTTTGTCACCGTGTTGCCTGCTGCCGGCCTGATCCTGGCGGTACTGGGTTCCATCTTCGCCGGTATCGCCACCCCCACCGAAGCGTCCGGCGTCGGTGCCGCCGGTGCAACTCTGCTGGCAGTAATCAAGAAGCGCGTCAACCTGCAGGTGCTCTATGAAGTCTGCCGCGAGACCACCAAGACCACAGCGTTCATCTTCGCTCTATTGCTCGGTGCGACGGCATTCTCGCTGGTACTTCGCGGCCTGGGTGGTGACGAGCTGATCGAATCGGCGCTGACCGGTCTGCCGTTCAGCCCCACCGGCATCGTGATCTGCATTCTGCTGGTGACCTTCGTACTCGGCTTCTTCCTCGACTGGATCGAGCTGACCCTGATCATCCTGCCGCTGGTGGCCCCGGTGGTGTCCGGCCTCGGTTTCGATCTGGTCTGGTTCACCATCCTGTTCGCTGTCTGCCTGCAGACGTCGTTCCTGACCCCGCCGGTGGGTTTCGCCCTGTTTTACATGAAAGGCGTGGCCCCCGAGGGGATCACCGTCGGCACCATCTACCGTGGCGTACTACCCTTTATCGCACTGCAATTGGTAGGACTGTCGATCGTTTTCTACTGGCAGCAGATCGTGACCTGGCTGCCTTCCATGGCCTATTCAAACTGACCCTTTCGGAGAATAACAATGAGCAACCGAATCATTCTGCCCCGCCTGATGGAAGTAGGTGCCGGCGCCAGTCGCAAGGCTCCTGAAGTACTGGCGGCTTTGGGCTGCAGCAACCCACTGATCATTTCCGATCCGATGATGGTCAAGCTGGGTTATGTGGATAACCTGCAGGCAGCATTGAGCGAAGCCGGCGTTGCCAGCGACCTTTTTGCCGACACCCTGCCCGAACCCACTGAAGCCTCGATTCTGGCCGGTGTGGATAAAGTCAAAGCGGGCAATTACGACGCGATCATCGCCCTCGGTGGCGGCAGCCCGATCGATTCTGCCAAGGCGATCTCGATCCTGGGCAAGTTCGGCGGCCAGATGCGCGACTACAAGTTCCCGCGCGATGTCAGCGAGCAGGGCCTGCCGATCATCGCCATCCCGACCACCGCCGGCACCGGTTCCGAAGCGACCCGTTTCACCATCATTACCGATGCCGACAAGGACGAGAAGATGCTCTGCGTTGGTCTCGGCTTCATGCCGGCTGCCGCGCTGATCGACTATGAACTGACCCTGTCGGTACCGGCTCGCGTCACCGCTGACACCGGCATCGATGCCCTGACCCACGCCATCGAAGCCTATGTCAGCGCCAAGGCCAACCCGTACAGCGACAGCCAGGCACTGGCGGCGATGAAGCTGCTCGGCCCGAACCTGCGTACTGCCTATCACCAACCGGATAACCGGGAAGCACGCGAGGCGATGATGCTCGGTTCAACCCTGGCCGGCATTGCCTTCTCGGCCGCTTCAGTGGCGCTGGTACACGGCATGAGCCGACCTATAGGCGCCTTCTTCCATGTGCCTCACGGTCTGTCCAACGCCATGCTGCTGCCAACCGTCACTGCTTTCTCGCTGGACAGCGCGCCGGAACGCTACGCCGACTGTGCCCGCGCCATCGGTGCCGCCCTGCAGAGTGACGATACCGACACCGCCAACGCCAAACTGATCGCCGAACTGCGCACCCTCAACGAGGAGCTGGAAGTGCCTAGCCCCGCCGCCTATGGCATCGATGAAACGCGCTACTTCGAACTGCGCACCACCATGGCCGAGCAGGCACTGGCGTCAGGCTCTCCCGGCAACAACCCTCGCGTGCCCAGCGTGGATGAATTGATCGACCTCTATGCCGCTGTCTGGAATCAGCAGTAACAATAATTTTTATAACAAGACTCAGGAATATACTCAGATGACCAACGTGACTAACTTTATCAACAACACCCGCACCCCGAGCGAGTCCAGCCGTACCGCCCCGGTCTACAACCCGGCCACCGGCGAACAGAGCGGCACCGTCACCCTGTCCACCGCCGACGAGACGCGCAGCGCGATTGCTGCCGCCGAGGCAGCGTTTCCCGCGTGGTCCAAGACCCCATCTGTGGTCCGTGCCCGCGTCATGTTCAAGTTCAAGCAGCTGCTGGACGAAAACCGGGACAGGCTGGCCGAGCTGATCACCCTGGAACACGGCAAAGTGTTCTCCGACGCCCAGGGCGAAATCACCCGCGGCATGGAAGTGGTCGAATTCGCCTGTGGCATTCCCCACCTGCAGAAGGGTGAGCACTCGCTCAACGTAGGGCGTGACATCGACTCCGACTCGCTGATGCAGCCGCTGGGCGTCTGCGCCGGCATATCGCCGTTCAACTTCCCGGCCATGGTGCCCATGTGGATGTTTCCGGTATCAATCGCCTGCGGCAACACTTTCGTCATGAAGCCGTCCGAGAAAGACCCGAGCGCCACCCTGTTCATCGCCGAACTGCTGGCCGAAGCCGGCCTGCCGGCGGGCGTCTTCAACCTGGTCAACGGCGACAAGGAAGCAGTCGACGTGCTGCTCACCGATGAGCGCGTGCAGGCGGTCAGTTTCGTCGGCTCCACTCCCATCGCCGAATATATCTATGCCACCGCATCGGCCCACGGCAAGCGCTGTCAGGCACTGGGCGGCGCCAAGAACCACATGGTGGTCATGCCGGACGCCGATCCCGAACAGGTAGTCAACTCACTGATGGGTGCCGCCTACGGCTCCGCCGGTGAACGCTGCATGGCGATCTCTGTGGCGGTCTGTGTCGGTAACGAAGTAGCCGATAACCTGGTCGAGATGATGAAAACCGAGATTGGCCAGATGCGTGTCGGTCCCGGACTGGGTCAGGAGCAGGAGCCGCACATGGGCCCGGTGGTCAGCCGCGAACATCAGCAGAAAATCCTGGCCTACATCGATAGCGGCGTAGAGGAAGGCGCCACCCTGGTTGCCGACGGTCGCAACTTCACAGTAAACGGCCACGAGAACGGCTTCTTTGTCGGCCCAACCCTGTTCGACAACGTCACCACCGAGATGCGCATTTACCAGGAAGAGATCTTCGGCCCGGTGCTGGTGGTCGTGCGCGTCAACAGTTTCGATGAAGCCCTGCAGCTGATCAACAATCACGAATACGGCAACGGTACGGCCCTGTTCACCCGCGACGGCGACACCGCCCGCCAGTTCGAGGAGAACGTCAAGGTCGGCATGGTCGGCATCAATGTGCCGATTCCGGTGCCGATGGCCTTCCACTGCTTCGGTGGCTGGAAACGTTCCGTATTCGGCCCGCTGAACATGCACGGCTCCGACGGTGTACGTTTCTTCACCCGCATGAAGACCGTCACCCGCCGCTGGCCCACCGGCATCCGTGCCGGCGCCGAGTTCTCAATGCCGACAATGAAGTAACCGTTTGCAGCCAGCCACACCGCCTCTGACGGGAGACTGTGGCTGGCTGGTCGCCGCAGAGGCATGCAACCTGATATGCCTGCCACGACGACACATAAAGTGGATTGCCCTGTCCCAACAAGGTACTGCTCTTGCCGCCCATGAGGCGGCTTTTTTTATTTCACCATGACTCCAGCACCGTACTTTGCTGGACTACGCCTAGGCTCGCTACAGCAAGTTTATCAATAACTTAGGTGAATTCATCATATGCCGGTGCTTTCCGAAACTTGACCCGGCTTCCTTCCGCTTGGCTCCTAACAGGCTCCTGGAAACGGGTCTTTCCAAGGAGTCAGCTATGGCTAAGATCAAACTCACCAAGTCCGCAATCGATGCGGCAAAACCCCAGGCGCAGCCCGTTGAGTTGCGTGACACTCTCGTCCCCGGCTTCCTGTGCAAGATCACGCCTGCCGGACGCAAGGTCTTCATGCTCCAGTACCGGACAAATGCTGGTGAGCGGCGCAAGCCGGCACTGGGCCTGTACGGAGAACTGACGGTCGATCAGGCCCGCTCGTTGGCGCAGAGTTGGTTAGCTGAGGTTCGCCGGGGCGGCGATCCGGGAGCCGCAAAGGCTGAGGCGCGCAACGCACCGACGGTCAAGGAGCTGTGTGCAAAGTTCATGGAGGACTATTCCAGGCATCGTAACAAACCCAGCACCCAGAAAGGCTACCAGGGCAATATCGACCGCAACATCATCCCAATCCTGGGGCGAATGAAAGTCCAGGATGTGAAACGATCTGACGTAGCGGTGATGATGAAGAAGCTGGACTACAAGCCAGGTGAGGCGAACAAAGCCCTGTCTGTCCTGCGTAAGATGTTCAACCTGGCTGAAATTTGGGGCTATCGCCCGGATGGCTCGAACCCATGCCGGCACGTTCCGCTGTATACCGGTGGCAAGACGACCCGCCTCATTACCGATGAAGAAATGGCCAAGTTGTTCAAGCATCTTGACCAAATCGAGGCCGAGGGCTTGGTACCTTATGTCATCCCGTTGGCGATCCGTCTGCAATTCGAGTTCGCTGCCCGCCGCTCTGAAATCGTCCTGCTCGAATGGGAATGGATTGATCTGGAAAACCGCCGGGTGGTCTGGCCTGACAGCAAGACCGGTGGGATGTCCAAGCCCATGAGTGAGGAAGCCTATCGGCTGCTTTCCACGGCCCCTCGACAGCCCGGAATGCGTTATGTGCTGCCGCCGCCACGCAACCCTCTTACTCACCTGACCTATGGGGAATATTACGGTGGCTGGACGCGGACGCTCAAAGCGGCTGGTGTACCGCATGTTGGCACCCACGGCATCCGCCACCGCTCAGCCACCGACATTGCCAACTCGGGTATTCCGGTCAAGGTCGGCATGGTGCTGACCGCGCATAAGACGGTCACCATGTTCATGCGCTACATCCACACCGAGGATGATCCGGTGCGTGAGGCGGCTGAACTGGTGGCGAACCGGCGCAAGACCATCACCGGGGCGCAGCGTGACAAGAGAGCGTCCGTATGAACCGGCCAAGTCTCCTAGAATCTGGACAATCATGCCCGTTACGGGTATATTTTTGGAGTGGTAGTCTATGACGGTTTTTAAGAGAAAGGACTTTGCGCGGTGGCAGGCGAGCGAGAAATTGTCCGATGCGGCCCTGTGCAAGGCTGTCAAGGAAATGGAAAGCGGACTGATTGATGCAGACTTGGGCGGCCATCTTTACAAGAAGCGGGTCGCCCGGCCTGGTTCAGGTAAGAGCGGTGGCTACCGCACCTTGTTATCGGCCTGTGTTGGCCACCGCTATATATTCCTGCATAGGTTCCCGAAGAGTGACAAGGCCAACATCACGCGGGACGAGAAAAAAGCACTGCAATATGCTGGCAAGGTATTTCTGGAACTATCGGGTACGGCGTTAGTGAAGGCATTACAGGCAGGTGTTCTACTGGAGGTATGTTGTGACAAGCAAAATCATTGAATCTTTGCTCGGTGACTTGGCTGCATTGCACGACGCTGGCGCAATCAACAAAGTAACCATGCGCCAATTCGACGCGATTTGCCCGCCGCCAGTGCGCGAATTCAGTGCCGACGATATTAAACGTTTGCGTGAAGCATTGCACTTCAGCCAACCCGTATTCGCCCACCACCTGCATACCAGCGCTTCGACGGTACGCAAGTGGGAACAGGGAGAAACCCGTCCCGCTGGCCCGGCGCTCAAACTGCTTAACGTTATCGCCGACAAGGGCCTGCAGGCCATTATTTGATAGAGCAAGTCCGGCGGAGAAACAGAGAATGGCTTCACGCATTGCCCCATTCAGTTCCCAGCACTTGGAAGCGGCCTGCCGTGTTCTTGCTGACACCGCACAGGGCTTGACCGGCACACAAATTGGCCGATTACTTCAAGAGATTCAGGTAGCCGATCCCTCGCCAGATATGACCAAATGGAAACGGCTGTTCAATGCACTGGCTGAAGCACAGAATCAGCACCAAGTCGGCAACCATCTCATCATGTTTATTAACCGCGCGATGAATCCAGTGAATTATGCCAGCAATTCTGGAGCATTTGCATGGCGCCGCGATGAACTCAATGTAGTCCTGGCCTTTTCGGGGTTCTACGTGCGTAACGATGGCAAAGTCGCTCATGCTGACAAGGCCAATACGCTGGACGAGGCCCGTGCTCGTGCGGGCCGTCTCAGAGCTGCGTTGGAGAGTCGTGCGGTGCATGCAGAGGTTCTGAATTACTGCCGCGCGGAACTCATGGAAGAGAACTATTTTCACGCGGTCTTTGAGGCGACTAAGGGTGTCGCCGAGCGGATTCGTCAGCTTTCAGGTCTCGGTGGAGATGGGGCTGACCTGGTCAATAAAGCATTTGGGGGGCAGCAGCCCGTTCTTGTCTTGCGAACATTGAGTACTGAGTCTGAAAAGAGCGAACAAAAGGGCTTTGTAAACCTATTGATCGGTCTGTTTGGGGCGGTACGCAACCCACTTGCCCATGCCGCCAAAACGCAGTGGCCGATGTCTGAACAAGACGCCCTGGACATCCTAACGCTGGCATCATTGATTCACCGAAAGCTGGATGGCGTCTCCAGGTTTGCTGTTTCGATGTAAGGGGGAACCATGGACGAGGCGATTGTTGTTTTCTCCCGGAAAGGGATCTTCAAGGCCTCTATCGCTGCGCGAGACGTCCGCAGTCGGGAGCATGCGCGAAAGCTGTGGCCTTTGGTTTCCGCTGACGGATCGCGACAGATGGTCACCTGGGTCAGTCCCTCCTTCAACAATGGAAAACTGCGCCGGCGATCCCATTTTAGAGTACTGCCTGCCCAGCACGTCTTTAAGCCTAAAGCGCACTTCGACGATGAAGAAGCCAGCCGGTGGCGCGCTGTGCAGGAGAGCCCCGAACACCGCCGGGCGAAAGAGTTAGTTGCAGAAGAACTCTCCAACCGTCTAAATGCCGGGCTTGCCATGCCTTGGGTATTCAAAGATGAAGATGCATCCGATTATCCGTTACAGGGCAATCTGTTGCTTGGTGCCGATCAAGTGGCAATTGAGCACTCCCTTGAAACACCGTTTGGCAGTCAGTTTAGGCTCGATGTGGCCGTGCTCGGCCCGCCAGTCCAGGCTGAGCCGATGGTACTTGGCGGGGTTGAAATCGAACTCGGCCACGCTTTCGACGGACGCAAAGCGCTGATCGGAAAGTCGCTCGGGTTCCCACTCATCTCCATCGATATCACCGAAATGACACTGACCGAACTGACGCCAGAATGGGCGCAACGTGTGTTGACAGCAACCACGCGTAGCCATGAACAAGGGCGTCGGCAGACCTACATCTATCTCCATGACTTGTTGTATCCCCTCTATGCTCAATTGCCGGCGTTTCTTGATAACGAGCAACGCCATCAGTTTCTGGTATTTGCCGATGATGAAACGCTAAACAAGCTGGTGCGCTGGATGAATCTGTTGGCCGACAAACTGGAGTATCCAAAGGGAATGGTTGCTGTAGCATTAGTCAACGGCAAGAACGACCAGGCTCGCAAGATGCTGGAGCGTGCCGGGCAAGTTGTTGGGCCCGATTGGCAAGAATTCAATGATCAGAAATGTCTTCGTCTGACCCTTCCTCGCCCAAAGGGGCCGACCGATCTTCAAGCGCACCGTTTCCACATGACCATGGCACGTATTCTTCTGTCGCACACCGATGCGCTGGTTGGCTACAAGTATTGCAACGGCGTGGACAACAATCACCCTGAGGACGATGTGTGGATTGCGAAGCGCTGGATTGCCGATGAAAAAACCTTTTCCGAGCACCGTGTATTGCCAAAGCGATTAGCCGAGCCGGTCAATAGATTGATCGCCGTCGTTTCGGATCTTAGACAAAATCACTCCACCGTCCGACTGAAGGTGTGAGTGCTGCTCATAGAAAATCCTTCATGAGTTGTTCGGCGACGCCAATCCTGGTTGCTCGACGAGTTGGATATCGACCGGTGCTCTATAGTGGTTGGTTTTATGCGCGTGTGGCATACAGAACAACAGTACAAGGTCACCCAATCTAACCCTTGCACCCCGGCGTTCCGCCGTCGGACTCGCGGGCTGCGCCCCGCGCCTCATACTGAGTCACGGCCATCCAGCTTTGATCCCTGAGTGTCTTCGGCCGTTGGGCCTGCGCGCTCCGCTTGCCAAGAGCGAGTGGGTGCAGTGGGCGGGGTGTGGGCGGTCTTGCTGCTTCCTTCACCGTACCACGGCGTGCTCGCCGTCAAGGGCGGCGCGTGCTCCGCGTGCTTGTGTCCCGCGGCCGTTGGTCACCCCTGACGGCTTGCGCTGCGCCGTGCTGGCGGCGGTTCCGGGTAATTCCGCCCGAGCAACCGGAGCACGATCATGACTCAACTGTCCTTTTCCTCATTCGATTCCTCTCTGCTGGTGCGTGACGCGCAGGGGCGCTACCTGCCGGCGTCCGTAGACCAAATTCTTGATGCGGCACGCCATGTCATCGACCAGAAACTCCAGCGGGGCATGTCCTTCACCTCACCGGCTGTCGTCAAGGAGTTCCTGTGCACCAAGCTAGCTGGCTTCGAGCATGAAGTCTTCGCGGTGCTGTTCCTCGATTCGCAGCACCGCCTGATTGACTATGCCGAGATGTTCCGGGGCACCATTGACGGTGCATCGGTGTATCCGCGCGAGGTCGTCAAGGAATCGTTGCGGCTCAATGCGGCGGCGGTAATTTTTTCGCACAATCATCCCAGTGGGAATCCCGAGCCGAGTCGCGCGGATGAGGCCATCACCAAGCGGCTTGCCGAGGCGCTGGCGCTGGTGGACGTGCGTACGTTGGATCACGTCATTGTCGCCAGTAGCGACACCACGTCCTTTGCCGAACGTGGCCTGATCTGATTCTGGGGCTTCGGCCCCTTTTTTTGCTGCCCCTTGTCGTGTCGAACTCTCGGGCACTGGGGGGCTGCGTGTTGTACTTGTCCGTCCACGCCTTCGTTGAAGGTAGAAAGGCAGTCTTGCTGTCACCTTACCATATCACTGCATTCACGTCGCTTAAGGTCGGTTAGTCTTGGCAAACTTTGTGAGGTCACTCGGCCTCTTTCGCCGGCCTGGAACCTTGACGATCAAAATCAGCCGTGACTGGGATTCGTCGCAGCGGCGCACGTGGCGCATCTCAAACAAGCTTGTTAGATGCGGCGCACCTTCGCGGTTGGATGTCGCCAGGTCGAGCACCAACAACACACCCAAGCGAATACTGACATTCTGGTAGTCCGTCGTTTGTGCTGCATACGATTTGAAGAGTGCATCGAAGGAGCAGTCTTTTTCCTCGCGCTTCACCTCGACAACGAGACGTTCGGGGCCGGACTTCAGGCGTATGTCGGCTCTGCCACTCGCAATGTTTGTCGGTTCAAGATCGCTCCCTGCGGCATACGTTGCCATCCAGCGAAAAAAGTCCTGCTGTAGTTCGCCCTCGTGAGGAAGGGAGCCGTCATCGCGTTCGAAGAGGTAGGCGCCAGTTGGATCGTCGCCCTTAGTCAATTCCAGGCGATTAAAAATAAAACGGACCATCCAGAGAAGCACGGTATCGAAGAGACGTGCCCCATTCGTATTCGCGCTATAGTCGGTGTGCCCTTGTGCCTCCTGACAGCAGCGTTCGATGACATCGGCTTCGGAGCCTGTCAGGTTGGCAAGCTGCAATGACACAGCGTTCTCGACTACGCCGGAGAGGATATTCTTCTTTTCTTCTGGGATGTTGGATCTTGCGATGATGGCGGCGAGCGAGGTCCGTTCGCTCGCCGCCTCAGGAGGGTTTTTCGGGCTGCCTGACTGTTCAACGAAAGTATCAACCTGCGCAATCAGATCTTGGGCTTCCTTGGCCCATTCGTGGGTCGTGTTTTGTTGGAGCCACATGCGCACTTGATGCGCCTGTCCAGCTTGCGTGGCGACGCTTGCGCGTATTCGAGGTCTGACCATCGATTCGACACCACCGTGCTGATCTCGACGCAAGATCGATCGACCTGCGCTATACACAGACAGGAGTCCCTCCTCTATGACAATTGCCGGCTCCCACCAACTCGGCTCGTCAAGTGAACCTGCCAGTCCTGCAATGGCACTGGCCAAGGCGCTCCAACACACCGCCTCAGTCTGTCTTGCCCCCAACCATGGAGGGCCGGAGCCTCCGGACCAGGCGTGCAGCTCGAACGCGTGCTGCTGAACGCAAGCGCTCACGGTGCCGAACGATGTGCTTGCGGCACCACTGTGGAAGCTCAGGAGTAGGTCAAGCCCATCGATGTACAAGCTAGTTTCTGGACGGCGCTCGGATGCTCCGTCGGACTCACCAAACCAGTCTCTGGCCTCACGGAAGGCGGTGGCTGCCGCGTTGCTATCCGCTCTATCCATGGCTTCAGAAAGAGCCGCCATCCCCAGCTCGAAAGTGGCCTCAGGTCGGACCGCTTCGAGTTGAGAGAGCTTGTGCAGAACTTCGACCAGTTCCTTGTCACGCCAGTGGGAATAAGCGACGCCGACAATCTTGGCGGCCCGTCGCAGGAACTCTGTATCGTCGCTTGGAGCGAGACCGAGGAAGTAGTCCAGTAAGCGAAGCTGCCAGCGCCTGTTGTCACTGGCCCAGCGAAACGCGCCCTCCAGCGCTGCGCCGCGCGCTAATCCAGATAGCGAATGGTCTCCGGTTGATGCCTTTGCCAGAAAGAGCATGAAACAACACTCATCTCCGTCGTCTGGCAGCGGCCGATGATGTTCGAGGATGTCGACCGCTTCAAGGAGTATGAAGTCTGTTGTCGCGACCTCCAATAGATCGTGTAGGACACCCTTGTGCACTTCTCGATCACCCGCCTTAGCATTCCTCCACCCCAACACAAGTGGGTGAAGCAGCTCGGGCATCATGGGTGTAGTGCCGAGCGATCGTGCTGCCGGTGCGAGTTTCTCTATCCCTCCAAGATCTCCCAACTGCCAGTCTCGCCCGTCTTTCACGATCTCTATGAGCTCTGCTTCGATCGGATGCATGCCAGTTACCATAGGAAGGCGTTCCCGGAAACCTCACGGCGATGCGCTTTTGGTATGTGATCGGTTATCGCCTTAGATGAGATGCCAGCAACAAACACCTGAAAATTCGGCAACTTGGTGAAAACTGCCTGAAGTCCAGCAACAAGGTGATCCACGTCAACGGGTGACACCTCTTGAGCAGCAGGCGAATCAATCATGAGCAATCCTGGGTGCCGGCCGATTCCCCGTGCTTCGGCAATTTCGATCATCGCAAGAACGGTCGCCACCTTCAGGCGCAGCTTTTCGCCTTCCGTTACCTTGCCGTAGCTTGTGGGTACTCCGCCTTTGGTCAACGAGAGCGACGCGTTTCCCTTCAATGATGCTTTTGACAAGTTCTCCATTCCGAAGGCATTGGCGTACTCGACCAAGCGCTCAGAAACATCTTCGAGCAATCCATCCCGGACGGCCTTAACTCGAGACTCTGTTTCCGTCACGACAGCAGACAGAATTTTTAACTCGTCGCTTCGGTCATCAGCTTGTACACCCGGGCTTATCGAGGCTTCGGCTTCCTCCAATCGACCCTCCAGGACCGCCACGGCTGTTGCAGCCTCCTGCCGCCGCACTGCGGAACCTAGCTCTTTAGAAGCTGACTCAAGACGATTTTGTAGGAGATCAATCTTTTCGCGAAGGGCTGCCAGTTCATTCTCCGCCTCCTCTTTCTTGGCCGAGGCGCGTTTTACTACAGCCTCGGATGCTGCAACACGCTCCTGGAGTTCAGCCTTGATTGCCTCACCGTCTTCGGAGTTCGTGATTGACTCACCGCAAACAGAGCATGAGTGAGTAGAACTCTCAAGCTCTTTCTTCGCCTTGGATATCGTATGGTCGCAGCGAGGGCAGCACTTCGGCTCCAAGCGACGAAACACTGCCGACGCAGACATGGCATCTATGTGGGTCTGGAGGTCCCGCCGATCTTCCTGATAGACGGTGCTTAGTTCTCGAAGCGCGGTGACGGCACGTTCCGTATGTTCGGCAATGCCCCGCTCTTGGCGACGAACATCGGCCAGCTCGATTGCATCGGCATCAATGGCGTTGCGTACTGCCTCATCGCTTGGGATCTTTGCTAGCTCAGCACGCTTCTCTGCCAGTTGGGCTCTAATACTTGCAATGCGCTCCTTGGTCGCCTCATGTGCTTGCTCTGCTTTTCGAGTAGAAACTTGAACAGCTTGCTCGACGCCCTGGTACGCGGTTTTAGCAGTAGCGAGTGTCGAAACCCATGGAACTCCTAGGTACATCTGCATCAGTCGTGATGTGAGGCCAGTGGCAACGGGCATGTCACCAAGAAGTACCTCGTAATTGGTGCCGATGAACATTGCTCCTGAGAAGGCTACCCAACTATGTGTTACCGACTGCCCCTCGTTTTCTCCGCCTTTTCTCCAACTCGATATTGGATCCATAGCGAACGTGTGCATGAAAAAATCCGCCATGACCGCTTCGAACTCGCCATCGGTGGCGAAGCTGGCAAGAACGGTTCTCTCTGGTTCGCCTTCGGCAGTGCTGGGTGCACGAATACGGTACAGGCTGCCGATAGGCTTGCCCTGAGTCTTGGCAACGATCTCGTATTCGTCTGAGTCAAGGAGGAAACTCAGTCGCACGGCATGAACCCATCGCCGCACATCGTCTTGCAGGTTGCTTGACGGTCTTCCTCTTATCATCCATCGAACGATCTCGATGATGGTTGATTTGCCCCGCAAGTTGTGCTCAGAGAGCATGGCCCACAGGCCGTGATCAAGGGTCTTCCATGAAAACGCGAAAGTGCCGGCGTTCGCAACGCCGTCCTTCTCGCCAGAAAACTCGATCTCTCGCAGAACAAGCCTGCGAGGCTGGGCGAGTACAGGTGATGGTTGAATTTGGTGGGCGGAAAGGACTCCTTCAACCTCGGAAGTTTCCACCTTTGCCCTCGTGGCTATCGCTTGTAGCCATTCTTCCTTGGGTTTCGCCATCTTTCCTCCCCGCTAGTCGGATTGCAGCTGCGTGAGGCGAAGTCGCACATCTTCGGTAATGGCAGGAATGACCCCTCCCAACTTGGTCTCCGCATAACTCGCGCGCTGATACTGTTTTTGCTTCAAAGCTGTCCCGCCCATGGTCCCGGCAACCTTCGCTACCAACTTGGCCCTATCCGCGTACCATTGAAGGATTGGTTCTTGCGATACTGCGGTCGAGCATGTCTCATAGCCGGTCTTAGTGAGAACGAAGTCTGTCTCCAAGACCTTGTTGTTTGCTCCTTTGATACCAGTGATGCGAACGAGATCGCGGGACCTCAGTAGCGACAAGGCATCATCCAAGCGTTCATAGGCGCCAAAAAAGTACCGGGTCATCGGAACGCGGCGAAGGTCTGGTTCCTCGTCGTCCAAGATCGCTTGCGCTGCCTCGTAGTAACTCTTGTCCTTCGTTTCTGTGAACAAATCAAGCAACTCAGCCGCAAGATAGTCTGGATTTCGCATCCAGAAGTCGAATGCTTGTAGGCGTGCTTCGCCTTTGAAGATGAGTGCATGCTCAGCCGTTGGTGGTTCGACGGGATTACCTCCTGCCCTCAAGACGAATAGAATTCGCAGGGCGTCGCGATGGGGTGACCGTACTGTCATGCTGGCTTGCCTCTTCTCGAAATTGGCGCTGTCGCCGGCCAAAGGCCATGGGCTCGCAGCAGGCGCGCTGTCGTGAAGCCATCCATGAAAACGATCCGGCAGGGGGAGACAAAACTGCGTGCAAGCGCAAACGCCTCTGCCTGTTTGCGGACGGCGGCGCCAATGGTATGGCAATGCTGCACGACGTAGATCTGGGCAGGAATGTTGAAGAGGCGATAGAGTTGGTCGCCATTTTTTCCAAGATCGGTTGGCTTCATAGGGTGAAACCGTGCTGGCCCTTTCAGCAAGAACGCCCCAGTGTGACGGTGGCCGGCAACAAGCAAGTTGGCCGACAACACATCGCTTTCCTCTCCACCCCAATCGCTGGGCACTGAATACTCGCCCAATAGGCAACAGATCAGCTCTTTAACGGCCTGTTCCGAGACCATGGCCATGCGCTTGAACTCGGCCTGAGAGGGAAACCAAGTCTCGTCCATTCCGGCAAACTGCTCGATGTCTTCCGGGCGCAGTTCGAGTGTCGGCACGAAAGGTGAAGTCATCGCATGGCTGCTCGCGACCAAATCCCCTATAACGTAAGGCACTGCACGGATGGTGGTGTCGTCGATACTCGTGATGTAGCCAAATGCGAACAAGCGCGTCGAGCCAGACATGCGGGTGTATGCAGTGTCATTCACCAGTCCGTTCTTGGAAAACTCGAAGACGAGCTTCTTGCCGGCAAGTGGTTCGTCGAGCCTTTCTGTGAGATTCAAAGCAGGGGTCTTGTTAGTTGCCGCGAAGCCCTTGCCTGTGAAATGACCGTTATAGATGAACGGAGTGCCTTCTTTCAGTTCGCCTTCGAAGGCCAATTGTGGCAGTGTCTTTACCCTGCCTGCAGCGATCGTTTGCAACAGGTATGAACCAACAGCATTCGAAAGGATTGCGGCAGACATCTGAACGTCGTGCCCCTGAAGCGCCGCCACTACGTGCGCGGGCAGGTGTTGAGGGTTCAGCAGCCCCAGGACACGGTCACGACTTAGGTAGAACGCCATTAGCTTCGCAGCAGTTGGCAACGCCTCTACTCCTTGTTTCGCCACAATGTTATTCAATCTTAGCGGGCCTCTGGTTTTATTGTGAGTGGGTAGGCACTGCCGACAATCAGCTATCGCGTTGTTTGATAATTTCTTGTAATTCTTTCTGAACCTGCGCCAAAAGCTGGTCGGCCTGTGCCTCACTGTCGCCGGCATAGGCCAGCATCAGCAGCGTGAGCGGGTGTATGTCCATCACCTCGCACAACTCAGCCAGCTTGCTGAGGGTCGGGCTTTTCAGATCGCGCTCCAGGGTACTCAGGTAGGTACGGCTGGACACGTCAGAGAAGGCTTCCTGGCTTAAGCCACGCGCCTTTCTGACTGCCTTCAATGCTTTCGCCAATGAGTACTGTTCTGCCACCAATGGTTTCCCCTCAAAAACCAAGATGAGAGCCTATTGCGCCCTATAGGACTACAACCTATAGTGTTCATTTGGTGTTGCTCTGTGTTTTTGTGCCTTTACGGAAATCCGCTTTTGCGGATCATGTGCCATCCGGAGAGCCGTATTCGTGCCTTTGCTGATAGACGCCAATGCGCTTACACGCTTCTATGTTTTCGTGGATTTGAGGGAGTGCGCTTGCGTGTGTTTGTACACAAACGCTGATGCGGTTCTGCGATTCAGTGCCTTTATGGTGGGTGGGCGGCCATGAGCGCACTCGTTACTGATGCAAAGCGTGCGCAACTGCTTGCCAACAATAGGGAGGCCGACCCGGTGCCTGTTGTACGCTTATTCACCCCGGATGCGCACGCCACCTGGCTACTGGCCTCGCTCGACCCTGCCGATGACGACACCGCCCACGGCCTGATCGACCTGGGCATCGGTATGCCTGAGTTGGGGATGGTGAAATTGTCCGATCTGGCGTCCATCGTCGGGCCGCAGGGACAGCCCGTGATGCGTGATTGCTACCTCCAGCCGACGCGGCGACTATCGGAATACCTGCGGCTGGCCGAGGAAAATGGGTCAATGACCGACTGAACCGCCACATCAGTGGCGGCCCACTGTGTCTTTTTAGGTCTGACCTCAGACCGACAGGGTCTGGATAAGCAACCTTGCACCGACGCAGTGCATAGCTGCCCGAAACAGTCATGATGCACGGCGCGGCTTTTGGCAGGCTGGCCAATACGGCACGCCATTTTGGGGCGAGCCGTCGTCGCATTCGGACGAAACCCACAACGCACCGGAGCCAATCGGTCTTGACGCTGACAATATACCGTTTCACCCATGATGTTGCGATGATGGCTTCATAGCGCAATTTTCCACCGTGGCGACGTTCCTCAAGCCGAGGGAGGTTGCGCCATGGCTAATCCCTGCGCCCCGTCCTGGTATCCGACGGCGGCCTATCTCTACGTCCTGCACCTGGATGGCCCGGCGCTGGCTTGGGAGTATCTGCGCCGCCACCCGGATTACCGCCGGGACTGGCGTCGTTGCCGTCGATCTGATGCAGCACATCACCGCGATGGTTCGCAATGGCGGTGTTTCATGGGAAATAGCTAAACAACGAGGCCCGTCCGTTATTTAGCTGCGGCCCGATGTAACTCGCCGTCGCACGCAGCAGCTCGTTAATCGATTGCCAATACTATTGAGATTTATTATCATTTATGTTTTTTGCTCCCGTGCGATGCGCGTATGTATCAATGTGCAAGTGCTCATCCTCTGTGGCGACCTTGTAACACGGAGCAAGCCCGTTTTCGATCTTAAGTGGTGATGTTCGTGGGTACAGAGAGTCGCTTGTTTGCTTGGTTGAAACCTAACCTTAGTACTGTCCAATAGGTACGGATTAATGTTGAAAAACTCCACCCTGCTGCACGCCTTTATGGAGTGCAAGCCTGACTTGCTGCGCTTCTTGAAGCGGCGGCTTGGCTCGTCGAGCTTGGCGGTGGATATGGTGCACGACCAATACTTGAAAATCTGCGACATGAAGGATCAGCCTTCGGTCGGCAATCACAAAGCCTACCTGTTCGGCATGGCAGCCAATCTTGCTACCGACCATCTTCGCACTGAAAACCGTCGTAGCGAGATATTGCAAGAGGCCAGTGGCGTTGTCTGGCAGGAAACCGATGAACTCAGCCCGGAACGCCATACCTTGGCCAAGGCAGAATTAGCCTATTTGGCTCAGGCGGCGGCGGGGTTGAGTGATCGGACTCGCCACATTTTTCATCTCAGCCGCTACGAGGGTAAATCCCAGGCGGAAATCGCCGAGCAACTCGGTGTGGGGCTAACCACCATACACAAAGACCTCAAAACCGCCATGGCGGTATTACGTGCCGCACGTCGGCGCTTTCATGATCAGGCGCCGGGCGATAATCAGGCCGATCACTATCCCTCAAAGTCAAAAGTCGCCGGGAATGAATCATGACAGTGTACTTCTGTCATCCCCTTGGCCAATATTCGTGCTGCCAAAAACGACGGGATAGAAAAAAAGCGTGAGATACTTCCGTCTCACTCGTCTTACATTATAAGGATGACAAAATGCGAGGCATCTGCAGGTTGGCAGGTGTCCGCACAAGGTATTATGAGCGAACCAACACACCCCACACAGTCCGGCGGCGCTGAAGACCAGGAGCTGATCGATGATCAGGCTCTGGACTGGTTTGTGCTGATGTCGTCTGGCGCACCAACCGAAGAACAACAGGTGCGTTTCCAAATGTGGCTGGTCGCAGACCCTCGCCACCAGATCGCCTACGAAGAACTGGATACCCTCGATGCAGACATCGATGGTCTGCGTGATGCATTCGCTCCCCTCTCAGGGCACCGATTAGAAAAAAGAGTCGAGCGGGCCAGCGACGAACCCGGATGCCTCGTCCAACTTCATTCCGCGATGCCGCCACCTGAAAAGGTAGTTCCTTTTTCCGACCGCGAGTCTAGCCACCCTCATCGTCGCAGCAAAGCCCTACGGGCCGGAGCTATGGCGGCCTGTTTTGCGCTGTTCGCGTTCAATATTCAACACCTATTACCCGGCCTGATGGCGGATTACCACACGGCGGTGGGCGCGCAGGCCAGAATCGACCTGCCCGATGGCTCAGTCGCCTGGCTTAATACCGATAGCGCGATCGACCTCAACTACTCCGAGGGCCGCAGACAAGTCGTATTGCTGCGGGGTGAGGCCCAGTTTGACGTGGCAAAGAACCCGCAGCGCCCGTTCAGTGTCAGCGCCAGTGGTGGCCGTTCAACTGCGCTCGGCACGGTATACGCCGTGCGTAAAGTCGAGGACAGTGTGGAAGTCACCGTTAGCGAAGGCACGGTGGAAGTGGTGTCACCGCTACCCGAGGGCGCATCTGTCGACAAGCTTGCGTCCGATACCTCCCTGTCCCGCAATCGGGTGGTCCTGACGCATGACCAGCAGGTGCGGTATCGCAAAGGAGAATCGCCTGGTCGGGTAATTGAGGTCCAATCAAAGAGCCAATTAGCCTGGCGGCAGGGCTTTATAGACATCCGCAACCGCTCGCTGGCCGACGCCCTGAAGGAAATTGACCGCTACCATCCCGGCCGTATTATCCTGATGGCAGATACCGAGAGCCTTCAACCTGTCACTGCCCGCTTGTCTATCACCTCGGTAGATAATGGGTTGGATGCCCTTGTTGGCACCCAAGGGCTAAAGGTCACCCGCCTGACGGACTACTTGGTACTTGTACGCTAGGCCTCATCCTCTGCAGAAAAGTCATCCAATGTCGGCCCACAGGGGCCGATTACAGCTTATTTCAGCGCGTTCTATCAAAAATAGTCCAACAATTTGCACCGGTTTGGAAAACCCCACCCGTCTACTTAATGGGAGCGACAAAAATGCTTCTCATTGTTATTCGCAGGTCGCAGCGTGGCCTGACGTTTTGGGGACTATTTACACCAGGAGCAAATTGCATGACGTGTTACACCCGAATTCCAACGGTAGCAGGCCTTTCCCCGTTGCCGGCAACCCACCGACTACTGCTGTTGAGCGCAGCCATTGCCTCGGTGCTGCTTAATTCTTCTCCTGCTTTGGCGCAAGAGGCTGCCACACCCGCCAATCAGGTACAGTTGGCTCAAACCGATCAAACACAGGATTTTGCCATTGCCGCTCAGCCGCTGGGTTCGGCATTAGACCGCTTTTCCGAGCAGACGGGTATTGCCTTCGCCTACACCAGCAGCGAGCTGGAGGGCATCCAATCCCCCGGTGTCAGCGGCCGCCTGGCTCCGCGTCAGGCGCTGGTGCAGTTGCTGGCGGGTACCGGCATCAGTTATCGCTTTACTGGTGGTGATACCGTGGTGTTGTCGAAAGCGGATCAGTCAGGTGCGATGATGTTGCCGCCGGTGACGGTGACGGGGGGAACGTTGGGGGGGACGACAGAGGGTACGGAGTCGTACACCACCGGCTCCATGAATACAGCCACGAAGCTACCACTTTCCATTCGTGAAACCCCGCAGTCGGTCAGCGTGATCACTCACCAGCGGATGGACGATCAGTCCATGTTTACCCTCAATGATGTAGTGGAACATACCCCGGGTCTTACCTTGACCAAATGGGGCGACGAGCGTCCCCGTTTCAACTCCCGCGGATTCCAGCTCAGCAACCTGATGATCGACGGCCTACCGATCTTTTATGAGGAAGCTGCACTTAGCACTGGTTTGTTATCACAGTACGATCGCGTCGAAATCGTCCGAGGGGCTTCAGGCTTGATGGAGGGTGCTGGACAGCCTGGAGGCTCCATCAACTTGACTCGTAAACGACCAACTCGGGAATTCCAAGGTTCCATCACCGCCGGCGCTGGTAGCTGGGACAACTACAATACTAGTGTGGATGTCGGTGGCCCCCTCAATGATCAAGGGACTCTGCGAGGACGAAGCGTAATCTCCTATCAAGACAAGAACTCCTTTCAAGACTACCGCGAGAATAAACGCAGTTTGATCTACGGCATCCTGGAAGCCGACCTGTCCGAAGCGACCACGCTAAGCTTCGGAATCTCCTACAACGGGGAAGATAATCCAGGCGCAAACTGGGTGGGTATGGCGACATGGCCCGACGGTAGTTTCCTGCCCATTTCCCGATCCCACTCCATGTCTCCAAGTTGGACCTATTGGGACAAGGAAAGTAAAACGGTATTCGCCGAACTGGAACATCGCTTTGCCAATGACTGGAAGGCCAAGGTGGTGGCAACTGATATCGAAAGCGAAATGGACATGCTGGGCGTCAGTTTCTATAGAGTTAACGACGACCTCGTGTACAACGTGGGGTCCTACAACTATGACATCACTCAAAAAAGCGTTGATGGAATGCTTTCTGGCCCATTCTCCCTATTGGGAAGAACTCACGAACTGGTGATCGGCAGCAGTTACCGAACAAACAAAGACGACTGGGCAGGCAGTTGGCCCACCGATTACAGCTTCGCTCTCAATCCACTTGATTCTAATTCGGCAAGTTCGGCCCCATACCCTTTGTTACAAAGCCCTCTCCCTTACTCTCTTAATACCGACACAGAACAATCTAGTCTTTATACGACGGCGCGCTTCAGCATACTCGATGACCTGAAGTTGATTATAGGTGGGCGCCTTGATTGGTATGAGTACGAGGAGAGTATCCGATCCGGTACTTGGAGAAATAATACCGAATACAAAGCGACTCGTGAGTTCACGCCTTATGTCGGGTTGACTTATGACTTGAACGATACTTACACAGCCTATGCAAGCGGGACTCGTATATTTTCCCCACAGAACTACATGACACCTAGCGGTGGCCTGATTGATCCCCAGGAGGGGACCAATTATGAGCTTGGAATCAAGGGCGAATACCTCGACGGACGTTTAAATGCCAGCTTGGCTGTTTTTCAAATCAATTTGGAAAATCTCCCTACCCAGCTAGAAACCTCACAATGCTCCCTGGGACAAATCAGCTGTTATGCCACCTCCGGAGAAGTACGTAGCCGAGGTATCGAATTAGAAATTTCTGGAGAACTGACTGACGGCTGGCAGATTGGCGCAGGTTATACCTACAACTATGCCGAAACGCTTGAAGCATCTTCATATTCTCAAGTTGGCACTGGCAGCTCGGGAAAACGCTATGGAACAAACCTACCGCTGAACCTACTCAAAGTCTTTACCTCATACCGCCTACCAGGTGAACTAAACCGCTGGAAAGTTGGCGGAGGGGTGCACGCCCAAAGCAAAATATATACTCAATACGGGGTAGAACAAGGTGGCTATACGCTGGTGGACTTTTACGCAAACTACACCATAAATCGAAACCTAGACGCAACCTTCAACATAAATAACGTATTTGATAAACGCTACTACGCTGGAATTCTGAGCGCAGATGGCGGGAATTATTTTGGGGATCCGCGCAACTATATGCTGACAGTCAAATACAAATTCTGAGCAACATGCGTAGGGCTTTTTCCGAGCCAATATCCACCTCCGCGGAGCCTGTTTATAAAAGTAGTAAAGCTAGAGTCAGGTACAACTTAACCTGACTCTTCCCTTAATTTTATGTCCATAAGTTATAGCTTTGGGGCTTTCGATTTAGGGAATGGCTGCCCAGGGCAATGACTTCGGTGAGGGAATTAACAATCCGCACGGGTCAAATCTACGATTACTTGAGACATTGCATTGTGAAAGAAAGATTTCGCCAGAGCATGGCCTGGCTGCATACTTGGTCCGGCCTAGTGGTGGGCTGGGTGCTGTTCTTTGTGTTTGTTACGGGCACCGCCGGGTATTTTAATTCCGAGATTACCCGCTGGATGCAACCGGAATTGCCTCTGCATCAACCTAGGCTGCAGGATAACGGCAAGCTGGTGATGGCCGCCATGGATCGTCTGCAGGAGGTGGCCCCCACGGCTGAATTCTGGAGCATCACGCTGCCACACCGCTCACAAGCCTTCCGGCGCTGGGAGGATTTTTCCATCAGTTGGGAAACCATGCCCAGGGAGGGGCACGAGCACGGCGTGTTTGGCAGTGAGGTTCTCGACCCAGGCAATGGTGAAGGGGTTAATGCCATTGACGCCCGAGACACTGGCGGGGGTGGTGCCCTCTATGTGATGCATTACGCCCTGCACTATATGGATGCTGAACTGGCCTTCAAACTGGTGGGGGTCTGTACCATGATCATGCTGGTGTCGCTGGTGAGCGGCATCATTACTCACAAGAAGATATTCAAGGATTTTTTTACCTTCCGGCCCGGCAAGGGGCAGCGCTCCTGGCTGGATGCCCACAACGTAATGGGTGTGATGGCGCTGCCGTTTTTCCTGATGATCACCTACAGCGGGCTGGTATTTTTCGGCATTACGTATATGCCCGCCGGTATTGCCGCTATCTATGGTACCGATGACAAGTCCACCGAACGTTATTTCGATGACTTGTTCGGCGACCATAGCCACAAAGCCATTACCCGCCCCACGGCCTCGGTGCCGGATATGATCGCCAAGGCGGAAGCTGCCTGGGGACAGGATCAGGTGCGCTCCGTGTTTATCCAGCACGACGCTGGTGAGGAACCGCAGGTGGATATCGGCCGTGTGCGCGGCGGCCAGGTGCGGGTATTCGACGCCGAAATCATGCGCTTTCATGCCCATACCGGCGAGCCTCTGTCGCTGGACCCGCCCGACGGCCTGACGCTTAGAACCGATGAAACCTTGCGGGCGCTCCATGAGGGCCGCTTTGCGGGACCCTGGTTGCGCTGGCTGTATTTTATCGCCGGCCTGTTGGGTTGCGGCATGATCGGCACCGGACTCGTGCTGTGGACGGTAAAACGCCGCAAGAACCATGAAGCGACCGGCGGGCACTGCGACCTACACCCGTTCTGGGGCCTGCGACTGGTTGAGGCGCTCAATGTCGCCACCATCGCCGGCTTGCCTGCGGGGGTGGCCGCCTACTTCTGGGCCAACCGCCTGCTGCCGGTGGAGATGGCCGACCGTGCCAATTGGGAGATGCACTTTCTGTTTCTCATTTGGGGTGAGGCCTTGATCTATGCGTTCTTCCGGTGCTCTGATCTCAAGGGATGCCGCAAAGCCTGGGTCGAGCTGCTGTGGCTGGCCGCCGCCGCGTTTGCGCTGTTACCCCTGATCAACGCCCTGACCACCGACAAACACTTATTGAATACCGTTGCGGCCGGTGACTGGGTACTGGCCGGGTTTGACCTGACCATGCTGGCATTGGGGCTCGCCTTCGGCTACATGGCCATCAAGGTCAAGCGTATCTGGTTGAAGAAAGCTGCGCAGGAAGCACAGACCAATAACGCTGCATTGGCGGGGGAGGCAGCATGATCGCCTCTTTGAGTCCCACGGCCCGATACCGCTGGAGCGTGGCTTCTCGCGTGCTGGCCGCCGTGGTGGGTGGCTATGCCCTCACATCCGCCGCTACGGTGTTGCTGGCGCTGGTCTGGCCGCTGCCGCAAGCCGAGGCTGTCCTGGCTTCCACCATGCTGAGTTTCGCCCTTTATACGGGAGTGCTGGTGTGGATTTTCGCCGTTAGACGCCTGCGTACGGTTTGGCTGGGGCTGGTGATTGCCACTGCGGTGTGCACGGGCTTGTCCTGGCTGTTACTGCCGGGTTCCGTGCTGGGAGGAGGCGTATGACGGTACTGCATATGGCGGTGTTGCTCCTCAGCCTGGCGGGGTTTATCGCGCTGGCCATGGCCATGCCCAAGCACAGCAAGCAGGTGTTACGCAGGCAATTGTCGGAATCTCGGGGTCAGGTTTTACGAGTACTAGGCTGGGCGTTGCTGGCGCTAGCGCTGGGATTGGGCATCGCCCAATGGCAATTCGACGTGGGCACGGTGACATGGCTGGGGTGGTTAACCATTGCCGGTGTGGCCCTTGTGTTTTATTTGCCCAAATGGCCGGGGCAGCCCGAGAGCAAGCCCACCAGGGCGCGCAAGCGCAAAGGAAATGTGGGTGGGGTTGTTGTGCCAGAGCGCGTGGTGGTGTCGCGCCGTTCCCGAAGCATGCGTTTCGGTATCGCCACGTTTGCGCTGTTGCTGCCGTTCGGCGCTTTTGCCTGGCAACTGCTGAACACACCGGACAAGCCGCTGCTGCGGGACGATGCCCTTCACGGCGAGATTGGCCCTTGGTCTTTCTCGCTGGCGGAGAAAGACCAAAAGCCGCCAGAAGTGGTTGCACTGGATGTGCCACTGAAAGCGTTCGTTATCCGCTTTTGTGATGGCTGCGAACGGGATATCCGTATGGCCTACCTCAAAGTTCGCGAGCCTCGTTTTTCATTCGACGCTGTGGGCACTTTGCGAACCGCGGGCAATGCCTTCGAGGGCCGGGGGCGGGAGAAAACCGCCGAGATTCCCCTGCCGCGTGCGGCCACCCTCGACGATGGCCTGTGGCTGACGGTGGAGGCCACCAATGGTGATGTGTACCACCAGCGGTTTGATATCCAGCGCCTGTCACCGGCCATGGCGCGATTTATAAGGGAGGACACATGAGGATTCCACTGGTTGCCTTGGTCTTCCTGACCAGTGCGATGGCCTATGCCCACACGCCGGTATGCCGCTGCGAGCTGAACGGTGACCGAATTGACTGCGAAGGTGGTTACCACGATGGCTCCAGCGCGGTGGATGAGACCATGCGTGTTATCGCCTACAACGGCGCAACCTTGGCCACGGGCAAGCTGGATACAGCGTCGCGTTTCAGCACGCCACTGCCCAGCCAGCCCTTCTACATCCTGATGGACGTGGGGCCGGGGGAGGCTTTCGAAGTGGATTGGCGGGATATTGTGGGCATGAGTAGGGAGCACTTCTCAACCACTGAAGCGGGAGATGTGATTGGCAGCCCTCTGGATAAGCAATCAATAAATGAACTAGACAAAGACATTGATGAATAGACCTATGATGAGAAACACAAAGGCAAACTTGTCCTCGATGCCGGGCCGTTTAATGGCCTTGGTGGGCATCGGCCTGTTGGCGGCGAACGCGGCTTTCGCGCAGGCTGATGCTACTGACGCTGATACCGAGAGGAATATACCACCCACGGTCATCGAGGCTGGCGATAGGCCAGTGTCAATTTCGGTGGATGAGACGGGTGCTATGACCATCGACCAAGAGGCGGTGGCGGAGGACGGTATCGAGAGTGAAACCAGGGGCGACGCCGCAGCGGACGAGAACACCGGCCCTGTACTGCCCCACGACCTCAGCCCCTGGGGCATGTTCATGCAGGCGGACTGGGTGGTGAAGTCGGTGATGATTGGCCTGGCACTCGCCTCCCTCGCCACCTGGACGGTGCTGGTGGCCAAGACTCGGGAGTTGCGTGTGCTGGTGAAGCGGCAGCGCAAGACGCTGGATGTGGTCACCCTTGCTGAAACTCTTAAGACCGCCCACGAGAAACTGGACGAGGGTCCGGGCAGCACAGAGCTGACCTGGGCAGCCGGCCAGGAACTGCGGTTGTCCGCCAACACCCTGGCTGATGCGGAAGGGGTCAAGGAGCGAGTTGCCTCCTGCCTTGAGCGCCTGGAAGCCGCTGCGGGGCGCCGGATCACCAAAGGCACCAGCATTCTCGCGACGATTGGCGCGACGGCGCCCTTCGTCGGGCTGTTCGGGACCGTATGGGGCATCATGAACAGCTTTATTGGTATTTCCAAGGCGCAGACCACCAACCTTGCGGTAGTGGCACCCGGCATTGCCGAGGCACTGTTGGCTACCGCCCTGGGGTTGGTGGCGGCGATTCCCGCCGTGGTGATCTACAACCACTTTGCCCGCCAGATTGCCGCTTACAAGGCGCTGGTGGGTGATACCTCCGCCGCGGTGTTGCGGTTGGTGTCGCGGGACCTTAGCCGTCATGCGCTGACTGGGCAAAAAATGGCCGCACGCAACCTGACTGTTGAGGATTAGCGATGGGCGCCAAAATCCAGCACGACGACGAACTGGTGGAAAACCACGAGATCAACGTCACGCCCTTTATCGACGTGATGCTGGTGTTGCTGATCATCTTCATGGTGGCCGCGCCATTGGCCACCGTGGATATCAAGGTGGACCTGCCTGCGTCGTCAGCAGAACCCCAGCCAAAACCCGATGCCCCCCTGTACCTGACCATCGAGGCGGATCACAGCCTGTCGCTGGGCAATGACCCGGTGACACTCGATGGCTTGCCGGCGTCGCTGCGCTCCGTTACTGAGGGCGATACCGAACAGCGCCTGTTTCTTCGAGCGGACAAGACCGTCGATTACGAAACCCTGATGCAAACCATGAATAAGTTGCAGGAGGCAGGGTACCTGAAGGTGGCTCTTGTTGGTTTGGAAGGGGCCGGGCTGGAAGGTATGCCGGGTGAAGGGGGGAAAGTCCAGTGAGGGATAACCTGGCCCGCAAGCCTCATCTGAGCCTGGTCCAGGGGCGCGAACCGGCGCCTGAAATAGACGTGGATTTTATCCCTAAACTGATCGAGTCATCGGTGGAGGGACGCAAGCGCTGGTGGCGACTTGATGGCGAGTATTCCCGCTGGGTGACGTCCCTGGGTCTCGTCTTGCTGGTGTATGCCACGCCACTGGCCTGGTGGCTGTGGCCGGATAATGCTCCAGGGGTGAATCTGCCACCGCCCGCCGCCATGGTGGTGGAACTGGCACCCGCGCCAGTGGCGCCGCCAGCACCTGCCCACCAGCCTCCCGGCCCGGAGCAGGTCGAAGCCACTCCGCCGGAAGCGGTACCGCCACCGGAGCCCGTTCCCGAGCCGAAACCCGAATTGCCGACACTGCCGGAGGTGCCAGAACCCGAAGTGGCTCTGGAGCCAGTCGAAGAACCTCCGGTGGAAGAGCCGGAAGCCGAGCAGGAACCGCCGCCAAAGATTGAGGAGCCAATCGAGGAAACACCGCCGGAAGAGAAGCCCACCAGTAGCGCCAGTGCGCCGCCAGAGGCGCCGATGGATGATGATCAGGCCGCTGCGCCCAACCAGGGTGTCTCCGCCCCGGTGGTGGACCACAATCGGGTACTTAACTGGCAGAGCAGCCTGATGATGAAGCTCAACGAAGCCAAGCGTTATCCGACCAGCGCCCGGCGATCCCGCCACGAGGGCGTGGCCTACCTGCGCTTCGCGATGGATCGTGAAGGCAGTGTGCTTTCCGCCAGTATCGAAGGCAGTTCCGGTTATCCACTATTGGATGAGGAAACCCTCGCGTTGATCGAGCGCGCGCAACCTTTGCCGAAGCCACCCGAAGATATGCCTGGTGAGTCGTTGGAATTTGTGGTGCCGGTGGAATTCTATTTGAACAGATAACGATGGGAGATGAGCCCATCAGAAGGTCGTTCATATTTCCAGGAGCACAGTGTTAACAGGATAAACTGGAATATGGAGCCACGCGTATGGAACTACGTCACCTTCGCTGTTTTCTTGCCGTCGCTGAGGAACTTCATTTCGCCCGTGCTGCCGAGCGGCTGCACATTGAGCAGTCGGATGGCGTGACGCCTTCGCGACTACCGGCTCTGTTGGCGATGTGTCGCCAAGAGGAACCGGAGGTGGAAATACGCCTGTTCGAGGTACCTCTGCCCCAGCAACTTAAGGGGTTGCAGGATGACCTGTACGATGTCGGTTTTTTTATACCCACCCGTTAACACGATATACTGAATGCCTATTGCAACCTTGGACCTGACTAATACTATGAGCACCACACGCAGGGAAAAAGGCTCCTCGATTCTCCGGGTTCTGGAAATCATCGAAACAGTAGCCAGCTCCGGCCATCCGATGACCGCCGCAGAACTGTCGAAACAACTGGATATTCCCAAAGCCACCGGCCATCGTCTGATTCAAACGCTGGAAAAAGAAGGTTTTCTGCAGACCAACATGCGCGGTTTCGTCGTCCCCGGCGCACGTTTGCACCAGGTTGCGCTTGGTATCATCTACGCCAGCCGCCACAAGGCCCAGCGCCGCGCCATTCTGGAAGGGCTCTCCGGCCAGATTCGAGAAACCATCGGCTTGGCGATTCCCGATGGCACGGAGATGCTCTATTTTGACCGTGTGCAGACCAACTGGCCCCTGCAGATCAATCTGCCGGTGGGCAGCCACACGCCTACTTGGTGCACGGCCAGTGGCAAGCTTTACCTATCCAACCTGCCTGCCAGTCAACGCAAGTTGATGCTTGAAAAGCTGCCCATGCAACAGTTTGCGCGCAACACCCTGACCGATCCCGCAGAACTGCTCGACGAACTGAAGCATGTCGCCGAACAGCAATTGGCCGTCGACAATGAAGAGTTCATCGACGGCATGGTAGCGGTGGCCGTTCCAGTCAAGGATACACAAGGTCGCCTGGTTGCCTGCCTGTTCACCCACGCCCCCGTGATTCGCAGCTCACTCGATGACCTGCTGCAATTCGAGCCGCTGCTGCGTCAGGCAGCACATGAACTAGAGCAGGTAATCAGCGTACCAGAGCAGAGCTGAGGCATCAGTCAACCGCTGTGCCACTTTCTGTTACACTGCCGATCATTCAACTCGATCCGGTGGAGCCCGCTCCGGCTCGGCTCCGCCTGCTGACAAGGATTCAATCATGAGCAGAACCATTCGCATCGCCACCCGCCGCAGCCTGTTGGCACTCTGGCAGGCCGAATACGTCAAGGCAGAACTGGAGCTCCACCACCCCGGTATCCATATCGAGTTGCTGAAAATCGAATCCCGCGGTGACAAGATTCTCGATACGCCTCTGGCCAAGATCGGCGGCAAAGGTCTGTTCGTCAAGGAGCTGGAAAACGCCTTGCTGGAAGACCGCGCCGACATCGCCGTACACTCCATGAAGGACGTGCCGATGGAGTTCCCGCAGGGACTGGGGCTACCGGTCATCTGTGTACGTGAACAGCCTACCGATGCCTTTGTCAGCAACCAGTATGATAACCTGGATGCTTTGCCGGAAGGCGCCATCGTCGGTACCTCTTCCCTGCGCCGCGAAGTACAGATACGTGAGCGCCGCCCGGACCTGGAAGTGCGTTTTCTGCGCGGCAACGTCCAGACCCGACTGGCCAAGCTGGACGCGGGCAAGTACGACGCCATTATTCTCGCCACCGCAGGCCTGTTGCGACTCAAGTTACAGGATCGCATCCGCCATGAAATGTCACCAGAAGAGAGCCTGCCTGCTGGTGGCCAGGGTGCCGTGGGTATCGAATGCCGCAACGATGACGCCGAACTGATCAAACTGCTGCAACCGCTGCATCACACCGACACCGCTGATCGCGTACTGGCCGAACGTGCCATGAACCGCCGGCTCGAAGGTGGCTGCCAGGTGCCGATCGGCTGCTACGCCACCCTGAGCGAAGACGGGGATGAGATATTCCTGCGCGGACTGGTGGGTCGCCCGGATGGCAGCAAGGTACTGCGCGATGAAATCCGCGGCCCTCGCGAACAGGCCGAGGCAATGGGTATTACGCTGGCCGATCGTTTGCTGGCCGCCGGTGCTGACAAGATTTTGGCCGAGGTGTACAAGGAACGTGACTGAACCGATACAACCCCTGTGCGGACAGAGGATACTGGTGACCCGCCCTGCACATCAGGCCGAAGGCCAGGTGGCGTATTTGCGCGGACTGGGGGCTGAGCCCGTCTGCCTGCCCCTGCTGGAGATCATGCCCACCGGAGAAGAAGACGGTGCCGACTACCAGCAATGCAAACGCTGTATGCTGGACTTGGATCTCTATGACGGCGTCATTTTTGTCAGCCCCAATGCAGCACGCATCGGGGCCGACTGGATCGATCAGTATTGGCCGCAGTTGCCGGTTGGCGTGCGCTGGATCGGTATAGGCCAGCAAACCTGTGACGCCCTGGAACAGTTCGGCATCCATGCCTGGCATGCCGAGGATGGCTTCGACTCCGAGACACTGCTGGCGGACCCGTCCATGCAGTCCGTGGCCACGCAACGCTTCCTGATTGTGCGCGCCGATGGAGGACGAGACATGCTGGCCGATACGCTGAGCCAGCGGGGCGCTCGAGTCGACTATGCCCATATCTATCGGCGCGTCTGCCCAGCCCATTCGACCGACATTATCCAAAGTACTATTTATGCACAGCCGTTATCGGCTATCCTCATTACCAGTGGTCAAGCCTTGCAGAACCTGCTCACGCTGAGCGGAAGCACCGATGCAGGCCTGGCTGAAATCCGGATCATCGTTCCCAGTGCCCGCCTTGCCGAGCTGGCCCGTTCGCTGGGATTCACCCGAATCCGGGTAGCACAGGGACCGGACGACCGCAGTATGGTCGAAGCACTGCTACCCGCCTGACAATCGGAACCACCGGCATGAAAGAAACCCGCGACAATTCATCTGAACCAACCAATAAGCCCGCTGACGCACACGACGAGTCCAGCAGCAAGACAAAGGACTCCCCTGCTACGGATACCAGCAAATCAGCCGCTGAAACCACCAAAGAAAAACCGGAAGTCAACCAGGACGCTAATGCAGCCTCCAGCGCAGCTGCAGACAAACCTGCCAAACAGCCCTCCCGCAAGCCGAAGGCTGAAAGTGAAAAACGCTGTGGCGCAACCTGGCCCGGCAAGCTGGCACTGGTGCTGTCGCTTATAACCCTCGGCGGCGGAGGCTATCTGGCTTGGGAAGGCTGGCAACTGAAACAACAGAACAGCCAGATGCAGGAACGCCTCAGCCAACAGGTCGAAACAGCCCTGGCCAATGGTCGAGCCGAAGTGGCCCAGACAGTCAGCAGTGTAAACCAGCAACTGGGACAGCTGCAGGCCCGCTCGGAAGCCGAAGCGCAGAATATCGCCGAGCTGCAGGATCGACTGACCCGGAGTATCCAGCAGGTCACAGCGAGCCGTGAGCTCAGCCGCAAAGACTGGTTGCTGGCCGAGGTGGAATATCTGTTGCGACTGGCCAATCAGCGCGTATTAATGGAACAGACTCCAAATGGCGCACTGACTCTCCTGAAATCGGCCGACACCATTCTCAGTGAAACTGATGACGTTACCATCTACGATGTACGCAAGGCGTTGGCCGCTGACATCGCAGCGCTGGAAGCAGTGCCCAGACTGGATAGCGAGGGGGTATTCCTGCGACTGGGTGCGCTCAACCGTCAGGTGGACAACCTGCGTGTGGTACCCGTCAGCGAACGACGTGAGCTGCCGCAGATGCTGGAAGAGATCACACCCGAAAGTGTCAAGCAGTCCTGGGGCGACGGTTTCAAGACCAGCTGGAACAAGGCAGTAAACAAGTTTGAGCAGCTGATCGTGATTCAACACCATGACGAGCCTATCAAGCCGCTGATGTCACCTGAGCAAACCTTCTTCCTGCAGCAAAACCTGCATCTGATGCTGGAACAGGCTCAGATGGCCTTGCTGCAGCGCAAGCAACAGGCTTTCGATAGCAGCCTGAGCAAGGCGCAGGAGTGGATTGCCACCCACTTCGACCCAAAAGATGCCACCACTATTGCCCTGCTCACAGGACTGGCTGAACTCTCCGAGGTAAACGTGGCACCAGAGCTGCCGGACATTTCCGGCTCCCTGAGCAGCCTCAAGGATTATCTCGGTCGCATGCAGCAGTTGCGTGAGGGAGGGCAGAACAGATGAAAAAACTGTTTATCATCCTTTTAATACTGCTGGTAGCCGGCGCCTGGGTTGGCCAGCTGATGGTGCAGGATCCAGGCTATGTACTGCTGTCATACCAGCAGACCACAGTTGAAACCAGTCTCTGGGTGCTGTTGCTGATACTGGTACTCGGTTTTGCACTGTTGCACTGGCTGTTCAACCTGGTCCATAACATCCGCTTGCCGGGTGATCGTCTGCGCAGCTGGCGCAGTGACCGCAACCACCGCCTGGCGCGCAGCAAAACCCTGAAAGGGCTTGTGGCGCTGTCCGAGGGCAGCTGGTGGAAGGCACAGCGCTACCTGACACAGGCGGCACAGCGCTCCGACCTGCCGGTCATCAATTATCTTGCGGCGGCCCGTGCAGCCCACGAGCAGGGCGACAGCAAATCATCCGATGACCTGCTCAATCGCGCCCGCCAGTCAACCCCCGAGGCCGAGGTCGCGATCGGCATCACTCAGGCAGAAATGCAGCTGGAGCGTGGTCAACTGGAACCCTGCCTGGCCACACTGCTCCATCTGCGACGCCAGGCACCCAAACATACCCATGTCATCCGCCTGCTCAAGGAAGCCTATCTGAAGCTGGAGGACTGGAAAGGCCTTACCGAGCTTCTACCGGAGCTAAAGCGACTGCAGGCGATGAAAGATGACGAGCTGGAACAACTTGAGCTGCAATGTCACCTGCATCAACTCGAATACAGCATCTCCAGCCTGCCGGACGGAGCCGGTGCACAGGAACGCCTGCGCAGCCTCAGCCGCAGCTGGCAGTCCATTCCACAGCCACTGCTGCGCAACCCGGTACTGGTCAGCCGCTATACTGATCTGATGATCGAGATCGGCGCCGAAGTGGAAGTCGAGAAAATGCTGCGTGACCTGATCAAACGCCAGTGGGACGAGCACTTGGTCAGGTTGTATGGCCGCATTCAGGGTGAAAATGCCGAGAAGCAACTGAATATAGCCCGCGGCTGGCTCAAGCAGCACGCCGACAGCCCCGGTCTGGAGCTGACACTGGGACGCCTGAGTATGCGTAACGCACACTGGGGCAAGGCGATCAATCACTTTGAACGCAGCCTTGAGCTACAGCCCGACGCAGAGACCTTCAAAGAGTTGTACCGCCTATTGCATCACTTGGGCGAAGACAAGCGTGCGCTCGATATGATGACACGCGAGCTGCAACAACTCGACAACTCACTGCCAGCTCTGCCTCTGCCTGCACCGAACAGCGAGAGCCATTGAGCCTGCCCCAAATGAAAACGCCCGGCAAAGCCGGGCGTTTTCATATCACTGGCAGCAAAATGAACTAGGCCGGTCGCGGCGCCCAGGCAAACACGTCAGAATGAACCTGATTCTCTGCCACCCCTTTTTCCGTCAGTCGATCCAGCAAGGCATACACCATCCCAGGTGAGCCACAGGCATATACTGCCAGATCCTCGATACTGTCCAGGTCTTTGGCAATGGCATCCGGCATAAGCCCGGTACGCCCGGTCCAGCCCGGACTGGTTTCGGGTTCGCTCACCACCGGCACAAAATGCACATTGGCATGTTCATGCGCCCATTGCTGTGGAAGCTTCTCCAGATAAAGGTCTGCCTCCATGCGCGCGCCCCAGTAAATATCAATCCGGTTGCGGGCCTGATTGGCCAGCAGGTGTTCGACCATGCTCTTGATCTGAGCAAAGCCAGTGCTGGCAGCCGCAAATACAAATCGGGTTTCAGGCGTTACGTCAGCCATAGTCAGGCTTACAGCACCCTTGGGCAGCTCGATCTGGACGGATGGACTGGTTTGCAGATAACTGAGAATCATGGCATTGAACTCACTGCCCGGCACCTGGCGTATATGCAGTTCAAGGTCTCGCCCTTGATCCGGTGCCGACGCAATGGAAAAGGATGCCTTTTTCCCCTCCGGCAACAGAATATCCAAATACTGGCCGGCTCGATAATGCATCGACTCCGGGTCCACCGCTGTCAGACGCAGCCGAACCCGAAACACATCCTGATTCAGGGCTTCGAACCCTGTCACATCACATACTCTTGTTTCCAAAACATCACTCCTTGCTGCAGGCAACCGTAGCCGCCTGCCGGTATCAGTTGTCTAGAATACCCAGCTGATCCCAGATCTCGTCCACCCGTTGCTTCACGGCTGGGTCCATCTTGATCGGTTCACCCCACTCGCGAGTGGTTTCGCCTTCCCACTTGTTGGTGGCATCCAGCCCCATTTTCGAGCCCAGACCCGAGACCGGTGAGGCAAAATCGAGATAGTCGATCGGCGTATTGTCGATCATCACCGTATCCCGCTGCGGGTCCATACGGGTGGTGATCGCCCAGATCACGTCATTCCAGTCGCGAGCATTGACGTCGTCATCGCAGACGATGACAAATTTGGTGTACATGAACTGACGCAAAAACGACCAGACACCCAACATGATCCGCTTGGCATGCCCCGGATACTGCTTCTTGATCGTGACCACCGCCATGCGATAGGAGCAGCCTTCCGGCGGCAGATAGAAGTCCACAATTTCGGGAAACTGTTTCTGCAGGATCGGCACAAATACTTCATTCAGCGCAACGCCAAGAATAGCCGGCTCATCCGGTGGCCGTCCGGTGTAGGTGCTGTGATAGATAGCATCCTTGCGCCGTGTGATCCGCTCTACGGTAAACACCGGGAAACGATCCACCTCGTTGTAGTAGCCGGTATGATCGCCGAACGGACCTTCGTCCGCCATCTCCTCGGGATCAATGTACCCCTCAAGAATAATTTCCGCGCTGGCCGGCACCTGTAGATCACTGCCGATGCACTTAACCACTTCGGTTTTGCCACCGCGCAACAGGCCAGCAAAGGCATACTCGGACAGGGTATCCGGCACCGGCGTCACAGCACCCAGAATGGTCGCCGGATCGGCGCCCAGCGCCACTGCAACCGGAAAACGCTCACCGGGATGAGCCAGCTTCCATTCACGGAAATCCAGGGCGCCGCCACGGTGGGCCAGCCAACGCATGATCAGTTTGTTGCGACCGATCAACTGCTGACGGTAGATGCCCAGGTTTTGTCGCGGCTTGTCCGGCCCGCGGGTGATCACCAGTGGCCAGGTCACCAGCGGACCGGCATCACCGGGCCAGCAGGTCTGGATCGGAATACGGTAAAGGTCGACATCATCGCCCTCGATGACCATCTCCTGACAGGGCGCCTTACGCACCTGTTTCGGCCCCATGTGCAGCACCTGACGATACAACGGCAGCTTGTCCCAGGCATCCTTCATGCCGCGGGGCGGTTCAGGCTCCTTAAGCTGGGCCAGCGTCTTGCCGACCTCTCGCAGGGCCGCTACCGACGTCTCACCCATGCCCAGCGCCACACGTTCAGGAGTACCGAACAGGTTGCCCAGCACCGGCATGTCATAGCCCTTGGGGTTCTCGAACAGCAGCGCGGGGCCACCGGCCTTGAGGGTACGGTCGCAGATTTCGGTCATTTCCAGTACCGGGTCAACCGGCATCCGGATACGCTTGAGTTCGCCACGCGCTTCCAGCATCTCGATGAAGTCGCGCAGGTCCTTGTATTTGGGTGTCGACATGGGATCGCCTGTCCAAAGAATACGACTGGGTACATCCTGTACATAAAAAAGGGGTAAGTGATTAGCTTACCCCGCTTTCGTCGCCTTGGTTCACTACAGCAGGTGAATTCGGCTTACTTGCGCTTCATCGACAGGAAGAACTCATCATTGGTCTTGAAGTCCTTCAGTTTGTCGATCACAAACTCGGTAGCTGCGGAGTCGTCCATCGGATCCAGCAGCTTGCGCAGAATCCACATCCGCTGCAGCTCTTCTTCGCTGGTCAGCAGATCTTCACGGCGGGTACCTGAACGGCGGATATTGATCGCCGGGAATACACGCTTTTCAGCAATCTTGCGGTCCAGGTGGACTTCGGAGTTACCGGTACCCTTGAATTCCTCGAAGATAACCTCGTCCATTTTCGAGCCGGTATCAACCAGTGCGGTGGCGATGATCGTCAGGCTGCCGCCTTCTTCGATATTACGGGCTGCACCAAAGAAGCGCTTGGGGCGCTCCAGTGCGTGTGCATCAACACCACCGGTCAGTACCTTGCCCGAAGATGGGATAACGGTGTTGTAGGCACGCGCCAGACGTGTGATGGAGTCGAGCAGGATCACCACATCTTTCTTGTGCTCGGTCAGGCGTTTGGCCTTTTCCAGCACCATTTCAGCAACCTGTACGTGACGTGACGGCGGTTCGTCGAAGGTGGATGCAACCACTTCACCACGAACGGTGCGCTGCATGTCGGTCACTTCCTCGGGGCGTTCGTCGATCAGCAACACGATCATGTAGCATTCAGGATTGTTACGGGTGATGCTGTTGGCAATGTTCTGCAGCATCAGCGTCTTACCGGCCTTGGGCGGTGATACGATCAGGGCGCGCTGGCCCTTGCCCATGGGGCACACCAGATCAATTACACGCGCCGTCAGATCCTCGGTACTGCCATTGCCGATTTCCATCCGCATGCGCTGTTGTGCAAACAGAGGCGTCAGGTTTTCGAACAGGATCTTGTTTTTCGCGTTTTCCGGGCGATCATAGTTGATCTCGTTGACCTTCAGCAGCGCGAAGTAGCGCTCCCCATCTTTCGGCGGGCGAATCTTGCCCGAGATGGTATCACCGGTGCGCAGATTGAAACGACGGATCTGACTGGGAGATACATAGATATCGTCAGGGCCAGCGAGGTAGGAAGAATCGGCTGAGCGCAGGAAGCCGAAGCCGTCCTGCAGGATCTCCAGCACACCGTCACCGTAGATGTCCTCTCCGCTTTTGGCATGTTTCTTCAGAATAGCGAAGATCACGTCCTGTTTGCGGGAGCGGGCCATGTTGTCGAGGCCCATTTCGATGGCGATATCCAGAAGTTCCGGAACGCTTTTTAGTTTGAGTTCGGTAAGATTCATAGTATTCAGAGAAGCAGCCCAGAGTCGGCTGGTTACGGATGGAAACCGGATGGTTAGTCGGAAGAAATAAGGTTAAGGTCTTACTTGTGACACCCAGACAATGGATCGCCGGGCCGGTATGTGGGACCACTATAAAAGGTAAAACGGGACCTGTCCAGCAGAAGCTGGTGGAAAAACGCGACCGTTGCGCAGCCTGCGTGTTTCCACCTGGCCAGGCTCACAGATTGGCGTCGATGAAAGCCGCCAGCTGAGACTTGGACAGCGCGCCTACCTTTGTCGCTTCCACATTACCGCCCTTGAACAGCATCAGAGTCGGGATGCCACGAATGCCAAACTTGGGCGGCGTTTCATTGTTTTCGTCGATGTTCAATTTGCAAACCTTCAGTTTGCCCGCATATTCCTTGGCGATCTCTTCCAGCACCGGGGCGATCATCTTGCAGGGTCCACACCACTCGGCCCAGTAATCTACCAGCACAGCGCCCTCAGCCTTGAGAACATCTTCTTCGAAGGAGGCGTCAGTCACATTGACGATATTTTCACTCATGGATCGATTCTCCAGTGCACGAGGTGCGTTTAAGACATTGGCAGGATGATAACACCTGCTACCCACGCCTGCCACATCCTGTCCGTCGGACACTGCAGTACGACTGTCATCATAAAAGGGTAGCATCCGGCCCCCGTTAACCGGTATTTTTGCACTCTTGACCGCTGTAAATTGGGGAAAATCGCTGATGTACGCACAGGACACGGCTGCCGTGACGACCGCCGACACCTCTCTGCTGGCTGCCATCGATCTCGGCTCCAACAGTTTTCACATCATCGTTGCCCGCGTTTTTGCCGGCGAACTGAGCACACTGGACGTACTGTCAGAGAAAGTACAACTGGCTGCCGGGCTCGACGCCGAAGGCTGCCTGACAGAAAACGCCATGGCACGTGGGCTTGAGTGTCTGGGCCGCTTCGCCCAGCGGGTTGCGGACCTTCCCCGCCAATCGATTCGGGTAGTCGGCACCAACGCATTGCGCGAAGCTCGCAACAGTGATGACTTCATTGCCCGGGCCGAGGCCCTGCTGGGCACACCGGTTGAAGTTATCGCCGGTCGAGAGGAGGCCCGCCTGATCTATCTTGGTGTCTCGCATACTCTGGCCGATGATACCGGTCGACGCCTGGTGGTGGATATTGGCGGCGGCAGCACTGAGTTTATTATCGGCTCCCGGTTTGAACCACGCCTGTGTGAAAGTCTGCAGATGGGATGTGTGAGCTATACCGACCTGTTCTTTTCCGGCGGCGAAATCTCGGCTGCCGCCATGCGAGAGGCACGCACAGCCGCCCTGCAGGAGCTGCTGTCAATCCGGCGTGACTATCGCCGCCTCGGCTGGAGCAGCAGTGTAGGAGCATCAGGCACCATCAAGGCCGCCCGTCAGGCCTGTATCTCTCTCGGCCTGAGCAATGACCAGATCAGTGCCAGTGGACTGAAACAGCTCAGCGAGTATCTGGTCAGTGTGGGGCATATTGATCGCATTCAGATTGATGGCATCAAGCCTGAGCGCTGTGCCGTACTGCCCGCCGGCATCGCCATTCTCGGCGCCATTTTCGAATCTCTGGGCGTCGAAAGCATGAGTTTTTCAGAGGGTGCCCTGCGTGAAGGCCTGTTATATGACATGGCAGGCAGACTGCGCCATGAGGATGTACGCGAGCGCACCATCACCGCACTGGCTCGGCGTTACCACGTGGATAGGCGTCAGGCCGCTCGGGTAGAGGCGACAGCACTGGCCGCTCTGGAACAGACAGCAGAGGCCTGGAAGCTGCAGGATATCGAGTACCGAGAATTGCTGAGTTGGGCGGCCAGGACCCACGAGATCGGACTCGCTGTAGCCCACAGCCAGTTTCACAAACACAGTGCCTACCTGCTGCAGCACTCAGACTTGCCCGGCTTCACCCGCCCCGAACAGCAGCAGCTGGCATTTCTGGTGCGGGGCCACCGACGCAAGTTTCCCAAGGATGAGTTTCGCAACCTGCCGCCTGCTCTGAAAGCATCCTGCCGCTACCTCTGTCTGCTGTTACGGCTGGCGGTATTACTGCACCGCAGCCGCAGCAAGGCACGCCTGCCTGCTTTCAGGCTTAATGTGGACGGACATCGAATCGAGCTGGCACTCCCTCCGGGCTGGTTGGATCAACATCCCTTGACCCGGGCTGACCTGGAGCAGGAAGCCGGCTACCTGCGCAATATTGATTTCAAGCTCAAGATCAGCTGATGTATCGAGCCCTGCTGCATTCGATCAGAGAGATTCTGACTGACAGTTACAGGGTGATTCTGACCCTGTTCAAAGTGATGGTTCCGGCCATTCTCATCGTCAAGCTGCTGACTGAACTGGGGGCTGCTGAACTGCTGGGTCATCTGTTTGCACCCTTGATGGGCTGGATGGGGCTGCCGCCGGAGGCGGGGTTGATCTGGGCCAGTGCCATGCTGACCAATATCTACACCGGCATTATCATCTTCTTTTCCACCACCGGCACTGAGCACTGGAGCATCGCCCAGGCCACCATTCTTGGTACCCTGCTGCTCAGCGCTCACAACCTTCCGGTTGAGATTCGCGTGGCACAGAAAGCGGGCTGTCGTGTCATTCCACAACTGCTGCTGCGTATCGGTGGCGGCATTGTTCTGTCTGTGCTGCTGCACCAGTTCTATCAGCACAGTGAAACCCTGCAGGCCGTCAATCGCGTCCCTTGGGTACCTCAACCGGAAGACCCAAGCCTGCTCGGGTGGACACTAGGCCAGTTGAAAACACTGGCATGGACTGCGGGAGTAATCGTTCTGCTGCTGACCGCACTGCGCCTGTTGCGTCTGCTCGGCATCGAGCGTCTGCTGGAATGGTTGCTGCGGCCGTTACTCAAACTGATCGGCATCGCGCCCGGCGCTCTGTCAATCACTCTGATTGGCATGACTCTGGGTCTGGCCTACGGCGGAGGACTGCTGATTCGTGAAGCCGAGCGAGGCGACATCGCACCGGCGGATATCTTTGCCGCCATCAGCCTGCTCGGCCTGTGTCACAGCCTGATCGAAGACACCCTGCTGGTCATGCTGGTCGGGGCCGACCTGTCCGGCATTTTCTGGGCACGGCTGGGGTTCGCCCTGCTGGTCATCGCTCTGCTTAGCCGCACCCTGAAACACCCATATTGGCAAAAACTACTGGTACGCTCTGTCGCGCCGACCACTGAACGCTAGTCCCGGATACAAGAACGCCCCGACATGCGGGGCGTTGCGTTTGGAGCAAGTCCAGTTTCAGGCTTTGGGACCTGCCGCCAGAATCTCGGCGGATACACCATCAAACTTGGTGAAGTTGTTGACGAACTGTTTGGCCAGATCGGCTGCCGCTGCGTCATAGGCGGCCGGATCAGCCCAGGTATCACGCGGGTTAAGCAACTTGGTGTCAACGCCCGGAACCGCTGTCGGTACCGCCAGGTTGATGCCGTCCAACTGCACGGTTTCGCAATCCTTCAATGAACCGCTCTGGATGGCACTGATGATGGCCCGCGTAGTCGGAATGCTGAAGCGCTCACCGGTACCGAAGGAGCCACCGGTCCAGCCAGTGTTCACGAGGTAAACACGTGAGCCGTACTCTTCAATACGTTTCATCAGCAGTTCGGCGTACACATGCGCAGCACGCGGGAAGAACGGCGCGCCGAAGCAGGTGGAAAAGGTGGACTTGATACCACCACCTGACCCCATTTCGGTAGAGCCGACCAATGCGGTGTAACCGGACAGGAAGTGGTATGCGGCCGCTTCCTTGCTCAATACAGATACCGGCGGCAGTACACCGGTCAGGTCACAGGTCAGGAACACGATTGAGTCAGGTTCGTCACCCATATTGGTGGCAGAACGTTTGTCAACGTGATCGAGTGGGTAGGCACAGCGACCGTTTTCGGTCAGGGATACATCGTTGTAGTCCGCCTTGCGACTGCCATCCAGTACCACGTTTTCAACGATGGCACCGAAGCGAATGGCATCCCAGATGATCGGCTCGTTCTTTTTGCTCAGGTTGATGGTCTTGGCATAGCAGCCACCTTCCAGATTGAAGACAACGCCCTTGCCCCAGCCGTGCTCGTCATCACCGATCAGGTAGCGTTCGGGGTCAGCAGACAGAGTGGTCTTGCCGGTGCCGGACAGGCCAAAGAAGAGGGTAGTGGAACCATCTTCGCCAATGTTGGCAGAGCAGTGCATCGGCAGTACGTCTTTTTCCGGCAGCAGGAAGTTCTGTACCGAGAACATCGCTTTCTTCATTTCACCGGCGTATCGCATGCCCGCAATCAGCACCTTGCGCTTGGCGAAGTTCAGGATGACGCAGCCATCGGAGTTGGTACCATCACGTTCAGGCTCACACTGGAAGCCAGCCACGTTCAGGATCTGCCACTCTTCTTTGCTCTTCGGATTGTATTCGTGCGGACGGATGAACAGGTTGAGACCAAAAAGATTCTGCCACGCGGTTTCAGTGGTCATTTTGACCGGCAGGTAATGACTGTGATCAGCCCCTACGTGCACATGAGAGACAAAGTGTTCCTTGTCAGTCAGATATTCTTCAACCCGGGTCCAGAGTGCGTCGAACTTGTCGGCGTTGAAAGGACGGTTGATATTGCCCCACTCGATCACGTCAGACGTGCTCGGCTCTTCGACGATGAAGCGATCCATCGGTGAGCGACCTGTACGCTGACCGGTGGTGACAACCAGTGCGCCGGTGTCCGCGAGGACGCCTTCGTTACGCTGAATCGCACGCTCGACCAGCTCAGCCGGGGTCAGATTCACGTGTACGCTAGTGACGGTTTCTTTGGTCATTACTGGATTCCCTTGGCTGTTCGCCAAACAATTACCTGAAAGCAAAAAAGGGCCACTGCGTTCCGGTTAACGCAGCTCGGGTTGTTATTTTTGGGGCCGTATTATTGCACAAAATCCGCCGGGATGGGACTGCCGGAATCATTCTCATTTAAAATCTTCCCCGATCCTACGGCCACCTTTCCAACTCACTGATTATTCAGTGCATTCTACCATCTTCGTCGAGATAGCCCGGTTCGCTGAACAATGCACGGATATCGGTTTCATCGAAATTATAGGTCTGATTGCAGAACTGACAGCCCACATCAATGATGCCGTTCTGCTCCTTGAGAATCTCCAGCAATTCCTCTTCGGTCATAAATTTCAGTGCCTCGGCGCTACGCTCGCGTGAGCAGTCACAGCGGAATCGAAGCGGCTGAGGCTCATACAGCCGACACACCTCTTCGTGGAACAGACGGAACAGCAGCGCTTCGTTGTCCAGCTGAAGCAGTTCTTCATCCTTGAGCGTAGAGGCCAGCATGCTGACCCGATTCCAGTCCTCATCTCCCCGCCCTTCGGCCGGCATAACCTGCAGCATCAGGCCGGCGGCGCGCTGCCCATCAGCGGCCAACTGAATTGAGGTACCCAGCTGCTCAGATTGTTCGAAATATGCCTGCAGGCACTGCGCCAACGTCTCATTTTCAAGCGGGACAACCCCTTGATAGCGCTGACCCTTTTCCGGTTCGATAGTTAAGGCTATACGACCGTTCTGCAGCAGTTGATCAAAACTCAGATCATCGCCCAGTTCTCCATCATAGCGGGCGATGGCGCGCAGATCCTGATGCCGGTTGCACTCAGCCATCAGCATCTTAACCTGCCCTTCCCCTTCAGCCTGCAACAGCAGGCGGCCTTCAAACTTCAGTGTCGCGCTGAGCATGCCGACGGCCGCCAGCATTTCCCCCAGTACCCGCTGCAGTACCGGCGGATAGTTGTGCCGCGCCAGCACTTCCTGGTAACTGGTTTCAAGTCCAACGACCACGCCGCGGACATCAATCTGTTCGAACAGAATGCGCTGGATCTGATCTGGGTTGCTCATGCAGGATTCCCGGAGATTTCTGCTCGTACCGCGTGAGTCGGCCGAGCGGTGTTGCTAGAATAGTGGTTTCGTAATTCTAGCTGAATGGACCGCTGATGATCACCCCGGAACCTGTCTTTTCCACTCGTTGGCGACCGCTGGCATTCATTTCGACTCAGCTGGTGGCGGCTCTGCTGCTGCTCAGCTTTGCCAGCGATGCTGGTCGTGAAATATGGCGCAGCATCGACCGATCGGTATTCTTTACACTCAACGGCTCACTGTTCCACAACGAGCCTTGGGCTCACTTCTGGGCATGGATGAACACCCGCGAGGTTGATGCCCTGTCAGCGGTTGTGATGCTGCTGTTTTTGATCTTCCCCGGACTGGGGGGGCTCAGACGTCATCAGCTTCAGGCCGCATTTACCGGTTTTCTGCTGTTGATGCTGTTGATGTTGCCGATGCGGGAGTTGTTATCTGAGTACGCACACAGCGCCGGCCTCAGTGGTCCAAGCCCGTCCCTGCAGTTACAGCCAGCCTATCTGTTCGGTGAACATCTGCCAGAGATCCCGGCCAAGGACAGTGCGTCTACCAGTTTTCCCGGTGACCATGCCAGTGTGCTGCTGGTCTGGGTCGGTTTTTTGCTGTTCATTCGGCGGAGCCCGGCAACTTTCTGCGCGGCGGGGCTAGGTATTTTTCTGATGTTGCCACGCCTGTTTGGCGGAGCCCACTGGTTCACCGATGCTGCCGTTGGTGGCATGTGTCTGGCGCTCACCACACTGGCATGGGCTTGGGCCACACCGGTTGCCGGCTGGCTCAACCGATGGCTGCTGATGGGGCTGACGCCCCTGTATCGACTGGCCGGCCGCATTCCGCTGCTGGGAAGGCTGCCGTTTTTCAACCCGGGCCGCTGATCAGTCCCAACTGCCCTTGATCCGCAGCAGCTCACGCCGACTTTTCTTGTTCGGCCGCTGCTCCGGCGCGCTGCCCTGGGTCTTGCGTTCCAGTGCCCGCTGTTCGCGGGCGCGGATGCTGTCTTCGGTTTCTCGATACAGCTTTTGTGCTTCCGAGGCACCGCGACGCTGATCCGACAGCGCCAGCACTTCGACTGTTTTTTCGTCATTCCCCTGCCGCAGGCGGATCAGCGCACCGATCTCCACATGTTTGCTGCACTTGCTGCGCTGGCCATCGTAATGCACTTTGCCACCCTCGATCATTTCCTTGGCCAGGGCCCGAGTCTTGTAAAAGCGGGCGGCCCAAAGCCACTTGTCCAGCCGCACGCCCTGGTGCGCCTGTTGAGACTTTTCGCGCTCCAGTTCTTCCTTATAGTGATGACTCATAGGGCTGCTATCACCTCGCTGAAATCATTGGTTGCATCGAATTCAGTCACTTGCCGCGCCGGCTGCTGCATGTCCGGTTGGGTGATCGACAGCAGGTGAGCGATACCGTACCGCCGTGCAGATGCCAGCACCGCCAGACTGTCATCGACCAATAGTGTGCGCGCCGGGTTGAAAGGCTCCACCTCCTGCAGTGTCTGCCAGAACGCCTGCCCTTCCTTGGGATAGCCGAAATCGTGCGAGCAGATCACCAGGTCCACCTGCTGATCGATACCGGTCACTTCGATCTTGAGGGCCAGACTGTCCCGGTGGGCATTGGTAGCGATCACGGTACGCCGTCCACTGCGGCGCAGCGCCTGCAGAAAGGCTTCGGCGCCGGGGCGGAAGCCGATTCGATCCATGATCTCCCGTTTCAGCTGGGCAATCGGCAGATCAAGCTGCTCGGTCCAGTAGTCCAGGCAGTACCAGCTGAGTGAGCCCTGCTCCTGCCGAATCCGCTCGTGCAGCCACTGGCGGGCATTCTCAAGCTCCAGTCCTCGCTTTTGCGCATAGCGTTGAGGCACCAGATCAAGCCAGAAGTGGGAATCGAAGTGCAGGTCGAGCAGGGTGCCGTCCATATCCAACAGCACAGTATCTATGGCTTGCCAATCAAGCATAATCAGGGAACACTCTGACAGGTAATAACAGTTTTCGGATATCAGTATGACCGCCAAGCCCGAGATTTTGAAGTTAACCAAAGTGGCCAGCAGCCGGCTGTTTCATATTGAAAGCATGCAGCTTCGTTTCAGCAACGGTGTTGAGAGGCACTATGAGCGGCTCAGAACCGGTGGTCACGGGGCGGTGATGATCGTCGCCATCAACGAGCGCGACGAGGTGCTGCTGATTCGTGAATATGCCGCAGGGTTGGAGGAGTATGTCCTGACACTACCCAAGGGATTGATCGACCCCGGTGAGGATGCACTGACAGCCGCCAATCGTGAGCTGCAGGAAGAAGCCGGCTTCGGCGCACGCGAGCTGAGCCATATACGCCAGCTCACGGCGGCACCCAACTATATGGGGCACCGGCTTGAGGTGATTCTGGCACGCGATCTGTACTCCAACAAACTGGAAGGTGATGAGCCCGAGCCACTGGAACTGGTGCCCTGGCCCATGTCACAGCTGCCGGAGCTGTTCGACCAGGCAGAGTTTTCCGAAGGCCGTGCGATCGCCGCCCTCTGCCTGGTACAGCAGCGCCTGTCTCGCGCGGGATAGGCCTTGTTTTTTTCCCCTGCGCCTCAACATACCCATTGAGGTGCAATTGGTACAGCCCGTCTGCACTTCATAATACTGCTACAAACTGTGCCATGATAAGACGCCTTTTCGGTGCTATCATCAGGGCACCCAAGAGGTTTGGCCCCTGTCTGGTCCAACCTCACCAACAACAATCGGTTTTATGCTGAACCTGTCTCAATAAACAAGGTGATTACTATGAGCTTCGAACTGCCTGCACTGCCGTATGCGAAAGATGCACTGGAACCGCACATCTCTGCCGAGACTCTGGAATACCACCACGGCAAGCACCACAACACCTACGTTGTGAAGCTGAACGGTCTGGTACCGGGAACCGAGTTTGAAGGCAAGTCTCTGGAAGAGATCATCAAGACTGCTCCGGCTGGCGGCATCTTCAACAACGCGGCTCAGGTGTGGAACCACACCTTCTACTGGCACTGCCTGTCTCCGAATGGTGGCGGCGCACCGACCGGTGATATCGCCGATGCCATCGCCGTAAAATGGGGCACTTTCGAGAAGTTCCAGGAAGCGTTCAACGACAAGGCTGTGAACAACTTCGGTTCCAGCTGGACCTGGCTGGTGAAGAACGCAGACGGCACTCTGGATATCGTTAACACCAGCAACGCCGGTACACCGATGACCGATGGACAGACCGCTCTGCTGACGGTTGACCTGTGGGAGCACGCCTACTACATCGATTACCGCAACCTGCGCCCTGAATACCTCAAGAACTTCTGGGCACTGGTTAACTGGGACTTCGTTAACGAAAACTACAACGGCTGATCAACCTCGTCGTTTTGAAAAGGCGCCTGCGGGCGCCTTTTCTGTTTATACTGTCTGCGTTTCTCGCTCGGGAAAGGACACCTGACTGATGCTCGGATCTCACAAGCTCACGGCCCTGCTGCTCTGGATACTGCTGACAGTGATGTTGCTCGGCTTGCTGGTTCAGCTTGATCTGAGCGGCCTGAGCCGTCACCAGAGTGCACTGCTTGTCAACCTTGAGCAGCGATTGAATCAGCGACTGAACAAAACCGAGCAGCTGTTGCACCACATGGCTATCCTGACCGCTCGCAGCAGTCACGACCTGAGCGGTCTGTCGCAAACGCTGGAAGAGCTTCTGCCGCTCTCACCCGTCATCCACCGCCTCCACCTGCAGCAGCTGGTCACGGAAGACGAGATTTACGCATTCGAGCGGCAAATGCGACTGAAGTACCCCGACTTTCTTCTGCACGGTCTCAGCGCCATTACACCCGCCAACACTGAAACATCAGGAGCGGTCATCTATCAGCCTGTTATCCTTGCGTTGCCGGCCGGGCAGAGCGACCTGCCACCGCTGGGCACAGACCTGAGCCTGATTCCCGCCCTCAAGACCGCCATCGCCACCGCTCGCAATCAGTCACTGGTAGCCTATTCGGATGTATTCAACCAGGCGCGAGGAGAGCCACTGATCGCTGCCTTTCTGGCTGTACCACAGGATCCAACCCTGCTGCTGTCAGTCGCCCTGCGCGGCCGTGACCTGCTCGACACAGAAATGCTGCCACCGGGCAGTCGTGTCAGCCTGACCTTGCCACAGAACGGCCCCCAGACTTTGTGGCAAAGTACCACGCCTGAAGCGGTGCTGTTTTATCTGCCGCGCCAGCAGACTGTAGGCAATAAACACCTGCAACTAAGCCTGCTACTGGAATACCCGGTACGACTGGCCGACTTCAGCTGGGGGCTGGTACTGATCACGCTCGTCCTCAATACCAGCGGCAGCCTGCTGTTTTACGCCTGGTTGCGTCAACGGCAGGCTGCCACCATCAGTTACCTTGAAACACTTGAGATTCAGCGTCTCAAGCAACACCTTCAGACCCATTCAGAAGAACTGCAGCAGCAATTGCAAGAAAACCAACAGCTCACCCATCGCATTCTGGATATTCAGGAAAGGGAACGGCGCCACCTTGCCCAAGAGCTGCACGATGAGCTGGGCCAGTGCCTCACTGCAATACGTACCGATGCACGCATGCTGCTGCAGGATCATCCTGACAGCGGTGACAGCGTTAACCATCACGCCGAAAGCATCGATGCTATCGCACGACATATTTACGATGTAACCTATGATCTGATGCGCGCACTCCGCCCAACCCTGCTGGATGACCTGGGGCTGGTGGACGCAGTACGCGAGTTAATTCGCAGCCAACATCTTGAACGACAGGGGGTTCAGCTGGATTTGACCCTCAAGGGCGCCCTGAACGATATGGAGGAACGGCTCAACATCAATCTCTACCGCATGATTCAGGAGGCGCTGACCAACATCCAGCGGCATGCCAGCTGTACCGAAGTCCAAATCCGGCTACAACGCTATGATGCCGACGAACCGTCCGACCGGCTGGAACTGGAAATCCGTGACAACGGCTGCGGATTTGACCCATCCATCATCAGCCGCAAAGGGCGTTTCGGTATGCTCGGCATTCAGGCTCGAGCCAAGGCTCTGGGAGGAGATTTGACCATCAACAGTCAACCGGGTGACGGCACCCGGCTGCGACTTAAAATCCCTCTTTCTCAAGCAGAGGTCCGAGTTGCTTCCACACCGTCTGCAGCAGGATAGGCTGAGCATCACGATTGGGATGCAAACCATCACGCTGCATAAATCGCAGGTCAGTTGCCACGCTTTCAAGCAGGAAGGGTACCAGTGGCAGCCCAAACTCTTCGGCCAACTGTGGATAGATTTGATAGAACCTTTCTGTATATTGAGGTCCATAGTTAGGGGGCAGGCGTATGCCGATGAGCAGCACCTGCGCATCCGCCGCTTGGCTTAGCTCAATCATCTGGCGCAGATTCTGTTCCAGTATGCTCAGGGGAGTACCGCGAAGGCCGTCATTGGCGCCCAACTCCAGCAGTACCAGATCCGGGCGATAGTCCTGCAGCAGCCGAGGCAGTCGACTCAGCCCGCCGCTGCTGGTTTCTCCACTTATACTGGCATTGATCACCCGCCGGTGGCTATCACGCTGTTTCAGCTCCTGCTCCAGCAGGCTGACCCAGCCATCGCTTTGAGGCATGCCATAGGCGGCCGACAGGCTATCCCCGACCACCAGCAGGGTTTTCGCCTGCAGTGGAGTGACACAAACAAACAGCAACAGCAGACAAGAGACCAGATAACGCATGCAGCACCTCGACAGTGGTAAACCGATTATTGAGGCTCACGATGTCGCAAAAAGTTTCAATACACAAGCGGGAAAGGTAGAGCTTTTCACCGGACTCAGTCTGAGTGTTGCCCCCGGTGAAAGCCTGGCCATTATCGGCCGTTCCGGAGCAGGCAAGTCCACTTTGCTCAGCCTGTTGGCCGGTCTCGATACCCCGACCTCAGGCCATGTCATGTTTGCCGGTCAACCGCTTGACCAGTTGGACGACCCGGCTCGTGCCGATATCAGGCTGCGCCATTTGAGTTTCATTTTTCAGTCCTTTCATCTGCTGCCGGAGCTGGACGCTCTCGACAATGTTCGCTTGCCGCTGGAGATTCAGGGTGCTGCAGATGCTGAACTACAGGCTCGCCACTGGCTTCAGGAGGTTGGACTGGGTGCCCGCATGGATCATTACCCCTCGCAACTGTCAGGCGGCGAGCAACAGCGCGTGGCGATCGCTCGCGCATTTGCGACCCGCCCCAGTGTACTGTTTGCGGATGAGCCAACCGGTAACCTGGATGACGAGACCGGACACCAGATTATTGAACAGCTATTCAGTCTCAATGCCAGCCAAGGTACAACGCTGATCCTGATCACGCATGATCTGGAGCTGGCGCGGCGCTGCCGTCGACGCCTGCACCTTCATGCCGGCCGTCTGGAAGAGGTGGTAGAATGAGCCTGTTGCCCCGACTGGCCCGGCGTCAGCTGCATACCCAGCTGCGCACCACTGAATGGCGTGCTTTGTTGCTGGCAACCTGGGTTGCCATCGCTCTGACGACTCTGCTGGCGGTCCTCGGCGACCGACTGGAGCGAGGCCTGCTGCGTGAGAGTGCCAGCCTGCTGGGAGCTGATCTGGTGCTGAGCAGCAGCCGTCCGATTACGTCCAAGCGGCTGGATCAGATAGACTTGTCTGATACACACCACACTCAGGTTATCCAGTTTCCCAGCATGGTGGGACAGGGTGACGAGCTGATGCTGGTTTCAGTACGTGTACTGAAGTCACCCTATCCCCTGCGGGGTGAGCTGGTCACTGAACCTGTGCAACAGGGCGAGATTCCGGGCCCCGGCGAGGTCTGGGCCGAACCCCGAGTGATGACTCAGCTGGGGCTTGAACTGGGCGACCAGCTAGAGTTTGGCTACGCAAAACTGACGCTCACACACCGGTTGTTGGCCTCACCGGATCGGGGCTCGGGCTTTCGCAGCTTCAGTCCACATATCCTGGTCAATCACGCCGACCTTGAAGCCAGCGGCGTACTGGCCGAGGGCAGCCGTGCCGACTATCGCCTGCTGATCGCCGGCAGCAGCGAGCGGATACGTCAGCTTGATCAAAAGCTGCGGCCCACCCTCGCCGACCATGAACGCCTGCATGCACTGCAGGCTGACCAGCCCATGACCGGCAACGCGCTGGGCAATGCACTGCGTTACCTCAAGCTCACGGCACTGATCGCTCTGCTGCTCTCTGCCATGACCATTGTGCTGGCCCTGCGCCGGTTCGCACTCGGCCAGCACACCCGCAGCGCCCTGCTGCTGAACTTGGGCCTCAAGCCGGGCCAGCTGGTTCAACTCTACCTCTACCAGCTGCTAATGGCCTGGGCCATAACCTCCATTCTCGGCTTTATTACCGGCTACCTGTTACAGGCCGCTGTCTATCAGTGGCTGGCCGACCTTCTGCCACAATCGCTGCCCGCTGCCGGCTGGCTGCGCTGGCTGACTGGCCCGGCGTTGGGGTTGGCACTGCTGGTACTGCTCGGCCTGCCTCCCATTCTGCAACTGGCTCGCATTCCGGTCGCCCACCTCTTGCGCGGCGATCCGCCTCCACGGGATCGCATCGCCATGCTGCTGCAGGGGAGTTCTGCCCTGTTGCTGATCATCACCCTGCTGGCATTCCTGCAGGCACCGGCAGCGGCCATCAGCCTGCTGCTGTTTCTGATGATTGGCGGTGTACTGTTCGGCTGGCTGGCTCAATGGGCGCTGATCGCCAGCGCCAAACCGCTCGCTCGACGCCTGCTGTTGGGACGTCTGTTGTTGATGCGTCTGCGCCAGCAGCGTCAGTGGCACCGGCTGCAGGCCGCCGTGGTCGTTATGTTGCTCACTCTGCTCAGCGTCATCTGGATCAGCCGCTCCGACCTGCTGCAGCAGTGGCAGGCGCAGTTCCCCAGCGACACGCCCAACTATTTTGTGATCAACATTCAGCCCTGGGAAAAGGAAGCGCTGGACCAATTTCTGGATGAGCAGTCGCTTGAAACCGAGCTTTACCCGATGATTCGCGGCCGCTTCACTGAGTTGAACGGCGCACCTGTTCAACCCCAGCTCAACGAGAAGCAACAATCACACAACACCCTGCGTCGCGAGCTGAATCTGAGCTGGAGCACTGAACGCCCTGAACACAATCCGCTGCAAGCGGGTGAGTGGTGGTCGGCTGACAGCACCGAGCCGTTGATCTCCATCGAAGGGGAGATGGCACAGGAGCTGGGACTCAAGATCGGTGACCGACTCGGCTTCGACGTTGGCGGAGTGCAGATTGAAGGGCGCATCAGTAATATTCGCGAGGTAGTCTGGACCTCCTTCCGCCCCAACTTCTACATCATTTTCAGTCCGGGTGCGCTTGAGGGAGCGCCCTCAACCTGGATCACCAGCTTCCACCTGCCGCCAGAGCGACAACAGGTGTCGCGGCAGTTGCTGCAGCAGTTCCCCTCGCTGACACTGATCGACATTGATCAGCTGCTGTCTCAACTATCGCAATGGTTGAAGCGGCTGGCCGACAGCTCGGCTCTCATACTGGCGCTGAGCCTCGGCTGCGGCCTGATGCTGCTCGGCGTTACCCTGCTGCAAGCACTGGAGCAACGCCGGTTTGAGTCAGCCCTGTTACAGACACTGGGAGTGACCGCAGAGCAGGCACGCCGCCTTGATCTGCTGGAGTTTCTGTTGATTGGACTGGTGTGTGGCGTATTGGCCAGTATCAGTGCCGAAGCCGTGCTGGCCAGCCTGCACCTGTATCTTCTGCAGATCGACCCGCGCCTGCACCCCCTGCTATGGCTCAGCCTGCCACCAATGGCGGCCCTGTTGTTCGTGCTGATAGGACTGTTGATTCGACGGCCCCTGCGGCTGGATCAATGCTACCGATTGCTGCGCTCAGGTTAGCCGGGTGCAGCAATAACCTTACAAAAAGAGCGCTTATTACCTTTGGCTATAAAAACCCTAACCCTTGAGCTATAATCGGCGGCCCTATGCTGATCATTAATTAAACAGTTCTATTGGATAAGGGTGAAACATGGCTCATCATGATGAAAACTTTCGTGACAGCTCCGGCTACGGCTGGATTCTGATCAACCTGGTCGCACTGGCCTGGGTAACCATGCCGGTGAGCATCGTGTTGACCAAGGTGGTTCAGTGGTAAACACCGGACTGGCCGCATGAGCTCACTCAAGATTGGTGAGCTGGCGCGCCGTTCAGGCCTCAGCGTCGAAACCCTCAGGTATTACGAGCGCCGAGGCCTGATCCCGCCCCCTGAACGCCTGCCTTCGGGCTATCGCGTTTACCCGCCTGCAATCCTGCAACGGCTGGCCTTTATCCGCCGCTGCAAGGGGCTGGGCTTTACACTCGAAGAAACGCTGGACCTGTTGCAACTGCAACAGCACCCCGAACTGGAATCGGCTGCCGTCAAACAGCGGGTCGAACAACGCATTGTTGATATTCGCAGCAAGGTACGTGACTTGCAGCAGATACTGGCAGCGCTGGAAGGACTGTCCGCCCTGTGTGACGGTGAAGGCTCAGCGGCAGACTGTCCGATACTGGCCTTTCTGGAGCAGGATAGTGACCCGCCCCGGCCTTGCCCGCATGATGCAGACAAGACCAGACGCTGATATCAGCGCTTGAGGGTTTGAACCCCTTCGGGCGTCCCCATCAGAATCAGATCCGCTCCGCGTTGCGCAAACAGACCGTTGGTCACCACGCCAACAATATTATTCAGCTGCACCTCCAGCGCTTTTGGATCCAGAATTTCCAGATCGTGCAGATCCAGAATCACATTTCCGTTGTCAGTCACACAGCCTTCGCGGTACACGGGCTGTCCACCCAGCGCCGCCAACTGACGGCCCACATACGAGCGTGCCATGGGGATCACTTCCACCGGCAGCGGGAATGCTCCGAGCAAGTCCACCTGCTTGGACTGGTCCACTATACAAACAAACTCCTTTGCCACGGCTGCAACTATCTTCTCTCGCGTCAGCGCACCGCCACCGCCCTTGATCAAGTTCATGTAGGGGTCGAACTCATCAGCCCCATCAATGTAGAACTCCATCTGGCTGACTGAATTAAGATCCAGCACGTCAATACCGTGCCCGCGCAGGCGCTCTGCTGTAGCTTCAGAACTGGCAACAGCCGCCGCAAAGCGGTCTTTCACCTGCGCCAGTGCGTCGATGAAACAGTTGGCTGTAGAACCAGTACCGACTCCAACTATGCTGTCATCACGTAGTCGGGGTTTAATGTAGTCAACGGCTGCCTGCGCTACCGCCAGTTTCATCTTTTCCTGTGTCATCTTTGTGCCCGTCGCTGATTCAAACTGAGTTCGGATTATAGCAACCCTGGGTTGCCCTTGTAGACGCTGGGCAGTCAAGCCGATACCATTCTCTGATCCTGTGCCCTTTCGGGCCACCTGAACCGATGCTGATACCTGTCCCTATGCCACACCGATATATCAAGAAAATTCTCGAAGCGCGTGTCTATGACGCCGCCATCGAAACACCGCTGGACGAAGCGCGCGGCCTGTCTGAACGCCTTGGCAACCGAGTGCTGCTCAAGCGTGAAGACGAACAGCCAGTCTACTCCTTCAAACTGCGCGGCGCCTATAACAAGATGGTGCAGCTCACCGACGATGAGAAGGCGCGCGGCGTGATTACCGCATCTGCCGGCAACCATGCACAAGGCGTTGCCATGGCAGCCCGACTGCTCGGTGTTAAGGCCACCATCGTGATGCCGCGCACCACACCGGATGTAAAGGTGAACAACGTGCGCCGCCTTGGTGGCAAAGCGGTACTGATCGGGGACGCCTTTGACGATGCTCGCCGCCACTCGGAAAAGCTGATGGCTGAAAAGGGGCTGGTGTATGTCCACCCCTATGACGATCCTGAGGTGATTGCGGGCCAGGGCACCATTGCCATGGAAATCCTGCGTCAGGAAAGTGGTCATATTGATGCGATCTTCGTACCGGTAGGTGGTGGTGGATTGATCGCCGGCGTTGCCGCCTACGTCAAGTATCTGCGTCCGGAAACTCGGGTCATCGGCGTTGAGTCGGTCGAATCCGCCTGCCTTGCACTGGCAAAGGAGAAGGGCGAGCGTGCAATTCTGGACCAGGTTGGCATTTTTGCCGATGGCGTGGCCGTTGCCCAGATAGGCGAGCACACCTGGGAAATCTGTAAGGACCACGTGGACGAAGTGATCACCGTCTCGATCGATGAGATCTGTGCCGCCATCAAGGATATTTTCGATGACACCCGTTCGGTGTGCGAGCCGGCCGGGGCTCTGGGCGTGGCCGGATTGAAGAAGTACGTTGCCCGTGAAGGCATCAGCGGCCAGACACTTATCGCCATCGACTCAGGTGCCAATGTTAACTTTGACCGGCTGCGGCATATCGCCGAACGCTCGGAGCTGGGCGAAAAGCGTGAGGTGATCATCGCCGCCAAAATCCCGGAACGCCCCGGCAGCTTCAAGAAGTTCTGCACCGTACTGGGCAAGCGTAACATCACTGAATTCAACTACCGCTACAGCGATGATGATCAGGCGATCGTCTTTGCCGGTGTTCAGGTACGGCCGAACAATGACGGGCGTGAAGAGCTGCTGACAGAACTGCGCGAGCATCTGGATGAGGTGGTCGATCTCACCGACGACGAGACCGCCAAGCTGCATGTACGTTACATGGTCGGCGGTCACGCCCCGCAAAGCGTGGACAATGAAGCGGTGTTCCGCTTCGAATTCCCGGAACGCCCCGGCGCCTTGATGAAATTCCTAAGCAAGCTGGGCGGACGCTGGAACATATCCATGTTCCATTATCGCAACCACGGTGCCGCCTATGGACGCGTACTGGTTGGCATGCAGGTCCCGCAGACCGAGCGCAGCCAAGTGACCCGTTTCCTCGAAGAGATCGGCTACACCTGGTACGACGAGACCGACAACCCTGCCTATCAGCTATTTCTGGGCTGAGCCCGCTCGCACCACCGGACTCGGCCCCACCGGCCGATCCGGTGTCTCCGGCGAGACATCATAGACATCACGTGTCAGCGCCTGCAGGGTGAACAGCGCCAGCGACGCCAGCCCCCAGCTCAGACCCAGCACCACACCCGCATCCACAATTCCGCGCCAGGGCTGCTCCAGCAGTCGCACCAGCAGTATCAACAACACAATGCCGCTGCTGAGACAGATGGTGATGATCTGCCGACGCCGCTGGGCATGAAAGAATCCCATGCAGAACAAAGGTGCCAACAGCAGTCGCAGCGGCGTGACATGGCCTTTCAGGTAGCGGATTCGCGCGGCCGTGCGGGGTGAAAAGTTCTGCTGAAAGCCACGGTAGCCCTCTGCAAATCCCATGAAGCCCAGGCACAGTACCAGCGCCACCCAGTGATACCAGTCAAAACTGTCCAGCGGCATATCCAGCGCCATGCTGCCAAGGCGCCAGACGGCACTGCCCAGCAGCAGGCAGATGCCGGTAAAGCCCCAGAATGCTGCGATTACTCCGAGCATCTTGTCTCTCTGTCGGATTCAAAAGGAGGGGCATTATAGCCTGAACCACCCGGTGGCAGAAAACAGCAACAAACGGGCGGCTTTCCACCCATTTCATCCATGACTACGGGTGATTCTCCGCCCATCTTGCGGTTTACCGGATCGCCTGCTCATCTCCCACCCCCCGAAAAAGGCTGTTTGCCACAGATTGGCACGGAGCCTGCTTTACAGCTGTTACACGGCGCCCGGGCTTGCATCAGCCACTGCCGGATACAACAACAAGTAAAGGTACATCCATGGCGACCTACAACACATTGCTGTTCGCGACCGACTTCTCGGAAGGCGCAGAAAAGGCCGTAGAACATGCCCGCACCCTCGCCACACTGACCGGTGCACGACTCCATCTGCTGCATGTGATCACGGAACTGTCCGACCAGCGCCGCAAGCGCATTCCCGCTGACGTGATCGACACCTTTATCCACGAGGTCACAGATGTGGCCAACACGGATATGGAAGCCTTCTGCCAGCGGCACTTTGCCGATGCCGAATCTCAGGGCATTCAGCTGACCCATGAGGTGATGTTCGGCAGTGGCTACACCGACATCATCGAGGCCGCCAAACAGCTGGGTGCCGACATGATCATTCTGGGTACCCACGGCAAGACCGGTATCGAAAAAATACTGGTCGGCTCTACAGCCGAGCGTGTGGTACGCCACTCCCCCATTCCCGTTTTGACCGTCAGGTCCTGAGCCTTATCAGGTCACTGGAGCACAACCGCAAGACAACAAGCAACACAACAGGAGAAATACAATAATGAATATTCTGTCCAAGAAATCACTGGTTGCCGGCTGTATCGGCGCTGTCATGGCGACCACCGCAGCATTCGCCGAAGACCGCAGCGATTGGCCCAGCAGCATTACGGTGGGTACCGCAAGCCAGGGTGGCACTTACTACATCTATGGCGCCGGCTGGGCCAATATGGTCGGTGAAGCCCTGGGTATCTCGGCCGGTGCAGAAGTGACCGGTGGTCCGGTTCAGAACGCCACTCTGGTACAGATGGGCGAGCATGCCTTTGGCATGGTCACCACCGGGCCGCTGGTAGCAGCACTGCAGGGCAAGAGCGCTCTGGCACCGGGCATGTCCCATGAAGATGTCCGCGCTGTATTCCCGATGTATCAGACCACTCTGCAGATCATTGCCCTCAAGAGCTCAGGCATCGACTCCGTGGATGATCTGGATGGCAAGACCGTGGGTGTTGGCCCTGCCGGCGGTACCGCTGACATGTACCATCCGCAGCTGTTCAAGAAACTGGGGCTGAACGTCAGCACCCGTAATGGTGGTGCGGCCGATCAGGCCGGTCAGCTGCAGGATGGCCTGATTGACGCCTTTGCCTTTGCAGCCGGCGTGCCGATCTCGGCCTTCAACCAGCTGGAAGCCCAGGCTGATGTGAACATCTTCTCCTACTCGCCGAAGAACATCGAAAAGATCGCAGCTGATTACCCTGAGCTGAGTGCCGGTACCATCCCTGCTTCTGTTTACTCTTCACTGGATGAAGATGTATCTGCGCTGTCACTGTGGAACTTTGCCATCACCCATAAGGACATGCCGGAATCGCTGGTATACGGCGTAACCAAGACCGTGATGGAAAACAACGACCGCATGCTGCAGATCCATGGTGCGGCCAAGGAAACCCTGCCGGAGAACTACAAGTACAACACCATCGTGCCCTGGCACGCCGGTGCAGTCCGCTGGTTCGAAGAGAACGGCTATGAAATCCCGGCAAACATGAAGGATTGATTCGCTCAATAGGGACGTTTGCCCGCGCTGCCGGACCACTGGCCGGCAGCGCTCAACATGGCTTAATGCAGGTCCATATAACATGACAGACAAAACTCCGGCATCCGCCGATGCCGCAGCAGACAAAATCGGCGCAGAAGGCGTAGCCGATGTTCCGCTTGGTCATAACGAGCGGGATCTGAGTGGCGCAGTTGGCAAGATCATTTTCTTCACCTGTGTGTGCTACACACTGCTGCACCTCTACGCATTGAACGTATCCCCCATCGAAACCTGGGCATTCCGCATCATCCATGTCGCAGGGGGTCTGGTGGTGGGGTTTGCACTGATCGCAGCCTTTACCCTCGACCGGCAGACACAACCAGCACCGCTGTCGCCACTGCAGTGGGCCGCCCGCGTGCCAACCAGCCTGGCTATCGTTCTGGCCGCCGCAGGCATCGCCTATGCGTGGTTCAGTCGTATGGTGCTGGGTGAACTGCCGCCCAACTGGCTGTTGCCCCAGGTTGCCTGGGCACTGGCACTCGGAACCGGGGCCGCTGTCATCAGCAGCTGGATCTGGCGCACCGGCCATAACCGGCATATTTTCTGGGCTGACCGGGTACTGATGCTGTCGGCCATCGTTGTTGCAGCCTACCTGTTGTTTGTTCTGGGTCGCTGGCGCATGGCTGCAGGTACACCGATGGCGGGCCAAACCGAGTTTCTGGTGGCACTGGCCGGTGTCGTGCTGATCATGGAACTGACACGACGTGTCGCCGGTCTGGCCCTGATTATCATCACGGCGGTATTTCTGGCGTACGCCTTTGCCGGTCCCTGGCTGCCGGGTATTCTGGAGCACCGTGGCTACTCCATGCAGCGTTTCTTCACCTACATCTACACCGATAACGGCATTCTCGGCCCAACTACCGCGGTATCATCCACCTACATCATTCTGTTCATCACCTTCGCCGCCTTTTTGCAGGCATCGCGTGTAGGTGATTACTTCGTCAACTTTGCCTTTGCCGCGGCCGGTCGCGCCCGTGGCGGCCCGGCCAAGGTGGCAGTATTCGCATCCGGCTTGATGGGCATGATTAACGGTACCTCGGCAGGCAACGTGGTGGCCACCGGCAGTCTTACCATCCCGCTGATGAAAAAGGTCGGTTACCACCCACGCAGTGCCGGTGGCATTGAGGCGGCCGCATCAACCGGCGGTCAGATTGTGCCGCCGATCATGGGTGCCGGCGCATTCATCATGGCTGAAGTGACCGGCATTCCCTACACCGATATCGCCATTGCCGCTTTGATCCCGGCTGCACTGTATTTCCTGTCGATCTATTTCATGGTTGACCTGGAAGCACGTCGCGAAGGCATGTCAGGCCTGTCGAAAGACCAGCTGCCAGTGTTCAGCCAAATGATCAAGCAGGTCTACCTGTTCCTGCCGATCATCATTTTGGTATCGACTCTGTTCATGGGTTACTCGGTTATTCGGGCCGGTACGCTGGCGATGGTCAGTGCCGCCGTTGTCTCCTGGCTGACCCCCTACCGCATGGGCATACGCGCCCTGCTTGAAGCCCTGTCGCTGGGTGCGCGCATGGCGATTCCGCTGATCGCTGTTTGTGCCTGTGCCGGTATCATTGTCGGGGTCATCAGCCTGACCGGAGTGGGCGCTCGCTTCGCCTCCATGCTTTTGGGGATTGCAGATGCAAGCCATATGCTGGCACTGTTCTTCGCCATGTGCATCAGTATCCTGCTGGGCATGGGCATGCCAACCACGGCCGCCTACGCCGTCGCGGCATCCGTGGTGGCTCCGGGTCTGCAGCAGATCGGCATTCCGCCGCTAGTTGCACACTTCTTCGTGTTCTACTACGCGGTACTGTCAGCCATCACACCGCCTGTTGCACTGGCCGGATACGCGGCTGCCGCGATTTCCGGAACAGACCCGCTGAAGACCGCCGTCACTTCATTCAAGTTCGGTCTGGCTGCGTTCATCGTGCCATTCATGTTCTTCTACAGCCCGGCACTGCTGATGGAAGGCAGCTGGGGCGAGGTACTGCGCGTGTTCATTACCGCTTCTGCCGGCATCTACCTGCTGGCCGCCGCGATTCAGGGTTGGTTCCTGAACGGCAGTGTCAACCGTGTCCAGCGATGCATGCTGCTGGTGGCCGCTCTGGCGATGATTGCCGGTGGCCTGCTCACCGATGCGATCGGTATCGGCCTGAGTGCACTGGTGCTGTTCTGGCAGCTGGCAACACGTCGCACTGCTCTGGCCAGCTAGCCCCTGGATCCGTGGTAATAGTCAAGGGCGCCCCCTGCCGGGGCGCCCTTTTTCATTTCAGGGCACAGGGCTCACAAGTAGCTGTGTTAACGGGCCTGAAGTTGATCCGGGTCTGTAGCGGTTCAGCGTTTTTTCGCTTAGGATCTGGTAATGTGAATACACAATTAGTGTCTGCCCCCTGTCACATAACAACCTCCAACCTAAGATCGGAACGGGATACAGTGAAAAAAGGTCTGTCGATACAAAACAAGGTTAACCTCTCGCTGATTGCTGTATTTCTGATTATTCTCATCAGCTCTCTGACCACCATATATCGCAGCGAAACCTCACTGGTTGACAACGTTGTTACCCGTTCGACTCTTGACTCGGCCGATTCATACTTCGACAGCATCAACATGCTGATGCTCAGTGGCGCCATGGCCAACCGTGGCACTCTACAGCAAAAAATTCTTTCCAACCCAGCCATCACTGAAGCCCGCATTATTCGTGGTCAGCAGATCACAGACGTGTACGGCCCCGGTACTCCAGATTCGATGCCGGTTGATGAGTATGATCAACGAGCCATGCGCGGCGAGCAGGTGATTGAAGAACTTAACGATGAGCAGGGGCACCGCCTTACCGTCGTCACGCCAATGCGTGCCCTGTCTGATTACAAGGGCACCAACTGCCTGCTGTGCCATCAAGTGGAAGAAGATGAAGTGGTCGGCGCCGTTCGTGTGACCTATTCCTATGAAGCGCTGGACAAGCAGATCAACAGCAATCTGATCAGTGTTGCCCTGATCGAGCTGGCACTGTTCGTTGCCGGCATCATCCTGATCAGCCTGCTTCTGCGTCGTATCGTGGTCACGCCGGTGAACCGCCTGGCCGAGACCATTCATGCCATTGAGCGCGACAACGACCTGAACCAGCGCACTCCGGTCAGCTCCAGCGACGAAATTGGCGAGATGTCGGCTGCTTTCAACTCGATGCTGGAAAACATCCACGACAGCATGCAGCATGTTCGTCAAACCGTGGCACAACTGGCCGACTCAGGCAGCCGTATCAGCAAAGTCGCTACCGAATCGGCCTCGGCTGTACATCATCAGCAAATGCAAACCAGCTCAGTCGCTTCGGCCATGGAGCAGATGGAAGCCGCCACGCGCAGTGTTGCGGCCAGTGCTGAAAACACGGTGTCCGCATCCAATATGGCGCTACAGGAAAGCAGTGACGGCGCGCGCGTTACTCAGCAGGCCATTACCGCCATTACTCGTTTGCAGCAGGATATAGACCGCGCAACCCAAGTGATCCAGAAACTGGACAGTCAAAGTCAGAATGTGGGGACGGTGTTGGAGGTGATTCAGAAAATCGCCGAGCAAACCAACCTGCTGGCCCTGAATGCGGCGATCGAAGCGGCTCGAGCCGGTGAACAGGGTCGTGGCTTTGCCGTGGTCGCGGACGAGGTACGGACACTGGCCAGCCGGACTCACAACTCTACCGAAGAGATCAATCACATCATTGCCGAACTGCAAAATGATGCCAAGGAGGCCGTGACCGTGATGCAACAGGCACTGGCAGCGGCAGGCGACGGAGTCGAGCAGGTACAGAAGACCAACTCTGCGCTGACCAATATCACGGAAGAAGTCCGCGTGATCAACGACCTTAACCATCAGGTCGCCAGTGCCGTCCGCGAGCAGAGTGAAATGGCCAGCAGTGTGGAACGCAGCATCAGCGAGATCAGCAACAGTGCAGAAGACACCGCCGAGCGTTCCGAGCATCTGAACCGTGTTTCAGATGAGCTGGAACAGCTGTCAAAAGAGCTGGAGCAAATGCTCAGCCGCTTCAAGCTCTAAACCCCGCTGGTTGCCAACCAAATCCATCAGGTTTGGCTGGCAACCGACTCTGGTGTCGATCGATTACTGCTTGTAATCACGCTTGTCGAGGCCGTACTTTTTCATCTTGTCGTACAGTGTCTTGCGTGGCAGCCCCAGGCTTTCCTGGGTGTCCTTGATCGATCCTCCGTGTCGCCCAAGTTCGGTATGGATCAACATTTTCTCAAACCGCTCCACCTGCTGCGGCAGGCTCATCTCCCCGACCGAGTCAGGGTCGCTGATCGGACGATTATCGAAATCGAAAGTACAGCCCTCCCCCAGCAGAACATAGCGTTCGGCCAGATTACGCAGCTCCCTGACGTTACCGGGCCAGTCATGCAGCATCAGGCTATGCATGCGCTCGGCTGACAACGATGGCATTTCACGCCCGTACTGGGAAGATGCCACCAGAGCGAAGTGCTGGAACAGCAGCGGAATATCCTCTCGCCGCTCCCGCAAGGGCGGAATATCCAGTTTGACCACGTTAAGACGGTAGTACAGATCCTCACGGAAGCGGCCTGCCGCCACCTCCTGCCTGAGGTCCACCTTGGTGGCAGCGATGACACGCAAGTCCAGCGGAATCAGCGTATTCGAACCCAGTCGCTCGATGGCACGCTCTTCCAGCACACGCAGCAGCTTGATCTGCAGCGCCATCGGCATGCTTTCAATCTCATCCAGAAACAGCGTGCCGCCGCTGGCGTGCTCAAACTTGCCGATGCGACGCGTTTTGGCATCGGTAAACGCCCCGGCCTCGTGGCCGAACAACTCACTTTCAATCAGGTTTTCCGGCACGGCACCACAGTTGATGGCAACGAAGTTGTGTTCACGCCGCGGTCCGTGTTCATGCAGATAGCGCGCCAGCAGATCCTTGCCACAGCCGGTTTCGGCATGAATAAGGATGTCTGCCGGCATCCCGGCAACAGAGCGGCTGGTACGACGCAAGGCGCGCAGGATGGGGGTATTGCCAATGATACGCGGGCCCGGCACGTTCTGCGCTTCAAGTTCATCCCGCAACTGGCGGATCTCCAGTGTCAGATTGCGCTTGTCCAGTGCACGGCGCACAACATCCAGCAATAGCTCAGCTGCAAAGGGTTTTTCAATAAAATCGTAGGCCCCTTCGCGAATCGCGCTGACGGCCATGGAGATATCACCATGCCCTGTAATCAAAATGACCGGCAGGTCTGCGTCAACCTGATGGATGCGGCGCATCAGCTCCAGTCCATCGATTCCCGGCAGGTTGATATCCGTGATAACCACCCCTGGCCAGTCCTCGCTGACGCGCTCGAGTGCTGGCTCAGCGCGTTCCAGCGTCGTCACTTCATATCCGGCCAGCTCCAGCGTCTGTCCAGCCGCCACACGGATATGGTGTTCATCATCGATCAAAATAACCGGCAGAAGATCAGGCTTGTTCATTGTGAATCTCCATCCATGCCAGCCTCGGCGGGCTGGGCCAGCAGCAGTTCAAGGGTGAACACGGCACCACCTTCGGGATGATTGGCCGCAGTCAGGTGCCCACCCAGGTTTTCAATAATCCTGTGGGAGATCGATAGCCCCAGACCCAGGCCCTGACCACTTTGTTTGGTGGTGTAGAAAGGCTCAAATACCTGCTGTGGATCTTCCGCCTCAATGCCAGGACCGGTATCGTGCAGCGAAAGCCTTATCCGCTCACCCTGCTGTTCCAGACCAACTTCGATTCGTTTGTGCACACACGACTCCATTGCCTGCATGGCGTTGGCCAACAGGTTAACCAGCACCTGCTCCAGTCTGAGCGTATCGCCCAGCACATGGATCCGAGACAGCCCTGCCGGCCAAACGATTTCAACACCCTGCTGGCCCAGGCGCCCATACATGATCGACATGGCTCCATCCTTAACGGCCTGCAATGACACCGGCATCGGACGGCCACTGCTTTTGCGAGCGAACTCTTTCAACGGGTGGATGATCCTCGCCATTCGGTCGGTCAGCCCGGCTATCTCTTTCAGGTTATCCCCAACCCGATCAAACCGTTCCAGGCGCAGGAAGGCCTGAGCATTATCGGCATAATTGCGGATCGCCGTCAGTGGCTGGTTCAGCTCATGATTAATCCCGGCCGCCAGTTGGCCCAACACTGCCAGCTTGGCGGTCTGTACCAGTTCGTTCTGGGTACTCTGGTGCTGTTCCATCTCTTCCAGCAAGCGGGCGTTGGTCCGTGTCAAATCGGCCGTTCGCTCTTCAACACGAGTTTCCAGTACATCCCGTGCCGCCTGCAGGGCCTGCAGTTCACGAACTTCAAATTCACGTCGCTGCCGCACAATACGCCAGCGAGCCTGAATAAACAGCACCAGCAATAACAACGCTATACAGACGAAACCCGCCAACACAACGGCCTGCAGCACGGCCCGATCCACGGGAGTGGTGCGCGCAAAGACCGCCACGTTCAGGCCAGTATTAGGCACCGGCTTGGTCAGCAGCAGGAAATCCTCACTGCGCTGGGCAACCGGATGGGATGCCTGATCACCTGTCCTTCGCAGGGTCACCCGCTCAGCCCGCCCTCCCTCCAGCGTCTGGTGGCGAACCAGCTCCAGCGGCTCCAGTGGCTGTCCCAGATAGCGCTGGCTCTGTTGAATGCGCTGCAGATCCTGTGAAGACAAACCGCCCAGTGCATGGAACTTCCACTCCGGCCGAGTCGTGATGACAATAACGCCATCTTCATCGGTCACGGCAATATCGATGATCGGATCGCTCCAGTCCTGTTCCACCTCATTCAGGTCGATCTTGACCACGATCGCACCCGCAATCCGCTCACCGATCCTGACCGGCCAGGAAAAATAATAGCCACGCTGGCGAGAGGTCGTTCCCAGCGCGAAATAGTGTCCGGTCTTGCCTGCCATGGCATCACGAAAATAGGGCCGGAAGCCGAAATTCAGCCCGACAAAGCTGTTCTCCCGGTTCCAGTTGCTCGCGGCCTGGGTGACGCCCTGCGCATCCATCAGGTAGCTGTCTGATGCACCCAGGATACGCGTTACCTGTTCCAGATAGAGGTTCGTATGCTGAATAACATCGGGATTTTCCGGTTGGGCTAGTGCTTCCATGAAATTGGAGTGGGTTGCCAGCAGCCGTGGCAGATCCTTGTACCGATCCAGCTTCTGCTGCACACTCAGGGCATAGCGGTTCAGATCCGATTCGGCCCGACTTTGCAGTGCTTCCAGTGCTTGTCGCTGACTCAGCTGGGCCGTTTGCAGCAACACCAGTACCAGCACCAATAACCCCAGCAACAACGACAGGGGCCGGTGGCTGCTGCGCACGGCGGAATTCACCTGCCGCCCCCATAAGGGCAGTCAGCCACCGGTTGATTACCCGCCAGTGCTTGAAAAAACAGATGCAGAATCATACTTTAGTCGCAGCTCCCGTCCCATCCTCGACCATGAGACCCAAACAGATGCTTAAGCGTACCAAAATTGTTGCCACTCTGGGCCCTGCTACTGACAAAGCCGGCGTAATTGATGACTTGATCCGTGCCGGCGTAAACACGGTACGTCTTAACTTCTCACACGGCAGCGCAGCCGATCACCGCCGCCGGGTGGATGCCGTGCGTGCGGCCAGCCGCCGCACCGGTGAGTCCGTGGCCCTGCTGGGTGACCTGCAGGGCCCAAAGATTCGCATTTCCCGCTTCAAGGAAGGGCCTATCCAGCTGGCGATCGGTGATCGCTTTACACTGGATGCCGCCATGGATGAAACCGCTGGCGACCAAAACGCTGTCAGCGTGGACTACAAGGCACTGCCGCAGGATTGCAGCGCAGGTGACATTCTGTTGCTGGACGATGGTCGCGTACAGTTAAAGGTATTGGAGATCAATGGCAGTCGCATTGAAACCGAAGTAACGGTCGGCGGCCCTCTGTCCAACAACAAGGGGATCAACCGTCAGGGCGGCGGCCTGAGTGCCGCTGCACTGACCGACAAGGACCGGCACGACATCAAGGTGGCCGCCGAGCTGGAAATGGATTATGTCGCCGTTTCCTTCCCGCGTACCGCCGAGGATCTTAACGTCGCGCGTGAACTGCTGGAAGCCGCCGGCAGCCGCGCCGAAATTATCGCCAAGGTGGAGCGCGCCGAAACCGTAGCCACACCCGAAGCGCTGGATGAGATCATCAACGCCTGCGACGGTGTCATGGTGGCGCGGGGCGATCTGGGTGTAGAGATCGGTGATGCAGAACTGATCGGTGTGCAGAAACATATCATCAAGCGTGCACGCCAGCTCAACCGCGTGGTGATCACCGCCACCCAGATGATGGAGACCATGATTCTCAACCCGATGCCGACCCGTGCCGAGGTGTTCGATGTGGCCAACGCCATTCTCGACGGTACCGATGCGGTGATGCTCTCGGCGGAAACCGCCGCCGGCAACTACCCGGTAGAAGTGGTGCAGGCGATGACCCGTATCTGCCAGGGTGCCGAAAAGCATCAGCTGTCGCGCCCGGCCCCTGTAGCACCTGATCACCTGTGTACCCGCACCGACGAGGCGATTGCCCGTGCTGCCATGTACACCGCCAACGGCGTGGAGAACATCAAGGCAATCATCTGTCTGACCGAATCCGGTTCGACCCCATTGTGGATGTCGCGCATTCGCTCCGGCATCCCAATTTTTGCCCTCACCCGCAATGACCGTACCCTGCGTCGCATGGCACTTTACCGTGGCGTAATGCCGATGTTTTTCGATGCCACCGCCGTCAGTGAAGAGCGCCTGAATGACGAAATTCTGGCCGGCCTTCAGGCTCGAGAACTGCTCGGCAGCGGCGACCGCATCATCTTGACCCGCGGCGCCCGTCTCGGCGAGCATGGCGGCACCAACTCGCTGCAGATTCTGCAGCTCCCCTGAGTCTGAGCACGAGCGCCCATGACAATCGAACAACAACTGGCTACCGAGCTGAGCATCCGCCCGGCTCAGGTAGCAGCTACGCTGGCCCTGCTGAACGAAGGCGCCACTATTCCCTTCATCGCCCGTTACCGAAAGGAGCAGACCGGCGCCCTGGATGATACCCAGCTGCGCCAACTGCATGAGCGGCTGGGGCAGCTGCGAGAGCTGGAAAGCCGGCGCGAAGCGATTCTTGGTCGTCTGCGTGAACAGCAGCAGCTGACACCGGAGCTGGAGCAGGCCCTGCTGACGGCCGACAGTCGCGCCCGCCTTGAAGATCTCTACTTGCCCTACCGCCCCAAACGGCGCAACAAGGCACAGGAAGCACGTGGGGCAGGACTGGAGCCGCTGGCGCTGGAAGCCCTGCAGCAAGGGCAATTGCCCGTAGGCAAGCTGGAGCAGTTTCTCAACTCTGAAGCCGGTTTTATTGATGCTGACACAGTGGCCGAGGGCGTGCGCCAGATCTTGCTGGAGACCCTGAGCGAGGATGCCGAGCTGATCGGCGTCCTGCGCCAACGACTGTGGCAGCAGGGCGAGTTGCAGGTTCGTGCAGCCCGTGGCAAGGCGGATCCGGACAGCAAGTTCCGTGACTACTTCGACTACGCCGAGCCGATCGCGCGCGTACCTTCGCACAGGGCACTGGCTGCGTTGCGCGGGGTAGCCGAAGGCGTACTCAAGGCCAGCCTGCAGCTGCCGGAAAATCTTGCCGGCTGGCCGGAAGAGCAGATGGCCAAACGCCACCATCTACGTCCGGCCCAGCTCGACAGCTGGATGCTGCAAACACTGCAGCAGACATGGCAGAAAAAAATGCGCCCCTCGCTGGAGACCGAGCTGATCAAACGTCTGCGTGAACAGGCTGACCTGGCCGCCATTGAGGTCTTTGCCCGCAACCTGCAGGATCTGTTGCTGGCTGCTCCGGCCGGGGCCCGCGCCACCCTTGGGCTGGACCCGGGCCTGCGTACCGGTGTCAAGGTGGCGGTTATCGACGCTACCGGCAAGCTGGTCGACTACACAACCATCTATCCACATGTACCACAACAGCAATGGGACAAGTCCCTCCACACACTGACCACACTGGCAAAAAGGCACCAGATCGAGCTGATCGCTGTGGGTAACGGCACCGCCTCGCGCGAGACCGAGCAGCTGGCACAGGCAGTGTGCAAGGCATTGCCGCAGCAGAACATTCAGGCCGTACTGGTCAACGAGGCGGGAGCCTCCATCTACTCGGCATCCGAACAGGGGGCGGCTGAATTCCCCGATCTAGATGTCACCATCCGTGGTGCTGTATCCATCGCGCGCCGGCTGCAGGACCCTCTGGCAGAGCTGGTCAAGATCGATCCCAAGTCGATCGGCGTCGGCCAGTATCAGCACGATGTCGATCAGAGCCGCCTAGGTGATGCGTTAACCGGCGTGATTGAACATTGCGTCAACCATGTCGGTGTGGACGTGAATACCGCCTCGGCAGCCCTGTTAAGCCACGTGGCAGGCCTTAACCGCACCACGGCCGAGAACATTGTCGCCTGGCGCGATGCCAATGGCGCTCTACGCAACCGACGCCAGCTGCTGAAGATTCCGCGTCTTGGACCAAAAGCGTTTGAGCAGTGCGCCGGCTTTCTACGCATTCGTGAAGGTGAAGAGCCACTGGATAACTCGGCGGTACACCCGGAGAGCTATCCTCTTGCCGAAGCGATTGCCGACAGCTGCAAGTTGTCACTCAAAGCCCTGCTGCAACAGCCGGAGAAACTTCAGCAGGTCGACAGAGCCCGGCTGGAAGCACAGGGTTATGGCACCTATACCCTTCGTGATGTGATCGCCGAGCTGGAAAAGCCCGGCCGTGACCCACGTCCGGAGTTTCGATCGGTACAGTATGCCGCCGGCGTCGAAACCCTGAAGGACCTACAGCCTGACATGGAGCTGGAAGGTGTCGTTACCAACGTGACCCACTTCGGCGCCTTCGTCGATATCGGAGTGCATCAGGACGGGCTGGTGCACATATCTCAGCTGTCCGACCGCTTCATCAGCGATCCACATACAGTGGTCAGCAGCGGCCAGATCGTACAGGTCCGAGTGCTGGAGGTAGACGAAAAACGCAAGCGGATTGCGTTGAGCATGAAGTCAGGCTCCCGCAGGCAGCCAACCGGCGCGACGGGACAGTCCGCCGCCCCGCCGCCTCGTCCGGCACCAGCTGCTGCAGGTGGAACTCTGGCGGACAAACTGCGCGCGGCCGGCCTCAAACAAGGCCGTTGACAGCAAGCGGATGCATTTAAACCGGGGCAGGGCGTATAATGCGCCCCTTCAACGCAAGTGACAGGAATGATGACGGTGCTGGCAACTCTGGAACACCAACTTGAACTTCTGGCCCGCCAGGGCTGTGCCAACCTCCTTACCCGGACCCTGCAGGGCATCGAGAAGGAGGGCCTGAGAGTGCGTCCTGACGGGCAGATCGCACAGACACCCCACCCTCAAGGATTGGGGTCGGCACTGACTCACAAGTACATCACGACCGACTACTCTGAAGCGCTGCTGGAGTTCATCACCCCGGTACACGAAAGCCCGGAGTCTGCACTGGCGTTTCTTTCCGATCTGCACGCCTTCAGCTGGCAGCAGCTCGGTGATGAGCAGCTATGGTGTGCCAGCATGCCGTGTGAAATTGCTGGAGAGGATGCGATCCCCATCGCCGACTATGGCAGCTCAAACGTGGGCAGGCTCAAGCACGTGTACCGTCAGGGGCTGAAATACCGTTACGGCAAGATGATGCAAACCATTGCAGGCATCCACTACAACTTTTCCCTGCCGGAAGCCTTCTGGCCACAGTGGCAGGCGATATGTGAAAACAGTGACAGCCTGCAGGAGTTTCGCTCTGCCAGCTACTTCCGTTTGATCCGCAATTTCCGTCGCTACGGCTGGCTGCTGCTGTATCTGTTCGGAGCCTCTCCGGCACTGTCCGCCTCTTTCATGGCTGGACGGTCTCACCAGCTGGAAACACTGAATGCGAACACGCTCTATCTGCCATGGGCCACCTCCCTGCGTATGAGCGATCTGGGCTATTCAAACAAGGCTCAGGCATCACTGCAGATCTGTTTCAACCATCTGGACAGTTACGCCGACTCGCTGCAGCAGGCGATTCACACTTCGCACGCGGCCTATGAAGACATTGGTGTCAAAGTCGATGGCGAATACCGTCAGCTGAACACCAACGTGCTGCAGATCGAAAACGAATACTACAGTGACATCCGTCCAAAACGGGTGACACAGTCCGGGGAAAAGCCCGTGCACGCCCTGATCAAGCGCGGGATTGAGTATATCGAGGTACGTAACACCGATATCAACCCACTGCTGCCCCTGGGCATGGATCTGGATCAGGCCCGCTTCCTCAATGTCTTCCTGATCAGCTGTTTGCTGGGACAGGCCGATGACCTGGACGAAGCCGAGTGCCGGATGGTGGCTGAAAACCACAGCCGTGTCGTCAACCGCGGTCGCGAGCCGGGTCTCAAGCTGCTGACGCCCGCCGGTGAAGTCAGCCGTGAGGCGCTGGGCTACCAAGTGCTGGAAAAAGTGGCCAAAACCGCTGCGCTGCTGGACGATGCACAGGGCACCGACCACTACCGTCGATCTGTCTCGCTGCAGCGCGCCAAGCTGGAAGACTCCGCGTTGACGCCATCGGCCCAAGTGCTTAAAGCCCTGCGTGAAAGCGGCATGGGCTACAGTGAATGGGTACTGGCAATCAGCTCAGAGCATCGAGCCAATATTGAGCCCCTTATCGACCCCGCCGTGAAGCAATCCCTGCTGGACGAAGCCGCTCGCTCGCTGACGGAGCAGGCTGAACTGGAGCAGGCCGAACAACCGCCGTTTGATCAGTTTCTGGCCGACTACGTGGCACGCTGAAAACTACTGGGTTACAAAGCTGGTAAAAAAGAGGTCGGCCACATGTGTGTTGCCGGTCTCTTCCTTCAACAGCTGCTGTACCGTCTGCAGGGCCCGTTCTGCCAGTACCTGCTGGGCGGCGATGCTGCCTAGATCTTCTTCCGTAACACCCGAAAACAGAAACACCAGATCATTGCGGATGTGCGCAACGTGAGCATTGACGGCATGATGCGCTGACGGGTCATCCACCTGGATCGTCACTTCAGCCTTCAGGAAACGAACCGGTCCCGGGCCACCGTAGTTGGTCACAAAAGGCTTGAGCTCAATGTAGTTGATGTAGTCTTCAGCTGTTTTTTCCGCCTGCGCAGGCAGGCTGACACTGGCTGCCAGCAGCAGTAATGCCAGCATTTTGCTTTTCCACATCCCAAAACTCTCCGCATCGTGTGTGCAAAAACTCAGTATACCGCTGCACGGTGCGCAATCTCCATGCCTTCGGATGCTTGTTGCACCCGCTGGCTGCCTGGCAGTAGTATTGAGGCAGTCAATCGGGAGGGATCGAACATGCTGGAAAAATGCCGCGACGCCAAAGAACGCTGGGGTGGTGTCAGCACAATCATTGATCACTGGCTGGAGGAGCGACAGCAGCTGATTTCGGTGTTCGTTTCCCTGCAGGGTCAGGAGGCCGGTGCCCCACTCAACAGTTCCCTGTCAGAGTTTTGTGTACTGCTGATGGACTACCTGTCTTCAGGCCACTTCGAGGTCTACGAGCAGCTGCTGCGAGAAGGCAGTGAATTCGCTGACGGCAGTCTCGAGCGCTCTCAGGCAATCTTTCCGAAAATTCAGCCTTCCACTGATGCAGCGCTGGATTTCAACGATCATTATGGCAAGCTGGAACGCCCCACCTTGCGTCAATTGTGCCAACTTTCGAAAGATCTGTCGGCACTTGGCGAGGCCCTGGAAGAGCGTTTTGAGCTGGAAGATCAACTCATCGAAACGCTGCACAACGCCCACAAGGACATGGTGTAGCCGTGCAACGATCCGTCTGCCTGCTGTTGTCTGCATTCGCTCTTGCCGGCTGTGACGGCAGCGCTCACTCGCCAAGCCGCTGGCTTGAGCTGACCGAGCAAAGCGGTGCCTACAGCACGGCCATTGCCCCCGACGGAGGGCATGCACTGGTCGGTGCCGTGACCCATGGTGGCAGTCTCTGGGATCTGAATAATGAAGCGCGCCTGTATGACTGGAACCACCAGCCTGGCGTATTCTCGGTGTTACCGGCGGTAGACTTTTCCCCCGATGGCCGCTACGCCCTGACTGCAAACCCACAGGATCTTGTGCTGTGGAGCGTCGATACCGGCATGGCAGAAGGCTTCTGGAGCTCACCCGGCGAAATTCTGGCGGCCGATCTTTCCAGCGGCGGTGCCTATGCACTGCTTGGGCTGGCCAACCATGAGGCGGTCTACTTCGATATTCGCAACGGCGGTATCCGCACCAGCCTCCGCCACCAGGCGCGGGTACGCAGCGTCGCCCTCAGTGGCGACGAGCGCACGGCCCTGACCGGGGCTGATGACTACAGCGCCCGCCTGTGGGATCTCGACAGCGGCCAGATTCTGCAACAGGTGAAACTTGGCAATACGGTCGACACTGTTGCACTTTCACCCAATGGTCGCTTTGCGTTCAGTTCCGGCAGTTTGGATCAGGCACTGGTCTGGGATACATCCAGCGGCGAGACGTTGTTTCACCTCAGTGGGGGCGAGACCCTGTTTCCACGCAAGCTCAGCTATCTCAGCGCCCGTTTCTCAGACAACAGTGATCGCCTTCTGGCCGGACGTGCAGATGGTACGGTAGAGCTCTGGGATGTAAACCGGGGCGAGCTGATCAAACGCTGGAAGGGACACAAGCGAGCCGCCTACGGACCTACCAGTACCGGTATCATTGCACTGGCGTTTGGTGCGGACGGAAACAGCTGGCTGGCTGCAGGGTCCAACGGGGTCATGAACTGGCTCAGGTAGGACGGTACAGCTGGTGACAGGAGCAGCAGTGGCCGGCGACCCCGCTGCCTCTGTCTGAAGGCAGCGGGCTCACCCTGACCGGAACAGCCTTACTCTGAAGGATTCACTTCCAGCAGCTCCACTTCGAACACCAGTGTCTCGTTCGGGCCGATCGCATTACCCATACCACCCGGGCCATAAGCCAGGTCTGCCGGAATCACCAGGCGGCTTTTGCCACCTTCTTTCATCAGCTGCAAGCCTTCGGTCCAGCCCGGAATCACACCATCGAGCGGGAAAGAAACCGGCTCATTGCGGGCGTAGGAACTGTCAAACTCAGTACCATCAATCAGGTGGCCACGGTAGTGGACCTTGACGGTATCCGTGGTTTTGGGGCTCTTGCCCTCGCCGGCTGTCAGAACTTCATACTGCAGCCCTGAATCAGTGGTTTTAACACCTTCCTTCGCGCCATTTTCAGCCATGTAGGCGGCGCCCTTGGCGCTGTTTTCATCGGCCAGCTTTGCCATCGCCTGACGCTGCTCTTCCATCTTGCGACTCTGGAACGCCTGCATCACCTCGGCAACCTGCTGCTGATCAAGTGCCGGCTCCTCGCCGGAAAACACAGCTTCGACACCCTGGCTGAATGCAGTGATATCCAGCTCTTCAACATCCGCCTGGATACGCTCGCCCAAAATCAGCCCCAGGCTGTAGCTCAGTTTCTGCTGTTCAGTTTCCAGTGCCTGTGCCTGCACTGTTGCCGTTGTGGCCAGTGCTCCACTGAGAGCCAGTGCCAGCATGCTTTTTTTCATCATGTGAATCCTTAGTGTTGTTCGGACATGTTCTTGTTAGTACATCTTGCCCGGAGGAAAGTTCAGTCATCATCAAGCAGTGCAATCGCAGCCGACTGCAGTTGCAGCAGAAGCACACCAGAGACCCGGTTGTAGTGTTCGCCGAGCGCCTGCTGCAGGTTGTGCCGGAACAGCGCCGCGCCCACCTCACTGTCAGGTAACCAGCTCTGGCCATCTTGCCACAGCAGCATGAGCTCCAGCTGCTCTGCCGCCAGCTCCGCCTGACGTAAAGCTCGATAACAGGCTTCAGCCTCGGGCAGCGCGGCCAACTGCTCACGCACCCTGAAGCGCACTGCCCGCAATGGCCGGGTAACCTCAGGCTGCCAACGGTTGCCTGATTGGTGTAACCGATCATGATCAAGCTTGATGCCCTGACTGGCAAGCCAGCAGGCAAACAGGAGGCGATTGACTACGGCTCCCTGATCCTGCAACTGCAGGCAGCATTGTTCAACCCCCGACCGAGAATAAAGTGTCAATGCGTACTGCCAGAGAGGATTTTCCAGACTCATGCTGTGCTAAAATCTCGCGCCATGATTCAGATACAGAACCTAAGCTTACATCGCGGTACCCAACAGTTGCTAGCACAGACCAGCCTGACGTTTCATGCCGGCTGGAAGGTGGGTATTGTCGGCGCCAACGGCGTGGGCAAGTCATCCCTGTTCAAGCTGCTGCTGGGCCAGCTGCAACCCGACGGCGGTGAGCTGCAACTGCCCTCACGGCTTCGTATTGCCCATATGGCACAGGAAGTGGATACGTCCGAGCGCAGTGCACTGGACTATGTAGTGGATGGAGACCACCGTCTGCGTGCCGTTGAGGCCGCACTGGCAGTCGCAGAAGCGGAGCATCAGGCTAACCGGATCGGCGAGCTACATGCCGAGCTGGATGCGATGGATGGCTATCGCGCCGAAGCACGCGCGCATCAGCTATTGGCCGGGCTCGGGTTTGCCCCGGATGACGCAGGACGGCCAGTCAACAGCTTTTCCGGCGGCTGGCGTATCCGGTTGAATCTGGCCCAGGCCCTGATGTGCCCGTCCGATCTGTTGCTACTGGACGAGCCCACCAACCATCTGGATCTGGATGCCACCATCTGGCTGGAGCAGTGGCTGCGCCAGTACCCCGGCACCCTGCTGCTGATCTCCCATGACCGAGACTTCCTCGACAACGTGGTGAGCCATATCGTGCATCAGGCCCAGCAGACCCTGACACTCTATAAAGGCAACTACACCGCGTTCGAAGGCCTCCGTGCCGAAAAACTGTCACAGCAGCAGGCTGCGTTCGAAAAACAGCAGGCCCGCGTCGAACAGATCGAACAGTTTGTACGCCGTTTCCGGGCCAAGGCCACCAAGGCCAAACAGGCTCAGAGTCGGCTCAAAGAGCTGGAACGCATGGAGCAGATTGCGCCGGCCCATGTAGACTCTCCTTTTTCCTTCCGCTTCGATACCAGCGACAAGATCTCCTCTCCCCTGCTTACGTTGGCGGAAGCAGATCTGGGCTATCCGGATCGTACTATTCTCAAGGGTCAGTCTCTGAGTCTGATCCCCGGAGCCCGCATTGGTCTGCTCGGTGCCAATGGTGCAGGCAAATCCACCCTGATTAAGACCCTGGTGGGCGATCTGGAGTTGCTGACCGGCGAACGCCACGAAGGGGAGCATCTGCGTATTGGCTACTTCGCTCAGCACCAGCTGGAGGCGCTGGATATGGACGCCTCTCCCCTGCTGCACCTGCAGCGCATCAGCCCCGACGCCACTGACCAGGAACTGCGCAACTTTCTCGGCAGCTTTGGCTTTATTGGTGATGACGCACTGGATCCAGTGGGTCGTTTTTCCGGCGGTGAGAAGGCGCGTGTGGCGCTGGCCCTGATCGCCTGGCAGCAACCCAATTTGTTGTTGCTTGACGAACCGACCAACCATCTGGATCTGGAGGTTCGACTCGCTCTAAGCCTGGCACTGCAGGCGTTCGAAGGTGCGTTGATACTGGTGTCACATGATCGCCATCTGCTGCGCAACACAGTCGATCAGTTCCTGTTGGTCGCCGATGGCCAGATCAGCGAGTTCGATGGCGATTTGGAGGACTATCACCAATGGCTGGCCCAACAGCGCCGAGAAGAGCAGAAACGCAGCGAGCCTGAAACCACCAACGACAGTGCCGCCGAGCGTTCACTCAGTGCCACCGAGCGCAAGGAACTCAAGCGAGTCCAGGCTGAGCAACGTGCTCGCTTGCGACCGCTGAAACAGCAGGTCGCTCGCCTGGAGCAACAACTTGAGCAGGTCACCACCCAGATCGGCGATCTCGAAACACAGTTGGGGGATCCCGACCTGTACAGTGAAAACCGCAAGACAGAGCTGAAGACACTGCTGCAGCAACAAGTCGATCTGAAACAGCAGCAAGAACAAATTGAAACCGACTGGATGGACCAGCTGGAGGCACTGGAGCAACTGGAACAGTCGCTCGAGGATTGATCAGCTCGCTGAACTGCTGAATAGGTCGGACAGCTGCGACAGCCCTTCCGCATCGGCTTTCAGCACCAGCATGGCCTGTTCCAGGTCCGCCTGCTGCAGGCCCAGCTCCTGGACCACCTCATCCGGCAGCGGCCCTGCCGGACCTGCACTCATGCCATGCTGACGCAGCAGCCGGCTGGCCAGATACAGCAGGCGCGCATACTCCGCGTGCTCACCTTCAAAGCCGGGTTCATGCTGATAGCGTACCGCAACAGACACTTCAGCCGGCAGCTTCCAGCTTTCCAGCAACCACCCACCCACCTGCTCACGGGTCACATGCAACACTTCCTGCTCAATCAGGCTTTGCTCCAGCTGGGGGTTGGCCTCGATATGACGTGACAGGCGCGAAAAGTGAGGCGGGAACAGATGCCCCAACACCAGATAACCAAAGTTGTGCAACAAGCCAGCCAGGTAGGCCAGCCCTGGACGGGGCCGTCGCTCCAGCGGAATGGATCGCGCCAGCTTTTCGCTCAGCGTAGCCGTATAAACAGCCTGCTCCCAGTAGGGCACTGTACCCCGTGGGGTATCTTCGGGCAGCCGCAGCACCTGCCCCATGGCAACCCCCAGCGCCAGGTTGATGACCAGGTCGAACCCCAATACCCGAATGATCGCGTCCTCGATTGAGCGTACGCGTCCGGGGGCAGCATAATAGGGTGAAGACGCCCAGCTCATCACCTGTGCAGACAGACTCGGGTCCAGCTTCACGACCGGCACCAGCTCATCCACGCCGGCTTCCGGGTCGGAGCGCAGCATTACAATCTTGCGCATGGTCTGAGACAGACCCGGCAGACCCAGCGTATCTTCCAGTCGTTGCTGAACCCGCAAACTGGTGAATCGCTCAACGGCCCGGGTGATCACGGTCGCATCATCCAGCCCAGCGCTACCCACACCGCTGGTTGCCGGATCACAACTGACCTGACCGCGACTGACCTGGTCGTGCGTGGGCACGCTGCTGAGTGTAAAACAGAGACCGGAATGAAGCTCGTTGCAACTCAGTGGCGCTTCGCCAAGGCTACTGTCGAGCAGCAACGGCAACGACAGCAGCTTTGCCTGACCGGCCTCTGTCTGCAGACCCGGCTGAGTAAAAAAGCGTTGCGCATCATCCACTCGTGCAGCCTGAAGCTCGCGCCCATACAGTTTCGCTACCGAGGTCAGGTCCAGCATCCGTGACGGAGGCAGCAGCGCCAATACCTTACCCTGACGATCATGCAGCAGCACCAGCCGAACCTGCTGTGCCGGGGTGCTCATCTCTGAGAGTGTGCCGATATCTACAGACAAGACTTTTCTCCGCTGGCGGATTAGTTGGCGCTTTTGTGACACTATTCGATGCTTTAAGCTTGCATTAAGAATAACGGAAATAGAGGCTACAGGCATCCAATGCAGATCAAGATTCTGACAATCGGGGGCACAATCGACAAGGTCTACTACGATGCACTGAGTGACTATCGTATCGGTGAGCCGGCGGCGACAGAACTGCTGGCACAGGCCGGTGTGAGTTGCCAATACAGCATCGAAAGCCTGCTGCGCAAGGACAGCCTTGAAATGGATGCACATGACCGGGCGCTGATTCGTGACCATATTGAAGCCGATACCTGCCGACATATCGTCATTACACACGGTACCGACACCATGGTTGATACAGCCCGTGCCCTGCAGGCGCTGAATGACCGCACCATCGTCCTCACCGGCGCCATGCAACCGGCCCGATTTCGCGACAGTGATGCGGCCTTCAATCTGGGAGGAGCCATGGCCTTGGCCCAAACGCTGCCTGCGGGGGTCTACATCTTTATGAACGGACGTGTTTTCAACCCTGAGCACACCATCAAGAATCGTGCAGCCGGACAATTTCAGGTGTCTACATGAGCATTTTTCGCCAAGCAATTATCGCTCTGCTGGCTTTGCAGATCCCTTTCCTCTGGGCCGCTGATGAGTCGATCGCACCGGAAAGCGCTACCGGCTGGCAACACCCCCAGCGCGTCATCGCTGAGGATTCGCTGGTGGTCACGGCTCACCCACTGGCGACTGAAGCGGGCTTTGATATGCTCCGCCAGGGCGGCACCGCTGTGGATTCAGCCATCGCTGTTCAGGCAATGCTGACCCTGGTCGAGCCCCAGTCTTCTGGCCTTGGTGGCGGTGCCTTTCTGCTCTACTGGGACCAGTCCAGCCAAACATTGCACGCCTATGATGGCCGTGAAACCGCCCCGGCTGACGTCACTGAAAATCTCTTCCTGCAATCTGACGGTAGCACTATGCCATGGCATGAAGCGCTTGTTGGCGGGCGCTCAGTTGGGGTTCCGGGAGTATTGCGGATGCTTGAACTGGCCCATCAGCGCCATGGCAGACTGGACTGGTCGATGCTGTTTGACGCCAGCATTGCCCGTGCCGAGCAGGGGTTCCATATCGGTAACCGGTTACACAAACTGATCTCAGACAGAGTCAATCCCGGGCTGGATCGCTATGCGGCCAGTCGCCAGTACTTTTTTGACCACTCCGGTGCGCCGCTGCCTGCCGGAGCTCTGCTGCGTAACCCTGAACTGGCCGAATCGTTGCGACTGATCGCCGCCCAAGGGGCGGACGCCCTGTATCACGGTCCTATTGCAGACCAGATTCTAACCAGCATATCCGAGGCTAAAGACAACCCGGGCATGATCAGCCGAACGGATATGGCGAGCTATGTTGCACGGGAACGCAAGCCGATATGTTTGCCCTATCACGAATACCGTGTCTGTGGCTTTCCACCACCGACTTCGGGTGGTGTGACGCTGCTGCAAATACTGGGCCTGCTGCAGCACACTCCGTTGGCTGCACTGCCTCACGACAGTAGTGGCTTTGCTCATCTGTTTACCCAGGCCAGCCGCCTGGCCTATGCCGACCGGGGTCGCTACCTGGCTGACCCGGACTTTGTGGAGGTCCCAACAGCGGCGCTCCTCGATCCCACATACTTGCGCCAGCGCGCCAGCCTGATCAGCTCTGAGCACGACATGGGGCAGGCCCAGCCAGGCCAGCCAGTGGAACTGACCCGTGCCGATGACCGCTCGCCCGAGTTGCCGTCAACCAGCCACTTCGTCATTCGAGACAGATATGGCAACCTGCTGTCGATGACCAGCAGTATTGAGATGGCATTCGGCTCGACCCTGATGGCAGGGGGCTTTCTGCTCAACAATCAGCTCACTGACTTTTCCTTTATCCCCGAGATCAACGGCGTGCCAGTGGCTAACCGGGTTGAACCAGGCAAGCGCCCACGCAGCTCAATGGCACCGGTGATGGTATTCAACGCCGATAATCGCCCGATCGCTGCGCTCGGCTCTCCTGGTGGCAGTCGTATCATCAACTATGTGACACAAACTCTCCTGCTGATGCTGCATACCGATATGTCACTGCAGGAGATCCTCTACCAGCCCAATATAAGTAACCGTAACGGCGATACCGAACTGGAGGAAGCCACCTCCGCCGAGCAACTGCTGTTCGAGCTCAGGGATATGGGGCATCGCGTAAGCATTCGGGAACTCAACAGCGGAGTACACGCCATTCGTCAACGGTCCGATGGTCGCTGGGAGTCGGGGGTCGATCCGCGCCGCGAGGGAAAGGCACTGGGACGCTGAACTATCAGCCAGCCATATGTTTACTGGCGGTTAATGTGATTGACTGAGCGCAGGCTGCGCAGCTTGCGAATCACCCGTGCCAGATGCACACGGTTGTAAACCGTCAGCTCCATGTTCACGCTGAACAGCTGACCATCACGCTCGCCACTGTCGATTTTAAGCAGGTTGGCACCCATACTGGCAGCGGCCGTCGCCAGGTTGGCAATGATGCCGCGCTGGGATTCAACCTCAAGGAAAAGCCCGACCACAAATTCTTCTTCGTTGCTTTGTGGTGCTGACCACTCCAGATAGATGGTTTTTTCGGGGTTATCACGCAGGTAACCTATGTTGCGACAGTCGGTACGATGTACCACAAGCCCACGACCACTGCTGATATGCCCGATGATGCTGTCTCCGGGAATGGGGTGGCAGCAGCGGGCATACTGCATGACCATCCCCTCAGCACCCCGAATAGCCAGAGGCCGGCCCTGTTCAGTCAACCCAGGGTCCTGCTCAACATGCTCGGCAGGGCGCAGACGGCGCGCTACCACATACGCCATGCGGTTGCCCATGCCGATATCTTCCAGCAGGTCATCCAGCTGCTTGAACTCAGCTTCGTCCAGCAGCTGCGCCAACTGATCAGGGTCAATGTCATCAAGGCTTGCACCGTAGTTGCCCAAAAACTGGCTCAACAGTCGACGCCCCAATTCGATCGATTCATTGCGTTGTTGATTCTTCAGAAAGTGTCGGATGCTGGTGCGTGCCTTGCCGGTCACTACAAAATTGAGCCATGCCATGTTCGGCTGGGCCCGCGGCGTAGTGATGATTTCGACCGTTTGACCGCTTTCCAGAGGTTCCGACAGTGGCGCCAGGCGACGGTTGATACGGCAGGAAACACAGGAGTTACCCACGTCCGTATGCACGGCGTAGGCAAAGTCGACCGGTGTTGCGCCACGCGGCAACTCCAAAATCCGTCCTTTGGGGGTGAAGATGTAGACCTCGTCCGGGAACAGGTCTTTTTTCACGCTCTCGATAAATTCCATCGAGTCACCGGCACTTTGCTGCATCTCCAGCAGCCCCTGTACCCATTTACGAGCACGGTTGTAAGAACCCAGTGCGCTTTCAGTACTACCCTTGACCTTGTAATGACTGTGTTCGGCAATCCCCTGGCTGGCGACCGCATCCATGTCACTGGTACGGATCTGTACCTCGATGGTCATGCCCCGGGCGCCAAACAGCACCGTGTGCAACGACTGGTAACCATTGGCCTTGGGAATGGCAATATAATCCTTGAAGCAACCCGGTACCGGCTTGTACAGGTTGTGCACGGCCCCCAGAATACGGTAACAGTCATCAACGCTGCCGGTCACAATCCGAAAGGCAAACACATCCATAATGTCGGCGAACGCCTTACGCTGTACCTTCATTTTGCGATAGATGCTGTAGAGGTGTTTCTCGCGACCGGATACACTTCCGCTGAGCCCTTCCTGATCCAGCCGGGCCTGGATCGATTCTCGCACCTGTTCAATGATGTCCTTGCGCTGTCCGCGCGCATGCACCACCGCTCGCCGAATGCGCTTGGCTCGCATCGGGTAATAGGACTGGAATGCCAGATCCTCCAGTTCAACCTGCAGGTCTCGCATACCCAGACGCGCGGCAATGGGTGCATAAATATCGAGGGTTTCGCGGGCAATACGACGCTGTTTGTCAGGCCGCATGGCACCGAGGGTACGCATGTTGTGCAGCCGATCTGCCAACTTGACCAGAATGACGCGGATATCTTCCGCCATCGCCAACACCATTTTCTGGAAATTCTCGGCCTGGGCTTCCGCCTTGGTCTCGAACTCCAAATGGGTCAGCTTGGAGACGCCATCGACAATATCCGCTACAGAGGTGCCGAACTGCCCCTCAATGCCCGCATATTCGATCTCGGTATCTTCGATTACATCGTGCAACATGGCCGCCATCAAGCTTTGATGGTCCATGTGCATCCCGGCCAGTACATTGGCTACGGCCAGTGGATGAGTCACATAGGGTTCGCCGCTTTTACGGCGCTGACCATCGTGGGCCTGCTCGGCATAGAAATAGGCGCGACGCACCCGAGCAATCTGATCCTGTGTCAGATACTCTTCGAGGCGATGTGAAAGGGCATCAATGGTCGGCATCTATCACTCCGTCAGGCCAGGGCTGGCACTTGGGCCAGCCATATACCCTGATGATGCCGTATTAAGCGTGCGGGGGAAAGATCAGCGCTGTACCTGCTCATCCAGCACGCTGCGATCGACCAGTTTTTCAGCGATTTCACGCAGGGCAACAACGGTGGGCTTATCGTTTTCCCAATCGACCTTGGGGTCCTTGCCGCCAACTGCGATCTGGCGTGCACGCTTAGATGCGATCATCACCAATTCAAAACGGTTTTCGACATTTTCCAGACAATCTTCAACGGTTACTCGTGCCATTGCGGACCTCAGACAGGGTTGGAGCCAGAGAAAAGACCGATAAGTCTACGGGGGTTTCAGCGTTCAGACAAGAGCTCACTCAGCAGTTCAGCCTGCAACTGCTGCTGCACCTCCTGCCGCAACCGCCGTGCCTTGAAAAGACTGGCAAGCTGATCGAGTGCAACTTCGAACCGGTCGTTAATCACCAGATAGTCATACTCCGGGTAGTGGCTCATTTCGCTTACTGCAGCAGACATCCGTCCGGCGATGATGGCATCACTGTCCTGACCCCGGTTGGTCAGTCGCTCACGCAGAGCGGCTCGGCTGGGAGGCAGAATGAAAACCGTTACCGCTTCGGGCATCAAACGCCTGACCTGCTCGGCACCCTGCCAGTCAATTTCAAGGATTACATCCTGCCCTGCAGCCAGCTGCTCACGCACCCACTGCTGGGAGGTGCCGTATTTGTTGCCGAACACTTCGGCATACTCAAGAAACTGGCCCTGCTCGATCAGCTCGTTGAATGCATCCATGCTGACAAAATTGTAATCCTGGCCACCCACTTCACCAGGACGCCTTGCCCGGGTGGTATGGGATACCGATACCACCAGTTGGGGGTCCTGCTCCAGCAGAGCCTTGACCAGGCTGGTCTTGCCAGCGCCAGAGGGAGCCGAAAGAATGTACAGTGTGCCTGCGAGCTGAGTCATTGCCTGTTGTCCCGATGTCATCCTGATTGCGAACCGAAACTATAGCACGCAGCTCCAGACTGACCCAGCACCCTGCTTCCAATACCCTCAGCCAAACGCCAGGTCACGCAGGAACAGAGAGATCTGCGGGAAGATGATCAGCAAGGCCGCAGCCAGTATCAGCATGAAGACAAAAGGAGGAGTGCCTTTGATCACTTCAATATAGGGACGCCTGAATATGGCGATCGCGGTGAATATATCGCAGCCAAACGGCGGGGTAGCGGAACCAATGGCCACCTGCAGCGTAATCAACACCCCAACCAGCACAGGATCAAGCCCTGCCGAAGCGACCAGCGGGGCAAAGATCGGCACCAGTACCAGAATCACCACGATCGGATCGACAAACATGCAGCCGATAAAAAACGCTATACAGATCGCGATCAGCACCCCTGTAGGGCTGGCATCGGCCAGCCCCAGTGAGGCGATAATGGTTTGGGGTATCTGCGCGAAGGAGATGATCCAGGAAAAGGCCGCTCCGGCCGCCACCAGAATAAACACAACCGCCGTGATAAGGCCGGTCGACTTGGCAATCTTGTACAGCTCAGCGGGTTTGAGAGCCCTGAACACGATGAATTCGAGGATTACGGCATAGAGGACACACACAGCTGCCGCTTCGGTCGGGCTGAATATACCGCCATAGATACCGCCCACAATGATAACCGGAAAGCCCAAGGGCCAAATCGCCTTGCGCACGGCCTGCCAGCGCTCGGGCCAGCTGGCTTTTTCTTCTGTGGGCACTCGGTTAATGCAGGCATAGATATAACTGTAGAGTGCAAACATGCCAAGAATCAGCAAACCCGGCCCGACACCTGCGATAAACAGTTCAGAAATTGAGGTGTTGGATACCACACCATAGATGATCATGCCGATGCTGGGGGGGATAAGGAAAGCGATATCGCTGGCGTTGATGATCAGCGCCAGCACGAAGCTGTCCTTGTAACCTGCCTTGAGCATTTTTGGGCGCAGGGGGGAGCCGACGGCGACTACAGTTGCCTGTGTTGAGCCGGAAACAGCTCCGAACAGGGTGCAGGCGGTCGCTGTGCTGATCGCCAGCCCGCCCCGTACGTGGCCAATGAACTTCATCACCATATCGATCAAACGATCAGCCGAGTGCCCTCGGGTCATGATGTCCGCAGCCAGAATAAACATGGGAACTGCGATCAGGGAGGTAGGACGAATGCCGGCCATAAACTGCTGGATCATGAAATCCATCTGATCAAAGCCGCCAAACATGCTGTAAAAACCGATGAAAGCCGCAACAATCAGCGGAATCATCATCGGAAATCCAAGCAGCAACAGCACGATCATGGTACTGACCATAATGGCGGTCATCTATCGACTCCCTTCCGTAGTGGAACCATATACAGCATCAGTTGCGGTCATATCCATCTCTCACTTCTGTCGATAGATACACCGCGTCAGAAGAAACCAAATTTTTAAGTGCCGTCAGCAGATACTGAACCCCGGTCACGCTCAGTCCGACTGGCACCCACAGAAAAATCCACCATACCGGTACCTGCAAAGATGAAAGCACCCGTCCGGAACTGGCTACCGAACCGATGTAACGAATGGAAAAGAAAGCCAGTGCGAACATTACAAGCGACGTCACCAGCGCAATCAGCATCATCAGCCAACGTCTGCCGCCCGCTGGCAGCACATCAAACAGGGCCGACATGCGAATGTGACGCCCATGGCGTGCGGCATAGCCAATCCCCGCAAAGGTGATCATGACGATCAGAATGCGGTTCACTTCTTCGGTAAAGAAGAAGCTGTGCTGAAATACAAACCGTCCAACCACATTCGCGACGGTATTCAGTGCCATCAGCAACACTCCGGCACCCAGAATGAATGCCTCGGCACGCCCAAGCCAGCGATCCAGATACCCGAGAGGTCCGGGCAGAGCTGAAACAGGCTTACTCGATATATCAGTGTCAGCGGACATCCAGCCCTCCACTCAGCGATCAGCCAAGGGAGAGCCAAGGCCCTCCCTTGTTCATCACGGTTATTCAGCGGTTGCCGCTTCCAGATCCTGCTTGAACTGCTCCAGCAAGGCCTTGCCGCTGTCGCCTGTCATTTCGATGTATTTGGCTTCAACCTCTTTGGCTGCGGCACGGAAAGGCGCGCGCTGCTCCTCTGTCAGGCGCACGACCTCAATCTCGGGCTTCTGCTCAAGAATTTTCTCCAGTGACCGTTCACTGAGCCCCTTCTGGTACTCCATGATATGGTCGAACGCCACGTCCATCGCTTCATGTATCAGGGCTTGATCAGCCTCTGGCAGTCCATCAAAGAAGCGCTTGTTGGCCATCACGGCAGTGGTGAAGTTGTTATGGCCTGTAAAGGTAATCACGTCACTGACTTCATACATCTTGGCTGACTCAACCCAGAACAAGGGGTTTTCCTGTCCTTGGATGATGTTGGTCTGCAATCCGCCATACACCTCACCCCAGGCCAGTGGAGTGGGCGTTGCACCGAATGCCTTGTAGGACTCCACCAACAGCGGGTTGGTCATGACACGGATTTTGACGCCGTTAAGGTCAGCTGGCTTTTCAAACGGTTCCTGAGTGGTAATGACCACTTCACCTTCGGGAAACATTTTCAGCAATTCAAGGCCATGCTGTGCATAGATTTCCTTGAAGTCTTCATTGATCGCCTTGCTGTTGCGGAAAAAACTGTCCAGTGCTTCATGAGTTTCCGGCAACAGATAGGGAATGAAGAACACTTGAGCTTCGGGAATCAGAGAGCCGGTAAAACCCGGAGACTGATCAACAAACTGCAGCAGTCCTGCCTGGGCCTGTTCCATGGTATCGGCAGACTCCCCCAACGTACCGTAGGGAAACAGCTGGATATTGTGGTCGGAGTTGGCTTCGATATGCTCCTTGAACTTGGTGGCATAGACACCCTGTACATCGGTAATGGCCTCCTCGAAAGCGTATCGCCAAGTTGCCGCCTGAGCTGTAGCGGCCGTTCCGAGTGTTGCCAGAGCCACCGTACAGGCGCCTACCAGTGTCTTGAGCTTGTGCATGATTTTGGTCTCCAATCCAGGGTTCGCAAAACGAGTGCTCGGCCAGATTATGGGTTCGAGGCACCGCCGCTCCCGTTACAGAATAGTTCCTTTTTAAATACTTAGCACATCTAAGCATCTTAACGCAAAAACAGGCCCCCTCTGTTGAGAGGCCCATACCCCCACCCAAAAAACCGCGAAAAATCGGCAAAAACTTAACTAAAAAACAACAAAAAACCTAATTGCGTTCTTTTTAAAGAAATAAAATTCCATCGAACAATGGCGTAATTTTCACAATTTTCGTTTCGTTCCTCATTGTATCGGATCTGACTTGGGTGCCATTTCGTACAGAACAAGGCTTTGGATGGAGAACATACAGTGAGCCTTACACTTTACTGGATAACCCAGGATCTGCGACTGGACGACAACCCGGCATTGCTCAAGGCCGTTGAGGACAGTACGGAGCTTGTATGTGTTTATTGTCTGGACAACCAATGGCAGCAACCTGATCGCTATCAGAGCCTGCCCATGGGCAGGCATCGCAGAGCGTTTCTCCAGCAAAGCCTGCTGCAGCTGGATCATGCATTGGCACTCAAGGGTCAGCGACTGCTGTTGTTGGAGGGTGACCCGGTTGAAAAACTGCTTTGGCTGGTGCGCGAACTGAAGCCCGAACGACTGGTGGTGAGCGAACAGGTTGGCCTGTACGAACAGCGACAGATCAACCGCGTCCGGGCCGCCCTGACCGAGATTGAGATTCTGTTAGTTTGCAGTCATACCCTGTTCAGCCCGAAGCAGCTGCCCTTTACACTGACACAGCTGCCAGACCAGTTCACACCCTTTCGCCATCAACTTGAAGCCGGACCCGATCCCACCAGCGCGGTTTCCGCCCCTGCGGCATTGCCACCCCCTCCGCATGGATTGCCCGGGGGTATGCTTCTGATGCCATCTATGGAGCTGCGGGACACTGCCTTTCGTGGCGGATGTACCGAGGCCATGGCACACCTGGAGCACTATTTCAGCCAGTCTCATGCCTCGATTTACAAACAGACCCGTAATGCGCTTCAGGGCTGGAGCAACAGCACCCGTTTCAGTCCCTGGCTAGCCAATGGCTGCCTGTCGCCACGTCGCATTCTGAGTCGACTGAAAGCCTACGAGCAGGCACAAGGCAGCAACGAGTCAACCTACTGGATCAGCTTTGAACTGCTTTGGCGCGAGTATTTCCAGTGGTATGCACTCAAGCACCGGGCGCGTCTGTTCGCACGCAGTGGCATAGCCACACGGACACCCCTGACCAGCTTTTATCCCGAACGTTTCAGGCGGTGCTGCCAGGGCACGCCCCCCTGGCCACTGGTCAATGCCTGTATGCGTGAGCTCAACGTCACCGGCTTTATCTCCAACCGTGGGCGTCAGATTGCCGCCAGTTGTCTGGTAAACGAGCTCAACATCGACTGGCGCTACGGTGCGGCCTGGTTCCAGCAGCAACTGATTGACCACGATGTGGCCAGCAACTGGGGCAACTGGCAGTATATTGCCGGTGTTGGCGCCGATCCCCGCGGCGGACGCCACTTCAACCTTGCGCGTCAGGCTGAACAGTTCGACCCCGATGGGGAGTATGTCAGCCGCTGGGCGCCGGAAACCGCCAGCAGTGCTCTCGACAGCCGCGACGCCGCCGACTGGCCTGTTTGGGTTCGTCATGACTGAGCGCAGGGCCATCAATGTAGTATGGTTCAAGCGCGATCTGCGCCTGCAGGACCACGCTCCGCTGCTCAGTGCCATTGAGGCCGGTCTGCCAACCCTGCTGCTGTTTATGGTTGAGCCGTCTCAACTGCAGAACCCTCATCTGAGCCTGCGTCACTGGCGCTTCATGCACGAATCAATCCGGGACATGAATCGACAGCTGGCAGCCGCATGCAGCAAGGCCGAAGTCACGCTGATGCATGGGGAGTGCATCGAGGTGATGGCGCGCCTGCAGCAACGGTATGCTGTCCAAAACGTGTTCAGTCACGAGGAAAGCGGGGATGCCAGTACCTTTTCTCGCGACAGAACCCTTAAGCACTGGTGCACGGAGCAGGGCATTCACTGGCGGGAGTTTCCCAGCAACGCGGTCGTGCGTGGCTGCTTCAATCGCGACAACTGGGACACACACTGGAAAGCTGTGATGCGTGCCCCCGTGTTTGATCCGACCCTGGCTCGGCTGCAGACTGTGTCTGTACCTCCCTCCTGGCACTGGCAGCCACCCGACAGCTGGTTGCTGGCTGAACCCGCTTTTCAATCCGGTGGAGAGTCCGCAGCACAGGCTTGGTTGAACGAGTTCTTCGAGTTTCGTGGCAAGGGGTATGTCGCAGCCATTTCAAGCCCTTCACTCAGCCGCACAGGGTGCTCGCGCCTTTCACCCTATCTTGCCTTCGGTAACCTGAGTCTGCGTCAGGTCTATCAGAGGCTGCTGGCACACTGGCACACGCCCGGGTGGCGTCGCAGCCTGAGTGCACTGGCTTCCCGTCTGCACTGGCATTGCCATTTCATTCAGAAATTCGAAACCGAATGCGCCATGGAGTTTCGTCCGGTCAACAAGGCCTATCTGGATTTTCCCTATCGACATGATGAGCAGGTCGAGGCTGATTTCAACGCCTGGTTCAATGGGCAGACTGGCTACCCCCTGGTTGATGCGTGCATGCGTTGTCTGCATGCAACCGGTTACATCAACTTCCGCATGCGTGCCATGCTGGTGAGCTTTCTCTGCCACCAGCTCAACATTGACTGGAAACGGGGCGTGAAGCCACTGGCCAGACTGTTTCTCGATTACGAGCCCGGCATTCATTACCCCCAGTTCCAGATGCAGGCGGGCGTTACCGGGATCAATACCATTCGCATCTATAACCCGGTTCTGCAGTCGCAAGAGCAAGACCCGAACGGCGTATTCATCCGTCAATGGGTTCCCGAACTGAATGGACTACCTGACGATCTACTGCACACTCCCTGGGAAATGACACCTATGGAGGAGCAGATGTTTCAGTTGCACATCGGTACTGATTATCCTGCCCCGCTGGTTGAACTGAAGACCACGGCTGCCGCTGCCCGTGAGCGCTTGTGGCAGTGGCGTAACCGGCCCGAAGTACAGACCGAAGCCCGCCGCCTGCTGCGTCGGCATGTTCGCAACCCCGGCAAACCGACAGGACGCAAACATGCACAAAAGGCATCTGCCTGAGAAGATCTGTCGTGGCTGCAACCGCCCGTTCAGTTGGAGACGCAAGTGGGCGCGCTGCTGGGATGAAGTGGTCTACTGCTCCGAACGCTGCAGACGCAACCGCAAACACCCTGTCGACAAAAGCAACTGAGGCTTATTCGATATTCTGGATCTGTTCTCGCATCTGCTCGATCAGAACCTTCAGCTCTACCGCACTGCGCGTAGTGGCCGCGACTATCGACTTGGAAGACAGTGTATTTGCCTCCCGATTCAGCTCCTGCATCAGGAAATCCAGCCGCCGTCCAACTGGACCTTTTTGTTTTAGCACACGGCGGACCTCCTGCACATGTGTCTGCAAGCGGTCAGTCTCTTCATCCACATCCGCCTTCTGCGCAATTAATACAATTTCTTGCTCAAGGCGCGCAGCATCCAACTCTGCACTAAGCTCCGTTAGCCGGGAACGCAAAGTGTCACGCTGTCCCTGCAGGATCTTCGGCATCAGGGTACGTACGTCCGACGTAATCTGCTCAATGGCAGTAAGCCGCTGCTGAATCAGCTCGGCCAGTTCAGTGCCTTCACGCTCACGTCCGACAACCAGATCCTTCAACGCCTGTGAAAACAAGAGCACTGCCTGGGCCCTGACCTCTGACATATCGATCGTTGATTCCTGCAGCACACCAGGCCAAGCCATTACCTCCATGGGGTTGATCGGCTGCGACTCTGGGATCAACTCGCTGACTTGGGTTAACGCTGATATGACCTCTTGAGCACGCACCTGATCAATGTGCATCGACTCAGTACTACGCTCCGGAATAAAGCGCAACGTGCACTCTACCTTGCCTCTACTCAACAGCTGACGCAGCTGTTCACGAAGTTTGCCCTCAATATCGCGCAAGGATTCCGGTAAACGGAAATGCGGCTCCAGATAGCGATGATTCACCGATCGCAGTTCCCAAATGAGGGTCCCCCAAGATTGTTGCTGCTCTTGGCGGGTAAAGGCGGTCATGCTTCGTGTCATAATCAGGCGATCTCTATTAGAATTGCTACCTGATCCATTTTAACAGTCATCGGCCAGTCCTGCGCGGGCCATGACAGCGACCAAGGGTAGGTAACATGAGTTCCAGCTTCTCCGAACAGATACAGAACCTCGGGCTGAACAAAATGCGTCCAAGCGGCCGACAAGCGGACCAGATGCGTGATATACGCATCACCCGCAATTTCACTCGCCACGCAGAAGGTTCTGTTCTGGTGGAGTTTGGTGATACCAAGGTGATCTGTACCGCTACTGTGGACCGCGGTGTTCCACGTTTCCTTCGCGGCAGTGGCTCAGGTTGGGTTACCGCCGAATATGGCATGCTACCCCGCTCAACCAACACTCGCTCCGACCGCGAAGCCGCCCGCGGCAAGCAGACAGGTCGTACCATTGAAATTCAGCGCCTGATCGGTCGTTCCCTCAGGGCAGCGCTTGATCTTAAAAAGCTAGGCGAGAACACTATCACTATAGACTGTGATGTCATTCAGGCGGATGGCGGCACGCGCACGGCTTCAATTACCGGAGCCTGCGTGGCCCTGATGGATGCCATTAACGTACTGAAGCAGGACAAAAACGGCGCCATGAAGGGTAACCCCGTCAAGCAGATGATCGCTGCCGTATCCGTGGGTATTTACAGAGGTGAAGCAGTGCTGGATCTGGACTATGCCGAAGACTCAGCAGCGGAAACGGACATGAACGTCATCATGACTGAAGCGGGCGGTTTCATTGAAGTGCAGGGAACCGCAGAGGGTGCCCCCTACTCTCAGGAGGAGCTGAACGCAATGCTGGATCTGGCTCGCAAGGGCATTTCCGAGCTGGTTGAACTGCAAAAGCAGGCACTGGCAGGCTGAACAGCAAGCCGCCGGTTTTACGGCCGGCGGCTGATGCTGTCAGATATCGATGTCGTAATCGATTGTCAGGGGCGCGTGCTCCGAGAACCGTTGGTCACGGTAAATCCGCGCATTTTTTACAACCTTGCGCAGGTTTGCCGTTGTAATCTGATAATCCAAACGCGCACCTTCGTTCAGCGACCAGGCACGGTTATAGTCGGGCCACCATGTAAACTGTCGCTCAGCTTTATTAACCTCCCTGAAAGCATCGACATAGCCCATCTCATCCAGGACCTCTTCAATCCAGGTCCGCTCTTCTGCGAGAAAGCCCGAAACTCGCTGATTAACATACCAATTGCTCAGGTCGACTGGTCTGTGGGCAATATTGAAGGTTCCAGCGAAGATAAACTCTCTGCGTTTTCGCAGCGTTTTCTTCAGGTGCCCCATGAGCAGCTCCAAATACTCCATTTTTCCTGCCTGAGCTTCTTCACTGCGCAGACCGGAAGGGATGGTCATCGAGCTGACGCTGACCTTATCAAAGTCTGCCTGAATAAAGCGACCGTTGAAATCGCACTGCTCAAAGCCAAGACCAGTCATGATCGCCTTCGGCAGATGCCGTGTATAGATGGCTACACCACTGAAGCCATCTTCGAAAGCGTCAAAAAAATACGCATGATATCCATCCGGATGGTAGCGATCACCATCAAGCTGGTACTCTTTTGCCTTGAGATTCTGCAGACACACCACATCAGCATCCTGCTGGGCCATCCAGTCAAAAAAGCCATTATCTGCTGCCTGTTCAATACCCTGAGTATTGAAGGTAATAACACGCATACTGTCTTTGCCCCGTGAGCGTATTCGAACGAATCTGGGATGGAAGGTCAAAGCGGAATTGTACCGGCTGCGCACCGGAAATTGAAATTTTTCTACAGGCCTTCTCGTGGATGGGAACAGCCCCAGCAGGTATTATTAGCGCCACACTCACCTGCATGCGGAAAAAAAGATGCTCGACTACAAACGTGATTTTATCGACTTTGCCTTGAAAAAAGAGGTTCTTCGCTTTGGCGAGTTTACCTTGAAGTCAGGTCGTAAGAGCCCCTATTTCTTCAATGCAGGCTTGTTCAATACAGGATCTGCCTTGGCTCAGCTTGGCCGCTTCTATGCTGCAGCACTGCAGAATGCCGGCATTGAATACGACGTGATGCTTGGCCCTGCCTACAAGGGTATTCCTCTGGCAGCCGCCACTTGCGTGGCCCTGGCCAATGAATATGATCTCGATATCCCTTACGTATTCAACCGCAAGGAGGCCAAGGATCATGGTGAAGGTGGTAACCTGGTAGGTGCGCCGCTTACAGGCCGTGTTTTAATCATCGACGATGTAATAACGGCTGGCACAGCCATTCGCGAGGTAATGGCAATCATTGAACAGGCCGGTGCAGCACCTGCCGCAACACTGATTGCTCTGGACCGACAGGAGCGAGGTACAGGCGATTTATCTGCCATTCAGGAAGTGGAACGTGACTATGCCATGCCGGTCATCAGTATCATCAGTCTTGATGATCTGGTGCAGTACCTGCATGAACAAGGCAACATGCAACAGGAGCTGTCGGCTATTGAAGCCTATCGTACCGAATATGGTATCAAAGACTGAGTACAACTGAGCTCTCGCAAACTCAGTGACAGGAAAGTCAGTGACAGGGCCCGCCGCAGGGAATGCGCCGGGCCCTTTCTTTTGTCTGGCGCCTGCCTGTGCTTAGCCCCAACGCAAAAACCCCGGCCTCAACGAGACCGGGGTTTCTGGTATTAAGTGCCTGGCGATGACCTACTCTCACATGGGGAAGCCCCACACTACCATCGGCGATGACGCGTTTCACTGCTGAGTTCGGTATGGGATCAGGTGGTTCCACGTCTCTATGGTCGCCAGGCGAAACTGGTACAAACCGGATCTGATTGAGCCTCGTGCCTATATGTCACGTTGCTCTGATTGTCTGTGTTGTTGCTACAAGCGTTCAATCGGTGCTCTTGCGAGCCGATAATCGTATTTTGACTGTTTCCAGTCGAACCATTCATTTCAAACGCCTTGGGCGTTATATGGTCAAGCCTCACGAGCCATTAGTACAGGTTAGCTCAACGCCTTACAACGCTTACACACCCTGCCTATCAACGTCCTGGTCTCGGACGGCTCTTCAGGGGGCTCAAGGCCCCGGTGAGATCTCATCTTGAAGGGGGCTTCCCGCTTAGATGCTTTCAGCGGTTATCCCGTCCGAACGTAGCTACCCGGCAATGCCACTGGCGTGACAACCGGAACACCAGAGGTTCGTTCACTCCGGTCCTCTCGTACTAGGAGCAACTCTTCTCAAATCTCAAACGCCCACGGCAGATAGGGACCGAACTGTCTCACGACGTTCTAAACCCAGCTCGCGTACCACTTTAAATGGCGAACAGCCATACCCTTGGGACCGGCTTCAGCCCCAGGATGTGATGAGCCGACATCGAGGTGCCAAACACCGCCGTCGATGTGAACTCTTGGGCGGTATCAGCCTGTTATCCCCGGAGTACCTTTTATCCGTTGAGCGATGGCCCTTCCATACAGAACCACCGGATCACTAGAACCTGCTTTCGCACCTGCTCGACGTGTCTGTCTCGCAGTCAAGCACCCTTCTACTCTTGCGCTCATTGGCTGATTTCCGACCAGCCTGAGGGTACCTTCGTGCTCCTCCGTTACGCTTTGGGAGGAGACCGCCCCAGTCAAACTACCCACCACACAATGTCCTCGATCCGGGTAACGGATCTGAGTTAGAACCTCAACAGTACCAGGCTGGTATTTCAAGGTTGGCTCCACCGGAACTGGCGTCCCGGTTTCAAAGCCTCCCAGCTATCCTACACAAGTAATGTCAAAGTCCACTGTGAAGCTATAGTAAAGGTTCACGGGGTCTTTCCGTCTAGCCGCGGGGACGCTGCATCTTCACAGCGAGTTCAATTTCACTGAGTCTCGGGTGGAGACAGTGTGGCCATCGTTACGCCATTCGTGCAGGTCGGAACTTACCCGACAAGGAATTTCGCTACCTTAGGACCGTTATAGTTACGGCCGCCGTTTACCGGGGCTTCGATCAAGAGCTTCGCGTGAGCTAACCCCATCAATTAACCTTCCGGCACCGGGCAGGCGTCACACCCTATACGTCCACTTTCGTGTTTGCAGAGTGCTGTGTTTTTAATAAACAGTCGCAGCCACCTGGTATCTTCGACCGACATCAGCTTAGGAAGTAAATTCCATCACCGACATCGGCGTGCCTTCTCCCGAAGTTACGGCACCATTTTGCCTAGTTCCTTCACCCGAGTTCTCTCAAGCGCCTTGGTATTCTCAACCTGACCACCTGTGTCGGTTTGGGGTACGGTCGCCTGTAACCTGAAGCTTAGAAGCTTTTCCTGGAAGCATGGCATCAACCACTTCGTCTCACATGGAGACTCGTCATCAGGTCTCAGCCTTAAGGGAGAGCGGATTTTCCTACTCTCCCAGCCTACACCCTTAAACGCGGACAACCATCGCCGCGCTGGCCTAGCCTTCTCCGTCCCTTCGTCGCAGTTACAGCCGGTACAGGAATATTAACCTGTTTCCCATCGACTACGCATTTCTGCCTCGCCTTAGGGGCCGACTCACCCTACCCTGATTAGCATTGGATAGGAAACCTTGGTCTTCCGGCGAGGGGGTTTTTCACCCCCTTTATCGTTACTTATGTCAGCATTCGCACTTCTGATACCTCCACCATGGTTTACACCTTTGGCTTCAACGGCTTACAGAACGCTCCTCTACCATGCCCTAAGGCATCCGCAGCTTCGGTGTCTGGTTTGAGCCCCGTTATATCTTCCGCGCAGGCCGACTCGACTAGTGAGCTATTACGCTTTCTTTAAAGGGTGGCTGCTTCTAAGCCAACCTCCTAGCTGTCTGAGCCTTCCCACATCGTTTCCCACTTAACCAGAACTTTGGGACCTTAGCTGGCGGTCTGGGTTGTTTCCCTTTCCACGACGGACGTTAGCACCCGCCGTGTGTCTCCCATGATTGCACTCTTGGGTATTCGGAGTTTGCATCGGGTTGGTAAGTCGGGATGACCCCCTAGCCGAAACAGTGCTCTACCCCCCAAGGTGAGACATGAGGCGCTACCTAAATAGCTTTCGAGGAGAACCAGCTATCTCCGGGCTTGATTAGCCTTTCACTCCGATCCACAGGTCATCCGCTAACTTTTCAACGGTAGTCGGTTCGGTCCTCCAGTTGATGTTACTCAACCTTCAACCTGCCCATGGATAGATCGCCCGGTTTCGGGTCTACTCCCAGCGACTGATCGCCCTATTAAGACTCGGTTTCCCTACGCCTCCCCTAAACGGTTAAGCTTGCCACTGAAAGTAAGTCGCTGACCCATTATACAAAAGGTACGCAGTCACCGTCCGAAAACGGCTCCCACTGCTTGTACGTACACGGTTTCAGGGTCTATTTCACTCCCCTCACAGGGGTTCTTTTCGCCTTTCCCTCACGGTACTGGTTCACTATCGGTCAGTCAGGAGTATTTAGCCTTGGAGGATGGTCCCCCCATATTCAGACAGGATAACACGTGTCCCGTCCTACTCGATTTCACTGCATATAGGTTTTCGCATACGGGGCTATCACCCACTATGGCCGCACTTTCCAGAGCGTTCTGCTAACCACAACACAGCTTAAGGGCTGGTCCCCGTTCGCTCGCCGCTACTAAGGGAATCTCGGTTGATTTCTTTTCCTCCGGGTACTTAGATGTTTCAGTTCCCCGGGTTCGCCTCTCAAAGCCTATGTATTCAGCTAAGAGATACCCGCAAGCGGGTGGGTTTCCCCATTCGGAAATGTTCGGATCAAAGCTTGTTTACCAGCTCCCCGAACCTTATCGCAGGTTACTACGTCCTTCATCGCCTCTGACTGCCAAGGCATCCACCGTGCACGCTTATTCACTTGACCATATAACCCGAAGGCGTCTGTTCAAATGAATGGTTCGTAACGATTATCGCCGATTGGCGCTTGTATCAAACAATACAAGACAATCTTTCAGATCCAATTTGTTAAAGAGCGTTTAAAGCCGAAGCTTTAAAGGATGTACTTCAAACAAGCACAGTCTTTAAAGCTCAATCAGCTTTAACAGTTCGATCAGGTAATATGTGTGAACGCTTGCCAGAACTTCGCAATCGTTTAAGGAGGTGATCCAGCCCCAGGTTCCCCTAGGGCTACCTTGTTACGACTTCACCCCAGTCATGAATCACACCGTGGTAACCGTCCTCCCGAAGGTTAGACTAGCTACTTCTGGTGCAACCCACTCCCATGGTGTGACGGGCGGTGTGTACAAGGCCCGGGAACGTATTCACCGTGACATTCTGATTCACGATTACTAGCGATTCCGACTTCACGCAGTCGAGTTGCAGACTGCGATCCGGACTACGACCGGTTTTGTGAGATTAGCTTGCTCTCGCGAGTTTGCAGCCCTCTGTACCGGCCATTGTAGCACGTGTGTAGCCCTACTCGTAAGGGCCATGATGACTTGACGTCATCCCCACCTTCCTCCGGTTTGTCACCGGCAGTCTCCTTAGAGTTCCCGACATTACTCGCTGGCAAATAAGGATAAGGGTTGCGCTCGTTACGGGACTTAACCCAACATTTCACAACACGAGCTGACGACAGCCATGCAGCACCTGTCTCAGAGTTCCCGAAGGCACCAATCCATCTCTGGAAAGTTCTCTGGATGTCAAGAGTAGGTAAGGTTCTTCGCGTTGCTTCGAATTAAACCACATGCTCCACCGCTTGTGCGGGCCCCCGTCAATTCATTTGAGTTTTAACCTTGCGGCCGTACTCCCCAGGCGGTCAACTTATCGCGTTAGCTTCGCCACTAAAGGATCAAGTCCCCCAACGGCTAGTTGACATCGTTTACGGCGTGGACTACCAGGGTATCTAATCCTGTTTGCTACCCACGCTTTCGCACCTCAGTGTCAGTATCGGTCCAGGTAGTCGCCTTCGCCACTGGTGTTCCTTCCGATCTCTACGCATTTCACCGCTACACCGGAAATTCCACTACCCTCTACCGTACTCTAGCTCAGCAGTATCAGGTGCAGTTCCCAGGTTGAGCCCGGGGCTTTCACATCTGACTGACTGAACCACCTACGCGCGCTTTACGCCCAGTAATTCCGATTAACGCTCGGACCCTCCGTATTACCGCGGCTGCTGGCACGGAGTTAGCCGGTCCTTCTTCTGCTGTTAACGTCACAGCAAGCGGGTATTAACCACTCGCCTTTCCTCACAGCTGAAAGTGCTTTACAACCCGAAGGCCTTCTTCACACACGCGGCATGGCTGGATCAGGGTTGCCCCCATTGTCCAATATTCCCCACTGCTGCCTCCCGTAGGAGTCTGGGCCGTGTCTCAGTCCCAGTGTGGCTGGTCATCCTCTCAGACCAGCTACGGATCATCGCCTTGGTGAGCCTTTACCTCACCAACAAGCTAATCCGACGCGGGCTCATCTGATAGCGTGAGGTCCGAAGATCCCCCACTTTCCCCCGAAGGGCGTATGCGGTATTAGCAGTCGTTTCCGACTGTTGTCCCCCACTACCAGGTAGATTCCCACGCGTTACTCACCCGTCCGCCGCTCGTCACCCAAGAAGCAAGCTTCTCTGTGCTACCGCTCGACTTGCATGTGTTAGGCCTGCCGCCAGCGTTCAATCTGAGCCATGATCAAACTCTTCAGTTTAAAATCTTGTGAATTCAAAGCTGCAAGCAGCTTTTCATTCGGCTCAAGGTATTACACAACGCTAAATGAATATTCAGTTAGGTTGCTTGCCTTGATTAAGCTTTGTGTGCTCAATCCTGACAAGCGCCCACACATATTACCTGATCAATTTGTTAAAGAGCGGGCTTGGCCAACCGCACCGTTCGGTGCAACCTGTTGTCTCAAGCGAGGCGCGTATTCTACCGCAACCCGTTTCAGTGTCAACCGTTTTTTCGGTTGTTTTCACTGCCTTGGCGGAGAAAACAACGCGCGGTCAGCGCTGATGAGGTGGCGTATTCTACAGCGATTCGGATCGCTGTCAACGCCTCGATATCACTTTTTTTGCTTTGCTAATCGCAGCACCATTACCGAGCAGTGCGCACGCTCAACCACCCGCGAGGTAACCGAGCCGATCAGTATGTTTTCCATACGCGAATAGTTGTGACTGGGCATAACGATGAGGTCGACGTCCAGCTTATTTGCCTGCTTGATTATCTGCTTGGCCGCATTGCCTTCACAGATATGTTCATAGCAATGAGCCAACTCCGGAACGGTTTCCTTGATCAATTGCGCAAGCTCACACTCAAGCTCCTTCAACGCCTTCTCAACTGTATCTTCCGGAAAGTAGGCGGCGACCATTGGCATATTGAGCCCGGGCATTACCGACATCACATGCAGCTCGGCCTCAGGCCCTGCCAAATAGCGTGCTGCCTCACGCAACGCTTCCTGCGCTGTATTTCGGTCCTGCATATCAATCGGCAGCAGTATTTTATTAAACATCATGCCTCCTGTGTCTCTGGTGCAGATGCCCGTCTCCGACGTATCTGCAACCATGCCAATGCAGCCAGCAGCAAGAGAGCTGGTAAATACATCCATTGTTTATCCGGTCGATCTGCCTCAACCTGAATGGACAGAATTTCCCAGTCAAAGTCGAAGCCTGCGTCCTGCGCTGCACTGCCAAATGCAACCAGATCAACAATCACGCTGTCATCATTTATATTGAGCACCAGGCCAGCATTCTCAAGCCGCTCGGCTCCACTACTGCCCTCTTCTAACGGCAGACGAATCAGTCGAGTAACTTCATCGCCATCTATTGTCATTCCCCTCGCTTGAATCATCAGGTGGCCATTGGCAGGAACCTGTGCTGCCAGCCATTCAATCTTCTGAGCCGGTTCGTTGATTACAGGTGGATAAACTTCATCCCACCAGAAGCCAGGACGGAACAGTGTAAATGCGATCAGTAACAGCAACAGGGTTTCATACCAACGGCTTTTCACCAGCCAGTAGCCTTGAGTCGCAGCTGCAAAAATCAGCATGGCAATCACCGCAGTCGCAATGGTGACCAGCAGATGCGGAATGCTCTCTATACCCATCAGCAACAACTCAGTGTTGAAAATAAACATAAAGGGCAAAACCGCTGTGCGGATGTCATAGGTGAAACCCTGAACACCGGTTCTGATTGGGTCCGAGCGTGCTATCGCTGCAGCAGCAAACGCAGCAAGCCCTACGGGCGGTGTGTCATCGGCCAATATTCCGAAATAGAACACAAACAGGTGTACGGCGATCAGTGGCACAATCAGCCCCTGCTGAGCCCCCAGGGTCACGATGACCGGAGCCATCAATGTGGATACGACAATATAGTTTGCTGTTGTTGGCAGCCCCATACCCAACAGCAAGCTAATGACAGCGGTGAACAGCAGCATCAGCATGATATTGCCCGCCGAAATGAACTCAACGAACTCGGTCATAACCAAACCGATTCCGGTCAACGTAACAGTTCCCACGACAATACCCGCCGCTGCAGTTGCCACGCCGATGCCTATCATGTTTCGAGAGCCTGTCACCAGCCCATCAAGCAGATCGCAGAAGCCTTCCTTTACCCCCTGTCCAAACGCACCCTGGGCCCGGAACATGGCTTTTATCGGCTTGTGTGTAAGCACAATCACTACCATGAACACAGTTGCCCAGAACGCGGACAGCCCCGGAGAAAAGCGCTCCACTGTCAGGCACCACACGAGTACAAAAACCGGCAGCAGAAAATAAAGACCCGACTTGACGGTCGGTGCTGTTTCAGGGAGTTCGACTATATCTGAGTCAGGATCATCCAGTTTCAGATCTGGGTAAGCTGCGGAGTGGCGAACCAGCCAGAGATAAGCCACAAATACGATTGCGGCCATAATCCAGTAACTGGCACTGCCTATGTAACTCTTGGTCCAACCAAAACCATAATAGAGTCCAAGTGAGACAACACATACGCCCACTACAATACCAACCCAGGTCGCCAGCCTCTGAGCAAGGGTACCACCATCATTACGCTTCGGCAGACCTTGCATGCCCGCCTTCAACGCCTCCAGGTGCACGATATAAATCAGTGCAATATAGGAGATCAACGCCGGCAGAATGGCATGCTGAATTACTTCAATATAGGAAATGCCCACATACTCAACCATAAGGAAGGCTGCTGCCCCCATGATCGGCGGCGTGAGCTGACCGTTAGTAGATGCTGCAACCTCAACAGCCCCGGCCTTGTAAGCGGGAAACCCCACGCGCTTCATCAATGGAATGGTAAAGGTACCCGTAGTTACAACATTGGCGATGGAAGAGCCGGATATAAGGCCTGATAACCCTGAAGACACCACCGCAGCCTTTGCCGGCCCTCCTCGCATGTGCCCCAACAGAGAAAACGAGACCTTGGTGAAGTAGTTGCCGGCGCCTGCCTTTTCAAGCAAAGCGCCAAACAGCACGAACAGAAACACAAAGCTGGTGGATACGCCCAATGCAACCCCGAACACCCCTTCAGTAGTCAACCACTGGTGCGACATCGCCTTGTTAAGGCTTGCACCCTTATGGGCAATCACATCCGGCATGTAAGGCCCTGCGAATGTATACGTCAAAAATACTGCCGCAACGACCATCAACGGTGGCCCCAGAGCGCGTCGAGTTGCCTCAAGCAACAGCAGCATCCCCATAACAGCTACCACCACATCCGCGGTTATCGGTGCACCCGAGCGTCCGGCCAGTTCCGCTTCAAAAATGACCAGATAGGCAGCAGAGAAAGCACCCAGGAGTCCAAATATCCAGTCCTGGATCGGGATGTGGAAACGTGGTGAACGTTTCAGCGCCGGGTAAGCGGTATAAGATAAAAATATGGCAAATGCCAGATGGATGGCACGAGCCTTGGAATCATTGATGGCCCCGAAGTCCAGCATAAAAGGAAGTGGCGAGGCATACCAAAGCTGAAACAGAGCCCAGGCCAGTGCAACCCCCCAGAGAAGGCGCCCAGGCAGGCCCTTGGGAGAGCGAGCACCGCTGTCGGACTGTGCGACCAGTGCCTGAATATCGTCATTGGAGGTTTGCTGCTTGTCTTCCTGAGTCACGATCTACACCCTTGTTTCAGACAGAAAGGAGGGGGTGAGCAGGGGGAGTCGCCCCCCTGCTGCCGGTGCTTAAAGCAGGCCGGCTTCCTTGTAGTACTTCTCTGCACCCGGGTGCAGGGGTGCCGTCAAGGCATCTCGTACCATCTCTTCCTTGCTCAGGTTTTCAAAAGCAGGATGCAATTTGCGGAAGGTGTCGAAGTTCTCGAAAACCGCCTTGACCACATTATAAACCACATCATCAGGCACACTGGCAGAGCTTACAATCGTGGCACCCACACCGAAGGTTACAACATCATCAGGATTGCCCTGATACATGCCACCCGGAATCACAGCCTTGCGGTAGTAGCTGTTCTCATTCACCAACATGTCGATGGCCGCGTCATTCACTTCTACCAGATTGCTTTCACAGGAAGTGGTTGCCTCCTTGATTGCGCCGCTTGGGTGGCCAACAACGTAAACCATTGCATCAATTTTGTTGTCACACAGTGCACTGGCCTGCTCTGAAGCCTTCAGCTCAGATGCCAACGCAAAATCGCTGTTGGTCCAGCCCTTCGCCTTCATGATGACTTCGATGGTACCGCGCTGACCTGAACCCGGGTTGCCGATATTGACCCGCTTGCCCTTGAGGTCATTGAAGTTCTTGATACCAGCGTCGGCTCGCGCAACCACAGTGAACGGCTCGGGGTGAAGTGAAAAAACGGAGCGCAGATCCTTGTTTGCCCCCTGTTCGGCAAAGGCATCGGTGCCATTGTAGGCATGGAATTGCCAGTCGGACTGAGCTACACCCATGTCCAGCTCCCCGGCACGGATTGTATTCAGGTTATAAATGGAGCCACCCGTACTTTCGACCGAGCAGCGGATGCCATGCTCAGAACGGTCCTTGTTAACCAGACGGCAGATGGCACCACCTGTGGGATAGTAAACTCCCGTCACCCCGCCGGTACCAATGGTAATAAAGCTTTCCGCACTCGCCGTTGTTGGTGCGGTCAGCCCTGCAGCCATTACACCTGCCGCCATCGCGGCTGAGATCAGTGTTTTTTTCAACGCCATGTTCAACTCTCCTGTTTGATCGGAAATCTGCGGTCACGCACCCGTGCCGGGTCGGACTCAGAGCTTTCAGTATTGGCCAGCATTGAGCGGGCATCAACCTGCAACCGATTTTTTTTACTGCAAAAACCGTAAGATGGATCGCTTCTACTTCTATCACGATAACGCAATAATTCAGTTATAGTGTCAGCATGCCCACTTACCAGGGAGTCGCTTATGTACAGTCTGCCTGATCTTGAACCCATCCGTGATTTCGACGCTATTGCGGTGCTGACCAGCGGTGGAGACTCGCCCGGCATGAACCCGGCCGTTCGAGGCGTCGTGCGAGCGGCCCTGAACAGCGGCGTACAGGTATACGGTATTCAAAAGGGGTACAGTGGCCTGGTAGCCGGAGACCTGCGCGTGATGACATCGTCCTCTGTCCGTAACATCGTACAGCGCGGTGGCACCATTTTGAAAAGTGACCGCTGTGAGGCGTTCAAGGACCCGGAGATACGGCAGCAGGCCGCAGCCAACCTGAAAAATGCCGGAATAGGTGCGCTGATCGTAATTGGTGGGGATGGCTCGCTGACGGGGGCTCATCTACTGGCTGAAGAGAGTGACATTGCCGTTATCGGACTTCCTGGCACCATCGACAACGATATCTTCGGTACGGAAGACACCATTGGCTTTGATACCGCCGTCAATACCGCCCTGGATGCCATTGATAAGATCCGTGATACCGCCTCGTCGCATGAGCGTTACTTTCTGGTAGAGGTCATGGGCCGAAACTCCGGCTTCCTGGCCACTCATGTAGGTATTGCCGCCGGTGCCGAGATGGTGATTGTGCCGGAGTACCAGGTAAATATCGAAGAACTGGGGCGCCAGCTATGTGGAAATCGCCGAACAGGCAAGGGTTCCAGCGGCATTATTGTTGTAGCAGAGGGACGTGAGCCCGGCCTTACCTACAGGCTGGCTCAGCAGCTGCAGCAGCAGGGCGAAGACCCAAGGGTCTGCATTCTCGGCCATATTCAGCGCGGAGGGCATCCGAGTGGGCATGATCGGGTACTGGCTTCTGGACTGGGTGCCATGGCCGTAAGCTATCTGCTGGCGGGTTATAACGACATTATGGTAGGCGTGTCCGAAGGTGCCATACTGGATATTCCTCTCGATAGCGTAATCCGTTATCGCAAGGGACTTGACCCGCAACTGTTCGAACTGGCGCTGCTGTTGCACAAATAGAAGGGATATCCATGAACACTCTGATTCGGCTGTTTTTCAAGGGATTGCTGGTACTGCTGCCGGCCGTTATCACCTTTTATCTGGTATATGCCATTTTCATGGCCCTGAACAACACCCTGTTCTCGGCGCTTGGCCGACTGTTTCATCAGTTGCTGCCCCAGCTCGAGCCTGGCTGGCCCACCACTCTTCTGGCTATCGCCTCGACACTGACACTGATCACGGTAGTGGGCATACTGGCCAATAACTACCTTGGCCGTTATCTGGTCAGGCGATTTGAGCAACTGATGAAGCGGATACCGCTGGTGAAGCTGCTCTATAACGCTGTAGGAGATCTGTTCAACGCACTGTTGGGTGAGGACAAGCGCTTCAACAAGCCAGTACTGGTTTGCTTGAGCGAAGAAGCCGGTGTGCGTGTTGCCGGATTCATCACAGCTGAGGATTTATCACACTGGGGGTTGAATGAAGAGGTAGCTGTTTACCTGCCACAATCATACAACTTTGCCGGAAACCTGATTATCGTCCCTGCCAACCGGGTTACAGCTCTGGACCAGCCGGCCGGGGACGTTACCACCTTTATCGTCAGCGGTGGTGTTTCCTCAAAGAGTCGGGAACATTAGCCAAACCGACTGGCAATGAACGGATTGGTCAGCCGCTCCTGACCGAAGGTCGATATGGGACCGTGCCCGGGTATGAAACGTATTTCATCGCCCAATGGCAAAAGCTTTTCCTTGATCGAGCGGATAAGGGTGGCATGATCACCCCGCGGGAAGTCCGTGCGGCCAATGGAGCCCTGAAACAGAACATCACCCACCAGTGCCAGTGACGAGTCTGCGTGGTAAAACACGACGTGACCAGGCGTATGTCCCGGGCAGTGTATCACCTGCAGTTCAACCTCACCGAAGTTGACACGATCACCCTCTTCCAGCCAACGGTCCGGCGTGAACACATCCACATTCGGAAAACCGAACATCTGACTCTGCTTGGGCAATCCCTCAATCCAGAACTCATCCTCGTGACCCGGCCCTTCAATGGTCAGACCCAACTCATGAGACAGCGCAGCGGTTCCACCAGCATGGTCTATATGAGCGTGAGTCAGCAGAATCTTTTCCAGCGTTACCCCTTCTTCGGCAATGGCAGCCTTGATAAGGGGCAGGTCTCCGCCGGGATCGACCACGGCTGCCTTGCCGGTCTGCTCACACCAGAGCAGAGTACAGTTCTGCTGGAACGGGGTTACCGGGATGATGCGATATTTCATAATTCTCCGCGCATGTTCAGACATTTCGCCCCAGTATATCCCCCTGTTGCCAACAGGCCCAGATCAGGTACTGAAGCGATTGATCTGTTGCTGCAGACTGCGTGACAGCTGCTGCAGCTGTTCACCACTGGCTGCCACTGTATTCGCAGCCGCAACCGTGCTTTCAGAAGCTTGGGTGATACGCAGCAGATTGGAGTTCATCTCTTCCGATACCTGACTTTGCTCTTCGGCCGCCGCTGCCACCTGTACGCCCATGTCACGAATGAGCGCCATCTGTTCCACGATACGGCTCAGCTCCTTGCCCGCATGCTGGGCTGTTGTGACACTGGCATCCGCACGCTCCTTGGAACGCTCCATCACTTCAACAGCCCGCTGAGCAGCCGAGCGCAAACGATCGTTCATGCTGCGAATCTCTTCGGTAGAGCCCTGGGTCCGCTGCGCCAGCTGGCGGACTTCATCAGCCACCACCGCAAAGCCTCGGCCGGACTCACCGGCGCGAGCCGCCTCAATCGCCGCATTCAGCGCCAGCAGGTTGGTCTGTTCGGAAATGGCCTGGATCTGGCCCAACACCTGGCCGATCTGAACCGTGTCACCTTCCAGAGCCTGAATCACCTCAGCCGCTGCATCAACTTCGCGAGCAAGCGCCTGAATACGCTCAACGGTATCTTCAACATCATGATTGCCTTCATCGGCTTCATGATCGGCACTTTCAATCGCCGCCGACGTTTCACCGGCACTGCGGGCGACCTCATGCACACTGGCGGCCATCTCGTTCATGGCGGTGGAGAGCAGCTCAGCTTCCTGCGCCTGTGCATCCAGCGCCGCGCTGGTTTCCTCGGCACTGCGGGCCAACTCTTCAGCGCTGGCTGATACCTGGGTCGCCGAGCCGGCAATCTGGTGTACCAGATCCTGGAACACGCCCAGAGTTTCATCGATACGCCGACCCACCTTGCCCAGCTCATCCCGGCTGGTCAGTTCGGTACGCACCCGAAGATCACCATTGGCAGCACGCTTCATCACGTCACTGATAATATCAAGAGGCATTATTATCGTGCGCCCGATAGGAATCGCACACAGTATCAGAAGGGCCAGGGCAACGAGCAGCTGAAGGCTAAGGTGTATGAGGTCTTCCATGAACGCCGCATTCAAGTCATCCATATATACCCCTGTGCCAATCACCCAACCCCAGGGCTCAAAGGATTTGGCCAGCGTCAGCTTGGGTTGAGGCTCGGTACTGCCGGCCTTGGGCCAAAGATAACTAAATGCCTCTACCTTTTTTCCACCGCCGATCATCGCTGCCATCTGCGCAAATACAGGTACCCCATCCGGGGTTCTTGCTGATTTCAGATTACGACCTGCCTGAGACGTATCGCCCCCATGTACCAGAATGTCGGCGTTGGCATTGAGAACAAAGAAATACTCATTGCCGGCATAGCGCATGTTTTCCAACAGAGTACGTGCCTGCTGCCGCGCCTCATCGCTGCTCAGCTCGCCCGCAGCTACCCGTGCCTGCAAGGAAGCTGTCAGACTCAAGGTAGTGTCCAGTAATGAATTCAGCTGGGCTTCACGCTCCTGCTGAAGTGAGTGGCGCATATCCAGCAGTGCTGTCGAAGTTAGAAACAGCAACATAAAACCGGCAATACCGATCAACAGCCATAATTTGGCACGAACTCTGAGGTTTTTGAAAAACATGGGGGCCTACCTGCTTAATTCATAATTTGCGCAACTTTCGTCGCCTAATGCGCACAGATTAACATAGTGTCTATCGAGGTAAAGATCCTTTAAATCATATGCTTATATGAATACTGCCTAATCTTTAAACACCTAATGCTTCCAGCGCCGATACAACTGTTTTGCCCTCTTGCGAGCCCGCTTTGCGTAAATCTCGTCGGTAAGGGTATCAATCTCGGCAAGCGCTTTTAGGCGGATTGCCTTAATGCCTGTGCTCACCTGATCCAGATCCTCTTGCCAAAAACAGGCACGAGCCTCTTCCATCTGTACAGTCAGTACATCCAGGTCATGCAGTCGTCCCAGAGCACTTCCGAGCGCTTTAACCTGGCTAATCCATTTGGGAGCGGTTTCATCCAGCAACCAACCACTTTGGAACAATAGTAACTTGACCCACTTCCTCCAGCGGTGCATCGGCTCCATGGCATGCTTTTGCAGTGCTTCGTGGGAAAGGCTACTGCCCTTGCGGCAGGTTTGCTTCAGCCCTTTGTGCAGATGTCGTTTACTCATTGAACTCAGATCAACGGCCACAATAGCCTGCTCCAGCCTCAGCAGTGTCTGCACAACCTGCAACAATGCCGGTTCATTCACTGTCACATGTCCAAGTACCTGCACCAACCCCGGCAACAATCGTTGGCGAACATCCGGCGGGAGGTCTGCACTCACCCAATCCAGCGTTTCCTTCATGACCTGCGCATCGCGACTGGAGGCAAGCGGCTTGGCCAGTCCCTTGCTCAAACGCTCGAGCCTGCTGTAGTCCGTGGTTTTCAGCCCAGGCTTCAGCAGACGCCAGAGCGCACGCAGGCGCTTACTGTCCACACGTGTCTGGTGCACGATCTCGTTCAGTGATTCGGTATCGGCATCAGCCCGCAGCGCAAGTCGGTCACACATACTGGTTAGCAATTGCAGAGCACTGCAGCGTATTTCAACGTCCAGCGGTTGACTCGACTCCAGCAGTCTCTGCCGGCTTTTTTCAATTTCTGGTTGCATAACGACTCCCTGTTACTAGCCACCCTCACGCTCAACGCTAACCTCGGGGCGCTCTTGATCACCTACGCTGACCTGAACCTGAATCGGGCTGCAACAGACTGGACAATCTTCTGTGTATTCCTGCTCAGGCTCCGTCACTTCGATCATCAGACTGATCGGCTCACCGCACCAGGGGCACAACAGATCGACATTTTCCAGCGGATTCATGGCATCTACTCCTGCTCAAAAGGTGCCGGCCTGACCTGAAAGCAGCCGGCATCTGGTTACAGCATAGACAGTGGTAGCGCTTGTGCCTAAACTAGCCACAGATTCTTGGTCGGGGTGCCCACACTGGATGGGCTGAGATGAGACCCGCTGAACCTGATCCGGCTTGTACCGGCGTAGGAAATCGAGATGACCGTTACTATCACTCCATGCATGCCCATGGCTGGTGCGGTTTTCTCCCGTACTGGAGCATCCGCATGACACACGCACACACACCCATCGCTCTCACTATCGCCGGCTCCGACAGCGGCGGCGGTGCCGGTATTCAAGCGGATCTGAAGACTTTTTCAGCACTTGGCGTATTTGGCACCTCGGTGATCACCGCCCTGACGGCACAAAACACCCGTGAAGTTCGTGCCATCCACGACGTTCCACCCGCCTTTATCGCCGATCAGCTTAATACCGTGCTGGACGATATCCACATCGATGCGATCAAGATCGGCATGCTCAGCCGTCCGGAAACCATTACAACCATCGCGACTATTCTGCGTGACCGTGGCCTTCGCAATATCGTGCTTGACCCAGTCATGGTCGCCAAAAGCGGCGACAAGCTGCTGGCAGACGAGTCAGTTGAGGCGCTGCGCAGCGAGTTGCTGCCGCTGGCGACCCTGATCACCCCCAACCTTCCGGAGTCAGCCGTATTATTGGGCGCACCGGAAGCGACCGATACGGATGCAATGCTGACACAGGCCAGAGAGCTGCTGGCAATGGGCCCTCAGGCGGTACTGGTCAAGGGCGGCCACCTGACCGACTCGGCAAGTGACGACAGCGCCGATCTGCTGCTGATGGACGGGCAGACCCACTGGCTGCCGGCCAAACGCATCCCCACCGCCAACACCCACGGTACCGGCTGCACTCTTTCCTCCGCGATTGCCGCCGGATTGGCCAGGGGGCGGGATATGCACACTGCCGTGGCCGAAGCCAAGACTTATATCACAGCAGCCATCACGGCAGCCGATCGGCTACAGGTGGGTTCAGGGCACGGCCCAACTCATCACTTCCACGCCTGGTGGTGAGCCTTGGATATTGAACTTCGTCAAGCCAGCCTGAACTGGCAGCAGCACTGCGTATTCAGCGACCTGAATCTGACACTGCCAAGTGGGCAGTGGACCTGCATTCTGGGCCAGTCCGGTGTCGGCAAAAGTTCCTTGCTGCAGCTGCTCTGCGGCATTGCCGACGAGGCCAGCATCAGTGGCGAGATTCACTGCAGTGATGGCCTGCCGCTGGCTGGCCGCGTGGCCTGGATGTCCCAGCAGGATCTGCTGCTGCCCTGGCTGAATCTTCAAGACAACGTGCTGCTTGGCGCCAGGCTGCAGCAGGGCCGCAAACCCTCAGGCGAACAGCGTGAACTGGCCGGATATTTGCTGCAGCAGGTGGGTCTGAACGATCGAGCCACTGCCCTGCCGGGGCAGCTGTCCGGCGGTCAGCGCCAGCGTGTGGCACTGGCCCGCACCCTGTTTCAGGATCAGCCTCTGGTCTGCATGGATGAGCCTTTCTCTGCACTGGATGCGATCAACCGGCTCAAACTGCAGGACCTGGCCGTCGAGTTGCTGGCCGATCGAACCGTGCTGATGATCACCCATGATCCGCTGGAAGCCCTGCGCATGTCGGATCGTGTCCTGGTACTGCAGGGCTCCCCAGCACGCTTGTCGGACCCGATAGTGCCGATTGGAAGCACACCCAGACCGGTCACCGACCCTGCCCTGCTTGAGCTGCAGGCACAGCTGCTTGAGCTGCTGATGGAGGGTGCCGCATGATGCAGGTTCTGCGTCCACTGATCATCACCACCGGGTTGCTGCTGATCTGGCAACTGATTGTCGGGCTGACCGATGCCCCCACATTCATTTTGCCCGGCCCCCTGCGCGTGCTAGAAACTCTGTTCAGTCAGTTTCCGCTGCTGATGAAGCACGCCGGTGTCACCCTGATCGAGATTTTGCTGGGCCTGATGCTCGGCGTGCTGCTGGGACTGGCCAGTGCCCTTTCACTGGTGACCTGGGGCGGCCTGCGCCGCTGGCTGCTGCCGGTTTTGGTGGTCAGCCAAGCGATCCCGGTATTTGCACTGGCGCCGGTTTTGATGCTCTGGCTTGGCTACGGCATGGCCTCCAAGGTCGCCATGGCCACATTAATCATCTACTTCCCCGTGACCGCCGCCTGCTTTGATGGCCTGCGTCAAACGCCCATTGGTTACCTGCAGCTGGCACGTACCCTCGGCGCCAGTCGCCGTACCCAGCTGTTGCAGATCCGCCTGCCTGCGGCCCTGCCCGCACTTGGATCCGGCCTGCGGGTCGCCGCATCGGTCGCCCCCATTGGTGCCATCGTCGGTGAGTGGGTCGGCTCTTCCAGTGGGCTGGGCTATCTGATGCTGAATGCCAATGCGCGCATGCAGGTAGACCTGATGTTCGCGGCCCTGCTGGTCCTCGCCGTAATGGCGCTTGGACTCTATTTTTCCGTCAACCTGATCGCACGGCGGCTCACCCCTTGGGTGAGTGAATCCACGTCGTCCACACCCCGAGGTGATTCCCGATGAAACGATTGACTGCATTGCTCTGTGGCTGCCTGTTCTCGACCCAGCTGCTGGCGGCCGACAAGGTCGAGCTTCTGCTCGACTGGTTCATCAACCCTGATCACGGCCCGCTGATCATTGCACAACAGAACGGCTACTTTGCCGAGCAGGGACTGGAGGTGAATCTGGTGGAGCCTGCCGACCCGTCGATGCCATCCAAGCTGGTTGCCGCCGGCAAGGCCGACATGGCGCTGACCTACCAGCCGCAGCTGCACGTGATGGTCGGTGAAGCACTGCCACTGACCCGCATCGGCACCCTGATCGCCACACCGCTGAACTCGCTGGTGGTTCTGGATCAGGGCCCGATCAAGACCCTGGCCGACCTCAAGGGCAAGAAGGTGGGTTACTCGGTGGGCGGCTACGAGGAAGCGCTGATGCGCGCCATGCTCAAGCCGCACGGCCTGACCCTGAACGATATCGAGATGGTCAACGTCAACTGGTCGCTGTCGCCGTCCCTGATTACCGGCAAGGTCGATGCGGTGATCGGCGCCTACCGCAACTTCGAACTGAACCAGATGGATATCGAGGGCCATCCGGGCCGCGCCTTCTACGTAGAAGAGGAAGGCGTCCCCGCCTATGACGAGCTGGTACTGGTGATCAACAACCAGGATCGGGGTGACAAACGCTTCGCCCGTGTGATGGCCGCACTGGAACAGGCGACCCAGTACATCGTCAACCACCCGGATGACGCCTGGAAAGCCTTCGTCAGCTACAAGCCAGACGAGCTCAACACCGAACTCAACCGTCGCGCCTGGGCCGACACCCTGAGTCGTTTCGCGCTGCGTCCGGCAGCACTGGATAAGGCCCGCTACCAGCGCGTCGGCGCTTTCATGCAGGAACAGGGCTTGGCCAAGAGCAATCCGCCGGTGGCCGACTACGCCATCGTGCCCTGAACACCCACATGGACAGCCTTGAGCGACCAATATGGACAGCTTTGAGCCAAACAAAATGGAAAGCCCGATGACCTTTGCCGATTACCGCCAACAGCACCCACAGCAGCCGCTGAGCGAACAGCTGCGCGGCTACGCCGAAACCGACTGGAACCGGGCGGTGAACCATGCGTTCACCGACGCGCTGGGCGATGACCGCCTGGCCGACGAGGTCTATGCCCGCTACCTGGTGCAGGACTACGCCTTCATCGACACCCTGGTCAACCTGGTCGCACGCACCCTCGCCAACGCCCCGGCGATGCCGCCAAAATCCGTGCTGGCCGGCTTCCTGGCGGCGCTGACCAGCGACGAGAACACCTATTTCCTGCGTTCCTTCGAAGCACTGGGGCTGAGCGAGGCCGATTACCTGAACCCGGCATTGCACCCGGTCAGCCGGGCGATCATCGACACCATGAAGGCGTCCGAAGTCAGCTACGAACGCGCCATCATCTGCCTCTGCGTCGCCGAATGGTCCTATTTGAGCTGGTCGCAGCAACAGGCGAAAAAGCCGCGCGGCAGCCGTTTCTATCTGCAGGAATGGATCGACATCCATGTGCTGCCCGAGTTCGAGCAGTTCGTCGCCTGGCTGCGCGGCCAGGTGGACAGCTTTACCGACCGCAATGACGCCACGCTGGAGGAACTGGCCAGGCTGTTCCGCCAGATGTGCGTGCTGGAACACCAGTTCTTCAGCGCCAGCCTCGACCCCGCAGCCGTAACCGAACAGGAGGTACCCCGTGTCTGCAAACGTATCTGCGAATAAGTCACTGTACGACCATCTCAAAACCCGGTGTGCCGATGACTGGAACGCCTATATCCAGCACGACTTCGTGCGCCAGCTGGGACAGGGAACCTTGCCCAAGGAATGTTTCCAGCACTATCTGAAGCAGGATTACCTGTTTTTGATCCAGTTCAGCCGTGCCTGGGGTCTGGCCGTATTCAAAAGCGAGGACCTGGACAGCATGCGCTACGCCCAGGCCGGTCTCAACGCCATGCTGGATACCGAAATCGGGTTGCATGTCGACTACTGCCGCGACTGGGGCATCAGCGAAAAACAGTTACAGGCGTTGCCGGAAGCCTCGGCCACAGTAGCCTACACCCGCTATGTACTGGATGCAGGATTCGCCGGCGATCTGCTCGACCTGCACGTGGCGCTGGCGCCCTGCATCATCGGCTATGCCGAAATCGCCAACTGGCTGACCGAACAGCCGGATACCCTCCGCGAAGGCAACCCGTACAACGCCTGGATCGAGATGTACCTGAGCGAGGAATATCAGCAGGCGGCCGCCACCGAACGTGAGCTGCTGGACAGGCTGGGGCAGGATCTTCCCGCCAGCCGTCTGACCGCACTGGAACAGCGCTTTAGCACCGCCACCCGCATGGAAGTCAGTTTCTGGCAGATGGGCCTGGATCTGGCCGATTAAGCCCCCTGACACGCACAAAAAACGATAAAACCGGAGAGTGAGATGAGTACCCAACAGCCGAGTTCAATGCCCCTCAACCAGAGTGCACAGGTCGACAGGGACTCCGTGCAGCCCTTCCCGAAGTCCCGCAAGGTCTATGTTGAAGGCAGCCGCCCCGATATCCGCGTGCCGATGCGCGAAATCACCCTGGACGATACACCGACCGACATGGGCGGCGAAAAGAACGATCCGCTGTATGTCTACGACACTTCAGGCCCCTACACCGATCCGGACGCCTGCATCGACGTGCGCAAGGGCCTGGCACCGCTGCGTGAAAACTGGATTCTGGAACGTGACGACACCGAGCAGCTGGACGGACTGACCTCCGAATATGGCCGCGCCCGTGCCGCCGACCTGCGTCTGGACGAACTGCGCTTCGAGCTCACTCGCAAACCCCGTCGTGCCAAACCCGGAAGAAACGTGACCCAGCTGCACTACGCACGTCAGGGTATTATCACCCCGGAGATGGAATACATCGCCATCCGCGAGAACATGAAACTGGCCAAGGCCAGAGCGGAAGGCAACGTGGTTGCCGAGCAGCACCCGGGCCACAACTTCGGCGCCTATCTGCCGGAAGAGATCACGCCGGAGTTCGTACGCCAGGAAGTGGCTGAAGGCCGTGCCATCATCCCGTGCAACATCAACCACCCGGAACTGGAGCCGATGATCATCGGCCGCAACTTCCTGGTGAAGATCAACGGCAACATCGGCAACTCTGCGGTGACCTCTTCCATCGAGGAAGAAGTGGAGAAGATGACCTGGGGCACGCGCTGGGGCGCGGACACCATCATGGACCTGTCCACCGGCAAGAATATCCACGAGACCCGTGAATGGATCCTGCGCAACTCGCCGGTTCCCATCGGTACCGTGCCGATCTACCAAGCGCTGGAGAAGGTTAACGGCATCGCCGAAGACCTGAACTGGGAAGTATTCCGCGACACCCTGATCGAGCAGGCGGAACAGGGCGTGGACTACTTCACCATTCACGCAGGCGTGCTGCTGCGCTATGTGCCGCTGACCGCCAAGCGCATGACCGGCATTGTCTCCCGTGGAGGCTCCATCATGGCGAAGTGGTGTCTTGCGCACCATGAGGAAAACTTCCTCTACACCCACTTCGAAGAGATCTGCGAAATCTGCAAGGCCTACGACGTGGCCTTCTCACTCGGCGACGGCCTGCGTCCGGGCTCGGTTTACGACGCCAACGACGCGGCCCAGTTTGCCGAGCTGGAAACCCTGGGCGAGCTGACCAAAATCGCCTGGCAGCACGATGTGCAGGTGATGATCGAAGGCCCGGGCCACGTGCCGATGCACATGATCAAGGAGAACATGGACAAGCAGCTGAAGGAGTGCCACGAAGCGCCCTTCTATACACTGGGCCCATTGACCACCGATATCGCCCCGGGCTACGACCACATCACCTCAGGTATCGGCGCGGCGATGATCGGCTGGTACGGCTGTGCCATGCTCTGCTACGTGACGCCGAAGGAGCACCTGGGCCTGCCCAACAAGGATGACGTCAAGACCGGTATCATCACCTACAAGATCGCGGCGCATGCGGCCGATTTGGCGAAAGGTCATCCCGGCGCGCAGATCCGCGACAACGCCATGTCCAAGGCGCGCTTCGAATTCCGCTGGGAAGACCAGTTCAACATCGGTCTGGACCCGGACACTGCCCGTGCCTACCACGATGAAACATTGCCGAAGGAATCCGCCAAGGTGGCCCACTTCTGCTCCATGTGCGGACCCAAGTTCTGCTCCATGAAGATCTCTCAGGAGGTTCGTGAGCTGGACGATGCGCAGGTCGCGGCGATCAATGCCCAGGCGGAACAGGGCATGAAGCAGAAGTCGGAAGAGTTCAAGGACAGCGGCGCCGAGATCTATCACAAGGTGTGACAGCTGCTCGGCGGCGGTGCGTCAGGCCTATAAAGGCCTACGCGCCGCGATCTGCACCGCTCGCCCGCTGCGGATCGATTCATCCGCCAGCACTTCGTAGCCGGTCAGGCTCAGCAGCGCCAGCAAGTCATAGTCGTGATAGCGGTTGTGTTCGAAGTAATCCTCAAACAGGGCAGCCATCGCCTTGGCGTCCTGTTTTTCATCCAGTCGATCCTGACCAAATTTATGGGTCAGAAAACTGCCCAGCGGCTGGCGCACCATATCAACCAGAATCAGTACGCCACCTGGCTTAAGCCAGCCATGCAGTTGCTGCAACAGCACCAGCGGCTGGTGTAGCTCGTGAAACAGGCGATTGGCCAGCACCGCATCTATGGATTCGGCTTCAAACAGATCGGCTGGCGGGTCATTCAAATCAGCCACACGGATGCTGAAGTCATAATCGTCATCGCAAGCCTGCTCCAGCATGTAAGGGGCTGCTTCAACCCCAACCAGATCCAGCTCGGGGCCGCTCAAGGACAGATCTCGCAGAAACAGCCCCGGGCCACATCCCAGGTCTACCACCCGGCTGCCACGGGACAAAACAGGCTCTGCATGCTCTGCCCAGAAGCGGCGGAACAGGTCATCATGGTTGCGCGCATGTCCCTCCAGGGTTCGCTGAGCCGCCACAGAACCATCACCACCGTGGTGACGAGTCAAATAGTCCCTGAGGGTTTGAAGTTGATCCGACATTGATATCTCCCAAAAAACAAGGCCGGACAGTGCCCGGCCTTGAATCCTCTTCAGTGCAGCAGACTGCAGATCAGCTCAGCGAACGGCCATTGATATAGGCCTGCTCAGCTACAGCCGTCCATTTTTCAACCTGAGCCCGATAGGCCACGAAGGAGTCATACACTTTCTTGGTGATGGCATCCTTCTGCGCCTCTTCCGCCACCACTTCATCAGAGATTTCACGCAGCTTGCGCATCACGTCGTCCGGGAAGTTGCGCAGCTCGACGCCGTGCTCGTTCACGAGCTGTTCCAGCGCACGGTTGTTCTTCACCATGGATTCGGCCAGCATATCCTGGTTGGCTACCCGCAGGGCCGCACGCACAATTGCCTGCAGATCATCGGGCAGAGCCTCAAACGCTTCCTTGTTGATGAAGCATTCCAGCGTGGTGCCCGGCTCATGCCAGCCCGGGTAGTAATAGTATTTAGCTGCCTTGTGCAGACCGAACGCCAAATCGTTGTACGGACCAACCCACTCGGTAGCATCAATGGCACCAGACTGCAGTGACGGGAATATTTCACCGCCGGGCAGCAGTACCGGAGTACCACCAGCACGCTTGAGCACCTCGCCGCCCAGGCCTGGGATACGCATCTTCAGGCCCTTGAGATCCTCAACGCTGTTGATCTCCTTGTTGAACCAGCCGCCCATCTGCACACCGGTGTTACCGGCAGCTCCGGCAACCAGGCCAAACTGGTCATACACTTCCTGCCACAGCTCCATGCCACCACCGTGGTAGAGCCAGCCGTTCATCTCCTGAGCCGTCAGACCAAAGGGTACGGCAGAGAAAAACTGAGCGGCCGTACTCTTGCCCTTCCAGTAATAGGCGGCACCATGACCCATTTCCGCCGTACCGCGGGAGACGGCATCAAAGATCTCCAATGCCCCGACCAGCTCACCGGCACCATACACCTTCACTTCGATGCGGCCATTGGTCATCTGCTTGATCATGTCGGCCAGATGGTTGGCACCCGTGCCCAGGCCCGGGAAGTTTTTCGGCCAGGTGGTGACCATCTTCCATTTGTATTCCGGCGCGGCCATCGCCTTACCGGATACCAGGGTACCTGCTGCGACTGTAGCGGCTCCAGCACCCTGAATGAATTGTCTGCGTTTCACGGCTCTTGTTCCTTATGCTTTATAATTTGTTGTTAAGCGTGGATAACGTTTTTGAAATTAGCATGCTCTCATACAGGCTGCAATTACCTGAATGCAGGCCAGAACAGCACTTGAGCAGCATTGGGCCGATACCGTTTTCGTTGTTATACTCCTGACCTTCTGCTGATAATCGGATGTGACGGAGATGAACTCCTTCAACCTGCTCAAATCAATTGCTGAAGCCCGCTCTGACCTGCGCAAGTCTGAGCAGAAAGTGGCTGACTATGTGCTGGCCAACCCCAATGACGTAATTCACATGCGTATTGTTGATCTGGCATCCGAAGCACAAGTCAGTGAACCGACCGTAGTACGCTTCTGTCGTGCGCTGGATTACGATGGCTTTCAGGACTTCAAGCTGACACTGGCCCAGGGTCTCGCCAGCAACGCCAGCTATGAACAGTTCTCGCTCGATTCCAAAGACACAGTGATCGAGTTTAAGCAGAAGATCTTCGACTCCATGATCGGCAACTTGATCAATATCCGCGATCAGCTTGATCCCGGCACCCTGGAAGAGGCGATCGACTGTCTGGCAAAGGCAAACCGGGTCGAGTTTTACGGTTTCGGGGCATCGGCACCAGTCTGTGCCGATGCCCAGCACAAGTTTTATAGGCTGATGGTATCGGCAGCCGCCTATTCCGACCCTCACATGCAGACCATTTCGGCCCTGACGCTTGGTGAAGGTGATGCCGTTGTAGCCATTTCCCAGACTGGCCGTACCAAGGATCTGCTGCATACCGTCAAACTGGTGAAGGACAAGGGCGCAACCGTGATTACCCTCTGTCCGGGCAACACCCCCCTTGCCGATCTGGCAACCATTCCCATTCATGTCGATGTGGAAGAGGACAAGGATCTAAGCACGCTGATGTCCTCTCGCGTCGTACACTTGGTCATCATTGATGTCCTGGCCGTTGGCGTGGCCATGAAACTGGGACCGGTACTGTTGGACCACCTCAAGACCATCAAACGCAGCCTGCGCAGCCTGCGCCAGAACGACAAGCGGATTCCCACCCTGCGCCGCGGATCAGACAGCGAGGATGACGGCGAATAGAGCCGTCATTCATCTCACTGCAACACGAAGCCTCTACCCTGATGCATACCGGTGATTTGAAATTCGGCGCCGGTTAGGGTAAATAAAAAACTCCTGGAGTGTTTGCTGTCATCGGACAGACACCTTCTGTCTCCCGATAGCGGCAACCCTGAGATCGGAGAGAGGCTATGCTGATACGGAAAGAACAGGATCTGGACCCGATTCAGACTGAGGTTTTCGACATCATGGTTGGATACGATGTTGAACAGAAAATCCGGCGCAAGCAACACGCGACCAAACGCCTGCTTGAGGCCCGAAGAGCCATTGAGCGTCATCAGGAGGAAAAGGAGCTGATGACCTGGCTTGACCGCGAATCCTGGTTCGACGACGAACGCTGAACCAATAGTGAAGCAAGCTTGATTGCTGGCTTCACTCTTTCCGCTCTCAGGAGCGGGGGTAGAGGATATTCAACGGTACCGACCCACCACCATCGACCACGACGGCGGCATGCTCACGTGTCAGCTGACGAGGTTCTGATACACCGCAGGCATGGGCAATCATTTCGACTTCATGCACCAGGTTGTGGTGAAAGTTGGCTACCCGTTCTGCCTTTACATCCGGTACCAGCCCTTTGTGCAGTTTGGGGTTGTGAGTGGTAATGCCGGTGGGGCAGCTGTTTTTGTTGCACTGCAATGCCTGAATACAGCCCAGCGCAAACATGAAACCACGTGCAGTCACAACAAAGTCAGCCCCCAGACAGATTGCTGCCGCCACATCGGTCGGGTTGATCAACTTGCCCGATGCGATCACCCGCACCCGGTTGCGCAGGTTATGCTGAATGAGTTTATTGACCAGCAGCGGAAGACTCTCGCGCAGTGGCAGGCCAACGCTGTCCATCAGCGGCATGGGCGCTGCCCCGGTGCCGCCGTCAGCACTGTCCAGGGTAATGAAATCCGGTGCCGACTCACTGCCTCGATTTGACACGGCTTCACAGAATGCATCCAGCCAATCCGTACTGCCCAGCACCAGCTTGAAGCCAACCGGTTTTCCGGTCACTTCACGCACATGTGCAATAAAATCCAGCAGGTCATCAATACTGGATATTTCCGGGTGGCGATTGGGGCTGATCGAGGCCTGCCCTTCCGGAATGCCACGCGCCTCGGCAATCTCGGCTGTCACCTTGTCGCCCGGCAATATGCCGCCCTTGCCCGGCTTGGCACCTTGGCTCAGCTTGATTTCGAACATTTTGACCTGTTCAATCGCGGCTATTTTCGCCAGGCGCGCATCGTCAAGCCGTCCCTGTTCATTCCTGACGCCGTACTTGGCAGTGCCAATCTGAAATACGATATCGCAGCCACCGGTCAGGTGATGCTTCGACAGGGCGCCTTCACCGGTATTCATCCAGCAACCCGCTTTTGCTGCTCCCATCGACAATGCCTGTACCGCAGGTGCCGACAGAGCACCAAAACTCATGCCCGAAATATTGAGAAAGGATGGCGCATCGTAGGGCTGCCGGCAGTAGGGCCCAATCCGCATCGGTTGTGTACTGGCCGCATCTTCACTCAGTGTCGGAAACGGGCAGTTCAGGAAGTAGTAAGTCCCCGGCTTGCGCAGATCCCGTGTCGAACCAAAGGCCACCGTATTATCAATATTTTTCGCCGCCCGATAGACCCAGGAACGCTGGGCACGATTGAACGGCATCTCTTCACGGTCCATGGCAAAAAAATACTGACGCAAAAATTCGCCCAGTGTTTCGAACAGGTAGCGAAATCGCCCCAACAAGGGATAGTTGCGCCGTATGGTATGTGCCGTCTGGCGCTTGTCTATCTGATACATAATCACGCCAACAATAAGCAGGACAACAATCAGCAACAGCACGACAACACCAATAAGCGCAATAAAGTCGATCGCCAGCATGAAGATGGTTTCGTTCATTTCAGTCCCTGTCAGCCTGGTTGATGCCACCTATCCTACCGCTCAGCCGGAGGAACAGCCATGGTCCGGTAGCGCAAAAGGCGGTCTTTCCTCCATTTCACTGAAGGGTTAAGCTGACACGAACAGATGGATGGAGCCACTGCCGTTATGCACGTACAAAAAGTTGTGGTGTTGCACGGTCTCTACATGTCAGGACTGGTGATGCGCCCTTTATGCAAGCGCCTGCATAAACAGGGTTATCAGACACTCAACCTGACCTACAACACACTGTCGCCCGATCTGGATACGATCTGCACTCGAATCGATCAGTTTATCGACAACGAGCCCACCGCTTTCGTCTGCCATTCCATGGGAGGTTTGATTGCACGGCGCTACCTTGAACGCAACAGCAAACAGAGCCACTGGGTCGACTCGGTCATTACGCTGGGCACCCCTCACAAGGGCAGTCACCTGGCCCGTGAGATTCATGATTCCAGGTTCAAGGGGATGCTTAAAAACAGCATCGAATATTTGTTGGCCGACAATCATCACTGGCCCTTTAAAGCCCGGCTATACAGTATCGCCGGCGACTTGCCTGTGGGGCTGATGCCTTTGCTGAGCAGGGATTCGATATCCGACGGGACCGTCCTGATTGATGAAACCCGTGTCACCGGCATGACCGAACACAAGGTATTTCCCCTCACTCACACCAGCCTGATTTACTCACGTCGGGTACTGAATTACATCGTTGAAACACTGCAACGACCAACCTCGACTGTGGCTGATGATTGAGTTGAGCTATGGCAAGCAGCGGGCTTTTAAATTGTCTTTTCGGTGAGTATTGGCCCATTATCCATACTGTATGGTCAAGAATACGGAGCCTCACTCATGCCTTCAGTCAGGCGACAGACACAATCTGAAATGATCAGCCCCCCATTGCGTTGGGGCTGGTTACTGCTGACTTGGGTCTGTATTGCCCTGGCCTTGATCGGCGCCCTGTTGCCGGGATTGCCCACCACCATCTTCGTACTGGTCGCCGCCTGGAGTGCTTCGCGCTGCTCACCCCGCCTGCGCGGCTGGTTGGAACAACATCGACTGCTTGGCCCATGTCTGCACAACTGGGAACAGGGTGGCTTTATCGATCGACGCACCAAATGGACCGCCAGTATCGGCATGTTTGTGGCACTTTGTATCGTACTAATCAGTATCCGCCACCCTGTATTGCTTCTGAGCATTCTGGTTTTCATCACCATCGGCGCAGTCGTTGTCTGGTCACGACCCGAGCCGGTTATGCACGAGTTAAAGCGGAACGACCACCGCGACTCAACATGAGAGACCCACACTTCGCGGATACAAAAATGCCCTGCACTGCAGGGCATTTTTCATTGTGACACAGGTATCTCTTATTCCACCGTAACCGATTTGGCCAGATTGCGTGGCTGATCCACATCCGTACCCTTGAGTACGGCAACGTGGTATGACAGCAATTGCAATGGCAATGTAAAGGCTATCGGATCCAGTATGGCTGGCATCTCGGGAAGATGGATCACATGCACACCATCCTCTGGCTGGATGCTTTGCTCGCAACCGGCAAACACAAACAGCTCACCGCCTCGGGCACGTACTTCCTGTAGATTGGCCTTGAGCTTGTCCAGCATGCCATTGCGAGGCGCCACCGCGATGACCGGCATCTCCTTATCCACCAGCGCCAGCGGACCATGCTTGAGTTCACCAGCCGGGTAGGCCTCGGCATGAATGTAAGAGATCTCTTTCAGCTTGAGAGCTCCCTCCATTGCCACCGGATAAAGACTGTTACGACCAAGAAACAATGCATGGTGCTTTTCGGCAAAGTGCGTCGACATCTGCTCAATCGCACCATCCAGCTGCAGCAGCTGTTGCAGCAGTTCAGGCAATTGCTGCAGGGCTGCGATCAGCTCGGCTTCACGCTCAGCGGTCAGGCTGTGACGACGCCCCAACGCAATGGTGGTCAACATCAGGGCAACCAGCTGGGAGGTAAATGCCTTGGTAGACGCCACCCCGATTTCAGGGCCGGCATTGGTCATCAGGCTAAGATCAGACTCGCGCACCAGTGAACTGCCCGGCACATTGCAGATTGCCAGTGTGGCCAGCACACGTTGTTTTACTTCACGCAGTGCCGCCAGGGTATCGGCCGTTTCACCAGACTGGGACAGGGTCAACAGCAGAGTCCCCTCAGGCAACACTACCGGGCGGTAACGGAATTCACTGGCCACTTCAACCATACAGGGGATGCCCACTAGGTCTTCGATCCAGTATTTGGCTACCATCCCAGCATGGTAGCTGGTACCGCAGGCCACGATCTGCACCTGTTTCACCTGATCAAACACTGCACTTGCGCCACTGCCAAACGCCTGCTCCAACAAGTGGCCCGAGGCGGTGCGCCCTTCCAGTACCGCCTGCATAACCCGCGGTTGCTCGTAAATTTCCTTGAGCATGAAATGGCGAAACTCGCCCTTATCGGCATTGCCCAGGCCATGCTCGAAGGTGGTCACAGCACGTTCGACCACGTCTCCACTGGCATCAAATACCTGAATGCGCTCAACCTCCAGCACCGCGATATCACCATCTTCAAGGAACATGAAGCGGTCGGTGACCGGCAGCAGTGCAAGCTGGTCGGAGGCGATGAAATTTTCGCCAATGCCAACCCCAATCACCAGCGGGCTGCCCTTGCGCGCGGTCAGCAGTTGCTCCGGGCTATCGGCATGAATCACGCCCAGTGCAAAAGCGCCTTCCAGATAACTCAACGTCTGGCGCAATCCATCCACTAAGGTCAGACCTTGTTTGAGCTCGCGATCCAGAAGGTGGGCAACCACTTCGGTATCGGTTTCCGAGGTGAAGACATAGCCCTGCTGCTGCAGCTCACGTTTGAGCGGCTCGAAGTTTTCGATAATGCCGTTGTGTACCACCGCCAGACGCTCGCCGGACATGTGCGGGTGGGCATTCTGTTCCGATGGTTTGCCGTGGGTCGCCCAACGGGTGTGGGCGATACCCAGATGCCCGGCCAGCGGCTGCTTCTCACAAGCCTCAGCAAGCGCCTGTACTTTACCAATACGGCGCAGGCGGCTGATCTGACCATGGTCCAGCACCGCCATACCGGCTGAGTCATAACCACGGTACTCAAGGCGACGCAGACCTTCCAGCAGAATTCCGGCCACGGAGCGCGCCGCAATGGCGCCTACAATTCCACACATGCTCAGGATCCTTTCTTCTGCGGGCGCGCCCAGTTATCAATATTGACCTGCTTGCCACGGGCCACCGCCAGCTGGTTGTCAGTCACGGTTTTGGTCACGGTAGAGCCAGCGCCGATGGTTGCACCAGCCCCAATATCGACCGGTGCCACCAGCGAGCTGTTGGAGCCGATAAAGGCACCATCGCCGATGCGGGTAAGGGACTTGTTAACACCATCATAGTTGCAGGTAATGGTACCGGCTCCGACATTAACCTCTCGACCGATCTCAGCATCGCCGATATAGGTCAGGTGGTTGATCTTGGAGCCCTCTCCAATACGAGCCTTCTTGGTTTCTACAAAATTGCCTATCTTGCCGCCTTTGGCCAATTCGGTACCTGGACGCAGCCGAGCAAAGGGGCCGATCTGCGCATTGTCACCCACAGTAGTGCCATCAATCATCGAATTGGCTTCTATACGACAACCTGCCCCAATCACCGCATTACGGATCAGGCAGTTGGGGCCAATTTCAACACCATCACCCAGCAGCACCTCGCCTTCGAACACCGCGTTGATATCGATCAGCACGTCACGACCGGTTTTCAGCACACCACGGATATCAATACGGGCAGGGTCGGCTAAGGTCACGCCTTCAGCCATCAGCATTTCGGCCTGCTGCTGCTGGAACCAGCGCTCCAGCTGAGCCAGTTGCAGACGATTATTGACGCCCTGTACCTCCTGCTCGGCTTTCGGCTGGATGGCGCGCACTCGCATGCCTTCTTCTGCCGCCATGGCGATCACATCGGTGAGGTAGTATTCGCCCTGAGCGTTATTCGCAGACAGACGCGGTAGCCACTCATGCAGCGCTGCAGACGGCAACGCCAGAATACCGGTGTTCACCTCACGGGTCAGCTTTTGCTGTTCGCTGGCATCCTTGTGTTCAACAATGGCCACCACATCGCCAACTGCATTGCGAATGATTCGACCATATCCGGCTGGGTCTTCAAGATTCACTGTCAGCAGCCCAAGGTCGCCCTGTGAAGCAATATCTGTCAGCTGCTGCAGCGTTTCAGGACGCGTCAGTGGTACATCGCCATACAGGATCAGTACAATCGAGTCGTTGCCGATCTGCGGCATCGCCTGAGCCACGGCATGGCCTGTCCCAAGCTGCTCATGCTGCCAGACAAGATTCACTGCCTGACCCTTCATTGCCTGTTCAACCTGCTCACCGCCGTGTCCAATCACCACATGCAGCGCTTCAGCCTGAAGTGCCCGGGCACGATCAATAACATGCTGCAACATCGGCTTTCCTGCCAGTCGGTGCATCACTTTCGGCAACGCCGATTTCATGCGACTGCCCTGTCCGGCAGCCAGAATCACTACATCCGTTTTCATCATCCACAACTTGTCTGTTTGCGGCCCTGACACCTGTCAGGGCCCATTGATTCAAGAGTTGTCAGGCACTTTAGCGTATACTCGAAATCGATCAATCCTTTTTGTCACTCAAAAATTGACAATATGAACCAGCAGATTTTTGAACAGCTCGGTCTGAGTGAACGTGATGTCAGCATTTACAAGGCCTTGCTTGCATTGGGACCCAGTGCAATACGAACCGTTGCTGAACGCGCAGGTGTCAATCGCGGGACAACCTATGAGTGTCTTAAAAGCCTGCAACAGCGTGGAGTCGTCACCTACCTGCCCAAGGGCAAACGCCGCTATTTTTCAGCGCGAGAGCCAGAAGTATTACTCCAGTTGGCACAAGAGCGACGCCAGCAACTTGATCAGGCGATCAATCAGCTGAAAGGCAGTGTGATACCCGAACTGCACCACCTTAAACCTGAGTTCAGCGTCGCCAATGTGGAGTTTTATGAAGGGGATGCCGGGATTGAGCAGGTCCTGCGCGATATTCTCAACCGTGTTGGTGATCAGGATGAACGTGTCTACTCGGTGTTTTCCTCCAAGCCGATTCGACCCCTGTTGTACCGTCCATTTCCCAACTTCACGGCTCAGCGGGTCGCCCGCAAAATTCGCGTGCGGGTGATTGCGATCGGTGATGGAGGTGAGAGCGCCGAGTACTCGGAACGTAAATGGATACGAACAGAGGGTTCAGTTGATGCGGCATACATTGCAATTTACCCACCACGCTGCGCCATTATTTCGTTGGCTTCTGACAATTACCCTACCGCAGTGGTGATCGACTCACGTGAAGTTGCCGCTGCCCAGCAGATCATATTCAACACGCTGTGGGGCTTACTCTAGCGAAAGCACGCAACATGATTTCTGCAACGCTTCATAGCCGTCACGTAATATCCAGATACAAAAAAAGCAGCCCTGAGGCTGCTTTTTGCATGCAGTCGAAAGGTTGGTTATTTACCAATCTTGCGACGAATCTGCTGCAGAGTGCGAAGCTGAGCCGCTGCTTCAGCCAGCTGAGCCGCAGCACGTGAGTATTCGAACTCGCCGGTCTTGTCAGCCATGGCATGCTCGGCATGCTTCTGGGCTTCAAGCGCGGCAGCTTCACTCAGGTCACCCGCACGCAGTGCAGTATCAGCAAGCACTGTCACTTTATGCGGCTGTACTTCGATAAAGCCACCGGAGACGTAGAATACATCTTCCTCACCGCCCTGCTTGCGCAGCTCGACAGGGCCTGGTTTCAGTTCCGTCAGAAGCGGAGCGTGACCCGGGTAGATACCCAGGTCACCCAGGCTACCTGTCACGGAGACGAACTCGATCAGGCCGGAGAAGATCTGCTCTTCGGCACTTACGATGTCACAATGAACAGTCATAGCCATCTTGATTACCTCTTAAAAGGTTCCGCGCGGAACTTACAGGCCCTTCGCTTTCTCAACAGCTTCGTCGATGGTGCCAACCATGTAGAACGCCTGTTCCGGCAGGTGATCATATTCACCTTTCAGAATGCCGTCGAAGCCACGGATGGTTTCCTTCAGAGACACGTATTTACCCGGAGAACCGGTGAATACTTCGGCCACGAAGAACGGCTGAGACAGGAAGCGCTGAATCTTACGCGCACGGGATACAGTCTGCTTGTCTTCTTCAGACAGCTCGTCCATACCCAGAATCGCGATGATATCCTTCAGCTCCTTGTAGCGCTGCAGGGTCTGCTGAACGCCACGAGCGATTTCGTAGTGTTCCTGACCGATAACCAGCGGATCCAGCTGACGAGAGGTGGAGTCCAGCGGGTCGATCGCCGGGTAGATACCCAGCTCCGCGATTTGACGAGACAGTACTACAGTCGCATCAAGGTGGGAGAAGGTGGTTGCCGGAGACGGGTCAGTCAAGTCATCCGCCGGTACGTATACCGCCTGGATAGACGTGATGGAACCGGTCTTGGTAGAGGTGATACGTTCCTGCAGAACGCCCATCTCTTCCGCCAGAGTCGGCTGGTAACCTACCGCAGAAGGCATACGACCCAGCAGTGCCGATACTTCGGTACCCGCCAGGGTGTAACGGTAGATGTTGTCGACGAACAGCAGTACGTCACGGCCTTCATCACGGAATTTTTCCGCCATGGTCAGACCGGTCAGAGCTACACGCAGACGGTTACCCGGCGGCTCGTTCATCTGGCCGTAGACCATCGCTACCTTGGACTTGTCGAACTGCTCAACGTTTACAACGCCAGCTTCCTGCATCTCATGGTAGAAGTCGTTACCCTCACGAGTACGCTCACCAACGCCCGCAAATACGGACAGACCGGAGTGCTGAGTCGCGATGTTGTTGATCAGCTCCATCATGTTTACGGTCTTGCCTACACCGGCACCACCGAACAGACCGACCTTACCACCCTTGGCGAACGGGCAAACTAGGTCGATAACCTTGATGCCGGTTTCCAGCAGCTCGTTAGTAGCTGCCTGGTCCGCGTAAGACGGCGCCTTACGGTGGATGGCGTAACGCTCTTCTTCACCGATCGGACCACATTCGTCGATCGGCTCACCCAGAACGTTCATGATACGACCCAGGGTGGCAGTACCGACCGGTACAGATACCGGAGCGCCAGTGTTGGTCGTTTCCAAACCACGGCTCAGACCTTCAGTCTGACCCATGGCAATTGCACGTACGACACCGTCGCCCAGCTGCTGCTGAACTTCCAGTGTCAGGCCGGTTTTTTCGACGGTCAATGCGTCGTAAACCTTCGGCACGTTGTCACGCGGGAATTCCACGTCTACAACCGCACCGATAATCTGAACAATACGTCCGCTACTCATGTTCGGATCCTCTTAACTTTTAAACCTGTTCACTGCATCAAACAGCAGCAGCACCACCGACGATCTCGGAAATTTCCTGAGTAATCGCCGCCTGACGAGCCTTGTTGTATACCAGTTGAAGCTCGTCGATCAGGTTGCCGGCGTTGTCGGTTGCATTCTTCATCGCCAGCATTCGGGCTGCCTGTTCACAGGCGTTGTTCTCAACCACGGCCTGATAGACCAGGGACTCGATGTAACGCGTCAGCAGGCCGTTCAACAGCTCCTTCGCGTCCGGTTCGTACAGATAGTCCCAGTGATGGTTGAGCGTCTTGTCATCGTCTTCCGCCTTCAGCGGCAGCAGCTGCTCAACGCCAGGCTTCTGGGTCATGGTGTTCACGAAATCGTTGGATACGATGAACAATTGATCCAGCTTGCCTTCGTCGAAGTTATCCAGCATCACCTTGACCGAACCGATCAGCTGTTCCAGTTCCGGCGCATCGCCGAGACCGCCCTTCGCAGCAACGACGTTACCGCCGTAGTTACGGAAGAAGGTGATTGCCTTAGAGCCCAGTGCACAGATATCGACTTCGATATTCCTGTCGTGGAACTCTTTCATTTTGCTTACAGCTGCCTTGAACGCATTCACGTTCAAACCGCCACAGAGGCCACGGTCGGATGCCACAATAATGAAGCCGACACGTTTGACCTCACGCTCCTGCATGTAGAGGTGCTTGTATTCAGGGTTGGCTTTCGCCAGATGCTGAATAACACCACGGATGCTCTGGGCGTACGGACGGGAAGACTGCATGCGATCCTGGGCCTTACGCATCTTCGACGCAGCAACCATTTCCATGGCGCTGGTGATTTTGCGCGTGCTGCCAATGCTCGCAATCTGCGTCTTAATCTCTTTTCCGACTGCCATAGTTCCGCCTATTAAACTTGAATCAGTATTGGACCGGCCGGTGTATCTGGCCGGTCACCAGCTCTGACGAGCAATTACCAAGTTTGGGTAGACTTGAACTTCTCGATGCCAGCCTTGAACTGAGCCGCGATTTCGTCGTCGTAACCGCCTTTCTCGTTCACTTTCGCCATCAGATCAGCGTGTTCGCTGTTGAAGTAGGCGACCAGGGCTGCTTCGAATGCACCGATCTTGTCCAGCTCGACACCTTTCAGGAAGCCTTCGTTGGCAGCGTACAGGCTCAGACCCATCTCGGCGACGGACATCGGAGAGTACTGTTTCTGCTTCATCAGCTCGGTTACGGCCTGGCCGTGTTCCAGCTGGTTACGAGTAGCATCATCCAGGTCGGAAGCGAACTGCGCGAACGCTGCCAGCTCACGGTACTGAGCCAGTGCCAGACGCACACCGCCACCCAGCTTCTTGATGATCTTGGTCTGGGCAGAACCACCCACTCGGGATACGGACAGACCTGCGTTGATCGCAGGGCGTACGCCAGAGTTGAACAGGCTGGCTTCCAGGAAGATCTGGCCATCGGTGATGGAGATTACGTTGGTCGGTACAAACGCAGATACGTCACCACCTTGGGTTTCGATGATCGGCAGTGCGGTCAGAGAACCGGTCTGGCCTTTCACTTCACCCTTGGTGAACTGTTCAACGTAGTCAGCATTTACACGGGACGCACGCTCCAGCAGACGGGAGTGCAAGTAGAATACGTCACCCGGGTATGCTTCACGGCCCGGCGGACGACGCAGCAGCAGAGAGATCTGACGGTATGCCCAAGCCTGCTTGGTCAGGTCGTCAAATACGATCAGCGCGTCTTCACCGCGGTCACGGAAGTATTCACCCATGGTCGCACCGGCGTACGGTGCCAGGTACTGCATGGCAGCCGGATCAGCAGCGCCTGCAGCGACAACGATGGTGTGATCCATCGCACCGTGCTCTTCCAGCTTGCGCACCACGTTGGCGATGGTGGACTGCTTCTGTCCGATCGCAACGTAGATACACTTGATGCCGGTACCTTTCTGGTTGATGATCGCATCGATCGCAATTGCGGTCTTACCGATCTGACGGTCACCGATGATCAGCTCACGCTGGCCACGGCCAACCGGTACCATCGCGTCAATCGCTTTCAGACCGGTCTGAACCGGCTGATCTACGGACTGACGTGCAATTACACCCGGCGCTACCTTCTCAACCGCGTCGGTGAGCTTGGTATTGACCGGCCCCTTGCCATCGATCGGGTTACCCAGCGCGTCAACAACGCGACCAAGCAGTTCCGGACCAACCGGCACTTCAAGAATACGACCGGTACAACGTGCGGTCATGCCTTCGACCAGACCCTGGTAGTCGCCCAGTACTACGGCGCCGACAGAGTCGCGCTCCAGGTTCAGTGCCATACCGTAGACACCGCCCGGGAATTCGATCATCTCGCCGTACATAACGTCGGCAAGACCGTGGATCAGGATAATACCATCGGATACGCTGACGATGGTGCCCTCGTTACGGGCTTCAGAAGACACATCAAGTTTCTCGATGCGCTTCTTGAGAATCTCGCTGATCTCAGATGGATTCAGTTGCTGCATTGTTATTCCTCACACTCAGGAATTCATCGCTTCGGCCAGTTTCGCCAGTCGTGCGCGAACGGAACCGTCGATCACAAGGTCATCAGAGCGAACAACCACACCCCCGATGATGGACTTATCCACCTGGGATGTAAGCTTCACTTCACGACCCAACTTGGTGCTGAGGGCCTTGGCCAGTTTCTCCTGCTGTGCATCTTCGAGCGGGAAAGCCGTGGTCAGGTCAACATCGACCTTTTTCTCCAGATTGGCTTTCAGGCGCTCGAACTGCACGGAGATCTCTGGCAGCAGGCTCAGCCGGCCGTTTTCGGCCAACAGACGAACAAAGTTCTTGCCTGCTTCATCCGCCTTGGCATCGAGCACTGACAGTACAACGTCAGCTTTTTGCTCGCCGCTCAGGGACGGATTGCTCAGCACTCGGGTCATCAGGCTGTCACTGGCCGCCATGGCGACAAGTGACAGTGTCTGAGACCATTGATCGAGGTTGCCCTTCTCACGCGCATATTCGAATGCGGCTTTGGTGTAGGGCCGGGCGACTGTATTGAGTTCAGCCATCGTAAACCTCGCTTAAAGCTCAGCTGCCAGTTTCTCAACCAGCTTAGCGTGCGCTTTTTCGTCAACAGAGGCTTCCAGAATCTTTTCAGCACCGGCAATTGCCAGTGTAGCCACCTGAGCGCGCAGTGTTTCGCGTGCACGGTTGACTTCCTGTTCGAGTTCAGCCTGAGCAGATGCTTTCACACGGTCGGCTTCGACACGTGCCTGCTCCTTGGCTTCTTCGATGATCTGGTTAGCCCGCTTGTTGGCCTGTTCAATGATGGCGGCTGCCTCTTCCTTGCTTGCACGCATTCCGTCAGCTGCTTTTTCCTGTGCCAGCTGGAGATCACGTTTAGCACGGTCGGCCGCATCAAGCCCTTCGGCAATCTTCTTCTTACGTTCAGCCAGGGCACCGGTAATCGGTGGCCAGACGTATTTCATACAAAATACGACGAAGAGGAAGAATGCAATGGCCTGACCAATGATGGTGAGATTGATATTCACGCCATTACCTCTCGCGGTTGTCTGTTCAAGTAGTTACCCCCGCAGGGGCGCAGTGCCATTCGAACTACTTAATTAAGCAACAGCGAACAGGACGTACAGACCCAGACCAACACCGATCATCGGGATCGCGTCAACCAGGCCCATTACGATGAAGAACTGAGTACGCAGCAGAGGAACCAGTTCAGGCTGACGAGCAGCACCTTCCAGGAACTTGCCACCCAGGATACCGATGCCGATAGCAGCACCAATAGCACCCAGACCCAGCATCAGCGCAGCAGCGATATACAGCATTGCTTCCATTTTTTCTCTCCAACTATTTTCAAGGTTAAGTTAGTTAGTTTTGCAAAGGTAAATCGGTTGTTCAGTAAACTCTATCCGTTACAACTCAGTGATCATCATGCGCCATGGCGAGGTACACAATTGTCAGCACCATGAAGATGAACGCCTGCAGAGTAATAACCAGGATATGGAAGATCGCCCAGGGTACAGACAGCACCCACTGCGCCCAAAACGGCAGCAGCGCGATCAGGATGAAGATCATTTCGCCCGCGTACATGTTGCCGAACAGTCGCAGTGCCAGTGACACCGGTTTGGCAAGCAGACCAACCAGCTCAAGGAACAGGTTGAACGGAGCAAATATTTTCGGCAGCGGCTGGAATGAAAGCTCAGCCAGGAACCCGCTCACACCTTTCTGCTTGATGCTGTAGTAAACAATCAGGGCAAACACGCTCAATGCCATGCCGCCGGTAGCGTTCACGTCAGTGGTCGGTACAATTTTCATGTACTCAACACCCATCTGCGCAAAGATGTAAGGCACCCAGTCAACCGGCACCAGGTCCATCAGGTTCATCAGGAAAATCCAGACGAAGATGGTCAGTGCCAGTGGGGCAATTACGGCATTCTTGTGGTGAAAGATGCTTTTAACGTTCTCATCGATGAACTCGATCAGAGTTTCAACGAAGTTCTGCGCCCCCCCAGGAACACCGGCTGTCATACTTTTGGCCACCTTGCGGAAGAACCATATAAACAGCAGGCCCAGCCCCACGGACCACAGCATTGTATCGACGTTGATCGCCCAGAAACCCATCTCTGCCGCTTCCTGCGCACCGTGCGCGAAGCTCCAACCGTTTTCGGGATGATTCCCGAACGTCAAGTTGGTCAAGTGATGGGAAATGTATTCTGAGGATGTAACTGTTCCACTTGCCATTCTCAGTATCTCTCATTCAAAGTTTCAGGAACTGTGTCTGCACTGCTTCAGCTGCAGTATCCATCCGGATAGCTGCAGCAGTATGAAGGTGCCAAATAGGGGAAATGGGCTCAAAGGCTGAACCAGCATGAAGGTTGCACTGAACAGCGCAACCGCCAGCATCATTTTCCCTATTTCGCTCGCATACATACGAATCACGATGCGATGGGCGTTATCGGCGTCCTGGCTGGAAAATGCCCGCCAGGCAAAATACAGATTCGGAATCAGGTAAAGCAGACCACCCAGCAGGGCCGAATATGCTTGTGTCACCCCGAGCAACAAACAGGCCACAGATACACAGAGTATCAACACGGCCTGTTGCAGGAAGATTCGCTTGAATCCCTTGATGCTGCGCCTGTCACGTACACTGACAGCCGCTTTTGGGACTTGCTCCGCTGTACTCTTCCTCAATCCTGATCCTGTATCGTCCGAAACAGTGCCCAAATAGCGGGCAGATTATAGGCATTCCCCCCCTGTTTCTCAACTGAAACCCGGAAGATTTGCACTAAGGTCTTACCCTAAGCCAGTACGACTGGATATTACCTGATGCGGGTCAGCCAATCAGCTGCAGGATTGCATCGAGTTCATCACGAGATTTGAAATTGATTGAAATCTTACCCTTGCCGCTTGCCGTCGCATTGATCTTGACGGGTACAGAAAAACGCTGAGACAGCTCTCCTGCAAGCTGCTGCAGCTGTTCGTCTGGCTGCTTTGACGGCTTTTCTTCGGCATCAGCGGGTTGCTGAAAACGCTTCACCAACAACTCGGTTTCGCGTACCGAAAGCCCTCTGGTGACGACCTCATCTGCCGCCTTGATCTGAACCAGCCCTTCCAGGGCCAGCAATGCCCTCGCATGGCCCATTTCGATATCGCCATACTCCAGCATTTTTTTGACCTCATCAGTCAAATTCATCAACCGGAGCAGGTTGGTAATCGTGGAGCGGGACTTGCCAACGGCATCAGCGACTTGCTGCTGAGTCAGCTCAAACTCGGTCTGCAGACGATGCAGCGCGATCGCTTCCTCGATTGGGTTGAGATTTTCACGCTGAATGTTTTCAATCAGGGCCATGGCGATGGCTGCTTCATCGGGCACATCGCGGATAATCACCGGAATTGTGCTCAATCCCGCCATCTGTGCCGCTCGCCAGCGCCTCTCACCTGCGATGATTTCGTAACGTCCCTCCGCTACCGGTCGGACCACAATCGGCTGCATGACGCCCTGGGCACGAATCGAGTTTGCCAGCTCTTCCAATGCCTGCGGTTCTAGATCACGCCGTGGCTGATAACGACCACGCTGGATGTCATCCAGTGACATCTGTCGCAAGTCACCCTGCTTGTCTGCGGCCTGACGTACCTCGGTCTGTTCCGCGTAAGGTGAGTCTTCTGCCGCCACATCAGACAACAACGCATCCAGCCCGCGCCCCAGTCCCCGTTTTTTCGCTACCATCATTCAGCTTCCTGTTCCGTTGTCACCACCGCCTCTGCGGTGCGTTCCCGATCCGTACGGCGAATCAATTCACCAGCCAGAGCCAGATAGGCCAGAGCCCCGCGGGAGCTCTTGTCATACTGCAGCGCTGGCAGACCATGGCTTGGCGCTTCAGCCAGACGCACATTACGGGGGATCACCGTGCGATAGACCTTATCCCCGAAATACTCCACCAAGTGAGTGGATACATCCTTCGTCAGGCTCATGCGCGGATCGTACATGGTGCGCAGTATGCCCTCGATCTTCAGCTCCGGATTCAGGCGCTGATTGATCTTGTTGATGGTCCCGACCAGTGCACTGATCCCCTCCAGTGCATAGTACTCACACTGCATAGGAATGATCACACCGGATGATGCCGCCAGTGCGTTGACCGTCAGCAGATTGAGTGACGGCGGGTTGTCGATCAGGATGAAGTCATAGTCATCCATCACCGGCATCAGTGCCATCTTGAGCCGGAATTCACGCCGCGGGAGCTGCAGCAGCTCAACCTCGGCAGCCGTCAGGTCGCCATTGGCACCGATCAGATGATAGCCGCACAGGGTATCCTTGATGATCGCATTGGCGGCATCGGTCTGATCTGTCAGGAGCTCATACACCGAATGTTCCAGTTGATGCTTGTCGATGCCGCTGCCCATGGTGGCATTCCCCTGGGGGTCCAGGTCGATCATCAGTACCCGTTTGCGGGTCGCAGCAAGAGATGCCGCCAGGTTGACGCAGGTGGTGGTCTTACCCACACCACCCTTCTGATTGGTGATTGTGATGATCTTGGCCACGTTCAGATTCTCCCAAGGATCAGCAGGTGTCGCTCGCCATCGGTATCCGGCAGGTTAAGCCGGTGTACGTCCTGCAATGAAAACCCTGCCGGTATCTGTTCGAGTTCGGCTTCAGGATACAGTCCTTTCATCGCCAGAAACACTCCACTTGGCGCGGCCAAATGACCGCTGAGTGTCAGCATGTCAGAAATGGAAGCAAAGGCGCGTGAAACTATCATGTCGAAAGGGGCTGCCTCTACCTGTTCCACTCGACCGTTGATAACGGTCAGATTATCCAGCCCCAACTCGATGCGCACCTGCTGCTGAAACCGAGTCTTCTTGCCGTTACTGTCCAGTGTGGTGACATCAAGATCGGGACGGCAGATCGCCAGCGGAATACCAGGCAGACCGGGGCCACTGCCCACATCGAGCAGACGTCCCGAGCCAATCCAGGGCAGAATGCTCAAGCTGTCCACCAGGTGACGGCTGATCATCTCCTGCGGATCACGCACAGCGGTCAGGTTGTATGCCTTGTTCCACTTCACCAGCAATTGATGATAGGCCAGCAGGCGCTCGACTTGTGTTTCGTTGAGGTCGAGTTTCAGTTGTTTCAGCGCCTGCTCCAGCGTGTGGCGATACCGATCCATCAATGTTGCACCTGTGTCCTGTTATGGCTGAGTTGGCGTTTTTTCAGATATACCAGCAGCAACGAAATCGCTGCAGGTGTCATACCCTGAATGCGTGAAGCCTGTGCCAGGGTTTCCGGGCGCTGTTGACCCAGCTTGAGTTTCAACTCATTGGACAGACCACTGACCTGACTGTAATCGAAATCATCCGGCAAGCGAGTGTTTTCCTGGCGGCGCATCTGCTCGATTTCAGTCTTTTGCCGCTCGATATAGCCGGAATATTTGAGCTGGATCTCAACCTGCTCTGCGGCCTGAGCGTCATTGATCGGCTCGCCCTTGAGCCAGGCCACGTCGTTGTAGCCCAACTCGGGGCGCTTGATCAGGTCGGCCAGATTGTATTCTCGGGTCAGCTCACTTTTCAGACGGCTGCTGAGTTGCTCTGCTTCGACCGTAGCGGGATGTACCCAAGTATTTTTCAGGCGTTGCAGCTCCAGCTCCATCGCTTCGCGCTTGGCCTCGAACCGCATCCAGCGTTCATCGCCGACCAGCCCCAGTTCACGCCCCTTTTCGGTCAAGCGCAGATCGGCGTTGTCTTCACGCAGAATCAAACGGTATTCCGCCCGACTGGTAAACATGCGATAGGGCTCGGAGGTACCCAGCGTGATCAGATCATCGACCAGAACACCGATATAGGCTTCATCGCGGCGAGGATACCACTGCTCGCGCTCAAGTGCGCGTGCTGCTGCGTTGTAACCCGCCAGCAGGCCCTGAGCGCCGGCTTCTTCGTAACCGGTCGTTCCGTTGATCTGACCGGCAAAATAAAGACCACTGATATGTTTTGTTTCCAACGTATGACGCAGATCCTGCGGGTTGAAAAAGTCATATTCGATGGCATAGCCCGGTCGGGTGATATGTGCATGTTCAAAACCGCGAATCGAACGAACCAGCTCCATCTGTACATCAAACGGCAGACTGGTGGAGATGCCGTTGGGATATAGCTCATGGGTAGTAAGGCCTTCAGGTTCAACAAAAACCTGGTGTTGGTCCTTGTCCGCGAAGCGATTGATCTTATCTTCGATAGAGGGGCAGTAACGAGGCCCAATCCCTTCGATCACGCCGGTATACATGGGCGACCGGTCCAACCCGCCACGAATAATGTCATGGGTACGGGCGTTGGTATGGGTGATGAAACAACTGACCTGCTGTGGGTGCTCATCCCGGCTGCCCATGAAAGACATGACCGGTGTTGGAGTATCACCCGGCTGAGGCTGCATGACGGAAAAATCGACACTGCGGGCATCGATGCGCGGAGGTGTGCCAGTCTTGAGCCTATCGACCCGTAACGGCAACTCTCGTAATCGCTGTGCCAAACGGATTGAAGGCGGATCACCGGCACGGCCACCGGCATGATGATCCAGTCCGATATGGATAACACCTCCTAGGAAGGTACCTGCAGTCAGAACCACAGAACGTGCGTGAAAACGAATGCCGGTTTGAGTCACTACCCCCTTGACCTGTTCACCTTCCACGATCAAGTCATCAGCCGCCTGCTGGAAAATATGCAGGTTAGGCTGATTCTCCAGTATCGAACGAACGGCAGCCTTGTAGAGGATACGATCAGCCTGGGCGCGTGTTGCACGTACAGCAGGCCCCTTGCGGGCATTAAGTACCCGAAACTGGATACCCCCTCGATCAGTTGCCCGTGCCATCGCCCCATCAAGCGCATCGATCTCTTTCACCAGATGACTCTTGCCGATCCCGCCGATGGCTGGGTTGCAGGACATCTGACCCAGCGTTTCGATGTTGTGTGTCAGAAGCAGAGTTTTGGCACCGATGCGTGCGGATGCCAAAGCGGCTTCTGTTCCGGCATGTCCGCCGCCGATCACGATTACATCAAAGTGGTCAGGGTAATCCACTGCACAGGCCTCACAGATTGTGTTGTCGAACTGACCGCATGGGTCGGGTGAAAAGGCTGACAAGTATAGCGTTCTGAAGTGCTGCAGGAAATGGTCAAATATTGAACAGCTCTTTTTCTTCTTATATATAAGTAAGGATAGGTAAGGTTTATATATAAAGATGATTATTGTTTGTTATGTATGGTCAGCCACATTTCCGTTGATAGTACGGTTTTTCGTATGTATTTCATATGGTTATACATCTTCAAACCCTGTATACCCTTGCCCGTGTGACTGGTGACGCCCTTGGGATGAGCTGTGTGTAAAACAGCACCATATCCACAGCCTGAATTGTTCCACCGTTTGTGCACAGATGGTTCCTGGACAGGAACACAGTTTCCGGACAGGCTGGTGTGAATTGTATATTCATGTGGTTAAGAGCAGAGCAAGCTGTACGTTGGCTGTGAATTGATTTCGACAACACAAACAAGGCCTGAATATCGTGAAGATATACCTGTTGGTAAGTCTGTGTGTGGTATGTATAACATGAGCAGGTTTTATTGCAGGATGGGATTGGCAAGTTGTGCCATGATAACAGGGTAAAACCATTAAATACTTTAAAAACAGTAGTTTATGAATATTATAGCTGTGGATAAGCAGGGTTTATCATAAAGCCATCCCTTGTTTTGCACAGGCTATCACAATGCCGGTCAATAAATGTCCAGCAGGGTTAGGCCCGGAATCAGTGACACATGTGGGTAAGATACCGAAAAAAAATTCGGCTTTGCCTGTGGGTAAGTAGCAAGAAACGCTAAAGCCGCTGCAAAGCGATAAAAACAGGGGGAAATGAAGGTGGAAAGGCCGACGGTGCCGGCCTTGATTGTGCAGAGCTTACTGGCGGATGCCTTCAATACTCAAAATCAGTTCGACTTCCTGTGCAGCAGGGCCAAGATCCATATCGATATTGTAGTCCTTCAGACGAATGCTGGTGCTGCCTTCGAAACCTGCGCGGTATCCACCCCAGGGGTCTTCACCCTCACCCAGATGTTGGGCATCAATGATCACTTCGCGGGTCGCGCCGTTCAGTGTCAGGTTACCCTTGATCTCCAGCGCGCCATCCTCAGACGCAGTCACAGAAGTAGACTCAAAGCGTGCAACGGGATGAGCGTCCACATTGAGAAAGTCTGCGCTGCGCAGGTGTTTGTCACGTTCGGCATGATTTGAATCCACGCTGGCAGTATTGATATTGACGCTCACACTGCTGTCTTCCGGTGATTCGGAATCCCAGTTGAAGCGACCATCAAACTCATTGAAGCGGCCGTACAGCCAGCTGTAGCCCAGGTGGCTGATCTTGAAATTGACAAAAGCATGCTGGCCTTCGATATCAATGGCATATTCCGCTGCCTGTGCTGTCACAGCAGACATTGTCAGCATTGAACCCAATGCCATACCGGCAAACAGTTTATTCATTATGACTCTCCTTGGTATTAGTGGACCCCGGCCTCAACATGCGGATGAGGGTGGTGTCACGATCAATGAAATGATGCTTGAGCGCACCCAGAATGTGCAGGGCTACTAACGCAAGTACGCCCATGGCCAACCAGTAATGCACAGCCCCTGCGCGATCGGCCTGACCAGGAAGCTCGGTGATCAGTGCAGGCAGTTCAAACCAGCCAAATACACTGATGCCCTGGCCCTTGGCGGTCGAGATCAGATAACCACTGATCAGAATGGCAAACAGCATGAAGTAGAGCAGAGCATGAGCGGCATGGGCAAGACGAACCTCCCAGCGGCGATGGCTGGGAAGTGTCTTGGGTTGAGGGTTTGTCAATCGCCACAGCAGGCGTGCAACAAGAACAGCGGCCAGACTTAAACCGATACTCTTGTGCCAGAATGGTGCAAGCTTGTACCAGGGGCTGTAATAGTTCAGTTCGACCATCCACAGCCCCAAGGCAATAAGACCGAACACTGTCAACGCAACCAGCCAATGCAGCAGGATGCTGATCAATCCATAGGACTCTATTGTGTTACGCAGGGCTGGCATTCTTCTCCTCCTGATTCAGTGCAATGATTGTCACACTAAAAGGAGAATCAATTAAGCCGTCTGAATGGTGCAAATATATCAGTTTTTTTGATTGTTCTACCCTGTATGGTTTGCAGCCAAACCCAACAAAAAAAGAATCATTATGGCCAAGATAGAGCCAATACTTTTCAATTTTTTATTAGCGAACTTGAAGTCAAACTTCCCGACTACAAATAGCACAAGGTAAACAATAGCGGCACTCATCAGCAAGCGGCCTAGTAAATTCCCTACAACATAGGCGTCCATTAGTGTATTTCCTTTTAATTATTGGGAAGAGGTTTCAAGTTACTGATTATTTTAGTCAGCATTGGATGGATGTGTTCTGACTTTCCCTGAGCGGTAACAGCAAAAAAAGCTACGGAGCGTCCTGAAGGCATCATACCGGCAAAACTGAGCGCTTCGTAATCCACCCCTTCAGATCTCAAAGACAGAAGCTCTTCATAACCTACGATGTCGCCATAGGTTACTTTTTCCATTTTTCGCATGACTTCAGGATTCATGGCACTTGCGCTCTTGCGTACAGTTGCCAAAGATTTCAGTGCAATCAAAGGTAAAAGTTCCTTTTTGATCGTGATATCAGGCACACTGACAATATCAATACTTGTGGGTGGATAATAGTCCTCAGGTGTACTGAGTATTATCGCATGGGTATCACGGCGGCGTTGAGTTTCCCAGTTCCATTGTGGTCGCGCGGGTACAAATATTTGAAGGCCTGCTTCGGGTACATCTGTCACGGCAAAGGGGCGTTTGGCCCGCTGCTCTTCGGCCTGTGATGGCACCGCGATAAAAAAATGTATGAATAAGGTTACTAAAGCTAAAAGGTTCAGACGGTTTCTGGACATGATTAATTCTTCCTGATTATCAGTCGTTATAAAACGGAGGCGTTCATCCTGAATAGCGGATAGTACCCTACTGAGTAGCCTCAGTAGGGTCAATAAGTCAATATGACCGTTTTAATTTTTCAATCCAAAGGTTCGATTCGCAAGCTGCCTTCCGGCTTTAATGTCAGCTTCGCTTTGCGCCAACCCAGCCCATCTTCAGACATCTGATTATGTAACTTGAGCAGTGCATTTTCTGAAGCGGTGCTGTCAGGTAGCATAAATCTATGAGCAGTATCATTAATAATATAGTCACTGACCATTGATACTTTGTTTTCGGCTATTTCAGCCGTAACAACAACGGCTTGCCATCCCACTGGAAGTTTACCGTCTAGTTCTGAAGAAATGAAATTACGAACTTCCGAGTCGCTGAACGTGACAGGGGCCAATAATTTTTCAGGCATTTCATCAACCCGAATAACCGCAGTATAGGTGTCTGGAGACTGCTTGTTGGCGGGGTCTATTATATCGAGCATCGGAATATTAAAGGTGACAGTTTTGCCGTTATTGGACAAAGAACCGTTGGTATCCTTTACCTGTTCGCCAGTGAAGGCGATATGAAAACCCTCACTACCAACTTCTTCTTTAAGACTTTTGATCATGGCCTGTTGCATTTCAGCAGGCATATCTGGTGGGAACATGTCCTCATTGAACTCGGAAATGAAAGTGTTGACGTCAAGTGTGAGTTTGATAACACCTTCATCTTCGGTTTCTACATCAATCGGCATAGGTTTGGATTTTTCTGTACTGCCGATATCGATAAAACTGACTTTTCCCTCTTGCAACCATGTGTCAATTGAAAATTGAGTGACGTGATGGCAAACAGTGCTTCCGTCTGCATGAGAAGTGAGTGAACCGCCCTGTTGCTCACAATTTTTATTTGGGTTGGGGCCTGGCTTTCCTGTATCAGCACCCTGCAGAGTACGAATGTCGAGTTGTTCCGATTTCAGATCGAAATCCAGGCTGACATCAATGCAGCCGCTTAGTGCAAGTGCACAAACGAGAGAAAGGAGTAACTTAGGCATTTTCATGTACACATCCTTTTGAAGTTGAGAAGTCCATCAGGTGGCTTGCGCAGCCCTGAGCATATCGATTAAAAGAGTAATTCTGAATGGAATTTTTTGTGTCGTCCAGCGGTGAGCTTAATTGTTACCCCTGTAATTTGATTTCAACAATGACTGGTTGAGATAATTAGCGTTACACTTTGCCCAAGTGTTTCTATCTTGCGCCATTTTTTATGTGGGTGTCAGATAAATACTGTCACTGTTCATCTAGCTCAATGCTTCCAACCGTGGTCTATGAAAAATTCAAATATCATACAATGGCATTTAATCCTGTCTCAATGAATAAAATATCTTATCTTCGCTACACGAATACTCATAACCTCGACTGAAAATATTTATATAGTGCTCCATATTAAATTCAATATTACAGATATCATTCAGTACGTACCAGTTTATATTGTAATCATAGTGAATATGATAAACTGCTTCATTTATAGAGTAGTATATCTTTTCTTTATATTTTAAGTTATCTATAAATATATCGTTTAAACATACATTAATTTCGCTTTGTAGCGAATCTTGCCTCTTTATCTTTAAGAGCTGATCTTGATTGCAAAATTCAACTTCCTTTATATTTTCAATTTAATTAGCCAGTTCAATAAAATCATTCTCCCTCAATATTTTTATTTTTTCTTTTATATCAAAAAATATTTCTTCTTCAATGATTTCATCTGGGGGAGTGATCTTTTCTGAAAATGATTTGACCTCAATAAGTCTTGATTTTGTTCTATCACTTAAATTCATTTTTTCAAGTATGAAATCATAATCATGCTCTGTTAAATCCCCTTCGAATAAATAATCGAAGTGGTTCATGTCATAGTTCTTTTTAGCATCCCTAAAAAGAACCCACTCTTTAACAATATTACGAATCATCAGTTAAGCTCCAATGATGGTACTACAGGTGGGTCTATCTGCCTTCAACTTTCTCAGCATTATTTTTAGCTATAAAAATATCTTAGTATTTCAAGATTATTTTAAAATAAATCGGAAGAGATGGGTCCATGACATATCATCGCTGTTGATACATCTGACTCCATCCAGATCCAGTCATTCCAGTTTTCAATCAGCCAACCTACAGTAATACCCCTTCCAGGGTGAAGTGATGTAGCTGGAATTAGACGGAAAGGATTTATACCACCCTTACTACCGGAAATTCTTACAATAGAAATTGGAAAATCGTTATCTCCAATCCATTCACAAATCATGAATATAACTACTTCATCACACCATGAATCATCTTTCAACTTTATTAGAGAGCCTCTTCTTATGCTTTTTTCTATCGGCTCATGAAGTAGTCTTTTCCAGTCAAGTTTCATTATTTAACCTTCTAACCTTGGTCGTTATTTTGGGAGTGAGTAAAAAATCGCCGTTGGGTTAAGATCTTTTTATACTAACACCATCAGCTTCTTGGAATAGTTGAAATACTTTTTTTGCATAATCTCCAAGTGAGTCTTCAACTAAATCAAAATCCTTCCACTCCACTTCAACAGGCAGATCAATCCAGCCTGTGAGACAGTCCCAAAGAGCATCTAAATTCTCACTATAATAGATTGGAAGCTCAAGTTTTTCTTTTATTTCTATATGTAAATCATATTCTGAAAGCATATTTAAACCCTCTAATACAAACAATTAAACCTCACTTTATTTTAATAAATGCCTCATAATGGTGTTTTCTATATAGGAGGCCATCTGATGAATAGATTAATCTTCAAACTCAATTACATAAATTGATTGAAGCTAATTATTAAGGTGATTTTAAACCCGTACCTGCTGGTTATCATTGTACTCTTCGATTATAGGCTTAACTGCAATGTTTTCTGCGCTGTCGGTCAGCCATTGAATACTGGCAGAGGTGTCCAGGTTAGTGAAAAATCGATTCGGTCTCATTGGGTCTCCTTGACGTAGAGTCCGGCTGATTCAATGTGTTTATATACTTCTCATTTCATCAACGGGGGTATACTTTATCCCTGTCATACCTGAATTTTTAATTTTTTCTACAATATCTGAGCGCAGCATTAAAGGTCTGAATCCTCCGTTTAGATGCACATAAAACATCTTTTGATTTTCCGGTATCTCATCATTCAATAGTACATAGTGCTCGACTGATCCTATTTGCAACTTTCCACTAGTGTCTGTCTCTGTCGTAAAAAGAGAGTTTTCCTCATCAAATACCGGCAACATATCTCTGGGGCACAGCAAGTAATAGGGCTCCGGATAGGGTTCGCCTTTAATCGTCACCGCCACCTCTGTAAAGTAGGCTTCAACGGCGGCCTCTTCGAACAACGCCCTTAGGCGGAGAGACACAAATAAGTAAATTCCCACTTTAAACAGGTCGAGCAAACGCCCTTCAGGCAGGGTATAGTGCTCATCAAACCAGGCTCCCTCCCCTTTGTAGTTTTCAATTTGAATGACAGGCAGGGTTGATGTCGGCAGCAGGTTCGGGTCCTGATAAAAGCGAAGAGAAGCAAGTCTTTTCCATTCCCGTACAGATCTTTCTACTCTCCCCAAAAACCATTTCGCTGTCGATTCGGTATAGGTGAGGTTATGCCGTGACGATATTTGCGTAATTTGTAAGTAGTCCACTTTGACTCTCCTATTGCCATACTTGGGGTTCACAGCCAGTGCTGGTGTCAGCATAACTGCCGTGATGGATGAGTGACGGTTAGGCTCGTTGGAGTTGCTTTTCGCAGCGGTCGCTCACCGGTTGTAGGTTGTCGTCTATCAGTGAAAGCTGTACGGCACTAAAAAGGCTGATCATCGGCAAAGGTCTTCACCTTCAGTCCCGCCTGCTCCAGTGCTGTAATGAGCGTATCGGCGTCTTTTGTTTTGACCGCCAGTGCATAGTAGGCGTCCTCGCCGGTGAGTGGCGTGATAAGGCGATATCCGTGTGGCGCCACGCAGGTAGAGTGCTCGTAGAAGATCCAAGGAGTGGCCGCATGAGTATTGATAACTGTAAACCCGTACCTGCTGGTTACCATTGCACTCTTCGATATATTTCAAAATATAGGCTTCACTGCACTCTTCTTCTGAGTTATCAATTAACCACTGAACACTATATGACGTATCGATATCAAGGTCGCTAAAAAATCTGTTGGGCCTCATCTATCTCTCCTTTTGGTAAAACTGATATTCGGAGCCGGTGCGGTCTAATTTTACCTTCGATGTGGAGCCTGACTGCTCATGAATCTCATAGAATTTTGTATTACGGATTGCATAGAGATTCGTTAATCTCCAGAAAAACGCACAGTTTTAACATTTTTGTTCTTTAAATAATCAATAAGTATGATAAGTTCATCTTTCAATTCCATGTTTCCATGCTCTTTCACTTTTTCAAAATCGGCTATTAAATTTGCAAGGGAGGCTCCGGAGAAAGTTGCATTAGCTAAATAATAATCCTTTATTTTTCTCAATTGTTTATAATTTTTATAATCATCATATGAAAAAATACTTTTATGAAGCGTCTCAGACATAGAGATGATCTTATTTTCTTTGTCTGTATATATCAAAATATCTAATGACATGACTATTCAAACTCTTCTAATATCTTTTATGAAGTAGTCTTCGCCACATCTACTCTGCGACACTTCAGTCAGCCATTGAATACTGGCAGAGGTGTCCAGATCAGTAAAAAATCGATTGGGTCTCATTGGTTCTCCTTGACGTAGAGCCCGGCTGATTCAATGCGGCTATATACTTCTCATTTCATCAACGGGTGTATAATTTATCCCTGTCATACCTGAATTTTTCATTTTTTCTACAATATCTGAGCGCAGCATTAAAGGATTGCTTTTTCCATTTATATACATATAAAACAATTTTTGATTTTCCGGTATCTCATCATTCAATAGTACATAGTGCTCGACTGATCCTATTTGCAACTTTCCACTAGTGTCTGTCTCAATCGTAAACAGAGAGTTTTCCTCATCAAATACCGGCAACATATCTCTGGGGCATAGCAAGTAATAGGGCTCCGGATAGGGTTCGCCTTTAATCGTCACTGCTACCTCTGTAAAGTAGGCTTCAACGGCAGCCTCTTCGAGTAATGCCTTGAGGCGGAGCGACACAAAGTCATAGAGCACTATTGAAAACAGATCCAGCAAACGCCCTTCAGGCAGGGTATAGTGCTCATCAAACCAGGCTCCCTCCCCTTTGTAGTTTTCAATCTGAATGACAGGCAGGGTTGATGTCGGCAGCAGGTTCGGGTCCTGATAAAAGCGAAGAGAAGCAAGACTTTTCCACTCATCGACAGATCTTTCTACTCTCCCCAAAAACCAATTTGCTGTCGATTCGGTATAGGTGAGGTTATGCCGTGACGATATTTGCGTAATTTTTAAGTAGTCCACTTTTCCTCCTCCTATTGCCATACCTGAGACTCACACGTTGAACCGGGTATTGCAAAATAATACTCAAAATCAAGCTGGATTAGTTATATATCACTATGATTTGAATTTCTCATTTTGATTTTTAAAATTATTCCGATAGTTGCCTATCATCTTCTTAACTAATTCGTGTATTTGGTCTATATGCCATATATAGTCTGAATATTTCAAATGAAGCTGTACAAGTGCTTCAACAGTAGCATCTACTGAATCTAAGTTATCTCTTTCTATTTTTGACAGGATATTCTCAATTTCAAAAAACATTATCTTGTAATCTTCAAGATTATCTTTCTGCTCATTTATTTCTTCCTGAGTGATTATTTTTTTGCGCATGCATTATTAAGATTTAGGATTATATCTAATGTCTTTGATAGTTCTTCATGCATAAAATATCCTTTCTATGGAATTCTGCGGCCTTCACTTATTGCTTTATCTGTCTTTTTTGAATTCAAATTTTCATCCAAATTCAATACCGCTTTGACCTTATCTCTTTTATCAAATACCTCAATGTGATCATAATGCTGAGTGTCCAATTAAAACTGATCACCTATTTTTAAAATAGGGATTATTTTCTTTCCCTTTAATCTGATAAACGGTTTCTTCTTTAAACACTGTACTTGTTTTATGTAATATATTTTTTAGTATACTTCTGTATTTTTGCTTAAAAATTCTGAAATGCTTGCTGCTTTTATTATCTGATAGCTTGCATTATGCACCCAGGCCTTTTCCTCACCGGCGAAGTAGTTCGGCGTTTTGGACACGCTGGGTGATGACTCCGGACACTGTTAATGTGTGCGAGGGTGCCCGGAGTATTTGTTCCGGTTTATTAAAGAGCGAGTGTGACACAGCTTGCCGTGATGGATGAGCGAAGGTTAGGCTTTTTGGAGTTGCTTTTCGCAGCGGTCGCTCACCGGTTGCAGGTTGTCGTCTACCAGTGAAAGCCGTACGGCATTAAAAAGGCTGATCATCGGCAAAGGTCTTTACCTTCAGCCCAGCCTGTTCCAGCGCTGTAATGAGTGTATCGGCGTCTTTTGTTTTGACCGCCAGTGCATAGTAGGCGTCCTCGCCGGTGAGCGGAGCGATCAGGCGATATCCGTGCGGCGCCAGCCACTGATGGAAGGTATAGAGTACCTCCCAGACTCGCTCGGGGCGGTTCAGCGTAACCGGGTCTGGTGAAAAGGCATCCTCAATGCCCAGAGTGCGCGCGATCGCCTCGCAAAAGCTCAGGGCGCTTTCGTCATCCTTCCAGTCCACGTGCAGCAGGGCCAGGCGGCGGTAGGTGGTCAGCAGTTCCATCTCCCACTGCGCAGCGGAAAAGGCGCAGAGAAAACCGCCGGCCTCAAGGGTTTCCTCTTCCCACTCTTCATTCAGCCACTCGACCAGAGCATTCCACAGACTGGCTTGCAGGCTTTTGGGCAAAGTGGCTGCCATCCGTTCGAACAGCAGCTGCCAGGAGGCAAGCAGCTCGGGCGCGGGCTTGCGCTTGGGTGAACGTTTGGGTGGCTCCGGCAAGGCCGGCTCTTGCAGTGGCTGCAGGATAACCGGCTCGCCCCGGTATTTCGCGCAGGCGAGCATCAGGTCGGTGGGGTAAAACTCATGATCGATAAAGCTGCTGTCATCGATATTCAGCGCTGCAACCACGGCGGCGGCGGGGTAACACCAGAAGCCTCTCCATTCGCGTTGAAGGCGTTCAGGTACAGGGTATAGCTCCCCCAGGATTTTATTACTCAGCAGCAGTTTTTCCCACTGATCCAGGTAGCGGGCGATCATACTGGGGCGTTTTTCCGGTGCTGCATCGAACACCGCATAGAGGTTTTTGTAGACAGGTTTGTGATTTATATCATCAGCTAATGGGCGTGTGGGGTCATATATGCTCAGTAGACGGTCGATAAAGAGATCATAGCCGGCTGACATGGCGCGGGTATTGCGTCCGATCTCATCCCTGCTTTCACCCAGAGCATGGCCAACTGACAGAAGCATACCTACTTTAATCGGATTGATAATATCCATTTTGGCCTTTTCCATCCCGCAGGCATGGATACTCTCCTCCAGAAGACGCAACCGCTCGCGGGCCTGCAGGTAAACAGGGCGCAAAGACTCAATACTGTCCCCCCGGAGATAGAGCGCTCGCAGCAGGTTCATGGAAAGAGAGCATGACCTTTCGTAACTGTAGACGCGCATTTCCTGGCGGCCATCGCATTTTTCAATGCGCTGAATAATATAAGCCTCGCTACAGTAAGTCTGCGATTTATCGGTGAGCCACTGAATACTGGCAGAGGTGTCCAGTTCAGTGAAAAATCGATTCGGTCTCATTGGGTCTCCTTGACGTAGAGCCTGGCTGATTCAATGCGGTTATATACTTCGCATTTCATCAACGGGGGTATACTTTATCCCTGTCATACCTGAATTTTTCATTTTTTCTACAATGTTTGAGCGCAGCATTAAAGGACTGCTTTTTCCATTTATATACATATAAAACAATTTTTGATTTTCCGGTATTTCATTATTCAATAGTACATAATGTTCAACCGACTTTATTTTTAACTTTCCACTAGTGTCTGTATCTGTCGTAAAAAGAGAGTTTTCCTCATCGAATACCGGCAGCATATCTCTGGGGCACAGCAAGTAATAGGGCTCCGGATAGGGTTCGCCTTTAATCGTCACTGCTACCTCTGTAAAGTAGGCTTCAACGGCGGCCTCTTCGAGCAATGCCTTGAGGCGGGGCGATACAAAGTCATAAAGCACTATTGAAAACAGGTCCAGCAAACGCCCCTCAGGCAGGGTATAGTGCTCATCAAACCATGCTCCGTAACCTTTGTAGTTTTCAATCTGAATGACAGGCAGGGTTGATGTCGGCAGCAGGTTCGGGTCCTGATAAAAGCGAAGAGAAGCAAGCCTTCTCCACTCTTTCACAGACCTTTCATTTCCCAAAAACCATTCCCTTGTCGATTCGGTATAGGTGAGGTTATGCCGTGACGATATTTGCGTAATTTCTAAGTAGTCCACTTTGCCTCCTCCTATTGCCATATTTGGGGTTCACAGCCAGCACTGGTGTCAGCATAACTGCCGTGATGGATGAGTGACGATTAGGCTTGTTGCCGTTGCTTTTCGTCTAGCGGGCAGCGATAGCATCTGCCGTTCTGAGCATCTGTAGGAAAAAGGCGCGGTTACGCTCGAAGTTATCGGCATCGGTCACCAGTGAGAATGAAAAGTAGCCGCCGGGAACATCCGTGATGGCAATCACATAGTGCGCATGCACACGCTCACCTTCTGCCAGTCCCTCGAAACGCTGGAAGATGACGCCCTGCTCTTCGCAGCGGTCGCTCACCGGTTGCAGGTTGTCGTCTACCAGAGAAAGCCGTACATCGGCAAACCGGGCTACATCCATATCCGGCTTGCGGGCATAGGCGGAGATGGTCAGGGTGACGCTATCGTCGTCGGACTGGACGATTAACAGGCCGGGGTTATCCCGGTAGCCGGATGCTTTCCAATGTTCCGGAATGCAAATTTGAAAATGATTGCCCGGGTTGGCAACCCAGCGGGTACCCACATTCTGTACGGTCATCTGTTTTCCTCGTGGTTCATAGGCCGATTACTTACAGGTCACTCCCCTGCCTTAAAATGGCTGATCATCGGCAAAGATCTTCACCTTCAGTCCCGTCTGCTCCAGTGCTGTAATGAGCGTATCAGCGTCTTTTGTTTTGACCGCCAGCGCGTAATAGCTGTCGTCGCCGGTATCTGGCGAGATCAGCCGGAAGCCCCGCTCGTTGAGCCATAGGTGGAAGCGGTACAGCACCTCCCAGACCCGGTGGGAACTGCTGAAGCTTAGCGGGTCCGGCTCGAACGCCTCTTCGATCGCCAGAGTACGGGCCAGATCGGCACAGAACGACAATGCGCTTTCGTCATCCTTCCAGTCCACATGCAGCAGTACCAGGCGACGATAGGTCTGCAGCAGCTCCATCTCCCACTGGGCCGTCGACAGGGCACAGAGAAGATCGGCGACATCGAACTGCTCCTCTTCCCACTCGTCGTTCAGCCACTGAACCAGAGCGTTCCACAGGGTATTCTGCAGACTTTTGGGCAGCGATGAGGTCAGTGTATCGAACAGTGATTGCCAGGGCTTGAGCATCGACGGGGCGACCTTGCGTCGCGGCGAGCGTTTCGGGGGTTCCGGCAAGGCCGGCTCTTGCAGTGGCGGCAGGATGACCGGCTCGCCCCGGTATTGGGCGCAGGCGAGCATCAGGTCGGTGGGGTAAAACTCATGATCGATAAAGCTGCTGTCATCGATATTCAGCGCAGCGACCACGGCGGCGGCGGGGTAACACCAGAAGCCTCTCCATTCGCGTTGAAGGCGTTCAGGTACAGGGTATAGCTCCCCCAGGATTTTATTGCTCAGCAGCAGTTTTTCCCACTGATCCAGGTAGCGGGCGATCATGCCGGGGCGCTTGTCCGGTGGCGCATCGAACACCGCATAGAGGTTTTTGTAGACAGGTTTGTGATTTATATCATCAGCTAATGGGCGTGTGGGGTCATATATGCTCAGGAGACGGTCGATAAAGAGATCATAGCCAGCTGACATAGCGCGGGTATTACGTCCGATCTCATTCCTGCTTTCACCCAGAGCATGGCCAAAGGCAAGGAGGATGCCGACCTCAATCGGATTGATAATATCCATTTTGGCCTTTTCCATCCCGCAGGCATGGATACTCTCCTCCAGAAGACGCAACCGCTCGCGGGCCTGCAGGTAAACAGGGCGCAAAGACTCAATACTGTCCCCCCGGAGATAGAGCGCTCGCAGCAGGTTCATGGAAAGAGAACATGACATTCTGTAACTAAAAACGCGTATTTCCTGGCGGCCATTACACTCTTCAATCTCCCGGGTGATATAGACCTCACTGCACAATTCTTCAGAATTATTAATCAGCCATTGAATACTGGCAGAGGTGTCCAGGTCAGTAAAAAATCGATTCGGTCTCATCGTCTATCCTTCCTTATCGGTAAAACTGATATGGGGAGCCGGCAGGGTCCACTTTTACCCTTGATGTGGAGCCCGGCTGGTCATGGATCTCATAGAATTTTGTATTACCGGCGGCGTTGGTGCCGCCATACAGACGCACGACGGTTCCATTGTCCTTTTCAAGGCCCTGAAGTACTTCTTTAATTTCATCATCGTCAAGGCCCGCGTTTCGCAACCGCTCTGCATTGATCCAGTCCTTACTCATCTGCTGCCCGCTTTCTTTGGTCATACACAGGCCGCCTGCTTTACAGTTTTCGGGGTTTTTGGGGTATTTAGCACCGGTTGCCTTGGATTCTACGATATAGATCTTGCCGTCGTCGCCGCGGTAGATACCGTCGATGCCCTGGCTGCCTCTATAGGCGTTGAACTCATCTTGGAAGGTGTTTTTGCTCTCTACCCGGAGGTAGTCCACGTTCTGGTTACCCATGGGCTCCATTTTGTGCTCTTCGCGCAAGATACGGTTGATCTTGGCCTCGCCCACCATCCCTTTGACTTGAGTGTCGGCAATATCGGAGAGTGTTTGGGTCCCGACGTTCTCTATATGGGTGATGCGGGGAGGAGGAGGCACCTCGCAATTCGCATTATGCACCCAGGCCTTCGCCTCACCGGCAAAGTAGTTCGGCGTGTTGGCCACGCTGAAGTTGTATACCTGGGTGGGTTCTTCAACGTAGGTGTTGCCATAGGCCACTACATCGCCTTCCAGAGTAGCGATGGGGTCTTCCCACTCCAGGTCCTTGGCTTCTGTCCAGCCCTTGCCCTGTACCCAGAACGGATGCTCCGGGGTGGCGGTAAGGGTGCCGAACTCGGTGTCGATGCGCTGGTAGCCGGGGGCGGTGCGGCTGAGCTCCTGGATAATCGGCTGATCAGCATCAGTAAAGCCTGAGGTGTTGCGAGACTCAACCCGGTCGCCCACGCTGAGCTGCTCAATGGGCACAGGGCCTGTGGGCGTCCAGATCAGGGTACCGGCCGGGAAACTGGCACACTCGATATCGTGCTCCAGATCGTCGGCATACCGGGCGAGGCTGTCGTTGCCGCTGAGCTTGGCCAGCTTGCCCACGACCTTGAGCGCGACGGCTGGGTTGATGTGCTGCCCCAGGATGCGGCCGATGTCGTAGGGACCGCACTGCATCACGGTCTCGACATCGTCGAGTACCGATCCGATTAGCTCCTCCATGGTGCCGATGGGGTCGGTGGCGAAAGCCTTGGCGACGTCCAGCAGCACGGAGGGATCTTCAAGGATCTCCAGCAGATCTTTGACCTGGTCACCGAGGCCATCAATCAGGCCTTCGATGAAGTCACCGAGAACGTGGATGGCGACTTTGACGCCCTGGGCCAGGTTATGGAACGTCTCACCGATGCCCCTGCAATACCAGCTGTCGCACTCTTCCACCTGATACTTGGGATCATCCCACGTGGTTTGGCACTCAGGCCCTTTGGGTGTATCGGTGCCTGGTGGGTTGCTGTCTTCGTTGCCGGTATCCGAAGGAGGAGTATCGCTGTTGCCCCCGGTGTCACCGGTATCAAGATCCGAACCTGTTCCACCCTGGCCATGGCCATCGGCCCAGTCGGGGTGCGCAAAGTCAGAGCCGTTGCCGAGATGATCGGGTACATAACTGGAGGCCAGGCTGCCGTCGTAGCCTGTTTGGCCGCCCCAGGGGGTTGACGTTCCGCCGGTGGCCAGCTGTTCTTGTGGCCCCCCCTGTGTACGCTCGGTGCCCTGGTCAGCAATGGAGACCATCAGGCTGTTCTCCCAGGCCTCGCTCTGCATGCGCACCAGCGTGGTGGCACTGACCGGGATCATTCCGTTGCGGTACAGCTGGTGTTCAAAGCTGCCGGGTGTGGTTGTGCCCTGGCCGATAAAGCTGATCACCTGGCGGATGAACGGCATGCGCAGCTCGACGCCCCAAGTGGTCTCCACCTTGAGCAGGTTGGCATCCTGGATATTCAGACCACTGCTGGCGCCGATAGCGGTACTGCGGTTTTTCAGGTCACTGTTGGGCAGTACGCGACGGCCGTTTTCGGTCAGGCCGAAGTCGTCGAAGGTTTCTGGCGTGGGGTTGAGAATACGCAGGCGCGACTGAGTGCCGAGTGTGGCGACCAGTTCAGCCTGTGTCTGGATAAGGTTACCGGACCGCGGGGCGTAGAAGGGTAACATGCCCCGTGCAATGCCCTGTTGGATGGCAGACGGTTGGGCGTGATCGACGGCACCGGCCCGAGCACCCTGAACGGCAGCATGGTCGAGAGTTGTCTTGGCTTCGTAGACGCGGGCCCACTCGGCTGCGCCCATCATCAGTATGATGACAATGGGCAGCGCGATCAGCGATTCAACGGCGGCGGCCCCGCGTTCACGGATACGGTGTGTAAGCGTCCTGATCATGTTGCCCATATGGTTTCATCCCTGAATCTGGTGGCTCTCAGCAGGTGCTGGTTTCGTTGGCTGTGGACATGAATATTGAGCGGTCCAGTTCGACACCGGCCTCTTGAAGCTCGGTATAAAAACGTGGAGCAATACCCAAACTTTTGAATTCGCCATGAAGGCGACCGTCTGCATCAATACTGCTTTGGCGGAACTCGAACAGCTTTTGCATCAGTACGACATCTTCTTCCATGCCATCGACTTCCACGATGGATGTGACGCGACGGCGTCCGTCTGAAAAGCGGGACTGATGCACGATAATGTCTACCGCCGAGGCGATCTGCTCGCGTATGACGCGAACCGGCAAGTCCATGCCACTCATCAGCACCATGACTTCAAGCCGTGACAGCAGGTCTCGTGGTGAGTTGGAGTGTGCCGTGGTCATGGAGCCTTCGTGGCCGGTGTTCATGGCTTGAAGCATGTCGAGGGCTTCAGCTCCGCGACACTCGCCAACGATGATGCGATCAGGGCGCATTCGGAGAGAGTTCTTTACCAGATCGCGGATGGTGACTTCTCCGGTTTTTTCTACGTTGGCGGGTCGACTTTCCAGTGAAATAACGTGTTCCTGTGCCAGCTGCAGTTCCGCGGCGTCTTCGATGGTAATGATGCGTTCGAAGTGGGGAATGCAATCTGACAGGGCGTTAAGGAATGTCGTTTTACCTGAGCCAGTGCCGCCACAGACGACGATGTTTTTGCGATGGCGTACACAAATTTCCAGGAAGCGCGCCATTTCTGGGCTGAGGGAGCCAAAACCGACGAGTTTGTCCAGGTTGTACTTTTCAGCGGAAAATTTTCGGATGGTGACAACCGGGCCGATCAGTGACAGCGGTGGAATAATTGCATTCACGCGAGAGCCGTCCTTTAGACGGGCATCTACCATGGGCGATCCTTCATCGATACGACGCCCCAACGGCGAGACAATGCGCTCAATCACGCTCAGTAGAGAGCTGTTGCCGGTAAAGCGGGTGGAGGAGCGCTCGATTTTGCCATTGCGCTCCAGGTAAATCTGGTCTGGGCCATTAATCATGACTTCACTGACGGTGTTGTCAGCCAACAGTGGTTCAAGCGGCCCCAAACCAATGGATTCAGCTACGGTTTCCTGAATCAGAAGACGCTTGTTCAGATGTGCGGGTACTTCGATATGCTGGCTGGCCAGGATGGACTGAGCAGTATCGGTGGCCTCGGCACGCAAGTCTTCATCGTTCAATCCGTCGATGATGCCACGTTTATACAGGTCCATTTTTTCCAGGATCGCTTTTTGCAGTGCCTTCTTGGTCGCAATCCAGGCTTGAGAGTCTTTTATATCTTGAGCACTGGGGCTGACCGTAGGGGCTACAGGCGATATTGTCGCCGGTATCTCTCTATCCTCTTTGGGCTTTTCCGGTTGGACCTGAGCCCGGCTTTCTTCGTAGCGGCTATCAGACTCGTCCAGAAGCTCTTCCGCAGTCTTGTAGGGGTGAATGAAGACCAGCTCTACGTCTCCCACGCGGCAACGGGTACCGGATTTGGGAGTAATCAGGCTTTGAGCCGGACGCCCATTGACTTCTAATTCACCGAACGCGATCAGCTTGAATCCGTCTTCCTGTACGGCGAGTGTCATGTGGTGCTTGAGTAATGTACTCGACTTGATGCGGATATCAGACCAGATAGATCGGCCTATCTTGTACACACCCGGGTCCAGTTCCCGTCGTTGAGGCGACTCAGAGGCTGAGTTTATTTCTAACGTAAACATTGCTTAATCCATGATGCTGAATTTGAGAGCATCGTCTGATTCCTGCTGCAGACGCTCGAAGAGCTTCATTCCTTTTTCGCTCTCGGCCTGGTTATCAACGATGCGCGGTGTGACCAGCACAATGAGTTCGGATTCGTTATTACGGAACGCACGGGACTTGAACAGTTCTCCCACGATGGGCAGGTCACCAAGACCAGGAACCTTATCGACAGACTTTGAGCCTTCTTGGCTGAACAGCCCGGCCAGTACGATGGTTTGGCCGCTTTCCGCATGCATTTCGGTGGAGGCCTTGCGTGAGGCGAAGCCGGGAATACCTAAAACACTGACGCTCTCATCCACCGCGCTGACTTCTATCGCGACTTCTGTTTGGATATAACCGGACTCATCCACAAGTGGTTGAATGTTAAGGCTGATGCCGAACTCTTTGAATATGACAGTGACTTCACCATCGTTACCTGAAACAGGGATAGGGACTTCACCGCCCGCCAGGAAGTCAGCGCTGCCGCCACTGATGCAGGAGAGCGTTGGCTCTGCCAGTAATTTGGCGTCACCATTGGTTTTCAACAGGTTGATGGCGGACGTCAGCGAAGTCGACCAGCCAAAGTATTGTTGTGAGCCGGAGATGGCGTTGGGCAGGTCAGAAAGAGCGGGGTTCAGAATCGCGTTACCCGGTAAGCCGGTTCCGCGGAAGTAGTTGTTTGTTGAGTAGTCGTCCAGGAATGAAAAAACCGGCCCATTGATGGCGTCTGACCAGTTGATACCGATCTCTTCCAGTGCGTTACGGTTAACTTCAAGGAACTGGGCGTGGATGAGTACGGTTTGCTTGTGCTCGAATTCAGGTGGAAAAACGAGTGAGTATATATTGGAGTAGGCCTCGGCTATTGCCTGAATACGCTCATGCTCGCGTACGGTTGAAGCGGTACCTTCAATGACAAAACTGTTGTCAATTTTTCGTATTTCGATGCCATCGATATCGGAGAAAAGAGCGTTGACCACCTTTTCAGTAGGGCCATCAACGTAGCCTTTTACGTTGATAAGAACGCGCTTCTTTTTACCATTCAGATCCCAAATAATCACATCTGAGATACCGGGCTCTTTAGCGATAACAAGCACTTCGCCCACTTCTTCAAGCGCTTCAACCTGAAGAATATCGCCGTTGCCCACAGCGACACGCTTCAAGGATTTGGCGGGGATGATATAGGTCTCGCCCACCGTGAGTTGCTGGGTGGGTGGTTGTGTGTTCTCAACAGCCAACAAGCCAGGTGATATTGCGATGAGACAACATGAAACAAGCACACGGTAAATGTTCAGAAGAGTCTGCATACGGTTTTCCTTAACCCCCGATAATGATTTCAATGCTTGAAGTCGATACTGTCTGGTTGTTGCCGAGAATGGTTGTTTTGGACACCACGCCCTCATAGCCGGGGCCGCGTTCTTCGGCGCCTCTGAGTACGAAGGATATGTCGCCTATTTTGCGAGCGTGAGTGACCGTGGATGATTCTGCAGGAGACAGATCAAGTGTGACGGTGTTGTATTGGATCACCTGGCCTGCAGGGTTTTCGGAGGTTTCCACTCCTGTTGCCAAAACACGGATGTTGTCCAGCAACAGTGTTGTCATCAGCTCCTTTTTATCCTTGTCCTGGGTTGTCAAAAGGATATCCACTTCGTCATTGGGCGAAAGCATGCCCGCGGCGGATGACAGGTTGTCAATGTTGAGTGTCACGGCGCGTCTGCCTTCATCGATCAAGGCGGCAAACTTTCCTCCCTTGCGTTGAGACATATGTGAGCGCAGCAACGTTTCACCCTTGCCAAGGGGCTCAGATAATGCAAAGCCGCTTACTGCACTGAAATCTGCTTTGCGAATGGCACTGCCATGAACAAATCCGGACGGTACCTTGCGCAATGAAACGGTACGTGGAGAAACGACATCACCAGGGCGAAGATCGAAGTTGGCGACCACCACCTCTATCGGCTCGTACTGTTTGTCAATTGCGGCTTCTTTGGCCTGGAGGGTGTTCTGGATGTATTGATTTGAGAGGTACACCGCCGCACTGGCCGCCAAAATGGAGAACAGTATGAGTGCAATGGTAATCAAGCGTCCCTTCATAATTACTTCCTGAGATTATGGTCAGTTGGGGATGGATAGCGTTTCCACTGCCTGGTCGTGATGCTGTTCAAGCATGTTCCGGATGGCGGGCAAACCAAAAAACAAACCGGCTAATACGCTGGCTATCACGAGATATTCCACCAGGCTGCTGCCAGAGGCATATTTTCGAGGTTTCATTTAGTGAGCTCTTTACTGATTAGAATGAGAGTTCCCATGCCCTTCTCGCCCGGTTGGGCTGTGGCATGTGCATGTTCTTGCCCTTCCTGCCGAGAAAAGTAGCGTGTGGAGCGATAATTTCGCGTGGTGCTCCAGCCGTCGTTTGTCATCATGCGCTCAACGACTGCCAGTGCTTCAGATTGACCCGATTGAGTGCCAAGTACGGTAAATTCCTGAACAGAGGGGCCATCAAAAAAAACCTGTTTTTCGATGCGGATGAAGCCCAGGGGCAAGCGTGTTTCGCTCTCTTTGGCAGGGCTTCTTGCGGAAACCGTGTATACGCCTTCGGTTTCTGTCTGTCCGCTTGTGAGTCGAATGCTGTAAAACCGGTTCTCATCGGCTGTTGCCAGCGTTGTCCAACCTTCGTTGTCTTGGGTGACTTGGACTGTTGAGCCGATGTTTTCGAGGTGTTCTTTGAGTCGTGGAATGACTGAGCTGGCTTGTTCCCTTGTCTTAAAGCTTCGGATACTCATTGGAATATCGTTGAATTCCATGTATTCAGCGATCCAGAACATTTGCAAGCCAGCAGGAGCCTTGGGTGAATCAAGCTCCAGTGCCGTCGCATAAAGGGGGGGTAAAGCCAAGGCAAGAAGTAACAACCACTTCATGGTATGTACTCCTGAAGAATAGCCTCGGGAGCGGCCACAATATCAGGATTTGCGCCGTCTAATCCTTCCTTGAACAGGGGGAAATAGCCAAATGTTTGGGTTCCCAGTGCAACGGCCAGGTCAAGTTCATCTTCCAGTGTCAGACGGCGAATACGCTGTTTATAGCTCGACAGGTTATCGGCCTGCCATGTGTCGGTTAAAATTGCCGAGGATGCTTGAAAATTCATGACGCTCGGAGAGAGGTAATGATCGGGATCAAAAAAACTGGAAAGCGTCGTGGCTTGGCCCGGTTTTGGAATGCGCAGTCGGTTGGTGGAAGGCAGTGACACTTGATAGCGCGTGACGGTGTTGGTGTCTAAACCGGCTTGAGATGCTATCTGCCTGGTAGCGGCCCGGTGCGAGGTTGTCCCGATATTGTCTTCCTGGCTGACGTTCACGCGAACCGTACTGCCATCGCTGACCATCAGTGTTCGGGTTGACTGGTCTCGCCACAGAGGATCTTCAGATACGCCCTGCTGGTCCAGCACACTGCGATCGACAACAGAAGCGCTTCGGTGCCCCATCAGTCGATCGGTCGCTTCAATCTGGTAGTCACTTTGCTGTTTTGCGCCTTGCCATATGACATCCTCCCAGGCGACATAGCGAGCCGCCTCGACAGTTTTGTGGCGCATATCGGCGTACTTCCCGAGTAGCGAGATACCAAAGAATAAAGGTATGGCCGCCAAGCAGCCTATGATGAGTTCGACAGTGGCTGCGCCTGTTTCATTTTTCCTCATGTGTATGGCCCCTGATTTCATCACTGCCAGTTGCGCTCGGGGATCTCAAATACAGTTGTGTCGACACATTTCTGGGTCAGTGACAGCGTCTGTTTTGTCTGTTTTGATCCGCCCTCATGCACAACTTGCCAGTCTATGGGTGTGTTGCGACCATAAATTCTTAAGCTACAGCTGGATACGGTTGCCCCTGACGCAATCGTTTTCGTTGATACTCGGCACCGGTGGCCTGCAAATACATCGGTGTTGTCTGTCTTGGCGGATATTTCTTCGATTGCTACCGCGGGGTTATGATCGCGAGGCGCTGTTTGGCTTCGCTTGTTGTAGTCCCGTTTATCACCTTTGGAAGAGCGATAGATGTAGCCATCTACCTGCCAGGTCTCTTTTTCGAATGGGGCCCATCGATAGGCAAACCCGCCCGTTTCCAAAATACCGGTAGGGATACGACGCTCGCTGTCTTCGTGTATATATTCTTCGCCGCCAACGCTGAAATAGTGTTTAACCTGACCTCGGCCCTCGCCGCGAATATTGAGTCCTTTGGAGCCCGGAAGCAGGGTTGTCTCATGTTGGGTGATCAGCTCTACAGCCTCGACTGTGCCGTCCGGGCACGAGCCTGACGCCATGACTGAAGCACTGGCCAGGGCCAAACAAAACGTTAAACTGCGGATCATAGCCATGGTTCTACCAGCTTTACCTTCCAAAATGGATTGTAGAAGTTTGAATACTGTGGCGTGTCGTTGGCAAAGCCGGTGGCGGGTTTCTCAAAGTAGAGTCGGGCCTTGCTGTAGCCGCTGATTACGGTGCCTTTACTGTCGATATCCATCACGGTGCGGGGCACGGTTTCGTTGTCAAACTTGGTAGCCAAGGTCACCAGGTCGATATAAAGCTCTTCATCCGGATCGGATCGCTTACGCGCGTAAGAGTGTATGCCCTGATAGTCTTCGTAAAACTCGTCAGTGTCTGCCCTGCCCCAACCAAGGGTGCTCCAGCTCCAGCCCTTGGGAGTCCATTGGCCGAACTTGAGTGCGTCATCGGCTTGCCAGTATCCAAGGTCTGTGTCCAGTTCATGATGGGTAGAGCCTTCTTTCTTAAGCTTGAAGAAGCCAGGTACGAGGGTTTCCTGCCATTTCCTGTTATTCAGCCAGCGGGTTGAGCCAGCGTAACTAAGCTCCACCAGGTTGGACATTTCGTTGTCGTCATCTCCTGGTGACAATATCTCTACTGCACCAAGCAATTTTGCTCGATAAACTGTGATGGCAGCATCGATCACGGGCTTGTATGAGTTACCACTACTGCCGTTCAGGTCTGATGTGTTGTTGAACCGCAGGATGGGGTCGTGTGCCTCCACCACGGTGCGCATGATTGACTCGACCTGTGTAGGGTTGAGGTCCAGCTGTGCTTGATACTGGGATGTGGCATAAAGAAGGTTAACGGTATCAATGGCCGGTATCATTATTTCGGCTGTGTATTCGGCAGCTTCTCTGACAACGGTAGAATATTCTTCAAGTGCTGCCACAACAGCATTCAAATAGGGGATAAAGCGCGCAATCTGGTTGATATTGGACGTGGTACTTTCCACGTAGCGTGTCCAGCTGACATAGGCAATCATGTGCCCCGCCGCAACGTGGTTGGCAACCATTGCGCGGTTGGTATAAGCCATATAGTTGAGCTGGCGCGCGGCCCACACCCCTCCACTGTATGCAGCAGCATCGGCAGCATTGCTGGAGATGGTCTTGTCAGTGACTTTTTGCGTCACGTTAAACATGATCACCAGCATTACGCCACCGATGGCAATTGCAAACAGGATAAGGGGCAGTATTTGCCCCTTTACACGTTTCATATTGTCTCTCTTAGCGAACAATCAGCCAGCAATAACGATTACTGGTTGTTCTGGCCATTGTAAGTGGAGAGATTATCCTTCTGTTGTGCGTAGGTAGACGCCTGTCCAGCATTGGTTTTTGCTGCGTCCACATCCTTCTGGCCCGAGTTGCCTGACATTTCCTGAGCCATGGCCGCTGTTTGGTTACCGATAACGTCACCAAAAGCCGCAAATACACCGATTGCAGCAACCGCAATCAATGCAGTAATGATGATGTATTCAGACATGCCTTGGCCGCGCTGTTTTTTGGCCATAGGATTCGTGGCAGATATCCGTTTCATTTGACCTCCGTCAACTAATTTTCAGATTTATAGGTGTACCACAACACTTTGCTTAGCGATATTTGCTCAAGGTCTGCACTTTTAAGTGTTAAAAACCCCCTTTCACTTAGTGTGGTAATACGATCCCCACGGCGCTCCGTGATGTACATTTCCCCATGGATGGTATTGATAATTCCCACTCCACGAGAAGGCGGTATGTCTTTAACTGGTATATGAGAGGAATCAACATATGTGCTGAACTGCTCCATGTTCGTCGCGTCACTGATGCCGAGTTGGCGTGCCGGAAAGAAACCATCAATGTAAAACGGTGTTTCCGCTTTGAGTGGTTCTGACGAGACGTGCTCATATCCATAAGCAATTTGAGCGTAAATCATACAGATCATAATCAGGATGTAAATACCGACAGGGGGGGAAGTAATGTGAATTTTTTCTTTTCTTATAAGCAGGATGGGGAGAGTCATTAAAATTAGTATGTGTTGTGCGACAAAAGTTGAAGAGTATAAGGTGTCACTATTTGATGTCACTGTCACATACAGGTTTTGCCAGCTTGAGTCCTTTGCCGTAACGACTTCTCTTCCTTTTGCATCAATATAAGTTGATAAGCGGATATTGCCAGCTCTTAATATTGGCGTTCCCATTTCGCGTGCACGAATCTTGTCTGATATCAGGTGTAACTCTGGAAGATATGTATCTGCTATTTCAGCTTCATTGGTTAGTACTATTCCTATATCGCTTGTCGATAGACGGAAGCGCGCATTGTATACATCCAGGCTTTCTGAGCAGATAAACGATGCCAAAGTAAAACCTTTGAGACTGAAGCTGGCCTGCTCTCCGGGGATAATCAGTTTTTCAGCGATGGGCAATGGTTTTCGTTTTTCGTGGATAGCTTGAACATGGTTGTATTGATCCCAGAATCTTACTTGGCTTGAAATACCATTCGTTTCTGTATCTACATAATGGTGTGCAATGAGTGGGTATGAATGGCGTGCGTTCAGTATTTCCTGAACGACAGGTGTCGCAGTGGAGTGGAAACTGGGCATGGAAGATTCAGGCAAAATTGCTACATCCACTTTTTGCTGGTTTGCTTCCCGAAGGGCGCGGATCATGTGGGTCTTCCAGTAATGGAGCCCGTCGGAAATCCCCGGGTAGCTGGTGACATGTTGAGGCAGTACGGTTTGAATAATGGCAATATTCAAGCCGGTCGACGGTGATGGTGTATTAGCTGGCGGATTCGGTATTAACCAGGCAATTAGCGATAAGAAGACAGCAATGGCAAGCGAAAACCTGGAAATAATTACAAACAATCCCAGAATTAACCCAAATGCTATCTCTGATCCTACATATGGTAAAAGTCTATCGAAAAGTGGGTATTCGTTGATGAAGAACGTATATGAAACAGGAATGCTCAAAGCTGATAACAGGATGTCGGCTAAACTAAAAAGCCCTGTCATGATTAGAAGGTTTACTAAGATGTTTCGTGTTTTTACAGATGCTATACATATAATTGAAAACGTATAGAAGAAGTGTGTTATGACTAATGCTAAATAGATTGGTAAATACTGGTCTATTATTTTATAAAAAATAATGCCTGGTATTATTATTGATGAAACTGCACTAATAATTACAGGGTATACTACAGGCTTTAATCTTATCACGTCTTTTACTGTGTACTGAAACGTTCTAGTGCTTTAAGAATATCGACAATTTCTTCAGGGCGTTCTTGAATCGGTAAGCTTTCATTATATTCGTTCAAAAAAGCATAACCTCTGGATATGTTGATTATTGCCAAATTGAACAATGCTTTTTTATGAGAGGGCTGAATTTCAATAGCGCTCTCGAAAGCTTGCTCAGCAGCTTTAATACGACCAAGCCGGAAGGCGGAAACTCCTTTTCTGAATTCGATGTCAGCATCCGTTAATTGATCAGATATCTGGCTGTACAGACTATAGCTGAGTTGCCAGTCTTGATTTCTGTAAGCGTTATCAGCGGATTTCCACAACTCCTTAGGTGGAACATTATCCGCTTTTTCGGGTGTGCCCGAAGGTTGGAAAGCGCAACCGAGCAGTGTCAAACTCAGTAGAAAGGTGCAAAAAAGCTTCATTTTACGGCCATAAGATAAGTGAGTTTCGACAGAACAGTCATATATGGAATACTTGCAGCCGATTCGGCCACGTAGTGAGTACCCTGCGGTGCTTTAACTACACGCCATGGCTTCACGTCCGGGTAGCCTTTTATAATCTTGTATTCGGCATCCAGGAAAAATATATGTAAGTCATATTGCATGAAAAAAGTATGTATGGAGCCACCAGGTGAAAAAACTAATATCGTACGTGTTTTGTCAATCGGGCGTGTAAGAGCCCCAGTAAGGCGCTTTGAAAAAGTATCCATCCATTCAAACTGCAACTCTGCCACACTCGTCATTTCAACAGCTTTTCTACAAGCCCAGAATCCAAGAACTGGACAATGATAGGGACGCTGATAATCATAAATGTGATCGGGAACAGCAGTCCAACAAGCGGGAGCAACATTTTTACGGGTGCTTCATTAGCCTTTTTCTCGGCACGCAGAAAGCGCTCCTTTCTTCGCTGCTTTGCTTGGGTGGCCAACATGTTTGTAATACTACCGCCGGTTTCTTCGGCCTGAATAATGGCAGCGGTGAAGTTTGTAATCGCAGGGATATCGATGCGGGTTGAAAGGTTTTCCAGTGCTTGAGCCCTCGCCAGCCCAGTACGGATATCACGCTGGTATCGAACAAATTCTCTTTTTAGAGGCCCTTCGGGGATTTTGTTGATGCCTTGCTGGATTGCCCCCGCGAAGGGAAGCCCCGCTCTCATCATCAGAACCAGCAAGTCCAGCAGGAATGGAAATGCCTTCTCTATCTGATTTCTGCGTTGCTTGATTGTGTCGTTTAACCAGATGTCCGGGTAGATATGGCCCAAAACGGCCATTCCACCCAATATTGCCACTATTTTGGGGGCATCATGCATATCAAGTATCTGAATGATCAGGTAGCCGAAGCCTGTGGTGAGGGCCAATGAAAGCCGTCGTAGCGCGATGAATTCGTTCGGAGTTAGAGAGAACAGCAAATCAGCCCGAAGAAGTTTTAATCGTATTATATCGAGGGTTTCTGGTTTTGTTTTCTTCGAGAAAACGTTTGAGTAGGCGCGAAGTAGTGGACGCAGCGCCTTCAGAAAAAAGCCGAGGCTATCACTGCCGGACGACATCAGTTCGATATCAGGGTCTTTGGCAGCTTTCAAAATCACCAATGGTACCAGCGAGATCAGCACTACAGCGGTGACTATTGCCGCCAGGGATATGTAAAGCAGTGATTCAGACATCGATATTAACTATTTTATAGATTAACCAGACAGCCAATACCATCATGGCTGACATGACTGCCAGCATCAGCCAGCCCCAAGGCTCGTTGAATAGAGCAGACATTTTCTCGGGTTCTTGATAGTAGAGAGCCAACCCTACACCGAATGGCAGCAGGCTGATCACCCAACCTTGTGCCTTGCCCGTTGCTGTCAGGGCCGCGATTTTGCCCTCGACCTGTGCTTTTTCTCTCAGAGTGTCTGCCAGAATTTCAAGTGTATCCGCCAAGTTACCGCCAACGTTACGAGAGACGGATATGGCTATATTCAGAAGCTCGAGCTCTGGGCATTTAAGACGCTCTTTCATGTCTTTCAGAGACTCTTCCACATCTTTTCCCACTCTGTTTTCCGCGACCAGCAATGAAAACTCCTGGCAGAGGGGGCTGGGCTGCCTGATGGCAAGCATCTCGAGCCCTTTGCTCAGGCTGCCTCCGCCTTTCATGGATGTTGATAGTGAAGAAAGAGCATCTGGAAGTTGGTAGACGAACGCTTCTCGGCGCTTTCGTTTGACGAGCCAGTGGTAGATCCAGGGGGTGGACAGGCCAGCAATCAGCCCCGGCACAACGCCGAAGAAACCAAACAGGAAGAAGCCTGCCGCAACACACAGGATGCAACTCAAAGCTGTGGCGGCAAGAAGTTGGGTCGGTGAGGTGGAAACGAAGTTTTGCTTAAGTTGCGAGTCTACATGCCCTACTACTTTGACGTTGTAGATTGAAAGCAGTGACTTGCCATATTTGACAATCAATAACGATAAGAGGGCCGTGGTGATGAAGGTGAGGGCTAGTGCCATCCACATCAGATTTGGCGCCGTATCCATGGCTCGAATCCTTCTTTATAAAAGCGTGTACATGATAACCAAGAAATCTACAGGTTCAATGTTGATTTTGATAAAAATTGATCTTACTTACCGATACAGAATGAGCTGAAGATTCTGCCGAGCAGATCATCCGAGCTGAACTCACCGGTTATCTCGCTGAGTACTTGTTGTGCCTGGCGCAAATCTTCGGCCAGCAGCTCGCCGGCTCCGTGCGCTTCGAGCTGTTCGGCCCCGGTTTCAAGCAGCTGACGAGTGCGTTCCAGTGCATCGACATGACGGCGACGTGCCATGAATCCGCCTTCCGTTGTGGCATTGAAACCCATTACCTGCTTTAGATGCTCGCGCAGCAGATCAATTCCCAGCCCCTGTTTGGCACTTAGAGAAATCAGGCTGTATTCACCTTCCTGACGCATGCCAACCGGTTCGCCGGTCAGGTCGGCTTTGTTGCGAATCAGGGTGACATGGCTGAAGTCGTCAAGGTGATCGGCCAGTTCGGGCCATAACTGAGAGGGATCAGTGGTCGCTGAATGGCTGCTGTCGACCATCATCAGAATGCGGTCGGCGCGGCGGATCTCTTCCCAGGCGCGGTCAATACCGATGCGCTCGACAGCATCAGGGGCGTCGCGAAGCCCGGCGGTATCGATGATATGCAGCGGCATGCCATCAATATGGATATGCTCGCGCAGCACATCGCGTGTTGTACCTTCTATGTCGGTGACAATGGCGGTGTCTCGCCCTGCCAGTGCGTTGAGCAAGCTGGATTTGCCGGCATTGGGGCGCCCTGCAATGACCACATTCATGCCTTCGCGCAACAGACTGCCCTGGCGTGCTTCCTGACGCACCTGCTGCAGATTTTTGAGGATCAGTGCCAGGTCTGACTGCACCTTGCCATCTGCAAGAAAGTCGATCTCTTCTTCTGGGAAGTCGATGGCGGCTTCCACATAGATGCGTAGCTGAATCAGGGATTCCACCAGTGCATGCACACGCTCGGAAAATGCGCCCTGCAGTGAGCGCAGTGCGCAACGTGCGGCCTGCTCTGACGAGCTGTCGATCAGATCCGCAATGGCTTCTGCCTGGGCCAGGTCCAGCTTGTCGTTGAGGAAAGCGCGCTCGGAAAACTCTCCGGGGCGTGCCAGTCGTGCGCCCAGTGCGATCACCCGTTGCAGCAGAAGGTCAATGATGACCGGGCCGCCATGCCCCTGCAGTTCGACCACATCTTCACCAGTGAAGGAGTGAGGATTGGGAAAGTAGAGTGCAATGCCCTGGTCCAGCTGTTCGCCCTGTTCATCCAGAAACGGAGTGTAGTGGGCGTAACGGGGTTTTGGTGTAAAGCCCAGCAGCTGTTGAGCGATGGCAAGCGCATCGGGCCCGGACAGTCTGATAATCCCAACACCGCCTCGGCCGGGGGGCGTTGCCTGGGCTGCGATGGTGTCCTGCGCACTGCTGAGCATGGTGGTCTCCTTAACACAACGAAAAAGGCTCCCGTGGGAGCCTTTTCATTTTACCTGCAGAGCATGCCTTTAGTCTTTGGCAGCATTGCCTGCTTCGATCTGTTTGTTGATGACCCACTGCTGGGCAATCGACAGAATGTTGTTCACCAGCCAGTACAGAACCAGACCTGCCGGGAACCAGAGGAAGAAGAAGGTGAAGATCACTGGCAGCATCTTCATCAGCTTCGCCTGCATGGGGTCTGGCGGTGTCGGGTTCAGCATCTGCTGAATGAACATGGTGATGCCCATCAGAATCGGCAGAATGAAGTACGGGTCCATCTGCGACAGGTCCTGAATGTATCCGTAGAAAGGCGCATGACGCAGTTCGACGGACTCCATCAGTACCCAGTACAGAGCGATGAAGATCGGCATCTGAACCAGAATCGGCAGGCAGCCTCCCAGCGGATTGATCTTCTCTTTCTGGTACAGCTTCATCATTTCCTGAGACATCTTCTGACGATCGTCGCCATAGAGTTCTTTCAGGCGCGCCATTTCAGGGCCGAACTTGCGCATTTTCGCCATCGAGCGGAACGCCTTGGCGTTCAGGTGGAACAGCGCAGCCTTGACGATGATGGTGATGCCGATGATCGCAAGGCCCCAGTTGCCAACCAGTGAGTGAATCCACTTCAGCAGCATGTACAGTGGGGAGGCAATCCACCACAGCCAGCCGTAGTCGATGGTCAGGTCCAGGTCAGGAGCAATCAGCTTGAGCTGGTCAACATCCTTGGGGCCGGCATAGAAAGTGGCGCTGACGGTTTCAGACTGTCCTGGGGACACTGTAAAGGTGGGCGACAGGAATCCTGCAATGTAATTGCCGTTAAGCTTGCGGGACTGGTAGGTGTATTCGGTGCCCGGTTCCGGTATCCATGCGCTGAGGAAATAGTGCTGAACCATGGCGACCCAGCCGTCAGGGCTGGAGACATTGAACCGCTCATCATCCATATCGCCGAAATCAACTTTCTGGTAGTTGTTTGTGGCGGTGGAGAAAACAGCGCCCAGATAGGACTGCATGCCCATGCTGTTCTGCTGTGAGGGGTCACTCGAGCCATCACGCTTGATCTGGCCGAAGAGCACACCCTGGAAAGGTGCTTCTGTCGGGTTCTTGATCAGGTATTCCATTCCAACCCGGTATTCACCTTGGAAAAAGGTGAAGCGTTTGGTCACTTCAACACCCTTGTCGGTGGTGAGGCCAAGATCCACGGTGAGGGTATCGTTTTCCAGTGTGTATTCAGTCTGAGCGCTGGTGTAAAGCGGCCTGCCCGTGACATTGGCATCAGGCCCGTCGGGCCCGATCAAGCCGCTTTGAGCGACATATGTACGGTTGGCATTCTGCTCCAGCAGGACAAAGGGCTGAGTTGAATTCAGTGCCCCCTGATGTTGTGGCAGAGCGGCCTGAATGATGTCGCCACCGCGTGGGTCGATCAGCAGTTCCAGCACGTCAGTGCGGACCTTGATCAGGCTGGTGGCAGATGCTTGGACGGCACCCTCTGCAGCTGTTCCGGTCTGGGGAATATCCGCACTTGCCGCAGCATCGGATGCCTGTGGCAGTTCTGAAACGGCTGATGCCGGGTCAGTGGAATAGGCGGAGGAGCTGGTGACCTGTTGTTCAGGCTGGTGGGAGGGACCGTAATCCTCGTTCCACTGCAATACCATCAGGTAGGATACCAGTGCCAGAGCGGCAATCAGTATGACTCGCTGTACATCCATGGTGGTAGAACCATCAGTTTGTTATGTGAGCTTTCGCGCTTTCTTGCCGGCACGCGACCAACAACGCCTGATAACGGCATTCAACTCAGTGCCTTCAAGAGTATCCAGGCCCTTGCGAGCGAGAATAATCATATCCAGTGCCGGGAGTTCATGCTGATGCAGGCGAAAAGACTCGCGAATGATACGCCGAACGCGGTTACGTTTCACCGCCCGACGGACATTTTTCTTCGAGATTACGAATCCGATCCTGGGATAACCAAGATCATTGGGGCGGGCCAGAATCAGCAGGTGCTGGTCCGGTACTTTGACATCTGCGCGGTCAAATACACGCGAGAAATCCCCGCTCGTCAGCAGTCGCAGACGGCGGGGATATCGGAAATCGGTCATTCAGTCATGCGACCTTATTCAGAATCTGAATCAAGCAGACAGACGCTTACGACCTTTAGCGCGACGACGGTTCAGAACCTGGCGGCCATTTGCAGTTGCCATGCGAGCACGGAAACCGTGATTACGTTTGCGTTTCAAAACGCTGGGTTGAAATGTTCTTTTCATTGCCTCAGTCCTACTTACACTGATGTACGTGAGGTGGCTGATAATCCACGGGGTATAAAATCAAGACGCGAAATTCTAGGGGATTGCTGGTTATCTTGCAAACACTTTTTGGGGCGAGGTGTGAATTGCACGAGCTATCGATCACTGGATGCAGGCTCTGGCCTAAACGACTGTCTGGAACAGACGCGGGCCGTGGCAACTGTATCCTGTTGGTGATGAAATTGTGTAATTCTGTATATAAGTACTTTATTTTCTATAAAAACAATAGGATGTTTTGTTCATAACTACATGGCAAAGCTGTTTTTAACCCTTTTTTTGTTCACGCCGCGTCCAGTTTTAGTGCTGGCGTGGGGGTAAATACCGATTTGGCGCATGGTCGGCATTTTTTACACAAAATCGAGTATAACTGTGGATAACCACTGCCTTAGGCGCTAGAATGTTTCTCTTCGAATTTTTGTGATCCCCCGGGACTCTAAGGCCTGAGCGGTTGGGAGTAAACGGATGTCGGTAGAGCTTTGGGAACAGTGCCTGAGAAGTCTCCAGCAGGAGTTCCCTGCCCAACAATTCAACACCTGGATCAGGCCCTTGCGGGCTCAGGATGATGCTTCGCAGGAGCTTTTGCTGCTGGCGCCGAACCGTTTCGTGCGTGACTGGGTTGCGGACAAGTTTCTGGCCCGCATTCAGCAGGCGGTTTCGGAAGTCACCGGTGACATGAGCACCGAGGTGCGTCTGGATGTCTCCGGGCAGAGTGCAGCGATGGCGGCTACACCCCGGCATCGTACCGCCCCGACCCGAAGCCGTCGTCAGTCTGCGCAAGCTGCTCAGACTGTTCAGCGTGCGCCCTCTCCTCCCGCTGCTCCAGTTGCGTCACAGCACCAGCCCGTTGCGGTTGCTGCGCCTGCCGCAGCGCCCGTGCAGACGACATCCCCGGCTGTTATGGCCGACGATCAGGCAGGCGCTGACGAATGGAGCGATGAGCCCACTCCCCAGATGGGCTTTTTCGATCAGCAGGAACCGGTCGATTCGGGCCTTGTTATGAACTCAATGGGTGGGCGTCGCGTTGAAGTTGAAGGCAGCGTGCGTCATCAGTCCAACCTTAATCCGATGTTCACCTTCGAATCGTTTGTGCAGGGCAAGTCCAACCAGTTGGCCCTGGCGGCTGCACAGCAGGTTGCAGACAATCCGGGTGGTTCCTACAACCCGCTGTTTATATATGGTGGCGTTGGTTTGGGTAAAACCCACTTGATGCATGCGGTCGGGACCGAAATGCTCAAGCGCAACCCGAATGCGCGTATTGTCTATCTTCACTCCGAGCGCTTTGTTGCTGACATGGTCAAGGCACTGCAGCTGAACGCAATCAATGACTTCAAGCGGTACTACCGGTCCGTTGATGCCCTGCTGATCGATGATATTCAGTTCTTTGCCGGCAAAGAGCGTTCCCAGGAAGAGTTCTTCCATACCTTCAATGCCCTTCTTGAGGGTGGTCAGCAGATGATTCTGACCAGTGACCGCTATCCGAAGGAAATTCACGGCGTTGAAGAACGGCTCAAGTCACGCTTCGGCTGGGGACTGACCGTTGCAATCGAACCACCGGAGCTTGAGACCCGCGTGGCCATCCTGATGAAGAAGGCGCAGGAAGCGCGGGTCAATTTGCCTGACGATGCTGCTTTCTTCCTGGCGCAGAAAATTCGCTCCAATGTGCGTGAGCTCGAAGGTGCTTTGAAACGAGTGATAGCAAATGCTCACTTCACGGGCAGCACCATCAATACTCCCTTTATCAAGGAATCACTCAAAGACCTGCTGGCGTTACAGGACAAACAGGTTAGTATTGATAATATTCAGCGGGTTGTGGCCGACTACTACAAGATCAAGGTGGCTGATTTGCTCTCCAAGCGTCGCAGCCGCTCAGTGGCGCGGCCACGCCAGATGGCGATGAGTTTGGCGAAAGAACTGACCAACCATAGTTTGCCCGAAATCGGTAACGCCTTCGGTGGTCGCGACCACACGACGGTGTTGCATGCATGTCGTAAAATCAAAGAGTTGCGTGAAACCGATACCGATATTGCCGAAGACTACAAAAATCTGCTGCGTCATCTGACGGCGTAGTACAGGATCCTGACAGGGTAGCCAGAATCATGAGACTTGTTATATCCAGAGAAGCGCTCATTAAACCACTGCAGCTGGTGGCGGGAGTTGTGGAACGCCGTCAGACGCTGCCGGTATTGTCCAATATTCTGTTGGTGGCCGAAGGCGATCAGCTTTCACTGACCGGCACCGACCTAGAGGTCGAGCTGGTGGGCCGTGTGCAGCTGGATGAGCCTGCAGAAGCCGGTTCCGTTACCGTGCCGGCACGCAAGCTGATGGATATCTGTAAATCGCTGTCTGATGACGCACGTATCGAGTTCGAGCTCAGCGGCCAGAAGATGATGATCAAGTCTGGGCGGAGCCGATTCAGCCTGTCGACGCTTCCGGCGCAGGAATTCCCCAACGTTGAAGACAGCCCCGAGACGTTTGAGCTCAAGCTGCCACAGTCCTCGTTGCGCCGCCTGATCGATCAGACCGGTTTTTCCATGGCGCAGCAGGATGTGCGTTACTACCTCAATGGCATGCTGCTTGAGGTCAAGGAGGGCGAGCTGCGCAGTGTCGCCACTGATGGCCACCGGCTGGCCACCTCGGTATGTCCGGTTGAGACCGACAGCAGCTCTCAGCAGCAGATCATTGTGCCGCGCAAGGGTATTTTGGAACTGGCACGCCTGCTTCAAGGCGGAGATGAGAGTGTTCGCCTGGTGATCGGGGCCAACCATATTCGCGCCAATGTCGGTGATTTTACCTTTACCTCCAAACTGGTTGACGGCAAGTTTCCTGATTATCAGCGTGTCATTCCTCGCAATGGCGACAAGGAACTGCTGGGAGACCGCCAGGAGTTGCGTCAGGTTTTTAGTCGCATCGCCATTCTGTCGAATGAAAAGTATCGTGGCGTTCGCCTGACTTTGACTGATGGTTACCTGCAGGTCATGGCCAATAACCCTGAACAGGAAGAAGCGGAAGAAACCGTTGCCGTCGACTATCAGGGTGGTCAGCTTGAGATCGGCTTCAACGTTAACTACTTGCTTGATGTACTGTCGATCCTTAACTCCGATGTTGTGCGTTTCACTCTGCTGGACTCCAACAGCAGCGCGCTGATTCGCGGCTACGACGAACCCAATGCGCTCTACGTCGTCATGCCGATGCGCATGTGACCGTTTTCGGGGGGCTTTCGGCCCCCTGTCTGTATCTCCCGATGCCCCTCAAACAGCTCCGTATCCAGCACATCCGTAACCTGACCAATGTTACTGCAGATCGGCTCAGCCGAATCAATATTCTGTATGGTGATAATGGCAGTGGCAAAACCAGTGTGCTTGAAGCGATTCACTTTCTTGGCCTGACCCGTTCCTTTCGCGGCAACCAGTTTCGTCATCTGGTGCAGGAGGGAGAGACGCGTGCGCTTGTGTTTGCCCAAACCGATTCGTTGGGTACCGGACAGGTGAAGCCCCTGGGTGTTGAGCGCAGCCTGGATGCCGACGTGCGTGTGCGTTATGCCGGTGAAAGCCTTGATGCCGCGGCTCTTGCCGAGCTTCTGCCGATACAGGTGATCAACAGTGATACCTTCGATTTGCTTGATGGCAGTCCGGGTATTCGGCGACAGTTTCTTGATTGGGGTACCTTTCATTTCGATCCTGCCTTTATCCGCTTGTGGCGTGGTTTCAGGCGTATCCTCAAGCAGCGAAATTCACTGCTGAAGTGTGGTAAAATCGATCCTCGCGTGAGGCAAACCTGGGATGCTGAATTCGTTCACTATGCAGAGCAGATGACGGCTCTTCGGCAGCTCTATATTGAGCAGCTCAGGCCCGGGTTTGAGCAGGCCCTGAGCGCACTGTTACAGGGTGTCGAGGTACGCCTGCTGTTTAGTCCCGGCTGGGATCGCAAGCGGGGTCTCGAAGCCCTTCTGACTGAAAATCTTGAGCGCGATCTGCGTCAGGGCTTTACCTCGTTGGGGCCGCAGCGTGCTGACCTGCGCTTCAAGACAGGCAGTCTGAATGCAGCTGATCGGCTGTCACGCGGACAGAAAAAACTGGTGGTCAGTGCGTTTAGGCTGGCCCAGGGTGCGTTGTTTCATCGCCTCAACAACCGTGCCTGTATTTACTTGATCGATGACCTGCCGGCCGAGCTCGATGAGCGTCACTGCCGGCAGTTCTGCGAATTTTTAGAGGCGAGTGCCAATCAGTGCTTTATCACCTGTGTGGATCCGGACCTATTGAGTCGGGTCTGGCAGCCTGAGACTGATGTTGCACTGTTCAGGGTGGAATCCGGTACGTTAACGCACAGGGGTGCGCCAGGAGATCAAACATGAGTGGTGAAAACCAGAATTATGACTCGTCCAGTATCAAGGTCCTGAAGGGGCTTGATGCGGTCAGAAAGCGACCGGGCATGTACATAGGCGATACCGATGATGGCAGCGGCCTTCATCACATGGTATTCGAGCTGGTCGACAATGGCATTGACGAGGCGCTTGCCGGTCACTGCTCCGAGATTGCCGTAATCATCCACCCGGATGAGAGCGTTACCGTGTCTGACAACGGCCGTGGCATCCCTACTGATATTCACAAGGAAGAAGGTGTATCGGCGGCTGAGGTGATCATGACGGTGCTGCACGCCGGTGGCAAGTTCGACGACAACACCTACAAGGTATCAGGTGGTCTTCACGGTGTGGGCGTGTCTGTTGTGAATGCGCTTTCTTCGGAGCTTAAGCTGACCATTCGGCGTGCGGGGCAGGTACACGAGCAGATCTATCATCACGGTGTACCCGAAGTGCCCTTGCGTGTGGTGGGTGAAACAGACCTGACCGGCACGATTGTACGCTTCAAGCCGTCTGAAGAGACGTTCACCAACATCAGCTTCCAGTATGACATCCTGGCCAAGCGCCTGCGTGAATTGTCCTTCCTTAACTCAGGCGTTCGCATTCGCCTGAAGGATGAGCGCAGCGGCCGTGAAGAAGTGTTTGAATATGAAGGTGGCCTTGCGGCATTTGTTGAGTTTCTCAACCAGAACAAATCACCGATCAACAAGATCTTTCATTTCAACACCATGCATGAAAATGGCGTAGGCGTTGAAGTGGCGATGCAATGGAACGACGGCTTCCAGGAAGGCCTGCACTGCTTTGCCAACAACATCCCGCAGCGTGATGGCGGTACCCACCTGTCGGGCTTTCGTGCGGCACTGACCCGCTGCCTCAACAGCTACATTGAGTCTGAGCAGCTGAACAAGAATGGCAAGGTCAGCACCAGTGGTGATGACAGCCGTGAAGGTCTGGTGGCGATTATTTCGGTCAAGGTTCCCGATCCCAAGTTCTCGTCACAGACCAAGGACAAACTGGTTTCTTCCGAAGTGAAAACGGCGGTTGAACAGTTGATGGCTTCTGAACTGAATGCCTATCTGCTGGAAAACCCGCAGGATGCCAAGGCGGTCGTGCAGAAGATGATCGATGCTGCGCGTGCGCGTGAAGCGGCCCGCAAGGCGCGTGAAATGACTCGCCGTAAAGGTGCGCTGGATGTGGCGGGCTTGCCAGGCAAGCTGGCTGACTGTCAGGAAAAGGACCCGGCCCTTTCTGAACTGTACCTGGTGGAGGGTGATTCCGCAGGCGGCTCTGCCAAGCAGGGGCGCGATCGCCGCACGCAGGCAATCCTGCCTCTCAAGGGCAAGATCCTTAACGTCGAGAAGGCGCGTTTTGACAAGATGCTCACCTCTGCCGAGGTTGGCACGCTGATTACGGCACTGGGCTGTGGTATCGGACGTGAAGAGTTCAATGCCGACAAGTTGCGTTATCACAGCATCATTATCATGACGGATGCGGACGTGGATGGCTCGCATATCCGTACCCTGCTGCTCACCTTCTTCTTCCGCCAGATGCCCGAATTGATTGAGCGCGGTCATATTTATATTGCCCAGCCGCCGCTCTACAAAATTAAGAAAGGCAAGCAGGAGCAATACCTCAAGGATGACGAAGCGCTTGATAACTACCTGCTCCAGGGTGCTCTTGACGGCACCAGCCTGTTCCCGGGTGAAGGTTCTCCCGCCATTTCCGGTCAGGCTTTGGAGTCGATGATTACCCGTTATCGTCAGGTCGAGCGCATGTGCGAACGGTTGAGCCGCGTCTATCCGTATGAAGTATTGAAGCGACTGCTGTACTTGCCGACTCTGACACTGGAGCAGTTGTCGTCATCCGAGCAGGTACAACAATGGTCGGAGCAGCTCTGTGAAGCCCTGTCTACTTACGTAGATGGTGGTGAACGCTATGAGTGCACCCTGAAGCTGGATCGTGAGCACAGCCTCTACCTTCCGGTCATCAAGATCATTCAGCACGGGGTTGATTCCGACTATACGCTTGATTCGGAGTTTTTCCGTTCTCGTGACTACCAGTCCATCGTATCACTCGGTCATGAACTGCAGTCGCTGTTCGAGGATGGCGCCTACCTTCAGCGTGGCGAACGTCGCTTCCCGCTCAATGAACTGGGGGCCGGTATCCAGTGGCTGCTGGAGCAGTCGCGCAGAGGCAACTCTGTTCAGCGGTATAAAGGTCTTGGCGAGATGAACCCGGATCAGCTCTGGGAAACCACGATGGACCCGAATGCACGCCGCATGCTGCAGGTGACCATTGATGACGCCATTGCTGCCGATCAGTTGTTTACTACTCTGATGGGTGATGAAGTAGAACCGCGCCGCAACTTCATCGAATCCAACGCGTTGAATGTATCCAATCTGGACGTTTGATTCTTCGACTTCGTTTTTATTATGAAACGCTTCAAAAGCAGCCATTGGCTGCTTTTTTTGTGACATAAAAACCTAAAAGCGCTGAGCTTCCGTTAATCAGTATTCCCCGATCCAGTTGCTGTTACTCTAGTTTGCGACCCTTATCGGGTAGATTAAGTTTGAAATTTACGGTGAGCGTCTAGATATTCAGCCTAGCTGCTACGCCAACATCATAATGTTCATCATCAGTGTCCTTCGTATTCGAGCTTGAATAACGCACCATGTTGATCTCACGAAATGTGAGGCATTGTTTATGTTTCACGTGAAACATTGGCTTCGCATCTTAAGCGTGGCTTGTTAGGGAGATTGGCTTTTGTTATGTGATCTGGTCACTATCTATGGACCAAAATTGCAAAGTGGTGATGGAGTTCCAAAGCCTCAATTGTTTCACAGCGCGCTAATCTAACTCTGAAATTCGACACCCTTCTATGCAGCCTGAGGGTATTCCTTGAACACTATTTTGGGATAGTGGTCTTGTGTTCGACGAACTCGCCGCTGTTGTCCGCGCGATTGTATGCGCATGGTCGGCCAGAGTATGTGCATATCGATGATCGTGTCGAGAACATTTGTAGCCCCCTATTCGTCAATCCTGAAGACAAGGCACAGGCAGCTGCTGCACTTGCGTCAGCGTTTCCAACGCACCGCTACTATGCCTTCCCATAACGGTATCGACCTCCCTGTTGCTAAAGTGCTCCCACGTGTTCACGATTGCCGGAAGATCATCGATCGAAAATTATTCTTCGTCCAGACACACTCAAATCCAAGGGCAGCTTTCGGTCTGTTTCCATGTTTTGAAAGCACTAGACCCAGACGCTTCCAAGACGGAATGCCGCTTCCTACTGCAACTCATCCTTGCTCAGAGGTTCATTATCATCAAATACGAGACACAGTCGGGCCGGATATCACATCGCTATCCACTGCAGCGAAGTGGTGCCCCGTGCTGAGGAGGTAGGTAATGCCACTTCTGTACCGCGCGCTTTAACCGTCAGTACCAGCGATTGTTCGGGGTGTGCCAGTGTTACGCGGTTACGGGTCATCTCCCAAGCACGGAAAGTTCAGGCTTGACGCATCAATGCGTGCAGCGAATGGTTGACTATACTTGGACCGGTTAGACGATGATGGTTGGCAGCCTTATCGGTATTGCCAGCTGATACGGTGCAAGTGACACGTAGAGATCACGCGGGCACCCTATTCAGTTTGCAACATGCAGAAGCATGCTATCAATGTCGAACCTGTGCAGAAATTAGTCACTGACCGGCAGGCCAGCCTGAGAAAGCTTTAATAACACCGATGAAGATCATTGATACAACCACCAAAAGTATTTACTGGCGACTGGATCATTGTTGTGTAGATCTGGGAGCTTCTGTAGTTGTTTCTGCAGCAATAATGGCACGTCAAAAGGATCTTAACTTAATTCCGTCAAGTAAAATAAATGCATAGCTTTAGGATACAACCTACAACTGGCTGGCGACTGTCTATGTTCTGGTACCAGGTATTTGAAATAATGTTGCAGCTCTGCAAGCGCAAACGGTAAGTGGAGTGCGGGTAATATCCGGAGAGCTGTGTGACAGCGCTAAGAAAGGTTTGGCAGGTTTTTATAGAGAAGCGAACCATTTGTACATGTTTTGCCAGGCAGCTGCATAAACTCTAATCGGGGCAGCTTTAGTTTCGGCGCTTACATGTTCCACGTGAAACATTAAGTGCGAAGCAAAAAAAACCCCGCAATGCGGGGTTTGTAGATTATGCCTAAGGTTTAGCCAAGCAGTGATATATCGGCAACACCGAGGAATAGCCGGCGAAGGCGAGCCAGCAAGGCAAGACGATTAAGTTTGAGCGCTTCATCATCCGCCATCACCATTACTTGATCAAAGAAGTTATCGACACTCTGGCGCAGCTGAGCCAGGCGCTCAAGTGCGTTTCGGTATTCACCACGTTCAAACAATGGTGTAATTTCGCGCTCAATCGCATCAAGCTGCTCACAAAGCTCACGTTCAGCCTGTTCGTGCAGCAGTGCGGAGTTTGTATCGGTGGAAATGTCACCGCCCTGCTTGGCCAGGATGTTACTGACTCGCTTGTTGGCAGAGGCCAGTGCTGCCGCTTCCGGCAGGTTGCGGAAGTGGTTAACGGCATCAATGCGGCGATCAAAGTCCAGTGGGCTGGTGGGACGAAGTGCATGTACTGAAAGGAACGTTTCAGCGCTGATGCCGCGGTCATCGTACCAAGCACGGAAGCGGTCGAGCATGAAATCAAGCACCCGATCTGCTAGGCCGTCGGCAGCGGGTAGATCTTGGTGCTGAGCAACAGCGATGCTGAGCAGTTCGTGCAAATCAATGTCAAGTTTATGCTCAACAATGATACGCAGAACACCGAGGGCGGCACGCCGCAGGGCGAAAGGATCCTTTGAGCCAGTAGGCGGCTGGTTAATGCCAAACAAACCGGTCAGCGTGTCCAGGCGGTCAGCGATGGCGAGTGCAATGCCTGTGCGAGTCGAAGGCAGGCTGTCACCGGCGAAACGGGGCATGTACTGCTCGTCCAGTGCCTGAGCGACCTCTTCGGCTTCGCCATCATGCAGTGCATAGTGATAGCCCATCAGGCCCTGCAGTTCAGTGAATTCAAACACCATGTCTGTCATCAGGTCGCACTTGCTCAAAGAGGCAGCGCGCTGAGCATACTGGCTGTCGCCACCAATCAGATTGGCAATGGCGGCTGCGAGTCCTTCGATGCGTTGGGTTTTCTCATAAATGGTGCCGAGTTGCTGCTGGAAAACAACACTCTTGAGCTTTTCGATGCGGGCCTCAAGAGGCTGCTTCTTGTCGGTATCAAAGAAGAATGCGGCATCTGCAAGGCGCGGGCGAATAACTTTCTCGTTACCCTCTATAACCTGCTGCGGGTCTTTGGATTCGATGTTGGCCAGTGTGATGAAGTAAGGCATCAGTTTGCCTTCGGCATCCAGCGCGTGGAAGTACTTCTGATTTTCCTTCATGGAGGAGATCAGAGCTTCGGCTGGAACATCAAGGAAGCGCTCTTCAAAACGACCGGTCAAGGCGACGGGCCACTCGTTCAGCGCTGTCACCTCATCCAGAAGATCCTCATCAATCTGGGCTGTACCGCCGATGCGCTCGCCTTCGCGAATAACCTGTTCGCGGATTATTTCACGGCGGGCAGCGAAGTCAGCAATGACCTTGCCGGTATCCAGCAGCGTCTGCTGGTAGTCGGCCGGCACCATGATCTCGATCTCATGGTTATAGTGGAAGCGGTGGCCGCGGGTTGTACGTCCAGCCTTGAGGCCGAGTACTTCGGCATCAACAACCTCATCACCCAACAGCATGACAAGCCATTTGACCGGGCGTACAAATTCGGTGCGGGAAGAGCCCCAGCGCATGCGTTTGGGGATGGGCAGTTTGTGCAGGGATTCACTGATGATCTCAGGCAGCAGAGCAGCGGTGCTCTGCCCTTTCTCCACGCCGCGATAGACGTAGTAGCTGCCTTTGGGTGTCTCCATCACTTCGAGTTGGTCGGTGCTGACGCCGCAGGAGCCTGCAAAACCCTGCACGGCCTTCTCGGGTGCCTGAGTGGCCGGGCCGCGCTTTTCAATGTTGCGGTCGGGCTGCTGTGGCTGGATGTTGCTGATCAGAACGGCCAGGCGGCGTGGTGACGCAAAAGGTGTTGCGGTCGTATAGGTGATGCCGGCTGCATCAAGGCCTGAAGTGATGCCGCTAAGGAACGCATCAGAAAGAGTTTTCAGCGCCTTGGGTGGCAGCTCTTCGGTGCCCAGTTCAACCAGGAAATCATGCTGAGACATTATTTATCCTCCTCGCAGGCAGACAGGACTTCTGCCCGGATCGCTTCAGGGGCCAGCGGGAAACCAAGTGCGCGGCGCTTCTCGAAATAGGCACTGGCGACATCACGGGCCAGCGTACGGACACGCAGAATATAACGCTGGCGCTCGGTAACGGAGATGGCGTGACGAGCATCGAGCAGGTTGAATGTATGTGAGGCCTTCAGCACCATCTCATAGGCTGGCAGCGGCAGGTCGGCAGCCAGCAATTTCTGGCATTCGGATTCGTAGTGGTCAAAGTTGCGGAACAGCGCCGGTACATCAGCATGTTCAAAGTTGTAAGCCGACATCTCCACTTCGTTCTGATGGAATACGTCACCATAACTGACGGTGCTGCCATCCGGGTAGCGTGCCCAGACCAGGTCATAGATGCTGTCTACGTCCTGCAGGTACATGGCAATGCGCTCAAGCCCGTAGGTGATTTCACCGGTGACCGGATAGCATTCAAGGCCGCCGGCCTGTTGGAAGTACGTGAACTGTGTTACTTCCATACCATTGAGCCATACTTCCCAGCCCAGGCCCCACGCACCAAGTGTTGGTGATTCCCAGTTGTCTTCGACAAAGCGCACATCATGGATCGACAGATCGATCCCCAGCCGCTCAAGTGAACCGAGATACAGTTCCTGAATGTTGTCGGGAGAGGGTTTGAGCACAGTCTGGAACTGGTAGTAGTGTTGCAGGCGGTTGGGGTTTTCACCATAACGGCCATCAGTTGGACGGCGGCTTGGCTGTACGTAGGCAGAACGCCAAGTCTCGGGGCCGATGGCGCGCAGGAACGTACAGGGGTGGAAAGTACCGGCGCCCACCTCCAGGTCCAGTGGCTGCACGATGACACAGCCCTGTTCGGCCCAGTATTGTTGCAGGGCCAGGATCAGTCCCTGGAATGTGCTAACGTCTGGAGTCACCTTGTCAGTCACGGAAATCACCATTGTTGTTGGATGTGGTCGAAATAAGAGCCGAATTATACATGATCTGCAGGTTTTATGACCTGTTGCACGGCTACTGAATAAGTGACTCAGTCACATCATCTGCGTGCATTTTCGCCATCAACCATGCCGGTGATTTATAATCATCGACTCAGTATATGAATGTAACGGAGAGCGAATTGAAACAGGTCAAGGCGATACTGGCGGTTCTGGTGCTTGGGCTGCTGTCCCTGCTGCCATTGAAAGCCTCTCAGGGGCTGGGGCGATGGCTCGGGAATCGGCAGTGGCGCAAGGGCGAAAAGGCCAAGATGACGTTCCAGACTCGGCGCAATATCAGCCGCTGCTTTCCTGAGCTGGACCCAGATGCACAGGACCAACTGGTGCATGAAAGCCTGAAGCAAACGGGCTGTTCACTGTGTGAAATGGGGATGGCCTGGCTGTGGCCGGCCAAGCGCACGCTGAAAAAAATACGTCAAATTCATAACAAAGAGATCGTCAGTGAGGCGGTTGTACAGGGCAAAGGTGTCATCCTGATAGCCCCTCACCTGGGCAACTGGGAGGTGCTTAATCTGTGGCTGTCAGCCCACTATCCCTTTACTGCCATGTATAAGCCGCCGCGGCTTCAGCTGATGGATAACCTGATCAAGCGCATGCGGGCGCGGCTGGGCACCCGGATGGCCCCGGCCGATACTCGGGGTGTGCGAATGGTGATGAAGGCACTGCGACGTGGTGAGATGGTGGGTATTTTGCCGGATCAGGAGCCGGAGGCCAGCGGCGGAATTCATGTGCCTTTTTTTGGCAATCAGGCTCTGACTATGAAGCTCCTGCCGCAGTTGGCTGCTCAGACCGGTGCGGTCGTAATTTGTGGCTATGCCGAGCGTCTGCCGCAGGCTGAGGGGTTTGATCTGCATTTTCGACGGGCTGAACATGAGATCAACAGCAAGGATTTGATACAGGCTGCCACGGCCATGAACCGCTCGGTGGAAGCCTGTGTTCGCGCCCTGCCCGCCCAATATCAATGGGAGTACCGCCGCTTCAGTCATCAGCCTGAAGGTATGCCACGCTTTTACGACTGATCACCGGCGCCAGAAGGCAGGCGTGAACAGTACCAGCATGGTGAATACTTCAAGACGCCCCAGCAGCATCGCCAGACACAGGATCCATTTTGCGGTGGGGTTGAGTCCGCCGAAATGGGCGGATACGTCGCCCAGTCCGGGGCCCAGGTTGTTGAGGGTTGCCCCCACGGCTGACCAAGCGGTGATCTGGTCCAGCCCGGTTGCCAGCAAAGCGATCAGCATGACCACGAATACGATCAGATAGACTGAAAAGAACCCCCACACTGCCTGTAAAATGCGATCCGGAATGGGTCTCTGTCCGAGCTTGACTGGAATGACGGCGTTGGGATGAATCAGGCGCAGAATCTCACGATAGCCCTGCTTCAGTATCAACAGGACACGAATCGCCTTCATGCCACCGGCGGTCGAACTGGCACAGCCCCCTACGAAAGCCAATACAAACAGCATGAACGGTAGCATGGCAGGCCAGTGAGCAAAATCTGCCGTGGCATAGCCGGTAGTCGTGGCAACGGAAACCACCATGAAAGCGGCTTTGCGCAGAGCTTCTACCGCAGGATAGGTGTGAGTCATTACCAGCACAAACAGTGTCAGCAGGATCACAAGACCGAGCAGTGACAGGTAAAACTGTACCTCGGGATCTTTCAGATAGTGTGTCAGCGTATGGTGCCGCCAGGCAAAAAAGTGCAGGCCAAAGTTGATGCCGGCTACCACCATGAAAAAGATGCCGATGGACTCGATGATGGCGCTGTCGAAATGGCCAATACTGGCGTCATGGGTGGAAAAGCCACCGATGGCGACCGTGGAAAAGCTGTGGCCGATGGCATCGAACGGCGTCATGCCAGCAAGCCAATATGCCGCTGCGCAGGCGATGGTCAGGGACAGGTAGATATACCAGAGTGCCTTTGCGGTTTCCGTGATGCGTGGTGTCAGTTTGTTGTCCTTGACCGGCCCCGGAGCCTCGGCGCGGTAGAGCTGCATGCCCCCGATACCCAGCATGGGAAGTATGGCAACTGCCAGCACGATAATCCCCATGCCACCCAGCCATTGAAGCTGCTGACGATAATAGAGAATGGAGTGCGGTAATTGATCCAGCCCCGTCATGACGGTGGCACCTGTAGTCGTCAGGCCTGAAATCGATTCGAAAACGGCATCAACCGCTGTCAGTCCCGGTGACTCGGCCAGCATCAGTGGCAGCGAACCGAACACCCCCAGCACCGTCCAGAACAGTACGGTAACAAGAAAACCATCACGGATACTGAGCTCCTGCTTGGCGGTGTAAACCGGTACCCAGATGATAAAGCCGGTCGCCAGCGTAATGGCAAAGGCGGAGATGAACGCCCAGTGTGTGGAATCCTCATAGAACAGCGACACCCCCAGAGGTGGCAGCTGGGTGATGCTGAAGATCATCAGCAGTATGCCGAGGATCCGTAAAATGACATGAAAATGCATACTGTCGCCTCAGAAGAAAGCCAGGCCTACCTGGAACAGGCGCTCGACTTCCGCAATACGCCGTTTATCGACCAAAAACAGAATGACATGATCATCGTTCTCGATGATCAGATCGTCGTGGGCGATCAAGACTTCATTGCCACGGATGATGGCACCGATCGTGGTACCCGGTGGCAGATCGATCTCCTCAATTGCGCGCCCAACCACTTTGGAGCTCTTGCGGTCACCATGAGCAACCGCTTCCAGTGCTTCAGCGGCGCCGCGACGCAGCGAATGCACGGCTGCTACATCACCACGGCGGACATGTGTAAGAAGTGCGCCAATGGTGGTTTGCTGGGGTGATATGGCGATATCGATAACGCCGCCCTGCACCAGATCGACATAGGCTGGATTGTTGATCAGGGTCATCACAGTGCGTGCCCCCAGGCGTTTGGCCAGCATGGAGGCCATGATGTTGGCTTCATCGTCGTTGGTCAGGGCGCAGAACACATCCGTGTCTTCGATGTTTTCCTCAATCAGAAGATCACGATCGGAGGCACTGCCGTGCAGCACAATGGTGTTGTTGAGGTCGCGTGCCAACAGATTGCAGCGTGACAGGTTGCGTTCGATCAACTTGACCTGATAGTCATTTTCAATAGAGCTTGCCAGGCGAGCGCCGATATTGCCGCCACCGGCAATGATGATGCGTTTGTAGGAGCGGTCCAGGCGGCGTAGCTCGCTCATCACTGCACGGATATCGCGCCGTGCCGCGATGAAGAACACTTCGTCATCGGCTTCAATGACGGTGTCCCCCTTGGGGATCATGGGGTGGTCCTGACGAAAAATAGCGGCAACACGTGTGTCGATATTAGGCATGTGCGAACGCAGGAAGGATATTTCACGCCCTACCAGTGGGCCGCCATAGTAGGCCTTGACCGCTACCAGCTGGGCCTGCCCACCCGCAAAGTCCAATACCTGAAGTGCACCGGGGTACTGGATCATACGCTTGATGTGTTGGGTCACCAGCTCTTCTGGGCTGATCAGAACATCAACCGGAATCCCCTTGTCGCTGCTGAAGATGGCGTGATCTTTCTGCAGGTAATCGTGCTCACGCACGCGCGCAATTTTGGTCGGGATGTTGAACAGTCCGCGAGCGATCTGACAGGCGATCATATTGACCTCGTCACTGTTGGTGACCGCAATCAACATGTCGGCATCCTGTGCGCCGGCCTGATCCAGTACGGATGGATAGGAAGCCTTGCCCTCTACTGTGCGAATATCAAGCCGATCCTGGAGTTCACGCAGACGAGCTGTATCCGTATCAATAACGGTGATGTCATTGGCTTCGTTGGCAAGGTGTTCAGCCAGAGATCCGCCCACCTGGCCGGCACCCAGAATGATGATCTTCATGAGGCTATGCGCTCCTCCGTTTTGGTCAGAACAGCATAATAGAAGCCATCATGGCTTCCAGGTTGAGGAAACAGCTGGCGGCCGTAAGGCCTTGATATGCCCCAGCTGGCATTAATCGGCACATGGCATGCATCAGGGTGCTGTTTGATGAAGCGCTCAATGATGCGCTCATTCTCCTGGCTGAATACCGAGCAAGTGGCGTACACCAGGCGTCCGCCCGGTGCCAGCATCGGCCAGAGGTTGCTGAGGATGCTGAGTTGTACCTGTGCCAGTGCGTTAATGTCTTCGCCACGGCGCAACAGCTTGATATCGGGGTGACGGCGAATTACACCGGTGCCACTGCAGGGTGCATCGATCAGAATGCGGTCAAAGGGTTGTCGGTCCCACCAGTCCTGACTGGTGGCGTCAGCGGTCAGCAGTCGGCATTCAAGCTCCAGTCCCAGGCGCATAAGGTTATCGGTAATGCGTTGTGCTCGTGCGGGTTCCAGTTCGACGGCGACAACATCCTGCAGGCCAGGTGTGGCCTCAAGAAGGTGGCACAGTTTGCCACCAGGTGCGGCGCATGCATCCAATACGCGCTGCCCTGCTCTTGCGTCCAGAAGCCCGGCCGACAACTGAGCGGCTTCATCCTGTACGCTGAACCAGCCCTGATCGAAACCGGGAATACGGCGTACATCTACGGCGTGCTCAAGCACCAGTGCGGTATCACTGAAATGGCCCTGTTGAGCGGGTATCTCTGCGCCCTGCAGCTTGCTTTGCGCGCTCTCCAGTGTAAGTTGGCGCTTATTAACCCTGAGGGTCATGGGGGCCTGCTGGTCATTGGCAGCAAGAATTCCCTGCCAGTGTTCAGGCCAGTTGTGCTCCAGTTTGCTGATCATCCATTGCGGGTGGTTCCAGTGGAACTGTGGATTGTCTGCAAACCCTGCTTCAAGCTGTCCAGCTTCACGCTGGTAGCGACGCAGTACTGCGTTGATCAGCTTGCGGGCCCAGTCATGGTTGAGTGCTGATGTGGCATCGACGGTCTCGTTCAGCGCGGCATGAGCTGGAATGCGGCTGTGGCGCAACTGCCATAGCCCGATTAACAGCAGGGCCTGCAGCTCATAGTCACGGTCCTGAAAGGGTTTTTTCAACAGGCTGTCGGCAATTACCTCAAGCCGGAACAGTTCTCGCATGGTGCCGAAGCAGAGTTGCTGTAACAGGGCTCGGTCCTGTTCTGGGCAGTGCTGCAGGGCATCGGGCAGATGGCTGCTGAGGGAGCCATGCTGACGCAGCAAGGGGGCCAGTACCTTGGCGGCCAGCGCTCGGACGTTGATGGAATCAGCCAAGTTTAACTCCAGTAGCAAAGCGTGCCTGATGGGCGTTCATGAGCGTTTTGATCGGTTGTGGTTTGCCACCGGGCAGCTGCAGTTCGGTCAGTAATACACTGCCTTTGCCGGTGGCCACGCGTACGGTGTCGGCAGAGGATTCGACAATGGTGCCGGGTACGGCTGCTTCAGGTTCGTGGAGGTCCGCGGTAGCGGCCCACACTCGAAGGTTGTCATCGCCAAGGCGGGTATACGCCACCGGCCATGGGTTGAAACCACGTACACAGCGTACGATAAGCTCTGCAGGTTGCGACCAGTCGATCTGTGCTTCCTGCTTTTCCAGCTTGTGTGCATAGCAGGCCTGGCTGCCATCCTGCACTTCCGGAACAAGTGTGCCGGCTGCAAGAGGTGTAAGACACTCCACCAGTGCTCTCGCCCCAAGGTCGGCCAGACGATCATGCAGGCTCCCGCTGGTATCGTCAGCCAGAATCGGGCATTCAACCTTGCTCAGCATGTCACCGGTATCAAGGCCGGCGTCCATCTGCATGATGGTAATCCCGGTTGTGTTGTCACCAGCCAGAAGGGCGCGATGAATCGGAGCGGCCCCGCGCCAGCGCGGCAGCAGAGATGCGTGTACGTTGATGCAACCCAGACGTGGTGCATCCAGAACTGCCTGTGGCAGCAGTAAGCCGTATGCCACTACCACCATCAGGTCTGCGTTCAGTTCGCGCAGTGCCTGTTGCTCAGTCGGGTCCTTGAGTGACAGAGGTTGAAATACCGGCAGGTCATGCTGTTGAGCCAGTGCCTTGACCGGGCCGGGACGCAGCTTGCGGCCACGCCCTGCCGGGCGGTCCGGCTGAGTATAAACTGCCACAATGTTGTGTTTGGTCTTGAGCAGGGCATCCAGACAGCTGGCGGCGAAATCGGGGGTGCCGGCAAAGATGATGCGCAGCGGTGTATCACTCATGGTTGGGCTCCATACAAAAACAGGCTTGCGTGTGCAAACCTGTTTAAGAACACGTGGCCGGATCAGGCCTGATGGGCTTCAAGCCGGTGCTTTTTCTCCAGCTTGCCGCGAATGCGATTGCGTTTGAGCGCAGTCAGGTAATCTACGAACAACTTGCCGTTGAGATGATCCAGTTCGTGCTGGATACACACGGCCAGCAGCCCTTCCGCTTCCAGCTCATAAGGGTTGCCGTCACGGTCCAGCGCTTTAAGCAGGATGCGATTGGGACGCTCAACATCCTCGTAGAAACCGGGTACAGAGAGGCAGCCTTCCTGCATCTGCTCCAATTCATCCTGCAATACGGTGAACTCCGGGTTGATCAGCACCAGAGGCTCACTGCCATCTTCAGAGATATCGATGGTGACGACACGCTTGTGTACATTTACCTGAGTGGCGGCAAGACCGATACCCGGGGCGTCATACATGGTTTCAAACATATCATCGACCAGTTGACGGATCGTATCATCAACCTGTTCGACGGATTCCGCGATGGTGCGTAGACGCGGATCAGGAAATTCAAGAATATTGAGCTTGGCCATAGGTAATCTGCTTTGTCGGAGGTTAAAATCCGGCTGTTTAGTGGCAAAAAGTTTGATCTGCCATCATTATACTGAATAACTTGCCTGATGCATTGCTTTGCGGCCTTCAAGCACGCTTGTGTGGCGGGTTGCCCGGGCCAGAAACTACAAGGGAGCGGAAGAATGAGAGGATTGCTTTATGGCTTGGTCGGGGCCTGCCTGTTATGGGCGGGTGTCGCGACCGCAGCGGAACGTGCCGACCGGATACAGCTCCAGGATGGGCACCCGACAGAATATGTTGTAGTCAAGGGAGACACTCTTTGGCACATTTCAGGCCGGTTTCTGCAGAGCCCCTGGCGCTGGCCCGAAGTGTGGGATGTTAACCCGCAGATTGACAACCCTCACCTGATCTATCCAGGCGATGTGGTTTACCTGACATGGGTTGATGGCCAGCCGCGACTGGGCGTCAGGCGCGGTGTTCGCAAACTGAGCCCGCAGGTTAGGGTTCAGCCCCTGGATCAGCCGATTCCGGCGATTCCACTGCGCGATATCGCAAGCTTCCTGAACGACAATATTGTGACAGAGCAGGATGTGGTTGAAACAGCTCCCTATGTTATCGGTGGTCGCAACGAGAGCATTATCGCCGGGGCAGGTGATCGCGTGTACGCCCGTGGCATACCTGTAGATGAAAATATCCAGATCCAGAGCCTTTATCGTCCGGCGCGTGAATACCATCATCCTGTAACCGGTGAGTTCTTGGGCTTTGAGCTGTACAAGGTGGCAGATGCGCAGATTACATCTCGAGATGAGGACATCCTGACACTGGATCTTCGTAACAGCCGTGAAGAGGTGCGTAAACTGGATCGCCTGCTGCCCAGTGGAGAAGAGCGAATTCAGTCAATCTTCCACCCTCAGCCGGGCCCTGATCTGACCGACGCTGTTATCATTGATGTACTGGGTGGTGTCGCTAAGGTTGGTCAATTTGACGCCGTGGCACTGAGCTTCGGTGCAGCGGATGGTGTTGAGCCTGGCCATGTATTCGCGGTTTACAAAAAAGGCGAGCTGGTTAAGGATCCGGTGACGGAAGAGGTTGTTGCGCTGCCGGCGGAGCGTGCCGGTGAGCTGATGGTGTTCAAGGCGTTCGAGCGTGTCAGCTACGGTCTGGTACTCAAGGCGACCAATGTGATCTCTGTCGGCGACGAGTTGCGCGCCCCGGGACGTTAAGGAACAGTAGTTATGAGCGATCCAAGGGAGTGGATCGCTGCCAGCCAACTGCCGGGTATTGGCCCGGCAACGCTGGCGCGACTCCGCCAGGAAGGTGTCTGCATCACACGGCTGCTCAGAGCCGAAATCGCCCTGCCCTCCACCATTCGGTTACGCCGCGATACGCTCGAGGCGATACACCAGTTCCAATATCAAGGCGCCCGATTCACTGAGGCGGATCAGCTCTTGCAGCAGGCTGATACACTGGGCATTAAGGTGTTGGGGTTCAGCCACGCCGATTACCCCGAGTTGTTGGCGGCTATTCCAGACCCACCGCTGGTACTGTGGATCAAGGGGGAAGTGGCAGCACTGAATGTGCCGCAGTTGGGCATTGTCGGCAGTCGGCATGCCAGTCGAAGTGGCGTACAACTGGCATATGATTTTGCCTCCGCACTTGCGCAGTCCGGTGTCATCGCCTGTAGCGGCCTTGCACTGGGGATTGATGCGGCGGCACATCAGGCATGTTTGGATGTTGATAGTGCCACCGTTGCCGTACTCGGGACCGGGGTCGATCGCATCTATCCGCGGCGCCATCAACGGCTGTCAGAGCAGATTCTGGCCAGCGGCGGTGTGCTGGTATCGGAATACCCGCCAGGAACAGCACCGCTGCCGGGGCACTTCCCACGTCGAAATCGAATTATCAGTGGCCTGTCAATCGGTACGCTGGTGGTGGAGGCTGCGTTGCGCAGCGGTTCCCTGATCACCGCGCGACAAGCCCTGGAACAGGGGCGCGAAGTGTTTGCCATCCCGGGCTCTATCCACAACCCGCTGAGCCGTGGCTGCCACGCGCTGATTCGGGAGGGAGCCACGCTGGTTGAAACGATTGACCACGTGGTTGAACAGGTGGGCAGTATTCTGGGGCTGTTGGTACAAGAGCCGACTCGTCATCAGGCTTCTTCGCAAAGCTCGCCATTGGCACCTGAGTTGCAGCAGCTGTTGCAAAAAATTCCCTGGGAACCGATCTGGCTGGATACGCTGGCCGGCCAGTCTGATTTGCCCCTGCCTCGCCTGCAGGCGCTGCTGATGCAGCTGCAACTGGAAGGTCTGATAGAACTGACCGCCTCACGGGTGTGTCGTATCCGCTGATCCAGTGGGGAATTTTGCCTCAGTGCTTGCTATAATTCCGCCTTTCCGTTTTCCGGTCCGGCCGGAAAACCCGACCGGATTGTACCGGAGCCGCCAGGCGGCCGGTGCTGTCAGAGTGATGACGGGAGTAGATAACCGATGAGCGCAAAAGTGGCGATCGTGATGGGATCACGTTCAGACTGGCCCACCATGGAAGAGGCGGCAACAATTCTGGGCACCCTGGGTGTCGAGTATCACACAGAAGTGGTGTCAGCCCATCGCACCCCTGACAAAATGTTCCGCTTTGCCGAAACCGCTGCTGCCAACGGTATTGAGGTGATCATTGCCGGTGCGGGTGGCGCTGCCCACCTGCCCGGGATGATTGCCGCCAAGACGCTGGTGCCGGTGCTGGGTGTTCCGGTTCAAAGCAAGGCGCTCAACGGTCAGGACAGCCTGTTGTCGATTGTGCAGATGCCGCGAGGCGTACCGGTCGGTACTCTGGCCATCGGTGGTGCCGGTGCCTTCAATGCCGGTCTGCTGGCCGCCCAGATTCTGGCGACTCGAGATTCCGCGCTGGGACAGCGCCTGGCAGCCTGGCGTCAGGCTCAGACACAAACCGTACTTGATAATCCCGATCCGCGAGGTTGAGTGATGCTGCCACGAATCGTCGTAGCCGGTAACGGCCAGTTGGGCCAGATGTTGCAGCAGGCCGGTGCACCCATGCAACTGGAAGTGATGCCGGTTGATCCCAACGCTGACGTGCAGCTGGAACTGCGTGCGGATGATGTGATCACGGTTGAGATCGAACACTGGTCTGACAGCGTCAGCGGCTTGCAGCTTAAACAGCACCCCAACTTTCGCAACAAGGTTGCCCTGCATATGGTGATCGACCGTCAGCGGCAGAAGTCGCTGCTCGATCGTCTGCAGGTACCGACCTCCCCCTGGCTGTCCCTCGAAGGCGATGATCTGCAGGCACAGCTGGAGTCGGTTGGCGAACGCGTTATCGTCAAACGCCGCCGTGGTGGCTATGACGGCCGTGGTCAGTGGCGCTGGCAGAAAGGCGATCAACCCGAAGCCGAGTGGGCAGGTGAGTGCATTGCCGAGGCGATGATTCCGTTCAGCCATGAGGTTTCACTGGTCGGTGCCCGCAATGCCGCAGGTGAAAAAGTGTTCTACCCCCTTACCTGCAACTGGCACCAGGACGGCATTTTGCGTGCCAGCATTGCCGGCCTGCCCATACCCGCCGAACAACAGCGTGATGCCGAAGCCTGGCTGGGGCGCATCATGGATGACGAAGGCTACATCGGTGTTATGGCGATGGAGTGCTTTGTGGTGGACGGCAAGTTGCTGGTCAACGAGTTGGCACCCAGAGTGCACAACTCCGGTCACTGGACTCAGGAAGGTGCCAGCATCAGCCAGTTTGAGCTGCACCTGCGCGCGCTGGCAGGATTGCCGCTGATCACCCCCGAAGTCAGCGATGTCTCGGTTATGTACAACCTGCTGGGTCGCAACTGGAAGCGCGAATGGCTGAGCGTACAGGGTGCGCATGTACACTGGTACGGCAAAGAGATCCGTCCGGGGCGTAAGGTAGGTCACGTGAACATCTGTCGGCCTGATGTGCCTACTCTTGCTGAAAGCCTGCAGGCGCTGGGTGCTCAGCTGGATGAAGAAGACAGCGTGGTTGCCGAATGGGCGCTGGCTCAGCTGGCAAGTTGAGCTATTCATCCAGGCTGTTTCATAAAGGCCTGCAGGCGAAGTAAGTGTTGACTACGCCTACGGGTGTTGTTTTATAAGGTGCGCGCCCTTTTTTTGCCTGCTCAGTCTTTTGGCTACGATGAGTGCTCTAAATTTAAAGCTCTATAGCGAAAGTAAATACTTACTTTCTTGAGAATGGAGATTATATATGTCCGTCCCTGATACCCAAGAAGTAAAACGTTATCTGCTCGATCTGCAGGAGCGTATCTGTGCTGCTTTGGAGCAGGCTGATGGCAAGGCGCGATTCGTTGAGGACAGCTGGGAACGTGCCGAAGGCGGCGGTGGTCGCAGTCGAGTAATCAGTCAGGGCGGCGTGATTGAAAAAGGCGGGGTCAATTTTTCTCACGTTTATGGCAAGGCGTTGCCGGGCTCAGCAACGGCTCACCGTCCAGAGTTGGCCGGTCGCAGCTTCGAGGCGATGGGTGTGTCACTGGTCATCCATCCTCACAACCCCTATGTACCCACTTCCCATGCCAACGTGCGCTTTTTTATTGCCGAGAAGGAAGGAGAAGCGCCGGTCTGGTGGTTTGGCGGTGGCTTCGATCTGACTCCCTATTACGGCAACGACGATGACTGTCGACACTGGCATCAGGTCGCGCACGACGCCTGTGCTCCTTTCGGTGACGATATCTATCCGCGTTTCAAGCAGTGGTGTGATGACTATTTTTACCTCAAGCACCGTCAGGAGCCACGTGGTATCGGCGGTCTGTTTTTTGATGACCTTAATGAGCTGGGCTTTGACGACAGTTTTGGCTTGATGCGAGCCATCGGCGATGCCTATGTACCGGCGATCGTGCCGATCATCGAAAAACGCAAGGATATGCCATATGGTGAGCGGCAGCGTGATTTTCAGCTGCACCGACGTGGCCGCTATGTGGAGTTCAACCTCGTATATGACCGTGGAACTCTCTTCGGGTTGCAGTCTGGGGGGCGCACCGAGTCTATCCTGATGTCGTTGCCGCCGGAGGTGCGCTGGGACTACAACTGGCAGCCTGAGCCTGACACCGAGGAAGCCGTGCTCTATGAACGTTACCTGAAACCGCGCAACTGGCTGGATGTATAACATGACCGACCTCTACGCCGTGTTTGGCAATCCGATAGCCCACAGCAAATCACCTCAGATTCATGCTCGTTTCGCGCATCAAACGGCACAGGATCTGAGCTACAGCGCCGAGCATATTAATGAGGATGCGTTTGAAGCGGCTGTTGAGGATTTTTTGCAGGGCAATGGCAAGGGATTGAATATCACGGTGCCGTTCAAGGAACGGGCCTGGGCGCTGGCGCAGTGGCGCAGTGAACGCGCTGAGCTGGCGGGCGCGGTCAATACCCTGTATCGCCTCGAAGATGGCCGCCTTGCCGGTGACAACACCGATGGAGTCGGTCTGGTGCGTGATCTGGCCGACAATAATGAAGTCGACCTGGAGGGTGCTCGGGTGCTGATCCTCGGTGCCGGTGGCGCCGTTCGTGGCGTATTGCAGCCGCTGTTGGCTGCGGGTGCCAGCTCTATCCTGATCGCCAACCGCACCCCTGCCAGAGCCGAAGCACTGGCGCAGTTGTTTGATTCGGCCGCCGGTGTAACAGGCTGTGGTTTTGATGCCATTCCGGCGACTGCCTTTGATTTGATCATCAACGGCACCTCTGCCAGCCTGCAGGGAGAGCTGCCGCCAGTTCCCGAAGCGACAGTAAGTGCTCACACAGCCTGCTATGACATGATGTATGGTGCCGAGCCCACTCCGTTCTGCCGTTGGGCACAGGCCCAGGGCGCGGGCCGGGTCATGGACGGTCTTGGGATGCTGGTCGAGCAGGCCGCTGAAGCCTTCCTGATTTGGCGCGGTGTGCGTCCCGATACGACTCCTGTTATTCAGGCGCTGCGCGAGTCTCTGACAGCCCACTGAATTTCAAAGCCTTTTCCCGCAACCGCCTTGCATCAATCAATTGTGAGGCGGTATAACAGAGAAACATTCTCTGTCTGCGGAGTGCGCGCATGGACAAGCATCTGCCCCTGGCGCCCGAGGCGCTCTATCGCAACTGCGATCCCGAACTCCTTCCTTTCAAAACCACCGAGTCACTGGAGCCCTTCACCGGCTTTTTCGGACAGGACCGTGCCATCGAAGCCATGGCCTTTGGCATCGGCATGCAGCGGCCGGGTTATAACCTGTTCGTAATGGGCAATCCGCATACGGGACGTTTCTCCTTTGCCATGGACAGCCTGAAAAGCTCGGCCAAAAAGCAGAGCAAGCCCAGCGACTGGTGTTACATCAACAACCTGAATGACAACCGCTACCCTGTCGTGCTTGAACTGCCCGCCGGACGGGCTTCCCAGCTCAAACGCGACACTCGTCAGCTGCTGGATACTGTGCTGACCGAGCTGCCGGCCGCATTTGAAAACCCCGCTTACCAGCGTATGAAAAGCCAGATTGAGCGCGAGTTCAATCGCCATTACGACGACGCCCTCAATCAGGTGGAACGCAAGGGGCGCGAATACAGCATTGCTGTCTATCGGGATGGCGCAACGGTAGGCTTTACTCCGGTCAGCAATGGGCAGGCGATGGATGAAGCGGTGTTCTCGCAGTTGCCTGAAGAAGATCGAGATGCGATCCAGGCGCATATCTCAGAACTGGAAGAGATGCTGAATGACAGCCTGACCGGTCTGCCGGTCTGGCGCCGTACCGCGGCCGAACAGATGAAAGTGCTGGACCGAGAAACTGCACGACAGGCCGTGCAGCCGCTTGTTCAGCCGCTGCGAGACAAGTACGCCAATATCAACAGCATTGTGGATTACCTGAACCACATAGAGCGTGATCTGATCCGTAACTCGGGTGATCTGGTGGGCGATGACAGCCCGCTTGAAGCCAAGACCGATGCCATGCGTCGGGAATATCTGGAACAGAACTATGGCCTGAACCTGCTGGTCGATAACCACAAAACCAAGGGTGCACCAGTAGTATTTGAGGCGCATCCCAGCTACGAGAATCTGTTTGGTCGGGTGGAATACGTCAGCGAAATGGGCTCGATGGTCACCAACTACACCCTTATCCGCTCGGGGGCATTACATCGCGCCAATGGCGGCTATCTGGTGCTGGAAGCGGAGAAGCTGTTGGAACAGCCATTCGTTTACAGTGCGCTTAAGCGTGCCCTCAAGTCTCATGAGATTCGCATCGAAAACCCGATCAGCGAATATACCGGCATCAGCGCGATCACGCTGAGTCCGCAGCCAGCGTCACTCAAGGTGAAGGTGGTACTGGTAGGTGAACGTGAAACCTACTATTTGCTGCAGGAACTGGATCACGACTTCGAGAAGATGTTCCGCGTGGTGGTGGACTTTGACGAGGATGTGCACCGTACCCCCCACTCCATCCGTCAGTATGCGCGGCTGATGAAAACGCTGGCGCAGGAAGAAAGCCTTGCGCCCCTGACTCGGCGCGCAGTGGCACGCCTTGTTGAACACAGCTCTCGCTTGGCGGGTGATCAGGAATTGCTGTCGGCCCATGTGGGGGAGTTGGTTGACCTGCTCTGCGAGTCGGATTTTCGCCGTCGCGAACAGAATGATGCCTTGATCAATGCCGAACATGTTGAGCTGGCGCTGGAGGCCAAGGAGCGCCGCACCGGCAGGCTGTCAGAGAAAATTCTGGAAAGTATTCTCAATGAAACGGTGCTGATCGATACCGAGGGTGAGGCGATTGGCAAATCGAACGGCCTGACGGTGCTGCAGGTAGGCGACGTCTCCTTCGGCAGCCCGGCGCGCATTACCGCCACGGTGCATCCCGGAAGCAAGGGTATTATCGATATTGAACGTGAGGTGACACTGGGCCAGCCGATCCATTCCAAAGGTGTTCTGATACTTTCGGGTTTTCTGGGACACACCTACGCCAGTGATTTTCCGCTGGCGGTTTCGGCAAGCCTGGCGATGGAGCAGTCCTACGGTTATGTGGACGGCGACAGCGCCTCACTGGCAGAGATCTGTACCCTGATCTCTGCCCTGACCCATATCCCGATTCGCCAGCAGTATGCGGTTACCGGCTCCATCAACCAGTATGGCGAGGTACAGGCGATTGGCGGGGTGAACGAGAAGATCGAGGGCTTCTTCCACCTCTGCAAAACCCGTGGGCTCACCGGGTGGCAGGGCTGTGTCATTCCCAAGGCTAATGTGCGTCACCTGATGCTCAAGGCCGAGGTGGTCAAGGCGGTGGAAGATGGCATGTTCCACATCTACGCCGTGGCCAGCGTGGATGAGTGCCTGGAGATCCTGATGGGTCGCACCGCCGGTGTGCGTAAGGAAGACGGCCACTTCACCCAGCGCAGCATCAATGCGCAGGTGGTGAAGCGGCTGCGGGAGATCGCCAAGGCCAAGGCCTGACCTCCTGAATCAATATGGCTGGGCAGCCCGGATGACGGACTGCTCTGCTCTCTCAAAACGTTAGAAGCGCATGCCCACTTCCAGCCAGACCTTGCGGCCGGGAGTGTAGGTATCGCTGATGCTGTCGTAGCGACTGATTTTGGTACTAACCACCTGATCGAACAGGTTGCTGACCTCGACCATTAGATAACCCTGGTTGGATGACCAGAGGCGCGGTTTCCACTGCACTTTGGTGTCCAGGGTCACCAGGTCGGCCAGTGTGTAATCCTCATAGATATCGTATCGGCTGCCATCACTGTCGGTGTAGTTGTCGCCGTTGTCACGGGCGATGGTGCCGCCACTGCGCAAGCTGACAAAATTGGACCAGGTCAGGTTCCACGCAGGGACCTGTGTAATAGTGCTCAGGCCGATGTTAAGCGGAATATTGTAATCCCAGGCGGGCAACTCGCTGCCATCGATGACGCGGCCCTTGTAATAGACAGGGTTAGGTTCCTGGTCATAGGCGTCATCGCTTTGCAGGTCAGATTCGGTTTGTTTCCAGCCGACGGACAGGCTGGCGACCGTTTCAGTGCCGGCTAATTTCAAAGGGTGACCGGCATGATCCAGTGTCCAGGTAATACTATCGGTGTCATTGCTGCCGCTGTTGTCGTAGTAGTTGCCGTCGTCGTCCTCGTTGCGACGGATACTGTCACGGCTGGCACGACGCACCAGTTTCAGGCTGCTGTTGAAGGGCCCCAGTTGCTGTGCCCAACCCAGCATCAGCTCATCTGAATAGGGGGTAGCCAGATTGTTGCTGCGGGAGAGGTCAGCGTAGGTGGTTGTCTTGGTTATGTTCCCGTTGGTGTCGTAATAGGTCAGGGTGTTCCAGCTGCGAATGACATCATTGATGGCATAGCGCAGGAAGCTGCGCCCGTAATAACGGTTGGCCCCGGCCGTCAGTCGGGTGCTGCCGTCACCGAAGGTATCCCAGGTCGCGCTCAGGCGGGGTGCGACATCCAGGTTTTCCAGCCAGCTGTTGTAATCGGCCCTTAGGCCGAGTCGGAACTGCCAATTGCCCCGCTCGATGCGGTCGTCCAGATAAAGGGCTGCAGTGGTGAAGTCCAGTGATACCTTGCCGGCGCCGTAGTCGAATGCGCGAGCCAGATATTCGTCGCCAAAATCACTGTCACCACTGCCATTCTGGTCTATGCAGCCGTTGCTGCCGTTGTCGACGACACAGTTGTATTCGCGGAAGAAGGCGCCTTCCGGTCGCTCATAGAAGCTTTCGGTGTATTTCAGGTCGCCGCCGATGATCAGGTTATGGCGGCTGTTGCCCCAGGCCATGGGAGCCAGCTCCAGTTCGGGTGACAGGGAAAAGGCAGTCTGTTGCTGGTTGGTATCGCCATAGCCGCCGGACTGGGTTGGCAGGATGCCTTCCAGTGACTCGTGCCGTGTGAACAGGTTGCTGCCGCTGTCCAGCTCGTCGCTCATGCGATCCAGCGCCATATCGAGGTTGAAGCGGGCACCGGAGTCCAGCGTGTATTCCAGATTACCACCCAGGCCCCAGCTGCTGTGGCTCTTGGTGAACATGTCGTCATAGCGGGTGGAGGTCAGACCGTCATGGCTACGATCGGAATGCCTCAGGCTGAAGCTGGTGTGCAGTCGCTCATGCCAGCGGTGATCCAGCTTGGCGTGCAGGTTGTCGATTCGGTCGTCATAGTAAACCCGGTGCAGCATGTCCAGGCCATCACTGTAGCTTTGCAGGAAATTGGAACTGCGTCGACTGACACCCAGGGTCAGGCCGGTATCCTCACCGATGCCCTGTTGAGCAGACAAGGTGTAGTTGTCCTTGCGATAAATAGGGGTGTATTCCGCGCTATAGCTGTCAGCTGTGTCGAACTCTTCCTCGTCACGAGCATCGATGTGGAAGGATTCCCATTCGTCACGTTGGATGCCGTAGCGCAGGTTGACGAAGTCGTTGCCGTCGTAATGCTTCACCTTGGCGCTGACCACCCCGCCGGCAAAGCCGCCGAAGCTGGCGGGCACGTTGCTGTCGTAGACTTCTACCTGTTCCAGCAGGTCCACGTCCAGATAGTAGCCCTGGGGTGAGCTGCCACCGATCACACCGGTCAGACTGGGACTGCTGAATAGGTCGCCGCCGGAACCGGGGTTTATATCGCTGGTGGTATCGATGCCGTCAATCATGAACAGGTTTTGGTAGTACGGCTGACCATGGAAAGAAAACTCCTCCGGGCGCATGATGCCGCTGTTGGCAGAGCCTCGGCCGTTGCGGGAAAAATCCACTGCCGGATTGATGCGCAGCAGGTCGGCCAGGTTACCTTCGCCTGTGGGTAGCTGCTCGATCAACGTCTGATCGATGACCTGAACCCCGGTGGCGATGTCATAACCGGTTACTGTGATTTGCGGCAACGATGTAATGCAAGGCTCCTCGTTATCGCAGGCTTCGCCTGAATCTCTGAGGGCATCTGCCAGTGTGGGTGGCATATACAGTCCGGCCAGCACGGTAATGAGAGGAGTAAGATGGATATATCGCATGTTGTCCCTTGGCAAACGTCTTGATGGCAGGTGTACCGCAGGTCAGAAGAAGCAGCTGACAGCGGGAAGCGACAACATAGTAAACTATTTAATGATACGAATCATTATCATTAAGGTTTATTTGTTTGGGCGGTAACTTAGGCGGCCGCAAGGCCAGTGGGCGCCGGCTCAGGGTATTCAGGAAGGCTTCCAGAGCATCAAGTTCATGGTTGCTCAGGTGCAGTGGGCGTATAAGTGGCGATAGTTGAGGCAGATCGGGATGCAACTGACTATCGCCGATCATGCCGGCATTGTACATGTTGAGTATGCCGCGAAGGCTGGGGAAAAAACCATTGTGCATCCAGGGAGCCGTGTGGCTGAGATCACGCAGGCTTGGTGTGCGAAACTTGCCCCGATCTTCGATTTGCCCTGTTGCCTGCTCTCGTCCCGTATCTTCGTATTTACGGCCATAGTAGCTAAGTCCCGTGTGGTGAAACTTGCCATCGGAATATAACGGGCCATTGTGGCAGTTCAGGCATCCAGCTTTGGTTCGGTAGAGGTGCAGGCCGAAGATTTCCTGGTCATTGAGGACGTTGTACTGTCCTTGAATGAAACGGTCCAGCCTGTTGGGTCGTGAAACAATGCGGCGCTCAAAAGCGGCCAGAGCCTTGGCCAGCCGCACTGCATCCGCAGGCCCGGGACCGAAAGCGTTTGTGAATGCCTGACGATAGCCCGGGATCTGGTTCAGCCTCGTCAGGACCTGGTCCAGATTGGCATTCATTTCTATCGGGTTGGTGATCGGCAGCAGTGCTTGCTCAACCAGGCCTGTGGCGCGGCCATCCCAGAACAGATGATCGAACCAGGCGGCATTCAGAATGCTCATACTGTTGCGTGCCCCGGCCTGACGGTCATGACCAAAGGCGACACGGCGGCCATCGGCCCAGCCCAAGTCAGGATCGTGGCAACTGGCGCAGGCAATTTGGCCAGAGCCTGACAGTCGGGGGTCAAAAAACAGCTGCTGTCCCAGCGTCTCGATAGCCGGCGTATGCCAGTCGACAGGAGGAAGCTCAGGCAGCGGGGCAAGCTCAGCTACGGGGCCTGCCTGCTTGTGCAGTTCGGCAGCAGGCCACTGCGAAGCCGGCTGCCGGTAGTCATCCGGTGAGAACGCTTGCGCCTTAAGTGCTGCAAAAGCACATAATGTCAGCGCCAGGGACATGATGTACGGAGGCATGTGGGGTGGGCTCCAATACGTTGGTTATGACCTGCCGCACATTCTGCATTTAACGATAATGATTATCAAATATGTTTATTGGGCCCAGTCCTCCGCTCGGTGCTTGTCTTTCAGGCGTGAGTAGTTCTCGGCGGTATAGGTGAAGAACGCGCGCTCCTGTTCTGTCAACTCGCGCTGGGGCTTTGCCGGACGGCCTACGTAGAGATAGCCGCTTTTGAGTGTCTTGCCCGGTGGCACCAGGCTGCCGGCACCCACGATTACTTCATTTTCCACCACGGCGCCGTCCATGATCATCGCGCCCATCCCCACCAGTACACGGTCGCCGATGGTGCAGCCGTGCAGCATCGCCTGATGACCGACGGTGACATGATCACCGATAATCAGCGGGAATCCATCCGGGTTGTACGGGCCTGCGTGTGTGATATGCAGTACCGAACCATCCTGAATGCTGCTGCAGCGACCAATGCGGATGCGGTGCATGTCACCGCGAATCACCACCAGCGGCCAGACCGAGCTGTCGTTACCGATCTCCACGTCACCCAGTACAACCGCGCTGGGATCGACAAACACCCGCTCGCCCAGTTTTGGTGTCATCCCCTGATAAGGGCGTATATTCATAACCGCTCCTGAATCGATTGAAATAAGGCTCTGTGGTCCCCATTGTATAGCAAAGTGCACTTTTGAACGCCTGCAGACGTACAACCGCTGAAAGGCCGCAACCGATGGAGACACCGATGTCCAACCCGCTGCTTGAGACCCACCTGCTGCCCCCGTTCAGCCGTATCCAGCCCGAGCATGCCGTGCCCGCTGTCGATGAACTACTGACGCGCAATCGCGAACGCATCGCGGCGTTGACTGCCGACCCGGAGCGCAATGACTGGTCGCTGATGGCTGAGCTGGAGCAACTCAACGATGAGTTGGCACAGGCTTGGTCACCGGTATCGCACCTGAACGGCGTGATGAACTCGGATGCCTGGCGTGAGGCGTACAACGCCTGTCTGCCGAAACTGTCCGAGTACTGGACCGAGTTGGGCCAGCATCAGGGACTGTTCAAGGCGTTCGAATCTCTGGCACAGAGTGATGCCTACCCGCAGTTGAGTAAGTCACGCAAAAAGGTGATCGATAATGCTCTGCGGGATTTCCGCCTGTCCGGTATTGCCCTGCCGGAAGCCCAGCAGAAGCGCTATGCAGAGCTGCAGCAGCGCCTGTCCGAGTTGACCACACGGTTCTCTGAGAACGTACTGGATGCCACACAGGGCTGGTGGAAACAGATCGATGATGAAGCGGAGCTGGCCGGGCTGCCGGATCATGCCGTTGCCGCCGCCAAAGAGGCCGCGAAGGCGAAAGAGCTTGAGGGCTGGGTGATCACGCTGGACTTCCCCGCCTACTACGCCGTGATGGCCTTTGCCGACAGCCGTAATCTGCGCGAAGAGCTGTACCGTGCCTACAGCACCCGCGCATCCGATCAGGGGCCGAAGGCCGGTGAATGGGACAATTCGGCGGTGATGCAGGAAATTCTGGATCTGCGCCACGAGTTGGCGCAGCTGCTGGGCTTCGACACCTATGCCGATTACTCGCTGGCAACCAAAATGGCGCAGTCACCGCAACAGGTGGTGACCTTCCTCGAAGAGCTGGCCACGGAAACTCGCCCGATTGCCGAGCGTGAGCTGGCCGAGCTGCAAGCCTTTGCCCAGGAACGTGATGGCATTGAAGAGCTGATGGCCTGGGATGTCACCTACTATGGTGAGAAGCTGAAACAAGCGCGCTATGACATCTCCCAGCAGGAGCTGCGTCCCTACTTCCCGCTGCCGAAAGTGCTGGATGGCATGTTCACCATCGCCGGTCGTCTGTTTGATCTGGACGTTGAAGAGCAGTCGAGCTTCGACAGCTGGCACAACGATGCGCGTCTGTTTGCACTCAAGCGCAACGGCGAGCCCTTTGCCTACTGCTATCTGGACCCCTTTGCCCGCAGCGGCAAGCGTGGCGGTGCCTGGATGGACGACTGTCGTGTACGGCGCCGCCTGAGCGACAGCCAGTTGCAGCTCCCGGTGGCCTATCTGGTATGCAACTTCACCCCGCCCCTGCCCGGCCAGCCGGCGCTGCTGACCCATGATGAAGTGACGACTCTGTTCCATGAGTTCGGTCATGGCCTGCACCATATGTTGACGCAGATGGAAGAGGCAGACATCAGCGGTATCAACGGTGTCGCCTGGGATGCGGTGGAGCTGCCGAGTCAATTTATGGAGAACTGGTGCTGGGAACCGGAAGCACTGGCGCTGATCTCCGGTCATCATGAAACCGGGGAACCGCTGCCGCAGTCACTGCTGGACAAGATGCTGGCGGCCAAGCACTTCCAGTCGGCGATGATGATGCTGCGCCAGCTGGAATTCTCACTGTTTGATTTCCGTCTGCACCATGAATACCAGCCGGGCAAAACCGATATTCAGGCGCTGCTGAACCGGGTGCGGGATCAGGTATCGGTGATACGCCCTCCGGCAGAAAACCGCTTCCAGCACAGCTTCAGTCACATCTTTGCAGGTGGCTATGCCGCAGGCTACTACAGTTACAAGTGGGCCGAGGTGCTGTCGGCCGATGCTTTTTCCCGTTTCGAGGAGGAAGGCATCTTCAATGCGGAAACCGGCGCCGCCTTCCGTCAGGAGATTCTGGAACAGGGCGGTTCGGGTGATCCGATGGATCTGTTTGTGGCCTTCCGTGGCCGGGAGCCCAGTGTGGATGCCCTGCTGCGCCATTCCGGTATCCGCTGAGAGGTTGAAAAATGAGTGTAAGCAAGCGCTTTATTGCCGGTGCGGTCTGTCCGCGCTGTGGCGAGATGGATACGGTCAGAATGTACCGTGATGACGAGCGAGAATACCGCGAGTGTGTAAAGTGCGGTTTCTCGGATTCGCTGCGACTGGATGGTCGCCCTGATCCTGAGCAGATCGAAACCCGCGTCAGCGGGGAGCGTTCGGACCGTGCACCGGCCTCCAAAGCGGATGACAGTCCTCAGCCGATTCGCATCCTTGATGCGGGCGGCCTGCGTCGTGATCACTGACAAGCCCGATACTGCATCGCACCAGTCCTGTGGCTGGGCGATGCAAAGTCCGCTTGAGCATGCCTATCATGACCATGAATGGGGTGTGCCGCAGACGGATGATCCGGTGTTGTTCGAATTTCTGGTACTGGAGTCGGCTCAGGCAGGTCTGAGCTGGCGCACGGTGCTGGAGAAGCGTGAAGGTTACCGGCGTCACTATTGCGACTTTGACCCCGAGCGGGTGGCTCTTTTCGGTGAAACGGAAGTGGCCGCGATGCTGGCGGATCCCGGCCTCATCCGTAACCGTGCCAAAGTCGAAGCCTCAATCAACAATGCCAGAGTGTTTCTTCGCCTGCAGGCGCACCACGGCAGCTTTGCCCGCTTTCTGTGGCGCTATGTTGAGGGCCAGCCGATCCAGTCCGGTTTTGAACGGATGGAGCAGATTCCGGCCCAGACTGCCCTGTCGGTGCAGCTGGCGAAAGATCTGAAGCGTGAAGGCATACGCTTTTTCGGCCCCACCATCGCTTATGCCTATATGCAGGCAGTGGGGTTGGTGAATGACCACTTACTACACTGCCCTCGCCAGAAGGCTTGTCGAGAGCTGGCCGGACACATTGAACTGTAGTGCCCCGCGGTAGAAACGTTACTGGGTCTGATACCAGACCCGATACACCAGCCCGGCCTTGTCATCGGAGATCAGCAGATCACCCTGTGGCCGCACCAGCACATCCACCGGACGTCCCCAGTCCCGCTCGTCCTGCAGCCAGCCACTGATAAAGGTCTGAATCTGCGTCACCTCTTCCCCTTCTGTATCCACCCGAATCACCTCATAGCCGATCTTGCTGGAGCGATTCCAGGAGCCATGCAGGGCAATAAAGGCGGTGGTATTGGGGGTATCGGGGAACGCGTTATCGAAGGCCCCATCCCTGTGGTGGTAAAAGCTCATGCCCAGCGCCGCGACATGGGGGCCCAGCAGCGCCACCGGCGGCTCTGCATTGATGGCATTGGCGCCCTTGCCGAACTCCGGGTCTGAAACTCCGTCGGCATGTACAAAGGGAAAACCGAAATGCAGCCCGGCGCGGTCGGCTCGGTTCAGCTCGTCATCAGGCAGATTATCGCCCATATGGTCGCGTCCGTTGTCGGTAAACCAGAGGCTGCCATCTTCGGGATGCCAGTCAAATCCCACTGTGTTGCGTACCCCTCGAGCCCAGGGTGCGGCCTCGCCGGTGGCAGGATCAAAACGCATGATGCTGGCAAACTGAGGGTCCGATTGCAGACATACATTGCAGGGAGCACCAAGCGTGAAGTAGAAAGCCCCATCCGGCCCCTGCTTCAGATACTTCCAGCCGTGGTGGGTGATATCGGGGAGGCCATCCAGTATAACCTCGGGCTTGAGCGGCTGCTCCAGTCGTGACTCCACATCGACAAGCCGGATCAGCTGAGTCAGTTCGGCCACATACAGATCGCCATCCACAAAGCTGATGCCGTTGGGCAGGCGTCTGCGTTCCAGCAGAGTATGACGGGTTTCATAGCGCTGATCACCGTCCAGATCCTGCAGCGCAAACACCCGTCCATCGCGCCGTGTGCTGACAAACAGTGTGCCATCGGGGCTCAGTGCCAGCTGCCGGGCGTTGGGCACTTCAGCTGCGACCTCGATTCTATAGCCATCTGGCAGTTTTAGTTGCTCCAGTGGCGCGGCAGCCAGCGGCAGGCTCAGTGCCAACAGTGTTGTGGTCAGTGTAATGCGCATCCTGTTCTCCCCTGCCTGTGTTCGGGATAAGTCTGGTTGCCACGCCGTGATTTTGCCAGTTCAGCTAAACCAGACATTGTGCCGCTGCATGCGCCAGAACACCCAGCCACCGCTGAGGCCGCGGGCTGCAAACAGGGAGATGAAGGCCAGCCAGAGGCCGTGATTACCCATGGGCTGGGCTATCCACCAGATTGGAGCGAACACCATAAACACCGAGAACAGCATGGTGTCCTGCATTGCCTTGACCTGAGTGGTACCGATAAAAAGACCATCGAGCAGAAAGCTCCAGCAACCGATCAGCGGCAGTATGATTATCCAGGGAAGGTAGCGGCCGGCGATTTCGCGTACCTCAGTGATGTCGGTCAGTAGGTGAATGATGGTGTTGCCGCCGAGCCAGAACACCAGCGTCAGCATAATCGCACTGACCAGCGACCAGAAGGCGGTGCAGCCGAGTATGCGTCTGAATTCACTTGGGTCACGCCTGCCTACGGCACGCCCGATCAGCGCTTCCGTGGCATGGGCGAAGCCGTCCAGGGCATTGGAGATCAGCAGCAGAAAGTTCAGCAGTACGGCATTGGCGGAGAGTATCGCCGTACCCTGCTGGGCACCCTGTGCAGTAAAAAAGGCAAAGGTCAGCAGCAGGCTAACCGTGCGTACAAACAGATAACGGTTTACCTGAATCAGTGCCTTGTAGTCGCGCAGGCGCCGTAGCTGAGGCCAGAGCCACTGCCCCGCGGTTTTGAGCAGCAGGCGGCGACAGAACCATAACCCAAGCAACAGGCTGAAATATTCGGCCAGCACCGTGGCTAAGGCAACCCCGTCCGCTTTCATGCCTAGCCCGAACACGAACAGCAGGTCCAGCAGCATGTTGAGCAGGTTGGTACTGGTCAGCAGAATCAGGGCTATGCGGGTATTCTGCATGCCCACAAACCAGCCCAGCAGAGCGAAGTTACACAGCACCGCGGGTGCGCCAAAGGCCCGAATTTCGGTATAGCGGGTGGCTTCGGTCAATACATCCGACTCGGGGCCCATCAGCTGCAGTGCCAGTGTGGTCAGCGGCGTGCGCAGCAGCAGGATCAGCAGCCCGATACATGCGCCCAGTACCAGCGACTGCCCCAGCAGCGTGCGCAGCCGGTCGCCATCCTCGCGGCCATGGGCCTGCGCCACCATGCCAGTGGTACCCATGCGCAAAAATCCGAATGCCCAATAAAGGATGGAGAAGATCATGCCGCCCAGCGCAACGGCACCCAGATGATGGGGCTCGGGCAGATGACCGATAACAGCAGTATCCACCAGGCCCAGAAGCGGCACCGTGATATTGGACAACATCATGGGCCAGGCCAGTGACCAGACCCGCCGGTGAGTGGCGCGGTCGGGCCAGTGCTGCGCCATTTTCATCTGCCCTGCAGCGAGCGCATCGGCAGTGAATAGAGAATCAAAAATTCAACCAGCGCCGTGACCACGACCGATGGCCCGGCGGGCGTATCCCAGAACCAGGAAGCACTGATCCCACCGACTACCGCCAGCATCCCCAGCAGCGACGCAAACAGTGCCATCTGCTCAGGGGTGTTGGCCAGGCGCCGAGCGGCTGCAGCCGGTATGATCAGCAGCGAGGTGATCAGCAGGATGCCCACCAGCTTCATTGCAACCGCGATCACCACCGCAATCAGCAGCATCAGGCCCAGACGTACCCGCGCCACAGGGACCCCCTCCACCTGCGCCAGTTCTTCATTGATGGTGATCGCCAGCAAGGGGTTCCAGAGCCGCCACAACAGCAGTATTACTACGGCTCCACCGCCGTAAATCCACCAGAGATCGGCAGGTGCGATCGCCAGCAGGTCACCGAACAGATACTCCATCAAGTCAATGCGTACGTTATCCAGCAGGGCCACCGCGACCAGCCCCAGCGACAGAGCGCTGTGTGCCATGATCCCCAGCAGAGTGTCGGTGGCGACCAGATGCTGGCGTTGCAGAGACACAAGCAGCACCGCCAGCATTACACAGCAGGCAACGACTGCCAGATTCAGGTTGATATCAAACAGGAATCCCAGCGCGATACCCATCAGGGCCGAGTGCGCGAGGGTATCGCCGAAATAGGCCATGCGGCGCCAGACCACAAAGGCACCGAGCGGGCCTGCCAACGCGGCAATGCCTATGCCGCCGGCCAGCGCGAGGATCAGAAAATCAGCCACAATGATGTCCACTGCATTCATCCGGTTGCGGATGGTCAACGATGATATCGCCATGGACATCATGCTTGTGGCCATGGTGATGATTATAAAGTGCCAGAGCACTCGCCTGTGCCGGGCCGAACAGTTCGAGAAACGACGGGTCGTTACTGACATGCTCGGGGTGGCCCGAACAGCAGATATGATGATTGAGGCACACGACATGGTCGGTAGAGGCCATCACCAGATGCAGGTCATGTGAGATCATCAGTACCCCGCATTGGCGCTGTTTGCGAATATCGGAGATCAGCCGATACAACTCCAGCTGGCCGTTAATATCCACCCCCTGAACAGGCTCATCCAGCACCAGCAACTCGGGATCACGCAGCAACGCTCGCGCCAGCAACACGCGCTGGGTCTCACCACCAGAAAGATTGTGGATGGAATGTTTAAGCAGATAGGCCGCGCCGACATCTTCCAAAGCTTGGAGCATCAGGTTCTGATCTACCCGTTTAGGAATACTGAGAAAGCGCTCGACCGACAGAGGCAAAGTGCGGTCGATATGCAGTTTCTGCGGCATATAGCCGATCTTGAGTTGTGGTTTTTGCCAAACATTTCCACTGGAAGGTTTGATCAGGCCCAGGATGACTCGTACCAGAGTAGTCTTCCCTGCCCCGTTGGGGCCGATCAGGGTTGTGATGCAGTTATCATGCAGATGCAGATTGATATTCTGCAGCGCCGGCTGGCGATTGAACTGTACGCTGACCTGATCAAGCTTGACCAGGTCTGGCCCGTGTTCAGCCATGTAAGTGCTCCTGGCGCTGGCAATTGGGACAAAGACCGGTGACTTCGACAGTTTCCTGTTCGACCTTGAATCCAAGCGCAGCAGCACTTTGTTCAAGTACGGCATGAATCGAGGCCGAGTCCAGCTCAGAGGTTGCGCCGCAACGTCGACAGATGAGGAAGCTGCCTTGATGAGGATGTTCCGGGTGAGGGCAACCGACAAATGCGTTCAGTGACGCAATCCGATGGACCAGCCCCTGCTGCTGCAAAAACTCCAGTGCGCGGTATACGGTGGGTGGTGCCGAGTTGAAGCCTGCCTCGGCCAGTGCCGGCAGCAGCTCGTACGCGCCCAGTGGCTGGTGGCTTTGCCAGATCAGCTTCAATACCAGTTCACGGATCGGTGTCAGACGCTGGCGTCGCTCGCGGCAAATTTGCCGAGCGAGGGTGAGCGCCTGATCGATGCAATGCTGGTGATTATGATCGGCCGCGAAGGCAAGCGAGTCAGTCGTCATGACGTGAGTACATCCGATTCAATGTGTTATATTATAACCTATAAAGCATCCTGAGGAGACTTTACACCATGCTGCATAATTCTGCCCGCCCCCTGCGGACACTGACCCTGCTTTCTGCCCTGGCGCTGGCGCCCGTGGTTCAAGCATCCGAGGTTGTTACCAGTATCAAGCCGCTGCAGTTGATTACAGCTGCCCTGACCGAAGGTGTAACCAGCCCGGAGGTGTTGCTGCCGGCCGAGGGTTCACCCCACCATTACGCCCTCAAGCCATCAGACATGCGTAAGCTGACGGATGCGAAAGTCGTGATCTGGGTTGGCCCCGGGCTTGAGCAGTTCATGGTGCGCCCTCTTGCCCGAACCGATGCAGAGATTGTAACACTGCGTCCCGATCTTGAGGCGCACCTGCATCAGGAGGCTGAGCCTTCCGATCATGACCATCATGATGAGCACGAACATGAGCACGAAAATCATGTGGCCGATGATCATACCGAAGAGCACCACGATCACGGCGCAGGCAATGATCCGCACATCTGGTTGGATCCGATGAACGGGCTGGAGATTGCACAGCAGTTACTGCCTGAACTGCAGCAGGCACTGCCTCAGCACTCGGTCCAATTGCAACAGAACTATGAGGCCTTTGCCAGTGCACTGAAGCAAAAGGAGCGTGCCATTGCAGAAGAGTTGGCTCCCTACGGTGATGCTGGGTTCTTTGTATTCCACGATGCCTATTCAGGCTTTGTTGAACACTATGGCCTGAAGCAGCTGGGTTACTTCACGGTAGATCCTGCACGCAAACCCGGTGCACGACATCTGGCCGAGATCAGGCAGCAGCTTGAAGCAGCGAAAGCTGTCTGTGTATTCAGCGAACCCCAGTTTACCAGTGCGGTAGTGGACGCAATCATCAGCGGCTTGCCGGTTGCTCAGGGCGAGCTTGATCCACTGGCTCGTTCGATCAACGTCAGTGCTGAGGGTTATCTGGATTATCTGCAGAGCCTGAGCGACAGCTTTCGTAGCTGTCTGGCAAAAAAAGCGGACTAAAAATCGCAGACGGGCTTCACAAGCCCAATGGGGCGCTATATAATGCGCCCCACTTTCGAAGCAGATGTGGTGGAATTGGTAGACACGCTAGCTTCAGGTGCTAGTGCCTTCACGGGCGTGGGAGTTCGAGTCTCCCCATCTGCACCACCTTTCATCCCAGGATGTAAGGCACTTCGAAAGCAAAATTTGAGTGGTAAGGCACATTAAAACGTCTCACCCAATGCAGATGTGGTGGAATTGGTAGACACGCTAGCTTCAGGTGCTAGTGCCTTCACGGGCGTGGGAGTTCGAGTCTCCCCATCTGCACCATCCCGATCAGGTTCCTGATCATCCGGGATGAAACCACAGATAAACAAAAAACCCGACAACATCATATGTCATCAGGGCTTTCTGTTGTTTTGTTTCAATATTTTCAGTTGGCCACCAGCAAATACAATTGCACCAGTGCCGGAAAAATAGCCACGACCAACCCTGCCAGTACCATGGCGATTGACGGTACCACTCCGACTACTTCTACGCCTTTCTCTTCATGTGCATAACTCATGGCAAATACCCCTTTAAGATCGATTCACTACAGAGCGTATCGTTTACCCTGTATCTATAATGGGTATAGCAAACCCGGTGCCAACCTGACTAATCGCCATATAAGTGATAATTTTCAGTATGTTAGCAACGATTGAGGGCGGGTTATCAGAATCGTACTGGCAGACTCGTATGTCATTTATGGCATCTGACGCCATTATTGACAGTGATGATTGTTTTCCGGTTCAGCTTATTTGCGTAAATCCGACAGTGGTCGTCAAGTACAGATCCATGGACGGAATATCCACAGAACTAAAGTTACACACAGCTTTTTCGGAAAACATCAACCTTGGCTTCCCTGGCCCTGGAATCAATCGAGTTGTGGGTAAAATGTGTATGGCACAGGTTGTTCGGTAAACTGGACATTAAACAACCAGTTTTTCACAAGCCTTATATAGTGGGGGCTGTGGCGGGTTGTCATAAAACCGTACCAAGGTTGTTAACACCTCTGTGCAGCGATACTGGGGATAACAATCAAGCGCTTTGATCCACAGGTCTTTCAGAAGACAGAGTGCTCGTGATCTTTTGTGCACAGGAGCGGCTGAAGATCTCAGTTATGTGTGTAACCTGTTCGCATCTGCAACTCATTGGATCACTCGTATTGGTTATGTAAGGTTAAAGCGTAGTGACTTACTGATTTATTGCGTTGCTCTTTAAGAACATGTTTCCATGGGTTCATTGACCCATGCAAGGTGCCGATGGCACTGGTATGTTGCATAATGGTGACTAGCACTTTGCCACAGGGACAGCGGCAGCTCGTTTGCTGGCCCCAGGGATTGGAGACCCGAGATGACTTTCGGTAGTAGTAATCGAGCCAAAGCCCGCCTGCTGGCCAGACGACCGCGTGCGACAGCACCCCTCAAGCAGTCAATTATCTGGGGGCTGTTGTCACTGGTCGGGCTCTTTATTGTCGGGCTTTGGGTGATTTCCCGCCTCAATCTGGAATATTCTCAGCGAACGCTGGCCGAATTTCACCAGCGTCAGATCGAAGTTGCCTTTACCAACAGTCTTGATCGGGTTAATAGCCGCCTGCAGCAAATAGAGCAGGACTCCCTGAGGCTGGTACGCATCGGGCAGCGTCTGAAAGCCAGCTCCACTCCCGGTCAGCAAACTGAACTGATGCAGCTGTTGTTGGAACGCTCTGAACTGGCTGGAGTTGGGTTCTGGTATGGAGTGAGCAGTGATGGTGTGCCCGGTGGTGGTGTTCAAGTCTATCGCATGGAGGACGGTGCACAGACTGCGTCTGCGCAGGCAGGGCTGGAGCTGCGCAAGGAGCACTGGGAGCCACTGCTGACCGAGAATGTGAGCCCTCCCCGTTATTGGTGGACCCCCATGTATACCCACCCACTCAGTGGCGAGCCTGTCATAAGCCTGGTCATGCCCGTACTGGAAGGCTCCCGTGTAGTGGGAGTTTTGAGCACAGATTGGCAACTCCAAAACCTGCTGACCTTGCTGAACAGTGCTGATATCGCTTCCGGTGCGCGAATCTGGCTCAGTTCAGGGCATGAGCGGCGTCAGGCTACGCCGCTGGACGAAGCACAGGCGGGCGCCATACTGGACCAGGTCGAACAGTATCTGATGTTCGAAACGGCGGGCGCCGCCATGCAGCATGATTCCTACCGGATAGCAGGGCAGCCACTGGAGCTGTATTACGCTACCACCCGTGCCGGCCTGCGCCTGACGGCAGCGGTACCAAGAGATGAGATGAGCGCGGTGCTGTTGCCACTGCAGAAAAACAGTAACCGTATTCTGCTGTTGGGGGGGCTGGCGATCCTGCTGCTGTCGGCGCCCATTCTGTTCAAGGTCACTGCCCCTCTGCGCGAGCTGAAAGCCTCTTACACCGATGAATTGACGGGACTGCCTAACCGCGCTCGTCTGTTACAGGAGCTGCATTACGAAAGTGGTGTGACACTGATATTGGTCAATCTGGACCGATTCCGCGAGATCAATGGCCTGTTTGGTGATGCCTGCGGTGACTATATCCTGAAAGAGGTTGCACTGCGGCTTGAAGGGTATATCAGTAGCATGGAATGGCATGGAACCCGGCTTTACCGCCTCAGCGGAGATGAGTTTGCGATTCAGGCACCACGGCGTAAACCGGAACTGATTGAAGCTGAACTGGAGGCGTTGCTGCGCTGCCTGCGTCAGGCTCCGGTGTTTTGGCAAAACCACCAGATTAACCTCAGTGCAACCCTGAGTGCAGCGGTGCCCTGGTACGATGCTCCGCGTCAGCACAGCCTGTTCATTCACGCCAAGGAAGCGTTACGAGAAGCACGTCAGCAGGGGCTGCATTATCGTGTGTATGATGGCTCGCAGCCGCTGGAGCAGCAGTTTGAACACAATCAGATCTGGGCCGGGAAACTGCGTGAAGCGCTGGACAGTGAGCGGCTGGTAGCCTGGTATCAGCCGATACTGAATAATACCACCGGTCGTATCGACAAGTACGAATGCCTGGTGCGCATGCTGGATGCCGAAGGCAACCCGGCCAGCCCCGGGCACTTTCTGGGAGTTGCCGGAAAGCTGCGGCTTGACCGTCATATAACCCGGATCATGGTGGAACGCTGCTTTGCCCGTTTTCAGGACTCGCCGCTGCAATTTTCGATTAATCTGGCTTACGGTGACCTGCAGGATATCGAGTTGACCGGCTTCATTCTTGAAAAACTGGATGAAACAGGCGTGGGGCCGAGGGTTATATTCGAAATTCTGGAGTCGGACAGTATCGACAATTACGATCAGGTGAAAGAGTTTGTCGATCAGGCCAAGCAGCGCGGCTGTCGCATTGCCATCGATGACTTCGGTACAGGCTATTCCAACTTCGAGCATCTGCTGCAGCTGCAGGTGGACCTGATAAAAATTGATGCCAGCCTGATCCGCAACCTGGACAGTGACACCAATGCGCGTCGAGTTACCCGCGGGATTGTCGGCCTTGCACGCAGTATGAAGATTGAGACCGTGGCGGAGTTTGTACACTCGCCTGAAATTCAGATGGAGGTGTTGAGGCTTGGGATCAGCTTCTCACAGGGTGCCCTTATCGGTATGCCCTCGTCTGAGTTGATGGTGAGTGTGCCCAAGGAGTTGGTGCAGCAGACCTATTGCGGACGCAGTACGTCCGTGCAGCAGCTTCGGGCTCCGGTGACGAGACGCTGAGATAGACAGATAAAACAGGCAGATACAAAAAAGCCCCGCTTTCGCGGGGCTCTTTTGTTGAATTTTGGTGCCCAGAGACGGAATCGAACCGCCGACACGGGGATTTTCAATCCCCTGCTCTACCGACTGAGCTATCTGGGCAACGGGGGCGTATTAAACCGGAAAGCCTTAAGGTGGTCAAGCCCCGCAGGTGGAATTATTTTTCCGGCGGCACGTAGCCATCAGCCTTGTCATATTCTTCACCGGAGAGAAACTTTTCCATCTCCTGCTGCAGATACTTGCGGCTTTCCGGGTCCATAAGGCTCAGGTGCTTCTCGTTGATCAGCATGGTCTGATGATCGGTCCACTCCTGCCAGGCCTTTTTCGATACGTTGTCATAGATTTGCTGTCCCAGCTCACCCGGATAGGGCGCGCGTTCCAGACCTTCCAGTTCCTGTTTGTACTTGCGGCAGAAAACCGTGCGTGTCATATGCTGTCTCCGATTTCAGCTGGCGTAACGTTCAAGCAGGCGCTTGACCGGTGCGGCCAGCCCGATATTTGCAGGATGGTCCACGTTATACCAGAGTGCAGGCGGGCCTTCCATGACAGAGTTTGTGGGGTCTTTAAGTGCAACCCGGGCCGGAGTGATATCCAGATGGTAGTGGCTGAAGGTATGGCGCAGCGGCTCCAGTACCTGTGTCGCAGCATCATCCAACGCGATACCAAGGGTTGTGGGGGCATCGCGCAGGTCGGCCACTTCAGGCAGGCTCCAAAGGCCACCCCAGATACCGCTGGGCGGGCGCTGCTGCAGAAGGATTTCGCCCTCTTCATTGCGGATCAGCAGCATCAGCGTCTGTTTCACTGGTAACACTTTCTTCGGCCGAGGGGACGGCAAACGGTCAGTCAGATTCAGCGCTCGGGCCTCACAGCTCTGTTGCAGCGGACAGAGCAGACAACTCGGCTTGCTGCGGGTGCAAAGCGTTGCGCCCAGGTCCATCATCGCCTGAGTGTAGTCGCCCACCCGCTGATGCGGGGTATTGTGCTCGGCATAGGCCCAAAGCTCCTTCATCACCGAGGGGGTGCCGGGCCAGCCTTCCACGGCGTAAAAGCGTGCCAGTACCCGCTTGACGTTGCCATCGAGGATGGCGGCGCGCCTGCCGGTCGAGATCGAGACTATGGCCCCGGCGGTGGAGCGACCGATGCCGGGCAGTTGTTCCATCTCTGTAACCGTATGCGGGAATTCGCCGCCCAGCTCACGGCTGACGATGCGGGCGGTCTTGTGCAGGTTGCGCGCACGGGCGTAATAGCCAAGACCTGTCCAGAGGTGCAGCACCTCATCCTGGTCGGCATCTGCCAGCTCATGCACAGTCGGGAAGCGCTCCACAAAACGTTGAAAATAGGGAATCACCGTTTTCACCTGAGTCTGCTGAAGCATGATCTCGGAGATCCAGGTGAAATAAGCGGTTTTTTCGGCCTGCCAAGGCAGGTCATGGCGGCCGTGCCGGTCAAACCATTCCAGCACGGCTGAGTGGAACTGCTCTGCTGTCATTGGCCAAACAGCCCCTTGAGCACGCCTGCACCCTCTTCGCCCAGTTTCTCCTTCAGCTTGTCTTCCACCTGAGGACCGACTTTTTCTTCAATCTTGCGACGGGCTTCTGCCTTGATGATGTCGGAAATGAAGCTGGTATCAAGGCGGCATAACTTGGCAGGCTCATCGTAAAAGCCGCCCTTGCAGTTTACCGGCACCTCGACGCCTTCCAGCCGGTCATTGACCGAGCAGCTTTGGTTGAACAGGTTGTCTTCAATGGTCAGGCCCACTCGATAGTCCAGTGTCTGCTGTGGCAGATTGATACTGCCACTTCCTGCCAGTGCCATCGCATCCAACTGGGCCTTGAGATCCTGATTGCTGACCACACCGTTGCGGATGTTGAAGCTGGCGCCCAGATCGGCAAAGGGCGTGGTTTTGTCGACCTGTTCGGCGTTGATCCACAGCGCCGACAGATTGTTGATGCCCTGGCACATGGACTGAGCGGCATCGATTCCCTTGATCAGGCCCTCTGCCATGCCCAGATTGGCAGTACCGTTGAGGGAGTTGATCCAGGCGTGGATTGACTGTCCGCTCATGCTGAGTTCTGCCTTTGCATTGAACTTGCCGGCCATCACATCGGTGTCGGCCAGTGTCTGTAACACCGAACCGATCTGTATACCGTTGATCTGCTTGCTGACACTCAGTTGCAGCGGTGTCTTGCGAGCATCGATGCGAGCGGTAGCTTTGATCTGCCCTTCAAATACATCGGTCTTGAAACGGGTCAGACGAATCAGGCCATTGTCAGCGCTCGTACTAAGTCCGAGGTTGCTCATGTTGATGCCGTTGACCTTCAGACTCTCCAGATCAAGGTCGGCACTGAGGTTAAGCGCGCGCAGGGGCTCCAGCGGAATGATCTCGTCTTTGGGCCAGCCAGAACTGCGAGCCGTTGAACGGTTGCCGGTGCCGTCCGACTCTTTGGCGGCTGAGCCGGTTGCCGGTGGCAGGTATCGATCTGCATCCAGAGAGTTACCCCTGAGCTTGAGTGCGATCACCTGAGAAGCGAGTACAAAACTGGCTTCACCGTCGAGTTGGGTATCGTCCAGCTGCACAGAAAACGGTTTAAGCTGTACCGTACCGGCAGGGCCACCGAGAGTCGCCTTGAAGGATGCGCTGGTCAGAGCGTTGCTGTCGGACGTTTCCGGCGTGTTCTGACCGAGTTGGGTCAGCAACTGTTTCGGGCTGAAACTGTTACTCTGTAGAGCGCCGCTGAGTTCAGGCTGACTGAAATTGCGCAGTTTGATGTTACCGCTCAGTATCAGTGGATCAGCTTTAAGGCTAAGGTTGCTGATGTCCACCTGCTGCTCATTGATGCGGGCATCAATGTTGGCTGCCAGCGCAAACTCAAGGACGGCGGGAACAGCTGCGCCCTCAATCAGTTTCAGGGTGGAATTGAGATTGCCCAGACGGTAGTGGTTTTGTGTCAGGTCCAGAGTGATATCGGTAGTCAGATTGGCTTGGGTACTCAGCTGCAGTTCGTTGGCTGCAAACTGTTGCAGGGCAAAACTCAGCTCAAGTGGAAATGCCCTGTCCTGGCTGACGCGCCCAGTGGACAGGTTAAGGTCACTCAGCTCGATGCGGCTGTCACTGGTCTGGTCGGTAAAAGTCAGGGCCGCGTTGCGCAGCTCAATCGCCTCGATATCGATCGCCAGCGTCTTGCCCCCATCGGCCGGCGTTGCAGGCTTGGTTTCTGCCGCTGTCTCTCCAGCCTCAGAAGCGGCTGCCAGGGCCTCAGTATCTGCAGTCCAGTTGTTGTCCTCGGCCGACTGCACCAGCTCCAGTTGCAGACCGTCGACCAGAATACGGTTCATCTGCAGCTGCCCGCTCAGCAAAGCTGGAATGCTGACTGAAATCTCAGCACGTTCAAGCCGACCCAGTGCTGGTTTTTCGGGATAGCCCACACCTACACTGTTCAGTTCAAGTGCCAGCCAGGGGTAAAAAGACCAGCCGATATCACCGGCAATATCCAGTTCAATGCCGGCCTGCTTCAACGCCGCATCACGAATCTGTGATTTGTAATCGTTGGGGTTAACCAGCGTCACCACTGCGATGGCGGCCGCCACCAGCAGGGCAATGATCAGCAGGAAGATTACAGCTATCAACTTGATTGCTTTCATAAAGTGGCCCTGTGTTTCCCCGGGGATTTAGACTGAGTCTGAGTATAGCGGAACTGAACGCCAGATTCTGTCAGTAGGCAATGAACCTGCCGTTCAGCGACGGTTGAATGTATAATGATCGTTTTGGTAAAACCATGGCGGAGAGAAAGATGGCCGAGCGCAAAGCCCAGGTAACCCGCAACACGCTGGAGACCCAGATCAGTGTTGCAATCAACCTTGATGGCACCGGGCAGCTGGATGTGGATACCGGTGTGCCTTTTCTGGATCACATGCTGGATCAGATCGCCCGGCATGGCCTGATCGACCTTGAAATAAGCGCCATCGGCGATCTGCATATCGATGACCATCACACCGTGGAAGATATTGGCATCACCTTAGGTCAGGCGTTCAAGCAGGCGGTGGGTGACAAAAAGGGTATCCGTCGTTACGGCCACGCCTATGTTCCGTTGGATGAAGCTCTGTCGCGTGTGGTGATCGATTTCTCCGGTCGTCCCGGCCTGGAAATGCATGTGGATTTCACGCGGGGCCGCGTGGGTGGGTTCGACGTGGATCTGTTCAGTGAATTCTTCCACGGCTTCGTCAACCATGCTCAGGTAACGCTGCACATCGACAACCTGCGTGGCAAGAACACCCACCATCAGGCCGAAACCGTTTTCAAGGCGTTCGGCCGTGCTCTGCGCATGGCGCTGGAGTTCGATCCACGTGGCGAAGGGATTATGCCCTCCACCAAAGGGTGCCTGTAAGTCATGAGCAGTATCGCAGTAATTGATTATGGCATGGGCAACCTGCACTCGGTGGCCAAGGCGCTGGAGCATGTTCAGCCGGGCGTTGAGGTACGGGTAACCGCTGACCCGGAGCAGGTGCGCAGTGCGGACCGTGTTCTGTTGCCCGGTGTTGGGGCAATTCGTGACTGTATGGCCGAGATCCGCCGTCTGGGTGTTGATGCCGAAGTGCGTGAAGCGATCGCGTCAGGCAAGCCGTTTCTGGGTATCTGTGTCGGCTATCAGGCGTTGATGGACTTTTCCGAGGAAAACAGCGGCGTCGACTGCCTCGGCGAGTTTGGGGGCCGCGTCAACTTCTTCGGCAACGACCTCAAGGATGCCGATGGCGAGCGTCTGAAAGTGCCGCATATGGGCTGGAACCAGGTCTACCAGACAATCGATCACCCACTCTGGGCCAATATCGATGACGGCAGCCGCTTTTACTTCGTGCACAGTTACTATGTGAAGGCAAAGCAGCCTGAACTCGTGGCTGCGACCTGTAATTACGGTGTCGACTTCGATGTGGCGATCGCTCGCGATAACGTGTTTGCGGTGCAGTTTCATCCTGAGAAAAGCCAGAAGGTGGGGCTGCAGCTGCTGCAGAACTTCCTCAACTGGGACGGCCGCCCCTGAGCCATACATTCGCACGAAAACTTTTTACTGATTATTCTGGATCTGAGCCGATATGCTGATTATTCCCGCGATTGACCTTAAAGATGGTGCCTGTGTTCGTTTGCGTCAGGGGCGCATGGACGACTCCACCGTATTCTCCGACAACCCGGTCGATATGGCCGCCAAGTGGGTGGACGCCGGCTGTCGTCGTCTGCACCTGGTCGATCTGAACGGCGCCTTTGCCGGTGAGCCGGTCAATGGCGAGATCGTGAAGAAGATTGCGGAGGCCTACCCGGACCTGCCGATCCAGATCGGCGGAGGAATTCGTTCCGCCGAGATCATTCAGGCCTATCTGGATGCTGGCGTAGAGTACGTCATCATCGGTACCAAGGCGGTGAAAGAGCCGGAGTTCGTCACCGAAATGTGCAAGCGGTTCCCGGGCCACATCATTGTGGGACTGGACGCACAGGATGGTTATGTGGCGATCGATGGCTGGGCGGAAGTTACCGACGTGAAAGCGGTTGATCTTGCCAAGCGCTTCAAGAACGATGGTGTCAGTGCCATTGTCTACACCGACATCAGTCGCGATGGCATGATGCAGGGCGTGAACGTGGACGCCACGGTGGAACTGGCGCGTGAAGCCGGTATTCCGGTAATCGCCTCCGGTGGTGTGACCAATATCGACGATATCAAGGCACTGGCAGCAGTCGCTGATCAGGGTATTCTGGGCGCTATTACCGGCCGTGCCATCTATGAAGGCACGCTGGACGTGGCCGAGGCCCAGACGCTGAGCGATCAGCTGACTGCCAAGTAAGAGGACACGAGATGGCTCTGGCAAAACGCATCATCCCCTGTCTCGACGTTGAAAACGGCCGCGTGGTGAAAGGGGTCAAGTTCCTCGACATTCGTGATGCCGGTGACCCGGTGGAAGTAGCCAAGCGCTACGATGAACAGGGCGCAGACGAGATCACCTTTCTCGACATTACCGCCACCCATGAAGGCCGCGACACCATGGTGCATACCGTGGAGAAGATGGCGTCTCAGGTGTTCATTCCTCTGACTGTAGGTGGCGGCATTCGCACCTGCGAGGATATCCGCACCATGCTCAATGCGGGTGCCGACAAGGTGTCGATCAACAGCGCGGCGGTGACCAACCCCGACTTCGTGCGTGAAGCGGCGGAAAGATTTGGCAGCCAATGTATCGTGGTGGCGATCGATGCCAAGAAGGTCAGCCAGCCGGGCGAACCCGACCGCTGGGAGATCTTCACCCACGGCGGCCGCAAGCCGACCGGACTGGATGCAGTGGAATGGGCAAGGAAAATGGTCGACTATGGTGCCGGCGAGATTCTGCTCACTTCAATGGATCAGGACGGTGTCAAGAGCGGGTATGATCTTGGCGTGACCCGTGCCATCAGCGAGGCTGTGCATGTGCCGGTCATTGCGTCGGGTGGCGTTGGCAATCTGGACCATCTGGTAGAGGGCTGCACGTTGGGCAAGGCCGATGCCGTGCTGGCAGCCTCGATCTTTCACTTCAATGAATACACCATCCCGCAGGCGAAGGAATACATGCGCCAGCACGGGATTGAAGTGCGTCTGTAAACAGGCTAAGGCCGGCCGGGCTCAGAATTCGTAGCTGAGCTCGGCCTGGTACTTCATTTCGCGTCGGTCGGGACCGTTCAGATGGCGCTCGATCTTGAACTCGAATTCAAACCCGGGCACAGGGGCTTCGTACTCCAGCCTGACCTGCCCCAGCCAACGTTCCTCGTCTTCCCAGCTCCACTGGTGGCTGTCCGTATCCCGTTCTGCCTTGTCTTCCCGCTGCCAGGTAGGGCCCAGAGTCAGCTCCCAGCCATCCAATGGCGGAATCCAGCTCAGCCAGAGGCTGGCCTCATACTGCAGCTCCTGTTCTGCTGCTTCGTCACGCTCACGGGCACTGTCATGCCACTGGCTGAAATATTGATGCTTTACTTCCAGCCGGGGCTGCAAAAACAGGCTGCTGACCGGCGTCATGTATTCGCCGTTCAACAGCAGTTTCGACTCATGGCCGGTACCACGACCGCTGCGCTGGTTGGCATCGGCAGCAACGCTGGTGGCCTTGTAAGAAACGTCTATAAAGCGGTCGTGGTAGCCATCAAGCGTCCAGTTATAACCACCCAGGGCACGTCCGATGTCGTAACGGAAACCGGCGCCGATAACGGGAGTGGTACGCCACTCGGTTCGACTTTTGTCGTTCTTGAGTGAGCCATCTTCACGAAACTCCAGGCTCATGTCCTGTGTGCGGCGGTAGTTCATCCCCATTCGACCCTGCCACGTCCAGCGCTCACCTTGCCAAAACCCCAGTATGAGCAGGGTTTTGCTTTCCCAGCGGGTTTTACGACTTACGTCCAGTTCATCAAAGGCACCGCTTTTCTTGTACTGGATTTCACGGGTTTCGGGGCTGCGGCTGTATTCCAGATCGGTTTGCAGCTCAATGTCCATGGCCAGTGCCGGGCTGCCAAGCAGCAGGCCGCTCAGGAGGAGGTTTCGGTGCATTGTTGTTCCAGCAGCGGTTTCAGAGATGAATAGCGCATGGGGCGATAGAGGCCAAAGCCCTGACCATAGTGGCTGCCCAATGCAGTGATGCACGCCAGTTGGGAGTCGGTTTCGATCCCCTCGGCAACGGTCTTCAGCTTCATGCTGCGCGCCAGAGTCACGATCGACTCCACCAGCGAGTGATCAGATTCGGGTCTCAGCTCACGGATAAAGCTGCGATCAATCTTGAGACCATCAATCGGCAGTTGATGCAGGTAACTCAATGAGGAGTAGCCGGTACCGAAGTCATCGATCCAGATGTTGATGCCGGCATCTTTCCACTGCGTGAGGGTATCGCGGCAGTCATCCAGATGACGAATCATGCTGGTTTCGGTCAGTTCAATGCTCAGGCAGTGCGGCGGTACGCCCCGTGCCTGGATCAGTTCAGTCAGGAATGTTCGAGTACTGGCCTGATGCAGTGCGGCACCGGAGATGTTGATCGAGATGGCAAAGCCTGGGTAAAGCGCCTGCAGCTCAAGCAGATCATGAATGGCCTGGTGAGCGACCCAACGGGTAACCGGCTCCATCAGATCCGAGTCTTCAATCAACGGGATAAAACGTGCCGGTGAAATTAACCCTTGTTCGGGGTGATTCCAGCGCAGCAGGGCTTCAGCGGCTCGAATACGGCCGTTGCGCAGATCAATCACCGGCTGATATTCAAGATGAAACTGGGACTCTGCCAGTGCCGTGCGAACGCCCTGCAGTATTTCCAGCCGCTCGTACAGTTCCTGGTTCATCTGTGGCGAGAAGAAGGCGTACTGGTTGCGTCCGCTCTGCTTAGCCGCGTACATGGCGATATCGGCATTTTTCAGAATTTCACTGCTGCTGGCGCCGTCATCGGGATACAGAGTAATGCCGATACTGCTCGAGATGTTGAAGTAGCGTCCATCGATCAGGAATGGCTGGTCCAGGGTCGCGGCGACCTTGCCAGCCAGCTCGGCAACCTGGTCGCTGCGCTCGGGTGCGGGATAAAGCGTTACGAATTCGTCGCCGCCAAGGCGTGCCAGTAGTACTTCACCGGTTTCCGGATCGCAGACATCCAGCTCCAGCAACAAGTTGCGTAACCGCGCTGCGGCTTCGAACAGCAGCAGGTCGCCCATGTCGTGACCGGCGGTATCGTTCACTTCCTTGAAGTGATCCAGATCGATAAAGACAACACCCAGCCGTTGCCCGTTGCGCTCCGAATACTGCAGCAGCCGTTCCAGTGATTGCTGGAACCAGTGGCGGTTGGGCAGTTGTGTCAGGTTGTCCAGATAGGCCAGCTGGGTAGTTTGATGATGGCTTTGTTCCAGGCTGCGCCGCATCTGCTCCAATGCATTGCCCAACTGCCCCAGTTCATCTGTTTGTTCCAGCCTGAAGCTGATGCTTTTGTCACCTTCGCCGTAGCGCAGGCTTTTATCCGCCAACTGACGCAGTGGGCGGAACAGACGGCGACAGAACAGCCAGGTAAACAGCAGCGCAAGCAGCAACAGGATTACAGACCCCATCACCAGCTGGCCAGCCAGCTGCCGCTGCTTCTGCGCAGCCTCTGACGAGATTGCATTGCTGTGTGCGGTCAGATTCTCAAGCGCGCGGGTAAAGTCCACCGCCAGTGCCAGCTGGCCGATGGTCTGGTTGGAGACCTGTATCGGCTTGAACAGGTGCAGGGTGCTGTCCACCCAAGCTTGTTCAGCATCGCCCGGCACCTGGTCGATGCTTTCCAGTGGACGACCGTAGTCGGCCACTGCTTCGGAGCCGTCGTGTACCAGCTTCAGCTCATGGTCGAACAGCAGTACGTAATCAAGTCCCGGCTGGGCCTGTACCTGCCGCAGCTGCTTGCCGATTTCGGTCAGGTCCAGATGATATAACGGGATATCCAGCTGAGCGCTGAGCGTATCGGTCAGCAGGGCAGCATCCTGTTCCAGCTGAGTTTTAAGCACCTCGGACAGATGACGCTGGCCGCTTTCTGTTGTGAACTGATTAAAACGCCCGAATGCCGACAGCAGGGTCAGCATCAAAATCGTAACGAGCACACAGGCAACGAGTGCAAAACTGAGCGTCAGTCGATCAGCCAGTGAACGCAGTGGCTTCATGGTGCTATTCCGGTAGAGAGCTGTTGCAGCAGATCCAGGTCCTGTTGGCTGGCAGGCTCAAAGCGACGGGTTTGTTCATAGCGCTGCAATAGCGAGCGGTGCGCGTCATCAAGTGTCAGCAGCTGTTGTGCCAATGCTTCGGCAGCAGCAGGGGCCAGCGCAGGCGTTACCAGTTCATATGCGCGTGGATAATGTTCCGAGCGGTGGATGATTCGCATCTTTTCGGTCAAACCGGCAGGCAGGCGGCCGGCTGTTGTCCAGTCACCATCGTTCACGCTGCCTGCTGTCGTGACCCCCTTATCTACCCAAAGAATGTTGTTCTTCTCATTGCGGCTGAACAGGTAACCGACCTGATCGGCAGGAGTGGGCTGGCCGGGCTTGTCCAGCTCGACGGGCTTGAGTCCTTCCGCCTGTAACGCCATCAGGGGCAGCAGGTAGCTGCTGAAAGAGTCCCGGTGCTCCAATGCGATTGTTTTGCCTTTCAGTTGTTGCAGTGTGTTGATATCACTGTCAGCACGCACATAGATCAGGCTCTGGTAGGAACGCTGGCCCCGTTTCCATTTACGCAGCAGTGGCGTCGCCAGATCTGCCTGCACCAGGCGGGCAGCGGTCAGCGGTGTTTCAGTCACCCAGTGAACCTCGCCGGCTCTGATGGCGGCACTCAACTGTTCATAGTCGGGAAACAGGCGCACTTCACCACGGCTGAAGCCCTCTGCCTCAAGTGCTTTTGCCATGAACTGCACCATCGGTCGCAGCTGGCGAAAATCCTTCTTGGGCCGATCGCTGATCTGGGCCAGCACCAGTGTTTGTGCAGTCAGCGGCAGACTGAGCAACAGCAAAAGCAGAGTGCTGCCCAGCCGTAAGGGGAAGGTGGTCAGGTTGGAAAGAGTCATGGCTATCGCATTCAGAGGTCGGGCTTACAGACACTGATCCTACGTTACCCCGTGAATGAAAACCATATCCAGGCATACCCTGAGCTTGAGCGATGTCATTCCGATCGACGTATTCGCAGAAAACGAGCAAACCGTGGCAGCCCATGCGTGGTCAACCCGTCATAACGAAAGGTGACCTGACTGCCAATGGGAGGCGGCTCGGCCCGTTCGGTATCACTGAAGCCGGTACCGAGGCGAAAACGACGGCCATCTTCCAGCTCGACCAGCAAGGCACCCAGCATGCCTGTGTATTTGCCCTTGCCCGGCAGGTGAGCCACTACAACGGCTTCGGCATCCTGGTGCCGTTTCAGCTTGCGCAGATCAGTGCTGCGGCTGAATTGATACAAGGCACTGGCCCGGTGCAGCATCAGCCCTTCACCACCGCGGCCGACTGTCACATCCAGCAATCGTTCCAGAGCCGGCTGATCCAACCCGCTGTGCTGGCGAATTGTCACGAGGTTGTCGGCTTCAGTTGTCGAAATCAGGGCCTCAAGCCGGGTTAAGCGCTGGCGGAAATTGCCGGGCCAGTGCGGAAGATCAAACAGCATGAAGCGCACATTCTTCCAGTCATCAGCGGTTGTCTGGTGGCGATTGATCAGGGCCGCGACCTCGCTGTAACGGCCATAGCCAATCCATAACTCGCCTTCCAGTGGCGTGTTGGGCCAGTTCTGCGTAATTGTGGCGGGCGGGTTGATCGGATAGCCACTGCGGCTGTAGAGCTGACGACCATCCCAGTAGGCACGCACACCATCATATTTTTCACTGACCAGCCAGTCATGCAAGCTTTCAGGTTGCACTACGTCAGGACCAATTGAGGTGGCAAGCATGGGAGTGTGCGAAGAAGCCGGGGCTGCCTGCAGAGCGAAAGGAAGCCCAAGCAGCAACAAGGCAGAGGCGGGTTTGAACATGAGTGTCATCCTTGAGTCAGATTGGATCGGCTATCCGTGCCGACCAGAAACAACAAGGGCCGCCGAAGCAGCCCCTGTCCAAAACAAGTACTCGAGAGGTATCAGTTACCCAGCATGTAGTCGATGCTGGCCTGAATCTCTTCGTCGGAACAGCTAGAGCAGGTGCCGCGCGGTGGCATGGCATTGAAGCCATTAAGAGCATGCGTCAGCAGGGTTTCCATGCCCTTTTCGTCAAGGCGCAGCTGCAGCTCATTGGTGCCAAACTTGGGCGCACCCAGTACACCGGTGCCGTGACAGGCTGAACAGCTGGCCTTGTACACATCTTCACCAGAACGGCCACCGGCAGAACTGCCAGCGGCGGCAACAGCCGCAGCACCGCCACAGTTCTCGTCGCCTTCAACGCAAACTGAACCGACAGGCTTGATGCGCTCGATGATTTGTTCTTCAGCAGGAGTAGCAGCTTGAACCGATACAGTCAGGGCCATGCCCAGACCAAACGCGCAGAGTGCAGACGCAGCTTTTGCAGCAAATTTATTCACAGTCACGACCTCATCACTTGGTAAGTTGGCGGGGCAGCGATGCCTGGCTGATGGTCGAAGATGCCGTAGCGGCAGGACCCGATGCAGACATGACTGCGCACACAAAAATCTGACCCGGGATTATACCGGCAAAAAAGCCCATACGGAAATTGAGTTGAAGCATTCCCGCGCCACTTTATACCTGCTTTTTAGTCGCAAGGATCACCCGGCGGGCTGCAGAGGCGTTAGAATTCACTTGGCAAACACGGTTCTGATCCGTAGTATATGGCCCGCAAACACTTCTATTACGCGCCTGTAGCTCAGCTGGATAGAGTAGCAGGTTCCGATCCTGTTGGTCGGGGGTTCGAATCCCTCCAGGCGCGCCATTTTTTACTCTCCCTATTTTATTGAAATCCTTCGGAACAGCTACGCTATCCACCTGAGCTACGGCGCGCGTGGAAAAGCTTTGCACAGTCTGAATTCCGGCTTGGTCACAATCTGATCACAGTGGTGGGTGGTTCAACTCCGGCGGAGTGGTATGATCGAGTCTTATCTTGATCGCAGGGACTTGGCACAGCTCATGGAATGGCTCTCTTCGTTATCAGCCTCTTTACTCGTTGTCCTATTGTATCTTTTGCCATTGTTCTTGTTGGCAGGCATCGCGCTGTACACCAAGCGGATGTTGTCTCGAAATCGCACCTCTCCCCTTGGATCTGACTTACTGCGGCCAGCAGGTTACAGCCTGCAAAAATCGGTTGATGATTTGCAGTTTGACTTGATGGAGTCATTCGTTGCCATTCCTCTCATGAGCAGCTGCATGCCCCTGATCCTTTTGGTGCAAGAAAAACTGCTCGGTAAGGCGTTCGGTTGGGGTACATGGGCTTTGATTGCCATCGCTGTGGCTTGTGTTGTGGGTTACTACATTTACAAGGCAGTGGCGATTGTGAAGAAGCTGGCACGCTTGCGTTTGGGTCTTGCCTGCGAAATGGCGGTCGGTCAGGAACTGGAGCAGATCATTCGTCCAGAAGGCCACCCATATCGAATTTTTCATGATCTGCCGTTTGAAGGCTTTAATGTCGATCACCTCGTGGTGAGCCCCAACGGCGTGTTCGTTATTGAAACAAAAGGTCGCTCAAAGCTGGTTCTGGATGGCAAGAAACAGGCTCGTGTTCGTTTGGAAGGAGATGCTCTGCATTTCCCGACTCATGTTGAGACCAAACCACTTGAGCAGGTGCGGATGAATGTGAAAGCTGTCCGGAGCTGGCTCAATCAGGCAACTGGGTTCGATGTGCCGGTGGCTGGGGTTTTGGTGTTACCAGGATGGTATGTCGATCTAAAGCAGAGAGCTAATGATCCATATGTACTGAGCGGTAAGGCGCTGTCAGGTCAGTTACCGAAATTGACCGTCGGATCTCTGGACTTGGGTCAGGTCCAAGCTGTGGCGTATCAAGTAGCACAACGGGTGCGGGATGTAGACCGCGAACGTGTGCTATAAACAATCTATGGAAGTGTGTGGTTGTTTTAATTGCATGAAATGTATGGTTTTTTGGAATTGGATGGCCTGTTGTTTGGAGTTTGAAGCCTAGTCCCAGAAGTATACTAATATGGATGCATGGATTGACTAAGATTTGACCATGTGCCAGTCTTTGCGTAAGATACTACCCCAATTTTACTATTCGAGACATGGAGTCGAGCCAATGAGTATCGAAGAGCTTATTGAAGCTGCCAGGGCGAGCGCTCATGAGCCAGCTACTTCGGCTGAGGTTCTTCTTTTTGCTGAAGTAATAGACAAAAAGCATGAAGAGTTTGAAGCAGAAGTTCGTGCACAGGCTTCTGAAGACGCCTTCATGGCCCGAACTTATACTCTTTAATTGATGATTATTTATTAAAGCGACCTATTGGTCGCTTTTTTTATGGCGATAGTAAATGTTTCCTTATCTTGTATGTCAATTCGCGAAGTCTACCGTAAGTAATTTGGTAAAAGAATGTTTCGGATCTGATTTTCCAAACATTATTAACAAAAGACAAATTAACTATATATATAATTATCTTTCAGACTTGGGCGCAGAATCTGTATTGTTAGAGTCAAGTTATGTTGATAAAGACTATTTGGAAGATTACTCAAATTATTATGTGAAATGTTTTAATGAATATGGATCTAGGAGCGCTAGATTACATTTTTTTAGCAAGCATATTGATCATACTGTGATGGATAATGTTTTGGCTAATGCTTGTCAAAAAGATCTCGATGATATTCAGGAATCTTATCTTGGTTTTATTGTTGTTAAGCCACTTCCTAAAACATTTATAGGTAAAACCTGCTTGAGAACTTATCCTGCATTTGCAATAGACGAATGCAGAAACTTAATATCTAGAGACTATGTTGTTAACCTTTTTGGTATTGAACTTAAAGTAAATTCTATTGCATTTCAGGAGCAAGACAAAGTATTGTCTGCATGTGCTACTACTGCAATATGGTCATCATTGCACGCGATTGAGTGGAAGGACACCAAAAATATATCATCTTGCGGTAAGATTACATCATCCGCTATTAATCATATATCTGATTCATCTAACAGATTCCCTAATAATGGTTTGACTAACAAGCAGATATTGAGGGCTTTAGATGTTGAGGGTTTGAAACATCAACGATTCGATGTCGGATCAAAAGATAAAATATTTTTCTTTAATAAGGTTAAATCACACATTGATAGTGGACTTCCATTAATTTTGGGCGCAAAGATTTACGAGTTGTCCTCTCATGAAAAACCTAGGTATCTTGGCGGTCATGCTGTCACAGTTCTAGGGTATAAAGACTTGGAAGGACATGAATCTGTTTATATACATGATGATCGTATTGGTCCTTTCGCAAGAGCTGCGATTGAACCGCTGAGTAAATATGAAGGTGAGAGTGAGGGATTCAATGATCGTTGGTGTTTAACCCTCCAAGAGAAAGATGAATACTCAAACTGGAAAAAACCTCATCAGATATTGGTGCCAGAAAGTATTATTATTCCCTCTCACAGAAAGAATAGAATTCCAGAGAGCTATGTTAGGAATACTTGTGACTATATTGTTGCAGGGTATGATAGCTTTGTAAAAAGCTTAGAGTCTGCTGGCAAGGATGTATCGCTTCACAAAGATAAAGTTAGATACAAAATTAAACTTCAGCAGGTTGGAAGATATAAAAAAGAAATATTATTTTCGTCTCTTGTTAATAAGAGTGAAGTCTTACTTTCTAGTTTGGCTAGATTTCAATGGGTAGCATCCTTTCTGTTCGGGGCGGATAAGGTGTTCGATGTTCTATTTGATGCAACAGATATACCCCAAGGTAACGCTGTATCTATAATAGCAAAATATGATAAAGGAAAGTTTGACCTAATTGCAGCACGTTTGGCTAAATTTAATGATGTTGAGAAAATTAGTAACCGATTCCATGGCGAACATTTTTGGGATTCATTTTTATCTAGTATTAAGCTCGCTGGAAATAGTTATCAGTCTTATCTTGATGAAAAGTATGGAGCGCTTAGGGCTCCTAAGTATCTGACTGAAAAAGAAGTTCAAAGTTTCATTGATGGTGAATCTAGGTTAGATACTTTCTATGGGGAGTGTGAATCCAGTCTGGATGAAAAGTTTGCTTTACATAAAGATAAAAAACTTATTTGGGCTATTTCGCATGAAGGTGCTCTTTTAATAGGTGCAGAAAAGGATGGTTTAGGTCATCCGAGTATTACAGGTCTCAAGCCTGCGAGGATTGCTGGAGAGCTTTTTTACGAAAATTATTGCTGGGCTATTAATTCTAAGTCTGGGCGATATAGCGGTGATTATAAGGACTCTAATGAGCTCCTCAAAAATGCGTTGTTGAAATTTAAGGAAGTTTTTTACTTATCTCGTGATCAGATAGAGCATAGGCCCTTTTACCCAGAATAGAATTTACTCAAAGAAATAACTTTATGAAAGTGCTCAATGCTGAGCAATAGATCCTGAAACCGTTGCTCACCCTGCTACCTGAACTGAAGGGGAGCCTGTAACTACGCTGTCTCCCCTTTGTTCTTTGAGCGCCAGCACCATTGTGAATACTGTGCTGGTCACAATCTGATCACACTTGATTAGGTTTTTAGCCCAGTCCACACAATATGGGCTGAAAGCGCCGCTTTAGAGGGGCGGTCTGAGCCGTCTACCGGCTCTGCGAGGGTCGCGCCTTCAATCTGTGAATAGCTTCCCCGAAGCTCTTCTGCGATCACTACGGTGCCAGTATCAGGATCCACTGCGATCATGCCAAGGTCCCAGAGGGTATGGATGTCCGCACGCAATAGCAGGCCATTGGCAGTAGCGTTGCTGTCATCGCCCTTGTAGGGCGTGATATGGGCGGCCTCAAGGGCGGGGATAGTGTCGCAGCCGGTAATGGCACAATAGCCTCGGTATGCCTCTATGAGCTGTGCTCTGAACTTGGCTTGTCCGCGGCGTTGGACGATGCTTGCAATGATTTTCTTTCTGGAGTCACTAACATTATCAGGATTGTAGCTGCCAGTTTCCTCATTGATCTCAAGCTGCTGCGTTATCCGTTCAATCTCGGCTCTAGGGCCAGGGTTGAATGCTCGATCAGAGTCATAGCTTTCAAGGTAGAAATACCCCTCATCCCAGCCTGTCACATAAGCCAAGCCCATGATTCTATACTCCACACCGGGTTTTGGCTTCGTCTGGATCATGACTCCGACCGGCACGCCGTCGTGAATACACTTCATAAGTGCCCGGTTGGTGTATTCAGCGTCCCGTTGCGTCGGGTCTGAATTCTCTTGAAAGTATTCGTATAGCCACGAACCGTCGTCTCTATAGATGGGTTCTTTATCCGGGTAGTCTCCGCTGAGAGTCTCTTTGACGCTGAGAGCATATTCGCTATCTGCCGGCTTATAAATGCCCTTGGCCTGAGTGGTGAGTCGCGGCCTGTTTGCGCTGATCGTTGACCAGGGTAAGGTCTTGCCAGCATGTTCAAGGAACCAACGTTGTGCTTCACTGAGGTCATCCATTCTCATCGTCAACATCCTGATTATTAGGCATTTTTAATGTGCCGGAGCCCGACAGTCATCTCCTGGCATCCTAACATCAGCATTCGTTAGAAACCCAGCAATAGGTGATGAATCGATGGCAACAATCCGGAAGTTACGCAGTAAATGGCAGGCGCAGGTTCGTATCAAGGGGCACAAGCCACAGGCCAAGTCATTCACACTCAGATCAGATGCGGTGGCTTGGGCACGTCAGGTCGAAACGGAAATCCAACGAGGTCTCTTTGTTGATACCGCTGTGGCTGAACAAATGACCGTCAGAGACGCGATTGAACGTTACCTCACCTCCATTAATGATCAGAAGAAACAGCGCATAGAGCGTTCTACAGCGCGTCCTGTGGTTGCTTCATTGGGTCACATTTCGCTGTTCAATCTACATAACCAGCACTTGGCTGACTTCCGTGATGAACAGCTGAAGTTGGTCGGGACAACGACCGTCGTGCATCGGCTCTCACTGCTCAGCAAAGTGCTTAAAATCGCGGCTCAAGAATGGAACGTGCCTTTTCCGAAAGGCATACCGGGGGTGCGTAAACCCAAACGGCCTCGTGGGCGTGATCGCCGGTTATTGGACGGGGAGCTTGATCAGTTGCTGGATGCCCTGTCAGAAACGCCTCAGGTTCAGCAGATAGTGATCCTGGCTGTTGAAACAGCCATGCGCCGGGGTGAACTGGTCAAAATTGAGCGCAAGCATATCAATTGGAATACCCGAACCCTGCACATCCCGGAAACCAAGACCGGGGTGCCTCGTGATGTACCACTGTCAGAGCGCGCCATTGCCGTTTTGAAGGCCGTTAGTGGCTGTGCTGATCAGCTGGGCAAAGTATTCAATATCCAGCCAGACAGCGTTTCACAGGCGTTTGAGCGTGCGTGCAAGCGTGCCGGGATTGAGGGTTTGCGCTTCCACGATCTTCGGCATGAAGCCACCAGCCGGTTTTTTGAAATGGGCCTGAACACGATGGAAGTGGCGACAATCACCGGACACAAAACCTTGGAGATGCTGAGTCGTTATACTCACCTGCGGGCTGAGACGTTGGTTGACCGGTTGGCATCCTGACGAAAATACAGCTCAAGCAATGCCTTTTTGTCATGAGTAGTTGGTTCCCAGTTGTAACAAATCAGCACATTTCTGTTAATGGTTTCTCTGTAGGCCGCGTGGTTGCTGCGTTTGCTGATCAAAGTATAAGGAACCTGAGTGAAAGCCACGCGGCAGACAGAAGCATGATGCTGTTACTTATATAAGGATGAGTGCCGTTGATGAATCGAGACAGGCACCGCCCGGGTCATGTCTCCCGTTACCACCTATGACTATGACAGATAGTATCCCGCGCTTGCTCGGCTTCGAGTGGACATCTCTGTAGATGTAGTTGTCCCCGCTAATCCGGGCGGCAGCATTCTCGATGCCGGGTGTGGATCGGGTGTGATGCAGCTTTCTTTAAACATCAAGGCTTTGAAGTGACCGCAACGGATGCGTCTGAAGCGCTCTGTAAGCTCGCCTCAGCTCACCTTGGACAAGACGTACATATCTGTGCTTTGATGAGATCGTTTGGGAGGGAACGTTTGACGTTGTTTGGGCGTGTGTTTCGTTATTGCATGTCCCCGAAGTGAATTACCAGAAGCTTTTAAGCGTCTTTTCCGAGCGTTGAAACCGAGTGGTTCACTGTATTGCTCGTTTAAGTATGGCACTGGAGAGCGTGAGCAAGGTGGCCGGCACTTCACTGACCTGGATGAACGTGGTCTGGGGACTGTAATACGCGAGACGGGGGCCGCGGTCGAAGTTGAAACGTGGTTGACCGAAGATCAGCGCCCGGACAGGGATGAGCGTTGGTTAGGTTGAAATAAAGGCTGAAGCAGAGCAACTTTTTTCGACAAAATTAAACGTAATCATTATCATTTAAAAGCTGTCATTATTACCGCACCTCTTTGCACCCCGGGTGGAACCTATAACGAAACCAAATGAAATAATCAAAGAAGTAGCTTTTTGACTTTGTTTTTTAGTCCGGAACCTTTTTTTGAAGTGAGCGGGCGCCCGGCCCGAAGGGCCAGCCCGCCGCCCCCGCGGCAGCGGATCTATCCCTCTATTCATTACTTAACTACAAAGCTAATTACTATACGGGCTATGAAATGCCGTCGGCCCAGTAATCACGAGGGCTTCAGGGTATTTAAGCTGTCCGTTATGTTGTCCGGAAAGGTGGGTTTTAACATGTGCAATATGATGGTCACCGTGATGATCAACGAAGCAGCCGCAGCTTTTCTTTGAAAAGAGATTTTCGTCGTCTCATCTGCTTCTGAATAGCTGATTCGTCTTTCTCTATATCACCCATGAGGCGTCTCAAGCGTGAAGCACGGGTGACATCCTGCTGTGTTAAGCGCAGTGCAACAAGATCTTTATACATGGGCTCGATGTCTGAAAGGCTCAGCTGCCGGCTCTTGATGCAATACTCTTTGATTGTGATGAAATCAGCATCGTGGCTTCTCTGTAGATCGAAACTCCGATCAGACACTTGCTTAGATCGAAGTATGCCCAGTTCGAGCTGATCATCCTCGATAATGTGTAGCTTCTCGGCTTTTTTACTGGCCTTCCAGTTCAGCTGTACGAAATCCTCAGCTGACTCCGGCTTCAAAACGCCATCAACCCATACCTGATAATCATCGATTTTGGGTGAGTTGAGATTGCCACGCTCTTTTTCACGACAAAATAGCCAGTGCAGGTCAATCAGTTGCCGGTCAAGCGAGTATATGACATCAATGAGCTCTGGTAGCTGGGCTTTACCTTGTCCAGATGGTCGAATTGCCGGGCGTAAACGCTCACGGAAGGTCGGTGCTAACAAGCAGCGTTGATTTGCGGCGAAGTTCAGTGCCAAAAAAGTAATGCGCACCTGATCATGCTCAAAGGCCGCTTGGTCGTCGCTGGCCTTGATTTTAGCATGTGCTTTGGCGGAGGTGAGCGCCGTCAATATTTCAGCATCTGATTTGCTGTTCAGAATTCGATCAGCCAGTTCCAATGCTTCAGTAACCGGCATATCAATAGGCCCATCGCGCTCTGGGTCATATGTATTAGGATCGTCATTGAGTATATCAAGGTCTCGCTCTGCGTACATGGTGCTCACGAATGACTGGTTAAAGGGTGAAGTAGTTGCCCACTATTCTACAGTTTTTAACGAAGCTTCGTTTCGTTTGAGAAATGTGGTTGACTACAAAGCCACTATCGAAATTGCCTGCAGGGATCGCACCATGGCACGTAGAAGCCGCGCATCGCTCTTCGAAGACCTCGCAACGTTTGCCGCACGACTACCGGCGTGGTTTAGCTTCACCTTAGCGGTCGTCGTGTATCTGGTACTCGACCACTTCAATGCTCAGCCCATGACAATGGAACCGCAACCGGGCTCGGTCCTGCCGTCTAATTTCGCAGCTGCCTTCTACAGGCCCGTGCTGATAGCGCTGCAATACATCGTGCCGCTGGCGTTTGCTCTCGGTGGTGCAGTATCGATGATTAAGAGCCTCTCAGGGCTGAGTTTGCGTAAGCAGTACCTATACTCCAGACACCCCAATCGTGGCACCTGATGCTCCACAGAGCGAGGTAAGGCCTACCAGCACCATGAGCTGGGATCAGTTTGAATTACTGGTCGGAGAAGCCTTCAGGCAACAGGGGTATCGAGTGATTCATGGAGGTGATGCCGGCCCTGATGGTGGTGTCGATGTGCATCTGAAAAAGGATGGCCATCAGTATCTGGTGCAGTGTAAGCACTGGAAGACTCGTCGGGTCGGCGTGGCTGTGGTCCGGGAGCTTTTCGGCGTAATGGTCGATCAAGGAGCCAAGGTCGCGTTTATCGTCACTTCCGGCGATTTCACGAATGAAGCCCACCAGTTTGCCCGCGACAAGTCGATTGGATTGATCAATGGTGCCAAGCTCGACAAGATATTGCGTAAGGTCGGTCAGGTGCAGCCCGATTGCGAGCCAGAAGCTACACAGAGCCCACCTGAGGCGATTTTGTGTCCTAGGTGCAATTTCCCCTATGGTTAAACGGGTCGCCCGGCAGGGCGTCAATGCGGGGCGGGCGTTTTGGGGCTGTTCAAGGTATCCCAAGCGTCGGGGGATACGACAGGCTTAAGCTGAAGTGGCCGGCCATTTTTATTAGACCGGCCACGGTCTTCTATTTTTCCTTACATAGTCGTTTTAGGCTTTCCAGCGCACGACCACACTCAGGAGACCCATGTCTCAGACCTGAGGATAAGGCTGCTTTCAGGCTTGATACACCCAAAATAAACCCCACGGCTTGTCCAGCAACAAACCCTTGTTGAATGCCATTCGAGAGCCCTTGGTCGTATGCGATCTCTGCAGCGACTGCTGCGATAGTCAATGCTTCTTGTCTATGTTTATCGTCTCTCATGAAGAGGCCTCCTTCATGTGCGTGGGATTTGAGCATTTGCACTCAATTGGCACATCCGGAAAGCCAGCATGGTCACTAATAAAAAGTGTGTTACAGACATCACAGCCATGGATTCTAGGTAGAGAGTGAAGCCCGCTTGGAAGCAGTTCAGCAAGCTTTGAAGCGTTCGGCGCACCTTCACGGAGGGTAGAATATAGAATTAGGCCTGGTTTCCAGCTCCGATTCTGGCCTTCATTGGTCCTGTCACCGGCTCGGTACTGCCACAAAGGAGTGTAAATGGAGTACTGATCGATGTAACCGACTGGTGAACTTTGGTATGGCCGTCTCCAAGGGCTCTCAATAATAGCAAACCCCATTCCCATGATAGCGGAAGGTGCCGGCACGTCAGAGAAGTATTGATTTGATATTGCAGAGTGGGTTTCTTCGGCCCGCGCGGGAGGAAAAACCCAAAGGAAGCATTCATGTGTGTTGACGTGGGAAATAAGGTTTTTTGCGACTGACGCTTGTGTCAAGTATCCCTTCGCTGCCACCATGAACCTGTTTTGCCATGAAGTATCCGGCGCCGGTATTAAGCCTAACGCGATCGCTAATGTCGCAGTACTCGGTGGTTGATACTCTAAGCGTGAGTTGTCGAGTTGTAGGCTCGTTTTAAGATGATTAAATGCGCTGTCTCTGTCTTTTTTGCTGTATTGAGTGTCGAGCAATAGTCTGACTTGGTTGACGCCGAATTGGCTGTTTTTCAAGTCTTGTATAGCAAGTTCAGCTATCCGCGTAGCATGCCACCAGTCAACACGAAACTTTTCCTGCGCACGTTTTGTTCCATGGAACCGGTTGTAGTGCGTGTATCTACCACAACCTTTTTCTATGGGTAGTTTACTTCTGCCAGCCACTTCCGGGCTGACAGTACCAAGCAGAGAGTGCATAACTTGTGCAAGACCGTTGTTCTTATCATTGTTGTCGAATTCGCTGGGAATCGCTTCAAGAAGACGGTCAGATACGACTTGGCTAATGGGAAGTCGAAGACTTTTTTTGGACATAACTATCCCCTGAGTTCGATGTCTAGTGCTGCACTGGAAGCGCCGTTAAATGTGCAGCAAACATCAACCTTATAAGGTCTAGTTTGTATGATGATGTCAGCGGGGAACAGCACGGCAACCCGTACCCACGTTCTCTGACAAATAATATCTAACCAAATGAATAGCGACTTTTCAAGAGGTATACTTACCCGCGTAAACTGGCACGGATAGTTGCCTCTGCCACGGGGGAAGCTGCAATGGCAAGAAAACCGAGGCGCAGTGTGGTCACAGTGCCGCTCCGGATTTCTGCACCAGCAAACCTAGCTGGAGTCTCTGGCATCGACCGGCAGCGCATGCCGCCTGTGATCACATGCTGGATGTAACGCTGATTGGCTCTGGACCCGGTTTCCGATCCTGTTGGTCGGGGGTTCGAATCCCTCCAGGCGCGCCATTTTTTCTTATTGCAACACCCTTCCAGTTTCTCTACAGCTTCAAACAGAGCCTTATCGCCTGGAGGGTGAGAACCCCCGATGGGTTCGAGCCGAGCGAAGCGAGACCGCGTTGCCGAAGGCAACGACCCGCAGGGCGAGGCATAGCCGAGTAATCCCTCCAGGCGCGCCATTTTTTACCTCTCCCTATGTTATTGAGTTCCTTCGGAACTGCTACGCTATCCACCTGAGCTACGGCGCGCGTGGAAAACTTTGCACAGTCTGGATTCCGGCTTGGTCACAATCTGATCACAGTGGCGGGTGGTTCAACTCCGGTGGAACGCTTTTGGTGCGTGGTCCAGTAACAGACTTGTGCGCGATGATTTCTATGCTGGGAGCAAAGGAGGGTAAAGCTAGACGAAAAAAAGCCGCCTTTGACAGCAGCTTTTTTTCGCTTTGAAAGTTTCGCCGTCCAACATGTTGATTAGATAGCAAATCTTTCTTTAATTCTGCCCTTGGGCCATAATCGCAGACCTAAGTCTGGAGGGGGGTGTACCAAGGACTTACAGGGTTATTGTAGCCACGATATAGGGATAGATGCAAATGAAAGTAGATCAAAACTTTCTAAATTCGCTGGAAACTGCACTCTCTACAGAAAGGCTCAATGCTTATCGAGTGTATTTCAACGCAGCTGATGACACTGAAGCGTATGGCGCTTACATGTGGAATAAAGCCGTTGGCAGTGCCTTCTATCCTCTCCTGCAAGCTATCGAGATTACGTTTAGAAATGCCGTTCATGACGCTGGTGTCACTTTGTTCTCGGGTAACCGAGAATGGTTTCGAATCAAGCGGCTCATGTCACAAAGTTCTCAAAAAACAATAAAGTACAAATATGGCGACGATCAAGTTCGGCGTGACGCCGCCGGTGCTCCGGTCAGGGACCGAAATGGAAAAATTCAAAAAAGCTATCGTAGCCTTTACCCCCCCACCTTCTTCAGACTCTATAGTTGCAGGGCTTACTTTTGGATTCTGGGTTCAGTTATGTACGAGATACTATGATGACCCTGTGACCAATACAAAATTATGGCCAAGAGCTATTCCTATAGCCTTCCCAAATGCTCGTGGAGCACACGCTACTAGAGCAAGTATCCACAAGCGCTTCAACTTTATCAAAGACTTTCGAAATAGGGTGGGACATCACGAACCGTTATGGAAGATTAAAGATTCTTTTGATGGTGGTGGGGTACTTATTCGACGAGGTCCAACTACGCCGGAAGAAAGCATTATTCGGCTGAATGAATACATTGATTTGATGGTTGAGGCGTTAACTTGGATGAGTACCGATCGAGCCAAGTTTATTGTGGATGCTGGCTATGAGTCCCATTTGCGCTCGATCTGCCATCCTAAAGCGCTTGATGTGTATATGAAAAAATCACAGCCTCCAGTGCCTTTTCACTCACTGCATTTCCAAATGCAGAATCAGCTCAAGAGTACCGGGGATCTCTCTGGCACATATCTAGTTTCGACCTCTAAACGCAGTCCCGCCAAAGGGGATGATTATGTGCTGGATGTTAAAGCGTTGAAATTACCTCGGATTTAGCATCTTTTACTGATGAAGGAGTTTGATTGATCTAGCAATAAGGCGTTTGAAGTCTGTCAGTTGCCGAGCAACAGCGTTCGAAACCGTTGCTCACCCACACACTGATCATGAAGGGGAACCAGTCACCACGCTGGTTCCCCTTTGTTCTTTCAGCGCCAGCAATGCTGTGATCACTGTGCCGGTCACAATCTGATCACACTGGACTGCATTTCCTGCCCGACACCGTGTGACCGGCTCCCTACAATCGTCATCAGCTTATCAAGTTGAAGATGATTTGTCGGAGCAAGCGATGGCAACAATCCGGAAGTTACGCAGTAAATGGCAGGCGCAGGTTCGTATCAAGGGGCACAAGCCACAGGCCAAGTCATTCACACTCAGATCAGATGCGGTGGCTTGGGCAGGTCACCAATTCCTGCGATGACCGATTCCTGCCCATTGAGTTGAGTGGTGACGAAGCCTACCGGGTATCGGGTGGTAGGCGAGTTTGTGTGTGTTCTGGATCAATAAAGATCTAGTCAACGCCCGCCAATCATCCGCCCGATACCGCCCAGCACCGAGCCTTCGCCCTGGTCCTTGCCGTCGTTGGATGGGGCGTGGGCCAGAATTCGGTCTGCCATGCGTGAGAACGGCAAGCTTTGCAGCCAGACAGTGCCGGTGCCTTTGAGCGTGGCCAGAAACAATCCCTCACCGCCAAACACCATCGATTTCAGGTTGCCGGCGCGCTGGATGTCGTAGTCGATCCCTTCTGTGAACCCGACCAGACAACCGGTATCCACGCGCAGGGTTTCGCCGTTCAGTTTCTTTTCCACCACGGTGCCGCCAGCTTGAATGAAGGCCATGCCATCGCCTTCCAGCTTCTGCAGGATAAAACCTTCACCACCGAAAAAGCCGGCGCCGATGCGACGGTTGAAGGTTATGCTGATGCGGGTGCCCAGCGCGGCACAGAGGAAGGCATCCTTCTGGCAGATCACCTTTTCGCCCAGCTGTGCCATGTTAAGAGGCACGATGTTGCCCGGATAAGGCGCGGCAAAGGCTACCCGGCGTTTGTGGCTGCCTCGGTTGCTGAAGTGAGTGGTGAATATCGATTCGCCGGTGAACACGCGCTTGCCGGCGGAAAACAGCTTGCCCATCAGGCCCTCGTCGGGATTGGAACCATCGCCCATTTTGGTTTCAAAAGCGATGTCCTCTTCCATATAGGTCATGGCACCAGCTTCGGCGATGACGGCTTCGCCCGGGTCCAATTCCACTTCAACCAGCTGCATCTCCGAGCCGATCAGCTCGTAATCCACTTCATGGCAACGCATGGCACTTTCTCCTGTCGATTTGCTCCGTGTTGTTGTGAATGAGTATAACGGAAAGCACCCTGCTGCCGCTCGTCGCGCAATATGAAGGTCAAGTTCCGAAACCTCAAGCCATATGGGCTATGATGCCGAATACCGGGTTCAGGTCAGTGGAGAGGGTGATGTACAGGGCAAATGAAATTGAATACCTGCCGCGAAGCCTGCGTCATTTGTACTGGCTCTGTCAGGCGCCATCATTGGTGAGGCATGAGCGGGTATTTGACCTGACAGCAGCGCTGCCACAGGACTACAGGCTGCGGATTGATCGTCTGGCACATTGTCCCGATGTGCTGCAGCAGCTGAATATGGCGGCAGAGCTGCGCCTTGGCCTGTACTTTGAGCAGCTGTATGCCTGCCTGATGACCCATGTATTGGGTTGGGAACTGCTGGGGCACAATCTTCAGGTGCGTGAGCAGGGTCGTACCCTGGGCGAGTTGGACTTTCTGCTGCGCAATCCGCTCAGCGGTGAAGTTGAGCATCACGAAATCGCGGTGAAATTCTATCTGGCGGCCGGTGCTGATGACTCGCACTGGTACGGCCCCAACAGCCGTGACCGGCTGGATCTGAAAACCGAGCGCTTGCTTGGTCATCAGGTAAAGATGGCTGAACAGCCCGCCAGCCGGGCTATGCTGGCTGAAAAAGGGCTGCCGCAGTCGGCTCGATCACGGGTGTTGATGCCGGGATATCTGTTTTATCCAGCCGGGCAGAGTGCGTTGCCGCTGCCGCCGAATGTGTCGGAGAACCACTTGCGTGGCGACTGGCTGCGAGCATCGCAGGTAAGTGAATTACGGCTGGAAACCAGTGTGCAGCTGAACAAGCCTGACTGGCTGGGGCCCTGGCACCAGACATGTCACCCGGATGGAATGCTGGCGCATGCGCAGGCCTCTCGAATTGCCTCCGGAGGCCCACCAAAGCTGTTTGCACAGTTGGGGCAGGATGGAAATAACGGTGTATGGCACGAGACAAAGCGTTTTTTTCTGGTGCCGGATGAATGGCCTTATACCAGCATGGATAAAGCTTAGTACCAGTGGTTCTGTCAGCAGCATTGAACCCGCTTCTGCTTGTGGGTACCTTAAGCGTTTAGCTTTCAATTGACGAACCCGACGTGTTTCAGACCCGCACTGACCTTTTTGACTCCCATCGCCCTCAGGCCCTTGTGGTTCTGATGCTGATGGCTGTTCTGGTGCTGCAGCTGTTTAGTCTGGTTCAGGCGTCCCTCCCCGCTGAACATCATGCCGTCAGTAGTCACTGCATGGCTCAGATGAACACTGCGCATCAACCTTCGGGTAGCAGCTGTCATCTGGAGCAGCCTCACGAAGTAGCCTGTTGCGACAGTTTTCAAGCTGACTGCGCCGATCACTGTGCTCAGGGCAGTGCACTGGTACTAAACAGCCAAATGGTGCTGTTGCGACCGACCGCAGTGCACCGCCCTATCGATCTGTTACAGCTACCGGATGCACCGGTTTTCTCCCGCTATGAGCCACCCAGACCCCGCACATTGGTCTGAAGTGTGTTCAGGGAGCCTGGCTCCCTCCCCTTGAAACAGCATTGTGCGGCCTGATCGTTCGCACAGAGGAGAAATTCCATGTCCCTTTATCGTACTGGCCTTGTGGCCCTTTCGTTAGTTGTATCTACCGCTTTGCTGAGTGCCTGCAGCGATTCTCAGGCAACTTCAGAAGCACCGAAGCCGGCAACACAGACAACGGCCCAGCAAGCCAGCGTTGATGCCATGAACCTGCGTGTCTACAAGAGCCCTACCTGTGGTTGCTGTGTGGACTGGATTGACCATGTCGAAGATGCAGGCTTCCATTCGGTGACCCATCACCCAGATAACCTGACCCAACTGAAGCTGGATATGGGTTTGCAGGGGCAGTATCACTCCTGTCACACCGCTGTATCCGAGCAAGGCTATCTGTTTGAAGGCCATGTGCCGGCGAAGCTGATGCAAGACTTTCTGGAGCAGCCGCCCGCCGATGCTTTGGGGCTGGCGGTACCGGGCATGCCGATGGGCAGTCCAGGTATGGAGGTTGATGATCGCTTCAGCCCGTATCAGGTGCTGCTGGTGAAGAAAGATGGCAGCTACGAGGTTTACGCAACCATCGAAGAGCAAGCTGATCAGTACTGATCCAATACAATGTAACCTTGTAAGGCTCTGTTCTCGGCGAGGGTGAGTGGCTATACTCTAACCCTCGTTTGAAAACAAGCAGAAACAGACCAACAAGGAGTCAACAGTGGCGTCGACCGGCTCTCAAATCATGGCAGATGAACAGCAGCTCCAGGTATTAATGGCGCGACAGCCGATTTATACCAAGAGCCAGGATGTGGTCGCCTTTGAGTTGCTGTTCCGTGATACGGATGGCAATTTCGTTGAAGGTCTGAAGGATGAAGATGCCACGCTCGGTGTGTTGCTGGGTACTTACTCCAGTATCACCAAGGGCGGTGCGGTTCAGTCACTGCCCTGTTTCCTCAAGGTGACGGACAGCTTCCTGCTCAATAATGATGTGCCCGAATTGCCGAAGCAGAATTTTGTGCTGGAAATTCTGGGCCACTCGGACGTAACGCCCGAGTTCATTGCCCGAGTGAAGGGACTGGCGCAGCAGGGCTACCGACTGGCTTTGGCGGATTACGACCCGCGAGACCCCAAGTTCGAGCCACTGTTGAACATCGTTCATGTACTGAAGCTGGATATTCAGCTGCTGGGGCTGGATAACATTCCTGCGTTGTTGCAGCGCCTGCGAACCTATCAGCTTGAGCTGCTGGCCGACAAGGTGGAGACTCAGGAAGAGTTTCGTCGCTGTCTGGAGATGGGCTTTGCCCTCTATATGGGCTATTTCCTCAGCAAGCCCGAGGCGGTCAAAGGCAAGAAAATCACCGGTAACAAGGTGGTTCTGCTGGAGTTGCTCACCGAAATGCAGCGTCCCAGCGCCACGGCACAGTCCATCGAACAGATTGCCCTGCATGATCCGGCGCTGACCTATCGGATTCTGAGGGTGGTCAACTCCGCTGCCTTCAATCTCAAACGTGAAATCAGCTCGCTCTCCCACGCCATCTCCCTGCTCGGTATCGATCAGATCAAACGCTGGGTGATGCTGTTCCTGACCAGCACCGATAAAACCAAGCCGGACGAGCTGACGCGCAACATGCTGGTGCGTGGCCGTTTTTGCGAGCTGCTGGCCGAGATGCTGGGGCGAAATGAGCCGATCAACCATTTCATCGTAGGCCTGCTGTCACAGCTGGATGTATTGCTGGACATGGAAATGGAAGATCTTCTGTCTCAGGTCCCCCTGCAGCAGGATATGAAAGATGCTCTGGTTGGCCGCAGAGGCTCATGCGGTGAGCTGCTGCAGCAGGTTGAACATTATGAAAGGGGTGAGTTTGAGCAGCTCAGCCGGGAGTTGGACAAGCCCTTCTATGAGGTGGCCTATCGCCACAGCCTGAACTGGGCACAGCAGGTGATGCTGGCCATGCAGCAGGCGTGATCGGCTGGCTACCGCCTGAACTGGTGGCGCTGGATGCTGTTTGGCTGATCCTGACCGCCGGCTTTACCTCCCTTATGACCGCGACCCTTGGTATTGGTGGCGGTGTTTTGCTGCTGGTTGCGATGGCACAGATTGTACCGATCGCCGCACTGATCCCCGTGCATGGCCTGGTTCAGCTTGGCTCCAATGGCAACCGTGCCCTGATGACTCGTCAGCATATTGATTGGCCTCTGTGTGGCCGATTTCTGCTCGGTGCTCTGATTGGCGCAGGGCTCGCATCACTGGTTGTGGTACAGTTGCCGTTGCAGGTGATTCAGCTGGCAGTGGCCGGTTTCATTCTGTGGATGGTGTGGGGGCCAAAGCCGGCTATGCGCACATTGACACCCTTGCGCACCCTGCTGGCCGGTTCATTAACCACTTTTGTCTCCATGTTCGTCGGGGCCAGCGGTCCACTGGTCGCTGCGTTCGTGCACCGTCACAGCCATGACAAGATGCAGACCGTTGCCACCTTTGCCGCGGCGATGACTGGTCAGCACCTGCTCAAGGGTGTGGTGTTCTCCTTTATTGGCTTTTCCTTTATCGACTGGTTGCCACTGATCGGCCTGATGATTCTCAGTGGTATGCTGGGCACCTGGATCGGGCTTAACCTGCTGCAGAAAGTCAGCTCGGTCTGGTTCAACCGCCTGTTCCGCATCATCGTCACTGTGTTGGCATTGCGTCTGCTGTGGCAGGCACTGCAACCCCTTATCTAAACGAACTGGCATCCCCTTTCGGCCTGACCGATACTGAAACCGTGCAACGGAATCGGAGGTCGTGTGCGGCAATCCTATTACCACTGGTTACCCGATCAGCAGGCGCTGATGCTGGAACAGACAATTGCGCTGGCCGAAATCAATTCGGGTACGTTCAATGTCACGGGCGTTAATGCCGTCGCTGACAGGCTCGCTGAACTGGCCGCTGGGTTGAATGCCGTGGTGCAGCGGATCGATCTGCCGCATTACCGTCAGCTCACGGACAAGGCCGAATGGCAGGAGCAACCACTGGGACAGGCGCTGCAGCTGCAAAAACATCCAGATGCGCCGCTGCAGCTGTTGTTGATGGGACACCTGGATACGGTCTACGGCGTTGACCATCCCTTCCAGCAGATACGCTGGCTTGATGCAGAGCGCCTCAACGGCCCCGGGGTAACCGATATGAAAGGTGGCCTGGTGGTAGCACTGCATGCTCTGACGGCGCTGGAAGCCTCGCCGCTGGCGGGCAAAATTGGCTGGCGATGGCTGCTTAACCCGGATGAAGAGATCGGCTCGCCCTGCTCTGCTGAACTGATTGCGAGCTGTGCGGCAGAGGCTGACCTGGGGCTGGTGTTTGAACCGGCATTGGCCGATGGTTCTCTCGCCGGCGCGCGCAAGGGCAGTGGCAATTTCAGTGTGCGTGTAACAGGACGTGCTGCCCACGCGGGGCGCGAACATCACCTGGGTCGTAACGCGATCCGGGCGTTGTGCGATTTCATCAGTGCGCTGGATGATCTTAACGGTCAGCGAAGAGGGGTGACCATCAACCCCGGCTATATTCATGGAGGTGGTGCAGTCAACGTGGTGCCCGATCGGGCGATGGCGCGTTTCAATATACGTATTGAACAGCCTGAAGATGAGCTCTGGTGCCTGCAGCATCTTGAGCAGTTACAACAGCGAATCCTCCGGCAGGAGGGTATTCAAATTGAGCTGGACGGTGGTTTTGGACGCAAGCCCAAACCGTTTGGGCCGCACCTGCGTTTGTTTGAACGCCTGCGCCAGGTAGGCCAAGGGTTGGGCACCAAGCTGAACTGGCTGCCCAGTGGAGGCTGCTGCGATGGCAATAATCTGGCCGCTGCAGGAGTGGCTAACATTGATACGCTGGGAGTGTGTGGTGGCTCAATCCATTCCAGCGATGAATTTCTGCTGGTTGGCAGTCTTTCAGAGCGCGCCCGACTGACAGCCGCGTTGTTGTTCGAACTGGCCCAGGATGACCCGGCGCAGTGGCGCCGTAAACGGAGGTAAGCATGCTGGATCTGCTGATCAACGGCATCTGGGTGACCGGTGAAGGTACGCCACTGGTTTCCATCAATCCAGTGAATGGCGAGCGGCTCTGGAGTGGCCAAAGTGCCAGTCTGGAACAGGTTGACCGGGCGTTGTCTGCTGCGAGGCGGGCGGCGCCGGACTGGGGTGGGCTGGGGTTTGATCTGCGTCGACAGCTGGTCGAACGTTATACAGACCTGCTGCAGCAGGAAGCCGAACCAATGGCGATTTGTATCGCGGAAGAAACCGGCAAGCCGTTGTGGGAGGCACGTACCGAAGTTACCAGCATGATCGGCAAAACTGCTCTGTCAATCCGGGCATATTCAGAACGCACCGGTTGCCATATCAGCGAACAGAATGGTATTCGCACAGCCGTGCGTCACAAGCCACATGGCGTGCTGGCGGTGTTTGGACCCTACAACTTTCCCGGTCACCTGCCCAATGGTCATATCGTACCGGCCCTGCTGGCGGGCAATACACTGCTGTTTAAGCCCAGTGAACAGACCCCACTGGTGAGCCGTCACATGGTTCAACTGTGGCAACGAGCCGGACTGCCGCACGGCGTGCTCAACCTGTTACAGGGCGGCGCGGAAGTCGGGCAGGCGTTGGCGGCCAGTGAGCAGCTTGACGGTATCTGTTTTACCGGCAGTTCGGCCACGGGAGAGCGCTTGCATCAGCAGTTTGGCAACCGCCCCGGCAAACTGCTGGCGCTGGAGATGGGAGGGAATAATCCGCTCGTAGTGCGGTCTGTGGATAATATTGAGGCAGCGCTGTTCTGTGTTATCCAGTCAGCCTTTTTAAGCAGTGGGCAGCGTTGCAGTTGTGCGCGCCGTCTGCTGATACCTGTGGGTAATTGGGGCGATGAGTTTATCAACAGGTTGGTTGAAGCGGTGGGCAGGCTGACAGTGGATGCCCCCTTTGCTGATCCACAGCCGTTCATGGGCAGCCTGATTTCGCCTGAAGCTGTGGATAACCTGCTGGCTGCACAGCTGCGGCTGCAGTCGATGGGGGCTGAAGTGGTGTTGGCGATGCAATCCGTGCGTGAAGGCAGTGCTTTGCTGACGCCGGGATTGATTGATGTGACCGAACTGGGTGCGCGGGCGCCTGATGAGGAGTACTTTGGTCCTCTGCTGCAACTGATTCGCTACCAGGATTTTGATCAGGCCATTACCCTGGCCAATCGTACCCGATATGGCCTCAGTGCTGGGCTGATCAGTGACAGTGAGGCAGAGTTTGACCACTTTCACCGCCATATTCGCGCCGGTGTGGTGAACTGGAACAGGCCTTTGACCGGGGCATCCGGTGCACTGCCTTTTGGCGGCATCGGTGCCAGCGGTAACCACCGCCCCGGTGCCTGGTATGCGGCGGATTACTGTGCCTACCCCGTGGCTGGGTTGGAAAGTGCACGGCTTGAGCTGCCACAGAGCCTGCCACCGGGCATGGTATTGGGAGCGAAGGGATGAAGGCGGTAGAGGTCAATTTTGATGGTCTTGTAGGGCCTACCCACAACTACAGCGGATTGGCGCCGGGCAATCTGGCTTCGGTCCGTAATCGTGACCAGATCTCGAATCCAAGGGCAGCGGCCTTGCAGGGGCTGGCCAAGATGAAACGGCTGCATGATTTGGGGCTGACGCAGGGGGTGCTGCCGCCGCAACCCAGGCCGGAGCCTGCATTGCTGCGTCGGCTGGGCTTTGCCGGCTCGGATTCACAGGTGTTGTCTCGCGCTGCAGTCGAGGCTCCTTGGCTACTTTCAGCTGCCTGTTCCGCCTCTTCCATGTGGACAGCAAACGCGGCGACCGTGTCACCGGCGGCTGATACAGCGGACAGGCGTGTGCACTTTACACCAGCCAATCTGGTCTCTCAGCTTCATCGCAGCATGGAAAGCGCGATGACAGGAGAAATTCTGCGGCGGGTTTTCCACAACGAGCAGTTTTTTTGTGTCCACAACGCGCTGCCGGCCAGCTCGGCACTCGGTGACGAAGGTGGTGCCAATCACAATCGGTTATGCACAGGTTATTCCGATCCGGGTGTTGCTCTGTTTGTCTATGGCCGCAGCCGGCAGCAGTCAGGACTGCACCGCTTCCCTGCGCGTCAAACCCTTGAAGCCAGTGAGGCGGTGGCACGTCAGCATGGGCTGAATCCGGTACGGGTTATTTATGCACAACAGCAACCTGACGCCATCGATGCCGGTGTTTTCCACAATGATGTTATTGCAGTCGCCAATCGTAACCTGCTGTTCTGTCACGAAGGCGCTTTTGTAGATCAGACACAGGTGATTGGTCGCTTGAGCCATGCACTCGATGGCAAGCTGAATCTGATTCAGGTGAGTGAGCAGGAAGTGGCGCTGCAGGCAGCAGTGCAGAGCTATCTGTTCAACAGCCAGCTGTTGACCCTTTCAGGGGGCCATACCTTGCTGCTGGTACCACTGGAATGTCGCGAAAACGAACAGGTCTGGCATTACCTGCAAACATTGCTGAAAGCACGCAAAGGGATCGATGCGGTGGAAGTGATAGATCTGCGCCAGAGCATGCGCAATGGTGGCGGTCCGGCCTGCCTGCGGCTAAGGGTGGTGCTGGAGTCTGAAGCTCTGGAAGCCTGCCATCAGGGAGTTCTGTTCAGCGATCAACTATATGCGCAGCTGATCGACTGGGTTGAGCGCCATTACCGTGATCGGCTGGTACCCTCCGAGCTGGCCGACCCGGCACTGCTGGATGAGTCGCGCGCCGCTCTGGATGAGCTGACGCGCATTCTGCAGTTGGATAGTCTCTACCCGTTCCAGCATTGACGTTTTACAAGGGTTGCAGGTTGGCAAAACCCACCACCAGCCACTTGCTGCCGGCTTCTTCGAAGTTGACCTGTACCCGTGCCTTGGGGCCACTGCCCTCGAAGTTGGTCACCATGCCTGCGCCGAATTTGGCGTGCATTACTGCTTGCCCCAAGCGCAGATCGGTACTGGGGATCTCGGCGCTGGACAGCGAGCTGCCACCCCCGAACAGGCTGCTCTCTGAATCGTACCCGCTGCTGTAGGGACGGCGTACTGTGGCGTTGAGGCGTACCTCTTCGATATGCTCTGCCGGTATCTCGTTGATGAAGCGCGATACGCGGTTAAAGGTTTCCTTGCCGTGCAGGCGGCGTGATTCAGCGTAGGTCATGTACAGCTTCTGCATGGCGCGGGTGATGCCCACGTAGCAGAGGCGGCGTTCCTCCTCCAGCCTGCCCGGTTCTTCCGCCGACATGCTGTGCGGGAACAGACCCTCCTCCATGCCCGCCAGGAACACCAGCGGGAACTCCAGCCCCTTGGCGGAGTGCAGCGTCATCAGCTGTACACTGTCGGTGTGCACATCGGCCTGGGCTTCACCGGCATCCAGTGCCGCCTGGTCCAAGAATGCCGCCAGCGGTGAATTGAAGCCCTCTTCGTTGTCTTCCTGCCACTGGCCGGCAAACTGGCGGGCGGCGTTGACCAGCTCCTCAAGGTTTTCGATACGGGACTGGCCTTTTTCGCCCTTCTCTTTTTCGTGGTGTTCAATCAGGCCGGAATGCTGCACCACATGCTCGGTCTGTTCGTGCAACTCGGTACCACGAGTACCAGCATCCAGCTGATTGATCAGATCAATGAACGCCTGCAGCGCATTGCTGGCGCGGGCCGGCAGGGTCTTCAGCTCAGTGATTTCATTGGCGGCCCGCCACATGGAAACGTTCTCGCCTCGGGCGTGTTCGCGAATCGCCTCGATGGTGCGGGTACCGATACCGCGGGTGGGAACATTGATCACTCGCTCCATGGCGGTATCGTCATCGCGGTTGGCCAGCAGACGCAGATAAGCCAGTGCGTTCTTGATCTCCAGCCGGTCATAGAAGCGTTGGCCACCGTAGATTCGATAGGGCATGCCCGCTCGGATCAGCATCTCCTCCAGCACCCGCGACTGGGCGTTGGAGCGGTATAGAATGGCCGATTCATCTCGGCGGTTGCCCTCCTCCACCCACTTCTGGATCTGGTCAACGATGAAGCGTGCCTCGTCCTGCTCGTTGAATGCGCTGTAGAGCGATATCGGCTCACCATCGCCAAGCTCGGTCCACAGCTCTTTGCCCAGGCGGCCGAAGTTGTTCTGGATCACGGCGTTGGCGGCGCCGAGAATGGTGCCGGTGGAGCGGTAGTTCTGCTCCAGACGGATGGTTTCGGTACCCGGGAAGTGTTGCTCAAGATGCTGGATGTTCTCGATGCGAGCACCGCGCCAGCCGTAGATCGACTGGTCATCGTCGCCCACGGCCATCAGCTTGTTCTCGCCCTCGCACAGCAGGCGCAGCCAGGCGTACTGAATGGCGTTGGTATCCTGAAACTCGTCCACCAGCACATAGCGGAAACGTTCGCGGTAGTGCTTGAGCAGCTGGGGTGCGCGGTCGCGCAGCAGTTCCAGTGCCCGCAGCAACAATTCGCCAAAATCGATCATGCCGCCTCGTTCACAGGCCTCTTCGTAGGCTTCATAGACCCGAATCATCATCGCCTGGAACGGATCGCCCGTCCGCTCAATGTGGGCGCTGCGCAGGCCTTCGTCCTTCTGGCCATTAATGAACCATTGAAACTGACGTGCCGGCCAGCGACTGTCATCCAGATTCATCTCCTTGCACAGACGCTTGATCAGGCGCAGCTGGTCGTCGCTGTCCATGATCTGGAAGTTGTCGCGCAGTCCGGCATCGCGCCAGTGGGCACGCAGCAGGCGATGTGCCAGACCGTGGAAGGTGCCCACCCACATGCCCTGGGTGTTGATTCCCAGCAGGTGCTCGATTCGCCCGCGCATCTCCCGTGCCGCCTTGTTGGTAAAGGTCACCGCCATGATTGAATAGGGTGACAGGCCTTCGGTCTCGATCAGCCAGGCGATGCGGTGCACCAGTACCCGCGTCTTGCCGGAGCCGGCACCTGCCAGAACCAGCAGGTTGTTCAGATCAGCGGTAACCGCCTGCCGCTGGGCGTCGTTGAGCGAATCGATGATGTGTGTAACGTCCATGGGCCCTGCCGAGTTGAAATCAGATGAATCGAGGTGGAAAGACTGCAGTATACCAGCCCGGACGACTTGGCCTGAAGCCAACAGCCGATCCGGGCCGGAACCGTCAGATTGAGGCGGGTGTTTCGATACGTGCCAGCAGGGTACGACGGAACTCGTCCGGGTCTTTCAGTTTGGTGCTGATGCCACTGCGTGAAGCTTGCTCAACTCCGAGCCAAGGTATTAGCCGCGACAGCCAAAACCGCATGGCAGCAGTGCGAACCAGTGTCGGCCAGGCGGCGACTTCTTCATCAGTAAACGGGCGCACACTGGCATAGGCCTGGAGCAGTGCCTGCTCCCGTGCCGGATCAGCCTGCCCCTGTGCATCGGTACACCAGTCGTTGGCGACAATGGCCAGGTCAAACAGCAGGAAAGCGGTTGCCGCGTTGTAGATATCGAGAATCGCTTCCAGATGGCCGCTACGGAACAGAGCGTTGTCATGGAACAGGTCACCGTGAATGGTACCCAGCGGCAAGCCGAAGGGTTTTTCTCGCAACTGGTCGAACAGGGCTACTTCCTGCTGCAGCAGCTCGGCATCTTCGGGTGTGAGCAGGTGACGAATGGCCTGACTCTCGCGTCGCCACCAGAACACGCCTCTCTGAGCCTGTCTGCGCAGATAGAACTCTTCGCCGGCAAGGTGGAACTGTGCCAGTGCTGTGCCGATCTCTGCACAGTGTGCCTTTGTCAGCTGTTCGCGACTGACATGATGTCCCTGGAAGCGGGGCTGGAAAAAGGCGGGTTTGGCGCATAACTGTTTCAGCGCAATACCGTTGCGATCCTTGATCGCATAGGGAACAGGTACCTGACGCGTATGCAGCCACTGGCCCAACTCGACAAAAAATGGCATCTCGTCGAAGGCCAACTCTTCGAACAGCGTCAGAACGTACTGCTGTTCGTGGCCGTCAAGGTCCAGCGTAACGAAGAAGTTGCTGTTTTCGATGCCACCTTCGATGCCTTCGAAGCTGACCAGTCTACCCAGCGCATAGTCTTCCAGCAGGGCTTCAAGTTGAGCGCGGCTGATATCGGTATATACGGCCAATGTCGGTTACCAGCGGAAGATGACCCATTTCGGAATCAGCAGCTGCGACTCCTCTACACGAATGAATTTGGAGCCATCAGCCGGCACCAGATAGTAGGGCTTGCCAACCTTGGGCACGACCTTTATTTCGCGCAGCTGGCCGTTGATGGTGTACTCGTAATAGGTGCTTTCACCATCGTGGGTGATGGTTATCTCTGGCTCGGTCAGGGCCGGGTCATCCACCACTTCTGCCTGGGCCAGAGGGGCCAGTGCCAATACTGCCGCCAGCGTCAGTTTTTTCAGCATCATTGCTTCCCAATTGGTTAGTCGGGGTCGAATTGTCTATGATTGTGGGCCTTGTCGCAGGCGCCGACAACCCCGAAACAGTTTTAAATGGATACTCCCATGAGCGAACAGCACGCCCCGGTCATTCTGGTGGATGGCTCCTCCTACCTTTATCGAGCATTTTTCGCCTCCCAGCAGGCTGATCTGCGTACAGCGGACGGTACGCCAACCGGTGCCATCAGAGTTGTGACCTCGATGCTTAAACGTCTGCTCAAGGACTATCCCGGCAGCCCCGTCGCCGTGATTTTCGATGCCAAGGGCAAAACCTTTCGCGACGAGATATATGCTGAGTATAAGTCACATCGCCCGCCCATGCCGGATGACCTGCGCGCTCAGGTGGAGCCGATCCACGCCATCATTCGGGCCATGGGACTGCCGCTGTTCGTCGAAGACGGCGTGGAAGCGGACGACGTGATCGGTACCCTGGCGCGTCAGGCCAGCGAATCCGGCCGCGCGGTGGTTATCTCCACCGGTGACAAGGATATGGCACAGCTGGTGGACGAACATGTCACCCTGATCAATACCATGAACGACAGCAAGATGGATGTGGCAGGGGTCGAGGAAAAGTTTGGTGTGCCGCCGCAGCTGGTGATCGATCTGCTGGCGCTGCAGGGGGATAAGGTAGACAACATTCCCGGTGTGCCCGGTGTGGGTGAAAAGACCGCGTTGGCACTGCTGCAAGGGATCGGCGGCATCCAGGACCTTTATGAGAACCTGGATAAAATACCCGGGCTGGGCTTCCGTGGCGCCAAGACCATGCCGAAAAAGCTGGAGGAGAATCGCGAAGCGGCGGAGCTGTCCTATCTGTTGGCTACCATCAAGACCGATGTACCGCTGCAGATCGACTTGCACGACATCACCCTGCCTGAACCTCAGCCGGAGCAGCTGCTGGAGCTGTTCAAACAGTTCGAGTTTAAGAGCTGGGTGCGTGAACTGGAAGCAGGAGATGCCGAAGAGTTGGGGGCTGAGGAGCCAGTGGCTCTGGAAGACGCCATCGAAACCGAATATGAAACGGTCCTGACGCAGGAAGCCTTCGATGCCTGGCTTGAGATGCTCAAGGCCGCGGGTGAGTTTGCCTTCGATACTGAAACCACCAGCCTGAACTACATGGAAGCTCAGCTGGTGGGTGTCTCTTTCGCGGTCGAGCCAGGCAAGGCCGCCTATGTACCGCTGGCGCACGATTACATGGGCGCTCCGGCACAGCTTGATCGCGAGGCTGTGCTGGCGCAGCTGAAGCCGCTGCTGGAAGATTCCGAGCTGAAAAAAATCGGTCAGCACATCAAATACGACATGAATGTGCTGCGCCATTATGGCATCGAGCTGCAGGGCATCGGCGCCGATACCATGCTGGAGTCCTACGTACTGAACTCCACTGCCAGCCGTCATGACATGGATACGCTGGCGGATCGTCATCTGGGCGTGACCACGACCAGCTTTGAGGATATCGCCGGCAAGGGCAAAAAACAGCTGACCTTTAACCAGATCGAGCTGGAACAGGCGGCGCCCTATGCGGCTGAAGATGCCGATATAACCTTGCGCCTGCATCATAAACTGCAACCGCAGCTGGCCGCCGAGGGTGAACTGCTCAAGGTCTTCAATGACATTGAACGCCCGCTGATCCCGGTGCTGTCACGCATGGAATATCGTGGTGCGCTGGTGGATGCCAAGATTCTGGGCGAACAGAGTCAGGAGCTGGAGAAGCGGCTGGGCGAAATAGAGAAAGACGCTTTCGAGCTGGCGGGCGAAGAGTTCAACCTCAACTCCACCAAACAACTGCAGGCGATTCTGTTCGACAAGATGGGCCTGCCAGTGAAAAAGAAAACACCGAAGGGTGCGCCGTCTACGGCCGAAGAGGTGCTGCAGGAGTTGGCGTTGGATTACCCGCTGCCCAAGCTGCTGATTGAACAGCGAGGCTTAAGCAAGCTCAAGAGTACCTACACCGACAAGCTGCCTCAGATGATCAATCCGGCCACCGGGCGTATCCATACCTCCTACCATCAGGCAGTGACGGCGACCGGACGCTTGTCCTCATCCGAGCCCAACCTGCAGAACATCCCGGTACGTACCCTTGAGGGGCGTCGTATCCGCAACGCCTTTGTTGCACCCGAGGGTTACAAAATCATTGCGGCGGACTATTCACAGATTGAACTGCGCATCATGGCGCACCTGTCCGGTGACGAGGGGCTGCTCAACGCCTTCCGACACGGCGAAGATATCCACAAGGCGACCGCCGCCGAAGTGTTCGGCATTACTGTGGACAAGGTAACGGCAGATCAGCGCCGCAGCGCCAAGGCGATCAACTTCGGCCTGATCTATGGCATGTCCGCCTTTGGTCTGGCACGGCAGTTGGGAATCGGCAACAAGGAGGCCGGTACCTATATCGAGCACTATTTTGCCACCTATCCCGGCGTACAGCGCTACATGGATGAAACTCGTGCTCAGGCCCGGGATCAGGGCTATGTAGAAACACTATTTGGTCGCCGTCTCTACCTGCCGGAGATCAACGACCGCAATCCGATGAAGCGTCAGGCCGCCGAACGTACCGCGATCAATGCACCCATGCAGGGTACGGCAGCGGACATTATCAAACGCGCTATGATCGCGGTGGATAACTGGCTGGAACAGGGTCAGATGGATGCCCGCATGATTATGCAGGTACACGATGAACTGGTGTTCGAGGTGCGTGAAAGCGAAGTGGATAACTTTATCGCGCAGGTCAAACCGCTGATGGAAGACGCCGCCGAACTGGCGGTGCCCCTGCTGGTTGAAGCCGGTGTTGGCGATAACTGGGAACAGGCGCACTGATCTTTTTTTGTACAAAAGTGAACTTTTGTCGAATCAAAGGTCTTAACTGTTGAGCCGCGGCATGAAATCCCAGTCTTGCCAGCGTGGAGTCGCGGCTCTGTCTGTCATGACATCTTGACCCCGGCAGTGGTGCTCCCCTTCCGTCTGCCGGGGTTTTTCTTGGCTGTCAGTCTGCTTTGGGTGGAATCAGCTCCACCTCATCCGGCTGCATCTCTTTCAGATCCGGCAGCAGCCAATTGTTGATCCTCTGGCGCAGCTGGTCCACACCTGACTTTTTCAGAGCCGAAAACGTCTGCACACTCACCTTGTCGCCCAACCGTTCCTTGAGTTGCTTCTGAATCTGCAACATGGTGCTCTTGGCCGGACCTCGCTTGAGTTTGTCTTCCTTGGTCAGCAGCACGTGCAGGGGGACACCGGTCGATGAGCACCAATGCACCATCATTTCGTCGAATTCCTTCATTGGATGGCGAATATCCATCACCAGTACCACACCCTGCAGGCATTCGCGGTGCTGCAGGTAGGCATCCAGATGTCGTTGCCAGTGAAGTTTCATCGCAACCGGCACCTTGGCGTAGCCGTAACCCGGCAGGTCGACCAGTCTAAGACCTTCAATATTGAGCCTGAAAAAGTTGATCAGCTGCGTACGTCCTGGGGTTTTTGAGGTGCGTGCCAGCGCGGTCTGTGCGGTCAGTGCGTTGATCGCGCTGGACTTGCCGGCATTGGAGCGGCCGGCAAAGGCAACCTCGGCACCGCTGTCGGGCGGACACTGATCGAGACGTGATGCGCTGGTCTCGAAATGAGCAAGGTTGTAATGGATAACGGGGTCAAACGTAGACATGGCGCAAGACTCGGGTGGCCACAAAGTGAACATATACGTTCCAGTTTGTGGGGATATTGGTTTATAATGCCGCCAATTTTACCCGCGAACCGAGTCTGTCTCCAGTCAGGGTAATAGTGGAAATTGGCCGTTTACTGCTGTTTTACTGCAAAATCAGCGGTAGATTAAAACACATTTCGTCAAGCAAGAGTCTGGGTTAGTCAATGAACAAACTACTGATCAGCTTACTGGTAAGCATCGGTATCACCGGCGTCGCGCATGCGGCAGGTGATGCAACTGCAGGCCAGGGCAAGACAGCCGTATGTACTGCCTGTCACAGCACCGATGGTAACAGCGTCGTGGGTAACTTCCCAAAACTGGCTGGGCAAGGTGAAAAATATCTGCTCAAGCAGATGCTCGAAATCAAAAGCGGTGTACGTTCCGTGCCGGAAATGACCGGTATGCTGGATAACCTCAATGAACAGGACTTGGCTGATATTGCGGCGTTCTTCGCCAGCAAGAAAGTTCAGCTGGGGCAGGCTGCAGCAGACCAGGTTGAAGCGGGTCAGAAAATATGGCGCGCCGGTGTTGCAGATAAGGGCGTAGCAGCCTGTACTGCCTGCCACGGCCCCAACGGCAAGGGGATTGACTCTGCGGCTTACCCGTCGCTGAGCGGCCAGCACGCCCAGTATGTTGAGTCTACGCTGAAGAAGTTTGCCAGCGGTGATCGTAACAACGATCCGGCCAACATGATGCGCGATATTGCATCCAAGATGAGCGAAGCGGAAATGAAAGCGGTTTCCCAGTACGTTCAGGGCCTGCACTAAGCGGCAGGTGTTGCGTCCAGTCTGATCAAAAAGGCAGCATAGGCTGCCTTTTTTGTTGAGCATGAAACTTATTCAGGCTTGTCGAGGTCACTATCCGACAAGATGCCAGCTCTGGGAGAATTGAAATGTTGAAAAAGCTGTTGCTGACAGCATCGCTGTCTTTGTTTGCCGCACTGTCCTGGGCTCAGGACTATCGCGAAGGTGAGCACTATTTCGCTCTGTCTCATCCGGTCAAAACGGTCGCGGATGATAAGGTAGAAGTGGTTGAGGCTTTCGGGTATGCCTGTCCTCACTGCAACACCTTTGAACCTATGTTGGCTCACTGGCGCGAACAGCAGGCTGATGATGTTGCTTTCGTTGGTCTGCCTGTGGTGTTTGGTCGCAGCTGGGAGCCGCTGGCGCGGGCCTATTATGTTGCCGAATTGAGCGATAAAGTTAAAGAAACGCACCAGCCAATGTTTGATGCAATCCACCTTCAGCGCAAGCGTTTCAGCAGTGTGGAAGCGCTGGCTGAGTTTTATGCTACCTTGGGTATTGAGAAGGAAGAGTTCACGAAGCTTTATGACTCCTTTGCCGTTAACATGAAACTCAAGCAGGGAGACTCTAAGCTGCGTGGCTATGAAATTACCGGTGTTCCGGCCATGGTTGTGAATGGCAAGTACCGTGTAAGTGCTGCTTCAGCCGGGGGGCACAAGGAAATGCTTGAGGTCGTGGATTATCTGGTTGAGCGCGAACGCTCGGCACTCTGATTCAGGTCATGCCGCAACACCAAAAACCGCCTTTTGCAGGCGGTTTTTTCGTTTCCATTCAGAAACGCAAGGTAATATGCTGTAGCTCAGAAGCGTAGATTGTCTTGTGGTGAGGAAAGTGAGTGTCTGACCAGGAAAACTGGAAGCGCAAATATACGGAGTTGACGCTCGAAGTTGAGCGGCAGCAGCAGTCTGATGCCCGTATCAAAAGTGAGCTTACTGCACTGGTCGAGCACATGGCACTGGGCCTGCAGGGCAATGGGTCTGAACTTGACAGCGAACTTGCTTCCCTTCTGGCTTCACTGAAGTCACAGAATACCGAACGTGTGGCATCGTTGTCACGTCAGGTCCGTAAAAGCGTCAAGCAACTGGATCAGGATCGGCACGGAGTCTCCGACAGCCTTGCCAAGGTGCTGCGCCGCTGGAGCCAGCAGCTGCGTCGGGTCAATAAGGTTCCTTCTGTCGATAATCTTCTGGCCAACGTTGAAAACCGTATCCCTGATGCAGTCGAGCGTCTGTACAAGCTATCTGATTTGCTGATGGACCTGGTCGAGCTGCAAAATGGCATGCTGGTGAGTAACGCAACCTCTGGTTCCCCTGAAAATGATTTTGAACTGAACGCTGATGTGGGCCAGGATATTGATATGCTCCGTGCCAGTGTCGCATCGGAGCTGCTGCAGTTGCTTGAAGCATTGCAGGTGCCGGCAGAGGGTGTTGAACGTGCTCGGAGCCTGGTATGTCAGCTTGAGGAAGGGCTGGAACTGGAGCAGCTGCCGGAGATGCTGTCCACAGTGGTTGAACTGGTACGTCTTGCAGGAGGAAACACTCAGGAAGATTTTGAAAATTACCTGCTGACGTTGAACTCCCAGCTTTCGTATGTACAACAGTTTCTGGAAGAAAGTCGAAATGATGAGGCGCAGGCGGTGCAGGCGCATCATCAGCTGGACTCGACGGTGCGTCGTGATGTACGCAATATTCATCTTACGGTGAAAGAGTCCGAGGACCTCAACCTGCTGAAGCAGAGTGTTGCCCGGCAGTTGGCCTCTATCGTGCGTACCATGGACAGCTACCGACAGCAGGAGCAGACGCGCGAAGACCGTCTGAACCGGCGTTATGATGACCTGCTGCACAAGGTGGAGCAGATGGAAGTCGAGACCTGCAAGGTCAAGGCAAGGATGAAAGAGGAGCAACTGCGTGCGCGCACGGATCCCCTGACCGGTCTGCCGAACAGAACCGCCTATGAGCAGCATCTGGAATCGGAGATGGATCGCTGGCGACGCTATCAAACACGGTTTTCCCTTGCTGTCGGAGATATCGATTTTTTCAAGAGAATCAATGATGATTTGGGGCACCTTGCTGGTGACAGAGTGTTGCGCCTTGTAACCAAGGTGTTGATGCATAATCTGCGCAGCACTGATTTTATTGCCCGTTTTGGCGGTGAAGAGTTTGTTATTCTGTTTCCCTCAACCAGTGCCGATGAGGCCTACCGTGCCACCGAAAAGTTGCGTCAGGCCATTGCCGACAGCCCCTTCAACTTCAAGGGTGAGCGGGTTGAGGTCAGTATCTCCTTTGGTGTCGCCGAAGTTGCCTCCGAAGATGACGCAGAAAATCTGTTTACACGTGCGGACCAGGCACTTTATCGAGCCAAGCAGCAGGGCCGAAACCAGACACAGCTGGCCACGACAGGGTAGAATGGAGCTTTTCGTCAACCACGGGATATCCTGAGCTGTGCGGACCGTATTGCGCTCATTGAAGATCGCCTGGATCTTCTCTTACTATCGTCTCGACACGTTTTTCAATCAGCCACTGTTGCCCTGGTATGTGAGGGCTCTGTTCTGGCTACTCCCATCCCGCTACCTTATTCCTGCACGCCACCCGCAGGCGGAACGTTTGCGCCTGGCGCTTGAGGCATTGGGGCCGGTGTTCATCAAGTTTGGTCAGATGCTGTCTACGCGTCGAGATCTGCTACCGGATGACATCGCACAGGAACTCTCAAAACTACAGGACCGGGTACCGCCTTTCTCCGGTCAGTTGGCGCAGAAGATAATCGAGCGTGAATTGAAGCGACCTGTTACGGAGATTTTCTCATCATTCAGTGTAGAGCCAATGGCATCTGCCTCGGTGGCGCAGGTACATGCGGCGACACTGAATGATGGCAAGGCGGTTGTAGTCAAGGTGATACGCCCCGGTATCAGCAGCGTTATCCGTCAAGATGTGGCGCTGCTGTATCTGCTGGCGCGGTTGATGCAGGCGATCTGGTCTGAAGGGCGCCGGCTGCGCCCTGTCGAGGTGGTGCATGAGTATGAACAGACCATTTTCGACGAACTGGATTTGCGCAAGGAAGCAGCCAACGGGTCGCAGCTGAGACGCAACTTTGATGACTCTGACATCCTGTATGTGCCCGAAATATTCTGGGATTACACCCGTCAGCAAGTTCTGGTGATGGAGCGTATACAGGGAGTCCCTGTTGCTGATGTGGCACAGCTGCGGGCGCAGGGGACTGACATGAAACTGCTGGCAGAGCGTGGCGTGGAAATCTTTTTTACGCAAGTGTTCCGTGACAGCTTTTTCCATGCCGACATGCACCCGGGCAATATTTTCGTATCACGGGATAATCCGGCCAATCCACAATATATTGCTGTGGACTTTGGCATCATCGGCTCACTCAATGCCGAGGATCAAAACTATCTGGCACGTAATATTCTCGCTTTCTTTAAGCGCGATTATCGGCAGGTTGCGCAGTTGCACATCGACTCAGGCTGGGTGCCGAGAGATACTAACGTCCATGCGTTCGAGACAGCGATCCGCAGCGTTTGTGAGCCGATTTTTGAGAAGCCGCTGAAGGATATCTCTTTTGGTATGGTGCTGCTGGGGCTGTTTCAGACCGCGCGTCGCTTCAATATGGAGGTTCAGCCGCAGCTGGTATTGTTGCAGAAGACCCTGCTTAATATTGAAGGGCTGGGGCGCCAGCTCTACCCTGACCTCGACCTTTGGCAGACCGCCAAACCGTTTCTGGAAAACTGGATGCAGCAGCGGATGGGCGTTAAGGCAGCCTATCAAAGCATCAAGCAACAGGCACCGGAATGGTTGGAAAAAATGCCCCATTTACCCCAGCTGGTGTACGACAGCCTGCAACAACTCAAACTTGGTTCCGAGAACAATGAGGGGCTGCAACTCAAGCTTCAGCAACAGCGGGTACGGGATGAACAACGTAAAAGACGTTATCTGCTGACGGGCATAACCCTGCTGGCTGTCGCGACTGTGACTGCACTGCCAGCATTGCAACAAAGCGTACAGGATTTGCCTTGGTATGCGCTGTTAGCGGCTGGCTGCGGCTGGCTGCTGATCTGGCGAGCCTGAGGCTGCTGGTTCAGGTCGTCACGATCAGTTATGCTTCGACGCTTCCAATTCAATCGGAACAGTACAGAGAGGCATCATGTCTGCAGACTGGCTTGAGCAGATCAAGTGGGACGAAAAGGGCCTGATCCCGGCCATCGCCCAGGACTTCAGAACCGGGCGCATCCTGATGGTGGCCTGGATGAATGAAGAGGCGCTGCAGTTGACGGTGTCCGAACAGCGAGCCATCTATTGGTCGCGCTCGCGCAACAGGCTTTGGCGCAAGGGTGAAGAGTCCGGGCATGTGCAGAAACTGCATGAACTTAGACTGGACTGTGACGGGGACGTGATTCTGCTCAGTGTTGAACAGTTGGGCGACATCGCCTGTCATACCGGTCGTGAGAGCTGCTTCTATCGTGTACTGCGCAATGGCACAGAATGGGAAACCATTGATGCCGTACGCAAGGATCCGAATCAAATCTATACCAGCAAAGGCTCGCATGATGAGTGATGTGCTTGATCAACTACAACAGGTGCTTGAGGCTCGTAAGCAGGCGGATGCCGAAACTTCCTATGTGGCATCTCTGCATGCCAAGGGACTCAACAAAATTCTGGAAAAAGTCGGTGAAGAAAGTGTCGAAACGATACTGGCTGCCAAGGATGCCGGCCTCAGCGGTGACAATACCGATCTGATCTATGAAACCGCAGACCTCTGGTTCCATACACTGGTGATGCTGTCACATCTGGGAGAGAGTCATACGGCTGTACTGCAGGAGTTGGCACGTCGTTTTGATCTTTCAGGTCTGGAAGAGAAGGCCTCGCGAGGCAAACAATAAACATTAAAACCGTTTCAGCTGCGGGCTGTAACGGTGCTATAAGATATGACTGATATATTCACTACAGTGAATCTTTACAACCGCGGGAGGCAATATGCTCGGTGGAATCAGTATTTGGCAGCTGTTGATCGTTCTGGTAATCATCATTCTGCTGTTTGGCACCAAAAAACTGCGCAATATCGGTGGTGATCTGGGTGGAGCCCTGAAAAGCTTTAAGAAGGCCGTGAATGAGGATGATTCAGGCAAGAGCGACAGTGAAGCCGAGCAGAAAAAGATCTCGGCCGAGCAGGATGCTCAGTTCAAAGAGTCTGAAAAGACTGAGACCAAATCCGACAGCAAGTCAGACAAGTAAGCTGCCGGCAGATGTTTGATATCGGTTTCTTTGAACTTCTGGTCATAGGTGTTGTTGCGCTGCTGGTGCTGGGTCCTCAGCGTCTGCCGATGGCCGCACGCACCTGCGGCCTGTGGCTGGGGCGTCTGCGACGTACCGTTGGCTCCATCCAGAGTGAGATCAGGGAAGAGCTCAGAATGGAAGAGCTGAAGCGGACAACTGCGATCGAAAAAGAGCAGCTCGAGCGAGAGCTGCGGGAGATGAGCCAACCATTTTCAGACTCGCCTTTTGAAACCGGCACAGCCGATAACGCCAAAGGTTCAGGCGAGGCCGGTATTAATACAGATGAAAGTAAAACCAGTGACAAGAAAGAGACACCATGAGCGTGGATCACTCTGATCAGGAACAACCATTGATTGCCCATCTGGTGGAGCTTCGTCAACGACTGCTTTACAGCGTCCTGGCGATACTGGTGATTTTTCTCGGTCTGTTCTACTTTGCCAACGACCTCTACACGTGGATTTCCGCGCCATTGACAGCCTTGCTGCCGCAAGGCACAAGCATGATCGCAACGGATGTGACCTCTCCTTTCTTTGCGCCATTCAAGCTGACACTTGTGGCATCAGCTTTCATTGCCATGCCCTTCCTTTTGCATCAGGCCTGGAGCTTCATTGCGCCTGGCTTGTACAAGCATGAAAAGCGTCTAGCCATTCCATTGCTGATTTCGAGCATCCTGCTGTTCTATATGGGTATCGCATTTGCGTACTATGTGGTGTTTCCGATCATCTTCGGTTTCTTTACCAGTGTAGGGCCTGAAAATATTGCGGTAATGACCGATATAAGCAGTTATCTCAATTTTGTCCTCAAACTGTTTTTTGCTTTCGGCATCGTCTTTGAAATACCCGTGGCTACCCTGTTGCTGTTATGGTCTGGTGCTGTGACGGTCAAAAGCCTAAAAGAGAAGCGTGCCTATGTCGTCGTCGGCTGTTTTGTTCTTGGCATGCTGCTGACTCCGCCCGATATAATTTCCCAGAGCCTGCTGGCTGTTCCAATGTGGTTGCTGTTTGAACTTGGCATACTGCTTGGAACCATACTGGTTCGGAAGCCGGATGAAGCTGAGGATGAAAGTGACTCCGCGGCTGATCCTAATAAGTAGTGTTATTACACCCAAAACAACAACAGGCGCTCTGGCGCCTGTTGTTGTTTTGGGGAGGGGCAATGCCGGTTTTCATCTTTCTGAAACTTTTTTACACGCAGGTGTTGACTCCCTCGGTGGTGTCTGTAGAATTCGCCTCCTCGCTTGAGACGCCCCACCGGAAACGGTTCAGGGCGATCGATTGAGCAAGTGGTAAGATGTTGAATTAAGTGGTTTTTTTGGTTCATCATTGCGCTTCTTGAGTGACTGCCGAATCGTTGTTTGAGTGCTCAGCACTGAAACAGAAAACGAAAAAAACGGTTGACACTGAAACGTATTGCGGTAGAATACGCGCCTCGCTTGAGACAACAGGTTGCACCGAACGGTGCGGTTGGCCAAGCCCGCTCTTTAACAAATTGATCAGGTAATATGTGTGGGCGCTTGTCAGGATTGAGCACACAAAGCTTAATCAAGGCAAGCAACCTAACTGAATATTCATTTAGCGTTGTGTAATACCTTGAGCCGAACGAAAAGCTGCTTGCAGCTTTGAGTTCACAAGATTTTAAACTGAAGAGTTTGATCATGGCTCAGATTGAACGCTGGCGGCAGGCCTAACACATGCAAGTCGAGCGGTAGCACAGAGAAGCTTGCTTCTTGGGTGACGAGCGGCGGACGGGTGAGTAACGCGTGGGAATCTACCTGGTAGTGGGGGACAACAGTCGGAAACGACTGCTAATACCGCATACGCCCTTCGGGGGAAAGTGGGGGATCTTCGGACCTCACGCTATCAGATGAGCCCGCGTCGGATTAGCTTGTTGGTGAGGTAAAGGCTCACCAAGGCGATGATCCGTAGCTGGTCTGAGAGGATGACCAGCCACACTGGGACTGAGACACGGCCCAGACTCCTACGGGAGGCAGCAGTGGGGAATATTGGACAATGGGGGCAACCCTGATCCAGCCATGCCGCGTGTGTGAAGAAGGCCTTCGGGTTGTAAAGCACTTTCAGCTGTGAGGAAAGGTGAGTGGTTAATACCCGCTTGCTGTGACGTTAACAGCAGAAGAAGGACCGGCTAACTCCGTGCCAGCAGCCGCGGTAATACGGAGGGTCCGAGCGTTAATCAGAATTACTGGGCGTAAAGCGCGCGTAGGTGGTTCAGTCAGTCAGATGTGAAAGCCCCGGGCTCAACCTGGGAACTGCACCTGATACTGCTGAGCTAGAGTACGGTAGAGGGTAGTGGAATTTCCGGTGTAGCGGTGAAATGCGTAGAGATCGGAAGGAACACCAGTGGCGAAGGCGACTACCTGGACCGATACTGACACTGAGGTGCGAAAGCGTGGGTAGCAAACAGGATTAGATACCCTGGTAGTCCACGCCGTAAACGATGTCAACTAGCCGTTGGGGGACTTGATCCTTTAGTGGCGAAGCTAACGCGATAAGTTGACCGCCTGGGGAGTACGGCCGCAAGGTTAAAACTCAAATGAATTGACGGGGGCCCGCACAAGCGGTGGAGCATGTGGTTTAATTCGAAGCAACGCGAAGAACCTTACCTACTCTTGACATCCAGAGAACTTTCCAGAGATGGATTGGTGCCTTCGGGAACTCTGAGACAGGTGCTGCATGGCTGTCGTCAGCTCGTGTTGTGAAATGTTGGGTTAAGTCCCGTAACGAGCGCAACCCTTATCCTTATTTGCCAGCGAGTAATGTCGGGAACTCTAAGGAGACTGCCGGTGACAAACCGGAGGAAGGTGGGGATGACGTCAAGTCATCATGGCCCTTACGAGTAGGGCTACACACGTGCTACAATGGCCGGTACAGAGGGCTGCAAACTCGCGAGAGCAAGCTAATCTCACAAAACCGGTCGTAGTCCGGATCGCAGTCTGCAACTCGACTGCGTGAAGTCGGAATCGCTAGTAATCGTGAATCAGAATGTCACGGTGAATACGTTCCCGGGCCTTGTACACACCGCCCGTCACACCATGGGAGTGGGTTGCACCAGAAGTAGCTAGTCTAACCTTCGGGAGGACGGTTACCACGGTGTGATTCATGACTGGGGTGAAGTCGTAACAAGGTAGCCCTAGGGGAACCTGGGGCTGGATCACCTCCTTAAACGATTGCGAAATTCTGGCAAGCGTTCACACATATTACCTGATCATAACGTTAGAGAGAGCGTAGAGCTGTCGATCTGAATCGGTAGCTCGCACAGTAGGCTTGTAGCTCAGTTGGTTAGAGCGCACCCCTGATAAGGGTGAGGTCGGTGGTTCAAATCCACTCAGGCCTACCAATTTTCCATTCGGTCCCGGCTGTTTGGAATATCTCGTTGGGGCTATAGCTCAGCTGGGAGAGCGCCTGCTTTGCACGCAGGAGGTCTGCGGTTCGATCCCGCATAGCTCCACCATTCCTTGCCTGGAATGGTGATTGAATGAGTTTTAAAACATACGCTCAGGTATCCATCACTGGACAGTCTGTCCCTTGCATCAATACCGAGTCTATATTTTAAAGCATCATGCTTTAAACGCTCTTTAACAAATTGGATCTGAAAGATTGTCTTGTATTGTTTGATACAAGCGCCAATCGGCGATAATCGTTACGAACCATTCATTTGAACAGACGCCTTCGGGTTATATGGTCAAGTGAATAAGCGTGCACGGTGGATGCCTTGGCAGTCAGAGGCGATGAAGGACGTAGTAACCTGCGATAAGGTTCGGGGAGCTGGTAAACAAGCTTTGATCCGAACATTTCCGAATGGGGAAACCCACCCGCTTGCGGGTATCTCTTAGCTGAATACATAGGCTTTGAGAGGCGAACCCGGGGAACTGAAACATCTAAGTACCCGGAGGAAAAGAAATCAACCGAGATTCCCTTAGTAGCGGCGAGCGAACGGGGACCAGCCCTTAAGCTGTGTTGTGGTTAGCAGAACGCTCTGGAAAGTGCGGCCATAGTGGGTGATAGCCCCGTATGCGAAAACCTATATGCAGTGAAATCGAGTAGGACGGGACACGTGTTATCCTGTCTGAATATGGGGGGACCATCCTCCAAGGCTAAATACTCCTGACTGACCGATAGTGAACCAGTACCGTGAGGGAAAGGCGAAAAGAACCCCTGTGAGGGGAGTGAAATAGACCCTGAAACCGTGTACGTACAAGCAGTGGGAGCCGTTTTCGGACGGTGACTGCGTACCTTTTGTATAATGGGTCAGCGACTTACTTTCAGTGGCAAGCTTAACCGTTTAGGGGAGGCGTAGGGAAACCGAGTCTTAATAGGGCGATCAGTCGCTGGGAGTAGACCCGAAACCGGGCGATCTATCCATGGGCAGGTTGAAGGTTGAGTAACATCAACTGGAGGACCGAACCGACTACCGTTGAAAAGTTAGCGGATGACCTGTGGATCGGAGTGAAAGGCTAATCAAGCCCGGAGATAGCTGGTTCTCCTCGAAAGCTATTTAGGTAGCGCCTCATGTCTCACCTTGGGGGGTAGAGCACTGTTTCGGCTAGGGGGTCATCCCGACTTACCAACCCGATGCAAACTCCGAATACCCAAGAGTGCAATCATGGGAGACACACGGCGGGTGCTAACGTCCGTCGTGGAAAGGGAAACAACCCAGACCGCCAGCTAAGGTCCCAAAGTTCTGGTTAAGTGGGAAACGATGTGGGAAGGCTCAGACAGCTAGGAGGTTGGCTTAGAAGCAGCCACCCTTTAAAGAAAGCGTAATAGCTCACTAGTCGAGTCGGCCTGCGCGGAAGATATAACGGGGCTCAAACCAGACACCGAAGCTGCGGATGCCTTAGGGCATGGTAGAGGAGCGTTCTGTAAGCCGTTGAAGCCAAAGGTGTAAACCATGGTGGAGGTATCAGAAGTGCGAATGCTGACATAAGTAACGATAAAGGGGGTGAAAAACCCCCTCGCCGGAAGACCAAGGTTTCCTATCCAATGCTAATCAGGGTAGGGTGAGTCGGCCCCTAAGGCGAGGCAGAAATGCGTAGTCGATGGGAAACAGGTTAATATTCCTGTACCGGCTGTAACTGCGACGAAGGGACGGAGAAGGCTAGGCCAGCGCGGCGATGGTTGTCCGCGTTTAAGGGTGTAGGCTGGGAGAGTAGGAAAATCCGCTCTCCCTTAAGGCTGAGACCTGATGACGAGTCTCCATGTGAGACGAAGTGGTTGATGCCATGCTTCCAGGAAAAGCTTCTAAGCTTCAGGTTACAGGCGACCGTACCCCAAACCGACACAGGTGGTCAGGTTGAGAATACCAAGGCGCTTGAGAGAACTCGGGTGAAGGAACTAGGCAAAATGGTGCCGTAACTTCGGGAGAAGGCACGCCGATGTCGGTGATGGAATTTACTTCCTAAGCTGATGTCGGTCGAAGATACCAGGTGGCTGCGACTGTTTATTAAAAACACAGCACTCTGCAAACACGAAAGTGGACGTATAGGGTGTGACGCCTGCCCGGTGCCGGAAGGTTAATTGATGGGGTTAGCTCACGCGAAGCTCTTGATCGAAGCCCCGGTAAACGGCGGCCGTAACTATAACGGTCCTAAGGTAGCGAAATTCCTTGTCGGGTAAGTTCCGACCTGCACGAATGGCGTAACGATGGCCACACTGTCTCCACCCGAGACTCAGTGAAATTGAACTCGCTGTGAAGATGCAGCGTCCCCGCGGCTAGACGGAAAGACCCCGTGAACCTTTACTATAGCTTCACAGTGGACTTTGACATTACTTGTGTAGGATAGCTGGGAGGCTTTGAAACCGGGACGCCAGTTCCGGTGGAGCCAACCTTGAAATACCAGCCTGGTACTGTTGAGGTTCTAACTCAGATCCGTTACCCGGATCGAGGACATTGTGTGGTGGGTAGTTTGACTGGGGCGGTCTCCTCCCAAAGCGTAACGGAGGAGCACGAAGGTACCCTCAGGCTGGTCGGAAATCAGCCAATGAGCGCAAGAGTAGAAGGGTGCTTGACTGCGAGACAGACACGTCGAGCAGGTGCGAAAGCAGGTTCTAGTGATCCGGTGGTTCTGTATGGAAGGGCCATCGCTCAACGGATAAAAGGTACTCCGGGGATAACAGGCTGATACCGCCCAAGAGTTCACATCGACGGCGGTGTTTGGCACCTCGATGTCGGCTCATCACATCCTGGGGCTGAAGCCGGTCCCAAGGGTATGGCTGTTCGCCATTTAAAGTGGTACGCGAGCTGGGTTTAGAACGTCGTGAGACAGTTCGGTCCCTATCTGCCGTGGGCGTTTGAGATTTGAGAAGAGTTGCTCCTAGTACGAGAGGACCGGAGTGAACGAACCTCTGGTGTTCCGGTTGTCACGCCAGTGGCATTGCCGGGTAGCTACGTTCGGACGGGATAACCGCTGAAAGCATCTAAGCGGGAAGCCCCCTTCAAGATGAGATCTCACCGGGGCCTTGAGCCCCCTGAAGAGCCGTCCGAGACCAGGACGTTGATAGGCAGGGTGTGTAAGCGTTGTAAGGCGTTGAGCTAACCTGTACTAATGGCTCGTGAGGCTTGACCATATAACGCCCAAGGCGTTTGAAATGAATGGTTCGACTGGAAACAGTCAAAATACGATTATCGGCTCGCAAGAGCACCGATTGAACGCTTGTAGCAACAACACAGACAATCAGAGCAACGTGACATATAGGCACGAGGCTCAATCAGATCCGGTTTGTACCAGTTTCGCCTGGCGACCATAGAGACGTGGAACCACCTGATCCCATACCGAACTCAGCAGTGAAACGCGTCATCGCCGATGGTAGTGTGGGGCTTCCCCATGTGAGAGTAGGTCATCGCCAGGCACTTAATACCAGAAACCCCGGTCTCGTTGAGGCCGGGGTTTTTGCGTTGGGGCTAAGCACAGGCAGGCGCCAGACAAAAGAAAGGGCCCGGCGCATTCCCTGCGGAGGACCCTGTCACTGATCTCAAGCCGGTTGTGCGCGAAACTACGCCATCTCTTCGATCAGCCTCTCCTTCAGGGTCAGATAGTCATAATCGGTTGTCGACAGGAAGCGCAATGCCGGCTGGAGCTGCTCCAGCTGTTGAGCCGACTGAATACGCCAGTAGTAGCGGTATTCAGAGCTGATATCCTGTGCCAGAGCCAGCACGGCCAGCAGGTGTCGTGTCTTCTCGTCAGTATCAACCTTGTCTGCCAGAACATCATCCAGCTGAGGCTGTAAACGGATGGCATCTGCAACGTGCTGAGGCAGGTTCCAGCGCTCAGCCATTCTGGCACCTACCTGATAATGGCTGAAGCCAAAGCTATCACGCTCCTGTTTAGCCAGTTCTGTCACGTTGAAACCGGGTGATGACTGCAGGAACTCACGAAAGCCTGAAAAGGCCTGGATCATCAGTGGCAATCCACAGTCATGCAGCATGCCAAGGGTATATATATCATCCTTGTTCAGATGAAGACGCAGCTTGCGTGCAACACTTAGCGACAGCTGGGACACATCCTTGGCTGTGTCCCAGAAGCGCTCCATACGGCCTGTCTTTTTCAATGTGTTGCGCAGTATCGTTAGTCGTACCAGATTATATATCTGATCTAGCCCCAGCAGACTGATTGCATGCTCTATGGAGGTTACGCTGACGCGCAGGCCATAGTAGGGGCTGTTGATGCTTTTAAGGACTACCGAATAGAGTGCCACATCGGACTTGATCAGTGTTGCGATGTGGGTCAGATCAGGGTTTTCGGCCTTAAGTAGCCGTGCAATGTCAATCAGTACTTCCGGCTGTGGGGGAATGAGTGAGTTAAAGCGGCTGTCATTCATTGTGAAAGTGGCTCTTGCAGGCGTCGTTAACAGAGCTTGTCTGTTCTGGTGGCCTCACAGTATAGTGCCTGCCCGTTCAGGATTCAGCAGGAGAGAGGGTGAAAATCGATAATCCCCCGCGCAAGCCCTTTGTCGCCAGAGGCTCGGGTGTAAAGCGTTGTGATGGTTGCAGGCTGCCGACTGATGTGTGTATCTGCCAGTGGCGCAAGGTTGTTCAATCGCGCTGTGAATTTTGGCTGTTAACGCACCGCTATGAGTTGTACAAGCCGACCAATACGGGGCGACTGATCCTTGACTCAATTGCCAATACCCGTATCTTCGAGTGGTCACGTACCGAGCCGACCCAGGATCTGCTTGATGCACTTCAGAATGACCGCTATGTTCCCTGTCTGGTGTTTCCTGCAGGGGAGGACTACGAGCACCGAATGCTCAAGCAGGTACCGGCTGATGGGCGTATTCCGGTGTTCATTATTCTGGATGGAACCTGGCGACAGGCGCGGCGCATGTTTAGGCACAGCCGTTACCTGCAACACCTGCCGGTGATTGAACCGGAAACTGATCGACTTAGCCGTTATCAGTTGCGACGCTCTACGGTTGAGGAGCACCTGTGCACGGCTGAAGTGGCGGTTGCGCTGCTTGAGCAGGCAGGAGATCAAGCAGCAGCAGAACATCTGGAGGGTTATTTCGAGCGCTTCAACGCCAGCTATATTGCTTCACGCCGGCGCTGGGCCAAACAGGAGCGGTGAGGCCACCGCTCCTGCATGCACTCAGTGAGCCTCTTCTGCTGCGGCAGCCTGTTGCTGCTGCATTTGCTGAGCATAGAGGGCATCAAAGTTCACAGGGGCGAGCATCAGCGGAGGGAAGCTGGCCTTGGTCACAAAATTGTCTACCGCTTCACGTGCGTAGGGGAACAGCAGGTTCGGGCAGAATGCGCCCAGTGTGTGGTGCAGTTCAGGGCCTTCGATACCTGCAATCAGGAAGATGCCTGCCTGCTGTACTTCAACCAGAAAGGCGGTTTCATCAGCATTCTTGCCGGTGACCGTCAGAGTCAAAACGACTTCATAGTGTTTTTCGTCAAGCTGGCTGGTACGGGTGTTCATTTCAAGGTTGATTTCAGGCTGCCAAGCTTGGGTAAAGGCTTTGGCACCTGCCGGTGTTTCCAGCGAAGCGTCCTTGACAAAAACACGCTGCAGGGCGAACTGGGGCTGAGTAGCTTGCTGGTTGGCGGCTTGAGCGTCAGACATGAATAATTCCTTATTTGAAGATGGGTTCAGGCGTTGATCAGGGAATCCAGCTTGCCCTGTCGTTCGAGGGCGAACAGATCATCACAGCCGCCCACATGGGTTTCACCAATAAAAATCTGCGGTACCGTACGTCGACCGCTGCGCTGCATCATCTCCTGACGCAGGCTGGGGTCGGCATCCACATCAATGGCTTTGTATTCAGCGTTCTTGCTGTCGAGCAGTGCGATGGCACGGGTGCAGAACGGGCACCAGCGGGTCAGGTAAACGGTAATTTCAGGCATGGCTCTCACTTTATGATCGGCATGTTCTGGGCTTTCCATTCGGTCATTCCGCCAGACAGGCGCACAACATGGTTGTAGCCTGAAGCCTTGAGTTTCTTGGCGGCGCTGCCGGCAGCCTGGCCCAGATTGCAGACAACAATAACAGGCTTGTCGCGGAATTTGTCCAGTTCGTTGAGGCGGCGATCGAGGTCAGCAAAGGGGATGTGGTGTGCGCCGGTAATGTGGCCGGTATCCCACTCCTTGCGCTGGCGGATATCGAGTACCACGCCACTTTCTTTATTGATCAAGCGAGTGGCTTCTGCTGGTGATACTGATTTGCCGGCCTTGCGCTTCTCGGTCCAGAGCAGCACTGCCAGGGTCACAACCCAGGCAGCGACCAGATAATAGTGCTGTATTGCGAATTCGATCAGGCGTTCCATAGTCGTTCCGGTCAGATGAGCGGGATATCAGGTGAACAAGTATACAATGCTGCCGTGACAGGGATAAGGGCTGAGGCCAAATCCGCGGGTGCTCGGTTAGCTAAACCGACGCCAAGGCAGTAAAATGGTTGCCTGTTTTTTAACCGACCGGACAGAACTGCTGATCATGACAGACGCACGCGCAACCAAGGCACTGATTATTCTCGATGGTTTCGGAGTCGAGTCGACCCCCTCGTCTGCGGTGGATGCCGCCCGCACCCCGACCTGGGACCGCCTCTTGGCATCCAACCCGAACTCTCGCATCCAGACATCGGGCATGGCGGTCGGTTTGCCTGAAGGGCAGATGGGAAACTCTGAAGTAGGCCACATGAACATCGGTGCAGGTCGTACCGTGTACCAGAATTTCACTCGCATCTCCAAGTCGATTGCGGATGGTGATTTTTTTGAAAATCCGGTGCTTTGTGAAGCTATGGATAAAGCCATCGAGCAGGGACGAGCAGTGCATGTGCTGGGGCTGTTGTCGCCAGGTGGTGTGCACAGTCATGAAAATCACATGTTTGCACTGTTGGAAATGGCAGTGAAGCGTGGCGCCAAGCAGGTATATCTGCATGCGATTCTGGATGGGCGTGACATGCCGCCACGCTCCGCCGAGCCTTCCATCAACGCTGCCGAGGCGGTTTTTGAACGCCTCGGCACGGGTGCGATTGCGACGGTGGTCGGGCGCTACTTCGCCATGGATCGAGACAATCGCTGGGATAGGGTTGAACTGGCCTACAATGCCATGACCAATGGAGATGCACCGCAACAGGCAAACAGTGCACTGGAGGCGCTGCACAATGCCTATGCCCGGGATGAAAACGACGAATTTGTACAGGCAACTGTAATTGTCGATGAATCCGCTCAACCTGTTGGGCTGATTGCCGACGGTGACACTGTGATCTGTGCCAACTTCCGCCCTGATCGGGCGCGTGAAATAACACGCACTTTTGTTGACGGTGACGTTTTTACCGGCTTTGACCGCAAACAGCGTCCAGACTTGAGCGCCTATGTCATGCTGACCGAGTATTCGGCTGATATTGCTGCTCCGGTAGCCTATCCACCGGAGGCAATTCACAACGATCTGGGTGAGTACCTGTCGAGCCTTGGCAAGACGCAACTGCGTATTTCCGAAACCGAAAAATATGCACATGTGACTTTCTTCTTCAATGGAGGTCAGGAAGCCGTTTATCCCGGTGAGGAGCGTATTTTGGTGCCGTCTCCTCAGGTCGCAACCTACGATCTGCAGCCGGAGATGAGTGCGCCTGAGGTGACCGACAAGCTCTGTGATGCCATTCGCAGTGGTCGCTTTGACCTGATCGTATGCAACTTTGCCAATGGCGACATGGTAGGTCATACCGGCAAGTTCGATGCAGCCGTCCAGGCGGTTGAGACCGTTGACCAGTGCCTGACCCGCGTACTGGCAGCACTGAAGGAAGTCGACGGTGAAGCGCTGATTACTGCCGACCATGGAAACGTGGAGTTGATGGTGGATCCTGATAGTGGTCAGCCCCATACTGCGCACACCACATGGCCGGTTGCTCTGATCTATGACGGACCGCGTACAGGCAGTGTAAAACTCAGTGATGGTGCCCTGTGTGATCTGGCACCCACACTGCTGGCATTGATGGGGCTGGAGTCGCCCAAAGAGATGACTGGCCACTCACTGGTCAGTCTGGGCTGATTATCTTGAGACAACTCCGCCGTTTGCTGTACGGCCTGTGTCTCTGCCTGCCACTATCGCTGGCGGCACAGGATCCGGTTGCCACGGAAAAGCAGCTGCAGGCACTCAAGCAGCAGATCGAGCGTTTGCAGCAGCAGGTAGGCAAGCGCCAGGATGATCTCAAGAACGCCCAGTCAGAGCTGCGCCGTTTTGACCGTCAGATAGGCGAAGTGACGGCCGAGCTGGATCAGCTGCAACAGCGACTGAAGCAGTTGGAGCAGCATCGCGGTAATCTGGGCGCGGATGAAAGCCGTCTGCTGTCCGGGCTGCAGGAGCGTGAGGCCCAGATCCGAACGTTACTGCAGGAGCAGTACCGGCTGGGGCGGCAGCCCGGTGTTCAGCTGATCCTGTCACAGCAGGATCCGCAAGAGCTGGCTCGCATGCTGCGCTATTATGATAGTGTCAGTTCAGGGCTTGCCAGTCAGTTGGAGCAGTTCAGGCAACAGCTTGAACAGCTGGAGCAAACACGCAGCGAGATTGCGCGTGCCGATACCGATTTGATAACGACCCGTGATGCGTTGGTACAGCGACGGGAAGCGTTGAAGCAGGCCCGTACCGGGCAGGCCAGCGCTCTGGCTCGACTGCAGCGAAGTCTGCAGGAAGAGCAGTCAAAACTGGGTAAGCTGCAGCAGGATCAGAAACAGCTGGAGTCGGTTCTGGCCGAGATTCGTCGGTCACTCGAGAAGATCAGGCTGCAGACAGACGGCCTTCAGTTCAGCCAACGCAAGGGCAAGCTGGACTGGCCGCTCAGTGGCTCTGTGAGGAGGGCCTTTGGCAGTCAGGTTGACAATGTCAGCTACGAAGGCATGCTGATTGCTGCTCAGGCTGGTACTCGGGTCAAGGCGGTACACCATGGACGGGTTGTATTTGCAGACTGGTTGCGGGGCTATGGACTGGTCTTGATCCTGGATCACGGAGGTGGTTACCTGTCCCTATACGGTCACAACGACAGCCTGCTGCGAGAGCCGGGCGAATGGGTTGGTACCGGAGAGGCAGTTGCTCTGGCGGGCAGCAGCGGCGGTAACGGGGAAACGGGACTCTATTTTGCCATCCGACATCAGGGTCGCTCAATCGATCCAATCAGTTGGCTTGGCAAACGCTAATTCACCATGCAGGGAACACACTTATGAAGCTCTACGGGCGTACACCGCTGGCAACTGCCACAGCCATCACGGCGCTGAGTTTACTGCCTTTCTTTGGTCCACTGGCTCAGCAAGCGTCAGCCGAGCCCAGTGCTGCTGCAGAGACGACAGAGAAAACTCTGCCGCTGGAAGAATTGCGGATGTTTGCGGATGTATTTGACCGCATCAAGCAGGCCTATGTGGAGCCGGTTGATGACCGGCAGCTGCTTGAAGATGCTATCCGCGGCATGCTGGCAGGCCTTGACCCGCATTCTGCCTATCTGGAACCTGAGGCGTTCGAAAGCCTGCAGGTTCATACCCGGGGTGAATTTGGCGGCCTTGGCATCGAAGTGGGACAGGAAGACGGCTTCATTCGCGTGATAGCCCCGATCGATGATACACCTGCACAACGTGCCGGTGTACGCGCCGGTGACCTTATCATCAAGCTCGACGATGTACCGGTGCAGGGGATGGACTTGAATCAGGCCGTTGAGCTGATGCGTGGAGAAGTAGGTACCGGCATCCGCCTGACCATCATGCGTGATGGAGAGGACAAGCCGTTTGAACTGGAAATCGTACGCGACGTGATCAAGGTGACCAGCGTGCGTCATGAACTGCTTGAGCCGGGTTACGGTTATCTGCGGGTATCCCAGTTCCAGTCCCATACCGGTGAAGACCTGGTCAAGGCGATTAATGAGATGCAGCAGGCAGCGCCACTGCAGGGGCTGGTACTGGATCTGCGCAATAATCCCGGTGGGGTATTGCAGGCAGCGGTTGAGGTAAGCAATGCATTCCTTGACTCAGGCCTGATCGTCTATACCGAAGGCCGGCTGCCAAACTCCGAGCTGCGCTTCAATGCCAATGCCCAGACAGCGGCCGCCAATACGCCGCTGGTGGTGCTGATAAACGGTGGTTCAGCCTCGGCGTCTGAAATTGTGGCAGGCGCTCTGCAGGATCACAAACGCGCCATCATCATGGGGACAGACAGCTTTGGCAAAGGATCGGTACAGACCGTGTTGCCATTGGGGGGGGAGCGTGCGATCAAGCTGACAACCGCACGTTACTATACCCCTGGTGGGCGTTCCATTCAGGCGCAGGGTATTACGCCTGATCTACGGGTAGATGAGGGCAAGCTCACCGGGATCCGTAAGGAGATGGGTGTAAAGGAGCGCAATCTTGCAGGGCATCTGGAAAATGGAAATGCGGAGAACGTTCAGTCAGAGCAGAGCTCGAGCAGTCGTGATCTTGCTGAGCGAGACTATCAGTTGTACGAATCTCTGAATCTGCTCAAGGCGATGCACATCCTGAAGCGGGAGCCTGCTGAGGCAGGCTCCGAGGGTTGACGCCCTTCGTTATGCCGAGGCGGCGGGTGCGCGGTACAGCCCGGTTCCCAGCCGCGCCCACTGCTCAGGCCAGAGCTCGGTCGGACGGCGTTTGAATTCGCTGCGCACAAACTGACGGATACGACCCTCGGCTGCGGCCAGCATCAGGTTGGCAGCCGAGCCGGCAGGGATCTCCGTACGCAGCCCCTCACGCACCTCTGCCTCTCGCATGATCTGCTTCAACTGGGTTTCCAGTCGTTCGAACAACTGGTTGATGCGTACTCGCAGGCGCTCGGTTTCACCCGAAAGGGCGTCACCCGTCAGAATCCGGGCCATGCCCGGGTTCTTTTCCACGAATGCCAGCAGCAGGGTCAGAATCTGCTCACACTGGCGCACGCCGCCCACATCTGACTGAGTGATCAGCGTAATGCGCGAGAACAGAGTCTCTTCGATAAAGCCGATCAATCCTTCGAACATGCGTGCCTTGCTCGGGAAGTGGCGGTAGAGGGCCGCCTCAGACACGCCCACCTCACGCGCCAGGGCCGCGGTGGTGATCCGTTGCCCCGGGTTGTTTTCCAGCATCTGTGCCAGCGCCTGCAGAATCTGCTCGCGGCGTGAAATTTTCTGTTCCTTGTCGCTCATCATCCGCCTGTCACAGTGCCTTGTTGGTGATCAGAGTACCGACACCTTCATCGGTGAAAATCTCCAGCATGCAGGCGTGCTCGACCCGGCCATCGATGATGTGTGCACTGCGAACACCGCTTTTCACGGCGCTCAGGGCGCAATCGATCTTGGGCAGCATGCCGCCATAGATGGTGCCATCAGCGATCAGCTCGTCTACCTGCGCAGTGGTCAGTCCGGTCAGAACCTTGCCGTTCTTGTCCAGCAGGCCTGCGATATTGGTCAGCAGCATCAGCTTCTCGGCCCTCAGTACTTCTGCCACCTTGCCGGCTACCAGGTCCGCATTGATGTTGTAGGCATGGCCGTCTTCACCCACACCGATCGGGGCGATGACGGGAATAAAGTCGGAGTTCTCCAGCATCCCAAGCACCTTGACGTTGACGCTCTCGACCTCGCCCACATGGCCGATATCGATGATTTCGGGCGCCTCCATTTCTGGGGTCTTGTGCTTGACCTTCAGCTTGCGTGCCCGCAGCAGTTCACCATCCTTGCCGGTCAGGCCGATCGCCTTGCCGCCGGCGGAGTTGATCAGGCCCACAATTTCCTTGTTGACCATGCCGCCCAGCACCATCTCAACCACGTCCATGGTCTTGGAGTCGGTCACACGCATGCCGTTGATGAAGTGGGACTCGATTTTCAGCTGTTCCAGCAGGCTGCCGATCTGCGGTCCGCCGCCGTGGACCACGATCGGGTTGATGCCGATCAGCTTCATCATCACGATATCGCGGGCAAAGCTGGCCTTGAGCTTTTCGTCGATCATGGCGTTGCCGCCGTACTTGATGACGATGGTCTTGCCGACAAACTGCTGGATGTAGGGCAGGGCGACCGACAGAATGTGAGCGGTCGACATGGCTTGTTCACGGGACAGAGGCATATTCTCTCCTTGCATATATAAGTGCCGGTCAGGCATCGGGAATCAGCAGACCGGGATCGATCGCGCTCAGGCGCGACTGGAATTCATGCTTGATACGGGACAGCGCCGCGTCATTCTCCGCCTCAAAGCGCAGAACCAATACCGGTGTGGTGTTGGACGCACGCATCAGGCCCCAGCCATCAGCATAGTCGACACGCACACCATCAATGTGACTGACATTGCCGCCGGGGAACGCCGCCTGCTGCAGCGCTTCAACCAGCGCGAACTTGTTGTCTTCACGCACCTCGATATTGATCTCCGGGGTGCTGATATCTTCCGGATAGGCGCTGAAGATGGCATCGGCATCCTCATAACGGCCGGACAGAATCTCCAACAGGCGAGCAGCGCTGTAGAGGCCGTCATCAAAGCCGTACCAGCGCTCCTTGAAGAAGATGTGGCCGCTCATCTCACCGGCCAGCAGGGCACCGCACGCCTTCATCTGCCGCTTGATCAGCGAGTGGCCGGTTTTCCACATGGTGGCCTTGCCGCCGGCCTGCTCGATTACCTGCGGCAGCAGGCGGGAGCACTTCACATCGAACAGAATTTCGGCCCCTGGGTTGCGGCTTAAAACGTCCTCGGCGAACAGCATCATGACCCGGTCTGGGTAGACCACATGGCCGGATGGCGTAATCACGCCGACGCGGTCACCGTCTCCGTCAAACGCCAGCCCCAGATCGGCCTGATGTTCCTTAACCGCCGCAATGGCATCCTGCAGGTTTTTCAGCTTGCCCGGGTCAGGATGATGGTTGGGAAAGGTGCCATCCACCTCACAGAACAGCGGAATAACCTCGCAGCCCAGCTGCTCCAGCAGTTCGGGCGCGATGCCACCGGCGATGCCGTTGCCGCAGTCCACCACCACCTTCATCGGGCGCTTGAGGTTGATATCCTTCAGGATGCGCTCGCTGTAGGCGCGCTCGATCGCCAGCGGTTCGGCGGCCCCGGTGCCGTCCACGTATGCCTGCTGCTCGATGCAGCGAGCCAGATCCTGAATCTGATCGCCGGACAGGGTTTCGCCACCGAGCATCATCTTGAAGCCGTTATAGTCAGCCGGGTTGTGGCTGCCGGTGATCATGATGCCGGTCTGGTCGTCACGCTGGTGCGCGGCAAAATACAGTACCGGTGTGGGTATATAGCCGATATCCAGCACCTGACAGCCGCTGTCGGTCAGTCCCTGAATCAGAACCTGCTTCAGTGACGGGCCGGAAAGGCGACCGTCGGCGGCAACGACGACTTCACGAATGTTGCGTGCAGCGGCTGCAGCGGCAAAGGCGCGACCAATGTGATACACGGTTGCATCGGTCAGCGACTGACCAACGATACCGCGGATATCGTAGGCCCGAAAAATGTCACGGTCGAACTGCTGTAACGGATAGGGCATTGATACTGTTCCCTGTCGTGAGTAAGTGTTTACTGATTGATTCAGTGGCGACCGGAAGAGCCGAAGCCACCCGCGCCGCGCTCAGAGTTGCTGAATTCGTCGACAATCTCGAATTCGGCCTGCATCACCGGTACCAGAACCATCTGAGCGATACGCTCACCCGGCTCGATGGTGAAGGTGGTCTGGCCCCGGTTCCAGCAGGACACAAATAGCTGGCCCTGATAGTCAGAGTCGATCAGACCGACCAGGTTACCCAATACGATGCCGTGCTTGTGGCCGAGGCCCGAGCGCGGAAGGATCATGGCACACAGGCCCGGGTCCGCGATGTGGATCGCCAGTCCCGTAGGAATCAGCTCGGTCTGCCCCGGCTCCAGCGTCAGTGCCTGATCAAGGCAGGCGCGCAGATCGAGACCGGCGGAGCCTTCAGTGGCGTAGGCGGGCAGGGGGATGTCACGACCGATGCGGTCGTTCAGAATCTTGACTTGCAGTGCTTTCATTCTGTTCTCTGGCTCTTGCGGTGGAAATGCTCGGCGATCTGATCAATCAGCTGGCGTGCCAGCAACCGCTTCGGACCCAGTGGTAGGGTCAGGGTCGTGGCTGTACTGACCAGCGTAACGGCGTTGTCATCGCTGTTGAAACCGATATCGGGATTGGACACGTCATTGGCGATGATCAGATCCAGCCCCTTGCGTTCCAGCTTGCTGCGGGCATATTCGAGTACGTCACGGGTTTCGGCGGCAAACCCCACGGTAAAGGGGCGCGGCCGTTCCAGCCCGGCAACCGTGGCAACGATATCCGGGTTCTTGATCAGGCGCAGCTCCATGATCTCTTCACTGCCTTTCTTGATCTTGTGTTCGGCGACCGCCACCGGGCGATAGTCGGCCACGGCAGCGGCGGCGATAAAAATATCGCACTGCTCAACGCCGTCCAGCGAAGCGGCCAGCATCTGTTCGGCGCTTTCCACCTGAACACACTCCACTCGCGGGGGGGATGGCAGATTGACAGGACCGCTGATCAGGCGCACATCAGCACCGGCATCGGCAGCGGCTTCCGCCAGCGCATAGCCCATTTTGCCGGAGCTGTGATTGGAGATGAAGCGCACCGGGTCCAGGGGCTCTCGAGTGGGGCCGGCTGTGATGAATACCCGTTTGCCACTGAGTGCACCGTGCTGAAACTGCTCGGCGGTCAGTTCGGCTAGCTCTTCCGGCTCCAACATGCGTCCGGGGCCGGTATCGCCACAGGCCTGAGCACCAACCCCAGGACCAAACACCTTGACGCCCTGATGGCTCAGCTGCTGGATATTGTGCTGGGTGCGCGGGTCGCGCCACATCGCCTGATTCATCGCCGGTGCCAGGCAGATGGGTGCATCGGTGGCCAGACACAAGGTAGTCAGCAGATCGTCACCCATGCCGGCGCTGAAGCGGGCGATGAAGTCCGCACTGGCCGGTGCGATCAGAATCAGGTCGGCCCATTTGGCCAGTTCGATATGGCCCATGCCCGCTTCGGCTTCGGGGTCGAGCAGATGTTGATGTACCGGGTGTCCAGACAGTGCCTGCAGTGTCAGCGGGGTGATGAATTCGGTTGCCGCGTCGGTCATGACAATGCGTACATCGGCCCCGGCGCCCTTGAGCAGTCGGGTCAGTTCGGCACTTTTGTAGGCGGCAATGCCGCCGGTGATTCCGAGCAGAATCTGCCGGTTAGTGAGTCTGTGCATACCCTGAATGTCCGATAGTTTCTCATTCTGGTTTGGAGCGTTAAGATACCACTTCAGCCGGGCAATGCGTAGACGATTCAGCCCGGATTCACACTCACAGGGAGGTGAGCATGGCGATCAGTGACTGGCCGGCGGAAGAGCGGCCAAGAGAAAAACTGCTGGCGCGGGGGGCTGCTGCGTTGTCGGATGCCGAGCTGCTGGCGATCTTTCTGCGCACCGGTGTGCAGGGCTGCAGCGCGGTAGACCTGGCGCGACAACTGCTGGATCATTTCGGCGGCCTGCGACCGTTGTTGGAGTGCAGCCAGGCGGATTTTTGCACAGCTCATGGTCTGGGGCCGGCCAAGTATGTTCAGCTGCAGGCGGTGCTGGAGATGTCGCGGCGTCACCTGGAAGCTCAACTGGTGCGGGAGTCGGCGCTGGAGAGCCCGACCATGGTGCGTCAGTACCTGGCCAGTCGTCTGCGGCATGAGCCGCGTGAAGTGTTCGCCTGTCTGCTGCTGGATAACCGCCACCGAGTGATCCGCTACGAGGCGCTGTTCTATGGCACCATCAATGCCGCCAGCGTACATCCGCGCGAGGTGGTTAAGCTGGCGCTGGCACATAATGCCGCGGCGGTTATCCTGGCGCACAACCATCCTTCCGGCGTGGCCGAACCATCGCAGGCCGATCGACAGATCACCGATCGGTTGATTCAGGCGCTGGGACTGGTCGATATTCGGGTGCTGGACCATATGGTGATTGGTGATGGCGAGACGGTTTCGTTCGCCGAACGCGGGCTGCTGTGACCGCTGGTGAAAAATTCAACAATTCGCTGGCGTGGCTGCATTGGCTTCTGTATGATATGCGGCCTTCTGTTCCTTAATGGTACGGTATTCTGTCCGGCTTATTCGTATGGGACGCTCCGCCTGAGGTCGCACCGGTTGTGTGGCCAATAAACATCGAACAGAAGTAAACATAACCCTTGTTAGAAAGGTTTAGTCACTATGTCTCGAGTTTGCATGGTAACGGGCAAAGGCCCGGTAACCGGGAACAACGTTTCCCACTCAAACCGTAAAACGCGTCGTCGCTTCCTGCCGAACCTGCATTGGCACCGTTTTTGGGTAGAGAGCGAAAACCGTTTCGTACGTCTGCGTGTTTCCTCCAAGGGCATGCGTATCATCGACAAGAAGGGTATCGATTCGGTTCTGACCGAACTGCGTGCCCGTGGCGAGAAAGTCTGAGGAGATTTGAATCATGGCTAAAGGCGCACGCGAGAAGATCCGTCTGGTATCCTCTGCAGGAACCGGTCACTTCTACACCACCGACAAGAACAAGCGTAACACTCCGGACAAGTTCGAATTCAAGAAATACGACCCGGTTGTTCGTAAGCACGTGATCTACAAGGAAGCCAAGATCAAGTAATTGGTTCTGGACTGGAGATCCCGGAACCCCGCAGTGCTGAATGTGCTGCGGGGTTTTTTATTTTCTGGCATGCTGTATATCCGACCGTTGTTGTATGGTTTGTTTCCTGTGCAGAAGGCCCCTGAATGTCTGTTCCTCCCGCGTTGATTCGTTTTGTACCTCTGGCGTTTGTACTGCTGTGGAGTACCGGTTTTATCGGTGCCCGTTACGGCCTGCCGTACATCGAGCCATTCAACCTGTTGCTGATCCGCATGCTGCTGACGCTGGGCGTGTTCCTTGCGTTTATCTTCATATTCCGTGCCCGCTGGCCTTCGCCGTCGCAGGCGATGCATCAGCTCGTTGCAGGGGCGCTGGTGCATGGATGCTATCTGGGCGGTGTATTTGCCGCCATCAAATGGCAGCTGCCGGCGGGTGTGACCTCCATTCTGGTCGGGCTGCAACCGGTTCTGACAGCGGTTTTGGCCTGGATGATGACCGGGCAGACCCTGCGCCGGCCCCAGTGGGGAGGGCTGCTGCTGGGGCTTTTGGGTGTGGTGCTGGTGCTGGGCAGCGGGCTGCAACCGGGCAACTTTGAGGTGCGCATTGAGGCTATTTTGGCAGCGATGGTGGCGTTGGTGGGTATTTCGGTAGGCACGCTGTACCAGAAGCGCTTCGGGGCGGGGACGGACCTGCTGACGGGATCTTTTTTCCAGTACCTGTCCACGGCGCTGATGATGGCGCTGTTGAGTTTTGGTCTGGAAACGCGAGAAGTTGAATGGCACCCGGAGCTTATTGGTGCCCTGCTGTGGCTGGTGTTTGGTCTGTCGGTCAGTGCCATTCTGCTGCTGATGTTGATGATCCGAGAGGGCGAAGTGGCACGTGTGGCCAGCTACTTCTATCTGGTGCCGCCCGTAACGGCACTGGAAGCCTGGTGGCTGTTCGGTGAAGAGCTGTCGGGGCTGGCGCTGGGTGGCATGGCGCTGGCGGTATTCGGTGTTTATCTGGTACTGCGCCCTGCCAAGCCTTCACGGGAGAAGGGTCATGCCTGAGTTGCCAGAAGTTGAAACCACATGCCGTGGGATTGCGCCCCATATTGTTCATCAGCGTGTCACGCGGCTGGAGGTGCGTCAATCCAGACTGCGCTGGCCCATTCCCGAGCAGTTGGCACAATGGGTTGAAGGTGATGAGGTGCGGTGCGTCGAGCGGCGTGCGAAGTATCTGCTGCTGAGTTTCAGTCGAGGACAGATGATCGTGCACCTGGGTATGTCAGGCAGTCTGCGCATCCTGCCGCAGGGTACGGTTCCGGGCAAGCATGACCATGTGGATCTGGTGCTGGCGTCCGGGCAGCTGCTGCGGCTGACTGATCCACGTCGCTTCGGTGCCGTGCTGTGGCAGGAAAACGGTACCGAACACAGCCTGCTGGCCCATCTGGGGCCGGAGCCGCTGAGCGAGGACTTTACCGCCGAGTATCTGCAGACCGCCTGCAAAGGGCGCAGAACAGCAATCAAGGCACTGATCATGAATGCGCAGGTTGTGGTCGGGGTCGGTAACATTTATGCCAATGAAGCCCTGTATCGTGCCGGAATCGATCCACGCCGAGCGGCGGGGCGTATCTCTGCAGAGAGGCTGTCGGTACTGGTTGAAACCATCAAGACTGTACTTGCAGCCGCCATTGAACAGGGAGGCACCACTTTGCGCGACTTTGTGGGGGGCGATGGCAAGCCTGGCTACTTCAGTCAGGTGCTGGATGTGTATGGCCGAGGTGGTCAGCCCTGCAATGGTTGTGGCGAGCACCTTACCGAAATAAAGCTGGGTCAGCGCAGTACTGTATTCTGTCGCCGCTGCCAGCGTTGAGGAGTTACATGAACAGTTGCTATAACCCGCCCGTTGATCTTCAGCGTACCGAGCTGCGCCGAAAGCTGGGTATTGAGTCTCGGCTGGAACTGCGTCGATGTGTTCGTATCGGCACGTTACCGCTGCATACCGAGCTATACTCCTGTGCTGATGAGACGGCACCCCTGCTGCTGTTCATTCCCGGCATCGGCACGTATTCCGAGCTCTATGCCGAGCTGCTGTCCGATCTTTCCGCTCAGGGCCTCAATGTGGTCGGTGTGGACCTGCGTGGCCATGGCTACTCCGGTGGCGAGCGTGGCCTGTACACAGTAGACCAAGTCTGTACCGATCTGAGCGAGATCCTCGACTATTACCAGCAGACTTTCAGTGGCCCCGTATACTTATACGGCTATTCCATCGGAGCATTGCTGGGGCTGGCCTGTGCCGAGCGGGAGTCACGTATTGAACGATTAGTTTGCGGTACGCTGCTGGTACCCGAAATGGCACCGGATATGCTGCATCAAGTCGGCTGGTCATGGATCTGGAGCAGTGCGTTGCTGCTGCCGGGCTTACAGCTGCCGATGAAGAATTTCATCGACTACGATCGTCTATTGGCCGGTCACCCTGCCGGCGAAGAGATCAACAGCGATCCCCTGATTGTCTTCGACTATCCGCTACGCACCCTGTCCAGCCTGTTCACACACCGCTTCGGCAGCCTGTCGAGGACGTTCAACTTCCGCGGCCTGATCATCCACGGCAGCGAAGACGAGGTATTGCCACTGAGTTACTCCCAACGGGTACAGGAATGGCTAAAACAGCCATTTGAACTGATCAATGTGGAAGAGGAGGGGCATATGTTGCCCTGGGACAACCCGAATCGCCTGACGCAACTGATTACTGACTGGCTGCAGCACTGAGTGGCTGTCATTAAAGCTTCACCTTGATGTAACTGCACTTTCACCGCTTTGAACGAAAAATGATCACCTGAGTGCCAACAAGGGGTGGTCGCCATGAACCGTTTGCAGAAGCTTAACGCCTTCGATACCCGCGCCTTCTTCTGGTGCAACGGCTACGGTCAGCATGCACCGGTGATGGCGGGCAGCCGATGGATCTCCCGGCTTGGGGATGGCGGCCTCTATCTCATACTGGGCCTGACGCTGGCTCTGTGGGAGCCTGAAGATGGCCAGGCCTTTCTGCTGGTCGGGCTTTTGGCCTACGGCATTGAGTTGCCGCTCTATCTGCTGCTGAAAAACACCATCCGGCGTGACCGGCCCTGCCATCGTCTGCAGGGGTTTCGAGCGGCCATCGAGCCATCGGACAAATTCAGCTTCCCGTCCGGGCATACCGCAGCCGCCTTCGTATTTGCCATGCTGCTGGCGCAATTTTACCCTTCACTAATGCTGCCTGGTTTTATTCTGGCACTGTTGATCGGTAGCTCCCGAGTGCTGCTTGGTGTTCACTACCCGACTGATATTGCCGCAGGTGCTTTGCTTGGCATCACTTCGACCCTGCTGGCGCTGGGCGTCTGGGAGTGGATCTGATGCGTATTCTGTATGGCGTGCAGGCAACCGGGAATGGACATATCACCCGGGCTTGGGTGCTGCTGCCTGCGCTGCAGGCGGCAGGCGTTGAGGTTGATGTGCTGCTGAGTGGACGGGCGCCTGAACAACTGTTCAATATGGAGTGCTTTGGTCGGTTTGAAACCCGGCGTGGTTTTACCTTTGTCACCTCTGCAGGGCGGGTGGGCTGGCTGAAAACTCTTAGGCAAAGTCGGCCAGTGCAGTTCTGGCGCGATTACCGCCAGCTGGATCTGAGCCGCTACGATCTGGTGCTGAGTGACTTTGAACCTGTCACGGCTTGGGCAGCACGGCATCAGGGCGCACCCTCACTCGGTATTGCTCACCAGTATGCTTTCCATCACCCCATTCCCGGGACCGGATTCAAACCCTGGTTGAAACCGTCACTCAAACTGTTCGCACCTGTGGATGAGGCGGTGGGTGTGCACTGGTACCACTTCGATGCTCCCATTTTGCCACCCTTGGTAGCCCCTCCGCCCTATCCGTTGACTGAGGAACCGGACAAAATTCTGGTGTATCTGCCGTTTGAGTCCATGGATGAGGTTATCTACTGGCTGAGTGCCTTTCCGAAGTATCGCTTTCGCGTTTATTGCAATATTGCAACACCTGAGCAACGCGGGCCTTTGGAACTGCAACCCTTCTCGCGTGATGGTTTTCAGCGTGACTTGTGCAGCTGTGCCGGCGTGATCAGCAATGCCGGTTTTGGTTTGTGCAGCGAGGCGATTCAGGCGGGAAAAAAACTGCTGGTCAAACCGCTGCACAGTCAGGTGGAACAGCGCTCCAACGCCGCTGTATTGAAACAGATGGGGCTGGCCAATACCATGTCGGAGCTGGCGCTGGAGCCGGTAGAGGCATGGTTGGCACAGTCGTCTCCAAGTCCGTCGCCCTGGCCGGATGTGGCAACTGCACTGGCGCAGTGGATTGCCTCGGGTCGTCAACAGTCGCTGGATGCACTGGGGCGCGAGCTTTGGCAGCAGGAATATGTCCGTCAGTTTTCACCCTCTCATGCCAGGTTGCGCCAACCCCTGCTATAGTTATCTGCACTCGTCTGAAATGCCCGTTTAGTGACGTTATGAAGGAGAGAGCAGATGCGCGTATTGATTACCGGTGCCGGCAGTGGCATAGGCAAGGGGCTTGCGCTGGCGCTGGCGACCGAGGGCCATACCATTCTGGTGACGGATCTCAGGCAACAGGCTGCAGACGACGTGGCCAGAGAAATTCAGGCGTCAGGCGGAGAAGCCCGGGCGCTGGCACTGGATGTGTCGGATCACGGCAGTATTGAGGCTCTGAATGGCGAGCCTGTTGATGTGTTGATCAACAATGCAGGGCTGCAGCATGTAGCTCCGCTGGAAGACTTTCCGCCGGAAAAGTTCGATCAGCTGATACAGGTGATGCTCACCGGGGCCGCCATGTTGACTCGCGCGCTGCTGCCCGGCATGCGACAGCAGGGATTCGGGCGCATCATCAATGTCGGTTCCATACACGCACTGGTCGCATCACCGTATAAAAGCGCCTATGTGGCGGCCAAGCATGGCCTGCTGGGCTTTTCAAAGGTTGTAGCGCTGGAAACGGCCGATACTGACATTACCATCAATACGGTCTGTCCTTCATACGTACTGACGCCGCTGGTTGAACAGCAAATTGCTGCACAGGCCAAGGCCAACGGAATTTCGGAGCAGGATGTGATCGACGAGATTATGCTCAAGCCGATGCCCAAGGGCGCGTTCATCAGTATAGAGGAGTTGGCGGGCGTGTGTCAGTTTCTGATCAGCCCGGCGGCGCGCAACATGACCGGTCAGACCATCACGCTTGATGGGGGGTGGACGGCACGCTGAACAGCCGTCCATAGAGGCTTTTGCAAATCCCATAAAAAGCGAAAGGAGCCGATGATCCATCATCAGGCTCCTCTCTCTGGCATCCGTATCCCTGCAGTTGTAAAAGCGGCTTCTTGCCTGTGCACTCCGTGCGTCCTGAACTGCTGCGTGGCCGTCCTTGTATTCGTTCCCTGAACAGGAGATCCACAAGACCCATTATGCCGAGTCCAAAAATTATGGATATAGGAATTTTTCCTAATTTTGCGGGTCAAACCATTTTGATCACTTCATCCACAAGGCGATTGATTCCAGAAGCGGCTTCGCTGATTGAGCCTGCCAGCATATAGGCTGGGGTAGTCACGACCCGGTTGTCGGTATCGACCACGATTTGATCCACCGGGCAGTTTTCATGTATTCCACCCATGCTGTTGATCGCGCCGGCAACGCCCTCGTCACTGCCGATAGTGCAGCGGATACCGGTACCGAGCAGCTTCGGCGTCATGGCTGGCGCAATGCAGACCAGGCCTACGGGCTTGCCGGCGTCATGGATGGCACGGGCAAATGTGACCAACTGTGGGTTGACGGTGCAGTCGGCGCCCTTGACGGCAAAATCACTCAGGTTCTTGGCGGCCCCAAAGCCACCGGGGATGATCAGCGCATCAAACTCGGCTGGGTTCGCCTCGGCCAGATCCTTGATTTCACCGCGCGCCAGACGCGCCGCTTCAACCAGTACGTTGCGGCTTTCACCTTCGGCCACTTCACCGGTCAGGTGGTTGATCACGTGCATCTGCTCCACATTGGGGGCAAAACACTGATACGCCACGCCGTTATGCTCAAGGCGCAGGAAGGTAAGGACCGATTCGTAGATCTCGGAGCCATCAAATACACCACTTCCGGACAGAATCACCGCGATCTTTTTCATGGGCTGAACTCCTTTTGGCTGTAACCATCGATGCAATTGAGTGTTTTCCGTACTCGCCCCACAGGGGTCGTGTCGCACTGGTCACAGATTACGTTAAGATGAGACCAATACCAAACAGGTGATGTGCCGTGAAACGGGCCGTTGTCACCTGTATGTCATCTTTTTGTCGTCCAATGCACCTGAAAAAGGAATCGAGCCGTGGCTTTTACCAACAGTCAGCGTTTCTACCCTGAAACCCGCATGCGCCGAATGCGCGCCGACGAATTTTCGCGTCGTCTGATGCGTGAAAATGTCCTCACCACCGATGATCTGATCTATCCAGTCTTCGTGCTGGAAGGCGAGAACCAGGTGGAAGCGGTGTCGTCGATGCCGGGTGTGGAGCGCTACAGCATCGATCTGCTGGTGGAAAAGGCAAAATACTGGCATCAGCTGGGTATTCCAATGCTTGCGCTGTTTCCGGTTACGCCGGCCGAAGCCAAGAGCGAGTTTGCCGAGGAAGCCTACAACCCAGATGGGCTGGTACAGCGTGCGGTGCGTGCCCTGAAAGCCGCTGTACCGGAATTGGGTGTTATGACCGATGTGGCGTTGGATCCATATACCACCCACGGCCAGGACGGCATCATCGACGAGACTGGCTATGTACTCAACGACCGTACCGTGGACACACTGGTGCAGCAGGCTCGGTCCCACGCCGAAGCAGGTGCCGATGTGGTGGCCCCCAGTGACATGATGGATGGCCGTATCGGCGTAATCCGTGATGAGCTGGAAAGCAACGGCTTCGTTAATACTCGCATTATGGCCTATTCTGCCAAGTATGCGAGTGCCTACTATGGCCCCTTCCGCGATGCGGTGGGCTCGGCAGGCAATCTGGGCAAGGGAAACAAATTCAGTTACCAGATGGATCCAGCCAACAGCGATGAGGCACTGCACGAGGTTGCGATGGATCTGGCCGAAGGGGCCGATATGGTGATGGTTAAGCCGGGGATGCCCTACCTGGATATCGTGCACCGTGTGAAAACCGAACTGAAAGTGCCGACCTTTGTCTATCAGGTCAGTGGCGAGTATGCCATGCACATGGCGGCGTTCCAGAATGGCTGGCTCGACGAGGAGTCGGTGATTCTGGAGAGCCTGACATGCATCAAACGCGCCGGTGCCGACGGCATTCTGACCTATTTTGCGGTCAGGGCTGCCGAGTTGCTGCAGCGCTAAACCAACGAGTGAAACGAATGGACGACAGTATCAACCCGGGAGAAAGTGCAATGAATGATATCAGTCAGGATGTGACTGTGACGCTGGAGCAGAGCGAAGCCACCGCAGCCCTGCTGGAGAGCCGGGAGATACTGCCGACCATTGATCCGATCGAAAAACTGCCGGTGGATCTGAAAGCGCCCGAGCTGTACATCAACCGGGAACTGAGTCATCTGCAGTTCAACGTGCGAGTGCTGGAACAGGCGCTGGATGAAAGCTACCCCTTGTTGGAACGGCTGATGTTTCTGCTGATCTTTTCAAGCAATCTGGATGAGTTTTTCGAAATTCGGGTGGCGGAGCAGTTGCGACAGCTCAAGTATGGCCGTGAGGCGGTGGGGCCGGATGCAATGCACCCGCAGAGGGTGCTCGACAAGATTGCCGAGATCTGTGCCATCAATATTGAGCGGCAATACAAGATTCTGAACGACATAATGTTTCCGGCTCTGGAAGCAGAAAATATCCACTTCCGCCGCCGTAGTGACTGGACGGCGGAACAGTTGTCCTGGGTGCGGGACTACTTTGAAGAGAAAATCGTGCCGGTGATCAGCCCAATTGGGCTGGACCCCTCGCACCCCTTCCCGCGCTTGGTAAACAAGAGCCTAAACTTCATCGTTGAGCTGGATGGCAAGGACGCGTTCGGCCGTGAGACCGGCATGGCGATCATTCCCGCTCCGCGCTCGTTGCCGCGCTTGATTCGTCTGCCGGACGAGCTCTGTGATGGCGGTGACAATCTGATCTTCCTGTCATCGATTATCCATGAGTTTGCCGAAGAGCTGTTCCCGGGGATGAAGGTGGATGGCTGCTACCAGTTCCGTATCACCCGTAACGCCGACCTCAGCTTCGACTTCGAGGAGATCGAAGATTTGGCCCGTGCCCTGCGCGGTGAGTTGCACTCGCGCAAGTTCGGTGATGCAGTACGGCTGGAAGTGGACAGCCGTACGCCCGAGAGCCTGATCAGCTTTCTGCAGGCAGAGTTCAACCTTCCGGACAGCCACGTCTATCGTGTTAACGGGCCGGTCAATCTGACACGCTTGATGGCGGTACGGGATCTGGTGGAGCGCTCAGAGCTGCGCTGGAAAAGCTTCACCCCAAACCTGCCCAACAAGCTGAAGAACAACGAAGACATCTTCAGCGCACTGCGCAAGAACGACCAGCTGCTGCTGCATCCGTTCCAGTCCTTTACTCCGGTGGTGGACCTGTTGCGTCAGGCGGCGAAAGACAACGACGTGATTGCGATCAAGCAGACCCTGTACCGTACCGGGGTCAAGTCCGACATCGTCAACGCGCTGGTGGAAGCGGCACGCAATGGCAAGGAGGTGACGGTGGTGATCGAACTGCGGGCGCGGTTCGATGAGGAGAGCAACCTGCAGCTGGCCAGCCGTCTGCAGGAAGCGGGCTGTCTGGTGGTGTACGGTGTGGTGGGCTACAAGACTCACGCCAAGATGATGCTGATCGTGCGCCGCGAAGGCAGCGAACTGGTGCGCTACTGCCACCTCGGCACAGGCAACTACCACTCTGGAACCGCGCGGCTCTACACCGACTACAGCTACATGACCGCCGACAACGAAGTGGGCGAGGACGTTCACAAGATCTTCCAGCAGCTCACCGGCATGGGCAAGATCCAGAAGCTGCAGAAGCTGTACAACGCGCCGTTCACGCTGCACGCCAAGATGCTGGAACTGATTCAGAACGAGATTCGCAACGTCAAGGCAGGCAAGCAGGGGCACATCATCATCAAGGTGAACGGTCTGACCGAACCCAAACTGATCCGTGCCCTGTACGAGGCGTCACAGGCCGGTGTGCAGATTGATCTGATCATTCGTGGCATGTGCCGCCTGCGCCCGGGGCTGGAAGGGATCTCCGAGAACATCCGGGTTCGCTCCATCATCGGTCGCTTCCTGGAACACACCCGCATCTACTGGTTCGCCAATGATGGTGGCAAGCCGGTGGTGATCGGCTCAAGCGCCGACTGGATGGAGCGCAACATGCTCAATCGGGTGGAAACCGGCTTCGAGCTGTTCGGCAAGAACGCCGAGCGCATTCGCAAGGAGCTGGACTACTATCTGCAGGACAACGCCCAGGCCTGGGAGCTGCACTCGGATGGCAGTTACACCCTGGTGCAGCCGAAAGAGGGTGAAGAGCGCTTCAGTGCGCAGCAGAAGCTGCTGGACGAGCTGGCGGTCTGATCACACTTTTCGCAGCAGCTCCGCGTAGCCACTACGAAAATCCGGATAGCGAAAGCGGTAGCCGCTGGCTCTGAGTCGGCGGTTGCTGCAACGCTTACTGCCGCCTCGACGCACCGCCTGCCGCTCACGAACTTCGACCCCCAGCTCAGCGGCAAGCCACTCCATCACCTCATGTATCGGCGTGGGTGCGTCATCACTGGCCAGATACAGCGGTTTTAATGTCTGTCCCTGCAATGCCAGCTGCAGCAAGTGCTCAAGTACACCGGCACAGTCCGCGCTGTGAATGCGGTTACTGTAATGCAGTGGCTCACGGGGGGCGGCAATGCCGGATTCGACCAGTCGCTGCAGATGATTTCGTCCAGGGCCGTAAATGCCGCTGAACCGTACCACCGTGGCGGGTATGCCGCTGCTCAGGGCCAGCTGTTCGCTGGCCAGCAGAATGCGGCCGCTCTCGCTGTCCGGCTCGGTGACGGACTGCTCGTCCACCCACTCATGCTCGGTCTGGGCATACACACCGCTGCTGCTGGTCAGGAACAGGTGGCGTGGGGGCGTCGGCAAGGCGTCCAGCACATGTTTCAATCCATCGACATAGGTACGGCGATATATGTCGGGGTCTCGACTCTTGGCGGCAGCAGTGTAAAACAGCCAGTCGCAGGCCGGCAAAGTCCCCAGCGTATCCGGATCGGTCATATCGGCGGCAATGCCATGGATGCCGGCGGGAAGCTGGTTTATAGTACGGCGAAGCCCGAACACCTGTGCTCCCTGCGTACTCAGCCTTACCCCCAGCTGGGTTCCGACATCGCCACAGCCCGCGATCAGCACTCGTTGTTCCTGCATGACTACCCCACTCATTGATTTACGTTCATCCTAACAGAGGTACGCGCCGATGACGCTGACGGAGCTTCGATATATTGTCACTCTGGCCCAGGAGCAGCACTTTGGCCATGCCGCCGAACGTTGCTTTGTCAGCCAGCCGACACTGTCGATTGCAGTCAAGAAGCTGGAGGAAGAACTGGGGGTTGCGCTGTTCGAACGCAGCAAGAATGCCGTGCGGGTGACCCCGGTGGGCGAGAAGGTGGTCCGTCAGGCCCAGACTGTTCTGGAGCAGGCCGAAGCGGTGCGAGAGCTGGCGCGTGAAGGCAAGGACCAGTTGGCCAGTCCTCTTCGCATTGGTGCCATCTACACCATCGGCCCTTACCTGTTTCCGCAGCTGATCCCGCAGATTCAACGGTTGGCACCCAACATGCCGCTGTATATCGAAGAGAACTTTACCGAGAACTTGCGTACCAAAATTCGCAACGGTGAACTGGATGCGATCATCGTTGCACTGCCGTTCCACGAGTCTGATGTGCTGACGCGTCCGCTCTATGATGAGCCGTTTATGATGGTAATGCCCAAGGGGCATGAATTGGCCGGACAGCAGGAGATCGACTCTCGACAGATGAATGAAATTCGCATGCTGTTGCTGGGTGAAGGGCATTGCTTCCGTGATCAGGTATTGGAAGCCTGTCCGACGCTGAACCAGTCCTTTCATGATCAGCATACAGTCACCGAAGGCAGCTCGCTGGAAACCATCCGCATGATGGTGGCGTCTGGGCTGGGAACCAGCGTGTTGCCGCTGTCAGCCATCGAAAATCACCCCACTACTGAACTGATTGAAGTCAGGCCCTTCAAACAGCCCCAGCCGATGCGTACGGTGGCAGTGGCTTGGCGAGCCAGCTTCCCCAGACCTCAGGCGATCGATGTGCTGGTGGAAGCAATTAATCATTGCAGCGTCAAGGTCAGCAAGGACAAGGGTAAAGCGTGAGTGTGGCAGGCGGTGTGCCGGTTACTGAGCTGAAAGGCGTCGGTACTGCGCTGGAGCTGAAGCTGGAGCGGCTCGGCATCCGTACGGTGCAGGACCTGATTCTACACCTGCCCAATCGCTATCAGGACCGTACCCGCGTTCTGCCGATCGGCTCATTGCGACCTGGCGATGAAGGCGTTGTTGAAGGCACGATTCGTGCGGCAGATATTGTACAGGGGCGTCGACGCAGCCTGCTGTGCCGGCTGCAGGATGGTACCGGCACATTGACGCTGCGGTTTTTTCATTTCAATGCGGCGCAGAAAAACAGCCTGTCGACAGGTAAACGACTGATCTGCTTTGGTGAGGCTCGTCCCGGCCCCGCCGGGCTGGAAATGGTACACCCTGAATACAAACTGCTGAAAACTGAAGGCGCTGCGCGGATGGCTGAAAGCCTGACGCCTGTGTATCCGCTGACGGAAGGGATGACGCAGAACCGTGTCCGTTTGTTAATTACATTGGCACTGGAATGGATGGAACGGGAGGGGCTGGATGACCTGCTGCCTGAAGCCTTGCGATCGCGCTGGCAACTGCCCGATCTACAGCACTCAATCCGCTATCTGCATCATCCTCCGGTGGATGCGGATCAAGCATTGTTGCTGGAAGGTAAGCACCCCGCGCAGCGTCGGTTGGCACTGGAGGAGTTGTTGGCGCACCATCTGTCACTGCAAAAAATACGTCGCCAGGTGCAGCAGCAGGGGGCGCCTCAGTTGCGTGCTACGGGTGAGTTGAGTCGCCCCTTTCTTGATCAGCTGCCGTTTTCACTCACGGCGGCACAGCTGCGAGTGGCCAGAGAAGTTGCCCGCGATCTGCAAAAACCGCTTCCCATGCTGCGTCTGGTACAGGGCGATGTGGGCTCCGGCAAGACCGTCGTTGCTGTGCTGGCGGCACTGCAGGCGGTGGAAAACGGCTTGCAGGCGGCGGTAATGGCGCCCACCGAAATCCTGGCTGAACAGCATCATCTGAATTTCAGCAATTGGCTGGAGCCACTGGGGATTCGAGTAGCCTGGCTGGCGGGCAAGGTGAAAGGCAAGGCACGTGAGGCTCAGCTGGCGGCCATTCGCACCGGCGAAGCACAGATCACCGTTGGCACCCATGCCCTGTTTCAGGAGGAGGTGGTGTTTGCCGATCTGGGTGTGGTGGTGATTGACGAGCAGCACCGTTTCGGCGTACATCAGCGCCTCAGTCTGCGTGAAAAGGGGCGTAACGGAGAACGCAGTCCGCATCAATTGATCATGACGGCAACGCCCATTCCCCGCACGCTGACCATGAGCGCCTATGCCGATCTGGACTGCTCCATCATTGATGAGCTGCCACCGGGACGCACACCGGTTCAGACTGTGGTGATTGCCGACTCGCGCCGGGATCAAGTGGTCGAGCGGGTGCGTCAGGCCTGCGAAGAGGGGCGACAGGCCTACTGGGTCTGCACGCTGATTGAAGAGTCGGAGGCACTGCAGTGTCAGGCGGCGGAAGTGGCGGCCGAGAGCCTTAAGGAAGCGTTGCCACAGTTGCGCATCGGGCTGGTACACGGTCGCATGAAGCCGGCCGAGAAGGCCGAGATCATGGCCCGCTTCAAGGCTGCCGAACTGGATCTGTTGGTGGCGACCACTGTGATCGAGGTGGGTGTGGATGTCCCCAACGCCAGTCTGATGATCATTGAAAACCCTGAACGGCTGGGGCTGGCGCAACTGCATCAGTTGCGTGGGCGGGTAGGGCGTGGCAGTGTCGAAAGCTTCTGTGTCCTGATGTACCATGCGCCGCTGTCGAAACAGGGGCGCGAGCGACTGGCCGTGATGCGAGAGACCACCGATGGGTTTCGCATTGCCGAAAAGGATCTGGAACTGCGCGGGCCCGGCGAAGTGCTGGGTACACGTCAGACCGGCATGATGCAGTTTCGTATTGCTGACCTGCAGCGTGATGCCGACCTGTTGCCCAAAATACACCAGCTGGCAGCTGATCTTGAACAGCTGCCAGCACTGAATGAAAGCCTGATCCGGCGCTGGCTGGGCAGCGGAGAAGACTATGCACAGGTTTGATACCACCCGAACGCAACCGACCCCGGAACAGCTGCTGCTGATTGAGCGCCAGATCGGACGCACGCCTCGAGGGATTGAAGCGATCGCCTGCCAGACAGAAACGGGTATTCCGCTGGTATTGCAGATGCGCAGCCTGCTGGGGGATACCCCTTTCCCGACGCTCTACTGGCTCAGCTCGAAGGACCTGGATGTGGCGATCAGTCGCATTGAGGCGAATGGTTGGGTCAAACAGATCGAGGAAGAGCTGCAGCAGAATGAAACACTGCGCGAGGCCTTTTACGCCCAGCAGCAGCGCTATGTGGAGCGTCGGCAGGCGTTGATGCGACCGGAAGATCGGGCGCGCATAGAGGAAAAGGGGCTTGCCGAGCTGTATACCCGCTATGGCATTGGCGGTATTGCACAGTGGGACAAGGTACGCTGCCTGCACATGCAGTATGCACACTGGCTGGCGGAAGGGGACAACGTAATCGGTGAAAGGCTGGAGCAGGAATTTGAACTCAGCCGGACCGAAATCCGGCTGTAAACAATGCTGCTGGCGTGTATGAACTCACGCCCTGCACCTGACCTCAGTTGCCGGTCAGTTTGTGGTACTTGTCCATCAGCATGTCTTCGGTTTCGACGTGGTCCGGATCTTTCGGAATACAGTCAACCGGGCATACTTCAACGCACTGCGGCGTGTCATAGTGACCGACACACTCTGTGCACTTGCCCGGGTCGATTTCGTAAATTTCATCACCCGGAGAGATTGCCTCGTTGGGGCATTCCGGCTCGCATACATCACAGTTGATGCATTCGTCAGTAATCATCAATGCCATGACTGGCTACCTCACTCGCTCTGACAGGTTCGTTATTTCTGGCTCTGGTGCTGCTTCAGTGCACTGGCAACCGCCGGGTGTACAAACTGATCCACATCGCCACCCAGTGCCGCAATCTCGCGGATCAAGGTGGAAGAGATATAGGATAGATGCTCCGCCGGTGTCAGGAACAGGCTTTCAGCCTGAGGGGCCAGCTTGCGGTTCATGTTGGCCAGCTGAAACTCGTATTCGAAGTCGGATACGGCTCGCAGTCCGCGCAGGATAATGTTGGCCTGTTGATCGCGGACCAGATTTGCCAGCAGACAATCGAAGCCGATCACCTCCACATTGGGCAGGTGGGACAGCGCGGTTTTGGCCAGTTCAACCCGCTCATCCAAAGACAGCAACGGTTTTTTCTTGGGGCTGGCGGCTACAGCCACCACAACCCGGTCAAACAGACGCGAAGCGCGCCCAACCAGATCGGAGTGGCCATTGGTGATCGGGTCGAAGGTGCCTGGATAGATCGCCGTATTCATATCGGTTGCTGACCTTTGCATCATGTGGCAACACTGTTCGAGCGGATGTTAGCCCAATTGCGGGGGGCACACAAATAGATTAGAGGAATGATAGATAACAAAAAGGTTATTAAAATTCACCTTTTTATTTTTAAGGGTTATATACGTCCATGTCAATTATGACGCTTTTGTTAAACCCTTCGTAACCGGCTTGCGTGCCAGTACGACTACACTTAGGTTAGCTTGTTATCCATACCCCCTCAAATGTAAAAGTGTTAGGGAGCGGTACAACGACCATGGCCAGGCGTACACGGGAAGAAGCGGAACAGACGCGGCAGCAGCTGCTGGCAACGGGGCTGAAGCTGTTCAGTGAACAGGGGGTTGAAGCCACAACCTTGAAGCAGATTGCACAGGTAGCGGGCGTGACCCACGGAGCCTTGTATTGGCATTTTCGCAATCGAGCTGATCTGCTGCAGCAGATCCACCATGCCTGGATGCTGCCGTTCGAGCCGGTCTGGCTGGAGCAGTGTCAGGCGCTGCAACAGGATGCGCTGGCGGCCCTGAAGCTGTATCTGCTTGGCGTGTTGGACGGATTTGAGCAGGATGCCGAGGCATGTGCCCTGTATCGAGTGTTCTATCAGCCGGTGGTGCTGTGTAATGACCTGAAGCCTTTGTCTGACTCTCTGGAACAGAATCGTGAACTGTGGCTTGACCAGCTGCGCCGATTTCTGAAACAGGCACGCAAGCAGAAGCAGCTCAGAAAAAAGCCAGACCCTGTCGAGCTTGCCTTCACCTTGCAACAGGCCATGAACGGCTTGCTGCATGAATGGTTAAGAACCAGTCGCAGCTTTGGCCTTAAGGCGCGAGGGGAGCAGCTGGTAGAGCTGCTATTCGCTGGGCTGCCTTACAAATAGACGATAGGCGACTTGGCCGGCAGCTTTTTCCCGGTGTATAACCCAATTGGCCGGCAATGTATCCAGTGTCAGCGATTTTTCCGTCTCAATATAAATCATCGCTTCTTCACGCAGCAGGCTGCGACGTTCCAGCATTTCACAGATTGGTGCCACCAGCCCCTTGTGAAAGGGTGGGTCCATGAATACCAGGTCGTAGCGGGGTTCCTGATCCGGCTGGCGCCTGTCGAGCCAGTCGAGAGCCGATGCGGCGATGATCTCGGCGTTTTGCGCCTTGAGCAGATTGATATTGCTTCTAAGTTGACTCACCACTTCCGTGGCCTGATCCACAAAGGTTACCGAGGCGGCACCCCGAGACAGAGCCTCGATGCCCAGCGCGCCGCTGCCGCTGAAAAGGTCCAGGCAGCGTGCCCCCGGCAGGTAGCCCTGCAGCCAGTTGAACAGGGTTTCTCTGACTCGATCCGGTGTTGGCCTCAGTCCTTCTATTTCGGGAAAATTCAGTTTGCGTCCGCGCCATTCACCGCCAATGATACGCACCGTGGATGTATCGGTAACTCTGGTTTTTTGTGGGCGGTGGTTGTTGCGGCGCGGCATGGGCAGAGTCCTTGAAATTTAGTGCGGCAGAGAAAGGGTGTGATAGTAATCAGACAGCAGCTGTGACTGCAACCACTGCTGCATGGCGGACAATTCCAGTACTTCCAGCTGTGTGGGCAAGCGCTGCAGGCTGTCCGGAGGCAGTTGATACAGGGCCAGCAGGTCCATCCATTGCTGCTGCCCAGTATTGCCCTCCAGCTGTTTCAGCAGGGTCTGGCGTGCTGTTTCCACATTTTCTGGCTGTAGCTGCTGTGGCAGCCAGGCAGGGATCTCGGGCCACTGTTCGCCTTGCAGCAGTAATGTCACGAGCCCACCGTTTTGAGTCGCTTCCCAGCGCAGGCTGTACCCGGCCTGATGAGCGGGTGCGTCTGCCAGTTGCTGTTTCAACCATCGTGAAAGCGGCTGGACAACCAGCTCCCGCCCCAACAGCAGTTGTGCGAAGTCCTGTATCGATTTCACCTGAGGCAAAGTCCAGCGGTGCAGCTGTAGCTGGGCGTCTGCGGCTGGCGTAACCGGCAGCGGCTTCGGGCTCAGCATCAAATCCTCAAAGGGTGCCGATGATGGTGCCAGGTCAAATATGACGGACGACAATGACTGGTATTTAGGCCCGGTCAGGGTTATTCGCCAGTCTGACGGCTGCAGCTGCCGTGCATAATCAGCCAGCGGATCCAGCGAAAGGTGCTCATTGCTTGAAGGTGGACTGGCCAGCCAGACCTCTGCATTCTGCCTCATCATGTACTGTTCGGCCTGGGTACGCTGCAACAGCGCCGACCAGTCAACTGTGGGAGGTGTTTGCAGTTGCTGCAGCAGTTGTCGCACGTCACTATCGGCAAAGGGTCTGCCGCTTTTCAGCTGCAGCAACCGGTAGCCGGCATTCGACTGCACCTGTACCTCCCAGCCCTGAGCTGACAGCCAGTCACCCAGCTCATCCGGTTTTTGCAGGCGCATGATGCAGGCCTGTGTGATCAGACGCTGTCGCAGCTGGGTACTGGCGTCGAGTGCGGGTGGGTGCGGAGCGATCAGGTGCAGGCGGAACAGTGTCTGCTGTGGGATTACCTGCTGATAGATACGCCGATCCGAGTCGGCACTGATGACAGCTTCTGGCTGTGATTCTGGTCCCAACAGGGACAGCAACAGGATAACAACCGGCAGGACCCAGATCAGCAGTCGCAGCTGGCCCCGGCTTAACAGGGCTGAACGGCGGGATTTGCTTTCCATCATGCATCTCCGGGTTTGTCGGCGTTGGCTCTGTGCTAAGATAGCCAGCCTTGTTGATTCGTTTCATTCATGCCCGTCAGACGGGCTGTTACGGTGGATATTACAGACTATGGAAGCGCTCTACACCTGGATGGCCGATCGCGGTCTTGACCCTGCCACTTTGCCCTGGATTGCAGGGGTTTTTCTGGTCGTTTTGGTACTGGTGATTGCTCAGGTTTCAAAACGCCGCACGCAACGGCTGGAGCAGCAGGCTCAGGCGGATGCTCAGCGCAGGATTGAAGAGACCCGTGCCGCCGAAGTGGCAGAAGCCGAGAAGGTTGCGAAGCGTGAGGCCGAAGCGGCTGAAAAGGCCGAGCGTCAAAAGGCTGAACAGCAGGCAGCAAAAGAACAGGCTGCTGCCGAGGCGGCTGCAGAGGCTGAGCGCCGTGCGGCCGAGAAGGCCGAAGCGGAGGCCAAACAGCAGGCAGAGCAGGCTGCTGCAGAGGTGGCGCTCAAGGCAGAAGAGGAGGCGGCTCGACAGGCACGTGAAGTTGCGCGTCAGCAGGAAGCTGAAGCAGTGGCTCGTCAGGCGGAAGAAGCTGCTTGGAAGGCTGCAGAAGTCGCCGCCGAGGCCGAGCGCCAGGCGGCAGCTGAGCGGGCTGCGCAAGCGCAAGCGGAAATGCAGGCCGAAGAAGAGCGTCAGGCTGCTGCGGCTGAAAAGGCCGAGCAGGAGCGGAAGGCCGCTGAGGCTGCCGAAGCAGCAAAGCTGACGGCAGAAGCACCCGAACAGCAGAAAAAGCGCCTGTTTGATCGCATCAAGTCTGGCCTTAGCCGTACCAAAGCGAACTTGACCGAGCAGCTGGGTGATCTGTTTCTCGGTGCCAAGGAAATTGATGACGACCTGCTCGAAGAGATCGAAACCACCCTTCTGATGGCGGATATTGGCGTTGAAGCCACCACCGAAATCATAGAGCGTCTGACGGATCGCGTCGAGCGCAAGCAGCTGAAGGATGCCGAAGCCCTGAAAGAGGCGCTCAAGCAGGAACTGGGAGAGCTGCTCGGTGGTGTTGAGCATCCGTTGCGTCTGCCAGAGAAGAAACCGGCTGTCATCCTGATGGTTGGTGTCAATGGCGTAGGCAAGACCACCACCATCGGCAAGCTGGCGAAAAAGTATCAGACTGAAGGCAAGTCGGTGATGCTGGCTGCGGGCGATACCTTCCGCGCTGCTGCCGTGGAGCAGCTGCAGGTATGGGGTGAACGCAACAGTGTTCCAGTGGTTGCTCAGCACACCGGTGCCGATTCCGCGTCAGTGATCTTTGATGCGTTGCAGTCCGCTCAGTCCAAGGGAGTCGATGTGCTGATCGCGGATACGGCGGGTCGACTGCAAAACAAGGATAACCTGATGCAAGAGTTGCAGAAGGTGGTACGCGTGATGCAGAAGCTCGACCCTGATGCTCCGCACGAAGTGATGCTGGTGCTGGATGCCGGTACCGGTCAGAACGCCATCAGCCAAGCCAAGCAGTTCAAGGAGTCGGTGGGCGTGACCGGTATCACGTTGACCAAGCTTGATGGTACCGCCAAGGGTGGCATCATCTTCGCCATTGCCAAGCAGTTTGGCCTGCCGATCCGATTTATCGGCGTGGGTGAGCAGGTCGATGATCTGCGCCCATTTGAAGCGGACGAATTCGTACACGCTTTGTTCGATTGAGATTTCGCGATGGCAGCTATCCGGTTCAGTAACGTTTCCAAACGCTATGCCAGTGGTCAGGACGCCCTGCTCAACCTGGACTTCGAACTGGAGTCCGGCGAGATGGCGTTTCTCACCGGGCATTCAGGGGCGGGCAAAAGCACCCTGCTGAGGTTGATCATGCTGATGGAGCGGCCCAGTCGAGGTCAGATCTGGGTGGGACAACAGGACCTGTCCCGGCTGCACCGCTCGCAGATCCCCTATCTGCGGCGCCAGATCGGTGTGGTGTTCCAGAATCACCACCTGCTGTTTGACCGTTCGATCTTTGACAACGTGGCACTGCCGCTCCAGATCAGCGGCTATGACCCCGCCGATGCGGCCCGTCGTGTCAGGGCGGCACTGGACAAGGTTGGGTTACTGGCACGAGAAAAACACAATCCGGTCACGCTGTCGACCGGTGAGCAGCAGCGGGTCGGTATCGCCCGTGCCATCGTGCACAAGCCCCGGTTGCTGCTGGCGGATGAGCCCACTGGTAACCTGGACCCGCAGCTGTCGGAAGATATCATGCGCCTGTTTGGCCAGTTCAACCAGGTGGGCACCACGGTACTGATTGCCAGCCACGACCTGTCGCTGATCAACCGGATGAAACATCGCATGCTCACACTCAGAAACGGCAGGCTGGTGGCAGATGGCTAGAAAAGAAACACCGACCCAGCCCCCTCGGCGCGGCGCGCAGCAGCACCGTATTCAGTTTGCCGACCGCAGCCGCAGTTGGCGGCGCCATCATGCACTTGTAGCGCGTCAGGCACTGGTGCGTTTGCGACAGACACCGGTGGCTTCATTGATGACACTGGCGGTGCTGGCGATCGCCCTGGCACTGCCGGGGTTTCTGTTTACGGCACTGAGCAACCTGCAGACGCTGACCTCGGGCTGGGATCCGGAGCCGCGCATCGCCCTGTACATGCAGACTGAGCTGAGCGATCAGTCGATCGACAGCTTCAGCCGTGAGCTGCTGTTGCGGGATGATTTGAGCTCGGTTGAGCTGATCAGCCGGGACAAGGGGCTTGAGGATTTCCGCAGTTATACTGCCTTTGCCGACCTGCTGGACTATTTTGATCACAACCCTCTGCCGGCGGTGATCATGGTGACACCCCTCTCCAGTGACCCGGTCCAGCTGCCGCTGCTGCAGGCTGAGCTGCAGGCACTGCCGGGCGTGAATGAGGCCCAGCTGGACATGGAGTGGGTGCAGCGCCTCAATGCGATCATCGCGCTGGCCAAGCGTGGCAGCTATGTCCTTGGCGGACTGCTGGCGCTGGCGGTGCTGCTGGTGGTGGGTAATACCGTGCGCATGACCATCGAGAGCCGCCGTGACGAGATCATCGTCAGTAAGCTGGTTGGGGCGACCGATGCTTGGGTACGTCGGCCTTTCCTGTACAGTGGTTTTTGGTACGGCCTGATCGGAGGCCTGCTGGCCTGGCTGCTGGTACAGCTGGCGCTGCTGATGCTGACCGCACCGGCGCAGGCCCTGGCCGATCTGTATCTGAACCGGTTTGAAGTCAGAGGGCTGGGATTGGTCGGGACGCTGAGCCTGTTGGCAACGGCTGCACTGCTGGGGCTTACCGGGTCATGGCTTGCGGTCGCGCGTCACCTGAACGAGATCGAACCGGGAGATAACTGATCGCGTCTGGAGCAGGTCTGCAGGGCTTGCTCTGCGGACCATTTCACGTTAAGTTTTTCGGTCGCTTGTTCATGGCAGTGGCGCAGTGGAACTTTCGCGGCTATAAAAGGTCACTGTAACGAGCAATCAATCCTTGGGATTAACGTATTTTGCGAGGTCATTCCTAGATGGGCACAAGCTTGCAAGTTATTGAACATCTGTCACCGGGCCGTAATATCGATGCCTATGTTCAGACTGTGAGTGCGATTCCGATCCTCACTGCAGATGAGGAACGGGAGCTGGCGGAGCGTCTCCATTACCAGAGCGATCTTGAAGCGGCACGCCAGTTGGTCATGTCGCATCTGAGGTTTGTCGTACACATTGCACGCAGCTATTCCGGTTACGGTCTGCCGCTGGGTGACCTGGTTCAGGAAGGCAATGTGGGCCTGATGAAGGCCGTGAAGCGTTTCGACCCCACCATGGGTGTTCGTCTGGTGTCCTTTGCGGTGCACTGGATCAAGGCCGAGATGCATGAGTTCATCCTGCGCAACTGGCGCATCGTTAAAGTGGCGACCACCAAAGCGCAGCGCAAACTGTTCTTCAATCTGCGCTCACAGAAGAAGTCACTGAGCTGGATGAATAACGAAGAAGTGGATGCCATCGCAGCTGATCTGGGTGTTGATGCCAAGGTAGTACGCCAGATGGAAGGCCGCATGGCCTCCAATGACACCGCCTTTGACGCGTTGGCAAGCGAGGATGAAGACAGCCGTTACTTGGCTCCGTCTGCTTACCTGGAAGACCACTCGGCGGATCCTGCCATGCAGCTGGAAGAGTCCAACTGGGAGCAGGAGTCCCAGCGCAGGCTGATGAGCGCCATGGAGGGGTTGGACGAGCGCAGTCGCAATATTCTGGCTCGACGTTGGCTGGCTGACGAAAAGGCCACCCTACATGAGCTGGCAGCTGAATATGGTGTGTCGGCAGAGCGCATCCGCCAGCTGGAAAAAAATGCCATGAAGAAAATTCGCGGTGCGATGCTGGAGGCCTGAGCCCCGGTTTCGTGTCCATCTTAAAGCCGCCGCTGTGCGGCTTTTTTCATTTCAGGCAGGTGGCGCCAAACCGTTATAATGTCTGCTCAGGAGAATCCGATGTCCGCGCGTTTTACACTGACAATCGCTGCAGTGCTGGGAGCCGTGGCTGTAGCACTGGGAGCCTTTGCCGCACATGGCCTGCGCAGTCAGCTGAGTGAGCGCTTACTGGAGGTGTTTCAGATCGGTGTGCAGTACCAGTTCTACCATGTGTTCGCACTCTTGCTGGTAGGGCTGCTGTTGCAGCGAGATGATAGCCGAGGTCTGCGTTGGGCAGCTGTGCTGTTCCTGCTGGGTATTTTGATCTTCAGTGGCAGCCTGTATGTGCTGGCATTGAGCGGCGTACATTGGCTGGGAGCCATCACACCGCTTGGCGGCAGCGCCTTCATTGCCGGTTGGCTGGTACTGGCCTTTTCGATCTATCAACAGGGTAAGAACAATGCAGATTCAGGTGAACGGTGAACCGCTTGAGGTGGCAGAACAGTCAAATCTGAGTGATCTGGTCGCTCAACTGGAACTGAGTGGCAAGCGTATCGCGATCGAGCTGAATCTGGAGATCATTCCGCGCAGCTCACATGCGGATACGCCACTTAAGGCGGGTGATCGGATCGAGATCGTGCATGCGATCGGCGGCGGCTGATGCAATAACCTTGCAACGGCACAGTACATAACCATTTTCATATCAGGGTACAGATGATGTCAGAACTGGAACACAACGATCCGCTGATCATTGCAGGACAATCCTTCAACTCTCGTTTGCTGGTTGGTACCGGCAAATACAAGGATATGGCTGAAACCGGTGCGGCGATTGCCGCCAGTGGTGCCGAGATCGTCACCATGGCCGTACGCCGCACCAATCTGGGCCAGAACCCGGACGAGCCCAACCTGCTCGACGTGATCAGCCCCGAACGCTACACCCTGCTGCCCAATACGGCAGGCTGCTATACCGCTGACGATGCCGTTCGCACCTGTCGTTTGGCCCGTGAACTGCTGGACGGCCATGATCTGGTCAAGCTGGAGGTGTTGGGTGATCAGAAAACCCTCTACCCCAACATCATCGAAACGGTGAAGGCGGCCGAAACCCTGGTCAATGATGGCTTCAAGGTGATGGTCTACACCAACGACGACCCGATTGTGGCAAAGCGCCTGGAAGAGATCGGCTGTGTGGCGGTAATGCCACTGGGCTCGCTGATCGGCTCTGGACTGGGGATCCAGAACCCGCACAACATTCGCCTGATCATGGAGGAGGCGCGGGTGCCGATCCTGGTCGATGCCGGCATCGGTACGCCTTCGGAAGCGGCCATGGCGATGGAAATGGGCTGTGCCGGTGTGCTGGTTAACTCCGCCATTGCCGGTGCACAAAACCCGATACTGATGGCAAAAGCGATGCAGAAAGCGGTGCAGGCCGGTCGAGAAGCTCACTTGGCCGTGCGTATGCCGCGTCGAGCCTACGCCAGTGCTTCATCACCGCTGGATGGCGTGATCAGCAACTGATACCGAATCCGGGTGCCTGTAGGGGCGCCCGCAACAGACAGATACAAAATGACTGAAGAGCAGAAACCGCTGCGCCGTGTGCGCAGCTTTGTGGTGCGTGCCGGGCGCATGACCGAAGGTCAGCAGCGTTCACTGGATCAAAACTGGCCCCGTTATGGACTTGAGCTGGCGGATGGTCGCCTGGATTATGCCGAAGTGTTTGGTCGCGAGGCACCGGTGGTGTTGGAGATCGGCTTTGGCATGGGAGATTCCCTGATCGAAATGGCACGCCAGGCTCCGGAGAAGGACTTTATCGGCATTGAGGTGCATCCACCAGGTGTGGGACGCCTGCTGGCCCGTGCGGCCGAAGAGGAACTGAGCAATATTCGCGTGTACTGCGATGATGCGATTGAGGTGTTGGAGCGCTGTATCCCCGATGCCAGCCTGGATACACTGCAACTGTTCTTCCCTGACCCATGGCCGAAAAAACGTCACCACAAACGCCGCATTGTACAGCCTGAATTTGCGCAGAAAATCCGGCAGAAGCTGACAATCGGTGGTTGTTTTCACATGGCCACTGACTGGGAAAACTACGCCGAGCACATGATGGAGGTGATGTCTGCAGCCGATGGATATCGCAATGCCGCCGGTACAGGGCAGTATTCACCTCAGCCGCAGTGGCGCCCGGTAACCAAGTTTCAAAGCCGCGGTGAGCGTCTGGGGCATGGTGTCTGGGATCTGATCTTTGAGCGCGTCGATTGAGCGCAGTACGGGAGAGCAATGATGAGCGAAAATCTGACCGTCAACCGAGCAACACTGGACTATCGTGCGGCATTGAAAGCGGTTGCGGCCGCTGCCGAGCAGGCCAAAGCGCTGGGCGTGAATGTGAGCATTGCTCTGGTAGGGCGTTCCGGCCAGCCGCTGGCGCAGCTGAGCCTGAACGATGCACCGCCGCAGACGTCGTTGCTGGCCCTGCGCAAGGCGAGGACATCCGCCGGCTTCAAGGTGCCAAGCAACTTTTTCCGTGACAACAACTCGGATGATGTACATCTGCTGGCGGCACTGGATACCCACCCTGATCTGCTGATGTTGGGTGGCGGTCTGCCGATCATCCTCAATGGCGAATGTGTCGGTGCCGTGGGTGTATCGGGAGCCTCTCAGGCAGAGGACATCGCCTGCGCCGAAGCGGCGCTGGGGACGCTCGGAGCGAACGCCGACTGAAGTCGGCTTCGCCCGGATCAGGGAGGCTTATTCAACTCCCCGACCGTGATATCGCTTGCCATTGTGCCGATCACTTCGATCACGCATCTGCTCTAGTTTCTGCTCCTGCTCCGGGGTCAGAATGTCATACAGTGCTGCCTTGTGATCAGCGCGAGCCTGCAGGTGCTTCGCCATCTGCTGCTGTGCCTGCTCAATATGCTGCTGCACCTGGCGGTCATAGTTATCGGCATTCGGATCCAGCCCTCGCAGCCCGTTGCGTGCCATCGCTGAGCGTTCTGGTTTGGTCTGCTGCTGCCAAAGGGTTTTGATGGCGGCCTGCTGATCAGGTGTAAGCGCGAGCTTTTCGGTCATTCGCTCAAGACGTTTTTCCGCTCGCTGCTCTTGTCGGCTGTCACGGTCGCAGTTGGCCTTCTGTCCAGCAAACACCGCAGCACTGCTGCCCAGCACCAGAGAGCCGGCGATCAGGCTGGTCATCAAGGAACGTGTCTTCATGTTTGTTCTCCACTTGTTGCATTCAGATGGCTGCAGTATGGCGCGGTGACAGGCAAAGTTGTGTGCCTGAAGCGTAAAGTTGGGTAAAGCTTTTCCAACCGACAGGGCGGGGGCATTATGATGCCAACAGGAGGACCGAATGATGCAGTCAAAACAGATATTGCTGGTCGATGATGATATCGAGTTGTGTGAGCTGCTGGTGGACTACCTGAGTCACGAAGGCCTTGAACTGGAGGCGGTGCATGATGCCGAAGCGGCGCTGGCCAGGCTGGCGCAGGGCGTGCCTGACCTGATGGTGCTCGATATCATGATGCCCGGTCAGAGTGGGCTGGAGCTGCTGCAGCAGATGCGACCGCGATTCAAGCTGCCGGTTATCATGCTGACCGGGCGCGGCGATGATATCGACCGTATTGTCGGTTTGGAGATGGGTGCCGATGACTATCTGGCCAAACCCTGCAATCCGCGTGAACTGCTGGCTCGCATACGGGCTGTTCTGCGGCGCAGCCAAGGTAGCACAGCGACCGGCAGTATGCCGCAACACGTATTGTCGATGCAGGGGATCTGTCTGGACCCGGGCCTGCGTGAAGTAAAAGTCAATGATGAGGCGTTGGAGTTGACCAGCACGGAATTCAACCTGCTGGCACTGCTGATGCAAAACGCCGGACAGGTACTGGGCAAGGAACTGCTGACAGAACGGGTACTGCACCGCAAGTTGACGGCCTATGACCGGGCGATGGATGTTCACGTCAGTCGGGTTCGGCAGAAACTGGCGACGGCCTTTGGTGAGGAGTGCGATCTGATCAAGACAGTACGCGGTCAGGGCTACCAGTTTGTGCGGGAGGAGTTGTGACAACCCTCTTTCAGCGTCTGCAGTCTGGCCTGTCGCGGGTCTTGGCCAAAGGCTGGTTTCGGCAGCTGTTCTGGAAAATGTTTCTGGTGATCTGGCTGGTGAGTGCAATCGGCATGACCAGCGTATTTCTTTACCTCAGCAGTCGGGTGGACTCGGTGCATCGGCTGGAGGTGCTGGAAGCGCGTGCCCGGGGTCAGGCGCAGCTGATGCTGGAGCGGTATGAAGAGAATGACCCACGCTGGCTGCGAGAGGGGCGGGACCACCATCGTGTGCGGTTGTGGATCTATCCGCAGGGCAGTGATCAACCGATCACAACCTGGCGGCGTGAGCCACCGGCTGATGCTTATGTGTTCAACCTGACATCGGACGCCGGGAGGGAGTACCGCGTGCATGTGCCACGTCCTCCCGATGGGGTATTCGCTGACCGCCTGCTGGGACGCCTGTTTTCGTTGCAGATGGGGTTGATACTGGTAGTTTCTTCACTCTCCGGGCTGTTGTTGAGTGCACTGGTGGTTCGACCGATCCGACAGTTGAGTCGACATGTGCATAACCTGCACCGGCAACAGGACTTGAGTCTCAGGGCCGATGACCGGCTCAGTCGGCGCCGAGATGAACTAGGTGAGCTGAGTCGCGAGTTTGATCAGATGGCGGAATATGTTGAAACGACGCTACTGAACCAGCAACGACTGTTGCAGGACGTGTCACATGAATTACGGGCACCCCTGGCCCGGCTGCAGGCTGCGGCAGGGCTGGCTGAACAGCGCCTTGGCGATGACAACCCTCTGTCACGTCGAATCAACCGTGAGTGTGAGCGCTTGAATGGACTGATTGCGGAAATTGTCGGCTACACCCGACTGCAGCAGGCAGACAGCAACTTTGACACAGAGGTGTTCAGTGTAGAGACGTTGTTTGCCGAACTGGCTGCAGATGTGCATTTTCGGCAGCCTGACCGTCCCGTGCAGATCGCAGTACAGCCCCCGCAACTGAAATTGCACCTGCAACGCTCGCTGCTGCAAAGGGCCCTGCACAACGGGATTGATAATGCACTCAGGCATACACCGGAAACGGCGGCACTGAGGATCAGCGCCAGCCTTAACAATGATACGGTCGAAATTCGGCTGCGAGACCGGGGGCCAGGTGTCAGCCCCGACTTGCTGCCGAAACTGTTTGAGCCCTTTGTGCGGGGCAGTGGGGGGCATGGCGAGGGCTATGGGCTGGGGATGAGCATTGCTCAGCGAGCCATCGTGCAACTGGGCGGAGAGCTGCAGGCGCACAATCACCCGGACGAAGGTCTGGAGCTGATTATCCGCCTGCCCCTGAGTGTGCTGGCAAACTGACCAGCCTGACAGTTTCGCCAGCCTCTACCTCCAGGCAGGCCGCCAACTCGGGGCTGACACGGACCCGGTTAAGGCTGGGATTAAGGCGTGCCTGAGTACAGCGAAAGCCTTGGCAACGGGTATTGCTGATCAGAAAATCGCGAGCATCAGGCGGTACCGGAGCCGTATCAATGACTACTTCGGCTCGGCGGCTGCGACGGATGGCCCGTACTTCGTTCGGCCGGGCCGCCAGTGTCGGGCCAGCATCAAAGATATCTACGTAGTTTTCATAACGGAAGCCTTCAGATTGCAGCAGGCGGCAGGCCGGTTCGGTATTGGGGTGTACCCGGCCGATTACCGCCTGAGCCTCTTCAGGCAGCAGGTGGATATAGATCGGGTGCTTTGGCATCAACTCGGCGATCACCACCTTATTGCCAGAACCGGTCAGGAAATCTGCCTGCTGGTACTGCATGGAGAAAAAATGCTGCCCCAGCCCCTCCCAAAAAGGGTTTCTGTCATGCTGATCGGTAAAACCGCGCATCTCGGCAATGATCCGATCGGCAAAGCGCTGCGGGTGTTCGGCCATGAACAGAAAGCGGGACCGCGACAACAGCCCGCCGCCGCCACGGCCTCGGTAATCCGGTCGAAGGAACAGCGAACACAGCTCGCTGCTGCCAGTGTAGTCATTACACAGATAGAGGGTCTGAAATTCGTTGTGGATATTGAACTGGTGTGACGCATGCACAATGGTACCAATGTGATAGTGATACCAGGGTGCGTCCAGACCAACAGCGGCGGTGACGCCACAGGTACCGAGTACCTCGCCGGTGCCGGTTTCCTCCATTACGAACAGGTAGGTGACCGGCAGCGGCTTTTTCTCCGTGCTGCGCAGAGCCTCGACCGAGCGTTCGATTTTTTGTGCCAGCAGTTCAGCATCATTGGGCAACGAGGTGAATCCCGTGCCTGACTCGGTTGCCACGGTTTGCAGCAGTGCATGGTCATCCATGTCGATGGGTCTTATTCTGAGCATCGAGCCTCCAGCATGGTACCGTTCAGCCTGAGTATAGTCAGCCTGGACACAATGGTCAGGTCCCTGCATGGTGCAGGGGGCTTGGGGGCGCTATGATAAACAAGACTGCAGCAAGAGGATTCACTATGCGCAAAACAATACTTGGCATGCTGTTCGGTGCTTTATTGGTACTCACCGGTGCCAGCGCACTGACCGCTTGCAGCACCATTGAAGGTGCAGGCAAGGATATTGAAAAAGCCGGTTCGGCAATCAAGGAAGCCGCACGCAAGTCTCAGTGATGCTTGGTCAGGTCCCGTGTGACCAACGTTGTTGTAGCTGGCTAAAGGGCACGGGGCGACTGAAATAGAAGCCCTGTCCCGTGCGGCATCCCTGCTGCAGCAGGAACTGTTGCTGCTGTTCGGTCTCGATACCTTCAGCGATCACGTCCAGCCCCAGCTGGCGGGCCATCAGGATGATGGTGGAGGTGATCGCCACGTCATCACGGTCCCCCGGAATATCCTGTACAAACGAGCGGTCGATCTTGAGCTGGTTGACCTCAAGCTTCTTCAAATAGTTTAGTGATGAGTAGCCGGTGCCAAAATCGTCCACCGCGATGGTAATACCACGACGGCGCAGTTGGCGCAGAATATCGTTGATATGACCGAAATTGTTGACCAACAGGCTCTCGGTAATCTCCAGCTCAAGATAATTCCCGGGCAGGCCCGTATCAGCGAGGATCTGGTCGACCTGCAAGATCAGTTCAGAGTCTTCAAATTGCCGTGCCGAAAGGTTTACTGCCATGCGAAAGGGGCGCGTGTACAGACGGCGGATGCGCGCGGCGGTCTGGCAAGCCTGCTCCAGTACCCAGCGCCCGATGGGCAAAATCATGCCGGTTTCTTCGGCGATGGGGATGAACTCGTCAGGGGGGATGTTGCCATCAATTGGGTGCTGCCAGCGCAGCAGTGCTTCCATACCGATTATCTGTCCACTGCTCAGGTCAACCTGAGGCTGATAGTGCAGGTGTAACTCGCCCTGTTCCAGTGCGTGGCGCAGGTCATGTTCCAGTGTCAGCGTACGGCGTGCTTCCGTGTTCATGCTGTGATTGAAAAAGGCAAAGGTGTTGCGACCCGCACGTTTGGCCCGGTACATGGCCAGATCAGCGTTGCGCAGGAGTCCGCTGTTATCGCAGGCGTCGATACCGATCAGGGTGATGCCGATACTGGCACTGGTCTGCAGCTCATGGGTACCGATATCCATCGGCTGCGACAGCAGCGCGATCATTTCACTGACCCGCTCGCGGAGGGTATCGAGGCTGTCCAGATTATCAATCAGAATTGAAAACTCGTCGCCGCCAAGGCGGAATACCCGGTCCTGCTCGGGAATGCAGAAGCGCAACCGGTTGGCCACGGTTTTCAGCATCAAGTCGCCCGCCTCATGTCCCATTGTATCGTTTACCTTCTTGAAGTGATCAAGATCGATCAGCAGCAGAGCATGATACTGCTCTGAGGGCTGTTCCAGTAGTTGATCAAGATGCTGGCGGAAGGCGCGGCGATTGCCCAATTCTGTGAGTGGGTCAAAATAGGCCAGCTGCTCCAGCTGACTCTGGTACTCCTTCAGCTGGGTGATGTCATCCCCTACGGAAACCAGGTGTGTAATGGAACCCTTTTCATTGCTGATCGGGGCAATCGACTGCATCGACCAGTACAGCGAGCCATCCTTGCGTCGGTTACGCAGGGTGCCGCGCCACTTGCGATTGGCGCGAATGGTGCGCCACAGATCACGATAGGTGGTGGGGTCGGTTTCGCCCGAGCGCAGGAGTGCCGGTGTCTGGCCCAGTACTTCCTGCAGACTGTAGCCGGTGATGTCACAGAAACGGGAATTGACGTACTCGATGCGGCCGCTGATATCCGTAATGACCACGGCACTGCCGCTGTTCTCGACCGCGCTGGACAGCTGGCGCAGCTCCAGCTCACGCTGATGATACTGCTGTTCGTCAATCGCCAGTACCAGGCAGCCACACACTTTGCGCTGCTCGTCGTACAGCACGGAAGCATTTAGTTGAAGAGAAAAGCTATGGTGCTGATGCCGACCGCGAAACAGCGACAGGGAAAAGGCGTGCTGGCGACCGCTGGCCAAATGGGCCAAGTTCTTTTTCAGCAACGATCCCAACGGTGCCTGCAGGAAAAGATCCTGTGGCAGCTCGCCCTCTGTATGGTGCAACAGACGCCGCAGTGTGCGGTTGCTATAGTGGCAGCGGCCATCAAGGTCGAGCAGACAAATGCCGGCTGGTGAGTGCTCCAGAGCCGGCAGTAGCTGTGCGACAAGCGCCGAGTTACAAGGTAGCGTGTTGGCCATGACAGGGCGCCATTTGCTGCTGGTCCATCAGAATACCCCTAGTCTTTGTATAAAAAAGCATCATGGCAGGAGAAAGCGGGGTTGGCAACGGTTATGGTGATTCAGAATGGAGACGTTTATGAGGAGGGATGATCTTGGTAGTGTATTGAATGCCCGACAATAATGCCGGGCATTGGTTATCAGAGAGCGTCCGGGCCTGCTTCACCGGTACGGATACGGATCACCTGCTCCAGCGGCATGACAAAAATCTTGCCGTCGCCAATCTTGCCGGTATTGGCGGTTTTGCTGACCGCTTCAATCACTTGATCCAGCATGTCGTCATCAATGGCCACTTCAATCTTGACCTTGGGCAGGAAGTCGACAACATATTCGGCGCCTCGGTAAAGCTCGGTGTGGCCCTTCTGGCGGCCAAAACCCTTGACCTCGGTGACGGTCACACCCTGAATGCCGATATCGGACAGGGCTTCACGAACGTCATCCAGCTTGAACGGCTTGATGACCGCGGTGACGAGTTTCATCATTCAAGTCCTCATGATCTGTGGTAATCCCACGGAGCTCCGGCCGAAAGGTCGGCGGAGAAACCAGTGGCGTCAGTATACCCATAATCAAAAGGCCGCGCATATCGGCGCAGCCTGAAAAACACGCGGGAGGCATGCTTGCCTCCCGGAGTTTTGATCTTATTTCTTGCCACCGGAGAACTCGGGGTAGGCTTCCATGCCGCACTCAGCCAGGTCAACCCCTTCGTACTCTTCCTCTTCGCTGACACGGATGCCCATGATCGCCTTGAGGATGAACCATACCACCAGACTGGCGATGAAGACCCAGCCGAAGATGGACACGATACCCAGCAGCTGTGCACCGTAGCTGGCATCAGCGTTGCTCAGCGGTACCGCCAGCAGACCCCAGATACCCACTACACCGTGAACGGAGATGGCACCGACTGGATCGTCGATACGCAGCTTGTCCAGGGTTACGATGGAGAACACCACCAGTGCACCACCGACCGCACCGATCAGGCTGGATGCCAGAGCGGACGGGCTCAGCGGATCAGCAGTGATCGCTACCAGGCCAGCCAGTGCACCGTTCAGCGCCATGGTCAGGTCAGCCTTGCGGAACCACAGGCGGGCCAGGATCAGGGCTGCAATTACACCGCCGGCAGCAGCTGCGTTGGTGTTCACGAAGACCTGAGCGACTGCGTTGGCTTCACCCACATCAGACAGTTTCAGTTCGGAACCGCCGTTGAAGCCGAACCAGCCCAGCCACAGGATGAAGGTACCCAGCGTGGCCAGCGGCAGGTTGGCACCCGGGATCGCATTGATCTCGCCGTTCTTGCCGTATTTGCCTTTACGAGCTCCCAGTACCAATACACCAGCAAGTGCAGCGGAGGCGCCTGCCATGTGTACGATGCCGGAGCCAGCGAAGTCGAAGAAGCCCGCTTCACTCAGGAAACCGCCACCCCAAGTCCAGTAGCCGGACGTCGGGTAGATGAAGCCGGTCATGACCACAGCGAAGGCCAGGAATGCCCAGAGCTTCATGCGTTCTGCAACAGCACCGGAGACGATGGACATGGCTGTAGCCACGAACACCACCTGGAAGAAGAAGTCGGAGCGGGCTGAGTAGTAGGGCGCATCATCGCCACCGGCCAACACCGCATCAACACCGTTCTCGTCGCCGATCAGGGCGCCAAGGCTTGGAATGATGCCGCCTTCGTCAGAGCTGTACATCAGGTAGTAGCCACACAGCAGGTACATGGTACAGGCGATGGCATAGAGCGCGATGTTTTTGGTCAGAATCTCGGTGGTGTTCTTGGCACGCACCAAGCCCGCTTCCAGCATCGCGAAACCGGCCGCCATCCACATCACCAGTGCACCGCACATGAGGAAGTAGAAGGTATCGACCGCATATTTCAGCTGGGTCAAATCCCCGGCTGTCGCATTGAGTAGTTCTTCCATTGTTTTATCCTCCAGAGAGATAAAAAACGTCGATTGTCAGGCAGGTTCAGAGCGCGTCGTGACCGGACTCGCCGGTGCGGATGCGGATCACCTGCTCCAGACTGGTGACGAAGATTTTGCCGTCGCCGATCTTGCCGGTCTGAGCTGCCTTGGATATCGCCTCAAGTACCTGATCGACAATGTCATCTGCTACGGCTGCATCAATGCGAACCTTGGGCAGGAAGTCGACCACATACTCTGCGCCGCGGTAGAGTTCGGTATGACCTTTCTGACGGCCAAATCCTTTCACTTCGGTGACGGTGATGCCCTGCACACCGATTTCCGAAAGTGCTTCACGAACATCATCGAGCTTGAACGGTTTGATGATGGCTGAGATCAGTTTCATGTTTTGGGTCCTCTTCTCAGTACTCATAAGGCCTGCGTCCTCGGGAGCGGGTTGTCAGGCCGTGTGTACTGACTAAGCGAAGCTTGTGCCAATTTGTTTTTATCTTTTTAAAACAGCAGGTTGCGATTTTTATTGAGGACTGAAAGGGCATTTTCGAATGATATGCGGGTGATACAGGTCTGTTTTCATGCACTGGTTTGGTGCAAGTGCTCTTTTGGTGCACGTTCTGGAATCTGACGCCGAGGCCGATCTGGTTTATAGTAGCGGCATTGAGATGCAACCTTGTGCAGGAGCCCCGGATGATCCACCAGAAATTGATCGATAGCCTCTCCGGCCAGTTTAGCCAGCTGCTGGCCGGACGCCCGGACCTTCCCGGTCAGCAAGAGCTGCAAAGCCAGGTACGCAGCATGCTGCAGGGAACCTTTGCCAAACTGGATCTGGTAACCCGGGATGAGTTTGAAGCACAGCAGGCGGTGCTGATGCGCACTCGCGATAAGCTTGAACAGCTTGAGCAGCGCCTGGCGGCACTTGAACCGTCGGTGGAGAACCCTGCTCCGGCAGCAACGGATAACGATACTCAACTCTGAACCCTTTCCAGCGACACAAGGATCGTGTCATGTCACTTGCTGTTATTCATACCCGAGCCCAGCTCGGAATCGAGGCGCCAGCGGTCACCGTTGAGGTGCATCTGTCGGGTGGCCTGCCCTCAATGTCGATCGTTGGTCTGCCGGAAACGGCGGTCAAGGAAAGCCGTGAAAGGGTACGCAGTGCCCTTATTACGGCCGGATTCGACTTTCCTCAGCGCCGTATCACCATCAACCTGGCACCGGCTGATCTGCCCAAGGAAGGTGGCCGTTATGATCTGGCGATTGCCGTGGGTATCCTGCTGGCATCCGGCCAGTTGAAGCGCTGGAAGGGCAGCGAAGCAACCGAAATGATCGGTGAGCTGGCGCTGTCCGGTGCGGTACGACCGGTAAGGGGAGTTCTGCCGGCTGCCGTGGCGGCAGGTCGCAGCGGCCGCAGCCTGATAGTGGCACTTGATAATGCGGCTGAAGCAGTGATGGCACAGCGCACGGAAGTGTTTGCGGTGGGCCATTTGCTGGAGTTGGTGGCGCATCTGACCGGCAAGCAGCGGCTGGAGCCGGTGCTGGGCTCGCTCTCTGTTACACCTGTTGAGGAAGGGCCTGATCTGGCCGATGTGAAAGGCCAGCTACAGGCGCGTCGGGCGCTGGAGGTGGCGGCTGCAGGGGGACACAACCTGTTGTTTTCCGGGCCGCCCGGCAGCGGTAAAAGTATGTTGGCGGCACGGTTGCCGGGATTATTGCCGCCACTTGAGACTGAACAGCAGCTTGAAGTGGCCGCAATCTGCTCCGTTGCCGGGCATGATGTTCGACCAGCCTGTCATGGCGTGCGCAGTTTCAGGGCACCACACCATACGGCCTCGGCGATTGCGCTGGTGGGTGGTGGCAGTCACCCCCGTCCCGGTGAAATATCGCTGGCGCATCAGGGGGTTCTGTTCCTGGATGAATTGCCCGAGTATCCGCGCCGTGTACTTGAGGTCTTGCGTGAGCCACTGGAAACAGGCGAGATACTGATCTCCCGTGCAGCGCGGCAGACCCGCTACCCGGCCCGATTTCAGCTGGTGGCGGCGATGAACCCCTGCCCCTGTGGCTATCATGACGATGGGACGGACCGTTGTATCTGCACCCCCGACCAGATTCGGCGCTACCAGCAAAAGATCTCCGGCCCTTTGCTGGATCGGATCGACCTGCAGCTGCAGGTGCCGGCACTGCCACCCGAAGCACTGCTGCAGCCGGATCAGCCGGGGGAGTCCAGTGCTCGTGTGCGTCAGCGGGTGGTAGCAGCCCACGTACGGCAGCTGGAGCGGCAGGGCTGCATGAACCGAGAACTTGGAGGCCGTGATCTCGAAGCATATTGTGCGCTTGATGATGCGACTCGCGCCGTGCTGGTCAGGGTGATGCAGCAGACCCAGCTTTCGGCCAGGGCCTGTCATCGTTTGTTGCGGGTGGCCAGGACGTTGGCAGATCTGGCGGGAGAAGAGCGAGTGGGTCAGGAACAACTGCTGGAGGCACTGGCTTTCAGGGGGCTTGCTGGCGCTGACTGCGACTGAGCAGGGTCAGAAACTGCTCTTCGCAGATGGGGCGGCTGAAGAAGTAGCCCTGAACCTGATCACACTCATGCCGAATCAGAAACTCCAGCTGCTCGCGGTTTTCGACCCCTTCTGCAATCACCTGTTTGTTCAGGTTGTGAGCCAGGCTGATCATGGCACGCACGATCTCCTCATCGTCCGTGTTACCGGGTATGCCGGCAATGAAGGACTTGTCGATCTTGAGCGTGGCGACCGGCAGCTTCTGCAGCAGGCTGAACGAAGAGTATCCGGTACCGAAGTCATCCAGTGAAAATTCCACGCCCAGCGCGCTGAGTTGGGTGATCGATTCACGTACATGTTCTTCGTCACTGCACAGTGCCGTTTCGGTCAGCTCAAACTCCAGGGTTCGGGTATCGATCAGGTGCTGTTTGATCAGGCGTTCAATGGTGGTCGCGAGAAAGCGGTCCTGAAACTGTCGGAACGACAGGTTGACACCAATACGACCCTTCAACCCAGAGGCCAGCATGTTCGGCAGTGACTTGCCCACCTGTTGAATGACCCAGTAGCCGAGTGGCACCACCAGCCCTGAAGCCTCGCAGTCGGGAATGAAATGATCCGGAGTGAGCAGACCGCGCTTGGGGTGCTGCCAACGGATCAATGCTTCGGCGCCGCAGATACTGCCTTCGTGCAGGTCGATGCGTGGCTGATAGAAGAGCACAAACTCTTCCCGCTGCAGAGCGCGCCAGAGTTCGGGATTATAGCTGGATGTGGGTTCAGGGTTCTGCAGGTGCTGCAGCTGTTCCAGCTTGCGCAGCCGATCATGGCACTGCAGCAGGTTGCTGCAGTAGCGCAGCACGCGGTGCAGGGTGGTTTCACAGGCTCCGGAGGACAGAATGTGATCGTTACAGGGGTCCGTCAGCAGCGCCTGCCAGCGCTGGTCAGGCGGCTCTTTCAGCAATAATACAGAAGGGGCAATGGGGCAGTGCTTGCGTAGGTGGTTCAGTGTGCGGCTGGCGTGCTCGGGGCAATCGGTTTCCAGCAGGATGATCAAAGAAGAAAACTGTTGCAGGATGGGGACGGCGTCTTCTGGGGAGCGGCAGCGATACAGGTGCCCCTGCCACCAGGGTTCCAGCCAGCTTCGCCAGCTTGTTTCCAGTACATCAGACTCGCTGATCAGTACCAGGGCTGGGTGTCCGGGTTCTGTCGGGTTTAGCGGCTCATCATCTGCCAGCATGGTACTGCTTCCCCTTTACACCTGAATAATACCTCCGCAGAGGGTCTGAATTTCATCAGGGGGCCATGTCATAATAGGCGATTGCCATGATCGACGTTCGAGGTTATCACGCTTTGGTGATGGCCAGAAGTACGCGATCCAGCCTTCTGTTTGCAGTATTACAGCAAACAGCTGTATCAAAACTGTATCGGCCGGTATCGATCCGGGTTTAATTTTTTCGAGGTGACATGAGCAGACTCAATCCACGCCAGCGCGAGGCGGTGCACTACATCGGCGGCCCTCTGCTTGTTCTGGCCGGTGCCGGATCTGGCAAAACCAGTGTGATCACGCGGAAAATTGCCTGGATGGTGCAGGACGCGGGCATCGAAGCGCGTCGCATCGCCGCCGTCACATTTACCAACAAGGCCGCGCGTGAAATGAAGGAGCGCGTTAGCCAGTTGCTTGGCAAACAGGAAGGGCGAGGCCTCACTGTGTCTACCTTTCATACCCTGGGGCTGTCGATCATTCGCCGTGAACGCAAGCATCTGGGACTGAAAAGCGGATTTTCGCTGTTTGATGATCAGGACAGCAAGGCACTGCTGCGTGATCTGATGCTGCAGAATGACGAAGATACCGACCAGCTCAATGAGGTGCAGCACCGGATCTCCAACTGGAAAAATGACATGCTGACGCCGGATCAGGCGCTGGCAGAGGCTCAGCTGCCACAGGATATTCTGGCAGCACGCGCCTACGAGGCCTACGATCGCCATCTGCGAGCCTACAACGCGGTGGACTTTGACGACCTGATCCTGCTGCCGGTGCAATTGTTCAGCAACCATTCCGATGTGCTGGAACGCTGGCAGCGCCGTATTCAGTACCTGCTGGTGGATGAATATCAGGACACCAACCTGTCCCAGTACCGTTTGGTACGCCTGCTGGTGGGGCACCGCAGCGGTCTCACCGTAGTGGGGGATGATGACCAGTCGATCTACGCCTGGCGCGGTGCTCGGCCGGAGAACCTGGCCCAGCTGCAGACCGACTTTCCCAGCCTCAAGGTGGTCAAGCTGGAACAGAACTACCGCTCCACCAGCCGCATTCTGAAAGCGGCCAACACCCTGATCGCCAACAACCCGCATGTGTTCGAGAAAACCCTGTGGAGCGAGATGGGCTACGGCGACCCGATCCGGGTGATTCATACCCGCAACGATGATGCCGAGGCGGAGCGAATCGCCACCGAAATTCTCGACCGTCATCTGCGTGAACGGATCGGCTTCCGTGATTTTGCCGTCCTGTATCGTGGTAACCATCAGGCACGTCTGATTGAGATGAAGCTGCAGCACTATCAGGTGCCCTACAAACTCAGCGGTGGGACCTCCTTCTTCGCCCGGGCCGAGATCAAAGACCTGATGAGTTACTTTAAAGTGTTGATCAACCGCGATGATGACAACGCTTTCCTGCGCATCATCAACCTGCCGCGGCGCGAGATCGGCCCCAGTACCCTGCAACGTCTGGGCGAATACGCGTCCGGGCGTGAAGTCAGTCTGTTCGACGCGTGTGGCGAGCTGGGGCTGGAGCAGGTCTTGCCGGCACAGGCGGTGGAACGGCTGCGCCGCTTCTGTGATTTGATCGACCGTTTGTATCAGCGCTGCCGTGACGGTGACCCCATCGCTGCCATCCATGAACTGATGGACGAGATCGATTACCCTGGCTGGATCCGTCAGAACGCCTCCAGCGATGTGGTGGCCGAGAAGCGGATGCAGAATGTCTACTTTCTGATCGAGTCACTGCAGTCCACGCTGGAGCGGCTGCAGGAAGAAGATGAAGGCGCAGGTATCGAGGACGCGATTGCTCGGCTGGTGCTGCTGGACATGCTCAACCGGCAGGAGGAAGAAGACGATTCTGATCGGGTACAGCTGATGACCCTGCATGCCTCCAAGGGTCTGGAGTTCCCCCATGTATTTCTACTCGGTATGGAAGAGGAGCTGCTGCCGCACCGTAACAGCATCGAAATGGATACCATCGAGGAGGAGCGCCGGCTGGCCTACGTGGGTATTACCCGGGCGCAGAAAACACTCACCATGACGCTGGCCAAACAGCGGCGGCAGTTTGGCGAGTGGATGGACTGCACACCCAGTCGATTCATCGATGAATTGCCGCAGGAAGATCTGGAGCGTGAGGGGTTGGGTGAAGCGAGCCCGGAACAGAACCGGGCCCGCGGTCGTGCGACGCTGAACGGGCTCAAAGGGTTGCTGGATGATCTGTGACCGAGACCGGAATGTCTATGGTAAAGCATGTTCCGCCGTTTTGAGTACTGCTCACCTGTATGCTGCCCATGAGTGTTTGTGTAACCCACTGTTGTACAAGATGTAACCCAAGACCTGTGTGTCCTTTGCCTCGGCCTGCGGTTACAAAAGGATCGAATAATTTGGGATGTATTTCAGGTGCTATGCCGCAGCCATTATCCTGGACGCTCAACTGTATGGTGTGACCGTCCTCCCTTAATACCCCACGTAGAACAATTTTCCCACGCTGATCTGGTTTAAAGGCATGACTGAGCGCATTGCTGATCAAGTTTTGCAGAACCTGAGACACAATGCCTGGATGACTGAACATTTCACATGGGGGGATGTCACTTTCCAATGATACAGGTGAATGCTTGAGCCTTGGGTTTAACGTGAGTATTAAGTCCTGAACACAGCTTTGTAGGTCGAAATGTGATGGCTGATCTTGGTTCCGATCAATGGCTAGGCGCTTAAAGCTTTTAATCAGCTCGATGGACTTGCCGAGATTCTTCTGAGCAAGAGACAACCCTTCGTCAGTGTGCTCGAGAAAATTCTGCATCTGTTCTCGTGTCAAGGTTCCGGCCTGAACAGAATTTTTAAGCTGCCGATGGGCGGTTGAAAGTGTGCTGAGGGTGACGAGGGCTCCTCCTGTGGGTGTATTCAACTCGTGAGCAACACCCGCCACCATCATGCCCAGCGATGACAATTTTCGTGTTTCCACCAACTCGTCCTGAAGTTTTTGCTGGCGTGATAGAGACTGCCACAGCTCCTCATTGGTATGTTGAAGCTCTTTCTGCTCCGCTTTGAGTTGCTCTAGCAGCGCCATTCTCTGAGCTTCCCCTTGCGCAATTCGGTACAGCACGCCACCCAATAGCAGCATGACCAACAGGCTACCTGAAAGGGTTGGGAGTAATACAGACCGACGCAGTGATGCAAGCAGGTCAGGTGGAGTTGTGAGTACCAGGTACCAACCGGAAGGAGAGAGCGTTTTCTCCTGCGTATGTGCTGTAATGTGAGCGTAGCTCCATAGGCGCTCATCGATCCTGAGGCCTCTGGCGCTGGACGATTTGGTCATATGCTGCCACAGACTTGGAAACTCATTTTGAATCACCAGCTTGGGTTGATGATATATGAACCCCCACTCACGCCAGAGCTCGGGATGCAAAAGCCAATACCCGTCTGCGTTGACGATCTCTGTTTGAGTGTCTGCGCTGTGCAACTGGCGCACCTCATCAAACAGCTTTCTCAGGCTGAAGTTCAACACCAGCAAGCCATTGTGTAAACCGTCGTTTACCCCGGTGCGTACACTGGTGCGCAGTGTCGGGTTGGGGGGCATTTCCAATACGCCATTTTCAATGTTCAGGTCTAATGGCGAATAATAAACCTCATCAGCAGATACCGATGAGCCTGACTGAAAGTAATAACGGTCGTTCTTGTTTTGCAGCGTATGCTCAGGAGCCGTGATGGTGACACCGTTTCTGACATTGACACGAATCCGTTCCTGTCCAGCACTATCCAGCCAACGCAGCTGAGATATGAGCGATGATGCGCGACTGAAACGCACCAGTAGCCGCTCAAGTGCATCTATATCCGGGGGAGCGGTTTGATCAAGACCACTTTGTAAGGGGCCACTTCGCTTCAGCAGCATTGTCAATTGGCCGAAATATCCCAGCTCGCGACTGAATCGATTGCTTATCTGATCAATTAGCTCATTGTGACGTGTTTCGATGGGCTCCAGCTTGAGGCGGAACAGTTCGGAGTAGGCAAACCATGCACTAACCACAATGGTTGCGGTCAATGGCAACATGAGGATGAACCAAATTGACAGCACTCTGCGCTTTGAGACCCGCATGATAGGCCCCTCTATGGATTCAGAATGTGGTGCTGAGCCCACTCAAGTGCCTGTGCGACCGGCATGGGTTTTGCGAACAGGTAGCCTTGGCAAACGACACACCCTTTTGCAATCAACAATTGACGTTGCTGCTCGGTTTCGACCCCTTCGGCAACGACGTGAAACCCGAAGCGATCACTAAGACGCATGATCATTTCGATGATATGGTTCGCGCCTTCTGACTGCCCTAGCCGTGCAACAAAGGTTTGATCTATCTTCAAAGTAGAGGCTGCCAGCTCTGTGATGTGGGCCAATGATGAGTAACCGGTACCAAAATCGTCGATGCTGACCTTCATACCCAGTTGCAACAACTTCCTCAACTGTGTGGCAATATGCTGGTATTCGATCATCGCCTGAGTTTCAGTTACTTCCAGCTCAAGCAAATTGAAGGGCAACCCCGATGCCGTAACCATTTTCAGCATCTCATCAAAATAGCCAGGGCGGAGGAGGTCGTTTGATGAGGTATTGAATGAGATGGGCAACCTCAGTCCTGCTTGAATCAGTTGATGTGCCGCTTCCAGTGTTTTTTTGAGAACGAATAGATCCAGCTCACTGATTAGCCCCGCAGCTTCTGCAACAGGGATGAACTCGCTCGGTGGCGTCATGGAACCATCATCTTGCTGCCAGCGAACCAGCGCCTCGAATCCTACGGCTGCTCCCGTGACGATATCGACTTTAGGTTGGAGAGCAATGCTTAGTGCTTCCGCTTGTAAAGCCTTTCGCAGCTCATCCAGCATGTGGTAGCGCTGGCGCATGACCTGTTGTTGGGAATCATCATATTCGATAAAACGTTTACCGTCGTGTCTGGCTGACTCTACAGACAGTTCGGCCAATCTGAGAATCTGTTCGGGCTCTCTCGTGTCACAGCCTGACAGGGGCAGCAAAGCAGTTGCGTATGAGATCTGATGCTCACCGCCGTCAATCAGCAATGGTTCAGGCAGTATTGTAGAGAAATCATGCAGGGAGTGTGATGTATTCTCTGGGATTAAGATGGCAAATACATGCCGATCAATACGCGCGAGTAGCAGCTGTTCGGTGATGGACGCCTGCAAGTGCCGGTGAACACTTTTCAGTGTGCTGTTGCAGAACGATTCACCAAAATACAGCGCAACTTCGTTCAAATTGTCCAGTGATATTACGAGCAATTGATGTTGGCACAGCGTGGAAGGGGATAAAGCCCTCAGTGTGCGTTTCAGGTAGTTACGATTAGGGATATTCAGCAACGAGTCTTGATAGGCAATACGTGTCAGCCGGTTATAAAGCGACAGGTTGGTGAACCCGTTGTTGATATTTTCACAAAACACTTCCAGCATGCTGACTTCGGGTGACGTGAGTTGGCGCTCCGTTTTGACAAGCACCAGGTAGTCATCTGTCTTATTGCTGCCAGCATAGTCATCTGTCTTATCGTTGTCGGCAGGAAAATACAGCAGCGTGTAGTGCTCAAGGTACAGGTGCTGTCGCTGGGAAATCGCTATTGAGCAGAGCTGTTGCAGGTCTTGATCTTCCAAACGGTCCAGCGTGTGCCCCTTGAGATGCTGAAAAGCACCACAGGCCGCTAGCGTATACGTTGTGTTCTGGTGCACAGAAGGTGAGAAGCGCAGCCTGCATATGAGGCCACCTGTGTCGATGTTGAGCAGTTTTAGCAAAGAGGACAAAACGGTTTGTGTATAGCTGTCTAGATCCCGACGTTTGCTGAGTGCCTGGGAGGCGTCAACAATCAACTGTAATCCTTGTCGGGCCTTTTCCAGCTGGGCTGTACGTTCCCACACACGCAGGTTGCCGGTAATGACCGACAACAGGTGCTCGTGGGTCAGCTCCGATTTGCACCAGTAATCGTCAATTTCAAAGTGCTCCAGCAGGTCCTGGCGAGGAGGTGTCATCCCCGGCTGCCCTGTCAAAAGTACTATTCTGACCTGGTTATTGCCGATGACATCACGAATGGTACTGACCAAGCGCAGGCCTGCGTCATCACTTTCCATTACGACATCGAGCAGGATAAGTGCAATGTCTGCATGTTCTGGAAGTACTCGTGCAGCATCAAGGGCCGACTGTGTGCAAATGACCTCCAGTGGTCGACCGGCAACCTTGATGCAAGACAGAGCGTGCACCAAGGATGCCTGGTAGACAGGATCATCCTCGACACTCAGCACTTTCCACGGTCTAAATGCCTCTTGGGAGACAGTAGATGGCTCAAACTTGAATAGATCATCCGTCGGCATAGCTCTCAATCCTTTTTCCTGTTACGCCCAAGTGGTCAAAAAACAGGCAGCTTCAGCATGGTTTACAAAAATCCGTTTGTAAATGCTGCTTGCGTCAGATGATCATGAGAAATTATCCATATACAAATTTGGGCAGCCAGGTGGCCAGCCCGCTCTGCCAGGCAATCAGCGCCAGTACCAGCAACTGAATCATGATGAATGGCACCACACCCTTGTAGATCTGTCCGGTGGACACGCTGTCGGGCGCCACCCCGCGCAGATAGAACAGGGCAAAGCCGAACGGCGGTGTCAGGAAAGAGGTCTGCAGGTTGATCGCCAGCATGACACCCAGCCAGATCGGGTCCAGCCCCATGCTCAGCAGAATCGGCGCCACAATCGGCACCACCACAAAAGTGATCTCGATGAAGTCGAGGAAGAAGCCGAGCAGGAACACGATCAACATCACTACCGCCATGGCGCCGACAACGCCGCCGGGCAGGTCGGTCAGAAAGTCACTGACCATCTCGTCACCGCCGTAGCCACGGAACACCAGCGAAAAGATTGATGCGCCAATCAGGATCATGAACACCATGGAACTGACCTGAGTGGTGGAGCGCATTACTGCGTGAAGGGTCTTGAGGCTGAATGCCCGACGCATCATCGCCAACAGAATGGAACCCACAGCACCCACCGAGGCGGCCTCGGTGGGCGTCGCAAAGCCGCCCAGAATGGACCCGAGTACCAGCCCGATCAGCAGCACAGGCGGCAGCAGAGCCTTCAGTGCACGCATCCAGAGGTTGGTGATCTGGCTTAACTCTTCAGCGGGAATGGCCGGTACCGCCTTTGGGCGGGTGATCGCTACAAACACCATGTAGCCGATATAGGCGATCACCAGCAGCAGGCCCGGAATCAGCGCGCCAAGGAACAGATCTCCCACGGTGACAGTATCCGGCGAGAAAATGCCCCGATCGATCTGCGACTGTTGATAGGCAGACGAGATCACATCCCCCAACAGCACCAGTACGATTGAGGGTGGAATGATCTGGCCCAACGTGCCCGAGGCGCAGATGGTACCGGTGGCAACGGCCGGGTCATAGCCCCGGCGCAGCATGGTTGGCAGCGACAGCAGCCCCATGGTCACAACCGTAGCGCCCACGATGCCGGTACTGGCGGCCAGCAGCATTCCCACCAATGTCACCGAGATGCCGAGACCGCCGCGCATGGAGCCGAACAGCGCCGCCATGGTATCCAGCAGCTCTTCGGCGATCTTCGATTTCTCCAGCATTACCCCCATGAATACGAACAGAGGCACCGCAATCAGGACTTCGTTGTACATCACACCGAAGATGCGGTTGGGCACAGCCTGCAGAAACACGCTGTCAAAGTGACCGGTCAAAATGCCGACGCCGGCAAACAACAGGCCTGTGCCGGCCAACGCGAAGGCAACGGAATAGCCCATCAGCAGAATGAAAATGGCGCCGACAAACAGCAGCAGAGGCAAATACTCGATCACAGTGCGTGCTCCTCTTCAGCAGCGGGCAGATGGGCGTTGCCGCTGATCACCAGAAGGCTGCGCAGCAGTTCTGCCAGTCCCTGCAGGATCATCATGGCAGGCATGACGAGTAGTGCGGTTTTAAGCAGATAGCGATAGGCCAGACCGCCTGATTCTTGCGAGGCTTCCTTGATGGACCAGGATGATGCTACATAGTCCCAGGACATCCAGAAAATGAAAATGCACACCGGCATAAGCAGAAACAGGGTGCCGAACAGGTTTATCCAGGCCTTGCCCTTCTCGCCCAGCGGACGATAAATGATGTCCACGCGCACGTGGCCGTCGTGCTTCAGGGTGTAGGCAGCTCCCAGCAGAAACACCAGGCTGTGCATGTAAATGATGGATTCCTGCAGTGCCGTATTGCCCTGATTGAACACGTAGCGCTGTACGACGACAACGAAGGTACCCAATACCATCAGCAGGGTCATCCAGGCGACCGTGCGCCCGGTCCATTCACTGAAGCAGTCCAGGCAGCGCACCAGCACTGCAGCGGGATGAGATTGGCTCATTGTATTTCTCGATTCTGTGAGTGTGACAACGGTGCGAAAGTATATCAGTAAAGTCTGGTATGGCATTAATGCAGATGACTACAGCTTGAGCCGGCTGTGCCGTACAATAGACCTCAACACATCCCAAGCGGAGACACTGATGAGCGAAATGCTGAACCTGGAGCGCGAGCTGGAGACATTTGAACCCTGGCAGTTGACCGCCTTTTCCGCGGCACTGACGGAGCGCATGTTCCCCAACTTTGCCCTCTTTGCCCGGCTGGTCAACTTTGGTGACCCGGCTCGAATGCGTCTGCTGCTGGATGGCGTTTGGGATAGCCTGGCTGGCACCGGTGCCAGGGTAAACTTTGAGGTCCAGCTGGATCAGGTGGAAGCCAACATGCCGGACCTGGATGAGTACGACATGTATGGTGCCCTGCCGGCACTGGACGCGATCGTAGCACTGAATGCCACTATCAACTGCCTGCTGGAAAAAGACCGCTCAGAGGCTGCTAACGTGGGCCAGCTGTCCCGCGAAAGTGTGGCGACCTTTATCGAAGTCACCGAAAGTGATGACGAGCTGTCTGACGAGGATCTGGTCAGGCTAATCAATACCCATGAGCTGATGCAGGCCGAAGATGGCTTTCGTGACGAAGTGATCGAACGGCTGCAGAATCAAAAACAGCCGAGTGCAGCATTTGTGCGCGAGTTGCGTGAGTTGGCGCGCAATGAGGGTGTCAGCAACATCGGCATCAGCGACGAAGACGACTGATCATGCTCAAGCTCGGTCTGTTATTGCTGGTGTTGCCGGGTATGCTGCTGATGGGTGCTTACCTGTATGACCTGTCGCTGGTCGAGGCCTGTCTCGACTGTGGCGGCTCTTGGGACTATATCGAAGCGCGCTGTGACACCGAACGGCAGCACCCTTTTGTACCCTATATGGCGCGGCACCCACTGCTGGTTAACGGTGGCATGCTGCTTTCAGTGCTGGGGCTGCTTTTGTGTATCGCAGGCCTGTACCGGCGTCGTTAATCCTCAGGAGTTTCTGCATGTGGAAAAAAATTCTGCTGATACTGGTCGTGCTGCCCCTGCTGTTCGTTCTGTTTTTGTGGCAGGTCAACCCGAGCTGGTGGCAGTCGATGAAGGCCGAGTGGCTGGCCGAATTCAATGCCGAACGTGCCGAGGCGGCTGCCAACTGGCGCAATGATGGGCTGGCGTTCGGTCGATTGAATAATCAGCAAACCTGTCTGGAGCAAAGCCTGAGCAACTTTGACGGCTGTACCGGGTTTGACTGCACTGTCAACTATGGCCGCTTTCTCCGGGCCTGCCTGGAAACCGCACAGATCAGCGAGGGTTTCTGCGAAGCGGTACCGGGTTTTCGTGAAGAGCCGACCGAAGATGACAAGGCCTGGGCCAAGGATGAGTGTTGGGGCCGCAACATTCGCGGCGAAGGCTGCCGCCTGCTGATGCGTCAGCAGCAGCTGTTCTGTGGCCCGGCAGAAGATGAAACGGCGGCATCCCTGCCTAAACCCGAGTCAGATGGTTAACACCAGTTTGCCGCGCACATGCCCAGTGGCGCTCAGGCGGTGTGCCTCGGCTGCCTGATCCAGCGGCAAGTTGTCGGTCAGGTTCAACATCACCTTGCCGCTGGACGCCAGCATTGCCAGCTCATGTAACTGGCCGGCGTCCGGTCGGGCACGAATGCCGCTCACTTTAAGCCCCTTGGCCTCACCGGCCGCGATCACCTCGGCAGCCGTGACGGAAGGCAGGGTGATCATTTTGCCATGGGGCTGCAGACAGCTCAGAGCACGGATGGCCGTTTCACCGCCAACACCATCGATAATCAGGTCCGCGTCATGAATCAGATTGTCTACCTGCTGACGCTGGTAATCGATGATGTCGTCACAGCCCAGGCTTTGCAGGAATGCCTTGTTGCCATGCGAAGCTGTGCCGATCACATAGGCGCCTTTCCACTTCGCCAGTTGTACTGCCAGATGGCCGACGCCACCCGCAGCTGCGAGTACCAGAACCGACTGACCTCCTTTTAGCTCACCGACTTCAAACAGGGCTTGCCAGGCGGTCAGGCCCGCCAGTCCGAGTCCTGCTGCGGTTACCGAATCCAGTGCACTGGGGCGCTGACAGATCTGGTCAGCCGGGGCGATCAGATACTCGGCATAGCAGCCGGCCGGCTGCGGAAAGCGGATAAACCCCATGACTTCATCACCCTGACGCACGTTGTTGACGCCGTCACCCAGAGCTTCAACACGGCCGGCGAACTCCCAACCGGGGCAAAAGGGCAGGGCTTCAATGAAACTGCTGGCGCCACCACCGGAGCAGGTTTTCCAGTCGATCGGGTTCACTCCGGCCGCGTGGTTGCGGATCAGTACCTCATCCGGCCCCGGTTGTGGCTGTTCCAGCTCGTTGAGCTGCAGGTTTTCGGGCCCGCCAAAGGCGTGGATACGGATCGCTTTCATGTGTACTCTCCCCGGATTGTTCGGCTGGTGTGAGCCGCCGTCATCAAACGTTAACTGATACCAAGAGTAAAGTGATCCTGCCATGTCGGCAAATGCTATGTGATCACCTTCAGGAGGCAAGATGAAGGGAAACCCCATACGTGGCGGCAGTTATCTGCTGCGTGGAGCGGCCATGCTGCCGCAACCGGGTATTCGGCGTTTTGTGCTGGTACCGCTGCTGATCAACCTGTTGCTGTTTATTGCCGCCATTTGGCTGCTGATTCAGCAATTCACCCACTGGGTCGAGTATGGGTTGGGATATCTGCCCGACTGGGCCGGTTTTCTCTATTGGCTTTTCTGGCCCCTGTTTGCCCTGGTGGTGATGGTGGGGGTGTATTACGGCTTTTCCATCGTGGCCAATCTGATAGCAGCGCCCTTTAACGGCTTTCTGGCCGAAAAGGTGGAGCATAGGTTGCGCGGTGCCCCGCTGGTGGATGAGGGCTGGGGCGCGGTGCTGGCGATGATTCCACGGGCGCTGCAGCGGGAGCTGCAGAAGCTGGGCTACTATCTGCCACGCTTTCTGCTGTTGCTGTTGATTACGTTTATACCGGGCCTGAATCTGCTCTCGCCACTGCTTTGGTTTCTGTTCGGGGCCTGGATGATGTCGATTCAATACTGCGATTACCCGATGGACAACAACAAGGTCAGCTTTCCACAGATGAAGCAGTTGATGAAGGCGCGTCGAGTAACGTCGATCGGGTTTGGCGGGCTGGTTCAGCTGGGTATGCTGGTGCCGGTGCTGAATCTGTTTTTGATGCCGGCGGCGGTTGTGGGCGCGACTATTTTCTGGGTGGAGGAGTATGCCGCCGAAGCCAGGGATATCAATCCCGGGGCGGCACTACCAGCTCAGCGGGGAAATGGCAGCTGAAGCAGCTGCCCCTGCCAGGCTTACTGTCGATCTCCAGCCGGGCGCCAAGGCGCATCAATACATGCTTGACGATGGCCAGCCCAAGCCCGGTACCGCCACTGGCGGACGAGCGGCTGTCGTCCACGCGATAGAAACGCTCGGTGAGATGAGGAATGTGGCGTGCTTCTATCCCGATACCGCTGTCGGTCACACTGAAATGGCCGCCTTTGGCATCAGCCCACCAGCGGATCAGGATATGGCCCTCATCGGGCGTATAACGCACGGCATTAAACACCAGATTGGACAGCGCACTCTGTAGCTCTGCCGGAACACCCAGCAGGTCATGTTGTGGATCTATCTGCAGCTCGAATTGATGCTGACGCTCTCCTGACAGGGTAACGGCATCTTCATGGATATGGCTGATCAGGCTTTGGATCAGCACTGGTTTGAGCGTGGCGGCCTGACGTGAGGTGGCCTCCAGTCGCGACAGCAGCAACAGATCCTGGACCAGGTTTTCCATTCGTCGCGCTTGCTGTTGCATTTGACTGAGCCCCCGCATCAGCGGTTTGGGCAGGTCCTGATCGAGGAAGGTTTCAAGGTAACCCCGAATGACCGTCAGTGGGGTGCGCAGTTCATGCGATGCGTTGGCCACGAAGTTCTGCCGAGTCTGCTCCAGCTGGGTCAGTCGGGTGATGTCACGGGCCACCAGCAGGCGATCATCCGCGCCAAAAAGGCTGATCTGATACTGCAGTCGGGTATCGCCGCCCAGCGGTGATGGCAGCTCCAGCGGCTCCTGATAGCGGCCCTTGCGGTAGTAATCCACAAATACGGGATCACGTACCAGATTCAGCAGCGGCTTGCCTCGGTCGGATGCATGACGCAGCCCAAGCAGCCGCTCGGCGGCCAGATTCCACCATTCCAGGTTATTGTTGCGATCGATGATGATGACTGCATCGGGCAGGGCCGCTGAAGACTGCTGAAAGCGTGAGATGACGTTGCGCAAAGAAGCTTCGCGTGCCTGAGTGCGCTTTTGCATGCGTGCCAACGCGTCCAGAATTTCGCCCCAGCTCGGGTGGCTCTTCAGATGTATCGCCGACCAGCCACTCACGCAGGACATTGAAGCGACGGATCTGAATCACGGCCCACACGATCATGCCAAGGGTGATGCCGGCAATCGGGAAGCCCAGCACCGCACCCAGAATCAGGCCCAGACCGGCACTGAGCAGCAGGCTCATCAGCAGCGAGTGCCGCGCTATGTGCATGAAGTCATTCCATTCCGATCCTGTGAATGTGGTGACCGAAGCCGATCAGGCCACCTGTGCCGAGAAACGATATCCGGTGCCACGTACCGTCTGTACCAGATAGTCGTGACGCTCGCCCAACGCCTTGCGCAGGCGGCGAATGTGGACATCGACGGTACGCTCTTCCACATATACATTGCCGCCCCACACCATATCCAGCAGCTGGCTGCGGGTATAGGCACGATCCGGATGTGTCATGAAAAACTGCAGCAGGCGAAATTCGGTTGGCCCAAGCTCCAGCGGTCGGCTCTCTGCAGTAACGCGATGCGAAACAGGGTCCAGAGTCAGACTGTCCACCGTGACCGGCTCTTCCACCCCCTTGGGTGTGGCGCGGCGCAGCACGGCCTTGAGTCGTGCGACCAGCTCACGTGGCGAGAACGGCTTGGTGATGTAGTCATCCACACCGGCTTCCAGCCCCTGAATCTTGTTGTCCTCATCGGCCTTTGCAGTCAGCATGATGATCGGGATGTCAGCCGTCACTTCATCCTTGCGCAGGCGGCGGGCGAACTCGATACCGCTGGTACCGGGCATCATCCAGTCCAGCAACAGCATATCGGGTTTGTTATCGACGATGCGGGCATGAGCGGACTGGGCACTGTCTGCCTCATCACATTCGTAACCTGCCATCTCCAATGCTACCGCAATCATTTCGCGGATCGGTGCTTCGTCATCAACGATCAGTACGCGTTTGGACGCAGACATGTTTCTGCCTCTTTTACAGACATTTAATCAGAGTCTGGTATTACAAGACGTTTTGGTTACACAAATATGACATTGGCAGATTTTCTTTCACTTGTCAGTGTCGGCTCAGGTGCGCAGCGCGTATTCCAGTATCAGGCCGAGCAGCACCAACAGCTCGGCATAGTGGTTGTTGAGGAAGGCGCGGAAGCAGGGCATCCGTTCGCGGGCGCGGATCAGCCAGTGCTGGTAGACAAACAGGGTGGCGGCACCGGCCAGCCCCAGCCAATACCAGAGCCCCAGTTGCTCAATCTGACCTACCCAGAGCATCACTACCAGAGTGGCCAGTTGCAGCAGGGCGATGATGAGACGGTCGTGGCGGCCAAACAGCACTGCAGTGGATTTGACGCCAATTTTCAGGTCATCGTCACGATCCACCATGGCATACTGGGTGTCATAGGCCACGGTCCAGAGCAGCTTGGCCAGGTAGAGCAGCCAGGCGGTCAGCGGCAGTGCTTCCTGAGTGGCGGTAAACGCCATTGGAATGGCCCAGCCAAAAGCCGCTCCCAGCACCAGCTGTGGCAGGTGAGTATAGCGTTTCATGAACGGGTAGATAAACGCCAATGCAAGGCCGCCGAAGGACATTAGGATGGTCATGCCGTTTGTCATCAGCACCAGCAGAAACGAGACCAGCATCAGACCGCAGAAAAGATAGATCGCTTCACGCTCACGGACTCGGCCTGATGGCAGTGGACGATTGAGGGTGCGTTTGACGTGGCCATCAATATGTCGGTCGGCAAAGTCGTTGATGACACAGCCGGCAGAGCGGGTCAGGAACACACCCAGACAGAAGATCAGCAGCAGATCCAGCGCCGGCAGGCCTTCCGATGCGATCCAGAGTGCCCACAGGGTCGGCCAGAGCAGCAGGTAGGTGCCGATCGGTCGGTCGGCACGCATCAGGTGCACATAGGCCTGCAGCTTCTGCTTTAATGGGTGCTGTGACGGGGTCGTTGCCTGCATGATCACTCCTGAGCGGTCAGAGCGGGTATTGTACGTGCTCCATGGCCGGGAGAAAAACCTCGCATACCAGCAAGGGCTTGTGGTGCAGACGGAATACGGAGCGTCGTGCCCAATAGTGCTGCCCGCCGCTGTCTTGCAGCCGGCAGGCGCGCAGCGGGGCACGTTCAAGGCTGGGGTCACGGAACAGGTAGGAACCGAGGGAGCGCGAGCCCAGTCGCAGCAGGCGTCGCTCCACCCCGGTCAGCGTGGTGGCGGGAATGACCGTTCGAGCGAACACCCAGGGTTCGGCATTACGGCCCAGCAGCTCAACCTCCCGAATCAGGGCGCGACGTCGCGGGCTGATCCCGAGTGCCCGTGCCTCGTCGGCGCTCGGATACTGCCAGCATTCGCTCAGCACGCGAACGCTGAACTCGCCCCCGGCCGCACGCTGCAGGCGCTGGCTCAGCGAGCCCGAGTCATACAGCCAGGGACGCCAGTGTGCCGGCACCTGGAAACTGCTGCTGCCCGCAAGCAGCCAGTGCCGGTGGGGAGAATGGATGAGCAGAGATTCGCGTGCTGACACCTGAAGGGCTTCCGTTAGTGAGACGGCCCCAAGTCTAGCATTTTCACCCACTCAAGTGCTGTAGTGCGGGTTACTCTTCTGTGCTGCTTTCATCGCTCAGCAGTGTGTCGGCTTCGTCCTCAACGGTCTGGCGGATCTGCTTCAGGCTGCGGTGGCGCACGTCGGTACCGCTGACCTGATAGATCAGGTGCTCGGCCAGGTTACGGGCATGGTCACCGATGCGTTCAAGGCTGCGAAGAGCCCAGATGACACTCAGTACGGAAGAGATCGCACGCGGATCTTCCATCATATAGGTCACGAGTGAGCGCATGGCCGTGCGGTATTCACGGTCCACTTCCTTGTCCTGTTTGGCGACCAGGTAGGCCATCTCGATATCATTGCGAGCGAAAGCGGTCAGGACGTTGCGTACCATGTCGCGCACCAGATTGCCGATGTGGCGCACTTCTTGATGACCGCGTTGCGAAGTGCCGCTCTGTGCCAGTTCGATTGCTTGTCTGCAGATGCGGGACGCTTCATCACCAATGCGTTCGAGATCGGATACGGCACGGCTGATCGACACGATCAGACGCAGGTCGCTGGCTGCCGGCTGACGCCGGGCGATGGTAGTGGTGCAAAGATCATCGATCATCAGCTCCATGGCATTGGTCTGCTGGTCGACCTTGCGTGACGCCTCGGCACGATCCACATCCGCTGTCAGCAGCGCTTCGATGGCGTCATTGACCTGATGTTCCACCATGCCGCCCATGGTCAGCATCTGGGTACGGATGGTTTCCAGCTCTTCGTTGAACTGCTGGGAGATGTGGGTTGAGTAGTTGTCTTTTTCCAGTTCCACAGTGTTTGTCTCCGTTACGGACAGCTGGCCTAGCCATAGCGTCCGGTGATGTAATCTTCAGTCTGTCGTCTGGACGGCCGGGTAAACAGCTTCTCGGTCTCGCCAAATTCGATCAGACGCCCCTGATGCAGAAAGGCGGTGTAATCGGATACGCGGGCAGCCTGCTGCATGTTGTGTGTGACAATCAGGATGGTGAAGTCACGTTTCAGTTCATGAATCAGTTCCTCGATCTTAAGTGTCGAGATTGGGTCCAGTGCCGAGGCCGGCTCGTCCAGCAGCAGGACCTCGGGGCGAATGGCGATGGTGCGGGCGATCACCAGGCGCTGTTGCTGCCCCCCGGACAACCCCAGAGCACTCTCGTGCAGTCGGTCCTTGACCTCGTCCCAAAGTGCTGCCGAACGCAGCGCCCACTCAACGGCTTCATCCACCACTCGCTTTTTGCGGACGCCCTGAATCTTGAGGCCGAAGCTGACATTTTCATACACCGAAGCCGGAAACGGATTGGGCTTCTGGAACACCATGCCGACCCGACGTCGCAGCTCTGCCACATTGACTGATCGAGCGTAAATATCTTCATTATCCAGCAGAATTGTTCCAGAAATATTACAGTCCGCTGCCAGCTCACTCATGCGGTTGAAACAGCGCAACAGAGTCGACTTGCCGCAGCCGGACGGGCCTATAAAAGCGGTTACTCGGTTGCCGGGAAGATCCAGATTGATATTGCTCAGCGCACGGCTATCGCCATAGCGCAGGCTGAGGTCTCGCACTTGCAGCCGGGTGTCCGGGAGGTCAGATTCAGGGCTGGTGGTAGCCGGATCGGCCGATATCTGTGTGTCCAGGCGTATCAAGGCATAGCTCCGTTGATGAAGGTTGCACGCTAGAGTTCCGGTTCCAGTGTTCTGAATCGGGCCCGCAGATGGTTGCGCATCAGGATCGCTGACAGGTTCAGCAGCAGGATCACCAGCAACAACAGCAAAGCGGTAGCATAGACCAGTGGCTGAGCGGCTTCAGTGTTGGCGCTGTGGAAACCGACATCATAAATGTGAAAACCAAGGTGCATGAATTTCTGGTCCAGGTGCAGATAGGGGAAATGTCCGTCTACAGGCAGCTGGGGGACCAGCTTGACCACTCCTACCAACATCAGTGGTGCGACCTCACCAGCAGCCCTGGCGATCGCCAGAATCACTCCCGTCATCATGGCCGGGCTGGCCATGGGCAACACAACTCTCCACAGGGTTTCCGCCCGGGTTGCACCCAGTGCCAGGGCGCCTTCGCGCAGGCTGGACGGAATGGTGCGCAACCCCTCTTCGGTGGCCACGATCACCACCGGCAGTGTCAACAGGGCCAGGGTGGCCGATGCCCATAGCAGGCCGCCAGTGCCGAAGGTCGGTGCTGGCAGGGCTTCCGGGAAAAACAGCGCATCGATACTGCCCCCCAGAAAATAGACGAAAAAGCCGAGCCCGAAAATGCCGTATACAATGGAAGGTACCCCGGCCAGGTTGTTGACGGCGATGCGAATGATTCGGGTGAGCCGTCCTTGATAAGCGTATTCATGCAGGTATACGGCGGCCAGCACGCCGAATGGCGTGACCAGCAGTGACATCAGTAACACCATCAGCACGGTGCCGAACAGAGCGGGAAAGACGCCGCCCTCGGTATTACCCTCGCGGGGTGAGTCAGACAGGAACTCCCACAGCTTGATGCCAAAGTGTTCCAGCCTGTCGACAAGGCTCATGCCGTTCGGGCGGTAAGCGCGAATAACGTCCACCATGGCGAATTCCAGCACCCGTCCATCAGCCACTTCAACGTGGAAGTGGTCACGGGTGACCTGCTGTTGCAGGCGGGTCAGCCGTTTCTGCAGCAGATGATAGTCCTGCTCCAGGTCGGCCCGTTCACGGGCCAGAACCTCCAGTTGAGGCACCTTCAGTGGGCCGAGCAGCTCAAGCCGGCGCTGCTCCAGACGCAACTGTTCCAGCGTGCGGTTGATCTGCCCAAGCATGTTGCTTTCGATGCGATCAATTTCCTGCTGCAGTGCCTCGGTACGCTGCCGGCGCTGCTCGAATTCACGCCACAGCATGTCCTGGTCGATGTCCGGGCCCTGCTGCAGCAGGGTGCCGTTTTCGCTCAATCCACGCAGATAGCCATACAGCTGTCCCCAACGAGTGCGCTCGAATACAGCCAGATGATCGGGGTAGTGCCGATCTGACAGGGCATTGTCCAGTACCCAAAAATAGTCACTGTCGCTGAATTCCCGATTGCCGCTGTGGATCAGGGTGCGCTGTACTTCAGCCTGTTCCGAGTCGAGTGACAGGCCTGCCTCCTGCAGCTGGCGTACGCTCACGTGCTCATGCCGGATGACTGCACCAATGACGCGCCGACTCTGACTGTCGGCCGTCACCTCTGCCTGCACCAGGCCTTTGGGCCAGAAGTGGGCCAGCCCCTGAATACTGATCAGCAGCAGAATACCCAGCAGGGTGAGCAGACATAGTGCAACGGCACCGGCATTGAGCCAAACCCAAGGGGTATCGGTATGAAACCATCGCATCAGTCGGTTATCAGAGCGCACGGTATTTCCTCCGCAGCTGCTGACGGATCAATTCGGCGATGGTGTTAACGACCAGTGTGAACAGGAACAGCACGCGGTAATGGCTGCTGCCGACGCTGGATTCAGGCATTTCGATGGCGATATTGGCGGCGAGGGTTCGCATTCCCTCGAAGATGTTCATCTCCATGATCGGGGTGTTGCCGGTGACCATCAGAACGATCATGGTTTCACCGATGGCACGCCCGAAGCCGATCATCAGGGCCGAAAAAATACCGGCGCTGGCAGCAGGCAGGATCATCCAGGTCAGCGCCTGCCAGGGGGTAGCCCCCAGTGCGAGAGCACCGTTACTGAGGTGGCGCGGTACGGCATGAATGGCATCTTCGGTGAGGGAAAACAGGGTGGGAATAATGGCAAACCCCATTGCAATACCGACGATCAGTGCGTTGCGTTGGTCATAACTGATACCCACCTGATTGCCGAGCCAGAGTACCAACTGACCATCAAAAAGCCATGCCTCAATAGGTACTGCCAGTAGGAAGGCCAGCCAGGCCACCAGCGGAATCACCCCCAGCAGCAGGATCACGTCCCAGCCTTCAGGCAACAGGAAACGGATGCGTTGCGGCATTTTCTCCCACCCGAAGGCGAACAGCAGAATGCTGATCGGCAGCAGAAGGACCAGTAACAGGATGGCGGCCAGATGAACCTGCATGAACGGCGCCAGCCAGAGACCGGCGAGAAAACCCAAAACCACAGAAGGAACGGCGGCCATCATTTCGATCATCGGCTTGATTTTGCGGCGCAGGGCCGGCGCCATGAAATAGGCGGTATAGATGGCGCCGCAGATCGCCATGGGGGTCGCCATCAGCATGGCATAGAGTGCAGCCTTGAGCGTACCGAATACCAGCGGCACCAAGCTGTATTTGGCGGCTGAGTCCGTGCCATTGGTGGATGACTGCCAGATGTAGCCCGGCTCGTCGTAGTCTTCGTGCCAGATCTCGCTCCACAGGCTGCTCAGCGTGATTTCGGCGTGGGGGGCCTGCAGCTGCCAGCTGCTGACCCGGTTGTTGCGCTCCATCAGCAGGAAGCTGTTGTACGCAGACAGCGCCAGCGCGTCAGGCTCGTCACCGAGCAGATTGGTGCGCAGCAAGGCGCGGCTGGATGTCAGGCTGTACACACTTAGTGTTCCGTTCTGTTCCAGCGTTATGAAGCTGTTGTCCTGCTCTCGCCCGGCCAGCCGCTTGGGTGCTGACTGCAGGGGGTCATATTGACGGATCTGCTGCAACTTCAGGCTGTTATATTCATCCGGAACGAAAAACCACTGTGACAAGGCACCCGATTGATCACCCAGCATCAGGCTGCGCCGCCCCGGCAGCAGCTCAAACAGCGTTATCTCCTCCCGAGCGGCGCGGATTACTTCGTAGGTTTGGCCCCCTCCCTGCAGGGGGATTACACCAATGCGACCCTCAGGGCCCAGTGCAAGCAATCGGGATTGCTGTGGCATCAACAGCAGTTTGCGTGGCTCGAAACCAGGTGTGGGCAGACTGACAGACTGTATAGGGGTAGGCCCGGGTTGGCTCAGATCAAAGTGGAACTGGTGTAATTGGCCGTCATGGAAGCTGATCAGCAGCAGCTGTTTCTGGTTAACGGCCGCCGCCAGCGGGCCGGCGGGAGCCGGTTGCAGGCTCAGGGGTTCGATACCCAGTGGGTAGTGTAAAACCGGTTGAAGATTATTCGTGCCAGAGTACTGTCGCTGCACCGGCAACACGCGTCCGTCACTCAGTGCCAGTACCATCAGGCCGTCGCCGGCATCGGCCAGGTCGGTAATGTGGCTGTTGTCGGGCAGGGCAATTCTCTGTTGTTGCAGAAGCGCGCCGCTGGCTGGTTGAAAAAATTGCAGCTCACCTTGTTGCGTGAGCCGTACGCCGATCCGACCTTCGGCATCCAGGGCCATGTACAGACTCTGCCCCGTCAAAGGCTGCTCGATCTGCTGTTGAAGCGGCACGATTCGGGCCGATGTCAGCAGAGGAACCACCTGATACAACAAATAGAACAGGATCATCAACACCGACAGGATCACGCCCAGTCCACCGAGCATGATGAACAGCGTGGCCAGTCGATCCTTGTAGCGGCGCAGCTGTAGCCAGCGCTTGCGCAGTGGTGTCGTGAGACGCAACTCTGGAGGCGGTGGCAGCGGGCTAGTCGACATCCGATATCTTCCCCAGCTGACGAGCGATGGCACTGGCGGGCAATGGTGTGTAGCCCTCTTTCAAGACCACTTCCTGCCCTTCACGTGACAGCACCAGATGCAGAAACTCCCGCACCAAAGGGTGAAGTGGCTGCCCTGGTGGTCGGTTAATGTACATGTACAGGGGACGAGCCAGCGGATAGCGGCCATCAATGAAGCTATCTGGCTCAGGTACGACATAATCATTGCCCAGCCGTGCCAGCGGTAACACGCGCACCGAGGCGTTGCGGTAGTTGATGCTGGAGTAACCGATCGCGTTCAACGCCGTTGCCACCGACTGAACCACCGAGGCCGACCCCGGCTGTTCGTTGACTCGACTATGAAAGTCGCCGCGGCACAATGCCTGTTCACGGAAAAAGCCATAGGTGCCGGACACGGCATTGCGGCCGTACAACAGCAGTGGCTGGGTTGCGAGTTGCCCCTCTACACCCAGCTGTTGCCAGCGATCAATCCGGAGCTTTCCCCCGCAGCGCCGAGTGGCTGAAAAGATCGCATCCAGCTGCTGCAGGTTCAGACCTGCTACCGGATTGTCCTGATGTACGAAGATTGCCAGAGCATCCATTGCGACGGTAATCGCTGTTGGGGGGTAGCCGTGTCGGCGTTCAAATGCCAACAGCTCTCGCTCCAGCATGGGGCGGCTCATGGGGGCAAGGCTTGCGGTCCCTTCGATCAGGGCTACCGGAGCCGTTGATGAGCCCGGGGCCTGCAGCTGAATATTCACATTGGGATACAGACGATTGAATTCCTGTGACCAGAGCAGCATCAGGCTGGCCATGGTATCGGAGCCGACACTCGACAGGTTGCCGGAAATGCCGGCAACGCGTTGGTAAGGCTGCAGTTCGGTGGCCGTATTGCTCACGTCCGCGCGGGCTCCTGTCGCCAGCAACAGCAGGCCCAACAACAGTAAGAGTCCGGAGTGCTTCAATGTCTGAATCCTGGCTGGGTCAAGTCAGTGGCTGATTGTACAGCACTGGCCGCAGGCAGCCAGGCTGTACACTTAGCGGCACCGCCGGATCAGCCGAAACGACCGGTGATATAGGCTTCGGTCATATGGTGCTCCGGTGCGGTGAACACCTTCACAGTATCGTTGACCTCAACCAGATGGCCAAGATGGAAATAGGCTGTACGGTCTGATACACGAGATGCCTGTTGCATGGAGTGGGTCACGATGACGATGGTATAGCTCTCGGACAGCTCCGAGATCAGCTCTTCCACTTTCGCCGTGGCGATCGGGTCCAGTGCCGAACAGGGCTCGTCCATCAGTACCACTTCCGGGTTGACCGCAATGGTACGGGCAATGCACAGGCGCTGCTGCTGACCGCCGGACATGCCGGTGGCAGTGGAGTCCAGACGGTCCTTCACCTCATCCCACAGACCAGCCTTGCGCAGGCTGTTCTCGACGATTTCGTCCAGATCCGACTTGCGGTTGGCAAGACCATGAATACGCGGGCCATAGGCCACGTTGTCGTAGATCGACTTGGGGAAGGGGTTAGGCTTCTGAAACACCATGCCTACGCGGGCACGCAGCTCAACCACGTCCTGGCGCGGATCATAGATGTCCTGATCATCCAGCTGCAGGCTGCCCTTGACCTTGCAGATGTCGATACTGTCGTTCATTCGGTTCAGGCAGCGCAGGAAGGTGGACTTGCCACAACCGGATGGACCGATGAAGGCAATGACTTCATTCTTGCCGATATCCAGGCTGACATTTTTGATTGCCCGATCTGCGCCGTAAAATACTTCCACGTCACGCAGCTTGAACTTTGGCTCCTTGGCAGCATAGGGCTTGCCAACGGTTTTGCCCTCTTCAATACCGGCATCCGAGCTGCTCTCGATGGCAGTGGACTCAGTGGCCGTGGCTGTAGTCTTGGTCATGGCTGCGTTATCACTCAGTGTTGCGGTCATGTTCATATCTGTTCTCCTTACCAACGGCGCTCAAGACGCTTGCGCAGCCAGATGGCCAATGCATTCATTCCGATCAGAAAGCTCAGCAGCACCATGATGGCGGCTGAAGCACGTTCAATAAAGGCAAGTTCAGGGCTGCCTGCCCAGAGGAATACCTGTACCGGCAATACGGTGGCCGAGTCGAAGAAGCCACCGGGCACGTCAACAATAAAGGCCACCATGCCGATCAGCAGCAGCGGGGCGGTTTCACCCAGTGCCTGCGCCATGCCGATGATGGACCCGGTCAGCATGCCCGGCATCGCCAGCGGCAGGACGTGGTGCAATACCACCTGCATTTTCGAGGCGCCAATCCCTTCCGCCGCTTCGCGGATCGAGGGCGGTACGCTCTTGATTGCGGCCCGGCTGGAAATGATGATGGTGGGCAGTGTCATCAGAGTCAGCACCATGCCGCCCACCACCGGAACCGAGCGGGGCATGCCGAACAGATTGATGAATACGGCCAGACCCAGCAGACCAAAGATGATCGACGGCACCGCTGCCAGGTTATTGATGTTGACCTCAATAAAATCGGTCAGACGGTTCTTGGGAGCGAACTCTTCCAGGTAAATTGCCGCGGCCACGCCGATCGGGAACGACAGCACAAGCGTGACAAACATGGTCAGCAGCGAGCCGACTACAGCGCCCATGATACCGGCCTTGGCGGGGTCACGAGAATCGCCTCCCTTGAAGAAGACATCGTTGAACGAGGTCTCGATCACGCCCTTGTCCTTCAGCATGTTCACCCATTCCTGCTGCTGTGGCGAGAGCTTGATCGAGTAGGCCTTGTCACCGGCGTGCTTGGAGTAAACATCCACGTCGCTGTGAGCCAGGAAGCTCATCTTGCGAGTGGTGTTCAACCATTCCGGATTCTCTTTTAGCGCATCGCGCAGATCGGCAGACGCATAGGGGTTGATCAGCTTGCGTACCGCTTCACGGTTGGCGTCGGTTGCGTTCGGAATTTCACGCATCAGGGCCCGAACCAGCGGCTCGACGAAGTCGGCCATTTTTACCTGACGAGGATCTGTCGGGTCATCCAGGTACATTACCTCGCCATCCAGCACCACTTCCAGGTTCAGGCTGGTCTTCATGAAACCGCTGTACCCCTTGCCGATGATGTCGGTAAACAGAATCAGCAGGGCCGACAAGGCGATGGCGATCGCAAGAATGCCGTAGGCGCGAAAGCGCTTCTCCTTGCGGTAGCGTTTTTTCAATGACTTGCGGACGATTTCCGCCTGTGTAAGTTGCTTAGTCATACTGTTCCCGATACTTGCGTACGATATGCAGGGCGATAATGTTGAGGACCAGTGTTACCAGGAACAGCATGGCGCCCAGTGCGAAAGCCGCCAGCGTCTTGGCACTGTCGAACTCCTGGTCCCCGGTCAGCAGGGTAACGATCTGCACGGTTACCGTAGTCACGGTTTCCAGCGGGTTGGCGGTCAGGTTGGCTGCAAGGCCTGCTGCCATCACCACAATCATGGTTTCACCGATGGCACGGGATACCGCCAACAGAATGCCCCCCATGATGCCGGGAAGCGCCGCCGGGAAGACAACCTTCTTCATGGTTTCCGACTGGGTTGCACCCAGCGCCAGCGAGCCGTCGCGCAGTGACTGGGGTACGGCGTTGATGACGTCGTCCGACAGGGAAGATACGAACGGAATGATCATGATGCCCATGACCGCGCCGGCAGCCAGAGCGCTCTGTGATGAGGCTTCAATGCCAAAGGATGCGGCCAGGTTACTGATGAACGGCGCCACTGTCAGCGCGGCAAAAAAGCCGTATACCACGGTTGGTATGCCGGCCAGCATCTCCAGCAACGGTTTGACCACACCGCGAACTTTCGGGTTGGCATATTCCGATAGATAGATGGCTGACATCAGCCCCACGGGAACGGCGACCAACATGGCGATGCCTGAGATCAGCAGAGTACCGGTAAACAGGGGGATCATCCCGAACGCACCCTGAGACGCGACCTGATCCGCACGCAAGGCGGTCTGGGGGCTCCAGTGAGAACCGAAAATAAAATCAATGAAGGATATCTGCTGGAAAAATCGCAGTGTCTCAAAAGCGACCGAGAAGATGATACCGACGGTGGTCAGAATGGCCAGGCCGGCACAGGCAAAGAACACCCACTTCAGAATGATCTCGACCTGAACCCGGGCGTTAAGCCGCGGATGGATACGCAGCCAGGCCAGAAAACCGGCCAGCACTGCGACGGCCACTACCAGCAGGTTCATGTACAGCCGGCTCTGTTCGCGTAGCTGTACCAGACGGTCCGCTGCTTCGACAATAGCGGGCTCAGCAAAGTTTCGCGGCAGGGCGCCACTGGCCACGTTACCGATCTGACTCAGCAACAGACTGGCCTGGCCCGCACTGTCGGGGATCATCTCCTGTGGCAGCGAACTGACGACCAGTGTCTGGATTACCTTGCCCTGAAAGCCGACCCAGAGCGCCAATATGATCAGTGCCGGAATACCGCACCAGAGTGCGGCGCGGGCACCATAGTAGAACGGAAGTGATTTGAGGTGTCGAATTCCGCCCAGTGGCATGGCCAGCGTGCGCGAACGGGTATATCCCAGCCAGTAGGCGATCGCAGCGAATGCCAGCGTGAAAAGAAGCAGATTTGCCGGTTGCATGAGTGTTCCTGTCTGCGATTTTTCGGTAAATGAATCGAATATTGTCCAGACGTGCAAAGGGGCGCGACCCCGTTTTCAGGACCGCACCCCGAGTTTTGCCTATGCGACCCGCTTACTTGAGCTCGTCAATGGTCAGGTTCGGCATGTTTTCGGCCTTGTCCATCAGCACGGCCAGCTGGTCACGCGGCGGAATGATCAGACCCACATCCTTGAGGTAGCCGTTCTGGCCCAGCGCAGAGTTGCTGGCAAACTCACCCACGTATTCAGCGATGCCCGGAACCACGCCAACGTGTGCCTTCTTGACGTAGAAGAACAGTGAGCGAGCTACAGGGTACTTGTCCGCTGCGATATCTTCAGCGGTCGGTACCATGCCATCGAGTGTAGCGGCCTGCAGGCGGTCAGCATTTTCTTCCAGGAAGCTGAAACCGAACACGCCATACATGCCGGTATCGCTGATCAGTTTCTGAACGATCAGGTTGTCATTCTCGCCTGCTTCAATGAAAACGCCGTCTTCACGAATGCTTTCGCAGATAGCCTTGTGCTCGTCCTTGCTCAGATCCTTGGCTTCCGGCAGCTTGTCACAGCCAGCGGCAAGTGCCAGTTCATTGAAGGAGTCACGGGTACCGGATGTCGGCGGCGGACCCATTACGCGGATCGGCTTGTTCGGCAGGCCAGCGTCGATGTCACTCCAGTTCTTGTTCGGGTTGGCAACCCATTTGCCATCGACCGGCACCTTTTCACCCAGCGCCAGGAACAGTTGCTCCAGGGTGAGATTCAGGTTCTCGGCATCCTTGGAGCTGGCGATAACGATGCCGTCAGAACCGATGCGGAATTCAGTGATATCGGTCACGCCGTTCTTCTGGCACAACTCAAACTCGGAGGTTTTCATACGACGTGAAGCGTTGGTGATGTCCGGGTGCTGGGTACCGATACCCTGACAGAACAGTTTCATGCCGCCACCAGAGCCGGTAGATTCCAGCTTCGGCGTGTTGAATTCGGTGTTACTGCCGAAACGTTCGGCAACTACGGTTGCGAACGGGTAAACAGTGGAAGAGCCCACGATGCTGATGGTGTCACGGGCGGCAGCCGGTGCGGCCAGGCTGATGCCGGCAGCGGCAGTCATGGCAAGTGCAAGAGCTTTGGTGCGCAATTTCATTGAGTTACCCTCTCTGAACTGATCGTTTTTTGATGTGGCCCACTATAGGGGGCAAAGATGACTGATTTATGACAGTTGTCACAAAGCGTAAAAAAGTTTTTCAGAGAGCTTGAGCTAGTGCCGTTTGCGGCCAGATTCTCTATTATGTGCACTGCAGCAAAGAGCGCGTCGTTCGCTCTACCGAATAATAAAAGGAGACAAGCATGAGTTGCAGTGATGACACAGAGGTGCTGAAACCCGCAGGAGAGCTGACACTGCAGCTGCCTGCCGGTCATGAGGCGGTCAACATGTTTGGTGATGTGTATGGCGGTTGGGTAGCCTCACAGCTGGTGCTCGCCAGTGAGATCCGTGCCGGTCAGGAGGCGCAGGGCCGCATTGCCACGGTATCGGTTGGACGCATGAGCTTCATGTCGCCGGTTATGTGCGGCACGGTGCTGAGCTTTTACACTCGGGTATTGGAGCGGGGTAACAGCTCGTTGCGGATTCAGGTTGAAGTCTGGGGGCGCTGCCCGGACGGCAGTGAGTTGCGCAAAGTGACCAGCACCGAATGTGTACAGGTCGCCATCGATCGTCAGGGGCATATCCGCAGCTTGCCCCAGCAGGACTGATGCAAGGTTCCGGCTGCCACTGCGACAGCCGGATCTGGCCGGTCAGATCAGGAGGCTGGCGCCGCCTGCGATGATCGCAATCATCATCACGTTGAGTGCCATGCCTGCGCGCATCATTTGACCCTGAGGCAAAAATCCCGAGCCATACACGATGGCATTGGGGGGTGTTGCCACCGGAAGCATGAAGGCGCAGGACGCGGCCACGGCAATGACTACCGCCATGATTTCGGTGGAGAGGCCCATGGAGCCGGCAATACCGACAAAAATCGGCACCAGCAGTGCGGCACTGGCGGTATTGCTGGCTATCTCGGTCAGCATTACCACAAAAGCCGCGACGACCAGAATGAACAGCGGAGCCGATGCACCACTCATCAGACTGCTGACAGTCTCGGCCAGGAACAGGCTGGCACCGGTGGTCGACAGCATGGCCGACAGAGTCAGCCCTCCCCCGAACAGCAACAGTACGCCCCAGTCGGCCGTTTTCTCGATCTGCTTCCAGTTCACCAGCTGCAGCATGCACAACAGCAGAATGGCGAACATTGCCACGATCGAGTCAAAGCCGCCCTTGATGCCCAAGAAGCCTGATACCGGCTTGCTGAACAGCCACAGTGTAACGGTCAGCGCAAATACACCCAGCGTCATCCACTGCTTGCTGGTGAGCGGCTCGTGGCGGTGGATCGCCGGGAAACGGTGGTTCAGTTCAGGCCGCAGCAGCGCCCAAAGCACCACAATCATCAGCGGCAGTGACAGTGCAACGGTCGGAATACCGAACCGGAGCCAGTCGGCAAAGCTCAGACCCACTTCAGCGGCGGCGATGGCGTTGGGGGGCGAGCCGACCAGCGTACCGATGCCGCCGATATTGGCGGAATAGGCCACGCCCAGCAGCACGAACCAGTAAGTACGCTCATGCCCTTCATAGGGCAGTTGGCGCAGCAGGCCCAGTGCCAGTGGCAGCATCATGGCAGCGGTTGCAGTGTTGGAGATCCACATGGACAGGCCCGCGGACGTCAGGAACAGCAACACGGCTGCCATCCCCAACTTGCCTTGCGCCAGACGGATCACATGACCGGCGATGTACTTGTCCAGCCCCTGTGCGCTGAGTGCCGCCGCGAGGCCGAAACCACCCAGGAACAGGAAGATGATCGGGTTGGCGAAACTCTTGAGCGCATCGGAGACGCTGAACACGCCCGCCACCACAGTCAGCACCGGAATCAGCAGTGCCGTTACGGTAATGTTGAAGGTCTCGGTCATCCACAGAATGGCAATAACGGCCAGAATGGCCAGGCCGGTACGCAGCTGAGGCTCAAGTGGCGCCAGCCACCAGATGCCGGCACCTGCCAGTACCGCCAGCAGGAAGGTGATCCACTTTCCGGGCATGGGTGTCTCCAGGGTTGATTGCAAAAGAGCGCGGATTTTACACAGTTGTCTATCAGTGGGCTACTTTAGTCGCAGGGCCTTGTTGGAAGTGTAGAAAGGCTTAGCCAAAAAACCAGTAGCCACAGGCGATGGCAGCCGTCACCCCGGCCAGGTCAGCGCTCAAGCCACACAGCACGGCATGCCGTGTACGCCGGATGCCGACTGCACCGAAATAGACCGCCAGTACATAGAAAGTGGTTTCGGTAGAGCCCTGCACGATAGAGGCCACCTGAGCGGCGAAGGAATCAACGCCGTGGGTGTTCATGGTTTCCAGCATCATGGCGCGGGCACCGGAGCCGGACAGGGGTTTCATCAGTGCCGTGGGCAAAGCATCGGCAAAACGGGTGTCCAGGCCGAGCAGGCCGATTCCTTCGCGCAGCAGCCAGATGAAGCCCTCCAGGGCACCGCTCTCGCGCAGTATGCCGATCGCCACCAGCATCGCCAGGAGGTAGGGGATGATCATGATGGCGGTTTCGAACCCCTGCTTCGCCCCCTCGATAAAGGTTTCATACACGTTGACGCCGCGTCGCTGCGCCAGCAACAGGAACAGGATGATGACGCTGAACAGCAGCAGGTTGCCGGTCAGTGCTGACTGGCGCTGCAGCTCTTCGGCACTGAGCGTGGCGAAATAGCCGACGAAGGCGAGCAACAGGGCTGAGCCGACCCCGAACCAGAGCAGCAGGGTGCGTTGCAGCAGGTTGATGCGCTGAATCCAGCAGGTGACCAGCAACCCCACCAGTGTTGAGCAGCTGGTGGCGATCAGGATCGGGATAAAAACGGCGGTTGGGTCGCTGGAGCCCTGCTGGGCGCGGTACAGGAAAATGGTGATCGGGAACAGGGTGACCGCCGAGGTGTTGAGCACCAGAAACAGGATCTGGGCGTTGCTGGCGGTTTCCTTGTCAGGGTTGAGGCTCTGCAGATCCTGCATCGCCTTCAGCCCCAGCGGGGTGGCGGCGTTGTCGAGACCGAGAAAGTTGGCGGACAGGTTCATGGTCATGGAACCGATCGCCGGATGTCGCGGCGGCACCTCCGGCATCAGCCGGGTAAACAGAGGGCCGAGCAGACGAGCGATGCGATCTACCAATCCCGAGGCTTCGGCCAGTTTCATCATCCCCAGCCAGAACGCCAGCGTACCGATCAGGCCGATGGACAGCTCCACGGTGAGTTTCGACATGTCGAAACTGCTCTGGATCAGGCGTTGGAACACGGCAGAGTCACCCATGACCAGCCACTGCCAGAGTGCCGCGACAAAGGCGATCAGAAAGAAACCGAGCCAGATCCGGTGCAGCATGGAGGACGTCCTGTGGAAAACCTGCCTCGATTCTAGCGACCGAAAGCAGGTCTGGCCACAGGGTTAGTCATTAACCCCGTAACCGCCAGCAGGTAACCTCCGACAGCGTATGCTGGAACTTGCGCCGGGTTTCGCGAATTACGAACGGGACAGCCTCAGGTTCGCGGATCAGTTCGAAGTGCTCGTCCAGCACTTCATGCAGACCGTCCAGTGTGGTGACACTCTCACCGTCACGCTTGAAACCTCCCAGCCACTCCTCTTTTGGGGTGTGTTCCTCCAGCCAGGTGTAGGGCGAGGCGATCAGCAGCAGGCCGCCGGGGTTCAGACGGGTATGCACCTGTGACAGGAACTGACGCGGGCTGTAAAGACGGTCGATCAGGTTGGCGGCCAGAATCAGGTCATAGCCCTTCAGGATCGGCTTGAGGTTGCAAGCATCCCCCTGCATGAAATTGACGCGATCAGCCGTATCAGCCAGCCCCAGTGAAGTCAGGTCTCGCTCGTGATAGCTGACCAGTTCACCTTCGTCTGGCAATGTATAGCGCAATCGGCCCTGCTGCTGTAGCTGTACGCCCAGATTGATCAGGCGGGCAGAGAAATCGACACCGTCTACCTGCTCAAAATGGCGCGCCAGTTCGAAGCTTGCGCGCCCGGTGGCGCAGCCCAGGTCCAGAGCCTTGCCGCTGCGTTGGCCAACCAGCTCAATCGCCAGTCGGGCCAGCGCCTGCGGAAAGTTGGTAACACCGAACTGCTCGTCACCGTAGTGGAACTCGGCGTACTGGGACGCCAGTGCATCGCTTTCATACCGTGATGAGGGCACTGCCTTTGGAGGTGCGCCGGCCACATAGCGGAAACCGGCATGCTGAAAGAAGTGGCGTCGAAAGGCGTAACGGGCGCTGCGCAGGCTCTCGTTGCCACAGGAGATCCAGCTGCCGCCCTTGATCAGGTTATGGCGATCGTCAAAGGTGGGTGTGGTGAAATCATCGTAGCAGGGGTGCACTTCAAACCCCTCAAACGGGTAGATCGGTGTTTGCGTCCACTGCCAGACATTGCCGCTGACATCGTAAAAATCACCCTGGGCAAAACGATACACCGGGCAGGATGACGCGAAGTGGTCCAGATGCAAGTTGGCATTAACCGACGCTGTGCTGTCCGGCTCGGCCACGCGGGCCAAATCGTAGAGCCGATACCATTCATCCTCGCTGGGCAGACGGATCGACTCGCCGGTCTGCTCCGACTTCCAGCGGCAGAACGCCTCCGCCTCGTGACAGTTGACCTCGACTGGCCAGTCCCAGGGCATGTAAACCTGCTCGCACATGAGGCGCAGTTGCCAGCCGTCCTCCGATTCAACCCAGAAGGTCGGATATACGGCACCGGTGAAGTCACGCCAATTCCAGCCTTCCTCACTCCACCAGCGGCGTTCGGTGTAACCGCCTGCTTCTACAAAGGCCAGAAACTCCTGGTTGGAGGTCAACATCTGTGCCGCCTTGAAGCTGTCCAGCATGATCTCGCGATGGCCGTATTCGTTATCCCAGCCGTAGCGGGAGTCTTCACGTAACTTGCCCAAAACTGCCTTGCCGGCCGGCACTTCAATCAGCTGATTTGCAGGTGCTGGTCCTGAGTCGCGACACACTGGCCAGGCAGGGTGGGGCTGTACGTACCTGAGTTCGTGCTGGCGGATCAGCACGGATGAGGTTTCCAGGTGGATACGCTCGTGCTCGATCCCCATCACAATGGTCCACCAGGGATGGTTCCAGTTGATCGGGGATGTCAGCGGCGCTTCACGAATGATCCGATCCAGTGTCTGACGCACCTGGTCACGGTAGGCCTTTACCTCAGCGACTGACGGCCAGTTGTAGTGATCATCGTTCAAATCATCCCAGCTCATCTCATCGACGCCGATGGCGAAGATCGACTCGAAGTGAGGATTGATTCGCTGTTCCACCAGTCCGCTCAGCAGTAACTTGTTGATGAAAAAAGTGGCGGTATGGCCATAGTAGAATATCAGCGGATGGCGCAGGGCGATCGGCTTGACGAAGAAGGCTTCGTCACAGGTCAATACCTCGAACAGCTGCTCGTAGCGATCGAAGGTGGTATGAAAATAGTCCAGTATCTCGTGACGCAAGGTGTCACTGTCCGGGTTGTCCAGCCGAGGGGTACGGTTAAGGCGTTCCATGTGCAGTCCTGATCCGGTTAACGACGGTAACGTCAGTTCAGTATAGACAGCCGGATAAGGGGGGAGGACAGGTGCCGGCTGCAAAATATGGGTCTTGTTACTGCCGACAGAAGGATTTGGATCAGTGGAAGACGTCGGCAGGCGGGCGCCTGCCGACGGATACAGCGGGGTTGGGCTTAGTCGAGCATACTCAGGTCACGCACGGCACCCTTGTCGGCCGAAGTGGCCAGCAGGGCGTAGGCCTTAAGGGCTGCAGATACCTTGCGTGGTCGCTCTTCGGCCGGCTTCCAGCCCAGCTTGTCCTGCTCGGCGCGACGGATCGACAGCTCCTCATCGGACACCAGCACGTTGATGGTGCGGTTGGGGATGTCGATGCGGATGCGATCGCCGTTTTTCACCAGACCGATGGCACCGCCTGCAGCGGCTTCAGGCGAAGCGTGTCCGATGGACAGGCCGGAGGTACCGCCGGAGAAACGACCGTCGGTCAGCAGAGCACACTCCTTGCCCAGTCCCTTGGATTTCAGGTAGGAGGTCGGGTACAGCATCTCCTGCATGCCCGGGCCGCCTTTCGGGCCTTCGTAGCGAATTACAACGACATCACCGGCCTTCACCTCATCGTTGAGAATTTTCCGGACCGCCTCGTCTTGTGATTCCATCACGTTGGCGTTCCCTTCAAACACCAGAATTGACTCATCAACACCGGCACTTTTTACCACGCAGCCATCCAGAGCGATGTTGCCGTACAGCACGGCGAGGCCGCCTTCCTGAGAAAAGGCGTGATCGATGGAACGGATGCAGCCGTGCTCTCGGTCACCGTCCAGTGTTGGCCAGCGCGTGGCCTGACTGAACGCTTCCTGAGTCGGGATGCCGGCAGGACCTGCCTTGTAAAACTCGATCACCTCTGGCGTGGGGTTGCGCATGATATCCCACTGGTCCAGAGCGTCTTTCATTGTCGGGGCATGGACGGTGGGTACGTCTGTGTGAAGCTTGCCGGCACGGTCCAGTTCACCCAGGATCGCCATGATGCCGCCGGCGCGGTGTACGTCTTCAATGTGGTACTTCTGAGTATTGGGTGCCACCTTGCACAGCTGGGGAACGGTGCGAGAAAGCCGGTCGATATCTTTCATGGTGAAATCGATTTCAGCTTCCTGGGCGATGGCCAGCAGGTGCAGGATGGTGTTGGTGGAACCGCCCATGGCGATATCCAGAGTGATGGCGTTTTCGAACGCTTTCAGGCCTACGGCCCTGGGTAAAATTTGAGCATCATTCTGCTCGTAGTAGCGTTTGGCCATCTCAACGATAGAACGGCCGGCACGCAGGAACAGCTGCTTGCGATCCGCATGGGTCGCTACAACCGTGCCGTTACCCGGCAGCGCCAGACCCAGCGCTTCAGCCAGACAGTTCATGGAGTTGGCGGTGAACATGCCGGAGCAGGAACCGCAGGTCGGGCAGGCGGAGCGCTCGACAGCCTCGACCTCTTCGTCAGACGCATTCGGGTCCGCAGCCAGTACCATCGCATCGACCAGGTCCAGTTTGTGCTCGGCAAGTTTGGTCTTGCCGGCTTCCATCGGTCCGCCGGTCACAAAAATGACCGGGATGTTCAGGCGCATGGCGGCCATCAGCATCCCCGGGGTGATTTTGTCGCAGTTGGAGATGCACACCAGCGCATCGGCGCAGTGGGCATTGACCATGTATTCGACTGAGTCGGCGATGATGTCGCGGCTCGGCAGCGAGTAGAGCATGCCGTCGTGGCCCATGGCGATGCCGTCGTCCACGGCGATGGTGTTGAATTCCTTGGCTACGCCACCGGCTTTCTCGATCTCACGAGCAACCAGCTGGCCCATGTCCTTCAGGTGGACGTGGCCGGGAACGAACTGGGTGAAGGAGTTGGCCACGGCGACGATCGGCTTGTGGAAATCTTCATCCTTCATACCAGTGGCGCGCCACAGTGCGCGGGCACCCGCCATGTTGCGGCCGGCGGTGGAGGTCTTGGAACGATACTCAGGCATGGGGCTCCCCTCGGAATTCGGTTGTGCAAACAAGCCTGAGTATATCAGATAAACGCCTAGCGCCGAGGGGAGTAAAAGCCGAGTCTTTTCAGCTAGACTGAAGAGCAAAACTCAGTGCACAAAGGAGAGAAGACCATGCGAGTCGGTGTGCCTAAAGAGATCAAGAATCACGAGTACCGGGTGGGAATGACCCCCATGGGCGTGCGGGAGCTGACCGAGCAGGGCCATCAGGTGCAAGTGGAGCAGAATGCTGGTGCAGCCGTTGGTTTCAGCGATGCGGACTATGAGCAGGCCGGTGCCGTGATCGTGGATGATCCACGTGCCGTGTTTACCTGGGCCGACTTGATCGTCAAGGTGAAAGAGCCGCAACCCGATGAATGCAGTTGGCTCAGTGCCGATCAGGTGCTGTTTACCTACCTGCATCTTGCCGCAGATCGCCAGCTGACGGATGCCTTGTTGGCCAGTGGCTGTACCGCCATCGGATATGAAACCGTAGAAGATCAGCACGGAGGCCTGCCACTTCTGGCGCCGATGAGCGAGGTAGCCGGGCGAATGGCTGTGCAGGCGGGTGCTCACTGTCTTGAAAAGGCACAGGGCGGACGTGGAGTGTTGCTCGGCGGTGTACCGGGCGTGAGCCCGGGGCGGGTGATGATTATTGGCGGGGGAGTAGTGGGTGAAAACGCGGCCCGAATTGCGCTGGGTATGGGCGCACAGGTATGCCTGCTGGACAAGTCCATTGCCCGACTGCGGCAGCTGGATGAGCGTTTCAACGGAGAGCTGATCACCCTTTACTCTACGCAGGAAAATATTGAGCAGCAGCTGGCACAGGCCGATCTGGTTATTGGGGCCGTGCTGCTGCCCGGTGCGGCAGCGCCGAAGCTTGTGACACGCGGTATGCTGGGGCTGATGCGACCAGGTGCAGTATTGGTGGATGTGGCGATCGATCAGGGTGGGTGTTTCGAAACCAGCCGCCCGACAACCCATGCCGACCCGGTGTTCGAAGTGGATGGCATCATCCATTACTGTGTCGCCAACATGCCGGGGGCGGTTGCCCGTACCGCCACGCTGGCCTTGACCAATGCAACCCTGCCCTATATCGAAGCACTGGCACAGCATGAGTGGCGCCGGGCCTTGCAGGATATCCCGGGCTTTATTCACGGGCTGAACATCCATTCGGGTCGTGTTGCCTGTGCCGGGGTAGCCGCGGCCTTTGATATGCCCTTTAACCCGCCCCAGATTGAACTGGGCAGCGCTTGAACCAAACCGCCGGCGGCTCTATGCTCGACACAGATATAAGGAGTATCTGATGCAGGAAAATAACAGGATCGGCTCTGATATCTGGCTGCGACGGTTGATGAAAACCGGCATTCCATTGGCACTGATCTGTATTCTCAGCCTGTGGCTGGGGCAGACATTTGGTGTACCGGCGCTGGGTTGGCTGTTTGTGCTCAGTGCACCGCTGGTACTGCTGATCGGATTTGCCTATAACCTGAGGTATCTGCTGCTGGTACAACGTCGCAAGCGTACCCGGCAGAGCTGAAATATCATCGAGGAGACTGCAATATGGAACGCAATATCGGTGTACTGGATCAACTGGTGCGAATCCTGATTGGATTGGTGCTGATTGTACTGATCTTTTTTGGACCTCAGACATGGTGGGGGTTGATTGGCGTGCCGATCATCGCGATCGCCATCTCCGGAACCTGCCCTCTTTACAGCCTGCTGGGCATGCGCACCTGTCGTAAGTGCGGCTGACGTTCACGCGCGATTCAGATCAGGATCTTTAGCCTACGCATCCATTGACGGGTGAAATCGGTTGCGGTTCAGCCGCAACCGTTCGCCGACCATAGAAGGTCACATGAGGTAGAACCATGCCAGCCGAGCGTCATCACCGCTCTGTACATACCGCTGTGATTACAGCCCTGTTGATTACCCTGCAGCTTTGGAGTGTAAGCCCATTGCTGTCGGCGGAGCCTGTCGAGGGTTCCGGTGCTCGTACCCCTGTGGCGGTCAATTTACTGCAGGCTTCCAAGCGAGTACGCGATGAGCTGGGAGGGGAGGTGATCAAGGCGGAACTGATTGAACACGAGGGGGTGCCTGTTTATACCATCCGCCTGCTGGAACAGGGACGTATCCGTGAAGTACTGGTGGACGCCGCCAGTGGCAAGATGTTGTTACCTGATGAGATAGCGGAGGCAGCTGACTGATGAAGGCCCTGATAGTTGAAGATGATGCCGACCTGAGAAGGCAGTTGTGCAACCTGCTGGAGCAGCGGGGTTACACTATTGAGCAGACCGGCAGTGGTCGTGAAGCGCTTTATCTCGGTCAGGAGTATGAATACGATATCGCGGTGGTTGATATCGGCCTGCCGGAGATGTCCGGTCTGGACCTGATTCGGCAGTGGCGGGAAGAGGGACACACCATGCCCGTACTGGTTTTGACGGCGCGTGGTGATTGGCAGGACAAGGTCGAAGGTCTGGAAGCCGGTGCGGACGATTATCTGGCCAAACCCTTCCACACCGAAGAGCTGTTGGCGCGTCTGAATGCATTGGTGCGCCGTGCATCCGGCCATGCCAGTCCGATATTGCGCTATGGTCCGCTGGAACTGGATACCGCAGCTCGGGTGGTGAGCCTGAACGGCACTGAGGTCAGACTGACCAGCTACGAGTACCGCACGCTTGAGTATCTGATGCTCAACGCCGGCAAAACCATCTCCAAGGCAGAACTGACCGAACATCTTTATCATCAGGACTATGACCGAGACAGCAACGTGCTGGAGGTGTTCATCCGACGCCTGCGGCAAAAGCTGGATCCGGATCAAAGTCTGCAACCGATTACCACCGTGCGTGGCCTGGGCTATCGCTTTGCTCTTGGAGGCGGATCCGCCGCGTGAGTTCAGAAGCCGCCGTATCCCTGTCACTGCGTGCACGTTTGCTGCGGGCCTCGGCGGTTATACTGCCGCTTGTGATTATTTTGGCGGGGGTGGCGCTGCTTAAAGCCTTTCATGGCAGTCTTGAAAATGCTGAAGCGTCACAGGCGCGGCTGCATGTCTACCTCTTGCTGGGGGCTGTTGAAGTGGATGGCAACCAGCTCAAACTGCCCAGCACTGTGCTCGAACCAGGGTTCAGTCGTGATGGCTCGGGTGTCTATGGCTTTATTCATAACGCAGACGGCAGTCTGCTATGGCGCTCCCGCTCCAGTCAGAGCATCGATCCGGATGTGGTGCAGCGGCTGCCGAGTTCATTGCTGCAGCCGGGACAGGCACTGTTCAGTCACCTGCCACAGCAGGGGTTGTATCTGTTCCAGTATCCGGTGATTTGGGAAGCAGACGGTACTGATATTCGCTTTCTGGTGTCGGTATTGCGCAGCGATAGCCATGTAGTCTCCGAGATGAAAGCTTTCAGTCTGCAGCTTTTGGGGTGGCTCAGCGGGGTTGGGTTGGTGGCACTGTTGGCGCAATATTTCATCATGCGATGGGGGTTACGGCCACTGGATCAGCTGGCGGCTGACCTGCAACGCATCGAGGTGGGCACGACCGATCATCTGGATGGACGCTACCCGGAGGAAGTGCAGGGGGTGACGCAGAGCCTGAATCGGTTGATTGAGTCCGAGCGGCGTCAGCGCGAGCGCTACCGCAATACGCTGGCCGATCTAGCCCATAGTTTGAAGACCCCTCTGGCGGTGATACGCGGTGCAGGTGACGACTGCGCCGATCAACACAGCTATCGCCGGCTGGTGGAAGAGCAAACCCAGCGCATGCAGCAAATTGTACAGTACCAGCTGTCTCGAGCCGTCAAGAGTGAGGGGCGGGTGTTGGCACAGGCAGTGGCAGTCGCTCCTTTGCTGGAAAGACTGGTGCGGGTGATGGAGAAGGTATACGCCGCCCAGCCGGCAGAAGTCAGCCTGTCGTTGCAGCCGGATGCAGGGTTTGCCGGTGACGAACGCGACCTGATGGAGCTGTTGGGGAATTTACTGGATAACGCCTTCAAGTATGGCAATGGACAGGTGGCGGTTGAAGCGGGTCTGGAGGCGGACCAGCTGGTGATCAGCATCAGCGACAACGGTGCAGGTGTGGCACCGGCGCAGCGGCAGGTGATTCTGCAGCGTGGCGCCCGTCTGGACAGCCAAACCCCTGGACAGGGGATCGGGTTGGCCGTAGCGCTGGATATTGTCAGCAGCTACGACGGTGCGCTGGAGGTCAGCAGCTCAACGCTGGGTGGTGCCTGTTTCCGGGTTGAGCTGCCGGGTGGGCCGGTCAGCCAAGACGCTTGAAGAACACCTTGGAGTTGCGCTGGAAGTTGTAGAGCGCCTTTTTCTCGCCCGGCAGCTCATCCAGCGGTGCATTGCCAAAGCCCCGTTCAAGGAACCAGTGGGCTGTACGGGTTGTGAGTACGAACAGTCGCTTCAACCCCAGCGCAATGGCCTGATCCTCGATTGCTTCCAGCAGCATGTCACCACGCTGTCCGCCCCGGTAGGTCTGGTCGATGGCGACACAGGCCAGCTCTCCAATCGCTTCTTCCGGGAAGGGGTAGAGCGCGGCACAGCCGATGATGGCGCCATCACGTTCTACGACCGTGAAGCGCTCGATCTCGGCTTCCAGTCGCTCGCGGGAGCGACGCACCAGTACTCCTTTCTCTTCCAGTGGGGCGATCAGCTCCAGAATACCTCCCACATCTTCAATATTGGCGGGTCGCACCTGCTCATAGGAATGACTCACGACCATGGTGCCCTGGCCGTCGCGGGTGAAAAGCTCTGCCAGCAGTGCACCGTCGTCGTGGTAACTGATCAGGTGGCAGCGCGGTACGCCCTGCTGGCAGGCGGTCGCGGCGGCTTCCAGCAGGCAGGCGGTTTCACTGTAAGGCTGTTCGGGGTCATCCAGTTTGGCCAGATATTGCTGTACCAGGCGCGCGGCGGTTGACGCCAGCAGTTCGCTGCGCAGCTCACCCTGGCTGTCCTGAATGCCGGGGCGGGAACCGAACAGAATCAGTTTGTCGGCCTTGAGGGCGATCGCAGCCTGAGTGGCGACTTCCTCTACCGATAGATTGAATACTTCGCCGGTAGGCGAGTAGCCCAGATTGGACAGCAATACGATCTGATTCAGGTCCAGCAGGCGGCGCACACCTTCATGATCGATCCGCCGCAGCTCGCCGGTGTGGCCCATGTCTACGCCATCCAGTACACCCACCGGTCGGGCCGTGACAAAGTTGCCGCTGCAGACACGGATACGTGCCCCGTGCATCGGCGTGTTGGCCAGCCCCATTGACAGTTGGGCTTCGATTTCGGTTCTGAGGCTGCCTACGGCCTCGATCACGCACTCCAGTATTTCCGGTGTGGTGACGCGCAGGTCGTGGTGCAGTCGTGTTTCCACCCCGCGTGCCTGCAGCCGCTGCTCCGCCTGCGGACGAGCGCCGTGCACCAGCACCAGTCGTACGCCGAGGCTGTTGAGCAGAGCGATGTCATGCACCGTGTTGGCAAAGTTGGCATCGGCAATCGCCTCGCCACTGAGCATCAGTACGAAGGTCTTGCCCCGGTGCGCATTAATGTAGGGTGACGAGTGGCGAAACCAGTTAACGTATTCGGAAGTCACGGCGCTCAAGTCAGGCTCCTGCTGTTCTGTATTAAAGGCAGTAGTGGGCAATCAGGTTGCGTAACAACTCCACCGTGGGGCTGATCTGATCCAGTGCCAGGTATTCGTCCGGCTGGTGGGCCTGATCAATACTGCCTGGTCCCATCACTATGGTATCCATCCCCAGCGATTGCAGGAAGGGGGCTTCAGTGCCAAAAGCTACCGCTTCGGCGCGGTGGCCGGTCAAGCGTTCGGCCAGCCGTACCAGCTCCGAGTCGGCTGGTGTCTCGAAGGGTGGAATGCCCGGAAACTGGGAGTGGGTCTCGATTTTAACGCCAAAACGGTCATTCAGCGGTCGCAACCGCTCACTGATGGCGTTGCGCAACCCGTCAATGGACATGCCGGGCAGTGGCCGCAAATCATACTCCAGCTCACAGCGACCACAGATCCGGTTGGAGCTGTCGCCACCATGAATGCAGCCCAGGTTCAGGGTGGGTATGTCGACCCGGAACTGGGCATTGCGGTGTTTCTGTTGCAGCTCGCTGCGCAGGGTCAGCAGTTCGCTCATCACTGCATGCATCGCTTCCAGTGCGTTGGCACCCAGTGAAGGATCGGACGAATGGCCTGATCGGCCCTGTATGCGCACTGACTCCATAATGATTCCCTTGTGCATTCGGATCGGCTGCAGGCGGGTGGGTTCGCCGATCACGGCGGCACGGGCCAGTGGGCGACCCGCTTCGGCCAGCGCACGGGCACCGGACATGGAGCTTTCCTCGTCGGCGGTGGCCAGAATGATCAACGGCTGCTTCAGGGGTTGATCGAGGAAGTGCTTGGCGGCCTCAATGGCGAGGGCAAAAAAACCTTTCATGTCGCAGGTACCCAGCCCGTACAGCCGGTTGTCACGCTCGGTCAGGAAAAAAGGGTCCGAGCGCCACAACTCCGGATCACAGGGGACGGTATCGGTATGCCCTGACAGCACCAGCCCCCCCGGGCCGCTGCCCAGAGTGGCGATCAGGTTGGCCTTTTCAGGATGTCCCGGCACCGGCATCACTTCAGTGTTAAAGCCAAGCGCTTCAAGCCATTCATGCAGCTGTTCGATGACAACCAGGTTGCTCTGGTCATGGTGTGCAGATGCAGAGCTGACGGAGGGCGCGGCGATAAGCCGGCGCATCATTTCAAGGGTACTGAGCGAGTGTCGGGTCGAGTGTGTGGTCATGATGGGCTCCACTGTTTGACCCATTTTGCTACCTTTGCGGTTGCGGGTCCATGAGTGTGAAGCGAGGGGTGGTCAGATTGACCACCCCGGGCGAGCTGTCAGGAGAACATGCCCTTGAGCATGAAGAAGAACATGATCGACAGGATGGCACCGGCCGGCAGTGTCACGATCCAGGATACAAAAATGGTGCCTACAACGCGCAGGTTGAGCGCAGCCATGCCACGGGCAAGGCCCACACCCAGCACCGCACCCACCAGCGTATGAGTGGTGGAGATCGGCAACCCTGTACCTGAAGCGACCACCACGGTGCTGGCGGCCGCCAGCGTGGCCGCAAAACCGCGGCTCGGGGGCAGCTCGGTAATGTTCTGGCCGACGGTGGCGATCACCTTATGACCATACATCACCAGGCCGGCAACAATGCCAGCACCACCGAGCAACAGAATCCAGGCGGGCATGGCCGCTTTTTGCGCCACCTCACCACCTGCATTGACAATGCCGACGATGGCGGCCAGCGGGCCGACGGCGTTGGCCACATCGTTGGAGCCGTGAGCAAAGGCCATGGCGCAGGCGGTGAACATCATCAGGACGCCAAATACCTTTTCCACGCTGGTGAAATGGAAGTCGCGATTGGCTTCGGGGTCAAGCTTGATGCCGCGCTGCATAAATATGCCGATACCCATGGTGACCAAGCCGATCAACACCGAAACCGCAGCGCTTTCGCCCCAGCTCAGGTGCAGGCCTACATGCTTGAGGCCCTTGGTGAAGGTCACCATGGCGATGATGAAGCCCACCAGGAAAATATACATGGGTACATAGCGTTTGGCATTGGCGAAGGGATTCTCGGTATCAAGAATCAGCTTTTGTACACTGCGGAACAGGAAGAAAGCGATGACGCCGGCCGTGACGGGCGATACTACCCAGCTGGCCACAATATTGCCGACCTTATTCCAGTGTACGGCCTCCATGGAGATACCAACGGCTGCAAAGCCGACAATGGCGCCGACAATGGAGTGAGTGGTGGAAACCGGCCAGCCAAAGTGGGTCGCAATCAACAGCCAGATGCCCGCTGCCAGCAGCGAGGCCATCATGCCGAAGACCAGCAGTTCCGGGTTGGCACTGAGCATGGAGGGCTCGATAATACCTTTACGGATTGTGTCGGTTACGGCCCCGCCGGCAAGATAGGCACCAGCGAATTCGAACAGAATGGCGATCAGAATGGCCTGTTTCAGGGTCAGGGCGCGGGACCCGACAGAAGTCCCCATCGCGTTGGCTACATCGTTGGCACCTACACCCCAGGCCATGAAGAAGCCGAAGATACAGGCCATAACCACCATGATGGTGCCGTACTGAGCAATGATTTCCATAGGTTTAAGCCTTGGTCGTCTGTGTAGTTAACGGGCCAGCAGCAGCTGCAGTCGGCTGCCAACCTGCTGGGCACGGTTGGCAAGATCGCCAACCCACTGGATGATCTGATAGAGAAACATGACATCGATCGGCCAGAGGTCGCGTTCAACACGGAACAGTGATGCACGCAATTCGCGCTCATGCTCGTCGGTCTTGTGCTCCAGTCGGTCCAACTCGGTAATCAGGCGTTCAACGATATCCACTTCATGGCCGCGGAAACCCGCTGCCAACAGCTCGTCCAGCTCACTCAGTGCCAGTACGGCCTGTTCAATCGTTTGCAAAGCGGTGCGGAGCAGCTCGCGCAGCTCGTCCTGGATCGGTTCCGGGATCTGCATCTGGCGACCCAGCATCAAACCGGCAATATCCTTGGCTCGGTTGGCGATCTTGTCCTGCATGCGCAGAAGGTCGAGCAAATCGGTGCGGGGGACAGGCAGAAAAATGCTGGCAGGGAGACGCTGGCGGATATCTCGTTTCATGTCATCCGCTTCACCTTCAATGACAGCGATACGGTGCTGACATTCGGATGCCGTGTTCCAGTCGTTCGCGATCACCGCATCGAAGAAGGGGATCAGTTCTGCGGCGCTTGCCTGCGCCTTGATGATGTGCTCCTGCATCGGCTTGAACGGGGAACGGGCGAACATCTGCATAATTGGGCTATTAACCATGTTGCGTTCCTGTTGCAGGTGGAAAAAACTGGGCGCAAGTATACGTGCTGCTGTCACAGATCTGTAGTGATAGTGTCATAAAAAGCGTCACAAATTTTGCGCGAATCTGATGATGATCAGGACACTGGATTCGGTACACTGGTGAAAGATCAACAAGGTGTCTGAACGATGGCAACAGAAACAGAACTCAAGCTGCTGATCGAGCCGGCAGCAATGGAACGGTTGAGCCGGCATTCACTGCTGTGCCATGCAACCGGGCAAGCGGCCCGCCTGCTGCATAACACTTACTATGATACAGCGGCCCTTGACCTGGCCCGGGCAAAGGTGGCACTGCGGGTTCGGCGTCAGGGGGAGCGGTTTATTCAGACGCTGAAAACACGGGGGCAGAGCATCGATGGACTGCACCAGCGGGGTGAATGGGAGTGGGGTTTGGCCAGCGAACAGCTCGATCCCGCCCTGCTTGAAGCCGACATCTGGCCCGCCGAGCTGATTGCGCCGGATCAATTGGCACTGATACCGGTGTTTACCACTGACTTCACGCGACGTCTCTGGTGGCTGACTTTTGAAGGTGCCGAGATCGAAGTGGCACTGGATCTGGGTGAAGTGGTGTGCGACTGCGGGGATGGTCGTCACCTGACAGATCCGATCAGTGAGTTGGAGTTGGAGCTCAAATCAGGCCCTGCCGATGCTCTGTTTGCGCTGGCACATCGGTTGGCCGAGCAGGCAGAACTGCAGCCTGGCGATATCAGTAAGGCACAGCGCGGCTATCGACTGTTCAGTCAGTGTAGCCAGCACTCAATGGATTGCAGGGGAGACGCATGAATGTCGATTGATGAACAGAAATTGCAGAACGTGCCGGAACAATTGCGGCCTTTGCTGCAGGATAACCTTGCCCGCATCGAAGCCGCCCTCGGTGAGTTGCAGGATCAGCCGGATTGGCTGACGGTTGAGTTGCAGCGAACACTGATTGGCAGTGATTTTGTTGCCGAGCAGCTGCAGCGTCACCCTGACTGGCTGGCTCAGCTGATTCAAAGCGGAGACCTGCAACAGGCCTACGGCGAAACTGAGTATGCCGAACGACTGCAGGCGTTGCTGACACCGATTGAGGACGAGAAGGAGCTGCACCGCCTGTTGCGTCTGTTCCGTCAGCGCGAAATGATCCGCCTGATCTGGCGTGATCTCAACCGGCTCAGCGACATGCGCGGTACTACCCGCGAGCTGTCATGGCTGGCGGATGCCTGCATTGATCGCACATTGGAGTGGTTGTACCAGCAGGCCTGCCAGCGCTGGGGCGTGCCACACTCGCGCCCGGACGCCAAAGGTCAGCGTCATCCACAACGGATGGTGGTGCTCGGGATGGGCAAACTGGGTGCGCATGAGCTGAACCTGTCATCCGATATTGATTTGATTTTTACCTTTCCGGCCAATGGCGAAACTGACGGCGAGCGCAAGAATCTGGAAAATCAGGATTTCTTCATCAGGTTGGGGCAGAAGCTGATCCAGGCGCTGGATAACCTGACCATCGATGGCTTTGTGTTTCGTGTCGACATGCGCCTGCGGCCCTTTGGCTCGGCTGGCCCGCTGGCGTGCAGCTTTGGTGCCATGGAAAGCTATTACCAGGATCAGGGTCGCGATTGGGAGCGTTATGCCATGATCAAGGCGCGCGTTGTAGCCGGTGATCAGGAGGCCGGAGAAGAGCTGATCCAGCTGTTGCGTCCCTTTGTGTATCGCAAGTATATCGACTTCAGCGCCTTTGAGTCACTGCGCGACATGAAGGGCATGATTAACCGTGAAGTGCGCCGCAAGGGGTTGAGTCATAACGTAAAACTGGGAGCCGGTGGCATCCGCGAAGTGGAGTTTATTGCGCAGGCGTTCCAGTTGATACGCGGCGGTCGCGATCATGAGCTGCAGCAGCGTGAACTGCTCAATATTCTGCCACAGCTGCCGGAGAAGGTGGGTATGCCTGAAGCGGCCGTGACCGAGCTGACCGATGCCTATACCTTCCTGCGCAATGTAGAACATGGTATTCAGGCGATCGCCGACAAGCAGACGCAGGAGTTGCCGGAAGATGAAATGGGCCGGGAGCGTCTGGCCTTTGCCCAGGGTTTTGCCGATTGGGATGCGCTGGACCAGGCGTTGCAGAAATGTCGGGCGGATGTGTCGCGTCACTTTGCCGATGTGATCGCTCCGGTGGACGAGGGAGAAGAGCAACCGGATGACCTGCGCGGTGACTGGCTGGCACTCTGGCAGGGGTTGATGGAGGATGCCAGTGCGCTGGAATTTCTGGCTGAGCAGGGGTACCAATCCCCTGAGCAGGCACTGAAGGCGCTGCAGGATCTCAAGGGGTTGCGCACGGTACAGATGCTGCAGAAAGTGGCACTGGAACGACTGGAAGCGGTATTGCCGGCACTGCTGGAGAATGTTGGCCAGTGCAGTAACCCGGAGATTACGCTGGAACGGGTGCTGGTGTTGATTCAGGCGGTATTGCGCCGGTCCGCCTATCTGGTGTTGTTGAACGAAAATCCGGCGGCATTGAAGCAGCTGGTTCAACTTTGTTCCGCCAGTGCCTGGTTTGCCGAGCAGCTGTCGAAACAGCCGGTTCTGCTGGATGAATTGATCGATCCACGCACTCTTTACACGCCGCCGAACCTGACGGCGCTGCGTACCGAGCTGCGCCAGCAGTTGCTGCGTATACCGGAAGATGACATCGAGCAGTTGATGGAGACCCTGCGCTACTTCAAGCATGCACACATGTTGCGGGTGGCTGCGTCCGATATTACCGGAGTATTGCCGTTGATGCGGGTCAGTGATTACCTGACCTGGCTGGCGGAAGCCGTGCTTGAAGCGGTGCTGGATATCGCCTGGCGCAACCTCACCGAGAAACACGGCGTGCCACAGAAAAGCCCCGGCGTGCCCTGTGATCCCGACTTTATCATCATCGGTTATGGCAAGGTGGGTGGCATAGAGCTGTCCTATGGTTCTGATCTTGACCTGGTGTTCCTGCACGATGCGGCTGGTAACCTGGAAACCGATGGTGGCAAGCCCATCGCCAACAGCGTCTTCTTCAACCGGTTGGGGCAGAGGATCATCCATATCCTCAACACGTTCACCCCATCCGGGATTCTGTATGAAGTGGACATGCGCTTGCGCCCCTCCGGCAACTCCGGCCTGTTGGTCAGCTCACTGAACGCCTTCCGAGAGTATCAGCAGAAGGAAGCCTGGACCTGGGAACATCAGGCGTTGGTTCGGGCGCGTGTGGTGGCCGGCAGCCCGGCCCTGGCGGAGCGGTTCCAGTCCGTGCGCCGTGAAATATTGGGACAGCCTCGGGAAGAAGCAAAACTCAAATCGGATGTGACCACGATGCGCGAGAAGATGCGCGGGCATCTGGGCAGCAAACCTGCGGCCGATGAAGAAAGTCGTGTATTCCATCTGAAACAGGACCGTGGCGGTATCGTCGATATCGAGTTCATGGTGCAATATCTGGTGCTGCGCCACGCAGCCGAGATGCCTGCTCTGATGCGTTGGACTGACAACATCCGCATTCTGGCCAGTGTTGAAGCCGAAGGGTTGCTGGCATCCGATGAGGTGGAATTGCTGCGGGAAGCCTACAAGGCCTATCGTGCCGCCGGCCACCGTCAGACGATGCAAAACCTCTCCGGTGTGCTGGGCGATCAGGAAATGGCCGCCTATCGTGAAGGTGTGGCCGAACTCTGGCAGAGGCTGCTGGCGCCGTAATTTGGCATTAAAAAGCCGACCCGGTGTAAGCCGGGCCGGCTGTTCAGAATCAAGAGTCGTGCTGTTCGATCAGAGGCTGGTCAGCCAGCTGTGCTTGTCCTCGGCTCTGCCCCACTGAATATCATTCAGAGCCCGGCGCAGGCGCAGGGTAGTTTCGCCAATGCCGCCGTTACCGACCTCATACTCCTTGCCTTTGTAAATGAACGTGCCTACCGCGGTCAGAACCGCAGCGGTACCGGAAAGCGCGGCCTCGCATCGTGGGCGTGCACTGCGCTCAAGCAGCTCTTCAACGGTGAGCTGACGCTCGGACACGGTCATGCCCATGTCTCGAGCCAGTGTCAGGATGGAATCGCGGGTGACGCCATGCAGGAAAGTCGAATCCAGCGCTTTGGTGATGATCTCATCGCCATCGATCAACAGGAAGTTGGCCGCACCGGTCTCCTGAACATCACCGCCCGGGCAGAACAGTACCTGATCGGCCTGATACTCCGCTCGCGCCTTCATGATCGGCTGCAGTGCGCTGGCATAGTTGCCACCGCTCTTGACCACACCCATGTGCGGTGAACAGCGCATGCCCTCGTCGTCCAACAGCAGGCGCAGCGCCTTGTCACCGCCGGTGAAGTAATCACCTACTGGAGACAGCAGCACGTAAAGGCATGAAGTTAGTGACGGTACAGCAGCCTTGCCGATGGCGGGCTCGGTACCGATATGAGTTGGGCGAATGTACATGGAGCCAGGCGCCTCAGGTACCTGGTCGGCGAAGCGGGTGACGATATCCACAATCATCTGCTCCAGCTTTTCCGGTGCAAATTCCGGCAATGCCAGAATGTCAGAACTTTGTTGCAGGCGGGCGATATTGCGGTCCATGCGGAAAATCTTGACCGAGCCATCCTCATGGCGAAATGCCTTCAAGCCCTCGAAGCAACTGCTGGAATAGTGCAGTACGTGTGCCCCGGGGTGCAGTTGAATACTGTCGCTCGATACCACCTCGGCGTTGCTCCACTGTGAGCCGTCGAACCAGGAAATTGCCATTTCAGGCATGAAAACGGAACCAAAAGCAGACATATCACCTTCCTAACAAGCTGGGCTAAGACCGAAGGCTGGCGGGGCGGAGCCAGCAGACACGAGCGATCCGAGAAATTCAGACCCTTAGATTGTATGCATTCAGCGAAAAAATGGAATTGCCTGGCGGATAAATAGTGTTGCAGCCTTCGTTGCACAGCGGCTGCAATGGTATCATTTGACGCCTATGGCAAGCGTCTGGTCTGTTGGGCCGAGCGTATTGGAAACAGCAAAGTGGGTGCGCGTGAAACAGATCCTGATTATCAGCGATGGCAAGCCCGGGCATCGCAACCAGTCAATGGGACTGGCCGAAGCGATTGCCTGCCGTACTGCGGTGGAGATCAGCGAGCGCGAGCCAATGGGGCGCTTTGAGGCGCTGAGGCTCTTCCTGGGCGGCGCCTTGCCGCAACTGGATGATTGCCCTGATCTGCTGATCGGTGCAGGACACGACACGCACCTGACCTTGTTGGCGCTGCGCAAACTGTACCGTGTACCCGCCATTGTACTGATGAAACCGTCTATACCGATGGGGTTCTTTGATCTCTGTCTGGTGCCTGAGCATGACCAGCCTCCGAAACGTCCCAATATCATTGTCACTCACGGGGCGCTCAACCGGATGCAACCGGGCAAGAAGGCTCCAGGCAGCGGTGTCATACTGATCGGCGGGCCGTCAAAACATTACAACTGGGATGAAACCGGCATGCTTGTACAGGTGCGTGCACTGCTGGAACATGCGCCGCGCAACTGGCTGATCGGCTCGTCACGGCGTACGCCTGCCAGCACTGAACAGGCTTTGTCAGGGTTGTGTGGGGATCGTTTTGTACCTGCCTCCGCAACCGGCCCTGACTGGCTGCCGCAGCAGCTGGCTCGTGCCGAAGTCTGCTGGGTGACTCAGGACAGCGCATCCATGGTGTATGAAGCGCTGACGGCCGGTTGTCGGGTGGGCGTTTTGCCATTGACTGGTGATACAGACAGCCGGATCAGCAAGGGTGTTGAGCAGCTGACAGCGCAAGGGTTGGTGGTGCGTGCACCAGACTGGTCGATGACCGGGCTCGCTGCAGAGAGCATCGTATTGAATGAAGCAGAACGCTGTGCCGAGGAAGTACTCAGGAGGGAGTGGCTGTGAAGGTTGTACAGGTATTGCCCGCCCTTGAACTGGGCGGTGTCGAGCGAGGTACGCTTGAAGTTGCCCGTGGACTGGTTGCTGCTGGCCATGAGTCAATTGTTGTGTCGGCCGGGGGGCGCCTTGTTGCACAGCTTGAATGTGAAGGCAGCCGCCATGTGCAATGGGAGTTGGGCAAGAAATCGTTGCTGACGCTGCTGCAGGTGCCCGGGCTGCGCCGTTGGCTGGCCGAAGAAAAACCGGATATCGTGCATGTGCGCTCGCGCATGCCCGCCTGGGTTGTATGGCTGGCCTGGCGCAAGATGAACCCGGAGACTCGGCCGCGCTTCATCACTACCCTGCATGGTATGCACTCTGTAAATCGCTACAGCGCCATCATGGGGAAGGGGGAGCGCGTGATTGCCGTATCTGAAACGGCCAAACGCTACCTGTTGGACAACTACCCGGAAGTGGACCCTGCCAAGGTAACCGTGATTCATCGGGGCATTGACCCGGAGGAGTTTCCGCGTGGATATCAGCCCACAGAGGAGTGGAAAGCACGTCTCTTTGATGACTGTCCTCAGGCCCGGAACAAACACCTGATCTGCTTTCCTGGCCGCATTACGCGCTGGAAAGGGCATCTTGATCTGGTCAAGGTAGTGGCAGAGCTCAGTCAACAGCGGCAGGACTTTCATGTCCTGATCATCGGCAGTGACCCCAAGAACAAGTTTATTCATGAGGTAAAAGCTGCCATTAGTACGGCTGGACTGGATGAATATTTCTCTTTCCTCGGTACCCGCTCGGATATGAAAGAGCTGTATGCCATTTCAGATGTGATGTTGTCCCTTACATCAACAACCGCAGAAGCGTTTGGGCGAACGGTTGTGGAGTGTTTGTCGATTGGTACACCGGTGGTGGGGTATGCCCATGGGGCAGTGGCTGAAACCTTGGGGGCCATTTATTCGGAAGGAAAAGTCCCTACAGGTCAATGTTCACTGGCTGCTCAAAAGGTGAATTTCTGTTTGGATAGTAAGGGATGTGGTGACATGCTGGAGGGGCCGTACACACTTGATAAAATGATACAGAAAACTCTCTCGCTATATGAAAAAATATGAATCAAATTCTGACAGAAAAGACGCAAACGGCTCTCTTGTTTAGAATAATAGCCTGTTTCTTTATCGTAAATTACTTTGTTTGGCCAGGGCTGTACAAGGATTTTGTCTACCTTGTTTCCATTTTTTGTATTATTGGATTTTTTTTTGGTTTTAAAATTGATCTTCGGTTTTCGAGACTTTTTTCCATAAGTCTTTTGGTTTTTGTTCTGCCTGACATTATTAACATGGCAAGAGGTTATTCTTCAGTAAGTGATATTGAAAAAATATCACGTAATGTGCTCCTGGTGTTGCCGGTTGGTGCTATTTTATATTACAGGAATATATCGAATGATCTTCTGACGAAAGCGATTGTTCTGATGTTTTTCTATACATTGTTCTTTCTTTTTCTTCAGGAAGGAGGAATATTTGCAAGTCAGTCCGAACACTATGACGGTGAATATCCAGGCTTATGGTATAACAAGGGAACATTTTCAACAGCTGTCGTGTTTTTTTATTCTTTATTGGCAGGTATGTTTTTTGTTCCTGTGAGAAAGACGCCCTTTGGCTGGTTGTTGTCGGGATTCGTGGCGGTATCGGTTATTCTGGTCATGACTGAAGCCAGAGGACCCATTCTAGCCTTTACCATCATAAATATAATCATGGTTTTCATACATTACAGGTATAACCTGAAAAGTCTTTCAAATTTCAAGATGTTGTCATTTTTTGCTCTGATAATATTGCTTGTAATTTATTTTTTACTCTGGGATAGAATAACTCTTGCCTATATTGAAGCAAGCAATTATTTGGTGGCAGGTGACATATCCTTTGATAACTCTATAGCAGTAAGAATAGAGTCATGGCGGCTGGCATGGGATGTTTTTTTGCGCAACCCTATTTTCGGCTATGGTGTAAGAGAAGCCTTGGAAGTGAAAAAGGAAATATTGGCATCAGGGAATTATCCTGATTATATGTTGAGTTTTCATACTCACTCTGAGTATTTTTATATGCTGGAGAGAGGTGGTATATTTGGACTGATCTGCCTTTTTTTGTTTGTATTGTTCCCCTTTTACATACTTCGTTATTACGGAGTTTCGCTTGTTGAAGCAGCGCCAACTTTTTTTGTGACAGTGTCTTTTTTGGTTATTGGTTTGACCAGTGCGACATTACGTAACAATCTCGGTGCTAACTCTTACCTTTTATGCTTGGCGTTATCAATGGCTTACTCCATCATTTCAGCGAATGGGAAAATGAAAAATGAGATCGCCAGTTAGGCTTTATTATCAGAACTCTGAAGGTAACTTCGGCGATATCCTTTCCAGAGAAATTACACAGAAAGCATCTGGCGCTGATGTTGCGTTCAGTGATTTGAAATATGCTGATCTGGTCGCGATAGGAAGTCTTGCTGAGCGTGTTGTCAAAAAGCGTTTCAAACGTTGGCTAATCAATCTTGGTCGGCCTTTGCATCTTTGGGGTACAGGCTTTTTGGCACCTGGAGAGTCAACATCTGGCAGGTTTATTCGTGCGCATGCACTTAGAGGTAAGCTGTCGGCGGCTCGCTTCAATATGGATATTGATAAAATTTGTTTGGGAGATCCCGGGCTGTTGTGCTCTCATTTCTTTCCGTCGGATCACCTGAGTAAAGGCCAGCACGTACTATGCCTCCCTCACCTTCATGACCACCACTCCGGTAAATGGATCGATACAATTCGTTGTAAATTTCCAAATGATAACGTTGTACAGATGAGTTTGGCTGATGATCATGTGACTATTATCGAAGCGATAATATCTGCCAAGTTGGTGATTACGACAGCTATGCACCCTTATATAGTAGCCCACAGCTATGATGTCCCCACTGCTTATCTACAGACAGGAAGCAATATTCATGTTGGTGGCGACTATAAGATATATGACTACCTCTCGGTATTTGGCCGCGAGGCACTGTGCTCAGTTGACTGCTCGGAGCTTACAAAGGGGAGGATCACTGCTGAGCAACTGTATGATGTCGCGGAGAGTGATCGAGTCTCTGTTGAGGCAGTCAAGCGTATACAAGAAGAGTTGTTGGATTCTTTTCCGCAGGAATACAAGGCATGAAAATCGTACATGTGCTTTGTTCCAGCCAGAAAGGAGGGCTGGAAACGGCTTTTGTTAATATAAACAGGTTGCTGATAAGACTGGGCCACGAAGTTGAGGTGTGGCTACCGTTTGAATCACCCTATCGTGATTCTTTACAACGGGATAGCCACAGTTATTACGCATTTTCTCCCCGGGGCTATTATGATGTTTTTCGTATTATTCAGGCACACCTGCGCTTGAGGACAGTCAAGCCGGATCTGGTGCTAACGCATAACGCCCGTGCTACCAGTATTCTTGGTCTGGCCTTAAAAAGCCTGACGACGCCACTTGTTGGATTCTCTCACAGCAATAAAATACGGCGAATGCTTGAGGCAGACTACCTGATTGGTCTTACTGAAGACATGTGTCAGCGCTTTTGGGACGCTGGATACGAAAAGGATAGAACAGCGATTTTGCCCAACTTTGTATTTGAACGACCACCTTTTGTTAAAAGTATCAAAAAAGACACGGGCAATGTTGGATTTGTCGGGCGTATGACAGCTGAAAAAGGGCTGGATACGCTATTAACGGCATTTTCTCAAGTGGTTGAAATAATGCCTGACACGCAGTTACATCTTGCTGGCAGCGGACCGGATAAAGAGGATATTCTTGCTCTTGCAGAGTCTCTTTCTATCCGTCACAAGGTTCATATTCATGGTTGGGTGGAAGATATTGGTGGATGGCTGCGTGACATTGATCTTTTAGTCGTGCCGTCTTTGAGTGAAACCTTTGGTATCGTTATATTGGAAGCGGCTGTCCATGGTTGCCCAGTCATAGCCAGTGATGTGTCGGGACCTGCCAGTCAGGTCCAATCAGGCAGTGACGGCTGGCTGGTGCCCCCGGGTAATGCGCAGCAGTTGGCAGACGGTATTTGTGCTGCATTGCAGCATGCAGAGCATAGAGCATCTGTTGCCACAATGGCGTATAAACGCAGTGAAAGTTACACTGTAGAAGCAATTCAGCCCCGTTTGAAAGCTATACTGGAGCAGAGTATTTATCTAGGCCGAAAAAAATAATCGCAAAAGGGTTACTTTTTTCGTTCAGACTCATAAAGTTTTATCTGCCTTAAAAACCGGCTATACGCAAAGTTAACCGCATAGATATAACCCATCAGCCCTCCACGCCAGTAGCCGCGGAAACAGTAACCCACGATAAAGGCGGTCCAAAATTCGGTCAGAATGCGAAAGGTCGATGGCTTGCGGCCACGGGCCAGCAGGTCTTTGGCCTGCGCCTCGGTGTACTCGTTCATTTTTTCTATGCGATGGTGGAAGGATTTGAGCGAATCGTGTGCCATGCGACCCTTGAGTGTGGCGGTTTTCGCCCCTGCCTCCATCTGTACGCGATCATGTACCGGGCTGGTGCTGTAGCGTCCTTTTGACTTCCGATACAACCGTACCGGTTTGTAGGGTGTGTAAGCACTCAACCGGTCGGTGCAGTAAAGACGGTCGTGAATGGCAATGAAGTAGCCATCGGCATCGGGCGCCTGAGTAAACATGGCGACTATTTCCGCCTGTAGTTCAGGCAGAATACGTTCGTCCGCATCAATGTTGAAGATCCAGTCATTGCGGGCCTGATCCTCTGCAAACCGCTTTTGCAGGCCATACCCGGGCCAGTCATGATGAACGACACGCGCGCCCAGTGATGCTGCGATCTCCTGGGTACCGTCAGTGCTGCCCGAGTCCACTACGACAACCTCATCGACCCAGTTCCGCACACTTTCGATCGCCATGCCGATGCGGTCCGCTTCGTCCTGAGCGATGATGGTGACACTGATGGGCAGGGTGGTGTCGGTCATGTGATGCCTGTTGGTTTCAAGGGTCTGGAGGTTGCTATAATCGCGCTCTATTGTCGGGGCAAACAGGTTCGCCTGGCAAGTTTCGCACAACGACAGGAGTTCCCGTGAGCCGGATTCAAACGCTTCAGATCATCGGCAGCAAGAAACTGGGTGGCGCCGAAAGCTTTTTTGTTCGCCTTCACCATGCGTTTAACCAGACGAGTGATTTGGGCTCAACTGCCATCGTTCCACATAGAAGTGAACTGCTCAGTAGCCTGTCTGCGCCTGTAGCGACCAGTGCCATGCGCAGTGTGTTCGACCCTCTGTCGCGTTTCAGTCTGGGGGCCTTGATCCGGCGTGAGCAGCCCGACATAGTCCAAACCTGGATGGGACGGGCGACGCGTCTGGTTCATCTACGCCCGGGCAAGGGGCCGGTTCATGTGGCCCGGCTCGGAGGCTTCTACAATCCGGATCACTATCGGCATGTACATGCACTGGTTGGCAATACCCGGGGGATTTGTGATTACCTGATCAGGCACGGTTACCCTGCTGATCGCGTACACTACATCAGCAACTTTGTTCCTCGTCCTGAACCGGTTGAAGCTGAACAACTGCAGCAGTGGAAGATGCGGTTAAACCTGAAAGATGACCTGGTGATCTTTGCTCTTGGGCGGCTGCATACCAACAAGGCTTTTGACACGCTGCTGGATGCCTTTTCGGCCTTGCCGGAAGAGATCGGTGGGCGTCGTGTGCAGTTGCTGCTGGCGGGGGATGGCCCTCTGGCCGATCAGCTCAAGGATCAGGCGAGCAAAAGTACGGCCAGTAACCGCATCCATTTTCTGGGCTGGCAGTCGGATCCAGCTCCCTTTTTTGCCATGGCAGACCTGTTCGTCTGCCCCTCACGGCATGAGCCACTGGGTAATGTGATTCTTGAGGGCTGGGCGCATGGTGTCCCCGTTGTTTCCACACGCAGTGATGGTGCGTTGGAGCTGATGACGGATGGCATTGACGGTGTGCTGACAGAGGTCGATGCCTGTGAGGCGCTGACCGCCGCCATGCAGCAGGTACTGACCGCCTCTGATGATCAGAAAGCCGCGATGATAAGTGCCGGGCGTTGTACGTTGGAGCAGCGTTTTGGCCAAGAGGCCATTGTATCGGCCTATCACGCCTTGTATGAGCAGCTCTTGGCGGGGGCTCGCTGATGTGCGGAATAGCCGGCATCTACACCCCAGGGCGTGACATTGATGCTGAACTTCCTGCTCGGATGGCGGCTGCGCTGTCTCATCGCGGACCCGATGGGCAGGGCATGTTTGCCGAGCAGGGGGTCGCCCTCATCCATACTCGACTTTCAATTATCGATCTGGAACACGGACAACAGCCTCTGTATTCACAAGACCGGCAGCGGGTCCTGGTCGCCAATGGGGAAATCTATAACCATGTGGAGCTGAGGCAGTCGCTGCAGGGGCGGGGTGAAAGATTCAATACCGGCTCTGACTGCGAAACCATTTTGCCACTGTCTGTATCGGACTCAGGCCCCGACGCAGACTTTGCGCATCAGCTGGAAGGCATGTTTGCCTTTGCGCATTATAACCGCAGCAACGGTGAGCTGCTGCTGGTACGCGACCGCTTCGGTATCAAACCGCTTTATTACTGCGAATTGCCCGGCGGCATTGCTTTTGCTTCGGAAATCAAGGCGTTGGTCAGGGTGTTGCCGGACAAACTGCAGCCCAATCTGGAAGCGGTAGGGCGATTCCTGCAGATCAACTTTGCGTCTGGTGATGAAACGGCGATCAAGGGTATTTGCCGTGTACCACCGGGTGGATTCCTCAAGGTTTTGCCGGATGGAAATATTGAGACAGGCATCTGGTGGTCGCTGGAACAGTCGCTTAAAGAACAGCCGGTATTCAAGGGTGACGAGCAGGCTGCCCTGGAGACCTTTGATGAGCTGCTGCAGGATGTGCTGCAAAAGCATCTGCGCTCCGATGTGCCGGTGGGGCTCTTTCTGTCCGGAGGTGTTGATTCATCAATATTGGCTACAGAGCTCAGTCGTTGCAGTTTTGGTAAACAACTGCCCAAAGCTTGGAGTCTGGCCTTTAACAGCACAACCGTGCATGACGAGTCAGAGGCCGCAGGTGCTGTGGCTCAGGCCTGTAGCCTTGAGCTTGAGTACGTTAAATCAGAGCCGATCAGGCTGTTTGACCAACTGGTATATGCGATTTGGGCCAGTGATGAGCTGATGGGTGACTTCGCGTCGCTGCCAACGCTGGTACTGGCTGACAGAGCCTCGCAGAGTCACAAAGTGGTATTGAGCGGCGAAGGTGGCGATGAAGTGTTTGCCGGTTACGGTCGTTATCGCATGCCCATGTTTCAGCGATGGTTAGCTCAGCTGAAGGCTCCTGGCAGTGGTGGTTTTAGAACCAAAGGCCGGTTTAACCGGCCGCAGGCACTGGGTCTGATCAAGCTTTCACAGCAGGCAAGACTGTTTGGCCATTGGCGGGCGCCCTTTATCCAGAACTGGAAACGGTTTGCAGGCCTTGATCGTTTGACACGCATGCAGGCGACCGATATCGCGACCTGGCTGGCGGATGATCTGCTGGTAAAGGCGGATCGGATGATGATGGTCAAGGGTGTAGAAGGCAGGGTGCCTTTTCTGGATCATCGACTGGTGTTGTTCGGACTGTCGCTGCCGCAGTCGTTACGACAGCGTGGGCGAACCGGTAAATATCTGCCGCGCAAATGGCTTCAGGCACACCTTCCTCAGGTTGAGCAAGGGCGCAAAAAAGGCTTTTCCGTGCCGGTTGCCGACTGGGTCAGATCACTGGACCCTGTCAGGCTTGAGCAGGCGCTTATGGGGTCCCCGTTGTTGGCCGAGATACTGGATAGAAAGGAGCTGCAGGGCCTGCTTGCCAAACTGCCACAACTGGACAGGAAACTGGTAGAACCTGTTGCTGCGCTGATTCAGCTGGCGATCTGGTATCGCCTGTTTGTAGAACAGGCGGGGGCCAGGCCGCCAGAAACGGCAGACCCGTTGGAGTGGCTGCTGAGCTGACTATGGCTGCCTGCGATACAGGTAATTCTTGCCCTGTGGGTGCGTTTTGAAGCGACGGTGCACCCACATGTACTGCGCTGGGTCCTTGCGGATGGCGCGCTCAATTTCGGCATTGACCCGGGCTGCATCGATCTCTTCATCACCGGTCGGGAATGGCTCGATTGCAGGGAACAGTTCCAGTTCGTAGCCCGAGTCGTCTGGCAGGCGGTGCTGTGCCAGCATCAAAATCGGTGAATTGTTCAGCTTTACCATGCGTGTGGTTGCGGTAATGGTTGCTGCAGGAACGCCGAAAAAGGGTGCATACACCGACTGGTGACTGCCAAAGTCCTGATCAGGTGCGTACCAGACAATGTGGTTGTTGCGCAGAGCCTTCAGGACGGTTCGAATCTCCGAGCGCTCAATCACCAGCTCGAAACAGCGTTGGCGGCAACGGGTAATGATCCGTTCCAGTAGTGGATTGTTGTGGCGGCGATACATGGCATCGACTGGGTAAAAGTCTGAAAACAGAAGTCCGCCCAGGTCGAGGGTCGAAAAATGTGCGCCCAATAAAATAACGCCCTTACCCTTGGCCAAGGCAGCATCCAGGTGCTCTTGCCCCTTGAGTGTAAAGTGACCCTTCAGCTTTTCCCGTGGAGTCCACCAGGCCATGGCTGTCTCGAACAGGCCGATGCCGTTGTTGGCAAACACCGAGCGGACCAGTTTCGCTTGTTCAACGTCGCTCAGCTCAGGAAAGCACAGGCGGATGTTGACCTCTGTCACATGGCGTCGGCGCGGGCTCATGTAAAAAAGCATATGCCCCAATACGCGGCCGAGACGGATCTGCCAGCGCCAAGGCAGGCGGTTAAGCAGCCATAAGAGACCGATACCGATTCGGGCAGGCCAGAATCGAGGGCTCATAAAGCGCTTGTCAGGTGCGGTGTGTTGGCTCACGGGCTCTCTTGCAGCAGGTCATGACAGGGCTGATTGTAAAGTGGTGACACCCAAGCGGCAAACCGATACGGGCTGTAACATCCCTGCCCGATTTTCTCATGGTATGATGCACCACTTATCTTCGGACCCGATAGCTGAAAGGTTATAGATGAAAATAGCAGTTGCAGGCACAGGCTACGTAGGGCTTTCCAATGCGGTATTGCTGGCTCAGCACAACGAGGTAGTAGCGCTGGATATCCTGAGTCATAAGGTGGATCAGCTTAATCGAGGCGAGTCGCCAATCGAGGATGTCGAGATCAGCCAGTACCTGGCCTCCGGCAAGCTGCAATTGCGGGCAACACTGGACAAGCACGAGGCGTATGCCGGTGCCGAGTTTGTCATCATTGCCACGCCCACCGATTACGACCCACAGACCAACTACTTCAACACCCGCAGTGTTGAAGCCGTGGTGCAGGATGTACTGGCGATAAACTCACAGGCGGTGATGGTGATCAAGTCCACGGTGCCGGTGGGCTATACCCGTGAGCTGGCACAGCGTCTGGGCACACACAACCTGATTTTCTCGCCGGAGTTCCTGCGCGAAGGCAAGGCGTTGTATGACAACCTGTATCCTTCACGCATCGTCGTGGGCGAACAGTCCGAGAGAGCCGAGCGCTTTGCAAGCCTGCTCAGGCAAGGCGCGCTGAAGCAGGATGTGTCGGTTCTGTTCACTGACTCCACTGAAGCCGAAGCGATCAAACTTTTTGCCAATACCTATCTGGCGATGCGTGTTGCCTATTTCAACGAGCTTGACAGCTACGCTCAGTCGCATGGCCTGAGTACCCGACAGATTATTGAAGGTGTTGGACTCGACCCACGTATTGGTAACCACTATAACAATCCTTCTTTTGGCTACGGCGGTTACTGTCTGCCCAAGGATACCAAGCAGTTGTTGGCCAACTATGATCAGGTACCCAACAACCTGATTCGCGCCATCGTGGATTCAAATACCACCCGCAAGGACTTTATCGCCAACTCCGTGATTGCGCGTAACCCGAAAGTGGTGGGAGTCTATCGTTTGGTGATGAAATCCGGCTCGGACAACTTCCGAGCCTCTGCCATACAAGGCGTGATGAAACGGATCAAGGCCAAGGGAATTGAAGTGGTGGTATATGAGCCTGTGTTGGATGAAGACTATTTCTTCAACTCCCGCGTGATTCGTGATCTGAACGAGTTCAAACAGATCAGTGATGTAATTCTGGCCAATCGGCTGGCGAACGAGATTCAGGATTGTGAAGCAAAGGTTTTCACACGAGATCTGTTTGGCAGCGACTCCTGAGGCGATACCATGAAAGTACTGGTCACCGGCAATGCCGGATTTATTGGTTTCCATACCGCGATGAAGCTGCTCCAGCGTGGTGATGAGGTGGTCGGTTTTGACAACGTCAACGACTACTATGACACCGGTCTGAAGGAGGCTCGCCTGAGCTGTCTGGAGCAGACGGCAGCAGATACCGGCTCAACCTACCAGTTTATCCGCGCCAATCTTGCAGATCGTGATGCGGTTGAATCCTGTTTTGCCGAACACCGGTTTGACCGAGTCATTCACCTGGCCGCTCAGGCGGGTGTGCGCTACTCAATTGAAAATCCTCACGCCTATGTGGAAAGCAATCTGGTCGGTTTTGTAAACGTACTGGAGGCGTGCCGACAGCATCAGGTCGGGCATCTGACCTATGCCAGCACCAGCAGTGTCTATGGTGCCAATACCCACATGCCTTTCAGTGAACATGACGGCGTTAACCATCCGGTACAGTTCTATGCGGCCACCAAACGCTCCAATGAGTTGATGGCGCACAGTTACAGTCACCTGTTTGGCCTGCCCACCACGGGGCTGCGCTTTTTTACGGTATATGGCCCCTGGGGGCGCCCCGATATGGCGCCTCATCTGTTTACCAGTCGTATTCTGGCCGGCGAGCCGATCAAGGTGTTCAATAACGGCAATCACTCGCGTGATTTCACCTATATCGATGACATCGTTGAAGGTGTGGTTCGCGCCAGTGATCAACCGGCCCGTTCAAACCCGGACTGGGACAGCGATCATCCTGATCCGGCCACCAGCAAGGCACCCTTCAGGCTCTACAACATCGGCAACAGTGATGCGGTCAAGTTGGGTGATTTTATCGCTGCAATCGAGACGGCCACCGGCAAGAAAGCGCGCAAGGAAATGTTGCCACTTCAGCCGGGTGATGTGCCTGATACCTTCGCCGACAGCAGTGAGTTGCAGCAGAGTGTTGGTTACAAGCCGGCTACGTCTGTTGACGAGGGGGTGAATCGATTTGTGCAGTGGTATCGGGAGTACTATGCAGTCTGACCAGACCTTGAAAAGTGAAAGTCATCCGGAAGTAGACAGCGCCTGGCAAACGTACAAGCGCTTGCTGGTCTATGTGCGCCCGCTTTGGCTGATATTTTTGGTCAGCTTTATCGGTTTTGCCATCTATGGTGCAGGCCAGGCGCTCTCAGCCAAATGGCTTGAAATGGTGGTCGATACAGTACAGCGCAATGACTATGACCAGCGCTGGTTCCTGGCCGCTGCCGTGATGGGGATTTTCATTCTGCGAGGCTTGGGGGCCTTTATTGGCAACTACAGCATCGCTTATGTAGGGCGGGAGGTGATCCATCGCCTGCGTACCCAAGTTTTCGAACGCCTGTTGTTGCTGCCTTCTCATTACTACAGCCACAAATCCAGTGGTGAACTGTTGGCAAAACTGACCTACAACGTCGAGCAGGTAACTGAGGCCGTAACCAATGCAATCAAGGTTCTGTTCCGTGAAGGCCTTACGGTTGCAGGGCTGTTGGGCTACATGTTTTACCTCAACTGGAAGTTGACCCTGATCTTCATCGCCGCCGGGCCATTGATCGGGCTGGTGGTATCCATGGCCGCCAAGCGGATGCGCAAGTTAAGCCGCCGCATTCAGAAATCGGTGGGTGATATCACCGAGTCGGCCTCCGAATCGATCAAGGGCTATCAGGTGGTGCGCATCTTTGGTGGTGCCGAAGCCGAGCGGGGGCGCTTTGAGCAGGCCAGCCTGCACAACAAGCGTCAGTTCATGAAGTTGGTGGTGACCCAGTCGCTCAATACTCCGATTATTCAGTTGTTGGTCGCGCTGGCTCTGTCGGCGCTGCTGTTTCTGGCGATGCACCCGGATGTGATGGGCAGCATGAGCACCGGTGGCTTTGTGGCGTTTCTGACCGCAGCCGGCATGATCACCAAACCGCTGCGCCTGCTTACCGATATCACGTCTATCGTGCAGAAGGGGATCGCCGCAGCAGAAAGTCTGTTTGAAGTGCTGGATGAGCCGGTTGAACAGGACAGTGGCAGCCGCACGCTGGAGCGGATCGGGGATATCGAATTCCGCCACCTGCATTTTGCCTATCCCGGCACGGACAAGGAGGTGCTGCAGGATATTTGCCTGAGCCTGCCGCAGGGGAAAAGTGTTGCTCTGGTGGGGCGTTCCGGCAGCGGCAAGACCACGATGGCCAGCCTGTTGCCACGTTTCAATGATGGCTGGACGGGTGAGTTGCTGGTCAATGGCGAGCCACTGGAATCGTTTACGCTGGATAGCCTGCGTAGCCAGATATCACTGGTGAACCAGAATGTGGTGCTGTTCAACGGCACTATCGCCGAAAATATTGCCTATGGCGCCATGGCCGGTGCCAGTGAGACTGCCATTCTGGCGGCGGCAGAAGCTGCTCACGTAACCGAGTTTGTCGAACGTCTGCCGCAGGGAATTCATACCCGAGTGGGTGAAAATGGTGTGTTGCTCTCCGGCGGTCAACGTCAGCGTATCGCCATCGCCCGCGCCATTTTGAAGGATGCCCCGATTTTGATCCTGGATGAGGCGACATCGGCGCTGGACAGTGAGTCTGAGCGGCACATTCAGGATGCACTGGAAGAGGTGATGCGTGGTCGAACCACGCTGGTGATAGCACACCGCCTGTCCACCATTGAAAAAGCCGACATCATCGTGGTGATGGAGGACGGTCGCATCATTGAACAGGGTTCTCACTCCGAACTGCTGGAGCAGCAGGGGGCCTATTCCAAGTTCCATATTCTGCAGACCGATACGGAGTAGCAGGCATGAAAACCGCGCAGTCGATCTGTTACCGCGGGCTGCTGTGGCTGCTTGCACTGCAGTTGATCAGCTGGGCACTGCTGCCGGGTTTGCTGGTTGAGAGTCTGCCGCTCGATGTGGTGGAGGGTGTCTACTGGGGGCAGGAGTGGCAGTGGGGCTATTACAAGCATCCGCCGCTTCCGGCCTGGATTCTGTACCTGTTTGAGCGCGCCCTGGGTGATGTTGGTCCCTTTCTGCTGAGTCAGCTGTGCATCGGCCTGACTCTGCTCTGTGTCTGGCATCTTGGCTGCCGCACCCTGGATCGGGAACGTGCGGCCTTTGGCGTGTTGGCGCTGCTGGGCGTGTATTTCTTTACCTGGCCCACCATCGAATTCAACCACAATGTGGCACAGATGCCGATCTGGGCGGCGGCAGTGTTGTTTTTTCACCGCGCCATCAGCCAGGATCGCTGGCTGAACTGGCTGCTGCTCGGGTTGGTGTCCGGGCTTGGTCTGCTCACCAAGTATTCCTACATCATGCTGCTGGCGCCCATGTTCCTGTGGCTGGTTGTACATCCACCGCTGAGGAAGAAGCTGCTGAAGCCGCAGCTCTGGCTCGGTGTGCTGGTAATGGGGCTGGTTTTTTTGCCGCACCTGCTCTGGCTGGTGGCGCATGATTTTCTGCCGCTCAGCTATGCGGCGGCACGCTCGGCTGCAGCGTCTGCCACCGAATCCCGCTGGCTGGGGCCGCTGAAGTTCCTGCTGGTACAGCTTGTAGACCATCTGCCGTTGCTGCTCTTGCTATTGATGGCGGGCTTCTGGCGCCGGAGTTGCTGGCAGCGTCCCGTTGAAGGCGCCGCCTTTCTGTTCTGGATCGGGCTGATGCCGGCACTGCTGACGGCGCTGGGAGCCATGATCACAGGGGCTGGCACCCGTGACATGTGGGGCGCGCCCATGTGGAACCTGTCCGGTCTGATACTGGCATCGATAATTCCGCTGGAGGTGCTGCGCCAGCGCTGGAAGCGCCTGCTGTGGGCATTTGCCATTTTCCTGCTGCTGCTGAGCGTATTGATGCTGCTCTTTGTGGGCTTCAAGGATCAGATCCGTGACAAGCCGTCTCGCACCGGCTGGCCGGATCAAGCGCTGTCCGGTTCGCTGCAGCAGCAGTGGCAGCAGCATACCGACTGTCCGCTGCAGCTGGTGGCCGGTGACTACTGGCTGGCAGAGACAGTGGCGATCAATCTGAGCCCGCGTGCCTCGGCCATTCCGGATGCGGATCTGGCACTTGCGCCCTGGGCGGATCTGGCACGCGTACAACGGCAGGGCGGGTTGCTGATCTGGGAAACGAAAGACAGCCGCTGGCAGTCAGCGCTGCCGGAAGCGGGGCAATGGGATTCCGAAGGTGAATTCAGTCTGCCCTGGCCACGTTTGCCTGATCGGGCGCCGTTGTCGATCAGTTGGCGACTGTGGTTGCCGCAAGCCGATTGCAGCCGATAGACGTTTCCAGCCAGTAAACAACGGTTCAATCCAGTGCAGGTTTCACCGTAAGTGAGCGCTGACTCTGTTGCAGGGCGGCGCCGAAGGCATCACCGGCGAGCCAGTCGTATTCCTGTTGCCGTGCACGGGCCAGTCCGGATTGGCCATCGGTGTGCCCCGGGTGGCACATGATCAACGCACCTTCGGGTAGCGTTTTCAGCCAGTGTTGCAGCATGCGTTCAAAACCGGCGTCCGGTTGCAGAGAGTACATGCCTGCGAAACTTCGATTGCCGGCAACGGCGTGCTGTCGTCGCTGCCGCTCAAACCCCAGCCCCATCAGCCGCAGTACCACAGCCTTGAAACTGGCATCATGACCGCTGATTGCAGGGTTTGATACCCGAACCCAGGGGCGCTGCTGTTGATAACGCTGCTGCAGCGTCTGCAGCACAATATCGCGAATGCCCGGAAACATCTGAATGTGCTGGTGGCCGTCGACAAAGTCCGGTGGCAGTCCGGTTAACGCCTCGAAACGGTCCAGTTGCCGGTTTAATGCCTGCTGTACCCGTCCGGTATCCAGCTGCCCCAGCAGGCTTTGCTGCATCAGCTTCCCCAGAGGAGTGGCATTATCGCCTTCGGTGAGATTGAAGTGCAGGCCCAGCGCGGCGCGGTCATGTCGTGCAATCAAAGCGGCAGCGGCGCCTTCTGTCCAGGCTGGCATGGTGGTCATGCAGCTGGTGGCCGACAGGCGACCAAGGTCGATCAGCTCCAGAATGGCACGATTGATGCCGTCAGCCAGGCCGAAATCATCGGCACACAGCACAAGTGATCGAGTCATGCGAACGCCCAGAACTTGCCCAGCAGATAGGTCAGCACGGCCACCGTGCCCAGTACCAGCAGCATGGCGATATCGTAGCGCATTGGGGTAAGAGTCAGCAGCGCCCAGTACATCGCCTCATTCACCAGAAAGCTGCTGGCCGCGACAGCTGCAAAGCGCGGCAGTGTCTGGCGGTGTGAGCGGTCACTTGCGCGAAAGGTCAGGTGGCGATGGCCAAAGTAGCTGACATTGAACGCCACCAGAAAGGCGATCACGTTGGCGATCAGCGGGTGCAGTCCGGCCAGAGGGACCAGTGCAATTACTACCAACCAGTGTACCAGCAGGGCACTGACCCCGACCGCGATAAAACTCAGGGCTTCACGCGTCATCGCTGTTATCCCGAGTTTCGGCACGATCGCGGAAGGAAACCTGACGCCCAACCAGATACAGCGGACGCGCCTTCACTTCAGAGAAGATGCGGGCAATGTACTCGCCCAGAATCCCCACCGAAAACAGCTGAATACCGCCAAGAAAAGCGATTCCTGCCGCGATGGTGGGCCAGCCGGGTACGTCTGAACCGAAAATCAGTGTGCGCAGCACGATAATGAACGCATACAAGACTGACAGCACTGAGACTCCGGCCCCGATCAGCATCCAGATGCGCAGTGGCGCACTGCTGAAGCTGGTGAAGCCGGTCAGGGCCAGGGACGACAAGTGGCGCAGGCGGAAGTTGGTGCTGCCACCCATGCGCGGTGCGACTTGAAAGGTCACCGCCTTGCTGGGAAAGCCGACCCAGGCATACAACCCCTTCATCATGCGCGAGCGCTCAGGCAGTTGGCGCAATGCCTGCACCACCTTGCGATCGAGCAGGCGAAAATCACCGGCATCCGGGTGGATGTCGATCTCGGCACTGCGGCTGAGGATTTTGTAAAACAGATTGGTCAGATGACGCTTGGCATGGGACTCGTCCGAGCGGTCTTCACGCACGCCATAGACCATGTCCCAGCCCCGGTGCCAGTGATGAAAAAACTGATCCACCACGGCAAGCGGATGCTGACCATCGGAGTCCATAAGCAACACAACGTCACCATCAGCATGGTCGATCCCTGCACTGAGCGCCGCTTCCTTGCCGAAATTGCGTGACAGCTGCAGCAGCGTGACGGGATATTCATGGGTCAGGGCACTGACCAGGGCTGCAGTATTATCCTGGCTGCCATCATCGACCACCAGCAGCTCAATCTCATCGGAGAATTTCTGCAGGTACTGGCTCAACTCCGGGATCAAGTGACGCAGGTTTTCCGCCTCATTGAAGGCCGGCAGTATGCAGGTCAGACTTGGTCGCTTCGGCCGAGAGTCGGCCTCGGGCAGATGTTGAGTGTTATCCATATTCAGATCCGCTGAACGGTGGCAGTTGCCTGCATTGTCCCCGATATGCGCCGGGGGTTCCAGCGTTCGGCTGTATGCTCCGGCAGTGTTACACTGCAGGCTTTATTCAACCATGTATCGGCGCCTATGCGACAGCTCTACACTCTCCTGTTCTACCTGCTGCTGCCCATCCTGCTGCTGCGCCTCTGGTGGCGTGGTCGCAAGGCACCCGGGTATCGGCAAAACTGGTCTCAGCGTCTGGGGCTTGGGCCTGCCGTCGGCCAGCCGGTGATCTGGATCCACGCCGTATCAGTGGGTGAAACGGTGGCGATTGCGCCCCTGGTGAACCGCCTGCTGGCGCGTTATCCACAGCATCGGTTGTTGATCACCAATATGACACCCACCGGTGCGGCTCAGGTGCGCACGCTGTTCGGTGATCGAGTTGAACAGCGCTTCTGTCCCTGGGATCTGCCGCTGGCGCTGCGGGCTTTTTTGCGTCGAACCCATCCCGAGCTGTGCATCATTGTTGAAACCGAACTCTGGCCCAATCTGATCAACCAATGTGCCCGCGCCGAGGTGCCGGTGCTGCTGGCCAATGCGCGGCTGTCGGAGCGTTCGGCGCGCGGCTATCAGCGCTTTTCAGCTCTGACAAAACCGATGCTGCAGCAGCTGAGCCTGATCGCCGCACAGGGGCAGGCGGATGCGGATCGTTTCCTGACACTGGGCATGCCACCTGAGCGGGTCGAAGTGACCGGCAGTATCAAGTTCGATCTGCAGCCGGATGCCGGGCAAGTTACGTCGGGGCGCACGTTGCGGGAACGGCTGGGGCTTGAGCGCCCTGTGCTGATCGCGGCCAGTACTCATCAGGGCGAGGATGAGATTCTGCTGCAGGCCTGGCAGCAACTCAAGGCGGTGCATCCCGAGCTGGCGCTGATCCTGGTGCCTCGTCACCCGGAACGCTTCGATGCTGTGGCGGAATTATGCCGTGGCTACAGCGACAGGCTGGTACGTCGCAGCCGTGGCGATCGGCCAGACGAACACACCGAATTGTATCTGGGTGACAGCATGGGTGAGCTGATGCTGTTCTACGCGGCGGCGGATATCGCCTTCGTCGGCGGCAGCTTCAGCGGTACCGGCGGGCATAATCCGCTGGAGCCGGCGGCACTGGGGCTGCCGGTGGTGATGGGACCGGACTGTTTCAACTTCCAGAGCATTACCGATGCGCTGAAGGAAGCAGGTGGGCTGGTGCGGGTTGCCGATGCTGCCGGGCTGCAGGCGCAGTTATCGATCTGGCTTGAAGGCGTGGATCGGCGGCGTGAAGCGGGGCAGCAGGCAGCGGCCTTTGTCGCCGCCAATCGAGGCGCGCTGGATCGGCAGGAGCAGGCGGTATCACGCCTGCTCAGTCAGGGCTGAAGGGCAGTGACCCGTTGAATCGAGAGGGGCACTGTTGCCGGGGCTGCCCCCGTTTCACTCCCCCCAAGCAAATCCGACTTCACTGAAATCAGACGCCCTTAAAATCGAAGCTTTCACCTGCCTGTTCGGCAAAGGCGCCCGCCAGCACCTCGGCCAGAGTCGCGCCATCGGTATCGCGCAGCCACTGTTCGCCATCATGGTCAAAATGGAAGCCGCCGTTGCGGGTGGCAACCCAGAGTTGCTTCACCGGTGGCTGGCGGGTAAAGATGATCTGGCTGCCGTTTTCGCATTTCACCGTCATCATGCCGCCCTGGCTTTCATAATCCAGATCGCTCTCGGCGTCGTCCAGGATCTCTTCGATCCGTTCCAGTGTTGCATCCACTCGGCTCATGAATTCGGATTCGGTCATCGGGTCACTCTCTGCAGGTATGTATGGGCGATGAGTATAACTCAGCCTGCAGCGGTACTCAGCCCCCGTGGCTAAGGGTATAATTGCCGGTTAAACACTGCCCTTGGTGGGTGGTCAACCGATTAAAAAGGGATTGATGATGCTGAAACGCTGCTGGCCCGCACTCCTGCTGGGCGCTCTGCTGCTGTCGGGCTGTGGTCAGAAGGGCCCGCTCTATCTGCCGGACGAGACGGCGGCTCACCACATCAGTCACAACGAGAGTGTCCATGGATAACTTTGAATACCGCAACGGCCGCCTGCACGCCGAAGAAGTGGCTCTGAGCCGCATCGCTGAAGAGTTCGGTACCCCGACCTACGTTTACTCCCGCGATGCGCTGGAGCGGGCCTATCTGGATTACGCCCAGGCACTTGAGGGGCGTGATGCGCTGGTGTGCTACGCCGTCAAGGCCAACTCCAACCTGGCGGTGCTGAACGTACTGGCGCGTCTGGGTGCCGGTTTCGATATCGTCTCCGCCGGCGAGCTGGAGCGCGTGCTGCGTGCCGGCGGCGATCCGCGCAAGGTGGTGTTCTCAGGTGTCGGCAAGCAGCCGGCCGAAATTCGCCGCGCGCTTGAAGTGGGTATTCTCTGCTTCAACATCGAGTCCGATGCCGAGCTGGATCGCGTCAATGCGGTCGCCGGGGAGATGGGCGTCAAGGCATCGGTCTCCTTCCGCGTCAATCCGGATGTGGATGCGGGCACACATCCCTACATATCGACGGGGCTGAAAGAGAACAAGTTTGGCATCGATATCGATACGGCCGCTGATGTCTATCGCCGCGCTGCGGCGCTGGAGTATGTGGATGTGGTGGGTATGGATTGCCACATCGGCAGCCAGCTGACTGACGTCAGCCCCTTCCTTGATGCCATCGATCGTCTGTTGGCGCTGCTGGATACATTGGCGAAGGAAGGAATTCATATCCACCATCTGGATCTTGGGGGCGGGCTTGGGGTTTGCTATACCAATGAAACACCGCCGGCACCGGGTGAATACATTGCTGCAATACTGCAAAAGCTTGCAGGGCGTGATTACAAACTGATCTTCGAACCGGGTCGTTCCATCGCTGCCAATGCTGGTGTCATGCTGACACGGGTCGAATTCCTCAAGCAAACCGGTGACAAGAATTTTGCCATCATTGATGGTGCCATGAATGACCTGATCCGCCCGTCTCTGTACGGTGCCTATCAGGAGATCATTCCGGTCGAGCTGCGTGAAGAGGGCGAAAGCAAGCACTGGGATCTGGTGGGCCCCGTGTGTGAAACCGGTGACTTCCTCGGCAAGGATCGTCAGCTGAACCTGCAGCCAGGTGATCTTTTGGCGGTATGTTCCGCGGGCGCCTACGGTTTTGTGATGGCGTCCAACTACAATACGCGTCCGCGCCCGGCGGAGGTGATGGTGGATGACAATCAGGCCTGCCTGGTCCGTGCGCGCGAAACGCTTAATGATCTGATGCGCGGCGAACAGCTGTTGCCTGAAGCCTGACGGAGTCTAAGCATCATGCTGGTTCGCTTTACCAAAATGCACGGCTTGGGTAACGATTTCATGGTGATCGATGCGCTGTCACAGCGGGTTCGTCTGACACCCAAAATCGTGCGCAAACTCGCCGATCGCCATACCGGCATCGGCTTCGATCAGCTGCTGCTGGTGGAGCCGCCAAGCCGACCGGACATGGACTTCCGTTACCGCATTTACAATGCAGACGGTTCCGAGGTGGAACACTGCGGTAACGGCGCTCGTTGTTTCGGCCGTTTCGTGCGCGAGCGTCGGCTCACCGTGAAGGACGAAATCCATGTGGAGACGGCTCGCGGTCAGGCCATTCTGTATCTGCTGCCTGACCGTCAGGTGGATGTGGACATGGGTGTACCCGAGCTGCGTCCCGCCGAGGTGCCGTTCAGCGCCGAGCAGCAGGCAGTCGTCTATCCAGTTGAGGTTGATGGCGAGACGATTGAGTTGAGCGTTATCTCCATGGGGAACCCCCATGGTGTGCTGTTGGTGGATGATGTGGATACGGCGGCGGTGGAAACGCTGGGGCCGGCACTTGAAGCCCATCCGCGGTTCCCGAAAAAGGCCAATATCGGTTTCATGCAGGTGATCAATCGGGGCGAGATTCGCCTGCGCGTGTATGAGCGTGGCGCCGGGGAAACATTGGCCTGTGGTACGGGGGCCTGTGCCGCTGTGGTGGCTGGGCGTTTGCGTGGGCTGCTCGATGAAGAGGTATTGGTACACCTGCCTGGTGGTGAGCTTCGCATCCACTGGCCGGGTGAAGGCTCGTCATTGCGCATGACCGGCCCGGCAGCAACCGTTTACGAAGGACAGATCTACTTATGAATGATGCAAGCAATGTGCTGGAGGCACCCACGCTGAGCGCCGAACAGGTCGCTGACTATCTGGCGAGTCATCCGGATTTCTTTACCGAACACACCTGGCTGCTGGAAAAGCTCTATGTCCCGCATCAGCGTGGGACGACGGTGTCTCTGGTGGAACGCCAGACCTCGTTGCTGCGTGAGCGCAACCAGCTGTTGCACGGTCATCTTGCCGATATGATCGATGCCGCACGTCACAATGATGTGCAGTTCGAGAAGACCAAGCGCATGGTGCTGGCGCTGCTGGAGGCCTGGACCCTGGATGATGTGGCTGTGGCGGTTGAAGAGAGTCTGTGCCACGATTTCTATGGTGATGAAACCGCACTGCTGCTGTTCAGTGAGCGTTCGCTGGAGAGCAACAGCATCCGTACCCTGGCACGAGCCGAAGACTCGCTGGTGCAGCCGCTGATCGAGACCAATCTGCCCAGCTGCGGTCAGCTGTCGGAGGCGATGAACCGTTTCCTGTTTCAGGACCGCGCGGTCAAGGTACAGTCTGCGGCAGTGGTACCGCTGGTTAAGGGTGATACCCTCGGCCTGCTGGCGATCGGAAGTTATGATCCCAATTACTTCCAGAGCAGTCAGGGTACCCTGTTTCTGAGTTATGTGGGGGAGGTCCTCAGCCGCATCATTTTCCGCATTCTTCAGGAACAGCGGGGCTGACATGGCGGCTCCGGGCGTACATGACTGGCCCGATACCTTTCTGCACTACCTGCGGGTGGAGCGTCAGCTCTCCCCGCACACCCTCAAGAATTACCGTCGCGACCTTGAAACCCTCCATGCCGAGCTGAGCCGCACCCACCACGAGTGCTGGGACCAGCTGACCGAGCCGGTGCTGCGCCGCGCCATTGCAGGATTGCATGGTCAGGGACTGTCAGGCCGCAGCCTGCAGCGACTGCTGTCGGCAACCCGCAGCTTCTACCGTTTTCTGGCGCGTGAAGGTTGGGTACAGAGTAATCCGGCACTGGCTGTGCAGGCCCCTCGGGCAGGACGTCGTCTGCCGCAGACACTGGATACCGAACAGGTATCGGCACTGCTGGAGGTGGAAGGGGACGAACCGCTGGATATTCGCGATCGAGCCATGATGGAATTGATCTATTCGTCCGGCTTGCGTGTATCTGAACTGGTTAGCCTGAACATGCGCGATATCGATTTGGCTGATGCCAGCCTTGTGGTAACGGGCAAGGGTAACAAGATGCGCCAGCTTCCGATTGGTCGATTGGCGGTACAGGCGATACGCCAATGGCTGGGGGTGAGGCAGGGGCTGGCCGCGCCGGATGAAACGGCACTGTTTACAGGCCAGCGAGGCAAGCGCTTGACTACACGTGCGGTAGAGCAACGCCTGCGCAAGCGCGGTGAACAACAGGGCACGCAGGGGCGGGTCTATCCGCACCGTCTGCGTCACAGTTTTGCCAGTCACCTGCTGGAATCCAGCGGTGACCTGCGTGCGGTGCAGGAGCTGCTCGGGCATGCCAATATCAGCACCACCCAGATCTACACTCATCTCGACTTCCAGCATCTGATGGAGGTCTACGAACAGGCCCACCCGCGGGCAAGGCAGAAAACGGATGATTAAGTGCGTAACCTTCGACCTGGACGATACCCTCTGGGCGGTCGACCCGGTGATCCATCAGGCAAACCGTGAGCTCTGGGATTGGCTGGAACAGAATGCGCCGCTGTTTACTCAAAACCATGTGCTGGCCGATCTGGCCGAAGGTTCGGCCATGCGTCAGCGATTGCTGCAGCAGGAGCCGGATATTGCGCACAGCATGACTCAGGTGCGCCTGCGCCTGCTGGAACAGGGGTGCCTGAGTGCCGGTTATTCTGATGATCAGGCTCGGCAGATGGCGGCAGCGGCCTTTGATGTGTTTATCCGTGCCCGCCATCAGGTTGAACTGTTTGAGCACGCCCAGGCGATGCTGGAGCAGCTGCGCCGGGATGGTTATGTGATCGGTGCGCTGAGCAACGGTAATGCCGATGTAGGCCAGACACTGATCGGCAGCCTGTTTGATTTCCAGTACAACGCCGACGGGGTCGGTTCGGCCAAGCCGCACCCAGGCATGTTCGAGAAAGCGCTGGAACATACCGGGTTGCGGCCGGAGCAGGTGGTACATGTGGGTGATCACCCGATCAATGATGTGCAGGCGGCTCGGCAGGTAGGCATGTGGACAATTTGGGTGAATCTGCCAGGGCAAAACTGGCCACAGCCGGTTCGTGCGGATGCGTGTGTCAGCTGTCTGTCGAAGATTCCCTTTGAGGTGCAGCGGCTTGCGTCACAGGGCGAGAGCCGAGTGACGCTCTGACACCGTTCAGGTACGGAAACGGGAAACAGCCGTCTGCAGCTCGCTGGCTTGCTCAGCCACCATGTGGCTGGCATCCGCATTCTGCCCCACCTGGTCATTTGCGGTCGCCATAATGCCGCGGATATGCTCAATGTTGCGTGTGATCTCGGCAGCCACCGCGGCCTGCTCCTCGGTGGCCGATGCCACTTGAGTGGTCATGTCGACGATGCTGGCAGCGCCCGTAATGATGGTATCCAGGGCGTCAATGGTGGCACTGGCTTCTGCTGCACTCTGCTCACTGTTGCTGACGCTTTCCTGCATTAACTGGCTGACGTTGTGGGTCTGCTCCTGCAGGCTGCGAATGCGCCTCTCAATGTCAGCGGCAGACTGCTGTGAGCGGGATGCAAGGGTGCGCACCTCATCGGCAACGACTGCAAAGCCACGGCCCTGCTCACCGGCCCGCGCTGCCTCAATGGAGGCGTTCAGCGCCAGCAGGTTGGTCTGCTCGGCAATATCCTTGATCACATCCAGCATGGTGCCGATGCTGTCGCTTTCGCAGCGCAGCTGATCGACGACGCCTGCGGTTTCACGTGCCTTTTCGGCCATCAGTTGCAGGGCACTGATGTTGCCGCGCACACGGGTGGCACTGTCGCTGGCATCCTGTTGTGCCCGCGAGGCGGTTGCAGCCGTGTTTTCGGTGTTGCCGGCTATCTCCTGCATGGAGCTTTCCATTTCCTGTACGGCGGCGGCAACCTGCAGTACCTGTGCCTGCTGCTGGTTAAGTCCTGTCGAGGTGTCCCGGGTTGTCGCGGACAGTTGTTCGGCCGCCGTGGCCAGTTGCCCAGAGGTTCCGGCGACCCGTGCGATCAGTGCGCGGAAGCTGTCCATCATGCTGTTGAAATCCTGCGCCATCCGACCGACTTCGTCCTTGCCATCGGAGGCTATTCTCAATGTCAGGTCGTGCTCGTCACTGGCCCGCTTCATCGTGGCGGCCAACGTATTGATGGGACGCAGGATGCTGCGCCCCAACATTAGCGCCGGAATCACTGTCGCCAGGATGGCCAGTGCCATGGCAATCAATGCGGTGGTCATCAAGCGTTGCTGTTCACGCTCCATACGATGGTTGAGATGCTCTTCAAGTTTGATCTGCAGCTCATCGGTGCTTTTGACCGCCTGGCGCATCTGGCCCATCAGGCCACTATCTACGGTCAAGCCCAGCTGGACGTAGGCATCGACCAGACGCTGAAACTGGTCACGGTACTGCACCAATAGTGGTTCCATGGAAGCACGCTGAGACGGCGGCATTAGCCGATCGATCTGTTGGTTGAACAGAGAGATTTCTTTCAGGAAACGATCAAGATATTTGGTGTCCAGACGCAGAAGAAAGTCCTTCTCATGGCGACGCAGCATCAGCAGGGTGCTCAGCAGTTCGCTGTTGTCAGCTGATCGGATTTCATCTTCAACAGCATGAATTGCCCCCCGAAGCTGACCGAGAAGGCCGGATTTTTCGTCCAGTCCTATTTCGGTTCGCAGCTCGCTGACAGCGGCGAAAGAGCGGTCGTAAATCTGCATGCGATTGGCGAGTGTATCGAGTTTATCCTGCAGGTCCGGTTCTGGCAGCAATTGTCTCAACTGACTCAGTTGGGTTTTGAACTCACTGTAGGTGTTGCTGAAGTGCTCAAGATAGCGTGCGTCGTGTCGTGCTAGAAAATCCTTCTCGTAGCGTCGCAGATCCTGTTTGCGAGCCTCCACATGGGCCAGGGTCTCACTGATCAGTACAAGGTCACGGTATTGCCCCAATGTGTGGAAAATGATCGCGCCCATGCCGATAAAGCCAATCAGTATGAGTGCGATCAGGGTGCCCAATTTCTTTTTTATGGTCATATGCGCGGATTTCCAGTGTCAGGTGACAGGACTAACGCAGGGGGCAGTGTATTAACGCAATCCTCAGTTCAGAAACAGGGACAGCAGGTCATTCAGGAACAGGCGTCCCAGGGGGGTTGGTGCCAGCCGGGTTGTGTCATTGATCAGAAGTTCGCGTTGCCGGGCCTGCTGTAACAGGGTCTCAACTGAAGACAGGCTAACGCCTGTTCGTGTTTTGAACAAGTCTGAAGATACTCCTTCGCTCAAACGCAGGGCATTGAGCATAAACTCGAAGGGGCGGTCCTCCAGTGCAATGGGCTCGTTGCCCGCCAGACGGCGTGCCAGGTCGAGATAGGCCTTGGGCTGTCGCTGCTTGTGGCGGCGTTGAATCTGCAGCTGGCCCGTGGCATCGAAACGGCTGATTTTTCCGTGGGCTCCCGCACCGATACCGATGTAGTCACCAAACTGCCAGTAATTCAGGTTGTGTCGAGCCTGCTGTCCAGGCCGAGCGTAGGCTGAGATCTCATACTGCCGGTAGCCGGTCTTTTCCAGTAGTGCCTGCCCCTGCTCCTGAATATCCCACAGCGCTTCATCCAGTGGCAGACTCGGTGGGCGGGCGTGAAACTCGGTATTGGGTTCGATGGTCAGCTGATACCAGGACAGGTGACCGGGGTTAATCTCCAGTGCCTGCTGCAGATCATCCATGGCTTCGGCCGGTGTCTGCTCCGGTAGTCCATGCATCAAATCCAGATTGACCCGCGGAAAAATTTCCACTGCGGCACGGGCCGCGGCAAGGGCCTCGACCGGATTGTGAATGCGTCCGAGGCGCTGCAGGTGCTCGGCATTGAAGCTTTGCACACCGATGGAAAGGCGGTTGACGCCAGCGTTCCGGAAACCTTCAAAGCGGGCCAGTTCAAAGGTGCCGGGGTTGGCTTCCAGAGTGATCTCTATATCGTCGGCAAACGGTGTTCGGGCAGCAACACCCTGCAGGATCTGTCCGATGGCCTGTGCGCTGAACAGGCTGGGTGTACCGCCACCGATGAAGATGGACTGCAAGGGTCGCCCCTGTATCAGCGACAGTTCGATGTCCAGATCATCCATCAGGGCCTGTACATAGGTGTCTTCCGGCAGCTGCTCTGGAGCGGCATGGGAGTTGAAATCACAATAGGGACATTTGCGTACACACCAGGGGATGTGTATGTAGAGAGACAGAGGCGGCAGGCTCATGCGTGCTTGAGCCAGGGGCCGATCTGTTCGATGAACTGGCGCACCGCTTTGCCGCGGTGGCTGTATTTCTGTTTCTGCTCCGAGCTGAGCTCGGCGCTGGCGCAGTTGAGTTCGGGAACGAAAAACAGCGGGTCATAGCCGAAACCATTATGACCGCGTGGAGTATCCAGAATGACACCTTCCCAGCTTCCCTGACAGATCAGAGGGGTCGGGTCCTCTGCGTGACGCATGAACACCAGCACGCATTGGAAGCGGGCACTGCGCTGCTCGGCGGGCACTTGTTCAAGCGCCTGCAGCAGCTTACGGTTGTTCTCGTCATCGCCGCAGCCGGCGCCGGCGTAGCGCGCCGAGTAGATACCCGGTGCACCATTCAGCGCATCCACTTCCAGCCCTGAGTCATCAGAGAGTGCCGGCAGGCCGGTAACCCGAGCGGCATGTCGTGCCTTGATGATGGCGTTCTCTACGAAACTGAGGCCTGTCTCATCGGCATCCTGCACCGCAAAGTCGGACTGGGGCATTACGTCGATCTGCAGCGGTGCAAAGATTTCGTTGAACTCTTTCAACTTGCCGCGATTACCGCTGGCCAGCACGATTTTGTTGATCATGTACTCATTCAATCCGTGTAAAAGGTCTGTTCAAATTCAATATTGTAGGGAGACTCATTCGGATCAGGCTGTACTTCCAGGCTGATTTTGAGACGCTCTTCCTCAGTAAAGCGGAAACTGCCGATGTAATACAGCGCATTGCCTTCGTCGATCTTCTGAAATTCCATCTGTTGAGCCTGCCCCAGTAGATTGGCGGCCTGCCCGTTCACGATAGCGGTGACCGGTGTCTTGCTGCCATCCTCCTCAAACTTCAGTACCGACACATTCACCAAAGCGCGGTATTTGCTTCGGGTAATATTGTTGAGCTGCGCCACTTCAGGGGTGATGAAGCTGGAGTTGAAGGCGTTGTAATGAATTTCATAACGGCCATCAGAGATCATCTGTTCCGCCAGAGCCGTCGTGCTCAGCAGCAGTGTGCTGCTCAATAGCAGCCGGGTCAGGTGGGTGGTAATCAGGTTCATGTCAGGCCTCCTGTCAGCGGGTAATGCGGTAGATGGCGATTTCGCCCAGCATGTTGGGCCACAGCTTGATCCACCAGCGATGGCGATGGGCGTGGTCAACCACGGTCCGCTCCAGGATTTCGATATTGCGGTCAACACACAGTTGCTCGAAATCCTTGAAAGTACAGAAATGAATGTTCGGTGTGTTGTACCAAGTGTAGGGCAGAAACTTTGAAACCGGCATCTTGCCCCTGAAGGTAAGATAGCCACGCGCACGCCAGTGTGCAAAGTTGGGGAAGGTTACAATGCACTCGCGTCCTATACGCAGCATCTCGTCGATGATGAGATCCGGGCGGTGCATGCTCTGCAATGCCTGGGTCATGATTACGTAGTCGAAACTGTTGTTGCGAATGCTGGTCAGGCCATCGTCGATATCCTTCTCGATCACGCTGACGCCGCGCTCGACACAGGTGGTCAGATTGTCGTGGTCGATCTCAAGGCCGTAGCCACTGACCTGTTTGTGCTGCACGAGGTGCGCCAGCAGCTCACCATCACCGCAGCCCAGGTCAAGCACCCGTGAGCCGGGCTGAATCCACTCGTCAATAATTTCCAGATCAGCGCGCATTCAGTTCTCCTTCGGCCGGTGTCAGACTGTTGGCGATGCGGTTCATGTAGCCACCGAACACCTCCATGTAGCGCGGAATCGGAATCAGGAAGGCGTCGTGCCCCTGTGGTGCGTCAATTTCGGCATAACTGACCGGCTTGCCAGCGGCGATCAAACCATCCACCAGCTCACGTGAGCGCTCTGGTGAAAAACGCCAGTCAGTGGTAAAGGAAACCACCAGGTAGTTGCAGCGAGCCGGTGCCAGGGCCGCGGCCAGGTTGTCACCCTGTTCACCGGCTGGATCGAAGTAGTCCAGCGCCTTGGTCATCAACAGATAGGTGTTGGCATCGAAGGAGGATGAAAATCGCTCGCCCTGATATTGCAGGTATGACTCCACTTCAAACTGCGGGTTGAAGTCGAAACTGAGCTTACCGTCTTTCAGTTCACGGCCAAATTTTTCACGCATTCCATCGTCCGATAGATAGGTGATATGGCCCACCATGCGAGCCAGCATCAGCCCGGTACGCGGCACTACGCCTTCCTCATAATAGTGGCCGTTATGGAACTCCGGGTCCTTGCTGATGGCCTGCCGGGCAACCTCGTTGAACGCGATGTTCTGGGCACTCAATTTGGCAGCCGAAGCGATCACGACGCAGTGGCGCAGCCGCTCGGGGTAACTGATCGACCACTGTAGGGCCTGCATGCCACCCAAGCTGCCGCCGACCACAGCGGCCCACTGAGTGATGCCGAGCCGGTCCGCCAGCCGTGCCTGACTGTTGACCCAATCCAGAACCGTCATGATCGGGAAATCGGGGCCATAGGGTTTGCCGGTGTCAGGGTTGAGGCTGTTCGGGCCGGTGGAGCCGTGGCAGCCACCCAGGTTGTTAAGGCTGACCACAAAAAAACGGTTGGTGTCGATGGTTTTGCCGGGGCCAATGGCCGAATCCCACCAGCCGGGCTTGCGTTCATCCATGTCGTGGTAGCCGGCGGCATGGTGGTGGCCGGACAAGGCATGGCAGATCAGCACGGCGTTGGATGCATCGGCATTGAGTTCACCGTAGGTTTCCACCATCAGGTCCCACCGTTCAAGGCTGCGGCCGCAGCTCAGAGCCAGTGGCTGATCGAAATGGATTTTCCGAGGTGTAACCAGACCAACGGAATCTTCAGGGATTACAGCGGGCATTTTTGTCTCTCAATCGATTTCAGAACGCCAGCAGTCGACCCAGCTGGGACTGCAGGATCTGGATCACCAGAAAAATAAGAATCGGCGATAGATCCAGTCCGCCAATCGGCGGGATTACCTTGCGCGCCAGTGCAAACAGGGGCTCGGTCAGCTGCAGCAAAAGCTGTGGTGCCGGGTGATAGCTGTCAGGCGAGATCCAGCTGATGATGACGGCACCAATCACCGCCCAGAAATAAATTGTCAGAATGGTATCAATCACCCCGACGGCAGAGAAGATCAGTAGCTGCAATGGATTGATCGATCCCTGGGCCAGTGCGCCGGCGAGCTGGAAGATCAGCAGCAGCGTTACGGCCTTGACCACCAGTGCAACGATCAGTGGCGAGGCATCAAAGCGACCACGCGGGCGCAGCAGCATTTGCAACGGACGCACCGGTGGTTGTGTCAGGCGTACCACGGCTTGGGATATCGGATTGTAATAATCAGCTCTGGCCAGCTGCAGCAGAAAGCGCAGCACCAGCATGAAGACATAAATCTCACCCAGCGTGCGAATGATGAGGGTGATCGGGTCCTGTCCCATAATGGCTCCTGTCTCGGTAATCAGTCTTGGCACAGCTCACCGGCCAGCTCCACAGAGCGGTCACGGCAAGCGGTGAGTGCGTGTTCAACCAGTGCGTCGAAACCTTCGGCCTGGAACGTTTTGATGGCGCGTTCAGTCGTACCGTTGGGCGAGGTGACGCGGCGGCGCAGCTCGGTCGGGTTCACCTCACTGTTGCTGGCCATACGTGCGGCACCTAGGGCGGTCTGAAGAGTCAAGCCGCGCGCGGTCTCTTCGCTGAGACCCAGTTTGACACCGGCAGCGGTCATTGCTTCCATCATCAGGAAATAATAGGCCGGGCCTGATCCTGATATGGCGGTAACGGCATCCAGCTCAGCCTCACTTTGTACCCAAAGTGCGATGCCGACCGCTTCCAGCACGGTGGTGGCCTGCTGGCGTTGTTCGGCACTGACACGGCTGTTGGCAAACAGGCCACTGGCACCGGTTTGTACCAGTGATGGAGTGTTGGGCATGCAGCGCACCAATGCGATCTCGCCGCCAAGCCAGCGATCAAGCGCATCCAGGCTGATACCGGCGGCGATCGATACCATCAGCGGCTGACGAGACTGAACAGCGCTTGCCAGATCAGTGACAACGGCCTTCATCACCTGTGGCTTGACTGCCAGCACTACAATATCGGCGGCGGCAACCGCGGCACGGTTGTCGCTGGTCACATTAAGGCCACGCTCGGCCAGATCCTGCAACCGCTCGGTATCCGGCTCGGAGGCCCAGAGGTCAGCGGCAGCAAAGCCGTTTTCCAACAGTCCGCCGATGATGGCGCGGGCCATGTTGCCGGCGCCGATGAATGCAATTACGGGTGACTGGCTCATAATGTCTGTCTCAATCCTGTAGGTGGCTTAACGGGTTGAAGGCGGGTTGCGTGGACCAAACAAGGCGGTACCGACACGTACCATGGTCGAGCCTTCCAGTATGGCTGCCTCTATGTCAGCTGACATCCCCATCGACAATGTGTCCAGCGCAGGTTGAGTGTGCTGCAGCTGCTCCAGCAACTGCCTCACCTGTGCAAAGACCGCTCGCTGGCGCTGCGGATTATCTTCCGGTTTCGGGATTGCCATCAGACCACGCAGGCGCAGATTCGGCAACCGGGCAACGGCGTCGGCCAGTGCGGGCAACTCATCTGGTGTACAGCCGGACTTGCTTGCCTCATCACTGATATTCACCTGCAGGCAGATGTTCAGAGGTGGCAGCTGTACCGGACGCTGTTCTGAAAGGCGGCTGGCAATTTTGAGCCGATCCACGCTGTGTACCCAATCGAAGTGCTCGGCAATCGGGCGTGTCTTGTTGGACTGTATCGGGCCGATGAAGTGCCACTCGAGATCCAGGTCAGACAGGGCGTCAATCTTGTCCAGTGCTTCCTGCAGATAGTTCTCGCCAAAGGCACGCTGGCCACAGTGGCTCAGTTCGCGTACTTCATCGGCACTGCGCGTTTTGCTCACGGCCAGCAGTGATACGCTGTCAGGGCTGCGTGCGGCATTTTCACATGCCAGCCTGATCTGCTGGCGTACGGCTGAATATTTGTCTGCTAACATAAGGCTGTATGAATACTGACGACTGTCATTGGCAGGCTGTACCTATTCTGCTAGAACAGTAAAGTTTAAAGGAAGCTGCTGCGGATCTCGACTGATTATGGATATTACAGAACTTTTGTCATTTGCCGTACAACAGGGCGCATCCGACTTGCACCTGACCTCCGGCATGCCGCCCATGATCCGTGTAGACGGTGATGTGCGCCGAATCAAGTTGCCGGCACTGGAGCACAAACAGGTGCACACGCTGGTGTACGACATCATGAACGACAAACAGCGTAAGGAATATGAAGAGAATCTGGAAGTGGATTTCTCGTTCGAAGTTCCCAAGCTGTCCCGTTTTCGTGTCAACGCCTTCAACCAGCACCGGGGCGCGGCTGCGGTATTCCGAACCGTACCCAGCAAAGTGCTCACACTGGATGATCTGGGTATGGGCAAGGTGTTTCAGGATCTGGCGGAACAGGCGCGCGGCCTGGTACTGGTCACCGGCCCCACCGGCTCCGGTAAGAGTACCACCTTGGCGGCGATGATCGATTACGTCAACGATACCCGCTCAGACCACATTCTGACCATTGAAGACCCTATCGAGTTTGTCCACGAAAGCAAGAAGTGCCTGATCAACCAGCGTGAGGTCCATCGTGATACTCACAGTTTTGCCAACGCGCTGCGTTCGGCGCTGCGTGAAGACCCGGACGTGATCCTGGTGGGTGAGATGCGAGACCTGGAAACCATCCGCCTGGCGTTGACCGCAGCGGAAACCGGTCACCTGGTGTTCGGCACCCTGCACACCACTTCGGTGGCCAAGACCATCGACCGTATCATTGACGTGTTTCCGGCGGCGGAAAAGGACATGGTGCGTTCCATGCTGTCGGAGTCACTGCAGGGGGTTATCTCTCAGACTCTGCTGAAAAAACCGAAGGGTGGACGTGTCGCGGCGCACGAAATCATGATCGGTACTGCTGCAGTACGTAACCTGATCCGTGAAGACAAAGTGGCGCAGATGTACTCGGCGATTCAGACAGGTGCCGCCTACGGCATGAAAACGCTGGATCAGTCGTTGCTTGAACTGGTTCAGAAGGGCCTGATCTCGCGTGAAACGGCCCGTGAAAAGGCGAAGACCCCCAGCTCATTCTGAGCCTGATTCAACAGGAGCAATACAGTGGATTTTACTCAACTGCTGAAGGTAATGGTGGACCGGGGGGCATCGGATCTGTTTGTCACCGCAGGTGCCGCCCCCTCGATCAAGGTAGACGGCACCATCCGGCCGCTGACCAAGGAAACACTCAAACCCAGCCAGACACGCGCTCTGGTGTACAGCACCATGAACGACAAACAGCTGGCCGAGTTTGAAGGCACCAACGAGTGTAACTTCGCCATCAGTGCGCCCGGCATTGGCCGTTTCCGTGTCAGTGCATTCATGCAGCGCAATACGCCGGGGATGGTGCTGCGTGCCATCAACAACCATATTCCCACCATGGATGAACTGAAGCTGCCGAACGTGCTGCGTGAGCTCTCCATGACCAAGCGTGGACTGATTCTGTTCGTGGGTGGTACCTCGACCGGTAAGTCTACCTCTCTGGCGTCGATGATCGACTATCGTAATGAAAACCATGCCGGTCACATCATCACAATCGAAGACCCAATCGAATATATCCACAATCACAAAAAGAGTATTGTCACTCAGCGTGAAGTGGGGATCGATACAGAATCCTTTGACGTGGCACTGAAAAACACGCTGCGTCAGGCACCTGACGTGATTCTGATGGGTGAAATTCGCTCGGCTGAAACCATGAAATTCGGCCTGCAGTTCGCCGAAACCGGCCACCTGTGCATGGCAACCCTGCACGCCAACAACGCCAACCAGGCGCTGGATCGCATCATCTCCTTCTTTGGGCCTGAGCATCATGACCAGATCTGGATGGATATGTCACTAAACTTGAAGGCCATTGTGGCGCAGCAGCTGCTGCCGACCGTGGATGGCAAGGGGCGTCGTGCGGCAATTGAAGTAATGATCAACTCGCCGCTGATCCAGGATCATATCCGCAAGGGTCAGGTGCATGAGATCAAGGATGTGATCAAAAAGTCTACCAATCTGGGTATGCGCACCTTCGACCAGGCGCTGTTCGAGCTGTATCGCGATGGTGTCATCACCTACGAAGCGGCATTGGCTCACGCCGACTCGGCCAACGACCTGCGTCTGATGATCAAGCTGGATGAAGAAACCAGTGGCAAGGCCGATGGTGCGGCGGATGATATGCCCAGTTTCACGCTGCAGGATGAAGACGACAGCCTGAACTTGAAGGGCAATGTGGACGTGAAGGGGATGTAATCCTGCGCTCCTTTGAGGCGCCTGATGTTTCGTTGGGCGTCTTAGTGCGTATCAAAATCATGTAATGCTGAAAGACTATGTAGCATGATAGCCTCTAAAGTTTGTTATCACGTTCAGGAATAACAACTCTGTGAGGCTATATCAAGATGCACGACTTCTCGTGGGTACGTAGAGTAAAGCTACAGCAGCTACGTACAGTAATGGTTGTTGCTCGCAGTCAAAGCTTGGTTACAGCTGCTGATGAACTAGGCTTGAGCCAGCCTGCCGTTACGAAAAGTCTTCGAGAACTTGAAAAAGATCTCGGTGTTGAGCTTTTTGTCCGTACCAGCCGGGGTACCCATCCAACAGGCGTAGGAAAAATTTTGGCTGAGCGCGCACGAGCGATCTTTGGCCAATTAGAGCTTGTTGCGCAGGAAATTCATGATATTTACCAAGGGCTAAGTGGTCATGTGGTTGTAGGTAGTCTTCTAGCTGGAGGAGCTAACATTCTTCCTAGGGCTATCGCGCGGCTCCATAGCAGGCTACCAGGTATTCGTGTAACTATAATCGAAGGGACTTATGACCACTTGGTTCCTCAACTCAAACAGGGCGGTTTAGAGTTTATTGCAGGCAGATTGCCGCCTCATCGGTACCGTGAAGGGTTGCAAGTAGAGTCTTTTTATCAGGAAGAAATAGCTTTTACTGTGCGCCCCTCACATCCGGTTCTAAAAAAAACGGTCCCGACACTTGCTGATCTGAGGAATTGGCCTTGGATAATGCCTCTACCCGATACGACCTTACGCCAAATGCTGGAGTCCGTATTTCATGAGCAAAACCTTGAATTGCCAATGATTCCATGCGAGTCCCTTTCCGTTGTCACAAACCGTCGCTTAATTATTGAAACCGATTATGTAGGTGTATTTCCCGTGCAGGTGGTACAGCCGGATATTGATACTGGCTTATTGGCGCGTGTTGACATAACACCAGCGATATCGTTTGGTCCCGTCGGGATTAGTTGGCTAAAAGACAACCCTTTCAGTCGAGTTGCGGAGGAGCTAATCAAGGAACTCCGCACTATTGGTGAGGCCTGGGAGGATAGTGATATTCCTAAAGGTTATGGCTGAGGGACATATATTCATTTCAGGTAATGGTAAGCTGGCGCTAGAGTGTTCCTAACAATCAATTATAAGAAAATGATGAGGATCAGTTGATGGCCGACTTGCATGATGTTCGATATGTCCGCTTAGGCACCCGCGACTTAACAGCTGCAATTGATTTCGCAACACGTATTATTGGATTGGAGCTGGTGAGACAAGAGGGTGGTTGCGCCTATTTCCGATCAGATAACCGCGATCATACCTTGTGTTATTTCGAAGGTGACCCTTCTGACCATACTTTAGCGTTTGAACTTTCTGATGAAGACCAGCTAGGTCAGGCAGCAGCTGACTTGGATGCGGCGGAGATCCAATACCGTATCGGTACGAGTGAAGAGTGTGAGTTAAGGCGAGTTCACGAATTCATTACTTTTAAAGACTTGACGGGTAATAAAATAGAGCTGGTCTGGAGGCCACATGCTAGCGGCAGGCGCTACTTTCCTAGTCGTGATGCTGGCATTACGGGCTTCAATCATGTTGGACTGTGTTCAACTGATCCGGCCCGTGATGAAAAGCTTTGGACCAAAGTCTTCAATGCTCGTGTCAGTGACTGGATTGGTGTGTCTCCGCTGCTGAGGGTTAACACCATACATCATCAAATTGCACTATTCCCAACTACACGTAGCGGCATCCAGCATATCAATCATCAGGTCGAAACGATCGATGACATCATGCGCAATTGGTATTTCCTCCAGGAGCAGGGTATCAAAGTGGTGTTTGGTCCTGGGCGTCATCCCACATCGGGAGCTCGTTTTCTATACTTCGAGGGGCCTGAAGGGATGATCTATGAATACTCCTGTGGAGTATCTGCTATTGAAGATGAAGTAAATCATCGACCTCGCCAATTCCCAGCGGAACCGTCAGGTTTCTGTATGTGGGGTTCAAAACCCGATATAGCTGAATTCAAAAAAGATTAATAATGGGGAGGATACCCCTCCCTATCACTCCCAGATATCTTTTTAGATTGAGAATATATTATGACTTCAGCCTCAAATTTGCAGGACGGCACAGTCTTGCCTGTCATTAGAGACCGGGATGAAAGCGAAATTATTGTGCGACGTGCTGCTCGTGCTCTTGGACGTCATGGGTTGGTACATGCATACGGCCATTGTAGTCAGCGCCTCGATGAAAAGCACTTTCTTGTGTGTGCTCCCAGGCCAATGGGCACGATCCCAAACGAGGTAAACGGTACAGTTGTTGCGATAGATAAACCGTTGCCGCCGGATGTCTTGGGTGAAGTGCGTATTCATCGGGAAATATATCGTCGTCGGCCTGATGTTGGCGGGATCGTGCGCAGCATGCCTCCAAGGGCAATGTCCCTATCTGCGTTAGGGCGTACACCACGTATGCTACACGGTATGGGAGCTTACTTTTCACCCTCGATTCCGCTTTGGAACGATCCTCAGCTAATTCGTTCTGATGAATCTGCCGAGCAGATGGCGGAACTTTTGGGCATGGGGTGTGCCGTTGTTATGCGAGGAAATGGCACCGTGGTAGCCGCTGACTCAGTACAGGATGCAGTAGTGTTGACCTGGTATCTGGAGGATTCCGCAAGGATTGAGCTTGATTGCCTTGCTGCAGCTGATGAAGTGATAGTGCTTACAGAGACGGAGGCAAAAGCACGAGCAACACGATCAGGTCGAATCTTTGAGCGGATGTGGGACTATTTGACCCATGGTGACCCGGAATGAATAGCCTACCTCGACTCAGTTTTCATCTGGCTCGGATGGAGCTTCGTTGTGCTGGGGTTATGCTGGCAATCGTTTTGTGCCTGCTAATATTCAACATCTTTACCAGGGCTGCGGCGCAGGCCCAATACTGGGTGGATGAAGCAGCTATTACAGCTATGGTATGGATGACCTTTCTTGCCGCATCGGCATGTCTTCAAGCACGCAGCAATATTGCAATGACATTAGTTCAGGATCTTGTACCAGATTTCTTACAAAGACTGATGTCAGTAGTTGTCGATCTTTTGATGCTGATTTTTGTTTCTTTCTTCTTAGTGATGGTCTGGAAATGGTTTGACTTGCTTGGATTATATGAAAATCAGTGGGATATTATGGCGTTCTCGGCTGATACTTTTAATTTTATTTATGAAGAGCCTACTCAAACACTAGGTATTCGTAAATTTTGGGTATGGCTAATACTTCCTATTTTTTCTTTTACATCAGTGCTGCATTGTTTGGCCTGTCTACAGACTAGCGTACAGGTTTTACTACTGAACCGTAAGCCTGCTACGCAGTATGAAGCTTCTTAGCTGGAGGAGTAGATGATGGTTGTTCTTGGTTTTTTAGGGTTATTGGTATTGGGTGTACCAGTAGCGTTTGTATTAGCAATGACCGCAATTATATATGTTGTCGTCAGTGGTAATTTAGTATTGATGGACTCTTACCCTCAGCAATTTATGGGAGGGCTAGAAAATTACGGATTACTGGCAATGCCGTTATTTATTCTTGTTGGGGAGCTTATGAATGAAGGGGGAATCGCACGAAGACTTATGTCTATGTCTATGGCGATGATTGGCTCCATGAAAGGTGGCCTGGCTTACGTAAACCTCATTTCTAACATGATGATGGCCTCGATATTAGGGTCAACAGTCGCTCAGATTACAATTATGACCAGAATGGCAGTGCCAGAGATGGAGCGAGCTGGGTATAAAAAAGACGCAGCGGTGGCATTGACTGCAGCAGGGGGCCTGCTGGCTCCGATCATTCCACCATCAATGTTATTTGTTATTTTTGGAGTGATTGCCCAAATTTCAATCGGTGACTTGTTCATAGCTGGAATTGTTCCTGGGCTTTTGTTGGGTTGTGCATTTCTGGCTTTGATTGGCTGGATGGCTCGTCGGCATGATTTTCCGAGTAATGATGGTCTAACTTTGACTGAGCGTTTTGTTGCTGTGAGAGAAGGCTTGGCGGCTGGGCTTGTACCATTCATTATTGTTGGCAGTATCCTTGGAGGGCTTGCTACACCGACTGAAGCGGCAGCACTCGCCTGTGTTGGTGCTATTCTAATAGGGCGTTTTGTTTATAAAGAGTTCTCTTTTGATTCCTTCTGGCCAGCTCTTCAGCGTACGGCTCGAAATTCTGCAATGGTCTTAATGATGATTGCTGCTGCTCAAGTATTTGGCTGGGTTATAACCTTTGAAAATATACCAATGATCACTGCTCAGTGGATACAGTCTATATCTCAATCACCAACTGTATTCATTTTACTAGTAATGGCATTACTTCTTGTAATTGGTATGGTACTGGATCCAATTCCTGCTCTAATACTTGTTGTTCCAGTATTACTGCCAGTGGCCGTTGATGTTTATAATATTAACCCATATCACTTTGGTGTTATTGTTTGTTTGACTCTAGTTATGGGGCTCTTGACGCCACCAGTTGGTTCCGCTCTGTTTACGGCATCTGCACTATCCGGTGTTAAAGCAGAACGAATAGCAATTTTGTTGGCGCCTTATCTTGGTGTGATGCTGTTAGTTTTGTTACTACTTGCTATTGTACCTGCTCTTGTTACATTCATGATCTGAAGCTTTATTGATCAATATCCTAGACTGATTAAACCATGAAGTGCATTAGGAGAATAAGATGAAAACAAAAATAAGATTACTATCAACAGCTCTATTTTTAATGGTCTTGCCTATAATGAGCAATGCTCAAACATTGAGGCTGGGAATGATAACGCCACCTAGTCATCAATGGACAAAATCTGCAGAGGCTTTTGCAGAAGAGTTATCTGAACGAACGGAAGGACGTATTGAAGTTAATATATATCCTTCAGGTCAGCTTGGTAATGAAGCCATGATGTTGCAACAAATGCAGCGTGGCGCTCTCGATGGAGCTTTTTTGGCAGCAGGTGAAATTTCTAATCGACGTTCAAACTTTGCAGCATTATTTGCGCCTTATCTTGTTGATACGATAGAGCAAGCAAGAACCCTACTTCATGGAGAAACCGCTAAAGAAATGTTAGAGGAGCTGAGTTCTCTAGGTTTGGTAGGGCTGGGTTATGGTACGGCCGGGATGCGTCAAATACTAGTCAATCGTGAGGTCAACACAGTAGATGACCTGACTGGACGTAAAATTCGAACCATGCCGGTTGAGCCAGAGAGAGACTTTTGGATCAAGCTTGGTGCGGCTCCGACACCCCTCCCTTTACCTGCTCTTTATGATGCCTTTGCAAATGGGCAAATTGATGGTATGCAGATAGATTTTGAGGGCACTTGGAACACTCGGTATCTTGATCACGCAGAAATAGTAATTGATTCCTCGCATATGTTGTTACCCATGGTAGCTGTTTTTTCTGGAAGGACTTGGCAAACTTTGCAGGATGGTGATCGTGAAATCATAAAGCAACTGGTGACGAAGCATCTAGATGAAATGTTTAAGGTGTATAGCGAATTAGATGAGGTTTATCTAGGGAAGATTAAAGAATCTGGTGCTAAAGTTGTTAAGGTAGACCGTGAATTCTTCGGAAGCTCAATTGATTCTTGGTATGAGGAGTGGCGTAAGCGGGCACCTGCTTTGGTTGCTTTAGAAAAGGAAGCTGCGCAGCTAAAATGATTTATACAGGTATTTTTGATATATGTACCTACGTCAAACTTTGATTTTTAAAGCTAAGAATTAATAATATTTAGCTTCATGGTGAGCAAGTAAGTGTAAAAAGGGCGGTTCTGAACAGAACCGCCCTTTCTTGTTCGCGGTGTCGACAAGCTATTGGCTAGCGTCAGTGCGTAATTTAACGCCGGAACACGATGCGACCATCCATCAGGGTGGCTTTGACCTGTCCCTTGAGTGTCTGACCGAGGAATGGCGTATTCTTGCCGGCGGACCTCAGGCTGTCCTCGCTCACAGTCCATTCGGTTGCAGGATCAAACACGCAAATATCGGCCTGAGACCCCACTTCCAGTGTGCCGGCATCCAGACCCAGAATGCGGGCAGGGGCAATCGTCAGTGACTCAATCAGCTGCGGCAGCTTCAGCAACTGCTGTTCCACCAGTCGAAGACTCAGCGGCAATAGGGTTTCCAGCCCGCTCATACCGGGCTCGGTTGCCGCGAAGGGTGCCTGTTTGGCGATGGGGTCATGCGGCTGATGGTCGGAGCAGATGGCGCTGATGGTGCCGGTAACCAGTCCCTGGCGTAACCCGGCTCGGTCAAGCTGGCTGCGCAGCGGCGGCTGCACATGATAGGCCGAGTTGAAGCCGTTGACGCTTTCATCGGTCAGCAACAGGTTCTGGATCGCCACATCGGCACTGACCTGCAGACCGCGCTCACGGGCGGCTTCGATCATCCGTACCGAGCGCTCACAGGAGAGCTGACCGAAGTGGGCGCGCACACCGGTTTGTTCCACCAGCAGTAGGCAGCGTGATACCTCGATGGTTTCGGCCGCTTCGGGAATGCCGTTCAGGCCCAGCCGGGTACTGGTGGTATCGTCATGCATGCAACCGTTCGCAGCCAGTGCAGCATCCTGTGCCTGGAACACCACCAGCAGGTCGTGGGTGGCCGCATATTCAAGGCAGCGCAGGAGAATCTGGCTGTTACCGAAGGGACGGCGCAGGTTGGTAAAGGCGATGCAGCCGGAGCTGGCCAGTCCGTGCAGCGGTGCGAGCTGTTCACCCTGCAAGCCCTGGGTTAGAGCCCCCATGGGCAGGACTCGGGCAAAGCCGATATCGGCGGCGCGATCCTGGATCAATTCGGCCACGGCAGCGGTTTCCACTATCGGACTGGTGTCGGGCGTCACGACAAGCGTGGTGATGCCACCGGCCGCGGCCGCGGCGGTTTCGCTGGCGATGGTGCCCTTGCGGGTCTGGCCCGGCTCGCGCAGGGTAGTGCACAGGTCGATCAGGCCGGGGCAGACGATCTGACCTTCAGCATTGATCACCTCATCGGCATGAAAACCTTCGGGAGCGGCGCCAATGGCGCAAATTTCACCCTGGCTGATATACAGGTCGGTGATCTGGTCAAGCGATTGAGCCGGATCGATCACGCGGCCACCGGAAATCAGAATATTCATCAACTCAGGCCTCCCGTGATGCATTGTCAGTGGCGGCTCGCTGGGACAGCTGACCGCTCATCGCTTTGGACATGACAGCCATACGTACGGCGATGCCATTGGTTACCTGATCCAGAATCAGCGAGCGCGGGCCATCGGCGACCTCGGACTCGATCTCGACGCCGCGATTGATCGGGCCGGGGTGCATCACCACCGCATCCGGCTTGGCATAGGCCAGTTTGTCGCGGTTCAGGCCGTAGAGCTTGTAGAACTCGGCTTCACTCGGCAGCAGGGCGCTCTGCATGCGTTCCTTCTGCAAACGCAGCATCATGATGACATCCACATCGCGCAGCCCTGATGCCATCTCGGTATACACCTTAACGCCCAGGGCCTCGATGTGGCGCGGCAGAAGTGTTTTGGGCGCGATGACGCGTATCTCGTGCACGCCCAAGGTGCGCAGGGCATGGATCTGCGAGCGGGCCACGCGGGAGTGCAGAATATCACCCACAATAGCGACCTTCAGCGGGGCGAATTCCCCTTTGTGACGACGGATGGTAAGCATGTCCAGCATCGCTTGAGTCGGGTGGGCGTGACGGCCATCACCGGCGTTGATCACGGCAACATTGGGTGTCACGTGCTGAGCGATGAAATGGGCGGCGCCGCTGTCGGCATGGCGAACAACAAACATGTCGGAGTGCATCGCCTGCAGGGTCATCAACGTGTCCTTCAGGGTTTCCCCTTTCTTGGTGGACGAAGTGTTGATGTTCAGGTTCAGCACGTCCGCCGACAGGCGTTTGGCGGCCAGTTCAAAGGTGGACAGGGTACGGGTGCTGTTTTCGAAAAAAAGGTTGGCAACGGTTTTGCCACGCAGCAGCGGGACTTTCTTCACCTGCTGCTCGCCCATGTCGACGAAAGAATCCGCCGTGTCGAGAATCTCGATCAACAGCTCTCGCGGCAGCCCCTCGGTGGTGAGGAAGTGCCGCAGCTGACCGTCAGCGGTCAGCTGAATGGAGTTCGGGTCATTGGCCTCAAACATGGATGCAGTCTCTTGTCGGTTCAGTCACGCTGACGGATGGTCAGGGTAAGGGGTTCCGGGCCGTTCAGCTTGACCAGCTGGTCCGGTCCCAGTGCCAGAGTGCCGCCGATCACATCGGCCTGAATCGGCAGCTCACGGCGCTGCAGATCCAACAGGGTAATCAGGCTGACGGAAGCGGGACGGCCATAGTCAAACAGTTCGTTCAAGGCGGCGCGAATGGTGCGGCCACTCATGATGACATCGTCCACCAGCAGAATGTCCCGGCCTTCGGTGGCGCAGGGCAGTTGGCTGGGCTGTACTTTCGGGTTGATGCCCACCTGAGTGAAATCGTCACGGTAGAAGCTGATATCCAATACGCCCAGCGGGCTGGTCAGTTCCAGCTGCCGATGCAAGCGCTCTGCCAGCCAGACACCGCCGGTACGGATGCCGATCATCAGCGGGTCCTTGAGATCGCGACGGGTGATCAGGGCGCGGGTTTCGCTCGCCATCTTGTCGAGCAGTGCATCAACACTCAGTGTTCCCGATACCATAGAGGTCCTCCAGTCGGGTGTGGCTGGGAATGCGGTCGGGACTGTTGAACCAGTCCTCCAGAATCAGGCGGGCGGCGATACCGTCGACCGATTCCTGCTTGAAGTTGGTGCCGCCGCCGGCGTCCAGGTGAATGCGTTTGGCTTCTGCAGTGGTCAGGCGTTCGTCACAGAGATAACAGGGCAGCTGGTAGCGATCCTGAATCCGGTTGGCGAACTTGCGTGCGCGGCGTGCCATCTCGGAGATGGTGCCGTCCATGTTGAGTGGAATGCCCACTACCAGTGCGTCAGGCTGCCACCCGGCAATGGCAGCATCCAGTTGTGACCAGTCAGGCATGCCGTCGCGAGCCCGCACTGGCTCAATCGGGGTGGCAGTGGCGGTCAGGCTCTGGCCGATGGCCAGACCTATGCGTGTGGTGCCGAAGTCAAACCCCAGCACCTGTTGGGTGTCGCTGCTCATCAAGTCCGTTCAGTCAGGCGTGTCCGGCATGGGCCGGCAACAGGTTCAGGTTGATACCCAGAGTCGCGGCAGCCGCCTGCAGGCGGTCTTCCAGCGGCAGATGGAAAAGTATATCTGAATTTGCCGGACAGCTTAACCAGAGGTTGTCGCACATTTCCTGCTCCAGTTGCTCTGGACCCCAGCCTGCGTAACCCAAGGCGACCAGAAAGGTATCAGGGCCCTCGTTGCGTGCGATCGCCTCCAGAATATCAAGTGAAGTGGTCAGACTGATTTCGTCATTGATGGGATGGCTGGATAGCCACTGCTGCTGCGGTTCGGTGCGGTGCAGTACAAAGCCGCGATCATCTCGTACAGGACCGCCATTGAACACCGGGCGTTCGGACCAGAGTCCGGTGTTGTCTTCCAGCTCCAGGTGTGACAGCAGGTCACACAGGCGAATACCGCTGGGACGGTTGACGACAATCCCCATGGCGCCGTACTCGCTGTGGTCGCAGATGTAGACAACTGTTTGGGTGAAGGTCTCATCATGCAGATGCGGCATGGAGATCAGGAAATGATCACGAAGTGAGGTAAGTGTGTGGGACATGGTGAATCTCTCTTCGCCGCTTGGGTATGGTTAAGGCTTAGTACACCCGTGTCTGTTTCTCAAATTTCCAGGTACGAATGATTTCAAGTCGATCCACTTCCTTGCGCAGCTCAATGGGAAAACTCTGGAACGGAGAAGCCAGCTGTACGATGCGAATGGCACCCTCATCAAGTGCTCGGTGGCCGGAGGACTGCAGAATTTCGATGTTTTCGACACTGCCGTCAGGGCGCAGTGCCACCAGCAGTCGCAGTTTGCCCTGCAGCCCCTGATTGCGGGCCTGCTCCGGGTAGTTCAGGTTGCCCACGGTCTCGACTCGGCGACGCCAGTTATCCAGATAGCTGGCATAGGAATGTGCCTGGGTAGAGGCTGATGTCAGGCGCAGGACACGAGGCTTTCTGGCACGCGTTTCACGCTCCAGATCCAGTTGTGTCTGCAGACTGGCCATTTCCAAAGCCCGGTTTAGCAATGAAGTGGAGTTGGCGTTGACCGGTGGAGGAGCAGCCGCGGCCTGTTGTGGCTTCGGCTCGCTGGCGCGGGGCTTTTGCTCGCTTTGAGTAGCGACAATAGCCTTCTGGCCCTGTGCCTGGCTCTCCTGTTGTTCGGGGCTGTTGCCCGGCTCGGGTTCCGGTGCCGGGGGTTGCTCAGGTTCTGGCGGTGCGGGTGCCTGCTGAGCGGCTTGCTCCTGGGGTTTTTCACTGGCCAGTGGCGCCATTTCAGTGGTAGCCGGAGTGGTAGCGTCATCATTGCTCCCGCTGCCCATTTGGTTATGTTGGGCAATGAAGTCGGCCTTGTCCGGTGCGTCCTGCTGCGGATACTGCGCCAGGGTGACATCCAGTGTCTGGCGCGGAGGTTCTCGTTCAGGGAGTGAGAAGCTCAAGGCAAGCAGGAGCACACCGTGTACTGCCGTGGCAATGAACAGCATGAAGCCGAAGCGATCTCTGTTCATAATATGCCAAAGCGGCAGGTGCGTGCCCCTTTTGATCATCGTGTTTTCAATACCTCATCAATGCAGTCCATCAGTTGCATGCCGATATCCAGATCAAACTGCTGGTCCAGTTCGCGGATGCAGGTAGGGCTGGTGACGTTTATTTCGGTCAGGTAGTCGCCGATCACATCCAGACCCACGAACAGCAGGCCCTTTTCTTTCAGCGTTGGGCCGACCTGTTCACAGATCCAGCGATCGCGATCTGTGAGTGGGCGGCCTTCGCCACGACCGCCGGCGGCCAGGTTGCCACGGGTTTCACCGGCCATGGGAATACGGGCCAGCGCATAGGGTACAGGCTCACCGTTGATCATCAGGATGCGTTTGTCGCCGTCCTTGATTTCGGGGATGTACTTCTGCGCCATGATGGTCTGGGTACCGTGGGCGGTCAGGGTCTCGATGATGACGCCCAGGTTGGTGCCGTCTTCACGAATATGGAAGATGGACGAGCCGCCCATGCCGTCCAGCGGCTTGAAGATGACATTCTTGTGCTCAGCGTGGAACTGGCGCAACAGATCGGCCCGGCGTGTCACCAGTACCGGCGGGCAGCATTGTGGAAAGTGGGTGGCAAACAACTTTTCATTGAAGTCACGCAAACTGCCGGTACGGTTGACGATCAGGGTGCCCTCGGATTCCGCCATCGCCAACAGGTGGGTGCTGTAGATGAATTCGTTATCGAACGGCGGGTCCTTGCGCATCAGGATCACGTCCAGCTCGGCCAGGTCGCGGATCACATACTCGCCGCGCTCAAACCAGTTGTCCGGGTCCATGGCCACCTTCAGCGGTGCCATCTGCCCCTTCACCTTGCCGTCACGCAGGAACAGGTGCTGCTGCTCCATGTAGTGCAGCTCCCAGCCCTTGCGTTGCGCGGCCCAGAGCATCGCCAGTGAGCTGTCCTTTTTGTAGGTGATCTGCTCGATGGGGTCCATCACCACGCCGACTTTAATCGTCATCTGAAAAATTCCTGTGCTGAATGTGCGTTCAATCTTAACCCAGATCGCCCCAGAGATACTGCAGAATGGCGCAGGCCGCAACCGGTGCGGTTTCGGTGCGCATCACCCGCGGGCCAAAGGCGGCCGGTTCGAAGCCGGCGGCCAGTGCCGCGTCCACTTCGGCTTCGGTCAGTCCGCCCTCGGGGCCGATCAGCAGCGCAACCGAGCCGGGCGCTTCCATCGTCTGCAGCGGGCGAGCCGTGTGGTGATGCAGTACCAGTTTGAGATCGGCTTCGACGGTTTGAATCCAGTCCAGCAGCGGGCTGACTTCGGCGATCTCGGGTACCCGAGTACGCTGGCTCTGCTCGCAGGCGCTGATAGCTACCTGCTGCCAGTGACGCAGACGCTTGTCTTCACGTTCGGCCTTGAGTTTGACCTCGCAGCGTTCGCTGGTCAGCGGTGTAATACGACTGACGCCCATCTCGGTGGCTTTCTGTACTACATAATCCATCCGCTCACCGCGGGACAGGGTTTGCCCGACATGAATTTGCAATGCTGATTCGACCGTCGGTGTCAGTGCCGGTTCCAGCGTTGCCTGGGCCGAGCGCTTGTCGACCTGAGTCAGCACGGCAGGGTATTCATGACCATCGCCGTTGAACAGGCAGATGCGATCGCCTTCGCGCAGGCGCAGGGCACGGATGACGTGCTGGATGGTGGTATCGCCGAGGTCGATACAGAGGCCAGGGGCCAAAGGCTGGGATTCATATACCCGGGGGATACGCATAGCGGTCCTGCTGACTGAAAGTTCAGCCGCTATTATGGCGCAGGGCAGGTGGGGGATGCCAGTTGTGGTGGGAAGGCCGAAAGGCTGTCTCGGCAAAAGACTCTTCGGGTCGGTGAGGCCAAGCCTGTCTGACACGCCGTGAACCCATCCATGGGGGCTCGGCTGCCGCCGTCCTGGCGGCAGACGGTCAGCCAGACTTGGCCTCACCGCCTTGGAGTCGATCGAACTTACAGACCAGCCGCCGCACGCAAAGCGTCAGCCTTGTCGGTCATCTCCCAGGGGAAGGCCATAAAGGTGTCATCACCCACAGTCATCTCGAAGGGATCGCGACCGAAGTGGCCGTAGGCCGCGGTCTGACGGTACATCGGGTGCAGCAGGTCGAGCATACGGGTGATTGCGTACGGACGCAGATCAAAGTGCTCGCGCACTAGTTCGATGATCTTGTCGTCGCTGATTTTGCCGGTGCCGAAGGTATTGATCGATACCGAAGTCGGCTCGGCCACGCCGATGGCGTAGGAGACCTGAATCTCGATGCGGTCGGCCAGGCCGGCGGCAACGATATTCTTGGCTACGTAGCGACCGGCGTAGGCAGCGGAACGGTCTACCTTGGACGGGTCCTTGCCGGAGAACGCGCCACCACCGTGACGGGCCATGCCGCCGTAGGTGTCCACGATGATCTTGCGGCCGGTCAGACCACAGTCGCCCACCGGGCCGCCGATGACGAACTTGCCGGTCGGGTTGATGTGATACTGGGTGCCCTTGTGCAGCAGTTCTGCCGGCAGTACGTGCTTGATGATCAGCTCCTGTACCGCTTCCTGCAGGTCGGCCTGGGACACGTCCGGGTTGTGCTGGGTAGACAGTACAACTGCATCGATCGCCACCGGCTGGCCGTTTTCATAGCGGCAGGTCACCTGTGACTTGGCGTCGGGACGCAGCCAAGGCAGCAGGCCAGACTTGCGTGCTTCGGCCTGACGTTCCACCAGGCGGTGAGAGAAAGTGATTGGCGCGGGCATCAGCACGTCGGTTTCGTTGGAGGCGTAACCGAACATCAGGCCCTGGTCACCGGCACCCTGATCTTCCGGACGGCTGCGGTCAACGCCTTGGGCGATATCCACGGACTGCTTGCCGATGATGTTGATCACGCCGCAGGTTTCGCCATCGTAACCCACGTCAGAAGAGGTGTAGCCGATATCACAGATCACGCCGCGTACCAGATCTTCCAGGTCGATCCAGGCCGAAGTGCTGATTTCGCCGGAGACGATCGCCACACCGGTCTTGACCATGGTTTCACAGGCAACACGGGCATACTTGTCTTCCGCGATGATGGCGTCCAGGACGGCATCGGAAATCTGGTCGGCAATTTTGTCCGGGTGCCCTTCAGACACGGACTCGGAGGTGAACAGGCTATATTCGCTCATTTCCGGTAATAATCCTCACACAGTGGTTAGGAGCAGCCGGGGCGATGCCGGGCTGATACGGTTTGGGTTGAATAAACCGCACATTTTAACGTCAGCGCAGGGGTTGTGCATAACATCTGGTTCGATTTTGGCTGAAAATTTTGCGATGACTGCATGAAAAACACTCCATTTGCACAAATGGATTTGAAGCTGGTCGCTATCTGGGCGAAAATTGCGCCTTTATATTCCGATTCCGTAAACCTCAAGGTTGGGTCCAGCCCCAGGAGTAGATTGATGTCCTCTCGCCGAGAACTTGCCAATGCCATTCGCGCATTGAGCATGGACGCCGTACAGAAAGCAAAATCCGGTCACCCGGGTGCCCCCATGGGCATGGCGGATATCGCCGAAGTGTTGTGGAACGACTTCATGAAGCACAACCCCGGCAACCCGCACTGGTATGACCGTGACCGCTTCGTGCTGTCCAACGGCCATGGCTCCATGCTGATCTACTCGCTGCTGCACCTGACCGGCTACGATGTCAGCATCGATGATCTGAAGAACTTCCGCCAGCTGCACAGCAAGACTGCCGGTCATCCGGAATACGGCTACTGCCCGGGTGTTGAAACCACCACCGGTCCGCTGGGTCAGGGTGTCACCAACGCCGTGGGCATGGCGATTGCCGAAAAAGCGCTGGCGGCCCAGTTCAACCGTGACGGTCACGACATCATCGACCATTACACTTACACCTTTATGGGCGATGGCTGCCTGATGGAAGGGGTCTCTCACGAAGCCTGTGCTCTGGCCGGTACTTTGGGTCTGGGCAAACTGATCGCATTCTGGGATGACAACGGCATCTCCATCGACGGCGAAGTGGAAGGCTGGTTCACTGACGATACTCCGGCACGTTTCGAAGCCTACGGCTGGCAAGTGATCCGTGACATCGATGGTCACGACAGCGACCAGATTCGTGCTGCCATCGAGAATGCTCGTGAAAACACCGAGCAGCCGACCCTGATCTGCTGCAAGACTATCATCGGTTTCGGTTCGCCCAACAAGCAGGGCAAGGAAGAGTGCCACGGTGCGCCTCTGGGCCATGATGAGATCATGCTGGCGCGTGACGCGTTGCAGTGGGCACATCCTGAATTTGAAATCCCCGAAGAGCTGTATGAGCTTTGGGATGCGCGTGAAGCTGGCTCCAACGCCGAAAATGACTGGAATGAGCGACTGAGCGCCTATCAGACCGCGTACCCGGAACTGGCCGAAGAACTGCTGCGCCGTCTGTCCGGCGACCTGCCGGCCGACTTCGCTGAAAAGGCGGATGCCTGGATCGCCCAAGTGGCCGAGAAGGGCGACACCATCGCCTCGCGCAAGGCCTCGCAGAATGCCATCGAAGCCTTCGGTCCGATGCTGCCGGAATTTATGGGCGGCTCTGCCGATTTGGCCGGTTCCAACCTGACGCTTTGGTCCGGCTCCAAGGGCCTGAGCCGCAATGATGCCAACGGCAACTACATCCACTACGGCGTGCGCGAATTCGGCATGAGCGCGATCATGAACGGTATTGCCCTGCACGGCGGTTTCATTCCCTACGGCGCCACTTTCCTGGTATTCATGGAGTACGCCCGCAACGCAGTGCGCATGGCCGCCCTGATGAAGCAGCGCGTGCTGTTCGTCTACACCCATGACTCCATCGGTCTGGGCGAAGATGGCCCGACGCATCAGCCGATCGAGCAGATCGCCAACCTGCGTCTGACCCCGAACATGGAAACCTGGCGTCCCTGTGACGCGGTGGAATCCGCCGTGTCGTGGAAGTCTTCCGTGCAGCGCACCGACGGCCCCAGCGCGCTGATTTTCTCGCGTCAGAACCTGCCGCACCAGAACCGCGATGCGGCTCAGATCGACGCCATTGAACGCGGTGGCTACATCCTGCGTGACTGCGCCGGTACTCCGGATGCGATCCTGATCGCCACCGGCTCCGAGGTCGGTCTGGCCATGGACGCAGCCGATGCGCTGAGCGCCAAGGGCAAGCAGATCCGTGTAGTTTCCATGCCCTGTACCGAGCGTTTTGACAAGCAGGATGCGGCGTACAAGGAGCAGGTACTTCCCGCCGCCGTTACCGCTCGCGTTGCCGTGGAAGCGGCTCACGCCGATTTCTGGTACAAGTACGTGGGCCTGAACGGCGCCATCGTCGGCATGCGCAGCTTCGGCGAATCCGCCCCGGCCGGCGACCTGTTCAAGCACTTCGGCTTCACCGTCGAGAATGTGGTCAGCACTGTTGAAGGCCTGCTGTAAACCGCTGCAAAACGTACTGCCGGGCACTCTGTGCGCCCGGCGGCATGTTGTTGCAGTTCTGGTCAGCATGAGCGCCGGATGAGCTACAGAATCGCGATCAACGGCTATGGCCGTATCGGCCAGGGCGTGCTCAGGGCGGTCTATCAACGCGGCCTGCAGCACCAGTTGCAGGTGGTGGCGATCAATGAGCTGTCGGATCTGGACACGCTCACCTACCTGACCCGTTATGACACCACTCATGGGCGCTTTCCCTGTTCTGTCGAAAACGACGGCGAAGCCCTGCTGATCAACGGTGACCGTATCCGGGTATTCAGCCTGGCAGAGCCCGAGCAGATTCCCTGGGGCGAGCTGGATGTGGACCTAGTGCTGGAATGTTCCGGCGCCTTTCGCACTCGAGCCGATGCCGAGCGTCATCTGGCCAGCGGTGCCAAGCGGTTGCTGTATTCGCACCCGGCGCAGGCGGATATCGATGCCACAGTGGTATTTGGCTTTAACGAGTCCAGCCTCAAGGCAGAACACCGCATCGCCTCGGCGGCCTCCTGCACCACCAACTGTGTGGTGCCGGTGCTGGATCTACTGGATCGCCACTTCGGCATCGAAAGTGGGGTGACGACTACCATCCACTCGGCGATGAATGATCAGCCGGTGATCGACAGCTATCACCGCAGTGACCTGCGGCTGGCGCGCAGTGCCATGCAGTCGATTATCCCCGTGGATACCGGCTTGAGCCGTGGAATTGATCGTCTGTTGCCGCATCTGGCCGGGCGCTTCGAGTGTTTGCACGTGCGGGTGCCGACCATCAACGTTTCGCTAATGGACCTGTCGGTGAACCTGCAGCAGGATACCGACCCGCAACAGATCAACGCCATGCTGCGCGCAGCGGCCGACAATGAACTGGCCGGGCTGTTGGGCTATACCGAAGAGCCACACGCGTCGGTGGATTTCAATACGGATCCCCGTTCGGCGGTGGTTGACGGTACCCAAACGCGGGTGTCCTGTGGCCGACTGCTGAAGCTGTTGTGCTGGTTTGACAATGAATGGGCGTTTGCCAACCGGATGCTGGATCTCTCCCGGTACTGGCTGCAGCTCAAGGACTGATTGACTGAACTAACAAGAAACAGGAATCCCTCTGATGAGCGTTTTGAAGATGACTGATCTGGATCTGGCCGGCAAGCGCGTGCTGATCCGTGAAGATCTCAATGTTCCGGTCAAGGATGGTCAAGTGACCTCCGACGCCCGTATCCGTGCTTCTCTGCCCACCATCGAAGTGGCACTGAAAGCCGGTGCCAAAGTGATGGTAATGTCCCACTTGGGCCGCCCCACCGAAGGCGAATACGAAGAAAAGTACTCGCTGGCGCCGGTGGCCGAACATATCAGCAAACTGCTGCAGCGTCCGGTACCGCTGGTCAAGGACTGGCTGGACGGCGGCTTTGAAGTGGGTGAAGGTGAACTGGTCCTGCTGGAAAACGTACGCTTCAATCCGGGCGAGAAAAAGGACAACGAAGAGCTGTCGAAAAAGATGGCGGCACTGTGTGATGTCTACGTGATGGATGCTTTCGGTACAGCCCACCGCGCTCAGGCCTCGACCCATGGTGTTGGCAAATTCGCTCCCATCGCCTGCGCAGGTCCGCTGTTGGCCAATGAACTGGATGCGCTGGCCAAGGCGCTGGACAACCCGGCTCGTCCGATGGCTGCCATCGTTGGCGGCTCCAAGGTGTCCACCAAGCTGGAAGTGCTGAATGCATTGTCCGAGAAGTGCGATCAGTTGATCGTCGGTGGCGGTATCGCCAACACCTTCCTCGCGGCAGCTGGTAAGCCGGTGGGCAAGTCTCTGTGCGAACATGATCTGATTCCGGCGGCCAAGGCGCTGATGGAAAAGGTCAACATCCCGCTGCCGGTTGATGTCGTTGTTGCCAAGGAATTCGCCGAGACCGCTGAAGCGGTGATCAAGTCCGCTGACGACGTAGCCGACGACGAAATGATTCTGGACATTGGCCCCGAATCTGCCAAGAACCTGGCTGCTCTGCTGACCAGCGCCGGCACCATTATCTGGAACGGACCGGTCGGCGTGTTCGAGTTCGATCAGTTCGGCGAAGGCACCAAGGCATTGTCACTGGCGATCGCTAACAGCGCCGGTTTCTCCATCGCTGGTGGTGGCGACACGCTGGCTGCGGTGGATAAATACGACATCGCTGATAAGATCTCTTACATCTCCACTGGCGGTGGTGCCTTCCTGGAGTTTGTGGAAGGCAAGGTACTGCCGGCGGTTGCCATGCTGGAACAGCGTGCAGCCAAATAAGATTTTTTGATGAACCAATTCAAAGGGTGAAACCATGGCTTTGATCTCCATGCGTCAGCTGCTGGACCATGCCGCCGAATATGGCTACGGCATTCCGGCGTTCAACGTCAACAACCTGGAGCAGATGCGTGCGATCATGGAAGCGGCGGCCAAGACCGACTCGCCGGTGATCGTTCAGGCCTCTGCCGGTGCGCGCAAGTACGCCGGTTCCAACTTCCTGCGCCACATGATTCTGGCGGCGATCGAAGAGTTCCCGGACGTGCCGGTGTGCATGCACCAGGACCACGGTACCAGCCCGGCAGTCTGCCAGCGTTCCATCGCCATGGGCTTCTCCTCAGTCATGATGGACGGCTCTCTGGGCGAAGACGGCAAGACCCCGACCGATTATGCCTACAACGTCGACGTCACCCGTCGTACCGTTGAGATGGCGCACGCCTGTGGTGTCTCCGTTGAAGGCGAACTGGGCTGCCTGGGCTCGCTGGAAACCGGACAGGCCGGTGAAGAGGACGGTATTGGCGCTGAGGGTATCCTGACCCACGACCAGATGCTGACTGATCCGGATGAAGCCGCCGACTTCGTCAAGGCCACCAACGTGGATGCGCTGGCGATCGCATGCGGTACCTCCCACGGTGCCTACAAGTTCACCAAGCCGCCGACAGGCGATATTCTGGCAATTGACCGCATCCGTGCGATCCACGAACGTATCCCCACTACCCACTTGGTGATGCACGGTTCCTCCTCCGTTCCTCAGGAATGGCTGGCGGTGATCAACCAGTTCGGTGGCGAGATTCCGGAAACCTACGGTGTACCGGTGGAGCAGATCGTTGAAGGCATCAAGTACGGTGTGCGCAAGGTCAACATCGACACCGACCTGCGTCTGGCGTCTACCGGTGCCGTGCGTCGCTTCCTGGCCGAAAACCCGGCCGAGTTCGACCCGCGCAAATTCCTCAAGGCCACCATGCAAGCGATGACCGAGATCTGTGTCGCCCGTTACGAAGCCTTTGGTACCGCCGGTCATGCCAGCAAGATCAAGGCGATCTCGCTGGAGCATATGTCCGAGCGTTACGAGCGCGGAGAACTGGACGCAAAGATCAACTGATCGGAGCGCACATGCGATACCCCAGAACCCGGCTCAGGCCGGGTTTTGTCTTTCTGGACGTTGGGTAAATGTGTGTTGCTAAAAAGATACGCCATAACTCATTGATTTTAAATAAATAGGTTCTTCACGTCACAATATGTCAAGTATACTGCGACACTTTTGGCAGTATTGCTTTCTGCCAAACCCCGAACGCTTATGATCTTCGCTTGATTTTGTTTGTAACCAATTGATATCAAATGGCTTTGATTAATATGGCACAGCTTTTGATGTTGCTTGTTCAGAAACGATTCAAGGAGAACGTCCATGCTGCGTCTGATTATGATCCTGACAGTTATACTGACTTTTGCCGGCTTGCCTCAGGTCCTGCAGCCCCTTTTGATGAGTGGTCCGCCTCGGCTGGTCATGTTCAATACTGAAGAGGTGCCGCATGTAATCAATCCACATGCCCCGCAGCGTGTGCAGACACAGAGCAGCGCATTGGAAGAGGCCGGCAAGGTGACAGGGCCGGATCTGACATCGACCCAGTCATGGGCCGAGCTGGTAATGCAGCCGCGCTCGCAAAGTTGAACCGCTTGCTACCAAGCAGGTCTGCTCAAGGGATAAAATCCAGTATGCTTGCGGCGTAATGCCATCATGCTGGAGCATAGTGAATGAACTACCTGATTGCCGTCACGCTGCTGTGGGCGGTGTCTTTCAGCCTGATCGGTGAGTATCTCGCCGGTCAGGTGGACAGTTACTTTTCAGTCCTGACTCGCATTGTGCTGGCGGGGATGATATTTATCCCGCTGCTGCGTCCTGCCCGTTTTGCACCCGGGTTTATGGTCGGTGTCACGCTGGTTGGGGCGCTGCAATTCGGGCTGACCTATACCTGTCTGTATCTCTCGTTTGAATATCTCAGTGTGCCGGAGGTGCTGCTGTTCACCATTTTCACGCCGCTCTATGTGGCACTGGTGGATAACGCACTGAAACGTCGTTTCAGCCTCGGGCCCATTATCTCGACGCTGGTCGCTGTGCTGGGCGCGGCAATTATCCGCTACGATGGTGTCAGCGAGGCGTTTATTACCGGTTTTCTGATTCTGCAGTTGGCCAATCTTGCCTTTGCGGCGGGTCAGGTCGGCTATGCTCATTTGGTGCGCCACTATTATCCTGATGGGCAAAATCTCTGGCAGGTGTTTGGCTTTTTCTTTATCGGAGCGTTTGCACTGGTACTGCCCGCCTTTCTGATGCTGGGTAACATGGAACGTCTGCCTCAGACGACAACACACTGGACAGTGTTGAGTTGGCTTGGGCTGGTGGCTTCAGGGCTGGGGTTCTTTTTCTGGAACAAGGGTGCGACTCAGGTGGATGCCGGTACGCTGGGCATCATGAATAATGCACTGGTGCCGGCCGGGCTGGTCGTCAACCTCGTGATCTGGAATCGGGATGCGGACATCCCGCGTTTGCTGATCGGTGGCGCGGTTATCCTGTTGTCGCTTTGGGTGAATGCTCGCTGGCGTCAGTGGACGCGGGCCGAGTTGCGGGCAGGGTGACTCAACCCGCTGCTCTGTGCGTATACTGAGTACCAGACATGTTGCTGGAGCGATGAATGGAACGCTGGAATCTGGCCGGTACCACCGGCATGAAACTGTCAGAGCTGATCAGTGCATTGTCGCATGCGCTGGACATGACCGAGGGGCAACCACCGGGGCATTGCATGCGTTGTTGCTGGATTGGTATGCATCTGGCGGATCAGCTGGGCCTGGATGACGCTGCACGCTGGGAGCTGTATTACACGCTTTTACTGAAAGACTTGGGCTGCAGCAGCAATGCCGCGCGTATCTGTCAGCTGTATGGCACGGATGATCTTGGCTTCAAGCGTGACTTTAAATGGGTTAACGGTAGCCTGACGCAGGTGATCAGGTTTCTGCTGCAGCATACCGGGCGTGATGCCGGTGTTGCCGAACGTTTCAAGCGGCTGTTGAATATTGCCCGCAACGGTGAATCCATTGCCACTGAGCTGATTGCGACCCGCTGTGAACGGGGTGCATCCATTGCGCGAGATCTGGGTTTCAGTGAGTCGGTAGCGGCCGGTATTCATTCATTGGATGAACACTGGAGCGGAACAGGTCAACCCGAACAACGGTCCGGTGAGGCCATTCCGTTGTATTCACGCGTGGCGCTACTGGCGCAGGTGGTGGAGGTGTTCCATGCCGCGGCCGGGCCTGATGCAGCGCTGGATGAGGCGCGAGCGCGCAGCGGCCAATGGTTTGATCCGGCATTGGTGAAAGCCCTTGAGCAGGCAGCCGAGTCGGCTGACTTCTGGTCGATGCTGGCCAGCCCAGAGCTGCCTGAACGCGTGCTGGCTCTGTCGCCGGCAGGACATGAAATTGAGGTGAATGAAGACTACCTGGACCGAGTGGCTGCAGCCTTTGGTCAGGTAGTGGATGCCAAAAGTCCCTACACCGCCGGTCACAGCGAGCGAGTGGCGCTCTATACCGATCTGATAGCCGAGCAGTTGGGTATTGAGCCGCAACGGCGCCGCTGGCTTCGACGTGGTGCACTGCTGCACGATATCGGTAAGCTGGGCGTGAGTAACAGCATTCTCGACAAACCTGGCAAGCTGGATGCGGATGAATGGCAACAGGTACAGAATCATGCCCGCTTTACGGAAGAGATTCTGTCGCGTATTGGCGTATTCAGCGAATTGGCACAGGTGGCTGGAGCTCACCATGAACGGCTGGATGGCAAGGGATATCCCAAACAGCTCAAGGCAGAACAGATCACGCGGGAAACCCGGATTATCACAACCGCAGACATCTTCGATGCCATTACGGCTGAGCGCCCCTATCGAGGAGCCATTCCGGTAGCACAGGCACTGGAGATGATGGCGGAGAACTTGCACACGGCAATCGATGCCGACTGTTTTGCAGCGCTGAAAGCCGCGATTCAGGAACTGGATGTCGCTGAAGTGAATGCAGGAGCGGGATTGTGACCCGCTCCACAGTCTACTCTGTCTCAGTTAACCAGCGCGGTGGCACCTGCCAGCGGACGACGCGGTTTCAACAGGCGAGCAACGCGGCGGTACAGTGACGCGATTCCCTGCATGATGAATTCAGCACGCTCACGGCGAGCTTGTTCAACATAGTAATCCACGTCTACCATTCCATTTTGTGTCATTACCATGCGATTGAAGTCGGACATTTTCGAGTAGAGCTCCTCAAATGGGGGTTAATTTTCAGGCGTTATACTAAGGTCTATGCTGCATTGCCACAAAAGATTGTTTTTCAGGCTATAGTTGAAAAAAACTAAACTATAAGAGGAGCGCCACCATCCGCCGTCTGCCACCGCTCAACGCCCTGCGCAGTTTCGAGTCTGCCGCGCGAAACCTGAGCTTCAACGAAGCTGCAGAGGAACTGTTCGTGACCCCGTCTGCGATCAGCCATCAGATCAAGTTGCTTGAAGAATTTTTGGGCTTGAAGCTGTTTCGGCGCGAGAAACGCAAGGTCAGTCTGACCGCGGCCGGCGAGCGCTACCTTCCTTCCGTACAGCTGGCGCTGGATGAAATTGAAAGTGCAACGCGGCGTTTGATGACATCACCGAACCTGAGTGCGGTCAACATCAGCGTAGCGCCTGCGTTTTTGACCCGCTGGCTGGTGCCTCGCATTACCCGCTTTCAGGAGCAGTACCCGGACGTGGAGCTGCGCTTCAGCTCCACCACTGGCTTTATCGATTTCGAGCACTCCGATACCGATATGGCGGTGTATTACGGCGAAGGCAACTGGCGGGGGGTGGATATCCATTTTCTGCGCTATCTGGTCTCGACGCCGGTGTGCAGCCCCAAGTTGGCAGAGGGGCTGAACAGCCCTGAAGATCTGCTCAAGCGAACGCTTATTCACGTCAGTGGACGGAGGCAGGAATGGCAGCAGATTCTGCAGCAGCTGGGCGTCAGAGCCAACACATCAACCCGAACCATGTCTTTCTCCAGTACCGCACTGGCCGTGTCGGCGGCCATTGAAGGGATAGGTGTATCACTGGCTGATCGGGCGCTGGTGCAGCGAGAACTGGAAGCGGGACAGCTGGTGGTGCCGTTTGATATCACGCTGGACAAACCAAGGGCGTTCTATCTGGTCTATCAGGAGAAGCGCCAGCTCACCTATGGCATGCAAGCGTTTCGTGACTGGATTCTGCAGGAGATGCAGCAGGACCTGACACCTGTATCCGAAGCCTGACGCTGACTTATTCCTGGATGAGTCAGCGTCAGCTATAGTGGGTCAGTTGTCCTGGATGTACTTTTCGAATTCCTTCATGGTCAGCATCCACCAGTCGATAGTGTCATCGAAGTTGCTGCTGCTGACGCCATATTTCAAATTAACGGGCATGTCGATGTTCGGGTCGCCGTCTTCGTCCAGGTAAGCCGTGCCAAAAAGCTGTGTCTCGTTCCACTCATTGATTCTCTGCAAGGATACAGGCTGGTCAGCCCAGGCAGCGGAAAATACGATGTTTTCACAGTCTTTGTTGTCTTCGCAGTTGTAGAAATAGATACCATATTTGTTACTGTCAATCCGGCCCGTAATAAGCGGGTCACCATAGTCATCTGTTCCCAAAGTGGCGGAACCGAAGCCACGGGCCAGTTGAACGATCTTCTCCGGATCGGAGGCCTCAACAAGAGAAGACGCCTGAACGCCGGTAACATTGCTCATGGTGCCAACTCCTGCTGCCAACAGCAGAATAGATGCTGCTTTCATAACTATCTCCATGTTTTAAGTTGAGGTCCTTTATTGTACACCTTCCCATTCGGTTATACCTTCAGTGCCGTTGGACTGATGTGACATATGGCATTTCCTGCAATTACAGAACCTGATCTTTCCTGGTAAAAGAGCAGGTTCATAATAAATCAAGGTGGTTTATCTTTGCATACCAAGTCATCCTAGCGATTCCTAAGTGGCAAATGATGATACTGGAATGCCGTTCTATCTGACTCGGGGTGACTCATGCAGCAAGAAAATCTCCAACCGTTCTACCAGTTGACGCCCGATACTGTGATTGATGCGGTGGAGTCGATGGGCTACCTCAGTGATGGCCGTATTCTGGCACTGAACAGCTACGAGAACCGCGTCTATCAAGTGGGTATAGAGGAAAGTGAACCACTGATCGCCAAGTTTTACCGCCCCTTGCGCTGGAGTGATGAACAGATCCTGGAAGAACATCAGCTCTGTTTTGAGTTGGTTGAGCAGGAGTTGCCGGTGGTAGCACCCTTGACCAACAGTGCCGGTGAAAGCCTGTTCCATTTCAAGGATTATCGGTTCTCCCTGTTCAAGCGCCGAGGTGGGCGCGCACCGGAGCTGGATGACCCCGACCATTTGTATCAGCTGGGGCAGACTCTGGGGCGAATCCACCTGGTCGGAGCTGTGCGCCCCTTCGTGCACCGTCCGGCGCTGGATATCCAGACCTACGGTCGTGACAGTGTGGCATTGATCAGTGAAGGCTTTATTCCGTCTTCACTGCGTGAGGCGTACACCAGTCTCTGCGCCGATCTGCTCGACGGGATCGAGGCCTGCTTTGCCGCCGCCGGTGAGGTGAAGCTGATTCGCGCGCATGGCGACTGTCATGGCGGCAACATTCTCTGGCGTGATGATACGCCCAACTTTGTCGATTTTGATGATGCGCGCATGGCCCCGGCGATTCAGGACCTGTGGATGCTGCTGACCGGCGATGACCGCGTGCAGCAGCAGCTGCAGCTGGCTGAGGTGATCGCGGGATACAGTGAGTTCGCTGATTTTGATCCGCGTGAGCTGCATCTGGTAGAGGCACTGCGTACCCTGAGAATGATGCATTACAGTGCCTGGCTTGCCCGGCGCTGGGAAGACCCGGCTTTTCCGCACAACTTCACCTGGTTCAACACCGAACGCTACTGGGGTGAGCATATCCTGCAGTTGCGCGAACAGCTGAGCGCATTGCAACAGCCGCCGCTTAAACTGTTGTAGGGCTCAGTGGGGCGGGTCGATCTGGTTGTTGATGCTGGTATTGACCCGGAACCAGCCGGCGATGCTGTAGCGATCGGCACGTGCCGGCAGTACTTCATGCGGAAAACGCTCGCTGAGGAAAACCACCAGCGTGCCCATCTGGGGCACCACCTTTTCGACCACCTCTTCGCTGTCGTGGGTCGGCCAGATCAACAGTTCGCCCCCAAGCTCAGGTTGCCAGTCAGGGTTGAGGTAAAACACCGTTGTCAGCACGCGGTTGGTTTGGCCACGGAAGGCATCCAGGTGCCGTTTGTAGAACGCGCCTTCAGGATAGTGGGCAAAGTGAGCCTCATAATCGAACAGCCCCATGAATAGCCGCCGGTTCAGCCCTTCACGCAAATCGTTCATCCACCGCAGATACTGTGCCTCGATCAGTGACTGATGGCTCAGCCAACGGATCTGATCACGGCGGATCTCGCCGTGCAGCTGGTGATCCTGTTCACGACCGATACCGGCGCGACGAAACTGCTCGTCATCCATTGCCTGCAGGTGCTGACGCAGCGCATGGCCAAGTGATTCAGGCAAGGCAGAGGGCAGAATGATATAGCCCTGCTCAACCAGTGCGTCAGCGATCTTATCGTACAGGCTTTGGGTCAGGTCGAGATCAAGTTCGGGCGGTGAATACACAGGGGTATCCTCCATAACAGAGATGATGCTATATACCCCCGGTTAGTGGTAAAGTCACGCAAAAGATTCGATCAGGGTGATAAATGCCATCTTCTTCATACAAGTGTCTGCTCTTCGCCGGTGGGTTGCTGCTCTCGGGCTGTGCCGAGTCGGCACCTGAGCAGCATGCACTTGATGTCAGGGCGTCCGCCTATAACTCGGTACCTGAGCAAACGGTGGGGAACCCGGCGATTGCCGCCTGGGGTGATCGCTTGAAACCGGGAATGAAAGCGATTGCCGTGTCACGTGATCTGCTGGAAGAAGGCCTGGATTACAACATGCAGGTACAGATCGAAGGCCTGCCGGGCACCTACCGGGTACTGGATAAGATGCACCCCCGTTGGGAGCGCAAGATCGACATTTACATGGGCGAGGATGTTGGGGCCGCGCTCGACTGGGGTGTTCGCGATGTCACCATCCGCTGGAAGCCGGTTTCAGACGAAGGTTGAGGTCCCCGCTACCGCATCAGGGCTGAATCAGCTGACCGTCCCAAGCATACACATTGCCTGAATCCATTGGTGTCAGGTCATCGATCACCTGCAGCAGTGAGCGGGCCGAAAACTCGGGCGTAAACAATTTTCCTTCCGGTACACGGGCCTGGAACGGTTCTGACAGCGGTGTATCCACGGTGCCTGGATGCAACCCCGCCACCACCAGTTTGGGCCAGCGCCGTTTGGCTTCAATAGCGGTACAGCGCAGCAGCATGTTTAACGCCGCCTTGCTGGCGCGGTAGCTGTACCAGCCACCGAGCCGGTTGTCTCCGATACTGCCTACCCGTGCCGACAGCGCCGCAAATACTGCTCGTTGATCCTTCGGCAGCAGTGGGATCAGATGTTTGGCCAGCAAGGCCGGTGCCAACGCATTGATCTGCATCTGCTGCTGGAAGTAATCACTCTCCAGGTTGCGCCAGCTTTTCTCCGGCAGACTCTCCTCTGAATGCAAAAGCCCCGAGGTGATCAATACCAGATTTGGGGTTACGTCCTTGAGCTGTTCGGCACAGGCGATAATGGAGTCTTCCTGACTCAAGTCGATGGGGTGCAGGCTGAGCCGATCCGGATTGCGTTCCGTCTGTTGTTTCAGTGGCTCGGGAATCCGGCGAGCGAAAGCGTATACCCGGCTGACCCGAGGTTCGTCCAGCAGCTGTGCCAGCACCGCCTGGCCAATGCCGCCGCTGGCACCGATCAGTACAGCAGTGATGGGGGAATCGAACGAACTCAACAGGCTCATGAAAGCTCCCGATAGCGATTGAAGATGACATGAACATCGACGTTGGCACCGAGCTGGGAGGCGAGCATGAACAGCCCGCCCATCTTGCGGTGCAGAAACAGCACATCTGCCGGTGGTGTATGCCAGGCGTCCGGGTCGCTGCTGATCGCCATGCCGCGCTGATGAATCCGCTGGGCCAGATCTGAGTTGCCAAAATCATAGGCCCCCGGCGTGCGCAGCGGTTCAGTGGCTTCCATGAAAATGTCCAGCACAACCTGGCGGTTGGCGGCATCATGACGCTGACTGAAAAAGCCCAGCGTTTCCAGTGCCTGCGCCAGTTCCGTCTGGTTACGATCGGTGGCGGCACAGATGGCATGGTGATACTGCAGTACAAAGTCGATCGAGAAACGGCGCACGGCGCCAAAATCCAGCAATACCAGCCGGTCCTGCTGCAGGTTGTACTGGTAGTTGGCCGGGTTGGGATCGGTCTGCACGCAGTGCAGTTGAAACAGCTCACAGAAGAACAGCTCCAGCAGCAGGGCGGGGATATGATCCTTGAGCGCGACTTGTTCAGCGGCCGCCTGTTTCAGACTGACCCCCTCGATGAAATCCATGCACAGGATCTGTTCTGTGGATAATTCGGTGTCGACGCCGGGCAGTGCCAGGGCATCATAATGACGAAAGCCCAGCAGCGCCGCATCGTAGGCCAGCAGCTGTTGCTGCTCATGCAGGTAATCCGTCTCCAGCCGCAGCTGCTGCTTGGCTTCAGCCACCAGCGGGTCGATGTCCAATTCCCGCGGCAGCAGACCGCTGAGGCGCAGCAGGGAAACAACATTGTCGATATCGCTGTCGATGCTGCGACGCACACCTGGATACTGAATCTTGATCGCCAGCTCGCGTCCGCCATGGGTGCGGCCCTTGTGTACCTGCCCGATGGAGGCGGCGGCCACCGGATCAAAACTGAACTGCGCCAAGCGCTGATCCCAGTCGCTGCCCCAGTTGCTTTCCAGTACGCCGACCAGCTGAGCCGCGGGCATGATCACCGCATCATCACGCAGCCGCTCCAGTACCGCTGCCAGTTCCGGTGGCAACAGCGCCCCTGAGTCCATGGAGATCAGTTGGCCAAGCTTCATCGCCGCCCCGCGCATCCGTGCCAGCTTGTCGGCGACCTGCTCCAGGTTCTTGCGGCTGAGCAGCAGCTCGGACAGCGCCGGTCGTCGGCCCTGCATCCACTGCTTGCTGCCTTCGGTAACCAGATTGCCGGCCACCCGCCCGGCCAGGCCGGTCAGGCTGGCCATGCGTGAAAAACGGCTGCTGGGCACTGCTGCAGCACGGCGGGGTTTGCTGTGGGTGTCGGTCATGGGATCTCCTGGGACATCCGGTCCCGGTTCAGGTGGTGTACTATTTCCATCTTACGCGCGTCTGGCGCGAGTGGATGCATGAGTGAGACAACGCGATGGAATACGAATTCAGACGAGACCTCTACGATCAGCCCGAAGCGATCGTCGAGATGGAACAGGCGCTGTTTGGTCGCTGGCTGAGCGAGGCGCTGGGTGATAACCGGGGCGAAGCCGAACGCATCCTGCAGCGAGCCGAAACCCTGCTGAGTGATCGTCGTGGGCAGTTTGATTGGCATGGGCAAGAGTTGAGTCTGCAGCTGGACAGCGAAAGCGCACGCGTCTGGCTCCAGGCTGAAGGCGATCTGGATGAGCTGGAAGGAGGCTTTGGTCTGGCCGATGAAGCCTGCGAGTCGGGGCTGGAGGATTTTATCGGTCTGCTGCGTGGCTGGATTGACTATCTTGATGAATAGGATCTGCTACAATCCCGAGTAAATCAGTCAACAATAACGCTATGGAGAGATCATATGAGCATCCAGATCGGTGACACTATTCCCAATGTAGAACTGCGCGTGATGGGCAAGGAAGGGCCGGAAGCGGTTCAGACCGCTGACCTCTTCGCCGGCAAGAAAGTGGTACTGTTTGCGGTACCGGGCGCCTTTACCCCGGGTTGCTCCATGACCCACCTGCCGGGCTTCGTGGTCAAGGCTGACGAGATCAAGGCCAAGGGCGTGGACAGCATCATCTGCACCGCGGTCAACGACGTGTTCGTAATGGACGCCTGGGGCAAGGATCAGAACGCCGACGAAATTATCATGCTGGCCGACGGCATCGGTGAATTTGCCTCTGCCATGGGCCTGGATCAGGACCTGTCCGGCATCCAGTTCGGCAAGCGCAGCCAGCGCTACGCCATGATCGTCAACGACGGCAAGATCGAGCTGCTGAACATCGACGAAAAAGGCATCGACAAGAGCAGCGCCGAGACCGTTCTGGCCGCACTGTAAGTGTTGAGGTTCTGAGCCTCAATAAAAAACGCCGACTTGCACTCTGTGCAGTCGGCGTTTTTTTATGCTGATATCAGGCCGATATCAGCGCCCTGGCATGATGGTGCAGGTGGTCTTCGATAAAGCTGGCGATGAAGAAGTAGCTGTGGTCATAACCGGGGCGCATGCGCAGCTCCAGCGGATGTCCCGCCGACGCACAGGCTGCTTTCAGCGCTTCCGGCTTGAGCTGTTCCTGCATGAAATCATCCGCCTCGCCCTGATCCACCAGAATCGGCAGCCGTTCTTTCGCGGTTGCGATCAGTTCACAGCTGTCCCAGGCTTTCCATGCCTCGCGATCAGTGCCCAGATAGCCTGAAAACGCCTTTTCGCCCCACGGGCAGTTGATCGGATTACTGATCGGCGCGAAAGCCGATACCGATACATATCGGCCCGGATTCTTCAAAGCACAGATCAGCGCACCGTGACCGCCCATGGAGTGGCCACTGATGGCGCGTTTTGGGGTTACCGGAAAATGCTGTTCGATCAGTGCCGGCAGCTCGTCGGTCACATAATCGTACATGCGATAGTGAGCAGACCAGGGCGTCTCGGTCGCATTCACATAAAAACCGGCACCGGAGCCGAAATCGTAGCTGTCATGCTCGCCGGGCAGGTCGGTGTCACGCGGACTGGTATCCGGCGCAACAATGGCGACGCCCAGTTCGGCGGCAACGCGTTGGGCACCGGCTTTCTGCATAAAGTTCTCATCCGTACAGGTCAGGCCCGACAGCCAGTACAGTACCGGTACCGGCTGCGTTTGTGCCTGCGGTGGCAGGTAGATGGCAAACACCATCTCCGTGCCGGTCGTCGTCGAACTGTGTTTGTAGCGCTTGAGCCAACCGTCAAAGCATTTGTTGCTGGCGACCAGCTCGGGGGCTGCTTGAGTCATGGGACTCTCCTTGATTACTGTTCGAACAGAATCACCGAGCGGATGCTCTTGCCTTCGTGCATCAGGTCAAACGCCTTGTTGATGTCCTCCAGACCCATGGTGTGGGTGATGAACGGATCGATCTCGATCTTGCCGTTCATGTAGTCCTCAACGTAGCCCGGCAGCTGGCTGCGGCCCTTGACGCCACCGAAGGCGGAGCCTTTCCAGACGCGACCGGTCACCAGCTGGAACGGACGGGTGGAAATCTCTTCACCTGCACCGGCAACACCGATGATGATGGATTCACCCCAACCCTTGTGGCAGCACTCCAGTGCAGAACGCATAACCTGAACGTTACCGATACACTCGAAGGAGTAGTCCACGCCGCCGTCGGTCATGTCGACGATCACCTGCTGGATCGGATCGGAGAAGTCTTTCGGGTTGACGCAGTCGGTGGCACCGAACTGGCGTGCCATCTCGAACTTGTCTTCGTTAACGTCGATGGCGATGATGCGCGCCGCATTGGCCATGCGGGCGCCCTGGATGCAGGACAAACCGATGCCGCCCAAACCAAAGATCGCGACGGTGGAGCCCGGTTCAACCTTCGCTGTGTTCAGCACTGCACCAATACCGGTAGTAATGCCGCAACCCAGCAGACAGACTTTCTCCAGTGGCGCATCGACATGGATTTTCGCCAATGAAATCTCCGGTACTACGGTGTACTCGGAAAAGGTGGATGTACCCATGTAATGGAACAGCGTTTTGCCGCCGATGGAGAAACGGCTGGTGCCATCCGGCATCAGGCCCTGGCCCTGAGTGGCGCGTACTGCCTGACACAGGTTGGTCTTGCCGGAGAGGCAGAACTTGCACTTGCCGCACTCGGCGGTGTACAGCGGGATTACGTGATCACCTGGCTTCAACGTGGTGACGCCCGGGCCCACTTCTTCCACCACACCGGCACCTTCATGGCCCAGAATCGACGGGAAGATCCCTTCGGGATCGGCACCGGACAGAGTGAAAGCGTCGGTGTGGCAAACACCGGTGGCAACAATGCGCACCAGCACTTCACCGGCCTTGGGGCCCTGAACGTCCACTTCTTCGATGGTGAGGGGCTTGCCCGCTTCCCAGGCAACGGCTGCGCGTGACTTCATGGTGATCTCCCGAGTCGAATACAGATGTTGAGATAAACGTGATGGTTCAAGTGTAGCCCCAGATCTGTTCCGTGATAATGACAGCAATCGAAAAGTATTTTTGCTCAGCTGCAATAATTCTGGCATACAGGGTCTATATCAGACGGGCGGGGAACACAGAATGCGGCACTGGGAAGCAATCGAAGCCTTTGTCGAGGTAGTACAGCAGGGCAGTTTTTCGGCGGCGGCACGCAAGCTCAAGGTCTCGCCATCGCATATCAGCCGGCTGGTAGCCCGGCTGGAGGCTGAATTGAGTACGCCGTTGTTGTATCGCACCACGCGCAAGTTTCGCCTCAGTGAAGCGGGCGAACACTACTTTCAGCACTGCCGTGAACTGCTGCAGGGCTTCAGCGCGGCGGAAGAAGAGCTGTCCAGTTTTCAGGCAGAGCCTTCCGGTACGCTTCGCGTGACCTGTGCCACCACCTTCGGTGAGCGTTTTCTGGCGCCGCAGCTGAACGACTTCATGCTGCAGTACCCGAAAATTAGCCTCGACCTGCACCTGACCAACCGTCAGACCGATCTGATCAGCGAAGGCTATGACCTGGCCGTACGCATGGGCACGCTTAAAGACTCCTCTTTACTGGCGCGACGCCTGTGCGATCGGCGCGAATACCTCTGTGCCAGCGCCAGTTACCTGCAGCGTCACCCTATGCCACATACACTGTCAGAGCTGGGGCGACACAACTGCCTGATGGGGTCCAACAGCTTCTGGCTGTTCAGTGAAAATGGCCAGCGCAAGGAGCTGAAAGCCAGCGGCAACTGGCGTTCCAATTCTGGCCCTGCGCTGCTGGATGCGGTCAGCAAAGGGTTGGGGATCGCCCAACTGCCCGACTATTACGTCGAGCCGGCCCTGAGGCGTGGTGAGCTGATCTCGATGCTGGAACAGTACCGTTACCCCTATAGCGGCGTCTGGCTGGTGTATCCACAGGCGCGACAGCGCTCGCCACGACTGCAGTTGCTGTGTGATTTTCTGATTGAACGTTTCAAGGGCGGATTGCCGTGGTGTGAATGTGAATAAATATACGTACTTATCTAGATAGAATAGATATTATCAACTAAACGAATAGGTATGTTTTCTTACACCCAATAAAAGATAATACCAATTGTATGAGAGGTAGTAATAAAAGATCCTAATTTCTCGCACTAATAATAAAAGGCGAGAAACATGAACGAACTTTCTACAAATACAGATGACCATGCATTGGAAGTGGTACCCGAGTCAGAACGACAGACTTGGTTAAGGCTTTCATGGGGTACTACAGGGATAGTGACGACCCTTGTGCAGCTATTCGTAGGGGCACTGGCGACTTTTGTCGCTGGCTTCTGGATAGGGTTAATATCGGGGATATCAGTGGCTATCGTTGGCGGCTTAATGGGATGGGCTGTCGGCAATGTTGCCTACAAAACAGGGCTGTCGAGTTCAGTGCTCGCACGGTTCCATGGGTTCGGAACCAAAGGGTCCATTATTGTTGCGCTAACATTTGGCTTCATGATAACCGGCTTTATAGCATTAGAAAATGTTCTTCTATACGAAGGTTTTATATTCTGGAGTGGACTGGAAGATAATCCTGAAACAGAGTGGACATTCTATGCCGTTCTATCCATTTTATGGATACTTTTAACAGCATTTGGCTTCAAGGAGGTCACAGCTGTTGCATCGTTGACGTTGATAGCTTTCTTGGGCGTCTTGATCTATCTGATGATAGGAATTGTGCAGAGCTCAGGCCAGTCATGGGTAGAGGTGTTTACCTTTGGGGCTCAGTTACCTCCTGATGCGTTAGCGGCACTGGGCGCTGATACAACTTTTGGAAAATACGCTTTCTGTTTTAATGTCATGATTGGTGCCGCAGGTGCCTTGGCCCTTATCGATGCAGACTTGGGACGGTATTCCAAGTCGAGCAAAGATATCGGTATTGCTGCTGGACTGGGCAATCTTTTCATGAACGTCATCATGCTGGTGGTCGGTGCGGCGGTAATGTATGCCGGCTCTTCCTATCTTATTGATTACTATGTGGGACAGGGTGTTAGCCTCGATGAGGCGAAGCACAAGGTATTAAATAGCCCTCATAGTGTTGCTGCAGCATTCATCATTCTGGGTGGTGTGTTCGGAGCGATTCTACTGTTCCTGGCTCAAGGCAAAGCACAAGTGCTGAATACCTATAGCGCTTCGTTGTCGTTAACAAATATTGCAGATGTGATTTTCGGATGGAGGCCTGGTCGACTTTTTTTTGTAGTAGTGGCCAATATGATTGCTTGCCTTATGATTGCACTCTCAATTTTGGACTGGTTCAGCAATTTTATAACGGTTCTTGGTGTTCTGACCACTTCCATAGCAGCCATCATTATAGCTGATTATTACTTGGTATCAGGAGAGAGAAAAAACATACGTGATAGTAAGGCTTTCAATTGGCCTGGTATTACGACTACTTTTGTATCCTTTGTTTCTGCACATTTAATTCTTGATGACTATATAGAGATTGAGTTTATATCCTCGGTTCTAATAAGTTTCATCCTTTATCCGATGTTAAGTTTTGTTTTTAGTAAAAAAAATAAAGAAGAATCTATTAAAAGGGCTGTGTCATGAGAGCGATAGTAGCAGGTATTAGTTTATTTTATTCTATTCAGTTGATGGCTAATCCGATGCTTTTATTGCAGAGGGACGAATTAACATTGAATGGTTTTTTGATGGTTGATGCTGGCTATACTTATGTTGATAACATCAGTGGAGAATCTGAAACCGACTTTACATCCGGTATGATGTCTCCTAACCTGATTGGGTTAAGCGGCAGTTATAATACGGGTAAAGAAATTGATATTATATTCAATCTCGAGAACCAGTTTAGCTTGGAAGATGGACGGACTGTGGGCGACGATCTATTTAGCAGACAGTCATGGATCGGGCTAAAAACACCTTACGGCTCTATTACTGGCGGAAAGCAGTATGAATTCATGTTCGAATCTCTTTCTGAAAAAAGATGGGGACAAAAACTGAGTGCAGTTTCATTGCATCAGATGCAACAAGGGCCGTATCAAAGTTTTGGTTTTCCTTCGATCGACTTCAATAGAACATCTGGCGCTTTCCGAGTCGAAAGTGCAGTCAAATATGTATCACCTGTCTATAAAGGGATGAGCGCGGGCATCATGTACGGTGATGAGAGTTCGGGTGCAAAAACGTTGAGTACGGGGTTGAACTACGCAAATGAAAATTTGCGTATCAATATGGCTTATACCAAATCGGATGGTTTTCTTGGTTCTCCCAGTGAAGTTGAAAACTATGGTATAGGGTTCGCTATGGATGTCGGTAACCATACATATGATGCGATATATACAAAGACACATAATGAGCTAAACGATGCTGAAGTTGACGTATTTGGTGTAGGAATGCACTCCATGTTGGGAGGGAATTACTTTATATACACAAACTTACAGTATATGGATGGTAATGCTTCAATAGGCAATAGGGATGCAATGCAAATCGGCAGTACTCTGATGTACAAATATAGTCCCAATATAGATTTTTATGGAACTGTTGTGTATCAGGATACGAGCGGAGATGGAACAACACATGCAAATATCACAGCTGTTCCAGGATCTTCCAGTGATGAGAGCCAGCTGCTTACTCGAATTGGGGTGAGATTCATCCTTTTCTAAATAAAGTAAGGTTTGGGTGCTTGTGCACTCAGGCCTTAGCTTTTCGTAAGTGTTAACACCTATTTGGTTAGTTGTTTTCACCAATTAATTTTTATTTCTATCTATAAGATTATAATAAAAAATCCTATAAAACTATAAATAAAAATTGGAACTTTTATGTCAAAACGAGTGGCTGTTATTGGTGCTGGGTTTGCTGGATTATCAACAGGAAAGTTGCTTAAAAACCTTGGCTATGATGTAACCATCTATGAAAAAGACGCTGAGGTCGGAGGTGTTTGGGCTTCATCTCGTCGTTATCCGGGGCTAGGTACTCAGAATCCAGGCTCCACCTATGCACTGTCTGAGCATCCGATGCCAAAGAAGTATCCTGAATGGCCATCTGGCGAACAGATGCAGACGTATTTTGAGTCGTACGTGGATAGGTTTGGATTCAGGGCCATCATCCGGTTCAAAACCGAAGTGGTAAACGCTGAGTATGATCACGGGACCTGGACAATCAATACGAGAGAGACCTCATCCGGAAAAAACGGCGAAGAGGATGTGGAGTATTTTGACTTCCTCATTGTATGTAACGGTATATTTTCGAGTCCTAAAATTCCTCATTTCGATGGCAGTCAGGAGTGGGTTGAGTCTGGCAGAAAGATCATGCATACATCCGATTTCTTGGATATAAATGATGTTAAGGATAAAAAAGTCGTTGTTATAGGATATGGGAAATCATCATGTGATGCAGCTAACTCGATTGCAAAAAAAGCCAAAGAAACCCATGTTGTAGCAAGAAAGATTATTTGGAAAGTCCCTAAAAAAATTGGCGGAATAATTAACTTCAAGCACCTTTTTCTCACGCGTTTAGGTGAAGGGTTGTTCCCCTATATAGAATTAAAAGGCTTCGATAAGGTTATACATGGTGTTGGCAAACCAGTACGAAAAATGCTCCTTACCGCTATAGGTGGCATCATCTCCCGGCAACTAAACTTCAAAAAATGTGGTCTCTATCCATATGGACCTTTGGAAACCATAGCAAGAACCTCTATCAGCCTGGCTACGGATGGTTTTTTTGAAAAAGTTGAAAATGGATCCATAGCGGTTCATCGAGATACGCAGATATCTAAACTGTCTGATGGTGTTGTATATCTTGCCAACGGTGAGAAGATAGAGGCAGACATTATTATTGCAGGGACAGGTTTTCATCAAGAAATTCCATTCTTTAATAAGGATTTGATGCAGAAAGTTACGAAAGAAAATGGAGATTTCAAACTATACAAACAGGTAATACCTGTTGGTGTTCCAGGGCTGGCATTCGTTGGCTATAACTCTTCATTTTTCAGTCAGTTGAGTTGTGAGACAGCAGCAATGTTTGTCTCAGAATATATGCGAGGCGGCCTTAATCTTCCGTCTACTCAAGAGCAAGAAAAATATGTTGAAAAGCGTCTTGAGTGGGCGAAAGAAAGAACGGATGGAAATTATTTCAAAGGAACTTATATCGTGCCTTTCTCATTAAGGCAGATGGATGAACTTCTGGATATGATGAACTTGAAACTGAGTAAGTTCACTCGGTTTATGCAATGGTTTTTTGTTGTTGATCCATCAAAATACAGTGTTTTATACAAAGAATTGGAAAAACGAAACGAGGTTAATAAAACAGTAATAAAAGGGGTTGGCTTGCATGAAGAAGTTGGACGGTAAAGTTGTAATTGTTACGGGTGGAGCTGCTTCGATTGGTGCCGGAATCTCCCGTCATCTTCATGGGCAGGGTGCAAAGGTTGTAATTGCAGCGCGCAGCCGTTCAAAAGGCGAGGCAATGATAGAAGAGCTTGGCGAAAACGCTGCTTTCATCGTTACGGACCTGAAAAAAGATGACGACATTGCTCGCTTGGTGATGGAAACGGTATCACGGTTTGGCAGATTGGATGTCCTTGTCAACAATGCTTGTGCTTATGGTGATGCGGGCAGTGGAACCAGCCGAGAGGTATGGTTGGACACACTCAATGTGAATGTGGTCTCAAATGCGCTCCTGGGAGAGCAGGCCCGGCCTCATTTGCAGAAAAGTAAAGGCGCAATTGTCAATGTCGGCTCCGTCTCTGGACGTTTTCCACATATCGGTCGTTGGGCTTATCCTGTTTCCAAGGCGGCTCTCAGACATTTGACAAAGAGTCAGGCCGTAGAATATGCCGCAGATGGTATACGGGTGAACCTTGCGATGCTGGGCCATATTTGGTCAGATCCCATCGCCCAGCTATGCTCGGGAGACCGAGAAAAAGCGGATCGTATGGCTTCTCCTTACAACCTTTTCTCACGTGTTGCCGACCCCACCGAGGTAGCCCAAGTGGTTGCATTTCTGGCGTCCAGAGAAGCCTCATACATTACTGGCAGCGAAATTGCGGTTGATGGTGGCTACAGTGCGCTTGGTCCTGAGCAGTATAGGCCGCTGACGATACCGGAGTGATGCCCGTATGAATATGAGCACTGAGTTGATCGGTATGGTGGCAGGGGGGTTGAGTACAGCAGCATTTCTGCCTCAGGCATTGCGAATTTGGATGACAAAAAATGCTCGTGATATCTCGCTATTGACCTATTGTATTTTGGGATTGGGTAATGTTTTTTGGATAATATATGGTATTGAAAAATCATCCCTTTCATTAGTTTTCACCAATAGTTTTATATTGATCACAGCATTGGTGATCGTCTATATGAAGTATTTCATTATTAAAGACTGAAATGCTGATATAAACAAAAATAATGAGGTATTTTGAATATGAACAAAGGTGTCATACGTCCGGGGCATGTGCAATTGCGTGTTTTGGATATGGGTGAAGCGCTTGAACATTATGTTCAACTTCTGGGGTTAATTGAAACGGACCGAGATGATACTGGCAGGGTTTACTTGAAGGCCTGGACGGAGGTTGATCACTTCTCGGTAGTGCTCAGGGAGGCTGAGATTCCTGGGATGGACTTCATGGGTTTCAAGGTTCTCAACGAAGAAGTGTTGGATCGATTGAAGCTGGATTTGGAAGCCAAAGGCTATCCAGTGGAAGATATTGTTCCCGATGAACTGAAGCACTGTGGAAGGCGAGTTCGTTTTCAGGCACCAACAGGACATACTTTCGAGCTTTTTGCATCCAAAAAGCAAAGTGGCCGCTATGGTGTAGGTAACCACAACCCGGAAGCCTGGCCTCGAGGCCTAAAGGGGATGAAAGCACAGCGGTTCGATCATTGCTTACTGTATGGTGACGAACTGGAAGCGACGTATGCGCTGTTCAAGGATGTGCTCGGTTTTAACTTGTGTGAGCAGGTTGTTGAACCGGATGGCACACGGGTGGCTATGTTTCTGACTACATCGATGAAAGCACACGATATTGCGTTCATCAAACACCCCGAGAAAAACAAGTTCCATCATGCCTCATTCCTGTTGGAAACCTGGGAGGAGGTTCTGCGTGCGGGAGATCTTCTATCCATGACCGATACATCATTGGATATAGGTCCCACACGACATGGCATTACTCATGGGCAGACCATCTATTTCTTTGACCCCTCGGGCAATCGAAATGAGGTGTTCTGTGGCGGGGACTACTACTATCCTGATCATGAACCGATCACTTGGGATGCTGAGCAACTTGGCAAAGCCATCTTTTATCATGATCGTCAGCTCAATGAACGGTTTTTGACCGTATTGACATAATCATGTCATGGATACGGGCATAGTACTCGCTGTTGAGGACTATGCCCGTGCCACCGGAATCAGGAAGGATGCTCGTGTACCTCGGTAGCCGTCCTCTCGTGCCGTAATGGTGAGTTTTCCTCTGTGCGACTTCATGATTTTTCTGCATAGAGATAAACCGAGACCCAGGCCGCCTTCTTTGGTTGTATAGAAAGACTTCTCAATTTTGTGTGATATCATCTCTTCTGGCGGGCCTATGCCGCGGTCGTAGATTGAGACTTCGACCCAGTCGGATGCATGATCAAAGACATGGATATCAATGGATTGGCTGGCAACATCCAGCCCCTTCATCGAATCGAGCGCATTCGAGATCAGGTTAGAGATTACTTGCTGAATCAAGATCTCATCGCATAAGACTTTTTTATCAGTCGTAATGTTTATGTCGCATCTGGCGAGTCTGTTCTTTATTTGCGCATTGATGATGTCTTTTGCATTCTCTATAACTTCTTTTATGGAGATGAGTTTTGGGCTTTGCTCACTATTTTTGGTAAAATTCTTAATAACAGTCACAACTTTACCGGCCCGCTCCAGTTCGTTCTGTGCCATCTCCAGGCCATAGATAATATCCTTGCGGGAAAAGTTTTCTCGAGACAGTCGGTTGCGGCAACCTGCAAAATAGTTGACGGCGGCGCAAAGGGGCTGGTTGATCTCATGAGCAATAGCAGCGGTTACCTCTCCGGCTATCGAGAGCCTAGCAAGGTGATTCAGGTTGCGGTCTTTCTCTCGATCTTCCTCCTCTCTACGCAGGCGCTCGGTGACATCTCTGAAATTCAACAGAACGTAGTTAAAGCGGAGATTACCAAGGAAGTTCTTGAAATAGACTTCATGATTGCGCCACTGACCGCTGTTATTTTTAACACGAATTGAGATGGAGCCGGAGCGAAAGGGAGAGCCTTTTATTGAAAGGCGTTCTAACATTTTGTTGACATATATGAGGTCTTGGGGGTGAATAAATTCAACGATATTTCTACCTGTCAATGAGCGAGCGGTGCGACCTGTTATAAGTTTGATGGACTCGCTGAGGAATTCGATTCTGCCTTTTTGGTCAATCAGAGCGATGCCATCAGAAGATATACTCATCAGGCGCCTGAAGTATTTATTTCTTTCCCTCAGTTTCTGCTCGGCAACTTTACGAACTGTGATGTCTCGTGTCATTGCAAGCACGAGCTTGCTTGACTTAGAGCCTAATCTTTTTAAGTTTACTTCAACTGGGATATACCCATTTTTATGTGTGCTAATTTCCCATTCAAATGTTAGCAGTATATTTTCCTCAAACGCCTTCCTTATTTTTCTGAGTGCATTGTCATGGTTATAATGTTCGTTACCCTTTGCGAGATTACCAACCTTCATGCCAACAATTTCATCTGAGGTCATGCCATAGAGCTCGCAGGCCCTTTTGTTAACCTTTAATATGTCACCGGTCTCGGCACAATGAATGATCATTGCATCATTAGCGAATTCGAATATTTCCTTATATGAGAATTCAAGATCTTTTGTATTAATCATTTTTTAAACTGTCGAAGTAAATTTTGGTGAGCTCAGCAACACTTTTTGTATTCAGTTTCTTTCTAATATTTGTGCGATGCACTTCAACGGTTTTGTAACTTATCTCCAGAGAGCGGGCAATCTCTTTACTGGATAAACCCTCTGCCACGAATCGGAGGATTTCAGTTTCTCGATCTGTCAGTAGATGTATGGTGCTTGCCTTTTGCTGAGACTGAACGCGGTCAAGCCTGTCGATTCGGCTTCTGATGGAACGGTTTATTTTGTCAAGTAAAATTTGGTCATTTACAGGTTTTTGAAGAAAGTCATCGGCACCACTTTTGATCACCGATATCGCTTGGGGAATGTCGCCGTGGCCGGAAAGAAAAATGATAGGTAGATCAATGCCACGATCGTTGAGTTCATCTTGAAGTTCACAGCCACTCATTAGAGGCATGCGAAGATCAAGAATCATACAACCTATATCCACGACACCGATTTTTTCAAAGTGATTGATTACTTCCAGACCATTATGGAAGACTATGACGGTATAGCCCAGTGGCTCAAGGAGCCACTGCAGAGATTTCGATACGGACTCGTCGTCATCGACAACATAGACTGTATATGACATGGATAGTTCCAAAGAAAGTATTATAATTATTATGGATTGATTTTTTTCATAATACTATGACTGAGGTGGATGTCAAACTATCGATAGGTCGGTGGTATAAAAACTTATAATTACCCCTAAATCTTAAAGTTTTTAAATTGATGAAAAAACCGGCTTTACCGGTCATTCAATTAGAAAAAACGATCATAATATAGTTGTCCCATCGGGAAACCGATTGTGTGCAAGGTCGACTCAAGTGCAGTGGTCATGGCGGGAGGGCCTGCGCAGTAAATATCATATTCAGACAACTGCTGCCCCATACGCTCCAACATGACTTGGTGGACAAAACCGTTATCGGCTGACCCCGAGGAGGTTTCGTCCGATACAGCAGCGGTATATTGAATAATCCCCGTGCTATCTCCGACAAGCCTGCGAAACTGATCAAGTTTCAATATATCTTCATGTCGTTGACCGCCAAAGAAGAAGTACAGTTTTCGCTTAATGCCGGCCTGTACATGAGCCCGTGCAATTGAAATCATGGGCGCAAGACCCGATCCTCCCGCCACACATATGATGTCTCGCGGACTGGTTCTGCAGTAGGCGATGCCATAGGGGCCATCAAGGCTGACTTCGGTATCGGTATCGTAACGTATATCAAAAAGTGCCTGGGTGACGTGTCCACCTGGTACCTGTTTGATGAAAAATTCAACGCCTGACTGATCATCCGCCAGGTTGGCCATCGAGTAAGCACGTACATCGCCTTCAGGCAGTGTGAGGAGTGTGTATTGACCCGGTAGAAAATCCATCGGGGTATCGGGTTTGAATTTGAACGCTCTGATGTTATGAGTGAGCGTTTCGATCGATACAAGTTTGGCCTGCTGTATGGCCGGCTTATGTAAAGGGGTGTATAGAGGATCGGGCGACACCTTGATTTTAAGATCGGACATGGGCCTGCATTGGCACGCCAGCTTGCGCCCCTTGCGTTTGTCGCGATCTGACAGACCCGCGGCATCCGGGTTCAGCTCCTCGACCTCACCCTCCTCGAGGATGAATTTGCAGGTCCCACAGCCGCCTGAGTTGCATTCATAGGGTAAACCTACACCTTGACGCAGAGCGCCCTGCACCAGGGTATCGTCCTCATTGCATAGAAACAGCTCACCGCTTGGTAAATATACTTTATGCATGTTCGTTCACCATATACAGCTTATCTTCAATGACTTTGGTACGGTAAACCTTCATTGGTATCGTACAGGGTGCGGCTGTTGGCTCCCCTGTCACAAAGCTAAAGGCGCCGGCATGAAATGGACATTCCACTTCATCGCCATCGATCTCACCTTCACATAAAGACGCATCGCCGTGTGAGCATTTGTCATCCATTACGTAAAATTGGCCTTCGTACTTGAAGACGGCAACATTAGCGCGGTCGTCGAATGGGATCAGCAGGCCCGAATCCTCTTGTGGCTCTGTAATGTCACAGAGAAGAATGTAATTCTCGTTTGCGGCTGTAGATGTCATTCATATTCCTTCTTCATCGGTAGCGGGGTGTACTCACAGCTCACTTGTAGGTCAAGTTCAACCTGGTTAAACAGCCAGCGCCCCTGTTCTCGGATCAGTGCTGCACGGTAAAATCCGGCCAGCATTTTATCTTTGGTAGCTTGCTGTGTAGGCTCTGCCACACGGGCCAGTTCCCACAAAGGCCAATGGGCCTCTGCAGTTTTACGATCAGGGTGAATGTGAATCCAGGGGGTGGCCATGGCATGAAAGCTCCATACGATGGTCTGCTCAGCGATGGCTGACAAAGCGTGAGCAATATTCTCATCGCCATGAAACTCACCAAACCCATCGCAGGACCAAACCGCGTCAGATGAGAACAGAGGTTTCATGATGGCGGCGCTGTTTCTCTGATCCGCGCCGATTCCATATTGTGCGATTATGTTTCGTATCTGTTCTGCCGACATTAGAAAGTCGAGTGTAGCGCTGTGATCAGTCATGCCATGGCCTGTTAATAATCAGACGTTGATTTGGTTGCCGTGCTCTGCTTCGAACCGTGCTTCCTCAAAGGAAAACGGAACATGATTTGAGCCCTTATACAACTCAACATGAGGCGCGACTTCAGCCAGACTGAGTGACATCCAATAGAGTGGATGCAACTCCTCTGGAAGCTGACCATATGGGTGTTGGTCAAGCGTTGAAAGAAGCCCTTCCATCTGAGGCATGATGGCGTCATAAAAGGCTGTCAGCTCCTCTGGAGTGGAATGAACCCTTTCTTGCTGACGCTTACTTTCGGTACTTAAAGCCCATTTAGCGCTAAATGGCTCAAGGCTGCTGAACTGATTGGGAAGTGTATTTGACATTTCAAACCTCTTTATTGAGATATTTTTCCAGTACGTGGTAGCCATGGCGCAACAGAATTTCTTCATCCTGAAGATGCATCACTTTCTTTGATCCGGAGAGGAGTGCCGCCTGGGTATCTTCCATCGTGGCGGTATCTTCCAGCCAGGCGTTGCGCTGCAAGGTGACAGCAAATTGTTGTGCCCAGCGCTCGGCGTAGGAGTTCACTTTCGGCAAGTAGTACTTACCTTCCCAACGGGTCTTATTTGGACCCATCGGCCAGAACTGGTGGGTAAACCACACGCCTTCACTGATATGGATCAGCAGGTTCGGGAACAGAACCGATAACTCGAATGCAAAGTCATCACGGTTGGATGGATTCACGGTTTCAGGCAGCATGGTGCGGGCTTTGAAGTTGACCAAAGACGCGCCTGTAATAGAGTTTGAGAGAGCCGCCGCAGGTTTGGGTGACGCATTGTTGGTCAGACAAACCGCAGCGGTGCGGTGGTCTCCAAACAGTTCGACGTCCTGCAAACCTGAGCCGAACACATTGGGGAACGAGCCGGCATGGATTGTTTCAACATGATAGGCTTCAGCGAATGCATCGTGAGCAACTTTCCAGTTGCACTCAAGAACGGTGTTGTATGAGAAAACGTCCGACATTTGCTCATATGGGTAACCTTTCAGGTGCTTGCCCATGTCACCCAGATACTGTTCGAGGGGCTCGGTTGCCGTATCGTCCAGATTGACGAAGATAAAGCCTTCCCACACTTCTGTGCGGATCTTTGCCAGGCCGTTCTCTTCACGAACAAAACAGGGATGAAACTTGTTCTCTTCAGGTACATTGACCAGATCGCCCTTGGCGTCATATACCCAACCGTGGAATCGGCAGGTCACAACTGCAGCACGGCTGCTTCCAAAGGTTTCTTCCCCACCGGTTTCAACAACCACTTTGTTCCCGCGATGGGAGCACGTATTGTGGAATCCACGAATTTGATCGTCTTTACCGCGGATCAAAATAACGGAAGTATTGGCAAAGCTGAGTTTTTTGACCTTGTAGTCACCCTTGTTTGGGATCTCTTCAACACGCCCTACTTTAAGCCATGTTTTTTTGAAGACCTTTTCCACCTCCTGATCATATATTTTCGGTGAAATACACGGGTCAATTGGAATAGGGCCACCGCCCAGCTCCGGAAATTTCTCGTCCCAACGCAGAGATACTTTTTGATTCATGTCGTCTTACTCCTTATAAATTATATTTCTGACGCACCAGGTGCCCGATTCCCATTCGGTCGAGAATATCGAGTGGGCACAAGAAAGTTACTCGAACAGCTCCCGGCAAACGGCTAATCTCGATTGAACCGTTGATGGTTGCGCGGTTTAGAATTTCCTCGTAAGGAATCCCCGTTGCTTTTGAAGCCCGTCTTAGTCCGATCTCAGTGGCTTCGTTCAGGTTTTCGCCGGTACCAATAAACGTGACAGGGCCACTTTTTTCGATATGATCCTGGCCCCAGTGCTGGGCTAATGTTTTGATCTTTTCGCGCTCTTCAGCATTTAACGGAACAGCCATGGGAGGCAGGTCTTCAATATTTTGAAGCAAAATAGGGCCTTCCAGCTCCAGCCCTTTGATCACCTCTACACTGAGCTCTGTTTCACCTGATACATCTGTGGCATGTCCGGCAATTTCACCGTTGCCTTGCTGTGCATGCATATCGCCCAAGTAGATGCCGGCACCTTTTATCTTGACTGGGCAGATGAGGATCGCTCCTTCCCGTACCGAGTTTGTGTCCATGTGTCCGTCGGTTTTGGCTGCGTACAATTCCTCTTTGCTCAAGCCATATTTATGTGGCGCATCAATCAGGAACTTGCCAAAATCGCCACAGTTATGGGAATCGGGCAGATCACGAGAGGGGGTCGTGCCGATATTACCCAAGAAAGGGATCATACGTGCCGCTACACCTGGCATGTCGGCCCGTGCTAATGACAGAATGGAGTGCTGGGCCGATGCTTCCGGCAGTCTGGAGATCTCCGGTGCCTTGCCAGCCAGCCTGTTGGCGATCTCTTGATTGACAGTCAGGCTAAGCTTGTTTTTCTCATCCAGGACGATGACGTAACCGTTGCTGAAGCGGAAAGCACTGACCTCCGCGCCGCACACATCACAATGAATCGCGTCATCACCAATGCCTTCAACATGGCTGGCAGGTTGTTCAGTGCCACAGCTGGAGCAGTACTTAGCGACAAAGGGGTCTCCGTGATAACGACCTTCAACAAATTCCATAACACCGGAAGAGGTCGCCAGGGAAGTGACTGTGATTCGGTCGATTGTTAATGCCACTGCATCGCCCACGTCGGCACCTTCTACGGCGACCGGCAGGGTAACTTCATGCCCACCCTGGAATGCGGGGGTTATCATGGGTCCCCAGCAACCGGGTGGAGTGCCAGCTTGGATCTTGCCGCCGTTTTTTACGGGCCCAAGCATCTCTTTGCTTGGGCCAATAATGCCGCCGGAGTACTCGTAGATGGATACAGAATCAAGTGCTTCTGAGGACGTGCTGTCCTGTGTCAGGCTATGTTTGTTCATGTGGAGTATTCCTTTTTCTCAGCTTCTATCATCTAAGGCATAGGAATACATTCTTCATAATTGGCCCAAGCTTGATACTGGGGTGAGCTTGTAATATTTAGGTGTAAATACCTATTTAGGCTGCCACAAGTAGTTTATTTTGCCTTCGCAAGACAAGGGTGAGGTCAATCGTGCGTTGGGTAGGACGCAGTATAGTGATAGAAAACCGCCCCGAAGGGCGGTGGAAGTCAGCAAAACGCTGAAGAGAGATAGAGTTCGCTTTGAAGGGGCGATCAGTTGCGGATCAGGTGATCGAAGGCACCCAGCGCAGCCGTTGCACCTGATCCCATCGAGATGATGATCTGCTTGTACGGTGTGGCGGTCACGTCGCCCGCCGCGAACACACCCGGCATGGAGGTGGCGCCGTGGCTGTCGATGACGATCTCGCCGCGCTCGGTCAGCTCCAGGCTGTTTTTCAGCCACTCGCTGTTCGGCACCAGACCGATCTGGACGAAGATACCGGCCACATCCACCACATGAGACTCATCGGTCTTGCGGTCCTTGTATTTCAGGCCGATCACCTTGTTGCCGTCACCCAGAACCTCGGTGGTCATCGCCTGCTTGATAATCTTGATGTTGGGCAGAGACTCTGCCTTCTTCACCAGCACGCTGTCGGCGCGCAGGGTGTCGGAGAATTCCAGTACGGTTACGTCCTTGACGATGCCGGCCAGGTCGATCGCCGCTTCGATGCCGGAGTTGCCGCCACCGATCACCGCCACGCTTTTGCCCTTGAACAGCGGGCCGTCGCAGTGCGGACAGTAGGCCACGCCCTTGCCACGGTATTCCTGCTCGCCCGGTACGTTCATTTCACGCCAGCGAGCGCCGGTGGCCAGAATCACGCTGCGGCTTTTAAGGGTCGCACCGCTGGCAAGTTCCACCTCGATCAGCTCGCCCTTGCGCAATTTGGCGGCGGACTGCTCGGTGATCACCTCGACTTCATACTCTTTAACGTGCTGCTCCAGGCTGGCGACCAGTTTCGGGCCTTCTGTGTAGGGCACGGAGATGAAGTTTTCGATACCGACGGTATCCATCACCTGACCGCCAAAGCGCTCGGCCACCACACCGGTACGGATGCCCTTGCGTGCGGCGTAGATCGCAGCAGAGGCACCGGCCGGGCCACCGCCCACCACCAGCACTTCGTAAGGCTCGCGCTCGTTCAGCTCAGCCGCTTTCTTTTCGGCGGCGCCGGTATCCAGCTTGTTGACGATCTCCGGCAGCGTCATGCGGCCCTGACCAAAGTGTTCGCCGTTCAGATAGACGGACGGAACGGCCATGATCTGACGTTCTTCAACTTCTTTCTGGAACAGGGCACCGTCGATCATGGTGTGGGTGATGTTCGGGTTCAGCACCGCCATCAGGTTCAATGCCTGTACCACGTCCGGGCAGTTCTGGCATGACAGCGAGATGTAGGTCTCGAAGTGGAACTCACCTTTCAGGTTGCGGATCTGTTCCTGCAGCGCGGCATCAGCCTTGGACGGGTGGCCCCCGGCCTGCAGCAGCGCCAGTACTAGCGAGGTGAACTCATGGCCCATGGGGATGCCGGCGAAGTTGACGCGCGGTGCCTGACCGGCGGCGCCTACGGCCATGCTCGGTGCGCGACGATCGCTGCCAGCCTTCACACTGATCTGGTCAGACAGCTCGGCGATCTCATGTGTCAGATCCGCCAGTTCCTTGGACTTGTCGCTGTCATTGGTGGTCAGTGTCAGCTCGATCGGGGTAACAATGTTCTTCAGGTAGGTGTTCAACTGCTGCTTCAGATTGGTATCCAACATGTGCGTCATCTCTCGGTAAAGTTATATGTTGCGACCGTCCGCCTGTCCTGTGGATCTCCCGTTCGGCGTTGGGCGCATTTCGAATATGGAGCTATGGTATCGAGCGGCAATGAATGTGTGAAATTAATCGTAATTAATGGTTCGATAGCTTTTATATATTACAGGCTCTGGCCTGGCCAAGATGACAAGAAGAGGCAGTTGGATGGATTGAAGGTTAGGCTGTGCCAAGGGGACAAAAGCCTGCAAGGTGCAGGCTCGAGGGGCAAACTCAGTACACTGATTTAATGAGGCAGGCTGCAAATCCGACCGGCCAGCATCTGCATGCGCTTGGGCAGCACATAAATCAGCGGAAACGCGATCGGCCAGGCAATCAGAATCGCCATGCCCCAACGTGACGAGAAGCCTTCGGTGAAACCGGTGTTGATGGCGGTGATCACAAACGTCATCAGGGTAACCATGACCATCGACATCAGTAGTGTGGTGACCAGACGGGTGTAGCGTTGTGACAGCACAGTAAGCTCCTGCTTGGTAAAGTAATGAACCGATTTGATTAGCTACGGCGTGACTATTGCGTTGGATTACTTATTAGTCGTTATGCATATTCTAATGTGAGTGACTGACAAACACAAAACAGCTGGGCAGGGCGTAACGCGATAGGGCTCGTTTAACGTTGTTTATGGGACATTAATATTCGATATATTAATGGGCTGGCGCTCATGATTGCCGGCTCCTTGTTCCTAGTGCTGCTACCTGTGAATACTAAACACGTTGTTCACGCAGCTTCGGTATTCGAGACACCGGTGGTAGATTTCCGATACTGCCATGCGGACGTTGTTTATTGTAGTGATTGATCCAGTCTGTCAGTGCCCAAGTCCTTAATATGTCGTTTGCGTAGGGCACCGCATATGCCCATTCCCGGATCATTGTTTGTATAAAACGCTCCGCCTTGCCGTTCGTTCTGGGCGCGTATGGACGCACTCATAACCCGCACCTAGCGTGTTCTGACGACGGTCGTTTGTTACGCGGTGACCAGGCCTCTCGAAGCGAGGCAGCTTCTTGATATCCATATGCAGCATGTCACCCGGCTTGGGGTGCTCGTAGCGCTGCACAGGTTGCACCGGCTCCAGGTGTGAGGCGCGATTGAGCTTCAGTCGACGCAGTACCGCTGTCACGGTGGAGTACGCCAGACTCAGTGCCTGTGCGATTTGCTTGGTGGTCCATTTGAGCGTCAGACGCATCTTCTGTATCAGCTCAACCCATTATTGTTTCGGCATCTGCCTCGGTGGGGCGTGGGGACGGCTGGATGCTGACTCAAGACCTGCTTCACCTGCCTCTCGATAGCGAGCAAGCAACTTATACACCGTACGCCTACTGATACCGAATGTGTGGGCGATATCCATGATGGATTGTTGCTGACGTATCGCGTGATCAACGATCAGGGCTCAAATATGGGGCGTGGTTCGTGCATTTTTATGGGGGTTGTTCATGTCGGTTGTTCTGTGCTGTTTGTTTGGCAATAACCAGCATCTCGAACTTAACCGGCGTGAACAACCTCCTTAGTACCCACACTTAGTCACTTTTTAAAAGATTCCCGATGATTTCACACTGACAGTCCCCCTCAAGAGCCCACTCGTAGGGAGTTTGATCTTCTTTATCGTCTTTTACTCCAATATCGGAACCATTATTAATTAGCAACTCAACAGCATCTTTTTCACATTTATATGCAGCTATATGCAATGCGGTTGATCCCCATGCACCTTTCTTATTAACATCGACCCCCTGATCAATCAAATATTTCATGATATGCATATGTTTAATTGCTGAATGTAAAATCCCCGGCGAACTAATATCTGCTCCACAATCTACCAGCATCTTCACCAGCTCAAGATCACCAGTGCCAGCCGCCCAAAGTAAAGAAGTCCCGCTTTCCGGGTTGCTCGGATTAAGGCTAGGATCTGCTCCACGCCGCAGCATCTCCTTAGCATATGCTAATTGATTTTTATAAATGGCCCGAAATAGTGGTGTCTGACCATCGTCACTAACAACATTTATCTCGGCATTTTTATTGAGAAGGAAATCTATAACAGCTATTTTTTTACGATTCACTGCTATAGATAATGAACTTTCTCCATTAATGTTTCGCGCATCTATGTCAGCACCATAGTCAACAAGCAAATTCATTATCTCAATAAGAGGCCTATACGTACAACAAGTCAAAAAAGGAGTATCGCCGTCGCAATTTTTTGCCTCAATATCTATACCATTATTCAAAATAGATCTGACTCGATCTATATCGCCTTCAAAAATAGCATCATGGATGGCGTTTATCATACTTATGGCTCTCCTTTTCACAGTGATTATATAACGAGATCAGAGTAAAATTTCTGATGTGCATGACTGGTTGCTGTCGGTCAACTAATTATTGGGGCTGGTTTCGTGAGCGGCGGCGTTGGGTTGAATCCACAGCGCAAAGCAGAATAAACCCCACGTCCATCAGATCAGCCTCCCCCCACAAAAATCTGATCCCTATGCTGCTGCATCAATCCGGGATCAGGACTAAACCGCTCAGGCATCACAATCTTTTGCCCTTCGACCGCCTGGAAAAAGCGCTGCATGGCAGGCTCTGGCTGTTTGAGTTGTGCGGACAGCACAACCCGCCAATCCTCATCAAACGTCATCAATCCCTGATCAAAGGCCCGATCATATAGCGCAGATAGGCAAAGCCCATTGCTGGGGTTGAGTCGGTTGGTTTTGTCTTGACTCCAAGGGACGATATGGCTAGCGATCAGTAGGCGTGGTTCCGAGAGGCCGGTGACGCAGCAGCGGTGGTGATAACTCGACAGCACAGCGCGGCGGAAAAACGACTGCTTGATGCGTTGCTGCACGATTTGACTGCGGGTTTCGCCTGTAAAGTCGTCTATCAGTTCCTCACTGGCGGATTCAGTTTCCGTTGTATCGCCTGAGGTCTGTTCCAGTTCGGCTTTTATTCGGCTGCTTTCCACTACCAGTCCCTCCCAATCGGCATGAAATTCGTCCCAGATGGCTCGGTCCAGTTTTGAGGCACCTGTCAGACCTTTGCGGCCTGATGCGGTGATCGCCGGATCAAGACTGGCCAGGTTGCACAGTTTCATGGCGACCGAGTTCGCCGAGCGGCCCATCAGGTTGGCCAGAGCGATGATCTCCGGGTTGCTGCGGTGCAGACGTCCGTAAGGGAGTTGGCAGTAAAGATGAAAAGCCAGTTTTACCTGTTCTGGTGTCCAGTCTTTCCTTGGCATAGCAGGGCTCCATCCGAGTCTCAGAAAATCATGTTACCAGTATGTATCGTCGCTACGCACTAGGGCTTCCCAAAGCACCAGTTATGCACACCCACTAAACCATCCATTGCTGTGTATATCTTTTCAGTTTTCCCCACCGCCTCAGTCGAAGAAAAATTAATTCTGTGAAAACCATCCCCAGAACCCCTGAACAGTTCTGTGGAAAACCTCGGCACAACGGGTCCAAACATCGCCCTTAAGCCCTTGCAGTACGGGATCTGTAAAACTGATCAGGGGGTGATCTTTTTGATGCACAATATGGATGTCAACCCTGACGGAGTTTCTGACCGGAGGTTCGGAATGCTGTGGACAGTGATGTGTGTGCCTGTGGAGTATCCTGTTATCTGTTTTATCCACTGTGTGAATTTCGATCAGACGGTGTGGCGGGACAGGATTTACTTATATAGCTTTTGGCAATTGATATCCTAAAAACAATAAATTTCAACAAACAATCGTCAGCGGGTAATCTGGTTGCAACTGACACCCAAGGAGCCCTCGACATGACTGACGTTGCCCGCTACATCGTTTCATCCTTTGAACATTCATCACGCCCGGCTGCGGTTGCCGCCGTACCCGTGACCGAACAGGCATGCCCTGACTGCAATTACAGCAATAACTATTATGGTGATCAGGTGTGTCGGCCTAAATAACGTTAAGCGATTGAAAAGGCTGCAGTTAAATATAAGGCTGCAGTCTTTAATTGAAATAAGTTAAATAAAACTGTCACTGGCTCAATAATAGGCGTACTCTGAACTGGCTTGAGAGTAACACCTGCATTTATGCACCATTTCGACGTCCTGCCTAATCGTATGTACCTCGTTCTGTTTTCATAAGTCCTTGTATTATTAAAAGCATTACCCGAACCAGATCAGTATTTTGCTGGCTGTGTTCACACATTATATTTCGAACGAGAATACTATTATGTCTACTACTACTGGCACCGTTAAATGGTTCAACGAAACTAAAGGCTTTGGCTTCATCGAGCAGAAGAGCGGTGGACCGGACGTTTTCGCCCATTTCAGCGCCATTGCCGGTTCAGGCTTCAAAACCCTGACCGAAGGCCAGCAGGTACAGTTCAATGTTACTCAGGGCCAGAAAGGTCCTCAGGCAGAGAACATCGCCGCGATCTGAACCTTGAGTTCAGTCAGTGCAAAAAACGGGCCCTTGTGGCCCGTTTTTTGTTCACTTCTTTTGGCAATGCCTGAAAATAGTTGAAATAATGCTTTGACTCCCTACCGAATCAGCGTAGACTGCAATGGCTTGAGAGTAACACCTGCATTTATGCACCATTTCGAAGTCCTGCCTAATCGTATGTACCTCGTTCTGTTTTCATAAGTACCAGCATTACCTAAAGCATTATCGGAGCATGACCAGCATTTGGTTACGCCCAAAAATTATATTTCGAACGAGAATACTATTATGTCTACTACTACTGGCACCGTTAAATGGTTCAACGAAACTAAAGGCTTCGGCTTCATCGAACAGCAGAATGGCCCGGACGTTTTCGCCCATTTCAGCGCCATCTCCGGTTCAGGCTTCAAAACTCTGACCGAAGGCCAGCAGGTTCAGTTCACAGTTACTCAGGGCCAGAAAGGTCCTCAGGCTGAGAACATCGTCGCGATCTGAACCTCGAGTTCGATACGCGTAAAAAACGGGCCCTTGTGGCCCGTTTTTGGTTTTGGGGGCTGAAGTTCAGGCACTCACCCGTTAACATCCTGTACCATGCTTTATTCCTCCCCTCTCTTTACCATCCCCTGCGAATTGCGTGACTATCCCGAGTGGCATTATGGCCGCCAGATGTATTGTGTCTGGACGCTGCCGGTGCGTGACAGGCTTGTGCTTGAGCGTCTGCAGGCCGCGCAGCAGCACCTTTCGCCCTGGTTGCATCAAGACTACCGTCGGCAGGCCCATATCACTTTGTTTGTCTGTGGGTTTGATGCGCTGGTGCAGCACAGGGATGATGATTTCACGCGGCAGGCACAACAGTTGCAATGTGAGGCGCTGGAAATGCTGGCACAGGCATCCTTTTCATTACAGATCGGGGGGCTGGACAGTTTTGCCAGCGCACCCTATTTGCAGGTAAGTGATCCCGAGGGTGTGTTGGCAGTGCTGCGTGAGCGGCTTGAGACAATCAGCTCGGAAGTGCGGCAAGCCGAATATGTGCCGCATCTGACGGTTGGGCTGTTCCAACAGGCGTTGTCTTGGTCGCAGCTGCAGGCCAGGATCAGTTCATTCAACCGAGCCGAGTCATTGACGCTGCGGGTGAGTGAGTTGGAGCTGAGTTGTTACCGCGCCAGTGAGCTGTTCGGGCCGCTGGCACGGATAGCATCCGTGCCACTGCTTTAGGCGTTTGGGTCAACAGGTTATGGCTGAAGCTCGGTATTAGCGCTGATGACACGGTTTCGTCCGCCAGCCTTGGCCTGATACAGCGCATTATCGGCCCGACGCAACAGGTCATCAGCGGTATCACTTTCGGGGTTCAGAGCGCTGATTCCGGCTGAGAGGGTCACGGGGCCGATTATTTCGGTACCATATGTGAATGTCTGGCTGGCCATGCTGGCGCGTAGCTGTTCAGCGCGATCCTGGCAGTCCTGCAGCGTTGCCGCAGGCATGACCACAACAAACTCCTCGCCACCAAAGCGACAGATAATGTCGGTTTCGCGGAAGGTTGTCCGCAACAATCGGGCAACGCTTTTCAGCACCTCATCACCGGCAGCATGCCCGTAGGTATCGTTGAGTCGCTTGAAATGGTCAATATCACAGATCATGACGGTCAACGGACTATGATTGCGATGTGCCAGGGCGACCTCGCGGGACAACATTTCATCAAGGAAGCGCCGGTTATTGAGGCCGGTCAGCGCATCCTCGTAGGAGAAGCGACTCAACGCCTGTTGCAGTACCACTTTGGACAGGGTCAGGTTGATCCGGTCGACAGCCCGCAGGAACAGGTTTTGCAGTGTTAACGGGTTCAGCTGCTCAAAATTGATATTGCGACTGTCGAGGTTGACCACCAGCATGCCGATCAGCTGGTTGCCGTTGCGGGGGTCTTCATATTCGATGCGGAAGCTGTGCCACTCATCCCCTTCAGGCCGGGGCGTGTCAGTTAACGCATAGCGCGAGGGCAGGGTCTCCTGGCACCAGTGTAACTCCAGCTCCCAGTGATGCTGAGTCTTGCGATAAAGTCCGCCGGGCAGCGGTTCACACAGATCGGGAAGGTGCGCCGCCATCCGTTTGATGGCGTGCTCAGCAGTCTCGCTTTGCTCCATAGCGCTTATCATTTTATCCAGCAGTGCGCGTTTGCGATTGCCGAACTCCAGAGCACGCGCACGATCGGCTTCGCGCCGGGCCAGTATTTTCAACTCTGAGGTGCGCTCGACCACGCGGTTTTCAAGTGTGGCATTCAGATGTGCCAGTGCGTTCTGGGTGTGAATGAAGTGCCGTAACGATAGTGCCACAATGGCCAGTGAAAACATCAGTGAGCCCCAACCGACCGGAATCCGGCTCCAGGAGATCCAGCCATGGGCAACCGCCATATCCACCAGGAGCAGCAGCGTCAGGGTGGTGGTGGCCAGCAGCATGATACGCTGGTCGCTGTTGGCTTGCGGCAATTGATACACAGTGCAAAGCAGCATGACCGGTACCAGCACCGCGAACAGCAAGTCGAACAGAGGGTAGGTATTGGCGAGGCTTACCACACCCATGAGCGAGAGCCCCAGAGCGCCGATCAGGTAGACCAGAAACAGCCCCACCAGTGAGCGGTAAAGCCATCGCAGTCGCCCAAACCATGCCTGTAGCATCAGCGCCAGTGCGATGGGCAGCAGATAGTAGCTGCCGGCTCCAATGTATTCCCATATAAGAGCATGATTGAACAGCAACTGTTTAGCCTGGCTTGTACTCAGGGCAAGACCTGCGCTGGCCAACGAGAACAACCCCAGAGCAAGCAGGGTCAGACGACCGGATTTGAAAAGTGCAAACAGCAGTGCCAGAGCGGCAATTAACAGGTTGAACAGGGTGATGATCAGGCTATCGATCGATTCCTTCAGAATTTGCTGATAAAGCTCAAGCCGGTCCATGATTTTGACCTCACCCCAAAGACCGATGTCCATGTAATTGGAGTAGACGCGAAAATGGATCGGCTTGCCTGCGGCATCCTCGGGCAGCGGGATCATGTGCCAGGGCCAACCCTCGAAACGGCCCTTGCCCTGGGCATCAAATTCGCCGTAGTGGTAGATGCGCTCACCCTCAAGGTATACCTCGACAATCAGATCAACACTGAAGATGTACAGTACCGGGTCGCGCCAGTCATCTTCAGGGATCTGGGTGCGATACCAGATGTTTTCGCGCCCCTCCCGCCCGGGTGGGTTGGACGGAAAGCTGATAGGGTGCCATTGGGCCTCATCGGCCTCGATGGTCCAAACGGGAGTGTCATCCTTGAACGGTGAGTCGCCCCAGCGGTATTCCCAGTGCTGGTTCAGTGGCACGGTTTCGGCCTGTGCTCGCGTCAGGCCAAGCGCCAACAGGCAAAGCAGACACAGCCACAGGTATCGCATGAGGGCTGCTGATTGATCAGATCTGGCCGAACAAATAGCTGAATTCATCAGCTGCGGCTCCGTCAACAGTATTAATAGAGCCAATTATATAGGGAGAGTGGCTACTATATCACCTATTGTGTATGTCATTTGATACTCAGTTGTTCCAGCGCAGCACTCAGAACCGGCCTGATGGGCTGGTTGATTTTCAGACTGAGCAGTTCGTCCGCGCGGGTTTTGCCCAGGGTCAGTGCCGCGATCGGCTTATTCCACTCATGGGCACGGCGGCAAAAGCGAAAGCCGGAATAGACCATCAGCGATGAGCCGATCACCAGCAGACCATCGGCTTGATGCAGGGCGTCCAGTGCATCCACTACCCGCTGTTTGGGTACATTATCGCCGAAAAACACCACATCAGGCTTCAAAATTCCGCCACAGTGAGGGCAGTCGGGTATGCGGAAGTCACTGAAATCCACCTCCAGGTCCGCATCGCCGTCTGGGGCGGTCTCGGCGCTGAAGTGGGTGAAGGCAGGGTTCAGGTCGGCGCTTTGATGGTGTACCTCGTCACGGCTGCAGCTGAAATCACAGCTCATGCAGATCACCCGATCAGATCGGCCGTGCAGGTCGATAACCCTCTCGCTGCCGGCCCGCTGATGCAGGCCGTCCACGTTTTGCGTTACCAGCAGGTCGATATGGCCCAGCCGTTCCAGTTGTGCCAAGGCAGCATGTGCCGCGTTGGGCCGTGCATCACGCATCACCGGCCAGCCGACCAGACTGCGACCCCAGTAACGCTTACGGGTGTGCTCGCAGCGCATGAACTCCGGGTGCTGTACCGGCTGCTTGCGCTTCCAGTCACCGTTGCTGTCGCGGTAGTCGGGGATGCCAGAGTCGGTGCTGATACCGGCACCGGTCAACACCAGCAAGCGGGGGTGGTTGTGGATAAAATCGCTCAATGCCTGGTGGGACATGATTGGGTCTCAAGCGGAAAAAGAATCTTTCTAGGATACGTCATTGTGTGGGAAATGAATCGCCGGGGCCAGGCAGGGCGTTAGTACAGAGTATTCGGCCTGGGCAGCGCGCATCGAGTACAATCTATTGATTACCTAAATGATAACAATTAGCATTAAGCTTAAGTGTTTGGTGCTCTGACCCCTTCCAGGGCGCCACACGCTCTCACTGTACTCAAGAAGCCCTCCGCCGCATGGCCAACAAGGGGCTCACACACATTCTTACAGGTATAAGACAAAATGTATCCATCAAAGCCGATTCGGGCGTTTGCCCTTTCTACGCTTTCAGCCGGGTTGATGCTGGCGCATCAATCTGCATTTGCCGCCACTCAGGAAATGGACACGGTCGTCATCAGTGCATCGGGTACCGAACATACCCAGATGACCGCACCGGCCTTTACTACCGTGATCGATGCTGATGCGCTGCGTGACAATCCGACCGAAAGTGTGGCTGATCTGGTCAGCCGTAGCGCCGGTGTGATCAACACCACCGACAGTGCGGGCCGTGACGAAGTGCGCATGCGTGGCTTGGATGCCGGTTATACCCTGATTCTGGTGGATGGCCGCCGCATCTCCTCCGGCAATGCCCTTTGGCGTGGCGGTGATTTCGACTTTAGTGCGGTTCCACGCGCCAGTATTGAGCGGATCGAAATTGTGCGTGGTCCCATGTCGTCGCTCTATGGTGCGGATGCCATGGGGGGTGTTATCAATATCATCACCAAGAAGGGTGCGCAGGACTGGGTCACCAATGTGGACGTGGTCTATGAGCACATCACCGAGGGTGAAGAAGGCGACCAGTTCCGTACCAACCTGTCCACCGCCGGCTCCCTGACAGACAATCTCTACCTGCGTCTCAGTGGTGAGTTCTACAACCGTGACGCCTGGTATATTAACGATGTTGATACGGTGCCGGAGCGTGAAGAGAAGAAAGCGCGTAACCTGTCCGGCTCGCTGAGCTGGGATCTGGATGAACGTCAGACCGTGAATGCGGATCTGATGATCAACCATGATGAGCGCCCTTATGATAATTACGCCAGTGGCTCATATCGCGAGCAGGAAATCGAGCGCACCACCTATGCTCTGAGCCATGAGGGTGACTGGGACTGGGGCCGTACCCTGCTCAGCGTCAATTATGAAGACGGCGAAATCGACGATTACAACAGCCGCTATCCGGACCCCAAGCAGCGCAATCTGGAAGAGACCAACCTGACGCTGTCCGGTAGTGCCGGCATGAATCTGGGCATTCACGGCCTGAGTATGGGCTACGAATATCGCAATCAGGAAGTCAGCGACAAGGTCGCCTTTACCCAATCTGGCAGCAGCGACGCCAGCCAGCAGGCCCTGTTCATGCAGGACGAAATGCAGCTGACTGACAAGCTGCGCCTGACCCTGGGTGGCCGCTATGAGGATCACGATGACTTCGACGGTGAGTTCACCCCGCGTGGTTACCTGGTGTACGAGCTGAACAACGCTGTCTCTATCAAGGGTGGTATCAGTAAGGCGTACAAGGCACCGCGGCCACACCAGATTATCGAGGAATACCAGATCGTCAGCTGTGGTGGTTCCTGCTTTATCCCGGGTAACCCGGACCTGACGCCGGAAACCAGCGTCAACTATGAGCTGGGTGTTGAAACCCGTGCCAGCAACTGGCGCATGAGTGCAGTGGTGTTCCGCAATGATGTGGAAGATATGATCACCGCCACCTACGATGCTGCTACCCAATCCCGTGCCTGGGTCAACCTGAATGAGGTTCAGGTCACCGGCCTGGAAGTGGAAGGTCAGGTTGATCTGAACCGCGTTCTGAGCCTGGATGCGGCCTACACTTACATGGATACCGAAGAAAACGGCGATGCCGAGCTGGCCTTCCGCCCACGCCACAAGCTGAATGCCGGCTTGAACTGGCAGGCCACTGCCGATACCGGCCTGCGTCTGGGTGTGGATTACTTTGGTGAGCAGAAAAACTGGGATAACGAGGCCCAGTCCGCCTATACCTTGGTGAGCCTGACAGCAAACTCCCGTGTGGCACCGGATCTGACCCTGCGTGGCGGTATCAACAACCTCACCAACGTGGACCTGAATGACGACGATGATGACTACTACAGTAATGTGGTGGGTCGCAGCGTCTACGTGGGTCTGAGCTACGACTTCTGATTACTTGTCTCTCCCCGGGGCGGTGTTCCTGTTACCTGAGCACCGCCCTTTTTTATGAGTGAACCTATGTTGAAAAGGATGAATACGCTGGCACTGGCCGTGGCAAGCACCGCGCTGGTGACAACGGCTGCATGGGCGCTGCCGCTGCAGCAAACGCTGTCCCTGCCGGCCGGCGAAACGCGGGTGGTGGACCTGGAGTTGGCACAGGGGGACTACCTGCGTGGGCAACTCAGTGGCAACGGCCCGGTCAACGCACTGCTGGTCGATTCCGAAGGCGCGCCGGTGCGCCATCTGACCCGAGCGGGTGATGTGGATGCACGGGTGGCCTTTCGTGCTCCTCAGGGGCAAGCCTATCAGCTGGTATTGAGTGCCGGTGATACACCCGTGCAACTGTCGCTGGCGCTGGAAAAGGCACCCTTGTTGGCACCGGGGGAGGTGAATGCTCCCGAGATGGACAGCCCTCAGGTGCACCGGGCGTTGGCTGCATTGCAAGCAGGGCAGAGTGTCGATGAGATCTGGTCTGGATTGACGGCCTCAGGCACTCCCTTGATTGAATGGCCGCAGGATGTGCCTGAGGCAGAATTGGCGGCGAATGAACGTCTAGTCACCTTCCTGTGGCGCGGTGCCCGTGAGCGAGTGCTGATGCTGGGCGCACCGGGTTATGAGCATGATCCGCTGTTTCGCCTGGGGAGTTCGGATATCTGGTTTCGCAGCTATCGTTTGCCCAGTGATACTCGCATGAGCTACAAGCTGGCGCCGGATGTGCCGCAGGTCGCAGGAACGGAACGCGAGCAGCGGGTCGCCATTATGGCTACCGCACAAAAAGACCCCCTGAATCCGAACCAGTGGTCGCCGGATGGTCTGAATGATCGCTATAACCTCAACTCCATTCTGGAGCTGGATCAGGCGCCTTCTGACCTGTTGCTCAAAGGTGATGGTCGGCTGCCGGACGCTTGGCACTACCGTTTGAGCAGTGAGCGTTTGGGCAACACCCGTGATGTGGATATTTGGCTGCCCGAAGGCATTGAAGCGGGGTCGGGTGAGCAGGTACCGCTGGCCATTTTCTTTGATGGTGCTGAGTACCAATCACGAGTACCCACGCCCCGTATTTTGTCGAATCTGATCGAATCGGGTCAGATACCGCCCACGGCAGCGGTTTTTGTCAGCAATCCCAGTCGTGCAGCACGGCGTACGGAGCTGCCCTGCAACGCAGACTTTGCCGACTTCATGGCAGAGGAGCTGCTGCCATTTGTTGTGGATAAAACCGGTTTGCGTTTCTCTGGGGATAAAACCCTCTTGGCCGGTGCCAGTTTCGGCGGCTTGGCATCTGCCTGCACGGCCTATCGTTATCCACAACACTTTGGCCTGGTGCTGAGCCAGTCAGGGTCGTTCTGGTGGAGCCCGGCGGATGCGGAACGTCCTGAATGGCTCAATGCGCAGCTGGCCAAGTCTGAACGCTTGCCCATCCGCTTCTACCTCAGTGCCGGCCGTTTCGAGACCGACTTTGGCGAAAGCGGTATTCTCAATGCCAACCGCCAGCTGGAGCAGATCCTGCAGATAAAAGGCTATCCGGTGAAACTGGAAGAGTTCAGCGCTGGCCATGACTTCTTCCACTGGCGCGCCACCCTGGGACGGGGGTTGGTACATCTGCTGGGTGACTGAGCACCGGCCAGTTGTTTGCAGTATCAGGCTGGAGGCTGATTGTACTGGCGTGCCAGTTCGACAAAGGCGTTCAGGTAGTCAGTCTCCACATCCTCTTTACGCAGACCAAGGAAAATCTGTTTGGCGACGCCTGATTTTCCCAATTGCAGCGGGTGCAGAGGCAGCCTTTGTTGGTACTCACTGACCAGCCAGCGCGGCAGTGCTGCGACACCACGCCCGGCAGCTACCATCTGCAGCATGATGTCGGTGGTCTCGATCTGCTTGTGGCGGCGCGGTGCACAACCTGCCGGGGTCAGAAAGCTGTTGAAGATATCCAGCCGTTCCGGCTCAACCGGGTAGGTGATCAGAGTGTCGTTGAGCAGCTGTTTCGGTTCAACCTGAGGTTGCCCGTACAGTGGGTGCTCAGGACCCACCACCAGCACCTGTTCGTAATCGAAAACCGGCTCGAAGACGAGGCCACTACGGTGCAGCGGGTCCGGTGTAACCAGCAGGTCGATCTCGTGGCCGTACAGGGCGCCCATGCCACCAAACTGAAACTTCTGCCGCACGTCCACATCCACATCGGGCCACTGCTGCAAGTAAGGGTTCACTATCTTCAATAGCCACTGGTAGCAAGGATGGCACTCCATGCCGATGCGCAGGGTGCCGCGCTCGCCACTGGCAAACTGCTGCATCACCGCTTCGGCGTGCTCGAACTGAGGCAGCAGCCGTTCCGCCAGTCGCAGCAGATAGCGGCCGGCCTGAGTCAGGCGCAGGCGACGGCCTTCCTTCTGCCACACGGGGGTACCCAACTGCTGCTCCAGCTTGCGCACTGAATGACTCAGGGCGGATTGGGTGAGGCACAGGGTATCGGCGGCGGCAGTCAGCGAACCTTGTTGGTCCACGGCGCGCAGTATCATCAGGTGGTGGCGGTCAAGCATGTTAATCCATGATCATAATTAATGTGTTGATGAGATAATGCCATTATTTTTCATCATTCATAAGGGCTAGCATCGACTCCGAATTGAATTTTGGAGAGTGTTATGAGCCTTCAGCGACAAAACAAAAGCCTTCAGCCACAGACAAAAAGCCGTTTACACAACTTGGGTTTTCCGCGCATCGGCGCACGGCGCGAACTCAAATTTGCCCAGGAAGCCTTTTGGAAAGGCGAGAAAAGCGAATCCGAGCTGCTGCAGACCGCCTCAGAGCTGCGGGCGCAGAACTGGAAGCGTCAGGCGGGACTCGATTTGATCCCGGTGGGGGATTTTTCCCTCTACGATCAGGTACTGGATCTGAGCTTTACCCTCGGCAACCTGCCGGCCCGAGTGCAGGGGCTGCAAGGCTCGGAACTGGATCAGTATTTTCGTGTCGCCCGTGGCCGCTCCGCCAACGACAGCGGCTGCAACTGTGTGCATGCCGGTGAGATGACCAAGTGGTTCGATACCAACTACCACTACATCGTGCCGGAGTTCAGCGCCGAGACCCGCTTCAGCCTGAACCCGAGTCGCCTGCTGGCGCAGATTGAAGAAGCTCAGGCACTGGGTCACAACGCCAAGCCGGTGCTGATCGGCCCGGTTACCTACCTGCTGCTGGGCAAGACCAAGGACGCAACCGATCCGTTGAGCCTGCTGGCGCAGCTGTTGCCGGTTTATGCCGAACTGCTTGGACTGCTGGCCGAGAACGGCATCGAGTGGGTGCAGATCGATGAGCCGACACTGGTCACTGAGCTGGCACCGCAGTGGCAGGAGGCGTTCCGTACCGCCTATGGGGCGCTGACCAACACGGGCGTGAAGCTGCTGCTGACCACCTATTTCGGTCAATTGAAAGAAAATCTGGCGCTGGCCTGCAGCCTGCCGGTTGATGGACTGCACCTGGATGCGGTCAATGCCCGCGATGAAGTCGAGCCGGTGATCGAGCAGCTGAGCACGGATAAGGTGCTGTCATTGGGTGTGGTCAATGGTCGTAATATCTGGAAAACCGATCTGAGTGCATTGCTGGACTGGCTGGAACCCGTGGCGGCAAGGCTGGGGAGTCGCCTCTGGATCGCACCGTCCTGCTCGCTGTTGCATGTGCCGGTGGATCTTGCGAGCGAACAAAAGCTGGATGCCGAGATTCGTTCCTGGCTGGCCTTTGCGCAGCAGAAGCTGGATGAGATTTGGGTTATCCACAGCGCATTGAACAATGGTCGGGCATCTGTTGCCGCTGAGCTGGCCGAGAATCTCGCAGCGCTGAACAGCCGCCGTACCTCACCGCGGGTGCACAACCCCAAGGTACAGAACGCCGTTGCCGCCATCGATCCGGGCCTGGGCAAGCGCAAGAGTGCCTATCCGCAGCGGGCAGCGCTGCAGCGCCAGACGCTGAACCTGCCGCTGTACCCGACCACTACCATCGGTTCCTTCCCGCAAACGCAGGAGATCCGCCAGGCGCGGTTGGCGTTCAGGAAGGGTGAGCTGGATGCTGGAGACTATACAGTCCGCATGCAGCAGGAGATCAAATTTGCCGTCAAACAGCAGGAGGCTCTGGGGCTGGACGTGCTGGTACACGGTGAAGCTGAGCGCAATGACATGGTGGAGTACTTCGGTGAGCAGCTCGACGGCTATGCCTTCAGCCAGTTCGGCTGGGTGCAGTCCTACGGCTCCCGCTGCGTCAAGCCGCCGATTCTGTTCGGCGATATCAGCCGCCCGAAGGCAATGACCGTGGAGTGGATCAAATATGCCCAGTCGCTGACGGAGAAAAAGATGAAGGGCATGCTGACCGGCCCAGTCACCATTCTTAACTGGTCATTCGTGCGTGATGATCAACCGCGCTCACTCAGCTGTTACCAGCTGGCGCTGGCGATCCGCGAAGAGGTGCAGGATTTGGAGCGTGCCGGTATCGATATCATCCAGATCGATGAAGCCGCGTTGCGCGAAGGTTTGCCACTGCGCAGCAGCCAATGGGCCGAGTATCTGAACTGGGCGGTGGAATCGTTCCGCATCAGTGCCAACGGCGTGTCGGACAGCACTCAAATTCATACCCACATGTGCTATTCGGAGTTCAACGACATCATTGAGGCGATCGCGTACATGGATGCGGACGTGATCACCATTGAGACCTCCCGTTCCGACATGGAGCTGCTGGATGTATTCGACGAATTCCACTACCCCAACGAGATCGGCCCGGGCGTGTACGATATCCACAGCCCCAATATCCCGTCGGTAGAACAGATGGTGAAACTGATGCGTCTCGCGGCGCAGCGCATCCCGGCAGAACACCTCTGGGTGAACCCCGACTGTGGCCTGAAAACCCGCCAGTGGAGTGAGGTAATCCCGGCACTACAGAACATGGTGGATGCCGCCAGAGTGCTGCGTGAGGATCGGGCGGCAGCGGCTTAAAGCCTTCCGCTTGGCTCCATGCTTTGGTGCAGGATGCGGATCACCTTGATGCCGTTGTCCTGTGCCAGATAGTAAATATTGTGACGACTGCAAGGCTGGCTCCTGATGCTGGGGGCCAGCTCAGAGCGTAACCGGCCTGCCGATGGCATGGTGGCCAGTGATTTCAGGGTGGACTCGAGTTGAAGCAGATAGGCCTGAGTCTGCAAACGGCCAAAATGTTTTAGACTGAAATCGGTGATGCTTTCGAGATCCTGCTTTGCTCGTTCCGTGAGCACATAGATCATGATTCATTCACCTTCTTGATCAGCGCCGCCATGACGTCGGCACCATCATGCAATTGACCCTTTTCAACGTCGGCCAGGCCGGCATCAATTTCCTGCTTTAATTTCATAAGCTTGTAGGCTTCGTACTGCTCAAACTCATCATTTGAGATGACGGCCGCGACCCTTTTGCCGTTTCTTACAATGTTAACGGGTTCTTTCTGTGCTTTAAGCAGCAGATCGCCGAACTCTCTTTTGGCTTCTGTCGCATTGAGTTCCATGTACATTCCTTAATCTGATCAAATTGATTATTTTAATCATTATGGCATGAGGCTAAGCAATCTACCCAGCTTTCAAGCAAGAAGTTCTACAGGTTGGTGCAGCCGGTTAGCGGTCAGAACCTTGTTCCACATAAATCAGCTCATCCACCGGATAACCTGCCTTGCGGGCGATGGCAACCAGCCGCTCCAGCGTATCGGCATCCATCTTCGGCGTGCGCGACAGTATCCACAGATAGTCCCGGTCCGGGCCGCTGACCAGTGAGTACTGATAGCCCTTGTGGTCCAGTTCCATGATCACATAGGCACCATAGAAAGGACCAAAGAACGACACTTTCAGGTAGCCGGTGTTACTGTCCTCAACGAAATACGCCTTGCCCTCGGCCTCGCGCCACTCACCTCGGGCGGCGTCGAAACCCCGGTTGATCACTTTCACCCCGCCATCGTCTCTCAGACTGTACTCGGCCTGCACCTGGCTCAGGCCGCGCTCGAACGAATGATCCAGCCGGGCGATCTCATACCAGGTGCCCAGATAACGGTTCAACTCGAAGTTGCTCACCGGCTCGACTCGATCGGGCAGGCTGGTGCAGGCGGTCAGCGTCAGCAGTATCAGACCGAGAAAAAACGTGCGCATGGGATCTCCTTGCTCAATGGCCTTAAGGTATTTAAGAATAGGTGACCCGTTTATACGCAGAGGATTGGCAATGGAGCAGATTCGGGTCGCCGTATATGGCACTCTTAAACAGGGGCAAGGCAACCACCACTTTCTCAGCGGGGCTGAATATCTTGGCTCAACATGGCTGGATGGCTTCGTGCTCTATGACCTGGGCCCCTGGCCGGCGGTGAAGCGGGAGCCGGGCCAGACGCAGGTCGAGGTGTACCGTGTGAATGCGGCGACCTTTGCCGCTCTGGACGAGCTGGAAGAATACTGTGCCGATGCACCGCACACCGGACTGTATGACCGGATTCAGGTGGACACGCCCCATGGCCGTGCCTGGCTGTATCTATACAACTCAGAGGTCAGTACCGAGCAGAGGCTGAGCTCGGGCAATTGGCCTCAGCCGTAAAATGAAAAACGAGCATCCTGCTGGCGCTGTTATACTTTCGTCTCGCATAACCGAGGAGCGCTGAATGTTTGGCTCAATGTCTGAACCCTTGAACGAGCACAATCTGGCAGACCAGCTTGAAATGCTGGGCGGCCTGCTGGTTCAGCAAGGCGACGTGCTGCAGTTCTCACTGCTGGATCATCACTTTGCGCTCACGCGTATCGAGCAGCCGGGAGCGCTGGTCCGCTGGCTGGAAAAGGCCGCCGACACCGCGCCCGATCTGCGAACCCTGTACATCGAGCTGCCGGCCGGCGAGCGTGCAAGCACAGCGCCGCCCACCCGCTTTGAGCACTGCCGAGTATCCGGCGTTGAGGCCGCCTTTGACCGCCACCGCATGGCGGCCGGAGCACTTGAATGTGACCGTGTTCTGATCAGTCTGGCGTTGCAGGACAGCTCTGCCACCCTGGTCTGTGAATATATCGTTTAAATCCGCAACAGGAGTGATCCCCATGTCATCCACTCAGCCCACCTTTTTTGTGCCGCACGGGGCAGGCCCCTGTTTTTTCATGGACTGGAATCCGCCCGATGCCTGGGATCGGATGGAAGCGTTTCTGCGTGGCATTCGCGAGACCCTGCCGGAACAGCCCAAGGCGATCCTGCTGGTATCGGCCCACTGGCTTGAGCCCGTGTTCAGCACTACCTCGGGTGAACAGCCGGATCTGATCTATGACTACTACAATTTTCCACCACACACCTACGAGCTGACCTACCCGGCTCCCGGCCAGCCGGCATTGGCACAGCGTGTGAATGAGCTGTTGCAGCAGGCCGGGCTGCCGGCTGCAACCGATGCCGGCCGGGGCTTCGACCATGGCATGTTCATTCCGCTCAAGCTGATGTTCCCGGAGGCGGAGATCCCGGTGGTACAGCTGTCACTGCGTCGGGATCTGGATGCTGAGGCGCATTTGCAGGCGGGCCGAGCACTGCAATCGCTGCGGGATGAGGGCGTATTGATCGTGGGCAGTGGCATGAGTTTCCACAACATGCGTGGCTATCGCGATCCGCGTTTTGGCCCGATCTCGGATGAGTTTGATGCCTGGCTGGCGCAGACGGTCGAGGCCGACCCTGCAGTGCGCTGGCAGGCGCTGGCGCACTGGGATCAGGCCCCGAGGGCGCGTGAATGCCACCCGGAGCGGCAAGAGGAGCACTTACTGCCACTGATGCTGGCGGCGGGGGCTGCCGGTGATGATCAGGGACAACATGTGTTTGTAGATCGGGTACTGGAGACAAGCCTGTCCGGGTACCGTTTCGGCTAATATTAACCGGGAATTTTTCCCGTCAGATACAGGATTTTTTCGCTCTGTTGCGGGCGTAGTACCAAAGTACGCCAGTACCGCTACCTGTTGCCGACGACAGCGTTTTGTTGCTCATCACATACTGCTGCAACAATTTTGCCAGCCCTCTCATTGGCAGAGGCTGTCCTCTCGGCAACAGGAGTGACCCATGTTTTTTCGCAAGAAACTGCTCAGCAGTGCCATCGCCTCTTCGCTGATGCTGGTCCCATTCGCCTTGCAGGCGGAGCAGGTGGACAGCATAAACACACTGACGGTTACCGGCATTTTGCCCGACCGACTGGAAGCGGTTCCCGGTTCATTTGATATTGTGGACGAGCGTGACCTTGAACGTCGTCGGCCGTTTACCGTGAAGGAAGCACTGAAAACCGTCCCCGGTATCAATGCGGTTGATGAAGACAGCTATGGCCTGGCGCTCAACATCGGGGTGCGTGGCCTCAACCCCCGCCGTACTTCCCGCACCCTGTTGATGGAAGATGGCATGCCGCTGTTTCTGGGCCCTTATGGCGACCCATCAGCACACTACTCGACCCCGCTGGACAGAGTTGAGCGCATCGAGGTGGTAAAAGGCTCGGGGCAGATACTGCACGGGCCACAAACCGTGGGTGGCATGATCAACTTCGTGACACGCCCGGTGCCGACCGATGGCTTTGAAGGCGCTGTCACTATGGACGCCGGTAATCAGGGGTTCCGAGGTGCGCATACGCGCCTGGGCTACGGAAATGACACCGGCGGTATCATGATTGATGCACTGCAGAAGCAGGGTGATGGCGTTCGTCGTGGGCATGACTTTGATGTCACCGAATTTTCCATCAAAGGGCAGCTCAACCTGACGGATCGGCAAACGCTGATTGCCAAGGTCAGTCGCTTTGAAGAAGATTCGGCCATTACCGAAACCGGCCTGGGGCAGCTGGAGTACGCTCAGGACAAATTTCAGGCACCCACCTCCGATCATGACCGTTTCGAGCATCAGCGCGACAGTGTGCAGCTGAAGCACATCTTTGATATCAACGACAGTGCCACGCTCAATACCCAAGCCTATTATGCGGATGCCTATCGCTCGTCTTTCCGGCAGGTCAATGAGCCGGGCGATGGCAGCTACATTATTGACGGTACTGCCTATTCAGAGTTGGATCGCTGTGGCACAGCGGCGACCGCTGCCAATGCAGACGCCTGTGGCGGACGTCACCGTCCCCGCGACTATGAATACTGGGGTATTGAATCCCGTTTGGACTTCAATCACACCCTGTTTGGCCTCGACAGTGATGCTGTCGTCGGCGTTCGGTACCACGAAGAGGACATTCGTCGTCGTCAGTTCCGTGATGGTGACCCCCGTGCTCGCGATCTGGACTGGCTCAAGTCCTTTGGCACGGACTATCTGCGTGAAGATATTCGCATCGATGTGGAAGCGATCTCCTACTTCGCCCAAAACACGTTCCACCTCGGTGACTGGTCCTTTACTCCCGGTGTTCGAATCGAGGATCTGAGCATCAAGACCGATGTGGTCTGGGCGGAAGGCGACCCGCAGGACATTCGTCAGACCAACCGTTCAACCGATGTTCTGCCAGGCTTCGGTATCGCCTGGAATGGCATCGACAACACAACCGTTTTTGCCGGTGTACACCGCGGTATTGCCCCTCCGCGCCCGGATCGTGATTTGGGAGAGGTGGGTGATGGTGTGGTGCTGTCCAAAACCAGCCCCGAAAAAAGCACCAACTGGGAACTGGGTTTGCGCAGTGACTACTTCGATGGTGTCTCCCTGGCGGGAACGCTGTTCTATACCGATTTCCAGGAGATCGTAATTCAGGACAGCGGCCGTTTCTTCAATGCCGGTGAGTCGGAGCAGGCAGGTATCGAGTTGGCGGGCCGAATCGATTTCGGCACCTTCTATGACAGTGCTTACAACGTCTATTTAACGGGTTCCTATACCAACCTGTTCAAGGCCGAGTTCAGCAAGGCCGTACCGTCGGAGAATATTGCAGCGGGTAACCGCATGCCGTATGCCCCCCGTCACATGGCCTCACTCAGCCTGGGTTACGAAAATCCCTACGGGTTGGATACCCGCATCGGTGTGGACTACATCAGCCGACAGTTTGTGGATGGCGAGAACACGCGTGTCGAAAGTGCCAATGGTCAAGAGGGCATGATTGACGGCTACAGCCTCTGGAACGCTTCCATCAACTACAGAAAGCCCGGCAGCGATATCACCCTGTTCGGCAGTGTGTACAACCTGACCGATCGCGAATATCTGGTCAGCCGGGTGGATGGCAAGGTGGCGGGGCGTCAGCGTCAGTTCTTTGCCGGTATTCGCTACGAGTTTTAACTCCCTGGGCCTTCAGCCGCCAACTCTGTTTCCCCGGGGTTGGCGGTTTTTTCATTATTGGCTTAATTTCTTGTTGCAAATAAGAATGATTATATTTAAGATTAATCTCGTTCATTGACAGGTCTAGCTCACTGTAGGCACTGCAGATGTGTGCCGAAGGTGATTGGCGCCGCTTCCTCCATCTCCCCGGGGGAAGCGGCATTTTTTTGTTCGTTTTCGTTCAACTTCACTTGAACAGCCTCCGTTTGACCTCTTCCTCCTGAGTGCCTATTATCCGCGGCTTGCTTCCGGTGTACTGAACAGCTGTTCAGGACTTAAACGGGAAGTTGGTGCGCATCGTTTTATGAAAGTCGATGCAATGCCAACGCTGCCCCCGCAACGGTAGAGGCGTGAGGCGATGACGACAGGCCACTGTATCGATCCGATATGGGAAGGTGTCATCCCTCCTGACTGCACAGTCTGACGCCTGAGCCCGGAGACCGGCCAGAAGTGATCATTCATCCATCAGTGTGCGGGTGGCACACATGAGAAAGGTCTTTCCCATGCCGAAACGTTCCACGTTGGCGCTGGCCATTACGCTCGCGCCCAGTATTGCCTTTGCTGCTGAAACCTCGCTTGATGAGCAGCTGAAACTCTCCACCATCGTGGTGACCTCTTCCCGCCAGCCACAGCTGCAGCAGGACACAACTGCCGCTACCCAAGTGTTCACTCGTGCGGACATTGAACGCCTGCAGCCTTCAACCGTTGTTGAGCTGCTTGATCGGGTACCCGGCGTACAGATGACCCAATCCGGCGGTCGCGGCAGTATGACCAGCCTGTACATCCGTGGCACAAAATCATCCCAGAGCCTGGTACTGATTGATGGTGTGCGTATCAACGGCGCCGACAGCGGCAGTGCCGCGCTGGAAGCACTGTCGGTTGATCAGATCGAGCGCATCGAAGTGTTGCGAGGGGCCCGTTCCGCCATTTACGGGGCAGATGCCATTGGCGGTGTGGTTCAGATCTTCACCCGTCGTGGGGAAGGAGATGGCCTGCGTGCCCGTGTACATCTGGGCTACGGTACAGAGCAAACCTGGGAGCGCAGCCTCGGGCTGTCAGGTGGCAATGCTGATACGCGTTTCAACCTGACCCTCAGTAATGACGAGACCAATGGCATTAACCGCACTTATGAAGCCACCGGCCCGGACAGTGACCGTGATGCCTATCGCAATACGGCTGCCAGCTTCAACCTCAACCACCGTTTCAGCGACCGGTTTGACGCCGGCGTCAGTCTGCTGGATCAGCGGGGCGAAAGCGAATTCGATCTGAGCTGGGGCGGTGACTATCCCTATAATGATTTCCAGCTGAGCACCGCGTCCGTTTATGCCAATCTGCAGGTCAGTGATCTGTGGCACAGCCGTCTAGAATTGGGCCATGCAGAAAACCGCAGCTGGACGCGATTTGACGATCACGCCGGCAGTGATGCCTTCAATACCTATCGTGACAGCCTGGCCTGGCTCAACACCCTACAGCTGACCCCGGCACAGCAGTTATTGGTTGGTTTCGATGGACATAAGGAGCGTCTAAACGGCAATGACAGCTTCGCTGAAACCAGCCGCTGGAATCGGGCGGCGTTCGTTCAGCACCGCTATGATCATGTACGCTTCAGTACCGAAGTTGGCCTACGGCATGACGATAACGAACTGTACGGCAGTGAAAATACGCTGAGTGCGGCACTGACCTGGCGACTCAATCAAGACAACGGTTTGATCGTCTCCTACAGCGAAGGCTTCAGGGCACCCACGTTCGTGGATCTGTACTACCCGGGCTATGACAATCCTGCCCTGCAGCCCGAAACCTCAAAGAGTTATGAGCTGCAGTGGCGCAGCCGACTGGGGCAGAGCACCGAGCTGCAGGCGTCTATCTATCGTACCGATATCGATAATGCGATTACGCTGGATTCGACCTTCACTCCGCAAAATATTGGCACGGCACGTATCAATGGTTTCGAGGCACGCCTGCAGCACGAACTGTTCGGCTGGCAGACCGCATTGGCGCTGGAGCTGGTCGACCCTGTTGATCGGGATACCGACAAGACTCTGGCCCGGCGTGCCAAGCGCAGCCTGAGCCTGGACCTGGATCGCACGTTCGGAGATCTGTCTGTGGGCGGCAGCTGGCAGCTGGCCGACAGCCGCTGGGATGATGCCGCCAATACGCGTGAAATCGCCGGCTATGGACTGGTGAATCTGCGCAGCCGCTGGCAGCTGAACCCTGAACTGGCGCTCAAGCTGAAAGTTGATAACCTGTTCGATAAAGAGTACGCCACCGCGCTGTACGGTGTGGGCTGGCCCTCAACCTATCACCCCTATCGTGAAACAGGACGTACAGCATTGTTGTCACTGACATGGACACCTGCACTCTGATTCTGGAAACGGCATGTCTGGCCTGATGCTCCGCTGCTTGCGGGGCTTCGGGCGGTCTCTGTTGCTGGGGCTGCTGCTTGCCAGCGCCAGTGCCCAGTCAGCCCCCCAGCGCATCCTGTCGCTGGATCTGTGCATGGACTGGCTGTTGGCGTTGCATGCAAAACCTGAGCAGGTTGCCGCCCTGTCGCCAACTCATCGGCGCTATCAGCTGCCTTTTGATATGCCTGACTGGCCGCTGCACGATGGCTCGCTGGAGCAGATCTATCTATTGCAGCCAGACCTGATTCTGGTGGGTGAGTACAACGCATTGCTGTTGCGTCGCCGTCTTGAGGCGCTGTCCCTTCCGGTGGTGGACCTGTCCCTGCCGACCAGCCTTGCTGAAATCGAGGTCTATGAGCGTCAGTTTCTTGAGCTTATAGGCCAGCCGCCCTCGCGGGCACGACCGGCTCCAGCGCCTGCGCAGCCAGCGGGTGATGCGCCTCGGCTGTTGCTGCTGGGCGCCAACGGCATCGGTACGGGCGCAGGTACCTTTGAAGACCAGATTCTGCGTCAGGCGGGTTGGCACAACTATCTGCGTGATGCCGGTTATGTCCGCCTTGATCTAGAGCAGTTGGTAGCCGACCCGCCTGATGCGATCCTCTGGTCGGCTCCGGCGAGTCCATCGCTGGCGAGCCGGTTTGCCGAGCATCCGGCCCTGCAGCAGGTTGTCACACAGGACGGGTGGTTGAGCACCGACTACTGGCGCTGGCAGTGTCCCGGCCCCTGGACCTGGGAACTGATCGAACAACTGAAACGGAAGCGAGTGCAATGAACGGGATACTGGCGTTGCTGGTACTGTTGACGGCGCTGCTGTCACTGGCTACCGGCAGCACCGATATAGCCCCCTTGACGGGCCTGCTTGACTGGGCACGAGGGGAGCAGAGCATTGATGCCATTGTCAGCAGTGAAATTCGCCTGCCACGCACCCTGTTGGCACTGTTGGTGGGGGCGTCTCTGGGCCTCAGTGGTGCTGCGCTGCAGGGCCTGCTGCGCAACCCGCTGGCAGATCCGGGGCTGACCGGTGCCAGTCAGGGGGCGGCACTGGGCGCGGCCTGCGTGTTCTATTTTGGTCTGTTTCCGGCCCTGGGTGTGGCAGCACCGGCACTGGCGGGGCTGGTGGGTGCAGGGCTGGCGCTGCTGATCATGCTGCTGCTGGCAGGCCCCGCCGGGCAGGCGATGGTGATCATGGCGGGGCTGGCCATCTCGACGCTGACCGGCGCGCTGCTGGCTGCGGTACTCAACTTTGCCCCCAATCCCTTCGCCATGCAGGAGCTGGTGTTCTGGCTGCTGGGCTCGGTGTCCGAGCGCGGGCTGGATCATCTCTGGTTGCTGCTGCCCGCATTGCTGGTCGGTGGCGGTCTGATCTGCAGTCAGCGGCGTCTGCTGCTCGGACTCAGCTTGGGCGAACAAGTGGCACAAAGCATGGGGTTGTCCCCCCGGCGCGGAAGCCGCCTGATTGTGCTGGGCGCGGCGTTGCTGGTGGGCACCTCGGTAGCCGTGGCGGGCGCCATCGGTTTTGTCGGCTTGATTGTGCCGCATCTGGTGCGGCCTTGGGTGCAACACCGGCCCGACAGAGTGCTGTTGCCCTCGGCCCTGCTGGGGGCGGTGCTGGTGTGTCTGGCGGATATCGTGGTGCGTCTGCTGCCGCCGGGGCAGGAGCTGAAACTGGGGGTGCTGACCTCTCTGATCGGCGCCCCCCTGTTCATCTGGCTGGTATGGAAGGAGCGCCGACGATGGATCTGATTCGGGTGGAAGCTCTGTCGCTGGCACAGCGTCTGGTATCGGTCAGTCTGGATCTGCAACCGGGCGAGCTGCTGGGCATTATTGGCCCCAATGGTGCCGGCAAATCCTCTCTGCTGGAGTCACTGGCCGGCATCCAGCCCTGTTCCGGCGTGATCAGTTTCGAAGGCAATAACCTGAGCACGTTTGAACCGCTGGAACGGGCGCGCAAGATCGCGTTTCTGCCACAGCGATCCATGGCGGCCTGGACCTTGAGTGTGCGTGATGTGATCGCGCTGGGGCGTCTGCCTTGGGGGGATGAGTCAGCGCAGATTATTGATCAGGCGGCACGCAGTACCGGCGTAGACGAATGGCTAAACGTACCGGTGGATCAGCTCTCCGGCGGCGAGCAGGCACGGGTCTGGCTGGCACGACTGCTGGCAGGGGAGCCGCGCGTGATTCTGGCCGACGAGCCTTTGGCCAGTCTGGATCTGTATTATCAGCAGCAGGTTCTGAAACTTTTGCGCCGCTACACCAGCAGGGAGCGCGCGGTGATCCTGTCGCTGCATGATCTGTCACTGGCGGCGGCCTGGTGTGACCGGCTGGTATTGATGGATGCCGGCCGTGTCATTGCCGTGGGTGCGCCACAGGCGGTACTGACAACGGAAAACCTGCGTCAGGTGTTCCGCGTTGAGGCCGAAATTGATTTCAGCGCCGCAGTGCCACTGCTGCGCATGCAGGGGAGAGAACCCATATGAGCATTGCCAACAGCCGCGATCTGGATGAACTCTGTTACCCCTTCATCCATGAAACCTCCTGGCTGTGTGATTATGAACTGCTGACCGACGAACTTTGTGCCCAGATTGGGGCGGTGCTGGCGGCGCTGCCGAATGAGTGGGATGACCTGCGCCAGGATCTTGAACAGCTGCAGCCGCTGGTGTTGCACGCCAACGGCTCAATTCGTGGCCGGCTGGCCCTAAAGGAGGCTGACCTCGTCTGGCTCAAGTCGAGACTGCAGCACTTTCGCCAACAGCTGGTTACGCCACCACAGGGGTTTGTGTTGCCTCGGGGCTCAGCACCGGTGCCTCAACTGCATATCGTGCGCTCCAACTGTAAAAAGGCGATTCGGGCGCTCGTGCGCGTTAGTGAAGAGGGGCGGGAGGTGGCGGATATTCTGCCGCGCTTTTTGAACTTGTTGTGCAACTTCAGTTTTACCCTGACGCTGGTGATCAACCAGCGCCGGGGCGAAGCGGAAACGGCGTTCGCCAGCCTCAGTTACGGGCCTGTGAAACCGGCATCCGGTCAGGTATAGAGTGACCGAAGCCCGGGCTGTTTTCGGGTGTTATTGGCATTGACACCAGAACAGTCTGAACCGATGCTTGTTGCAGTGCACAATACAAGGGGCTGCGCATGTCTGAAGTGAAACTGAATCTGGCGTTGCAGGGGGGAGGGGCTCACGGTGCCTTCACCTGGGGGATGCTGGATCGTCTGTTGCAGGAAGATGACATCCGCTTTGACGGCATCAGCGGTACCAGTGCAGGCGCCATGAACGCCGTAATGCTGACGGCAGGTTGGCAGCAGGGTGGCGCGGCGGGTGCGCGAGCACTGCTGTCGGAGTTCTGGCATCGATTGATGCTGCCCGACAGCTTTGACCCGGCGGGATGGAGCCGTCACTGGCCAACCTGGTGGAGTGGGGTGACCCGGCACCTCTCACCCTATGACCTGAACCCGTTTGATATCAATCCACTGCGAGACCTGCTGAATGATCTGGTTGACTTTGAGCGGCTGAGGCGTGATGCGCCCTTTCAGTTGTTCATTGCCGCCACCGAGGTCGAAACCGCCAAACTGAAACTGTTTCGTGAATACGAACTGAGCACTGAACACCTGCTGGCGTCTGCCTGCCTGCCAGCGCTGTATCAGGCGGTGGAGATTGAGGGGGCGCATTACTGGGATGGTGGCTTTGCCGGCAATCCGGTGGTGTACCCGCTGCTGTTCGACTGCAAGGCACGCGATCTGCTTCTGCTGTTGCTGCACCCGCAGCAGCCGGCTGCACCGCCGGTCAGTGCCCAGGCCATTGCCGACCGCGTGGCTGAACTGGGGTTTCAGACCACCTTCATGCGCGAGATGCGGGCGCTGGCGGCCATGCATCAGCGGGCGCGCCGCTCGCCTTGGCGGCTGGGGCGGCCTGAGCGCCGGATACGGCAGATGCGGCTGCACGTGCTGGGGCCTGATGAGGGCTTGAGTCAGCTGCACCGAAGCAGCAAGCTGGATGTGCGGCCTGATTTTCTGCTTGAGCTGATGCAGCGTGGTCAGGCTCAGATGGAGCGTTGGCTGCAGCAAAACCGCTCGGCGCTGGGGCGCAGAAGCAGCTGCGATATTGAAGCCGAATTTCTCTGACGCCCGCTGCGGCAGGTACAATCTCTTTTTTATCGGCAATACAGGCAGATACAAGGCAGATGATCAGACTGATTCTCGGAGGCGCTCGTTCCGGCAAAAGTCGGCAGGCGGAGCAGTTGGCACAGGCCTCGGGCCTTGAGGTGATCTATATTGCTACCGCACAGGCGCAAGACCGCGAGATGCAAGAACGCATCAACCGTCACCGGGATGATCGTCCCCGTCACTGGACAACTATTGAGGAGCCGTTGCAGCTGGCGGACGCAATTCTGTCGCACCAGGCGCCCCACCGCTGTCTATTGATCGACTGTCTGACCCTTTGGGTTACCAACCAGTTGCTGGCCAAGGCTGATATGTACGCCGAGCGGGAAGCTCTCTGTGCGGCCCTGCGCAATGCCCGTGGCGACATCATTCTGGTCAGCAATGAAACCGGCATGGGTATTGTCCCCACGGGGGAGTTGAACCGCCGCTTTACTGACGAGGCGGGGTGGCTCAACCAGTCTGCAGCGGCCCTGGCTGATCAGGTCGTGTTGATGGTGGCGGGAATATCGATGCGACTGAAGGGACCGGCACTGGAGGTGTCCGCATGAGCTGGATAACCCATGCGACCAAGCCGATTGACACCCAGGCTGTTGCGGCGGCACAGGCACGCCAGCAACAGTTGACCAAACCGGCCGGCTCGCTGGGCCAGCTGGAACAGCTGGCGATTCGATTGGCAGGGATGCAGGGCAAGGCCTGTCCGCAACTGCAACGGATCAGCATCGCCGTATTTGCGGCCGACCATGGTGTTGCAGTGGAAGGTGTGTCCGCTTATCCACAGGCGGTCACCGCTGAGATGATTCGCAACTTCTCCCGTGGCGGAGCTGCCATCAGTGTGGCGGCCCGGGTGCTGGAAGCCGAGCTGCGAGTCTGGAATCTGGGTACCGTGGTGGAGCTTGAGCCTTTGCCGGCGGTTGAGTCCCGCGTGATTGCAGCTCAGAGCGGCAATCTGCTACATGAGCCTGCGATGACGGCAGTGCAGTTGCAGCAGGCGCTGGCGGCAGGGCGAGAAGCGGTGTTGCACACCCCAGCCGAGCTTTTCATTGGCGGCGAAATGGGCATTGGCAATACAACGGCGGCCACGGCCCTGGCGGCGGCGTTGCTGGAAAAACCGGTGGCGGAGCTGGTGGGCCCCGGCACCGGGCTTGATTCGATGGGCATGTCGCACAAGTGCCGAATCATAGAACAGGCTCTGCTGCGTCATGGCCGCAACAACGGAGACACGCAAGAGCCAATGGCCCTGTTGGCCTCGCTGGGCGGGTTTGAAATTGCAGCACTGACGGGGGCTTACGTTGCCTGCGCTCAGGAAGGTCTGGCAGCACTGGTGGACGGATTCATCTGTACCGTTGCGGCGCTTTTGGCCTGCCGGATCAACCCGGCTGTTGCTGACTGGCTGATCTTTTCCCATCATTCGGCAGAGCCGGGATATAGACATTTGAGGCCTGCATTGCCATCACCGCCCCTGCTGGATCTGGGGCTGCGCCTGGGTGAGGGCAGTGGTGCCGCTGCGGCTGTGCCCCTGTTGCGCATGTCCTGTGAGCTGCATGCCGGTATGGCCACCTTCGCAGAAGCGGCAGTGTCGGAGAAACCGAGTTGAGCGTATTCAGAATAGATCTGCTGCGTCATGGTGAAACCGATGCCGGTCAGTGCTTTCTGGGCCGTACGGATGCGGCCCTGACCGATAGAGGCTGGCAGCAGATGCACGCAGGTTTGGAAGGGGTCAGGCCTGAGGATTATGAGGGGGTATTCAGCTCACCTCTGCAACGCTGTTCTGCTTTTACCGAGCAGTGGGCCGGCTCTGAAGGCTTTGTGACCGACGCTCGCTTGAGAGAATACGATTTTGGCCAATGGGACGGGCAGACTGCAGCCCACATCCACGCAACCGATCCGGCTGCACTGGGTCGCTTCTGGCAGGATCCCTGGCACTGTCCACCGCCACAGGCCGAATCACTGGCCGATTTTTTTGTTCGTCTTGAAGCTCTGGTGGATCAACTTCAGCAGGAACATTCCAGTGCCGTGCTGCTGATCTGTCACGGCGGTGTCATTCGTGCCTTGCACTGTATTCTGAACGGGCTTCCGGTCAGTGAAATGTTCAGTTTTCCGGTAGCGCATGGCAGTTTGCATCGGCTGCAGGATGCACGCCAATGAAAACTGGGTGGCAGGCGTTTCTCTGTGCGTTGCAATTTCTTACCCTGATCCCGGTGCGTTTGGCTGCACCGCCCGATAAGCGAACTCAGGCACGGGCTCTGTTGTATTACCCGCTGGTCGGTGGGTTGATCGGGCTGTGTTTGCTGCTGCTGGCCACCGTTCTGCAGGGGGTACCGACCGGGCTGAGCGCGGCACTGTTATTGCTTGTCTGGGCCGGGCTGACCGGAGGGCTGCATTTGGACGGACTGGCTGACAGTGCCGATGGCTGGATGGGCGGACTGGGCAGCCGAGAGCGTACTCTTGAAATCATGAAAGATTCCCACTTGGGGGCCAGTGGAGCGCTGGTGCTGATACTGGTGTTGCTGCTGAAGTGGAGTGCGCTCGCCGCTCTGTTAAGTACGGCCACGCTGTGGCCTCTGCTGCTGGCCCCTGTAGCGGGTCGTGGTGCTGCGCTGTTGCTGCTGGTCACCACCCCCTATGCCCGACCTGACGGTATCGCGCGTGAAATGCTGCCACTGTTGCAGCGTCGGCATGCATTTTGGGTGTGTGCTGTCGTAATACTGCTGTTGGGCCTGTTCAGCCTGTGGTTGCCACTATACCTGTTGCTTGTCGGTGCGGGGCTTAGGTGCCTGATGCTGCGCCGTCTGGGTGGAACCACCGGTGACACCGCCGGAGCCTCGATTGAGTTGATCGAAACCCTGTTGCTGGTGCTGGCCGTGATTATCCAGAGCGACACTGGTGGTTAATTAATGCTCTGGCGTATAGTCTTGTAGAGGTCCCCCAAGTAAGCAGGGAAGGTGCAGTGAGAAAACCCTTGTCCACTCCGATGCTGCGGTACGTGATGCTGTTGGCTGTGACGCTGTCCAGCGCCTGTATGGCGACACCCGACAGAGTCGTGCGGGTCGGCGTGTATGAAAATGAACCCAAAATCATGCCGGCAGCCGATGGTCGGCCCAGTGGTCTGTTGGGTGACTTGCTGCAGGCAATAGCTGAACGTGAAGGTTGGCAACTGGAACCGGTACAGTGTGAATGGCAGCGTTGCCTGAGCTTGTTGTCACAGGGCGATATTGACCTGATGCCGGATGTGGCCAGCAGCCCGGCGCGGCAGGAGCTTTACGACTTTCATCAGGTACCGGCGTTGCACAGCTGGTCTCAGCTGTTCAGCCGGCCCGGCAGCAATATCCATTCGCCACTGGATCTGGATCGGAAGCGGGTCGCGATTCTGGCCGATGGTGTCCAGCATGAATACCTGCAGCAGTTGATGGACGGATTTGATATCAGTCCTCGCATCATGCCGGTGAGCACCCTGCAGGAAACGTTACAGGAGTTGCAGCAGGGCTATGTGGATCTGGCGGTCAGCAACCATCTGTACGGCAACTATCACGCAGCTGAATACGGCATCATCCCGACCTCTATCGTGTTTCAGCCCAGTCGGCTTTACTACGCGGCTCCACTCGGGAAAGGGTATGAGTTGCAGTCACGAATCGACTACTGGCTGCAACGTTGGCGTGATGATGCGAACTCCCCCTACTATAACTTGATGAAACGCTGGGGTGGCGAAACCCCAGCGGCACTGGTGCCTCCTGCTCTGGTGTGGGGGCTGTCGGTTTCTGCTCTGCTGCTGTTGCTGGCGCTGGCATTTGTCTGGCTGCTGCAGCGACAGGTACAGGCACGTACTCGTGCCCTCGAGGCAAACGAAGCGCACTTGAATGACATCCTGTCCAATATTCAGGCATTTATTTACCACAAGGGCAGGGACTACCGTTACGAGTATGTAAATGCTGCTCTGTGCCGTTTCCTGGGCCGCACTGAAGAGCAGTTAACCGGGGCCAGTGACGCCGATTTCTTCGACCCGGACACCTTGCAGGATATCCGCCAGGCCGATCGACAGGTGATTGAACAGGGCAAGCGTGTGGTGGTTGAGGAAGTGATCACGCCGGTCGACTCAACCGAGCCCCGTGTGCTGATGACGGTCAAAATGCCGCTGTGTGATGCCAAGGGAAGGGTGCGCGGGTTGTGTGGCGTATCCACCGATATCACTGAACAGCGCAAGCATCAGCAGCAGTTGCACCAGTTGTCTCATTTTGACCCGCTGACCGGGTTGCCCAACCGGCGCCAGCTGCAGGAGCGGCTCAAGGTGGCACTTATGGCGGCAGAGCCCAATGGTCAGGAAGGGGCGATCCTGTTCATCGACCTGGATAACTTCCGTGACCTGAACGATGATCAGGGCCATGAGGTGGGTGACCAATTGTTGCAGGCTGTGGCGGCACGGCTCAATCAGTTGCCGCTGGAACATTTCATGCAGGCCCGTTTCGGCGGAGATGAATTCATTCTGCTGCTGGAAGGGCTCAGCCCCTTCCGTGATCGTGCTTTGATGCAGGTGGAACAGCATGTAAACACGACATTGCTGGCGCTGAGTGAACCCTTTGAGCTGAGTGATGGCAACACCCATACCGGAACCGCAAGTATCGGCGTGGCCATGTTCTCCGATGCGCCCGGTGATATTCGTGGATTGATCAAAAAGGCAGAGTTGGCCATGTATGCAGCCAAAAGTGCCGGGCGCAGTGGATTCAGCTTTTTCGATCCTTCCATGCAGGCGCAGGTGCGGCTCAGAGCCGAGCTGGAAGCCGGCCTGCGCCGCGGGCTGGAACAGGATGAGTTTCGACTCTGGTATCAGCCCCAGTTCAACCTGGAGGGCAAATTGATCGGAATGGAAGCGCTGGTCCGCTGGCAGCATCCCGAGCAGGGCATGGTCTCGCCGGCCGATTTCATTCCGGTTGCCGAAACCAGCGGTTTGATTCTGCCACTCGGGCGTTGGATCCTGCGGACCGCCTGTGAACAGCTTGTCGCCTGGCAACAGCATCCTGTGCTTGCGAACGTTCGTATCGCCGTGAATATCAGTGCCCGTCAGATGCAGGATGAGGGGTTTGTCGCCGAAATATGTTCGATTCTGGATCAAACCGGGGCCGATGCATGTGCGCTTGAGTTGGAGCTGACCGAAAGCATGCTGGTGCAGAGCATAGAGCAGACCATCGACAAAATGCAGGTACTTCGCCAGCGAGGCGTTCATTTCGCCCTTGATGATTTTGGCACCGGCTATTCCTCCATGAGTTATCTCAAGCGCCTGCCGCTGGATAAATTGAAAATTGATCAAAGCTTTGTGCGTGACCTGATGACGGATCCCAACGATGCCGCCATTATCCGTACCATTGTGGCGCTGGGCCAAAGCCTGGATCTGTCCGTTGTGGCAGAAGGGGTCGAAACGAATGAACAAAGACAGGCACTTGTGACGTCGGGCTGCCAGGGTTTTCAGGGCTACCTGTACAGCCGACCGGGCTCGGCACAGGAGCTGGAGCACAGTATACATGGACAGAGGTAACCCGTTGCAGGATGCATTTTTCACACGTCTGTTTCATGGTGTGAGTGATGCGATTTATGTGATTGACCCCGACAGCTCATCGATTCTTGCGGCCAATGAAGCAGGCTGTCGAGCGTTGGGCATGAGCCCAGAGGAGCTGATTGACCAGAGCGTACTGAGTCTGAATCAGGATGTGACCGGCCCCAACCAGTGGCGTGAAATATCGGCGGCCATTATCGCTGCGGGCAATTACACCTTCATGGGGCGGCATGTGCGCAAGGATGGCACCGATTTCCCGGTTGAGGTGGTCACAGACTATCTGGAATATAAGGGACGAGGCTATCTGGTCTCGGTGGCACGTGACCTGAGCGAGCACCACCGACATCGCGAACACCTGACGGATGATGAGCTGATTCGTGCGCTGTTGCTGAATGAGTCCAGTGACGGCCTGTGGGACTGGAACCTGCAGGACCATAGCCTCTTTCTGAGTCCGCAGTGGTTCCGCATGCTGGGCTATGGTCCGAACGAGATCAGCTCACCCACTCTGGATACATGGCGCAACTCAGTACATCAGGAAGACCTGGAGCGCGTTATCACGCTGCTGCAGGATCATCTGCAGGGCAAGTCGTCGCGCTATGAGGCTAAATACCGCCTGCGCAGCCGTGACGGACACTATCTCTGGGTACATGACCGAGGGATGGTGGCACAACACGATCTGGACGGTCGTCCGCAGCGCATGATCGGCCTTGTGCTGGATATCACAGAATCCGAGCATTATGCCGCCGAGCTGCTCGAGCGATCCCAGCGCGATGAACTGACAGGGCTCTATAATCGGCGCACGGGGTATGAGCTGTTTGAACGTTTTCTGCGTGACTGCCGACGCGATAATCAGCCCCTGCAAGTGGTGATGCTCGACATCGACCACTTCAAGCCGCTCAATGACGATTATGGTCATCTGGAAGGTGATCGGGCCATTCGTCATGTAGCCGATGAACTGCGCCGCTGCCTGCGCGCCGATGAGTGGCTGTTCCGCTGGGGAGGCGAAGAGTTTCTGCTGCTGTTCCCGGGGATGGATCGCAGCTCCGCTCACGGCATGATGCAACGCCTGCTGAAACACTTCAATGCCGTACCCTTTGTTACCCAAGGGGGGGCGTCGCTGGAACTGACCTTCAGCGCGGGCATCAGTGGTTTTCCGGAAAACGGTAACAGTATCCGTCAGCTGGTGGGGGCCGCAGACCGCGCCATGTATCGTGCCAAATCATCCGGGCGAAACCGGGTAGAAGGATAGGCTGAGAGTCTTGATCCGAAAACGGCAGGCTTACATCTACTGGTCATCATAATGAATGATCGACAACAGCTGGATCGGAACTTCCAGCAACTCTTCAGGCCCGTGGGGAATCTCTGCATCGAATGAAAGTGCATCCCCGGGCTCCATGTCGTACAGATGGTTGCCGTGCCGGTAGCGAATCTGTCCCTGCAGCAGGTAGATGAACTCCTGACCGGGGTGAGAAAAGGTCGGGAACACCTCGCTGGCATCATCCATGGTGATCAGAAACGGCTCGTAGCTTTTCTTCTTGCCGCGGTGGTAGCTGAGCAGTTGGTAAGTGTGGCCTTTCTCGGTCCCGCGGCGCACCACCTCCATCCCTTCACCTGCCTTGGTCAGCTGTGCCGTACCCTCGGGGCGGTCATAGTCGGTAAACAGCTGTGAAATCGGCAGCCCAATGGCATCACACAATCGACTCAGCGTATCCAGGCTGGTAGAAACCTGCGCGTTCTCGATCTTACTCACCATACCCTGACTAAGCCCTGCGATGCGGGCAACATCGGTGATCTTCAGGCTCTGCTCGGTACGTTTGCTTTTCACGCGCATGGCGATGTACTGCTCAAGCTTCAGTTTCGGGTTATCGGCATCGCTCATGGGCGTCATGCTCCTTTCTTGTGCGTTCTGTTCACCAATGGTGCGTTTTTCTGCGTGCAACCATGAGTGAGGCTTGAACAGCTTAATATTCCTGACAGTATATTTATTTTCACATAATAAGCTAAAACAATGCCTTAGCCTTGCTGTGAGCAATTTTTTTGCCTGAAGAGCAAAGTTGGCAAAGAGATTGCTTTTACCTTAAGGAAATAAACTTTCCTTTAAAGAAATATGGGACAAGGTCATGGCAATCGAAACCCAACATGCACGCAAATTCCGTCTGACCGTCTCCTGCCCTGATCGGGTCGGGATTGTAGCAGCCGTTACCCAGTTCTTCGCCTCTCACAGTGGCTGGATCAGCGAGGCACATCAGTTCGCTGATACAGAGAGCTGCCAGTTCTTCATGCGGTACGAAGTACTGGCCGATTCGCTTCCATTTGGGCTGGAAGAACTGAAAGCCAAATTCGCTCCGCTGGGCGAGACGTTCGGCATGCACTGGCAGATCACTGACTCCTCCCAGCGCAAGCGCGTGGTCCTGATGGTATCAAAGGAAGCGCATGCACTGTCGGATCTGTTGTACCGCTGGCGTTCGGGGGAGATGAACATCGATATTCCCTGTGTCATCTCCAACCATGACGACCTGCGCTCCTATGTCGAGTGGCACGGTATTCCCTATGTACACGTCCCGGTCGATATGAGCAACAAGGAACCGCATTTCCGTGCCGTGCGTGAACAGATCGCGGCGGCGGAAGCCGATGCCATTGTGCTGGCTAAATACATGCAGATCATTCCCGAAGAACTGTGTGAGCTGTATCCGGGCCGGATCATCAATATCCACCACAGCTTCCTGCCCTCCTTCATTGGCGCACGCCCATACCATCAGGCCGCCGCGCGCGGCGTGAAACAGATCGGTGCCACCTGTCACTACGTCACCTCGGAGCTTGATGCCGGGCCGATCATTGAGCAGGACGTGCATCGCGTTACCCACCACAACACCACTGCGGATATGGTCCGGTTGGGCAAGGACGTGGAGAAGTCGGTGTTGGCACGCGGCCTGCGCTACCACATCGAAGACCGTGTACTGGTACACGGCAATAAAACCGTTGTCTTTGCCTAGGAGAATATTATGCCCTGGCGCCTGCTTAAACATGGCTTCACGTCGTCTCACAATGAGCCCCGGTTCTTTCCGGAAACCCGGCCACTGAAATCACATTATGACGTGGTGATCATCGGTGGTGGTGGTCACGGCATGGCCTGTGCGTACTACCTCGCCAAGGAGCACGGCATCACGGATGTGGCGGTGCTGGAACAAGGGTACATCGGTGGCGGCAATACCGGCCGCAACACCACCATCGTGCGTTCCAACTACCTCACGCCTGAAGGGGTGAAGTTTTACGACACCAGCCTGAAGCTGTTTGAGGATCTGTCTGACGATTTTGACCTCAACATCTTCTACTCAACACGAGGCCACTTCACGCTGGCGCACACTGACAGTGCTCTGCGCACCATGCGCTGGCGTGCCGAGGTAAACAAGCATCACGGCATCGATTCCGAAGTGGTGGATCGCGATTTCATCGCCAAAGAGGTGCCCTACATGGACCTCGACTGTGCCGGCCACAACCCGGTGATGGGCGCGCTCTATCATGCGCCGGGCGCGGTTGCACGTCATGATGCCGTTGCCTGGGGCTACGCCCGGGGCGCCTACAACCGCGGTGTGGAGATTCATCAGAAAACCCGTGTCACTGCCATCCGTACCCAGGGCGACAGGGTGACCGGTGTTGAAACCGACCGCGGCTTTGTCAGCTGTAACAAGGTGGTATCCATGGTGGCCGGTTCCACCCCGCGCATCACCTCCATGTTGGGGTTGCAGACCCCGATCGAGATCTACCCGCTGCAGGCCTGTGTGTCCGAGCCGGTGAAGCCGTTCATGGACACCATCGTCGTGTCCGGCAGCCTGCATGTCTATGTCAGCCAGTCCTCGCGTGGCGAAATGGTGATGGGGGCTTCGGTCGATCCATCGGTGTTGCACTCCACCCGCTCCAGCTTTGATTTCGTTGAAGGGCTGACCGACAAAATGATCGACCTGTTCCCGTTCATGAGCCGCATGAAAGTGATGCGCCAGTGGGCCGGAATGAGTGATATCACCCCCGACTTTGCCCCGATCATGGGTAAGACCCCGATTGAGGGTTTCTACCTTGATGCCGGCTGGGGGACCTGGGGCTTCAAGGCCACTCCCGTCAGCGGCAAAACAATGGCCTGGACGCTGGCCAACGACCGCAACCATGAACTGATTGAACCCTTCCGACTGTCCCGTTTCGCCGACTTCGATCTGGTCGGCGAGAAGGGTGCAGCATCGGTCGGGCACTGAGGAGAGGGCGATGAAAGTATTTGATTGTCCCGTAATAGGCCGTCGGCCGATCAGCGAGTTCGACTATGTCGGAGAGGTTCGCAAGCCACCGATGGACGCGGATGAGATCACCTGGGCCGAGTATGTATTCAACAGAAACGGTGCACCGGGCCTGCTGCGCGAATGGTGGTACCACCGTCCGACCGGGCGCTGGTATGTGATGGAGCGCGACACCCTGAAGGATGAAGTGCTTCGGTTTATCGACCTGGAGGAGGTGCGCTATGACATCCCGGCTTGATCAGCAGCCGCTGGAGTGGATCGACCGCTCGGCGCTCTGTGACTTTGAATTTGAAGGCCGTCGTTATACCGGTTACCGCGGCGACAGCATCACCTCCGCACTGCTGGCGGCGGGCCAGACCCTGCTGGGGCGCAGCTTCAAGTACCACCGCCCGCGTGGGGCCGTAACACTGGCCAACCATGACGTTAACGCGCTGTTCCAGAGCAGTGAAGAGCCCAATATCCGCGGCGATGTAACGCCTTTGACCGAGGGTATGGTGCTGAGCGCCTGCAACGTGAACGGCAGCCTTGAGAACGACCGGGACCGGATTATCGAGAAGCTGTCGGGCTTTCTGCCGGTGGGCTTCTACTACAAGGCATTTCACAAACCGAAAAAACTGTTCCCGATGTGGGAGCGCCTGATTCGCGAAAAAGCGGGCCTGGGGCGGATTGATACCGGCTGGAGTGTGCGCCGTCAGCCCAAATCCTACGGTTTCTGCGATCTGTTGGTGATCGGTGCCGGTGCATCCGGCATGCAGGCTGCGCTGAGCGCAGCCGAACAGGGGCTGGATGTGGTGCTGGTGGATGAAAACCCGCAGATCGGCGGCAGCCTGGACTATCAGCTGGTGAACGAGGTAGAAGCGGAGCCGGTGCGGTCCAGTCTTAAACAGAAGGTCCAGTCTCACGCCAATATACGGGTGTTGCCGGCGCACTTGGCCTGCGGCTGGTACACCGATCACTACGTGCCGCTTGTGGGCCCGAATGGCATCGTCAAGATGCGTGCACGTGCCGTAATCAGCGCCACTGGTGTGATGGAGCAGCCAGCGGTCTTTCGCAACAACGACCTGCCCGGTGTGATGATGGCGTCGGGTGCCCAGCGCTTGATCGCGCGTTACGCGGTCAAGCCGGGGCAGCGTGCGGCGGTACTGACCGCCAACAGCGAGGGCTACCGCGCTGCGCTCGATCTGATCAAGGCCGGCGTTCAGGTGTCGGCGGTGATCGACATGGGCTCCGCCAGCGGTCGCGGTGCCTGGGCAGACGAGCTGGCGGCGCTCAAGGTACCGGTGCTGGAACGGCATGCGGTCCATGAGGCGCAGGGCAAGGGCCAGCTTAAGCGTGTTGTGGTGGCGCCTTTTGATGGCGAACAGTGTGATGCCACGCAGGCGCGAGAGTTTGACGTTGACCTGCTGTTGATGAGCGTCGGCTGGGCACCGGCTTCACAGTTGTTGTATCAGGCCGGTGGCCGTCTGGCCTATGACTTTACCCTGGAGCAGCTCCTGCCACAGGAGCTGCCGAACGGGATCTTCGCCTGCGGTCGCCTGAACGGTGCGTTTACGCTGCAGCAGCGCCTGGCCGATGGAGAGCGTGCAGCAACCGAGGCGGCTGCCTGGCTCAAAGGCCAGCCGGTTACGGCGGCGTTGAGTGCCTTCCGCGACAGCGTGGCGCACTCCCACCCCTGGCCGATCGTGAAGCACCCGAAAGGCAAGAACTTCGTGGATTTCGACGAAGATCTGCAGCTCAAGGATCTGATCAACGCGGCGAAGGAAGGCTTCGACAACATCGAGCTGATGAAGCGTTTCTCCACGGTAGGCATGGGCCCGAGTCAGGGCAAGCATGCCAACATGAACGGCATTCGTGTGCTGGCCGCCGTTACGGGTCGCAGCATCGATCAGACCGGCTCCACCACAGCGCGTCCCATGTTCCATCCGGTGCCGGTACAGGCACTGGCCGGTCGTCGCTTCCGTCCCGAGCGTCTGACGGCGCTGCACCAGTGGCATTTGGACAATGGCGCTCAGATGATGGAAGCGGGGGTATGGATGCGGCCTGAATTCTATGGCCGCCCCGAGGAGCGTGCCCAGGCGATTCTGCGCGAAGTGCAGGCGGTGCGCACGGCTCTGGGCCTGATCGACGTGTCCACACTGGGCAAGATCGAAGTGATGGGCCCGGACGCTGGCAAACTGCTGGATGGCACTTACACCATGCGCATGTCCAACATCAAACTGGGCATGACCCGTTATGCCCTGATGGTGGATGACAGCGGCGTCATCGTTGACGACGGCATTGTAGGACGCATCGCCGAAGATCGCTTCTATGTTACCGCCACCACCAGCCATGCCGATGCCACGTTCCGTACGCTGTCACGCCATGTGATCGAGTGGGGGCTGGATGTTCGTCTGGTGAATCGCACAGGAACGCTGGCGGCGATGAACCTGGCCGGCCCCCATGCTCGCACGCTGATTAAGCCGCTGACCGATATCGACCTGAGCGAAGAGCACTTTCCCTATCTGGGTTGCCGAGAAGGCACGCTGTGCGGTGTGCCTGTGCGCCTGATTCGGGTCGGCTTTGTCGGTGAGCTGGGTTACGAGATCCACCTGCCGGTGGATGCCGCCGAACGGATCTGGAACACCCTGATGGAAAAGGGCACCGAGTACGGTATTCGTCCATTCGGTGTTGAAGCACAGCGTGTACTGCGACTGGAAAAGGGACACATCATCGTCGGTCAGGACACCGATGGCCTGACCAACCCTTTCGAAGCCAACATGCCCTGGGCTGTGCCGCTGAAGACCAAGCCCTGGTTTACCGGCAAGCCTTCACTGGCGCTGTTGAAAGAGCGCTGCAACCGACATCTGTGCGGCTTCATGCTGCCCAAGGGGTACAGCGGAGAGCGGCCGAAAGAGTGCCACTTGCTGATCGAAAACGGTGATATCGCCGGTCGCATTACCAGTATCGCCTACAGCCCCTCCCTGGGTCGCTATATCGGTCTGGCCATGGTGGACATGCCGCTGGCTGCAACTGAAGGCGATTTCAAGGTGCGTGTCGACAGCGGTGAACTGGTATCGCTTGAACCCTGTGCAACTCCCTTCTATGACGCCGAAGGTGCGCGTCAGACCGTTGATCTGACGGAGGTGGCCTGATGAACACACAACAACCGAACACGCTGCAGATCGGTGTACGTGAACTGAACAGCTATCTGCTGACCGGACCTGACAGCAAGGCAGTGCTGGCAGCGGCAGGCTTGCCGTTGCCTGAGGCGGTCTTGAGTGCCGAAGAGCGCCCCGGCGCTCTGGTGGCCCGAACCGGACGTGACGAGTACATGGCGATGCTTGCTGGCACCCTTCCTGTGCCACAGGGAGAGTGGTGCTTCCGCCGCTACGACTGCGTGTTCGAATTGACCGGGGGTAACTGGATCGCATTCATGGCACACCTGTGTCAGTACGATTTCCGCCAGCTTCAGCGCGGCAACTGGCTAATGACCTCAGTGGCTGGCGTCAACTGCTGGCTCTACCACGAAATTGAAAGCGGCAGTCTGCTGATCGGTGCCGATCCGAGTTACCGACACTATCTCAGCGAAATATTCAGCGCGGTCCTTGATGACCTCAGCGCAACCCGAAAAACGACAGGAGGTGCATCATGATGCCCGCAGAGATCGAACGCATTATCAGCCAGAACAACATCAAGTACGTGCTGGCGCAGTTTGTTGATATCCACGGCGTGGCCAAGACCAAGTCGGTGCCGGCCAGCTGCCTTATGGATGTGGTCGAAAAAGGTGCCGGTTTTGCCGGGTTTGCTGTCTGGGGACTGGGGATGGAGCCACATGGCCCTGACTTCATGGCCCGCGGTGACCTGGAAACCTTCAGCATCGTACCTTGGCAGCCGGGTTATGCCCGCATTGCCTGTGACGGTTATGTGAGCAATGCGCCTCATCCCTATTGCAGCCGTGTGGTTCTGAAACAGCAGTTGGCGCGTCTGGCCGACAGGGGCTGGACGCTGAATACCGGTGTGGAGCCCGAGTTTTCGCTGTTCACCCGTGATGACAAGGGTGTCCTGATGCCAGTGGATGAAAGTGATGTACTGGACAAGCCCTGCTATGACTACAAGGGTCTGTCACGTTCCCGTGCGTTTCTGGAAAAACTGGTTGAATCGCTGCAGCAGGTTGATTTCGATGTGTATCAGATCGACCACGAAGACGCCAACGGCCAGTTCGAGATCAACTACACCTACAGCGATGCACTGACATCGGCTGACCGTTTCACCTTTGTACGCATGGCGGCGGGCGAGATCGCCAACGAGCTGGATATGGTGTGTTCCTTCATGCCCAAGCCGTCTTCCGATCGCACCGGTAACGGCATGCACTTCCACCTGTCGATCACAGACAAGGATGGCCGCAATCTGTTCCATGACCCGGACGATGTGAGTGGCATGGGGCTGTCCAAAATGGCCTATCACTTTACGGCGGGCCTGCTGGCGCACGCACCGGCACTCTGTGCCTTCGCTGCACCGACGGTCAACTCTTACAAGCGTCTTGTCGTGGGTGGCAACGCCTCCGGTGCCACCTGGGCGCCGGCTTACATTTGCTTCGGCGACAACAACCGCTCAGCCATGGTGCGAGTCCCTTATGGCCGACTGGAATTCCGACTGCCGGACTCCGGTTGTAACCCCTACCTGGTCACCGCAGCGATCATAGCCGCAGGCATGGATGGTATCGAACGCGAGCTGGACCCGGGTGAGCCGATGAACCTCAACCTGTACAGCCTGACTCTGGATCAGATCAAGGAGAAAGGTGTCGAGATCCTGCCCCAGAACCTGAACGAGGCGCTGGATGCGCTGGAAGCGGACACCGTTTTCACCGAAGCGTTGGGACAGGAAATCGTGTCCGAGTTCCTCAAGGTGAAACGGACCGAGTGGGTTGAATACAGCCGTCATGTATCGGACTGGGAAGTCAGTCACTACGCCGAATTTTTCTGATCCGGATTTGTTACGAGGAATGTGATTATGTGTGGAATTGTCGGGCTTTATCTGAAAAATCCTGAGCTGGAAAGCCGGATTGGTGAACTGTTCAAACCGATGCTGATCGCAATGACCGATCGTGGTCCGGACAGCGCAGGCTTCGCCATCTACGGTGATGAAGTGGGCGAAGGCTGGGTCAAGCTGACCCTGCGTCACCCGGACGCAGAATATGACTGGGAGGCACTTGCCACCCGTCTGAAAACCGAACTCCAGCTGGAATTGAGCTGGTTCCAGAACGCCAGTGTGGCGGTGTTCAAGGTGCATGCCGAGGAGGCGACACTGCGCGAGTGGCTGTCTGAAGAAGCGTCGGATGTGCTGATTTTGAGCGTTGGCCAGTCGATCGAAATCCTGAAGGAAGTGGGTCTGCCGGAGAAGATCGCTGAGACCTTTAACCTGGAAGGCATGAAAGGCAGCCATATCATCGGCCATACCCGCATGGCGACCGAGTCGGCTGTCACCATGGAAGGCAGCCACCCGTTCTCTACCGGCATGGACCTGTGCCTGGTGCATAACGGCTCCCTGTCTAACCACAATCGCCTGCGTGAAAACCTCAAGCGTGAAGGGATCACATTTGAAACCCAGAACGATTCTGAAGTCGCCGCGGGTTACCTGACCTGGCGGCTGCAGGAAGGCGACAGTCTGAAGCAGGCGCTGGAACATGCACTGGAAGACCTGGACGGATTCTTCACCTTCACCATCGGCACCCGTAACGGTTTTGCGGTCATGCGTGACCCGATTGCTTGCAAGCCTGCTGTGCTGGCTGAAACCGATGACTACGTCGCGATGGCATCCGAGTACCAGGCCCTGACCACTCTGCCGGGCATCGAGAATGCCAGAGTATGGGAACCGGAGCCGGCCACCTTCTATGTTTGGGAACGCAGCTAAGCGCCTGTTTGAGGAGTATTGAATATGAAAACGATTGATCTGGCTGAATCCAGCATCCGTGAATTGAATCAGGCGCTGCATGATCAGGCACAAGGGTGTCTGGAGCGTGAATTTGAAGTACTGAATCCCAAAGGCCAGCACAACATTGCCTGCGGTATTGATCAGAACCTGTCCGTGGATATTCGCGGTCATGCCGGCTACTTCTGTGCCGGCATGAACAAGAAGGCGCATGTGGTAATTCACGGCAACGCCGGTCAGGGCGTGGCGGAAAACATGATGTCCGGCACGGTTCGCGTCAAGGGCGATGCCTCTCAGGCGGCAGGTGCCACGGCACAGGGCGGACTGCTGGTGATCGAAGGCAACGCCGGTGCCCGTTGCGGCATCTCCATGAAAGGGGTCGATATTGTCGTCAAGGGTGATGTTGGCCACATGAGCTGCTTCATGGGTCAGTCCGGCTCACTGGTTGTCTGCGGAGATGCCGGTGAAGCGCTGGGCGATTCCCTCTATGAGGTGCACATCTATGTTAAGGGCGAAGTGAAGTCCCTGGGTGCCGATTGCGTCGAGAAAGAGATGCGTTCCGAGCATATCGAAGAGCTGACGGATCTGCTCAACCGTGCCGGAGTGGACGAAGACCCGTCCAGCTTCAAGCGCTACGGGTCTGCCCGCCAGCTGTATAACTTCAAGGTGGACAACGCGTCCGCGTATTGATGATCAACAGGCCATCATGGCTGCCCCCAATATCCGAGACGGGCAGCCGTTGAATCCGATTTTTGAGGACTTGATTATGAGCAACGATATCAACGTCAATCCGGGCCTGCGTGAGTCCGCGACCTTTGACCGTACCACCATGGCCGAGATCCGTCGCGCGGCGGACACCGGTATCTATGACATTCGCGGCTTTGGCGCCAAGCGCAAGCTGCCACACTTTGATGATCTGCTGTTTTTGGGTGCGTCCATGTCGCGCTACCCGCTGGAAGGCTATCGCGAGAAGTGCAATACCCAGGTAACCCTGGGCACCCGCTTTGCCAAGAAGCCGATCGTGATTGAAACCCCGGTGACCATTGCCGGCATGAGCTTCGGTGCCCTGTCGGCCAACGCCAAGGAAGCGCTGGGGCGAGGTGCTTCCATCGTGGGCACTTCAACCACCACCGGTGATGGCGGTATGACTCCGGAAGAGCGCGGCCAGTCCAGCAAGCTGGTCTATCAGTATTTGCCGTCTCGCTACGGCATGAACCCGGATGACCTGCGCAAGGCGGACGCCATCGAGGTGGTGTTGGGCCAGGGTGCCAAACCCGGTGGTGGCGGCATGCTGCTGGGTCAGAAAATTACCGATCGTGTTGCCCAGATGCGTAACCTGCCCAAGGGCATCGACCAGCGCTCGGCCTGCCGTCACCCGGACTGGACCGGCCCGGACGATCTGGCCATCAAGATTCAGGAACTGCGCGAGATCACCGACTGGCAGGTGCCGATTTACATCAAGGTCGGTGCAACCCGTACCTATTATGACGTGAAGCTGGCGGTCAAGGCCGGTGCTGACGTGATTGTTGTGGACGGCATGCAGGGCGGTACCGCCGCGACTCAGGACGTGTTCATCGAGCATGTCGGCATCCCCACAATGGCGGCCATTCCGCAGGCGGTTCAGGCACTGCAGGAGATGGGCATGCATCGCAAGGTGCAGCTGATCGTCTCCGGCGGTATCCGTAACGGTGCCGATGTGGCCAAGTGCATGGCGCTGGGCGCCGATGCCGTTGCCATCGGCACGGCTGCTCTGGTGGCACTGGGCTGCAACGACCCGAAATGGAGCGATGATTACCAGAAAATCGGCTCCGCCGCCGGCTTCTACGATGACTACCAGGAAGGCAAGGACCCGGCGGGCATCTCCACACAGGACCCGGACCTGATGCAGCGACTGGATCCGGTCGAAGGGGGACGCCGTCTGGCCAACTACCTGCGAGTGCTCACACTGGAAGCGCAGACCCTGGCGCGAGCCTGTGGCAAGAACGATCTGCGCAACCTGGAACCGGAAGATCTGGTTGCCCTGACCGTTGAATCCGCCGCCATGGCCCGTGTGCCGCTGGCGGGCACCAGCTGGATCCCCGGCCAGGGATTCTGAGGACCCATGGCCTGCTAACTCGCAAACGAGTCCGCAGGCCACAGTAAGCCCTGCACCTGATGATAGGGTGGCGGGGGTATCGCCCTTTTAAAAACCTTGATTCAGGAGACGATCTTGGACACTCAACTGATCGATGGCAAAGCCGTAGCGGCCGGATTACGGATGGAGATTGCAGGCAAGGTTGCCGAGCGTGTATCCGCCAACAAGCCACGGCCCGGACTTGCCGTAGTACTGGTCGGGCAGGACCCGGCGTCACAGGTCTATGTGCGCAGCAAAGTCAGGGCCTGCGAAGAAGTGGGCTTTCTGTCACGCAATCACAGCTTGCCGATGGACACAACGCAGGCGCAGTTGCTTGAGTTGATTGATACTCTGAACGCGGATGATCAGATCCACGGGATTCTGGTGCAACTGCCACTGCCGAGTCAGATCGACGTGCAGTCGGTCATTGAGCGTATACATCCCTCCAAGGATGTGGATGGATTCCACCCCTATAATCTGGGGCGTCTGGCGGGCAAGGCTCCAACCCTTCGCCCCTGCACACCCTATGGCTGCATGCGTCTGCTGGCTGCCTATGGCATCAACCCGGAAGGTAAAAAGGCTGTTGTGGTGGGGGCCTCCAACATCGTGGGCCGTCCGGTGGCGCTGGAGCTGCTGATGGCCCGGGCCACCGTCACGGTCTGTCACTCCAAAACTCAGGACCTCCCCGGTGAATTGGCCACGGCCGATATCGTGATTGCTGGCGTGGGCATACCCGAATTCATCAAGGGCGAGTGGCTCAAGCCCGGTGCCGTGGTGATCGATGTGGGCATCAACCGTCTGGACGATGGCCGTCTGGTCGGGGACGTTGAATTCGCCAGTGCATCTGAAAAGGCGTCTGCCATCACACCGGTACCCGGTGGCGTGGGGCCGATGACCATAGCCTGTCTGTTGCAGAACACGCTGGAAGCCTGCGAGGCGATGGAAAAAAACTGAATTTCTGTAGCCATACCACTGTACAATAGGCCGTGCGTTTAGTGATTAAATGTACGGCCTGTTTTGTTTGCGACGTTTGAAACAGGGCACCTGTATGGGGAACTAGGATGCTCCAGTCCAACAAAAAAGAAGTGTCGCTTAGCCTCAGTGAACTCGATCATATATTGGCTCTGCAGCGGACGATATGCAGCTTGATAGCGTCTGACACTCCTTATCTTGATGTCATTACCGAGACCTGCCGAATGGCAGAGCAGCTGTTGCCGGGTGCTGTGGCGTCGTTCATGCGGCTCGACAGCCACACTGAAAGAATGAGTGTTGTGTCGGCCCCGAGTATTTCATCTGAAGGCGTCAGCCGCTTGGATGGGCTTAAACCTGGGCCAGGTAGCGGCTCCTGTGGTAATGCGGTCTACGGTAATGCACCAGTGTTCGTATATAACACCTTCACTGATCCCCGCTGGAGTAACTTGCGTAGCGTGGCAGAGGACTTTAACCTTTGCTCCTGTTGGTCGTTTCCTGTTCGCAACGAGCAAGGGGAGGCCATCGGCTCATTTGCCCTGTCTTCATTTGAACACCGTAACCCATCAGGTTTTCACAAGCGATTATTGGATGTCGGCGCTTCCCTGATTTCGATTGTTCTGCTTCGCCATGCGCAGCAAATGCAACTGCAAGCACAGCGTGAAGAGCTGATTTTCAGCCTTGAGCATGACGCATTAACCGGTCTTCCCAATACTCAAAGCCTTCTGCAAGCCCTCAAGCGTGCTCCCGAAACGGCAGTTCTGGTATTACTGAATCTCAACAATCTGGGCTATATCAACACCGCCTATGGTCTTGGTGTGGGTGACCAACTGCTGCGGACGTTGGCAGATGAGCTGCATCGCAACGCGAAAGGCGCGCAGGTCTATCGAGGCAGTGCAGATGAGTTTGCCTTGCTTTATGACCAGCTGGAAAATCCGGTCGGCGAAGTACAGCGGTTGCGGCAACACTTTTCTACTGAACCAGCGCAGCTGGATGGTCTCAACTTCTATCTGACCTTCAATGCCGGGCTTGCGTGTGGAGGAAGAGATCTATTGCGCAGTGCCATGGTGGCACTTAAGCGTGCCGCACGCAGTGGCAAAAGTGCTACTCACGTATTCGATCCCAAATATGATGCTCCGGCACGACAGCAGAAGGAAGATTACATCGGTTGGAATGGCCGCTTGCACGAGGCACTTCGCAACGGCGGCATCCGCGCGTGGTATCAAGGCATACGTGATAACCGCAGTGGCAAAATTCAGAAATGGGAAGCGTTGGTGCGACTGGAACATGAGGGAGAGATTTTCAGTCCTGTTCATTTCTTGCCGGTCGCGGCTTTATCCGGGTTGATGCGTTCCATCACCTGCATAGTGGTTGAACAGGGCGTGGCAATGCTGGCACAGGTTGAAGGTGAGTTGGCGATTAATATCACCGAAACCGATCTGGAGTTGGGTTACCTGCCTGACTACCTGGACCAGATGACACAGCTGCATGGTGTATCGCCTGAGCGCATCACACTGGAAATACTTGAGGGCACCAGCAGCGGTGGTAAACAGTCGCACATACCTCAGTTGCATGCCCTCAAGCAGCGAGGTTATCAGCTGGCGATTGATGACTTTGGCACCGAGTATTCCAACTTCGAACGCATTCTTGAGCTTGAAGTCGATATCATCAAAATTGACGCTAAATACATCCGTAATATCCATCTTGACCGTACCAGTTATGAAATTGTACGCGCCATTGTCTATTTCGCCCGCAATGCAGGCATTCGCACGGTTGCAGAGTTTGTTCATTGTGAAGAAGTACAGGCAGTTGTCATGGAGCTGGGTATTGACGAATCTCAAGGCTACCTGTTCAGCGAGCCCTCGCCGCTAAGCTCACTGCTGTGATTACATCTACTCCATAAGGTAATATCCGCTACTCATGATCCAGAAGCCAAAGTGGATCAACTGGTTACCTTTGCGGATGTATCAAGGAGTGAATATGGAGCATGGCGCACATCCGTGCATTGCGATAATTGAAGATCATGCCGATCTGCGAGAAGAGTTACTGTTTTACCTGCAAGAGCAAGGTTACCGAAGCTGGGGGGTCGATAGTGCCGAGAAATTCTGGAAACGGCTCCACACATGGCCTGCAGACATTGTATTAGTGGATGTTGGTCTGCCGGGTGAAAATGGATTCAGTGTTGTTGAATACCTGCGCCGTTTGGGCAACTTTGGTTTGATTATTGTTTCTGCGTACGGAACGCAAGAGGATTGCGCGCGCGGTTTGGCCCTGGGGGCCGATGCATATTTGGTAAAGCCAGTAGATTTCTCCCATCTTGCCTCCCGCATTGAATCGCTATGGGAGAAATTGCAAGAAAAAGTCGAAAGCAATCATCAACAAGCAGCAAAGAGAAGCTGTTGGAAGCTGGATGACTTCAATCAAAACCTGATGACTCCTGAAGGAAAGGTCTTGAAACTCTCCCAACAGGAATTCAACCTGCTTTTCATTTTAATCAATAGCTCACACGAAATACTGTCCCGTGAAATACTTCATGATGAAATTTTTGGTGCTCAGGGTGAGCTTAACCTGCACCGTATAGACGTTATCCTGAGTCGGTTACGGAAAAAGGCTCGAGAGCGCGGCATAAAATTGCCGATTCGCTCTATTTTTGGGCGTGGTATGGCTTTTATTGCCGATCCGTGAAATATGTGATGATTTGAGACTATTGAGAGATTTGAGACTGACAGAAAAAAACCGATATATGCACACTGGTTGGCTATTACTATCGTTTAGTCAGCCGGGAAGAGTGTATGAAAGGACAGTTTTTGGGTGAGCGTGCGCAAACCATATCTGTGTTATTTAATATATTAAACGAAAATCGATTTATTCTTTTTCGTTATATATTATTCGCGATGAGTATATTGGTATGCACCAATGCTCAGTCTGCACTTCTGCAGTCAGCAACACCAGTGAGTGATGGCACTAATGGCGACAACAGTATCGCTTCTGGCAATACGTCTCGTAACCTGGCTGTGGGAGCCGATGGCACCATCTACGCCGTGTATCGTGGGACAACAGGCGGTATTCGGGTGGCTCGCAGTACAAACCGCGGAATAAGCTTTCAGCCAAGTGTTCAGGTAGCCCCCGGAAACTTTGAAGCGGAAATTGCGGTAAGTACAACCGGTATCATTTACGTGACCTGGCCGGAAGCCGGCAGTGCCCGTCTCAGTAGAAGCCTGGATGGGGGACAGACCTTTTCTGCACCGGCAACGGTGGGTGCAACTACAGATTCAAGCCTTCATATGGCCACCGATGCCAACAGGGTCTACATTATTGGCCGCTCTACAACCAACGTGTTTGTCAGTGACGACAATGGTCAAACATTTACCAGTGCAGGATCACTGGCTGGCTCACAGGTGTATTCAGATATACAGGTCGATACTCAAACCAATGACGTGATCGCCATTGTTGATAATCCGGCTGTAAAGTATCTCATCAGCACCGATTTTGGCCAAACCTGGGGGGCACAGCAGACACCGGGTGGGTCGATCATGTTCTCCACTTCTGCCATATCAAGCGGCAGTAATGGTCGATACTTCTTTATCAGTGGCTCCGCCACGCAAGCGTACCGGGTGGATCTCGATAGCGGTATGCAGACAAGTCTGACCTTTGGCAATAATACAAACAACCAGGGGCGTTCAATTGCCGCAGACCGTTGTGGCAACGTTGTGGATGGCTTCGTCTCTGGTGGTGAGGTGCGTTTCCGGGTCAGTAATGATCTGGGAGATACTTTCGGTGCCGAAACCACAGTCGCAACATCAGATGCTGCCAACGTATTCATTAATCAAACCAACGGTGATCTGTTGTACTTGTATGGCAGCAACGGGGAAGTGTTTCTCAATGTATATTCTCAAGAGTTGGGCGGCTGCTACGTACCTGAGCTAAGCAGCAGTTCTTTGGTCTTCAGTGCCCAATTGCTTGGCCAAGCCAGTAACACTCAGACGGTCGAAATCATTAATTCCGGCGGGGTTGATGTGGAAATATTGGGTATTAGCGGCACTGGGGACTACACCCACAGCAGTAATTGTGTGGGCACTTTGGCGGTTGGCGAGCGTTGCCCGATCAATGTGACCTTTACGCCGACGGCTCTGGGGACGCGTACAGGGGAGCTTCTGATTGATACCAATGTATTTACTGATCCACGCCAGGTCTTGCTGGTAGGCGAAGGTGTGAGTAATGCTCCAGTTGCATCCTTTTCACCGTCCAGTATCAACTTTGGCGCAGTTGTTCCTGCTCAAACACTGACGCAATCAGTGACTCTTGAGAACACTGGTACTGATACACTTCTTATTAACGGCTTTGCGCTGGCCGCTCCCTTTTCAGTTAACAGCACCACTTGTGGCGTATCGTTGGCGGCATCTGCCAGCTGTAGCATAGATATCAACTTTACACCCTATTCAGAGCATGAGTTCACAAGCAGCTTAACGCTTGACTCCAACACGGCTGGTGCGCCCCCCCGTGTTGCTTTGTCTGGGTCGGGGGATATCGCAGGTAACGGCGGTAACAACAACGGTGGCGGCAATACAGTGGGTAACCCCGGTGTAAAAGCGATACCAGTATTGCCCGGTGTGTGGTTGGGGCTTCTGTCTATTGTGATGGGATTGGTGGCAATACGCTTCATGCGGCGTGAAGCATGATATCGTCGAACTGACATTACCAGAGTAGGAGTACCAGCCCAGTACCAGTTTGGTGCGGGGTTACAATATTTCAAGGGTTCTGTGGTGACACAGAACCCTTTTTTCTGGCTGGTAAGGGGGCTGCGCCTTTCCAACAAAACGCTTATGTCTCTACCACTTCTTCTTTAAGCCCGAAAATGGCCCGATCAGCCATCGGATCAAAGACAGTACTGATTTCAGGGCTTTGTGTGCAGTTCAGCTCAGTTTAAAGAGGCATGCCCCCTTATAGTACTTGTGCACTCTGTGCTGCTTCATTTTTGTACATCGCAGATGTATGAATAAGGTTGATGGCAAAGATTATTCATTTAAAACATGGAGTTGCGAAACTGGCCCGGCTTTTGCTTATTCATATCAGGAAACTAAATATCCTTATGGGAAAGGTCAACAATGCCCCTGCAAGGCGCAGTTGACAGGAAATCCCACTCACTTTTGGGAGAATGATATGGACAGCATGGTGCTGGAACTGGGCTATGCCCTCGACACCTTCTATTTCTTGATGTGTACCGCACTGGTGATGTGGATGGCAGCCGGTTTTGCCATGCTCGAAGCAGGTTTGGTGCGTGCCAAGAATACGGTGGAAATCCTCAACAAGAACGCGCTGTTGTATGGCGTGGCTTGTATTGTTTATCTCGTCGTGGGTTACAACGTCATGTATCCCGCCAACCCGATCAGCTCGGTGATTCCGGGCATCGACTTCCTGCTGGGCGGAGACAATAGCACCGAGTCTGTTACAGCCGGTGGTGATGATGCGCCCTATTACTCCAGCATGGCTGACTTCATCTTCCAGGCTGTGTTTGCCGCTGCAACCATGTCGATTGTCTCCGGTGCGGTTGCCGAGCGCATGAAACTGTGGCCGTTTCTGATCTTCTCGGTGTTCATGGTTGCGGTGATCTATCCGGTAGAAGGTTACTGGAAATGGGGCGGTGGCTTCCTTGACCAGCTTGGCTTCCAGGATTTCGCAGGCTCGGTTGTGGTGCACATGGCGGGTGCAGCCGCAGCGCTGGCGGCGGTCATCCTCGTGGGTCCACGCAAGGGCAAGTATGGCAAGAACGGTGAGGTCCGCGCCATTCCGGGTGCCAACCTGCCGATGGCCACGCTGGGCATGTTCATCCTGTGGATGGGCTGGTTTGGCTTCAACGGCGGCTCCGAGCTGAAGATCGCCAATGTGGAAGAAGCCAACGCCGTGGCCAAGATCTTTGTTAACACCAATGCGGCAGCTGCTGCAGGTATGGTCGTCGCGGCTTTGTTTGCCCGCTTCCTGTTCGGCAAAACCGACCTGACCATGACCATCAACGGTGCACTGGCCGGTCTGGTTGCTATTACCGCCGAGCCGCTTCAGCCTTCTGCAGGTCTGGCCAGCTTGATCGGTGCTGTAGGTGGTCTGGTGGTCGTGGGCTCAGTACTGGCACTGGACAAGCTTAAGCTGGATGACCCTGTTGGTGCGATCTCGGTGCATGGTTCTGCCGGTATCTGGGGTATCTTCGCGGTGCTGCTGAGCAACGAAGATGCAACGTTCATGGGGCAGTTGATCGGTACCGCAGCAACCTTCGCCTGGATGTTCCTGGCCAGTATGGCAGTGTTGCTGGTGATCAAGGTGATCATGGGGCTGCGTGTCAGCGAAGAAGAGGAAATGGAAGGCATGGATGTGCATGAATGTGGCATGCAGGCATACCCGGAATTTGGTCCGGAGCACATGAGCAGTAAGTGACGGCAAAAAGGACTCCTCCAGAGTCAAAGGCCCTTCGGGGCCTTTTTTTGTGCGCCCGGCGAAGCCTTGCAATCAGGCTTGCCGGTTGTCACTCATCAACAGCAGGTCATCTGCCTGCATGGACGTGCTTCCGAAAGGGCGGTGGCGGGTCATCAAGAGGAAACAGGCCGGTACAAAATAGAACGAGAGCAATGTGGTCAGCAGAGTGCCTCCGGCGATGGCAACCGCGAAGGGGGGCCAGAAACCGCCACCCGCCAGAATCAGCGGCATAAAGCCCCCGATGGTGGTGATGGTGGTTGAACTGATGTGGCGGGTGCAGCTCTGAACCGCTTGGGTGATAGCGTGAATATCCCCCCTGGCTGCATTCGGGTCAGCCTTGAGTTCTGCCAGAATGACGATGGCCGCATTGATGGCCAGCCCCATTAAGCCCAGCAGGGCAATGATGACGGTAAAGCCGAACGGGTAGCCGAACAGCCAAACGGTCAGCAACCCCAACCCGGCCGCTTGAAGTGCGGTCGCAAAGATCAGACCGCTGATACGGAAGGAGTTGAACGAAAGCACCACCACCGCGATCAGCAGCACAACAATAATGCCCACATTGGCCATCAGGTTGCCGACCGCACGGTCACGCTCAGACGCTTCACCGCCGATCTCCAGCCGATAGCCTGCGGGGAGTTCGAACCCTGCCTCATCCAGTGCCTGTTTGTATGTCTGCAGGGCGCTACCGGGCAGAACGCCAAAACCGAGAAACCCCTCGATAACGTTGACGCGTTCACCATTGCGGCGAGGAATGGCGCCCAGACTCGGCTGCAGGCTGATCGATGCCAGTGCACTAAGCGGGATGTTCCCCGCGGCCGGTGTGCTGATGTGCAGCTGCTCCAGAGCGGCGGCAGACTGGCGCCGTTCATCGGCGATTCTGACTCTGACGGGAATGGACTCGGTGCCGTCCAGGAGTTCACCGGCATCGACACCCTGTAGTGCGGTTTGTAACTGCTGGGCAATCTCGCGCAAACCCAGACCGGCAACCCGGGCCGAGGCTTCATTCACATCCAGCCAGACCTTGGGCATGCCGGACTGCAATGTGGCGCGGGTGTGAATAACCTGTGGCACAGTCGAAAGAATCCGCCGCGCTTCATCCCCCAGAACCTTGAGTCGATCCAGTGAAGGGCCATACAGGCGCAGTTCGATCGGGGCGTTGAACGGAGGGCCCTGATCCAGTTGGCGTACCAGAATCTGGGCGCCAGGCAGAGCCTGATCAAGGCGCTGCTGCAGCTGCGGAATTAACCGGTTGGCGCTGGTAACGTCGGCGGTGGTGATCATTGCCTGGGCGTAGTTGGGTTTGCCATCGTTCAGGGGAACCAGATTGTAATAGAAGGGCGGGGCACTGTTGCCAATGAACCATGTGACCTGTTGGATGGCGGGATATTCCGTCAACAGGGCACTGATATCGGTGGTGACGGCAGCGGTATGCTGGAGGCTGGATTGCGGCGGCAGATGCAGTTCGATATGGAACATATCCCGATCAGACGGCGGAAAAAATTGCTCAGTCAGCTGGCCAGCACTCCAGAAACCGGTCAGCGGCAATATCATGACCAGTATTCCGGCACGCCAGGGGTGGCGCAGAGCCAGTTGCAGACTCTGTGTGAACATGCGCGCCAGCGCTGGCAGGTGCAGGCCGGTGCGATACCAGTGGTCGGTACCGCGTGGTACCGGGCGAAGATAGCGGCCGGCCATGGCGGCGATCAGTGTATGTGACAGCAGCCATGAACCAATCAAGGCAAAGATCACACTGATGGCGATACCGCCAACAAACTCACCGGCGGGTCCTGGCATCAGCACAATCGGCATGAAAGCGAGAATGGTGGTCAGGGTCGAGCCCAGCAGTGGCAACCAGAAGTGTTTGACCGACTCGATTACGGCCTCTTGGGCGGATGCACCCTGCTGTCGGCGATGCTGAATGCTGTCGACCATAACAATGGCATTATCGATCATGATGCCCAACGCAACCACCAGCCCGGTGACAGACATCTGGTGGATCGGCAAACCGTACGCATTCATGCAGGCGAGCGTGAACAGCGTGGTCAGCGGCAGTGCAACAGCGGTGATCAGGGCCGCGCGCAGCCCCAGTGTGACCATCAAAACCAACAGGATAATGACAAACCCCTCGGCAACATTGAGCACCAGTTCCTGCAGTCGCGTTTGGGTATAGCCGCTTTGATCAAACAGAATGTGCGCTTCGATATTAGCGGGCAGGCTGTCATTGAACAGGTCCAGTCGCTCTCGGGCTGAAGCGGTCCACTGATCCACACGCAGATGCGGCAGCATGCGCACACCGATCACAACCCCCGGTTCGGCATCAATGCTGACCTGCTCCCGCGTCGGGAAGCGCAGCGCGGGTTCGACGCGGGCGATGTCACCCACTCGGCTGAGATGACCATCGGCATCGGTCTGAATCGGAATGGCGCGGATGCGTTCGGCTGTATCCAGTGCACCGGTGATTTCGATCTGAAACTGTGTCTCATCGTTGGTGATCTCACCCGCGGCGATACGTGCATCCGCCCGTTGTACGGCTCCTGCAATGGCAGGAATGGTCAGGCCCCGAGCGCCTGCCTGTTCCGGGTCAACTTCAACGCGTATCTCCTCCTGCTGCTCGCCATACACCTCAACGTAGTCAGTGCCGCTCAAGGTTCGCATGCGGCTTTCAAGCTCTTTGGCATAGCGCCCCAGAGTGGCCATATCCGGTGGTGTGGTGTCTGACCAGCGCAATCCGATCAGAAGGGTGAAGGCATAGCCACGGTCATCTTCCAGTTGTGGTGCCGAGCTGCCGGTGGGCAGTTGAGGAGTAAGGTCATTGAGCAGATCCCGGGCGCGTGACCAGATCGGCGCCACATCGGTGACGCGATCCTCCAGCTCCAGACTGACAAAGGAGATGCCGGGGCGGGAGGTAGAACTGATCAGTTTGATGTCGGCCAGTTCACGCAGGGCATTCTCGATCGGCTCGGAAATTTGCGCTTCGACCCGTTCGGCACTGGCTCCGGGGAGGTGCGTAATAACGGTTGCGATGCGTGCAAGCACACGCGGGTCTTCCATTCGCGGCAGGCTGTGCAGGGCGGCCATGCCGGCCACGATCAGCAGAGCCACCAGCAGTGCCAGTAAACGACCGTTGAACAGAGCAGCCTTCATTCGGGTCGTCCTTCAGTGGAAAGGGCCGGGTTCGCAGGCGAGACCTTTTGTCCAGGTACAACCCGGTGCAAGCCGCTGACGATGATCTGCTCACCCCCTGTGATGGCACCGGTTATATAGGCAGTTTGCTGATCACTGTGCAGTACGCGGATATCACGCGCCTCGACAATCGTGCCCGCGTCAGTTTGCTTGAGCGCGTAGAGATTCCACAGGCCGCGAACACCTTCGGTCAGTGCGCTCAGGGGTACCGAAAAGCCTGATGCCGCATAGTCCTGCGGCAGTGACAGCTGCACCAGTTCGCCATTGACCAGGCCAGTATCGTCAAGCGGCATCAGTCGCGCCTGCAAAGTACGTGTCCCCGGATTCAGGTCGGCACCCACACTGAGCAGGCGCGCCTGCAGGGTGCGTTGTCCAGCGTGCAGGGTGTAGAGCCTTTCCTCACGCAGTGCACTGGCCTGTTCGGGCGGCAGGCCGACACTCACCTCGGCGTTGGAGACAGACAGCAGTTGGAGAACAGGTTGGCCGGCCGCGACAACTTCGCCCTCATCGGCCAGACGCTCTGCAATACGGGCTTCGAAGGGAGCGTGCAGGACGGACTTTTCCAATCGCAGGCGGTTGGCCGCAAGGGCACTGTCAGTGACGGCCACCGAGGCTTGCAGGGCTTCTACTTCAGCGTTCAGCTCATCCAGATTTTGGGCCGAGGCATATCCCTTCTGCTGCAGGGCCGTGAAGCGGTTCAGGCTGGCTTTGGCCAGTTTGAGCCTGGCCTTGATCTCGTTGCGCTGGGCCTGTAGCTGAGCTGTTTCGGCTTCCAGCAGTTGGGTATCAAGCCGGGCCAGCACTTGACCGGCCTTGACGCTCGCACCTTCGTTGACATTGATGAGTGCCAGTTTGCCACCGGCTTCGAAGCCCAGCGCACTGTTCTGTTTGACCTCAACGGTCCCTGCATAGCGGTGCTCAATGGTGTAGGCCTGCCGGGGCTCAAGTGTGAACACCGAAACAGTCAGCGGTTCGGCAATGGCCAAGACAGTGTCATCGCTGCTGTTGCAGCCCGAAAGAATCACAATACACAGTGTTGCAACACACAAGGGGCGGAAAAGATTCATATGAGTAGGGCCATAAGGGCTATAATAATGGACTGATGAGTTTAGTTTAGAGTCAATAGACTGGACTGTATAGTATGATTTTGTTCCAAATATCAGGAGAGTGCTTTTGAGACCCAGCAGTGCAGCCAAACGTGAGCAGATACTGGACGCTGCCTCGACGCTGTTTGTGCAGCATGGTTTTACCGATACCAGCATGGAAATGGTGGCGCAGCAGGCGGGCGTGTCCAAGCAGACGGTGTACAGTCACTTTGGCTGTAAGGATGATCTTTTTACGGCTGCCATTCGGTGCAAGTGCGATCGCTATAACCTGGTTGATCTGCTGGTGCGTGAAGATGGCTCTTTGCGGGAACGGTTGCTCGACATCGGTCGTCACTTCATTCAGTTAATACTGTCTGAAGAAGCGCGCTGCGTGCACCGAACCTGTGTGTCTCAGGTCGATACTCAACCGCAAGCGGCAGCACTTTTTTTTGCCGCCGGGCCTCAGGTCATGATTCAGGGGTTCACCGAGATGCTGGGGCGTGAAGCCGAGTTGGGCCGGGTTGTCATGGAGCAGCCACGCCATGCCGCCATTCAGTTCCTGATGATGGTGATGGGGGAGGCCAAGCTACGCTCCGAGCTGGGTATTACTCCTCAGCTGAGTGATGAAGAGATTGATCGTTACATTGTGAGTTGTGTTGACCTGTTTCTGCGCGGCTATGGCTATACTGAGGGGCAGTGACCGCTGCAGCTACGTGTGATGATCCAACCGAAAAGGGCTGTTTATGGAAACAGGCCCCCCTCGGTGTGTCAGGCCTGATCAGCCCTTTGCAGTGCGCTTTATTTTCTCGGGATCATCAAATGGCAGGGTATGGGCGATGGCCGATACCTCAAGGCTACCTTTGACCTGAAGCGGGGTGCCCTGCTCGGCGTAGGGCACTTCAAGACGAGCGATTGCCATTGATCTGTCGGTCAGGCGTGAATACATGGCGCAGGTGATAACCCCCACCTTTTTGCCATCGGCCCAGAGTTCATCACCCTCGGAAGCGGCCTCTTTTCCTTCCAGCAAAACACCGAAAATCTTGAATCGCTCTTTGCCCTGCAGGCGGAAGTGCTCGTAAGCACCGCAGAATTCTGTCTTGTCCTTGGACACTGTGAAGTCCAGACCCAGCTCCCAAAGCGTATCGCCGGCCGGTTCGTTTTCGAACGGGTACATCTCGGAGTTATCGAACGGATAGAACAGCAGGTAACTTTCGGTACGCAGCCAGTCGAGCGCGGTGAAAGAGCAGGGAATAATGCCGAACGCTTTGCCGTGCTCCAGAATGCCGTCCCAAATGGTAGTGGCGTCGGCCGCCTTACAGAAGATCTCGTAACCGCGCTCGCCGGTATAGCCGGTGCGTGAAATGGTGATCGGGCAACCGAACAGGCGTGCGTGTGTGTGGTGGAAGTAGGCCAAATCCCGGATTCCGGGGATATGCTCAGCGAGGAAATCCACTGCAGTGGGGCCTTGCAGCGAAAGATCGTGCATATCGTCATCAAACAGCACGGCAACCTGTTTGCCCAGTGCCGCCTGAGTCAGGCGCTCATAGCCGGCGCCGGTGCCATGTACAACCATGAAAGCGTTGGGGCCCATGCGGTATATAACACAGTCATCAATAAACTTGCCGGCTTCATTCAGCATGGTCGCGTAGACCGCCTTGCCCGGATACAGCTTGGAGATGTCACGCGTGGTGGCCCACTCCAGCAGGCTCTCGGCATGTGGACCCACGTAGTGCACCTTCTTCAAGCCTGATACATCCATCAAGCCTGCCTTGGTACGGATTGCTTCGTGCTCATCGGCCAGAGTGTAACCGCTTTTGCTGTAGGTCCATGCCGTAGGCAGGCCGTTCCAGTCTTCAAGGTTTGAGCCCAGGGCACGATGTCTTTCAGCCAGTGCGGCGATACGCCATGAATTAGCCATTTTTCTCTCCATTGGTAACAGATCATAATTAATTCCTGAAGAGGAACTATTATTCCTGATAGGAAAGCAAGTTCCGGGCCATTAAGACTCAACGTCATGATTTATAGAGTGAAAAAATAATCCCAATCAAAACTGGCTCGGGCCTTGGCCAATATTTGGGTATGGGGAGCTGAAGTGCGACCCGTTTTGGGTCAACCGGGGTACTTTTGCACCGTAATGATCATCTGCCCTGTGCTGAGTCATCCGGATACGGAAATGCACTGTTGCTGTGCCCTTATAGAGGAGATGTTTTGGATTGATAATCCTAAGGTATTGAAATTTATCTGGTTTCATGTTTTGGCAGAAAAATTGCTTTTCCTAAGGAGAAATAAATTACACCACTAATAAATTTTGGGTAACCCAAAAGGAGTAGTGATGCAGATCGATCCATCCATCAAGAGTCGTCCGACCTATACGCCACCCGAGCTGGTCGCGACAGCAGGACTACAGTTGTTTGTCAGTGAGTCAGACGCAGAGCACCTGCTGGAACCGCTGTACCGTCAGTGTGCTGAATCAGGTGCACAATGGCTGGTGGCGGAACCGGGCAATGCCCCGGGCACGCTGGCGGATTCCCTGTCGGGCTACCTGCAACACATTCTGAATGATGCGCCGGTGACCACCCGGCTGTACGTGGCCGGAAGTGAAGGCTTTCTGTGGGACATACGCAATCAAGCGTTGTCGGCCGGGCTGGTCGAAGAGCAGATTCAATTGGCGCCTCCGATCAGTTCTGCCCGCCGGTTATTCTGTACCCATTGCTACACCCTTATGGAAGGGGTGACAGCCAGTCCTCACACCTGCACAGGGTGTGGTCGTTTGTTGTTGGTACGGGATCATTTTGCCCGTCTGCATGGTGCCTACGTAGGGGTGCAGATCAATGCTGAAGATCCTGATGAACAGCCGGAACAGGAGGTGTTGCAGTAATGAGTATCGACAGCATACCGGTGCGTGTGATGGCCATCGAGCAGGTGGCACCGATGATTCGAGAGTTCAAACTGGAAGCGATTGAAGGCCGGCTGCCGGCATTCTCGCCCGGCAGTCATGTTCAGGTGATCATGCCGGGAGCATCCCGCGAGATCCGTAATGCCTATTCGCTGTGTGGCGACCCTGCCACACCGCGGCGTTACAGCATCGCCGTGCGGTTGCAGGATGCCTCCCGTGGCGGTTCTTCTTTCATGCATGGACAGGTGAACGTAGGGGACCAGCTGGCGATCACACCACCGGCCAACCTCTTTGCTCCCGTGATGACTGCCCGCAAACACCTGCTGATTGCAGGTGGCGTTGGCATCACCCCCTTCATGTCGTATATCCCGGAACTCAAACGGAAGGGTACTGATTTCGAGTTGCACTATCTGTATCGAAGTAGTCAAACCGGCGCCTATCTGGATCAACTGCAGCAGCAACTTGGATCGGCTCTCCATCGCTATGACTCTGTGCAGGGTAATAAATGTGACCTGACTGCCGTGTTGAGCGGTCAGGGGCCGGGGACCCATGTCTATATCTGTGGCCCTGAATCGTTGATTGACGGTGTTCGCAGCACGGCAGCCGCTTTGGGCTGGCCAGACAGCCTGATCCATTTCGAAGCCTTTGCCGCACCCGAGCCGGGCGAGCCGTTCAAGGCGCAGCTGACCCACAGCGGAAAAACGGTGGACGTAGCGGCCGATGAAAGCCTGCTTGAAGCGCTGGAGCGCGAAGGCGTCAAGGTTCCCAATCTGTGCCGTGCAGGCGTCTGTGGCCAATGTCGCACGGCTGTTCTTGAGGGCGATGTTGAGCATCGAGATGATTTCCTGTCCAACGACGAGCGCTCCAGCGGCAGCTGCATCATGCCCTGCGTCTCCCGTGCCGCCGGCAAACACCTGACTTTGGACCTATAGGAGCGACAGCTATGCGCATGTCACCCAAACCCGTACAAACCTTTCGTGATGACTTTACCTACAGCAACAGCCCCGGTGCCGTTGCACGTTTTCCGTTCCCGTTTCCAGAGGACGAGTATCGCTACTCGGTCAACATTGAGCCCCACGTGACGCCGGGGCCGGAAGGGTCAGTGTTTGAGTTTCTGCTGGATATCGACGAACACTATCTGTCGGAGATGGCCGAGCGTGCCACCGTGCTGGAAGAAAATCCCAAACGCTGTCTGGCGATGCCGCATATGGATCTCGCGTGCTGGGATATGATCGAGCGATGCATGACATCACTGGCAGCGGATTACCCCGAACATTTCAGCCTGCAGGTTGATGGTGACCAGTGGACCTGGGAAAACCGGCTGCTCAATATCAAGGATAGCTTCACCTTTGGTGACAGCAGCACCTTGCCGTTGCCACCGATGGAGTACATGGGCCGTCAGGTACAGGGCGACTTCGCACTGTTGGACCAGCGTGATGGTGACCTGTTCCTGGATGCGGGCATCGTGACCTGCCCAGCCGACTGGTCGCTGGCGTTCGATGCCGGCATGAGCTTTTCCGAGTGGCACGGCCCGGTCCCGCTGGCCCACGAAATGGGCGTGTTTGATCGTGCCCTGAAGTATCTGACCGCCATTCCGGTCGGGCGTCCAGTGCGTCGCCTGAACTGGACCCTGACCGTCAACGCACGCATGGATACCTCGCCGGAAACCTATCCGAACTGGGGCACCGACCGGGCCAGCGTTACTGCTGATAACGTGGGTGAGAAAGTACACCTTCGAGTGGAACTGCAGGTGCTGGATCGCATGCCGCGCAGCAATGCACTGATGTTCAGCATTCGTACTTTCCTGATCAGCTTTGACGATCTGGTGACCAACCCGGACTGGGCGCGCCGCATGCATCGGGTGCTCAAGACCCTGCCGCCGGAGCTGATCGAATACAAGGGACTGGGGCGGTATCACGACCTGGCTGTCGAATGGCTGTCGCGCTTCGACCCGGCCAACTGAAACGGAGCGTTGAATGGGCTGGATCTATCTGCTGATCGCCGGGGTACTGGAGTGCCTCTGGGCGCTCGGCCTCAAATACAGTGACGGCTTCACCCGGCTGTGGCCTTCGTTGATTACCGCGGCGCTGATCGTGATCAGTCTGGGATTGCTGTCGTTGGCCATGCGGACCATTCCAGTGGGAACTGCCTATGCGGTATGGTCAGGGATTGGAGCCTCTGCACTGGCGGTTGTCGGTATCCTGTTCATGCAGGAACCGGGTGGTCTGATTCGGATGGGTTGTATCGGCATGATCATCGCCGGTGTGGTGGGGCTCAAACTGTTTGGTGAAGGGACGGTCTGATCGTCAGGCGCATGGCTGAATTGAACGAGGTATAGGCATGAATGACAGCAAACCCGTAGTGCTTGTGACTGGAGCAAGTAAGGGCATTGGGCTGGGGATTGCCCGTGTATTTGCGGACAAGGGTTACAGAGTTGCCATAGCGGCACGACATCTGGAACAGGCTCAGGCGGCAGCGGACAGCCTTGAGACGGAAGCATTGGGCTTGGCTGCTGATGTGACAGATCGTGGGTCACTGGAGACCGCCGTTAACGCGGTGCAGACGCAGTTTGGCCAACTGGACGTGTTGTGTGCAAACGCGGGCATCTTCCCGTCGGCAGACCTTGAAACCATGACCGAAGACGACTGGGATCTGGTCATCAATACCAATCTCAAGGGCATGTTCAATACTGTACAGGCGGCCCTTCCGGTGCTGAAAGCGAGCCAATGTGGCCGCATCGTGGTGACCTCGTCCATCACCGGGCCGGTCACCGGTTTTCCGGGCTGGTCGCATTACGGTGCCAGCAAGGCCGGTCAGCTCGGATTCGTGCGAACCGCATCGATTGAGCTGGCCAAGTACGGCATCACCGTCAATGCGGTCATGCCGGGTAACATCATTACCGAAGGGCTGGAGGGCATGGGCGAGGACTACCTGCGCCAGATGGCAGCGTCCATACCCTTGAAACGGCTGGGTCGAGTCGAGGATATCGGCCATGCGGCGGTGTTTTTTGCGTCACCCGAGGCGAGCTATATCACCGGCCAGACGTTGATCGTGGATGGCGGGCAGATACTGCCGGAGTCGCTTGAAGCGGTCGGCTGAAGCTGGTATCACCCGGAACCGCAGTCTGTAGTGATCATGTCCCTTGAGGGCTACGGTTACCCAGATAACGGGGTGATATGCCCAAGCATGTACGTACGAAACTGCCGCTTCTCTCGCATAGCATAGAGGATGAGTTCCCGACGCTCATCTTCACTTCTCTATGAACTGAGTCAGGGAGTTCTGGTGGAGTTCGTTCGGACTGGGGGAAGAAATTTACCAAACATTCGATCTTATCGAGTATTTACTGAACCAGACGGCTTGCGGCAGCAGGATTATCCAAAACGCCGCTTTCTTTCCGCGTCTAGTAAGACCCGTTTTCGCTCCAGCCCCCAGCGGTATCCGCCAAGGCTTCCGTCTCCTCTCAAAACCCGATGGCAAGGGATAAGCACGCCTATACGGTTTTTTGCACACGCTGATGCCACTGCCCGAACCGCTTTGGGCTTGTCGATTTTTTCAGCCACCTCGCTATAACTGAGAACGTTGCCTTCTTGGATGCTCAACAGAAACTGCCATACCTTCATTTGAAAGGCTGTGCCCCGCATATCAAGCGGCAGGTCAGGTCTGGGAGCCCCTTTACTAATATGCTGATCCAAGGCTTCCATCCAGGCATCAAGTTCGGGAGCGTCTTGCGCAGGTGAGGCGCTCAACTCAGCATTGGGGAACTCCGCTTTTAAATTGGTAACCAATGATGCTTTATCCTCACCAAATTGGACAAAACAGACGCCTTTATCAGTCGCGGCCATAGCCATCTGACCCAGTGCAGTGTTTCGGCATGCGTAGGCAATGGTCTCACCAGCACCGCCTGATCGATAGGCCTTTGGCGTCATTCCGATATTGCGGGTTGCTTCGCCATAGACACGACTAATGGAGCCAAAACCTGAGGAAAAAATCGCATTGGTCACGCTGTCACCTTCCTTCAATAATTGCTTGAAGTGCCGCATTCGAACAGCGTCTTGGTAGGCTTTTGGTGAAATACCAAAGGCTTCCTTGAATATTCTTTGCAGTCTTGAGGGAGACAGTTCGGCTAACTCAGCCAAACTAGACAGTGTTAGCCGTTCATCAGCATGCTTTTCAATATGGCGGGCGATCTCCACCAGTCGATCTATTCGTGGAATCTTTGCTGTGGCCTGGCAGCGCTTACAGGGCCTGAAGCCTGCCAACATGGCGCTTTCAATAGTAGAAAAAAACCTCAGGTTTTCAGGCTTGGCAGAGCGAGCGGAGCAGGACGGTTTGCAGAATACGCCAGTCGTGATGACGCCGTAGAAGAATCGTCCATCGTAGGACTCATCCCTTGCTTCTATTGCGGCTCGCATTTGCTGTTCTGATGGCATCGACATGACGTAGTACTTTTTGCGAAGTTGATAATACTAGTTGAGCCGATTTCGAGGAGCGCGTCCATCCGATTATTGCTAAGTAATTTTCAATCGATGGAATTGTTGTATCAGGAGCCCGGAATGCGGCTTGGTATTGAAAGCGAATTAGAATGCAAGAATCGGATGTTTCGTCTTTTGATCACTCGTTATGATGGTTCCAACCTGTATTTATTCGGGGCTGGCATCAATCCTTAACGCTGCAACCCCTATCTTCACTGTTGTCGTCGCAAGCATGCTGTTGCACGACGAGCGTGCTACACCATTAAAAATCGTGGGTGTAATGATTGGCTTTATCGGGGTAGTTATGATGATCGGTCTACCCGCTATTGATGGTGATAACAGCTTACTCGCGCAGGTCGCTATCATTGCTGCAACATTGTCTTACGCATTTGCGGGTGTATATGGTCGCCGATTTAAGGCAATGGCTGTAAACCCGATCATTACAGCGGCTGGCCAAGTCACAGCATCAGCGCTTGTGTTGGCACCTATCGCCTTGGCTGTAGAGGGTAGGCCTGACATGGCCGAGATAAATACAGGGACATGGGGAGCAATCTTTGGCTTGGCCGTTCTTTCAACGGCAGTAGCTTATGTCCTCTATTTCAAAATATTGGCATCGGCAGGAGCAACCAACCTGCTGTTGGTCACATTGCTGGTGCCTGTCTCGGCAATATTGCTCGGTTCGCTGCTCCTCAACGAGACACTAGAGGTTGTCCATTTTGTGGGAATGGCGCTGATAGCACTGGGTTTATCCGCCATCGATGGGCGGCTTTGGCGGCGCAGGGTGACAGCGAAAGCCTAACGGCTGCTGCACCGAGCTTTCAAGCAAGCTGGCAACGCGGGTACCTGCGAGCTATTTGGGAACGAATAGAGCTATGCTGCCACTGCTTGGCCAGCCAAGTAATTTGTCTTTCAAAACCTGAAGTGAAGAGCAGCTTTATGAATGCACAGGATATAGATTGTGGAATGAAGGCTCTTGCCCTTATCGATAAGGATATTGAATATGCATTAACAGAGCTGGGGCCGCCACCTCCGCGCCATCGGCCACAAGGTTTTGAGACGTTTCTATCGACCATTATAAGCCAGCAAATTTCGACGGAAGTCGCGCGTGTCATTATGGATCGAGTAACAGCTCTGATGCCCGATATGACAGCCACTGGATTGCTACATGTGGATGACCAAGCGTTACGTGATGCAGGGTTATCCTGGCGAAAGATTGAATATGCCAAAGGCTTGGCTGAGGCTGTTTACTCGGGACGTTTTGATGTTGACGGGCTTGCTGATTTGAGTGATGAAAAGGCAATTGAAGCAATAATGGAATTGCGAGGCTTTGGCCGCTGGAGCGCTGAGATTTATCTGATGTTCTCTTTGAAACGAAGCGATATTTTTCCTGCCGACGATCTAGCTTTACTAGTTGCTCTGGGACGCTTGAAGGGGCTTTCTGCTAGGCCCACACCCAAGCAAGCACGTGATCTGGTCGAGCATTGGTCACCTTGGCGAAGTGTTGGGTCTCTGTTTCTTTGGCACTACTATCGAGGTGCCCCTACGTGACGTATATACAACCACCTACACCCAACAAATCTGCCAAAACACCTGCTAATACCCCAGTTACAGCTAGTGCTAAAATGGTCGCTATGTTGTTCGTTGGAAAATATATGACATTCATTAATTGATATCTTTATATTGAATAAATAATGGGGCTATTAAAGCCCCAATTATGTGCTCTCTGTTAGAGTATTACCGAAAACTATTTAGATAGCTCTTTTCTAACAATTTCTGCACCAGCAGCCAGTGCATTCAATTTACCTCTGGCCAGCTCTCGTGAAAGTGGTGCCATACCACAATTAGTGCATGGGTAAATCTTATCCGCATCTACATATTTAAGAGCTTCGCGAATGGTCGCAGCAACCTCTTCAGGCGTTTCGATGGTGTCAGTTGCTACATCGATAGCACCGACCATGATTTTCTTACCCTTAAGCAGCGCCAGCACTTCCAATGGCACACGGCCGTTATGGCACTCTAGAGAAACAATATCGATGCTTGATTTCTGAATTGCAGGAAAGGTCCGCTCATATTGACGCCATTCTGTTCCCAGGGTCTTTTTCCAGTCAGTATTGGCTTTGATACCATAACCATAACAAATATGAACCGCCGTTTCGCATTTAAGTCCTTCAGTCGCTTTTTCTAACGCTTCTATACCCCATTCACTAACCTCATCGAGGAATACGTTAAAAGCAGGCTCATCAAACTGAATGATGTTGACACCCGCGGCTTCGAGTTCTTTAGCTTCTTCGTTCAGAGCCTTGGCGAATTCGAAAGCCAGCTCCTTACGGTCCTGGTAAAAATCATCGTAGAGTGTATCTACCATGGTCATAGGGCCCGGAAGTGCCCATTTAATGGGCTGGCTAGTTTGAGATCGAAGAAACTTTGCGTCTTCGACAAATACAGGTTTTTGACGGCTGACAGGGCCTATGACACCGGGAACACTAGCGTCGTAGCGATCTCGAATTCTGACGGTTTTTTTGTTTTTGAAATCAACGCCACTCAAATTCTCGATAAATGTTGTTACAAAATGTTGACGGGTTTGTTCACCATCACTGACGATATCAATACCAGCATTTATTTGCTCTTGCAGGGTAACACGCAGTGCATCCTGCTTTCCTTTAGCGAGTTCATCACCTTCTAATTTCCAGGGAGACCAGAGTTTTTCAGGTTCTGCTAACCATGAAGGTTTAGGCAAACTTCCAGCGGTGGATGTGGGAAGTAGTTTATTCATAAAAAATTCCATTCAGTAGCGTAATTAATTATGCGGCAAATTCTGTAGCCCATTTTTCCAGGATAGGCTGATAACGTTGAATAAAGTTATCTTCGCACCATTTTCCTTGTTTTACCGCCAAAAGGTTGCGTTCCTCTCGATCATAAATCACTTGCGTCAATGAGTAGTCCTCGTTTTTCAAGCTTGGCTTATACTCTTCGCCTGCAACGGAGTGTGCATTATAGATTTCCGGCCGATAAATTTTCTGGAAGGTCTCCATAATGCTGAGGGTACTGATTAGCTCTAAATCGGTATAGTCGTTCAGCAAGTCGCCAAAGAAATAAAAAGCGAAAGGCGCAACACTATTTGGCGGCATAAAATAGCGTACGTCCATGCCCATTTTCTTGAAATATCTTTCAGTCAAAGATGGCTCATTAGGTATGTATTCAATACCTAATACAGGGTGTTGATTGCTGGTTCGATAATAGGTTTTATTATCTGATACGCTTAAACATATAACCGGAAGTTTATTAAAATTATCTTTGTAATTAGAAGATTTAATAAAGTCTTTAAACATCTTCCCATGCAAATCACCATAACCATCAGGCACGGAAAACTGATTTCGTCCTTTGTTGTGATTTTTAAGTAAGACACTAAAATCATAGTCGCGCACATAGGACGAGAAGTTATTGCCAACAATACCTTCGATACGTCTATTCTTTTTATGATCGACAATATAGGTTTTCAAAAACTCGATCGTAGGAAAACTTTTGCCATTTCCTTCGATATCAACGTCGATATGAATAATTTCAAGCTCGACTGAATACCTATCACCGCCGGGATTATCCCAGTGTACACGCGAGTTAAAACTATTATTGATCATGCTGATGGTTCTGTATAAGTTTTCTTGCCGCTTTTCGCCGCGAGCCAGGTTGGCAAAGTTAGTGGTAAGACGCGTGTCACTTGATGGTTGATAATGTTGATCAAACCGAATGTTTTTAATGCTGTATGTAAAATTATGACTCATGATTATTTCGTGTTCCGATTCTTAAGATAAAGCCTGACTTTTGTCGCTCTGTTCACTTTTCGAGCTTGTTCGTAGCCGAGAAGTAGGAGCAGATGAAATAAAGTGAGATTTATACAGCTGTATTTAGATGAGAAATATTGATTTTTTATAATAAATCCATGAGTTATTCTCATGGATTGCGGTGTCAGTCAGAACAGGCCTGGGTGTAGACCTATTGCAGAGGAGTGTCCAAGCTGGAGAGAGTCGAACTCATAACCGGAGTGCAGCGTCGTCGCCGGTATTTCGCGCATGAGGAAGCATGTATGGTCGCGGGGTGTTAGCGGTGATGCCTATAACTGGTGCCAATGAAAACTCAGCGGTATTGGCGTGATTTTCTCAAGGGCTTCTCATATCAACCATTTGAATGACTGTTGTAAGAATTTTTCTGCATTTTCAGTGACGATTTCACCGTGCGCCATAACCAATATTTGCGGTTTCCAAGACAGCATCCTATTGAGGTGCTTCCGTGCATCCGCCTTACCAAGCATGAAGCTTAGACGCCAATCCAAAGGCATTTTTCCATTAGGGGCGAGTATACCAACACCTTTAGCCACCACCCGTTGGAAGCGGTTAAAGCCTTCGCCAGAAAAGTTCTCAACCAGATCAGTAACAATTAACGTACTTGAACTGTTATGGTAAAACACACATTCTTCCATTAATGGAGACCCAGAGAACAGTTCTTGCTCAATATCTGGGCTCCAAGCATAGCTTTTCGAGTTATTGAGTGAGGCATGAAAAGAGATATCGCTACGCTTTTTGATCACCTCATTTGTGCCATAGACTTCTGCGTTTGGATAGGCTGCAATCCATGCAGATAAGAACAAATGATGTAAATGATTGGGGGCAATTAAATATTTAACACAGCCCAAACTTTCAATTTGCTCTGTAATTGATTCAGATAATTTGATTGGACTATGAACCCATAGATCTCCACTGGAGAGTCTGACAACCGTCATTCGAGTGGAAAAAGGCAACCCTAAGAACTGAACGGGTTCACCATCAAATATCCATATATCATGCGCTAATTTTTTCATGTTTATCTGCAATCCTTTTGGTTCATAACGAATGTAGAGCTACATCTTGTTACGAGTGATATTCCATAACGAGTTCAGGATGTCCAGTGTGCTCATCGATTTGCTCTTCAAGCGCGGTAGATCCGTGTTTCTCAAGCGTTCGAATCCGCTCGTTCTCGCTCAAAGCCTTTGGCTTCATAGCCACCATCTATCCTCAAGCTTCGCGCCGCAACTGATGGTAATCTAATCGTCATACTCACTTGTTGGAATACTGGCTTTTATTGAGAAGAAATAATGTCGCGATTTGATTACCCAGTGTACCTTCAGCTTCGTGATCAGTTATGGTCCTGGATTGAAGCTGAGAAGCTCAGTAGCCAACAACGGCTCCCCTCCGAACGGGAACTCTCTGAGCGCTTCCACACCACGCGCGTCACAATTCGTCAGGCGCTGTCACAGCTTGAAGCGGAAGGTTTGATTTTCAGGTCCAACCGTCGTGGCTGGTACATCACCCCCGAGCGCCTTCGCTATGACCCCAGCCGAGATGTGGGTTTTAATCGATATGTGACAGAACAGGGGTTCAAACCGCGTACTGAAACCCTTTTCAAGCAGCTGACCGAGGTGTCTCCCTGGCTGAGCGAGGCCAGTGGTCTTGAAGTCGGAGCGCCGGTGTATCACGTATTCCGTCGCCGTTATGTAGATGAACGCGGGTTGCTGGTTGAGCACAACTATATTAATCCTGCCCATTGCCCGGGCTTGCTGGGTGAAAGTACCGATCTGTCGATATGGCAGATGCTGCGTGACAAATATGACCTGAGACCTGAGCACCGTGACATTGAGATATACCCGCTTGCCCTGAAGGGGCTTGAAGCGGACTCCTTGAGCGTCAATCCAGGTGCTGCAGGGTTGTACATTCAACGTCTAAGTTTTGATCAGCGTGGCGAGTTTCTGGAACTGGACCGGGAATACTGGCTGCACGATGCGTTGAAAATCTCGGTACGCATTGGCGATCGTCACTGACCGCAGCCGAGGCTGTGGTGCAAAGCAAATCTGATGAAACATTTCTGTCACCGACATGTCATGATGTAGCTCGATAATCTGGTCTATACCAGATTAAGGTTGAGCAATATGCATCATTCTTCTACAGACTTTCTCATTGTCGGCGGTGGTATCCTTGGTGCTGCGACTGCCTGGGCACTTGCACAAAGGGTTCCTGCAGGCGCTCGCATTCGTCTGGTTGAAGCCGGGATGGTTTCAACTGCCACGACGAGTCAGGCGGCTGCACTGCTTACCAGAGTTCGTCCTGATCCAGCCATGGCGGCTATGGTTGCTCAAACCTTTGCAGCCATTGATGAATTAAATTCTGTACTCGATGAGCCCCTGCCACTGCGTCAGGTGGGTAGCCTGCATCTGGCGACTGATGAAACGGGACGTGATTATCTTCAGCAAACAGCCAACACAGCACGTCAGTTAGGTCTGGCATCCGACCGTCTTTCTGCTGACCAGATCCGCTCCTTGTCACCATGGCTGGAGCCAGGAAGTGACGGGACTGCACTGTTTGTTGCCGAGGACGGTTACATGGACCCCGTGCAACTGGCACAAGGCTATCTCACAGCAGCTCGACGGCTTGGCGTTGAGGTCATACAAAACTGCCGTGTTGAACGATTACTGGTTGAACAAGGCCGCGCGGTTGGTGTTGAGACACTAAAAGGCCAAACGCACGCTGAAACAATCATCTGTTGTGCCGGTCCCTGGTCAGCTGCACTGCTGGCACAGTACGGCATTTCAATGGCAATGGCGCCCGTTCGCAGCCACTACTGGATCAGCGAAGCGAATCCGAAACTCTTCCCCGTCAATAGCCCTATGGTGATCCTGCCGGATATTAATGCCTATGCACGTCCGGAAGTCGGTGGTTTGTTGTTCGGCCTGCGTGATAAGCAGGCTGTCTACGGTGACGCGTCAAACTTGCCGGAAGACATTCATGGCTATCTGTTCAACTGTGATCCTGATGGTTGGGACTGCCTTGAAGCTGGCTACAGTTCGCTTGCTGGAATTTTTCCCGCATTGGAACAGGTGGGCATCGCGCATTATATCAGTGGCATTTCCAGCTACACCCCGGATGGCAAACCCTTGCTTGGCACTACAGAGTTGCCGGGGCTCCTGGTGGCAAGTGGCTGCTCTGGAGGTGGCATTGCTTTGTCTGGTGGTATTGGCCGCATGCTGGCAGAAATTGCCCTTGGAAGAGAGCCTTTTACTGATGTGAAGCCCTTCAGGGTTGATCGGTTTGGCCAGGTTGACTCATTCAGTGAAGCTTTTCGTATTCAATGTGCCCTGGCACGCAGCCAAAAAATATCCGGTTAAACAACATGCAATCTTATCTTCATTTTTTTGCAACAGAATGCTGTGAAACTTCATCTGGTCTATACCAGACGCATTGCAATCTGGATCTCAACGCTTGTTTAACGGATATAAGGATCTCGCTATGACGCTTAACCTGAAAAAGACCCTGTTGGCGGCGGCTGTCGCCTTAGCGGCCACGTCGGTCAACGCGGCCACTGAGTTGACCGTGTATACCGCCCTGGAAGCAGACCAGCTCAAGTCCTACACCAAAGGATTTGAAACGGCCAACCCCGATGTCAAGATCCGTTGGGTACGTGACTCAACCGGCATCATCACCGCGCGCTTGCTGGCGGAAAAAGAAAATCCTCAGGCCGATGCCATTCTGGGCGTTGCCGCCACAAGCCTGTTGGTATTGAAAGATCATCAGATGCTTCAGCCCTATAAACCAAAGGGTGTTGAAGCATTGAGTGAACAGTTTGTAGACAAGGATGCAACCCCCTCTTGGGTGGGCATGGACGCCTGGGTTGCTTCAATCTGCTATAACCGCATCGAGGCCGAGAAACATGGCCTGCCATTACCGACAAGCTGGAAAGACCTGACAAAGCCGGTGTATCAGGGCCATGTAGTCATGCCGAACCCCAACTCTTCCGGAACAGGCTATCTGGATGTCACCAGCTGGTTGCAGACCTTTGGTGAAGAGCAGGGGTGGGCATTCATGGACGACCTGCATCAGAACATCGACCGCTATACACACTCTGGCTCAAAACCCTGCAAGATGGCTGCTTCCGGTGAAACGCCTATCGGCATTTCCTTTGCCTACCGTGGTGCCAAGCTGATCAGCCAAGGGGCTCCTGTTGATCTTGCATTCCCGTCCGAGGGGCTGGGTTGGGACATGGAAGCGGCCGCCATCGTTAAAGGCACCAAAAACCTGGACGCGGCCCAGAAATTAATGGATTGGGCTGTTACACGTGATGCCAACACGCTCTACAACGACAACTTTGCAGTTGTTGCCATGCCGGGCGTTGCTAAGCCAGTAGAAAATTATCCTGCGGATATCGCCGATCGCATGATCGATAACGACTTTGAATGGGCTGCGCTAAACCGTGAGCGCATTCTCAAAGAGTGGCAGCGTCGTTACGACGGCAAGAGCGAAGCTAAAAACTGATCAGCTGCGCCACCTCGGAGGGCTGAGATTCAGCCCTCACAGTTTTGATGGAGATAGAGCATGAAGACCACACCCGCTTACCTGCAGATTCAGCACCTGCGCAAGTCCTTTGGCAGCTTCACTGCGTTGGATGATATTTCCCTGGAAATCAACGAGGGTGAGTTCATCTGCTTCCTGGGGCCCTCCGGCTGTGGCAAAACCACACTGTTGAGAGCGATTGCCGGTCTGGAGCAGCAGGAAGAGGGCCGTATTGTGCAGGCTGGGTGCGATGTTTCAACTTTGCCTCCGCAGCAGCGTGATTTCGGTATTGTGTTTCAGTCCTATGCTCTTTTTCCAAACCTGACTGTGAACGAGAACATTGCTTACGGCCTGGCCAACATGAAGATACCCCGCCGTGAGCGGGAACAGAGAGTCCAGTTGTTGCTGGATCAGATTCACCTGCCTGATATTGGCAACAAGTTTCCGGGTCAGCTTTCGGGTGGTCAGCAGCAACGGGTGGCACTGGCACGTGCGCTGGCGACCGAACCCGGTTTGCTGTTGTTGGATGAACCACTGTCTGCGCTGGATGCTCGCGTGCGCCTGCATCTGCGAAATGAGATCTGCAGCCTGCAGCGCAAGCTGGGCATTACCACGATCATGGTGACCCATGACCAGGATGAAGCGCTGACCATGGCCGATCGCATCGTGGTGATGGATCACGGTCGCATCGCACAGATTGGCACCCCGGAAGACATTTACCTCCAGCCAGCCACTGAATTTGTTGCTCGCTTTGTCGGCAGCATGAACCTGCTGCCGGCTCGTGTTCTCGGCCACAACCAGCTGATGCTGGGACACAAGGATGTACAGGTGCCTCTAATACTACCGCCCTGTGACGAAGGCACGCTGGGCTTCCGTCCCGAGAGCGTGCAGCTGCATGCCGCTCCCTGGGGGCTGGACCGCAATGAGCAGTTCGTGTTCCAGGCTCGGCTGGACCACATTCACTTCATGGGCGCATTCGTACGACTTGAGATGAGCTTTGATATTGGGTTGCCGCAGATCCATGTAGACCTGCCGGTGGAGCAGCTGCATAGCCTGAACCCGGCGGTAGGTGCATCGTACTGGTTGAGTGTGCCGGCGGCGGCACTCAAATTCTATCCGCAAGAAGACCAAGGCCAAAACCCTGTCACAAAAGTGGGGTGCAGCGATAGCAGGGACCTGAGTGTCGCGGCCATGCAGGTGGCTGGAGCCTGATGATGTCCGCGATCCCAAGTCTGGCCACCAAACGCGGCTTTGATACCGAAATCTGGGTGCAACGCACTATCGTTGTAGGCGGTGTGGTGTTTTTGTTGCTGGCGCTTTTGTTCCCGCTGCTGACCATGCTGGTCAAGAGCCTGCAGAACGGGGCCGGCGAGTATATTGGCCTTAGCAACTTCATCGCCTATTTCAGCAACCCGGCACTGACCGAGTCGATTCTGAACTCGCTTAATATCGCCGTCTGGACCACGCTGATCGTGGTTTCGACCGCCTTTGTCTTCGCCTATGCCCTGACTCGCAGCGGCATGGTGGGCAAGAAAGGCTTCCGTCTGCTGACCATGCTGCCGCTGTTTGCGCCCTCGCTGCTGCCGGCGCTGAGCATGATCTACCTGTTCGGCAACCAGGGCATTCTCAAGGATTGGCTGCCGGTGGACAGCATCTACGGTCCGGTGGGCATCGTCATTGGGCTGAGCTTCTGGGCCTTTCCCCATGCACTGATGATCCTTATCACCGCCTTCAGCAACAGCGATGCACGTCTATACGAAGCAGCCAAGTCGATGAAAACACCGCCCTGGCGCGTGTTCCTGACCGTGACCCTGCCGTCGGTGCGCTACGGCCTGATCAATACCATCTTCGTGATCTTCACCCTGACCATCACCGATTTCGGCGTTGCCAAGGTGATTGGCGGGCAGTACAACGTGCTGGCTACCGATATCTACAAGCAGGTGGTGGGGCAGCAGAACTTCCAGATGGGCGCGGTGGTCAGCGTCATCCTGCTGCTGCCGGCGCTGGTGTCCTTTATCGTCGAGCGTCGGGTGCAGCGCCATCAGTCATCCCAGCTGTCGGCCCGCGCCGTGCCGCTGCAACCCAACAGATCGATGTTGCGTGACCTTCTACTGACGTTGTTTTGTTTTATCGTGTGCGGCTTTCTTCTGTTGGTGGTGGGTATGGCAGTGTATGCCTCCTTCATCACCTTTTGGCCGTACAACATGGGGTTGTCGCTCAAGAATTACAATTTTGACATGATGGACGGAGGCGGCTGGGCGTCCTACTTCAACTCGGTACAGATGTCTGCCTGGACGGCATTAATTGGTACCGCGGTAGTCTTCCTCGTGGCGTACATGAGCGAGAAGATCAAGCCGATGCCAACTGCGCGTAAATTTTTACAACTGCTGGCCATGCTGCCGATGGCAGTGCCAGGCATCGTACTGGGGTTGTCGTATATCTTCTTCTTCAACCAACCAAACAATCCTCTGAATCTGATGTACGGCACCATGGCGATTCTAGTCCTGAATACATTGGTACATTTCTACACAGTATGTCATCTGACCGCTGTAACCAGCCTGAAGCAGATCGACAATGAATTCGAGGCGGTTTCAGCTTCGTTGAAAGTTCCCTTTTATACCACTCTGCGCCGGGTAACCCTGCCTTTGGCACTGCCTGCGGTGCTTGATATCTCCGTTTACCTGTTCGTCAACGCCATGACCACGGTTTCGGCCGTCATCTTCCTCTACTCCGCAGAAACCACGCTGGCCTCTGTAGCGGTAATGCATATGGATGAGGCAGGGGACACAGCACCGGCTGCAGCCATGGCTGTCTTGCTGATGTTGACATCGCTGGTGGCAAAAGGGCTTCACTGGCTGATCAGCCATAGCATTCTGCAACGCACTCAGCGCTGGCGACAGCGCTGATGCAGGCGGGTACCTGAGGGGTGCCCTGGATAGAAAAGGAGCAATTTTTTTTGCTCAAAAACACTGGTGTAGACCAGAAAGAGAGAGATCATGAAAACAGAACAGCCTTATCTGCTGACTCCCGGTCCCATCAATACAACCCTCAGCGTTAAACAGGCAATGCTGCAAGATTGGGGCTCATGGGATGGTGACTTCCGTGCCATGACTGCCCGGCTGTGCCAGCAGTTGGTTGCCCTGATCGACGGTGAAGACAGCCACGTTTGCGTACCGATGCAGGGCTCCGGCACCTTTGCCGTTGAAGCAACGCTTGCGACATTGGTACCAAAAGATGGCAAGTTATTGATCCTCATGAACGGTGCCTACGGTCAGCGTATGGGCAAGATCATGGATTACTTGGGTCGTGACTATGTTGCCCTGGATAAGGGTGACTATGAGCCACCCCGTGGTGAAGAAGTGGAAGCGATACTGGTCGCTGATCCTGCAATCACTCACGTTGCCCTGGTTCATTGCGAAACCAGCTCCGGCATTCTCAACCCGGTGGAAGAGATCGCCGAAGCAGTAGCACGTCAGGGACGACGCCTGATCCTCGATTCAATGAGCGCCTTTGGTGCTGTAGCAATCAGTGCCAAAACCGTTCAATTCGATGCACTGATCTCTTCTGCCAACAAATGCTTCGAAGGTGTGCCCGGCTTCGGTTTTAGCCTGGTCCGCCAGAGTGCGCTGGACGCTTCCAAAGGTAACGCACACTCTTTGAGTCTGGACTTGCTGGATCAGTGGCAGTACTTGGCCAAAACCGGCCAGTGGCGCTACACCCCGCCCACCCACGTGGTAGCAGCATTCCTGCAGGCGCTGAAGGAACACGCAACGGAAGGGGGGATCGTCGGTCGTCATGCGCGCTATCAGCGCAACCAGCAGCGTCTGGTCGCCGGCATGCGCCGCATGGGGTTTGAAACCCTGCTCAGCGATGAGTGGCTGTCCCCGATCATCATCACCTTCTTTTCGCCGGGCCACTCGAACTTCGATTTCCAGGGCTTCTACGATCGTATGAAAGCCCGCGGTTTCATCATCTATCCGGGAAAGTTAACCGAAGCTGACAGCTTCCGCTTGGGTTGTATCGGCCAGCTGCATGATGTGCAGATCGATGCTGTCCTCGCTGCCGTTGCCGCCGTGCTGGACGAGCTGCAGATACCGAACGGCGCGCCCATCCATGCTCTTAACGCGGCGGCAACCGCCTGACCCAACTGAATTCAACGGAGAAATTGTTATGACTGCACCGATTTACCAGTTTGAACGCCGTTACACAGGCCCAATTGAAGCCGTGATCATGGACTGGGCGGGCACCACCGTGGATTTTGGTTCCATGGCGCCGATCCGCGCTTTTCAACGTTTATTTACCGATGAAGGCGTGCCGATCAGCGAAGCTGAAGCGCGCGGCCCCATGGGCACCGAAAAGCGTGAACATATCCGCCAGCTGTGTACTCATCCCCGTATTCGTGATGCATGGAAAGACGTGAAAGGAGAGTACCCGGGTGAAGCCGATATTGACCGCTTGTATGACGACTTCGTACCTCTGCAGATTGATGCCATTGCACAAACTGCCGAGCTTATCCCAGGCCTGACCGAGGCGCTGGATTGGATGCGTGCCAATGAAATCCGCATCGGTGCCAACACCGGGTATGCGGGCAGCATGATTGAAGGCCTGGTGGCCCGAGCTGCCGAGCAGGGCTACACCCCGGACAGCAATGTTTGCGCCACGGAAGTGCCCAAGGGGCGTCCCTATCCGCATATGAGCCTGAAAAATGCCATGGATCTGGGCGTACAGCACCTCTGTGCCTGCGTAAAAATCGATGACACTCTCACCGGTATCGAAGAAGGCTTGAACGCGGGTATGTGGACCATCGGCGTCGCCGTTAGCGGCAACGAAGTGGGCATGAGCCTGGACGCCTGGCAGGCATTGGGAGAAGTGGAGCAGGACACCCGTCGCGCGGTGGCCTACAAGCGCATGATCGGCAGTGGCGCTCATTATGTCATCGACAGCATTGCCGATGTCATTCCCTGCCTGGAAGAGATCGCGGCACGACTGGCGATGGGCGAGAAACCGTGACACCTGCCGCTATCGGATTGATCCTGGTTTCGGCTCTGCTGCATGCGGGTTGGAACCTGATCGGCAAGCGCACTGCTCAGACGGTGCGTTTTTATGCTTGGGCCATGGGGCTGGGCATGTTGATTTTCAGCCCACTACTGCTGCGCGTCTGGCCGGAAGTAACTGCGTTGCCCTCTGCTTTCTGGTGGCTGCTGCTGGCCTCAGGTCTTTGCCAAACCCTCTACCTGACTGGTCTGGCCAAAGCCTACAGACACGGCAACCTGAATATCGTCTACCCACTGGCGCGGGCGCTGCCGGTATTGATCGTGCCGGCAGTGGTGCTGATTACATATGGCCAAAGTCAACTCCAGGCGGCGGATCTGATCGGCATGTGCCTGATCATACTGGGTTCGTTGGCACTGCCATTGGTGTGTTGGCGTGACTGGCACTGGCGCGACTACAGGACCCCGGCTATCGCTTGGGTACTTTTGGCGGCGTGCGCCACGGCCGGATACTCGGTGCTCGACAGTGCCGCCATTCAGCTTATGAAGCAGCAGGGGATGGATGCTTTTGCCGCTGGCAGCAGTTTTGTCGTATTACAGGCAGCAGCCTGTCTGATATGGATGTTGCCACTGGTGCGATGGGGCTTTGGCGAGTCACTGAGGGTCGTGCCGGACTTCGGCTGGACGCTATTGGCGGGCAGCTTCATTATCGGCACCTATCTGCTGATATTGGTCAGCATGTCGATGGTGAGCGAAGTCAGCTATGTGGTGGCGTTACGTCAGGTGAGTATTCCCCTGGGTGTGCTGATCGGCGTGATCTGGCTACGTGAGCCCGTCAGCTTGCCGAGGTTGCAGGGACTTGTGGTGATGGTGGCAGGCCTGTTCCTCGTTTCACTTTGAGCAACAGCGATAATGACCTGCTTCCCACTTTCCAATCCTCGAAGCTTCGCGGCTGCTCCATGACCAGGATTACAGTAGATGGGTCAAAGGAGCGGCGCAGTAACAGGCTATAAGCCGCGAAGCAATATGAAGCCCAGCCCGGCTTTGCTGGGCATTCGTTGGCGTCTTGATATGAACAAGCCACTAATAAGAAAGAAAGTCACCCACATAGACGAGATGCTCGAATGGCACTTCACGCCCTTGTAGCGCTGTGACAGCGGTGTCGAGTGTCGCGAGCACAACCGTGTGCTGCTGACTTCGACCGGCGTGACAGACAACCGCGAGAGGGGTTGAACCAGGCAGAACACGTTTCAACTGCTCAGTCAGTTGCACGAACCTTGATCGCATCGCAAAGAAAACCAGCGTGGAGCCCGTCTGTGCCAGACGCTCCAAGGTATCGGTGCCGTCATAGTCCTCACGGGCATCATAAGCGGCTGCCAGGATGACCGATCTGCTCGTGCTTCCGTTCATGACATCGCATGCCAAAGCCGCATTTGCGGCATTAAAGCTCGATACACCTGGAATAACTACCGGATTGAGGTCTCTGAATTCCTGGATGAAGCCCGCCTGCGGCCCGAAAATCATGGAGTCGCCATAGTCAATTACGGCGATTCGTTTGCCGTGCTCAGCTGCGTGCCGAATGATTTGTCTGGCTTCAGCCTCCATCGCATCGGCTTTCTCAGCTGGATAGTCCCTGCGTATTAGATCCATGAAAAGACCATGTCCGGCATCATGGAGCTCCTTGCCCTTGAGAAGATCTGCGAACTTCTCCAGCAAACTTGAGGTCCCGAACACGATGTCGGCGCTTCGCAGTATCTCCTGAGCGTTCACAGTGATGTTTCCTGCATCGCCGATGCCCGTGCTGACTAAATGGAACCGACTGCTGCGATAAGACGGCAGAGGTGCCCCAACTGTTTGAATGGCATGAGGATGTGAGTGTGCATCAGTCATGATTAACTCCTTGATTAGTAGATAAAATCGGCATTGACGGTTGGCGTTTCTTACCCAAGAAGAAGGTCACCATGGCAAGTCCGAACGAAGCTGCGGCCAATAGAAACGTGTGTGAGAAGGCTTCGCCGACAACTGACGGGGAGCTCAAGGCTATAGACTGATCACCCAGCAATGTAGCGAACAGCAGCGGTATAAGTGATGCACCGGTCATGAACCCTAAATTGCGCGATAGTCCAATCAGCCCGGAGACCATGCCACGCTGTGCGTCAGGTGTACTTGTCATCGCGGCAGTGTTGTTCGCGGCCAGGAACAGTTGAAAGCCCGGTGTTGTAAGTATTAGCGCAGCCACGTAGCCAGGAATTCCGAATCTGACCGGCAGCAGTGCGAAGCAGATCAACCCTCCCGTCGCAAACACCAGGCCTGCAAACAAGACGCGGTCGGTTCCGAACCGGTCCGTGAGCTGGCCTGCGGGCACACCGAACAGCGCGGCAGTGGCAGGGCCTACCGCCATTACAGTACCCATCATCAGTTCGCTCAGGCCAAGACCAAACGCCAGGTAAAAGGGCCCAACCACCAGAGTTGACATCATGGTGGCGCTGACAATGAGGTTCATGATCAATGATGGTGCAAGGGCTCGACTACCAAGCAGTGCCAAGGGCACCAGTGGGTGAGTCGCTCGCATCTCGGTGACAACAAACATCGCCAGTGCGACGGTAGCCGAGGCAAGTAGCATCCAAACAGGGATGGCAACTCCACCCTTGCCGCCTGTGGCGGCAATCGAGAACAACAACAGGGTCAGACACAACCAAAGATTTCCCGTCCAATCCAAGCGAGCTGTCGTGGTTGCTTGTCCTTTCTCCTTGGGTACTCCCATCACAGTAATGGCTATCATGCCAAGTGCGCACAAAAGCAACAGAACGAAGATCGAGCGCCACCCCAGTAGGTCGATTAAACCGCCACCTAGAGACGGTCCCAGTGCAGTACCGATAGCCGACATGGTACCCAACAACCCCATCACCACCCCCATTCGCTCCTTGGCGATCAAGCTTTTGGCGAGCGACATCGGCAATGACATCAGGACGGCGGCAGCCAGGCCTTGCCCAACCCGGCCTGCTATCAGCCAGCTCAGGTTCGGTGCCACAGCACAGACGAGCGAGGCCAAAGTGAAGAGACCCAGAGCCAATAGCAACACACGGCGACATCCGTACAGGTCGCCCATGCGGCCTGCGGATACGATGGCCACCGTCAGCGATACCAGATAGGCAAGCACGACCCATTGCACCTGCTGTACCGGTGCAGAAAGTGCCGAAACCAGCGTCGGGAGCGCCACTGTCGTGACGCTGATACCGAGCGAAGCCAGCATGATGGAGCCCACCATTGCGGCTAAAGCCAGCTTGTACCTGGGTGGAAGGATAGGTTCATTCATGTGTTTGACCCTTGATCGAAGCTTGGTTGCCAACTAGTATGCAACTTCAAGTCAACTTGAGGTCAAGCATGAATCTCATCGATATCGGCGTCCTCGCGAAAGCCAGTGGTGTCGCCACATCGACACTTCGCTACTATGAGGAAATTGGCCTGATCAAGTCCGTCGCCAGAAACGGATTGCGCCGGCAATACCACAGGGACACGCTCGTACAGCTGGCCTTGATTTCATTGGGCAAGAGCGCAGGGTTCTCTTTGGAAGAGATTGGTAGCATGTTCGACAAGGATCGAAAGCCAAACCTTCCTCGACCAACATTGAGTGAGCGTGCTGATGAACTCGATCGCCAGGCACGCAAACTGAAGACCTTGAGCAACATGCTTCGGCACGTTGCAGAATGCCCCGCGCCTTCACATCTGGAGTGCTTCAAATTTCAGAAGTTGCTGCGAGCTGCTTGTCCCACTGAAGCGGCCAGGGACGTATTGCGTCAAGCTGTCATTGGGAGTGACGCCTGATATTCCACTTCAGGGCAGAGCCATCACGTGGACCAGGCATCACACGATACATAGAGCAGCTAATGGGCGTTAATTTTGAGCGCTGTGTTAGAAGTTGCATACACCTTTGCCACCACTATGTATTGAAGCCTTTTTAAAGAGCTCAACATTATGCTGCTGATCTGATGTAAGGTTGTTGTAGTATTTCTTGTAAACCTCAGGATAACGACCCTCAAAAGCAACAAGGTTATGCCTTAAATAGCTTGGAGCATCAGCATCTAAACAGGCTTTACTCGCGATTTTTAGGTAAATGCTGCCAACCGTCTCTGGGTATTCACTGGCGAGCGAGTCAATTAGATGTATATAAATATACCCATCATAGAGTTCACCAAATGAGTTAGGCTGAAATATATCCATAAATGACCCAAAAGACCTGGGGAAACTTTCAAAGTAACGTTTCTTTGCGTCAGCCGAGTTTGGATTGTCGAATACCTGAAGCGCCAGTTCATGAACCTGCTTTGATAATGGAGACAATCCCTCAAGTGATTTCTCGCGTAGCATTTGATGGTAAGTCTTTGTCACTTCTTTGCCGTTATCGAACATAGACACCTCCCCATCATACGGATTGGCGAATGCGGCTCCTGAAATGAGTAGTAAGAATATGATTAACCTGTATCTCATGACTTTATGCTTCTAACGTCCGGCCCGGTGCGTTTTACTGGACATACGTACTGCTGACTATTATACATTTATTCACCTATCGCTTTGGACACTGTACCCGCAATATTCATGTGGGAACGAACCGACATGATCAAAACAAGCCTCTCTCGAAGATTTTCTGATTGAAGCCCCTCAGAATTTCCTTGATCTTTAGCTTTTAATTCAGCTGACTCCAGGTCTGATTTCAGCTTGGGATAATCTTATTGAACAAACTGAAAAAAAGACTTACAAGAATTTATTTCCTGCGCTTTCCTTTTCGTTAGTTTCATGTCAGTAACACACTCAATGGCCATCATACGATACTCAGATGCTTTAGCGTCTAGTCCCTTAAGATAGGCTATTTCGTTTTCTGCCACACATAGAGGCGATAAAAATAGGAGTAATGCGGTTATTAAATATTTCATTGATCTACCATTGCTAGCTATAATTACGGCTTCCATTCAGCTTGCATATGAAAGCGGGTTATTAAATCTTGGATTTTTGAGCTTTCACAACCTTCTGTTTCAATAACTTCATATACTGCCTTTGTAAGCTTTTCTCCACCGAATTTTAGTATTTCTTGGGCTTTTTCGTTTGAAATATCAGGCTTTCGCTTTCTAAGCTCGGTTAACGCAGAAACAGATACCATCTGATAGTTTGCTAAAAAAGATGTTAGCTCTTCTTTTTTTGGGTTTATACATTTTCCAGCAGCGGCACTAGACAACGTGAAATGCTCATATATTTTCAATATGTCATCTTTTTCAGCTGAGGCTTCAGTCGAAAGAAAGAAGATTAATAGAATGGAAAATTTTTTCATGGTTCCCTCCATATTTGGCTAACGCCCGCCACTGGTGATGGCTTGCTTATGCGCTCTCTCGGATGGCACGAATATCCTCGATATCCACCGACCGTGAGAGTGCAGATTTATACCGGACCAGATCTTCTTTCAGCATAAGGGGAAGCTCTAAGCCCAGCAAATTGACTGTTTTATAGCGAGAGAAATCTATATTGAGCGGAACCCACGTCTCGCTGCCCGCATCAAATATTTGCGGACCGTCAGCGCTACCTACCTCCACTTTAATGCCTTCATACTTGAACTGGACGTAGGTTAGGTCCCAGCCTTCCTCCTGACGGTGAGCGGCTGCCTTGGATACAAATTCCTGACCATCCTGAACCACTGACGAGAAGTGTTTGCCAGGGACGAAAAGGTCGAGGTCATTCAGGTCACGCTCAGAGCCATATCCCTTAGCAGCGAGTCCCCCACAGATCAGAAATGGGATATTCCTATCTTTCAGTAGCCCCACAATCCATTGGGCTGCTAAATGATGCATGCCTCCTCCTTTTGCGCATAATGCTGTATTCAGCGGTTTGTCCGCTGCAATTCTTGGTTATACTGCTCTAAGTCCAAACCTAAAAAGTGTGTTCCTGGAACTGGATTTTTCGTTACGGGTGGATGCTCAACAAATCCATACGACCTGTATAATTTCAAGGCAGTTTTAAACTCTGGAAGGACATCTAAACATATTTTACTGTAGCCACTGATAACAGCCTCTTGCAAAACTCTATCAACTAGCAGCTTACCTATATTGTGGCCACGAACACATGGTTGGATATAAACTCGCTTCATTTCACAGACAGACTCATCCAATCTCCGAAATGCAGCACATCCAACAGGTTTGCTGTCTTTCTTCACCAAAAATATCTTTGATTCTTCAGAGCTGTACTTTTCAGGCAAACGGTTAAATTCCTGATCATTACCTTGGAAAGAAAGATCTACCGAGGTGCTGTTAACATACTCATAATACAGATCAAGAACATCTCTTAAATCATTAGGAAAAACAGCTCTTACTACCTCAAACAACTTCACTCTCCTTGCGATATAACGCTGAGCACAGCGGCAGCCATCGGCCGCGTACTGCTGCGACTTGTATGGAAATCAAGTTCCATACTAGGTTCGACAAATAGAGGAAAAGAACGGGGAACCAAATCACCGGTCTTTCCCTGTTTCAAGCCGCCCCACGCCGGCCAGTTTGTGATCGCTAAGCCTGATACACCAACTAAGGGCACCAGAGTTGATGTGACCAATCAGGGGAGCTGTTGGACCGGATTCGAGGTACTCGACAGCGACCTCACCAGATTCGACTTCATCTCTGTATCATAAAGAATTAACATGATCGTTGCTTGTTTAGTTACAGCGCCCAGTCGGCAATTTTTGCCGCTTAAAAATTTGTGATTAAAATTCTCAGGGCGGGGTGCAATTCCCCACCGGTGGTAGACATGGCACTGCCTATAGGCAGTCACCAAGTAAGCCCACGAGCGCTCGATTCGTCGAGGTCAGCAGATCTGGTCCAATGCCAGAGCCGACGGTAATAGTCCGGATGAGAGAGAATGAACACATCAAATATGAAGTGTGGGCGGTCACGTCTGCCCGATTCTTGGTGTCGCTTTGAATTCCTCAAAAACAGCCCTGATTCTGGTTAAACTTTAGGAGCTATACCATGAATCAGTTTTCTCTACTTGCCGAGTTTGGTGATCCTATTCTGCGTGTTGAACGTGCCCTTGAAGCCCTTCGACAAGGTCAAGGCGTACTGCTTTTAGACGATGAAGACCGTGAGAATGAAGGGGATATTATTTATGCAGCAGAGAGCCTAACCGCTTCTCAGATGGCGCTGATGATCCGTGAATGCAGTGGAATTGTCTGCCTATGCTTAACCGATGCCCAAGCCGATCAGCTAGAGCTGCCTCCGATGGTAACTGTCAACAATAGCCAAAATCAGACCGCTTTTACCGTTTCAATTGAAGCACGAGAAGGAGTAACCACAGGTGTCTCCGCTCAAGATCGGGTGACCACCATTCAAACCGCAATTTACGCCGACGCCAAACCCAGTGACCTTGCTCGTCCCGGGCATATATTTCCACTCCGGGCGCGTCCCGGTGGCGTTTTAGCCCGCCGCGGCCATACCGAAGGCACAATAGACCTGATGCAGATGGCGGGGTTAGTGCCCGCAGGGGTTCTCTGTGAACTTACCAACCCCGATGGAAGCATGGCCAAAACCCCTGAGATCGTTGCTTTTGCCCACCTTCACCAGATGCCTGTGCTTACCATCGAAGATATTGCACAGTATCACCAACAGTACCAGCAGAAGCGGGCCTAACACGTATCTAAACGACAGAGAACAGAGGGACGCCAAAGTGTTTCCTCTGTCTGTTCAATTAACTCGGCGGCAGTTTCTGTCGGAGAAGTCCCAGCTATGACGGGGCTCCTAGCCAAGATTGGCAGACCTAAATTGCCGCCGGGTTAATATGATCAAGCAGACGCAGCCGCTGAATCAGAACCGAAGCTTTCAAGGTCGGAACCTCCCAAAGCCCTCGATTACTTCACAAGGCGTAGACCGCACCGAGAACGCTGGCACGATTTCGCAGCTGCCGCATCATTCAGCTATGGTAACCATAAAACCACAAACTGGCCGATTTACATAACGCGAAGCTGAGCGGCGCCCTGACAAGTGCGTCCGGTGGAGGCCGCAGGCCGGAACAAACTCAAGCGCCTTGTTATGCACTCTCAAACTTGGGACTCCGTTTTTGATATACCTTCAGTCCGATTAACACACTGGGCACAAAAGATAGTACTGCAAAGATGAGGACCCAGCCCGGAAGACCCGACAAGAAAAGCATGCAAATGATGATGTAGGGAATGAATCCGACACCTGCGACGATTTTAGCGTTCATTGACGAAGTATCTTCTGTAGTTCTCGCCGCAGTGTATCCAGCAATAAGCGCCAGAAGGGGCAACGCGAATACACTCGCGAATTGATAAACTAAGGATGATGGAATGAGGGACAGCAAATAAAGCACGGAGGCAACCCCCGCGGTTGAAACGAAAAAGCCAGCTCCGCAAGCAGCGGGACTTTGGGGCGGATTGGGCTTCATCACTGCTTTATACAAGCCCACCAAAACTGTGCCAGAAGCGGCAACGATAATCACGTTCATTCGATTAGTTACTCCCTTAACTTAAAGATGCATAATGCTGAGCACAGCGGCGACCATCGGCCGCGTACTGCTGTGCCTTGTTAATTGGATACCTCAATGTACCACTTGGGCTTAATGCGCCCGAAATCCCGGCGGACGTTTGATTTCAAAGCCTTTTTGGAATCCAGCACCTTTGCCTCGCCGCCCTCTCGGATAAACACCACCCAATGCCAGAATGGCTTACTCCGTTCCGTGTGCCATTTGATAGCCATGAGAGCCTTGTTTGGGAGGCGCTCCCAAGACTCGAAGGGAGCTTCTTTGGGCGATACCGAGATACCGAATTCCCGCAGAAGCTTTCGGACGTGCTCAGTTTCTGACCATAGCGCTGTATCTGCGGCATAAATACCCAGAGCGTTGGCCTTCCGCTTGGCCTCAGCATAGCTGACACCCGCGAGAGCAGCGCTTGCTGCAATGCCACAACCCGTTGTTTCTTCCTGGATGACTGGTTCCATGTCTCTACCAATCAACGCCGCGTTCACCGGTTTGTCCGGTGCAACGCTTGGTTAGAGCGCTGTTTCTGGGGAGCCACCTTCAGGCCTTCGCTACTAATAGCGCCAGAAGCTGCCAACCCAAGCAGGCGTCGAAACTTTGGGCATTCCATGTGGCTTGGGGCAGAACAAACGGCTGCATGCCGGAGACCGTCTCGCATCGCTGACAGCGTTTTAATGGTTTGATCAAGTTCATCTGCCTTATTTACCAGTAAATCTCTGTCAATATTAGGATTTCCTTTAGACCCTATCATGTGGGCAATCTCATCTAGAGAAAAGCCTGCTGCACGCCCCAGTGCAATCAGCGCTAGCCGCTCCAATATATTGTCACTAAAAACCCTGCGTAACCCTTGCCTGCCGACAGAGCTGATTAACCCTTTTTCCTCATAGAAGCGCAACGTTGAGGCTGGAACCCCCGAATGTTTGGCTACTGCAGCGATGTCCATAACCCCCTTGACCTCAAGTCGACTTTAAGTTGCACACTATCATTCTTTGGCAATCAAGACGAGCGAAGGAGAGTGTTATGAATGACATACTACTCATATTAACCATCGGCATTGGAGCAACTGCAGTGATGGATGTATGGAGCATCTTGCGCAAGCCAATGCTCGGCGTCCCTCTCCCAAACTACGGGATGGTGGGACGCTGGATAGCCCACATGACACACGGCCAGTTTCGTCATGACGACATTGCTGTATCTAGCCCTATGCGAGGAGAGAGCATCATAGGATGGACAGCTCACTACCTGATAGGCATCGCATTCGCTGCCTTACTAATCGCCATCTGGGGAGCATCATGGATGCAGAGCCCGACTATTGGCCCCGCACTCACAGTTGGCATAGGTACGGTTGCAGCCCCCTTTCTGTTAATGCAGCCGGGCATGGGGGCTGGAGTGGCAGCCTCCAGGACAAAGCAACCGGGCACCGCACGCCTGCAGAGCCTCATAACCCATACGGTCTTTGGGCTCGGCTTATATGCATCAGGGTGGGCAATACAACTGATTTACCCAATATCATGATCGCTGCAACGTCAGGTAGGAGGCGCCTCTAACGCTCAATTAAGGGGCCGAAAAAGCGTAGCTTTTGAGGTCCCAGCCTGCTCGCGGGTGGCTTGAGTTTTTTGTTATGCATTTAGTGTCTCTCCGTAGCTTGATATTTGCTCCAAATATATTGAACCACTATCGTTTAAAATTAGTTCAACCAGAACCCCTACGGACGTACGCAACGGTAAATTACACTCGATCAGTGACCCGAGACCAGTTTCATTTGGTTCAAAATGACTAACAGTAATTTTTGGTTTGGAGCGTGCCATATTGCCGGAGCATTCAGTGATGGCGATATCGAGGTCTTCCTCTATAGCCTCTGCGGCAGAACGGTCCGCCCTGAGAGCGTAACCGTACATAGAGCCGATCTTTTCAAATCTTCTGCTTTTGAGAAGATCAACAACTTCATTGCCAATTATTTCCAACTCTTCGTCAGTCATAGAAACCTTATGCATAACGCCGCGTTAAAGGGCCGAAAAGAGCGTAGCTTTTGAGGTCCCAGCGATCAAAGCGAACGATTTTCAACGCTTTGTTATACCTTACTCGGTAACATTAATTGATTTACTCAAGTAAGCAGTAGTGTCTGAAACATAATCCTTAACTGTAACGTTAAAGGTGTAGGTACCTACTTGCTCATTTGGTTCGACTATCAATTTTACATAGTCAACACTGAGGCCAATTGATTCTCCTTCCGGAGATTTTTTGTTGTACCACACCTCGCTTTCAGGTATGTTGCTATATACCTTTCCGTCAGGTTGATAAATAGTTAATTTTTGAGTTAACCGGCAATAACCTTGCTCCGTAGTTGTACAAGCCTTAAATATTATAAAGACTGAAATCATCTGTCCCTTTTTAATATCCTTTTTTGTTGGAAAATAAACTCCTTTAGAGGGTGTATTCCAATTCCTTAATGCCAACTCTGAGTCACTGGTAAGAACTAACTCAACACAAAAATCTGGAGTGCACTTTCTAAACTCGGTTTCAGGCAAAGGCTTTTGATCAGGCCCAATAAATGAGGCAAGTGAAATACTAGGGTAAAACAATAGTATTATTGAAAGAACACCTGTTTTCATTTCACCTCCTTGAGGTATAAACGCTTCGAGCGGCGCTGCGAAGCATCCGCTGAATCGATTTGTATGGATAATTCCGTGTGTTTTCCGGGTAAATTGGGACCCACCCTCAACGGCCATTGAGGGCCTTCATGCAGCAGCTCGGTGTAGCGCCGGCTCCTCTTTCGAGAGACCGATAACAAGTGTGTAGCGCTGCATGACTCGTTAGCGATAACTCGAACAGTCATCGGCACCCAAAGGGCATCACAGGCCCCGAGCCCGCATAGCAAGGCAGAGTTAGCTTATGACCATACACACAGAAAGCCAAATTGAAATCAACGTCGGCGTTGATGTCGGCAAATCCAAACTCGATATCGTCCTGCATCCGCTGGACCTCCATTTCCAAATTCCAAACGACGAGGAAAACATTCTCAAGGTCATTCACGTACTGAAAAAGCGCAATATCAAACGCATTGTGGTCGAAGCCATCGGGCGCTATGAGCACGCCTTCGTGTTCGCCTGTGACCAGGCCAATCTTCCCATTGTTGTCGTCAACCCCATCAGTGTCAGACGCTACGCTCAGGTCATCGGTATACTTGCCAAATGTAGTTGCCCCCGCTAAACCGGACACCACCTCATTCGTTTGATGCCAGTTCCGCCCGGTACTCCCAGGGCGATTTCATTTTCAGCCCCTTATGTGGGTGGCTGCGATTATAGTCCTCGATCCATTCTGGCAACCTGGTCATAACAGTCGCAGCATCAGGAAGATCGTTCAGGTACACATAGTCCCGCTTGAATGTCTTTACGAAGGCCTCAGCCATGCCGTTGCTCTGAGGGCTTCTCACGGGCGTGGTACACACCACAAAGCCTAAAGAAGACGCGAAGGATCGTGTTTCCTTGGCAATGTAGCAGCTGCCATTATCCGTCAGCCATTCCAACGGATGAGGCACTCGCTCTGACTGGCCGAACCGGTATTCCAGGCTTTCCAGCAGTAAGTCCTGAACCATCTCACCGGTGATGCCACCCGTGGTCGCTACATAGCGCATCAGCTCGCGATCACAGCAGTCCAGGCTAAAGGCCACACGAACGACCTCCTTGTTCCAGCAGCGGATCTCAAAGCCATCCGAGCACCAGCGAAGGTCAGGCTTCAACGTAATGACCTGGCCGTTGTGGCAGCGCTCTTGAGGTCGCCCCGTATACCGGGGTAACAGCAACCCATCCTGCTTCATCAGTCGGTACACGCGCTTATGGTTCACTCGCTCATCGTTGGCTGCGAGCAATCGATTCAGTCGAGCCGTGATCCTTCGATAGCCATTGGCAGCACGAGCATCGCACAGCTCACGGATAAACGGCAAATGCCGGTCATCGTCCTGTTTGTTGTATCTCGGGCTTCGGCCTTTCTGGCGACCATGAAGACGATCCAGAAGATTGGAGCGCGATACCTTCAGCACTTCCGCAACCCGCTTCAGAGGGTATCGTCCGGTGGCAGCAACGGCATGCGCGAGATCAACTTTTTTGACTGGGCCACCTCCAGGGCTTCCCGGAGTATTTCAGCTTCCATCGTCTTGCGACCCAACATCCGCTCCAGCTCCCGAACCTTCTTGTTCAGAGCTTTCAACTCGGATGCACTGACAACCTCATCACCGGATTCAATCGCGGACATGCCACCGTCTTTCATCAGCTTCTTCCAACGGAATAACAGACTAGCTGATATACCATGACGCCGGGCCACAAGCGACACCGACATGCCTGGCTGCTCACACTCTGCAACCATGAATGCTTTCTCCTGCGCGGAATAGCGGCGACGGCGTTGCACTCCGGTTATGACTTCGATTCTCTCCACCTTGGACACTCCTTTGCACTAGGTCTATGCCTAGGCCTTTGCTTCTACAAAGGTGTCCGGTTTAAATGGGGGCTACTACACCAAAACAGATAAGGTCGATGCTAATCTCATCGCCATTATGCAGCAACTATCCAGCCTAAAATTAAACCTATCGCGGACAAACAATCTCGTTTGATCAAGGACTTACTTGTTCGGCGTACTCAGTTGCTCGAAATGCAGACCATGGAGAAAAATCGCCTCCAGGTCTTACCCAAAGCCCTGCACCCTTCTATCAAAACATTGCTGCGCTCGCTGGAAACGCAGATCAAGACTATCACCAAACAGATCGACGAAGCCGTTATGCAGGTCAAGCATTGGCGCACCCAAACCGAGATCCTGACCAGTGTGCCGGGCGTCGGTAAAGTGCTCGCCTACACTTTGCTCAGCGAACTGCCTGAACTCGGCAAGCTCAACCGCAAAGAGATCGCCGCCCTCGTCGGTGTGGCACCCATGAACCGAGAAAGCGGCTCCTGGAATGGCAAACGGCGCATCCGTGGAGGCCGGCACCGTATCCGTACGGTCATGTTCATGGCGATGCTGTCATCGATCCAATGCAACCCTGTGTTCAAACGCTTCTACGAGCACCTGAAAGCCCAGGGCAAACTGCCTAAAGTGGCCATCATTGCCTGCATGCGCAAGCTGATCGTGGTGCTCAACACCATGCTCAAGAATGAGACACGATGGGGCGAAAATATGGCTTAAATATTTAACTAGACACCACAGTCACTTGTTAGCGATGGAATAGCTTCGCGGTTTTGACATTGGATTCACCTAGGGAAGCTGCGAATAAGTCCGCCGCATGGGATAATGCCCGCTGCACACGATTGAGGACGCACCGATGGATCAGCAACTTACATTTGCCGACAGCGAGTTCAGCAACAAGCGCCGTCAGACCCGCAAGGAGAAGTTCCTGGGCCGAATGGACAAGCTGATTCCATGGGCGCGTCTCGAAGCCGTTATCGAGCCTCACTATCCCAAGGCTGGAAACGGCCGTCGACCGTACCCCTTGTCCACCATGTTGCGCATTCACTGCATGCAGCAGTGGTATACCCCGCCATGGAAGAGGCGCTGTATGAGATCGCGTCCATGCGGCTGTTTGCTCGATTGTCATTGGACAAGGCCATCCCCGATCACACCACTATCCTGAACTTCCGTCATCTTTTGGAGCGCCACGGTCTGGCTCGACAGATTTTTGAAGAGGTAAACCAATGGCTGTCTGAAGCCGGAGTTCTGCTGAAAGAGGGCTCACTGGTCGATGCCACCATCATCGAAGCTCCCAACTCCACCAAGAACAAAACGGGCGAACGCGATCCCGAGATGTACCAGACTAAAAAAGGGAATCAATGGCACTTCGGGATGAAGGCTCACATCGGGGTTGATGCCCGCACCGGCATCACGCACAGTTTCACGACAACTGCGGCAAACGAACACGACCTCAATCAGGCCGACCAGCTTCTGCACGGTGAAGAAACATTCATCTTTGCTGATGCGGGTTACCGGGGCGCCGAAAAGCGAGATGAGCTGAAAGATGTCAGCGCAGACTGGTACATCGCCGAACAGCCAGGGACGCTGAAGACACTCAAAAAACACCCTCGGATCAATAAGGTCAGAATCCGCACCGAGTATCTGAAAGCCAGTATCCGTGCGAAAGTTGAGCATCCGTTCCGGATCATCAAGTGCCAGTTTGGTTTTGTAAAAGCCCGCTACCGTGGCCTGAAGAAAAACGACTGCAAGTTGGCCATGCTGTTCGCGCTGGCCAATGTTATGCGAGTGGACCAGATGTTGAGAGCACAGGGGCAATCTGCCTGCACTGCCTGAAAAGGTGGTTGCAGCCGGTTAAAAAGGGTTAAAAGTGTTGAATTTCCGCCTCTGAGGCGGTAATAACGACATTTCAGAGCCTTGGATCGGACTTATTCGTAGCTTCCTTAATATCGGCCTTATGAGTATCAATAACATAGCGCTTCGCATTTTCTATCTCACTTTTCGAAAGTTCTAGATAGCATGCTTTAACAAAAGTAGATATCTCGTTTGTAATTAATGATAAAGCTGAAAAATCAGATTTAAATCCAGACCAATCCGCCTCAATGTAATCAAATAAATCATCAGATTGAGCTATCAGAGTATAACGCTTTGCAAAAGACCTTCTTCCATCTAATACCTGCTCTCCATTTATTGACCAAGATGGATTGCCTAAAAGCCGCCCTCCCAGCCAGAACGCAACACCATGCTGACCTGCTGTTCTTGATACTGTTGATGAGTCAACAAGCGTTAACTTTATCTTAATATTGCCTACCGGGTTTATTTCCGTTTCCTTAACTATACCCGGATGCTCCGATAGCGTTATTAACTTTCCATTGATATAAACCTTGAATTCAGGATTAAATAAAAAACGAGCTGATATAATTTCCTTTAACTCATCAATAGGCATCAGGTTTCGATTTGCTATGACTTTTATGCGTGTACCATGTCCAGTAGAAGGGTCTTTGTTGTGCTCTTTTACTTTAATTGGCTGCTTTCCAGAGGTAAGTTCTAGTTCGTATGAATTTTTGAAAGAGTCTCGCCATGTTTCGACTACATAGGTATCGTCAAAACACAACCCAGCGTGTCGTCCTACACCATTCCGGCCAAATGCGAGTCGTTTTTGAGATAATTTATTATCTTCTGGTATTTCTACAAAAGCCCCTTGATGCTTTCTTCTGTCATACCTTAGTTTCAACCATCTATTTTCAAACTGAGCTTCTGTTAGGCCAAGACCATCATCTTCTACAGTTATGATGCTTCCCTTTTCCTCAGGGAATATGATTTTAACTTCAGAAGCACCTGCATCATGAGCGTTAGCTATTAGCTCTGTAATTGCCACATCTGCTTTAGTAGCTATTGAACCAATCTCTCGTATAAGGAACCCATCCTCGTATGTGACTGAGTAATCCATAAACTTTCCTTATTTGATCTAAGCTAGAATTTTCGCATCGAGTTAACGCCCAGCTTTGGGGCGACCTTGTAGCCGCAAAGCGGCGGAAAGGCCGTCCCAGCCCCGAAGGGGCGACAACAGCCGTTTGTTAAATACTAATGCATGCTGACCTTGGAGAATACGTTAATAACTACTACTCCTGCAATAATTAGGAAAATGCCTATCAAGCTCGGAAAATCCAATTTTTGGCCAAGAAATGCCCAGCCTACTACAGAAATCAGTACAATTCCTAAACCACCCCATATGGCATAAGCAATACCAACAGGTATAGCTTTTAGTGAAAGAGAAAGAAAATAGAATGAAACTGCATATCCTAAAATTACTAGCAGGCTAGGCCAGAACTTTGTAAAGCCCTCACTAGCTTTCAAACTAGAGGTTGCCACTACTTCAGAAGAAATTGCAACACAAAGAAATAACCAATTTTTCATTTGAATCCTCCTAGCAATAAAGGATTATGCTACTACATAAATAATAAAATCTTCAGACTTGTTATGTATTATTATCTATGAGCAAAATCCGGAGAAATTTAACATTATAGTACTGCGCATGCGCATATTTGCTCTCAGCCGGAGACTGTAGAGCTGTTGTAACTATCTGAAGAGAAAGGATAAGTCGAGATACCACAGTCATTCTCTTCCGGTGAAAACGAGCATGCGCGTTTTGCAGCTATGCCGTGCGCAGTATCCTGCAACGGCCGATCCATAGTTTCCTGATACTGAACGATTTTCCCGCCTGTTGCCAGTCACAAATAAGCACAGTCACGTGACAAAACAAGCACCATCGGCTCAAGGCCTTCAATACACTGTATGTAACCACAGAAACTTAAGGCAGCTTGTCCACAGGTACCGTGGTACTCGGAATGACTGGCCAATTAGCCAAGCGGCACATAAGAGAGGAACAACGAAGTGTAAGGGTGCCCGGTAGAGGTGTGTGGTCCTGCTGCCGGGCGGTCGGGCTTTAACAGGTGAGCGCTTATTTCAGTTTGATCGCAAAGTGCTTGACGATCGGGGCGGTAATTTCCCAGGTACCAACAAAATCCTTTTCGATGACGAAGGCGTCGCCGGGGCCTACTTCCACGGGCTCGCCGCCTTCTGGCGTGATGATCGCCGAGCCTTCCATCAGGTGAATGAATTCCCAGCTTTCATATTTGGCATGCCAGGTGCCGGGGGTGGCTTCCCACCAGCCGCTGATCATGCTGCCGTCATCGGCGGTGTATTCGATCCAGGTGGTCATGCTGGGGTCGCCGGCCACGGCGGTCCAACCCGGCAAGGGGTCGGTGATCGACTTGGCCTGGCGGTTGGGCAAACGGGTAACGGGGGTGTTGCTCATGTCAGAGTCCTCTATACGGTGCCGGCCAGGCCAGCACCGGGTGGATAATCAGCTGGCCTTGCGCGAGGTTTCCTGCAACGGAGCGTCGGCCAGGTAGGCTTCCATCGAGTCGTCCAGTGCATCCAGCCACGGGGTATGGTGTGGGGGCGCCATGGTGCCGGTCATCAGCGAGCGATAGGAGTGGTCGCGGAAGGTCATGATGTTGTCCTTCTTGTGCTGCTTCCATTCGAGGAAGGTACGGTTGACGCCATCAATGTCGAACGTGGGGTAGTCGGTCTGTTCGATCAGGTGGAGGATGTAGGCACCCTGGTACTCGTACATCTCCTGAGCGGTTTCCAGTGCCAGTTCCCGCTCGCGCCACGCCAGACTGTCGGCAGTCATGTCCTCTTTGGCGGGCAAGGCGATGCGACCTAGAATAACGTCGCGCACGTACCAGGCCTGGGCGTCGAACATGTTGAACGAGTACCACTGGTCCTGCATGCCGATATAGAAGAACTGCGGGTTATCTTCCCAGACCACACCTTTGTACAGGTTCAGCGGCCAGAGGCGGTTGTCGGTTTTCAGGGCCAGTTCGTCATCGAGGAAGGGGAAGTGGTGCAGGTAACCGGTGCACAGGATGATGGCGTCGATCTTCTTGCTGCTGCCGTCCTGGAAGTACGCCGTGTCCACGTCAACGTGGGTCAGGTTTGGTTTCTCCTCCCAGTTGTCCGGCCACTTGAAGCCCATGGGTGCAGTGCGGTAGCAGCTGGTGATGGAGCGGGCACCGTACTTGTAGCACTGAGAGCCGATATCTTCAGCAGAGTAGCTGGCGCCGACGAGCAGAATGTCCTTGTCCTTGAATTCCAGCGCATCGCGGAAGTCATGGGCGTGCAGGATGCGGCCGCCGAAGGTTTTGAACCCGTCAAACTCAGGCACTTTCGGGGTGGAGAAGTGACCGCTGGCGCATACTACATGGTCAAATTCTTCGCTGTACGTGTTGCCGGTGCTGTGGTCCTGAACTTCCACGGTGAACATCTTGCTGTCGGCATCGAAGCTGATGTGACGAACCGGGGTGTTAAAGCGAATGTACTTGCGCACGCCGGCCTTGTCGACGCGGCCCTTGATGTAATCCCAGAGCACTTCGCGCGGCGGATAGGAGGCGATCTGACGTCCGAAATGCTCCTCGAAGGTGTAGTCGGCAAATTCCAGGCATTCCTTGGGACCGTTGGACCAGAGGTAACGGTACATGCTGCCGTGGACCGGCTCGCCGTTTTCGTCTAGGCCGGTACGCCAGGTGTAGTTCCACATGCCACCCCAGTCGGACTGCTTCTCGAAACAGACCAGTTCGGGTATGTCGGCACCCTTGGCTTCGGCTGACTGGAAGGCTCGCAGTTGGGCCAGACCGCTCGGGCCTGCGCCAATAATGGCTACGCGTTTCTTCATGGTTATCTCCACAGAATCCTGTTGTCGGGATCAGAGCGGCCACATCAGCGTGACCCTTGATAACCAAATTACCCGCGTGAACCGTTGGGAAAAATTCCCCGTTGAAGGTACCCCCGTCGGGTTAAATTCGGGGGTAGTCCAGTGGGGTGGCAAAGGCTACGACAATACCCTCAACCCCCAGTATTGAGCCGTTGTCGGCATACAGCCCACAGCCTTTCTCGCTGACCGGCACAAAATGCCCATCCGCATGCTGCAACCGATAGTGCAGCTCAAACTCGCTGCATCGGCTGAGGGCTTCCTGAACCTGCTCCCAGACAGGGCCGGAGTCATCCGGATGGATCAGGTCGCCGTAGTTGAGGCAAGACTGGTTGGTCAGTACCTCCGGGCTGTACCCCGTAAGTTCACGACAGCCTGCGCTGACATACTCCATGGTCCAGTGACGATTGTTGCGTCCTCGGTAGAGCATCGCGGGCAGGTGCTGCAGCAATTGATGCAGGCTGCGCCAGTGCGCCTCCCGCTGGCGTGACTCGTCCATGCGCTCGCTGATGTCCAGCAAGGTGATGGTGAGCGGCCAGCCCGTCTCCGGGTTCAGGGCCGAGAGTTTCAGCTCAAACCAGCGGCTCGTGCGCTGTTCGGTGGTCAGCAGTCGCAGGCAGACCGAACGCTCCAGCCGGATCAATGCTTGTTGCCACTGAGCACGGTCGCCCGGGTGCAGGTACTCGTGAAAGAGCATGCTGAGGTTGCCACGGCTCAGTTCCTTCCAGCATCGATTGGCCTGCAGAATGCGGCCATTGGCATCGATGACCAAAATGGCTGTTTCAAGGTTGTTCAATACGTACTCAGGCTCGTATCCGCTCGCCTGTGCAGATCGGCCCGAGGGGCGAATAAGATCCAGCATTTGGCTCAGCATAGGATGTTATCCGGCAGTGGATTAGTGTGCACCCATGCGGCAAGTTCGAGTCGGGAATGCAGGTGCAGCTTGCGCAGCAGACTTTTGACATACACCTTGACGGTGCTGTCACTAATGCCCATCTCGCGGGCGATCAACTTGTTGCTGAGGCCGCGTGATATCCAGACCAGTGTTTCACGCTCTCGCTCGGTCAGGGTTGCATACCAGTGCTCGTCCGCTGGGGAGGCGCTGGTTGGGAGCGAACGTCCGGTATCCTGCAGACTGTCCTGTCGACGCAAACCCTCGCGCAATAACAGCAGCATCTCGTCATCGAGCCCCAGCTGCCCGTTAAGGATCGACTCCAGCCGCTCCAGTATCAGGCCAGGCTCCGTATCCTTGAGCAGGTAGCCTTCGGCCCCCAGACGCAGGGCATCCATCAAATGTGTCGGGTCATCGGACGCGGTCAGCATCACAACCTTGACGCCGCTGTGGCGCTCCTTGATTGCCTGCAACAATTCAAGGCCGCTCTGGCCGGGCATGTGAAGATCCAGCAGCACCAGATCCGGTACGGAGTCGTTCACCGCCTCCAGCACTTGATCGGGGTGGCTGAATTGGGCCGTCACACGGAAGTGGCCGCTGTCCTGCAGCAGCTCGGCAACCCCCCGTCGAAACAGCGGGTGATCATCCACCAGCATTACGTTGACGTCTGTCATGGGCATAGTTCCTCGGCGATCAGTTCGATGCAGGTCCCGTTACCGGGGGTGGACTCAAGCCGGAACCGGGCGCCGATGCGACGCGCACGCTCCTCCATGATGCCCAGACCGAAACTGTCGGCGTTGCGTTGTGCCGGCAGTCCCTGACCATCGTCCTGAATATGAACATGGAATCCGTTCTTGCCATGCGGCAGCAGTTGAATCCTGACCTTCTGGGCGTGAGCGTGCCGGACCACATTGCTCAACGCCTCACGGATGATCAGCAGCAATTCCACGGCAACCGGTTCGGGCAAAGGGTATCCGGTGAGGCGGTTATCAAGCTCAAACAGCAGACTGGAGTTGCGCTCGAAATCGGTAACGGCACACAGAAGCTCCTGATGAAGGCTGTGCTGCAAGCGGATGCGGGCGCTGCTGATCAATTCGCGTGTTTGTCGGTAGGCCTGACGGGTCTGACACCGGATGTCGGACAGACGTTCCTGCAGCTGATCCGCTGACAGCTGAGTGGCCTGCTGTTCAAGACGGCCGGTTTGAAGGCATAGATAGCACAGCTGCTGGGCGACGGAGTCGTGCAAACTGGCGGCCAGGTTCTGTTGTACTTCCTGGCGCAGGGCGGTCAGTTGCCGTTCGTGTTCCAGTCTGATGTCGAGCCCGGCATGCACCGCCTGACCAAGATCACGCAGCAACTGTCGTCGGTCTTCGCCTGATGTGGCAAGAGAGAGGGGAGCCAACAGCCAAAGCTGCAGGCCGCCTTCGCTGTCGGGGATGCGCAGCCCCGTGATTTCGTGCCGGGCAAGGGTGTCTTCGGGCTGCAGCTGGAATCGGTTGCCACGAGTGGCGAGGTCCAGCTGATATTTCAGTCGGGCGGTTTCAAGCGGGGAAGGTTGAGGCCCGGTTCCATTGAGGGACCAGTGCACATCGGCAGTGACGCGCCACGCAAGCCACACGGGGCTTGAGCAGCCGGCGTCCAGCAGCACCTGACTCAGCAGGTCGGGCAAGGTGTCTTCCAGGTTCGGACAGCGAACAAGGGTCAGGCTTACCCGGTGCAACAGTTCGCGTTGTGGATAATACCGCGGCTGTTCAGCCTTTCCGCCTGCCTGAACGCGTCCGAACCAGCGTGAAAAACTGACCGTCACGCCATTCTCCTGTTCGAATTGGGTCTAAACGTGAGTGAAAATGCACGGATCATGCCAGCATATTCAGGTCTACCCCTACAGAGGTAGCTCCTTTGATGAATTGCCCGAAAATCACTACAGGTAAAGAATTTTTACCATGGTTGATGTGGCCGACGCCGTTGTTCTGGTGGGAAAAGAGCCACACAACAGGGCATGGCGCCGGCCTGTGCACCGAATGGTGGCGCAGGCCATGTGAATGTGAGTGGCCAGGGGTGAAGGTATGAACACGCAATTTCATGATCATTTGATCACGGGTGAGCCGCCGGCTACGAGCCGCAAACGCATTGTGGCGCAACAGGCAATGCGAGTGAAACTGTTGCCGGGCGAGCGGTTGCAGATTGACAGCCCGGACGAAGGGCAGTGCTGTGAGCTGTTCATGCTTGATGACGGCCCCGGCTCGGCGCGTGAGCGTCTGGAGTTGGGACAGGCCACTTCCGGTATGCCTGAGGTGCAGGCGCAGCTGCAACAGTCGCGCCCTTCGGGTGACAGGCTGAGGCAAAGATTGCTGGCATGGGGCGTTAAGGAATCCCATCTGCAACGCGGGCTTCATCTGGATGCCGAGCAGTTGCCGTGCATGATTGAAGCCACGGAGCGTACAGGGGCCATCCATCTGGTGCTGGCTGCGCCGGGGGCTGACATGATGCCGCAGGAGCAAACGACAGCGACAGAGTTGAATGTTGCCTTCTGGCGTTTGCCGGGCGAAATGACTGAGCTGCCCGATCCGCTGAGTGAGCCGGTGCAGGAGGTGCATGTCCCACACAGCAGCGCGCGTGTATACCGCGTCAAGGCGGGTGAGTGGATTCAGATTATTGATGTGGCGGGCAAGCAATGCTCCGACTTCATCGCCTTCGATGCCGAGGCGCTGGAAAGAGGCGAAGAGATTACGCTGGATGCGGTGGCGACACGGACCCTGGCGGGACACGCCTTGCCCCAGCCGGGGCTGTACTCACGATTTGCCGACAACCGCCTGCAGCCGATGCTGGAGCTGGTACAGGACACGGTCGGTCGTCACGACAGCTTCCTGCTGGCCTGCACGCCCAAGTATTACGAGGACAGTGGCTACTTCGGTCATGTCAGCTGTACGGACAATTTCAACCGTGCATTGAGGGAATATGGCGTGGCGCCCCGCGCTGGCTGGCCCGCCATTAATTTTTTCTTCAACACGCTGATCGAGCCCTGCGGCACGGTTGGCATGGATGAGCCCTGGTCGCGTCCCGGTGACTACGTCCTGCTGCGCGCGAATCGGGACTTGATATGCGCGTCTTCAGCCTGCCCTGATGACATTGATCCGGCCAATGGCTGGATACCCACCGATATCCATGTCCGCGTCTATGGCGCGGAAAACCAGTTCGAGCGCGCCATTGCCCATCGCGTGGTGCCTGAGGAGTTGCCGCGCATGACCAAACAGACCGCGTTTCACAGCCGTACTTCGAAACTGACCAAGCACTTTGATGAATACCGCGGCTATTGGGTGCCGACCGAATTTGAAGGTTGGGGCGCGCGTGCCGAATATCTGGCCTGTCGTGAGTCCGTCGCTGTCATGGATCTGTCGCCGTTGCGCAAGTTCGAAGTGGTTGGCCCCGATGCCGAAGCGCTGTTGCAGTATGCCCTGACCCGTAATGTGCGCCGGCTTGCGGTGGGTGAAATTGTCTACTCGGCCGCCTGTTTCGAGACCGGTGGCATGGTCGATGATGGCACATTGTTCCGCATGGGGGAGCAGGCCTTCCGCTGGGTATGTGGCGATCCCTGGTCTGGCACCTGGCTGCGAGAGTTGGCAGCACAGCGCGGTGATCGGGTCAGTATTCGTGAGTCGACTGACCAGCTGCACAACCTGGCTGTGCAGGGTCCCAACAGCCGAGCGCTGCTGTCGGAGCTGGTTTGGCAGCCGGAAAACCGGACACCGGTGAGCGAATTGAAGTGGTTCCACTTCACCATTGGCCGTTTGGGCGGGCCGGAAGGCATACCGCTGATGGTTTCGCGAACCGGCTACACCGGTGAGTTAGGGTTTGAAGTGTGGTGTCATCCTGATGACGGCGCAGCGGTATGGGATGCGATTTGGCAGGCTGGCCAGCCCCATGGTCTGGCGCCACTGGGGTTTGCCGCGTTGGACATGCTGCGAATCGAGGCGGGCTTGATCTTTGCGGAGCACGAATTCTGCAACCAGACCAACCCCTACGAGGCCGGCATCGGCTTCACCGTGCCGATGAAAACCAAGGAAGAAGATTTCAGCGGGCGAGCGGCGCTGCAGCGGCAGTCGCCTGAGAGCAGACAGAAGCTGGTGGGGCTGGTGCTGGATGGCAATGAGCCTGTTCACCACGGTGATCTAGTGTACGACGGGCGCATGCCGGTTGGTCAGATAACCAGCGCAACGGCCTCGCCCTTGCTGGGCAAAATGATTGCACTCTGCCGTGTTCAGCCCGCCTGGTCAGAACCGGGTACCCGACTGGAAGTGGGGCAGCTGGATGGACTGCAGAAGCGGTTGCCGGCTCAGGTTCAGGCACTGCCTTTCCATGATCCGGAGCGGATCAAAGTGAGAAGCTGATATCCCTGAAAATACCTTTCATGAAAGCGCCCTTTGTGGGCGCTTTTTTTGTGCTTGGCTATTAAATGAACAATACGGGTGCACGCAAGTGCGAAAAAGCCCTCGTATAAAGCACGGTAATTATCCACAGGGTGTTTTATCCGAGAAAATAATTTTTCAATCAAGAGTTAATTGTTTTTAAGCCTTTATAAAACAACATGTTATAAATATCATTTCTATATTTTATGGGTTGTGGATACTTTTGGCACATGGATTGCTTTTTCTTATCAGGAAACAAATATCACTGAAGAGTAAGGATGCTCCGGCTTATATGCTGCGGTGCAGCAAACAAAAAGCGGACCCTTTCCGCATAAACGAGGACAAGCCTATGACTGTGGAAACCGTGGAGTCGCTCAAGGCGACTTTCGAAATGCACCAAGCGATGAATGTGGAAGTGTTCTACTGGTGGTGTACTGCCATCATGTTCATGATCCATGCCGGATTCCTCGCCTATGAAATTGGCGCTTCCCGCGTCAAGAATGCCCTGACTTCAGGGATGAAAAACATTCTGACCCTTTCGGTCATCATTCCAACCTTCTACTTCTTCGGTTGGTGGATCTACAACGCCTTCCCGAACGGCCTGATTCCGATCGATGCTTCTGCGGCGCTGCCCTGGAGTTTGAGCATGGGGCCTGACGTTAAGGATATGGGTACCGGCATCTTCTTCGCCGCCTTCGCCCTGTTTGGTGCTACCACCGGCTCGATCCTGTCCGGTGCCGTGATCGAACGTATCCGTCTGAGCGCCTTCCTGATCCTGGCGGCCATTCTTGGTTCCGCTGTCTGGATTCTGGCTGGTGCCTGGGGTTGGCACCCGGATGGCTGGCTGCTGACCAAGCTGGGCTACCACGATGTGGGTGCGTCTGGTGTGGTACATGGGGTTGCCGGCTTCTTCGCGCTGGGTGTGCTGATGAACCTGGGTGCGCGCGTTGGCAAGTTCCAGAACGGTGTCGCGATGTATATCCCGCCACACAGCCTGCCGATGTCACTGATCGGCCTGATGATGATCATCGTCGGTTTCTTTGGCTTCCTGGGTGGCTGCATCATCTTTAATAGTGGTGATACCGGCTGGACCACGATCTATGGCAACCCGACCAACCTGTCCGCGTTCGGCTTCAACACCTTGATGGGCTTTGCCGGTGGTGTCATTGGTGCCTACCTGACATCGCGTGAGCCGTTCTGGACCATGTCCGGTGGCTTGGCAGGGATCATCACCGTTGCCGCGGGTCTGGATCTGTATTACCCGGGTCTGGCCTTTGTCATCGCTGCCAGTGGCGGTGCGTTGATGCCGCTGGTGGGTCGCATGGTAGAAAAAATGGGCGTAGACGATGCTGTGGGTGCGGTGGCAGTACACGGTTTCTGTGGCCTTTACGGTGTCGTGATGGTCGGTGTGTTTGCCTCTTCTTACCCGAATGTGGGTGACCTGCCTGATATTACTCTAACCGGGCAGCTGATTGGTGGCATCGTGATGGCACTGACCGGCTTCATTCCGGGCTGGGGCATCTCCTACGTGCTGAAGAAACTGAATGCCCTGCGTGTACCGCCTCAGGTCGAAGTGCTCGGTCTGGACCTGGTCGAAATCCCGGCCAAGCCCTACCCAGAGTCACTGCCGGCACAGGCGATCATCGAGAACACGCTGGAGCCGGGTCAGGAAAAACTGGTCTGAGCTTTCACTGAAATGGCGCTGTCTTGGCAGCGCCCCATGAACGAAAGATGAGTCAACAAGGGTGCGAATGGCACCGAGGAGCACATCATGTTTTCAAGTCCAATCACCAGCTGGGAAAACGTATCCGCCTACTTCACGTTCGCTGACAGCCCAACCGGCATTGCCATCAGTCTGGCTGCTGCCGTAGGGCTCTATCTGTTTCTGAACGCCAGCATCATGAAGCACGAGAAAGAGGCGTTCGACAAACACCTGTAAACCGTTAAGAGGGAGGCTTCGGCCTCCCTTGGCTTTCAGTGGGCGATACGTCTGAGGGTTTCTGAGGGGCGCTCGCCGAAAAGGCGTCTGTAGTCGGTAGCGAACTGGCTCAGATGGTAAAAGCCCTGACTGGCGGCTGCATCGGAGATTGAGGTGCCTTCGGCAGACAACAATTTGCGACGTACCCGGTTGAGGCGGGTCGCACGCAGGAACTGCACCGGGCTGATACCCAGAATGCTTTCAAAACTGTACTGCAAGGTACGCCGACTGACACAGGCCAGGTCACACAGAGCCGTCATGGTGACCGGCAAATCACCCTTTGCATCCACATATTCCCGTACTCGATCCACGACCGCCTTGCGATGCCGGTAACTGGGGATGACCCGCTCGTTAACTTCTGCCGTGTCCAGCAGGTTCAGCAGTTGCTGTATCAGCAGGTCCTTGTGGATTTCGGTATCCATGCCCTCGTCGGCTGCTGCCAGTATCCGTGTGACCAGCAGCGACAGCTCCTCGACCTGATGTCGGCTGCCGCGCAGACGCGGGTTGCCACCGGAGACACTGGACTGGGTAGCGATGCCCTGGCGCGCGGCCAGGCCGAACAGTTCTTCTTGCTGAACCACAATACTGAAGATGTTGCAGTCTGCCGGAGTCACCAGTTCGAAGGGGGTACTGCCGTGACGCCAGAGCAGATCTTCCTGCTCGACGGACTGGCCGTTGATGCGAAAGTGTTCACGATTGGTCGGAATGCCGAGCCAGAAGGCATCAGGCCAGACCATGCAGTGCTGATGTAATGCCTGATTGGTGTACTCGTTGATCAGCTGGATACCGTCAAACTGACACTCTTCGACACGGCCCTGAAAACGCCCGCTGCTGTACTGGTTATATTCCTGACTCCAGTCGGTCAGATGAAAGGCCTGCTCATTAATGTCATCTGAAACAGATATGCACCTCTGTGGTGCTTTTTGTTTATTTTGGTGCACCTTGGCCTCTTTATTATTTTTTCGATCCAGTATGGACGCCGTATTTTGATTCTGCCAAGTCCGCACCATCGTATTCACTCCTGCCCATGCACATTTGCCAATTTTTGATAACTGGCGCTTGCACGCTCTCGTTACGCTGAAAGTGCTAGCAATATCCATTCCCTTTCGTTGGGAGGCAGCGAAAGGGAATGGGCATCGACAATTTAAATAGTTATTGATCAGGGGAATGCTCATGGCTAATACAATCGATCAGGACTATCTGGCCAAGCGCCAGCTTAAGAAGGGGACTGCGGGCTGGGTCCTGCTGGCCGGTCTTGGGGTGTCCTACGTTATATCCGGCGACTTTGCCGGTTGGAACTTTGGCCTTGCTGAAGCGGGCTGGGGTGGATTTGCCATCGCGGCCGCACTGATGGCGACCATGTACTTTGCGCTGGTGCTCTCGCTGGCCGAGATGTCGGCGGCGATTCCGGCGGCTGGCGGCGGCTACAGTTTTGCCCGCCAGACCATGGGCACTACCGGGGGTTACCTCACGGGGCTGGCGGTATTGATTGAGTACGCACTGGCACCGGCGGCGATCGTGATCTTCATCGGCGCTGCCGTTGAGGAGTTGCTGGGGATCAACGGTCCCTGGGTTTACGCGCTGTTTTACGCCATTTTCATCGGCATCCATCTGGCCGGTGTAGGTGAGGCGCTGAAAACCATGATGGTAATCAGCGGATTGGCGGTGGTGGCTATTCTGGCCACGGCGATTGCCTTGATCGGTGATTTTGAGACGGCCAACCTGTTCAATATCGCGCCAACCGATGCGGCCGGTGCCAGTGAAATACTTCCGTTCGGCTGGTATGGCGTTTGGGCCGCACTGCCGTTTGCCATGTGGCTGTTCCTTGCTGTGGAAGGGGTGCCTCTGGCCAGCGGAAGAAGCGCGCGACCCTGCTAGTGACATGCCCAAGGGCATCATCGGCGCGATGATTGTATTGCTGTTCACCGCGGCGTTGGTCATGTTCCTGCTGGCGGGTGCCGCCGGCGCTGATGTGATCGGCAGCAGCAGTGTACCGCTGGTGGATGCGCTCAAGGCAACCGGCAGCAGTGGCCTGGCGACTGCGATCAACGTTTTGGGCCTGGCCGGTCTGATCGCCTCCTTCTTCTCAGTGATCTACGGTTACAGCCGTCTGGTGTTCGCCCTCTCTCGTGCCGGCTACCTGCCCAAGGCGCTTTCCCTGACCAGCAAGCGCAAGGCGCCGACCTGGGCGCTGGTTGTGCCGGGCATCTTCGGTTTTCTGGTCTCACTGACCGGCGAGGGTGACCTGATTCTGGGCATGGCAGTGGTGGGGGCGACCATTTCCTACGCACTGATGGCCCTGAGCCATATCCTGCTGCGTCTGCGCCGTCCCGAGCTGAAGCGCCCCTACAGGACCCCAGGCGGCATCTTCACCTCATCCATTGCGCTGGTGCTGTCGCTGGTGGCGATGACCGGTGTCTACGCCTTTGATCCGCGCGCTTTCAACTACACCCTGGTGCTGTTCGTCATCGGTGCCGTCTATTTCTTCGCCTACGGCCGACGTCATTTGGTCGCTAAATCCGCCGATGAGGAGCTGGCACTGATTCTCGATGCGGAACACGATCTTGATGAAATGGACGGTGTTCACCTGCCTGAAGCTGAATTGCCGCTGCAGGCTGATACTTCTCGCGCCTGAATATCTGGCCCGCACCTTTGGGTGCGGGTTTTCTGGCAGTAAATGTTTTTACAGGAAGGAGATAATCAGATGTATACCGATACTCTGGTGAATACTCTCAGGTTAGAACTGGGGCAGTGTCTTGAATATTGGCAGATGCCGGCTGACGCTCATATCGATTTACTGACGACGTCTGAGAATGCCACTTTTATTTCCCGTGATCGTCACACGGATCGAAAAATAATCATCCGCGTGCATCGGCCTGATTATCATGTACGTGAGGAAATTGAATCCGAACTGGCATGGATTAATGACCTGCGTGCCTCGGGGCGGATCCATACACCATCGCCGCTGGAGACCCAGAACGGCAGTCCGGTTATCAGCCTGAATGCCGAAGGGCGCGACTTTTTTGCCGTGGGCTTTGAGCATGTGAAGGGGGCCGAGCCCGATGTTGGGCAGAGCCTGCCCCACTGGTTCGAGAAGCTGGGGGCGATGACGGCCAGGCTACATCAGCACAGCCGAGACTGGCAGCCGCCGGATTGGTTCGTGCGCAAGCGCTGGAATCTGGACACCATGATTGCCCCTGACGGCCTGTGGGGCGACTGGCGTGATGCCCCGGGGCTGACGTCGGGTGATGAAGCTCTGATTAATCAAGCGATCGGGCACATTGAGCAGGCAATTATGGACTATGGGCAGAGCGCTGATCGCTATGGGCTGGTGCATGCGGATCTGCGTCTGGCCAACCTGCTGGTGGACGGAGACCGACTGTCGATCATTGACTTCGATGACAGCGGCTTCTGCTGGTATGCCTATGACTTTGCAGCCGCGATCAGCTTCTACGAGCTGGACCCGATCATCCCGCAGCTGCGCAAGGCCTGGGTACAGGGTTATCGCTCGGTCGCCGAATTTACCGCGGCGGATGAAGCGATGCTGGACACCTTCGTCATGATTCGGCGCATCATGCTCAGTGCCTGGCTGGCCTCGCATGCCGATAGCGAGGCGGCACAGGGCTTGATTGATGGTTACATTGAAGGGACGGCCCAGCTGGCCCGACAGTATCTACAGAATAATGGCTGAAGCGAGGAGACATTACCGTGAGCGATATCCGTGGAATTCTGGATCAGAATGCGTTCAGTTTCGACCGTCTTCAGCAGGCCGATGAGCGAATAGGGGTGCTGGTGCGCAAGCGTCTGGAAACCGTTGGCCCCACCTCCATGCTGTTCTACGAGGAACCCTTGCACATTGTTCGGGGCGAAGGGGTCTGGCTGTTTGACGATCAGGGGCAGCGCTATCTGGATGTGTACAACAATGTACCCTCTGTCGGGCATTGTCACCCAAGAGTGGTGCAGGCAGTGGCCGAGCAGATGGGCACGCTGAATGTACACACCCGTTATCTGCATGAAGGCATACACCGATATGCAGAGCGTCTGCTGGCCACGCTGCCACCGCCTTTGAACCGTTTGGTGATGATGTGTACCGGCAGTGAAAGCAACGATATGGCCCTGCGTCTGGCACGTCAGTGGACCGGGCATCAGGGCATCATCGTTACCGAGGCGGCCTACCACGGCAACACCTCAGCCGTGACCGAGGTGTCGCCCTCATCCTTCAAAAAAGGCTCGCTGCCCGAACATGTACATGTCATCCCGATGTCGCAGATGCCTGAGCAGGTTGATTCTTCCACCTGGTTTGCCGATCAGGTGCGCGCCGGTGTGGCGCGTCTGGATGTGCTGGGATACGGTTGTGCAGCGCTGCTGGTAGATTCGATTTTCTCCAGTGATGGTGTCTACGCCGACCCGGCGGGTTTCCTCAAGCCGGCAGTTGAATGGCTGCAGGCTCAGGGCGCGCTGTTGATTGCGGACGAAGTACAGCCCGGCTTCGGCCGCACCGGCGCAGGCATGTGGGGCTTTGCCCGTCACCAGGTGACACCTGACGTGGTCACCATGGGCAAACCGATGGGGAACGGCTTCCCGATGGCTGGGCTGGCAGCGCGGGAAGAGCTGTTGGCTGCCCTCAATGAGGATGTGGGCTACTTCAATACTTTCGGCGGCTCGACCGTTGCGGTGGCTGCCGGTATGGCGGTGCTGGATGTACTGGCAGAGGAAGCACTGATCGCCAATGCCCGTCAGCAGGGTGATTACCTGAAGCAGCAGCTTGAGGTGCTGCAGTCTACCTTTGAGGAGGTGGCTGCGGTGCGGGGTGCGGGTCTGTTCATCGGCCTTGACCTGTGCAACCCGGCCCGGGATGGTGCGCCGGATGCGGCCCGGACCACGGCGGTCATCAATGCCCTCAAGCGTAACGGTGTGTTGATCGGTGCCGCAGGCAAGACCGGCAGCACGCTGAAAATCCGTCCGCCGCTCTGTATTGCACGGGCTGAAGCGGACCTGTTTCTGGATCGGCTTGAACAGTCGATCAGGGCAACGGCTGGGTAAATAGCATGAACTATCACGTCGATATTGGCCAGACTCGATACTGTTTCCCGGACCTGAAAACCCTGATGGCAAAGGCGACGCCGCTGCGCTCCGGCGATTGCCTGGCGGGCATCGCGGCGGAGAACGCCACCGAGCGGGTGGCGGCGCAGCGCTGCCTGGCCGAGGTGCCGCTGAAACAGTTCCTGAACGAGGCGCTGATCCCCTATGAACAGGATGAAGTCACCCGGCTGATCCTCGATACGCATGATGCCGATGCCTTCACGCCGGTGGCGCATCTGACGGTGGGCGACTTCCGTGACTGGCTGTTGTCCGATCATGCCAGCCGCGAGAGCCTGAGCGCACTTGCGCCGGGGCTGACGCCGGAGATGGTGGCCGCCGTGTCCAAGATCATGCGAATACAGGACCTGATTCTGGTAGCGCAGAAAACCGAAGTGGTCACCCGCTTTCGCAACACCATCGGTCTGAGCGGCAGAATGTCCACGCGGCTGCAGCCCAACCACCCCACCGATGACCCGGCCGGCGTTGCCGCCAGCGTGCTGGATGGCCTGCTCTATGCCAATGGCGATGCGGTGATCGGCATCAACCCGGCCACCGACAACTACCATGCAGTGACCCGGCTGATGCACTTGCTCGACGACGTGATCCAGCGCTACGAAATTCCGACCCAGTCCTGCGTACTGACCCATGTCACCACCCACCTGGAGGCGATCAATCGGGGCGCGCCGGTGGATCTGGTGTTCCAGTCGATCGCCGGTACTCAGGCGGCCAACGACAGTTTCGGCATCAACCTGTCGATTCTGGACGAGGCGCACAAGGCGGCGCTGGAGCTGGGACGCGGCACGGTGGGCCAGAATGTCATGTATTTCGAGACCGGTCAGGGCAGCGCGCTGTCGGCCAACGCCCATCACGGCGTCGATCAGCAAACCTGCGAGACCCGCGCCTATGCCGTGGCGCGCCGTTTCGATCCGTTGCTGGTGAATACCGTGGTCGGCTTTATCGGCCCCGAGTACCTGTACGACGGCAAGCAGATCATCCGTGCCGGGCTGGAGGACCACTTCTGCGGCAAGCTGCTGGGCCTACCGATGGGCTGTGATATCTGCTACACCAACCACGCCGAAGCGGATCAGGATGACATGGACATGCTGCTGACCCAGCTGGGCGTGGCCGGTATCAACTTCATCATGGGCATACCCGGCTCTGACGACATCATGCTCAACTACCAGACCACCTCGTTTCACGACGCCCTCTACGTGCGTGAGGTACTGAACAAGCCGCCGGCACCTGAGTTTGCCGCCTGGCTGGAGAAGATGGGCATTTTCGGTAAGGACAATCGGCTGGCCAGCGGTTCGACGCTGCCGCCGCCCTTTGCCCATATTCAGGACCGGTTGTAAGGAGGCCTGATTGTGGAAAAGAATCCTGTGGATAAACATCAGATCGTAACGTCCAACAGCTGGGCCAGCCTGCGCCGCCATACCGATGCCCGCATCGGGCTGGGTCGCAGCGGCATCAGCCAGCCGACGGCGCCTCAGCTGGCGTTCCAGCAGGCCCATGCCCGCGCACGGGATGCCGTGCATATACCGCTGGATGTGAGGCAGCTTCAGTCTGACTTGACGGAGGCCGGGCTGCAGAGCCTGTTGCTGCACAGTCAGGCGGAGGATCGCGCAACCTACCTGCAACGGCCGGACAAGGGACGACGGCTGGATGCCGACTCGGCGGCCTTGCTGAAACAGCTGAGCGAACAGCAACCCGCCAGCGACGCGACCATCGTGATCGCCGATGGTCTTTCGTCTACGGCGGTACAGCGTCATGCGGCACGGGTCGCGGCCGAAGTGGATCAGCGCCTGGCGGCTGAAGGACTGACCCGATCACCGGTCTGCATCGTGCAGCAGGGCAGAGTCGCGGTGGGGGACGAAGTCGGTGAGTTGCTGGACAGTCGAGTAGTGATTCTGCTGGTGGGTGAGCGACCGGGGCTCAGCTCGCCGGACAGTCTGGGCATCTACTACACCTACAACCCGCGCGTCGGTTTGACCGATGCCGCACGCAACTGCATTTCCAATATCCGTCCGGCCGGTATCTCGCCGCAGGATGCGGCCGAACGCCTGCTTTGGCTGGTCAGGGAGTCCCTGCGGCGCAAACTCTCTGGTGTCGAGCTGAAAGACGAATCCGGTGACGCCGAGGCACTGGAAGGGGAAGGCCAGCGCAATTTCCTGCTGGAGTGATCAGATCTGCAACGCTCAGGGTATGATGGCGGTGGGTGAGTCACCTATTCGGGGGCTGATATCGGGTGCAGCGATCAAAGCAAAGTCGGGCCGGAGACGACAGGGATGTTTATTGGTGAAGTGGCAAAGCGCACAGGGCTGACGCTAAAGGCGATACGGTTGTATGAAGAGGCGGGTCTGATCAGACCAACACGCAGTAATGCAAACTACCGTCTGTACCGTGAGGCGGATGTGCAGCTGCTGAAGCTGATTATTGAAGCGCGGCAGATGGGAATGCGCGTGTCACAGATCAAGACGGCCATTCGTTACGTCCAGGGTGAGATCGACTGGGCGCATGTGAACGCCTATCTGACAGACTATCGGCAGGCGTTACTTCAGGAAATTGAACGTCTGAAGGCTAACGTGAAGCAGCTGGATGCGTGCATCGCGGAAATGAATAGTCCTGAGCCTGCTGATCAGCCCGCTGGTTGCAGAGCTTGACCCTCCCCCATGGGGCAGGGTTTAGGCTTGTCAGCTCTTCAATCCTTAGAGCTGATATCCATGAAATCCATTCTGCTAATTAACGGTAACCCCAAATCCGACAGCTTTTGTAACCATCTGGCCGATCAGTATGAAGCAGGTGCCAGGCCGCATGCCGAGGTCACCCGCTTCAATCTGTCAGAGCTTCGCTTTAATGCCAACCTGTCTTCTGGCTATGACCAGGAACACCCCCTTGAGCCGGACCTGCAACAGCTGCAAACCGCCCTCCTGAGTGCAGACCACATTGTCATGCTGGCGCCGATTTGGTGGGGCGGTTTGCCCGCTGCATGCAAGGGACTGCTGGATCGCACCTTCCTGCCGGGCGTCACCTTTAACTACGAAGAGGGTATGCCCGCGCCTCTGTTAGTTGGCAAGAGTGCCCGCATCATCCTGACCATGGACAACCTGCCCGATTTTCTGCAAGAGCAGGCCGCTCCTGTGCTTGAACAATTGGGACGCTACACCCTCCAGTTCTGTGGCGTAGCGCCCGTTGAGCACAGCCTGTTCGGTTCGCTTATCCTCTCCAGCGAAGCAGAGAGGGAGAGCTGGGCCGCGACAGTCAGAGAGTTGGGGCATCGTGAGTCCAGTGAAACGTTTGCGGTCGAGTGTGCCTGATCGCAGAACCTGTCATCAGAAATATGGCTTGAACACCATCAGTCCGACCACGGCGAGCATGGCGAAAAACGCCGGCACACCCAGCCAGAACCAGTAGAGGCTGTAGCGATGGTAGCTGTCCGGCAGCGGCGCATTATCGGCAGCAGCCTGCCGGGACAGCGCTTTCATCCTCAGCTGCAACCAGACCACAGGCAACCAGCACAGGCCTGCCAGCAGGTAGAGGGCGAAGGTAAGCATCACCCAGGGGGTGGTGATCGGCAGGCCTATGACCCACAACATCGCCACACCGGTCAGAGGCTGGATCAGAATGGTTGGGGTGGTGAACAGCCAGTCGGCCAGCACCACCAACCGATCGGTTTCGGCAATGGCGGCAACCTTTCCGCCGCGGTAACTCATGTACTTGTAAAAGGCGCTGCCCAGACCGGTGCCGAACAGCAAAAAGGCGCTGAGGATATGGGCTGATTTCAGGATTAAATAGATACTCATTGTGCGTCTCCTTCGCGAACGTACAGCATCAAGCTGGCGGCAATCAGTGGCAGGTTTTTACTGATTGGGCCGAAAGGGTGAAGCCAGAATTCGGGCAGGCAAAAGGTGAGGATCAGGCTATACCCGAGCACCATGGCGACTTGGGTCAGCAGCACGAGCCGAAGCCGATAATTCAGCAGCAGCGCCAATCCCAGCAGCGTATCCAGTAGCGCAGCAGCGTAGAGGGCGATGGGCAAGGCGACACCTGACAGGCCTACTGCAGCGAGCATCTGATAGCTCTCATCCACTGGGTACCAAAGGGCCGAGGTCATCCCGGTCCAGATCCACATGAAGGCCAGGCTCAAGCGCAGTAATGGCCAGAGGAAGAATAACCCGGCCTGCTGGCGCTCGGCACGACTGGCTGGCGTCTGTTCGATGCTGTGCTCGAATGGCTGAGGCGTAAATCCAAATACCTGCTTAAAGGGTTCGACCGGGGCCGTATTACCCCGTTGCAGCATCTGCAAGCTCTCTGTATCCACCGGCAGGCGGCTGAAGGGCGCACACACACGGGCACCTGACTGGGCGAGGATGAAGGGTACTCGTATCGATGGAGCGGTGACTTTACCCAGCCACTGGCGCCAGCCGTTGAGCCAGTCTTTGAAACTCAGGGCTGTGGGGCCGACACAATCGATCCGTTGCCGAGAAGGCGCCTGGTTAGTAAGGGCGGTCAGCACCGCTTTGACCAGATCATCGATATGAATTGGCTGCACTGGTTGTTGCCCGTCACCGATCAGAGGCGTGAGCGGCAGTGCGGCAAGGCCGGCAAACAGTTCACTGCTGGCAGAGCCGGGTCCGTACACCAGAGAAGGGCGTAGAATCAGCCAGTTCAGTGGTTGCTGGGCCAAAAAGTCATCGGCCGCCCGCTTGCTCAGATGGTAGGTGGTTTCGGCCTGCTCATCAGCTCCCAATGCCGAAATCTGAATGACCCGGGTGATGCCCTTTTGAGCACAGGCGCCGAACAAGGCCTTGGGGGCCTGCGTATGCAGGGCATTAAAACGCTGGCCCGAGCGCTCCCGAATAATGCCCACTGCATTAATGACAGCATCCAGGCCGCTCAGACGGGAAAGCCAGTCCTCGGGACTCAGGTCGTGTGAAAAATCACAGGGGAAAAAGTCCAAGCACGGCAGGTCAGGGTGCTGACGGGAGCAGGCGACCACTTCATGTCCCTCTGCCAACAATGCGCGGTGCAGGTGTTGGCCAATAAAGCCGGTGGCGCCGGTCAGCAGTACACGCATGAGGTACCTCCAGTGCAGATCCGTTGCGTAGTGGTTTTTGTTATTTCTGTCAAAACAGAAATAAACGGGTAAATTTTTTACTTGCCCATCAGGCTCTGCACACGGGCACCCAGTTTCATCAGCTTGATCAGCGTATTGCGGTCGACCGATTTCATCTGGCCATACCACTTGATCAGCTGCTCCAGAAACTCAAGGGTGTCATCGATACGAGCCTGTACCTCGGCGGGTGTTTCGCTGTCTTCCTTGCCTTCAACCGAGCAGCTGCGCAGGGTGGTCAGCGTCGGGTCCAGCTCGCGTTGCTTGCGGCCTTCCATGATGGTCATGAAGATATCCCACACATCCTGCTGAGAGGCGAAAAAGTCGCGTCGGTCGCCCAGCTTCTGAGAGGTATGAACCAGTCCCCAGGACTGCAGCTCTCGCAGGCTGGTACTCACATTCGAGCGTGCCACGCCCAGCGTTTCGGTAATGGTTTCAGCTGTCAGGGGTTCGCCAGCCAAATAGAGCAGCGCATGAATCTGTGCCACGGTACGGTTCACCCCCCAGCGAGAGCCCATCTCTCCCCAGTGAAGAATAAAGGTTTGCATGGTCGGACTGAGCTGCATGATGGTGCCTTTCATTTATTTCTGTCATTACAGAAATTAGTGCAAACATCCAAAATCGTCAACATCGGTTATGCACAATCGCATGAAAGTGTCCAAAATAGGTGGACAGCAAGACTGATTACTGGCATTAATTAGACAGTCGTCTAATTATGGCCGCCCGGCCGAAATGCTCAATCCGCAGGAGGATCTATGTTCAAAGCGATCGTACTCGACAAGGCAGAAGACCAGCAGACCGTTGCCTTCAAGGAACTGGATGATGCCCAGTTGCCCGAGGGTGACGTGACCGTGCGGGTGGCGTATTCCACCATGAACTACAAGGACGCGCTGGCGCTGACCGGCAGTGCGCCGATCGCCAAGTCCTACCCGATGGTGCCGGGCATTGACTTTGCCGGCGTGGTCGAATCGTCTGACAACCCGGATTTCAAGCCAGGTGATCATGTGGTCCTGAACGGCTGGGGCGTGGGCGAGAAGCACTGGGGCGGTTTGGCCGAGAAAGTCCGTGTGCCGGGCGACTGGCTGATCCCGCTGCAGGCGCCGTTTACTGAGCGTCAGGCGATGGGGCTGGGGACTGCCGGCTACACGGCGATGCTCTGTGTGCTGGCGCTGGAGAAACAGGGCGTGAAACCTGAAGATGGCCCGATCCTGGTCACCGGTGCCGCTGGCGGCGTCGGCAGTGTGGCCGTGGCGGTTCTGGCCAAGTTGGGTTACGACGTGGCGGCCATGACCGGTCGCCCGGAAGAAACTGACTTCCTCAAAATGCTGGGAGCATCCAGCATCGTAGACCGTGCCGAGTACAGCGAGAAAGGCCGTCCTCTGGCGAAAGAGCAGTGGGCCGGTGCCATCGACGTGGCCGGTGGCCAGGTGCTGGCCAACGTCTGTGCTGCGATGAAATACCGTGGTGTGGTGGCGGCCTGTGGACTGGCGGCCGGTATGGGCTTCCCGGCCACAGTGGCGCCGTTCATTCTGCGTGGCGTGACGCTGGTCGGTGTTGACAGCGTGATGGCTCCCAAGGCCGAACGTCTGGAAGCCTGGCAGCGTTTGGCACAGGACCTGGATATCAACAAGCTGGAAAACCTGATCACCGATGTGCCTTTCGAGCAGGTGATTGATCAGGCCGCGCTGATGATGAAAGGCCAGATCCGCGGCCGCATCGTGGTGCCGGTTGCCGGCGAGTAATGATCAGGGATGAGAGTCCCGACAATCAGGAGAGTCGTAATGAGTGAAGTGAAACAACAGGCCATCAGCCGTTTCCCGGTGCCGGAGCTGTCTGATATGCCGGAAGATATCCGTGAACGGATTCTGGCGGTGCAGGAAAAGGCCGGTTTTGTTCCTAACGTGTTTCTGGTGTTGGCACATCGGCCGGAGGAGTTTCGTGCCTTCTTTGCCTACCATGATGCCTTGATGGAAAAGCCGGGCAATCTGACGATTGCCGAGCGTGAAATGATCGTGGTGGCGACCAGCAACCTGAACCAGTGCCAGTACTGCGTGGTGGCCCACGGGGCCATCCTGCGGATACGGGCCAAGGACCCGCTGATTGCCGATCAGGTGGCGGTCAACTATCGCAAGGCTGATATCACCGAACGTCAGAAGGCGATGCTGGATTTCGCCGTCAAGGTGTCGATGCAGGCTTACGCGGTGGCTGAAGAGGACTTTGCGGCTCTCAAGGCGCAGGGTTTTGACGAGGACGATATCTGGGATATCGCGGCGATATCATCCTTCTTCGGCCTGTCGAACCGTATGGCCAACGTGACCAGCATGCGCCCGAATGCCGAGTTCTACAACCTCGGTCGCCAGCCGCGCTGAGTTGATTCACCAGGGGCAGGATGCGCCTGGTGATCTTCATTTTTGGTGGATATGTCAGTCGCTGCGAGCATTGCTGGATGAGTCCGGGGACAGATCGCGATCTATAAAGCCAGTCGCTTCAGTCATCGCCTGCTGACATTGAGGAGATCAATCAGGCCTGTGAATTGACAGGGCGATCCCGTGTTAAGATTCTCGGCCAGAATGTGACCATCAATGACTCAGGGAAGGGCTATGTCGCAACAGGCGGACTATCTCGCGTTAAGCAAGGGTGCTCGAATGCACCTGAAGCGAACGTCTGACAACCAGTTCTATTTCAGAACCTCAGGCCAAGTGAAGTGGATTATCTGGGGTGTTATTGCGCTGGTCTGTTTGCTGGGATCCTTGCTGATGTCGGTCGTGCTTGATGGTATCGAGCAGGTTCTCTACATCGGTACTTCCGTTTTTCTCATCTTCTTTACGGCTCTTGCGTTGGGTGTACGACGACACCTGGTGCTGGACGCTGCCGGTCGTGCGATACAACTTGAAAAGTCCTGGTGGGGGCTTGGCAGATCCGTGCAGTCGCAAGGGGCGCTGGCAAACCAGCGTGCGGTGGTCGCGCCCATAGCGGAACTCTCGGAAGGCTGCCTGCTTGAGATTGCCGGTCAAAAATACACCATTGGCAGCCTCGAAGAGACGCGTCAGCTGGCAAGATTCATTCACCAGTATTTCGCTGTACCCGCGTTTGATCGCGTGTCCCAGTGGCCAGAAGAAATTGAACTTCAAAGCCAACGGGAAACAGGCTCACTTAACGATGCAGACCCTGAAAAGGTCGCTCACGGCTCCAAATCTCCCTTGGCTGACAGCAGAGCTGAGTACGAATCCAGTGCCTCCATCACGGACGCCCAGATGAAATACGCTTCTGTTTGGGATCAGCGGATATTTCTCAAGCTGGCACTGCCTTTCCCGGTCTTTCTTGTGTTGGGTGTGATCTTGAGCCTGCTTGCGAACAAGGGAGGGGCCTAGGATGAGTGCCTGGACGTCGTCGTCACCTAATATCGGTAAGCTTGTTCTGACGCGTAAACTCCGGATTGTCGCGATTCCATTCATGCTGGCGGCACTGCTGATGGTGTATCTGGGCCTCTCCAGTGAGTTTCCGGTTATCCTGAGCTGGGCCCTGGTAGCGACTCTGGCCTTGCATGGCTTATGTGTGCGTCACTACCTGCTGATCGACAAGAACAAGGGGACGTTGACGCATCATCTCAGTAGCCTGTATCCCATTGCGCGGTCAGAGTTGCCGCTGGATCGGATTGCGGGTTTTTGCGTGACTAAAACCTTTCTCGAGCGACATGGTTTCAGCCTGGTTGTGATCATGGACGATGGACAACGGGTCATCCTGATGCGCAAAAGAGCGCGCAGCGAAATGGAAGAGCATGGCCAGTCTCTCGCAAAATTCTGTCAGCGGCCCTTCAAAGTGGAACTGAGTCAGTGACGGCTTAATCGGTATCAGGCTGCAGCAGCTGGAAAAAGCCGCTGGCAAAGCGCTGCAAGGGTTCGGGTGACGCCTCCAGCTTGGCTCTGAGTACTGCGCCTTCCCAACCGATCCAGAACCACTCGGCCAGCTGGTCGCAGTCCTGAGCGGTCGATAGCTCGCCACATGCCTGAGCCGCTCTCAGGCAGTCCGCTGTTCTCTGTTGCCAGTCCTCGAACACCGCTTTCAGTTGTCCCCGGAAGGACTCCGGCAGCAGGCTCATTTCCTGGCCCAGGTTGCCGATCAGGCAGCCGCGTCGGAACTGGTGGCGTGTCATGCCCTCGCTGGCATCCTGCACGAAGTTGCGGATGCGTTGCAGCGGTGCAAAGGCGTCATCCAGCAGAAAGCGGTCCAGCTTGCGGGCAAAATATTGACCGTAGGCGCCGATCAGCTCCTGGCCGAACTCTTCCTTACTCTTGAAGTAGTGGTAGAAGGACCCCTTGGGGACATCGACAGAACGCAGGATCTCGTCGATACCGACGGAGCTGTAGCCCTTCTCGGTCAGCATGGCAAGCCCCGACTGAACCAGTGCCTGGCGCACTTCGGAGTAGGGGCGGGCGCTGTTCTTGGGTGGCCGGCCGCGGCGGCGTGCCGGGCGTTCGGGTGTTGTCAAATTCATGTGGGCTCGTTCTGTAACGGATGCACGAATTATCGGAATAATTAGACCAAGTGTCTAGTTTTGGCTGGAGGGACCCGTGTATAACCTGGTGCTCAGTCTTGCAGGGTGTGCGTTTCATCCAAAGACATCCGTGCATAACTCCTTAATCCGTGTCTGGTATGCTGCCTGTTAACACTTTCACCCTGCTGTCCGGGAGCTTCGCCAGTATGCACGACCATTCACTGCGTGACCAAATCGTTGCTGAAGTCCATGCGCGCCCGTTTCATAAACTCAGCGGCCCACTGGCGCTGTGTCACCAGGCAATTCTGTACGAGGGTGTGGCAGAGGAAGCGGTGAACCGCAGTGTGCGACAGCTGGCCAGCCTGAAAGGCCTGCCGCTGCCGCAGAATAGCGAAGGCTTTTTCTTCACGCGGAATGACCGCTGGGCGTTGCGTTTTGAACCGCATGGCGAATTTTACAGTCTGACCCTCTATGCGCTGGCAACCACAGAACCTCCCGCCTTCACCGATGAAGAACGCGAACAGCTGCCGGGAGCCTATCTCTGTGGCGTGGAGGTGATCTGCCAACCCGATGTGGGAACTGATCCGGAGCCGTTGCTGGAGCAGCACTTCAACGATCACCAGGTGTCCGGTTCCTCGGTGATGGGGGCGGCGGGACAGGTGTTCACTGACTTCCGTGAACGTTCTGACAGTCGCATGAGTCGTGTGCTGGTGCTGCAGCAGCCGAAGATGATCGACTACCGCTGTGGGCGGCTGTTGCAGCGTATTTGTGAAATCGACACCTACCGGCATATGGCATTGCTGGGACTGCCCTTGAGCAATGAGGTGATGCCCGAGGTGACCGCGCTGGATCAGGCACTGGCGGAAACCGTGGCCTCGATTGCCGAAGCACGCCGTGAACCGGCAGAGCTGATACACCAGCTGATGCAGCAGGCGGCGCGGGTGGAGGATCTGTCCGCCCGCAGTGCCAACCGTCTGGCGGCTTCAGAAGCCTATTTTGCCCTGATGTACAGTCGCATCGAAGAGCTGCGCGAGGAACGGCTGGAGGGGATTCAGACCATCGAGCAGTTCATGGATCGGCGGCTGGACCCGGCCCGGCGTACCTGCAAGGCGACCGGTGAACGTATTGAACGGCTGTCGAAGCGAATCGCCCGTTCCACCGACCTGGTCCGCTCTCAGGTGGATCTCTCCATCGAGGGGCAGAACAAGGACCTGCTGGAAGGGCTGAACAAGCGTGCCCGTCGTCAGATCCGCATGCAGGCCAAACTGGAAAGCTTCACCGTGATCGTGGTGACCTACTACGCCTTCGACCTGATCGACCGTACGCTGAGAAACATCCTGGGTGATACCGAACTGGAACGCCAGCTGTCGCTGGGGCTGAGCCTGCTGGTGCCGTTGTTGGCAGTGGGACTGTTCTGGTATTTGCGCCGATTGCTTAAGGGCTATGACGACGAATAGCGCAGGTCTCAGTCTACCTGTTGCAGTGTGATCGAGGCATGGCACGCCCTGCCGGTACGGGACAGGGCGCCCGCGTATCACTCCACAGCCAGGCGTCCCTGCGGATGAATAAACGGCCAGGGTGAACTCTCAAGGCCGCGTTCGGACTGGATCTCGATCAGGCAGGGCTGGTTCAGTTCGATGCACTTTTCCAGCACGAGCTTGAGCGCCTGAGGGCTGTCGACACGGTAGCCACGCACCCCGAAACTATCCGCCAACTTGACGAAGTCCGGTGTCTTTAACTCGGAGCCGCTGAAGCGGCTGCCAAACCCCATTTGCTGATCGCGGCGCACATTGCCGTAGGAGCGATTGTTAACCACGATGCTGACCAGTCCGATATTGAACTCGGCGGCGGTCATCAGTTCCTGCACGCCGAACATGAAACCGCCATCACCGCTGACGGAGACCACGGCCTTGTCCGGGTTGGCCACTTTCACCCCCAGCGCGGTAGGGAAGCCGTAGCCCAAGGTCCCTTGATAGCCGCCTTCAACGTAGGTGCGTGGCTTGAGTACCGGCAAGCCGCCGACCCAGCTGGTGAAGCCCATCTGTGACAGTTCAGGCACGTAAAAACCGTCGCGTGGCAGCACCTGCCGGATCACATCGAGATAAGCCATCTGCGGTTGTACGCCTTGCAGCGCGTCCCGGGCCATCACCTTGGCCCGGGCAATCTCGTCCAGACGATTTTCATCGGGTGACACCTTATCCAGCAACAGATCATGCAGAATTCGGCACGCCTGTGCCGAGTCTCCCACAATCCCGACGTCTGGCTCGAAGATACTCATTTGCTCAGGATCGATATCGATACGGATCAGCTTGGGGCCACTGCTCGGCTTGCGCTCGTACGTCATGTAGTTACCCCAGCGCAGGTAGGGCATCTCCAGACGGGAGCCGATGCCGATCAGCAGGTCGCAGTCATCCCAGAGCTGGCGTGCGGCCACTGCTGACAGGCCCAGAGGATGGTCTTCAGCGACTACGCCGCGACCACTGCGAAAAGCCGTGACCGGTGCATTGAGCAGTTCGGCCAAGGCGGTTACTTCCTCGGAGGCATGCAGCGCACCGGCACCACACATGATCATCGGCCTGCGGGCACCGGCAATCATCTCGGTGGCGGATTTGAGGGCATCCGGATTGATCTCGGGCAGCGCGTCGTCGACTGGGGCCAGTGTCAGCGATTCAAATTCGGACTCGGTGGCCATGGTATCCCAACACATCTCAACGGTAACCGGTCCCGGCCGGCCGCTGCGAGCGGTCTGGTAGGCCTGATTCATTACCGCAGCCGTGTCTTTCGCTTGTTGGATGCTGAAGGCGTCTTTGATGATCGATTTCAGCGTGCCGGCCTGATCCTTGAGTTCATGCAAGTGGCCTCGGCCCCGACCCAGGAAAGACGATGGCACCTGACCGGTCAAACCCACCACCGGGCTGCAGTTGCCCATGGCGGTGCACAGAGCGGCAGTGGTGTTGAGAATACCGGGGCCGGGCACCACGGCGAAGGTGCCGGTTTTGCCGGTGGATTTGGCATAGCCCATGGCCATGTAGGCGGCGCTCTGTTCGTGGCGTGGCACGATCAAATTCAGCCCCTGTTTGTGGATACCGTCAAACAGCGGGTAGATCTGGGCACCGGGTATACCGAATAGGGTGTCGACGCCATTGGCCATGGCGGATTCGATCATGGCTTCGCCGGCGGTCATGGTTCGCCGGGTGTTCTTGATTGCAGCGTTCATAAGGCAGACAACTCATGTCAGGTGAAAAATGAAACCTTGGGTGAGTGATCTGGCCAGCCACACAGGGGCCAAGAGCAGCCGGCATATGATGCCGAGCCAATGGCTTAGCCGAAAAAAGTGGAGATGTGAGCAAGCGTGGCCAGATCAGATCTGTCCATTGACGCGGGGAGGGGGGATGGCGATACCACGGATACTGCGCGACCAGTGTTGGCCGATCGAGAGTCGCCATTGATGTTTATGCATTGAACCGTTGAGCATGCCTTGCAGCCATGGTTACTTTCCACCCACCTTAGCCAGTTTGGGCGTATTAATCCAGTACTGCGCTCAGTCGGGTAGCCAGAGTGTGCAACAGAGTTCGCATGTTGTCTTCATCAGGGCGGGTGTAGCCTAGAATAAAGCCTGCCGTTGGTATCAATGCGTCATCCGGTTGCTGAAGCAGCTGTTCTTCCCAGGCTGCATAGTATGTGGAAAGGGGCTCCAGTTTGATGCCATCCTGTCGGAGTTGTGTGGCCAACTGCTGATCGAGGGGGCCATCGCCCAGCAGTGCATGTAATCGGGTTGTTGTCTCTGAGGTGAAGCGAATAATCAAATGCATGCCACCCTGCGGTACCTGCCATTCAAACCAGCAAGAGAGGTACTGTTCCAACAGAGTCAGCAGGTGATCTCGTTTGTGTCGATAATGACGACGCATGCGATTGATATGACGGCCAAACTCACCGCTGTTCATGAACTCGGCCACAACCGGCTGTGTCGGCAATGCAGCAGCCCCGCCAAGTTGTATGCGGCTCTGCCTTAATGCAGGCACATGAGTACGAGGGGCAACTATGAATCCCAGCCTGAGTCCTCGAAACAGCACTTTGGACAGGCTGCCGACAAAAAACACACGCTCCGAGCGGTCAGCCTGCATAAGCGGTACGCCGGTGCGGCCTTGAAAGCAAAAATCATTGTCATAGTCATCTTCGACCACCCAGATAGACTGCTCTTGTAAACGTTGCAGCCACTGCTGGCGCCGCTGCGATCCAAGAGCAATGCCCGAAGGGTACTGACGGTTGGGGGTCAGTACCACTATGGGTGGTGCCGCCTGAGCATCAAGCGATGGCAGCATGCAGCCTTCAGCGTCCTGCGGTAACAAGAAACGAGCCTGATCGTTGGTCGCCCAGTTTGCCAGCAGGCGGCGGATGGGGGGGTAGGATGGGTTTTCGGTCAGCCATTGGCTGGCAGGGCTGATCAATCTGAAGGCATGACGCAGTAATGTCAGTGAATCACGGTTGCCGGCTGTTATCAGAACCTGCTCGGGGCTGCATTGCAGCCCGCGTAGCTGATACAGGTAATCGGCAATCGCCTGTTGCAGCCCGGGATATCCAAAGGGGTAAGCATCCTCGAGTATACGAGGGTCGGGCTTGCGCCAACTGGCACGCAGGCTTTTTTGCCAACTTTTGTGGGGAAACACACTTGGGTCAGCACCGGAATCGAATGCCAGCAACAGTTCTGACGGCTGAGTTACTACAGATCGCGGTAACGCAATGGCGGTTTGTGGCTGGTCTGCCACGAACACACCACTTTTGGGGCGACTGATCAGTATGCCCTCGGCAATCAACCGTTCGTAGGTGCTGACCAGGGTGCTGCGGGAAACACCCAACATGTGTGCCATGGCACGACTGCCAGGCAACCGGTCACCTGGCTGCAGAAGACCCTGGTTGATGGCCTGTTGAATTTGCTCCATCAACTGCCGGTAGAACGGTCCCTCGCCTGGCTCCAGCGAGAATGGGATATGGCCGCTGCGAGTATTGCCCGAAGTGCTCATCTGGTATGTATAAATAATCAAGAACTGGATATTTTTAAGAATACCTGATGCCGCTAGAGTGTGTCTTCAAACCATTTTTGGCAGGTCTTCGGATCTGCCTTGGACACAGGAGTCATGCGATGTCACACACTTCAACGGGAACGCTTTCGGCGACAGAGCTGACACGTATCAAACGCGGAGCCAAACGGGCGGTCAGTGACCGGCAAAACATGTTGGATTTCATTGATCAGTCGCTGTTGTGCTTCGTGGGGTTTCAGCTTGACGGACAGGTGCGTGTCATTCCGACCTGTCACTGGCGTGAGGGTGACTACCTGTATTGGCATGGCCACAGCCGAGCAGCCAATATCCATGGCTGTGAAACCGAGGCACAGAAAGTTTGCGTTACGCTGGCAACTCTGGATGGGCTGGTGTTGGCGCGTTCAGCGTTTCACCACTCAGTGAACTATCGTTCGGTGATGGTATATGGTGTGCCGGAAGCGGTGACGGACCCGGCTGAGAAGCGGCATCACTTTGAGCGTTTCATCAACAAGATCAGCCCAGGGCGCTGGCCTCAGCTTCGGCCGGTAACAGACAGCGAAGTGCAGGCAACTGGGGTGCTCCGGATCAGGCTGGATGAGGCGTCAATGAAGGTTCGTGCCGCAGGCGTTGCTGACGATGAGGCGGATATGGACTGGCCGGTCTGGGCCGGGGTTGTGCCAGTAGCGGCTGGCTGGGCCGGATTTCAGCAGGATCAACGGCAGGATCAGGCTTATGAGAAGCCCACCCTGCCTCGGTAAAGGGTTGACGGGTGATCAGCCCTGCAGCCGAGCAACATCCACTGAAACCTCCAGTGTCTGTTCACCGCCACCGTCAAATATGATGCCGCGCAGCGGCGTAACGTCCGCATAGTCGCGACCCCAGGCGGTCACGATATGCTGGCCGGCGGGCATGTTGTTATTGGTGGGGTCAAACTCGAACCAGCCGTCACCCGGCGAATACACGGCAAACCAGGCATGAGAGGCATCGGCCCCCACCAGCTTTTCCTGACCGGGCGGCGGCAGTGTTTCCAGATAGCCGCTGACATAGCGGGCCGGGAAGCCCAGCGCGCGCAGGCAACCGATCGCCAGATGTGCGAAGTCCTGGCAGACGCCGCGTTTGTGTCTCAGCACATCATGCAGTGGCGTGGCGATTGTGGAAAACTCCGGGTCGTAGGTGAAGTCCTCGTAGATGCGCTGGGTCAGCTCGCGAACGGCCGAGAGCAGGGTGCGTTCGGTGGAAAAGCTCGGTGCTGCATACTCACGCAGTTGTTTGCTGGCGCGGATCATGGGCGAATCCAGCAGGAATTCCCGCGCCAGCAGGGTCTCTTCGTCAGCGGCCAGATCGATGCGGGCACGGGCCTCGCTGATGCTGCAACCCAGGTCCAGCGCACTTTCCGGCTGTCCCGGGTTCACGTCGATGCGGCTGGTGATGTCGATTTCGAGCAGCTTGTGCGGTTCCTGCAGCATGAAATAGCAGTAGCGATTGCCAAAATAGTCCAGGTGTTCGCGCAGCCAGCCTGTCTTGGGCGTCACTTCAATACGGCTGTCCAGACAGCGCTGGGAGGGCGTATTGCGCGGCAGCAGGTGCGCCTTGTTGAAACATTGGCTGACCGGCTGCTCATAGGTATAGCGCGTGATGTGGCGGATACGGTAGATCATTCCTCGTCACCCCATCGGGTATTTACCAGCTGCTGCGGATTGCGCTGATGCTCAAAGTAATGGCCGGCAATCAGGGTGGCGGTTGCCGTCAGGCGCTCAAACAGCTGGCTGAGCAGTGTATCCAGTGCCTGGCGCTGTCCCTGATCATCCAGCTCGGCCAGTTGCTCGGCACGGGACAGCTGCAGCAGGGTACGGGCCTCCAGCAATGTGCGGCGCTCTTCGCTCAGCAGAGACGTTGAGGCGCCACCCTGCAACTCGTACAGATGCTGAGTCAGCTGGTCCAGCTGATACTGCAGCGAGCGCGGGTTGCTGCGATCAAGCAGGAGAAGCACCAGGGCGTTGCGCAGCTCGGGCTGACTGCGGTAGCGGCGACGGTAGGTGACCAGCACTTCGCCGCACATGAGGGCGGCTTCAAGCAGCTGTTCTTCGGCATCGTCGTCCAGTACCGGCACCAGCAGGGCGCGCAGCAGCAGGGTGGTTTGCAGGGTGCGCTCCAGGCGTCGGCCCATTTCGAGGAAGCGCCAGCCAAAGCCACGAATCATGCTTTCCTGACTCAGGCCTGAGAGAGCGAGCAGGCTGGTAATCAGCGGGTCCAAGGCTTCTTCAGGGGCTGCCAGACTATCCGGTTGCAGCTGAGCCGGCAGATCATTGAGGGTGTCCCTCAAGTCGCTCAGGACTCGGTGGGTATCACCGGACAGCATTTCGCGGGCCTCTTCTGTACAGCTGAGCATGGCCTGTACGTTGCTGCAGACGCTGCCGAAGCGGCCGCTGTCGAGAATGACGTTGAGCAGCTCGGTTTCAGGGTCATCGAAGGTCTGTGGGTCCTGTGGGCTGAAACCAGGCTGTGTGCCCGTGACTTCGGTCACGCTTTGCAACAGCTGGTGTCGCACGCTGTCCGGCAGAGTGCTGGCGCTGTTCAGCTGCATGAAGGTGGTACGCAGCAGCCGCGTGGCTGACTCGGCGCGTTCTGAGTAGCGTCCCATCCAGAACAGGTTTTCAACCACACGGCTGGGCAGATCGCTGCTCTGTTCGCCGCTGAGCAGAGAGGTTTGCTGCTCTCGCAGCGTGGTCAGGCGCTGAGGCTCAGAAGCCAGTACCCAGGTGTCCTTGCTGGTGGCACCGAGCTGATTGCTGACCACCATCTGTCGGTCAGAGCTGGCCACTCGCGTCAGACCACCGGACATCACGGTGTAGGAACCTTCGTCGGCTACGGCAAAGCCGCGCAGTACCGTTGGGCTGGGGCGCAGCCCACCTCTTTGAAGGGTTGGTGATGTCGACGGCAGGTTGGCTTCCTGCGCAACCCACTGGGCCGGATTGCGCGTCAGCTCCCGGTGCCAGTGTGCCAGTCCCTTTTCATCCAGCTGTGCTCCATACACGCTTTGCTGTCCGGGGCGGCGGCTGGTGGGTTTGATGATCAATTCCGGCAGGTGGGTCAGAACATACTCACGGTCGGCTGGATCACCCAGCCACCAGGTGCGGGCACTGGGCAGGGTGAGTGGATGACCGAGGAAAAATTCACTGATGCGTGGCATGTACTTGAGCAGGGCCGGATTTTCCAGAATGCCCGAACCCAGCGGATTTGCAACCACCACATTGCCGGCACGAACAGCCTCCAGCAGCCCGGGCACGCCGAGATGGGAGTCGCCGCGCAGCTCGACCGGATCGCACCAAATATCATCCACGCGACGCAGGATGACGTCTACGCGGTGCAGGCCATCCAGTGACTTCATCCACACGAAGCCATCACGTACGGTCAGGTCGCCGCCCTGTACCAACGAATACCCCAGATAGTTGGCCAGGTAGGTGTGCTCGAAATAGGTTTCACTGTAGGCCCCGGGGGTCAGAATGACGACTCTTGGGGTGCCGCCATTGGGCGCCAGGCTGTTCAGCTTGCGTCGAAGCGCCTGAAAGAACAAGGCAAGGCGATGCACCTGACTGTCGCGGATCAGGCTTGGCAAGATGCGTGACATCACGGTGCGGTTTTCCAGCGCGTAGCCGGCACCACTTGGAGCCTGAGTGCGATCGGCAACGACCTGCATCTGGCCGTCAGGGCCACGCACCATGTCCACCGCATGCAGGATCAGCTGCTGCTCGCCCGGCATGTTGAGTCCCTGGCAGGCGCGCAAAAAACCGCTGTGAGACAGAATCAGTTCCGCCGGAAGGATACGGTTGCGGATCAGTTCACGCGGACCATACAGATCGCGCAGAATCAGATCGAACAGCTCGGCCCGCTCGCTCAGCCCCGCCTCAATACGGCTCCACTCTTCGCTGCCGATCAGCAGCGGTACCGGGTCCAGCCCCCAGGCACGCGTTTTCTGGGGCTGGCCCACCATGTTGTAGTTGGCACCATCGTCACGCAGGATGCGTTGTGCTTTGTGCTGACGGTTCTGCAACCCTGCGATGCCAAGCCGGCTCAGGGCATCCAGTACATATTGCCAGTGAGGCCGGATACGGCTGTCGGCGGCAAACGCCTCATCAAAGCGCCCGTCCCGCGGTGCATACTGCAGCAGCGGTTCAGGCGACGGCGGCGGAGTCAAATTGTCGGTTGCCACTGTACAGGGGCCTCTGGCTTGGAGTCAGCGGGCATCATAGGTGTTTTTTTGCACAGTTCAAGAACTTCGCCTCAGGTCGAGAGTATGCGGGTACTCGGCCAGCAGTTCCTCCAGCGGTGGTGCCATGGGGCGTGGTGCCACATCATGCGGGAAAAATTCACGCAGAGCGCCGTAAAATGGCGGCGGCGTAACAGGGCCCGGCGTGTAGCCGTAATTGTGGAAGCGATTGACCCGACGCGCCTCGGCCTCGAAGGCGTTGACTGGCTGGGTATCGTAGCTGCGTCCTCCCGGATGGCTGACGTGATAGGTGCAGCCACCGATGGAGTGACCGTTCCAGCTATCAATCACATCAAACACCAGTGGGGCATGCACGCCGATGGTCGGGTGCAGGGCCGAGGGCGGGCTCCAGGCACGATAGCGGATGCCGGCCACGTATTCGCCCTGTACCCCGGTTGCCCTGAGGGGAACGCGGCGACCGTTGCAGGCCAGCAAATAACGTCCCTCGGTCAGGCCGCTCAAGCGTACCTGCAGTCGTTCCACTGACGAGTCCACGTAGCGAGCGGTGCCAAAGCTGGACACTTCCTCGCCCAGTACATGCCAGGGCTCGATCGCCCAGCGCAGCTCTAGCTCCATGTCATCGATCTGAACCCGGCCGTAGTGAGGGAAGCGGAACTCCTCGAACGGCGTCAGCCATTCCAGCTGGAACGGCAGACCGTGATATTGCAGGTCCCTGACCACGTCCTTCAGGTCTGACCACACATAGTGCGGCAGCATGAAACGATCGTGCAGTTCAGTTCCCCAGCGTACCAGTGGCTTGTGGTAGGGCTGTTTCCAGAAGCGAGCGACCAGCGCGCGCAGTAGCAGAGTCTGGACCAGCGACATCTGTGGATGCGGCGGCATTTCAAAACCGCGGAACTCCAGAATGCCCTGACGACCCGATGCCGAGCCGGCTGCATACAGCTTGTCGATGCAGAACTCGGAGCGGTGCGTGTTGCCGGTGATGTCCACCAGCAAATTGCGCATCAACCGGTCTACCAGCCAGGGCTGTTCCACCAGACCATCCGGCATCTGCTGGAACGCGATCTCCAGCTCGTAAAGGGCTTCGTCACGGCCTTCATCCACACGGGGCGCCTGACTGGTCGGGCCGATGAACATGCCCGAGAACAGATACGACAGGCTGGGATGATGCTGCCAGTAGGTGACCAGCGAGCGCAGCAGGTCAGGCCGGCGCAGCAACGGGCTGTCGGCGGGTGTCACCCCGCCCAGCGTGACGTGGTTGCCGCCACCTGTACCGCCGTGGCGACCATCCAGCATGAATTTTTCGGTGCCCAGTCGGGCCTGGCGTGCCTCTTCGTACAGAGCGGTCGTGTTGTCCACCAGCTCCTGCCAGCTGCTGGCCGGGTGGATATTCACCTCGATAACGCCGGGGTCAGGTGTGACCAGCAGTTTTTGCAGGCGGGGATCACGCGGCGGCTCATAGCCCTCGATGACCACCGGCAGCTTGAGTTCGGCCGCAGTGTGTTCGATATGGTTGATCAGGTCTACGTAATGTTCCAGATGACTGATCGGTGGCAGGAACAGGTGCAGACGTCCCTCACGGGCTTCAATGCACAGTGCCGTGCGTAGAACATCGGTCCAGACCCTCGGTGTCTCGCTGTCGCTTTCCTGATCGGCCGGGATATCCATCATCTGGCGGCTGTCAGCCGGGTTGGGCTGTGCCGCCGACGTCATGTCGGCAAAAGGACGATAGCCGGGCAGCGGAGCCTTTTCGGCAAAGGGGTCTGCATCGGGCTCAAAGTAAAGTTCGTCTTCTGCCGCCGTTGGCAGGCTGCCCAGCGGTAGACGGAACCCCAGCGGAGAGTCTCCCGGAATCAGGGTCAGCTGTTCGCTGCGCAGTGGCCAGGGTGTTGAGCGCCAGCGTTGAGTGCTGTAGTTCCAGCCCAGCGGCAGCACCATACCAGTGGGCGTGTCCAGACCACGACTTAGCAGGCGTGCCAGACGCTTACGTTCCATGTCGTCCTTGAGGTCGAACGTTTTCGGGTCCACGTTAGCGGGCAGTTGTTGCTCTTGCCACAGATAGTAGAGGCTGTCTTCGAACGCCTCGACCAGATAGCGCGAGGGCAGCCCCAGATTGCGACACAGGGTGTGCATGAAGCGGCGTGCCTCATCCAGCCCGTGGCCATAATCCCGGTCAACGCGTGCCAGCAACTCGGTGTCGTGCCACAGAGGCTCCCCATCCGTGCGCCAGAAACAGCCCAGCGCCCAGCGCGGGACCTCCTCACCGGGGTACCACTTGCCCTGTCCGTAGTGCAACAGACCGTTGGGCGCGAAACGGCGGCGCAGCCGCAGCAGCAGATCCTTGGCCAGGCTGAGCTTGTCATCACCCAGCGCTTCAATGTTCCACTGTGCCGAATCCATGTCGTCAATGGATACGAAGGTCGGCTCGCCCCCCATGGTCAGGCGAACATCACCGGCCTCCAGCTCCCGGTCGATCATCTGGCCCAACGCGTCAATGGCCGCCCACTGGTCATCGCTGTAGGGTTTGGTGACACGGGGATCTTCGTGAATACGGGTGACCCTGTTGCTGTAGCTGAACTCCACTTCACAGGTGTCAGACGCGCCGGTCATCGGTGCGGCTGACTCGGGAGACGGGGTACAGGCCAGTGGTATGTGCCCTTCACCCGCGAACAGCCCTGAAGTTGGATCGAGACCAACCCAGCCCGCACCGGGGATAAAGACCTCGCACCAGGCGTGCAGGTCGGTAAAGTCCTGTGCGGCGCCCGAGGGGCCATCCAGTGCCTCCTGATCCTGCTTCAGCTGCACCAGATAACCCGAGGCAAAGCGGGCGGCCAGTCCCAGCTGGCGCAGAATCTGTACCATCAGCCAGCTGGTATCGCGGCAGGAGCCCTTCTTGAGCGTCAGAGTTTCTTCCGGTGTCTGTACGCCAGGCTCAAGGCGGATGCCGTAGTCGATCTCCTGCTCCAGCCGCTGGTTCAGGCTGACCAGGAAATTGATGATGGACGTCTTTTCGCGTGATACTGATTTAACCCATTTACTCAACAGAGGTCCGTTTTCTGTCACTTCCAGATAGGGCTGAAGCTCTTTTTCCAGTGCCTTGTCGTAACTGAACGGATAGTGTTCGGCATACTCTTCAACAAAGAAATCGAATGGGTTGATCACGGTCATGTCCGCAATCACCTCGACCTTAACCTTCAGTGACGTCGTTTTCTCCGGGAAGACCAGACGAGCGATATGGTTTCCGAACGGGTCCTGTTGCCAGTTGATGAAGTGCGTTTCCGGCTCGATGCGCAGCGTATAGCCGTGAATATGGGTACGGCTGTGCGGGGCCGGGCGCAGCCTCAGTTGATGCGGTGACAGGCTCACCGGACGATCAAAGCGGTATTCGGTAACGTGGTTGATCGCTATGCGTATGGTCACGATAAGGGCCTCTGTGCAGACTCAGGCAGGAAACCAGGTCTGGGAAATCCGGTTGCTGAGCTGGCAGAGCTGTATCTGCAGATCGTTAAGAAAGCTGCGAAACGCCGGGCCCAGATCTGCCTCGGTTGTGATCGGATAGACGCTGGGATTGATCTCACGAATCAATTCCACCACGTGATGCCCCTGCGGCAGTTTGCCGGCGGAAATCTCCAGTTGGGTCAGACAGGCCTCGACACTACGCGGAAAGTGCGCATCTTCCAGCAGGTAGCAGGCCACATCCGGGCCGGTGACCGACATGCGAACGCTGCGGCGGTAGCTCATATAGGCGCTGGCGGAGCGCAGTACGTTACCCCAGACCACCTGACGCAGGTTGACGCTGGCATCGCCGTTGGCCGCGATCAGGGCCGCGGCACCGGCATCCAGAATGCGCGTGGTCATATCGGATCGCTCCAGATCACGCCCCAGCTTGACGAACTGCCAAGGTGCGTCGTGGCTCATGGTGCCGGACAGCATGCCGAACAGCATCTGACAGCGACTGACGACTTGGTCGAGAAATTCGTAGCGTTTGCTGCGATTGATGCCCAGACGGATGTTGTTCTGGGCATACAGGTAGAGCTCGTTGATCTGTTCCCAGCTTTCCACCGGCAGTACATCGCGGCTGGTGCGGATGTTCTCACGCAACATGCGCAGCGCCGACAGCATTGAGCTGGGGTTGGTATCGTCGGCCAGAATGAACTTGACCACGTTGTGCTCGTCACGAATGCGGTAGCGCTCACTGAAGAGATCACTGGCACTGTTGAGCTCGACCAAGGAATACCAGCTGATATCGACCTCTCGTGGCAAATCGAACAGCAGCTTGTCATAGACACTGACCAGGCGGGCCGTGTTTTCAACACGCTCCAGATAGCGGGCGGCCCAGTAAAGACGTTCGGCAACTTTTGACAGCATGGCTTATTCCTCCCCCCCATCGACAATCCAGGTATCCTTGCTTCCCCCGCCCTGAGAGGAGTTCACCACCAGTGAGCCCTTCTTCATGGCGACGCGGGTCAGTCCTCCGGTGGTGACGTAGGTGTCGCGTCCCTGCAGGATGAAAGGGCGCAGATCCAGATGACGCGGTTCCAGACTGCCGTTATCGACCAGCGTGGGGGCGGTTGAAAGTGCCAGCGTGGGCTGTGCGATGTAGTTGCGTGGGTTGTCCTGAATCAGTTTGGCGAACTGGGCCTGTTCCTTCTTGGTGGAGTGAGGCCCCACCAGCATGCCGTAGCCACCGGACTCATTGGCGGGCTTGACTACCAGCTTGTCCAGATTCTCCAGCACGTAGGCACGATGCTCGGGGTCGTCACACAGGAAGGTTTCAACATTCTTGATGATGGGTTCTTCGTTGAGGTAATAGCGGATGATCTCGGGCACGTAGGCGTACACAACCTTGTCATCGGCCACGCCGGCACCGGGCGCATTGGCCAGGGCGACCTTGCCTTTCTGCCAGGCGCGCATCAAACCGGGAACGCCCAGTACGGAGTCCTTGTTGAACACGGACGGGTCCAGAAACAGATCATCGATACGGCGATAGATGACATCTACCCGCTCAGGGCCGCTGATCGTTTTCATATAGACACAATCATCGTCACCGACTATCAGGTCTGACCCTTCTACCAGCTCGATTCCCATTTGCTGGGCAAGGAATGCGTGCTCGAAGTAGGCCGAGTTGAAGATGCCGGGGGTCAACACCACGATGACGGGCTTGCGGACATCCCGGGGCGACAGGGACGCCAACATGTCGAACAGGCTGGCACAGTAACCGTCGATGGGCAGGATATCGTCCTTCTCGAACAATTCGGGCAGGACGCGTTTGGTGATGGCGCGATTCTCCAGCATGTAAGACACGCCAGATGGCACGCGCAGGTTGTCTTCCAGCACGTAGAACTCGCCGTCACCGTCACGCACCAGATCGGTACCGCAGATATGCGCCCACACACCAAGTGGTGGTGTGATACCGATGCACTCGGGTCGAAAGTTGCGCGACTCGGTGATGATCTCGGCTGGAATGATGCCGTCCTTCAGGACCTGCTGTTCATGGTAGAGATCATTGATGAAGAGGTTCAGCGCCTTGAGGCGCTGCTCCAGCCCGGCAGCGGTGGTACGCCACTGTTTGGCTGAAATGGTGCGGGGCACGATGTCGAACGGCCAGGCACGGTCGATGTTGCCTTCCTCGGTATAAACCGTGAAGCTGACACCCATCTCCTGAATGGTGGCCTCTGCCATCTGGCGGCGCGATTCGATCTCTTCAGGAGGAAGGGACTCAAGGTAGTGGATCAGTTGCCGTGCAGGGGGGCGAATGCTGCCATTTCGGCCTACCAGTTCATCAAAATACCCGTTCGGGTCATACGATTTCCAATCCATCGTCATAGCCTGACCTGCCTATCATGCAGAAGCGACGCACTCTGATGGTGCTGATGCGTGCGCGGTATGTGCACCTTTGGTGCTCTTTCGGCATGGAGCGTCAGCCGTGCCCTGTGAAAGTGCAGCTGGCGATCTGTTAGCCGTTGCCTGTGAGGCATACAGCAATTAACAGGCCAAAAGCGAAAGGCTGCGACGAAGGTGGGTTAAATCGTGTTGTCTGGCCTCGATTGTAGCTGCGGCAGCATAAAGAAAAAGGGGGCATTGTATGGCCCCCTGTGGTTATCGGTTGATGTTTCAGTCAGCGGTACGCCGCATACGAACCCGGAGAATAGGTCCAATAATTGCCGGCAAAATAAGTCCCGCAAGCGCGATGCACCAGAGTCCAATAGACAGACTGCTGTCCCATAGCATGGTCCAGTCACCATCGTGAATCTGCATTACATGACGCAGGTTTTTCTCCATTTCGGGCCCCAATAACATGCCAAGAATAATCGGCACCAGCGGGATTTCTGCCTTGCGGAAAATGTAGCCCATGACGCCAAAGGCGATCATGAAGCAAAGATCGAACGCCGAACGACTGATGGCGTAGACGCCGACAAAAGCCACCATGGTGACGATAGGCAGCAGATAACGCGGAGGTATCGACAGCAAACGCACAAAAATGCCTACTAAAGGGATATTCAGCAGCAGGAGCAGAATATTACCCAGCAGCAACGCTGCGATGACACCCCAGACGATGTCGGCATTCTGGGTGAACATCAGTGGGCCAGGCGTGATATTGAACGATACCAGCATGGCCAGCAAAACCGCGGTGGTCGCACTGCCGGGAATGCCCAGCGTGAGCATGGGAACCAGCGCACCGGAAGCGGCACCGTTATTTCCTGCCTCGGGAGCTGCAATCCCGCGGGGATCTCCCTCACCGAAATAGCCTTTGGAACCTACAATCCGTTTTTCCAGCGTGTAGCTGACAAAGCTGCCCAGAGATGCACCGGCACCCGGCAGAACGCCGGCGATAAAGCCAAGAACACCGCCACGCAAAGAGGTTGGCAGTATTTGTACTACGCTTGCGAAGCTCAGACGCAGCGGGTTCATTTTGACCTCGCTGCGGGGTGTGGACCCCTGATGTGCTTCGATAAACAGCAGCAGCTCGGATACAGCAAACAAACCAACAATTGCGACGATGAAGTCGATGCCTTCAAAGAGCTCCAGTACATCGAATGTATAACGCTGAGTACCCGTGGAAAGGTCAATACCCACGGTCGCGATGGCCAGTCCAATACCGGCGGCCAGTGCTGATTTAACCGGATTCTTGCCTGTAACGCCGCCCAGGGTCGCGAACGCGAGTACAAAGAGAGCAAAGTATTCCGCAGCACCGAAACTGAGTGCGAATCGCGCCAATACAGGAGCCAGGAAAATAAGGCCGATAGTGGCAACCAAACTGCCAATAAACGAGGCCAGTGCCGAGAGCGCCAAGGCTTCGGCGGCCTTGCCCTGACGTGCCATCGGATAGCCGTCCAGACAGGTCATCATGGCAGGCTCATCGCCCGGGATATTGAGCAGAATTGAGGAGATGCGCCCGCCATACATCGCCCCAGCGTACACGGAGGTTAGCATGATCAAGGCGGTTTCCGGTGGCAGGCCGAGCGTGAACGCCAGCGGAATCATGATGGCCACGCCGTTGGCTGGCCCCAGACCCGGCAAGGCGCCGATAAGAGTGCCGATAAAGCACCCGAGTAGTGCGTAAAAGAAGTTTTCAAGGCTCAAAGCCGTATTGAAACCATCCATCAACAAACCCAGAGTTTCCATTATACCTCCCAAGGCCCAATGGGCAGCGGCAGTGCCAGCCCAAAGTGGAATAACAGAAATACCAGTGTGCTGCTGACAATGCCGGTCACGCCTGCATACAACGGCTTAACCCCCATACGCCAGCACAAAACGGCAACCATGATCGCTGTCGACAGGACAAAACCGAGCGGCTCCATCATGAATACGTACAGCACCAGCACGGCGAGGACCAGGAGTAGTTCCGGCAATGCCTTGTACTCGAAACCTTCACCTTCTTCCAGAGAGTCGGGTTTGACCAGCATGTAAAGGCTGCAGGCTCCGACTATGAATGCCAATATTTTTGGAAAGGTTGCGGGTCCGACACTTTCCGGCCCGGCAAAAGCGACCGGAAAGTTGAATGCGCCCCAGCCGTACGCAACGGCCAGGGTCAGCAATACCAGACCCAAAATGCGGTCCAGATTTATCATTTGATGATCCCGATGTCTTTGGAAATAAGGTTCAGAGAATTGACCTGCTGGTTCACGAACTGATCAAACTCTTCACCGAACAGACTGAACGGTTCCAGGCCGTTTTGCACCATGGCCTCTTTCCACTCATCGGTTTGGCTGGCCGCTTTTAGCGTGTCGACCCACCACTGGTACTCTTTCTCAGACACGTTTTTGGGCATATAGAAACCGCGCCAGTTGCTGGCTTCTACATCAACGCCCAGCTCGTAGGAGGTCGGGATTTTGTCCAAAGGCGGGCTCAAGTGGTCACGTCCCAACACAGCCAGTGGTTTGAGGTCGCCGGATTCAATGAACCCTTTGGAGGACGAGGCAACGCCGACCAACACATCGATATGGCCGCCGACCACTTGGGTAACGGCTGTACCACCATTGTTGTAGGAGAGGTATTTGATGCGCTTCAGGTCGGAAACACCGGCAGCGTGTGCGGTCATGAGAATCTTGAGGTGGTCCCAACCACCAATGGCACTGGCACCGGCAAACGTCACTGAACTGGGGTCCTGTTTCAGTTTGCTGATGAGTGTTTCCAGAGAGTCAATCTCTGATGTCTGATTCACGGCAATAATGCCGGGATCTGTACCAATGGCACCGATCCAGCGCACCATATCCGACTTCATGCCCGGGAACTGGTTTTGTGCCAGGCGAGCGGTTGTGGCGGTACTGGCGGCGGCGAGTACCTTGGCATCATCGCTGCGCTTGGTGATGACATGAGCAAATCCGACGCCACCACCTGCGCCTGGCATGTTCAACGTTTGTACCGTGATCTCGCCGTTGGTGAAACTGTTCAGCAGGCGACCGATGCTACGGCAGGTGAAATCCCAGCCGCCGCCGGGGCCCGCTGGTGCAATACAATCGACTTTGCCGACAATCAAAGGGTCGGTTGCCATGACCGGTGTGCTGGTTAAACCGATGAGCAGTGAGGTGGTCGCTACGGCCAGTTTTGTTTTAATTTTCATTTTTTGATCCTCGCTGTTGTTCGAGTGACAGTTTTTATTCAGTGCTTGGAGTTATTGTTTTTTCGAGTTTCAAGGTAAGACTTGAACAGTGCGGCAGAGCGGTAGAAGCCATGTGCAAATTTGCTGTAGGGCATGGTCAGGAAGAAGGCCATGACAAAGCCCAGATGCAGCGCCAGCATGAGTGGCATCAGTGTGGTTTCTCTGAACCCCAGCAGCAGCAGTCCGGTCAGGCTGATCATAAACAGCAGCATGATAAAGCCGCGATCCATAGGACGCTGGGCCTGGTCGCCGTGCTCCGGATGGCGCTTGTAGTTCAGGTAAAACAACCCCGCCGGGCCGATCAGCAGGCCGATGCCTCCAACGATGCCCAGTATGACCGGCACACTGAAAATGGGATAGGGTGCCTCCCAGCCCATGACGTAGTGGTACAGGGTTGCCACTGAGGTGGCCGCAAAGCAGAGCATGAAGCCGTAGAAGGTCAAGTGATGGAAGCGACGGCGTGCCAGAGTGAAGGCATCGTCCTCATTGTTGCATCCCTGACCGTGACCACCATCCAGGTATTTCAGTGTCAGCGCCGCCTTGCCGGTCTGTATCATGGCAGGTACGGCTTCTTGCACTTGTTTCTCCCCCGGAGCAACCTTGCGCCAGAAGTGAACCACACCCAGTATCAGCGCCAGGGTGGAAAACCCGAACACCGAGCCAAACATGGCGACCAGCGTGTTGTGCGGAAAAATCTGATAAAAATCGCCACCTTCAATCTGGCTGAACAAGCTGCCCTGGACCAGCAGTGTCAGAACCAGGAAAAGGCCCAGTGCGAGTGCGCTGGATAAAGCCAGTGTCAGACCGTTGCGCTGGTAGAGCGCCCCCAGTTTGCGTGGCCAGGCATAATCGCTATAGGTTTGCAGACGTACCTTGGCCATGGACTTGGGAATATTGACGCCAAACTCATGCGGGTCAGCATACTGGCATGCGTGCAGACAAGCGCCGCAGTTATGACACAGGTTGGCCAGATAATGGATATCGGCCTTGCCAAACTCCAGTCGCTGGGTCATGGCGGGGAAAACGGCACAGTAGCCTTCACAATAACGACAGGCGTTACAGATTTGCAGCTGTCGGTTGACTTCTTCTTCGTCGGTATTCAGGAGTGGAATCAGGTTGCTTTCGGCATTCATGACAAGTTCACTTATTCTTGAGCGGTCACGTATTCAGGCAGCCGAGGCAGGTTGTCTGCCCAGACTGGCCAAGGCTGCATTTCGACCTGCGATGCGGCCAAAAGCCGTGCCGATCGACATGCCTACCCCAGCGGTGTAGCCCTTGCCGAGCACATTGCCCGCCATCATTTCGCCAGCCACGAACAGGTTGTCGCTGGGTTGGTCGTCAAAACGAACGGCGGCAGTGTCATCGGTCTTGAGGCCCAGATAGGTAAAGGTCACCCCAGGTCTGAGTGCATAGCCGTAAAATGGCGGGGTATCGATGGGCCGCGCCCAGTGGGTTTTGGCCGGAGTGACGCCTTCGGTAACACAGTCATCCAGTTCGGTATGGTTGAAGGTGCCGGGGCGGCAGGCCCGGTTGTAATCCTGAAGGGTACGCATAAAGATTTCACGAGGCAGACCGAGTTGGTCAGCCAGCTCCTCCAGTGAATCAGCCTTGTTGCCGGGGAACACCGGGGGCATGAAGTTGCCGACCGCTTTGCTGTCGATAATGGAGTAACCGATTTGACCGGGCTGCTGAGCGACCAGGCGTCCCCAAATGGCATAACGTTTGGGCCAGAAATCTTCACCTTCATCGTAGAAACGCTCGCCCTCCTTGTTGACTACAACACCGAGGGATACGCAGTCGATTCGGGTGCAGATGCCACCATCATAGAGGGGAGCACGTGCATCGATGGCGACCATGTGTGCCTGCGTCGGGTCGCCGATGCTATCGGCGCCCAGATCGATCATGCGCTTGAGCAGAGTGCCCTTGTTGAAGCGGGTGCCGCGAATGAGGAAATTGTCAGACGGGTACTCGCCGCGCTCATTCTGTCCCCAGGCCTCACGCAACCACTCACGGTTGGACTCGAACCCGCCAGCGGCCAGTACGCAGCTTTTGGCTTCAATGCGTTCCGCAGCCAACCGGGTGCCGTTGACTTCACGTTCAGGCACCAACGCTGCGACAAAGCGTCCATCACGAATTTCCAGGTCTTCAACCGGAGTATCGTAACGAATCTGTACGCCCAGCTGCTCGGCACTGCGGTAATAGGCGTTGACCAGCGCCTTGCCGCCACCCATGAAAAAGGCGTTGGTACGTGCAACATGCAGTGCACCTGAAAGCGGCGGCTGGAAATGAACGCCGTGCTGACGCATCCAATCACGACAGCTTGATGACTCGCGAATGACCAGACGTGCCAGTTCTTCGTTGGTCTTGCCGCCGGTGACTTTCAGCAGGTCCTGCCAGTACTCTTCTTCCGGGTAAGCATCAACCAGGACATCCTGGGGGGCTTCGTGCATACATCTGAGATTACGGGTGTGCTGCGAGTTGCCACCACGCCACTCACGGGGCGAGGCCTCGAGCAGCATGACGCTGGCTCCGGCTTCACGCGCCATTAGGGCGGCGCATAGAGCAGCGTTACCACCACCAATTATCAGAACATCGATCATAAGTTCTCCTGTGACATGAGAAGCCGCATGGCTTTTCAGGGCATGGGAGCAACTCTATTGTGTCAATCGGAGGGTCGACAGGTGGGTTTGGCAGGTAGGTGTTTAGAATAATTAAACACTTTGTATAGGGTTATCCGATCCAGTGTGCACCGGGCCAGATATTGTTTTTCACCAAATCCTTGGCCACTTTGGCTATTACCACACGTGTAGCCAGCGCACTGGGGGAAAGGTCATCGTCTGGCAGGCTGACAAGAAAGTTGCGACGAATGACATGTTTGTCTTCGATGCGCCGAATGCGCAGTCCGCTCTCGCCAAGGCGCGCAGCTGCAGCCCCGGGCTGAATGGTGGCGCCATAACCTTGACGTACGGCATCCATCAGCAGGGTTAATCCATCAATCTCCATAATGATATTGGGCTGGATGTTAAAGCGCTCGAATGCCGCCATCAGGTTGGTGCGCAAGCCATGCAACCCGCTGGGCATAATCAGTTTAACGTCCGCCAGATCCTTGATTTGGACAGATTGCAGCTCAAAGCAGGCATCCACCGCAGAGGGCGACGCAATCAGAAACAGGTCTTCATCAAGCAGGGCTCGAGTACTCCAACGATGTGCGCTGTCTGCATGAAACACCAAGGCAAGATCCAGCTGGCGCGCATTCAGCATATTGGCCAAATGACCGGAGAGTGTTTCCACAATGTGAAGTTGAATGTGGGGATAACGCTCATTCATTGCTTGAATCAGTGGCAGTGCCAACACTGTGGCAGTGGTGGGCGGCAAGCCGATACTGACGTACCCGCTGGTACGTTCTTTCTGAGCGGCGATAACCGCTTGCTCTGTCTGGCGCAGAGCAAGCTGCGCATGGTGCATGAAGGCGATGCCGGCACTAGTGGGCAGGGCACCGGTGGACGTCCGGTTCAGCAGACGTGTTGCCAGCTCACTCTCCAGCTTGGAAATTTGCTGGCTCAGGGCTGAAGTGCCGATATCCAGCTCCAGAGCGGCTCTGCCCAGGCTGCCGCACTCGACGACTTTCAGGAAGTATTTAAGCTGGCGAAGTTCCACGTCTGTTATCTACCCGGCCCTGAAACAGGCTATCCGGTATGTGGAGATAGCCTATTTATCTAGTGTGAACGCCAAGCATACCTAAACAGAGCCATGCAGGACATGCGGATATCAATGCCCGAATTGGTCCGCATCCAGCATATCCGGATCATCGCGACCGAGGCTGTTCAAGCTGGACATCTCTTCGGCACTCAGGCTGAAGTCAAAAATGTTCAGGTTGTCGGCCATGCGCTGTGGATTGGATGACTTGGTTGCGGTAGCAAAGCCCTGCTGCACTGCCCAGCGCAGCACGATCTGGGCGGGTGTACGCTGGTGCTGCTCCGCGATGGCAAGAATGGCGGGGTCTGCCAACATGGCATTGCCACAGCCCAGTGGGCGCCAGGACTCGGTGACGATACCGTGGCGCTGGTGCAGCGCAATCAGGTCATCACGACGATGATAGGGGTCAAGCTGGATCTGGTTCAGGTGTGGCTTCAGACCCAGATCCAGCAGTCGTTGCAGATGAGCCGGTTTGAAGTTGGAGGTGCCGATGGCGCGCACCAGTCCGCGATCCAATAGATTAAGCAGCCCCAGATAGGCTTCCACGAAACGATCCTGATCCGGATTGGGCCAATGGATCAGCAGCAGGTCGATATAGTCCAGCTCCAGCCGTTTCAGACTCGCCTCGCAGGCGTCTTTGGCGCCCTCAAAGCCGTGCCACTTGCGGTTGAACTTGGTGGTTACGAATACCTGATCACGCGGCACAGAAGCGTTGCGAATGCCCAGACCCACACCACGCTCGTTCTGGTAGTTCTCGGCGGTGTCGATCAGGCGGTAGCCCAGTTCCAGTGCGGTGGTAACCGTTTCGGCGGCTTCGGCATCGTTCATCGGCCAAGTGCCGAGGCCCAGCTGGGGCATCTCGACACCGTTGGCCAGTGTCAGGGTCGGGGCCAGGGTTATGCTCATCTGCAACGCTCCAATGTTGTTCAGGGTGAATTGAGGTTTGATATTACTACCGTTGTGCGGTTCACGACTATCTAAGCTGAAATACCAAGAGAGAAGCACGAGACTATAGTATAAATTGAAATGATAATGCATATCATTTATTTTGATATTTTATACGGCTTTAGGGATGTTGAAGTTACGCCATGGAGGCACCGAATAATCCAAAGCATACCCTGCTGTTCAGGCATGAAGTGCTTGCAGAGCAGCAGTCCTCCCATATGGGGCAGGTTCTGATCCATCAGCCAGTCAATTATGCATGGGTAGCCCTGTCAGCGTTACTCCTGGTAATTCTTGTACTGGCCTTTCTTCTACAAGGGACTCATACCCGAAAGGTTGCGGCACCGGGCCTTTTGGTGCCTGACCAAGGAGTGCTGAGAATACTGGCCCCGACTCAAGGGCAGGTGCTGAAGGTAAACGTAAAAGAGGGTGACAGCGTCAAGGCAGGTGATCCTCTATTTGTTCTATCGGATGAGCGCGTTTCACTTTTAGGAGAGGTACAGACACTTTTAGCTGAGCAAATGTCGCAACGTCAGTCACTGATAAAACGAGATATTGAACAATCGAAAGAACGGCTGTTAGGACAGCAAGAGTTCCTGGATATGCGTCTTGACGCTATCGAAATAGAAAAATCCCAGCTTCAGGAAGAGATACGCCTCATAGAGGAAAGGGAACAATTGGCTTTAAATAATGTGGAACGTATGCAAAGGCTACGTACACAAGGTCATATAGCGGTCTCTGAATTACAACAAGCAAAGGCTGAGCGCTTAGCGTTGTCTAGCCAAAAGCAATCCATTAAACGTAACCAGGTCAGCTTGGAGCATGATCGATTGGCACTCATCGCCCAGCATAGAACTCAAGAAGAGCAGTACCAGCGCCAATTGAATGATGCAAATCAGAGTATGGCTTTATTGCAGCAGGAAATTGCCGAAAATAACTTGCGTACTCAGCAAATCATCCAAGCGCCTTTTGATGGTCAAATTACAGGTTTAAGTGTTCAAGCAGGGCAGCGGGTAGTGAACAGTACCTTAATGGCGAGTTTGATCCCTTCAGGTAGCCAGCTGCATGCCCAATTATATATAACTCCGCGACAGTCAGGCTTTATTCAGTCGGGTCAGCAAGTAACACTCCGTTATGAAGCTTTTCCTTATCAAAAGTTTGGCATGGCAGAAGGTCGGGTAGTCAACGTCGCCAATAGTCCCTATTCAATCAATGAACTTCAGCCTCATATCGCCAGCACACTGCAGAGCGGCAGCAATCCAGGAGCAAGTGAGAATTATTACCGTGTGACCGTAGAGCTTGAATCCCAGCATGTAGAAGTTTACGGCAGGCAAAAGCCATTGCTTCCTGGCATGCAATTGGAAGCCGATATTCTTCAAGAAGAGCGCAAAATTTATGAATGGATACTCGAGCCTTTATATTCATTCACTGAAAAGATGTAAAAAATAAATTCAATGGAACTTGTATGAAAATTACTAAAAGAGAACAGGATGTTTTCGAACTGCTTATAAAAGGGAAAACCAATAAGCAAATAGCTGCTCAGCTTAACATAAGCGATTTTACTGTCAGGGATCATGTTTCCTCTCTGCTACGTAAAGCCAATGTGGCCTCACGCATGGAACTTATTGCGCGGCATCACTGTGTCATGAAGGACGATAAGTTAAGACTGTAAATTACAGCATCCATTTAATGAAGAATTATAATGTGGAGAAAGAGAATTTTAAAAATATGGTGTTAAGTAGGTTTTTATATATTTTCCTACTTTTTATAGGATAGTTTTCATTATTTATTGAAATTTATTATTTATAAGGATATAAAAAGATTCCTTTACATGTAACCAAAGTGCGATTATTTCCTATCTATTATATCGATTGTTGAGTATCAGAGATAATGGGTAGTATTCAGTTTTTTAAGATTCAGGCTATATCAGTCACGTGATTTTTCCATGCAAAGTCTCCTGTGCGTCGATTACGAGAAGATTTTGGCTTTTAGTACTGCTATTCTAAGGGCTTTCCATAGGGACGTGGCATTTCAACCCTTATATTTGTAGGATACCAAAATAAAAATGTAATCATTAAAATTATTGATAATAAATAATAAATAATAAATAATAAATAATAAATAATAAATAATAAATAATAAATAATTTAATCTATGAAGTAATTAATTAAGATTGAAATTATAAGCCATTGTTATAGTTGATTTAAATGAAAAATAAAAAACAAATTATTTTATCTTTATGCTTCCTTTCTATTTTATATTTTTGGGGGTGATTATATTTGTAACAAGAGATAGCTCTCTGGATTTATTTGAGAAATCGTTATTTTGGATTTTTTGCTTTACCATTGGATCCTTATTTATATCATTTTTCTTTATGAAAAATAAGAATAATATAGAAGAATATTTAATCAATCCTGATCCGATAATAATTTTAGAAATTATTTTTATGAAACGGAAAAAAGATAGGGAATAATAATGAGAACTTTGTCAATTTTGGAAATGGAATTGGTTTCAGGTGCTAGAGGTATTTCGGATGCTGCAACAGTTGGTGGTACAGTTGCATTGTATGTGTGGGGTTGTGCAGGTATCATATAATAATATGATTTGTTTTTTAATAATGTCTTCTTATGGGTTTTTAAAAATCATTATTAATAGCAATATAATATTTTTATTATGGAATTATTAAGTGGTTCCTATAATGAAGGGGTTTAATAAGGTTGTTGGGAAAAAATATTTTGTTATAATCATTTTGATTTTTTTATCGATGCCGCTTTTATTTAATTCTATAAAATATTTTTATGAAAAATCTTATGAAGCCTCTATTATTTATCTTGGACTTTCCCTTATAGTTTTTGGTGGCACCAATAAGCCGGAAGTTTTTATGAATAAAATTTTTGAATCTAATGAAAATATGGGTGGGTTTGATTATTATATAGAGTATATAGGTGTTTTTTTAATATTTTTTTCTTTTTTGTTGATTGTTTCATGATGAGTTGAGAGGATTAAAAATGAAAGGGTTGTCTATACAACAGCTTAAAGTTGTTTCTGGAGGGTTAGCCCCGCCAACAAATGTTTAGCCAGGAATGAACGCAAGTGTTGCACTTCGGACATTTCCAGGGCTTGGATATATTAATACTGCTTTCGCAGGAGGATATGCAGCAGGCGAGTGGCTCAATGAAAATACCCCAGTCCAAGGGTGGATTGCCGACATGCCTCCTGATCCATTAGGTACGAACTACAACAATGCATTTGAACCTTTATAATATTTTTTAAAATATAAAAAACAATTGTTTTTTTCTTATGCTTCCCTTCTATTTTATTTTTATTGATGAAATTTGTAAAAATAGATAAATCTCTGGATTTATTTGATAAATCAGTATTTTGGGGTTTTGATTTACTATTGGGTCTCCCGAGTTCGACAGCTAGCGAGCTAGCTTATTGATTTAAAAGACGGGGTTTGAAAATGCTCCATTACAAATTTAAATCATGCGGTTACACACTACAGGGAATAAATTCAGACATCAAATATGCGCGCCTCTACTGGATTCAATAGATCTTTAAAAACCAATGGTTTAATTGTTTGTCTGTCGAACTCGGAGGGCTGTATTAATATCATTTTTTCGGAGAATTACCCCTACATTTGCAGGATGGTTCTTAGTAAAAATATTGATATTGTATTTCTCTAGTTATAACCGAGAAATGGTGTAAGTGGACTATGAGAGAGTTGAGTTTGAAAGAGTTGACCTTAGTGTCAGGTTCGGGAAGTGCAATTGACACTGTCGATACTACTGTAACCACTGGAGGCGCTGGTTATGCTGCGGGCCGGGTGCTAGCAAGTGCTGCAACTGGGGCAGTTAACGGTGCTAGAGCAGGGCTTTATGGTGCGGTAGTTGGTGCAGCGATTGGCCTAGCTGCAGGAGCATATGATTGGTATCAATCATCTCAAGATGGCAGTGACTATGGTGACGGAACTCAATATTAAATTATGAATAAGCCCTCTTCTAATATGGGATAGGTCAGTGAAAATACTATTAACCCGGCGGAAATTTAGGTCTTCCAATCTTGGCTAGGAGCCCCGCCATAGCTAGGACTTATCCGACAGAAACTGCCGCCGGGTTAATAAGTTATTTTTAATATCTTAATGCTAGTTATTGCTTCAATAGAATCGTGTTTTTATTATGAATAATATTTAGGGTTTATACTGAAATGAAAGCTGATATTTTTCTCAGTAAAATAATGTGCAATTTATTTATTGTATTGAGTTTAATATGCTCATTTATAAGTTTTTTTTACGTGTTTACCGGAGATTTTAACCAGTCTTTAAGGTGTGGTCTTTCATCAATAATTGGAATGCTGGTTGCTTTAAATTTAATTAGAGATAGAAAGGATTTGTAATTTTATATCTTCAAATATATGAGTGATAAAAATCTCATTTATTTAATATTTTCATATCATATTGGCATATCATATTGGCATATCAATTATTGATTGGAATGTAAGGTTAAAAATATTATTATCAGGGTTATAAATGACAGTAAAGAATAAAATAAATTTTAAAATTGAGCAAAAAGACTTTATTGCTGACTATCTTTACAAGAAGCCGTATTTGTCAAGGGGGGCGATAAAGTGTCATGACATATTATGGAGTGAAATCAATGAAATATATGAACGCGCAGATGCATATGATCGTAGTTTTAAGCTTATGAATGGTTACGAGGTTCCCAAAAAAGAGTATGTTGAATCCTATATTAATGTAGGAAAGATAGAGTACCGATACGTAAAATCAGCAATATATAGATATATGAGGGAAGGTGCGACTTTAGTATATAACCGCATCCAGAATGAGCCTTTTGTTAGCCATATTGCCAGGCAAATATCCCAGTTTGCAAACGCACAAGTTATTACCAGTGGCTATGCGGCTTTTAGTGCGAAGCCATCTTATCGCTGTCATTGGGACACTCGAGATGTATTTGCTGTTCAGATAAAAGGACGAAAACGTTGGATTCTTAAAAAACCAAATTTTGAGTTGCCTTTGTACATGCAACAAGTCAAAGATATGCAGGGTATTAAGGAGCCTGAAGAAATATATTTGGATATAGTACTTGAAGCAGGAGATATTCTCTATGTTCCGCGTGGCTGGTGGCATAATCCTATACCTATGGATGGGGAAACATTCCATCTGGCAATAGGTACTTTTGCTCCTACAGGCTTTGATTACCTTAACTGGCTAATGCAATTTGCACCTAATATAATGGAGGGGCGAAGAAATTTGCATAATTTTGAAGATAGTCGAGATTCTTTAGTTTGCTTTGGGCATCAGTTCGGCGAGTTACTATCAAACCGGGAACTTTTTGAGCGGTTTATGGCTGATTATATTGGGCAACACCGGGTGGATTCAAAGATATCTCTTGAAAAATTAGGTAATAATAAATTTCATAAGCTCGAATATTCGCAGATTATTATTTTAAATGCAAATTTAATTTATCATTTTCCGGATGGTTTTTTAATTCTCAATGGTAATAAAATAAATATTGATAGTATAGGGGTTAAGATTATTGACTACATAATTAAAAATAAGCAGTGTAAGGTTGGTGATATTATATTTGAATTTTCGGATTTCCCAGCTAGTAATTTGCAAGAGCTACTATTTCAGCTTGCTCTAAATGATGTTGTCGAACTGCAAGATTAATTTATAGAGTCCTTCAGGGGGAAAGAAGGATAAAATATTTCTTTGAGTGCAGTCATAATAAATGAAAACTATTCTCCAATCAGAAAGCCATGAATGCGGCTTGGCCTGTCTTGCTATGGTCGCGAGTGCCTATGAATTACATTTGGATCTTGCCATCCTACGGCGGCGTTTTTCCATATCGGTTAAAGGTACTAGCCTGCCCCAAATTATTCATTACGCCCAAGCCCTTGAGTTTTCGTGCCGCCCTGTACGGCTGGAACTGGATGAACTGAAGCAACTCCGCTTGCCCTGTATCTTACACTGGAATCTCAATCATTTTGTGGTATTAGAAAAAGTGGGCGCGCAGCGAGTCATGATCCTTGATCCGGCAGTGGGGCGTAGATCATTAAAAATGGATGAAGTATCCCGCTGCTTTACCGGTGTAGCTCTTGAATTATCCCCCAGTGGAACCTTTCAGCCTGCTCAGAAAAAGCCTCGTCTGCGTTTACGTGAGTTGACGGGTCGGGTTTTTGGGCTCAAACGGGCGCTGGTGAACATCCTGATGTTGGCTTTGGCATTAGAGGTGGTTGCTCTATTGTCGCCCCAAGTTACTCAGTGGGTTGTAGACCATGCTCTGGTTTCAGCGGACTACGACTTACTGTTGTTGGCAGTGATAGGCGGCTGCCTGCTATTGGTGATTGATTTTGCCTTGCGCATGGCGAGAGGGTGGATGGGGCTGCGCCTGAATCAGCAGTTGACGTTACAGTGGACCAGTAATTTCTTTCACCATCTACTACGGCTGCCCTGGTCTTTTTTCGAAAAGCGGCATTTGGGAGATATCACTGCTCGTTTTCAATCGCTTGAGGCCATTCGAGCTGTTCTTGCCAATGGAGCCATCACGATTGTACTGGATGCTTTGGTTGCGCTCATTACGCTTGGGCTCATGCTCCTTTACAGCAAAATATTGACTGCCATTGTGTTGGTAGCAGTTGGTTTGTATGTACTTCTCCGATGGGTGTTTTATCTGCCCCTGCGTAATGCTACCGAAGAGCGAATCGTGCTGGCTACGCGAGAAAATGCCTATTTTCTTGAAACCATTCGGGCCGTGCAGCCACTGAAGTTGTTCAACTCGGCGCCTTTACGTCTGGCAACCTGGCAAAATCTGGTGACAGATGTACAAAACCGTGACCTGAAAACACAAAAAATGCTGCTGGTTTTTGGTGGTTGCAACACATTGATTTTTGGGTTGGAGGGTATGCTTCTTCTGTATATAGGTGGGCTGGCCGTTCTAAACAATACTCTGACACTGGGCATGTTACTGGCTTTCCTCGCTTACAAAAGCCAGTTCACTTCCCGTGCCAGTAAACTGATTGACTTGGGTATCGAAATCAAAATGCTGTCATTACATGCAGAACGTATGGCAGACATCGCCCTTGAAACACCTGAATCGGATGCTGTTGTGGAAACGGATCTAAGTCGAATTACCCCGCGCATTGAGTTCAGGGGAGTGTCTTTTCGGTATGCGGAAGGCGAACGCTGGGTGATCAAAGACTTGTCACTGACAATTGACGCCGGGGATGCCGTCGCTCTGGTTGGTCGTTCCGGTTGTGGTAAATCGACGCTGTTCAAACTCATGCTGGGTTTGCTGGAACCAACAGAAGGTGATATTCGCATTGGAGGCATTTCCATTCGTCAGCTGGGGCCGACAGCGTTAAGAAAAATGGTAGGTGTTGTTATGCAAGATGACCAGTTAATGGCGGGTTCTCTTGCTGAAAACATTGCCTGTTTTGAGCCTGGTGCCACACAAGAATGCATTGAAGAAGCAGCGCAGCGAGCCAATATTCACAAAGCCATTATTAATATGCCAATGGGTTACCAGACCTTGATTGCCGAAATGGGAAGCGGTTTGTCCGGTGGGCAGAAACAGCGTTTGTTACTGGCCAGAGCTCTTTATAAACAGCCTGTTATCCTTGCGCTGGATGAAGCTACCAGTCATCTGGATTTGCATGGTGAACAACACGTTGTAAGCAACTTGCAATCGCTGTCGATCACAAGAGTGGTTATTGCCCACCGTCGTGAAACCGTTGCGATGGTGTCACGGATTATCCATCTAGAGGATGGGCAGGTAACAGAGGATATCCGTTTGGATACTGCCGAGGTTGCATAATTGTCATAAGGACTGACTAATGTTTCGTTATATCGCTTTGTTTGTATTAACGCTGTCTGTTCATGCTGTACAGGCTGCAGCGTTACCCGAGCGGATGAAAAGTTGGGAGGGTATAACAGAGTACCGTCTGGAAAACGGTATGAGTATCCTGCTGGCACCTGATGCGACCCAAGGAGTGATCCATGTTGATCTGGTTTATCTCACGGGTAGCCTGGCTGATCCTGATCAGTTTGGGGGGATGGCACACTTTCTTGAGCACATGATGTTCAAGGGGACTGCACAGCGCACCGGGGAGCAACTTCTGACTGGGTTACGAGAACGGGGGATTCAATTCAACGCCACGACGAGCTTTGACCGTACGCGTTATTCTGCCATGTTTTCTGCTGACCAAGCGAAGCTGGATTTTCTTCTGAACCTGGAAGCTGAGCGCATGGTCAGCCCGGTCTTCTCTGAGGCAGATATGAGCGCTGAACTGGACGTGATCAGGCAGGAAATCGCTCGCGCTCAAAATGATCCGCTTGCGATGCTGGGAGCGAAAATGTCGGCGCAGGCCTGGAGCGGACAGGCCTATGGGCGTTCCGTTCTTGGCCGCTACGATGAGTTGCGCAGACTGACTCCCGAAGATCTGCGGCAATTTCATGCACACTACTATCATCCCAACAATACGGTACTGGTGCTGACAGGTGGCTTTGAGATTGAGCCAGCGCTGGCATCGATTACTGAGCACTTTGCGACAATCAGCCCGTCTTCGCACGCTATTAATGTACCTAAACTGCCAAGCCTTCATTATGGCCAAGGCAAGGCGCGAGTGTATCAGGGGAACCTTAATGTGTTTGCACTGGGGTATGGGTTGCCGTCTAGCTTGGATGAGCACAACGCGATGCTGGCGGTTCTGGCCGATGTATTGGCTGGTGAGCCCCATGGCAGGCTTTATCGGTCACTGGTGGTGCCGGGCAAGGTGCAGTCGGTTTTTGCATTGCCGCAGCTGTTTCGGCAGGGAGGGCAATTCATGGTTGGGGCCACATTGGCAAAAGGGCAGTCACATCAGGTGGTACAGCCGATGTTTACGGCACAGCTGGAAGCATTGCTTGAGCAGCCGGTTACAGCAGATGAACTGGCGCGCGCCCAGGCCAGTATGCGCTCGCTGAAAGGTTTGATCATGAATGACCCTGCCAGCCTGTCAGACATATTGTCTGAGTCAGCAGCGTTGGGGGACTGGCAGCTTCAATTACGGAGACTAGCCCGGATTGACGCACTGGACCTTCAGCAGGTACAGGCACAGATTGAGTTGCTGCTGGCGAACAAGAAACCGGTTATGGGCTATCTGCTTACCGAGCAGGAAAACGAGGGTAGAGGTTGGCTGAGTAAAGTCCGTGCCCTGTTGAGTGATGGAGACACAACGGTAGCTTCAATAGCCCGCCCGCAGCCTTCCGTTCCCGATGGTGTTGTAACGACGTTGTCGGGTGAGCTGCCCGATCTGGATGAATTCAATGCTCACATCAAATCAATAGAACACAGTATTCAGCGTGATGAATTGAGCAATGGCATGAAAGTAGCCTTGCGCCCACTGCCCGGGACCTCAGGCATGGTAAGTGGTCAGCTGAATCTGCGCTTTGGAGACCAGGGCAGCCTGCGGGGTACGCAGGCGGTATCCAGGCTGACCGGTTTGTTGCTGATGCGGGGTACGCATAACCGGAGTTATCAGGATGTAGTCGATCGCACAAATCAGCTGGGAGCGGGGTTTTCGGTTGTACCTCAGGGCGGCATGCTGGTTGTACGCTTTGTCAGCCCGGCAGAGAACCTGGCGGAATTGTTGCAGTTAATCGCTGAAGTTTTGCAGAAGCCCTCGTTTCCGCAGCATGAATTCGAACTGGTCAAACGGCAGCAAAGGCAGGCGTTGCAAATACCGTCCGACAATCCTGCAGAAGTGGCCCTTGTGGAGCTGCGTCGCCAGACTGAAACTGACTATCCTCAAGGTGATATCCGGCGCTATCTTGAGCCTGAAGAGATGATCGCGGCTCTTGACGCAGTTACCCGAGATGATGTGGTGCGTTTTCATCAGGACTTTTATGGTGCTCAGCATGGTGAGATCGCCTTGAGTGGGGATTTTGATTCAGCACGGATAACAGCGACGCTGGACACCCTTTGGGGCAGCTGGATGAGTTTGGCACCCTATCAGCGAATTCTTGCCATGCATCGTGATCAGCCACCTGTGCGGCGAGAAGTAGATGCTGGTTCAACGGGCGGTCACTATCTTGGGCGCATCTATTTTGCAGCCAATAGTGATACGGAAGAGGATGCGGAAATTTTCCTGGTCGAGCATATATTGGGTCGGCATCCGCTGGCTTCGCGTTTGGGCAAACGCTTGCGTGAACAGGAGCAGCTCACATATGACTTGAGCTCATCCATTCGAGTGCCGACGACAGGTGACCATGCCTTTGTCAGCATCCACGGAGATTTTACCGCAGGGCAGGGTGAGCGCTTGGCGAACATTGTAAAAGAAGAGGTAGCTCGTATAGCCGAGTTTGGTATTACCCAGCACGAACTGGATTTGGCCAAGCGGACGATTCTGAGCGAGCGGCGTCGAGCATTGAATAATGATCAAACGATTCTTGGCTTGCTGCCGCGGCAGTTGGCGGAAGGCACCACGATGGAGTCGTGGATCATTCGCAATCAGGAATATATCGAGGCGGGGCTCGAACAGGTCAATGCAGCAGCTCGTCGCTATTTCAATGCTGCGAAAATGGTTGAAATTATCGCAGGGCCCGAATGAGTTGAGGCGACCTGAAAGGCCGCCTCCTGTGTATCAGGCCTGAAACAGGAAGTTGGCGATCAGCTCCTTGCCGCCTTCGGTGGCGAAGGATTCCGGGTGGAACTGGATGCCGTGGATCGGGTGTTCACGGTGGCGAACCCCCATGATCTCGAAGTCGCCGCCCTGATGGATGCGGGCATGGTCGGTGAAACTGTCCACAGGCAGTTCGCCAACCACAGCCGTCACGTCCAGACATTCCGGCAGGCTTTCCGCCTCGGCCATCAGCGAGTGATAACGCATGATCTCCAGCTGGTCCGGGGTGTTAGCGAACACGCCTTCCGCGGTGTGACGAATCGGGCTGATCTTGCCGTGCATTGGCAGCGGTGCCTTCACTACCTTGCCGCCGAATACGTGCACGATCCCCTGCATGCCGAGGCACACGCCGAGCAACGGGATTTGCGGCCCCAGCTCGCGGATTACCTCGGCACAGACGCCAAAGTAGGCCGGGTCTTCCGGCGAGCCCGGTCCTGGGGAGATAATGATGCGATCCGGCGCGGCGGCACGCAGATCGGCCAGGGTTATTTCATCGTTGCGCTTGACCACAATCTCGAAACTGTCGAGACGCCCCTGATGCTGTTCGGTGCTCAGAATCTCGCCGATATACTGGTAGAGGTTGTAGGTGAAGGAGTCGTAGTTGTCGATGATATAGACCTTCATGCCTCATCCTCCGCAATAAACTGATCCAGAACCTTCTTGGTGCCGGCAAACTTGCGCCGAATCTCTTCGTATTCGTCCTCCGGGTTGGAGTCATAGACGTTGCCGCCGCAGGTCTGCACATAGGCGTTTTCGCCGTTGGCGAACACGGTGCGGATCGGGATGGCGAAGGTGCAGTCACCGTTGAACGAGAAGTGGCCCACGGCACCGCCGTAGGGGCCTCGACCGTCTGATTCCAGATCATCGATGATCTTCATCGCCTCGATCTTGGGCGCACCGGTCAGAGTTCCGGCAGGGAAGTTGCTGGCCAGTGCGGAGAACATGTCGTGATCTTCTGAAATAATGCCGACAATCTCACTGGAAATGTGCTGTACGTGACTGAACCGCTTGATATCCATCAGGCTGCGCACCTTTACCGTGCCGAAACGGGCCACGCGGCCGATATCGTTGCGGTGCAGGTCGACGATCATGTTGTGCTCGGCGATCTCTTTCGGATCGTTCAGCAGGGCACGGGCGTATTGGGTGTCTTCCACCGCGTTGGCGCCACGTTTGGTGGTACCGGCCAGCGGGAAGGTCTCCATCTCCCCCTGACGCAGGCGGAACAGCAGTTCGGGGCTGGCGCCGATCAGCTTCTGCTCGCCGAACTTGACGTAGTACATCTGCGGCGAGGGGTTCACCTCACGCAGCTGCTCGTACAGGTTGATGCTGTCGCCCTCCAGGCGAAAACGTTTCTTGAACCCCACCTCGCACTGGAAAATCTTGCCGTCGATGATGTCCTGCTTCACCTTCATCACCGCCGCTGCATGTTCGGCCTGGGTCATGGTCTCGCCCATGGGCGTCACCGTCAGCGGGCCGTTTTCCACGGCGGGTTCGGCCAGGATCTGCTCGATCATCGCCATGCGGCTGTCATCATAGTGGAAATAGATGACCTCGCCGGTCATTTTGTCGAGAATCAGACCATCCTTGAACACGCCGAAACGGAACACATCGAACATGTCGCTGTGCTGCAGGTTCAGGCTTGGCTCAAAGTAGTTCATGCAGTCGTAGCCGATATAGCCGGTCAGGCCGCCGGCATACTTCCGCGAGATGATGTTCTGCGGCACGATCTCGCGCAGCAGATAGTAGGGGTTGTCACTGGCGTAGCTTTGTACCTCACCGTCGCGGCCCTGCACATGTAACTCGCCTTCGGTGGCCCAGAGGATCTGCTCCGGATCAAAGCCGATGATGGAGTGGCGCGAGATGAAGCTCTCCTCGCCCAGTGACTCCAGCATGAAGCAGTTGTCGAAGCGTTTCTCAATCTTCTTGAACAGGCCAAAGAAGTCGATGTCTGCTGCCAGCGTCACGTAATGTGGCTTACGCGGCAGTGTGATGCGGGCCGGTTTCTGGCTCATGTTAGCCTCTGTTGCTGTTTGATCTTCAGGGCACGCGCCCCGCGAGTGACGGTGGCGATGCCGACGCCTAGCTGCTTGGCGATCTCCCGCTGAGGCACACCGGCCTCCAGCATGCGCAGAATCTGCAGCCGGTTGCAGACCTCGGTCAGTTCAGCCGGAGTCAGCAGATCGCGCAGGGCTTCTTCAAGGGAGTCCCGATTCCGCATTTGCAGCAGGTGATCGAGCAGCTCATTCAAGTGAATTGTATTCATGTACTAGTACGGTATCACAATGCGAGGTAGGGTCAATTGAAAAGTGATATGTTCAGCTTCAGACGGAACCGGTTTCAGGAAGATGAGCGTTTTGAGGTGGGGCGCCCCGAGCTTCTCGTGTTCAATACGCTTATGACTGAGAGCCTCGGGCAAGTGATCACAGTAACTAAAAGGAAGCTTACTTCTGCTCCTGGCCCTTTGCGGACCTTTAGGTAACTCTAATATATGTACACCGACGATTAACGCCCAATTTAGGGGCCGGAGCTGCGTAGCAGCGGAGGTCCCAACCCACTTGCAGGCGACTACAATTATTTGTTAAGTGGTCGAAGCTGGTGAAGACTCAGCCAGACAGCCCCTACGAATGCAGCCCCTTCAAGCGCTAAAAACTGCCAGTCTATGACCCCCTCTCCAATTCGCAGCAGCCACAAGGGGCATTCAGCAGCGCCACCAATACATCCCGAGCTATTTGAAATAGGAACTATCCAATTTTCGACGGCTAAAACAATGAGGAGCGAAACGACGACCGCAGCCAATAGACACCCCACCCCTATGCCGATGCCCAGTAGAGCGGCCTTCGCCTTTGACTTCTCTGCTCTGGCAAAGCAGAGGACACCGACAAGAATTGGCCAACCGTACATCAGCCCGACTACCAAAATAGGCATAAAGTAATCCATTACTGTAGTAGCCCCCATTTAACGCCGTAGTTAAAGAGCCGAAAAAGCGTAGCTTTTTAGGTCCCATTGAGCAAAGCGAACGATTTTCAACGCTTGTTAGCATTTGTATTCAACGTCATCACCGACAATCTTAATTATTTTCTCGTTAACTAATTGATTAAAATTGTTTTGTATTGCTACTTCGTTCCCCTTGATACCCAAATGTGCCGCAATATGATTTCGAAGGCTGGTAACCTTCTTCGGGCGTTTATCTTTTGGCGTAGACGTCAAAAATGTTATCAGCTTATTTTTGGCGCTCGGAGCTGATGCCACTTTGACCTGTTTGCATGACCTGCCATTCATTTTGACATGGGCAATAAGTGGGGAAAAGCCGTTGTCGTTGCTGATAATATCAAAGCTGACACCCGATGGGGCTTCGCTGTCATACTTCCCGAGGTAGTAGGAAAGGTGGAAATCTAAATTGTTCGATTGAGTGGCTTTAAGTTGGACTAACACTAGATTAATTGGCGTGTCGTATTTTTTCTCACCGAGATCTATTTTTGGTTGCTTCGCCCCAACGAATAAAACGACTTTGCTATAAGCTGAAAGATCAACTTTGCTAAGACACCCGATGTTTTCGTAGTCGATAAATGCCCACTTCACTGTGTGGCCTCCTTGGTAATACTAACGCCTCAATTAGCGGCGCATTTATGCGTCCACCTGCTTTTTCTTGTTAGTGCTGGCTTTAAACATATCCACAATCATAATGATGGACGCCACTATTGATACCCCAGCCAAACTGACCAAAAGCTTGTATTGCTCGCATATTCCTTTTGTCACTCTTTGGCCCAAACCAAATTTCCGGAGCAATACACCAAATATAATCTTCATCCCCTTCACCCACAAAGGAATGCTCGATATATGGGATTATTAACCCATTGGCCACCCTACTTTTAACTTTATTAATAGGCACACTAATTACAAGACGAACCTCTTGCTCCTCCTCGAATGCGTGATTTTTAACTCTTAACAACTCGCTATAAATTTTTGCGAGAGGGAGAGGATTCTCCCTAATCAAATCCCAAAATGAATTTACAGCACCACCAGAATCTTCGTGCATTTGGATAATGCTATTTATATACTCCTTATTGTTATCAGCAACACCGCCAAGGAAGTTTTCGTGATCACTGTAAATGCAGTCCACTAAAAGTCGCGTAGATGAGTTACCGATACCTGGGAGATATTTCCTTGAAAACCCTATCGCCGCACCATGCCCATCGTCTCCATATGCACGCCATTGGCTAAGAACACGAGGTGAACGGGATAATGAGAAAACGCAGTGTGCTTGAGAAAAGCTGAACCAATGCAATGCGAGTGAAAGTATTTTTTTTGTATCACCCTCAAACCCATCTAAAAATATCTCAATCGCATGCACCAACTCCTTTTGATCATTGAGGTAACGACAATCGCTCGCCCACACATTACGGGAGCTAATAATTCCATTGAGACCAAAAATGCTTGTGTAGTGATATAGAAGTTCTTCTTCCATTTAAAAGAGTCACCTTATTCCTGTGGAAATATTTAAATCTGCACTATAAACACTAACGCCCCGCACAAGGGCAGACAAATAAGCGCAGCGTTTTGGCTGTCCCAGCGACCAACGGGAGCGATTGCTGCGGCTTGTTACGTGTTTTTACGGACAACTGTTTGATTGACAATTCTCCAGTTTATTTTTTCCTTCCACGCAAGCTGTTTGTCTGAGAGTTTTCGCTTGCGGCGAGTCTGCATTAAGAACTGGTACTCTTTTTCATAGATGTAGCCAAGTTGATAAGCGTGAAGGATTAAATCCTCGTTCGCGTTGGCAGAGCTGTCCTTGGCAATTCGTTTTAGGCCATCGAATAGATTGCCCGTTGATATGCCAATGAACTGGTTAACACACACATTGCCAACATAAGTCTTGTTGCCATTGAACTGATTCTGGATATAACAAAGTTCTTTGATCGCCTGGCCGCATGGACAATGATCCCAGTCTTCCTGTATCTCAATGCCAACAAGCTTCCACTCATTTTTGGCCGCGAAGAAATTTTGAGAATTAGAGAGCGGCAAAATATGTTCTTTTAGCCTCTCAAAATTATGCTCCATAGCTTCTCCTCACCACGAGTACACGTAACATTTTTAATACTGCGCATGCGCATATTTGTTCTAAGTCGAAGACTGGAGAGCTGCTGTAAGCATCTGAAGAGAAAAGATAAATCGAGATACCACAGTCATTCTCTTCCAGTGAAAACGAGCATGCGCGTTTTGCAGCTTTGCCGTGCGCGTTATCCTGCAACGGCCAGTCCATAGTTTGCTGATACTGAACGATTTTCCCGCCTGTTACCAGTCGCAAATGAGCACAGGTACGCGGCAAAACGAGCGCGGAGAGCATGTAGCCATCAATACACTGTATGTAACCACAGAAACTTAAAGCAGCTTATCCACAGGTCCTGTGGTGCACGGAGCTACCGGCTGATTTCTGCTACCGTCCGCTCTGTGCGCGAAGGGGCTACCTAATGCTTCGGCAAGTGGCCAGGTAGCCAGAACACCAGGTGCTGGCCCTTTGCAGACATTAACGCCGTGCCTGGCCTTGTATGGTTCTTTGCCAGATAATTTTCACCAGACTAGGAAACGCCCAGGCCATTAGAGATAGCACAAGAAGTGCCGGAATTGTTGGCCCTGTTAGCTTGCACATTAAAGACAGTGCCCAGCTTAAGCTTGCCCCTTTGCCATACACCAAGAACTCTGTGCATTCAGATGCTTGCGATAATTTATATGCTAGCGGCAATGCAGCTAGGCAAAGTCCAAGCACCAATATACGTAGAAGAACTGCTTTGATCTTTGACTTGATCGGGAGCCAAGTTTTTAGTGTGCTCTGGCGCTTGCTCCCGTAGAACATGTACATGAGTACATACCCGATTAGCATTGCGCAGTTGAAGATTATCATTGGTTTTTGACTTGTTTCTGTGCCGCTATTCAAAAATACAAAATTCACGAGAGCTGTGAATATTGATACGAGTATGAGAACGATCCAGCTCATGATGTGCCTAACGCTGAGCACAGCGGCGACCTTGGAATGGCGACGAAGGAGCCATGGAAAGGGCGTCCGGCGGCCGTAGGCCGCGTACTGCTGCGACTAGTTAAAAATTCCCGAAGACATCCTGATACCAGAACTTGTCTTTGTCCTTGAACCAAGACTCATTCTCGGAGGTACAAAGTGCTGCGAGTGGCTTTGCTGACAGCCTGTAGCGCTCCAAGATAGCCAACAGATCCCTCATCGCTTGCTCGTCTACCTCTGATTCTTGGATATGCAGATAGCCGCGATCGATGCTTTTTATACATGGAATTTCCTGCGCCCAGGCAAAGAAGTGATCCTCGTCGAGCGGTGAATAATAGACCACTGGCTGCGTATCAATTTTGAGCACGGTTCCCTCCGATTTTTAACATTTTTAATACTACGCATGCGCATATTTGCTTTCAGTCGAAGACTAGGAAAGCTGTTGTAAGCATCTGAAGAGAAAAGATAAATCGAGATACCACAGTCATTCTCTTCCGGCGAAAACGAGCATGCGCGTTTTGCAGCTTTGTCGTGCGTGTTATCCTGCAACTGCCAGTCCATAATTTCCTGATACTGAACGATTTTCCCGCCTGTTACCAGTCACAAATGAGCACAGTCACGTGACAAAACAAGCACCCTAGGCTCGTGGCCTTCAATACACTGTATGTAACCACAGAAACTTAAAGCAGCTTATCCACAGGTCCTGTGGTGCACGGAGCGACCGGCTGATTCCTGCTACCGTCCGCTCTGTGCGCTAGTCAGCGCTAACCAGTCAGTGATGCTTGAGTTGCCCAACGCTGACCTTTAAGGAGCTCTAATAAACGTAAACCGACAATTGATGCTTTTCCAGCATGTGCACCCATCCCATGAAGTGGTGCCGAAGGGGCCATGTAATGGGTATCGCGGTGTCTGCATTGCTTAGAAGAAATTCGTTGCCTGCTTTCGTTGTGTTTGGAAAAAGCCAGCACCTTGTGGTGAGTTTTCACGAATCATTACCTCATTCTGATTGGTAGAATTCAGGTTAGGACCAAAAATTATTGATTCAAGGTTCCTCAGCAACATAGGCCAACGGTGCGCAGTAACAAAAGGCATGGCAAGGAGCTGGGTTAGCTGTAGGCCTGTTTGCACACACTGGGGGAACTCTGGAAGCTCCATTGCTTCAATTTCAGGCCAGGCTCCAGCCATGAGACTGGAACCTGGCCTGCTGGCGAACCTACAGCTGTCTTAGAATGGTTGAATCGGTGATTTTGTCGTCTTCCGCTAGCATAAATGCCTTGGACAGGACGATTGAAAGCCCGCTGTCACCCTCGAAGGGCAGGAAAACCCGGCTCAGGTGCTTGTTCTTGCTTCGGCTGGGCACAATGCACAGATAACGATCATTAGGACAAATCAGGATATTGCCACTGCCGATATGGATCTTATAGGTGTGGCGTGAGCCTTCAACAAACAGAAACTTGCCGTCAATATGTGTTTTGTCCCGAATTTTTAATTTGGGCAGCAGCCTTTCAAGCACAGCCTTGCGCGTTTTAGCCACTTCCGTCAGGTCCCCGAATGAATAGCTCTGCCAGTACTCACGATACTGCGGACGTGCCTCAGGCCCACCATCCTGCCACTGGGGATCGTTACCCACACTGGCAACACCAACAAAAAGGTCAAGGTCCCGCATAATTTCCGACAGCACAAGCGGCGGAATATCTGTCAGGGGAACAGGTTCGTCGCCGTCTCGACAGAAGCGCAGTTGATCCGAGGCCACGTAATACCAGATACCGACATCATTAACGTTGTCAGCGATTTCATTGATCCAGTACTGAGCTTCCAGGTTATAGGCCGGAAGCGTCCTGCGAGCAATTCCACCATTACGATCATCATCGTGAATGCCCAGCAGTGAATACTTCCAGCCGCGTATGGCTGCCAACGAATTAAACTGATGTTGCTTGAGGATGTGAGCCGCCATGCGGTTGGAGTACAGCCGCGTGTTGATCTCTGCATCGGTCAGGATATACACCTCGCGATATGCCTGTTTAAAAGGCTGGCTAACTGCCAGCTCTTCAAGACGATCACGCCAGGCCAGCACCTCTTCCGGAGATGAGTCGATGGGGTGCCAAAGACGGATTTCACGGATATCTGCTGGCACCAGCAACTCGCCGTTGACGTTCTGCCAGTGCTCATCATGATAGAGCGCTGGCGTCCCATCGAGTGCCCATATCAGCTTTCGGGCAATGTCTGCCACCAACCCGTGGTGTAGGTAATATGTTTCAAAATCATCCTTGGACCAGCGCATATCTTCAAGATAGAGGCGATCAATGCGGTCGCGCTGCGACGTGGATGATTGTTTAACCTGCTTTTCCAGAGCCCGCATTTGCTTCAATTTGGCCGAATGGTTGGCACTGTTCTTAACGAAGGCTGGGGCTGTTTTCTGGGGTGAACCATCCGGTTTGATCCACTGTAGTTGCGTCGCCCCAACACCAGAGTGTTTTAGTACCAGGCGATAATCGTCAAAGGCTTCTACTCGCTCGCCAGCGTTCAGTCCAAAGTCCGGTACGGCGATCTCTTCGATCTGCGCAGGCCTGATGCCCTGTCTGGCCGCCTGCTCGTCGATAAAGTTCTGAATCAGCTTTTGCGTGTTGTTCTGACGAATGCGCAGTTTCAAACGCGACAGGTGGCTGATACCCGCCAGCCCCGGCGATTGTGCCAACGCATAAATGCCGGCATTGCCCACACTAGCGGCTACTGGGCCGTGCCCGGGGATTTTCTGGAAGCACTTTTCCGTCAATAGCGCGATGGATTGCAGAGTTTGCGGATCATGAAACCCGCTCTGTAACCAAAGCAAACCTTTCAACAGGCTGAAGCTATGAGCTTCGATAAACACGACGTCACGATACGTATAAGTGTGGACAATATACTGCTCGGTATACTCTGTTTCGGTCATTTGGAGCTGTGCCGCTGCGGCCAGCCAACGGTTGGTGCAAGACCTGAATACAGGCACTCCGATTTCATCCACCAGAGGTCTAAGCGTATTGAGAAATTTTTGGGACGGCGTACCCCCGTCGGCCATACTGAGATGATGAAACAGGTGATGCCACTTTCCCCTTTCCTCTGCACTTATCTGCCCCATGTCAGCTTGCACCAAGGAACCAAAGGGACCCCCTCCGAGCTCGTAAGCCGGCATCTGAAATATACCGGACTCACCTGCCTTAACCAGGATGCGCTCGAGCTTTTTGGCTGCCCAGCAACCTTGTCGCGTTTCTCCCCTGAGATGGCGTACAACGCACTCTTGTCCAATCAGGTTAGAGATATCCTCCGCAATGATTTCGTTCAGGCCCCACCGTTTAATATGTTTTTCAATCTGCATAACCAGGGCGGTGAAGGGGCCAGATGAAATATCCAGGCCAGGGGGAGACTGATCGGTAATGCCATATAACGCTCGGAACAGCTGGAAAAACGAGAAACCATCCGGGAAGTCGATGCGCGTTCGCATCAGGGTATCCAGCAAATTGGCGTGCACGAGATAGCGCAGGTATTCCGGGTCGTCATCTTGTGATGAACGTCTGACTGCGTTGTGATTAAGCTGCGATATCAGATAAAGCAGGAATTCGATTTTTTCTTCTGCCGGCAACACTTCTAGAGTTGCATAGGTCTCACAGCCCTTGAACGGTAGGCTAGAGTGGGTAGAAATATAGCGCGTTTTAGCCAGCACGTGCGATTCAATATCACTGAGCAATGCGTCCATTTCAGGATGTTTTTCAACAGGATGGCCAGCGAGAATCTTGCTCATCAGTACGTCCATATGCTTAACGATGGCATTCACAACTTAGCCTCCGACCAAAGGTGTCAATTTAATGAACGATACTCGTGTTTGCGGTCGAATAGTGATGATATCGTCCAGGTGTTCCACCTGACTGTCGCCGATAAAGATGAAGAAGCCGTTGCTTTCGAATGCCTGCAGTGCAATCGCAATTTGCTTGTCAACATCTACGAGCGGGCGCTTTTTACCTGGCCCATTCAGCTGCCGCTCGAGTTCAGTGGGCTGCACCAGATCAAATTTGTCCGTCGAGGCGGATCGGTTATAACGGATGACCTCCTGCATTACCCGTTCAGTGATGACATCCCTGACCGAAACCTCAACACGGTCAAAACTCATCTGCCATTCATTGAAAATTGTTCCTAAGCCGTTTTCATCACGTATGTGCAATATGTTCTCGTGTAACACAAATATCTTCCTCCTGAAGATCCCAAAAGCCTACGGACTTGATTCCCTATTGAATCTGTCCACTTACGCTCATATTCTTTCCGCGAGCGTGTGACCATCTTATTAGGCATCCTTACTGCCTAATTTAGGCCAATAATGTACAGTTGGCGCATTGCTGCGCTTTCACTCCGGCACTCAGTTGTCGGGACAGCAGCCCTGCTAAGTCGATTAAAGCTCCCGCCATGAAAAGGCTCATTGCGTAAAGCGAAGTTCAATCTTGGCGATAGAGTGCGAGTTCTGCCTTGCATCCCCATTATCCGGGTCGTGCGTGACCTGTTCACCATAAAGCTGGAAGTCCACCATATCCTTGTCAGGATCTACGCTTATCAGTGAGAAGTTACTATCGGTGTAGCGTGCGAGCCGTTTGAATTGATAACCATCGTGTGTCACACCTGTATCAGGTACTACCTTACCTAATGCCCAACCCAAAGCACGTGATTGGTTGTAGGTGATGGCGCTGGATGTCAGTTGGTAAATGACTTTACCGGAGTCTGGGTCGGTTAGACGAAACGCTGCGGCTACGTGTACATCACCGCTGAGAATGCAGACCCGATGACCTTTTTTGGCCGCTTTGAACAGGTACTTCAGAAGGGTACGGTTTTCGACTCGATGTGCTTTGTGTTCCCAGCCGTCACGCAGGTCATCCGTAATGTTCGCTAAGTCGGGCAGAAAGCCTTCTCCCTGATCAACCAAAATATGGCTCAAATGAACCATGGGCACGGCACTGGCAACAAATATGAACGGCGTTGTTTCAACGTCGAGCCCTTCTATCCAGTTCTTGAATCGTTCCAGTTGGTCTTTACCCAGGATCTTGAGTGTTGAGCGATCAAAATCCCGCTGGCCACGTCCGTCCAGAACATACAATGCCCCTTTAGGGAACTCGATGTGATAATCATAGGCATCGGCAGGAAAAGCGGGTGATGCCTGCTGCATATTGGGGTTATGGCTGTGTTGGTATTCCCTGTACACATGCTTGGCGGCTTGTACCATCCGCTGAATAAGTTCAAACCGGTCCTGGTAGCTCAGGTTGCTGTCGTTTTGGTCTGGAAGGATCTCATCTATTTCGTCTCTCGGCATGCCTTCGGCAAACCGAAACGACCCCCAACCATCGGCAATTTCATGATCGTCCCAGATCATGTAGGTGGGGAAGCTGGAAAACACTTCTCTCAGGGCAGGAAACCCCCAGTAACCGCGATAGATATCTCGGTACCAGGTGATCATTTCATCTATGTCAGGTAGAAGCTGGTCGCCTTCACGGCGCATTACCTTCTTCAAAAAATTCCAGATACTGAGGGTTTCGACCCCATCGCTGTACACCTGGTCCCCGCCCGCCAACACAAACCGCAAGTCTTTTTCGTTGTGCCGTGAGAGCATTTCATGGAAGTAGTCCCACATCTGTTCGTTGACCACTTGGGTACGACCGAACAGGGTCTTTTTGTACGGCATATGGCAGGAGAAGAATCCGAAGGAAATCGGTCCTGCAACTTCAGCGAATGTTTTGAGCGTCAGGGGCCTTTGGTGCCCCAAGAGGGGCTGGTCTGTGTCTTCATTCCACAAAAGGTAACGGTAATGTGAGTCGGCTTTCAGGTTTTCAATATCGACAACAGCAGTAGTATCGGTTTCAGTTGAGCTCTCGAACGAGTAGAACTGCAGAGCATAATGATCTGCGGATCTTGCACGTAGCTCATCGAGTTGCGCCAGTGTTGGGTTGGGTTCAGCCAGCACGCTGTCAATCGCATCCGAGGGTATCTCTGATAGTGCAAATACCAGAACGACGAAGTGCCCGGGAGTATGTGTACGGAACCAGAGGCGTGAACTGTGTGGCGTGGTGTGGCCCACAATGGCCGCTACTTCAAGATAAGGATTGGGCCAAGGCCTCTCGGGCTTGTTCACGAACGAATTCTTCATGGTACTTCCCTGTTTTCTGTCCCTGAAATGGTAGAGTCCAGTCTGGACCAAGGACAGAAACTTGGCAAATACGGGTGATCAGAATGCTTCCATGAGGCATGTGATATAGAATACATTGAACAAGACGCTGAGAGTTGCCATTGAAAGGATACGAGACCCTCGGTGCAGGCCTGTTAATGATGGGTGGCTTTGTCGAGAGGAGGTAGCTGCTATCAATATTTTGATGCAGTATCTTCGCCAAAACGAGACAATGTAGGAGCAATGTTCCGTTATGCACTTTATTTTATTACTTGCTCTTGTTATATCGGCTTTTATGACACCAAATATGGCGAAGGCGGAAGATTTATCACCGGGGCCAAAGCAGCAAGGATTGCAAGAATATGAAGATCAGGTTTCCTATATAGTATCAGGTATTATCAGTTATTCCCGCTGGCCCGAAGGTACGCGCCCTTCAAAGGCCTGTATTGTCGGATCGACACGATACATAAAGGCTTTGCTTGCTCAGAATGACAGTAATAATACCTATACTTGGCAGTATTTTCAGGAAAATAACTATTCGGATTTGAAAGGTTGCGAAATTATTTATATAGGTTCGCTTAACGCTTCAGAGATGGATAGCCTTTTACTCAGGATTATTGGTAGGCCAGTGTTAAGTATTACTGAAGATGACCCCCATTGTGATGGTGGTAGTCTGATATGTTTGAGCCTCGTCGAAACAAGGAGCTCATTCCAGGTCAATTTGGATGCGGTGGCGCGTAGCGGTATTCGTATTCACCCTCAGGTATTAAAACTTGGAAGAGAGTTGTGAGGTTAGCCAGATGAGCGAGAATACTACCGTCAATTATGGAAAGGTAGTCACATTGCGACGTTTGATGCACAAGGCACAAATACGCAGTAATGTGGTGGGTATTATTACATCGGGCACCATTCTGACCATTTTAGGTTTGTATGCACTGGTTAACTTGGCTGACCACAATCAGAATCTTGTTAGTCGTGTTTTGTCCTACACCCTTGAAGCGGCTGTGGTTTTTAAGGATGAAGATGCCATACGCGAAGGGATTGATCTGGTTGCAGAAACCGAGAGGCTCTCTGGCGTCGTCGTGCTTGATGAACAAGGCCGGTCCTTGTACGAATGGGATACCGCTGGCGCAACAAAATGGGGACAAATCGAGAGACAGGTTTTGGGGTTCATACTGGATCAACCCCGGGTTGTACCTGTCCGCCATAACGGTAAACATGTTGGCGAGCTGAAGATATATACAGATGGTACAGTCTTCTTCATATTTCTGCTGTGCGGGGTTTTGGCTGTGTTCTTGAGCCTTCTCATCAGCACGGTTGGTGCCAATATAGAAGGTGGTCGTATACATACCTTTATCTGTAAGTCAGTCAAGGACTTGGCTAACATTGCCCGAAAAATTGCTCGTGAGCGGTCATTCGAGCTCCGAGCTCCTCTGAGCTCTATTTATGAAATCAGGGAGCTGGCGGAAGACTTGAACATATTGCTCGATGAGATTGAAATATGGGAAGGTCATTTACAAAAGGAGAACGCGAATTCAACTCCGAAGTGCGACACTCGCCTATGCAGCCTGAAGGTATTCTTGGAACACCATTTCTGGCTGCCTGAATCCGAGGCATTTACGCGGCCTCAGGTTTAACCTCTTCTCTGCCCACCGCACATCTTCATCCGTAATCAGCCTCAGATCCGTACCCTTCGGGATGAACTGCCGCAGCAGCCCGTTGAAGTTCTCGTTCAGTCCACGCTCCCATGAGGAGTACGGGTGTGCAAAGTAGAACTCCGCCCCCAGCGCTTCCGCTACGGCCTTGTGTTCGACGAACTCGCTGCCGTTGTCCGCCGTGATTGTATGCACATGGTCCGCATAGGGCATGAGCATATCGATGATCGCATCCCGCACGTCCGTAGCCCGCTTGGCGTCGACCCTGCGGACCAGATACAGGCGACTCTTGCGCTCCGCCAGCGTGACCAACGCACCGCTACCATGCTTGCCCAGAACGGTATCGACCTCCCAGTCACCAAAACGCTCTCGCGTGTCCACGATGGCCGGACGATCGTCGATCGAAATCGGCTCCGGGATGACCGCACGCTTGCTGTTGCTGCCCTTGCGGTACCGTTTGTGTCCTTGGCGCAATGTCTTGTAGAGCTTGCCGCCACGGGCCTTATCGGCAGCGACATGACGGTATATCCACTCATGGCTCACCGGCAGACCAATGAGCTTGCCGATACCGCTGATCTGTTCCGGACTCCAGTGCCAGGACAATGTCAGTTCCACATACATGACGGTCTGCTCCGGCACTCTGTATTTGCGTGCCATGACTCGACGTGCATGGCTTCTGGCATGCGCTTCCTCGGGCTCATACACCCCGTCATGACTGTTACGCTTCATCTCCCGGTAGACTGTGGAGCGATGAACTTCAACTACAGTAGCGATCGCTGCCGGCGAATATCCCTGCGTAAGGAGAGCCGATATCTGGTATCGTTTCCCCTCGGTCAACTGCTGATAACTCATGGTGATACTTACTTTGACTTTGGCGAGCTGAAGCGTACCACCTTCGGCAGTTGGCCACCTCTCGCCGTTCAACCATGAGTGTCGCACTTATTATCTGAATTCCCGAACACCTCTCTTAGCTATAAAGCTAACCATGACCCATTAACCGGGGTGTCTAACAGAGCATCTTTCGAAACCTTCCTGTCTCAGCAAGTTGATTCTTTTCTTGATGAAGGAAGGCAGTTTGCTCTGCTTTATATTGATGGCTATCGATTTAAGTCAATCAACGATACGTATGGGCATGCAGCGGGTGATGCTGTGCTGGTTGCTACGGCGAAACGGCTTGGCTCTCTGATTCGAGAGCAGGACAGGTTGGCTCGTCTTGGTGGTGATGAGTTTGCCATAGTGATACAGCCTTTACAGCATGGCCAGGACCTTGAAGCAATTGTGAAAAAAATGGTCGATAGCATGTCTCATCCCATTGCATTAGATAATGGGGAGCAGGTTCCTTTTGCACTTACGATAGGCGCAGTGGTATTCCCTCAGCATGGTGAAACGCCAAAAGATCTTATGCAGGCAGCGGATGAGGCTATGTATGCTGCCAAGAAAGATGGGAAAAATTACTATATTAGGGAATTTTTTAAAGGAGGAGAGGTGTGAGGGTATTAATTGTATTTCTGTGTATGCTGACGCTAACGGCATGTCAGCTTTTTCAATCAGGAAATTTAAACTCCGAGCAGGTTGCTGTGCTGCAAAAACATGGTTTTTATATGTCGGATGAAGGCTGGGAGTTTGGCATGGCTGCCAAAGTACTATTCGAATTTGATTCTGACAATATAGCACCTGCCAGCCAGCAGAAGCTGGCAAATATTACGCATGACTTTCTTGATGTGGGTATTAGCGGGCTTACTCTGGAGGGGCATACGGACGATTACGGAGACCCTGTATACAATGTTGAGTTGTCTGAGCGCCGTGCGAATGCTGTAGCTGAAGTCATGATTAATAACGGTATGCCAAGAGAAAATATTCAGGTGCGTGGCATCGGAGATGCCAAACCGATAGCTGACAACAGTACGTTGAGTGGGCGTATTGAAAACCGACGAGTGACCATCATAGTGGCCAACTAATATCACATCAAAAAGGGAGTAACCGAGGTCGGTATTCACTTGAAGCGCTCACAACTGATTGCACTGATCCTGATCCCCCTGCTGTCAGCTCTGCTGTTGCTCACACCGGTTGCAGAGCTGTTTACCGGTCAGCAGCAGCTGTCGGCTCTGCTGATCATGGCCGGTATGGTGCTGTTTGCCACCGGAGCACTGCCGGAGTTCGTCAGTGCTCTGTTGGTACTGGTGCTGGCCATGCTGCTGTCGCTGGCACCGGCGGAAGTCGTATTTTCGGGCCTGACTTCGACAGCCTGCTGGCTGATTTTTTCGGGTCTGGTGATCGGTATCGCGATAGCGGAAACCGGCCTGGCACGGCGCATCTCTGATCGCTTCACTCGTTACCTGGACAGCAGTTATGCACAGCTGATTACCGGCATCGTCTTCATGGGAGTGCTGCTGGGGTTTGTGATGCCCTCTTCAGTGGGGCGTGTGGTGCTTTTCATCCCGATTGCGTTGGCGATCGCTGAAAACTGTGGTTTTGCCAGAGGCAGCAAGGGCCATTACGGTGTGTTGCTGGCGGCGGCCTTTGGCTGTCACCTGCCCACCTTTGCAATTCTTCCGGCCAATATCCCGAACATGATCATGATCGGTTCAGCCGAGAGTATCCACGGATGGACGCCGATGTTCACCGAGTATCTGTTGCTGCATTTCCCGGTGCTGGGTCTGTTGAAGGCGGTGCTGTTGATTGGGGTGATTCTGCTGCTGTATCCGGATACCCCTCGGCGCGCAGCGCCGGTCAGCCGTAACGGAAGGTTCAGCTTCCGAGAAAGCCGGCTGATGTTGATTATGCTGACAACGCTCGGATTCTGGCTGACAGATTCCATACACCACATTTCGGCGGCCTGGATCGGGCTGGCGGCGGCTACCGTTCTGTTGCTGCCCGGCGTGGGAATGGTGTCGCCCAAGAGTTTCAATGACAAGGTGAATATCAGCTCGATTTTGGTTGTGGCCGGGCTGTTGGGCATTGCCAGCTTGATCAACTACAGCCAGATCAGCCAGGTGGTGGGGGTACGGGTGCTCGACTGGTTGCCGCTGGAGCCGGGCCGTGATGCAGTCAACTTTTTCTCCCTGTCGCTGGCGGCGATGCTGACCGGGGTGGTGGCCACCCTTGCGGGTGTGCCTGCTACCCTGACCCCGCTGGCGGGCCAGATCAGTCAGATGACGGGCTTCAGCCTGGAGGCGGTACTAATGACCCAGGTGTTTGGCTTTTCGACCATCGTGTTCACCTATCAATCTGTGCCACTGATGATGGCGATGCCGCTGGCGGGGATCTCAATCGGGCATGCCGCTCGGCTGTGTCTGATTCTGGCCGCGCTGACGGTGGTGGTTCTGCTGCCGCTGGACTATCTCTGGTGGCAGCTGCTGGGCTGGATCTAGCGTCGAAACAGCTGCGGATTGCGGGCGACGAAAGCGTCGATCCAGCGCTCAAGCAGCGATTTCTGGCCCGGGTTTTTGAGATATCGCCAGCCCAGTATCGAGATCACCAGTGCACCGACAGCATCCACGATCAGGTCCCACATGGTGTCGGTCAATCCGGAGAGGTCCCCCAGCATTGGCTTTTGCATATTCATGCCGAGCAGGGAGTCCATGGCAAACTCGAAAATCTCCCAGAGCGCACCCATGCCGAGGGCAAACATAAAAGCAAAAAAGGCGACAAAGCCGGGCTTCATATGGACATGGATGTCATCAATCTCATTCATGATGTGTACCAGCAAAAAGCCGACAATCCCCAGCAGAAAGCCGGAAAGCGTGTGCAGCGCCATATCCCACCACCAGAAGCGGGTGTAGTAATCACGAATCTCACCCAAAAACAGGGATGCAAACACAAAGCAGATTGCGGCCAGTTGCAGATCCGGTGGAATGTGAATTCTGAAACGGCGCTCAAATACCAGTGGCAGAAGTGTGATCAGAATGATCATGCCGCTGAGAAAGGCGGTAAACCAGCGCTGGCTCCAGATCGCCAGTACCGCCTCCAGCAACAGTATCAGTTGCAGCACCAGCGTGATTCTTTGGTGAGTGGTGCGAATCCTCATGGGGTGTCCCTGTACTCCCTTGTTGGGTCATTGGCTCAATGCTCGGATATACTCCCAGCATAACGCGTTTGTCTAGCCTTGGAGATAGCCCGTGTCACGATTGTATGTTTACGACCACTGCCCCTTTTGCATTCGCACCCTGATGGTGGCGCACTACCGACAGGTCAGCGATCTTGAGCAGGTGGTGTTGCTCAATGATGATGAGGCGAGCTGCCAGCGTCTGATCGGCAAGAAGATGGTGCCGATCTTTGAACATCAGGGTGTGGCCATAGGTGAGAGCATGGATATTGCCAAACTGCTGGATGAGCTGGGGAAGGGGCCCAAAACGCTGCGCCCATTGCAACTGGCTGAAGCGATCCAGCCTCGGCTGCAGCCGGTTCAGGCGCACAGCTGGGCGCTGACCTTTCCCCGAGTGACTCAAATCGGTATGAAAACCTTCGCAACTGAATCGGCGCGGGACTATTTCCGTCACAACAAGGAAGCGATGTTGGGGCACAGCTTTGAGCTGGCGCTGGCTGAAACCGAAGCGCATAAGGCTGTTATCGAGCGTGTGTTGGCGGAACTGCCGCCGTTAACGCTGCCGTCAGAGCAAGGCCACACCTTGAGCTGGAACGATGTTATGAATTTTCCGCCGTTGCAGTATTTCACGATGGTGAAAGGCCTGACGTTTCCGCCACGGCTGCAACAGTGGTTGCAGGAGGTCGCCGAGCTGGGTGGTGTAGAGCTGTATTTTGATCGTGCGATTTAAGGTGAAGCGAATGAACATTAAAGCTGTCTTGCTGGGTGTGGTGTTGAGTGTGTCGATACCGCCCGTTATGGCCGAGTCGGATCTGGACGCCGCCATTGAGTACCGCCAGGGTGTGTTCACGGCGATGGAATGGAATCTTGGGCCACTGGCCGCGATGGCGCAGGGGCGGGTGGCGTTTGATGCCGAAGAGTTCGCGCAGCGTTCTGAACGGCTGGTATTCCTCAGTCATCTCACGGGGGAAGGCTTCACGGATCCGGCGAGCGGTCGAAGCAGCCACGTGGAAACAAGAGCGTCATGGCAGATATGGGAAGCAAAATCGCGCTTCGACAACCTGATGAGTGAGATGCAGGTTCGCCTGATGACATTGAATGAAGCGGCTTCACAGGGGCAGGGGCGCGAACAACTGAGGCCGCTGCTGGGGCGCGTGGCACAAAGCTGCAAGGCCTGCCATGACAAGTTCAGGGACTGATCAGGCATAGCGCTTACTCATAAACAAAAGCCCCGCCGACTCTCGCCTGCGGGGCTTTTATTGCATACACGCTTGAAGCTGGTTCAGCCGGCCTGCTTGGCCTTCAGTTCCAGACGACGACGGTGCAGCACGGGCTCGGTGTAGCCGCTGGGCTGCTCACAACCCTTGAGCACCAGTTCGCAGGCAGCCTGGAACGCGATGCTGTCATCGAAGTTGGGCGCCATCGGCTGATACAGGGCATCACCGGCGTTCTGACGATCTACCACCGCTGCCATGCGCTGCAGGGTTTCCATTACCTGTTCTTCAGTGCAAATGCCGTGGTGTAGCCAGTTGGCAATGTGCTGGCTGGATATACGCAGAGTGGCACGGTCTTCCATCAGGCCCACATCATTGATGTCCGGCACCTTGGAACAGCCCACACCCTGATCGACCCAGCGTACCACGTAGCCGAGGATGCCCTGGGCATTGTTGTCCAGTTCCTGCTGGATCTCTTCGGCGCTCCAGTTGGGATTCTGCGCAACCGGAATGGTCAGAATGTCATCCAGGCTGGCGCGGGTACGGCTTTTCAGCTCCTGCTGGCGCGCAAACACGTCCACCTGGTGATAGTGCAGGGCATGCAAGGCAGCGGCCGTCGGGGACGGAACCCAGGCGGTGTTGGCACCGGCCAGCGGGTGACCGATCTTCTGTTCCAGCATGTTAGCCATCAGATCCGGCATCGCCCACATGCCCTTGCCGATCTGGGCACGACCACTGAGGCCACAGGCCAAGCCGGTGTCGACGTTCCAGTCTTCGTAAGCCTTGATCCAGGCCGCGCCTTTCATGTCGCCCTTGCGAATCATCGGGCCGGCTTCCATAGAAGTGTGGATCTCGTCACCGGTACGGTCGAGGAAGCCGGTGTTGATGAACACCACGCGTTCCTTGGCGGCACGGATACATTCTTTCAGGTTGACGGTGGTGCGGCGCTCCTCGTCCATGATGCCCATCTTCATGGTGAAGCGGGGCAGGCCAAGGGCGTCTTCCACACGGCTGAACAGTTCGTTGGCGAAGGCTACTTCTTCCGGGCCGTGCATTTTCGGCTTCACGATGTAGATGGAGCCGGTGGTGGCGTTGCGGAACGGGCCGTTGCCCTTGATATCGTGCAGTGAAATCAGGGTGGTGACCACGCCATCCATGATGCCTTCAGGGATCTCGTTGCCGTCGCGGTCGATGATGGCCGGGTTGGTCATCAGGTGGCCCACGTTGCGCACGAACATCAGGCTGCGGCCTTTCAACGCCAGGCTGCCGCCATTTGCAGCAGTGTACTCGCGATCCGGGTTCATGCGGCGAGTGAAGGTTTTGTCACCTTTCTGGATCTCTTCCGTCAGGGTGCCTTGCATCAGCCCCAGCCAGTTGCGATAGGCCAGTACCTTGTCTTCGGCATCCACGGCGGCAACCGAATCTTCGCAGTCCATGATGGTGGTCAGCGCCGCTTCCATCAGGATGTCCTTGACGCCGGCGGCATCGGACTTGCCGATCTGGCTGTCGCGGTCGATCTGGATTTCGAAATGCAGACCGTTGTGCTGGATCAGAATGGCGGTCGGGTTGCTGGCGCTGCCGTTGTAGCCGATCAGCTGGGCACTGTCCTTAAGACCGGTTTCACCACCATCACGCAGCACAACACACAGCTGGCCGTTCTGAATGCTGTAGCCGGCCGAATCCTTGTGCGATGCATCCTTGAGCGGGGCGCTCTGATCAAGGAAGTCACGACCGAAGGCGATTACCTTGGCGCCACGAGCCGGGTTGTAGCCCTGCCCCTTCTCGGCACCGTTCGCTTCCGATATGGCATCGGTGCCGTACAGTGCATCGTACAGGCTGCCCCATCGGGCGTTGGCCGCGTTCAGTGCGTAACGGGCGTTCATCACCGGTACGACCAGCTGGGGGCCGGCCATGGTAGCCATTTCCGGGTCCACGTTCTCGGTGGTGGCGGTGAAGTCTTCACCTTCGGGCAGCAAATACCCGATCTTCTGCAGGAAGGATTTGTAGGCATCAAAACTGAAGGCAGTGCCACGGTTGTCGCGGTGCCAGGCATCGATCTGTGCCTGCAAGGCGTCACGTTTGGCCAGCAGCTCACGGTTACGCGGTGCGAGGTCGTGCACGATGCTGTCGAAGCGGCTCCAGAACTGCTCCACCTCGACGCCGGTGCCCGGCAGTGCTTCAGTGTTGATGAAATCGTAAAGCTCTTTGGCGACCTGCAGGCCACCGACCTGTACCCGTTGGCTCATCTTCTTGCCCCAATTGATTGAATCATCTGCTCCGGTGCAGTCCGGCAGCAGCAGGAATAACTGTCCATCAAAGGATTGTGCATTGCGAAAATAGCGCAAAAAAACGCGCCTGTCCCGCGTTTGCGCCTAAAGTATGAAGAAGTGGCTCAATGGTGGGGTTTTAGTGAAAGATCGCGGGTTGTTGACAGTTTTTCGCGAATGTTTGGTTGTTTTTTTACAAGACGGTCAGTGTGTATTCCGGTATGTGTGCATCTGCACTGTACCGACCCCGGCTTGTCGTAAATTTAGAACAACCGGCCCGCAGGCTGGTTGATGCACTCGCTTCCGCTGCAGCTCAGGCAGTTTCGGGGCCTGGGGTCGGCTTGGCGCGGTGCAGGTGTACATCCAGCTGCGGGAACGCGATCTCGATGCCGTTTTCATTGAACGTTTTGTTGATTGCCTTGTTCAGCTCATCCGTAACCGGGATGCGATCGGACATAGTGCTGACAAATACGCGCAGATCGATCTGCAGGCTGCTGTCGGCGAACTCTCTGAAATAGGCATCGGGTTCTGGATCATCAAGTACGCGCGGGTTGTTGTGCGCGACTTCCAGCAGTAGTTTTTCGGCCAGCTCCGCGTCGCTGCCATAGGCGATACCGATCTTGATTACGACCCGAGTAATGGCATCGCTGAGTGACCAGTTGATCAGCTGATTGGTGATGAACGTCTTGTTGGGGATGATCACCTCCTTGCGGTCCCAGTCGGTGATGGTGGTAGCGCGTATTTGGATGCGTGACACGGTACCGGTGACATTGCCCAGCGTGACGGTATCACCGATCCGGACCGGCTTCTCAAACAGGATGATCAGGCCCGAGACAAAGTTGGCCACAATTTCCTGCAAACCAAAGCCCAGGCCCACACCCAGAGCGGCAATCAGCCATTGCAGCTTGCCCCATTCCAGCCCGAACTGGCTGATGGCAACCAGCACACCAACCAGAATCAGGGTGTATTTCAGCAGGGTGGTGATGGCGTAGCTGGTACCGGGTGTCAGATCGAGGTGGCGCAGGGCCAGCAGTTCCAGCAGCCCCGGCAGGTTCTGGGCCGCCATAATGCTGATCCATAACACCAGTAACCCCAGGATAAGATCACGCAGCGTGACATGGGTGAGTATCTGTTCCGCCCCCTGCTGAGAGAGGCTGCTCCAGAGCTGTACACTTTCCAGTACCTGCAGTGTCGGCAGGAAGTCGCCCAGTGTCAGCCACAGCATGATGCCCAGCAGCAGCAGGGTAAGGCTTTTCAGCAGTATCCGAGACTGATCGGAGATGGTCTGCAGATCAAGATAGTTTTCCTTTAGCGGTGCACTGTTGTCTTCGCTGTTTTCGCGTGCGGCCACGAGTTCGGCCCTGCGAGCGCGGGCGCGGCTAAACGCCAGACGGCGCTCGGCGATCAACAGCCAGCGCAGGCCGAGCTTGAACACCAGAAAGGCGCCCAGGACCTGCAGAATCACCACCAGCAGGATCAGCATGAAGAACAGTGCGGTGAGGATATAGCCCCAGACACCGAGCAGGAACATGGCGATGTTGAACAGAATCAACATCGCGATCCAAAGGTGGGCGCTCTGCCACCAGCGTCGGCCCTGTGTCATCTGATTCAACTCATGGCTGACACGCCAGATACCGCGCCAGAACAGAATCAGGGAAAGTGTCAGCAGCAGGAAGATCAGCCGCCCCAGACCGGTTTGCAGTTCGGGAGAGTTGTAGCTGTCGATCAGCAGCCACAGACTCAGTAACGGGGTGCCAAGCCAGAACAGCAGATGCAGCTGTCGTTTCAGGCGTTTGGCAAGCGCTTCGGGGGTTGCAAAATGACCGCAGAAAAGGCCATCAGGGACCCGCAGCCACTGCAGTACAGTGCCGTACAACAGCAGACTGGCAGCCCAGAGCAGCATCAGCTGTTGCAGCGCAAAGTGATCGGGGTGCGCTGGATTGAGGCTGTGTTCGCGTAACAGAATCAACAGCAGCGGCAAGGGGGCCGCAATCAAAGGAGCGAGCAGACACAGACGCAATGTGCGGGCAAAACGGTCATGCACTACGTTGCCCAGCTCGCGTACCCAGCGGGCGCGATTCTGGCGCTGATAGCGCTGCAGCCAGAATGCCAACAACAGGCTCATGACGAACATGATCACGCTCAACCCCAGTTGAGGAGTCTCATTCCATACCGCGGTTTGTGGCATGGGCTTCAGTTGCTGTGACAGAAGGCTGAAGCCGGAGACAACCTGCCCAGGCCAGGAGGCAGATATGGGAGTGACCACCGGCAGCCACAGCAACTGGCGTGCAATCAGGCCTCGAGCCTGTGAAATTCGCTCATTGAGCTGTTCCTGAACGGTTAGAAGTTGTGACAACTCACCGATCAGTTGTTGCCGGCGCTCCTGTATCCGGCTGAGCAGGTTTTCCTGACTGGCTTGCAGCTGCGTCAGCTGTTGCTGTTGTGCAGCGGACAGGGAAGCCTGTTCGGTGTTGGTCTGTGCATCCTGCTGTGCCCGCAAACGGTTGAAGTCGAGACTGCCAAGGCGTAAGGAGTTCAGCATCTGCCGTGTGGACAGCGTGTCGACCGGTCGTGACAGGGACTGGGTGAAACGGCGCAACTCATAGCTGGCGCTGTAACTGTCCAGCTCCAGCTGTTGCTGGACGGTTTTGAGACTTTGGCTGACCAGGTTCAACTCCTGCTCCAGCGCATTGCGGCTGCGGGTAGCGGCCGCACTGCGCTCGTTGAGTTGCCCCAGCTGCTCGGTCAGTTCGCGGTTGCGCTCGATCAACTCCCGTATCGGCCCGGGCTGCGTGGCTTCGGCACCTGCCTGAATCAGGTTGCTCAGGGTGTTTTGCAGTTCATCCTGTCGCTTCTGCTCCAACAGCTGCTGCATCTGCGTCAGCTGTTCGCTCTCGGAGGTCAGCTGCTGCTGCAAATGACGCAGTTCCAGCCGGGCGCGTTCGCTTTCACCCGGCAGTGCCAGCAACTCCAGCTCCAGTGCCTGTATCTGGCTGTTGTGGCGTTCCTGCAGTGCATTTTTCAGCTGCAGACGTGCATCGGTCAGCTGGCGGTCGCCGTCACCGGGAAAGTCAGGAATGCGAGGTGATGTCTGTTTCAAGTCTGCCAGCTGCTCACGCAGGGACACCAGCTTCTGCTCATTGAGCTCTGTCTGCTGCAACAGCTGGTCACGGCGCTGCTCCAGCTGCAGCAGAGCGGCCCGCTTAAGGGTCAAGCGTTGCTCAAGACTGACCGTATCGAGAGCCTGCAATGACTGCATGTCGATCGGTGTCAGGGGGCGTTCCAGTTGGCGTTGCTGTTCTTCCAGTGCGGCGGGTTGACGTTCGAGCTGTTGCTGCAGGGCTTCGGCACGTTGCTGATATTGCCGCTGATCCTTGATGGCGCTCAGGGTGCGCTGATAAAGATCGCGCAATGGGGGCTGGCCACTTTCATCCTGGCTGAGCTGCTCAATTTGTCTTTCCAGCTGCGTTACCAGTTCTGGCGTTGCTGCCGAAAGAGAGGTGGCCAGCCCCAGCAGAAGAAACACTATCGGCGTCAGCAGTATTGATCGGATCATCCAGGAAGTCCGCACAGGGTCTAGGAACAGGAAGGCACAATGCCTTTTCGAGCATTCTAGCGTGACTCAGTGAATTTTAGCTGACTGTGACACGGTTTGGTGTGGCAGGGAAGGTGGTTACGGTTAGACACGTCCCAAACGCAAAAGGCAGGCCGAGGAGGCCTGCCTTTCAAAACAGCACCGGAAAGATGATCAGAACAGGCGGCGGCAACGAATGGTGCCGTTGACCTGCTGCAGTTTTTCCAGTGCCAGTTTGGAGTAGTCAGCGTCTACATCGATCACCACGTAGCCAACCTTGTCGTTGGTCTGCAGATACTGGCCGGAGATGTTGATGCCGTTCTCGGAGAACACGGTGTTTATCTGGCTGAGCACCCCCGGGATGTTCTCGTGTACGTGCAGCAGGCGGTGCTTGTTCGGATGCTCCGGCAGTGCCACTTCCGGGAAGTTGACAGAGGTGATGGAAGAACCGTTGTCGCTGTACTTGATCAGCTTTTCGGCCACTTCATAACCGATGTTTTCCTGTGCTTCCATGGTGGAGCCGCCCACGTGCGGGGTCAGGATCACATTGTCGAACTCACGCAGCGGGCTGATGAACTCGTCATTGTTGGTGCGCGGCTCGACCGGGAATACGTCGATGGCGGCGCCCAGCAGTTTGCCAGCTTTCAGAGCTTCACACAGGGCATCAATATCGACCACGGTTCCGCGTGCAGCGTTGATGAAGATCGCATCCTGTTTGATCTGGTCAAACTGGGTGGCGCCCATCATGTTCTTGGTCGACGGCAGTTCAGGTACATGCAGGGTGACAATGTCACACATGCCCAGCAGTTCAGGCATTGAACTGACCTGTTTGGCGTTGCCCAGTGGCAGCTTGGTGACGACATCATAGAAGTAGACATCCATGCCGAGGCCTTCGGCCAGCACGCTCAGCTGGGAGCCGATACTGCCGTAGCCGACGATACCCAGCTTCTTGCCACGGATTTCATAGGAGTTGTTGGCGCTCTTGAGCCACACGCCGCGATGTGCCTTGGCGTTCTTTTCGGCCACGCCGCGCAGCAGGATGATCGCTTCGGCCAGTACGAGCTCGGCCACGGAGCGAGTGTTGGAGTAGGGCGCGTTGAATACCGCAATACCGCCTTCAGTGGCAGCCTGCAGGTCGACCTGGTTGGTACCGATGCAGAAGCAACCCACGGCAACCAGTTTTTCGGCCGCTTCGAATACCTTACGGGTCAGCTGGGTGCGGGAGCGGATGCCGACAAAATGGGCGTCGCGCACCTTCTCGATCAGCTCTTCTTCGGGCAGTGATCCGGTGTGGAATTCGATGTTGGTGTAGCCCTGCGCGTTCAGCGTGTCGATCGCGGACTGGTGCACGCCTTCCAGCAACAGAATCCGGATCTTGCTCTTATCCAGAGAAGTAGTTTTGCTCATCGTCTGTGACTCATGCTGCAGCTGGGCGGAAACTCGTCCAGCCAGGAAAATTAAAGCGGGGATTCTAGCACAAACCTGAACCGCTTGTGTGCCGAGACAGACCGTTGCGAGCGGGAAAAATATTCAGCCGTGCTTGAATGAAAATGCAGCAGGGAGCCGGGCAGGCCGGCTCCGGTGCGCTCAGCTGTAGTAGCAGAGGTAGGCGGTGGGGGTTTTGACCTGCAGATCGAAGGAGTCGCCGGCGGTGATGTTGAACTCGGTGCCGGCCGGGAATGAGGTCCACTCTTCGCTGCCCGGCAGGCGTACAATCAGCTCGCCGGCAGTGACGATCATGCGCTCGTTCTGGCTGGTGCCGAAGGTGTACTCACCTGCGGCCATCACACCGGATGTGGCAGGACCTTCGGGGGTTTCAAACGCGATGGAGACGACCTTGCCGTCGAAGTAGCTGTTGGTGCTGAGCATGTGCTCTCCTTAAAACAGAGGCCATGAGGCCGGGATAATGGGACAGCATGATAATCCTGACGGCAGCGGCTGTCATCAGCCGTTGCCGGCCTGCTCCAATACGAAATCGACAAAGGTGCGGTTGGCACGTGACAGCAGATGGCCCTTACGCCAGGCCAAAGACAGATCAAGCCAGACCGGCTGCTCAAAGGGCAGGGCGATCAGCTGTGGGTCGTCGGCTACTACCATCTCCAGCAGGGTGGTGATGCCAAAGCCGTGGCTGACGATCTGTTTGATCAATGGAATCAGGTTGGTTTCAAAACCGATATGGGGACTGACGCCGGCTTCGGCGCTGAGCCGGTCGATCACTTCACGGTGAAAGTATCCTTCCTTGAACAGGACCAGCTCTTCAGTGAAAAAGGCGTCATAGCTGATGTTGTTACGCGTGGCCAATGGGTGATCCGTCGGCATGATGGCCATCATCTGGGCCTGGAAGAAACTGTGGGTTTCCAGATCATCCGGCGGCGTATCCGCCACGATGACGCCCATATCGATCTCGCCGCGGTGAATCATGTGCTGCAACTGTCGCGTTCCGGCTTCGATCACTTCCAGCCGCAGTTGCGGGTAACGATGGCGAAAAGCCATCAAAATGGGCGGGAAGTAATAGGACCCCAACATACCGGGCACACCGACGCGCACTTCACCGCGTTCCAGCGCATGCAGCTCATGCATCTCGCGCTCGGCATCCCGTACCGCCTGCAGAATGGCTCGGGCATGACGCAGCAGCACCTGACCTTCATCGGTGAGGCTGACACGGCGTTCATTGCGATGAAACAGCTGCAGTTGCAGCGACTGTTCCAGCTTGCGAATCGCCATGCTGACGGCGGGTTGAGCGACATGCAGCTGCTCGGCAGCAGCACTGAAGCCGCCCAGCTCAGCCACGGTCATGAAATAACGTAGACTGCGGACATCCATATAAGAGATTCTTATGTATTGGATAATAACTATATATTTTATTGATCATATCCCGGCTGTTAGGGTGACACCAGTTTTTACCACCTGGAGTACTGCATGATCGAGTCCGGCAATCCCCTGTTCTGGCGTGCCACACTGGCGCTCTGTTTGGGGTCGTTCATGATTTTTGCCAATGTCTATGTGACCCAGCCGCTGCTGCCGATGCTGGCGCAGGCATTTCATGTGTCACCTTTGGCGGCAGGATGGACCTTTACCGTCACAACTTTGACGCTGGGGCTGTCCTTGCTGTTCTGGGGGCCGTTATCGGATGCTCTGGGACGTCGCTGGATCATGCTGTTGACCATGAGTGGTGCAACACTGCTGACACTGCTGCTGTCGTTTACCAAAGATTACACCAGCATGCTGGTGTTGCGTGCAGTGCAGGGGATACTGCTGGCAGGCCTGCCGGCTATCGCCATTGCATGGATGGGAGATGAGTTCAGCCGCAAGGCGATGTTGCTGGCAGTCGGGCTCTATATTGGTGGCAACAGTCTTGGCGGGATTAGCGGCCGCCTGATTGGTGGCTTTGTGGGTGACTGGCTGGGCTGGTCGGAGGCATTTCTGGTAATGACACTGCTGAGCATCATCTGTCTGCTGCTGTTTGCCCTGTTACTGCCACCGTCGCAACATTTTGAGCCGCGCCCGCTGCGGCCACGCCAGATGGCGGCTGATCTGGGCGGGCATCTGCGTAACCCACTGCTGTTGCTGGCGTACCTGATTGGTGGCTTCAACTTCTTCATCTTCGTGAATCAGTACAGCTATATCACCTTTGTACTGGCCGATGCGCCCTATAACCTGCCGGCAAGCCTTCTGGGTATGTTGTTTCTGACTTACCTGAGCGGCACGTTCGGCTCTTCCATATCGGGCAGGGCCGGGCAGCGCTGGTCGCAGCCGGTCTGTATGGCAGCGGGTACCCTGATCCTGATGCTGGGGTCGTTGCTGACACTGGTCGACTCCTTGTTGATGATCGTGCTGGGGTTGCTGGTCAATAGTTTCGGTTTTTTCTTTGCTCACTCCAGTGCCAGCAGCTGGGTGAGTCAGAATGCACAACGTGCCCGTGCCAGTGCTTCTTCTCTCTATCTGCTGTTTTACTACAGCGGCGCCAGTGCTGGTGGCTTTTACCTGAACCCGTTCTGGGAGTGGCTCGGCTGGCCAGGGGTTATTCTGGGCTCATGGCTGATCCTGTTGCTGACCTTCGGGCTCAGTATATGGTTGCGATCACTTAAGTCGGCGGTCGAGACAGGGCGTGATTCTGCTAAGATTGCGTTAGATGTCCAGCCGGAGCAGACGAAATGAGTTATCAACACCGCAACGCCGATGCCAGCCTGATTGAGTTACCCACAGGCAAGGTGGTGTGTGTCGGACGCAACTATGCCGACCATGCCAAAGAGCTGAACAACCCGGTGCCGACCGAGCCGATTCTGTTTATCAAACCGGTCACCTCGCTGGTACCGTTGGAAGAGCCCTTCGATATTCCTGCCGGTTTGGGCGCCGTGCATTTCGAGACTGAACTGGCGGTGCTGATTGGCGAAACCCTGACTCAGGCGGATGAACAGCGTGCCCAACGTGCCATTGCCGGTATTGGTGTAGGGCTGGATCTGACCCTGCGTGAAGTACAGGACCAGCTGAAACAGAAAGGGCATCCCTGGGAGAAATCAAAGGCATTTGATGGTGCCTGCCCGCTCTCCGCATTTCTGTCGCCGGCGACAGCCGGTGATCTGACCGATGTGCAGATCCGTTTAAGCGTCAACGGTGAGGTACGTCAGGATGGTAACAGCGCCCGGATGCTCACTCCTGTGCTGAAGCTGCTGAGCTACATCAGCCAATGGTTTACGCTGCAGCCAGGCGATGTGGTGCTGACCGGTACACCGGCAGGGGTTGAGCCGGTACGACCGGGCGACGAACTGCGGGTGGAACTGGTTGATCTTTTACGGGTCGATACCCGGGTCAACAATCACTGATACGTTCCGCACGGCGGCGCATGTTCAGATAGTGGCAGGATCAATCAAGGAGACATCATGCTCTGGTACAAAATGCTTCATATACTGGCAATGACCAGCTGGATGGCCGGTATTTTCTATCTGCCGCGTATTTTCGTGCACTATGTTGAGGGTCGAGAGGCCGGCCAGGATGTATCCCGGCTGGAGATCATGGCGCGCAAGCTCTATGGTTTCATGACGATCATGGCCGTGTTTACGCTGGGGTTGGGACTTTGGCTTTGGCTGGGATATGGCTGGAGCGGTGGCTGGTTACACGCGAAACTGCTGTTTGTCGGTTTTCTGATTGGCTACCACTTCTGGTGTCGTGCCTATCTGAAACAGATGCAGCGCGGTGAGCTTAAGCGCAGCGGGCGGTATTTCAGACTTTATAATGAACTGCCGCTGCTGATATTCATCCCGATTCTGATCTTCGTTGTGGTCAAGCCCTTCTGAATTAAACCCTTCCGGTGCTTTCCGCTTCTGCATGGGGGCGGAATCGCCCTCTGAACCAACTGAGAGCCGGTTGTTCGATCAGCCGATGGATCAATATGGCAACGCCAACGGCCGCGGACAAGGCCAGTATAATTCCCACCCAGCCGGGCAATCCTGCACGGTAGGCGGCAGAGATAATGCCGTAGCCGATGTTCTGGTGCACCAGATACAGGCTGTAGGACAGGCGTCCCAGCCAGAGCAGGGGAGCTCGACACAGCCAGTCCAGCCGCCCAATTACGGCCAGCATGAAAATGCCGTAGCTGGCAAATACAACCAGGTTGAATGGTGTCTTGTAGCTGAGCAGGCTGTGCCCTATCGCCAGTGCCAGCAGTGCCTGCTCAGCAAGGTTTGGGCGGCCATGACGGTACCAGCGGTAGATCAGCATGCCGCTGATGAACAGCGGAGCGTAGCGAGTGAACAGCAAATCCTTGAGGATGAACGCTAGGCTGTCAGGTATCTGTTTCCATGTCAGTACCGCTGCATAGCTGATCAGCACCCACCCCCATAACACTGGACGAATACGCTTCCAGTCACGCACTCCATAATGCAGCAGTGCGATCCAGACGTAAAAGGTGGCTTCGATCACAAGGCTCCAGTAGGCGCCGTCTACATGTTCAAGGCCCAGATACTCATGCAGCAGGGTGGTGTTGAGCAGGGCCGTGCCGAGGCCCACGGCTCTGTCTGCCGGCCCCAGCCAGTGAACGCTGGCAAAGGTAAGTGCTATGCCTGCCCAGAGTGCCGGCAACAGGCGAAAGGCCCTAGCCATGGCAAACAGATGTGGGGCCGGGGTGCGCTCCAGGGTCATGAATATGACAAAACCGCTGAGCATGAAGAACAGATGTACCCCGTAGCGACCGGCTTCAACCAGTGCCCAGGGGGTAAAGTCATGCTCATAGAGACGGTCATACCAGTAGATGTAGTGGAACAGCACCACGGCCAATGCAGCGAGTCCGCGCAGTGCATCCAGTGCGCTAAGGCGATCACTACCGGCTATTGCCCTGTTCATGCAAAGGGTCTCGGGAAGGGCATCGAGGCGGGTCAGTCTTTGGCTGAGGCACGCAGCCGTTCAAGTCGGCAGATACGGGCGTCCAGTCGGTCAGTGGCGGCGCGCAGGGCATCAACCTCGTCCTGTGCGATTTCGATCTCGACTCGTGTGGGCAGCAATCGGGCTTCTTCGTGCAGGTACTCTTCCAGGCTGTGCATGAAGCCTGAGCCCGTGCGCTGCAGCTGCTGACCGGTATTGCGCATCAATTGTGCCAGCGGATGTGCCGCCGTATCGCCGATCAGATTTCCAAGCCAGGCTTCCCAATCGATTTGGCTATCGGCCAGAATCTGCTGCAGTGTGTGTGCCAGGCCGCTGTCGCCCTCGATACGAACGCCCTGCCCGAACAGAACCGCATTGCCGGCCGAGGGCAGGCGCATCAGGTTAAGTGCCGAGCCGTGCAGAGTAACATCGGCTGCCGTGGCATTTTGCCCCAGCAGGTCGATGCCCTGTGCATGGGGCAGCAGGTAGAGCTGAAATTCGGGAGCGGTGCAATGAACGGCGATTTCGCGGCCAGACAGGGTTGCAAGTCGCTGCAGGGTGACCGGGTCCTGAGCCAGAATCCGGTTGAGACTTTCTTCTGCCAGTGTCAGCAGGGTTGCACCGATCATCCCCGTTACCATGCAGAGACCTCCGCTCAGGGTTTGATGCCGGTATGCAGCGCGACCACGCCGCCGGTCATGTTCTGGTAGCGACAGTTGACGAAGCCGGCCTGCTCCATCATCCCCTTGAGCGTTTCCTGATCTGGATGCTTGCGGATCGATTCGGCCAGGTAGCGGTAGCTGTCGGCATCACCTGCAACCACCTTGCCGATCTGCGGCAGGATGTTGAAGGAGTAAAAGTCATACAGTTTGGTAAAAGCCGGGTTATTGGTTTTGGAAAACTCCAGAATCATCAGCTTGCCGCCGGGTTTGAGGACCCGAAGCATGGAGGCGATCGCCGCATTCTGATCGGTCACGTTGCGCAGACCAAAGGCGATGGTGATGACATCAAAGGTGTTGTCATCAAACGGCAGGCATTCGGCGTTGGCCTGAACATATTCCACATTACCGCCCACGCCTGAATTCAGCAGCTTGTCGCGGCCCACCTTCAGCATGGAATCATTGATGTCGGCCAGTACAACCTTGCCCTCATGGCCGACCATGCGGGCAAACTTGCGCGTCAAATCACCGGTGCCGCCGGCAATGTCCAGCACCTTGTGACCCCGGCGCACACCGCTCTGATCGATCGTGATGCGTTTCCATAGACGATGAACACCGCCGGACATCAGGTCATTCATCAGGTCATATTTGCCTGCAACCGAGTGAAATACATCGGCCACGCGTTTTACCTTCTCTTCAACGGGTACATCCTGGTAGCCGAAGTGAGTGGTCTTGTTCTCTTTCTGCTCTGACATGCTGTTCTGTCCGACGTTTACTCTGATGGGATCATTCTACTCCGCGTATCGGCGTTTGTCGCACGCCGCTGGCTGCCACTTAACCGCGTGCGATCAGGCCGTTGTCGCGGGAGGCGCCGGCAGCCTTGAGCTGCTCCAGATAGCGCTGCCAGTAGTCAGCCTGATTATGGGCCAGATCATGCAGATATTCCCAGGTGTACAGCCCGGAGTCATGACCGTCATCAAACGTGATTTTCAGTGCATAGTTGCCAGCGGGCTCAACACCTTTGATACCCACATGCTTTTTGCCGGTCTGCAGTACGCCGTTGCCGATACCGTGGCCTCGCACTTCGGCAGAGGGTGAGTGTACCCGCAAAAACTCGGCCGTGAGTTCAAAAGTACCATCGGCATAGACCAGCTCCAGGGTGCGTGACTTCAGGTGCAGGCGGATATCGGAGGGGAGGGGAACCTGTACGATCATGGTGGGGCTCCGGCAGACCGGGGCTCAGCAGCCCCGGTCGTGTCATTACAGATGGTTGTCAAAGGATATAGTGACTCAGGTCCTCATCCTGGCTGAGTTCACCAAGCTGCTCATCCACATACGCGGCATCGATCAGAACGGTTTCACCCGACTTGTCGGAGGCCATGTAGGACAGCTCATCCAGCAGTCGTTCCATCATGGTGTGCAGACGACGCGCACCGATATTCTCGGTTTTCTCGTTGACCTGGAACGCCAGCTCCGCAATGCGGGCGATACCGTCATCGCTGAAATCGACACTGACCCCTTCTGTGGCCAGCAGCGCCTTGTACTGCTCGGTCAATGAGGCCTTGGGTTCGGTGAGAATGCGACGGAAGTCTTCGGGTGTCAGAGCATTCAGCTCGACGCGAATCGGCAGGCGGCCCTGCAGCTCGGGGATCAGATCGGACGGGCGTGCCAGATGGAAGGCACCGGAGGCGATAAACAGAATATGGTCGGTTTTCACCATGCCGTATTTGGTGCTGACGGTGCAGCCCTCGATCAGCGGCAACAGGTCGCGCTGTACCCCTTCGCGTGAGACGTCACCACTGCCGTTGTCGGAGCGCTTGCATACCTTGTCGATCTCGTCGAGGAACACGATACCGTTCTGCTCCACCATTTCGACCGCTTTCTGCTTGGTCTCTTCTTCCTTGACCAGTGCCGCGGCTTCCTCGTCGGTGAGCAGTTTGAACGCTTCCTTGACCTTCAGGCGGCGGTTTTTTTTGCGCTCCTGCCCCAGGTTGGAAAACATGTTCTGAAGCTGGCTGGTCATCTCTTCCATGCCCGGAGGTGCCATGATCTCGACGCCCACCTGCGGCTGAGCCACTTCGACATCGATCTCTTTGTCATCCAACTGGCCTTCACGCAGTTTCTTGCGGAATACCTGGCGAGTGGCGCTGTCGGTCTTGCTCGGCTGCGGTTCGTCACCGAAACCGGTCGGGCGGGCTGGCGGCAGCAGGGCGTCCAGAATGCGTTCTTCAGCGGCTTCCTCAGCACGAAAGCGCACCTGTTCCATCGCCTGCTCGCGCACCATCTTGACGGCCATCTCGGTCAGGTCACGCACAATGGTTTCCACGTCACGGCCCACGTAGCCCACTTCGGTGAACTTGGTGGCTTCGACCTTGATGAACGGAGCGTTTGCCAGTTTGGCCAGGCGGCGGGCTATTTCAGTCTTGCCCACGCCAGTGGGACCGATCATCAGGATATTTTTTGGCGTTACTTCCGGTCGCAGATCTTCATTCAGCTGCATGCGGCGCCAGCGGTTGCGCAACGCGATGGCGACAGAGCGCTTGGCATCGTCCTGACCGATGATGTGGCGGTTAAGCTCATGCACGATCTCGCGCGGGGTCATGTTGGACATATTCACTTCTCCTCGCGGCTGTTGGCCAGGGTTTCGATGGTCAGGTTGTCATTGGTAAAGACACAGATGCCGGCTGCAATATGCAGACTTTTTTCCACGATTTCACGGGCACTCAAATCGGTGTTGTCCACCAGTGCACGGGCGGCAGCGAGGGCATAGTTGCCGCCGGAGCCGATGGCGATGACGCCGTCTTCCGGTTCGATCACGTCACCGTTGCCGGAGATCAGGTAGGTTTTTTCGTGATTGGCCACCAGCATCAGAGCTTCTAGCCTACGCAGAACCCGGTCGGAGCGCCATTCGCGCGCCAGATGAATTACGGCGTTGACAATATTGCCCTGGTGTTTGTCCAGTTGCTGCTCAAAAAGGTCGCGCAGGGTGATGGCATCGGCAGTGCCCCCGGCAAAGCCGGTGATGACCTTGTGCTTGGCCAGCATGTTGACCTTGCGTGCAGTGCCTTTCATGACGGTATTGCCAAGTGAGACCTGACCGTCACCGCCGACCACAACCTGATCGCCACGGCGTACTGATACTATCGTTGTCATAACAGAAAAAATCCTTCAGCCCGATAATTGAAAGAGATATGGATGCATGCGGGCGGATTTCAAGGGGGAAGCCCGGATCAGTCGATCCGGACTTCCATGGGGATGATGCTCAGCTTGCCAAGTCGGTTGCTGGCCTGGTTCATGGCGGTACGGTTATCAAACGGCCCGATGCGTACTCGATACCAGGTACCGTTGCTGCCTTCGCTGCGGTCAGTACGTACACCCGGCAGGCCTTCAAGGATCAGCCGTGCCCGCATTCTTTCGGCATCGGCCGGGTCGCGAAAGGATCCTGCCTGCAGCAGATAGCGGTGCTCCATAACGGCGTCCTTGGGCGTTGACTTGTAGGCCTCGACCTTGGGTGCCACTATTTCTGCCTTGGGCAGCTTCTCGTAAAACTCGAAGCGGCTTTCCTTCGGCTCGACCACCGGCACCGGCTCGGATTTGACTGCCGGTTTGGCAGGTACTGGCTGAACCGCTTTGGCGGCCGGTTCTGTTGCCGGTGCGGCAGCGTCCGGAGGCGTATTCAGCAGGAAGTACAGCAGATAAGCCAGCCCGGCTACCACCGCCAGAGTGACCAGCGTCAGGCCCAAGGGCAGGCGCCGGGGTGGTGGCGGAGGAGGTGCACGCCGCGGTGCTGGCTGGCGTGCCGGCTTGCGACTGGCGCTGCTGCCGCTGCGACGCTTTTGGCCGTAGTCCTGTTTCGCCATGCTTACATCTGCTCCGGTGCAGATACACCCAGCAGCTTCAGGCCGTTGGCCAGCACTTGACGTACGGCAACGCTCAGCGTCAGGCGGGCGTTACGCAACTCGGTGTCATCGATGATCAGCTTGTGGCCGTTGTACCAGGTGTGGAAATCACCTGCCAGGTCGCGCAGGTAGTTGGCCAGCACATGCGGCTCGAAATTGAGTGCGGCGTGCTGAAGGGTTTCCGGGTACTTGCCCAGCTGCATTACCAGGTCCTTCTCGGTTTCACTCTCCAGCCGTTCCAATGCTTCAAGGCCGGCGGCCTGATCCCAGGCCATGCCTTCGCTTTCCAGCTTGCGCAGTACCGAGCAGACACGGGCGTGAGCGTACTGAATGTAGTACACCGGGTTGTCCTTGGACTCGGATTTGGCCAACTCCAGATCGAAATCCATGTGCTGATCGGCCTTGCGGGTCACATAGAAGAAGCGGCAGGCATCGTTACCCACTTCATTGCGCAGCTCGCGCAGGGTGACGAAGGAACCGGAGCGGGTGGACATCTGTACGCGCTCGCTGCCACGGTAGAGGATGGCGAATTGCACCAGTTTGACCACCAGCTTTTCGGGATCGTAGCCCAGCGCCTGAATGGCCGCCTTTACGCGGGTGATGTAGCCGTGATGATCGGCGCCCCAGATATTGACCACCTGGTCAAAGCCGCGCTCGAACTTGTTCATGTGGTAGGCGATGTCGGAGGCAAAGTAGGTGGTCTGACCATTCGCACGCTTGACCACGCGGTCCTTGTCGTCGCCGAAGTCAGTGGAACGGAACCAGAGGTTGCCCTCCTGCTCATACAGATAGCCCCGCGCTTCCAGTTGCTCCAGTGCACGCTCAACATCGCCGCTGTGGGTCAGAGATCGCTCGGAGAACCAGACCTGATAATCAACACCGAATTCGGACAGATCCTCACGAATATCACCCAGAATAGCGTCAAGACCGGCGTTGAAGACACGATCGTAGTCATCAGCCAGCATCTGCTGGGCGCGCTCGATCAGGGCATCGATATGCAGTTCCTTGTCGCCACCGGCAGGTTCATCGGCAACGATGTCGAAGAACAGCTCGGCAACGGGGACATTGAAGCGGTCGCCATGTGCTTTCAACAGGTCATGGGCGATATCGCGGATGTAGAAGCCTTGATAGCCGTTGCTGGGGAAAGTCAGTTCCTGATCGTTCAGTTCCAGATAGCGCAGCCAGACGCTGACCGCGAGGATGTTCATCTGGCGACCGGCATCGTTGACATAGTATTCGCGCTCAACCTCGATACCTGCCGCTTCCAGCAGATCGGCTACGGTGGCACCGTAGGCCGCGCCACGCCCATGGCCTACGTGCAGCGGGCCGGTTGGGTTGGCGGATACAAACTCCACCTGCATGCGCGGACCTGAGTCGGGAGTGCCACGACCGAACGCGTCGCCCTGCGCAAGGATGTCACCCACAACGGTGAAGATCGACGCCTGGCTGACAAAAAAGTTGATGAACCCCGGGCCTGCAATCTCGGTTTTTTCGACATTGGAGGAGGTCGGCAGGGCGTCACAGATCTGCTGTGCCAGCTCTCGCGGGTTGCGTCGGGCGGGTTTGGCCAGAGTCAGGGCGATGTTGCTGGCAAAGTCACCGTGCGACTTGTCGCGGGTGTTCTCCACCTGAATGCTCGGAGCGATATCGGCCGGCAGGGTGCCGTCAGCTATCAGGGAGGCAAGTGCCGTTTCGATCAACTGGGCAATCTGTTCTTTCATTGGGGTACTCTGGCTGGATTCGAAGATCAGAATGATGCAATAAACCGAGTATTATACGGCCTCGCTGTGGTTAATTGCCAATCAGTAGCTGTCAATCGGATCAACGTCGATACTCCAGCGTACCCTGCGTGCCTCAGGGTGTGCCTGCATCAGCCCGGTCAGCAGTGGCAACGCATGCTGCAGTGCGGGACGGTGCGGGCTTTGCATTAGCATCTGGGCGCGGAACAGGCCGGCACGCTTTTCCATTACCGCGGGAAAAGGGCCGATGCACTGCACGCCCTGGGGCAGCAGCTGTTGCTGTTGAGCAAGTTCACGCAGGCTGATCAGAAAGCTCTCGGCCAGCCCCTGTCGGTTGGCTTCGGCACGGATCAGGGCGTGATGGGAAAAGGGTGGCAGGTATCCGGCATGCCGCAGCCGCAACTCCTCGCTGGCAAAGGCTTCATAGCCGGCGTGTACCAACGTATTAAGCATGGGATGCTCTGCATGCAGGGTTTGCAGTACTACTTCACCGGGGTGATCGGCGCGACCGGCACGGCCGGCGACCTGCAGAATTAACTGGGCGGTTTTTTCCATGCCACGAAAGTCCGCGCTGAACAGACCCGCATCCGCATCCAGCACTGCTACCAGCGTTACCTTGGGGAAATGATGCCCTTTGGCCAGCATCTGGGTGCCCACGAGAATACAGGGCTCGCCCTGATGTACCTGTTGCATGATTCGCTCCAGCGCGTGCTTGCGCTGAGTGCTGTCGCGATCGACCCGCAATACGGGGATGTCAGGAAAGTGTACCTGCAGGCGGTCTTCTACCCTCTCGGTGCCGCTGCCGGCGGGTCGCAGCTGGTTGCTGCCACACTGAGCACAAGAGCGTGGAATGGGTGTCTGACGATCGCAGTGATGGCAATGCAGGTGAGGGGGCTGACGGTGCAGGGTCATGCGCGCATCGCAGCGGGTACAGTCGACCGGAGTGCCACAGTCATGACAGATCAGCGCCGGTGAAAAGCCGCGTCGGTTCAGGAACAGCAACACCTGGGTGCCCTGATCAAGATGTGATCGGATCTGGCTGATCAGCGCTGCCGAGAGGCCAGCGTCCAGCGTCTGCTGTCGAATGTCCAGCAGTTTGAATACGGGAGGGCTGGCATTGCCGGCGCGACGGGTCAGGTGCAGATGCTGATAGCGACCACTGCGTGCATTCTGCAGACTTTCCAGTGACGGAGTGGCGCTGCCCAGTACAACGGGGATCTTGAGCTGGTTGGCACGGAAAATCGCCAGGTCGCGGGCATGGTAGCGAAAGCCGTCCTGCTGTTTGAACGAGCTGTCATGCTCTTCGTCCACAATGATAAGGCCGGGACGGCTCAGGGGCGTGAAAATGGCTGAACGCGTACCGATCAGAATGCGGGCGCTGCCTTCGCGTGCCCAAAGCCAGGCATCCAGGCGCTGGCGGTCGGTCATGCCGGAGTGCAGTGCCAGTACAGGCACCCGAAAACGTGCCTTGAAACGGGACAGTGTCTGTGGCGTCAGGCCGATCTCCGGCACCAGTACCAGTGCCTGCTGGCCGCGCTCAAGGCAGGATTGAATCGCCTGCAGATAGACCTCGGTCTTGCCTGATCCGGTGACGCCCTCAAGCAACAGAGGGCTGAAACCCTGTGCCGCGCGAATGGCCTCAACCGCCTGTGCCTGCTCATCATGCAGTGTCAGGGGCGCCTCTCGGATAACCCCGTCGGTGATGTCGGCATGCGGCAGGTCCGGGTGATGTTCAAATGATTGTGCGAGTCCCTTCTGCTGCAGCGATTTGAGCAGTGCCGGATCACCGCCCTCGGCACGCAGAGCATCTGCGCTGATGCCTCCGGGATGTTCCAGCAGCAGTTGTAGCAGCTCTCGCTGGCGGAACGCGCGCGCAGTGATGGCCTCCAGTGTTGCATCAGGTGCGGCGTGCCACAGTGTCTGGTGCGCAAAACGTGCAGGTTGGCCCTGGCGCAGCAGTACCGGCAGGGCCTGTTGCAGCGCATCGCCAAGAGGGTGTTGATAGTAGCTGGCTGCCCAGCGTGTCAGCGCAAACAGATCATCACTGAATACAGGAGTCTGATCCAGAACCTCGCTGACCGGCTTGAGCTTGTCGAGAGGGAATTCACTGGTGGTCTCGATCGAGACCAGAATGCCGATGGCCTCGCGCCGGCCAAAGGGGACCCGTACTCGGCAGCCTGGCTGAGCGGGGGTCTCATTCAGGGGCTGTCGGTAGTCGAACAGCCGGTGCAGAGGTGTTGGAATGGCGACGCGGTAGATCAAGATCTTGGTCCTGTCAGTGAAGGGTGTCGGTCGGCAATGCTGTGGCCCCGAGTCTAGGGCTTTTGAGCGTTACAGGGAATGGTTGAACGGCATGCTCGAATTGGCTTGCTCGCAGTGGGTGGGCTGCGTATAATTTCGCGCCTTAACTGTAAGCATCGCGGTGCTCTTGTATTGGAGTGCTGACTATTAAATGTGCGGTGCCTGGCGTCAATGAATACGACCGGGTGGCGGCACGCCAATTTTATCGAGGTTCAAGATGAAAGCTGGTATCCATCCGGAATACAACGAAGTTACCATCACCTGCTCTTGTGGCAACGTGATGAACACCCGCTCTACCATGGGTCAGGACATGCTGGTCGACGTGTGCAGCCAGTGCCACCCGTTCTACACCGGCAAGCAGAAGGAAGCGACTTCCGGCGGCCGTGTTGACCGCTTCAAGAAGCGTTTCGGTGGTCGTGGCTTCAAGTCTTAATCGACTGCGCCAGCGTACATCAAAAAAGGCACTCCAGACGGGTGCCTTTTTTGTATCCGCGTTTTGGCTTTTGTTGTCTCCTGCGGTTTGGGCGCAATGCCCGCTGCTGCCGGGTGGTTTTGATGCTGAAGTCGTGCATGTGTACGACGGGGATACGGTTCGCCTGAAGTCAGGGCAGCGAGTGCGTCTTATCGGTATTGATACCCCTGAGGTCGGGCATGACGGGCGCCCTGATCAGCCCGGTGCACGTGAGGCCAGCCGTTGGCTGGAGCGGCGTGTAAAGGGTCAGCAGGTCTATCTTCTGCCCGGAGCAGAGCGTCAGGATCGCTATGGCCGGCTACTTGCCCACCTTTATTGGCGTGATGAGCTGATAGCAGAAAAAATGCTGCAGCAGGGGCTGGGCTTTGCTTTGGCGGTGGGTGCCAATACCCGTCTTGCCGATTGTCTTTTCAGCGCAGAAACGCCTGCACGCGTTGCATCTGAAGGTGTGTGGCAGCGCGCGCCTCGTACCGCAATGGAAATTGATAAACCCGGTTTTGCACTGGTTAGTGGGCGTATCAGCCGAATCACTCAAACACGAACCGGCTACTACATCGATTTGGATGATCACCTGGCTCTGTTTCTGCCGGAAAAGCTTGGGGTGGATCATGCGCGAATGCAGGTGGGGGACCGGATCAAAGCCCGTGGCTGGGTGCAGGATCGCCTGCAGCGGCAAAATCGGCTGAGTCATGGCCAGCAGCGCTGGCTGCTCAGAATTACCGCAGACCGGCACCTTCAGGCCAACTGAAGTCTATATTTGCATCGCCTAAAGTGCGGTTGTTGTCTATATGGCTTTTATATATGATGCAAGACCGTCTATTTACAACCTTAGTTGGAAACAGCAACCATGTCTCAAGATTTTAAACAAGCCGCCCTCGATTACCACGAGTTCCCTCGTCCGGGTAAGATCAGTGTAGAGCTTACCACCTCCGCTGAGACTTCCCGCGACCTTTCTCTGGCCTACTCTCCGGGTGTGGCCGAGCCTGTGCGTGAAATCGCGAAGGACCCTGATGCGGCTTACCGTTACACCGCCAAAGGCAACCTGGTTGCTGTTATTTCCAACGGTTCCGCCATTCTGGGGCTGGGTGATCTGGGACCTTTGGCCTCTAAGCCGGTCATGGAAGGCAAGGCGCTGCTGTTCAAGCGTTTTGCCGGTATTGACTCCATCGATATCGAAGTCGATGCGGAAAGCCCGCAGGCGTTCATCGATACTGTTGCGCGCATTGCCGAAACCTTTGGTGGCATCAACCTTGAAGACATCAAGGCGCCAGAGTGCTTCGAGATCGAACGCGTATTGATCGAGCGCTGCAAGATTCCGGTTTTCCATGATGACCAGCACGGTACAGCGATCGTAACCGCTGCCGGCATGATCAACGCACTGGAGCTGGCCGGCAAAAAACTGGCGGATGCGCAGATCGTGTGTCTGGGTGCCGGTGCTGCTGCCAGTGCCTGCATGAAGCTGCTGATCAATATGGGTGCCAAGGTCGAAAATATCTACATGATCGACCGTAAGGGTGTTATCCACTCGGGTCGTGATGATCTTACTCCTGAAAAGGCCGCTTTCGCGACCGAGACCGACAAGCGCACGCTGGAAGATGCCGTCACCGGCGCTGACGTATTTGTAGGCCTGTCTGGTCCGGACCTGTTGTCACCGGAAAACCTGCTGAAGATGGCGGATAACCCGATCGTCTTCGCCTGTGCCAACCCGGATCCTGAAATCAAGCCGGATCTGGCGCGCGCGACTCGCTCTGATGTGATCATGGCAACCGGTCGCTCCGACTACCCGAACCAGGTGAACAACGTGCTGGGCTTCCCGTTCATCTTCCGTGGCGCGCTGGACGTTCGTGCAACCGCCATCAACGAAGAGATGAAAGCGGCAGCCGTGCGTGCGCTGGCTGATCTGGCCAAGCAGCCGGTTCCGCAGGAAGTGCTGAATGCCTACAACCTTATGGAGATGGAATTCGGTCGTGAGTATATCCTGCCGAAGGCGACTGACCCGCGTCTGCTGGGTGCAATCTCCAATGCGGTTGCCCAAGCCGCTGTCGACACAGGTGTTGCGCGTCTGCCGATGCCCTCGCACTACCCGATTCAGAGCGTGAAAGACATCTGATCACGGATTGAATACGGACATAAAAAAACCGCCAGTAGGCGGTTTTTTTATGTCCAATGCAGGCGTTGTTCTAATAGCCGAAGATGGCCTCGGTCGGTGGTGCCTGCATCTGCTGCTCAGGGCTGCGGGCTGTCTCTGAGGGAACATCTTCGGTGCGGAAGTATTCGCCAATGGCATTGTCCTGACCGGGCCAGGCACGCAGGCCGCTGGCCGGGTCTATGGCGATGCGTACAACGCCTTCGGGCGCCGCGGGAGGGCGGTCAGGCAGCCCGGCAAGTGCCTCTTCCATATAGTCGATCCAAATCGGCAGGGCAGTACTGCTGCCGTACTCGCCTCGCCCAAGAGGAGATGGCTGGTCAAAGCCAACCCAAACTGTTGTTACCAGGTCGGGGCTAAAACCGCTGAACCAGGTGTCCTTTTGCTCATTGGTAGTACCGGTTTTGCCTGCCAGGTCTGAGCGTTCCAGGACGCGAGCTCGCGTGCCAGTGCCACGTGTAATTACGTCGCGCATCACATCGTAGATCAGAAATGCATTGCGCTCGCTGATGACGCGAGGTGCAACAGGTGTGGGAGCGTTTGTAGAGCCCTGTGATGCTGCAGCAGGCATTGGCTCGGAGGTATCGGTCAAAACCGCTGTTGCAGTTGTGGTTTCGATGTTGGGTGCATCACAGTTGTGGCATACCGTTACGGGATTAGCCTGCTCCAGCACTTCGCCTTCGGCACTCTCGATTCTATCGATCAGATAGGGCTCTACCAGATAGCCGCCATTGGCAATGGCAGCATAACCGCGTGCAATCTGCAATGGAGTGGCGCTGGCGCTGCCAAGCGAGAGTGAGAGGTTGGCAGGCAGTTTATCGGGCTCGAAGCCGAACCTGAGCATGTATTCACGGGCCTGTTCGATACCCAGTGCGCGCATGATGCGAATCGATACCAGGTTGCGTGATCGGTACAGGGCTTCGCGCAGGCGCATGGGGCCGTTGAACTCGCCATTGTCATTTTCAGGGCGCCAGTTGCCTTCAAGGCTTACATCGTGAAACACGATAGGGGCATCATTGATGATGGAGGCGGGTGTGAAGCCGTTCTCAAGCGCAGCGGTATACAAGAAGGGCTTGATGCTGGAGCCTGGCTGGCGGTAGGCCTGAGTCGCGCGATTGAACTTGTTGTGATAGAAGCTGAAGCCGCCAACCAGTGAGCGTATGGCGCCATCCTGAGGGTTCAGGGCGACCAGAGCGCCTTGAACCTGCGGCATTTGGGTCAGGCGCAACGTGCCGTCGGTATCGGGCATCACGCGGATGATATCGCCTGCCGAAAGTACGTCGGTTGCCTTTTGGGGAGCCGGCCCGGTCCAGTGTACGCTGCGGAAAGGGCGCGCCCATTTGATGCCGTCCCATTTCAGTTCGGCCGGCTCGCCGCTACCCAGCAGCAGTTGAGCGGAGTTGTTCGTCACGGACTTGACCAATGCTGGCTCCAGGCCAGCAAAGGTGGGGTATTGGCGCAGCTGGTTGAGCTGGTCAGCTTCACTGCTGAGGCTGTCTAGATCCAGGCTGGCTTCAGCACCATGGTAGCCGTGACGATCGGTGTAGGCGAGGAGTCCCCGTCGCAGAGCATCAGTCGCTTCCTGTTGCTGGTGACTGTACACCGTTGTCCAGACGCGGTAGCCATCGGTATACAGTGCTTCGCCATACCGCTCAAACAGTTGCTGGCGTACCATCTCGGCAATATAGGGGGCATCAAGCTCGATATCGCTGCGGTGGTAGCGTGCATTGTCCACAAAGGCGATGGCTTCGGCGTGTCGTGTGCTGTCAATGTAGCCCAGCTCAAGCATTCGTCCCAGAATCCAGTCACGTCGGGTGGTTGCACGAGTAGAGTTGGTGATCGGGTTGAACGCGGAGGGAGCCTTGGGAAGGCCGGCAATCATGGCAAGCTGGGCCAAATTGAGCTGATCGATGCTTGAACCATAGTAGGTGTTGGCGGCTGCTTCGATGCCGTAGGCGCGGTGTCCCAGATAAATCTGGTTTACATAAAGTTCCATGATCTCCTGCTTGCTGAGCTTCGTTTCGATCTGCAGGGCCAATAGAATTTCGATAAACTTTCGTTTGAATGTCTGTTCGCGCGTGAGGAAGAAGTTTTTCGCCACCTGCATGGTGATGGTAGAGCCACCACTCTGTATGGAGCCTGTCGATGCCAGCTGGAAGGCGGCTCGGCTCAGGCCTTTGATGTCGATACCGAAATGTTCGAAAAAACGTGCGTCTTCAGCCGCCTGGAGTGCGTGAACAAAGTCGGTCGGAATCTGCTCGTAGCTGACAGGTACGCGTTTCTTCTCGCCGAACTCAGCGATCAGCTTGTCGTCTGCGGAGAAAATGCGCAACGGCGTTTGAAACTTTACGTCGCGTAAAGTTTGCACATCAGGCAATTGCGGACTGAAATAGTAGTAGACTCCAGCCAGTGTGGCAGCGCCAAGAAAGACGCCGATCAGAGACAGAGTTAGGATCCATTTGAACAACCGGCTTAAAATTCGCATGCTAACCTTAAAAAAATGCGGTAAAAAAATAGAGCTGGGTCATTATATAGGTGTATGCCAGCTGGTCTACAGTAAACGGACAGTTTAAATTGTGCCCGAATCAGGCTACATTGTTGGCATTCGCAGGACTTCACCTGATTGATACAAGGAAAACGTCGTGCTCAGTATCTTCAAAAAAAAGGTTGCAGGTTGGGTTGGGGTGGATATTGGGTCCTCCTCTGTCAAGCTGGTCGCACTCACGAAACATGGACAGTCATATCAAATTGAAGGCTATGCGATAGTCTCATTGCCCCCAGCTTCTGTCGTTGATGGGAATGTTGAAGTGGTGGCGGATGTTTCAGACGCCATTGAAAGGGCTGTAAAACTTTGTGGCGTCAAGTTAAGTCATGCTGTCACGTCTGTTCCTGCTTCGGCTGTCATTACAAAGAAAATAGAGGTTAGCAAAGCTTTCTCTGGCCTCGAGCTTGAAGATCAGGTGAGAGTTGAGGCTGATCAGTTCATCCCCTACCCGCTCAACGAGGTCGCTTTGGATTTCGAAGCAATCGGAGATGCAGATAACTCTCCGGGGCTGCAGGAAGTCCTTTTGGTGGCGTGCCGCAAAAAAGATGTTGACAGTAGGGAGGATGCTATCAGCGGTGCAGGCTTGTCATGCGAAATTGTTGATGTCGATACTTATGCAGTCGAGCGTGTCCTGCCATTTCTGGAGTCGACCCCTACTGATGGCCAGATTACGGGTGTTATTGATATCGGAGCGGCAACTCTTACGCTCAACGTGTTTCGCGGCGACAGGATTATCTATAACCGCGAGCAAGCGTTTGGTGGCAATGATTTGGTTAACCTGATACATCAAGTAAAAGGTCTTGGTCTTACCGAGGTTGAAAGGCTCTTGGCTACTGATGAGTTGGATCAGGAATCCAAGGAATCTCTCATTGAGCCGTTCAAGTCTACAGTGGCGCAGCAGGTATCCAGAGCCTTGCAGTTTTTCTATTCCTCTGGGGCAAGAGCCGGCCAGATCGGCAAGCTGTATTTGGCGGGAGGGACTTCACGTATTGAGTCGCTTGCCGAGGCTGTTGAGCAGGAAACCGGTTTGCCAACGAGGGTTGCTAATCCCTTTGAACAAATGGGGATCGTTTCCAAAGTTAATCCTTTGCGTTTGGAGAAAGACGCGCCTAGGCTCTTCAAGGCGTGTGGCTTGGCTCTGAGAAGCTTCGACGTTTAGCAACATAGGGACTTTGTATGGCGAAGATCAATCTGAGACCTTGGCGCGAAGAGCGCAATGAGAGGTTGCAGAAAAATTTCATTGGTAACCTGGTTGGATCTGGGTTGCTTGGCGTTCTTATGTTGGTTGCCTCTGCTCAATACTATGACATGCAGATCAGTCGCCAAGAGGCTCGTAATGCCTATATGAGCTCGGAAATTGCTGTCCTTGATCAGAAAATAAAGGAAATCCAGCAGCTAAGGGCAAAACGAGAGAGGCTTTTGGAGCGGTTGAATGTCATTCAACAGCTTCAAGGTAACCGGCCTGTTATCGTGCGCAGTTTTGATGAGCTTGTCCGTGTGCTGCCTGATGATATCCACTATTCATCTCTATCCAGAGCTGGCGAAACAATCAACATCAAGGGGGAAGCCAAGGATAACAGCAATGTTTCCGATTTGATGCGTAGTCTTGACCAATCAATATGGTTCAAGGAACCGGATCTTAGTAAGGTTGATAACCTGGAAGGCACCATGAGGTTTGATATGAAGGCTGCTATGACCCGTCCTAATGCAGAGGAGGCAGGCAGGTGAGCTTTGATATGATCAAATCGGCTTTTGAAGGCTTTGATCCCAACGATGTTGATTTCAAAAAGGCGGGTAACTGGCCTATTGGGGTTAAGGTTCTTGCGTATTTTTTACCTGTGTTAATTGTCATGTTTGCCGGCTACTACTTCATTTTGAAGGATAAGCATGCGGAAGTTGAAAGCTTGCAGGCAAAAGAGCTTAGTCTGAAGGATGAATATCGAACAAAGGCTTTCCAGGTTGCCAGTCTTGAGGCGTTACGAAAGCAAATGGCCGATGTTGAGGGAAGATTTGCGGAGCTTCTTAGGCAGCTCCCAACACAAAAAGAAGTGCCAGGCTTGCTTGAAGATATCACTGAGATTGGGGAGTTGGCTGGTTTGAGGTTTGATTTAATAGAGCTTCAGCCCGAGAAGCGTGAGCAGTTTTACGTTGAACTACCCATCAAAGTGATCGTTCAGGGTAATTACCACCAGATGGCTGAGTTCGTCAGCGGGGTTGCAGCAATCAAACGTATTGTCACCCTGCATGATTTTACGTTGAGCCCCATGGAAGATACTGGCTCTTTGAGCATGGAAATTAGTGCGAAGACATACCGTTATGATGATAAGAACTGAAGTGCTTAAAATGGCGCGTTTCTGTCCGTTATTGCTGGTTGTGCTTGCCTCCGGGTGTGTATGGGTTGAAGGGACTGATGACCTTAAGCAGTACACTGAAGAACAAAAAGGAAAGCCCAGCGGGCGCATTGAGCCGTTGCCTGAGTTCAAGGCTTATGAAAGCTTTGTGTATGAAGGCAGTAGTTTGAGAGACCCTTTCAAGCCTCTTGCTCAAATCAGTGCTAATGACATTGAGTATGAAGATCAGGATGCACTGAAGCCTGATATGGAACGAGACAGAGAGTATCTTGAAACATTCTCTTTGGATGTGCTGGACATGGTAGGAACCATCACACATACAGGCGATACGGGTATTTGGGCCTTGATCAAGGATCCAAATGCTGAAGTCCACCAGGTGAGCGTCGGTGATTACTTGGGCAATGATTATGGGCAAATAGTTTCCGTGAGTGAGCGAAAGCTGGATTTGGTGGAAATTATCTCTAATGGGCGTGGGGGGTGGATGAAGCGTCCCCGTACACTGAGTCTTGAAGTGCAGGATTGATAAGGATGCAGACCGTGAATACATATAGACGGACCGAAACCGACCGGATGCTATCCGGATTCCAGACCCGTATCTGGCTCCTGTTGAGTGTGCTTGTACTGGTTCTTGTTGGCCGCACAGCTTTGGCCCAGGGCGCCGCGCTTAAGGATGCCTCTTTTGTCTCTTTGCCCGGCAGTAAAATTGAAGTAAGGCTTGACTTCGATGTTGCGCCTCCTGTGCCAAAGGCCTACATGATTGAAAACCCTCCACGTCTCGTGATGGATTTATGGGGTGCTCAAAATGGCATGGATACCAAAACGCTTTCAGTTAAGTCCGGCGATGTAGATAGTTTACACTTTGCCGAGTCTGGCGGTCGTCTTCGGATTGTTACGAGTCTTACCGGCTCAGCCGGTTACAAAACGTATAGTGAAAATAACAGCCTGTTTATTGAGATTGGTGGTCAGCCTGCCGACAGTGTAGTTGGTCAGATCTCTGCGTCTGATACTTCTGCTGGAGTCCCTCAGCAAGGGCCAAGGATGCCTGCCACAGAAGATGACCGTACGCGAGTGCGTGGAATCGACTTTCACCGCCTTGAGGGTGATCGGGGAAGAGTAACAATTGATTTGAGTGACTCTCAGGCGGGTCTCGATATTGTTGAAGAAGGAAATAACGTCGTTGTAAATCTATTGGGGGCGGGGCTTTCCAATGCATTGGAGCAACGTTTGGATGTTCAAGACTTTGCTACACCGGTTCTTTTTATAGACTCGATGGTGCGAGGTGAAAATGCCACTATTCTGATTAAACCTTCAGCCGAGCCTTATGACTATATGGCTTACCAAAGTGGTAATCAGTTGGTATTGGACTTCAAGCCTTTAACACGCCAGGAACAGGAGAATCAGCGTGATCTGTTCCCGTACACGGGGGAGAAGATCGACCTGAACTTCCAGAATGTAGAAATACGTACTGTATTGCAGATCATAGCGGAAGTGGCTGATAAAAATCTTGTGGTCAGTGATAATGTACAAGGTACAATTACCTTGCGACTAAAAAATGTCCCTTGGGATCAGGCCTTAGATATTGTCCTTAAAACCAAAGGGCTGGATAAGCGCGAAGCGGGAAATGTTTTGTTGGTAGGAACTGTTGATGAGATAGCTGCTCGAGAAACAGTTGAGATGCAAAGCCAGCAGCAAGAGCAGGAGCTTGCACCACTGGTAACCGATTTCATTCAAATTGACTACCGCAAAGCTTCTGACATAAAAGAACGCGTCATTGAAGCCAAGCTTTTGTCAGAACGCGGTTTTGTCATGGCAGATGATGAAACAAACACTCTTATGGTACGTGAGACAGCAAAGCAGGTACGTGAAATAAGAGATACCATCAAACGCTTTGATGTTGAAGTCGAGCAGATCATGGTACAGGCGCGACTTGTTACTGCAGAAGTTAAGGATACCTAGGAGCTTGGCATACGTTGGGGTGCCGGGGTTTTGACTGGTGGTGATAACCATGAACTCAAGATTAGTGGTTCTCCCAATGCTCCATCAACTCCTTATGTGGATACATCAGATAGAATTCCAGGCAATTTGATGGTTGATATGGGGGTAACACCACAGTCATCAATCGCATTTGGCTTTATCAATAATTCACTACTGTTGTCGGCAGAGTTGTCCGCACTTCAAACTGATAATAAAGTGGATATTCTGTCGCAACCTAAAGTGATGACGACAAATGGCAAAAAAGCCATTATCCAGGCGGGGCAAGAGATTCCAATTCAGAAAATTGAGGATGGAACTGTCTCAATCGAATATAAAGATGTTGTGCTGAAGCTTGAAGTGACGCCGCAAATAATACCAGGAGACAAAATCTCTCTGGAGATACTGATTAACAAGGATTCGTTGGGTGGGACTCTCTTTGAAAATATTATAATCAACAAGCAAGAGCTATCGACAACAGTGGTTGTTGGCGACGGCGAAACACTTGTGTTGGGTGGAATATTGGAGACTGAAACACGTAACAATACATCCAAAACTCCTTTGCTTGGTGATTTGCCTGTGGTTGGCGGGTTGTTCCGCAGTCGCTCAAATGATGCAGAAAAACGTGAGTTGCTTATCTTTATCACACCAAATATGATTCGTGAGTCTCTCACCAGACGATAAGAACAGAGCTGTAAAAATTTGAACGTTTTCCTTATTGGCCCTATGGGTGCTGGCAAAAGCACCATAGGGCGTTTGCTTTCTCAAGAGCTTGGGCTGGAATTTCACGATTCTGACCGTGAAATAGAGACGCGCTCCGGAACCAATATCCCGTGGATTTTCGATGTCGAAGGCGAAGAGGGCTTTCGTCAACGTGAAGAAACTGCCATTGATGAACTGACCCAGTTAGATGACATCATTCTGGCAACCGGTGGTGGTGCTGTCTTGCGTGAGGCTAACCGACGGAACCTGCAAAGCAGAGGTACTGTCGTTTACTTGCAGACATCAATTGAGCAGCAACTGGAGCGTACTGCAAAAGACCGAAATCGTCCTCTTTTGCAGACAGAAAACCCGAGAGCCGTGCTGGAGCAACTGATTGAGCAGCGTGACCCGCTTTACAGGGACTGCTGCGATCTGTTGATTCGTACTGACCGACGTCACCCACGTGGCGTAGTAAATGATATTATTCGTTTCCTGAAGCGACAGCAGCCGCTGAAAAAAATCTGATTCACTCTGTTTCCGGAGACTGTTCTCATGCAGACATTGACGGTCGATCTTGGCGTCCGCAGTTATCCCATTTTTATCGGCCAGGGTCTATTGCAGCAAAACCTGCTGCTACCGTATGTCAAAGGCCGCCAGGTGATGGTGGTCAGCAATGAGACTGTTGCTCCGCTGTATCTTGACGCGTTATTGCAGCAGTTTCCGGGTAAACAGGTGGATAGCGTAATTCTGCCGGATGGTGAAGCATACAAGGATCTGCAGCATGTCAATCTGATCTTTGATGCGTTGCTCGAAAAACGGCATAACCGAACAACTACGCTGGTTGCGTTGGGCGGTGGTGTTGTGGGTGACATGACCGGTTTTGCGGCGGCAAGTTACCAGCGAGGCGTGAATTTTATCCAGGTGCCTACGACATTGCTGTCGCAGGTCGACTCGTCTGTTGGTGGCAAGACAGGCGTAAATCATCCACTTGGCAAAAACATGATCGGAGCTTTTCATCAGCCTCAGGCTGTGTTGGCGGCGACAAATGTACTCGGCAGTCTACCGGAGCGTGAACTATCTGCCGGTCTGGCGGAAGTGATCAAGTACGGTTTGATTCATGATGCCAAATTTCTCGATTGGTTGGAGTCCGCCATGCCAGCGCTGCGAGCACGTGATCCTGAAGCGCTCGCGTATGCCATCTATCGCTCATGTGAAATCAAGGCCGAGATTGTAGCGCAGGATGAGCGAGAGTCAGGTATCAGGGCGCTGCTGAATCTTGGCCACACCTTCGGCCATGCCATCGAAACCGATCAAGGGTACGGTAACTGGTTACACGGTGAAGCGGTAGGGGCCGGGATGCTGATGGCCGCCAACCTTTCAGCTCGCGAGGGTTGGATAGGCGAAGCAGAGCTTGCCCGTATCGAACGCCTTCTGACAGCGGCAGGGTTGCCTGTCGCACCACCCGAAACGATGAGCTGTGAGCGATTTATAGAGCTGATGGCGGTGGACAAAAAGGTGATCGATGGAAACTTGCGTCTTGTTCTGTTGCAGCAACTTGGACAGGGTGTCGTAACGGCTGACTTTGCTGCGAATAAACTTGAACAAACTCTGATCTGTGGCCAGTCACTGGGGCGGATCGGATAACAGGACAGGACGTCATGAGTATCCCGACCCATTACTACGAACCGGAATCTCGCCTGCAGCAGAGGGATAAGCTGCAACACTTGGTGCGCTTCTCCGATTTTGTCATGTTAATCATTGGTGAAAACGGTGTTGGTAAATCGGCCTTGCTTGAACAGCTTGTGCCTGATGATAACAGGACTTTGGGGCGTGCCGTCAGGCTACAGCTTGATGAAACAACTGATGTGACCAGTCTGCTGCAACAGTTGACGGGTGCTCTTGACTTTGAATCTGCAGCTGATAATCGACAGCGCCTGAAACAGATGCATGTGTTGGCGCGTCAACTGCGTGAAGATGGTTTGGCGTTGATCTTGTTGATAGACGATGCCGATTTTCTGACCAATAACGCACTTGAGCTGCTGGTGAACTTTGCTACCTTTGAAAAAGGGGTTCCGCCGCGGGTTCTGCTGACCGGTACTGCAGAGTTTGAAGAACGCTTTCGCGGGCTCGGGTTGGCTGAACAGCTGGAAAGCCACCTGCATGTGGAAAGGCTTGAACCGTTCACCCCGGATGAGTCGGCCGATTTTGTCGAGTCCCTGTTACCTGACGGCATTGATCTGGGGAAGCGACAGTTTGCAGCGCTGATTGAGCGCTCGCAGGGATACCCGGGGCGGTTGCGTGAGCAGGTAATTGAGCTGCTGCGTAGCGGCCGTTTGAAGTCTCCAGGCAGCAACCGGCTACCTCTGCCTCCCAAGCATATCAGTGCGGCCATTCTGGTGCTTCTACTGGTGTTTGGTGTCGCTGTCTGGCAGTACCTTCCTGATGAGGATAGTACTCCAGTGGTGGCGGAGAGAATTACGCTTCCCCTGCCTGTAAGGCCGGAGCCTCAGCCGCGCCTTGAGAATGCTCAGGAGTACCCGTCACCCGCTGCGCCGGATCGAGCATCAGAAAACACTGAATCAGTTACAGCAGTTGGCCCTGAAAGCCAAGTTGCGGCAATCGATGCAGAACAAGGTGGAGCTGATGTAAGTGTTGTCTCGGATGGATCGGCTGTATCCGAGCCCCCGGCTCTGACGGAGCCCAGGCCAGAGCCAAAACCGGAACCCAAGCCAGATCCAAAACCGAAACCCAAGCCAGATCCCAAGCCAGATCCCAAGCCAGAACCCAAGCCAGAGCCAAAACCAGAACCCAAGCCAGAGCCAAAACCAGAACCCAAGCCAGAGCCAAAACCACAAATCGTGGCTGAAACAGGTGGTGCGGCCAAGCAGTGGTTGAGAGAAGAGGAGTTGCTCGGTTGGCCGGAGCAGGGCTATACACTTCAAGTCATGGGTGCACGTGCTGAAACCAGTGTCAGAGACTTTATTCAGGCACAGGAACAGCCGCAGCGGTTCTATTATTTCCAGACGGTTTTCAAGGGTGCTCCCTGGCATGTAGTTGTATATGGTCAGTATGCTGACCGAGCGGCGGCAACCAACGCGGTGGCCAGCTTGCCGGAATCCCTGCGTAAACTCCGTCCCTGGGCGCGCTCGATTGCTGGAGTGAAAGCGGACATCCGCAAAAAATAATTCTGCAACAGGGTTGTATCCCTGCCCGGATTATGGGCGCACCAATTCGGGGCATGTAATGCAACTATTTTTGCTTTATTGCACCATCATGGTGCAATATTAGCAACAATTCTCTTGAGTCCGGCCTCTTCCATAGGTAGAATTGCTTCCCCTTTTTGCCCACAATTTGATCAGCGGGAGAAAGGAAGTTAGATAACTTCTTGATTTAAAAGAGTTTTAGCGAGGTCGGCGTATGAATAAAGGTCTTTATCGCCACGGGGAGTTCAAGGATAACTGTGGTTTCGGCCTAATGGCCCATATGCAGGGTCAGGCCAGCCATGATCTGTTGGACAAGGCGATCCAGGCACTGGCGTGCATGACACACCGCGGAGGTATTGCTGCTGATGGCAAAACCGGCGATGGTTGTGGACTGCTGATGCAGAAACCAGATGGTTTCCTGCGAACCGTTGCTGCCGAAGAGCTGGGCGTCGAGCTGGGCGAACACTATGCAGTGGGGATGGTCTTTCTGTCTCCCGAGGCGCAGCAGGCGTCTGTAGCCCGCGAGCAACTTGGCTCAGCGCTGCAGGCCGAAGGGTTGCAAGTGTTGAGCTGGAGACAAGTCCCCACCAATGACAGCTGTCTTGGTCCTATCGCTAAAGATACCCTTCCCCAGATCGAACAAGTTTTTATTCATCCCAACGGCAAAAGCCCGCGCGAGTTTGCAATCAGTCTTTTTACTGCTCGTCGCAAGGCTGAAATCGCGCTTTCCGATGATCCCGATTTTTACATCTGCAGCTTGTCTGACAAGGTGCTTTCCTATAAAGGACTGATGATGCCGGTCGACCTGCCGGTGTTTTATCAGGACTTGAACGACCCACGCCTCGAAACGGCTATCTGTACCTATCACCAGCGTTTCTCAACCAACACCGCACCACGCTGGCCGCTGGCGCAACCGTTCCGGTTCCTGGCTCACAATGGTGAAATCAATACCATTGATGGCAACCGTAATTGGGCTCGTGCACGCCGTACCAAGTTCTCGACCGAGATGCTGCCGAACATCGAAGAGCTGCAGCCGATCGTCAATACCACGGGCTCCGACTCGTCCAGCATGGACAATATGCTGGAGTTTCTGTTGGTGGGTGGTATGGATTTGTACCGAGCCGTGCGCATGATCGTTCCGCCTGCCTGGCAGAATGTTGAAACCATGGACTCTGACCTACGTGCCTTCTATGACTTCCACTCCATGCACATGGAGCCGTGGGATGGTCCGGCTGGTATGGTCATGACCGATGGCCGCTATGCGGTGTGTATGCTCGATCGTAACGGCCTGCGTCCGTCACGCTGGGTCATGACACGCGATGGTTACATCTGTACGGCATCTGAAATCGGTGTTTTCGATTACAAGCCGGAAGATATTGTGGCGCAGGGCCGTGTCGGACCCGGTCAGATCCTGTCGATCGATACCCAGACAGGTGAAGTGCTGCATACGAAGGATGTTGACAACAAACTCAAGTCTGCGCAGCCCTACAAACAGTGGCTGAAGGAAAATGCCATTCGCCTGGAGCAGACCATGAGCTTCCAGGAAGAGTCGCAGTCGTTCCGCGAAATGTCGCCGGAAGAAACCAAGCAGCACATGAAAATGTATCAGGTCACCTTTGAAGAGCGTGACCAGATCCTGCGCCCACTGGGTGAGACCGGAATGGAAGCGGTTGGCTCCATGGGTGATGATAAGCCCATGGCCGTGCTGTCCAGCCGTATTCGTTCGCCTTATGACTACTTCCGTCAGCAATTTGCTCAGGTAACCAACCCGCCGATTGACCCTCTGCGTGAGGCGATCGTGATGTCGCTGGAGACATGTATAGGTGCTGAGCAGAACGTGTTCGAAGAAACACCCGAACATGCGCGTCGCCTGATTTTGACGACCCCGGTGTTGTCGGCGAGCAAGTTCCAGTTCATGCGCAAGTGCAAGCTGGATGGATTCGATTCGCTTGACCTGGATCTGCAGTATGATCCCGAGATCGGGCTTGAGCAGGCGTTGCGTGACCTGTGCGCCAAGGCCGAGGATGCCGCTCGCAACGGTGTCACACTGCTGGTACTGACCGATGCCTACCTGCAGCGCGGCCAGCTTCCGATTCATGCCGCTATGGCAACCGGTGCAGTGCATCACCACCTGGTCGAAAAAGGCTTGCGTTGCGAAACCAACCTTATTGTTGAGACCGGTACCGCACGTGACCCGCATCACTTTGCTGTACTGTTCGGTTTCGGTGCGACGGCGGTATATCCGTACCTGGCGTACCGCGTGCTGAACGATCTTTGTCGCACCGGTGAGCTGCCGCTGGAGCCGCTGCAGGCACATGAAAACTACCGCAAGGGTATTAACAAGGGTCTGTTGAAGATCCTGTCCAAGATGGGTATCTCCACCATCGCTTCTTACCGCGGTGCTCAGCTGTTTGAAGCCGTTGGTCTGTCCAGCGAAGTGGTCGATCTCTGTTTCCGTGGTGTGTGTAGCCGAATTGAAGGTGCTCGCTTCACGCACTTCCAGCAGGAGCAGGCGCTGTTGGCGCAGGAAGCCTGGAGTGCGCGTAAGCCGATTCAGCAGGGTGGTCTGCTCAAGTATGTCCATGGTGCCGAGTACCACGCCTACAACCCGGATGTGGTCAAAACCATCCATGAAGCGGTTACCACCGGTGACAAACATGCTTATGCACGTTACGCAGAACTGGTAAACCAGCGTGGTGTTGCGACCCTGCGTGACCTGTTGGGCCTGAAGAAAGACCTGAAGCCCATCCCGCTGGATCAGGTCGAGCCAATCGAAAACATTTTCCCGCGCTTTGACAGTGCAGCCATGTCTCTGGGCGCACTGTCGCCGGAAGCGCATGAAGCGCTGGCGGTGGCGATGAACGAGCTGGGCGGTCGCTCCAACTCCGGCGAAGGCGGTGAAGACCCTGCTCGTCATGGCACCAACAAGCGCTCCAAAATCAAGCAGGTCGCATCCGGCCGTTTCGGTGTTACGCCGGAATATCTGATGAGCGCCGACGTGATGCAGATCAAGGTGGCTCAGGGTGCCAAGCCAGGTGAAGGTGGGCAGCTGCCGGGTGGCAAGGTGAATGCCTTGATCGCGCGCCTGCGCTACTCCGTACCGGGCGTGACACTGATTTCTCCGCCTCCGCACCATGATATTTACTCGATCGAGGATCTGGCACAGCTGATCTTCGATCTGAAGCAGATCAATCCGGAAGGGCTGGTTTCCGTCAAGCTGGTCTCCCGTCCGGGTGTAGGCACTATCGCCTGCGGTGTGGCCAAGGCCTATGCCGACCTGATTACCATCTCCGGCTACGATGGCGGTACGGCGGCATCCCCGCTGACCTCCATTCATTACGCGGGATCGCCCTGGGAGCTTGGCCTGGCCGATGCACAACAGGCACTGCGTGCTAACCACCTGCGTGGCAAGATCCGCTTGCAAACAGATGGTGGCCTTAAAACCGGCCTGGATGTGATCAAGGCCGCTATTCTGGGTGCGGAGAGCTTCGGTTTCGGTACCATGCCGATGGTCGCGCTGGGCTGTAAATATCTGCGTATCTGTCATTTGAACAACTGTGCGACTGGTGTCGCCACCCAGCGCAAGGATCTGCGGGACGAGCATTTCCGTGGCACCGTCGAGATGGTCAAAAACTTCTTCCGTTTTGTGGCGGAAGAGACTCGTCAGCTGATGGCTCAAGTTGGTGTGCGCAGCTTTGATGAATTGATCGGCCGTGTCGATCTGCTGGAAATTCTGCCGGGCGTGACCGACAAGCAGAATCATCTGGATCTGGGGCCCATCATCGGTACAGCCGGTGTGCCGGTCGAGTATCCACACACCTGTCAGCAGGCACGTAACGAGCCCTATGATCCGGGCAGCCTGAACACGCACATGCTGGAGTTGGCGCAGCAGGCGATTGAGAGTAAATCTGGCGGTGAGTGGACACTTCAGATCACCAACTGTGATCGCTCGGTAGGTGCGCGTACCTCCGGCCAGATTGCTCGTCATCACAGCAATCTGGGCATGGAAGACAAACCAGTCGTGTTCCGCTTCCGTGGTCATGCCGGCCAGTCCTTCGGCGTCTGGAACGCCGGTGGCCAGCATCTGTTGCTGGAAGGCGATGCCAACGACTACGTCGGCAAGGGTATGGCTGGTGGCAAGGTGGTAGTGCGTCCGTTTGCTGAAGCCACGTTCAAGTCCCAGGATACCGCCATTCTTGGCAACACCTGTCTGTATGGTGCAACGGGCGGCAAGCTGTTCGCGGCGGGCCGTGCCGGTGAGCGTTTCGGTGTGCGCAACTCCGGTTGTCATGCCGTAATTGAAGGTGCCGGTGATCACTGCTGTGAGTACATGACCGGGGGGATGGTGACGGTGCTGGGCGAGACCGGCTACAACTTCGGTGCCGGCATGACTGGCGGCTTCGCGTATGTACTGGATCGTGACAATACCTTTGTTGATAAGTACAACCACGAGCTGGTGGATATCCACCGGATTGCGACCGAGCAGATGGAGTCCTACAAGAACCACCTGCGGTCGGTAATTGAGGAGTTCACGGCTGAAACCGGCAGTGCTTGGGGTCAGGAGATTCTGGATAACTTCTATGACTATTGCGGCAAGTTCTGGCTGGTCAAGCCCAAGGCTGCAAGTCTGAATGATCTCCTGAACACAGTGCGTGTGCGTCCCGAGTAAGCACAGAGAAAGACTAACTGCGGTACCTGCCCCAGCGGCGGGTATCGGACGAGGTGGTAAAATGACTGACCGTCTGAAGAACGATTTTCAGTTTATTGACGTTGGCCGTCAGGGGCCGGAAAAAGTGCTGGCCGGTATTCGCAAACAGCAGTTTGCCGAGATTTATGAACCGTTCCAGCCCAAGGATGCCTCTTCCCAGGCGCACCGCTGCCTTGAGTGTGGCAACCCCTATTGTGAATGGAAGTGCCCGGTGCACAACTTTATCCCCAACTGGCTGAAGCTGGTGACCGAGGGGAACATCATGGAAGCGGTAGAGTTGAGTCATCAGACCAACTCGCTGCCGGAAGTGTGTGGCCGTGTATGTCCGCAGGACCGCCTGTGTGAAGGTGCCTGTACGCTGAATGACGGCTTTGGTGCCGTCACAATCGGCTCGGTAGAAAAATACATCACCGATACCGCCTTCGCCATGGGCTGGAAGCCTGACATGTCCAATGTCGAGTGGACCGACAAGAAGGTTGCCGTGATCGGTGCAGGCCCTGCCGGTATTGGCTGTGCCGACGTTCTGGTCCGTAACGGCGTTAAGCCGGTCGTGTTTGACCGCTACCCCGAGATTGGCGGCCTGCTGACCTTCGGTATTCCAGAGTTCAAGCTGGAAAAAAGTGTCATGAGCCGTCGCCGCCAGATCTTTGAAGAGATGGGTGTCGAGTTTCGCCTCAACACCGAGGTAGGGAAGGAGGTGACCATGCAGCAGCTGATGGATGAGTACGACGCTGTTTTCATGGGTATGGGCACCTACACCTACATGAAAGGCGGTTTCCCCGGTGAGGATCTGGACGGTGTGCATGACGCGCTGCCGTTCCTGATCTCCAATGTGAATCACTGCCTTGGCTATGAGCAGGACCCGTCTGAATACATCAGTGTCAAGGGTCAGAAAGTGGTTGTGCTGGGTGGTGGTGATACCGCCATGGACTGTAACCGTACCTCTATCCGCCAGGGGGCCGAATCGGTCATCTGCGCCTACCGTCGTGACGAAGAGAACATGCCGGGCTCCAAGCGCGAAGTGGAAAATGCGCGCGAAGAGGGCGTCAAGTTCCTGTTCAACCGTCAGCCGGTTGAGGTCGTGGGCGAAAACGGCAAGGTTGTAGGCGTTAAAGTTGTGGCAACCCAGATGGGTGAGCCTGACGAAAACGGTCGTCGCCGCGCTGAAGTGGTACCGGGCTCTGAAGAAGTCCTGCCTGCTGATGCTGTGCTGGTTGCCTTCGGTTTCCGTCCGAGCCCGGCGCCCTGGTTTGCGGACTTCAGTATCGATCTGCACGAAGACGGTCGTATCAAAACAGTGGCTCAGCCGCAGGAAGTGGGTCGCTTCGCATTCCAGACCAGCAATGCCAAGGTGTTCGCCGGTGGTGACATGGTGCGAGGTTCTGACCTGGTCGTGACCGCGATTGATGAAGGCCGCAAGGCCGCCGAAGGTATTCTGGACTTCTTGGAGGTCTGATTATCTGACCTGCCACCCGTTGTTGGGTGGTGAGAGCATAAAAAAACCGGATGCTGTGATGGCATCCGGTTTTTTGCTTTTGTACCACAGGACAATAGAGAACTGTCGAACACAGACCTAGAGTAGGGTAATCGAAACTGGGTTTTAGTGGGGTATTGTCATGAGTACGGTGATAGGCAGTGTCAACGCCTTGGCAGGCAAGGTTGTAGCGGTTGATGCAAACGGCAATGAGCGGCTGTTAGCGCTTGGTGACGCGATTCTGGAAGGCGACCTGATCAGGCCTGCTCCGGATGCGCGGATTGAAATTGCTATCGACGGCATGGGTGACCCGATCGTGCTGGAAGGTAGCCAGAATTGGTTGGCTACAGCAGATACCTTCAGCCCGTCCCAAAACTATCCAGTTGACGAGTCAATTGCATCTGTTGATGCTATTCAGGCTGCCATTTTGGCTGGCCAGGACCCGACAGAAGTGCTTGAGCCTACGGCTGCTGGTGCGCCGGCTGCGGGTGGAACTGACGGTAATGAAGGGGCTGATTTTGTACAGCTGAGCAGGACTGCAGGTGAAACGACACCTGAAGCCGGGTACGAAACAATCGGGTTGAACTCTGATGTTTTGGAGCCTACAGAAGAGCCAGGCATTCTGCTTGCCGATGATGAGCCTCTTCCAGAGCCGGAACCAGAGCCTGAGCCGGAACCAGAGCCGGAGCCGGAGCCGGAGCCGGAGCCGGAGCCGGAACCAGAGCCCGAGCCGGAACCAGAGCCTGAGCCGGAACCAGAGCCTGAGCCTGAGCCTGAGCCTGAGCCGGAACCTGAGCCTGAGCCTGAGCCTACAGTTGTTGAGTTGAGACTGTTCGCTGTTGTTGATGGTGAGTATGTAGCAGCGAATACAATTTATGAGCCAGGATACATTGGGGGACTTCCTATTGATCAGTTGCCGGGAGAGGGTAATGGCGACTCTGTGCAGCCTTCTTTTGAATTCCCAACAACGGGTCAGTATGTAGTACTCGCGTTTGACAGTAACGGAAACCAGTTAGCTATACAGCCTGGCGGCCAAGTCACAGTTAATATTGGCAATGTAGGCGATACTGCCTCGGCAGGGGATGATTACTCACCGTTTGGTGGGCAATCTGTGACAGTAGGTCAAGTGTTTGAGATTGATGCGCTGGATGATGCACTTGCTGACAACAATGAGACATTCAGTCTGATTTTGGGTGGCGATTGGACAAACCCCCAGGGCTATGACCTTGTTAACTACAGCTCTGATCAAGTAGTTACCACTATTGTCGATGAAACAGAGAACGATACCTCTGAACTCCCGGGGACTTTCGACAACGATGTTGCCTACACCTTCCAGCTGTTTGGTCTGGATGCTGCAGGCAACTACGTATCCGCTAACAGCATCAATGAAGAAGGCGAGACCAGCGCGCAGTACATTGTACTGGCGGTGGATGGCAGCGGCACCCCACTGGCTGATGGCGATCAGCCGAGCGGTACCGTAGAAGTCAGCTTCACCAACAACGGCACTACCACGGATGACGACTACACCGTGGCCGGCACCACCGTCACAGTGGGTACCGCGTTCAGCAGCACGGCCGTGGATGATGTGTTTGCCGACAACGGCGAGACCTTCACCGTAGGGCTGGTGGGCAACTACAGCAACGCCGGTGACTACGAAGCGATCGAGTACAACAGCGACACCGTCACCACCACCATTGTCGACGAGACCGCTAACGACGATCCGCAGGACCCACCGACATACGAAGACAACGACGTTGCATACACCTTCCAGCTGTTTGGTCTGGATGCTGCAGGCAACTACGTATCCGCTAACAGCATCAATGAAGAAGGCGAGACCAGCGCGCAGTACATTGTACTGGCGGTGGATGGCAGCGGCACCCCACTGGCTGATGGCGATCAGCCGAGCGGTACCGTAGAAGTCAGCTTCACCAACAACGGCACTACCACGGATGACGACTACACCGTGGCCGGCACCACCGTCACAGTGGGTACCGCGTTCAGCAGCACGGCCGTGGATGATGTGTTTGCCGACAACGGCGAAACCTTCACCGTAGGGCTGGTGGGCAACTACAGCAACGCCGGTGACTACGAAGCGATCGAGTACAACAGCGACACCGTCACCACCACCATTGTCGACGAGACCGCTAACGACGATCCGCAGGACCCACCGACATACGAAGACAACGACGTTGCATACACCTTCCAGCTGTTTGGTCTGGATGCTGCAGGTAACTACGTATCCGCTAACAGCATCAATGAAGAAGGCGAGACCAGCGCGCAGTACATTGTACTGGCGGTGGATGGCAGCGGCACCCCACTGGCTGATGGCGATCAGCCGAGCGGTACCGTAGAAGTCAGCTTCACCAACAACGGCACTACCACGGATGACGACTACACCGTGGCCGGCACCACCGTCACAGTGGGTGCCGCGTTCAGCAGCACGGCCGTGGATGATGTGTTTGCCGACAACGGCGAAACCTTCACCGTAGGGCTGGTGGGCAACTACAGCAACGCCGGTGACTACGAAGCGATCGAGTACAACAGCGACACCGTCACCACCACCATTGTCGACGAGACCGCTAACGACGATCCGCAGGACCCACCGACATACGAAGACAACGACGTTGCATACACCTTCCAGCTGTTTGGTCTGGATGCTGCAGGTAACTACGTATCCGCTAACAGCATCAATGAAGAAGGCGAGACCAGCGCGCAGTACATTGTACTGGCGGTGGATGGCAGCGGCACCCCACTGGCTGATGGCGATCAGCCGAGCGGTACCGTAGAAGTCAGCTTCACCAACAACGGCACTACCACGGATGACGACTACACCGTGGCCGGCACCACCGTCACAGTGGGTACCGCGTTCAGCAGCACGGCCGTGGATGATGTGTTTGCCGACAACGGCGAAACCTTCACCGTAGGGCTGGTGGGCAACTACAGCAACGCCGGTGACTACGAAGCGATCGAGTACAACAGCGACACCGTCACTACCACCATCACCGATAATGATGTTACGGATTACACTCTGCGAGTTTCTGAAGAAGGGCTGCAGGACGGGAATGCCGACACCGATGACTTTGATGGTGACAGCAACACCCAGTTCGACACAACCGATGCCGTTACATCGAGTGTGGTAACCAACTTCAGCTCAGCGCAGGACATCAGTCTGACAGCCCCTGTTTCTGGGAATCTGACCTGGTCTGTCAGCAATGACGGTAAAACGCTGATTGGATCTGACGGATCAGTTGAGGTGGTTGAAGTGAATGCCGTTGCAGACAGCAGCGGTTTCTGGAAACTGGAAACTACACTCAAGTCAGCTGCTGATCACGGTGATGATGGCAATATTGAAAGTGAGTTGAGCTTTGATATTGGCGTAACTGCGGGAACTCAGCCCAGTACAACCCTCACACTCATCATTGAAGACGACAGTGCTCTGGCTGATGATGATGTGGATACTGTGGATGAAAACACCGGTGTGGCCTCAGGCAATGTGCTGAGCAATGATTCAGTGGGAGCTGATGGTGGAACACTTACCGAAATCAGTACTGGCTCCGGTAGTGATCAGGTGGTTAAACCTGTTGCCGCGGCGCAAGTCACCATCGACGGTCAATATGGTAGCCTGACGATCGATGCGGATGGCGAGTACACCTACACGTATGCACCAGTAGAAGGCGACATGGGTGCCATATCAGTGTCGGCCTACCAGCTGGGCGAATCTTTCCTGACTGATAGCGGGAAGTTTGACGGTTCCTCAACCGGTACGGTTTCAACCTCTGGCGATTTCTACGGCGTGGCCAGCCCAGGGCTGGGGCTGCCTGTTGCAGGGCAGATCAATACCTCTGGGCATCAAACTGAAGCATTGGCATTTGGCTTCAATGGCCAGACTGTGACTTCTGCCACGGTTAGTGTGTCTAACTTGTTCAGTACTGAAAGCGGCGGTGAAGGCGCACGGTGGTACGCTTTCAATGCAAGTGGTGATTTGGTTGCAAGCGGCATTATAAGCAACGACAGTGGTAGTGACCCCTATGCGGACTCCACTGATGGAGTTGTTTGGCAGAACAACAATCAGGCCACGTTCACAATTTCTGACATCGGCGGTTTCAGTACGCTTGTCTTCGATACTGTACCTTATGGTCAGGATGGACATGCCTCAAACGATGATTCAGATTATTTCGTCAAAATTGATGGCTATGAAGTATCGCCCACTGAAACAGGGCAATATGAAGATGTCTTCACATATACATTGACTGACAGTGATGGCGATGAGGTGACTGCCACGCTGACCATCGATGGTGATGCCGTAACCGGACAGGCACAGCCCTATATTGCCCCTGTTGCAGTCGATAACAATGAAGAGGTGGGCGAAGACCAAACCGTCGAAGGCAATGTGATCATTGACGACGACGACAATGGTGGTGCGCAGACTGGGCGTGACTGGGATGCGGATACTCCTGTGATTGATCTTGCCGTTAACACCATAGCTCCTGCAGACAGCAATGGTCAGGCAACCCAGATTAACGGCGACACAGTGATCACGACTGACTACGGTACGCTGACAATCCGGGCCGATGGGTCATATGAGTATATTGCCAACGGTGCGGCTACTCAGGCTTTGGATGAGGGGGATACGGCAGAAGATATCTTCAACTACACACTGCTGGATCCAAACGGCAACGTATCCGATCCAGCCAAACTGGTCATCACCATCAATGGTGCGAAGGAGCCCGGCTTTACCTTCCAGATATTCGCATCGGATGCGCAGGGCGTACCGTTGACTGATACTGATGGTAATTACATCACCCAGACTCAGATCGAAGAGGAAAACGAAACCAGCGCCTATTACGTGGTTCTCGCTGTTGATGAAAATGGCGATCCGCTGGACTCCGGTGACCAGCCGAGTGGTACCGTGGAAGTCAGCTTCCAAAACAACGGCACCACCAGTACCGACGACTACACAACGGCTGATGTCGTTAACAGCACTGTTGCGGTAGGTTCTGTCTTCAGCAGCACCGCCGTAGATGACGCAGTGTCAGACAATGGTGAGACATTCACTGTTGGTTTGGTGGGCAACTACAGTAATGCAGGTAACTACCAGTCGATCGAGTACAACAGTGATACCGTCACCACTACTATCATCGATGACTCCGACAGCCCTGTTGCCTCTGCCGAAGACATTTCTGTCGACGAAGACCAGTTGAGCGGCGGTAATCCAGGCGGTATTGATGACCTGGAAACTCCGGTCATTGAAGGTAATCTCCTCTTCAATTTGGGTAATGATATCCCGGTTCAGAGCATCACTCTGAGCACTGCTGGCGATACCACCTCCTTCGTTACGCTTGATGGTGAGTCTGTTGAAACCTTCTGGGATGCATCCAGCAATACGCTGATTGGTTATGTGGCGGGTGGCAGTGCCACCGAAGCGTCGGATCAGGTATTCACAATTGCTGTGTCGAATGTCACCAACGGTTCAGCAACGTACTCGGTTACTTTGTTGCAGCCTTTGCAGCATCACGAGCCTGAAAGTGCTGATAATGTTGAAGGTGGTGATCTGGTATTGCCAATCAATGTGTCTGTACTGGACTCGGATGGTTCGGAGGCTCTCGCTTCCTTTAACCTGACCATTGATGATGATACTCCGGAGTTGGGTAATTTCATTACTTTGGAAGTGGATAACGAAGCTGGTGCCAGCGATAGTGCGACCAATGCCGGTTTCCTGCCGGGTGCCGATGGCTGGGGTGACGTTACTCTGAGTGGCCCTGCGCTTGAGGGTATTACCTATACCAGCAATACACAGGCCGATGGCACGGTTGTGTTGACTGCAAATGATGGCCAGGATGATGTTTTCACCCTGACGCTGGGACTGGATGGCAACTACAGTTTCACACTGTTGAAAGCGGAAGCCGGGACAGTCGAATCCGATGTGACCTTCGGGTCAACTAACGCGGGTAGCCCGACTGTGGGATATCAGTTTGGAGATGTATATGCCACTCCGACTGGAACGAATGATGAGGTCAACCCAAGCACCACCGGTCTGTCGGGTGATGCCAACAGCCTGGCCCCGGGTGAGGCAATCACGTTTACCTTCAGTTCACCTCAAACAGAGGTAGACCAGGTTCTGTTCGGCCTCCATGCACCACAAGGAGGTACATTCAACTACACCATTTATGATGGCAACACTGTGGTCGCAACAGGTTCTGTTGAGGCTGTCGATGAACAGTTGAACATTCTGACGCCTGATGACTTTACGGCCATTCAGCTTACAGTTGCGGATAGCCCGGCGGCGCTGAAAATCACCAGTATGCAAACCGTCGATCTGATTGCAGCACCAGGACAGGAGCTTGAGTTTGCTGTTGAAGCCGCCGATGGCGATGGTGACAAGGTATCCGGTGATATCAGTGTTGCGATTGCAGGGGGTGAAGCGACTCCGCCAGTTGAAATCAATACCGCTCCAAGTGCATCTGATAGCAGTGCCAGCACTGATGATACCGATGCCGCAGGTAGCGCAGTTGATACAGATACCGGAACAATGAACTTTGCTGACTTCAGTAATGTTTCCTTCGCATACGATGGAGGCTTGGGTTCGGCAACTCAAACATCCAATGCTGGAATGACTTCCTTCTCCGCTACGGATGGTTCATGGAGTCTGGAAATCAATGAATCAACAGGCGCTTACACCTTTACTCAGTATGCACCATACCAGCATGATGACGGTCAGGATGCGGCGACAGGTACGATAACCGTTAACCTGGAAGACAGTGATGGTGATGAGGGTGGAGCCACACTGACGCTTACCATCAATGATGCAGGTGTGACAGCCGTCAATGATCAGGCCGCCACCACCGAAGGTGGAACAGTCACAGGTAAGGAAAACCTTGCGTTTATCATTGATACATCAGGCAGTATGGCTTGGAGCTCCAGTGAGCCCGGAAGCAGCCGACTGGATATGGCAAAACAAGCGATATCCGATCTGTTCAACTCGGGTAATGTAAACGCGGTCTACTTAATAGCATTCTCCAGCGGTGCAGAGTCATTGGGTACGGGCCAGTGGTACACGGATCTGAATGCTGCGATGTCCGTCGTCAATGGACTGTCGGCGAATGGTTCAACTGACTATGATGCTGCGCTTGCTGAAGCGATGTCTTCTCTGGCAGGCAATCCGCCACCGCCGGGAGGAAGCTCAAATAAAGTGGTGTTCCTGACTGACGGGGAGCCCAATGAAACAAATGGCACCGGGTCGACAGGTATCGATGAAGGCGATACCAACAACCCGGGCTTTGGTGGCTTGGGTGAGGAGTCCTACTGGATCCAGTTCCTGGCCGACAATGGTTATGACGACGCCTACGCGATCGGGTTTGGTGGTATAGGGCAGAATGAAATTGATGAGCTTGAGCCTATCGGCGTTGACGTGGGTGCAGGTGAAACTGCCGATACATACGAAGGCGGTACCGTAGCTGACGATGATCATGTCATTATCGTGGCGAACGGCGAGTCTCTTTCTGCAGGCGTTGCGCAAACCATAGATCCGGACCCGGTTACGGGTAATGTACTGGACAATGATTCTGGCGTTGATGTTCCGCTGACACTGGCGAGTGTATCGTACGGCGGGCAGGATTATGTCTTTGCTGACAACAATGGAGCCCCTGTCAGTTTTACCCTGAGTTCGGGCGGTATTGATTTCGGTGAAGTGGAAATCAGCAGTGATGGCAGCTACACGTATGAGCTGAACAGTGACGCCGATATCGCATCCCTGTTGTCTGCTGAAGTGACCTATGTTGCTCAGGATAATGATGGCGACAGTGACTCTGCCACCTTAACTCTGCAAGCTGCTCCACGCGTCGAGGTCAGCTCCATTAGCGCTGATAGTGGCACGATGGTCAGTGAAGATGGCGAAACATCGAAAACCTTCACCGTTAACCTTGAGTCAGGGCCTTTGGCGGCACAAACCTTTGCGGTTTCGCTGGGAGCACTGGCTACTGGTGACGCAACGCTCAGTGTCAATGGCGCAAATTATGACGCCAATACGGGCATTATCACTGTAGCGGCTGGTGTATCGAGCTTTGGCATCGTTGTTTCAGCTGTGGATGATACGGCGATTGAAGGCACAGAATACAGCACGCTTGCAATCGGTGGTCAGAGCATCGATATCTCGATAGAAGACAATGACAGCTACAACGTTATCAACGCGACGTCGGCAAATGACTCGCTGTCTGGCTTGGTTGGTGGCGATGAGTTTGTCTGGCAGTTGTCGGATGTTGCGAATACAGGAACACCGGAAGCACCGGAGTTTCTGCAGGATGTTTCTCTTGGAGATGACGACAACAGGGATGATGCTGCGGAGTCAGGCTCCTTCATCGTGGCCGATGGGGAAACGGTTACCGTAGACTTTACATTCTCGGCTCAAGATCTGAACGGAAGAAATGATGAGTTCTCGTGGCGTCTTGAACATCGTGATTGGAGGGGATGGGAAAATTACGATAGTCGCCGCGAGTTCGATGAGAATGATGCTGACGGCTCAGGCAATATTGATAGCCTGACTCAGTCCGTGACAATTACTGAGCCTGGTGAGTATCGCTTGGAGTTCGACACTGAACATGGCGCGGATGCTCAAATCACCAATATCAGCGTGACGCGTACTCCTGATGAAAACACCGATACAGTCTACAATTTTGATGCGACAGAGGACGTATTGAATATTGGCGATCTGTTGGGAGGAAGTGCCAGCCTGTCACTGAACTTTGACAATGGCTACGCTCAGCTGGTTGTGACTGATGCCGGTGGTGACAGCACTGATCAGATCATTAACCTCAACGGCGTCAGCCAGTCCAGTCTGCAAAACGCACTGTCTCTGGGTTCAGGAGCAGATGCCAATCAGATATTGAGTGAGCTGGTAAACCAGAATGTGATTACGGATAACTGATCGTAATGGAACCGATCACCACCTGTTAAACAGGTGGTGGTTTAACGATAACAGCCGCCTCAAGCATTTCCGCTTGAGGCGGCTGTTCTGTTATACGCCCAGGTTCACGGGTGTTTACGGTCTACCCACTCCTGCAGCCAGTTCCCTAGGTGCTGGAGTGGGTTTAGACTCTTTATCTCTAGCCCTTCCTACAGATTTTTCAGCATGCGCTGATGCTGGGCCTGGATCTCTTCGTCAGGCTGGCTGCCCAGCTGCGATACAACAAAGATCCCAACTGTGGCAAAAACAATGCCCGGTACAATTTCGTACATGTCGAACAGACCGCCGCTGAGCTGTTTCCAAACAACAACGGTTACGGCACCGATCACGATACCGGCCAGTGCGCCGTTACGTGTCATATTCTTCCAATACAGGCTGATCAGCAGTGCAGGACCGAACGCCGCACCAAAGCCTGCCCAGGCATAGGAGACCAGTCCCAGTACGGTACTGTCTGGATCGAACGCCAGCATCATGGCAACAAACGACAGGCCGATTACCGCAAGACGGCCGACCATAACGATCTCTTTCTGTGATGCGTTCTTGCGCAGCAGTTGCTTGTAGAAGTCTTCAGCCAGTGCGGAGGAGGACACCAGTAGCTGGGAGTCTGCGGTACTCATGATCGCGGCCAGAATGGCGGCCAGCAGAATACCGGCGATGATCGGATGGAAAATGGCATTCACCAGCAGCATGAAAATGGTCTCGCCATCTTGCAGTACGCCGCCGAGCTCGGCTTCAACATAGACCATGCCAGCCAGGCCGACCAGAATGGCCCCGGCCATCGACAGCCCCGTCCATCCCACGGCGATGCGACGCGCTGTGTTGATGTCCCTGTTGCTGCGACAGGCCGCGAAACGGGCAAGGATGTGGGGCTGACCAAAATAGCCCAGACCCCAGGCAGCCAGAGAGATGATCGCAATGAAGCCAAGGGCTTCTCCGTCGGTCCCGCTGAACAGGGTCAACAGCTCAGGATTGCGTGCCTCAACGGCACCCCACATGGCGCCAAAGCCACCGTCAGCCTGAATTACCGCGATGGGAACGATCATAAGGGCTGCAGCCATCAGCAAACCTTGAACCAAATCGGTCCAGGATACCGCCAGGAAGCCGCCGAACAGAGTGTAGGAGACGATACAGATGGTGCCTACGATCAGTGCCGTGCTGTATTCAAGCCCAAATACGGTCTCGAACAGTTTGCCGCCGGCGACCAGGCCGGAGCTGGTATAGAACAGGAAAAACAGCAGTACAAAAAAGGCGGATATAATCTGGATCAAGCGAGTGTTGTCACAGAAACGGTTGGCAAAGTACTCGGGCAACGTCAGGGCGTCACCCGCTTCGATGCTGTAGGTGCGCAGGCGTTGAGCTGTAAAGCGCCAGTTGGCCCAGGTACCCAAAAGCAGGCCGCCGGCAAGCCAAAGTGATTCAAGTCCTGAGGTGAAGGCATAGCCGGGAAGCCCCAGCAGCAGCCAGCCACTCATGTCGGAAGCGCCGGCAGACAGTGCCGCCGGCCAAGGCCCGAGAGAGCGCCCACCGAGGAAGTAGTCGGATGAACTTGCCGTGCGACGATAGGCGTAAAGGCCTATGCCCAGCATCAGGATGAGATAAACGATAAAGGTGCCGTAAACGGCATAGCTGCTTTCAATCATGCAAAAAGCCTCTCTGCAATCCCCGGATGGGGGTTCTGTTATTTGCGCCACTCCCGTGCCGGTGGTTCAGAGAAGCCGGGAGTGGTCATTGAGCCCCACATTCGGTGCAGTACGCACCACATGGGGATTACACGTCACACGGCACTGCTGCCCAGCTCAAGCAGGGTTGCATTGCCGCCGACAGCGGTGGTGTTAATGGTACGGGTTTTTTCCGTGACCAGCCGTAACAGGAAATCAGGACTTACGAGCTGGGGGCAGTTGGTGGTATCGGTTTCGGCCACTAGTTGAATCAGTACACCATCTTGAGCAGCCAAGGTGCGGTTGAGTGCAATGATTTGCTCGGGCGTTCCGCTGCTGATCACCAGTCGCAGGTCTGGTGTTTGCAGCAGATCCTTGGAAGAGGTCGCTTCGCTGAGCACCAATGCGCCTTTGGGCACACCGGACTGGTGGCAGGCATCCACCAGGGCGCTTGACCACTTTGCCTGCTCGGGCCAGTGCAGGGCCACGGCGTTACCGCAGGCCAGTGCTGCCAGCAGTTGGCAAGTGATCAGGGAGTGTGTGCTCTGTTCGTTACCCAAGACCAGCACCACACCGCGTCCGGTGAGGTACAGTTCATTGGATTCGCCGGTTGGTCCTGGCAGGGCGATAACAGGCTCCAAAGCCGCGGCATCCTGCAGTAATTGCTTAGCCAGGCGTACGGTGGCAGCCGCTTCGGCATGTGCCGGCAGCTGTTCCAGTATCGGTCCCAGCAGTTGGCAGCGGTCGGCAAAGCCACGGCGGTTCCATGCTTCCCAGATGGCGGTTGCCTGAATATCCAGTGTATCGGTGGTGTGCATCATTCTTCCTCCGCCTTGGGCGTGGCTGCCGTAGCCAGTTGAGTAAAGCGTAGCAGATAGTGCGGGCCACCGGCCTTTGGACCCGTACCGGACAGACCTTGCCCGCCGAACGGTTGTACGCCGACGGTGGCGCCGACCTGGTTGCGGTTGATGTAGGTATTGCCGACGCGTGCGCGCGACTCGATATGTGCTGCGGTACCTTCGTTACGGCTGTGAATGCCGAGCGTGAGACCATAGCCGCAGTGATTGATTTGATCAATCAGCCTGTCCAGGTCACGGGCTTTATAGCGTACCAGGTGCATGATCGGACCGAATTGTTCGCGGCCCAATCGTTCGATGGAGTCGATCTCAAAGGCAGTGGGCGGTACGAAGGTGCCCTGATCCGCGTCTGCATGCAGCGGCGTCTGAGCCAGCAGTTTGGCATGACTCTTCATCTGATCGATATAGCTCAGTAACCCCTGCTGTGCTTCGGTGTCAATGACAGGGCCGACATCCGTGCTGTGCAGGCAGGGGTTGCCGGTTTTCAGCTCGGCCATGGCACCCTGCAGCAGGTCGATGATGCGATCGGCGATATCGCTCTGTACACAGAGTACGCGTAGAGCCGAACAGCGCTGACCTGCCGATACGAAAGCGGATTGCACGGCATCCTTCACCACCTGTTCGGGCAGTGACGTCGAGTCAATGATCATGGCATTCTGGCCGCCGGTCTCGGCAATCAGCGGGACCGGTTCGGCATTGCGTCCGGCCAGAGCGCGATTGATCAGCCGAGCGGTTTCGGTGGAGCCGGTAAAGGCCACGCCGGCAATGCGTGGATCGCTTGTCAGGGGGGCGCCAACCGTAGCGCCATCGCCGGGCAACAGTTGAATGGCGCTGCCGGGGATGCCGGCTTCAAGCATCAGTTCGATGGCACGGCTTGCAATCAGACTGGTCTGTTCGGCGGGCTTGGCGATGACCGTGTTGCCGGCAGCCAGTGCAGCTGTAATCTGGCCGAGGAAAATGGCCAGCGGGAAGTTCCAGGGGCTGATACAGACAAACACACCCCGGCCGTTGCGGATCATTTGGCAGTGACTGCCGTCGGCGAGGGTTCGCTCAAGAGGGGTACTGAAGAGCTGGTTGGCCTGCAGGCTGTAATACCGGCAGAAGTCCACTGCTTCACGTACTTCGTCAATCCCGTCCTGGATGGTTTTGCCCGCTTCCTGGTGGCACAGGGCAACCAGCTCCGCCAGATGTTCTTCCAGCAAATCTCCCAGTCGCATCAATGCCTGTGTGCGTACGCCCACCGGGGTTTGTTGCCATGATTGAACGCCGCCCTGCGCGGCGGCAATCGCCTGTTCTACGCAGGTGCTGTCGGCAAAGTATACCTGGCCGGCGCTGATGCGATGATCATAGGGTGCTTTTACCTGAATTTCGGTGCCGGTCGTCAGGCGCTGGCCATTGATGATCGGCCCTCCCTGCCACTGGTGGTTGAGCCAACGTTGAATGTCGGCACTGAACGGTTGCCATTCAGCGGCAATATCGATGTTCGGGCCGCGTGAGTTCAGGCGCTTGTCACCGTAGATATGGCGCGGCAGCGGGATGCGTGGGTTATGCAGCGGATCACGCTTGTTCAGGGTCTGCCAGGGGTGCTCTACCAGATCGCTGATAGGGCAGCGAGCATCAACCAGTCGGTGTACGAATGAACTGTTGGCGCCGTTTTCCAGCAGGCGACGCACCAGATAGGGCAGCAGGTCTTTGTGATTGCCAACCGGTGCGTAGATGCGTACCGCAACACCGGCCTGTTCCAGTACTCGGTCATACAGAGCATCACCCATGCCATGCAAGCGCTGGAATTCGAACTGATTGTGCTGCGCTTCGGTCATGATGGCCGCAACGGTGTGTGCATTGTGGCTGGCAAACTGTGGCCAGATCAGGCCTTTGACGTGGTTGCTGAGTAGAAAGCGCGCGCAGGCCAAATAGGATACGTCGGTGGCCTCCTTGCGGGTGTAGACCGGGTAACCGTCAAGACCTTTCTGCTGGCACAGCTTGATTTCAGAGTCCCAGTAGGCGCCCTTGACCAAGCGCAGCGGTATCAGGTCGCCCTGCTGTTTCGCCAGTGCGGCCAGCCAGACGAGCACCGGCAGCGCTCGCTTGGAGTAAGCCTGCACAACCAGTCCGAAGCCGCCCCAGCCCTGGCAGTCAGGATGTTGATACAGCTTCTGGAACAATTCCAGCGACAGCTCAAGTCGGTCGGCCTCTTCGGCATCGATGGTGATCGCGACATCCAGTGCCCGTGCCTGACGAATCAGCTTGAGCACAGTCTCGAACAGTTGCTGCATAACCTGCTCTTCCTGGCCGGGCTCGTAGCGAGGGTGCAGGGCGGACAGTTTGATCGATACGCTGGGCTTGGGTCCCTTGGCTTTTTTGTCCTGATAGTTGCCGACAAAATTGATGGCGTTGCTGTAATCGTTCAGGTATTTGGCTGCATCGGCTCGGGTCAGTGCCGCTTCGCCGAGCATGTCGAAGGAATAGGTGTAGCCCTTTTGGCGAAAGTCGCTGCCGCGTTTCATGGCTTCATCGATATCGCGGCCGAGTACGAACTGATGCCCCATGATCTTCATCGCCTGTTGCATGACCTTGCGGATCAGAGGCTCGCCGAGGCGATTGACCAGACGGTTGATGACACCGGACGGTGTGCCGTCTTCGCGTTCGTCCAGCGTTACGACCTTGCCGGTCAGCAACAGACCCCAAGTGGAAGCGTTGACCAGTACGGAGTCCGAATGCTTAAGGTGGCTTTTCCAGTCGGCGACACTGAGCTTGTCGCGGATCAGGGCGTCGGCTGTCTCGGCGTCAGGTACCCGCATCAGTGCTTCAGCCAGACACATCAACAGGATTCCTTCGCGGGTGTCCAGGCTGTATTCCAGCAATAGGGCATCGATCATGTGGATGGCGCCATCATCGGCACGCACCTGCTCAATCAGGCGGGTGGCGGTGGCTTCGGTGCTGCTGATCTGATCGCGGGTCGGCTCGGCGAGTGGCATCAGCTCACGCAGCCATTGGCCCTCGTCGATGGCATAAAGCGGGGAGATCTGCGCCTGGAGCGTTTCCAGTGGCTGCTCGATGTATCCCGGATGCAGGGCATCAATCGCTTTGAACATAGACTTTTCCTCAACTCTTCTCCGCAGATGGCGGGCTGCAACACGCAGGCCGTATCGTCAGTCGCGGCCGTTCAAGAGGGCAGGATTACCCACTCGAACTGCATTTAATAACAGGCTGTGCGGAGAGGTCTTGTCTGAATCTATGCTTGTTTTGCCAAATCCTCCGGCAGAGCCTGGCCGTGTTGGCGCCGATAATGCGCCGGTGAAATCTGGAAGCGCTGGCTGAATGCGCGAGTCAACGCGCTCTGGCTGCAAAACCCGAAACGCCCTGCAAGTTGTGCAATGGGTGCCGCGGAGTTTTCCAGGGCGCTGCGCACAGCTCGCAGCCTGTACTCGCTGACGTATTCCTGCGGTGTGCGACCTGTTTCAGTTTTGAAGCGGGCAAAAAACTGGCTGCTGCTGAGGCAAAACAGGCCTGCCAATTCGGCTACGCTGATGCGCCTTTCAATATGCAGTTCAAGGTAATCATCCAGCAGCTCAAGGTTGAGTCGTCCCGCCATGCTGCGAGGCTGTGGCAGAGGAAGGTATTCCAGCTGACGCTGCAATGAGCACAGCAGTGTGTTGCTGCAGGCTTCAAGCAGCAGCGAGTCTTCGGGGCTGCTTTCTACCTCGCGGCTGAGGGTGCGCAAGAGCAACTGCAACTGCGGTGGGCAGTTAAAGTAGCGTGCACTGCGGAACAGCTGCTCGACACGCTCCTGCTGCTGACGGTCTTCACTGTATGCCGGCAGATTGACGACCAGAATGCGGTTGTCGCCCAGTCCGCTGAAAATATGCTCGGTCGAGCAGGGAACCAGGCAGCCATGGCCGATGCTGACTTCTCGGCTGTGGCCTACCAGCTCAAATTCCGTTTCGCCTTCAAGCCCAAAAACCAGTTGGTGGTAATGATGGTCGTGCTGGTCTGCCGAACTGGGCAGGCTGATCAGTTGTGTCGATCGGTTCATGTGAGTGCCGTCATTGCCGTGGTCAATGGAGTATGGGTTAACCATAGACCAGTTATTGTACGGTGCAATTGGATGGATGTGATCAGGTCCATGCGCATTTGTGCCTTTTAGCGGTTACAATAGGCCCCTTGAATTAACTGCGAACAGGATTGAGAGCGCGATGGCTGAACTGAAAAATGATCGCTTCCTGCGGGCGCTGCTGCGTGAGCCGGTCGATGTGACACCGGTCTGGATGATGCGACAGGCAGGGCGATATCTGCCGGAATACCGTGCCACCCGGGCGCAGGCCGGAGACTTTCTGAGTCTGTGCAAAAATCGTGAGCTGGCCTGTGAAGTGACACTGCAGCCGTTGGAGCGTTACGATCTGGATGCGGCCATCCTGTTTTCCGATATCCTCACTATCCCCGATGCCATGGGTCTGGGGCTCTACTTTGAGCAGGGTGAAGGCCCGCGTTTCAAGAAGATCATCCGAACCGAGAAGGATGTGGCCGAGCTGCCGATCCCCGATGCCGCCACCGATCTGGACTACGTCATGGCAGCCGTGAAAGAGATTCGTGGCGCTCTGTCCGGTCGTGTACCGCTGATCGGTTTTTCCGGCAGCCCCTGGACGCTGGCGACTTACATGGTTGAGGGCGGTTCCAGCAAGGATTTCCGCCATATCAAGCAGATGATGTATGCCACGCCCGAGGTGATGCATGCGCTGCTGGACAAGCTGGCGCAGTCGGTGACTACCTACTTGAATGAGCAGATCCGCAGTGGCGCTCAGGCGGTACAGATCTTCGATACCTGGGGTGGTGTGCTCAGCGGCCCCATGTATCAGGAATTTTCGCTCAAATACATGAAGCAGATCGTTGATGGCCTGATTCGTGAACACGAAGGCCGTCGTGTGCCGGTGATTCTATTCACCAAAAATGGCGGGCAGTGGCTTGAAGTGATGGCCGAAGCGGGTGCCGATGCTCTGGGCCTGGATTGGACCACCAATATCGATGATGCCCGTCGCCGCGTTGGTGACCGTATTGCGCTGCAGGGCAATATGGACCCAAGCGTGCTGTATGCGCCGGCTGATCGTATTCGCGCCGAGGTGGCGGATATTTTGCAGCGCTTTGGTTCTGGCAATGGTCATGTGTTCAACCTGGGGCACGGCATTCATCAGTTTGTTGATCCGGGAAGTGCCAAGGTGTTTGTGGATGCGGTGCACGAGTTGAGTGCCCAGTATCACCGCTAACCCACCTCCCTGTTGTGCGAGTCTGACAGGCAGCGGTGTGTTACACCGTTGCCTGTGTTGTATCTGCGGATTGAAAAAACATGAAGAAACTGTCGACGCTTTTTACCAATAACCGCAACTGGTCTGATCGCATCCGGGAGCAGGACCCTCAGTTCTTTCCCACGCTGGCCAGTCAGCAAGCGCCCGAGTACCTCTGGATCGGCTGCTCCGACAGTCGTGTTCCGGCCAACGAGATCGTTGATCTGTTGCCCGGCGAGCTGTTTGTTCACCGTAATGTCTCCAATATCGTGGTGCATACCGACATGAATTGCCTGTCTGTGCTGCAGTACGCAGTGGAGGTACTGAAGGTGAAGCATGTAATGGTGGTGGGGCACTATGGTTGTGGTGGTGTGCGCGCCGCGATGGAGCAGCGGCCACATGGTCTGATTGACAACTGGCTGCGCAATATTCGCGATGTGTACTACAAGCACCGTGCGCTGGTCGGTGTCTGGAAGGATACGCCGCAGCAGATCGATCAGTTGTGCGAGCTGAACGTGATTGAGCAGGCCTATAACGTCTGTAACACTACTGTGGTGCAGAATGCATGGAATCGTGGTCAGGAGCTGAGTGTGCATGGCTGGATTTACAGCCTTAAGAACGGTCGCCTGACCGATCTTGAATTTTGCGCCGAGGGGCCTGAAAGTGCCCAGAGTGAGTTGCAGGGAGCACAGAACAGGATCGAAGCGGCCCGCGCCTTCAGCTGATCAACAGCGTCAGCAGGGCACCCCCTGTCAGCAGCAACACAAACAGCAGAGCGCCCAGCGCCAGTGGGCGCCAGCCGGCAGCCCGAATCGCACTGATCCGGGTTGCAAATCCCAGCGCGGTCATCGCCATCCCCAGCAGCAGCTGGTCCAGCTGGTGGAGCCATGTCAGTATGGCGGCTGGTACCAGCTCAAGACTGTTCACCAGCGGCAGCAGCATGAAAACCAGCGCAAACCAGGGGATGGTCAGGCTCGGTGTTTCGCTGTTCTCTGTCCGATGCTGAAACAGACGACTCAGAACCAGCAGAACCGGTACCAGCAGCATCACACGCATCAGCTTGGTAACCACAGCCGTGTGAGCGCCATCCGCAGGTAACGTAGCGGCTATGGCGGTAACCTGTGCGACCTCATGTGTAGTGGCCCCAACAAGGCGGCCAAAGTCCCGTGCCGAACCATCAAGCAGCGTCATTACCCAGGTTTGTGTAAACAGCCAGGGGTACAGCAGCATGGCCGCTGACCCAAACAATACAACCGTTGCAATGGCGACAGGTACGGCCTGGTTGCGCGCGCGCAGGGCTGGCGCCGTGGCCAGAACGGCAGCGGCACCACAAATGGCGCTGCCGGCGCCGATCAGCAGGGCTGTCGGTACGTCGAGTCGAAACCAGCGCACCCCGGCCCAGGCCGCCGTGAGCAGGATGGTCGTGACCACAATTGCATCAATCAGCAGAGCCCCCCAACCGGCAGTGCTGAGGTCATCCAGGCTGATGCGCAGTCCATAGAGGATAATGCCAGCTCGCAGCAGGTAGTGACGGGAAAATTGCAGGCCGCGCTCGGCCTGCTGGGTGAAATCCGAACTGCTGCAGTGGCCTGCTGCCATACCCAGTAACATGGCCAGTGTCAGTGGGCCCAGCAGGGGGAATATTGGCAGCGGCATTTGAACCAGCGACAGGGCGGTCAGTGTTAGAAAAAAGGCCAGTGCCAGGCCTGTAAACAAATAATGTCGACTGAGCAGAGTAACAAACATGGCAGCGAGACCTCTTGGCTGGGCTGACTACCTTATAGAGCTGCAATATATTAGTAAAAGGAGTAATTTATATAATATCTACCATAAAAATAGGTAAAAGAGATGATCTCTCTCCGCCAGCTGGAAATTTTCCTGGCCATTGCTGCCAAGGGATCAACTACGCAAGCTGCGGTGCAGGTGGCACTGTCACAGTCAGCCATCAGTAATGCGCTTGCCGAGCTGGAGCAGCGCCTGGGTGTGCGGCTGTTTGACCGTGTCGGCAAGCGATTGGTACTGAATGAGGCGGGCCGACGACTGCAGCCAAGGGCGCAGTTGCTGATGGCGCAGGCATGTGAGCTGGATGAGTTGTTTTCCAGTACTCAGGGGCGGCTGGCAGTCGGAGCCAGTACCACTATCGGCAACTACATGCTGCCGCAATTATTGGGGCGGGGTGGTGTTGATCAACCCTGTCGTCGAGTTGAGGTCGCTAACACCGAAGTGATTGCAGGACGTGTGGCGCGCTGTGAGCTGGATATTGGGTTGGTGGAAGGACAGGCGCGGCATCCTGATCTGGAGCTGACTCATTGGCAGGATGATGAGATGGTTGTGGTGGCATCGGCCGCTGGCGGTTGGACTGAAGCCGCTGTGACGCTGGAGCAGATGCCCTGGATCATGCGAGAAAAAGGCTCGGGCACGCGCAGTGTGGTAGAGGGGGAGTTCCCTGAACTCACGGCAAGCAGTGTCAGGCTGGAGCTGGGGAGCTCCGAGGCGATTCATCACGCCGTACTGGCTGGTTTGGGTGTAAGCTGTCTATCGCTGCAGGTGGTGGGACGTTCGCTTCAAAGTGGCGAGCTGGTGAGGCTGGTTCCGCAGCGCAGTATCCGTCGGCCACTGTATATTCTGCGCCATCGGCAGCGGCCGGATACGGCAGCGACGGCTGCATTCATGCAGTTGATAGGTCGGCAGGCAGGGCTGTAAACGAAAAAGGCCTGCATTTGCATGCAGGCCTTTCGGAATTTGGTGCCCAGAGACGGAATCGAACCGCCGACACGGGGATTTTCAATCCCCTGCTCTACCGACTGAGCTATCTGGGCTGGAAGAGGCGCCTATTCAACCAGTCTGTAACTGACGCGTCAAGTATCTTGCTGATTTTTATTCACAAAAGTGTCGGCTCACGATTGGGTGGCAGGGCAGGTCTGCTCCTGTTCGTTGTGATTCGGACCCGCCACACAGGCCCTCTAAGGGGCTTTTCGCGTGGACTCCAGAGCGCTGATCGTCTAGAATACTGGCGTTTAACCTGCTACGAATGCAGGCGGAACACAGCCAGACATATGAAAGCGAGGTAAACATCGTGTTTTGCCTCGCTTTTTTGCACGTATCCTATCCAACTGTCCAGATTATGCAGCGCATGCGCGGGGAGGTTCAATTGACGCGACCAGCCATTCTAGCCCTTGAAGACGGCAGCATTTTCAGGGGAATAGCAATTGGCGCCGATGGTGAGTCCAGTGGTGAGGTGGTGTTTAACACCTCCATGACCGGATATCAGGAGATCCTGACCGATCCTTCCTACTGCCGCCAGATTGTGACCCTGACCTACCCACACATCGGAAACACCGGTGCCAACGCGGAAGATGCCGAATCCGATCGCACATGGGCCGCCGGCCTGGTGATCCGTGATCTGCCGCTGGTGGCGAGCAACTTCCGTTCGGAACAGTCGCTGGATCAGTACCTTAAGGCCAATAACATTGTCGGTATCGCCGATATCGATACCCGTCGCCTGACCCGCATTCTGCGTGAGAAGGGCTCGCAGAACGGCTGTGTCATGGCCGGTGAAAATCTAGACGAAAACAAGGCCCTGGAAGCCGCGCGTGCGTTCCCGGGTCTGAAGGGCATGGACCTGGCCAAAGAGGTCAGCGTGACCGAGCGTTACGACTGGCGCTCCACTACATGGAAGCTGGGCGAAGGCCATCAGGATAAAACTGATGCCGAGCTGCCGTTCCATGTTGTGGCCTACGACTTCGGTGTGAAACTCAACATCCTGCGGATGCTGGTCGAGCGTGGCTGTCGCCTGACCGTTGTTCCGGCCCAGACTCCCGCTGCAGAGGTACTGGCGCTGAATCCGGATGGCGTGTTCCTCTCCAACGGCCCCGGCGACCCTGAACCCTGCGATTACGCCATTACGGCGATCGGCGAGATTCTGAGCAGTGGCGTGCCGGTATTCGGTATCTGCCTGGGGCATCAGCTGCTGGCGCTGGCCTCCGGTGCCAAAACGCTGAAAATGAACCATGGTCACCACGGTGCCAACCACCCGGTGCAGGATCTGGACAGCGCCCGTGTGATGATCACCAGCCAGAACCACGGTTTTGCCGTAGACGAGGCCTCGCTGCCGGCCAATCTGCGTGCAACCCATAAATCCCTGTTCGACGGTACACTGCAGGGGATCGAGCGCACGGACGTGCCTGCGTTCAGCTTCCAGGGGCACCCTGAAGCCAGTCCCGGCCCGCATGATGTCGCGCCTCTGTTCGATCGTTTTATCGAGCAGATGCAAGCGCGCCAGCAGGCCTGAATCCGCCCTGACAAGTCAGTGACAGCAACAGAGACGACCGGTTAAGACAGATGCCAAAACGTACGGACATAAACAGTATTCTCATCCTTGGTGCGGGCCCGATCGTGATCGGACAGGCCTGCGAATTCGACTACTCCGGAGCCCAGGCGTGCAAGGCGCTGCGTGAAGAGGGTTACCGTGTCATTCTGGTGAACTCCAACCCGGCGACCATCATGACCGACCCGGCCATGGCGGATGCGACCTACATCGAGCCGATCAACTGGAAGACCGTTGCCAAGATCATCGAAAAAGAGCGCCCGGATGCACTGCTGCCGACCATGGGCGGCCAGACTGCACTGAACTGTGCGCTGGACCTGGACCGCGAAGGTGTGCTGGCCGAATTCGGCGTCGAGATGATCGGTGCGACCCAGGATGCCATCGACAAGGCGGAAGACCGTGAGCGTTTCGACAAGGCGATGAAGAACATCGGCCTTGAGTGCCCGCGCTCCGCCATCGCGCACAGCATGGAAGAAGCGTTGCAGGTGCTGGACTCCATCGGCTTCCCGGCCATCATCCGTCCCTCCTTTACCATGGGTGGCTCCGGTGGCGGTATCGCCTACAACCGCGAAGAGTACATCGAGATCTGTGAGCGCGGTCTGGATCTGTCGCCGACCAAAGAGCTGCTGATCGACGAATCCCTGATCGGCTGGAAAGAGTACGAGATGGAGGTTGTTCGCGACAAGAACGACAATTGCATCATCGTCTGCTCGATCGAGAACTTTGACGCCATGGGCGTGCATACCGGTGACTCCATTACCGTGGCCCCGGCTCAGACCCTGACCGACAAAGAGTACCAGATCATGCGTAACGCATCGATCGCGGTACTGCGTGAGATCGGTGTCGAAACCGGTGGCTCCAACGTGCAGTTCGGCGTGGACCCGGAAACTGGCCGTGTCGTTGTGATCGAGATGAACCCCCGTGTGTCGCGCTCTTCCGCCCTGGCATCCAAGGCCACCGGCTTCCCGATCGCCAAGATCGCGGCCAAGCTGGCGGTAGGTTACACCCTGGATGAGCTGCAGAATGATATTACCGGTGGCCGCACCCCGGCATCGTTCGAGCCGTCCATCGATTATGTTGTCACCAAGATTCCGCGTTTCACCTTTGAAAAGTTCCCGCAGGCCAACAGCCGTCTGACGACTCAGATGAAGTCCGTGGGCGAGGTGATGGCGATCGGCCGTACTCAGCAGGAGTCACTGCAGAAAGCCCTGCGCGGGCTTGAAGTCGGTGCTACCGGCTTCGATCCGATCGTGGATCTGAATGCCGAAGACGCGCGTGACGATATCGTGCGTGAACTGACCCAGCCGGGTGCTGAGCGTATCTGGTACATCGGTGACGCTTTCCGTCTCGGCATGAGCGTGGATGAAATCTACAAGCTGAGCGGCGTGGATCCCTGGTTCCTGGTACAGATCGAAGACATCATCAAGGATGAGCAGCGCGTGTCCGAAACCGCGCTGAGCGATCTTGACAAGGGTCAGATCTTCCGCCTCAAGCGCAAGGGCTTCTCCGATGCACGCCTGGCGCAGCTGTTGGGTGTGAGTGAAAAGTCGTTCCGCAAGCAGCGTCAAAGCCTGGGTGTACGCCCGGTGTTCAAGCGCGTAGATACTTGTGCCGCCGAGTTTGCCACCGACACCGCCTACATGTACTCCACCTATGAGGAAGAGTGCGAAGCCAACCCGTCCGACCGTGAGAAGATCATGGTGATCGGTGGTGGCCCGAACCGTATCGGCCAGGGTATCGAGTTTGACTATTGCTGCGTACATGCAGCGCTGGCGGCGCGTGAAGACGGTTATGAGACCATTATGGTCAACTGTAACCCGGAAACCGTCTCCACCGACTATGACACCTCCGACCGACTGTTCTTTGAGCCGATTACCCTCGAAGACGTGCTTGAAATCGTTCATGTCGAGAAGCCCAAGGGTGTGATCGTGCAGTACGGTGGTCAGACGCCGCTGAAACTGGCGGTAGCGCTGGAGCAGGCCGGTGTACCGATAATTGGTACCAGCCCGGAAGCGATCGACCGTGCCGAAGACCGTGAGCAGTTCCAGCAGATGCTCAAGCGACTGGGTCTGAAACAGCCGGAAAACGCCACCGTGCGTAGCCTGGAAGAGGCGATCGTTGGCGCCGGCAAGATCGGTTACCCGCTGGTGGTGCGCCCCTCCTACGTGTTGGGTGGTCGTGCCATGGAAATCGTCTACAAGGAAGACGAGCTGCGTCGCTACATGACTACTGCGGTGCAGGTCTCCAACGATGCTCCGGTGCTGCTGGACCATTTTTTGAATGCTGCGGTTGAGGTCGATATCGATGCCGTCAGCGACGGCAAAACCGTCGTCATCGGTGCCATCATGCAGCATATCGAGCAGGCGGGTGTTCACTCTGGTGACTCGGCTTGTTCGCTGCCGCCGTACAGCCTGGCGGCCGATGTGCAGGACGAAATGCGTGAGATGGTCCGCAAGATGGCACTGGAACTGGGCGTGGTCGGTCTGATGAACGTGCAGTTGGCCTATCAGGATGGCGAAATTTACGTCATCGAGGTGAATCCGCGTGCTTCTCGTACCGTACCGTTCGTTTCCAAGTGCATCGGAGTATCGCTGGCCAAGATCGCAGCGCTGGTGATGACCGGCAGGACCTTGCAGGAACTTGGTTTCACCGAGGAGATCGTACCGAAATTCTTCAACGTGAAGGAAGCGGTATTCCCGTTCAACAAGTTCCCGGGCGTGGACCCGATCCTTGGCCCGGAAATGAAGTCGACCGGTGAGGTTATGGGTACCGGGGCCACTTTTGGCGAAGCGTTCATGAAGGCGCAGATTGGTGCCGGTGAGAAGATGCCGTCAGCCAGTGGCAAAGCGTTTATCTCCGTACGTGACGTGGATAAGACTGCAGTCGTGCCGGTAGCCAAAGACTTGGCAGCACTGGGCTTTTCCCTGGTGGCAACGGCAGGTACTGCTGCGCTGCTTGAAGAGGCAGGACTGAGCGTGGCACGAGTGAATAAGGTGGCGGAAGGTCGTCCCAATATCGTGGACATGATCAAGAACGGTGAAATCGTTTATGTGATCAATACCACTGAGGGCCGCAAGGCGATTGCCGATTCCGCTGAAATTCGTCGTTCGGCGCTGCAGCACAAGGTTCCCTATACCACAACACTGGCAGGGGCAGCAGCGACCGCTGAAGCGCTGAAATATGGCGAAGAGAAAACCGTGCGTCGTCTGCAGGACGTGCACGCAGGAGTAGCAGAATGAAACGGGTACCGATGACGGTTGCCGGTGAAAAGAAACTGCGTGAAGAGCTGGCCGACCTCAAGTCGGTCCAGCGTCCCGCGGTGATTGCGGCCATCGCTGAAGCGCGTGAACATGGCGACCTGAAAGAAAATGCCGAGTACCACGCCGCTCGAGAGCAGCAGGGTTTTATTGAAGGTCGTATTCGTGAACTTGAGTACAAGTTGTCTCAGGCTCAGGTAATTGACGTTACAGATATTCCGCATACGGGTAAGGTGATTTTCGGCACCACGGTGGAGTTGATCAACATCGATACCGAAGAGGAAGTGCGCTATCAGATCGTGGGTGATGATGAAGCCAGCATCAAGGACGGCAAGATTTCGGTCAACTCACCGATCGCGCGCGCGTTGGTAGGTAAGATGGAAGGGGATATTGCAGCTGTGCAGACGCCTTCCAGCATGATCGAGTATGAAATTGCAGCGGTAGAGCATATCTAGTCAGCTGAAATAAAAAAACCGCCGGGTGTCGGCGGTTTTTTTTGGCTGCGTCTCAGCGCAGTAAATTGGACAGTTTGGGGTTGGGGTCGCGTGAAGGTCGATAAAGCAGGGTAATGTTGCCGATCTGCTGTACCAGTTCTGCTTCCACGATATCGCACAGCTCGCGCACCAGTTGGCGCTTGATGTCGCGATCTCCAACGGAGAACTTCACCTTGATCAGTTCGTGGTCTTCAAGGGCGCGATCCACTTCAAGCTGAATGTTTTCGGACAGCCCCTTGCCGGCCACCATAACGATCGGGTTCAGGTTATGACCCAGGGTGCGGAAGTGCTTCTTTTGCTCAGGCGTCAAGCTCATACTAGAATATGGTGCCTCTTGATTCGGGGATGGATCCCGTTTGATCAGATAAAGAGGTATTTTACCTGAGTCATGCCGGCCTGAGTAGCGCTTCGGTCTCGCCTGACGGTGATGTTGCCGAGGGGGCGCTAAGGAACATTTTTCGATTTGGCGAATCGAAGGAAGTTAATAGGATTTCATGTTGCTGCCTGCTCGGAACAGGGTTTGCACGCGTACAACGATAAACAGGTTGCAGGGCGGTACCGATTGGTTGAAAGTGGCAATCAGTATGGCCGACAGAATTGAGTGAACAGAGGGTGATCCATTGAACGATATGGCAAAAAATCTGGTGTTGTGGCTGGTGATAGCAGCAGTCCTGCTCACAGTCTTCAACAATTTCAGTGCCGAGAGTGATGCCGGAAAGCTGAGTTATTCAGACTTTGTTGCTGAGGTTCAGGCTGACCGTGTATCCAAGGTCACCATCGATGGCTATACCATCATTGGGCAACGCAGTAATGGGGAGCGTTTCGAGACCGTGCGACCGGCGGTACAGGATCCCAAGCTTATCGATGACCTGCTGCAACATAATGTGGTGATCGAAGGCAAGCAGCCGGAGCGGCAGAGCATCTGGACCCAGTTGTTGGTCGCCTCTTTCCCGATCCTGGTGATTATTGCCGTGTTCATGTTTTTCATGCGCCAGATGCAGGGCGGCGGTGGCGGCAAGGGTGGGCCCATGTCGTTCGGCAAGTCCAAGGCACGCATGATGAGCGAAGATCAGGTCAAGACCACGTTTGATGATGTGGCGGGTGTTGAGGAAGCTAAGGAAGAGGTGAAAGAGCTTGTCGATTACCTGCGTGATCCCGGCAAGTTCCAGCGCCTGGGGGGGCATATCCCGCGCGGTGTGCTGATGGCAGGGTCTCCTGGTACCGGTAAAACCCTGTTGGCCAAGGCAATCGCAGGTGAGGCGCGCGTACCTTTCTTCAGTATTTCCGGTTCTGACTTTGTGGAAATGTTTGTGGGTGTAGGTGCTTCGCGTGTGCGTGACATGTTCGAGCAGGCCAAAAAGCATGCCCCCTGCATCATATTCATCGATGAGATTGATGCCGTAGGTCGTCACCGTGGTGTTGGTATGGGTGGTGGCAACGATGAGCGCGAGCAGACGTTGAACCAGTTGCTGGTCGAGATGGACGGCTTTGAGGGTACCGAAGGCATTATCGTAATTGCAGCCACTAACCGCCCCGATGTGCTTGACCCTGCGTTGTTGCGCCCCGGCCGTTTTGACCGCCAGGTGCATGTAGGTCTGCCGGATATCCGCGGTCGTGAACAGATTTTGAAAGTACATATGCGCAAGGTGCCGCTGGGTGATGACGTTAAACCTGAATTGATTGCGCGCGGTACGCCCGGCTTCTCTGGTGCTGACTTGGCCAACCTGGTCAACGAGGCTGCGTTGTTTGCAGCGCGCAACAACCGTCGTACGGTCGGCATGGAGCAATTCGAGCAGGCCAAGGACAAAATCATGATGGGTGCTGAGCGCAAATCCATGGTGATGTCCTATAAGGAGCGCCTGAATACGGCCTATCATGAGGCAGGTCATGCCATTATTGGCCGTGTAATGCCGGAGCACGACCCTGTGTACAAAGTGTCGATCATTCCGCGTGGACGTGCGCTGGGCGTTACCATGTTCCTGCCGGAAGAGGATCGTTACAGCCACAGCCGTCAGTGGATTATTTCCCAGATCTGTTCCCTGTATGGTGGTCGTCTGGCGGAAGAGATGACACTGGGCAAGGAGGGTGTGACTACCGGTGCTTCCAACGATATTCAGAAAGCCACGTCTCTGGCTCGCAATATGGTGACTCGCTGGGGTCTGAGTGAAAACCTTGGCCCGCTGCTGTACGGTGATGAAGATGATGATCCGTTTGGTCGTGGCATGGGGCAGGGTGCCAAACCGATGTCGGAAGAAACTCAGCGTCGCATCGATGCTGAAGTGAAGACGATCATCGATGAATGCTATGCCCGCGCGAAGAAGACGCTTGAAGATAATCGCGATATTCTGGATGCCATGGCCCAGGCATTGATGAAGTACGAAACCATCGGTGCAGTGCAGCTGGATCAGTTGATGGCACGGCAGGAGGTAACTCCGCCGGACGGCTGGGTTGAGGCTCAGGAGCGAGCAGATCAGGCCGAGCGTGATATGGAAGAACGCAAGACTCGTGAGCAGTCACAGCCGGGTGAGGCAAGCGACGAGGCGGATGTCGGTACAGGGGATGCAGGTGTCGATGATGACCCGCAGGCTCCGAATCAGGATGATCAGGAAAGGCCTCGCCGCGAGGATGATCGCTGAAGTCGGGGCTCTGGTATTATATAAAGGCTGGCGTGCGCGCTGGCCTTTTTTGTTTCAGTTGCAGGATTTAACAGCTATGGCGGTTTTGAAATGTGCCGGTCGCACGCTGGATCTGGCGCGGGCGCAGGTGATGGGGATTCTTAACGTCACACCCGACTCATTTTCGGATGGTGGCAGCGTCTATGAAGCACAGCATCTCTCGGTTGAACGCGCGCTACAGAAAGCTGCGCAGATGGTAAATCAGGGCGCAACCCTGATCGATATCGGGGGTGAATCAACTCGTCCCGGCGCTGAACCGGTACCGGTTCAGGAAGAGCTGGAAAGAGTCGTACCGGTGGTGGAGAGGCTGTCACGCGAGTTGGATGTGGTGCTCTCAGTCGATACCAGTGCGCCTGAAGTGATGCAGGCTGCCGCAAGTGCCGGTGCGCATCTGCTCAATGATGTGCGTTCGTTCTCGCGACCGGGGGCTTTTGAGGTGGCAGTTGCGTCTGATCTGGCACTCTGCGTCATGCACATGCAGGGTAGCAGCCCAGCTACCATGCAGCTGAGGCCCCATTATCGTGATGTGACGGAAGAAGTGGAGCATTTTTTACAGTTTCAGCTCCAGCGTTGTCGAGAGGCAGGCATCTCGGATGATCGGATAGTGCTGGACCCCGGATTTGGTTTTGGTAAGACACTTGAGCATAATCTTGAGCTGTTGAATCGGATGCAGCGACTGCAGGCGCTCGGTGCACCGCTTTTGGTGGGGACCTCCCGCAAATCAATGGTAGGGCTGGCACTTGGCAGGCCGGTGGATCAGCGTCTCTATGGCAGTCTGGCTACTGTCGCACTGGCGGTTGGCAAGGGGGCAAAAATTATCCGCGTTCATGATGTGGCGCCTACGGTAGATGTGGTGCGAATGACCGAAGCGGTTCTTAACGAAACGGCAGGAGTGTGACCGGTGAGCAGGAAGTATTTTGGAACCGATGGTATTCGTGGTGAGGTAGGCCAGTTCCCGATCACGCCTGATTTTGTTCTCAAACTGGGTTGGGCGGCGGGCTGTGTTTTTGCCCGTGAGGGGCGAAGCAAAATCCTGATTGGGAAGGATACGCGTATTTCAGGTTACATGTTCGAGTCTGCACTTGAGGCCGGGTTGTCAGCGGCGGGGGTGGATGTGCTGCTCACCGGGCCCATGCCCACACCTGCGATTGCCTACCTCACCCGAACCTTCAGAGCAAACGCCGGAATTGTGATCAGTGCCTCGCACAATGTCTATTCCGATAACGGCATCAAGTTCTTTTCCGGCGATGGCACCAAACTCCCGGACAGCATTGAGCGTGCGATTGAGGCACAAATGGATCTGTCCATGACGACGGTGCCGTCCGTCGACTTGGGCAAGGTTCGCCGTGTTGATGATGCGGCAGGGCGCTACATAGAATTCTGTAAAGGGACTGTCAGCGGCAACCTGAATCTCAGGGGGCTCAAAATCATTCTCGATTGTGCCAATGGCGCGACCTATCACGTGGCACCAAAAGTGCTGGCGGAGCTGGGTGCCGAGGTGATTGAGATTGCGTCTTCGCCTGACGGGGTCAATATCAATGAAGCCTGTGGTGCTACCGACACGACACGGCTGCAAAAAGTGGTGATGGCCGAAGAGGCTGACTTGGGTGTGGCACTGGATGGTGATGGTGACCGCCTGATGCTGGTGGATCATCTCGGTGAGCTGGTTGATGGTGATGAAATTCTGTTTATTATCGCGCGGAGCCTGCTGCAGCAACAGGCTTTGAGTGGGGGTGTGGTTGGCACACTGATGTCGAATTTTGGTCTGGAGCAAGCGCTCGCGCAGCTGGATGTGCCTTTTGTTAGAGCAAAGGTCGGTGATCGCTACGTGATCGAGCAGATGCAGCAGCATGGCTGGGTCCTCGGTGGTGAAAGCTCGGGCCATATCGTGTGCGGCAATCTGACCACGACTGGCGATGGACTGGTTGCGGCGCTTCAGGTTCTGAAAGCGATACAGGAACACGGCCAGTCTCTGCATGAATTAAAGGCCGGTATGCACAAAATGCCTCAAGTCATGATCAATGTTTCCATGCCGGGTCGGCCTGACCTGAGTCAGGTCGCGCCGGTGCAGGAGGCTGTAGCAGCCACTGAGTCCGAGCTGGGCAGTCGTGGGCGTGTTCTGCTGCGCCCATCGGGTACCGAGCCGGTGGTGAGGGTTATGGTTGAAGGTGAGGATGGTGCTGAAGTGAAGCGCCTCTGTCAGGAACTGGCTGCAAGGGTAGAAAAAGAACTGGCGGTACTTGCCAGCCAGTGAGTGCTCGGATAACATATGCGCCTCTTTCGTAAGGGGATATCAATGCGAAACGCGCTGGTAATCGGAAACTGGAAGATGAACGGTGAGACTGCGGCCAACCATACACTGGTTGCCTCACTTGTCGAGTCGCTTGAAGTCAGTCCGGTCGGTAGTGTTGAGGTTGGTATCTGTCCGCCTGCAGTCTATCTGCACTCGGTAGGTTTGCAGCTGGAAGGTTCTGTGGTCTCGCTTGGTGCTCAGAATCTGAGCGAGCATAATGCCGGGGCCTATACGGGAGAGGTGTCTGCTGCGATGTTGCGAGATGTTGGCTGCCACATGGTTATTGTGGGTCACTCGGAACGGCGCTCTCTTTATCATGAAGATGATGAGCAAGTGGCAGCAAAGACACTGGCCGCCTTGCGTGCGGGGCTGAAGCCGGTTCTGTGTGTGGGGGAGACCCTGGCGCAGCGAGAGTCCGGTGAGGCGCTTGATGTAGTTGCCCGGCAGTTGTGTGCTGCGGTATCCGGTCTTGAAGCAGACGAGTTTGAGCGCCTTGTGGTCGCGTATGAGCCAGTATGGGCCATAGGTACCGGAAAAACAGCGTCGCCCGAGCAAGCTCAGGAAGTACACGCACATATTCGGACAGTTTTGGTCAGGGTGGCGGGTGTTGTCGGTCAAAATGTTCAATTGCTCTACGGTGGCAGTGTTAATGCTGATAACGCCGCAGAGCTGTTCGCAAAGCCTGATATTGATGGCGGCCTTATTGGGGGGGCTTCATTGAAGGCTAATGATTTTATTGCGATCTGCCGTGCCGCGGCAGTCGCCGGCTGATACGGTATAGATGATGGAAAGTCTGGTTCTGATCGTTCATGTACTGCTGGCTGCTGCAATTATTGCGCTGGTGCTGCTGCAGCAGGGTAAGGGTGCAGAAGCGGGTGCCGCCTTCGGTGGTGGTGCGTCCCAGACCGTGTTTGGCAGTCAGGGGTCAAAAAGTTTTCTTGGGCGATTGACTGCAGTGCTTGCTGCAGGTATCTTCGCCACCAGTTTTGCACTGGCCGTTTACGCCAAGCAGCGTGCGGAAAGTGTTAATGACGCGGGTATCCCGTCTGCAGAGCTGATTGAGTCAGCAGCAGAACCCCAGCGTGATCTTCCTGAGCTGGATGCGGCTGCAGGCAAGGCATCGGAATCTGATATTCCGGTTGCCGAGTAAGATCAAACAGTTAAAGCCGAAGTGGTGAAATTGGTAGACACGCCATCTTGAGGGGGTGGTGAGCTATGCTCGTGCCGGTTCGAGTCCGGCCTTCGGCACCATTTGTAAGACAGGCAGGTGTTGTGTATAATGTGCACCTGTTTCTGATGCGGGGTGGAGCAGTCTGGTAGCTCGTCGGGCTCATAACCCGAAGGTCGTTGGTTCAAATCCAGCCCCCGCTACCATTTTCTTTACGTTTAAGCCCCTTTTCAGGGGCTTTTTCGTAGGTGAACAAAAGGGCACCAGGTGCCGCGTCAGAAATGGGTCCTCAGAGACCCATTTTTTGTTTCAGGTACATGCAGAACGAGGTCGTCCTCTGTGTCAGCCAGATTGAAAACTTTGCAGGAATTGATTGAGCCGGTCGTGACCGCCCTGGAGCTTGAGCTCTGGGGACTGGATTTTCACTCCGCCGGTCGTAACAGTACGTTGCGGATCTATATTGATGGTCCAAATGGGGTCAGCGTGGATGACTGTGCCCGCGTCAGCCATCAGGTAAGCGGTATTCTGGATGTGGAAGACCCCATCCCTGAACAATACATGCTGGAGGTGTCGTCACCCGGCATGGATCGTCCCTTGTATACGCTGGAACAATTCCAGGCGTATGCCGGGCATCAGGTGCAACTGCGGTTGCGGGTGCCCTTTGAGGGGCGCAGAAAATTCAAGGGCCTGCTGAATGGCGTCGAAGGTGACGAAGTTCTGCTGGTTGTCGATGACGAAGAGTATCTGTTGCCGATCGACTATATCGATCGTGCCAATGTGATTCCCCAGTTTTAACACCGGTTTAAAGGTTTGGCGAGGCAGTCGTATGAATAAAGAGATTCTACAGGTTGCAGAAGCTGTTTCTAATGAAAAGGATGTGCCCAAGGCCGTCATTTTTGAAGCGATAGAAGTGGCTTTGGCTACGGCTACAAAGAAACGCTATGACGAAGAAGCGGATATCCGTGTAGTAATTGATCGTGCAACCGGCGGTTACGAAACCTGGCGCCGCTGGCTGGTGGTCAGTAATGATGAAGTGCCTGCGCTGGGTACTGAGCTGACCCTGGAAGAAGCGCTGGAGATCGACCCTAACCTCAAGCCCGGTGATATCTGGGAAGAGCAGGTTGAATCTGTTGCCTTTGGGCGCATCGCTGCACAAACCGCTAAGCAGGTTATCGTGCAAAAAGTGCGTGAAGCCGAGCGTGCCAAAGTGGTTGAGCAGTATCAGGATCGCAAGGGCGAGCTGGTGGCCGGCACTGTGAAGAAAGTCACCCGCGATAATATTATTGTGGACTTGGGCAACAACGCTGAAGCGCTGCTGCCGCGTGAGAATCTGATTCCGCGTGAAAGCTTCCGCATGGGTGATCGTGTGCGTGCTGTGCTGCAGGAAGTCCGCAGCGAAGGGCGTGGTCCGCAGCTGGTACTCAGCCGTACCTCCAACGCCATGCTGATCGAGTTGTTCAGCATCGAAGTACCCGAGATTGCGGAAGATGTCATCGAAATCCGTGCAGCAGCACGTGATCCGGGAGCGCGTGCCAAAATTGCGGTCAAGACCAATGACGGTCGTATTGATCCGGTCGGAGCCTGTGTCGGCATGCGTGGCTCTCGTGTTCAGGCCGTATCCAATGAGCTGGGTGGCGAACGGGTCGATATCATCCTGTGGGATGACAACCCGGCCCAGCTGGTCATCAACGCGATGGCCCCGGCTGAAGTGGCGTCCATAGTGATGGATGAGGAAAGTCACTCCATGGATGTGGCCGTGGCTGAAGAAGCACTGGCTATGGCGATTGGCCGCAGCGGACAGAATGTGCGTTTGGCCAGTGAGCTTACCGGCTGGACGCTGAATGTCATGTCCGAAGATGAAGCGGCCGAGAAGCAGCAGACTGAAGTGGGTGCTGTGGTGGATATGTTCATCAAGCATCTTGATATTGATGAAGAGCTGGCTGAAATACTGGTGGCTGAAGGCTTCACTTCCATTGAAGAAGTGGCTTATGTCCCGGAAGAAGAGATGCTCGAAATTGAAGAATTTGACGAAGAGCTGGTTGAAGCCCTTCGTAGCCGTGCCAAGGATGCTCTGATCAATCTGGCGATCGCCAGTGAAGAGCAGCTTGGCGATGCGGAACCGGCAGAAGACCTGCTGAACATGGATGGCATGGAACGCACGCTGGCATTCCAGCTGGCATCCCGTGGCATCATCACCATGGAAGATCTTGCCGAGCAAGCGGTTGAAGATCTGCTGGAAGTGGAAGGTCTTACTGAAGAACAGGCAGCCGAGCTGATCATGACGGCCCGTGCGCCTTGGTTTGCGCAAGAGCAGTAAACGCCAGCGGAAGAGGAGAACACATATATGGCAGAAGTAACCGTGAAGCAACTTGCCGATGTGGTTGGTGTATCCGCTGAGCGTCTGTTGACGCAAATGCAGGAAGCCGGCATCGGTGCAAAGAAAATTGAGTCGAGTGTGACCGAAGAGGAGCGCTTGAAGCTTCTGAGTCACCTCAAGCGTAGTCATGGCGAAAACGTGGATGCTGCTGAACCCAGCAAGATTACGCTCAAGCGCAAGACCAAGTCTGAGCTGAAAGTCTCCGGTGCCTCAGGCAAACGCAAGACTGTCAGCGTTGAAGTACGCAAGAAGCGTACCTATGTTAAGCGTTCGCTGCTGGAAGACGACGCAGCCCCTGCGACGGTTGTAGAAGAAGTGGCTGCTGTGGCAGAGCCTGTTGTGGAAGCTGCGCCCGCCCCAGAGCCTCAGGCTGAAGCTGTGACCGAAGCCGCTAAGACTGATGCCAAAGCGCCGCCTGCTGAAGAACAGGCAGCACCGTCAGCTGAAGTGACGGCGAAGGCCAAACCGGCCGCCACTGCTGCACCTGAGCCCGAAGTGCTGGCTGAGCCTGTCACTGAAAACCCGCGCCGCAAAGACAAGGAAAAGTCTCGTCGCAGTGATGATGACGACCGTCCTCGTCGTGGCAAGGGTGGTAAAACCGCTCGTCAGGACGATACTCGCGGTCGTCGCGGCAAGGCTGGCAAACGTGCACCTGCAGGTCGAGGCCGCAGTGGTGGCCCGAACCAGCATGGCTTCGAAAAGCCGACTGCACCGGTGGTGCATGAGGTAAATATCCCTGAGAGCATCACCGTGGCCGAACTGGCCAAGAAGATGTCGATCAAGGCCGCTGAGGTCATCAAGGTAATGTTCAAGATGGGCGCCATGGCGACCATCAATCAGGTACTGGATCAGGACACCGCCGTACTGGTGGTGGAAGAGATGGGCCACAAGGCCATTCCGATGCAGGAAAATGCCATTGAAGACGCGCTGATCGAGAGCGTTCAGGCGGCTCAGGGTGAAAAGGTTGGCCGTGCACCGGTGGTAACTGTCATGGGTCACGTTGACCACGGCAAGACTTCACTGCTTGACTACATCCGTCGCACCAAGGTGGCAACCGGTGAAGCGGGTGGCATTACCCAGCATATCGGTGCCTACCACGTTGAAACCGACAATGGCATGGTGACCTTCCTGGATACTCCGGGGCATGCGGCGTTTACCGCCATGCGTGCACGCGGTGCTCAGCTGACCGACATTGTAGTGCTGGTTGTTGCCGCAGATGACGGCGTGATGCCGCAGACTGAAGAAGCGATCCAGCACGCGAAAGCCGCCGGTGTACCTTTGGTGGTGGCCGTGAACAAGATCGACAAGGAAGATGCCGATCTGGACCGCGTGAAGAACGAGCTGGCTCAGCGTGACGTACTGCCTGAAGAGTGGGGTGGCGACGTGCAGTTTGCGCATGTTTCCGCCAAGAGCGGCGAAGGCATCGATGGACTGCTGGATGCGATCCTGCTGCAGGCCGAGCTGCTTGAACTGACAGCCGTGAAAGATGCACCGGGTCAGGGTGTTGTGGTTGAATCGCGCGTCGACAAGGGCCGTGGTTCCGTGTCCACCCTGCTGGTACAGAACGGTACCCTGCGCAAGGGCGACATCGTGCTGGCTGGCCTGCATTACGGTCGTGTACGTGCGATGCTGGACGAAAACGGCAAGCCGATCGATGAAGCCGGTCCCGCGATTCCGGTCGAGATCCTTGGCCTTGACGGTACCCCGGATGCCGGTGACGAGTTCACCGTGGTGTCCAGCGAGAAGAAAGCCCGCGAAGTGGCGCTCTTCCGTCAGGGCAAGTACCGCGAAGTGAAGCTCGCCCGTCAGCAGAAAGCCAAGCTGGAAAACCTGTTCGAGAACATGCAGGCCGGCGATGTGAAGTCACTGAACATCGTCCTCAAGGCGGATGTGCGTGGCTCTCTGGAAGCGATCATCCAGTCACTGGAAGACCTGTCGACCGACGAAGTGAAGGTGAACATTGTTTCCAGCGGTGTTGGCGGCATTGCCGAGACCGACGCCAACCTGGCACTGGCCTCTTCGGCGATCCTGATCGGCTTCAACGTCCGTGCCGACAACCAGGCCAAGGCCGTGGTTGAACGCGAAGAGCTTGAGCTGCGCTACTACAGCGTTATTTACGACATCATTGATGACGTAAAACAGGCGATGACCGGTCTGCTGTCACCGGAATACCGTGAAGAGATCGTCGGTATTGCTCAGGTGCGTGATGTGTTCCGTTCACCGAAGCTGGGCGCCATCGCCGGTTGTATGGTGACCGAGGGTACGGTTTACCGTAACAAGCGTATCCGTGTACTGCGCGACAACGTGGTGATCTATGAGGGCGAGCTGGAATCTCTGCGTCGCTTCAAGGATGCCGTGGCCGAAGTACGTCAGGGTATGGAATGTGGTATCGGGGTGAAGAACTACAACGACGTGAAGGTCGGTGACCAGATCGAAGTGTTCGACACCATTGAAGTACAGCGTACGCTGTAAGCGGAGCATCATGGCACGCGATTTCAAACGTACCGACCGGGTAGGGGACCAGATCCAGCGTGATCTGGCCACCCTGATCCAGCGCGAGATAAAGGATCCGCGGCTGGGTATGGTGACTATCAGCCACGTCAAGGTGAGCAAGGATCTCGGCTATGCCGATATCTACTTCACCGTGCTGGCGATTGGTGATCAGACTGAAGCCGAGGTGATCAAGAGTTCACGTACGGTGCTCAATAACGCCGCTGGATTCCTGCGCACGGAGCTGTCTCGCGGAATCAAGTTGCGGGTCATGCCGCAGCTGCGATTCCATTTTGACGAAACCGTTGAGCGGGGGCGTCACCTGCATGGCCTGATTGAAAAGGCCTGGCAGCAGGAGAGCAACCGCCCGGATAACGAAGACGATAACGGGAACTGAAGCATGGCCCGTAAACCAAAAGGCCGCCCAATCAGCGGCCTTTTTCTGTTGGATAAGCCTCAGGGGCTATCTTCCAATGCTGCCCTGCAAAGGGTCAAAAGAATCTATGGTGCCGCCAAGGCCGGCCACACCGGGGCGCTGGATCCTCTGGCGACCGGCCTGCTGCCGATCTGTCTGGGCGAAGCAACCAAGTTTTCCCAGTACCTGCTGGATTCGGACAAGCGTTATCTGACCACTGGAAAACTGGGGCAGCGTACCGATACCTGTGATGCTGAGGGTGAGATCACCGAAGAAAAGCCGGTTCCTGCAAGCCTCAGCCGAGAGCAGATTGAAGCGTTGCTGGTCGAGCATTTCAGTGGCGAGATCGAGCAGGTTCCGCCGGTGTATTCGGCTCTCAAACTTAACGGCCAGCCGTTGTACAAGCTGGCACGTCAGGGTGTCGAGGTTGAAGTTAAACCCCGCCGTGTACGGATTCACGAGATCAGGCTGCTGGCGTTGCGCGCGGATGAGGTGGATTTGGAGGTGTTCTGTTCCAAGGGCACCTATATCCGCAGCATCGTTGAGGATCTGGGCTTGCTGCTGGGCTGTGGTGCCCATGTCAGTGTGTTGCGCAGGCTGCAGACAGGCCCTTTCCATGCCGACCAGATGATGACGCTGGAGCAGCTGCAAAACCTGGCACAACCTCAGGCAGAGGAGGCTCAAAACAGCATACAACAGCGGCTGGATGCGCTATTATTACCGGCTTGGGCGCCGGTGTCCGATTTGCCACGGATTCAGCTGGAAGCGGCTGAAGCCGAAAGACTGCAGATGGGGCAAAGGCTGCGTGTTGACGATCGATTGCCGGATGCGGATGAGTTTCTGGTATTCAATCGTGTAACCGACGAATTTCTCGGTATCGCCGAACGCGATGCCAAAGGGGCGCTGAAGGGCAAACGCCTTGTCAGCACCGCTTGAACCGATTTGGCTGAAGCCAAACTGACGCTGTACTGAAAATATGCTCGGTGCAGCGCGTCTATCAATCCGCAGTGCAGGTCACTGTGTGCATATTAACGAGGAGATATACAATGGCTCTTTCTAACGAGAAAAAAGCGGAAATCGTTGCTGAATTCGGTCGTGGCGCTGGTGATACCGGTTCTACCGAAGTACAGGTTGCGCTGCTGACTGCGAACATCGAAGGCCTGCAGGGTCACTTCAAGTCGCACAAGCAGGATCACCACTCTCGCCGTGGTCTGATCCGCATGGTAAACCAGCGTCGTAAGCTGCTGGACTACCTGAAAGGCAAAGACGCTGACCGCTATCTGGCGCTGATCGGCCGTCTTGGGCTGCGTCGCTAAGCAGTTCCATCCTGAGGCCATACAGTGTATGGCCTCAGTTTTATCTACAGCCCGTTAAAGCGACACAATCATCCAGCCTGTACTCACTTGACGACTGCTACAGTCGGCAACTGAGTACTGGCTTGAAAAGAGGGTTGGTTGGTCCGCTGACGGGAATACACAAACCCGAGGAGTTTCTATCGTGCAAGCGATCAGTAAATCATTTCAGTTCGGCAAACATACCATCACCATCGAAACCGGCAAGGTAGCCCGTCAGGCCACCGGTGCCGTCATGGTTACCATGGACGGCGTTCAGGTACTCTGTACCGTAGTCGGCTCCAAAGAGATGCGTGAAGGTCAGGACTTCTTCCCGCTGTCGGTTCATTACCAGGAAAAATACTACGCTGTAGGCCGTATACCAGGTGGCTTCTTCAAGCGTGAAGCGCGTCCTTCCGAGAAGGAAACGCTGACCTCGCGCCTGATCGACCGTCCGATCCGTCCGCTGTTCCCGAAAGGCTTCATGAACGAAGTTCAGGTGGTCTGTACCGTGATGTCGGCTGATAAGGTCAACGATCCGGATATCGCGGCCATGATCGGTACCTCTGCGGCACTGGCAATCTCCGGCCTGCCGTTCATGGGTCCGATCGGCGGAGCACGTGTAGGCTTTACTGAAGCTGACGGTTACATCCTGAACCCGACCTATGCGGAGCTTGCAACCTCTGAGCTGGACATGGTTGTAGCCGGTACTGCCGATGCAGTACTGATGGTTGAGTCTGAAGCCAAAGAGCTGACCGAAGACGAAATGCTTGGCGCCGTACTGTTTGCACACCAGGAAATGCAGGTGGTGATCAACGCCATCAACGAACTGGTAGCTGAAGCCGGCAAGCCGAAGTGGGACTGGCAGCCCGCGACCAAGAACGAAGCCCTGATCGCTCAAGTGCGTGAGCTGGTTGGTGCCGGTATTGCATCTGCCTATCAGGTTGCTGACAAAATGCAGCGTCAGTCCAGCCTGGCTGAACTGCGTGCGCAGGCGGTTGAAGCACTGTCTGGCAGTGAAGAGGGTCAGCCCTCCGGCAAGGAAGTGTCCGCGATTTTCAGCTCGCTGGAAAAAGAGATTGTGCGTAACCGCATTATCGATGGCGAGCCGCGTATCGATGGCCGTGATACCAAAACCGTACGTCCGATCAATGTCGAGATCGATCTGCTCAAGGGTGTACACGGCTCAGCGCTGTTTACCCGCGGTGAAACTCAGGCGATCGCGACCTGTACTCTGGGTACCAGCCGTGATCAGCAGATCATCGATGCGCTGGAAGGTGAACGCAAGGATCCGTTCATGCTGCACTACAACTTCCCTCCGTACTCCGTGGGTGAGGCCGGCCGCATGATGGGTGCAGGCCGTCGCGAAATTGGTCATGGTCGTCTGGCTCGTCGTGGTGTTGCGGCTGTGTTGCCGACTCAGGAAGAATTCCCGTACACCATCCGTATCGTATCCGAGATTACCGAGTCCAACGGCTCCAGCTCCATGGCATCCGTTTGTGGCGCCTCTCTGGCGATGATGGACGCGGGTGTACCGCTGAAAGCGCCTGTGGCCGGTATTGCCATGGGTTTGGTGAAGGAAAATGATCGCTTTGCCGTTCTGACCGATATTCTGGGTGACGAAGACCACCTCGGTGATATGGACTTCAAGGTAGCCGGTACCGAAGCGGGTGTTACAGCCCTGCAGATGGATATCAAGATCACCGGTATCACTGAAGAGATCATGGAGATCGCGCTGGAGCAGGCACACGAAGCGCGCAAGCACATCCTGAAAGAGATGGCGCTGGTTATTGGCTATGCACGTCCTGAACTGCCGGATAACGCGCCGGCCATGCAGCTGCTGAAGATCAACCCGGAGAAAATCCGTGACCTGATCGGTAAGGGTGGTGCCACCATTCGCGGCCTGACCGAAGAAACCGGCGCTATGATCGATATCGAAGATGACGGTACTGTCCGCATCTACGCTGATGATAAGGCCAAGGGCAAAGCGGCTCTGGATCGCGTCATGGCGATCACGGCTGAAGCTGAAGTGGGCAAGATCTACGAAGGCAAGGTGGTGCGGATCGAAGAGTTCGGTGCATTCGTTAACATCCTCCCGGGCAAGGATGGTCTGGTCCATATCTCCCAAATCGCCAAGGAGCGTGTTCAGGCCGTGACTGACTACATCAAGATGGATGACGTGGTGAAGGTCAAGGTGCTGGATGTGGATATGCGTGGTCGCATCAAGCTGTCCATGAAAGACCTGATCGAAGACGAGTCTGTTTCCAGCTAAACAGCGTTGTATCGACTTTGAAAAGCCCCTGCCGATTTGCGTCGGCAGGGGCTTTTTTATGGTCAGAGCGGTTTGTGTTCCTCTTTCATCACACAGTAGATGCGATAGGCGTAGATGCTCGACATGACGCCCAGAAACTGCACCAGCAGTGACAGCGCCAGCATCAGTATTCGAGTCTCACTCAGCATCTGCCCGATCATCACTTCAGCCAGCATCAATACACCGAAAATCAGTGCCAGCCCCTGCAGCAGTGGCCAGAAAAATTCACTGCTGCTGGCCCAGCTGGCGCGGAGGGATTCCATCGGCCCCTTGCCTTCTATCACGCAGTAGAACTTGGCAAAGGCCAGCCTGATACTAATGTAGATCCCGGGGAGAATGAGTAACAAAAGACCGGTCGAAACCGCCAGGGTTGTCAGAATATACGTCAGCAGCAGGCGTCCCCAGCAGGCCAGGCTGAGGCTGATCGCCTGGCTGGTGGACAGTGTTTGCCCCTGCAGCACCGACTGCATATACAGCAGAGTGGCCCCCCAATAGATTGGCATCAGGGCCAGATCCAGTGCCGAGCTGATGAAGACGCTGCTGGTAGTGCGCGCAGCCTCGGCGGACTCCCCTCCTTGCAGCAGCTGATACTGTACCACCGTGATTAGCAACAGGAAGGGGATCTGAATCAGTGCCAGTCGGCTAAGATGAGTACGGAAAAAGAACAGGCTCTGGCGAAGATAATCGAAGGTCATGAGTGTCCCTGAACAGTTGAATTAATCGGTTTGCGCAATCGAACCAGTTTGAAGCTGCCATTATCGGCCCACAGGCTGATGTCGGCAAAGCGACCAACCGCCTTGCGCTCAAGCGGGATGTGCTGATTGACGACAAAACAGGCGCTACCCTGTGATGTCAGCAGGCGCTGTGCGGCTGCTAGGAAACGGTCGGTTAGGTCACCATCGACACTGAAACCGCTGTGGAAGGGGGGGTTGCACAGCAGGGTATCAAACTGTTGCCGGATGCTGTCCCCCGCATTGCTGGCCAGTACCTCGCCACTGATTCCGGCACGCCGAAGATTGTATTGGCAGGCCAGCAGGGCAGCGGCATTATTGTCAGTGCACACCAGCCGGGTTTCAGGACCTGCTGCATTGAGCGCAAGGTAGCCGAAGCCACAGCCCAGATCCAGCACTGAACCGGACAGTGGCAGAGGTGTTTCCAGCATGGCCGGTAACTGCTCGATCAGGAAAGCGCTGCCTCGGTCGATTTTGTTCCAGCCAAACAGGCCGGGTTTGGCCCAGTATTCAAGTCGCTGATCCGAACAGGCCGAGCGCAGTTCGGCATAACTCTGACTGTCGGGGCACTCACCCTCTTCGCCACCGCGCACTATGCGAGCACACCAGCTGTTGCCCCCGAGTTTGCTCTCAGTGCGGCTGCCTCCAAGGCACGTCTCGGCCTTGCGCACGTAGGTACGAATACCTTCGGCCTTGTCACCCAGCAGAATCAGTTCACCGTTTGGTTTGAGCAGGCGTTTTGCCGCGCCGATCAGATGGTGTACCACAGCCTTTTCCTTGGAGACCCGGTACAGGATCGTGTTGAAGCAGGCACTTGGCAGTGTTTCGAGTTCAAAGTCATTGAACCGGGCATTCCAGCCCTGCTGTTGGAGCTGCTCAATCACATCGAAACGGTTGCCAACTACCTCTACTGACGGGTTCGGACGGCAGCGGGGCAGCGGGTTTTCATCCACCAGCCAGAGGGCTTGAGCGCTCAGACGGCTGAGTTGCTGTTCCAGTTCGCGGGCAATGGGATCCATATCAGACACTGGTGATCTCGCCAGGGGTCAGTTCACGGTATTCACCGGGTTCGAGCATTTCATCGAGGATAATATCGCCGATCTGCTCGCGATGCAGGGCATCAACTCGATTGCCGACGGCGGCAAACATGCGCTTGACCTGATGGTAGCGTCCTTCATGCAGGCAGACACGGGCCTCACGCTCTGACAGTAGTTCAAGCTCAGCCGGTTTGGTGCGTCGGTGCTCCCCGTTCAACATGATGCCATCGGCAAAGATGCGGACGGTATCAGGCGTGATCGGGTCCGAGGTGATTACGTGATAGATCTTGCCGGTGTGGCGGTTGGGCGATGTGACACGGTGAGCCCACTGGCCGTCATCGGTCAGCAGTACCAATCCGGTGGTATCCACATCGAGTCGGCCGCAGATGTGCAGGCGCTCGACACGCGGCATCTCAAGCAGCGCCGTTACGGTCGGGTGGGTCGGATCGTCGTTTGAGCATACGACCCCCTCGGGCTTGTACAGCATGATATAACGGGTGCTGGGCGGGTCCAGGGGCATTCCCTGCAGACATACGTCATCGGTGTCACTGACCTTGCGCCCAGCGTCACGCTCATGCTCCCCGTTGACGGTCACTTCGTCTGCATGCAGCATGCGCTTGACCTCTTTGCGGGAAAAGTCGGTTACGCTGGCTATGTATTTGTCGAGTCGCATGGTCAACCTGCAAAGTGCTGAAAGGGTACTAGTATATAGTAGCGGGCAAGATCACCGACAGGGGCTCATGAAAGCTGTCGGTGAATCCGCTAGAATAGCGCTCCCAAACTTGTTGCGAGGCCACCGTGAAGCTCTTCGTCGATAATCTGACCCATGTGGATTTTTCCTACCTTCATCCCAAGCGCGGTTTGGTGGGCGAATCCTGGGCGGTGCAGCTGGTACTGGATGGCAGTCTTGACCCTCAGGGAATGATCTGTGATTTCGGTGTGGTCAAGCGCCGGGTCAAGCAGTGGCTGGATGCACACCTTGATCATATGCTGGCTGTGCCGGCCCAGTTGCCGGGCTTGCAGCTTGAGCAGCTGGGCGGCATGGCCGAGGTGCGTTGGCATTATCCTGAGGGTGGTCTTTTTCGCTGCCGTTCGCCCGAGCAGGCCATTGCTGTACTGCCCTGTACTGAAATTGACGAGCTCAGTGTTGCCCACTGGTGTCGAGATCAGCTGCGTCAGCTGTTTCCAGAGCAGGTGCAGGGGGTTGAGCTTGCTTTCACGACCGAGTCAATCGATGGGCACTACTATCACTACAGTCACGGCCTGCAGCAGCATGACGGCAACTGCCAGCGGATCGCTCATGGCCACCGCTCGCGCATCATGATCTACCGTAACGGTCATCGCGATGAGGTGTTGGAAGGGCGCTGGGCCGAGTGCTTCCGTGATATCTATATAGGTACCCGTAGCCACCTGAAAAACCAGTCGGCCGGTGCGCACCATTATGCCTATACGGCGCCTCAGGGCGCGTTCGAGCTGGAGCTGCCGGCGCGCTGCTGCTATTTGATTGATACCGAAAGTACCGTCGAGCAAATTGCGGCACATCTGGCCGAGCAGATCAAAATTGACCACCCGCAGGATGAAGTGGTTGTGCGTGCATTTGAGGGCATCGGCAAAGGCGCAATTGCTACGGCGTGATGGCCCTGGCGGTATTCATGCCTGGTGTGTTACCGAAACAAAACAGCCGCCCTCGGGCGGCTGTTTGCGTTGAGGTGGTGCGAATCAGTCGCGCTCGATCGCCAGTGCTGTACCCATGCCACCACCGATACACAGAGTTGCGAGACCTTTCTTGGCATCACGCTTGATCATTTCGTGCACCAGTGACACCAGAATGCGGCAGCCGGACGCGCCAATCGGATGGCCCAGCGCAATTGCACCGCCGTTCACGTTGACGATGTCGGTGTTCCAGCCCAGATCCTTGTTGACGGACATAGCCTGAGCCGCGAAGGCTTCGTTGGCTTCAACCAGTTCCAGGTCGTTGATGCCCCAGCCCGCCTTTTCCAGCGCCTTGGTGGTGGCGCAGATCGGGCCTGTGCCCATGATGGCAGGATCAACACCGGCAGAGGCATACGCCTTGATCCGGGCCAGAACCGGCAGCCCCAGCGCTTCCGCCTTTTCGGCCGAACACAGAATCACGGCAGCTGCACCATCATTGATGGTGGAACTGTTACCGGCGGTTACGGTGCCGTCTTTCTTGAAGGCCGGGCGCAGTTTGGCCAGTGCTTCCGGGGTGCAGCCAAAGCGGGGCTGTTCATCGGTGTCGAACACCACTGGGTCGCCCTTGCGCTGCGGAATGCTGACCGGAATGATTTCGTCCTTGAAGCGGCCAGAGGTGACGGCCGCTTCAGCCTTGTTCTGAGAAGCCGAGGCGAAGGCGTCCTGTTCTTCACGGCTGAAGCCGTATTTCTCGACAATGTTCTCGGTGGTGATGCCCATGTGGTAGTTGTTGAACGCATCCCACAGGCCATCGGTAATCATGGAGTCGATCATCTTCCAGTCGCCCATGCGTGCACCATTACGCGAGTTGGGCAGCAGGTGGGGTGACTGGGACATGTTTTCCTGGCCGCCGGCGATGATCACGTCGGCATCACCGCAGCGGATCGCCTGGGTCGCCAGCTGCAGGGCCTTGAGGCCGGAGCCGCACACCTTGTTGATGGTCATGGCGGGCACTTCCTGAGGGATGCCGGCGTGGATCAGTGCCTGACGTGCCGGGTTCTGGCCACAGCCGGCCGTGAGTACCTGGCCCAGAATCACTTCGTCTACCTCTGCCGGGTTCAGTCCGGTTTTCTGCAGCAGGCCCTTGAGTACTTCAGCGCCCAAAGTAGCCGCGGTCAGAGAGGAGAGGGAGCCGTTGAAAGTACCCACCGCTGTACGGCCAGCGGCAACGATAACAACATCACGCATAATGGAAGTGCCTCTTTGGTTCATATCATTATTGATCCCGGGCTCAGTGTAACGCACGCCGGTGAAAGGGATATTTCAGTCGGCATCAGCTCGGGCAGGCGTACGGGTATCCATACCGCCATGAGGTCCTTCGAGTCTGCGCGAAGGGCTCAGGCGGTGTCAAGTAGACCAAGGCAAAACTATGTGCGCTGCACAACGGGAGTACAAGGACCCCTGTAAGGTGGTGTCAGATCTCGAGGTTGTCGATCAGACGGGCAGGACCGAGTCGAGCGGCGGCCAGAATGACCAGAGGGCGAACATCTCCGGCTTCAGGTGGCTGGAGTGAATCCCGGCAGAGGATACGGTAGTAGTCACGCTGGAAACCGCCTGCTTCAAGCTGCTGTTGCGCCTGCTGTTCCAGTGCGCTGAAATCCGTGGCGCCGTTACGCACGGCATCGGCGGTCTGTTGCAGGGTTTGTTGCAGCAGGGGGGCAATGGCCAGTTCGTCCGCACTGAGGTAGCCGTTGCGTGAACTGAGCGCCAGTCCACTGCCGGCTCGCTCAGTCGGAACACCCACAATATCAACGGGGATGCAGAGGTCACGTACCATCTTGCGAATCACGGCAACCTGTTGATAATCCTTGAGTCCGAACACAGCCAGATCCGGCTGGACAATGTTGAACAGCTTGCATACCACGGTGGTTACACCACGGAAGTGTCCCGGCCGACTGGCGCCGCAGTGCAGATCGGACAAGCCCGGGACCTCAACCAGTGTCTGGTTGTCCTGGCCTTCCGGGTAGACCTCGCTGACACCGGGTGCAAACAGCAGGTCACAACCCGCTGCCATCAGCTTCTCCTGATCGGAGGCCAGAGTGCGAGGGTAGCTGTCGAGATCTTCGTTGGCACCAAACTGCAGCGGGTTGACGAAGATACTGGCCACCACGGTATCGGCTTGCCGGCGTGCTGCTTCCACCAGTTTGATGTGGCCTTGATGCAGATTGCCCATGGTGGGCACCAGCGCAATTTTCTGGCCGGACAGTCGTGTCGGTTTCAGGGCTGTGCGCAGATCCGCAATGGTGTGGATGGTTTTCATATTACTCGAACCCGTGTTCCGGTCCGGGGAAGGTACCGGCCCTGACCTGATCGCCATACAAACGGAAAGCCTGTTCAATGCTTTCGGCTTCTGTCATGAAGTCCTTGACGAACTTGGGGCGGCGTCCAGGTGTAATGCCAAGCATGTCATGCATCACCAGTACCTGGGCATCCGTGTGATGGCCTGCACCGATACCGATAACCGGAATTTCCACGTTGCGGGTAATTTCTTCGGCCAGCAGTGTGGGGACACACTCCAGCAGCAGCATGCTGGCGCCAGCATCTTCAAGCTTCTTCGCATCTTCAATCATTTTCAGGGCGGACTGTCGGTCACGTCCCTGCACACGATAACCGCCAAGCTTGTTGACGGCCTGTGGTGTCAAGCCAAGGTGCGGGCACACGGGCACGCCGCGCTCAGCCAGCATGCGCACGCTGTCACACAGCCATTCGCCGCCTTCCAGCTTGACAATGTGAGCGCCTGCCTGCATCAGCTTGGCTGAGTTGTCCATCGCCTGCTCTGGGGTGGAATAGCTCATGAACGGCAGGTCCGACATGATCATGGCACCCTGATTACCACGCGCAACGCTTGCGGTGTGGTAAGCCATCTCATCGACGGTAACCGGCAGGGTGCTGCTCTGCCCCTGCAGTACCATACCGAGTGAGTCACCGACCAGAATCATCTCGATACCGGCGCTGCTCACCAGATGGGCAAAGGTCGCATCATAAGCGGTCAGTACGGCAAACTTTTCACCGGCCTGTTTGCGGGCGGTCAGGGTATGCAGCGTAATGTTGGACATAGCAATCTCTTCATCATTGTCTGAGCTTGTGCGCGATTATAACGATATCTTTTCCAGCGTGCCCAGAGGGCAGTGCTGAAGAAGCGTATTCAGTGGGCGACCATCGGGCAGGATCAGTTCCGGTGCCAGTTCAGCCAGAGGCCAGAGAACAAAATTGCGCTCGGTCATGTAGGCATGGGGAACGGTCAGGCGCGGCGTCGATATCACTTGGTCACCATACAGCAGCAGGTCCAGGTCAAGGGTGCGAGGTCCCCAGTGGATCTTGCGCACGCGCTGGTGCATTTGCTCGATTGCCTGTAGCGCATCGAGCAGGGCTTCGGGCTCCAGACGGGTATCCAGAGCAGCAACCGCGTTGATGTAATCGGGCTGGCCGGGGGGGCCGACAGGATCGGAACGGTAGAGCGACGAGCGTGCAGCCAGCGTAGTGTCAGGCAGTAGCTTCAGCTCTTGCAGCGCGGTGCTGACCTGCGCCAGCGGGTCCTCAAGGTTGCTGCCCAGGCCAATCCAGGCGCGTAACTGAGTCTTACTCATTGCTGGGGCGGCTGTCCTGCGCTGGACGGTTGCGCGGGCGACGACGACGTTTGCGGCGCGGCTTGTCATCCTGATCCGCGGGGACCATGTCACGTCGCGTCATCGGATTGGAGGACTGGTAGTCGGTCCACCACTGGCTCAGGCCCTGCAGCGGCTCACCACTGTTCTCACGCAGTACCAGAAGATCGTATGCAGCTCTGAAGCGAGGATGCTCCATAAGCTGATCGGCTTTCTTGCCCTGTCGACGCGGCAGGCGCAGCTGCAGTTCCCAGATTTCACGCACAGGAGTGGAGAATCGGCGTGGAATGGCAGTTGAGCGGACCTGCTCGGCCAGAACCTGATTGGCGGCCTCATGCAGCAGCGGGATCGGTGGCAGATCTGAGCTCTGCTCCAGCTGTTTGATTCTCAGCTGCAATGGATACCAGAGTAAGGCCGCAAACAGAAAGGCCGGGGTGACGCTCTTGCCCTGAGACAGACGTCGATCCGTGTTGCACAGGGCGTTGATCAGCAGGGTTTCCACCGGATACTCGTCATGTTCCAGCGCCGCATCGGTTTGCGGGAAAAGGAAGGCAAACAGACCGAAGCGTTGCAGCTGTCGGTAGGACGCCTCGCCGTGTCCACTCTGCAGCAGTTTGAGCACTTCATCAAACAGGCGTGCGGGGGATACATTGCCAAGCAGCGCTGCCAGTTCTCGAATCGGCGCTGCGGTACCGGGTTCCACTTCAAAACCGAGTTTGGCTGCAAAACGTGCAGCCCTGAGCATGCGCACCGGGTCTTCACGGTAGCGTTCACGTGCATCACCGATCATGCGCAGCTGGCGCTGTTTGAGGTCGGGATAGCCATTGGCAAAATCGAGTACGGTATGGTCACGCACATCGTAGTAAAGTGCATTGATGGTGAAGTCGCGGCGCAGGGCGTCTTCTTCGATGGTGCCGTATACGTTGTCGCGCAGGATCATGCCGGTGGCAGCCGTGCGGGCCTGGTCCTGAGTTGTCTCTTCCTGATCATGCGATGCCCTGAAGGTGGCGACCTCAATCACCTCGCGACCGAAACGGACATGCAGCAGCTTGAAACGGCGCCCAATCAGGCGACCACGTCGAAACAGCTCTTCGGCTTCTTCGGGGTGAGCTGATGTGGCGATGTCAAAATCCTTGGGAGTATGTCCCAGCAGCAGGTCGCGAATGCATCCGCCGACAAGGTAGCCCTCGAAGCCGGCATCCTGCAGCCGGTAGACAACCTTCATCGCATTGTCGTCCAGGTGACGACGAGGAATCTGGTGCTCGGACTCGTTGACGATGCGTCGCTGTCCCAATGGAAGCAGCTGTTCGGCAACGGGTGCCGATGGCAAGTTCTCCTGTGGGGCTGTGGTACTGGGTGTGCGGCGACGACTGAACATGACAAAGGCGATCAGGGCTGCTGCAGCAAATGCGAGCAGAATGATGAGCAGAGTATTAGACATCGTTTACTGGGGGTCCCTGTAATGGCTGATCACGGATGGGGCATCATAACACCTGCTAAAGCTTAGTATAAGGCTCGGAGCGGGCATGGTTGCGTGGTGGGGCAAAGCGTGAGGCGTGAATCAGGAGGGTGGGGGGTGTCGGTCGTAAAGTGACACCATGAAGCTTAGCTTGTTGTTGTTCTTCCTAAGAGCACTGATTGGGGAGCGCTGCAGTGCCACTCTATCGACCGACTAAGCCTCATTTTTATTTTTATTCGAGGCAGGTCACTCATCCGCAGGGCCATTTTTATTTTTATTGCCGGCACTGTTTCAGGGTGTACGTTGTTGTTGTTCTGCTTGTAATAAAGCAGGACGCGTGCCAAAAATCATAACCCTTTGTTTTATATTATTAAGCCTATATTGAACCCGATCATTCTTTCGTTTCTGGCAACAGAGTGTTACCGAATGTCACGGTTTGTGGGCGGTGTTGGGTAGTAAGGTAACACTTTTAAGTGTTACCGATTGTTACCCCTTGGGTTTGCGGGGGATACCCAGTTTCTGGCGTCGTTCCCACAGGCTTTTGCGGCTGATTCCGAGCGTTTTGGCCAGTTCGGTTTCGCTCATCTGGTCCTGGTTTTCAAGGACGAAGCGCTGGAAGTAGTCATCCAGGGACAGGTCTGTGCGGGCGCCGGAGGAAGCGTCGCTGTCAACAGGTGGCGGTCTGTGCCGTTGGGCGTACTGGCTTTCGATGTCGGCCAGGCTTTGCTGTTCCAGCTCAAGGCCCAGAAGATCAGGAGTGATCTGCCGACCATCGGCCAGAATGACGGCGCGCTCAATCGCATTTTCCAGCTCTCGCACATTGCCGGGCCAGTGATAGCTGCGCAGAAGCTCCAGTGCTTCGGGGCTGAAGTTGAGAGACTCACACCGCATCTTTTCGGCCTGCTTGGACAGGAAGGCTTCCGCCAGTTCCAAAATGTCGTCTTCTCGTGCCCTCAGCGGAGGCATGCGCAGCTCCATCACATACAGGCGGTAATACAGATCTTCACGGAACTGGCCGGAACGAGCGCGGGTCTTGAGGTCACGATGTGTAGCAGCGATCAGACGCACATCCACCTTGAGCGGTTGTACTGCCCCAACCCTGCGAATTTCACCCTCCTGCAGGAAACGCAGCAGACGAGCCTGAGCTTCCAGAGGCAGTTCACCGATTTCGTCCAGAAACAGGGTGCCGCCATCGGCGGCTTCAATCAGGCCGCTGCGGCCGCTGGTTGCACCGGTAAAGGCACCTTTCTCATGCCCGAACAGTTCGGATTCGATCAGTGTCTCCGGTATGGCGGCGCAGTTGACGCACACCATGGGGCGGTTGGCCCTGTTGCTCTGTTCGTGAATGGCGCGGGCGGCCAGCTCCTTGCCGGTGCCGGATTCGCCAAGGATCAATACGGTAGCGTCGGTGCGTGCGACCTTGCCGATGCGGCGGTAGAGTTCCTGCATTGACTTGCAGGAGCCGATGATGCGCGTCTGCTCGGGCGCTTTACCGCTGGTGCTGCCGCCGATTTCATTGTCTGAAGCAGTACGGGGCTGTGACAGCGTGGCCGCCACGGTTTTCAGCATTTCGTCGTGATCGAACGGCTTGGCAATATAGTCGACGGCACCAAGCTTCATGGCATCCACCGCGGAGCGCAGGCTGGCATAGCTGGTCATGATCAATACCGGCACCGATCCGGCCAGTCCGATGAGGTCGGTGCCAGGCGCACCGGGCAACCTCAAATCGGTGATGATGAGGTCAAAGCCATCCAGGCTGAAGTCGCCACAGGCTTCGGCTACCGAGCCTGCATCACTGACTTCATATCCGTTTTTTTCCAGCAGGCGCCTGAGCGCTGAGCGGATGATACTTTCATCCTCGACAATCAGAATTCGACTCATCCGGACAAACCTTCTCCATGAGCAGCCGGCGACGCAAGGGTATTTTCCTCGTTCAGCCGGGGTAAGGTGATTACGACCTGAGTGCCTTTGTTCTGGTTTTTGTTGGCCGGGCTAAGAATCTCGATATTACCATAATGCTGCACAATGATGTTGTAGACCAAAGGCAGGCCCAGACCGGTTCCGCGTCCGGGTTCCTTGGTGGTGAAAAATGGCTCGAACAGGCGATTGAGGTGCTCCGGGGCGATGCCAGTGCCCTCATCGGTAATACGAATGCAGATGCTGGTTTCGCTTCCCTGTGCCTCGATTTCAATCAGCCCCTGCGGTGGCGAGGCATCACTGGCGTTGTTAAGCAGGTTCACGAACACCTGCAGCAGCAGTTGCAGGTCGCCGCGGATCTGCAGGGACGGATCAACCTGATTGACAAAATGCTGCTGTCGGCTGTGGCTGTCGAGGGTGACCAGATGGATCGCTTCATCAATGCAGTGGCGTAAATCGAGCGACTCGAAATGCTCCGGGCCTTCCTGGCGGCCGGTGTGGGCAAAACGCACCAGCGATTGAACGATGCGGTTAATGCGACGGGTCTGATCAACAATCTGATCGCCGGTTTCCAGCACCTCGGGCAGATCCGTTTCCAGCTTCAGATTTTGGGCCAGACAGGCGATGCCGGTCACCGGATTACCGATCTCGTGAGCGACGCCGGCCGCAAAGCGACCGATGGAGGCCAGGCGTTCGCTGTGGGCCAGCTTGCGGGCCATCATCAGATGCTCGGTTTCCTCTTCAATCAGCAGGACCTTGCCTTGCGCAGGTGTGTCATCCAGACGTGCCTTGTGCAGGCTGAACCAGCGATGCTCGCCGTGCAGCTCAATCATTTGAGCTTCCTGGTGCAGGGTATCGTTGTCTGCAAATTCCTTCAGCAGACGGCTCCATGGCAGTGGCAAGTGTGCCAAAGGATTGCCGAGAGCCTGTTCTGCACTCAGCCCTGTGTACTGCTCCAGCTCGGCATTCCAGAACAGGATGCGGTGGTCTGCATCCAGCGTGCAAACCCCGATAGGCAAGCGCTGTAAGGTGGCGCGATGGTAGCGTCTGAGCTGGTCCAGCTCGGCTGCAAGGCCCGACAGGCGTTGGTCGTAGGTTTCAAGTTGCTGCTCCAGCAGATGGACCTCGCGGGCCTTGAAACCGGCGCTGCGATCAGTTTCCAATGGTTGCAGCAGTGCTGTTGCCTCCACAGGTCCCAGCAGGGCGGAAAGGTTCTGTTCCAGCTGGGTCCGCAGGCGCAGGCTGTCCAAAGGTCTCAGCTGGCCTGGGCTCAGCTGCAGTGTGAACATGGCACGCTGGACTTCCCGCTGTGCAGGCTGTTCCCCCAGTCTGGGTGTCAGGCGGGCGACAAACTCCGCTTCACTGGCGGCAGCCAGGCCCAAGCCCAGAGGACGGGGCATGACGTTGAGCGCACAGGCTTCGGCGGCCTGTCTCTCGCCCTCGTGGCCGGGGAAAAGCAGGGAGCCGAGTACCAGCAGCGCCGTGTTAAGCAGTACCGATAATAGAGCGACCTTGTACCACTGACTCAAGGCTCCGGCATCCAGCGGAGCGCCATCCAGCATCATCGGCAGCAGCATGCCCAGTGCCCAGAGGCCTATCCCCCCTGTCAGACCGAGAAGAAAACCGGTGCGACTGGCGTTGGGCCAGTACAGGGTTGCGAGTATTCCCGGCAGAAACTGAAGAAAGGCGATAAATGCCAGCAGCCCAAGCTGGTTCAGTGAAAACTGCTGACCTATATGGCGGAAAAACAGATAGCTGCCCAGCATTACCGCCATGATGATCAGTCGTCGCAACCACAGCAACCAGGCGTAGAAGCGGACATTGTCCGGTACCCGTACCAAAGGCAGTACGACATGGTTTTGCAGCATCGATGCCAGCGCCACGGTGGCCACTATGATGATGCCACTGGCCGCCGATAGCCCGCCGATGAACGTCAACAGACTGAACCACGGCAATTGCAGGTTCTGCCCCAACTGCAGCAGCAGGTATTCGGGATTGGTGATCGCATCGTGCTTCATGCCGGCCCAGAGAATGGGGGGAACAGTGATGGCAAGTAGTAGCAGGAAAAGAGGAATACCCCAGCTGGCGCGGTACAGGCTTTCGGTGGGCAGGTTTTCCGTGAACGCAATGTGGAACATGTGCGGCATGACAAAGGCACAGGCAAAAAACGCCAGCAGCAGAATTTGCCAGTGACTGGTGTCCGGCGGCTGTTGTAGTCGCTGCAGCGCCTCCGGGTTACGCTGCAGCCAGTCCCCGAGCCCATCGACACCACCCAGCAAGGCCCAGAATGCATAGGCTGCAATCAGCAGCAGGGCAATCAGTTTGAACAGAGATTCAAGCGCGATGGCGAATACCAACCCGCGATGGCTGCTGCGAAGAGAGGCATGTCGAGCACCAAACAGCAGGGTGAAGAGGGTGAGAATGATGCAGAAGCCGGCTGCCGCCCGATTGGAAGAGATGCGATCATTCAGCATGGGCAGCGAGTCGGCCAGTGCCTGAATCTGGATCGAGATCAGCGGCAGGCTGATAAACAGCATTAATAAAGTAGTCAGCGTTCCTACACCGCCACTGCGAAAACGGAAGGCAAACAGATCCGGCAGCGAGCTGAGCTGGTGTCGCCGAGTAATTCTCAGCAATGGAATCAGCACCAATGGGGCAAGGAGAAAACTGATGGAGGCCCCCATGTAAGAGATCAAATAGACATAGCCGGAATGATACGCAACGCCAAAGATGCCATAGAAGGTCCAGGCGCTGGCAAACACACCAAGTGCCAACACATGCACCAATGGGTGTCGGGTGATGCGTTCAGGCAGTAACCCCTTGTCGGTGAGCCAGGCGGCGCCGAACAATGCGAGAAGATAGCCACAGCCGAGCAGGGCCAGCAGACTGAGATCAAAGTTCATGGTGACGGTGGCGCCATTCGGCGGTCGCTGCCAGCAGGATCAGCAGCGCCCAGATCAGAAAAGGCATCAGCCAGTGGCCGCTGTGGAATAGCCACAGCTCGACCAGTCCCGGCAGCAGCAGAGTGGCCAGCAACAGAAGCAGCAGTAGGCGATGCAGATACATATTCAGGTCTCGGATTCACACAGGCTCAGTGTGCCGGGAACTGCAGTGATGTTCCAGTGCGTGATGGCCCACGAGAGCAACTCATCCCGACTGGCTGTTGCCAGATCGGCGGGTGGCTTCTGGCCGAGAAGTGACAGCGCGCGCAGCAGCAGTTGTTGGCGTTGGCCAGGGTCGATCGCCGGTGCCAGGTTCTGTTTGCTCAGCTTCTGCCCGGCCGGGTTTGTGATCACGGGTATATGCGCGTACTGGGGTGTCGAATAGCCAAGCAGGGTTTGCAGCGCGATCTGGTGCGGTGTTTCGTCGATCAGATCGCTTCCTCGCACAATGTCGGTTACACCTGCGGCCGCGTCATCAACGACGACGGCCAGCTGATAGGCAAACAGCCCATCACGGCGAAACACGACAAAATCCCCGCGATCATTCTGCCAGTCGTACGTTCTGAAACCCTGGATGCGGTCATGAAACTGTTGCTCTGCCTGTGGGTGAATCACCCGAACGGCGCAGCTGGCAGAGGCGGATGGCGGATGACGCCGGCAGTGGCCATCATACAAGCCCGTCACGCCTCTGGTTCTGAGCTGCTTGCGACTGCAGCTGCAGCGATAGGCAGTGCCTTGGTCCAGTAACTGCTCCAGTGCGTCCTGATAGCACTTCAGCCGCGTGCTTTGGTATATCACAGGGCCATCCCAGTGCAGGCCGAAGGCGTCAAGGGTGTGCAGAATCGAATCGGCCGCGCCGGGCTGTTCGCGTGGCGGGTCAAGATCTTCTATCCGCAGCAGCCACTCGCCATTGCGCGAACGCATATCGAGATAGCTTGCCAGTGCGGCAAGCAGAGAGCCGAAATGGAGTGGGCCGGTCGGTGACGGGGCAAAACGTCCGATGCAACTCAAGGTGAGGGCTCGATGTCAGGCGGGAGTCGGGGGCCAGAGGCCCCGACGCGCAGGCTCAGCGTCCGAGCTGCTTTTCCTTGATTTCAGCCAGCGTCTTGCAATCGATGCATAGAGTGGCCGTCGGGCGTGCTTCAAGACGGCGGATGCCGATCTCGACACCGCAGGCCTCGCAGTAGCCGTAGTCATCGGAGTCGATGCTTTCAAGCGCTTCGTCGATTTTGCGAATCAGTTTGCGCTCGCGGTCACGGGTGCGCAGTTCAAGGCTGAATTCCTCTTCCTGACTGGCGCGGTCGCTTGGGTCAGCAAAGTTGGAGGCTTCTTCCTTGAGATGCGTGATGGTGCTGTCGACTTCCTCCATCAGCTCGCGTTTCCAGCCAAGAAGAATCTTGCGGAAATGCTCTTTCTGCGCTTCGTTCATGTATTCTTCGCCGTTATCCAGCGGGTAAGGTTCGAAGTGCATGAACTTGGTATCTGTTGTTTTAGGCATGGGCGCAGCCTCACGTCATTGGGGGCTCAGACCATGGAAAGCCCGATTGCTCCGGCCTGGCGCCCTGATATGGGAACACTATGGTGCTTTAAAAGCCGGTGAAAGTACCAGAACCCCAGTCTTTAGGCTAGACCTGTTTGGCCTTTTTGCCATCGCGATTGATTTCACCCGCTGCAACAGAGGCTTGCAACAGGTGTTGTCGGATATACTGAGGCGCTTATCTGGATCGGAGGAGTGAAGATGATATCGGACTGGACTGCACGGGCACGCGAGATTGATTCGTTCAAGGTGATGGATCTGCTCAAGCGTGCGGCCGAGCTGGATGCCGAGGGCAGGGATGTGGTGCATATGGAGGCCGGGGAGCCCGACTTTCCCACAGCAGAGCCAATCATGCAGGCTGCACGTCGAGCCATGGATGCAGGGCATACGCGTTATACCCCGGCAGGTGGCATCATGCCGCTGCGTGAAGCTATCGCGGATTTTTACCAGCGGCGCTATGGCGTCAACATCAGTCCGCGCCAGGTGTTGGTTACGGCCGGTGCTTCTGGAGCTCTTTTGCTGGCGTTCTCGTTGCTGGCGGCGCCTGGCAGTCGTTTCATGCTGGCGGATCCGGGCTACCCCTGCAATCGTCAGTTTCTACGCCTGCTGGAAGCACGTGGGCAGTTGGTGCCGGTGGGACCGGAGCTGAACTATCAGTTGAATGCGGATCTGGTGGAGCAACACTGGGCCGCCGATACGGCAGGGGTGTTGCTGGCGTCCCCATCAAACCCTACCGGGTCGGTTGTACCAACGGATCATCTGCGCGCCATTGCGGATCAGGTGCGCCAATGTGGCGGCTCGCTGATCGTGGATGAGATCTATCATGGTCTCACCTATGGCTTTGATGCGGACACTGTGTTGGGTGTGGCACCGGATGCGCTGGTGCTGAACAGCTTCTCCAAGTATTTCGGCATGACCGGCTGGCGCCTGGGTTGGCTGGTGGCACCGGAAGAGGCCGTGGCTGAGATGGAAAAGATTGCCCAAAACCTGTTCATCTCGCCGGCAACGCTGTCACAGTATGCCGCGCTGGCCGCATTTGAGCCGGCCACGATCGAGATACTGGAACAGCGCCGACAGGCGTTTGCGTTACGTCGTGATCGGCTCGTGGCTGGGTTAAGGGAGCTGGGCTTTGGTATTCCTCGCATGCCGGAAGGTGCTTTCTATGTCTATGCCGATGCTTCTCACCTGACCGATGACAGCTTTGCCTTCTGCTGGTCGCTTCTGGAGGAGGATCATGTCGCGGTGACACCAGGGGCCGATTTTGGTCATAACCGGTCTGAGCGATATATCCGCTTCTCCTATACCACGGGACTGGATAGGATCGAACTGGCGCTGGAGCGCCTGCAACAGCGGATCAGTCGCGCGTAAGCCACACCTCGCCATCGCGAACTTCGACGGGCAACGCTTCCAGTTGCTCGCCGGGGCAGGGGCCCGCGATACAGATGCCGTCATCAATTCCGAACAGAGCACCGTGGGTGGCACACTGGATGAACTGTTTCTCGTAGTCGAGGAACTGGTTCGGTTGCCACTCCAATCGGATGCCGCGATGCGGACAGCTGTTGCGCCAGGCAACAACACTCTCACCGCGTCGGATCAGCAACAGAGCGGTGCCATCCTCAAGATCAAACCCCCGCGGGCTGTTGAGCTGTAATTCATCGAGTGTGCACAGTTTCAAGGGATAGCAGCCTTTCGGTTGGTGTCAGTCAGTGATCAGACGTTGCGCGCGCAGCTGCGCCATCAGCTGTTCGATCGCTTCATCATCGCGGGTGTCCACCGGCAATGTGATCAGCTGCTCTTCGCTGGTCAGGGGTTGCTGTACTTTCATCTGTTCGCGCATGACGCTGACATCGGCATCGGAAGGGTCGCGGCCTTCCGCTTCACGTCGTTTCAGACGCGCCTCAATCAGGTTGAGTTCGCAGTGGCAGCTGATAATTCTCACCGGGATGCCGAGGTTCTTTGCGAGCTCGACGTAGGCATTGCGGGTGCGCTGTCGAATGAACGTGGCATCAACCACCACGGAGTATCCGGCCTTCAATGCCTGAGCCGTTGTGTCATGCAGATACTGAAAGGTCCGCGTGTTCATTTCGGCCCCATACAGTGCCAGTGAATGGCCTTGCAGGGATAGCTCACGGTAGATGCGTTTGCGTTCGACGTCAGACCGAATGCGTATGACGCCGACCGCTTCTGCAAGGCGTTCGCTCAAATAGCTTTTGCCGCTGCCGCTGACCCCGTGCATCAGGAATACGGTAGGGCTGCGCTCTCGACAGTAGTGGGCTGTCAATTGCAGATAGTGGCGGCAGGTCTCAAGGTCGGGCTCCAGCCCAAGCATTGCAACCTTCGCACGCACCATGGAGCGGTAGGCCTTGAAAAAATTCAGCAGTGGCAGGCTGGAGTAGTCGCCGGTCAGCTCCAGATAGCGGTTAAGGCAGCGGTTGGCCCAACGGAATTGCTGGTTGGCCTCCAAATCCATCAACAGAAACGCCAGATCGGAGATCGTGTCTATCCAGCGAAACTCCAGATTGAACTCAATACAGTCAAACAGACGCAGCTGATCGTGAAACAGGTTTATGTTGGCCAAGTGCAGGTCGCCGTGGCATTCGCGGACATGCCCCTCGCGTTTGCGCTGCCTGAGCCTGTCTTCCAGTGCACGGAACTGTTGTGCGATCTGTGCAGACAGACGCTGCAGCAGGCTCCAGTCGTCGGTATCGAGATGATCAGGCGGGATATGGCGGAAGTTGTCAGCCACGACCTCCCACAGTGTATCAGGCTCACCCCAGGGGCTGTCCTGAGCCACGATCGGGATTTTTTGGTGGAATTCTGCAATCTGTTCGGCCAAAAGGTCGATCCAGTGGCTTTCAAACAGCTGTCGCTGCAGCAGGCGGTCAAGCCGAAGTTCAGGATCGAACTGATACATTCGGACCGCGTATTCGATAATCTCCTCGCTGGCTCCCAGCTTGGGTTCTGTGCAAGAGCCTCCAATTGGAACCACATCGATGTAGATATCCGGTGCAAGGCGCTGGTTTAGACGCAGTTCCTCTTCACAGCAGTGGCGTCGCTGCTCAAGCGTGGTGAAGTCAAGAAAGCCGAAGTTGACCGGCTTCTTGATTTTGTAGGCAAACTCGCCTGTGAGCAGCAGCCAGGAGATGTGTGTTTCAATCACTCGGATCGGGCCGGTCGGGTGAGGATAATGCCCGGGCTCGCTCAGTGACTGTATCAGTTTGGGTAACATGAGACTCCTGCTGTTGTCAGCGATGGCATAAGATTATACTGACGCGATGACTAAAAAGAGAACCACCACCGCAAAACGATCTGCCTCCCGTCAGGCAAAACGACCCTCTCGTCTGCGCCGCCTGTTGGGATGGCTGCTCAAACTGGGTGTGGTTTTGTCGGTTATCGCCGGCGTTGGCCTGATCTATCTGGATGCCCAGGTGCGCAGCAAGTTTGAAGGCAAACGCTGGGCACTGCCGGCAAAAGTATATGCACGACCGCTGGAGCTGTACCCCGGACAGAAACTGGCCATGGATGAGCTCAAACAGGAACTCAGAGCGCTGGGGTATCGCTTTGAGCGCCAGGCCAGCCGGCCGGGAAGTGTCGAATGGGCAAGTAGCAGGGCGCGTATTCACAGTCGAGGTTTCAATTTTCCTGATGGGGCTGAGCCATCGCATGACATGCTGCTGAGTTTCTCCGGTGATCGGCTTGAGTCCATCCGGGCTCAGAGTGGACAGCAACTGCCGCTGGTGCGGCTGGAGCCGATTCTGATCGGTGGTATTTACCCTCGCTCCAATGAAGACCGTGACCTGATCAAGCTGGAGCAGGCCCCCCCTCATCTTGCGCAAGCCCTAGTCACGGTCGAAGACCGGGCGTTCTATGAACACCACGGCGTTTCGCTCAAGGGAATCGCCCGTGCCATGTGGGTCAATATCCGTGCCGGTCGTTTTGCCCAGGGCGGCAGTACGTTGACCCAGCAGCTGATAAAGAACTTCTACCTAACCTCGGACCGTACCCTGAGTCGCAAGCTGCTGGAGCTGCCGATGGCGGTACTGCTGGAACTGCACTATTCCAAGGAAGAGATTCTTGAAGCCTATCTGAATGAAGTGTATCTGGGGCAGTCCGGCAGTCGCGCGATTCACGGCTTTGGGCTGGCCAGTCAATACTTCTTTGCTCGACCGATTACCGAGCTGGAGTTGCATCAGGTGGCATTGTTGGTTGGGATGGTGAAAGGCCCATCCTGGTATGATCCGCGTCGCCATCCAGAACGCGCGCTTGAGCGCCGCAACCTGGTGCTGAAAATGCTGTTTGAACAGCGCCACATCAGCCGGGCGGAATATGATGAAGCCCAAGGCCGGACGCTGGGCGTGGTACAGCAACGCAGCCTGCACAAGGGGATGTATCCCGCTTATCTTGATCTCGTCAAGCGCAAGTTGAGGGAAGAGTATCGCGATGATGATCTGGCAACGGAAGGGCTGCGCATCTTCACGACCCTTGACCCGCTGGTACAAACCCGTGCCGAGGCGGCGCTGGAACAGAGCCTGAAGCAGCTTGAGCAGCGCTATGGCAATAAGGCTGCCGGACTTGAGGCCAGCATGGTGGTAACGGATCCTCAGACAGGTGAAGTGCTGGCGCTGATTGGTGGGCGTGAAACACGCTACGAAGGCTTCAACCGTGCGCTGGATGCGCTGCGTCCAATCGGCTCTTTGGTAAAGCCTGCGGTATATCTGGCGGCGCTGGAGCATGGCTATACACTGGCAACGCCGCTGCAAGATGAGCCTTTTGAGCTGAAGCAGCCAGATGGATCTCTGTGGCAGCCGCAGAATTTTGATCGCCGCAGTCACGGGGTGGTGCCGTTGCACCGTTCACTGGCGCTTTCCTATAATCAGTCCACCGCTCGTTTGGGTATGGAGGTTGGTCTGGGGCGCGTGATTGATATGCTGGAGCGTCTTGGTGCCGAGCGCGAACTCAAGTCTTTTCCCTCTCTGCTCCTGGGTGCGCAGGCGCTCTCGCCACTGGAACTGGCCAGTATCTATCAGACTATCGCGGCGAATGGCTTCAAGATGCCTTTGCGAGTGATACGCCGTGTGACCGATGCCGAAGGCAAAGAGTTGTCACGTTATCCGTTTACATTGAAACAGCAGGTCAAGCCGGAAATTGTACATCTGATGCAGTATGCCTTGCAGGAGGTTGCGCGCGAAGGTACGGCACGCAGCGTATACAATACTCTGCCGGCGAATCTGAACGTGGCCGGCAAGACCGGTACCTCGAACGACCAGCGCGACAGTTGGTTTGCTGGTTTTACGGGTGATCGGCTTGCAGTGGTCTGGCTGGGGCGTGATGATAATACGTCACTGCCGTTCACCGGATCGAGTGGAGCCCTGCGGGTCTGGACCGAGCTGATGCGACGCGAACGTCCGGAACCGTTTATCGCAACTCGCCCTGCCGGTGTTGAGTATGTCTGGATCGATGAGGCTACAGGTCTGCGCTCGGATGAGCGCTGTGAGGGGTCTCGTCAGCTGCCGTTCCTGCAGGGCACAGCACCAGAACAAAGCGTCGATTGCGGTCTGCATAATCCGATTAACCGCTCACTTGACTGGTTCCGCAACTGGTTTAACTGATCAAAGAAGGACAGGATGAAAAAGATCTGTTTGATGGCAGCATTTGCTGCTCTGCTTGCCGGCTGTGCAGGCCCCAATCCCTATCGTGCGCCTGTAGAGGATAGGGGCGCGCGCGCTCCCGCTGCAGAGCCGCCTGGCAGTGTGGTTCCGGTTGAGGAAACCCCGGGGGTGCAGGTGATTCCGGTGGGTGAAGCGCCGGTGATACGTGCCCAGCGTGAAGCACCGCAGCCCATGTCCGGTCAGGCGATCACTGAAACGCTGCCGGTACAGCCACAGAGCCCAGCGGTTGTTGCCTTGCTGGAAAATGCCCGCAGCGATACCGGCAGTGGCGATTTGCGCACGGCCCAGAGTCGATTGGAGCGCGCCCTGCGTATCGCCCCGCGTGACCCTGAGGTCTATATCCAGCTGGCGGATGTGCAGCGTCGACAGGGGCAGTTTTTGCAAGCGGAACAGGTTGCTTTGAAGGGAATCAGCATCGCTTCCGGGCAGGACAGCGCCCTGCGCCGTTTATGGACGCTGGTTGCCGAAATTCGCAATGAAGGAGGTAACAGTGCAGGTGCGGCTGAAGCGCGCCAGCGAGCCGCCGCCTATTGAGGCGACGGCTGTTTGACCTGGCTCAACAGGGCAAAGGCAAACAGAGGCAGGGCCGCTGCCAGTGCTGAGCTGAGCACAAAGGCTGGTAACGGGGGCACCGGCAGAAGCGGACTGCACACGGCAACCGCCAGCAGCAGCCCACTGCCGGCTGAGGCCAGTCGTGCAAAGGTGCCGTGCAGGCGCAGGGCGGCACCCAGCAGCACAAAGCTGATGGCGATGCCGATCGCCAGTGTGTAGGCCTCGCCAAGCCCCATGCGTCGGCACAGTTCAAACAGAGCAAACAGTCCCAGCAGCCATCTTCCCCAGCCCGCTCTGGACCAGTGCCATTGCATCGCCTGTCCTGCCATGACGGTGGCCAGCAGGGGCAGGGCGGCATACAGTGCCAGGTTGTCCAGCATGCGCTGCAGCGTTTCGATATCCTGCCCGCTGTCCGTGAGTGTCAGGCGGCCCAGTGCGGCCAGAGCCACAAACACCAGTGCGAGGCAGCTCACTTTCAACAACAGACTCTGCTCTTCAGACGTGTCTTCCGTCTGGCGGAACATCAGTACCGCACTGAACAGGGCGGCTGCCAGCAGTACAATATCGCCCGCCATGTGTTATCCCGCCAGCTTGGCAAATACACTGTCAGCCGCTTCCAGGGTCGCATCCAGCTCGGCTTCTGTGTGTGCATTGGAAACAAAGCCGGCTTCAAACGCAGAGGGCGCCAGATAGATACCTGCGTCCAGCATGCCGTGGAAGAATTCACCAAAACGTTTCGCGTCGCAGCGCATCACATCAGCAAAGCTGCTGACTGTCTCCTGCTCGGTGAAGAAAAGGCCGAACATGCCGCCAATGGCGCTGGTGGTGAACGCAACACCGTGCCGTTTGGCCATTGCTTCCAGCCCTTGGGTCAGATATTCGGTTTTGGCAGAAAGCTGTTCATGGATACCCGGCTCACGCAGTGCCTGCAGCATGGTCAGACCTGCCGCCATCGCCAGCGGGTTACCTGACAGAGTGCCGGCCTGATACACCGGACCCAGCGGGGCGATATGCTGCATAATCTCACGCTTGCCCCCGAAGGCTCCGACCGGAAGGCCGCCACCGATGATCTTGCCCAGTGTGGTCAGGTCCGGTTTGATGTTGAAATATTCCTGAGCACCGCCCAGCGCCACACGGAATCCGGTCATCACCTCGTCGAAAATCAGTACACTGCCGTGTTCGTCACAGACTTCGCGCAGACACTCCAGAAAGCCCGGTTCGGGCAGAATACAGTTCATGTTGCCGGCAACGGGTTCAACAATAATGCAGGCAACCTGATCGCCGATCTCGGCAAAAGCCTGGCGGACATTGTCGATATCGTTATAGGTCAGGGTAATCGTGTGCTCGGCCAGTGAGGCCGGCACTCCGGGTGAGTTGGGCTCACCCAGCGTCAATGCGCCGGAGCCGGCCTTGACGAGCAGAGAGTCGGAGTGACCATGGTAGCAGCCCTCGAACTTCACGATCTTGTCACGACCGGTGTAACCGCGGGCCAAACGGATGGCGCTCATGGTGGCCTCGGTACCGGAGCTGACCATGCGGACCATCTCCATGGAGGGCACCAGTTCGCAGACCAGATCAGCCATTTCGGTTTCAATGCCGGTGGGGGCACCAAACCCGAGGCCGTTATCCAGTGCAGCGCGCACCGCTTCAATCACGGGAGGGAATGAGTGCCCAAGCAGCATGGGGCCCCACGAACCTACATAGTCGATGTAGCGGCGGTCGTCTTCGTCATACAGGAAAGGACCCTCACCACGCTTGAAGAAAACTGGGGTGCCGCCAACACCCTTGAATGCGCGAACCGGGGAATTGACGCCACCGGGGATGTGAGTCTGAGCGGCCTTGAACAGGGATTCTGAACGGGACATGTGTCGCTTCCTTTAATGGTCTTGTGCCTGAATACGGAACAGCCGGCTGAACTGTTCAGCCCGAGTGCGAATATCCTGCGCGGCGAACAGGGCGTGCACGACTGCGGTCATGTCGGCGCCAGCTGCAATCACTTGTGTCGCATTATCCACGCTGAGGCCGCCTATCGCTACCATGGGTACACTCAGTTGCGCTCGTGCCGTGGAGAGCAGTGACAAAGGAGCCGGGCTGGCGCCTGGTTTGGTGTTGGAGGGGAAAAAAGCGCCGAAGGCAACATAGTTGGCACCTTCGGCCTGGGCCCTGATTGCAAGCTCAAGCCGGTCATGGCAGGTCTGTCCGATGATGGCGGTTTTGCCCAGTCGCTGTCGTGCCTCCGTGAGGCTACCATCCTTCTGCCCCAGATGGACGCCGTCAGCCTTGCAGGACAGTGCCAGCTCCACATCATCGTTGATCAGGAAGATACAATTATGGCTTTGGCACAATGCACGCAAGGCGCTGGCCTGATCGAGGCGATGCTCTGAATTGTTTGACTTGTCCCGATACTGCAGGACTTTCATGCCGCCAGCGATGGCCGCTTCACAGGCGTTCAGCATGGTCTGGGTATCGGGCATGAGGGTGGCATCGGTAATGCCGTAAAGACCTGATAAAGAGAATGTAGGCATCAGAGGCTCTGCTTGTGGTTGTAGTAGGACTCGATCTGTTCTTTGCTGATCAGCCCCAGTGGGGACTCCTGGTTGCTTACGACAAGCAGGTAATCAAGCTGATGTTGCAGCATCAGATCAAGCGCTTCCTTCAGCGTGGAGCGATAGAGCAGGGGCATTACATCCCGTCGCTGTGCCGGTATTTCCAGCAGGTTTATCGACAGCTCGGGGTCGGTTTTGTCTGCCGCTTCATTTTCAAGCCAGACTTTCAGGTCCGCCGGCGGCAGCAAAAAGCTGTTATCACCCTTTTGCACCAGCAGCCACTGAGGTGCTGCGGTCAGCAGGTCACGTGCAGACGACAGGCTGATGATACTCTCAGTCTCCGCAAAGTTTCGTTGCATCAGGCTGCCAACGGCTGCTCGAGACAGCACCTGAGTCAAGGGTGCCTGGCGTAGATCCATCCCCTGTGCCTGCAAAGAGGCATGAAATATCGAAGGCAGGCCGAAACCGTAACGGGTGGTGAGGTTGGCGGTGACGATTGCCAGCATGCCGGGCAGGATGATCGCGGTGTTGTGGGTCAGCTCCAGCATCGCCAGCAGGGCTGCCAGCGGGGCGTTGAGCAGAGCCGCCATCATCGCACCCATGCCAAGCATGGCGTAAAGTGCAGTGTCGGCCGTCAGCCCCAGGCTGTTGCCTGTCGCACCAAGTAAAGCGCCTGCCGAGGCACCGATAAACAGAGAGGGTGCAATGAGCCCGGCCGGAATGCCCAGTGCGATGATCACTGGAGTCAGAAGCCATTTGGCCAGCAACAACCCCAGCAGCCAGATTGCCGCAGGCCGGGTGTGGAACAGGGCCTCGATTGTATCGTAGCCACTGCCCATGACTTCTGGCCAATGCATAGCTACCAGTCCGGTGAGAGTGCCAGCGAGAAGGAAGCGAGTGGGTATGCTCCACTGGCAAATGCGAAAGGTGTGGCGATACAGAAAATGAAAGCCGACCGCGAGAAGCCCGGTCATCAGCCCCAGTAGCATTACCAGCGGCAGTTCGGACAGCTCGTGGATCTGAAGGGCCGGGGCATTGAATACAATGGCTTCGCCTACAGTCAGGCGCACAACAACATCCCCGACCACGGCTGCTACCATAATGGGCAAAAAACCGACCAGAGTGTACTCAAGTAGAATCACTTCCATGGCAAAAATGACACCTGCCAGCGGTGTGTTGAAAGCGGCTGAGATGCCGGCAGCGGCACCGCAGCCAACCAGCAGGCGCAGCGTGTTGTTGGGCAGATTGAGGCGTTGGCCAAGCCAGCTGCTGGAGGCGGCGCCCATATGGACGGCCGGGCCTTCACGGCCAACCGAATGGCCGCTGGCCAGTGCAATGAGTGCGGCCAGCAGCTGGACCAGCATGTTGCTGCCGGGCATGCGACCCTGATGGTTGTTGAGGCGTTCCAGTAGGTGGACGATACCCACGCTGCGAGCATGGGCGGGGATCGAAAGGTAGAGCAGAATCAGCAACAGGCTGCCGACCACGGGAAACAGCAGGCGACTGATTTCGGGAAGGCTTTCAAAGTTTTCGGTGCCACCGGAAAGCAGCCAGTGCTGCAACAGGTTGTAAGCGCCTCGGAACAGGCTCATGAGTCCGCCGGCCACGAGCCCCGACAATACGCCAAGCACCACCAGCTGGGGCAAGGCATCAACATGAGCCAGCCGGGTGCGGAAGTGTTCCAGTGACAGCAGTCGGTGTGGCATGATGGGCTCTCGGGTGCTCGGTGGTCATCTGCAGAACGGCTGAGTATTATACCCTAACAGTTTTCGCATACTGATGAGAGGTGCATGTGGTCAAGGTAGGTATCGTCGGCGGAACCGGTTATACCGGTGTTGAATTGTTGCGGCTTCTGGCCAATCACCCGCAAGCGCGGGTTGAGGTCATTACATCCCGATCCGAGGAAGGCATCCCGGTTGCCGACATGTATCCCAACCTGCGTGGCCACCATGATATTACCTTTACGGTTCCGGATGTGGATCGGTTGGCGGCCTGTGATGTAGTGTTCTTTGCCACCCCTCACGGGGTTGCCATGAGTATGGCGCCAGAACTGGTCGAGCGCGGTGTGCGTGTAATCGATTTGGGCGCAGATTTCCGTATCAAGGATATCGAGCTGTGGGAAAAATGGTACAACCTTAAGCACACATGCCCTGATTTGGTGGCCAAGGCTGTGTATGGCCTGCCTGAACTGAACCGCGATCAGATCAAGGGTGCTGAGTTGATTGGTTGTGCTGGCTGCTATCCTACTGCCGTGCAGTTGGGTTATCTGCCACTGCTGGAAAGCAAGCTGGTTGATCACCGTCGCCTGATTGCGGACTGCAAGTCAGGTGCCAGCGGTGCGGGACGTGGTGCCAGCGTGGGTACTCTGCTGTGTGAAGCCAGCGAAAGCGTCAAGGCCTACGGTGTGCCCGGCCATCGCCATCTGCCGGAGATTCGTCAGGGTCTGTCCGGTATCGCTGAACGCCCGGTGGGACTAACCTTCTCGCCACACCTGATGCCGATGATTCGTGGTATTCATGCAACCCTGTACTCTGTGCTGAAGGATCCAGTGGGGCCTGATTTGCAGGCGCTGTTTGAAGAGCGCTATCGCAATGAGCCATTTGTTGATGTGATGCCGGCCGGCAGCCACCCTGAAACACGCAGTGTGAAAGGCTCCAATATGTGCCGCATCAGTGTGCACCAGCCGCAGGGGGAAGATGTCGTTGTTGTGCTGTCGGTTATCGACAATCTGGTCAAAGGGGCATCCGGTCAGGCAGTGCAGATCATGAACCTGATGTTTGATCTGCCGGAGCGTTCAGGCCTCGAACAGGTCGCACTGATGCCGTAATACTTGACTAATTTGGTTGGTTTAGTCAAAATGCGCGGCATTGAAAAGGTTTGGTGTGACTATGAGTGAAACTGCACAGGATGCTCCGCTTGCGTTTACCGAGGCGGCAGCTCGAAAAGTTAGACGTTTGCTTGATGAAGAGCAAAATGACAATCTGAAGCTGCGGGTTTATATCACCGGAGGGGGGTGTGCCGGTTTTTCCTATGGTTTCACCTTCGATGAAAATACGGCTGATGACGATACAGTCGTAGAGCGTGATGGTGTGCTGTTGGTCGTTGACCCGATGAGCTTCCAGTATCTGGCTGGCGCTGAGGTAGATTATAAGGAAGGGCTGCAGGGTTCGCAGTTTGTAATCAACAACCCCAACGCCGCTACAACCTGTGGGTGTGGTTCTTCCTTTTCGATTTGATCTCTCTGTACCGATCAGTCAGTCAAAACGCCAGCCGCTGAGCTGGCGTTTTGCATTTCGGAATTCAGGCCGGACAGATAGTGCCCAGTATGCGAGGGCCTTTGGCACCTGTCACCTCTGGCAGGCTTGAGGTTTGCTGTTGAAAGGTCCGCATGGCAAACCATGCAAAAGCGGTTGCTTCAACCCAATCAGGGTCAAGCCCAAGTGCAGTTGTGCTGTCAACTCGGCAATCTGAGAGTCGGGCGCGAATGCGTTCCACCAAGCGACTGTTATGGCTGCCTCCGCCACACAGATACACTTCAGGTTGGATTAGCAGCTGGCTGCGGATGGCGTCACACAGGGTGATGGCTGTCAGTTCCAACAGTGTCGCCTGTATGTTTTCAGGGGCCTGCTCATGGTTGAATTGAGCAAGCATGATGTTGAGCCAGTTCGGGTTGAAGTCTTCGCGTCCGGTGCTTTTCGGTGGCGCAGCGTGAAAAAAAGGGTGTGCAAGCAAGGCATTCAGCAGTTTGGTGTCGACTGTACCCGTTGCAGCCCAAGCGCCGTCCCTGTCGTAACAGCCGAGTTGGTTGTGCTCGATCCATCCATCCATCAGCACATTGGCCGGCCCAGTGTCGTAGCCCAGCACCGGACTCATCGGGTCAGCTGGCAATAAGGTAATATTGGCCATGCCGCCAAGGTTGGCGATCATCCGGTCGGCAATCGGACTGCGGAATAACGCCTCATGAAAGGCGGGTACCAGGGGGGCGCCCTGACCACCAGCGGCCAAATCCCGGCGACGGAAATCCGCTACTGTAGTAATACCGGTGCGCTCTGTAATCGTGTTTGGATCGCCAATCTGAAGGCTGAAGCCAGCCCCCGGCCGGTGGCGAACGGTCTGGCCATGGGAGCCTATCGCCTTGATTGCGTCAGTCGATACTCCGGCCTGTTGCAACAAACACAGGGTTGCGTCTGCAAAGATTTCACCGAGCGCTATATCCAGTCGCCCCAGTTGTTCAATCTCATCATTGCCGGGCTGCGTCAGCTGGGTGATCTGGTGGCGCAGCTCACTGGGCAGGGGGTGGCTGTAAGCCGAGCAGAGTTCGAACGACGGTGTGAATCGAACCAGTACCGCGTCTATGCTGTCCAGGCTTGTTCCGGACATCAGTCCGATATAAAACTCCGGGTCTGTCATTGTTCAGGCTCATTCAGGGCAAGGCGGGTGTCGGTTCGCTGATTCAGTTCGGCCATGATGCTGCCTGTCTGGGAGTTGAAAGCATTCATCTCGTTTGCCGGAACCGATTCAGCCTGAGGCAAGGCTACAGTGAGCGGGTTCTTATGAGTGCCATTAATGCGGAATTCATAGTGCAGGTGTGGGCCGGTGGCGAGGCCTGATGCGCCGACATAACCGATGACCTGGCCCTGTTTGACGCGACTGCCGTTGTTGACGCCCTTTTGGTAGCGACTCATGTGCGCATACAGCGTTGTAATATTGCCACCGTGCTGGATGATGATGGTACGGCCATATCCGCCCTTGGTGCCTCGCCAAATGACTTTGCCATCACCGGCAGCCTTGATTGGTGTGCCGGTGGCGGCGGCGTAATCAACCCCTCGGTGGGGGCGTCTCTTGCCCAATACTGGATGGAAGCGTTCCGGTTTGAAGTGCGAGCTGATACGCCGGAAGTCGACGGGTGATCGCAAGAATGCCTTGCGCATGCTGCGACCATCAGGGGTGAAATAGTTGGTCTCGCCTTTGCTGTCCGTATAACGGACGGCTTCGTAGCTCTGCCCCTGGTTAACGAAGCGAGCAGCGAGAATTTTGCCGTCCCCGATTTTTTCACCTTCCAGAAACTCTTCCTCAAACAGCACCTGGAAGCTGTCACCGCGCCGAATGTCGAGCGCAAAGTCGACATCCCAAGCAAAGATCGAGGCCAACTCCATTATGACTTTATCAGAGAGACCTGCACGGGCGGCATCAAGGAACAGCGAATTTTCTATCTGGCCCTGAGCGTGCGCAGTGCGCTTTTCTGGTGTGCGCTCTTCCTCCACAACTTCATAGCCTTTTTCTGTTTGCACGAGCAGGGTGCTGCTCAAGCGACTGCGAACATGGCGCAGCTTTGTCAATTGGCCATCTTCGACAAGAAGAGAGATATGTTCGCCGGGGCGCAGTTGCTTGAGAGCATTGCTTCCGCTTACGGCACTGGACACTCGATACACATCACGCGGACCGAGGCCTGCTCGTTTGAACAGAGAGGTCAGGTTGTCCCCGGACTGGATCCGGTATTCGACCCAGTTTTCGGCCGGACTTGCTGCTTCGGCTGGATGGATGCTGGCCTCGGATTCGGTGGGTATGGGGAGTGCCACTGAGGTTGGTGAAGTATTTTGTGTATCGGGTTCCACAAGTCGTGATGTGTCGTCAACAGTGATTGAGGCAGGGGGCTCCTGATGTGAAATGGGCCGGTTAATCGCTTCGGCCTCTTCAGTTGGCATCAAAATGAAAATCAGGCTGATCACCGCAATACAAATCATGGCAGCGGCAATGTGTATCGGAGGAAGCTGGCGCAAAGTACGGAGAAAAGAGGTCACGAACACACCCATGTCATTTTGAAAATTCGCTGACGTTGACACCGGAGTATAACGGAAATTCAACATTTTTATATTTGTCGGGTGTCAGTGGAACGTTGGTGATGGATAGAGTTTGTTCACATTCCTGTGAGCGTTTAGAATGCGCCATCGGCTTACACTCAACCCATATAGAGGGATTCAGGCGGTATGAACGCAAACAGTTTGATTGAGGATCTCAAGGCCCGGGGTCTGGTTGCCCAGACGACCAATGAAGAAGAGCTGGTCGAGCATCTGTCTCAGGGGCCGGTGACGCTTTATTGCGGCTTTGACCCCACGGCAGACAGTTTGCACTTGGGCCACCTGGTGCCTCTGTTAATGCTCAAACGTTTTCAGCAGGCAGGTCATCGTCCTATCGCTCTGGTCGGCGGGGCGACTGGCCTCATTGGTGATCCGAGTTTCAAGGATCAGGAGCGCCAGCTGAACTCAGCTGAAATCGTTCAGCAATGGAGTGAATGCCTCAAATCCCAGATCAGCCGGTTCATTGATTTTGACGGTGAAGATGGGGCCATATTGGCCAATAATTACGATTGGACAGCCAGTGTTGATGTACTCAGCTTCCTGCGTGACATCGGCAAGCACTTTACTGTCAATAAAATGATTGCAAAAGAGTCGGTCAAGCAGCGTATAGAGCGTGAAGGCTCAGGTTTGTCATTCACCGAATTCACCTATCAGATTCTGCAGTCCTATGACTATCAGCAGCTGAATCAGAAGTATGACTGTACGCTCCAAATCGGTGGGTCCGACCAATGGGGAAATATTGTTGGCGGTATTGAGCTGACACGCAGAGTGAATGGCGCTGCCACTCATGCGTTGACCTTACCTCTGATTACAAAGTCTGATGGCACCAAGTTTGGCAAGACTGAAAGCGGTGCGGTGTGGCTGGATGCGAAAAAGACATCTCCTTACGCATTCTATCAGTTCTGGCTACAGACGCCTGATGCAGATGTTTACCGTTTCATGAAGTTCTTTACCTTCCTGTCCGTCGCCGAGATCGACGCGATAGAGGCGGAAGACCGTGCCCGTGAAGGTCGGCCCGAGGCTCAGCGTGTTTTGGCAGAGCAGATGACCGAGATGGTCCATGGGAAAGAAGCCCTCGAGGCGGCTCGTCGCATCACTGAAGCTTTGTTTTCGGGTGATCTATCTCAATTGAGTGCTGCGGATTATGCCCAGCTGGAGCAGGATGGGCTGCCGGCAACACAGGTGCCAGCTGAGTTGACTGACCTGCCGCTGACAACTCTATTGGTTGAGGCTGGCTTGGCCGCTTCAGGCAAGCAGGTAAAGGATGCGCTGCAACGCAACGCGGTCGTGATCAATGATCAAGAATGCGGTATGGATCAGAATATGGCGGCAGATAAGTTGTTTTCACGCGATGCGGCTCGGTTCGGTAAGTACTTTCTAGTCAAGTTGGGCAAGAAAAAACATCACCTGTTCTACCTGCACTGACTGCGTGGCTGAATACCAAGTGTATCTATAAATAACGGACGCCTCGGCGTCCGTTATTTTTTTGGGGGGTTAGGCGTTGCTACTGGCTGCTTTCATCTTTCTGAAACTTTTTTACACGCAGGTGTTGACTCCCTCAGTGGTGTCTGTAAAATTCGCCTCCTCGCTTGAGACGCCCCACCGGAAACGGTTCAGGGCAGATCAATTGAGCAAGTGGTAAGATGTTGAATTAAGTGGTTTTTTGGTTCATCATTACGCTTCTTGAGTGACTGCCGAATCGTTGTTTGAGTGCCCAGCACTGAAACAGAAAACGAAAAAAACGGTTGACACTGAAACGGGTTGCGGTAGAATACGCGCCTCGCTTGAGACAACAGGTTGCACCGAACGGTGCGGTTGGCCAGGCCCGCTCTTTAACAAATTGATCAGGTAATATGTGTGGGCGCTTGTCAGGATTGAGCACACAAAGCTTAATCAAGGCAAGCAACCTAACTGAATATTCATTTAGCGTTGTGTAATACCTTGAGCTGAACGAAAAGCTGCTTGCAGCTTTGAGTTCACAAGATTTTAAACTGAAGAGTTTGATCATGGCTCAGATTGAACGCTGGCGGCAGGCCTAACACATGCAAGTCGAGCGGTAGCACAGAGAAGCTTGCTTCTTGGGTGACGAGCGGCGGACGGGTGAGTAACGCGTGGGAATCTACCTGGTAGTGGGGGACAACAGTCGGAAACGACTGCTAATACCGCATACGCCCTTCGGGGGAAAGTGGGGGATCTTCGGACCTCACGCTATCAGATGAGCCCGCGTCGGATTAGCTTGTTGGTGAGGTAAAGGCTCACCAAGGCGATGATCCGTAGCTGGTCTGAGAGGATGACCAGCCACACTGGGACTGAGACACGGCCCAGACTCCTACGGGAGGCAGCAGTGGGGAATATTGGACAATGGGGGCAACCCTGATCCAGCCATGCCGCGTGTGTGAAGAAGGCCTTCGGGTTGTAAAGCACTTTCAGCTGTGAGGAAAGGCGAGTGGTTAATACCCGCTTGCTGTGACGTTAACAGCAGAAGAAGGACCGGCTAACTCCGTGCCAGCAGCCGCGGTAATACGGAGGGTCCGAGCGTTAATCGGAATTACTGGGCGTAAAGCGCGCGTAGGTGGTTCAGTCAGTCAGATGTGAAAGCCCCGGGCTCAACCTGGGAACTGCACCTGATACTGCTGAGCTAGAGTACGGTAGAGGGTAGTGGAATTTCCGGTGTAGCGGTGAAATGCGTAGAGATCGGAAGGAACACCAGTGGCGAAGGCGACTACCTGGACCGATACTGACACTGAGGTGCGAAAGCGTGGGTAGCAAACAGGATTAGATACCCTGGTAGTCCACGCCGTAAACGATGTCAACTAGCCGTTGGGGGACTTGATCCTTTAGTGGCGAAGCTAACGCGATAAGTTGACCGCCTGGGGAGTACGGCCGCAAGGTTAAAACTCAAATGAATTGACGGGGGCCCGCACAAGCGGTGGAGCATGTGGTTTAATTCGAAGCAACGCGAAGAACCTTACCTACTCTTGACATCCAGAGAACTTTCCAGAGATGGATTGGTGCCTTCGGGAACTCTGAGACAGGTGCTGCATGGCTGTCGTCAGCTCGTGTTGTGAAATGTTGGGTTAAGTCCCGTAACGAGCGCAACCCTTATCCTTATTTGCCAGCGAGTAATGTCGGGAACTCTAAGGAGACTGCCGGTGACAAACCGGAGGAAGGTGGGGATGACGTCAAGTCATCATGGCCCTTACGAGTAGGGCTACACACGTGCTACAATGGCCGGTACAGAGGGCTGCAAACTCGCGAGAGCAAGCTAATCTCACAAAACCGGTCGTAGTCCGGATCGCAGTCTGCAACTCGACTGCGTGAAGTCGGAATCGCTAGTAATCGTGAATCAGAATGTCACGGTGAATACGTTCCCGGGCCTTGTACACACCGCCCGTCACACCATGGGAGTGGGTTGCACCAGAAGTAGCTAGTCTAACCTTCGGGAGGACGGTTACCACGGTGTGATTCATGACTGGGGTGAAGTCGTAACAAGGTAGCCCTAGGGGAACCTGGGGCTGGATCACCTCCTTAAACGATTGCGAAGTTCTGGCAAGCGTTCACACATATTACCTGATCATAACGTTAGAGAGAGCGTAGAGTTGTCGATCTGAATCGATAGCTCGCACAGTAGGCTTGTAGCTCAGTTGGTTAGAGCGCACCCCTGATAAGGGTGAGGTCGGTGGTTCAAATCCACTCAGGCCTACCAATTTTCCATTCGGTTCTGGCTGTTTGGAATATCTCGTTGGGGCTATAGCTCAGCTGGGAGAGCGCCTGCTTTGCACGCAGGAGGTCTGCGGTTCGATCCCGCATAGCTCCACCATTCCTTGCCTGGAATGGTGATTGAATGAGTTTTAAAACATACGCTCAGGTATCCGTCACTGGACAGTCTGTCCCTTGCATCAATGCCGAGTCTATCTTTTAAAGCATCATGCTTTAAACGCTCTTTAACAAATTGGATCTGAAAGATTGTCTTGTATTGTTTGATACAAGCGCCAATCGGCGATAATCGTTACGAACCATTCATTTGAACAGACGCCTTCGGGTTATATGGTCAAGTGAATAAGCGTGCACGGTGGATGCCTTGGCAGTCAGAGGCGATGAAGGACGTAGTAACCTGCGATAAGGTTCGGGGAGCTGGTAAACAAGCTTTGATCCGAACATTTCCGAATGGGGAAACCCACCCGCTTGCGGGTATCTCTTAGCTGAATACATAGGCTTTGAGAGGCGAACCCGGGGAACTGAAACATCTAAGTACCCGGAGGAAAAGAAATCAACCGAGATTCCCTTAGTAGCGGCGAGCGAACGGGGACCAGCCCTTAAGCTGTGTTGTGGTTAGCAGAACGCTCTGGAAAGTGCGGCCATAGTGGGTGATAGCCCCGTATGCGAAAACCTATATGCAGTGAAATCGAGTAGGACGGGACACGTGTTATCCTGTCTGAATATGGGGGGACCATCCTCCAAGGCTAAATACTCCTGACTGACCGATAGTGAACCAGTACCGTGAGGGAAAGGCGAAAAGAACCCCTGTGAGGGGAGTGAAATAGACCCTGAAACCGTGTACGTACAAGCAGTGGGAGCCGTTTTCGGACGGTGACTGCGTACCTTTTGTATAATGGGTCAGCGACTTACTTTCAGTGGCAAGCTTAACCGTTTAGGGGAGGCGTAGGGAAACCGAGTCTTAATAGGGCGATCAGTCGCTGGGAGTAGACCCGAAACCGGGCGATCTATCCATGGGCAGGTTGAAGGTTGAGTAACATCAACTGGAGGACCGAACCGACTACCGTTGAAAAGTTAGCGGATGACCTGTGGATCGGAGTGAAAGGCTAATCAAGCCCGGAGATAGCTGGTTCTCCTCGAAAGCTATTTAGGTAGCGCCTCATGTCTCACCTTGGGGGGTAGAGCACTGTTTCGGCTAGGGGGTCATCCCGACTTACCAACCCGATGCAAACTCCGAATACCCAAGAGTGCAATCATGGGAGACACACGGCGGGTGCTAACGTCCGTCGTGGAAAGGGAAACAACCCAGACCGCCAGCTAAGGTCCCAAAGTTCTGGTTAAGTGGGAAACGATGTGGGAAGGCTCAGACAGCTAGGAGGTTGGCTTAGAAGCAGCCACCCTTTAAAGAAAGCGTAATAGCTCACTAGTCGAGTCGGCCTGCGCGGAAGATATAACGGGGCTCAAACCAGACACCGAAGCTGCGGATGCCTTAGGGCATGGTAGAGGAGCGTTCTGTAAGCCGTTGAAGCCAAAGGTGTAAACCATGGTGGAGGTATCAGAAGTGCGAATGCTGACATAAGTAACGATAAAGGGGGTGAAAAACCCCCTCGCCGGAAGACCAAGGTTTCCTATCCAATGCTAATCAGGGTAGGGTGAGTCGGCCCCTAAGGCGAGGCAGAAATGCGTAGTCGATGGGAAACAGGTTAATATTCCTGTACCGGCTGTAACTGCGACGAAGGGACGGAGAAGGCTAGGCCAGCGCGGCGATGGTTGTCCGCGTTTAAGGGTGTAGGCTGGGAGAGTAGGCAAATCCGCTCTCCCTTAAGGCTGAGACCTGATGACGAGTCTCCATGTGAGACGAAGTGGTTGATGCCATGCTTCCAGGAAAAGCTTCTAAGCTTCAGGTTACAGACGACCGTACCCCAAACCGACACAGGTGGTCAGGTTGAGAATACCAAGGCGCTTGAGAGAACTCGGGTGAAGGAACTAGGCAAAATGGTGCCGTAACTTCGGGAGAAGGCACGCCGATGTCGGTGATGGAATTTACTTCCTAAGCTGATGTCGGTCGAAGATACCAGGTGGCTGCGACTGTTTATTAAAAACACAGCACTCTGCAAACACGAAAGTGGACGTATAGGGTGTGACGCCTGCCCGGTGCCGGAAGGTTAATTGATGGGGTTAGCTCACGCGAAGCTCTTGATCGAAGCCCCGGTAAACGGCGGCCGTAACTATAACGGTCCTAAGGTAGCGAAATTCCTTGTCGGGTAAGTTCCGACCTGCACGAATGGCGTAACGATGGCCACACTGTCTCCACCCGAGACTCAGTGAAATTGAACTCGCTGTGAAGATGCAGCGTCCCCGCGGCTAGACGGAAAGACCCCGTGAACCTTTACTATAGCTTCACAGTGGACTTTGACATTACTTGTGTAGGATAGCTGGGAGGCTTTGAAACCGGGACGCCAGTTCCGGTGGAGCCAACCTTGAAATACCAGCCTGGTACTGTTGAGGTTCTAACTCAGATCCGTTACCCGGATCGAGGACATTGTGTGGTGGGTAGTTTGACTGGGGCGGTCTCCTCCCAAAGCGTAACGGAGGAGCACGAAGGTACCCTCAGGCTGGTCGGAAATCAGCCAATGAGCGCAAGAGTAGAAGGGTGCTTGACTGCGAGACAGACACGTCGAGCAGGTGCGAAAGCAGGTTCTAGTGATCCGGTGGTTCTGTATGGAAGGGCCATCGCTCAACGGATAAAAGGTACTCCGGGGATAACAGGCTGATACCGCCCAAGAGTTCACATCGACGGCGGTGTTTGGCACCTCGATGTCGGCTCATCACATCCTGGGGCTGAAGCCGGTCCCAAGGGTATGGCTGTTCGCCATTTAAAGTGGTACGCGAGCTGGGTTTAGAACGTCGTGAGACAGTTCGGTCCCTATCTGCCGTGGGCGTTTGAGATTTGAGAAGAGTTGCTCCTAGTACGAGAGGACCGGAGTGAACGAACCTCTGGTGTTCCGGTTGTCACGCCAGTGGCATTGCCGGGTAGCTACGTTCGGACGGGATAACCGCTGAAAGCATCTAAGCGGGAAGCCCCCTTCAAGATGAGATCTCACCGGGGCCTTGAGCCCCCTGAAGAGCCGTCCGAGACCAGGACGTTGATAGGCAGGGTGTGTAAGCGTTGTAAGGCGTTGAGCTAACCTGTACTAATGGCTCGTGAGGCTTGACCATATAACGCCCAAGGCGTTTGAAATGAATGGTTCGACTGGAAACAGTCAAAACACGATTATCGGCTCGCAAGAGCACCGATTGAACGCTTGTAGCAACAACACAGACAATCAGAGCAACGTGACATATAAGCACGAGGCTCAATCAGATCCGGTTTGTACCAGTTTCGCCTGGCGACCATAGAGACGTGGAACCACCTGATCCCATACCGAACTCAGCAGTGAAACGCGTCATCGCCGATGGTAGTGTGGGGCTTCCCCATGTGAGAGTAGGTCATCGCCAGGCACTTAATACCAGAAACCCCGGCCTCGTTGAGGCCGGGGTTTTTGCATTGGGGCGAAACACAGGCAGACGCCAGACAAAAGAAAGGACCCGGCGCATTCCCTGCGGCGGGCCCTGTCACTGACTTCCCTGTCGGTCGCTGCTTCAGTCCTGAAGCAAGCGGTGAGGTACGAACTCCTGTCGTCTTGGTCACACCTTGTGAACCTCAGGGCGCATAATAGGCGTGTTGTCTTTCCGGGTATATAGGAAAACTCTTATATTGCGTTTTCATGCCATAAGATGATGACCTGCATCAACATAGATGCGGTTGCCTGTGAGGGCTGATGAGTGTTCACTGATCAAAAATGCGGCAAGTTTTCCCACATCGGAAGGTGACCCCAACCGGTGCAGTGGAGATCGTTCAATGGCATCCCCCATCAGTTCATCAAAGGAATCAATACCGCCGGCAGCACGCGTTGGCATGGGTCCTGGGGATAGAGAGTGAACCCTGATCTGCTCTGGTCCCAACTCTGCTGCAAGATAGCGTACGGAGCTTTCAAGGGCGGCCTTGATGGGTCCCATCAGGTTATAGTGATCCACGACACGCTCAGCACCATGATAACTCATGGTGAGCAGTGAACCACCTTGAGGCATCAATTCACGTGCGTGCCGCGCCATTCGTATAAAAGAGTGGCACGAGATATCCATCGCTTTGCAGAAACCTTCTGAAGATGAGTCCACCAGTTTGCCGTGCAGTTCATCCAGGGGTGACCAGGCAATTGAATGGATAACAAAGTCGATCTGTCCCCACTCCTGCTTCAGACGTTCAAAAATCTGCTCAAGCTCGCCTTCAGTGGCAACATCGCAGGGCAGTACCAAAGTGGCACCCAACTGATCTGCCAAAGGGGCGACATATGGACGTGCCTTGTCATTCAGGTAGGTAATGCAAAGCTCCGCACCAAGGCCGCTGAGGACTTCTGCACAGCCGTAGGCGATGCTTTTGTTGTTAGCGATGCCGAATATAACACCACGTTTTCCTGTCAAATCTATCATTTCAGCTTCCATGGGGGTCTGATTGAATCGTGCGATGCCATTATCTCATCAGGTTTCGGTGACTGTATGGTTAAAACGCTGAATGTTTGTATCTGTGAGTAATGTGAGCTTTTATATCCATGTTTTCTGTCTGGTTGAACAGGTATGATCGAACTAAAAATAAAACAAAGCTGAAGAAAGGACCCTCTTATGCTCAACCATCTCAGTATCCGAATGCGTGTTATAGGTGGTTTTTGCCTCTTACTCCTGCTGGTTGCGTTATTGGTACTGCCAGCTGTCATGCGTGACTTCAATAATCTTATCCATGCAGCAGAAGAGCGGGAGCTGAAAGTTCAGTTTGATAAGGTACTTGAACGGATAGAGTCTGAACGTCGTTTGGCAACAGCTATGGCGACCCTGGTTGCTAGCCAGCCAAGTGTTCAGGCCGCCCTGTCGGACGGGGCGCGTGACCGGTTACTGGCAGAACTTGAGGGTGCTTTTGCTCGACTGCAATCAGATTTTGGCTTGCGCCAATTGCAGTTTCACACACCACCAGCGGTGTCCTGGTTGCGTGTGCATCGACCGGAAAAGTATGGAGACGACCTCTCCGGGTTCCGCCAGACTGTTGTGGAAACCAATCAGAAACGAGTAGCGGTCAGTGGCGTTGAGCAGGGAGTGGCTGGCCTTGGCATCCGTGGCATGGTGCCTTTGGAAGTGGCCGGGCATCACTGGGGATCGGTAGAGTTTGGCTTCTCTCTGGGACAATCGTTTTTTGATCAAGTCAAACAGGAAACCGGGCTGGATGTCGCATTAATTCTGAATAATGCGGGTCAACAAACATTGTTCGCGTCCACGTGGGGCGATCAGGCGCTGCTCGATCCCGATGTATTCAAGCTTGCGCTTCGGGGCGAGGGGCAGATGGGGACAGGAGAACTGGAGGGCTCTCCTGTCGCGATCTACTCCAACCAGTTACAGGATTTTTCAGGCCAGTCGATTGGTGTTTTGTCATTGGCAATGGACCGCAGCAGCTACATTGATGCATATGAACAAGCTTTTTATGAGTTGCTGGCCATCATTGGTGCATTTTTGGTGCTGGGAGTTTTGATTGCTCTTTATATCAGTCGCAGTGTGGCAAAACCACTATTGCAAATCACGCATGCGATGAAAAACATATCAAGTGGTGACGGTGACCTGACACAACGATTACCGGTTAATGGCAAGAATGAACTGACAGACATCGCAAGTGAGTTCAATCATTTCATTAGCCGTATTGAAGCGTTGATTCAGGAACTGATGCGTGCAGTCGCGTCAGTTTCCAGCTCCGGCTCACACCTGTTTGATGTCAGTGACCATACGCTGGAACTTGCGAACCGCCAACGTCGCGAAACTACCGAGATCGCTACAGCCATGAACGAGATGACTGCGACGGCCCAAGAGGTAGCGCGCAGTGCAGCCAGCTCTGCAGAGGTGACGCAAAAAGCTGATGAAGAGGCACAGATTGGTCATCGGGTTGTAGAGGATGCCATTGACGCCATTAATGCATTGGCAGCAGATGTTGCTTCCATGCGTGATGTGATACGGGATGTAGAAACCCGCAGTGAAAAAATAAATACCATCCTTGATGTTATCCGTGATATCGCCGACCAGACCAATCTGCTGGCGTTGAATGCCGCAATAGAGGCTGCCCGTGCAGGTGAGCAGGGGCGCGGCTTCTCGGTAGTGGCGGATGAAGTGAGAGCACTTGCACACAGGACTCAAAACTCTACAGCCGAGATCAACGACATGATCAGTGCACTCAAGGAAGGGACCGGGCATACGGTTCGGGTTATTGAGCAGAGTCAGAGCCAGTCTGAACAGACGGTATCCACTGCCGCACGTGCAGGGGAAGCGCTGCAGGCAATTACGCGGGGGATGGATGAGATACGTGACATGACCGCGCAGATCGCCTCTGCTGCCGAGGAGCAGACACAGGTCAGTGAAACCATTAACCAGTCGGTTGAACGTGTTGGTACCGGTGCTGAAGAAACCTCGGTCGGCGCGTCGGATATCCTTGTGTCAGCTGCCGGCATAGGCTCTGAGCTCTCGCAGTTGATGCGGGTGATTCGAAAGTTCAGAGTGACGCAGGACGATGTAATTGAGCTGGAAGTGGCGAAAGCTGCACATCAGGCCTGGAAGATGAGGCTACGAGCATTTCTTGATGGGCACGCGGATATTCCGCATGAGCAGGCGGTATCATCACACGAATGCGATTTCGGCCGCTGGTACTACACTACCGGCAAGGAACGCTACGGTAACTCATCGGTTTTACAGGCCATCGAGAAACCGCATGACCGTCTGCATCAGTTGATTGGCGAGATTATCGAAGCCAAGCATCATGGCAAAGAACCTGAGGCTGAGCGCAAGTATCAGGAGGTGGCTCAACTGTCTGGTGAAATCGTCAGCGCCATTGATCGGTTAATTCAGGAAGCTCGTTGAACCGAGAAAATGCTGGGCTTATTCAAGGCCCGGCATTTCACGCGCGGGTCGGCCAATGTGGTAACCCTGGGCGTAGTCGATGCCGACGTCTCGCACCATCTGCAACACTTCCTCGGTTTCCACGAATTCGGCCACGGTTTTAAGGTTCAGCTTCTTGGCCAGTTCGGTAATACTGACCACAAAGGCCAGGTCTCGAGGATCATTACCCATGTTGGCGATGAACTCGCCTTCTATCTTAACGAAATCGATTGGCAGGTACTTCAGGTAATGGAACGATGAAAAGCCGGAGCCAAAATCATCGATGGCCATCATGTAGCCCGAATCCTTCAGGCTGCGGACAAAGTTCTCTAGCAGCCCCATGTTCTTGACAGTGTCGCGCTCGGTTATTTCAAACACAATCCGGGATGGGGTCAGTCGGTATCGCTGAGTCAGCTCGTGAAGCGTTTGCAGGAAGTCGCGCACCAGTATCGAACGGGGTGACAGATTGATGAACAGCAGGCCCTGATAATCGGTTTCCTGAACCTTGGCGAACGCCTTTTCCATTACGATGTAGTCCAGCAGATGTACCTTGCCCATGGACTCTGCAATCTCAATGAATTCGCCGGCTGACATCAGCTTGTCACCCGGCAGCTGCAGACGACTGAGTACTTCTACAGCAGGCGTATCCTCATCCAGTGGTTGAATGGGCTGAAAAACCGGCACCACGCTGCGATTCTCGATGGCATCATTGACCAGCAGCATCTTCTGGTTAAGGTCGTTGAAAATATCCGCTACATCTTCTTTATGTGGCAGGCTGATACGGTTCTTGCCCTGAGTTTTGGCCCGGTACATCAGGTTATCGACGAACATGAACAGGTCTTTGCGGTTATCCGCATGGTCAGGGAAGATGCCTGCCCCGATCGAGCCGGTGACGCGTACCAGACCGCCTTTCTCGGTCTCAAGGCTGAAGGATTGCAGGCAATGTAGCAGGCGTTCACAGACTTCGCTGGTCTGTTCCAGCGTTGTTTCAGGCAGCACCACTACAAATTCATCGCCACCGTAGCGGGCCAGAATATCGCCGGTACGCAACACCTCCTGCATGGCCAGAGCAAGCTGCCGCAGCAATTTGTCTCCCATGGCATGACCATAGCCGTCATTGACCGCCTTGAAGTTGTCCAGATCGATCATCAAAAGGGCGACCTGATAATCGTGACGATGGCAGCGATCCAGTTCGTAGTCCAACAGCTCCCAGAACATGCGCTGGTTATACAGGTTGGTCAGCGGATCACGTGTTGCATAGTATTCAAGGTCACGGGTGTACTTGTAGATCGCTTTAACCGAGCCGACCACATTGAGCAGGGTGGACAAAATGCTCTCCAGTACCAGTACCTTGGTACTGTCCTTGACGATATCGGCATGCACACCGATACCGACAATGCCACCGATCTTGGGTGTTTCGACCAACAGAGACTTGGTCTGTAACTCAATTTCGGTCGTGTTCAGCACCATCTCGGGACCCTCAAGCTGTACCGAGTTGTGGTGAATAATAATCTCGCCGGGTATCGAAAAGTGATCGTTGCCCTGCAGGCGATTGAGCACCGCCTGCTCCATCATCTTCTTGGTTTCCTTGGCGGGGGGGCGCAGCCAGAAAATTTCCAGATCAAACATCTCATCGTCCACCTTGAAGATGGAAAACATGGTGTAGATCGGAATGACCTGGTTGATATCCAGCATCAACAGATTAACGTATTCGCGCCAGTCCCGTACCACTTCCGACGTGATGACAAATTTCTCCAGCAGACGGATTTCGAACTCCAGCAGGTCTTTGTCCACCGCGATGGTGCGTAATTTTTCAGCAAGCGCTTCGACCTGCCCGAATATGTGATTCAGCTCCCTGAAACCAAGATCCTTTTTGTCTTTTGACAGCTGACTGAGATCCTCAAGCGAATCGACTCGTGAAATCCTGTTGCTCAGCTCTTCTACAGACTGATTGATACGCAGTGTCACGGTCCGCACCGCCCAGAAACCAAACAGGAAGGGCAAAGGGGAAAGCAGCAACAGGTAATACAGCAGGTTTCGGTTTGCAACGCTCATCTGACGGCTGAGATCCTGACGCACCTCGATCAGCCCCAGGTTGTCACCAACGCGGGCATTGGTATGGCAGCCCGTACAGTTTTCGCGGGCCTGAAGCGGATACAGATAGCGTTGATGAGTACCGTCATTCTCCTCAATGATCTCACCGCTTTGCATGGCCTCGCGCATCAAAGCATCCAGATCGGGCTGCTCGATGGAGCCGAATCGCTCGGTTACTTTGGTGCCACGGAAAACACTCACTTTAAGGCTGGAAGCGGGGTGCTCGGTGTTGGACAGCTGGCGCATGAATTGCTCCAGCTGCAGCCGGGTCCAGCCCTGGCTCATGACAAGATACATTGAGTTGAAGGTGCTTTCGGCGACCGAGCGGGCAATTTCCTGAGCGCTGTCACGTACACTGGCCTGATAGGCTTGGCGGCAGACCAGCAGCAACACCAGAAATCCGATGGCAGAAAAAAGAAATGTGCGGTTGAGCAGGTAACGCCGGATGGATGGCGAGTGACGTGACATATGAACCACTGCTGTTTTATTTATAGTCGGACGATTGTACGCGCAGAGTGTGAACTGATCTGCAGGCAATTGGTAGAGGGTTGATATCTGTCAAGTATTGGAGACAGGAGAGGACGTCGATCTCAGTCCTGTCGTGCCTTCGAGTGCCGGTGTATCCTAGTCCGTTCGGAACGCTGTATGACAGGGAGCCAGGCAGATGGCACATGACTCAACTACCCCCGTATCCTCGGGACTGGCGATTATCCACAGCAATCGACTTGAGGCACTGCGCACGTTGCTGGTGCAATGGATGCAAATTAACCCGCTTGGGGTGCTGGAAAACGAAGTCGTGCTGGTTCAAAGCAACGGTATTGCCCAGTGGCTGCAGCTGGCGTTGGCGCGTTCGACAGATGACCCGGAGCAGCCTGGCTGTGGCATCGCGGCTGCGCTGGACATTCAGCTGCCCTCGGCCTTTCTGTGGCAGGCATATCGGGCTGTCCTCGGCCCTGATGCAGTCCCTAAAACATCACCCTATGACAAATCTCGCCTGACCTGGCGGTTGCTGCGACTATTGCCCGACCTGCTCAAGCAGCCTGACTTTGAATCGCTGTCGCATTTTCTTAAGGATGACGAAAGTGCACGCAAGGAATACCAGCTGGCCGAACGGCTGGCGGATCTGTTTGACCAGTATCAGGTCTACCGTGCCGACTGGTTAAAGGCATGGGCCGATGGTCAGGATATCCTGATTGATGCCCATGGTCAGCCTCAGCCGTTGTCGGATGATCAGCGCTGGCAGGCACTGCTTTGGCGTGCCATTCGTGCGGACCTCGATGACCATCAGCGAATGTTGAGTCGTGCCGATCTACAGCAGCGCTTCCTTGATGGCTGCAAGTCACTGCGTCAACGTCCGGCGGGGTTGCCACGTCGTCTGGTGGTGTTTGGCATATCAGCACTGCCGCAACAGTTCATTGAGGCGTTGGCCGCTCTGTCACGCCACACCCAGGTTTTGCTGTGCGTACATAACCCTTGCCGGCACTATTGGGCCGATATTATCGATGGCAAGGAACTGCTGCGCAGTGAAAAACGACGGCAGGTACGCAAGGAAGGTATGCCGGAAGTATTGAGTGATGCTCAGCTGCATCTGCATGCGCAGCCTCTGCTGGCGGCCTGGGGCAAGCAGGGCCGTGATTATATTCGCTTGCTGGATCAGTTTGATGAACCCGGGCGTTATCAGGACTGGTTTGAACGCATCGATCTGTTTGATGAAGCCGAACGCGATATTGAATCTTTGCCACTGCTGAACCAGATTCAGCAGGATATTCTGGAGCTGGAGCCAACATCTCATGTTCCCCGGATCTGGGTTGAAGGTGATCACTCACTGACTTTTCAGATAGCACACAGTCGTCAGCGTGAGGTCGAAATACTGCACGACCAGCTGTTGCACTGGTTTCAACAGGATCCATCACTGCGGCCCCGCGATATCATCGTGATGGTGCCCGACGTCAACCAGTATGCACCGCATATTCGTGCCGTGTTTGGCCGTCTGCAGCGACAGGACCCGCGTTTCATCCCCTTCACCCTCAATGACCAGCAGAACCGTGGTCAGGCGCCACTGCTGATTGCACTGGAACTCTTGCTGCAGCTGCCGCAGGAGCGTTTTGGCGTCAGTCAGTTGTTTGACCTGTTGGAGGTGCCGGCGTTGCGTGAACGGTTTGGCATGGCCGAGACAGACCTGCCTCGACTGCAGTACTGGGTTCGTGAATCCGGTATTCGCTGGGGGCTGGACAGTGCCCAACGCGCAGGCTTGGAGCTGCCCGAAGGGCTGGAGCAGAACACCTGGCTGTTCGGCTTGCGTCGCATGTTACTGGGTTATGCGATGGGCGAAGAACAGACATTCGCCGATATTGAGACCTATGGCGAAGTCGGGGGGCTGGAGGCGGCACAAATGGGGCCATTGGCTGAGCTGATCGCCGCTCTGCTGCAGTTGCGTGAGCACTTGCTAACCCCAAAGTCACATATTGATTGGGGTTTAATCCTTACTGATCTGCTGGAGCGTTTTTTGCTGCCCGTCAGCGATCAGGACCTGATACTGCTGGAGCGGCTCGGACTGAAGTTGCAGCAATGGCAGGAGGCTTGTGCCGAAGCCGGGTTGAATCGTCCGCTGCCGCTGGAAGTGGTGCGCGAAAGCTGGCTTGATGGCATCGATGAACAAAGTCTGTCACAACGCTTCCTGGCTGGGGCCGTCAACATCTCGACCCTGATGCCGATGCGTGCCATCCCCTTTCGCCGGGTGTGTCTGCTGGGAATGAACGATGGAGACTATCCACGCGTACAGCCGCCAATGGATTTCGACCTGATGGTGGGGCGTTACCGCCCTGGTGACCGGTCAAGGCGTGAAGATGACCGCTACCTGTTTCTGGAAGCACTGCTGTCGGCGCGGGATGCGCTCTATATCAGTTGGGTGGGGCGCAGCGTACGTGATAATGCCGAACAGCCACCATCAGTATTGGTGGCTCAGTTGCGTGACCACATACTGCAGGGGTGGGCAACGGCGGCAGAGGACGGTAAGGCTGTGTTACATGCCCTGACCACCGAGCATCCGTTGCAACCGTTCAGTCCACGCTACTTTGAGCATAACCCACGCCTGTTCACCTACGCCCGCGAGTGGCGTGACGTACATGAGGCAGTGGGCAGGGTAGAGACCGGTGGGTTGCCTCCGATGGAGTTGCCTCAAAGCCTGAGTCTGAAACCGCTGCAGCGTTTCCTGCGCAACCCGGTGCAAATCTTCTTCAACCAGCGCCTCAATGTCTGGTTCGATACGCTGGAAGAGATGCCACAGGAGCATGAGCCCTTCCGTTTTAACCGGCTTGACCAGTATCGACTGGGTTCTGACCTGATCGATGCCGGGCTTAAAGCCGACACACCGGAGCTGGGCATCCAGGCGCAGCTGGCGCGCTGGCGGCGGGCGGGGGAGTTGCCGCTGGGTGCCTACGCCGAACGCTCATTGCGCGAAATTGTCAGCCCGGCCGCTTCAACACTGCGCCATCTACAGCCGTTATTTGCCGACTGGCGATCCTTGCCCGATGCGCTGGAGTTGCAGCTGTGTCTGCAAGTGGATGGAGGGCAGGTGATGCTGGAGGACTGGCTCAGTGGGCTTTACCGACACCGTTCGGGGCCGGAGCTGGCTCTGATACTGCATTCGCCTCAGGCCATCAGCGACAAGGGAGCACCACGCTGGCACCGGCTGGTCCGGGCATGGCTGGATCACCTTGCCGTCAGTGCAAGCGGGTACTCACTGACCACCTTTCTGGTCGGGCCGGATACCAGTGCCCGGATCAGGCCGATCACGGCCACACAGGCACAAGCGCAGCTCAATACACTGCTGTCCCATTACCTGCAGGCGCTTGAAAAGCCGGCGCCGCTGGCCTGTCGAACTGGCCTTGCTCTGCTGACGGCTGCTGATGGGAAAGATCCAATTACACAGGCCTACCACGCCTACAACGGAGATAGTCGTTTCCCGGGGGAGGGCATACGGGACCGTTACCTGCAGCGGGCGTGGCCAAGCTTTGACCGCCTGCTGGAGGAGGGGCTGGAAGATTGGGCGTATGCACTGTATCAACCCCTGATCGACCAGGCGGAATTGCTGCAGTGGGAGAGCGTATGACTACACCGCACACTCAGCCACAGACACTGAATCCGCTGGCTTTTCCACTGCATGGGCATCGCCTGATCGAGGCCAGTGCCGGTACCGGCAAGACCTTCACTATCGCCGCGCTCTATGTGCGTCTGGTACTGGGCCATGGCAATACTGATACTCGCTTTCAACGTGACCTGTTACCGCCTGAGATTCTGGTGGTGACCTTCACCAATGCAGCCACCCGTGAATTGCGTGACCGAATCCGCACTCGCCTGGCCGATGCCGCGCGCGTATTTCGTGGTCAGTCCGCGCCTGATCCGTTCCTGCAGCAGCTGCTCGCCGAGCCCGAGTTTGCCATGGAAGAGGCACGAGCGCTGGCCGCCCGCAAACTGGAGCAGGCCGCTGAGTGGATGGATGAAGCCGCGGTATACACCATCCACAGCTGGTGCCAGCGCATGCTCACCCAGCACGCTTTTGATACCGGCAGCCTGTTCCGCCAGCAGCTGGAGCAGGATGACAGCGAATTGCTGGCCGAGATGGCACGTGACTACTGGCGCAGCTGGTGCTACGCACTGTCGCCGATCGTGGCCGAAGCACTGAGTGAACTGGCCGCTGATCCCGATGCTCTGCTGCAGGCGGTCAAACCCCTGCTGCAGCCGGGTGATCAACAGGTACGATATCAGGGCAGCAGTATCAGCGAGGCTCAGTCCCCTGCAGAATATGCCCGGAAGTTGAACGACTGGCTGCCACAGAAGCAGCAGCTGGAGCAGCGGGCACGCACCCTCTGGCTGGCTGAGCACGACGAAATTGAAACGCTGCTGATCAGTGCCGCCCAAAAGAAGATTCTGAATAACACCAGCTACAAGCCGGAAACCCTGCCTGAAAAGCTGGCTGACATGGTGGTCTGGGCTGAAGGGGGCATGCTGTCGAGTGACAGGTTGGCCCACTTTGCGCGTGCAAAGCTGACCGATAAAACAGCCAAAAAGATGCAGGACCAGACGCCGGAGCATCCAGTATTCGACCTGTTACAGGAGCTGGTGGATTACCTGCAGCTGCAGCCTCCGCTGCAACCGGTACAGCTGCATGCGGCGCAATGGATTCAGCAGCGTTTTGATCGATCCCGCGAGCGCGCAGCGGCGCTCGGCTTCAATGACATGTTGGTGCGGCTGGATCACGCACTGCAGGGTGAAGGTGGTGATCGCCTTGCCGCAACCATTCGTCGTCAGTACCCGGTCGCACTGATCGACGAATTTCAGGATACCGATCCACTGCAGTACCGTATTTTCAGCCGCATCTATCGCGGCACGAACCTGCCGGATGTCGACCCCTCAGAATGCGCACTGTTGATGATAGGTGACCCCAAACAGGCGATCTACGCCTTTCGTGGTGCCGATATTCATACCTATCTGCAGGCACGACGTGATACCAGAGGGTGCCACTATACCCTCGGGCGCAATTTCCGTTCATCAAAAGCCTTGGTGGAGGCGGTCAACCGGCTGTTTGAGCATGCTGAAGCCAGCCAGGCCAGTGGTGCCTTCCGTTTTGCCCGTGAGGGTGATAACCCGTTGCCGTTTATTCCGGTGGATGCCAACGGCCGCAAAACGGTATTTGAGGTTGAAGGCGTACGGCCATCAGCCCTGACGTACTGGCTGTTGGAGGAGGACGCGGCTGACGGGATAGCCGTCGGTGATTACCGCAGGCTGATGGCCGAGCACAGTGCCAGCCAGATTCGTCACCTGCTTTCACTTTCGCAACAGCAACGGGCTGGCTTTCGCTCCGAGAATGGCCAGCTGAACCCGATCAGGCCAAGTGATATCGCCATTCTCGTGCGCAACGGCAGCGAGGCCCGGCTGGTTCGTGATGCCCTGCAGCAACGCAACGTTCGCAGTGTGTACCTTTCCGATCAGGCTTCGGTCTATGCCAGTGCCGAAGCTGAGGACCTCTGGCGCTGGCTGCGCGCCTGTGCCGAACCGGAGCAGCCGGGCCTGCTGCAGGGTGCGTTGGCCAGTCGAACGCTGGATCTGGGCTACGTTCACCTGGAACAGATAACCCGTGATGAGCAGCTGTGGGAACAGGCAGTGGAGCGGTTCCGCCATTTGCGTGACATTTGGCAGCGGCAGGGTGTTCTGCCAATGGTGCGCCACCTTCTGGACAGTTTTGAGCTTCCTGCCCGTCTGCTACAGGATGCGGGTGGTGAGCGGGTGCTGACTAACTTGCTGCATCTTGCCGAACTTCTGCAGGCGGCCAGTAGCCAGCTGGAAGGTGAGCAGGCCCTGATTCGCTACCTGCAGGAACAGATCATGGACAGCGGCCAGGGGGGTGATGAACACATCATGCGGCTGGAAAGTGATGCTGACCTGGTGCAGGTGGTGACCATTCACAAGTCCAAGGGGCTGGAATATCCGCTGGTGTTTCTGCCCTTCATTTGTGCCTACCGTGAAGTGACTGCCAGTGACGGCAGCTACCGCTATCAGTCGGAGCAGGGCAGTGTACTGGAACTGGACAGCAAGGATGAAAGCGCCAAGCGGGCTGCAGAAGCCGAGCGGCTTCAGGAAGATCTGCGCCTGCTCTATGTGGCACTGACCCGCCCCGTGTTCGCGTGTTGGCTGGGGGTGGCTGCAATCAAATACAACCGTTCGCTTAGTCTGCACAAAAGCGCTTTCGGCCAACTGTTGGGTTGCGAATCGAAAACCGACAGCGTGACGCTCAAGGCCCGGCTGCAACCGCTGGTCAGTGCCGGTGTGATCGAAGTGGAGCCTCCGCCGACAATCGATGCCGAGTTGCTGCCGGACACTGCCACTGTAACAGCACTGGCACCGGCACGCCTCTGCGATAGACCGGTTGCAGCTGAACGCTGGTGGATCGCCAGTTACAGTGCGATCAGCCAGCTGCAGGGGCGGGCCGAGCAGGAGCAGCCCGCCGAGGCTGAGCCGGCTGAAAGTGCCCGTGAAGAAACCGCTCGGGAAAATCTGGATGAGCCGTCAACGCGTGCCGTTGTGGTTGAGTTTGCCTATGATCCGCATCATTTCTGGAAAGGCCCTCAGGCGGGTACCTTTTTGCACGGTGTACTGGAATGGGCAGCGGAAGAGGGCTTTGAGCGAGTGGCACGGGAGGTGCCACTGCGACACCAGTTTCTGGCACCGCGCTGCCAGCGGCGGGAATGGCAACCCTGGTTGCCGGTGCTGGACGATTGGTTGCAGAAGCTGCTGACTATCCCCCTGCCACTGGTTGGGCAAAGTGTACCGCTGGCGCAATTGCAACAGTATCAGGCCGAGATGGAGTTCTGGCTGGAGGTGGCTGAGGTGCCGGTAAGTCGACTGGACCGCCTGATCACGCAGCAGGTATTGCCGGGCCAGCCGCGTCCTGCACTGGCGCCGCAGCAGCTGGGCGGTATGCTCAAGGGATTTATCGATCTGGTGTTCGAGCATCAGGGGCGCTACTGGGTGGCCGATTACAAGTCCAATTGGTTGGGGCCGGACAACAGTCACTACAGTGCTGCGGCGATGCAAAAGGCGGTGCTGGATAAGCGCTACGACGTGCAGTATGTGCTTTATCTGCTGGCGTTGCACCGGCTGCTCAAGGCTCGGTTGCCGGGTTATGCCGATGACCCCATCCGGGGCTACGAACAGCATGTAGGCGGTGCTCTTTATCTGTTTCTGCGTGGCATTACAGAACCGGAGCAGCATGGCTGCTGCATTGATCGTCCGTCAGCGCAGTTGATTGAAACACTGGATGCACTGCTGACCAACAGGGAGAGTGCTCATGTCTGAACAGGTCGATCTTTTCGCAACCGAAGCCTCTTTGCATCCAGCGCTGGCCGACTGGGCTGTGCTGGAATCGCTGCTGCAGCGCTGGCAGGAACGGGGCTGGATACGGTCGCTGGATCTGGCACTGGGTCGCTTCCTGCATGACCTTGATCCCAATGCCTCGCCGCTGGTGATGCTGGCGGCTGTGCTGGTCAGCCACCAGTTGGGCCGAGGACATATCTGCGTTGATCTGGATAGTCTGCTCTCGGCGCCGGACAGTGCTCTATCACTACCACCAGACGGAGAATTTGGCGAAGCTCTGCCAGATCGACCGGTTGAGTTGTTGCAGGGGCTTGGGCGTGGTCAGTGGCTGCAGGTGCTGGCGGAAACGGTGCTGGTCAGTGCAGGTGATCCGCCCGCACCGCTGGTGCTGGAAGCGGGCACTACCCGTCTTTATCTCTACCGCCAGTGGCGTTACGAAGTGGAGGTCGCTGAGCGGATAGCCGATCGCCTGCAACCGGTTGAGGTGGATGACGTTCGCCTGCGGCAACGCCTGTCAGAGCTGTTTCATCTGCAAGAGGGGCACCTGGACTGGCAACAGCTGGCCTGTGCGTTGGTGGCGGGCAGTCGCTTCGGCATCATCACCGGTGGTCCCGGTACGGGCAAAACCACCACGGTCGTTCGTTTGCTGGCACTGCTGCAAAGTCTCGCCCGTGATGAAGGTCGCACCTTGCGTATTCGGCTGGCGGCGCCCACAGGAAAGGCTGCGGCGCGGTTGACCGAATCAATCAGCGGCGCAATTGGACGCCTGCCTGCAGAGATGCAGCAGGGTGTCCCGCAGGAGGTAACAACTTTGCACCGGCTGTTGGGAGCTCGGCCCAACACACGCCGTTTTATCCACAATGTGGATAACCCGTTGCATGCCGATCTGGTCGTCGTGGATGAGGCTTCCATGATTGACCTGGAAATGATGCACCAGTTGTTGGCTGCGATGCCGGCCAGGGCACGGCTGATTCTGTTGGGCGACAAGGATCAGCTGGCCTCAGTGGAAGCCGGCTCGGTACTGGGGGATTTGTGTGAAGGTGCCGAACGAGGCGGTTACAGCCGTGAAACCCTGCTGCAACTGCAGCGGCGTACCGGGCAGGATGTGGCGCACTGGCAGTCTGAAGCCGGGAGTCCTTCTGAGCAGCCGCTGGCGCAAGCCATTGCGATGCTCAGACACAGCCACCGCTTTGGTACCGACAGTGGGATAGGAGCATTGGCGCGAGCCGTCAACAGTGGCCAGCCACAGGCGGTAAATACCGTGCTGGCGGCGGGTTATGTCGATCTTGGCTGGATTCACCTCAAGGGTGATGCCGACAGGGCACTGGATCGCCTGATACTGGATGGCGGCCCCCAGCCGGCCACGGCTGAAGGAATGCAGCCTCGCGGCTATCGCGAGTATCTTGAGCAGCTGAGTACACACAGACCCGAAAGCTATGATGAGCAGACACAAGACGTTTGGGCCAGACAAGTACTGGACACCTTTGGCGAGTTTCAACTGCTTTGTGCGCTGCGCCGCGGCCCCTGGGGAGTCGAGGGGTTGAATGCACGTATTGCCGCTGTGCTGCAGCGTGCCGGGTTGATATTACGCAGTGAAGGTTGGTATGAAGGCAGGCCTGTACTGGTTACCCGTAACGATTACAGCCTGGGACTGATGAACGGTGATATCGGTATTACCCTGATGCGCCAGGAGACGGATGGGTCCACTGGGCTACGCGTGGTCTTCCCGCTCGCGGACGGCAGTCTCAAATGGGTCCTGCCCAGTCGGCTGCAGGCGATCGAAACCGTGTACGCGATGACTGTGCACAAGTCGCAGGGCTCGGAGTTTGCACACACGGCTCTGCTGCTGCCACCCGCGGTCAACCCGGTGCTGACGCGGGAGCTGGTATACACTGGTATTACACGCGCCAGTCGCTGGTTCACCCTGTTGCTGAGCCACCCGGGCCGACTGGATGATGCCGTACGTGCGCGAGTGCGCCGGGCCAGTGGGTTGGGCAAAAGGCTTATACGCTTGTCTTGAGCAGGTGAAATCCTTCTTCTCAGACCAAAGAGAGGTGCCCTTTCATGATTTATGTCATTTTTTGGCATAAACTAATGCCGGTTAAGCCTATTCTAAATTAGACATGAGCAATGGGGAGAGTGCCATGTTCAAATCAGGATTGCGCCTCATGTTGGCCGGTGTTGTGCTGGCCAGCGGTACTGCGCAGGCAGCGGGAGTGGCCGCTGACGGACAGAAAATCGTCATGCAGGGGGATGGCAGTGGTGCGCCCTGTCTGGCGTGTCACGGCATGGACGGTGCCGGTAATGATGCAGGTGGTTTTCCGCGCTTGGCTGGACTGAGTGCCGAATACCTGGCCAAGCAGATGCAGGACTACAACGCGGGTACCCGGGTCAGCCCGATCATGCAGCCGAATGTGGATAACCTCAGCGAGCAACAGATTCTGGACGTTGCCGCCTATTACGCGTCGCAACCAGTGCCTGCCGTGAAAGCGTCCAGCGCCAGTGAAGAGGTACTTGCCCTGGGTGAAAAGCTGGCTCTGCGCGGCGACTGGAGCAAGCATGTGCCTTCCTGCAACAGTTGTCACGGTCCCGGTAATGCAGGTGTTGGTTCTGCATTTCCAGGCATTGCCGGCCAACATCCGACCTATATTCGCTAGCAACTCAAGGCCTGGCAGAGTGGCAGCCGTCACAACGATCCAGTGCAGCTGATGACCGGCGTTGCCGAGCGTTTGACTGATGCTGAGATTGAAGCGGTCGCGACGTATCTGGCGGCTCAGCCTGTCACTGTTGTCGAAGGAGGTCAGTAATGAACCATTTCAATGCGTTGGCAGTGGCGGTGTCTGCTGCCGTACTGACATCGGCCACACATGCGGCGGAGCCGAAAGTTCCGGTTAACCTGCCGGCTCACAAGGAAGGTGCCTATGTACACCAGGCACCCACACTGGAAGATCTGTACGCCGATAAAAGCATCCATCCCGAACTGCGGGAAGTGATTCTCAAGGGGCGTGATCTGTTCAACAATACCCAGCAACTGCGTGGCAAATATGTGTTCAACGACAACAGCTGTCGCAACTGCCATATGGGTGAAGGCGGACAGAACTGGTCCGGCCCGGTTTGGCCTGCGGTTACCACACTGCCTGATTTCCGTGGCAAAAACGGCCATGTGAACTCGCTGGAAGAGCGCATCGCCGGCTGTTTTGCCTACTCAATGAATGGTAAGCCGCCGGCCTATGGCAGTGATGAAATGGTAGCCCTCAGCGCCTACCACCAGTGGCTGGCAACCGGCGCGAAGGTGTATGAGCGTAATATCAGCGGCCGTGGTTTCAGCAGTCTGGGCAAGCAGATTCCGGCTGATATCAGCTATGAAGCTGGCCAGAAAGTATACCAGGAAAACTGCGCAATCTGTCATGGTGATGACGGCAATGGCCAGCGTGTCAACGGCAAGGTTGTATTTCCTGCGGTATGGGGTGACAACTCTTACAACTGGGGGGCCGGTATCAGCCGTATTTATACGGCGGCCTCGTTTATCCACATGAACATGCCGTTGGGCAAGCCGGGTTCACTGAGCGAGCAGGATGCCTGGAATGTGGCCTGGTACATTAACAGTCAGGAGCGCCCGCAGGACCCGCGCTTTACCGGTGATGCTGCCGAAACTCGTGAAAAGCACCTGAACTTTCACAAGCATACGCGCTACGGTACCGAGTTCAACGGCAAGGTCTTGGGCCAGCATGACAACACCGGCGACAAGCCGTTCCTCAAGCCGGACAACCTGAAGCCTCGCAGCTTTACGTTCGAGTAAAGGTTTCCAGGAGGGGTCGCTAAGACCTCTCCTGCTCAGTTACCTCATCCAGCATGATACCGCTGCGGCTAAAGCAGCCCTGGCCTCGTGCCAGCTCACGGCTGCGTTCGTCATACACGCTGGCTTCGGCAATCAGCTGCTGGCGCCCGGCACTGATCAAGCGGCCGACGGCATGAAGAGCCCCCACTTTTGCCGGTCGCATGAACAACGTATGAAAGCTGGCCGTTACCAAAAACTGATCCTGTACTCGGCTGGCTGCAGCAAAATAGGCGGCATCATCCAGTAACTTGAACAATACTGAACCGTGCAGGGTTCCTGCCGCGTGGCAGAGGCCAGGGTCCGGCGCCAACTCAATGCGGGCGTGCCCCTTATCCAGTGTAAGCTGGGACGGGTACAGGCGGTTGATGGGGGCCTGTTGATACATTCTGATCAAACGCTCGTAATGTTGATCGCTCGACATGACAGCTCCGTAATGAGTCAGAAGAGGCCGTATTTGGCATAATAGGTTGCAAACGGCATCCATCTGTCCTTGAGGTTTAGCATGAACAATACACTGATCTATGGCCTGATTGCAGCCGGACTGGTTGCGATCACCGTATTGGCAGCGATCATTTTTCGCCAGCTGCAGCAGGAAAAATCGCGCAAGACCCAGCTGGCGGCTCAGGAAGCCGAATGGCTGAAGCAGTTTGAGGCACGGCAGGAATATCTGAGTGAAAGTATCCGGCTGGTTGCACATGCTATTTTGCATGATGAGAAAATGACAGCAACCGAGGGCTGTATTCGTCTTAAAGTACTGCTGGAGAATTTTCGTCCCCAGCTGCTGCAGGAAGAGACATTGCAGGTGATCACCGAAGTGCATGACAAAACCAGTCACATCCCGATCAAGGATGAATGGAAGGCCTTACCGAAAAAGCTCAAGCTGGAGTATCAGCGTGAGATGGAGCAGCTTGAACAGGGGCATCTGAACGCAATACAGGGAGCGGCCAAGGCATTAAGCCGAGGCCAGTATCTGAGCTGATCAGGGATGGAGTTTCTGCTCACGTTTCTGATCTCACTGTTGCTGGTCGTTGGGCTGGTGGTCGCTCTGACCTATGGGCGGGCACCCACCTGGCGACCTGAGCGACGCGCGGTATTGCAACTCATGCAACGGTTGCAGGATGGCACCGCCCGGCGCGAAGAGTGGGAGCTGTTCATAGGTATTGCCGCGCTGCATGACCCGGAGCTGGAAGAGATCAGGCGCCGTTGCGTGGCGGTGCATGAGGGCGATGCTGATCACTCACCAGCAAGAGACGGGCTTGAACCCTATCTGTATGATCGTGAAGCCCGTGCCCGGTTGGCTTTGATCATGGCGGATCTGGAGCAGTTGATCGCTTCTGAGCCTTATTATCGGCGTTTTTGATCACACATACTGGTGGTGTTCAATCAGCCGGGTCAGGCGGTGGCTGTTACGCCAGCAGGCCTCCAGATCGTGTGCAACAGCTGCCTGATGCAATTCGGCAACCACTGTTTCCAGTTCTGGCAGTTGGTACAGGCCGGCAAGTCCCAACAACTGATGTGAGTGTGTACGTATTTGATCAAACTGGCCTGATCGGACAGCGGCGCAAACGGACTGCGCCTGATGCTGGAGCTCGGTATGCAACTCACCGGTATCGACCTGATCCAGCAGTGCAGGCATTGGCGCATAGTCACTCAGGGTGGCAACGGCGTCTTCATCCACCGGGCAATGAAGCGACATCAGTCGGAAAAGGGTGCTCAGATCCACAGGCTTGAGCAGAATTTCATTCACGCCCGCCTCTAGCAGAGCCTCATGTTCATGGGTCATGACGTTGGCGGTCAGCGCGATGATCGGCAATGAGGCTGAGTGCCGACGAATCTCATGGCTGGCCCGAATACCATCCATCTGCGGCATGTGTACATCCATCAATACCATATCAATCGGTTGCTTATGGAATATCTGCAACGCCTCTACGCCCGTGCGGGCTTCAATGACTTCAGCGCCAGCTTGGCCGAGTGCCTTGTTCAGCAGTATCCGGTTGAACTCATTGTCTTCCGCCAGCAGCACCCTCAGCTTGCAGGGTAGCTGATAACTGGATGCTGCATGTGGTATTGGCTCAGCGGGGTAAAGTGGCGAAACGACCGTATCGGCGTCTGCCAGAGGCAAGATCAGGCTTACGTTAACACAGGTACCCTTGCCCTTTTCACTGCTGAGTCTGATGTCCCCCCCATGAGCAGAGTCAGACGGTGGGCGATGACCAGCCCAAGGCCAGAACCACCAAAGCGGCGACTGATGGTATTGTCGGCCTGAATAAACGCCTTGAACAGATGTTGTTGCTGTTGCTCGGAAATGCCAATGCCGGTGTCCTGTACACTCAACTCGATATGGCAGATTGAATCCTGTCGTTGAGACCTGACTCTGAAGCAGACCTCTCCATGGTCTGTGAACTTGATTGCGTTGCTCAACAGGTTGGTCAGTATCTGACCGATTCGGGTTGGGTCACCCAACAGTGCCGGTGGCAACTCCGGGTCCAGCTCAGATCTTAGCTGCAGTCCTTTCTCCAGCGCCATTGGTGCCTGCATTTGCAACAGGTTATTGAAGTACAGGGTTGGATCGAACGGAATCTGCTCGAGCTGGATGGCGTCGGACTGCAAGCGTGAGAAATCGAGAATATCGTCAATAATGGTCAATAGCAGGCTGGATGTCTGGTTGATGATGCTGCAGTAGTGCCGTTGCTCAGCCGACTGCTCGGTTTGCTCCAGCAAGCGCGAAAAGCCCAGTACAGATGTGAGCGGGGTGCGCAGCTCGTGGCTCATGCGGGCCAGAAACTCGTCCTTGGAGCGGTTGGCTTTATCCGCCTGACGGCGGGCAACGGTAAGCTCTTCATTCTGGCGCTCCAGGTGGCGCAGGGTGGATGTGAGCTGACGTGTGGCCCGGTTGATCTGCTGTTCCTGCTCCTGGCTAGATGCCTGAATTCTGGCGGCCATACGGTTAATGCCCCGTGCCAACAAGCCCAGCTCGCCAGCTGTATGTGTCGTGGCGGCACGGGTATCCAGATGGCCCGCTTCCAGGCGCTCGACAACCTGGCTAAGCCCACGAATCGGTTGGGTGATGCGGCGGCCAAAACGGCTTGCCAGAATGGCGGTGAGCATCAGGCCCAGACTGATCAGCAGCAGGCTGTTGCGCAGCATCTCTTGACGTGTCGCGATATTGTTGTGGGCCGATAATACGACCGCTACCCAGCCAATTTGCTCGGGCTCAGGCGCATGGATACTCAGCTTGGGATTATTGTCTGCCAACAGGGCGCTGCTGAAAATCGGCGACAGGAATATCCACTGGCCCGATGTTGACTGCAGAGCCGGGCTCTCGGCGCTCAGTTCTACAGCAAATTGGCCGCTGCGGTGTAAAAGATTGAACGTATCGTCGTAAAACAGGACATCCAGTACTTCGGCATGACTGTACCGGGTTTTTTGACTCAGAACGCGAAGCTGGTATTGGTTACCGCTGATAACACCGAACTCGGCTGCGGAGGCAAGCAGATCGACCATAATCTTGCCTCGTTCAATCAATTTATCGGTGTTATCCGAAAGGCGGCTGTAGATGAAATAACTGCCGAGAATCGTTGCCAGTACCAGCATTGGAATAATCGACAGCAGGAGCACGCGATGACGAATACTCAGCCGGCTACGTGTGCCCGGCATCAGCCATCTGCCTCTATCCGCGCCAGTTTTTCCTGCAGCCACTCGGCTGAAAGTGGCTCAATACCGAGGGTGCGTACTGCAACCGGATTAACGCTGACATCGAAGTAGCGTGGGAAACTGGCACTGGGCAGGCTGCCGCCGTTCTGCAGCAGGTTAAGCCATTCGGCACTTTGGCGTCCGATCTGTGCTGCAGACGAGTGAACCGACGCTGCGGCACCGGCTTCTGTATAGCTGGCAGAGAAACCGATCACCGGTACCTTGTGGCGTAATGACAGATAGAGCAGCCATTTGGAAATGGCACGGTTGAACACCGAACTGTCAGGAACAACCAGGAACAGATCGCTGCCTTCCACTACTGGCGTCAGACGCTCGACCGGATTGTCTTGTCGAGTCAATTCAACCAGAGACAGCTCGAATGCCTCGGCCTGTGCACCTTGCTCCAGCCCATCACGCATATTGAGGCTGTTGCTGCCTAATGCGGTTCCCAAGATGGCGGCAGCCGGCTTGACCAGGCGGGCCAGCCGGATCTGGCGTGCCAGAGGCTGGTCAATATAAATGGCACTGACCGCTGCATACGAGCCTTTCGGCAGCAGTTTTCGCTTGAGCTGATCAAAGGTTGCCGATGGCAGGAAAGAGCAGATCAGGCTTGAATCGGGATGGTAGCGCTCCAGCATGCGTTCACAAGCTCGGGTACCCACTGCGAGAATAACAGGTGCGCGGCTGTCATCGGTTTTGAACTGATCGAGAGTCAGTACTCGAATCGGGTGTACGGAATGCTCCCGAATGGCCGACAAGACCTGATTATAACTGGGGCTGAAGTCACTGAGCACGATCAGTGACTCCCCGGCTACGGCCGCTCTAAGAGGCACAAGACAGATCACAAGGCTGCACAGCAGCCAATGCCTCAGTCGGGTCGTTGTCCTGCGTAATAATGACATCCCTGAAATTATCTCTGCTTCCCGATTAATGATATCTGAGCGTCAGTCTCAGCCAGGCTCGACGGTCAAACAGGTTGTACTGATAAAACTCTTCGTATGTTGGACCGAAAGCATTCTGAATTGTCAGTGCGGTTTCCAGTTCAGTACCTGCGCTCAGCTGCCAGTTGTATGCGGCACGCAGATCTGTGCGCTGATAGCTTTCGCGAAGACCACCCTCGAACCAGTGCACGCTATCCATATAGTAGTGCATTAAACTCAAGTTTAAATCAGAAGCAGGAGTCCAGTTAAGCATTAATGATGCGGTGTGTTCGGGGGTGATCGCATCACGGAATATCAAAGTCTGTCCCTGTAGATCTTTATTGGTCTCCCAGCGATCAGTCAACGTGTTGGTGTAGGTATAGTTCAGCAGTGCCGAGAGCTGACTGCTGAGTTGTCGATGAATCTGAATCTCAACGCCCTGGTTTTCCCAGCCGAAGTTGTTCTCATTAGTAGACACGCGGCCCTGGGTCATAGGATGAGGGGGTGGAGCAAGCTCGTCAGCCGGCAAAAAATAGGAGCCGATCATGTTGCTAAGCTGTTCGTGGAACAGGCGCAGGTCGAAATGTCCCTGATGATCATCGAATGCGCGGTAGTAACCCAGTTCATACGTCTTGATCCTTTCAGGACCAAGGTCGGGGTTGGCGACCGTGTCCAGATCATAGACAACGGGGTCCGGGCCAAACAGGCCAGCAGGTGCATAGATGGTGTTGTTTGCATGCCGTTCCAGCAGGGAAGGCAAGCGTTCACTGATGGAGTAGCCCAGCCGAAAACTGCTCTGCTCATCAGGTCGGTGAATCAGTGCATGACGATAGGACAAGGCATCGCTGTTTTCTGAGCTGTCCTCGTACATAAAACCGGTGCTCAGGCTCCAGCGAGGTGCAAAATCCCAGTCCAGGTTGCTGAACAGGCGCCAGCGCTCTTCGGTTACCTTGCCGCTTTGCAGCAACACATCGCTTTCGGCGGTTTCGTAGCGGTAACCCAAACCGCCAACGAGTTCCAAAGAGCCTATCTGATCCGTTAGCTGCAATTCGGTATCGTAGCTGTGGGCGGTTCCATGCTCAGAGTCTTCGCGTGGGGAATTCAACGCAATAAAACCATTCACGATTGCCGGATTGTCTGTTCCGATAAAATCACCAACACGCTCAAAGCTCATTGCCGGTGCTTCCAGATCCAGGTAGTTGTGATAAGCCGTCAACTGAACGGTCCCGGTATCTGAATACAGGTGCTGGTACTTGATCGACTGGTAGTTGGCATCATGATCGCGTTTGCTAAAGGGTTCGAGTTTGTCAGCCCCTCCTACATACGTATGCCCACGGTCCACACCCGCCTGAAGCCAGAGGGTATCGGTAAGGGTGGGTGTGTAGCTGCCGCTGAAGCTCAGATAGTTGCGCTTGAGCGCGTCGCCATAGAGATCAGAACCGTCATTCTCTTCATGTCCGCCCGACAGGCGGTAGTTCCAGCTGCTCAATTGGTCGGCATGGCCAAACTGCAGGTTTCGAGTGTCCATGCTGCCACCGGTGGCGCTGACGTAACCACCGCTCAGCAGGGCCGGTGAGCGGGTGATGATGTTGATCGAGCCCATAAAGGCGTTGGAACCTTGAGTTGGCACGTTGGAGCCCCGCACCACTTCGATCCGTTCGATATCCTGCAGGTTGATGCCCAAAGAGGTCCAGTCCACGGTTGCCAGCAGCGGCAAGTACACGCTGCGGCCATCAACCATTACCTCCAGGCGGCGCGGAAAGTCATCGCTGGCGCCGTGGTAGGTGGTGGCAAATTTGTTGGCGCTGACATGATAGCTCTGAAAGCCGGGGACCAGTCGTAGCAGATCGGGAATGTTACGGGCACCCGAGGCGACGATTGTTTGACGATCAATGATGCTGATTGAGGCGGGCGCTTCGGTGAGTTTCTGGGTCAGCCGTGTGGCAGAAGTGATTTCGGGAATATCGGTAAGAAAATCCTGTTCGCTGAGGTACAGGCTCTCGTCAGCCTGAAGAGCGGGACTTGTCAGTCCAAGGGCCAGCAGCGGCGCCAGCCGATACAGGGGTGTACGATTCGTCATTGCAACTCCGGACAGAGTAGTTATTTGATTTTCAGTCCTACATACAACACGACCAAAGCCAGTATGGCTGCTTCAAGAATGAAGCCGTTGTGCTCCAGAATCCAGTCCAGCATGCGCTATTCTACCTCTCAGGCGCCGATAGACCAGCGCATTTGTTGAGCGTGTCGGGCCCTCTCCGGTACTATTTGACCTCTATCACAAACCCGAGCCCGTCATGCATTACCCCGATACCAAGCTGCCACAGGTCGGAACGACCATCTTTACTCGCATGTCCGCCCTTGCGCAAGCGCACCAGGCGATCAACCTGTCGCAGGGTTTTCCCGATTTTGATGGCCCTCAGGCTCTGCTGTCGCGAGTTGATCACTATATCCGCCAAGGCGCCAACCAGTATGCCCCCATGAGTGGTGTGCCAGGCCTACGCACTGCGATCGCCGCCAAGGTGGAACGCTGCTACGGTCGCAAGGTTGATGCGGAAACCGAGGTGACGGTGACCTCCGGGGCAACAGAAGCACTGTTCGCGGCCATTTCGGCGGTCGTGCGCCCGGGGGATGAAGTGCTGGTGTTTGATCCGGCCTATGACAGCTATGATCCGGCCATCACGCTCAATGGTGGCAAAGCGGTGCATATCCCGCTGCAACCCCCCGCTTTTGAGATCGACTGGGAGCAGGTACGACAGGCGATCAGCCCCAATACCCGCATGATTATCCTCAATACGCCGCACAATCCGACCGGGCAGACGCTGGCCGCCGCCGATATGCAGGAGCTGAGCGACCTGGTGGCCGGCACCGATATTCTGTTGCTGGCCGATGAGGTGTATGAGCATATCGTGTTCGATGGCGCTGAACACCAGAGCATCAACCGCTATTCGGCGCTGGCTGAGCGCAGCTTCGTGGTGTCCTCTTTCGGCAAGACCTACCATACCACCGGCTGGAAGATCGGCTACTGCGTCGCTCCGGCACCGTTGACAGCCGAGTTGCGCAAGATCCACCAGTATCTGACCTTCAGCACCAGCACACCGATGCAGCTGGCGCTGGCGGATTACCTGAATGACGATCCGCAGCATGATCAGGCGTTACCCGCGTTTTATCAGGCCAAGCGTGACCGATTCAACGCCGGTATGGAGAAGAGCCGCTTCCAGTTTACACCGGCAGCGGGCACCTATTTTCAGGTAATGGACTACAGCGCCATCAGTGAACTTCCGGACACCGAGTTTGTCCTCTGGCTGATCGAACAGGCGGGCGTTGCGGCTATTCCGTTATCGGTGTTCTATCAACAGCCCCCCGAGATGCGTCTGGTGCGCTTCTGCTTCGCCAAGAGCGAAACTACCCTTGATCAAGCCGCGGAGCGACTATGCAGAATCTGAAAATTTCATTGGTCCAGACTCCACTGGACTGGCAGCAGCCGGAATCGAACCGTACCCGTCTTGCTGAGCTGATGGCGCCGCTTGCCGGACAGACCGATCTGGTCGTACTGCCCGAGATGTTCACCACTGGGTTCACCATGGAACCCGAGGCTGTGGCCGAGCCCATGTCCGGCCCGACTCTGGAATGGCTTCGCGCGCAAGCGGCTACACTGGGTGCCGCCGTGTGTGGCAGCGTAGTGATCGAGGATCAGGGGTATCGTAACCGGCTGCTGTTTGTAACGCCCGACGGAGTCGTTGAGCATTACGACAAGCGTCACCTGTTCCGCATGGCGAACGAGCATCAGTATTACGTGGCCGGCGACAGCCGCAAGGTGATCGAGTACAAGGGCTGGCGCATCCTGCCACAGGTTTGCTACGACCTGCGCTTCCCGGTCTGGTGTCGCAACCGCAATGACTATGACCTGGCACTGTTTGTGGCCAACTGGCCCGCGCCACGTCGTAATGCCTGGCGCACGCTGCTGCTGGCACGGGCGATCGAAAACCAGTGCTATGTGGCGGGGGTAAACCGCATCGGTGAGGACGGCAAGGGGCTGGAGTACAGTGGCGACAGTCTGCTGGTGGACTTCAAGGGGCAGGCGTTGCTGGATGCTTCTGCCGGTGAAGCTTTCGTCAAAACCGGCACCCTGAATGCCGACGACCTGCAGCGGTTTCGGGACAACTTTCCGGCCTGGCAGGATGCGGATGAGTTCAGCTTTTTCTCTGACGTTGAGGACGATTTTGCATGATCGATACCGCGGCACAACAGATTATCGATGCCGGGCAGTGGATTGATGCCCAGGGCTGGTGTCCTGCGACCGGCGGCAACTTTTCCGTCCGGTCAGGGCCAGAGCGTGCCTTGATTACCGCCTCGGGTTGTCACAAGGGGCATCTCACGCCCGAGCAGCTGTTGCAGGTGGATCTTGATGGTCAGCCTCAGGCCAGCTTGCTCAAGCCTTCGGCCGAAACCCTGTTGCATACCCGCCTGTATCAGCTTGATAACCGGATCGGCGCCGTGCTGCACACGCATTCGGTGGCCTCCACGGCGCTGTCTCGTTTGGAGCCGGGCCAGTGGCTGACCATCAGCGGTTACGAAATGCAGAAATCGCTCAGTGGCAACCACACCCATGATGCCAGCATCCGCATCGCCATTCTGGATAATGCTCAGGACATGCAGGCACTGGCCGCCGAGCTGAGCCAGCGCTGGCAGCCTGAAGCGCTGCAGTGGGGCTTTTTGGTTCGCGGACATGGTCTCTACACCTGGGGTCACGACATGAATGAAGCACGCCGCCATCTTGAAGGGCTGGAGTTTCTCTTCGCCTGCGAACTGGAAATGCGCCGTCTGAGCGCAGGAGTCTGAACATCAACATGGCTACATTTAGCGGCATCAACGCCATCCTGACCGATATTGAAGGCACCACCACCGATATCGATTTTGTCCACAAGACGCTGTTTCCCTATGCCCGTGAACGGATGACGGACTTTATCCACAGCCATCCTAACGAACTAGCCGTTGCAGAGGCAGCGGTCGCCCTGAATGTCGCGGCCGATGATCTCGATGCCATTGCCAAGGGGCTGATCGGCTGGATCGATCAGGATAAAAAGGAAACCAGCCTCAAGGCGCTGCAGGGATTGATCTGGGTACAGGGCTACGAGAGCGGCGACTTTACCGGCCACCTCTACCCGGACGCGTATGAAGGACTGAAACGCTGGCACGACAGCGGCAAACAGCTGCACATTTTTTCCTCCGGCTCGGTGAAGGCACAGAAACTGTTGTACGGTTACAGCGACTTTGGTGATCTGACCTCCCTGTTCAGCGGCTACTTTGATACCACCACCGGCGCCAAGCGTGAAGCGATTGCGTATGAACGCATCGGTGCCAGTATCGGCCTGCCTGCAAGTCAGATTCTGTTCCTGTCGGACGTGGTGGCCGAGCTGGACGCGGCCAAGGCTGCAGGCATGCAGACCTGCCTGTTGATGCGTGGCGAACGACCGGACGGCGCCGAGCGCCACAACGCTGTGGAAAACTTTGACCAGATTACACTTTCTTGAGGAGCCACCAATGAGCGCCATCCATATCCATGCCGACCAGAGCGCCGAACTGCTCGGCAACAGCACCGACTTCAATGAGATTCAACAGATCCTCAGTGGCATAGGCGTGCGTTTCGAGCGCTGGGAGGCCGACCGCGAGATTGTGTCGGGCATGGCCAGCGAAGAGATCCTAGAGGCCTACCGCAAGGAGATCGAACGGCTTAAAAACGAGGAAGGCTACGTCACCGTGGATGTGATCAGCCTGCAGCCGGATCATCCCGAGCGCGAAGCCCTGCGGCAGAAATTCCTCAGCGAACACACGCATTCAGAGGATGAAGTGCGTTTCTTCGTCGATGGCGAAGGCATGTTCTACCTGCATGTGGAAGACAAGGTGTATCAGGTGCACTGCTGCAAGAACGACCTGATCTCGGTACCGGCCAACACCACTCACTGGTTCGATATGGGACCGGCACCGCGTTTTACTGCTCTGCGCCTGTTCAACAACCCGGAAGGCTGGGTGGCGAACTTTACCGGATCGGATATAGCTGATCGCCACCCACGCTTTGAACCGACAACTACCTGATTTGAACCGACAACTACCTGAAAAGCTACCTGCGTTGTCACCGCGGCGTTAAAAAACGGCTCAAATCGGTCATTTACGATCTGTAAACTCCCTCATTTCGCCGTTTTTTGCCTTGCGCTGACGGCCTCGCCAACGCTTTTCAGGCAGTTGCGAATTCACGCTGGTTGTTTGCCGTGATGGCCGCAACGATGCCATCGCGGTCATACACCCCCGTATCCAGCACCCAGCCGGTCACCAGATCGGCGGGGGTGACATCAAAGGCGGGGTTGAATACCTCTGACTCCAGCGGGCTCCAGCGCACTTCACCAAAGCTGCCGCTTACACCTTTTATCTCTTCGGCGCTGCGTTGCTCAATCGGGATAGCATCGCCGTTGGGGCAGTGCGGGTCAACGGTGGTCCAGGGCGCCACCACGTAGAACGGAATCTTGTGGTAGTGCGCGTTGACCGCCAGATTGTAGGTGCCCACCTTGTTGGCAAAATCACCGTTGGCGGCGATACGATCTGAGCCCACCAGCACGGCATCCACCTGACCATCCCGCATCAGGATCGCCGCCATGCTGTCGCATTGAATCTGGTGCGGAATGCCCAACCGGCACATCTCCCAGGCGGTCAGTCTGCCGCCCTGCAGCAGGGGACGGGTTTCATCCACCCAGACGTGACTGAGTCGGTCGCGCCGGAAGGCTTCGGCAATCACCCCGATTGCGGTGCCGGCACCGGCGGTGGCCAGGCTGCCGGTGTTGCAGTGGGTCAACACCTGAGCACCTTCCGGCAGCAAGGCAGCGCCATGCTCTGCCATGCGCTGACAGAGGGCTACATCTTCCTCAAACAGATTCTCGGCACAGGCCACCAGTGCATCGGCTCCCTGATCCATCACCGCAAGCATGCGGTCCAGACAGTTCATCAGATTGACGGCGGTCGGTCGGGCCTCACGTAGCGTGGCGGCTGCTTCGCGCAGCTGATCTTCACTTAAACCCTGCTCCGCCAGGTGCGCCAGCAGCAGCGAAGCACCAATCCCGATCAATGGCGCGCCGCGAATCTGCAGCTTGCGGATCATCGCCACCATTGCCTCTACCGAATCACAGTGCAGCCAGAGCTCGCGGTCAGGCAACTGGTGCTGGTCCAGCAGTTCAAGGCGATGGTTGCGGTAGCGCAGGGCGGTGGAGATCAGGTCTTTCATCGTGAGATCCGGCTGGTGAGTAGAGGCGAAGAGCTTAAGCGTTATAACCCGTAGATAAAAGAGTCTTGCCGAGGCGCTTACAGCCCCGCTGTTTTTTGTCAGAATTGGGCCATTAAACTTCAGCTACGGGAATCCCAATGACGAAGCACAAGTTCTCGGATGATGCGGCCATTATCGCTTTTGTTCGCCGTCACACACGTCTTTTCAATGATGATGCCAAGCTGGTCGTGACCGAAATCGGCGATGGCAACATCAACTTTGTCTATCGCGTGGCCGAGCCCGGAGGGGCCAGCGTTATCGTCAAACAGGCGCTGCCTTACGTGCGCATTATTGGTGAAGGCTGGCCATTGTCGCTGGATCGGATTCGGATCGAGGCGGAATCGCTGGTGCTGGAAGCCGAACACGCCGGTGAGTGGGTGCCTGAGGTGTACCATTACGAACATGATCTGGCGGCCATTATCATGCAGGATCTGGGCGAGCATCAGAACCTGCGGCATGCACTGAATGAGCGGCGCACACTGCCGTTGCTGGCACAGCACCTGGGCCTGTTCATGGCACGCATGCTGTTCCACACCAGTGACATGCACCTGGATGCCCATCAGAAAAAGGCGCTGGTGAAGCGCTTCATCAACCCGGACCTGTGCAAGATCACGGAAGACCTGTTCTTCCTCGATCCCTACTGCGATCACGAGCGCAACGCCATCAACCCGCCGCTGCGCAAGGCGGCCGAGGCCCTGTGGCAGGATGATCGGTTGAAGGTCGAGGTGGCCGACCTCAAGTATGCGTTCCTCAACCGGGCCGAAGCCCTGCTGCATGGCGATCTGCACTCCGGTTCCATCTTCGTGACCGAGCAGAGCACCAAGGTGATCGACCCGGAGTTTGCTTATTTCGGCCCCATCGGCTTTGATGTTGGTAGCGTGATCGGCAATCTGTTGCTGAATTGGTGCGGTCAGCATGAACAGGCCGGTGATGCACAGGAGCGCCAGGACTGGCGTGACTGGCTGCTGGTTCAGATCGACAAGCTTTGGCATGAATTCAGCCGTGAGTTCAGCCACCTGATGGCGGAGCAGACAGTCGATGAAAGCCTGCAAAATCCGCACTGGCAGGCACGTCGCATGTTGCAGATCTGGTCCGACACTCTGGGCTTTGCCGGTACCGAACTGATCCGCCGCACCATCGGCCTGGCCCATGTGGCTGACCTGGAAACCATTGAAGACGCGGCTCGGCGCGCCCAATGTGAAGCGATGGCATTGCAGCTGGGGCGTGAGCTGATCCTGCAACGCAACGATATCCACAGCATGACTGAACTGCTTGATCTGGTTAGGCAACTGAATGACTGATACCAAACGCCTGCTGCTCAACTGCGATATGGGCGAAAGCTTCGGCCCTTGGCACATGGGGTTGGATGATCAGGTGATGCCACTGGTGGAGCTGGCCAACGTGGCCTGTGGCTTCCATGCGTCTGACCCGGTCACCATGACACGCACCGTGATGCTGGCACGACATGTCGGTACCGCCATCGGTGCCCACCCCAGCTACCCCGATCTGGTCGGCTTTGGTCGGCGCAGCATGCAGTGCCATCCGCAAGAGATCGTTGCACTGATCCAGTATCAGGCCGGCGCACTGGCCGGTATTGCCCGTGCGCACGGGCTGACGCTGAACCACGTCAAGCCCCACGGGGCGCTGTACAACGACATGATGCGTGATCACGACATTTTGCGCGCTGTACTGGAAGGTGTTGCTTGCTATGACGCTAGCCTGCCACTGATGCTGATGGCCACGGCGGACAATGGTCCGGCTAAGACGATTGCGGCCGAGTTTGGCGTGCCGCTGCTGTTTGAAGCCTTTGCAGACCGTGCCTACGATACCCGTGGCTATCTGGTGCCGCGCTCGGTGGAGGGATCGGTCTACCACGATGTGGACCGCATAGTGGAGCAGTCATTGAGGCTGGCTCAAGAAGGCATTGTTACAACGCTGGAGGGCTCTGAAGTAAGGCTTGAGGCGGACACACTCTGTGTTCACGGCGACAATGCTGAGTCGGTACAGGCGGTCAAACGGATTCGACAGGCGCTTGATCGGCTGTACGCAAGTTGATCAGGGGCACACCGCCAAGGTGTGCCCGATGGGATCAAGCCTTGTCGGTTGACCCGTTTTCGGCAGCGGACTCAGCGGCGGGCTCCGCCTTCAGCGGCAATACCGTATCCAGCAACTGCTTCAGATTATTGCGATAGCTGTCCTGCAGCTCCTTGATGGCATCCGAGAAACGGCCGTCCTGCTCGACCAGACCGGTCATCAGGTCGCGTCCGGCCTGAGCCGGCGATTGCAGGAATCCGAGTGAGGGCGCACCCACTGACTCGGCCAGATCTTTCATCAACTGCCCCAAACGCAATCCCGGTTTATCGGCCGGCTGCTCCAGGTTGCCTACCTGTTCGTATCTGGCAGCCCGCGAAAGTGAACGGCTGTAACTCATGCTGAGGTCCATTGAACTCAGCTCGGATGAATCAAAACGAATCCCTGCGCTCTGCTCGAACGCCTTCTGCACATCGCCATTGAAAAACTCATCGGCCACGCCTGAAATATCACGCACCATCTGCTGCAGTGCTTCGATTTCACCCTCATCCAGTTCGCCCTTAACGCTAAACTGGTACTGAGTACTTTCACTGCGGCTCACATCCATCCACGCAACCGAGTTGCCCTGGCTGTCGGCCCCGGCACCATAGGTGGCGTCGTAACTTTGGTTGCGGCTGAAGTTGATGGTTACCTCGTCCCCGTCCTGCGTCTTCACGGTCAGTGACATGTCCTCGGCGTTGCGATACCGCTCGGCTGCACCCAGTACTGCCTGTGCTACGGCATCCCGACTTCCCGGTGCTATCTCTGCCAGGGCATCAAAGGTTTTCTGCTCGGTTTCATCCACCTGAGTCTTGATATCACCCTGCAGCACATTGAGATTGTCGAGAATTTCACGTGCTTCCTTGAAGCCGGTCTCCACACCTTTCAAAGCCGCGTCATACATCTGCTGCAGTCGCTCGTCAGAGGCGCCTCTATTTTTGGCCGCCGCAAGACCGGCCGCCACGAAATCGCTGATGCGTCCCGCCACTTTGTCAGGCGTGAAGTTCTGGGCATCCAGCCCGGACAGCTTCTCGGTCGTCATGCCGGGAATCTTTTCGGCCAGTTTTCCAAGCAACACCTGCGTCGCATCCTGCGATTTGCCGTTGCCTCGCCCGGCAACCGGGTCCGACTGTGGACGAGAGGAATAGATCTGGGTCGGTGGAGACTGGATTTTCATAACAACCTCGAGGGCTCTGATCAAATAATAGACGGGTATCGGCCGGGGTGGGGGAATCTTGAGGCTAAGAGACTGTAGCCTGACCGTTAAAGTGGCTAGTATGAAATGATTGATGATCAAGGAGTCACGGAGAAGATATGACCATCTTGAAAACAAAGGACTTTTTGGAAAGTACAACTGTTCGCCAAGCAGCAGGTGACCGGCAGGAATGATTTTAAAATTGTGGATAAATGGTGGCAGGATGCAACATGGATGATTTTTCACCTTCAGATCTAAAAACCATTCTTCATTCCAAACGCGCCAATATTTACTACTTGGAATACTGCCGGGTGCTGGTGAACGGCGGCCGTGTGGAATATGTCAGCGACGAGGGGCGACGTTCCAACTACTGGAACATCCCCATCGCCAATACCACCACCGTATTACTGGGCAACGGCACCTCCATCACCCAGGCCGCCATGCGTGAACTGGCCAAGGCAGGAGTTCTGGTGGGCTTTTGCGGTGGGGGCGGAACACCCCTGTTCAGTGCCAATGAAGTGGATATTGAAGTGGCCTGGTTTTCACCGCAAAGCGAGTATCGGCCCACTGAATACCTGCAGCACTGGGTGGGCTTCTGGTTTGATGATCAAAAACGGCTGGAAGCAGCAAGGATGATCCAGCAGGCGAGACTCAATCAACTTCAGAAGCACTGGCTGCAAAACCGGTCGTTGAAAGAGCAGGGATTCTCGATTGCGTCTGAGCAACTGGTGCCTGTATTGGACCAACACCGTGACAACATCAAACAAGCGCCCAATGTCACCGCACTGCTGACTGAAGAAGCTCGATTGACCAAGCTCCTGTTCAAACTGGCGGCACGGGCCGTGGATTACGGCGATTTTGTTCGGGCTAAGCGTGGCAGCGGCGCCGATCCGGCCAACCGTTTTCTAGATCATGGCAACTATCTCGCTTATGGGCTGGGCGCTACAGCAACCTGGGTACTGGGTTTGCCGCATGGGCTGGCCGTGTTGCACGGTAAGACGCGCCGAGGTGGGCTGGTGTTTGATGTGGCCGATCTGGTCAAGGATGCGCTGGTTTTGCCACAGGCATTTCTATCGGCGGTGAAAGGGGAAGAAGAACAAGAATTTCGGCGGCAATGTATAGAGTCTTTGACCCGTGCAGAAGCGCTGGACTTCATGATTGATACGCTCAAGGAGATTGCTACAACACTCGGGAAACCGACCGCATGAACGTACTGCTGATCTCCCGTTGCAGCAAGAATGCATTGACCGAAACCCGCCGTATTCTGGATCAGTTTGCCGAACGCAGAGGGGATCGCACCTGGCAGACGCCCATCACTTGGGATGGCCTGGCCACGCTGCGCAAATTGCTGCGTAAAACGGCACGCAAAAACACGGCGGTGGCCTGTCACTGGATCAGGGGCAAGGACCACAGCGAGTTGATGTGGATCGTCGGTGATACCGGTCGTTTCAATGCTGAAGGCACCGCGCCGACCAACACCACCCGGCGCAACATTCTGCGGCAGCAGGACGAAAATGACTGGCACACCGCCGAGGATATAAAGCTGCTGGCCGCCATGGCCGCGCTGCTGCATGATCTCGGCAAGGCGTGCGCCGCCTTCCAGCTGCGGTTGCAGGGCAAGGGGCCTGAAGGTGCCAATCTCTATCGTCATGAATGGATATCCTTACGCCTGTTTCAGTCTTTCGTGGGCACGGATGACGATGCGGGCTGGCTGTCCCGCCTGGCGGATACGGAAGCCACCAGCGATGCCTGGCTGTCAGGGCTGATCAAAGACGGCCTGGGCGATGGTGAAGCCTACCCCTTTCGGACGTTGCCGCCGCTGGCGCAGGCGATCGGCTGGCTGGTGCTGACCCATCACCGCTTGCCCTGTCGCCCCGAACTTGAGGGGCTGAGATCCGAGGATCTTGAAGCGCCGTTGCTGGATATCGATGCGCAGTGGAATCAGCGCAACGACAACACCGATCTCAAGGCGATCCATCCCTATTGGACGTTTAACGCACCTCTTCCGGTAGCCACTCGGCGCTGGCGTACCCAGGCCGCAAAGTATGCCCAGCGTCTGCAGCAGCGCATGGATCGTGCCGCTGATAGCTGGTTGAACAACGCCTATGTCATGCATCTGGCCCGGTTGTCGTTGATGCTGTCTGATCATCACTATTCCAGTCTGACCAAATCCTGCGACCGTGTACGGGGCGAAGCCGATTATCCGCTCTATGCCAACACCGAGCGCAAAAGCGGAGAGCTGTGCCAGCGCCTGGATGAGCACTTGCTAGGGGTCGCCAAAGTCAGCCGCAGTGTCAGCTATCACCTGCCCACACTAAGCGACAACCTGCCCCGGCTGGCGCGACACAAGGGATTCCGCCAGCGGAGCAAAGCCCAACGTTTCAGATGGCAGGATCGTGCTTTCGATTTGGCCGAAGGGCTTAGGGAAAAAGCCGCCAACCAGGGCTTTTTCGGTATCAATATGGCATCGACCGGATGCGGCAAGACACTGGCGAACGGGCGTATCCTCTATGCCCTGGCCAACCCGCAGCAGGGCGCCCGTTTCTCCGTTGCGCTGGGGCTGAGAACTCTGACGCTGCAGACCGGGCAGGCCTATCGTGACCGGTTGAGCCTTGGCGATGATGAGCTAGCTGTCAGAGTGGGTGGCAGTGCCAGCCGCCAGCTGTATGAATTTTATGAAGCTCAGGCCGAGAACAGTGGTTCGGCATCGGCACAATCACTGGTGCCAGAAGACAGCCATGTGGTCTATGAAGGCAATTTTTCCGAGCATCCCGTACTGAAAACGGCTGGACACGATGATCGCATCAAGGCGCTGATCTCGGCCCCGGTACTGGTGTGTACGGTCGATCATCTGGTGCCGGCGACCGAAAGTGAGCGCGGCGGGCATCAGATCGCCCCCATGCTGCGCCTGATGAGCAGTGATCTGGTGCTGGATGAAATCGACGATTTTGACCTGAACGACCTGCCGGCCCTGACACGGCTGGTGTACTGGTCAGGCTTGTTGGGCAGCCGTGTTCTCCTGTCTTCGGCAACGCTGCCGCCGTCACTCTCCGAAGGGCTGTTCCGTGCCTACAAGGCGGGGCGGGAAGAATATCAGCGCAACCGTGGCGAGCCGGGAACGCCTGTGAATATCTGCTGTGCCTGGTTTGATGAGCATGATCGCCTGCACCAGGACTGCCCGGACGAGCAGAGTTATTCACAGGCCCATCGCGGCTTTGTCGAGAAGCGTCACCAGAAGCTGGCGCAGGATGAGATACGTCGCCGTGCAGAACTGGCGCGGATATCGCTGCTGTCGGGACAGCAGGATGAGCTGCGCCAGAACTTTGCGCGAGATCTGTTGCAACAGGCTCAGCGTCTGCATAAAAGTCACCATACTCTTGACCCGCACACCGACAAGAAGGTTAGCTTTGGCCTGATCCGCATGGCTAATATCGAACCGCTGGTGGACGTCGCCAAGACTATTTACCGAATAGGTGCCGAGACCGGCACGTTGATTCATCTCTGTGTCTATCACTCCCAGTATCCCTTGTTGATCCGTTCCGCGATTGAGCAGCAACTGGATGGAGCGCTGAATCGACAGGACAGTCACGCCGTCTTTGATCGGCCGGATATCCGCCGGCGCATAGATGCTTATCCACAACAGGATCAGCTCTTTATCGTGTTGGCCAGTCCGGTTTCCGAGGTTGGCCGGGACCACGATTATGACTGGGCGATTGTTGAGCCGTCCTCCATGCGCTCGCTGATTCAGCTGGCCGGGCGTGTCCGCCGGCACCGACCGGAAACCTGCGCAACGCCCAATATCGTCCTGATGCACACCAATTTGCGGGCTTTGGAACGCAGAGGGCAACCCGCATTCTGCCGCCCCGGATTCGAGGATTATGACTGTTTGTTGAACAGTCATGATTTGGAAAAAATTCTGCATCCTGAGGAGCGGGATGTGATCGACGCCCGGCCCCGTATACGCCCGCGTGACGAACTCCGGGCTCGCGATAACCTGGTCGATCTGGAACACGCCCGCCTGCAGGCGCAGATGCTGGGTGAGCCTCAGGCCCAGGAGGCCTCCGGCGGCAATCGGCGTCGACGTAGCAGCCGGGTGACACAACCGCTCTCCGTCGCCAGTTGTTACCGCCAATCCGGTGCCATGCTCACGGCCATGTTGCAACGCAAGCAGCGCTTCCGTAACAGTCCTGCGCAACAGGATGATCTGGTGTTGTTACCGGACGAAGAGGGGGCGAATGCATGCCTGCACCGGGTTGAATTTAATCGTCACCAACGCCGGGATATCTATATTCCGGTGGATCACTTGTTTCATCAAACCGAGCTTGAAGCGGCTGACGGCATAGTGACCTGGGGTGTGGTGAATTATCTCGAAGCGCTGGAACTGCTGGCTGACGAGATGGGTTTGAGCCCCGAGGTATGCGCACGGCGTTTCGGCACGCTGTCGCTGGATCAGAATGACAATGGTTGGGTGTTTCACCCGGCATTGGGTTTTACGAAAAAGCGTTAAATAAAGAGGGCCGGTTATCAAACCGGCCCAGTGCTGCCTGTGCGGCAGAATAATAGTGCGCTTGGCGACCAAGGCATACTTTTTCTCAACTGCTTTTTCAGCTAGAGTATTAGAGTAACAAGTTTTGGTAATTTCGCATAGCGACTTAAGGCTTACTTGGATATTGATTTAATCAAAGCCCAAAACTATAGTGTAAAAACACTGAGGCGGCGGCAACCACCCCAGTGTCGACGTTGGCTAAACAACAGTAATCGGGAAAGAACTGAGCTTGCCATGTTTGCAAGCAAGGAGGTAAGTGAGTGATTGGTTATCGCTCCGTAATAATAAGGGTTCACCACGGTTAAAAAACCAACAAGCACAAGATACCTATTTGCCTACAACCTACAAGTAGGTATCTTGCCATACCTGCTATCAAACCCAAAGGAAGAATGTTATGGATAGCATGCTTCAGGAAAAAGGGCAGACACTGCGTCAGTTGATGCAAGCGTTCATCGATGAGCGCTTGGCTGCCAAGCTGGAAAAACTCGAACCTGACGATCCCAAATATGCGGAGCTTCAGGAGCAGTACCGATTCGACAGTTGGATTGAAGATGCTGCACGGCGTGTCGGGCAATTGCAGGTGGTGACGCATACCCTGAAGGCGGTTCACCCCGATGCCAAGGGTACGAATCTCTTTATTCCTCCCAACGCCCTACCGGATACCCCCTGGGTTGGCAGTCATCTGCTGGGCGATGACTATGCCACCGATGTGGTGGGTAATGCCGCTGCGTTGGATGTCTACAAGTTCCTCAAGCTGGAATTTCAGGGGCAGACTCTCCTGTCTCTGGCGTTGGAACAAAACGCCGAGCTATTGGATGCCCTGAGTGCAGATCCGGGTAAAGCCCGGGAGTTTTTGGAGGCTTTTGCCTCAATCACCCAAGGTAAGGGAGGTGACCGTTCCAGTACCCGCGCCAAGCAGGTCTACTGGCTTGTCGGTGATGAACCGACACGAAATGAAGACTTTCACCTTCTGTCTCCGCTTTATCCCTCGTCATTGTCCCATCGTATTTTTCAACGTATTCAGCACGACCGCTTTAGCGAGGAAGCCAAGGCCGCGCGCCAGGCGCGCAGGGAAAACAAACTTTTCGTAACGGGCCATGCCGACTACCCGAACTCCGCTACTCAGAAACTTGGCGGCACCAAGCCGCAAAATATCTCCCAGCTCAACAGCGAACGGGGCGGCAACAATTACCTTCTGGCTTCTTTGCCACCTCTATGGCATTCGCGTGATAACAGACCACCGTTAATGATTGAGTCTGTTTTCCCTCGCTTTATGCGCCAGAAACAATCGCGTTGGCTGATGGGGAGGCTGGTTAGGTTTCTTAAAATTAATCCGCCCGCCAACCGACATACTCGTATGCAGGTTGATGCTTATGTTGATGCCTTGATCGAGGAGCTGGTCCTGTTCAGTGCTCACCTGCATCAATTGGAGCCCGGCTGGTCGACTGATCCCGATTGTCGGCTGGTCGAGGCCGAACAGCTGTGGCTTGACCCCTGGCGCGTTGAGCTGGATGAGAATTTTGCGGCACGTCGTACTTTTGGCGACTGGGTGGAAGAGGTGCAGAGCCGGTTTGCCAATCAGGTGAACAAGGTACTGTCGGGCCTCCCGGCAGGGGATGCCGAGCACCGTGAATGGAGCCGTCGTATCGACAAAAAACTGAATGCCTTGCGGGAGGTTCTGGATGTCTGAGCCCGATACTTTACTGGTGCTGCCGCGGCTGCGTATTCAGAACGCCAACGCCATTTCAGGGGTATTTACCTGGGGCTTCCCGGCCATGACCGCCTTTGTCGGCATGATGCACGCACTGGAACGGAAATGTGCAGCGGCCAATGTGGATGTGGCGTTCAACGGAATTGGTGTGGTCTGTCATCAGCATGAGGCACAGGTGACGCAAGGCGGCTATACCCGCGCCTTTCATCTGACCCGCAACCCTGTGGGTAAAGACGGCAAGACCGCCGCCATTGTTGAAGAAGGGCGTATCCATCTGGACATCAGCCTGGTGCTTGAAGTTGATCTGAAAGACCTGCGCCTGAGTGGGGAGGACGAAACACAAGCCTTTGTTCAGCAGGTGGCTGACCTGCTTGCCACGTTACGTATAGCGGGGGGTACCATTCAGCCGCCGGTGCCGGGACAAAAACAGCGTAGTCCCTGGTTGCTCCGAGTCGATGAGACACCGGACGTGAGGGAACGTCAGCTGCGCCGTCTCAAGCAGCAACTGTTGCCTGGGTTTGCGCTGGTGCTCAGGGATGACCTGTTACAGCAACATCGAGACCTGATGCAGCAAACCGACCCTGATGCGGATCTTTTGGACGCCTGGCTTGACCTGTCGCGGCTGAATCACGACTGTCGTGAAACTGAAGAAGGCGTTGAATGGTATATCCGCCGCGATCATCCCGGTTGGCTGGTGCCTATTCCCATTGGATTTGCAGCGCTGTCGGAGCTGTATGACGCCGGGCAGGTCGAAGCGGCCCGCGATCAAACAACCCCCTTCCGGTTTGTGGAAGGCATTTATTCCATCGGGCAGTGGGTCAGTCCACACCGCTTCAAATCGTTCAATGACTTCCTCTGGTATGTGGATAATGACCTGGATACAGGCACCTATCGCTTGAATAACGACTATCAACAGACTGCACAGCGTGAGGCAGAAAAGGAGTTTTGACATGGCTAAGCAAGAAACCCTGAAGACCGCATCTGTACTGGCATTCGAGCGTAAGCTGGATGTATCCGATGCGCTGATGTTCGCAGGCAACTGGTCGAACCGACAGGATGCGGACAACTGGCAGCCCATTGAAGTGCGTGAAAAGTCGGTACGTGGAACCATCTCCAACCGGTTGAAAACGAAGGACCAAGACCCTGCCAAACTGGATGCGGCGATTGAGAACCCCAATCTGCAAACGGTCGATGTGGCCACCCTGCCGAGCGAAGCTGATACTCTGATGCTGCGTTTTACCCTGCGCGTTTTGTCCGGTGCCGGCACTCCGTCTGCCTGCAACAACGCCGACTATCAGCAGAAGCTGAATGAGGTGATCAGTGGATATGTGCAGCAGCATGGTTTTGCGGCACTGGCGCATCGCTACGCAACCAACTTGGCGAACGGCCGGTTCCTGTGGCGTAATCGGGTAGGCGTAGAAGAAGTAGAAGTGCAGGTTTCGCATCTCAAACAGGGTGTGCGCGAACAAACTTGGGACTTCGATGCGCTGAGTTACTCAATGCGTGGTTTTGAGAAAACAGGCAACAACGCAGCGGGCTTGAAAGCCTTGTCGGAACTGATCGAATTTGGTTTGGCGGGTGAGCAGCATGTTCTGTTGGAAGTGACTGCCTTTGCACGTATTGGAGCCGGTCAGGAAGTTTTCCCGTCACAGGAGCTGATTCTGGACAAAGGCAAGGGGGACAAAAGTCGCACCCTGTACCAGGTACAAGGCATCGCCGGGATGCATTCCCAGAAGGTCGGTAATGCCCTGCGTACCATTGATACCTGGTATCCGATGGATGAAGGCGTTCACCTTGGCCCAATTGCCGTTGAGCCCTATGGATCGGTGACAACCCAGGGCAAGGCCTACCGCCAGCCCAAGGCGAAAGCGGATTTCTATAACCTGCTGGATAACTGGGTACTTAAGGACAACGCGCCAGCTGAAGGCGACCAGCACTTTGTGATGGCAACGCTGATTCGCGGCGGGGTATTCGGGGAGGCCGGTTGATATGGATGCCTATCTGGAAATCAGGCTCCTGCCGGACCCGGAGTTTCCGGTCAGTTTCCTGATGGGAGCACTCTATGGGAAGTTGCATCGTGCACTGGTAACGCTCGAGTCCAGTAAAATCGGTGTCAGCTTCCCGGGCTATAGCCAATCCCCTCGGAGACTTGGAGACCGCTTGCGACTTCATGGGGATCAAGCTGCACTATCGCAGCTGATGACACAGAATTGGCTGAGGGGCATGACGGACCACATCCAGTGTTCGGACATCCTGTCGGTCCCTGAGTTGGTGCAATACCGGACAGTTTCGCGGCGGCAGTTCAAAACCAGCAGCGAACGTCTGCGTCGACGCCGAATGAAGCGCAAGGGCGAAACCTGGGAGCAGGCGGCAGCTGCAATCCCCGATAATGTGGAACGCAGACCGGACCTGCCTTATGTGCACCTGAGAAGCCAAAGCACGGAACAGAGCTTCACCCTGTTTATAGAGCAGGGTGAACTGAGGGAACAGCCAACCAGTGCTGAATTCAACACCTATGGGTTAAGCCGGCAGGCAACGATCCCCTGGTTTTGACCCTTTTCGGGTGTAAAGAAAACCACACTGTTAAATCAAACACTTACCTGCCTCCTTGAAAAAAGGGGGTAGGAGAGCATTTGTATGTTTGTTCTTTAAAAATCAGAAGTTTATAGATTTATTGTTCTTGTTCGCTGCCGCACAGGCAGCTGAGAAAAAATACATAAGCAAGAACGTGGACGGCAAACAGTTCGCTGCCGCACAGGCAGCTGAGAAATCAGCGGCAATGTCACCTGCCAGAATCAGGATGTTCGCTGCCGCACAGGCAGCTGAGAAAAGCTGCCGTGGAGCACATTCGACAGTGCCGACGTTCGCTGCCGCACAGGCAGCTGAGAAAAGCAACGGGCTGAAAGAGATCGCATGCGAGATGTTCGCTGCCGCACAGGCAGCTGAGAAAAGCATCCCCGCTCACGCCACCGGAACCGCCTAGTTCGCTGCCGCACAGGCAGCTGAGAAAAATAACGGTGCTGGCCCCTTCAGCCTGCAGGCGTTCGCTGCCGCACAGGCAGCTGAGAAAACCCGAAGATTCCCAAGTATAAGGAGCTGACCGTTCGCTGCCGCACAGGCAGCTGAGAAATGATCAACGGCAACCGCTCGTTCTTCTGATAAGTTCGCTGCCGCACAGGCAGCTGAGAAAACAGCAGAGCCTCGTATTGCCCACATCCAGAGGTTCGCTGCCGCACAGGCAGCTGAGAAATGGATCGTGACCTATCCGGCCGCTTCGGCAGTGTTCGCTGCCGCACAGGCAGCTGAGAAAGCGAGATCGAGATGGCGCAGGACCACCTGGTAGTTCGCTGCCGCACAGGCAGCTGAGAAAATGAACACGACCATTAAAGCCATTCTGATCAGTGTTCGCTGCCGCACAGGCAGCTGAGAAAATAGGAAGGGAGCGCAAAACAGCACTGACCCGGTTCGCTGCCGCACAGGCAGCTGAGAAAGCTCATCAGATCAAGAGCAACATCGAGACGAGGTTCGCTGCCGCACAGGCAGCTGAGAAATTCTCCACTTTATGTATGTAATCAGGCTTCCAGTTCGCTGCCGCACAGGCAGCTGAGAAAATCAGAAGAACGCCCCCGAATCGTACAGTTCAGTTCGCTGCCGCACAGGCAGCTGAGAAAGAGAGTAATCATAGTGTCGATTAACTTGCCGTGTTCGCTGCCGCACAGGCAGCTGAGAAATCCCTCCGAATAAAAAAGGGAGCCGAAGCCCCGTTCGCTGCCGCACAGGCAGCTGAGAAAGGTAATAGATACATAGCAGGATGCTTGAGAACGTTCGCTGCCGCACAGGCAGCTGAGAAACTGATCGAAGTGACCCCGGATAACTGGTCTGAACGTTCGCTGCCGCACAGGCAGCTGAGAAATATTGGCCGCACCTATGAACGTCTGAAGGTTGGTTCGCTGCCGCACAGGCAGCTGAGAAAGCAGAAAGAGTTCAAGGGCGAAGACGACTGGGCGTTCGCTGCCGCACAGGCAGCTGAGAAAAAAACCCCAACAACAACCGATTATAGAGGCGCGTTCGCTGCCGCACAGGCAGCTGAGAAAAGTCCGGCCAGTGGCAGTAGTTCGGCCCCGGCGTTCGCTGCCGCACAGGCAGCTGAGAAATGGTTAACAAAATGATATCAAACGAGAGGTAAGTTCGCTGCCGCACAGGCAGCTGAGAAATGTCGAGTTTGAACCGAATCCTGAGCCTGATGGTTCGCTGCCGCACAGGCAGCTGAGAAATGGCTGGGACGGTTGGCGAATTGGCCCGGGTGGTTCGCTGCCGCACAGGCAGCTGAGAAATTCAGGTTGGTACCCGGCATAATGTGCTTCTGGTTCGCTGCCGCACAGGCAGCTGAGAAACTGGTAAATAACGTGGTTACGTTTTCCAATACGTTCGCTGCCGCACAGGCAGCTGAGAAAAGTTGATGAGATAAATGCTTCCCAGTTTCAAAGTTCGCTGCCGCACAGGCAGCTGAGAAAAATTGGAGATTCGGACGGGCGTCCGCGTGGCGGTTCGCTGCCGCACAGGCAGCTGAGAAATGGCTCCTAAAACGATATCAAAAAGGTTTCTAGTTCGCTGCCGCACAGGCAGCTGAGAAAGTGAATCGCAGCAGCAACTGCGGCAAATGACCGTTCGCTGCCGCACAGGCAGCTGAGAAACTGCTCGGCGCCTGTGCACATTTAGGCAGCAGGTTCGCTGCCGCACAGGCAGCTGAGAAAATCGCGGGTATACGCGAGCGAGCCCGCAGCGGGTTCGCTGCCGCACAGGCAGCTGAGAAAAGCATGACCTTGTGGTGCAGGCTCTGCCGGCGGTTCGCTGCCGCACAGGCAGCTGAGAAACGGGGCCGTCTCGCTGCCGTGTGGATGTATCCGTTCGCTGCCGCACAGGCAGCTGAGAAAGTGTGGATGTATCCCGAGCATCCTCAGGACAAGTTCGCTGCCGCACAGGCAGCTGAGAAACTGTAGCACGTCTCAAATAAAAACACGTAACAGTTCGCTGCCGCACAGGCAGCTGAGAAATTAGCTTCAAATTGAACCGCGTCAGCTTTACGGTTCGCTGCCGCACAGGCAGCTGAGAAAAGTACAGGGGCGACGTTCTGGCCGGGGGAGTTGTTCGCTGCCGCACAGGCAGCTGAGAAATGAATCCTGATCGGATCGTGCTGCGCCGTAAGGTTCGCTGCCGCACAGGCAGCTGAGAAAGCAAACTGTGGGAAGAGGACTACAAAGAAGCCGTTCGCTGCCGCACAGGCAGCTGAGAAAACGAGTTTTACCCGCTGGAGCAGTTCACCAGCGTTCGCTGCCGCACAGGCAGCTGAGAAATGGATGAATCCCTGATCGGCATGCTGTACGAGGTTCGCTGCCGCACAGGCAGCTGAGAAAACCCGACTCAAGACGTGAACGCCACCGTGACCGTTCGCTGCCGCACAGGCAGCTGAGAAATTCCTGATCCATGAATTGAGCGTGCTTGCCATGTTCGCTGCCGCACAGGCAGCTGAGAAACTCGCCTGTCGCGGTATCAATGTTCTGATACGGTTCGCTGCCGCACAGGCAGCTGAGAAAAGGTAAACGATCCTGGAGAACAAATTGATATCGTTCGCTGCCGCACAGGCAGCTGAGAAAATGCAACGCACCCGTGTCGCCGAGGTCCACATGTTCGCTGCCGCACAGGCAGCTGAGAAAAGCGGCAGCAGCCGCGACAGTTCCAGCAGTAAGTTCGCTGCCGCACAGGCAGCTGAGAAATGGGCGAAGTGAATCAGACGGTGAGTTGTGAGGTTCGCTGCCGCACAGGCAGCTGAGAAAGTTCTGGGGGTTCCGCGAGGACACAACAAATGGTTCGCTGCCGCACAGGCAGCTGAGAAACTTTCAACCCCTTCAATGTTAAGGCCATCAATGTTCGCTGCCGCACAGGCAGCTGAGAAATTCACCTGCGTAATGCCACCGGTCAGGCCGTTGTTCGCTGCCGCACAGGCAGCTGAGAAATTATCGCCTTCCTTTACTTCGCGCTCGGCCATGTTCGCTGCCGCACAGGCAGCTGAGAAAAAAACGAAGGCGGCAATAAACCCGTAATATGGGTTCGCTGCCGCACAGGCAGCTGAGAAAAGGTTGGCAATGCAGCCTTATGGGTATGAACCGTTCGCTGCCGCACAGGCAGCTGAGAAATACAGGGGATTCACGGAATGAACATCACACTTGTTCGCTGCCGCACAGGCAGCTGAGAAATGTAGGGTCGTAGAGTTCATTGGGTCCAATTCGTTCGCTGCCGCACAGGCAGCTGAGAAAATCAGGGCCGGTACCTTGACGCCGAAGACCTGGTTCGCTGCCGCACAGGCAGCTGAGAAAGGCCACATTGAAATGACTGCCACCAACAGCACGTTCGCTGCCGCACAGGCAGCTGAGAAATCATCCGAGTGCCAGTTCTGGAAGCATTACTATGTTCGCTGCCGCACAGGCAGCTGAGAAAGAGCAGGCACTAAAGAGGCTAGAGCAGGAGATGTTCGCTGCCGCACAGGCAGCTGAGAAAATGCAACGCACCCGTGTCGCCGAGGTCCACATGTTCGCTGCCGCACAGGCAGCTGAGAAAATTTCGAGGCCCGGTTGTACGGTCAACTCGCTGTTCGCTGCCGCACAGGCAGCTGAGAAAACCTGGGGCCGCTTGGATGTGCAGAGATCAGCGTTCGCTGCCGCACAGGCAGCTGAGAAATGGTCGGTCTGGGTGGTACCCGTACTGGGGTCGTTCGCTGCCGCACAGGCAGCTGAGAAACAGTACACCCTGCAACTGCCACGCTGGTACAAGTTCGCTGCCGCACAGGCAGCTGAGAAATGAATCAGGCGTTAGAGGGAGCATGCTGCTTTGTTCGCTGCCGCACAGGCAGCTGAGAAAATGGATATCTCACGCTGCGAGGATGTGGGTTTGTTCGCTGCCGCACAGGCAGCTGAGAAAGTTCAGCGTGAAATTCTGGAACTGAAACTCTTGTTCGCTGCCGCACAGGCAGCTGAGAAAGTACAGGTCCGCTATGGTCTCAAAGCCGCGCAGTTCGCTGCCGCACAGGCAGCTGAGAAAATCATCAGCGCTTTAGGTTCCAGTTCATCCGCGTTCGCTGCCGCACAGGCAGCTGAGAAACCGACACATCCCGCGCAGCAGTGCAGGCGCAGGTTCGCTGCCGCACAGGCAGCTGAGAAAGAGGCGATGGGGCGGATCGAGGCTGCGATCATGTTCGCTGCCGCACAGGCAGCTGAGAAATGAAAGCAATCCAAACGACTCATTCAGAACAGGTTCGCTGCCGCACAGGCAGCTGAGAAATTTCCTGAAGGGATGCCAGATGAATGCATCCAGTTCGCTGCCGCACAGGCAGCTGAGAAAATACAACAGCAGATAGGGCAGGTAGTCACTGCGTTCGCTGCCGCACAGGCAGCTGAGAAATGAGATTGAATCAGCTTGTCTCCGTGCAGCAGGTTCGCTGCCGCACAGGCAGCTGAGAAATTGCTGTACGCTTTCAGACCCCAGCGGCGAGAGTTCGCTGCCGCACAGGCAGCTGAGAAAAGGACAGGGAGCGCGATGCTAAAAAACTGGTGGTTCGCTGCCGCACAGGCAGCTGAGAAAAGATCAATCAGCACTCACTCACAGCACCGCTAGTTCGCTGCCGCACAGGCAGCTGAGAAAAATGCGAACCCTTGCCAGCTCCGGCCAATTTGGTTCGCTGCCGCACAGGCAGCTGAGAAAACTGTGAGCCAGCCAAGGCTTACCCGCCGTGCGTTCGCTGCTCGAATAGGCAGCTAATACTTTGCGATCGCGCTTACCAACTTGCTGGTGCCTGTTTCATCACACGGCAAAACTCTGTGGAACTGTTTGAAAGAGATGACTGGGTACAGGTATAAAGCCTTTGACTGTTTCTGCTTTTGCAGTTGATAAATCACAACAGCCGGTGTATCCACATACCATTACAAACCCCAACCCAAGATAGCAAGCCAAAAGGGAGGAGCGAGAACAGGTGGGGCTCAACCCCGTGCTATCCCACCCCGTACTTCAGGCCAACGGCCAGACCGAAACGGGGTTCTCGCGCAAAAACCTATGAATGCCATGTCAATTCTGAAGCAACTGATGAATCAGGCCTCCGGTGGTCAGGGCGGCTCTACCGGGGGCGGTGATGCTAACCGAATGGTTAGCCAGCTGGCTTCGCAGTTCAAGGGCGGTTCCGGCGGCAGTGGTGCCGGTGGGATCGATATGAAGAGCCTGCTCGGTGGCGGTGCGCTGGGGCTGCTGGTGGGTTCCAAGCGTGGTCGCAAGATGGGTGGCAAGGCGCTGAAGTATGGTGCGCTGGCAGGAGTCGGCGTGCTGGCGTGGAAGGCATATCAGAACTATCAGTCCCAGTCGCCGGCATCGGCAGCGAGTCCTTCAGCCAACAACCAGCCGGAAGGGCAGCCGCTTGAGCAGCTGCAGGGGCCGGATCAGGAACGGCGTGGGCTTGAAATTCTGCAGGCGATGATAATGGCCGCCCGTGCAGACGGTCATGTTGATGCAGCCGAGCGCGCCTTGTTGACCGGCAAGATTGAAAGCCTGGGGCCGGATGACGAGCTGCATGCCTGGATTCAGCAGCAATTTGATGCGCCGCTGGATGCCGATGCGCTGGCGCGCAGTGCTGATTCGCCACAGGCACGGCGTGAAATCTATGCGGTCAGTGTCGCGATCATTGATGAACAAAACCCCATGGAACGTGCCTGGCTTAACCAGCTGGCAACCGCGCTGCAGCTCGAACCGGCACTGGCAGCCGAGCTGGAGCGTCAGGTGCTGAACACTGTTAACGGGTCATGAAGCAGGTAACAATGTCCAAGCGTTTGATCATTTTTACCGGTGCCGGTGTTTCCGCCGAGTCCGGAGTACCTACCTTTCGCACCGGGCCGGATGGCCTTTGGCACAATCACCGTATCGAGGATGTCTGTCACATCGACACCTTCGAGCAAAATTACGACCTTGTGCATGCATTCTACAATGCCCGCCGCACGGCGCTGCAAGGGTTAGAACCCAACGCCGCGCATCAGGCGATTGCCGAACTGCAGCAATGCTACGGCGATCGGGTGACGTTGATGACCACTAACGTGGACGATTTGCATGAACGTGCCGGCAGCTCGAAGGTGGTACATATCCATGGCAACCTGCTGGAGCTGGTCAATCTGGCCGAAGATGAGGTGCAACCGATCGGCTATGAGGCGTTTGATCACGTTGCTCACCCGCCGCACTTCAAGCCTAATGTGGTGTTCTTCGGTGAGGTGGCGCCGGTCTATCGTGACCTGTTTACCCTGATGAATTCATTGACCCGACATGATCTGGTGCTGGTGGTCGGCAGCAGCGAAACGGTGATCCAGTTTTGCCTTGAAGCCTACAGTGGCAGTAACGGCGCGGCGACGATCCTCTATATTGATCCGACAGACACCTGCCCCTATGACCGTTTGCTCGGCCCTGGCCTGAAGCCCTATACCGAGCATTACCGCATGGGTGCAGTGGAAGCGTTCCGCGCCGGCTCACCTGTGCGCAAATGGGTCGAGCGTTGGTTGGGTGGCCCAGGGAAGTAACCCATGCAACTCACCTTTCTTGGCACCTCATCCGGTGCCCCCACCCGACAGCGCAATGTCAGTGCTACCGCCATTCAGCCCGAGCGAGGGCGGCAGTGGGTGTTGGTGGACTGCGGTGAGGCGACCCAGCATCAGCTGCTGCGTACTCGCCTGTCACCGCTGCAGTTGCAGGCGGTTCTGATCACCCATGTGCATGGCGATCACTGTTACGGCTTGCCGGGGCTGCTGGCATCCTGTCAGCTGAATGGACGTACGGCGCCGCTGACACTGGTGGGGCCGGCGGCGGTCTGGCGTTATCTGCAGGCCGTGATTGAGCATACCGAGCTGCGCATCGACTATCCGCTGGAGTTTGTTGAGGTATCCCGTACATTGGAGCTGGAACGGGGTGGCTTCAGCATCACGGCGACTGAACTCAGCCATCGTACCGAGAGCTGGGCCTATCGGCTGCAGGAAGCTCATGTCCCGGTACGGCTGGATACCGAGCGTCTGCAGACAGAAAGGGTGATGCCATCGCCGTTGTATGGCCGCTTGCAGCAGGGCGAGCACGTGACGTTACCCGATGGTCGTGAGCTGGATGGGCGGGAATACTGCATCGCCTCGTATCCTGCGCGGGCAGTGGTGGTCGCCGGTGACAACGACCAACCTGAACTGTTGGGTGAGGCCTGCGAGGGCGTGCAGCTGCTGGTGCATGAGGCGACCTATACTGAAGAGATTCTGCAGCAGGTAGGATCTGAGCCGCAGCACAGCTGTGCTGCCCGGGTGGCACGCTTCGCCGAGGCGCGCGCTATCCCGGCGCTGCTGCTGACCCATTTCAGCCCGCGTTATCTGCTCAGGCCCAGGCGTCCGCGCGATCTGTCGATCGAGCTGCTGCGTGCAGATGCGGCACATCATTACAGCGGCACGCTTTATCTGGCGCAGGATTTTGAGACCTATGGTATAGCCCGTAATGGTGAGGTATCTCTTTTGAGCGAGCAAGCCAGAGATCAGCGGTCGAATCACACTGTATCGAATAGGGAATAAAGCATGCGCAAACAACACCCGCTTGAACTGCTGATACCGCCACCGCTGGTGTTCCTGACGGCAGCGGGTCTTGGCTGGTTTGGTGCCTGGCTCTGGCCGGGCGGGGTGTTGTTCCAACTGCCGCTGCTGTGGATTTTGGTTCCGGTGGTTCTGGCAGGTGTTATGGGTACCTTGGCGGTGTTACATTGCTTTCGTGCGCGCACTACGGTGCATCCGCACTGCCCTGAAAAAACCTGCTGTCTGGTGGCCTACGGCGTGTTTAAGCTCAGCCGAAACCCGATGTATCTGGCGCTGCTGCTGTTGCTGATCGCATGGATGCTGCAACTCGGGCACCTGCTGTCGCCGCTCTGGCTGGCGGGGTTTGTGGTCTATATCACCCGCTTTCAGATCCGGCCGGAAGAGCGAGTGCTGCAGGAACTGTTTGGTGATGAGTATGAGGTTTATTGCCGTGGGACGCGGCGCTGGGTGTAGTTGACTGATGGACTTAATAAAGTACTATATTTGGTCTTATTAGGAGGTGGTCATGAAACTTTCAACGCATATCAAGCCCATCAGCTACTTCAAAGCGCATGCAGCGGAGGTTGTTCGTATGCTGGACTCTCAAGGAGGGCCACTGGTGATTACCCAAAATGGTGAAGCCAAGGCGGTTATTCAGGGAATCGACAGCTATGAACAAACTCAGGAGACGATGGCGTTACTCAAGATTCTTGCACTTGGAACACGGCAGATTGAGCAGGAAGACGTTGAGCCTGTTGAGGATGTGATCAGTCGGCTGCGTGAAAAAAGACCGAGCCGCTGATGATATATCAGGTAATGCTGACGCGTGATGCAGCGTTTGATCTGGATGAGTTGCATCGCTATATCGAGCAGCATGATATGCCCGAAAAGGCAGACTATGTACTCGATCAGCTCGAAGAAGCGCTCATCTCGTTGTCAAGCAACCCTCAACGGGGCATTTGTCCAAAAGAGTTGGTGGTTATAGGCCTGCGTGAATACCGTGAAATTTATTTCAAACCCTACCGCATCATCTATCGGGTGATGGATGACAAGGTGTATGTGATGCTGATAGCGGATGGACGCCGTGACATGCAATCACTGTTGCAGCACAGGTTGCTGCGGGCTTAGGTACCGCCCCGTAAACCCGCCAGTGCCGCCTTCACATGCTCAAAGCCGATCCTTTCCTGCTCCAGCCGCAGGGCCGGTGCCAGCCGGTCCAGACACAGATCTTCATACAACGCCTGCTCGTGATCAGTCAGCCGTGACAGCCGCTTGCGGGTCGGTTTGGGCTCCTCGCCCCACAACGGTTCGTGAACCAGCAGGGTGGCGCGGTCCATCAACAATGACTGGGTCTGCGGGAAGTAGCTGCGCAGTTGGTCCAGCATCGCGAAGCCGTGGGTGTCGAGATCGCCCCAGTAATGAATTGTCTTGTCGGCCAGCCAGTTGGCTTGTTTGAGACTGTCCAGGCCGTAGCCTAGCCCGAAGATGACCATTGCACCGGGCATGTTTGGCAGGGCGAGGCCGTTGATCTCGTTTTCAGTGATCACAATCTGTTGTATTGGCAATGTCAGCTTGGCGAAATCCGTTACCGGGATCTGCAGGTCGCTCATCCCTTGTATATATAGGCTGGGGTCGAGCAGGCGAAAGCGGATCTGAGCGGGTTTGTTGAGAAATCCGTAGCGCTGCTCGAAACCGCTGACACCTCGGGCATCGCTGTCGATCTGCCCAGCGGGCAGAACTTCATCAAGCAGTTCGCCCAGCACCTTCTTGTGGCTTTCAATGAACTTGGTATCCACGCAGGGCAGTTCCAGCTGGCGGATATACACATTCGGGCGCGGGTGTTGGCGCAGCCAGTGGATAACGTGCAGCAGCCGGGGCCAGGCTGGCTGCAGCTCAAGCACGGCCAGAGGTTTGCGCGCGCACCAGTCAAGCAGATCCGGGCAGGATGTGGTGATCTGCTCGCACAGCCGTGTATAGTCCCGACCGGCACGGCGCTTGCCGATCAATGCCTGTGCATCTTCGGGGTAGTCAAACTGTATTGCCACCGGCAGCTCGTTGCGGCCGATGTCGCGGGAGTTGATGTCACGCCACTCCAGCTGGAAGTCGTGTTTTTCTTCATGGGCACACCAGCGCTGCACCCATTTTTGTGCCTCGGCAAAACGGCTGCCGAGCTCACCTGCCGCTGGGTGACGCAGCGGGTAGCGCAGGGGCCAGCCATCGTAGTTGTCCAATGGCGAGCGCAACAGTTTGCCCTTGGCCCAAGCCTTGTTCAGCCGCGCCTTGATCTCGTCCAGTTCTGTCCAGCTCATAAGGTGTGTGCGTCACGCTCCGCCTGATACTCTTCGATACTGAGATTGCGTACCTGAGAGTCGCGCCCTTCGGGGTTGTGGACAAAGCCCACGCTGGCCACATAGGGTTCGATGATATGGATCTTCTGCAGTGGGGTGACGATCAGCAGCTGCAGGTTGAGCTTCTGGAACAGCTCCAGACCGTAGCGCGCCGACTCGTCTGAGCCGCGACCGAAGGCTTCGTCGATCACCACAAAGCGGAAGCTGCGCGAGCGCACCGCCCCCCATTCCAGCCCGAACTGATAGGCCAGGCTTGCGGCAAGCACGGTGTAGGCCAGCTTTTCCTTCTGGCCACCGGATTTGCCGCCGGAGTCGGTGTAATGCTCGTGTTCGCTGTTATCCTCCTGCCAGCGCTCGGAGGCGGCAAACTGGAACCAGTTACGTACATCGGTGACTTTGCGGGTCCAGCGCTTGTCCAGCTCGGTGGTGCCTTCACGACCGCGGAAACGGTCGATGATCGCCTTGACCTGCAGGAACTTGTTCTCGGCGTACTGCTCCTCTTCCGATCCGGTCAGGCTGCCTTCGGTACAGGCGCGCAGCTGTTGCTGGAAGTCGCGGATATCCGCATCCTGGTTGGCCTGGGCCTCCAGCAGGATATAGCGCCCCGGGTTGTATTCGATATCGGCCAGTGAGCGGTTAATGCGCTCAATTCGCTCCTGAATGGTCTGGCGTTCGCTTTTCAGCTTGGACTGGAAACCGGCCACTTCGCGGATAGTATTCTCGTTCAGCAGCGCCTTGAAGCGTTCGGCAAAGCGGGGCAGGTCGTCGGCCTGTAGCTGGGTCAGCATCTGCCGGTATTCGTCGGCGGCCTCGATGCGGGCATCCACTTCCTGAGTCTCCAGAGGGTAGGCGTGGCGGTAGTTTTCCATCGCCTTGACGATGCGTTCACCCAGGTCTTTCAGGCGACGCTCCTCGCTGTCGATTTTGGCTTGCAGCCAATTGCGAAGGTCACGCTCGCGGTTGTCGCAGGCCTCCACGGTCAGCCGGTGTTCGCCCAAAGCCTCGGTTCGTAGCGGGTCCAGTTCGGCTCGAATGGCGGCCAGCACCTCGGCAGCAAAGGGCTCCAGCACCACACGGCAACTGTCGAGCAGGGCCTGTGCCTGTTCGCGGTTGACTCTGTTGGTCGTCAGCTCCGCCTTCAAGCTGTCGAGCGCCGATTCGGTTTCGCCGATGGCGGTTTCCAGGGTATTGAGCTGGGCGGTCAGGGTTTTGAGTTGGTCTGAGCTGGCTTCCAGTGCCTTGAGCTCGCCACTAAGCTCCTCTATCAGGCGGGCGAGCTGCTGCCAGTTCAACTCGTCAAAATCGGTAAATTCCTGAATCTTGTCCAGCAGGGACTTGTTATTGCCAAGCGCACGCAGCTGCTGTTGCAGCTCGGTCAGGCGAGCAGCGATGCCCTGCATGCTGCGCTCAAGTGTAGCCGCCTGCTGTTCCAGTGCGGTGATTTTGGCTTCGTTACTCCAACCCAGTACATAGCGGCTGCGATCATCCAGACGGTGGCGGTCGTCCTTCTCGTGACGCTGGCCACCGGCCTTGATCTGCCCGGCCAGGGTGATGGCTTTGTGCTCGCGGCGAAAGCGATCCAGCGACTCACAGCAGATATGGTCGAAACGCTTGCTCAGTTCCTGTTCCAGCCAGGGATAAAACTCGCTGCCGGGCTTGATCTCCAGTTTGTCGGCCAGGGAGTCCGGCAGGGGCGCAGCCGGTGCCAGGGTGCGGTCAGTACGGACACGGTAGTACACCAGCCGTCCGCGCAGGCGGGTCCGGTCAACCCATTCGGCCACCTGTGGATAAAGATGCTCGGGCACCAGCAGCGACAGGCCGAAGTTGTGCAGCAGGCGCTCGGCAACCCCTTCCCACTGTTGCTCGGATTCGCGCACCTGAATCAGCTCACCGGCAAAGGGCATTTCGCTTTCGTCCACGTCCAGGGACTCGCATAGCAGATGGCGAATCTCGATCTGGCGCGAGTCGATATTGCTGCGCCTCTGCTTCAGCGAGGCTATCTCCTCGTTCAGGGCCTGATGGCTCTGTTTGAGTTGCTGCAGTTCGACGGCCTGATCGGTGCGGTCGTTCTGTAACTGGGCCTCCTGCTGATCGATCTCGTCGCGCTGTTGCTGTGCCTGTCGGCGACTGGCGATAAAGCTGTCCAGGTCTGGCGTGGTGGGCAGCCCCAGAGGTTCGGCCAGCAGGGCGTAGCGCTCGGCGCGGTTGCGGCGCTTGCTCAGTTCCTGATTGCGCTCGTTCAGTTCGGCCTTGAGCCGTTCCAGCCGGTCACCACCGTTGGCGGCAATGGCGTTCTTCAACTGGTCACGTTCACCGCGCTGCTGCTGCAGCTGCTGAGTCTGCTGGGCGATACGGGCATCCAGTCGTTGAGCGTCCGCATCCAGGTTGCCCAGGCGCTTTTCGATCAGTTCGGCCTTGAGCGCGGCAAAATAAGGCTGCAGGCTTTCGCGGCACTCGCGCCAGTGTTGCGCCTGATCACTGACGCGGTGGTAACGGTCGCAGTCCGCGATCAGCGGCGAAAGGCGCTCCACCTGATCCCGTGCCTTGAGCACGGCTTCGTGGGCACGGTTGAGGTCTTCAAAATGGCCAATCAGGGCCTCAATGCGAGCCTGAACATCAAAGGCTTCCAGCATGTGCTCGCGCACAAAGTCGGTGAGGTTGCCGACGGATTTCATCGAGACCGTCTGGTGAAACAGCTCCATCGCCTGAGCGTTCTCGATGCCGAAGCGGCGGCGAAAGGCGGCTTCATAGGCGGGAAAAGCGTCAAACGGCCCTTCGATAGCAGACTGGTTGCGCAGGCGTTTACGCAGCTGGTTGATGTCGCTGCCAAAGCCCGAGAAATCGGCGGCGATACTCATCACCTTGTCAGCGACTATATAAAAGCGCTGTGGCTGGCTACCGGTGTCACGGCACCAGAACACCTGCGCCAGGGTCACGTCCTGATCGTAACCCTCGTTGCGGAAGTGACCGAGGATAACGGAGAAGCTGTTGTGATCGCGCAGTGCCACCGGCTTGGCGCTGTGACCGCTGTCGTTGCGTTCGGACTTGTAGTAACCCAGCACATAGGAGCGCAAGGTACGTTCCTTGCTGTCGGCACCGGCGGCCTTGTTGTAAGCGATTTTTTGCGCGGGTACCAACAGGGTAGTGACGGCATCCACCAGCGTGGACTTGCCCGAGCCGATATCGCCGGTGAGCAGGCTGTTGTGGCCACCGGGCGCAAGCGACCAGACATGCTTGTCAAAGGTGCCCCAGTTGTAGACCTCCAGCCGATGCAGACGGAACCCGGCCAGTTCATCACTGGCGGCAAAATCGAGTAGCTGTTCCTGCATCAGTGGGTCTCCTCGGCATCGGGGCTGATGTGTTGCTGATAGGCCTGTAGACGCTGGTCAAAATCTTCCAGCCATTGGGCATCGACAAAGGCCTTGAGGATGCGGCGGACTTCGATCATCTGCTCCTGCCCGCGCAGACGGCGGGCAAAGCCAAGATCAATCACCTTGTTCAGGTGGGCATCGATCTGATCCACCAGACGGGTTTCGGTGGAGCCGGGTGGCATGAAGGTACGCATCAGCTCGACGATATCATCGCGTGACAGAATCAGACGGGTATCGCCGCCACCGGCATCAAATTCGGCCAGCTTGCGCCGCAGCAGGGCGATCAGCAGGCTGACCGGATAGGACAGCTGGCGCCGACCGACCAGCCGGGGCAGTTCGGCATCGCCCTCGTCGGTGTTGCGGGTGCGCAGCCAGGCAAAGCCTTCGGCCTCGTCCAGCATCAGCTCCAGCCCCAGAACGCTGACGTAATCGCGCACCTGCGCTTGCAGGTTCATCAGCTGCTGCCAGGTTTTGGGGTCCTGCTCCTGATACAGCACCCCCTTGAGCAGGTTGATCAGTACCAGGGAGAGTGCGTTGTTCGGTTCGGTGTCGGTCATCGCTTTAATTCTCTACTCAAGGTCTGATGAAAATGATGCGGGGGAGTTGCGCCTGACGCCAGAGTCCATCTTCGTCCTGCCAGCGGATCCGGTCCTGATGGCTGTCATCGAACAGGGCATGACGGTCACTGCCAGCAATGGAGAGGTAGGCCACCAGCTCGGCCAGCCCGTACTGCAGCGGATGCTGCTCAATCACCTCGGTCAGGCTGACCTGCTGCTGGGTTTGCAGGCACTGGCGGATCTGCGCCTTGAGGCGTTGCTTGTCGATATTGATCTGGTTGTAGAGCGCATCGGTGCTGATCTCGCTGCTGTCGGCCACTTCGATCTCGGTATCCAGCACCGGTTTGAGCGGCAGGTTGTGCAGCGGACGCTCCATTGGCAGCTGGATATCGGCGCTTGGCATCTCGATGCTGAAGAAATCCCCTGTGGGTATCTGCTCGCGCACCGCCATGGCCCGGGCCGAGATACCATCCAGCATCTGCATGATGCGCTTGTTCTCCAGATAGGCCTGATCGTCCAGGTAGCGCCTCAGTTGTTGTGACAGCCGTGCCACGGTGCGCTGGGTGTGCTCGCCGGCATCCAGCCAGTCATAATGGATGCGCTTGAGTCGCTTGTCTTTCTCGAAACTGCTCACCGCCTCCAGCTCAAACACTTTTTCCAGCAGTTCGGTCAGTTCGTCCTGACTGGCCGGCGACATGAGGAAGTCCCAGAAGGCACGGAAGCTGCGTCCCTGGTCTGAATCGGAGATGGCGTCACGTTCGCCAAAAATGCGTGACAGCAGCTCGCCCTTGCGCCCCTCCCAGGTGGCGATCTGCTCACGCACCTGAAGATCCAGCTGGCGGAAATTTTGCTCCACTTCGCGGAAATCGCTCAGCAGCTCACGTGCGGTACTGCTGACCTGCTGGAAGCGGTCGCGTAGGGCGGTGTCATCCAACAGCTTGAAATCACCGGCCTGCACTCGTTCGATCTCGCGGTCGATCTCGTCTCGCTGCGTCTGCAGCTCACGGATGCGGGTATCCGGATCGGCCTCGGTGCCCGATATCATCTGTCGCAGCAGCTCGAATATGGTTAACAGGCGCGATTCGGTGCCGACGAATTCGCGTTGGGTCAGTGATTCCAGCCAGGCGATCGCCTTTTCGGTGGCGGGGGTCAGGTCAAAGTGGGCCTCATCGGACGCCGGCGGGTAGAACTTGCGCAGCCAGCCCTTGTCGTGCTGCGCCCAGTCGTCCAGATATTCACGGGCGCTGCGCGGAAACAGCTTGTCGCCTTCGCGCTCACGCAGCTGGAACAGCAGGTCTTCAAGCCGTGATTCCAACTCCGTCTGTGCCATCACACGCACATTGGGTTTGATAAACGCCTGCTGCAAAAAACTGACCACCAGCGGGGCATGATCGGCCACCAGCAGCCGCCAGCCGGGATGGGATCTGCGCAGTTGTGAAAGAGTGGCAAAGTCGAGGCTCACACGGAATCCTGTGCTGCTGAAAACAGAGAGCCGACATTATGGGAAATTTATTCAGCGGGATCCATGGGGGAGCCCTACCAAATCGTCGCTACGTGTTTATACGCCTGAATCTTGCCATCGGCTGTTACGAGTGGAGCATTCAGGTGACGTGCCAGGGCCACAATCATGCGATCGGCCGGATCCTTGTGAAATGCTCCGGGCAAACGCGTTGACTCTATGCTGACCGCAATATCAATCGGCTCAAAGCGCAGGCCGTCAATTTCTTGCGCCGTCGCCAGCCAGTCATCCACACTCATGGTCAGTACCAGACGATCCAGCGAAACCAGCATGGCTATTTCCCACGCCGATATGGCGGACACCACAACAAGCCCGTCACTGCGCTTCAATTCCTGCTCGATGGCTGTTTTGGCAGTTTCTGACAGCCGCTGATCTCCACTGACCCACCAGATCAAAACGTGGGTGTCGAGCACAATCATGACAACAGTTCCCAGTCGTCACTGGCAATGGGTTCTTCGGGGTCATGATATTCGACGATACTGCCGCGCAGTTTTTCCAGTGGCGTGCGTTTGTCCGAGCGGAAACGTCGCACTTCTATCGTGGGGTGACCGCGGTCGGTAATGACCAGTACTTCTCCAGAGGATTCCACTTGGCGAAAGAACTCAAGTGCCTTGGCCTTGAATTCGGATTTGGTGGCTTCGTGCTGCATAGGGATAACCGTTATTGAAGGGCTTTTTGCTGCAGCATAGAAACAATATGTGACTATATCAAGTGGTCATTTCGTAAATGGGCATGCAGGTACCGGCCTTACAACACCGCCTCAATCGCTTTTATGAGTTTGTCGCTGTCAGGGGATGTCATACTGGAAAATGCCGCCGTGACTTTGCCATCACGGTCGATCACATACTTGTAGAAGTTCCAGCGCGGCGGGGTGCCACTCTGGCGGGCAATTTCACGAAAGAGGGGGTGGGCGTTGTCGCCTTTGACGTGAATCGGGCTGAACATGTCGAAGGTCACGCCGAAGTTGACGAAGCAGACCTCGGCGCTTTTTTCCTCGTTTTTGGCTTCCTGATTGAAATCATCCGACGGAAAGCCAACCACCATCAATCCCTGATCCTTGTAGCGCTGATGCAGCGCTTCCAGTCCTTCAAACTGGCCGGTAAAGCCGCAGAAACTGGCAGTGTTGATCACCAGCATGGGTTTTCCGGCAAAGCGTTCGCGCAGGTCGACTACTTCGGCTGAATGCAGTCGTTTAAGTTGGTGGTGATAGAGCGCATCGGTGTTGGGCTCTGAAGCCGAAGCGGAATGTCCGAACAGCAGGGCACACAGGGTTGTCAGTAAACGTTTCATTTTGTTCTCCGTTTTCGACTGTTACGTGTGCGCCGGCTGTCCGGTTCAGAGTGTCAAATCAGTTGTGGGCCTGAGCCAGTGCCTGATCCAAATCGGCGATCAGGTCATCAACGTGCTCGATGCCGATCGACAGGCGCACCATTTCCGGTGAAACGCCGGCGGATTTCAGTTCCTCGTCATTTAGCTGGCGGTGCGTAGTCTCGGCCGGAATGGAGGCCAGCGACTTGCAGTCACCGATGTTCACCAGGCGCAGGAAGATCTGCAGCGCGTCATAGAACTTGCGCGTGCCTTCGCGGCCAGAGTTGAGACCAAAGCTGAGAATACCGGATGCCTTGCCGCCCATGTATTTCTGCGCCAGGGCGTAATCCTTGTGGCTGGGCAGGCCGGCATAGTTTACCCAAGTGACGTCTGGATGGTTTTCAAGGTATTCGGCCACCTTCTGTGTGTTCTCACAGATGCGCTCCATGCGCAGGGAAAGGGTTTCCAGACCCTGCAGCAGCATAAAGGCGTTCATCGGTGACAGCGCCGCGCCCATGTTGCGCAGCGGTACTACGCGAGCGCGGCCGATAAAGGCAGCCGGGCCGAATGCTTCGGTGTAGACCACGCCATGGTAGGACACATCCGGCTGGTTCAGCAGCGGGAAGCGCTCCTTGTTCTCGGCCCAGGGGAATTTGCCGGAATCGACAATTACGCCGCCGATGGTGGTACCGTGGCCACCGATATATTTGGTGGCGGCGGTCACGATAATGTCGGCACCCTGTTCAATTGGGCGCCACAGTGACGGGCTGGGGACGGTGTTGTCCACCACCAGCGGTACACCGTGACGGTGAGCGATTTCGGCCATCTTTTCGATGTCGGCGATGCCGCCGGAAGGGTTACCGACCGATTCGCAGTAGATCGCCTTGGTGCGGGCATCGATCTTGCTTTCCAGTCCGGCGAAATCATCCTTGTTGACGAAGCGCACTTCGATACCCTGACGCGGCAGTGTGTGCGCAAACAGGTTGTAGGTGCCGCCGTACAGTTCGCTGGTCGATACGATGTTGTCACCCACTTCGGCCAGTGTCTGCACCGTGTAGGTGATGGCCGCCATGCCGGATGCAACGGCCAGCCCTGCGATTCCGCCTTCCAGTGCAGCGACACGCTTTTCCAGCACATCGTTGGTGGGGTTCATGATGCGGGTGTAGATGTTGCCTGGCACCTTAAGATCGAACAGGTCGGCACCGTGCTGGGCATCATCGAATGCATAGGAGGTGGTCTGGTAGATGGGTACGGCTGCTGACTTGGTGGTCGGGTCAGTCTCATAACCTGCATGCAGAGCGAGTGTTTCCAGTTTCATTGGGATTGATTCCTTGTTGTTTTGATCCGGCGGTGGTGTCCGGGGACCGAGGCTGACCCGAGACACCGCCGCTTGCTACAATCGAGTCCACGTGAACAGATGCTCAGTGTAAACCCTAACGCTTCAGGAGACACCCCGATGGCCAAACCGAAAACCGCCTTTGTCTGCAATGATTGCGGCGCCGACTACCGCAAGTGGCAGGGGCAGTGCAACGCCTGCGGGGCCTGGAACACCATTACGGAAGTGCGTTTGGGCTCTGATGCCGGTGGTGCCCGCAGCAATCGGTTTGAGGGGTATGCCGGAGGCGCCGGCAAGCAGAAAAAGGTGGTCAGCCTCAGTGAGGTGGCGCTGGAAGAGATGCCGCGTTTTTCCAGTGGCAGCAGTGAACTGGATCGGGTGCTGGGGGGCGGCCTGGTGCCGGGCTCGGCAGTGTTGATCGGGGGGCACCCGGGTGCGGGCAAGAGTACCCTGCTGCTGCAGACCATGTGCCATCTGGTGGCGCAGATGCCCGCGCTGTACATCACCGGTGAGGAGTCGTTGCAACAGGTGGCGATGCGCGCGGCACGACTCGGGTTGAAAGCAGACCAGCTGCAGATGTTGTCGGAAACCTCGGTAGAAACCATCTGTGACCTGGCCAATGAATTGCAGCCAAAGGTAATGGTGATCGACTCCATTCAGGTGATGCATGTGGCCGATGTACAGTCGGCACCGGGCTCGGTATCACAGGTACGCGAAAGCGCTGCGTTTCTGACCCGCTACGCCAAGCAAACCGGTACCGTGCTGTTCCTGGTCGGTCATGTGACCAAAGACGGCTCGCTGGCTGGCCCCAAGGTGCTGGAGCACATGATCGACTGTTCGTTGCAGCTGGAGGGATCATCTGATAGCCGCTTCCGTACGCTTCGCAGCCACAAGAACCGTTTCGGAGCCGTCAACGAGCTGGGCGTGTTCGCCATGCTGGAAAACGGCCTCAAAGAGGTGAAGAACCCCAGCTCCATTTTCCTTAGCCGTGGCAGCGAGCCCAGCCCCGGCAGTGTGGTGATGGTAGTGTGGGAAGGAACTCGCCCGCTCCTGGTAGAGCTGCAGGCGCTGGTGGATACTTCGCACCTGTCCAACCCGCGCCGTGTAGCGGTAGGCCTTGAGCAGAACCGGCTGGCGATGCTGCTGGCGGTGCTCAACCGGCATGGTGGTTTGATGACCGGCGATCAGGATGTATTCGTCAATGTGGTGGGTGGGGTCAAGGTGCTGGAGACCAGCGCTGACCTGGCGCTGTTGCTGGCGATTGTGTCCAGTTTCCGTGATCGGCCGCTGTCACAGGAGTTGATGGTGTTTGGCGAAGTGGGGCTGTCCGGCGAGATTCGGCCGGTGCCCAATGGTCAGGAGCGAATTCGTGAAGCGGCCAAGCATGGTTTCAAGCGAGCAATCGTGCCGTTGGCGAATGTGCCGCGTGAGCCGCTCAGTGGTATGGAAGTGGTGGGAGTCAAAACACTGTCGGAAGCGCTGGATGCGATCTGATCAGGCCTGAGCGTCCTCGTCATCCGACAGCAGCTGTTCCAGCTCACGTTCCAGCAGTGCTTCGTCCCCCAGGTTCAATTCAACCAGGCGGCGAAGGTGGGTGATGCTGTCGATCTCCATCTCGCCGGCGGTGAAACCGTATTGGGGGGGCTGAGAGTGGGTGAGTATGGCCGGAATTTCGATCAGGATGTCATTGGCAAGATACAGATGCAGCTTGACGTGGTCATTCATGCCGACAGGAAGAGGGTGGCTTGATTCCACCAGCGCGCCACGAAGGGAGATGTCGACCAGCTGCACCACGGCCGAACCCTTGTCGCTGTGCAGTTCACACTCGGCGTCAAAGGGGATGCGGGTAAAGCGGCGGCGTTCGTTGTTGGTATTCACGCTCGAAATCCTCGCTGATCGAAGTTACTTCAGGCATGGTATTACACTCTGTCGACATTGTGGAGCCCGGCTGCCCCAGATCAATATGACCTGTGACAGCTTCCGCTAGTCTGGCGTATCCTGTAACCGACAGTTACCGAGGCGAGGTATGTTCGAAGTCATGAATGATCTGCTGAGAGCGGGCCGACACTCGCGCTACTTCAACCACACACGCAGTCATCATCTGTTCACGCGTGTAAGGCTGATCGCCTGGATGTTAATGGTGCTGCAAAGCGGCTGGATTTTGATCGACTGGCTGCTCCTGCCTGAAGCGGTCAGTAGCACCATCGCCTATGGCCGTCTTGCTGCCAGCGCGTGCTGCCTTCTGTTGGGCCTCTGGTTCTCTCATCCATATAGACTCGAAATATCGCTCATTCGTCTTTTACTGCTGGTACTTGTACTGACGGTGTTTCAGACCTGGAGCAATATGGTGCTGCTGCAGCAAGGGTTTGCGTCTGAGGTATTGGCCGGGTACGCCTTTTTCCCCTTCATGATCATGACCATGTTGGCGATATTCCCGCTGACCATGTTCGAGGTGGCCGGGTTTGCCATCTTTGTGCTGTTGGTGGAACTGGTAACCCAGCTCTGGACCGGTAAGTTCGGACTGGTGCCGGGGCTCAACGATCTTTGGCTGCTGGCTGTACTGGGGCTGATTGCCGGCTGGGCGTCAGTGAACCAGCTCAGCATGTTGCTGATCCTGTACCGGCAGGCTACACGTGACCCCCTTACCGGGCTGGCCAACCGACGTCAGGTAATGGATCAGTTGGACGGCGACATTGAAGAGGCACATACACATCGTACGCCTCTGACGGTGATGCTGTTTGACCTGGACAAGTTCAAGAGCTTTAACGACAACCACGGCCATGCTGCCGGGGACATTGTGTTAAAGCAATTTGCCCGTATTTTGAAGGATCACGCCAAGCGCAAGACGGATCTGGCCGGGCGTTTTGGGGGTGAAGAGTTTCTGTTGACTCTGCCAGAGACTGATCAGAATCAGGCAATATCGCTGGCAGAGCAAATTCGCACTGCCTGCCATCAGACCCGGTTGAAAGTGCCTACCGGTGAAGAGGTGAGTTTTACCACCAGTATTGGTATTGCCACCCTTATCGAGGGGGAGGATCGCTCGGGTCTGCTGCAACGAGCGGATGAAGCCCTGTATCAGGCCAAGGACTCGGGGCGTGACCGTTATTGTCTGGCGGGTGATGCAGCCGAGTCCAGTCAGGCTGACTGATCTTCGGCGCTGAACCGAAGCGCTGCCATAACGAAAAAGGGCCGCTGACAGATTTTCTGACAGTGGCCCTTTTTGTATCAGACGCGGATCAGCTCATGCGGCGGTACTTGATCCGCTCTGGCTGATGATCCTTGCCGAAACGGCGCTTGTAGTCCTCGGCGTATTCGCTGTAGTTGCCTTCGAAGAACTCCACGTTGGAGTCGCCTTCATAAGCGATGATGTGAGTACAGATACGGTCGAGGAACCAGCGGTCGTGCGAGATCACCACGGCGCAGCCCGGGAACGCCAGTAACGCTTCTTCCAGTGCACGCAAGGTTTCGATGTCCAGATCGTTGGTCGGTTCGTCGAGCAACAGCACGTTGCCGCCTTCCTTCAACAGCTTGGCCATGTGCAGACGGTTGCGCTCGCCACCGGACAGGTCCTTGACGAATTTCTGCTGGTCAGAGCCCTTGAAGTTGAAGCGTCCGCAGTAGGCACGGGCCGGGGTCTGGTAGTTGCCCACGGTGATGATGTCCTGACCGTCGGAGATCTCCTGGAACACGGTGTTGTTGCCGTTCAGTTCACGCGACTGGTTGACGTAGGACAGCTGCACGGTGGAGCCGATCTCGATCTCGCCGGAATCCGGCTGTTCTTCCCCGGTCAGCATGCGGAACAGGGTGGACTTACCGGCACCGTTGGGACCGATGATGCCGACGATGGCGCCCGGCGGAATGGCCAGGTTCAGGTTCTCGAACAGCAGCTTGTCGCCGTAGGACTTCGTGACGTTGTGCAACTCTATCACTTTGTCACCGAGGCGTGGCCCCGGCGGAATGTAGATCTCCTGGGTTTCGTTACGCTGCTGGAATTCACGGGAGTTCATCTCTTCGAACGCTTTCAGACGCGCCTTGGACTTGGTCTGACGGCCTTTGGCTCCCTGGCGTACCCACTCCAGTTCGGCTTTCATCGCTTTGCGGTGAGACGCTTCAGACTTGGCCTCTTGTTCCAAACGGGCTTCTTTCTGCTCGAGCCAGCTGGAGTAGTTGCCTTCCCAGGGGATGCCGTGGCCACGGTCCAGCTCCAGAATCCAGCCAGCGGCGTTGTCGAGGAAGTAACGGTCGTGGGTGATCGCCACCACGGTGCCGGTGTATTCCTGCAGGAAGCGTTCGATCCAGGCGATCGACTCGGCATCCAGGTGGTTGGTCGGCTCGTCCAGCAGCAGCATGTCTGGGTGGTCCAGCAGCAGGCGGCACAGGGCCACACGGCGGCGTTCGCCGCCGGACAGGTGCTCGATCTTGGCGTCCCAAGAGGGCAGGCGCATGGCGTCGGCGGCGCGTTCCAGTGCTTGATCCAGGTTGTGGCCGTCCTTCGCAGTGATCAGGTTTTCCAGTTCGGCCTGCTTCTTGGCCAAAGCATCAAAGTCCGCATCCGGGTCGGCGTAGGCGGCATAGACCTGATCCAGCTCGGTCAGTGCGTTCTTTACATCCGATACGGCCTCTTCGATCACTTCGCGCACGGTCTTGCTGTCGTCCAGCTCCGGCTCCTGCGGCAGGTAACCCACTTTCATGTTGGGCATGGGGCGCGCTTCGCCGGTGTAGTCCTTGTCGACACCCGCCATGATCCGCAGCAGGGTGGATTTACCGGCACCGTTCAGGCCAAGCACACCGATCTTGGCGCCGGGGAAGAAGGACAGAGAGATATCCTTGAGGATTTCACGTTTGGGCGGTACCACTTTGCCCACGCGGTTCATCGTAAATACGTACTGAGCCATCAATATGCCTGTAATTTGGGGTTAAAAAACAGCCAAGATTCTACTCTTGGCGCAGGGGGAATGCCATGCCGAGGACTTTTCCCTATTGGCAAACACTAGTGCCTGGGATAGGATTCGCGCCAAGCTTGGATGGCCTCATGCAGCGAGACTCAACTGTACTTTTTTAAGGAAGAATCATGAACCAAGTTGTAGACAACCCCTACGTAGCACCTGAAGCGGAACTGGAAGTCCAGCATGCCGCCGGCGACCTGTCCGTATTTACCCGTTTCAGCACTTGGGCTGTATTTGGCCTGTCGATCATTACTATGGGTATTTACAGTATCTACTGGCTGTACAGTCGTACCAAGCAGCTGAACAAGGTCTCCTCTGACCGCATTTCGCAGGGGTTTGTTAGTGCAGCGGTCGTGCTGTATGTCGCTAACATGGCGCTGTCGCTGGTGGTCTCCTTTGTTACCGACGGTGCCGGTGTTTTGGCCGTGGTCAGCAGTGTGCTGAGCCTGGTCAGCTCCATCATGTTCATCGTTTGGGCTTTCAAATTCCGCAACCGTCTTAACCGCGTGACTCAGAGCGCTGGTAAGCCGACCTGGTGCGGCCCGATCCTGACCTTCTTCTTGAACGTTCTGTATCTGAACTACAAGATTAATCAGAATATCGACCAGCGCAACTAAGCCGGCGGTAGATCGCATGCAGACATCCAGGCTGCTTGATAACCACTGCAGTGTCGAAACGCCCGAAGGTATCGATTTTGTCCAAACGATGGCCGGGCCTGTCCCCCGTATTCTGGCGTATTTGATAGATTTCGGCTGGCGTGGGCTGGTGTATGTTGTGCTCGCGATTATTTCCGAATTTTTGGGCGGGCTGGGAACTGGGCTGTTTCTGATCTTCACTTTCCTGCTGGAATGGTTTTATCCGGTCTTTTTTGAAGTGTTTAAAGGTGGCCAAACCCCAGGTAAAAAAACAATGGGGCTGCGTGTCGTGAATGAAGACTTCACCCCCATTGGCTGGAGTGCTTCCGTGATTCGCAATTTGTTGCGCGCCGCTGACTTTCTGCCACTGTTCTATGTCGCCGGGCTTGTCAGCATGGCGCTGACCGGTCGTTTCCAGCGACTGGGTGATCTGGCAGCCGGCAGTCTGGTTGTGTACGTTGACAGTCAGCCGTCTTTCAAAATTGACGATACAATCAAGCCGATCATGCCGCAGCAGGCGCTGACGAGGGAAGAGCGCCAAGGGATCATCAGTCTGACCGTAAGAAGCGGGTCGATCAGTCAATCCCGACAGGAAGAGCTGGCCGGACTACTGGCACCCTTGACCGGTGAACATGGGGGTGCAAGTCTCAAGCACCTGAAAGGCATGGGAGCCTGGCTGCTGGGGCGCAAGTAAGCGGATGGAAGGATGAAAGAAAAGGACTTCGAGCAGCAGCATGAGTGGCTGTGGCAGCAGTTTGAAACTCAGGTTGAGTCCTGTCTCAACGGCGGCGGCACGCCGGACGCAGCCTTTCCGGAGCGCTATCGCCAACTCTGTGGCCAGCTGTCACTGGCGCGTCAAAGAGAATATTCCGAAGGATTGGTGGCCCGTCTTAACCGACTGGTGATGCTGGGGCATCATCTGCTCTACCGACGTGATACCGGTGCCTCGATGCAGCGACTGGGACAGGCGTTGGCCGAATTTGTCGCCGCCTTAAGGCGGCATCGTCGCTATCTGCTCTGCTCGGCGTTGCTGTTTATTCTGCCCGCGCTGGTAATGGGCGCTGGCTCCTATCTGAGTGAAACTTTCACCTACAGTCTGATTTCGACCGAACAGGCGGCCGAATTGGAGTCCATGTATGATCCGGCCAACGAACGCTTGGGGCCGGAGCGAGATGCAGAAACCGATCTGGCCATGTTTGGCTACTACATCAGTCATAATATCGGTATTGCCTTTCAGGCATTCGCCGGAGGCATGTTTTTCGGTCTGGGGACTGTATTGATCGTGCTCCATAACGGGCTTTATCTGGGAGCCGTGGCCGGTTACCTGACCCGTGCCGGGTTTGCCATTACCTTTTATCCCTTCGTGATCGGGCATGGAGCTTTTGAACTGACCGCAATCGTCATTTGTGGTGCGGCCGGGCTGATGATCGGACATGCCCTGATTCATCCGGGTCGCTGGCGGCGACTGGACGCCTTGCGCCGGGCAGCGGCGGAAGCGGTCAAATTGATGTACGGCGCGATGTTTATGCTTTTTGTAGCCGCTTTTCTGGAAGCCTTTTGGTCGTCCAGCAGTACCCTGCCGGTGGCGGTCAAACTCGGGACAGGCGCTTTGCTTTGGCTGTTTGTGCTCTGGTTCTGCTTCTTCTCGAACTTAGGGGGGCGCCGTGAATCTGTCTGAGCTACAGATCCGGGCAAAGGTGCGCACTCCCTGGCAAGCCGTGGATTTGGGTGCGTTGATGGCGCGCCGCTGGTTTCTACCATTGTGGCTGGCTTGGCTGGTGCCTGCCGGGCTGTGCTTTCTGTTGCTGAGTCTGGTCTTCAATCAAAACCCCTGGGTGGTAATGCTGGTTATCTGGTGGCTGAAGCCGCTGCTGGAGCGCTGGCCGCTGCTCTTGTTGAGCCGTTTTGTGTTTAATGAGCACTCAATTCGAGGTCTGACGCGACGACAGTTGCTTGGTACCCTGGTGTTTGGCGCGCTGCCTGTATTGCTGTGGCGCCGTTTTGATCCTTGGCGCGCTTTCAGTCAACCGATTACCGTGCTGGAAAAGCAAAAAGGGCCACAGCGGAAAAGTCGCTGGCGGATACTGTCCTCCAACTGTAGTTCGGCGGCATCCTGGATGACGGTGGTACTGGCGCATGTCGAATTCCTGTTGATGATGGCCGGTCCTGTGCTGGTCATGATGCTGCTGGGCGATCAGATCGAAATCGATACCTGGCTGTTTCTCGGTGACGATGGGAATCTGCTGGCGCATGCCAGCAATGCCTTTGCTTTGCTCTGCATGTCTGTTGTCGCCCCGTTTTATGTTGCAGGGGGCTTTTGTCTGTATATCAACCGCCGCATCGAACTGGAAGCCTGGGATCTGGATCTATTGTTCCGGCGGATAGCCCGCCAGCGCAGTGAGCAGAGCGCGGCATCGTCGGCTACCTTAGCCTCGCTGCTGTGTGGAAGTTTGCTGCTGATCACCGCGTTGACGGTCCTGCCTGCAGGGGGTGTCCTGGCTGCCGAGTCGGCGGGGAGCATGATGCCTGAACAGTCCAAAGAAGAGGTGCTGACGCTGCTGGAGTCACCGCCCTTTGTAGTCGAGGAGGAAGTTACTCAGTGGCGCTGGAAGGAGGGTGAGGCCTCGGAAGACGCTTCCAGTGACTGGTTGAGTGATTGGCTGATCGATTGGCTCGATAATCAGGATGCAATGTCGCTGGATGGTTCGGGCCTGTTTCAGGTGGCAGAAGCTGTTGTCTGGGCTGGTATTGCAGTGCTGCTGATCCTGCTGGCACGGGTGTTGATGCGCTATCTGCGTGCGCCTGATATGTTGCCGGACCCCGAAAAGACGGTCGTCGAGGCTCCCAAAGTGCTGATGGGCATGTCCATCGATGCCGGTAGTCTGCCGCAGGATATCAATGCCGCGGTCGCGGCGGCGCTGGATCAGGGCGACATGCGTGCGGCGTTGTCACTTGTGTATCGCTATGCGCTACACCGGTTGGTTCACCATCATGGTGTTGAAGTTGAGTCCTGGCATACGGAGCTGGAATGTGCGGCCGCCGTTCGCCGGCATGCCGAACTGGTCCTGGATGGGGTGTTTGACCGCCTGACGCGGGTGTGGCTGCGTCTGGCATACGCACATGAATTGCCTTCACGTGCCGTGATCGAGCAACTGCTGGTGTCTTTGCAGAAGGTGCTGAAGTGATGGGGGCGACAATACTCCGAGTCCTGATTGTTCTGCTGCTGGTCTGGATCGGCTACTTGGTGGCCGCCAATCTGGAAAGACATACTGAGGTTGTCGACAACGGGCCAAGTCCTGAGGTGCAGCGCAACCGCTATTATGCCGCCGGCGCCTTTCTGGAACAGCGCGGACTGGGTGTCGATCACAGCCGTTACCCGGTAAACCCGGAAGCTTTGGCCGCGCAGGATACACTGCTGCTGACCGATACCGAGTATCTGGCGAATGATCCTGAGGCGGTGCATCAACTGCTGCTTTGGGTGCGTTCCGGTGGTCATCTGATTTGGCCCTACACCTCAGCGCTAGAGGCGCAGCCATTAGCCGAGGCACTGGGCATTCAGCTAGAACGCAAGCAGTCTGACGAGGCTCAGGGCAAGCAGTTGAATAGGAGCAAAGCCACGGTATCGGACCAGGAAACATCAACTGTATCCGAGCCGACACCAGATGAGTTTTCTGAAGACAAGACCCGTGCGAATCAAGCATCAGAAACGGAAGCAGCAGACGTGAGTGCTCGGGAGAGGGTCCGAGTCAATATCCGGCAGCGCGAGGCCGATATCCAGCAGGAGCAGTTGAGCCGCTTTGCTCCACTTGGGGCACCGAACATGCTGATCCATCAGGCCGGTAGCACGTCGTTGTCGCCGACCCTTGCTGAGCCGGGAGAGGGTATTTACCCGACAGTGGAGGCTGTTTCTCGTTCCGGGAACGGGGTGGATATGCTGCTGCTGAGTTTAGGTCAGGGAGAGGTGACTGTGCTGAAGGATGTCAGCATCTGGTCCAACTATGACATCGGCCTGTTCGATCATGCGCACTTGCTGGGCTGGCTCACCCGCAACAGCGCAAGGGTTCACATTCAGCGTTATAGCCAGTGGCCTCCCTTGTCACAACTGATTTGGACGTATGCGCCTGAAGCACTGTTAGCCGGGAGTGCGCTCCTGCTGGGCTGGTTACTGCACCTGGGGCGGCGTTTTGGTCCGATCAGGCGGCCGGGTCTGCAACAGCGACGCAGTTTGGGCGAGCATGTAGAAGCGGTCGCTCGCTTTCATTATCAGTATGGGCAGGTCGATTACCTGCTGGCTCCACTACGGCGTCAGATTACGCAGCGAGCAGCCCGTTTGCAGCTGGGGTTTGAGCGGCTGTCGCCAGAACGGCAGTGCGAAGCGATTACACGGCTGGCCACACTGCAACCGGAAGAGGCCACGCAGGCACTGATGCCCCGGGAGCACTACAACGCGACTGAGCTGGTCGATACAGTGCAACTTCTAATCAGGAACCGACTATGACCATGGAAACGGAAGATTTACAGGCTACCAACGAACTGACTGAGAAAGTCGATTTCCTTCGTCGCAATATCCAGTCCATGCTGATTGGGCAGGATGATGTGATTGACCAGGTGCTGGTGGCATTGCTGTGTCGTGGTCATGTGCTGCTCGAAGGGGTGCCCGGTCTGGGCAAAACACTACTGGTAAGAGCGCTTGCCACCTGCTTTGACGGGCAGTTCCGTCGGATCCAGTTCACCCCGGACCTGATGCCCGCCGACATGACTGGTCACTCCATCTATGACATGAAAGAAGGGCGCTTTCACGTACGCCGTGGACCGGTGTTCACCAATTTGCTGCTGGCGGACGAAATCAACCGTTCGCCTGCCAAGACTCAAGCCGCGCTACTTGAAGTGATGCAGGAGCATCAGGTGACCATAGAAGGCACAGCCTACGCGTTGGCACCTCCCTTTATGGTATTGGCGACCCAAAACCCGATTGAGCAAGAGGGCACCTATCCGCTGCCGGAAGCGGAGCTGGACCGCTTTCTGATGAAGGTCTTTATCGACTACCCCGCGTTCGAGGACGAAACCCGGTTGGTACGTCAGGTGACTGGAGGAGAGCTGAACATGGCGACGCTCCGTGAGCGCCTATCCGGTACCCTGGCCCCGGAAGACGTGCTGGAGCTGCAGCGTGCAACCGAGCGTGTGACGCTCGATGAGCAGGTGCTGAACTATGCCGTGAGCCTGGTGCAAGCTACCCGCAATGCTGGCAGTATCCTGAAGGGTGCGGGTCCCCGTGCCAGTATTGGTCTTGTCAGTGCGGCCAAGGCTTGGGCATTGATGAACGGACGTGATTTCGTCCTGCCGGATGATATCAAACAGGTCGCGCTACCGGTAATGCGACACCGTATTCTGCTGGCACCGGAGAGTGAAATCGAAGGTTTTACCCCTGACCGGGTGTTGCAGCAGCTGCTGCAAACGGTTGATGCGCCGCGGACATGATCAGGGCACTCCTCGGCCTGATCCCTGACAGGATACTGCTGAAGTCTCTTCTGGGGCTGCTGGGCTTGGCTGTGCTGCTGTTGGTAGTGCGCGTCTTTACTGAGCTGGATACTTCGCCGCTCCGGAGTCTTTGGTGGGGGTTGCTGTCAGTAGGGTGTGTCATCTCGCTGATAGATGCGTTCTGGGTGTGTGGCCTGCCCGAGGTGCTGGCCCAGCGGAGGTTGCCGGGCAACCTGGCACTTGGGGCTCCCGCCTCGGTCAAACTGAAACTCGATAATCCCGGTCGACGTGCAATTCGGCTGGATTGTACCGACCATTACCCGGACGCACTGAGTACAGAACAGCTGCCGGCGGCGCTGGAACTACCGGCAGGTGCAAGTCGCATCGTTGAGTACATCGCTCGCCCCGTGCGTCGGGGAACAGCGCATTTTGGTGCGATTGATGTACGGGTGCAATCGCCGCTCGGACTTTGGCGTAGGCATTATTCGATTGCCGCAGAGCAACGGGTCAAGGTATATCCCAACTTTATGGCGCTGGCCAACCTGAACTTTCTTGACTACGAGCAGCGCATTGCCCATGTGGGCGCACATTTAAGCCAGCGTCGCGGCTCCGGTCAGGAGTTCAAGCAGTTGCGGGAATATCAGCGTGGTGACGAAATTCGGCAGGTCGACTGGAAAGCGACTGCGCGTCAGCAGAGACTGATTTCACGGGAATATCAGGACGAGCGTGATCAGGAAGTGCTGTTTATGCTCGATACCGGGCGGCGCATGCGTGCGATGGATGGTGAAGCAAGCCACTTCGACCATTCGCTGAATGCATTACTGCTGACGTCCTATATTGCGCTGGGAGCTGGCGATTCTGTCGGCGTGCTTGGCTTTGCCGGCGGCTGTCGCTGGGTAAAGCCGGTGAAGGGACGCCAGGGCATCAATGCGCTGCTGAACAGTTTGTATGACGTGCACAGCAGTACCGAAGCCAGCGACATTGTTCAAGCTGCCGGGACGCTGATGCAGCGGCAGCAAAAACGAGCGTTGGTCGTGATAGTGACCAATCTCAGGGATGATGACAGCAATGATTTGCAGCTAGCAGTCAAATTACTGGCACGCAGGCATCTGGTGATGTTGGCCTGCCTGCGCGAAAGTTACCTTGATAGGGAGCTGTCGACTCAAGCGGGGCGTCAGGAGACGCTTAACTACTGTGCCCGGGCGCTGTATCGTGAGCAGCGTGAGCAGGTCATTCAGCGGTTGCAGAGGCAGGGTGTCATTGCTGTCGATGCGCCGCCGCAACAGTTGCATGTGGCGTTGGTTGAGCAGTATTTGCTGTTGAAACGTTCAGGCAAATTGTAGATTGGTGAGGTGGCGAATAGCGATCCACGCTCATGGCGTCTGGCACAGGCGTGAGTGGCCATGCATCTCCCGTGCCTTCCAGGGTATCTCTTCGTGGTCGAAATGGATGCTTTTGTTACGCAGGTGATGACGTTGACAGGCATGAGTCATGTCTACTCCTGCGAAGATGAATCATTTGCGCAATGGACTGACCCCTTTTCATGTGCCTTCCGTATGATTTTTAGACTATAATGCGCATCTTTTTCGAGGCAGCTACAGGTCAGTCCATCACTACCTGCGCCGACTTTGCCGCTACTTTTGCCACTTCAGGGGACAGCAATGTTTAGCAAAGATATGTCTATCGCCAGTTTTGATCCGGATCTGTTCGCTGCGATGCAGTCCGAAGCGACGCGTCAGGAAGAGCACATCGAACTGATCGCTTCCGAGAACTACACCAGCCCGCGTGTGATGGAAGCTCAGGGCTCGGTCCTGACCAACAAGTATGCTGAAGGCTACCCCCACAAGCGTTACTACGGCGGTTGCGAATACGTCGACGTGGTTGAAGAGCTGGCGATCGAACGTGCCAAGGAACTGTTTGGCGCTACCTACGCCAACGTCCAGCCGCACTCCGGCTCCCAGGCCAATGCTGCCGTGTACATGGCGCTGTGCCAGCCGGGCGATACCGTGCTGGGCATGAGTCTGGCTCACGGTGGTCACCTGACTCACGGCGCTGCCGTATCTTTCTCCGGTCGTATCTACAAGGCCGTTCAGTACGGTCTGAACCCGGAAACCGGCTCCATCGATTACGATGAGGTCGAGCGTCTGGCGGTTGAGAACAAGCCGAAGATGATCGTGGCCGGCTTCTCTGCCTACTCACAGATCGTGGACTGGGCACGTTTCCGCGAGATCGCTGACAAGGTTGGCGCTTACCTGTTCGTCGATATGGCCCACATCGCAGGCCTCGTGGCTGCCGGCGTATACCCGACGCCGCTGCCCTTCGCAGATGTTGTTACCACCACCACCCACAAGACACTGGGCGGCCCGCGTGGCGGCCTGATCCTGTCCTCCAACGCTGATGAAGAGCTGCAGAAGAAGCTGAACTTCGCGGTATTCCCGGAATCTCAGGGCGGCCCGCTGATGCACGTCATCGCGGCCAAGGCTGTATGCTTCAAGGAAGCAATGGAGCCCGAGTGGAAAGCCTATCAGGCTCAGGTCGTCAAGAATGCTCAGGCCATGGCCAAGGTGTTCCTGGATCGTGGCATCAATATCGTCTCCGGCGGTACTGAAGATCACCTGTTCCTGGTTGACCTGATCAACAAGGATATCACCGGTAAGGATGCAGACGCGGCGCTGGGCCGTGCCAACATCACCGTGAACAAGAACTCCGTGCCGAACGATCCGCGTTCTCCGTTCGTGACCTCTGGTCTGCGTATCGGCACTCCGGCTGTGACTCGTCGTGGCTTCAAGGAAGAAGAAGTGGCGCAGCTGGCGAACTGGATCTGCGATATCCTCGACGACATCAGTAACGACGATACCATTGCGCGCGTGAAGGGCCAGGTACAGGAAATCTGTGCCCGCTTCCCGGTTTACAAGTAAGCCGGTAGAATAGCAGGGGCGGCTGCGGCCGCCCTTTTTGTTTGGGGCCTGTCCCCTCCTTGACCCTTCGGGGAAACGCTCTTTCGCTGAGGCAACCCATGCACTGTCCGTTTTGTGGCACCCATGAAACCAAAGTTGTCGACTCCCGGCTGGTGGCCGAGGGGCAGCAGATCCGACGGCGGCGCGAATGCATCAGCTGCCATGAGCGTTTTACCACCTACGAGACCGCCGAACTGCTGATGCCTCGTGTCATCAAGACCGATGGCTCGCGCCAGCCCTTTGACGAAGAAAAACTGCGCGCCGGTATCCAGCGGGCACTGGAAAAGCGTCCGGTCAGCATCGAAGAGATCGAAGCCTGCATCACCCGCATCAAACAACGCCTCCGTGCCACGGGTGAACGTGAGTTACCTTCGCGGGAGGTGGGTGAAGCGGTTATGGCTGAATTGCGCAAGCTGGATCAAGTCGCCTATGTGCGTTTTGCTTCGGTCTATCGCAGCTTCCAGGATATCAACGAATTCCGTGAAGAGATCGAGCGCCTGTCTGGAGCGGAGCATGACTGATCATTTCAGCGGCGACGACCACCGTTACATGGCGCATGCGCTGCAACTGGCCGAGCAGGGGCTATACACCACCGACCCCAACCCGCGTGTCGGCTGTGTGCTGGTGCGTGATGGTGTTGTGGTCGGTGAAGGCGCTCACCTTAAGGCAGGCGAACCCCATGCCGAAGTTCATGCCCTGCGTATGGCCGGTGAGCAGGCTGTGGGTGCTACCGCCTATGTCACACTGGAGCCCTGCAGTCATCATGGCCGTACGCCACCCTGTGCGGATGCGCTGGTCAAGGCAGGTGTGGCCCGGGTTGTCGCGGCCATGCAGGATCCCAATCCACTGGTGGCCGGGCAGGGGCTGGCGCGTATTGCCGCCGCAGGGATCACCACGGCCTCGGGGCTGCTGGAGGCAGAGGCACGCAGGCTCAACCCCGGCTTCATTAGCCGGATGGAGCGGGGGCGTCCCTTTGTTCGATTGAAACTGGCGGCTAGTCTGGATGGACGTACGGCCATGCGCAGCGGCGAGTCACAATGGATCACAGGCGCAGCCGCTCGTGCTGATGTGCAGCGACTGCGCGCACGCAGCTCCGCCGTTGTCACCGGCGTTGAAACCGTCTTGCATGATAACGCCTCACTGACTGTGCGTGCCCCCGAGTTGGGGCTGTCGCCCGAACTGGCTGAGCAGGCGGCAAGCCGTCAGCCGTTGCGAGTGGTACTGGACAGCCAGCTGCGTCTGCCGGCAGGGGCGAAACTTCTGAGCCTGCCCGGCGAAATTTTGATTGCCACCGCACTGTCGCAGGATCATCCTCGCGCCGCGGCTCTGATACAGTCTGGGGCGCGTATACTGAGCCTGCCAGGCACCGAGGGGCGAGTTGATCTGGGTGCGCTGCTGGTGCTGTTGGCTGAAGAGTACCAGTGCAACGAGCTGTTGCTGGAATGTGGTGCGACCCTCGCCGGTGCGGCGCTGCAGGCGGGCCTGGTGGACGAACTGGTACTGTATATGGCCACTACGCTGCTGGGCAGTTCGGCGCGTCCGTTACTGGAGTTGCCATTGGAGCGCATGGCACAGCAGCAACGGCTTAAACTGACCGACAGTCGTATGCTGGGTGAAGACCTGCGTCTGACCCTGAGCTGCGACGGAGAAATTAACTGATGTTTACCGGAATCATCGAAGCGATCGGTGAAATTGCCGACAAACGCATGATCGGTGGCGACATGCGGCTATATGTGCGCACCGGTGGTCTTGATCTGTCCGATGTGAAACTGGGTGACAGCATCGCTACCAATGGCGTCTGCCTGACCGCCGTGGAACTGCCGGGCGATGGCTTTATTGCCGATGTGTCGCTGGAAACCCTTGCTCATTCCCGCTTTGAGGAGCTGGAGCCAGGTGAGGCGGTCAACTTGGAAAAGGCGTTGCGTCCGGACAGCCGATTGGGCGGGCATATTGTCACCGGTCATGTGGATGCGGTGGGTACCGTGGTCGAGCGGGCGGATGATGCCCGCTCGGTGCAACTGAAAATTCGTATGCCGGTATCCATTCAGCGTTATGTTGCAGCCAAGGGCTCGATCACAGTGGATGGGGTTAGTCTGACCGTCAACAGCCTCGATGGCGACTGCTTCTGGCTCAATATCGTGCCGCATACGGCACAGGAAACGATTATCGACCGCTACAGCGCCGGTCGTCGGGTCCACCTGGAGGTGGATATCATTGCCCGCTATCTTGAACGCCTGATCGGAGCCGCGGCTCCACAGGCCGAGGACGAGACAGCAGGCGGACTGACACTGGCGATGCTGGCCCAACACGGATTCATGCGTCGCTGATGCGGCGGGAGAGAACTATGCAGCTGAATACAACTGAAGAACTGATCGAAGATATCCGTCAGGGCAGGATGGTTATCCTGATGGATGACGAAGATCGTGAAAATGAAGGAGACCTGGTGATTGCCGCCCAGTGCGTGCGTCCCGAAGACATCAATTTCATGATCACCCATGCCCGCGGTCTTGTCTGCCTGACACTGACCCGTGAGCGCTGCGAGCAGCTCAAGTTGCCGCTGATGGTGCAAAACAACGGCGCCGCTTTCTCGACCAATTTTACCCTGTCGATCGAAGCCGCCAAGGGCGTTACCACCGGTATCTCGGCAGCTGATCGTGCGGTCACCGTACACGCGGCTGTGAAGAGTGATGCTCAGCCGGAGGATATCGTTCAGCCGGGGCATATTTTCCCGTTGATGGCTCAACCCGGCGGAGTACTTAGCCGGGCCGGTCATACGGAAGCTGGTTGCGACATGGCGCGTTTGGCCGGGTTTGCGCCGGCGTCGGTTATTGTTGAGATCATCAATGAAGATGGCAGCATGGCACGCCGTCCTGATCTGGAAAAGTTTGCTGCCAAACACGGCATCAAGATCGGCACCATTGCGGATTTGATCCACTACCGTACCCGCAATGAGCACACAGTTGAGCGTGTGGGCGAGGGTGTATTGCCGACCGAGTTTGGCGAGTTTCGTTATGTCAGCTATCGTGACGAAATTCAGAACTGCACTCATCTGGCGCTGGTGAAGGGTGATATCGACCCGAACGAACCCACGCTGGTGCGCGTCCATGTCCGTACTGAAGTGTTGCGTGATGTGGTCGGCGTACGCCGCGGCCCGGAAGTGAAATGGACCATGCGCCGTGCGCTGGAGCGAGTGGCCAACGAAGGCAAGGGTGTGGTGCTGTTGATCGATAAGGGCACCCGTGTCGATCTGGGTGAGGCGATCGAAAGTCTGCTTAATGCTGACCGTACCCGTTCCAAAGTGAACGTCAGTGCATCTGGTGCCTACATGACCGTAGGTACCGGCTCACAGATTCTGCGGGATCTGGGGGTGCATAAAATGCGCCTGCTCAGCTCGCCAATGAAATTCAACGCGATCTCCGGTTTTGATCTGGAAATCGAAGAGTACATCCCCTACGAGGATTGATGGACAAGTCTATGACAGTACAAGTATTTGAAGGCGACTTCGTGAGCGCCGACGGCAAATATGCCATTGTGGTGGGTCGCTTCAACGCGTTTGTGGTTGAAAGCCTGTTGGACGGCGCCATCGATGCGCTGGTGCGCCACGGCGTGTCTGAAGAGAATATTCGTGTCATCCGTGTGCCGGGTGCATTCGAGATTCCGTTGGCGGTCAAGCGAGTGGCACAACAGAAGCAGGATGACGCCATTATCGCGTTGGGCGCCGTAATCCGTGGTGGTACACCGCATTTTGAATATGTTTCGTCCGAAAGCTCCAAGGGCGTGGCGCAGGTGTCCATGGACTACGATATCCCCGTGGCCAATGGCATCCTGACTGTGAATTCCATTGAACAGGCGATTGAGCGTTCCGGTACCAAGGCCGGTAACAAGGGGGCGGAAGCCGCATTGTCAGCGCTGGAAATGGTCAGCCTGATGCGTCAGCTTGAGGTTTGAGCATGAGCGAGTCCACGCCGCGTAAAAAAGGCAAGCCCAATCTGACTGAAATGCGCCGCAGCGCCCGCAGCTTTGCGCTGCAGGCACTGTACCAGTGGTCTGTGGCAGGTCAGAGCGCTAATGAGATCGAGGCGCAGTTTCGGGTCGATAACGACATGAGCACCACCGATGTACAGCTGTTCTCTGAGCTGCTGCGCGGGGTTACGGCAGGCAGCAAGGATTTGGATGAAGCCTACCGTCCCTTCCTTGACCGGCCGCTGACCGACCTGGACCCGGTTGAACTGAGCGTGCTTCGCATAGGTGCCTACGAACTGATTCACCGTTTGCAGGTGCCCTATCGTGTGGCGATCAACGAAAGTGTTGATCTGGCCAAGATATTCGGTGCCACAGAAAGCCACAAGTATGTCAACGGCATTCTCGACAAGCTGGCACAGCGCGTGCGTGCGGCTGAAATTCGTGCTCGGCGTGCTGCCGACTGAACGATGACAGATCCGCGTGGGTGAGTTCGATCTGATCCGGCGCTGCTTCATGCAGGAGCGAACCGGTGCCGGTGTCATCAACGGCATTGGTGATGATTGCGCCGTACTGGAGGTGCCTGCTGGCCAGCAGTTGGTGGTGTCGATCGATACCCTGGTGGAGGGTGTGCACTTTTTGCCCGGTACCGCACCCGCACAGCTGGCCGAGCGTCTTGTGGGCGCTGCGGTCAGTGATCTGGCGGCCATGGCCGCGACCCCCGCCTGGATTACACTGGCCGTAACCCTGCCGCAGGCGGATGAAACCTGGCTGCTGGCCTTCTCGCGCGCACTGTCTCAGCGTTGCAGTGAGCTGGGTATTGCCTTGGTGGGAGGGGATACCACCCGTGGCCCGGTCTGCGTTCTCAGTGCTCAGGTGCATGGGCTGGTGCCCAATGGCCAGGCGTGGCTTCGCAGTGGTGCAGTTCCCGGAGATCGCATTCTGGTGACTGGCTCTCTTGGGGACAGCCGTGGCGGCCTGGAAACGCTGCTGCAGCCGCTGCCCGTGAGTGCAGAGCCAGAAGCGGTTGAACAGTTGAGGCAGCGCTTTTACCGCCCGGAACCGAGGCTTGAGCTGGCTCAGAGCCTGCGTGAACATGTACATGCGGCCATTGATATCTCGGATGGCCTGCTGGGTGATCTGGGCCATATCCTCGAAGCCTCTGGAGTGGGAGCGCGGCTGCAGGTAGATCAGTTACCTGTCTCATTCGCCCTGCAGCAGCTTTATCCCCAGCAGGCGCAAGACTGGGCACTGGCCGGTGGCGAAGACTTTGAGTTGTGTTTGGCAGTACCTGCCGCACAGCTGTCGTCCTGTCTGGACACGGCGCAAGCGCTCGGCATTCGCCTGACCGATGTCGGTGAAATAACCGCCGACACCGGGCTTCAGGTTCTGCAAGCGGGGACAACGGTGCTGGGTGACTTGCCTGGCAGTTGGGATCATTTCAGGAGTGAAGATGAATAAAGCCCCCGCCTCGGTGTGGCGCAATCCGATCCATTTTCTGGCCTTTGGTCTGGGCAGCGGTGCCTCGCCGAAGGCGCCGGGTACGGCAGGAACTCTGGCGGCGGTACCGCTTTGGTATTTGCTGTCACAGACACCGCTGGCGATGTACCTGCTGCTGGTATTGCTCGCCTTTGTGATCGGGATCTGGTTGTGTGGGCGTACATCCCGGGATCTGGGTGTTCATGACCACGGCGGCATTGTCTGGGATGAGTTTGTCGGCTATTGGATCACCATGATCGCGGTACCGGTGGACTGGGTCTGGGCGCTGGCGGGTTTTATCCTGTTCCGCCTGTTCGATATTCTCAAACCCTGGCCCATTGGTCCTGTGGACAAGCGGGTGCACGGTGGGCTGGGTATCATGCTGGATGATGTGCTTGCGGGCGTTATGGCCGCCGCAGTACTGCACGGGCTGATCTGGCTGTTTTGAGCCGACAGCTTGAATTGAAAAGAATTTGCAGAGGAAACAACCAAGGTGTCAGTTCAGTATGTAGCCGATTCGCGGCTGCCAACCCCCTGGGGGGTGTTTACCATGGTGGGGTTTGAAGACCCCGCCACCGGGAAAGAGCACGTCGCGCTGGTGTTCGGCGAAGTGGCCGGTGACGAGCCGGTACTGGCCCGTATTCACTCCGAGTGTCTGACCGGCGATGCGCTGTTCAGCCTGCGCTGTGATTGTGGTTTCCAGCTGCAGGAAGCACTGAAGCGCATCGCGGAAGAGGGCAGGGGAGTACTACTGTATCTGCGTCAGGAGGGCCGGGGAATTGGCTTGCTGAACAAGATCAAGGCGTATCACCTGCAGGATGGCGGTGCCGATACAGTGGAAGCCAACGAGCAGCTGGGTTTTGCCGCCGACATGCGTGACTACAGCATGTGTGAGCCGATGCTTGAGCATCTGGGCATCAAGGCCGTGAAGTTGATGACCAATAACCCGCGCAAGGTGTCAGCACTGGAGAAATACGGCGTCAACGTGTCAGAGCGTGTACCGCTCCAGGTGGGTAAGAATCGCCACAACGAAAGCTATCTGCAAACCAAGATGGGTAAGCTCGGCCACATGATGACCGAACACCACTTCAAGGATGAATAACTAACCCTGCAAGCGCTGCCGGATCGCGGTTTCGATACCGGCAGTATCCAGGCCGCACTCGGCCAGCTGCTCGCTGCGACTGGCGTGACCTATCCAGCGATCCGGTATTCCCAACAGCAGCAGTTCTGTATCCAGGGCCGCCTGAGTGCAGAACTCGGCTACCGCTGAGCCTGCCCCACCTTGAATGGCATGATCTTCCAGCGTGACCAGCAGTTCATGCTCATCTGCCAGTTGCTCGACCATGCAACTGTCCAGCGGTTTCACAAAGCGCATGTCTACCAATGTATATCCATTCGTGTCGGCTACCTGGCGCGCACTGTCCAGCAACGGGCCAAAATTGAGCAGTGCCACCTGTTTTCCTCTGCGCAGTACTCGGCTTTTGCCAATATCCAGTGTAGCTGCATCGTCTGTCTGTGGCAGGGCAGCACTGCCACGGGGGTAGCGAACGGCGGCAGGCCCCGGGTACTGATAGCCCAGTGTCAGCATCGCTTCCAGCTCGGTCTCATCGGCTGGTGTCATCAGCAGCAGACCGGGCAGGCATCGCAACGCCGCGATGTCGAAGCTGCCGGCGTGGGTAGCGCCATCTTCACCCACCAGCCCTGCCCGATCGATCGCCAGCAGCAGGTCGAGATCCTGAATCGCCACATCATGTACGATTTGGTCCCAGGCACGCTGCAAAAAGGTGGAATAGATCGCCAGCACCGGTTTCATGCCGCTGCAGGCGAAGCCCGCGGCCAGAGTCGCGGCGTGCTGCTCGGCGATGGCAACGTCAAAATAGCGCTCGGGAAAGCGCTCGGAGAACTCGATCAGATCCGAGCCTTCGCGCATCGCTGGTGTAATCCCGATCAGGCGTGAGTCCCGAGCGGCAGTCTCGGCGAGCCAGCGGCCGAATACATTGCAGTACTTGGGCCGTTTGGCAGTGTTGTCGACTGCGGCCAGCGGCTCGATTTTGGTCAGAGCATGGTAGCCAACCGGGTCCGCTTCGGCCGGTGCGAAACCTTTGCCCTTGCGGGTGATGACATGCAGCAACTGTGGGCCGGGGCATTGCAATGACCGCTCCAGTGCCGGCAGCAGCAGGCTGAAGTCGTTTCCGTCCACTGGGCCGGAATAATTGAACTCGAGTGCCTTGAACAGAGCGGCGGTGACGGGGCCATCCATTTTCTGTTTCAGATTGCGTGCCAAGTAGCTCGCCAGGCCGCCTTCGTTACGTGAGATCGACATGTCGTTGTCGTTGAGGATCACAAGCAGGTCGGCGCGGGTGTGGGCGGCATGATTCAACGCTTCGAACGCCATGCCTGCGGTCATGGCACCATCACCGATCACCGCTACGGTACGGCGGTTTTCACCCTGTAGCCGGTAGCCCAGCGCCATGCCCAGTGCGGCACTGATCGAGGTACTGGAGTGGCCTGTACCAAAACTGTCATAGGGGCTTTCGGTGCGTTTTGGAAAGGGGGAAAGACCCCCTTTCTGACGCATGCTGGCCATGGAGTCGCGCCGACCGGTCAGAATCTTGTGTGGATAACTCTGGTGGCCCACATCCCAGATAAGGCTGTCATCAGGGGTATTGAGCAGGTAATGCAGTGCAATGGTCAGATCGACCACGCCCAGGCCTGCGCCGAAATGTCCTCCGGTCTGGCCCACGGACCAGAGCAAAAAGGCACGTAGTTGCCGGGCTAGTTCAGGCAGGTCGGTACGACTTAACTGGCGCAGATCGGTCGGTGACTGGACGAGGTCCAGCAAGGGGGTATCGGGTCGCTGGTCAGGAATCCGATTGAACATGCTCAATGGTCACGCGCAACAATGTAGTCGGTCAGGGCAATCAGCGCTTCGGCATCAGGGCCAAAGCCTGTGAGTATGGCTACGGCTTCCTGGTGCAGTTGGTTCAGTTTTGAGCGTGCACCTTCCATGCCCAGTAGAGCGGGATAGGTGGGTTTGTTCTGTGCCTGATCAGACCCCTGGGGTTTGCCCAGCGTGGCTGTATCACCTTCAATGTCGAGCAGGTCGTCCTGGACCTGAAATGCCAGCCCGACCAGATCGCCAAAGCGACGCAGTTGGTCCAGACGTTCGCCTTCCGGCTCACCGGCTGAAAGTGCGCCCAGCTCTACGGCACAGGTAATCAGTGCTCCGGTCTTGCAGGTGTGCATTGCCTGCAGCTGCTCCAGTGTCAGAGGCTGGCCTACATGACCAAGGTCAAACGCCTGCCCGGCTACCATGCCCTGCCGACCGCTGGCGCGTGCCAGCACCTGCATCATCTTCAGCTGACGCAGTGCCAGTGTTGGGTCGATGATTTCGCTCAGTTGCTCAAACGCCAGACACTGCAGGGCATCACCGGCCAGGATGGCTGTCGCCTCATCAAAGACAATATGACAGGTGGGTTTGCCGCGACGCAGGTCGTCGTCATCCATCGCCGGCAGGTCATCATGGATCAGCGAATAGCTGTGGATGCACTCAATGGCAACCGCTGCCCGGTCAGTCAGGGCGTGAGGAGGCTGGTCGGTACTGCACAGCTGGTGGCTAAGGTAGACCAGTGCCGGTCGCAGGCGTTTGCCGCCGTTAAGCAGGCCGTAACGCATTGCTTCGGGCAGTCGGGGCTCAAGTGAGGCCGTTTCCTGAAAAAGTTGCTCAAGCTGCAGCTCAGTGCGAGAGCGGTACTGAGCCAGTACCTGCTGAATGTCCATGCCTACTCTTCCCGGTTGGGGAAGTCGTTGGCGTGAATTTCGCCATCCTGCTCAGTCAGCAGCTGCACTTTCTGCTCGGCCTGTTGCAGAATGGTCTGACATTCACGCGTGAGACGTACCCCTTGCTCGAATGAAGCAAGGGCATCTTCAATGGGCAGGTCTCCCTGCTCAAGACGTACCACGAGGCTTTCAAGCTCTGACAGGGCGTGTTCGAAGTCGGGTTTCTCGGCTTTGCGGGTCATGCGGATTTCATCTGATCGGTTAAGGCGTTCACGTTAACCAACCTGCCGACAGGGGTCAATCAGAGCTATGGAAAAAGCTGATCAAAGCGTGAACGTATGTTTAATTCTGGTATGATCTGCTGCTGGCAAAGTCAGCGTTCTTGCCCTTTATTAGCATCGGTACATATTTTCAGGAGCGATCAGTGGATCTGGCTACCCTCGTTGGTCTCTTAGGGGCTTTTGCTATCATCGTTGCCGCGATGGTACTGGGCGGTGATATCGGTATTTTTGTTAACCCACCATCCATGCTGATTGTTATCGGCGGAACACTGCTGGTGGTGTTGATGAAATTCACCCTCGGGCAGTTTCTCGGTGCCGGAAAAATCATGGCAAAAGCGTTCATGTTCAAGTCGGTTAACCCTGAGGACATCATTGCCGAAACGGTTGATCTGGCAGATGCTGCACGCAAGGGAGGGCTGCTGTCACTTGAGGATAAAGAGGTTTCCTCCGAGTTCATGCAGCGTGGTATTCAGCTGTTGGTGGACGGGCATGACCCTGAGGTAGTCAAACAGCTGTTGAAGAAAGAGGCAGGCCTTACATACGAGCGACATGACTTTGGCTCCAAGATATTCCGAGCCATGGGCGATGTGGCACCGGCAATGGGCATGATCGGCACCCTGGTGGGCTTGGTACAGATGCTGTCCAACATGTCCGACCCCAAATCGATTGGTCCGGCCATGGCGGTTGCACTGTTGACGACACTGTACGGTGCGATGATCGCCAACATGTTTGCCATTCCGGTAGCGGACAAGCTGGAGGTACGCAAGGATGAGGAGGCGCTGAATCAGGCCCTGATCATCGACGGCCTGCTGGCGATCCAGGCGGGTCAGAACCCGCGTGTAATCGATCAGATGCTGCGCAACTACCTGCCCGAGCGCAAGCGTGCCGTTGCTGAAAGCTGAGGGAGCCGGCCATGAGTGACGACAGCGAAGACAAGAAATGTAAATGTCCGCCGGCGGGGTCACCCTTGTGGATGGCGACCTTTGCCGACCTGATGTCGCTGCTGATGTGTTTCTTCGTGCTGCTGCTCTCCTTCTCGGAAATGGACGTGCTCAAATTCAAGCAGTTGGCCGGCTCGATGCGTGAAGCGTTTGGCGTTCAGAACCAGATCAAGGTGGAAGATATCCCGAAGGGCACCTCCATCATTGCGCAGGAGTTCAGCCCAGGTCGCCCTGAGCCGACGCCCTTGAATGAAGTGCGTCAGATGACGGTCAACAATGACCTCAATAGCCTGGATGTGCGCTCGCGTGAGGGCGAGGCCCAAATCGAAGATGAATTGAAGGGGCTTGAAGAGCTGCGCCGACAGCAGGAAGAGCAGGCTCAGCAGGAGGCGGTCGCCGTTGCTCAGGCGCTGGCGGCTGAAATCGGTGAGGGCAGTATTGAGGTTGAAACTGATGGCACTCGCATCATCATCCGAGTAAAGGAGCGTGGATCATTTGATTCTGGCTCGGCCGAGTTGAAGTTTCAGTATATCCCGGTGATCGCCAAAATTCGTGACCTGCTGCTGGATATCAGTGGCAAGGTAGCCATTGAGGGGCACACTGACAATATCCCCTATTCAGGGCGGCGCTTCGAGTCCAACTGGGATCTTTCAGCTGCACGAGCGCTGGCGGTGGCGCATGAACTTTTTGCTGACCGCCGTATAGATCAGTCCCGCTTCAATATTACCGGCTATGCCGATACCCGTGCGCTGGCACCCAACAGCACGGCGGAGCTTCGCGCTCGCAACCGCCGTGTGGAGATTGTCATTCAGAAGGGTGACGCAGAAGAGGCACTGGATCGCCTGCAATCACGCCCTGACGGCGATACAGAAGGAACGCCGATTGACCCTAGCGGCCTGTTCTGAGGGCCGGGTCTGGTATTGAGTCATTCTCTTCTTCGCCCGAAGGGAGCGTTTGCATCTGCCGGCGGGAATTAATAATATTAGTTTATTCTTAACTAATGTGTGAGGAGTCGTGCATGAGCGCCGACAAGCGAGTCAGTGTTAACGCCCAAATGACGGAAGGTTTTGCCGTTCGCGCGGATATCCGTGGCCATCAGGTCGTGATTGACCAGCCGGAGGCTGCCCGTGGACAAAACCAGGGACCTACCCCGCTGGAGTATTTTTTGTTCTCGCTCGGTGGTTGTATCTGCACTATCGGCCGTATCGCGGCGATGCAGCAGAAGATTGAGCTGCGTGGCATGAAAGTCAGTGTTGAGGGTGACTACAACCCTGCCGGTTTGCTGGGCAAACCCAGTGATGACCGCACTGGCTTCCAGCAGATCCAGGTATCAGCCGAGATCGATGCCGACATGACCGATGAAGAGAAGCAGGTGTTTCTGGATGCGGTCTGTGAACGTTGCCCACTGCATGACAATATCAAACTGGAAACACGGGTGACCCACCACTTGGTTGAGCCCAGCTGCATCGCTTGATGCCGCTGTCAGTCGACGGGCGGCACCTCCAGCAGAAAGGTGACCGGCCCGTCATTCAATAGCTCTACTTTCATATCCGCACCAAAGCGACCGGTTTCGACTGACCCATGCATGGCCCGCGCCCGCTGAACAAAGAGGTCATACAGTCGCTCACCTTCAGCGGGTGTAGCACCGCGGGAAAAGCCGGGCCTGAGCCCCTTGCGCGTATCGGCAACCAGTGTGAACTGCGATACCACCAGCAGCCCGCCCCCTACATCGGTCAGGCTTCGATTCATTTTGCCATCGACATCCGGAAAAATGCGGTAGTTCAGGACCTTTTGCAGCAGCTTGTCAGCTGTTGTTTCGTTGTCACCCTGTTCCACTCCCAGCAATAGCAGAATGCCACCATCAATGGCACCGGTAATCTCGTTATCCACTTTTACGCAGGCATGGCTGACACGTTGAATCAGTCCCTTCACAATATTGCTCCTCAGGCGCTGCGCTGGACAAATTCGTCGGTAGCGTGGACCAGATTGTCGATAATGCCGGGTTCAAAGGCCGAGTGGCCGGCATCTCGAACGATATGTAGATGCGCATGCGGTGCCGCCTGTTGCAGGGCAAAGGCCTGCTCTAGCGGGCAAACCACATCGTAGCGGCCGTGCACGATGGTGATCGGGATATCCGCAAGCCGGTGGGCGTCATTCAGGATCTGATCCGACTCCAGAAACGCCTTGTGGATAAAGTAGTGCGCCTCGATCCGTGCCATCGCAAGGGCAAAATGGGGATCGGCAAAGTGTTCAACGACATCCGGGTTCGGGTCCAGTGTTGAACAGCGCCCCTCCCACACGGACCAGGCCTTGGCTGCTTGCATCCGTACCAAGTCGTTGTTTCCGGTCAGGCGCTGATGGTAGGCACTGAGCAGGTCGTTTCGCTCTGTAGCGGGAATGGGCTGCAAGTAATCCTGCCAGTAGTCGGGGAAGAGGGCGCTGGCACCCTGCTGGTAGAACCACTGTATATCCTGGTCGCGGCAGAGAAAAATGCCGCGCAGAATCATGCCGGCGACGCGTTCAGGGTGCGTCTCGGCATAGACCAGGCTCAGCGTCGAGCCCCAGCTGCCACCAAACAGCAGCCATTGCTCAATGCTGAGGAATTCCCTGATCCGCTCCATGTCCGCCACCAGTGCCTGAGTGGTATTGGCTTCGAGCTCTGCATGCGGCGTTGAGCGACCACAGCCGCGCTGGTCGAACAGGATGATGCGATAGCGCTCGGGGTTGAAGAAACGTCGGTGAGTTGGTCCGCAGCCCCCGCCGGGTCCACCGTGTACAAACAGAACCGGAATGCCGTTGGGGTTGCCGCATTCCTCCACGTACAGGGTATGTCGGTCGCCCACCTCAATATAGTACTCGTGATTGATGCCGATCTCGGGGTAGAGGGTGCGCATGAGACTCTCCTGTGGGTAACGAATAGGGCCAGTATATCGGCCCACTGCAGTCAGGTGAACTGATGCCTGTACTCGGGTCGGAAGTGTTGATCCGGACAGGTTTTAATGGGCCTCTGAATCAATGGCGCCTGCATTGTCAGGGCGAAGCCGCCGCTGCAAACCGAGCAGAAAGTTGCGCAGAATCTGGTCCTTGCATTCCCGGTAGTGCTTGTTGTCGGGTTTGCGGAAAAAAGCACTCAGTTCGTGCTTGCTCAGAGGGAATCCAACGCTCCGCAGGGTATCCAGCACATCATCCGAGGTCATGTTCAGGGCAATTTTCAGCTTCATGAATACCATGTTGTTGCTCAGGCGTTTTTCCGGTTGAGGCTGTTCGCCTTCGCGACGGCCACGGCGGGTATTGATCAGGCCGTTAAGGAAAATGGCCAGTTCGGTATCCGTCGCTGCGCAGTACGCGGAGTCATCCTCTTTTCGCAACCAGTTGACGATCTGCTCCTGGGTAACGGGGTGGTCGGCAGCTGCAAAGATCTCGACCATGGCCGAATCCTTGAGATCAAAAGTGTAGCGCAGGCGCCGCATTATATCGTTGTTGTTCACGGGTATTCCTTTGTGGGTACCCCATCATCGATTTGCAGATGGGGCCAGACAAACAAAAAGGCCGGGGATTGCTCCGCCGGCCTTTCCATATGTTACGCAGTCAAGCGATTACTTCTTGTTGCGCTTGCGCTCGTTCTCTTTCAGCAGCTTCTTGCGGATGCGGATGGCTGCTGGGGTCACTTCGACCAGCTCATCATCTTCGATGAAATCAAGAGCCTGTTCCAGTGAGTACTTGATCGGCGGGGTCAAAACGATGTTTTCATCGGTACCGGACGCGCGTACGTTGGTCAGCTGCTTGCCCTTGGTGGGGTTGATCACCAGGTCATTATTGCGGCTGTGAATACCCAGCACCATGCCTTCATAGACCTCAACGTTGGGGTCTATGAACAGGCGGCCGCGCTCCTGCAGGTTGAACAGGGCATAGCCCAGTGCCTTGCCGGTGACCATGGACACCAGTACACCGTTGTGACGAGAGATCACGTCACCGGCCTTGACCGGGCCGTAATGGTCGAAGACCGATGTCATGATGCCGGTACCGGATGTCATGGTCATGAACTGGCTGCGGAAGCCGATCAGGCCGCGGGACGGCATCATGAAGGTCAGGCGTACACGACCCTTGCCGTCCACTTCCATGTTGGTCATGTCAGCGCGACGTTTGCCCAGTTCTTCGATGATGGAACCCTGGTGCTCTTCTTCCACGTCGATCATCACGACTTCGTAAGGCTCGTGAATTTCGCCGTTCACTTCTTTCTGAATAACTTCGGGGCGTGATACACCCAGTTCGAAGCCTTCGCGGCGCATGGATTCGATCAGTACCGACAGATGCAATTCACCACGACCGGATACACGGAATTTTTCCGGGGTATCACCGGGCTCAACACGCAGGGCCACGTTATGAATCAGTTCACGATCCAGACGCTCCTTGATGTTACGGCTGGTGACGAACTTGCCTTCCTGGCCTGCAAACGGAGAATCGTTGACCTGGAAGGTCATGGATACGGTGGGCTCATCAACAGACAGTGCCGGCAGTGCTTCGACTACTTCCGGGTCGCACAGGGTATCGGAGATGTTCAGCTCATCCAGACCGGTCACACAGATGATGTCACCCGCCTGAGCCGTATCAACTTCGATACGCTCCAGACCGTGGTAACCCATGATCTTGAGAACACGGCCGTTACGCACCTTGGCGTGGCTGTCGATCACCTTCACCTGAGTGTTGGTCTTGACTCGACCGCGGGACACGCGGCCAACACCGATAACGCCCACATAGCTGTTATAGTCCAGCGCGGAAATCTGCATCTGGAACGGTCCGTCGGCATCGACACGCGGTGCGTGCACGTGCTTGACGATCGCTTCAAACAGCGGTGTCATGTCATCGGCCATTTCTTCGGGGTCATTGCCGGCAATGCCGTTCAGGGCAGAGGCGTAGACGATCGGGAAGTCCAGCTGTTCGTCAGTGGCACCCAGATTGTCGAACAGGTCAAATACCTGGTCCATAACCCAGTCCGGACGCGCACCCGGGCGGTCGATCTTGTTGATGACCACGATCGGGTGCAGGCCCTGAGCAAAAGCTTTCTGAGTTACGAAGCGAGTCTGCGGCATCGGGCCGTCAACCGCATCCACCAGCAGCAGAACCGAGTCCACCATGGAGAGTACACGTTCAACCTCACCGCCAAAGTCCGCATGTCCCGGGGTATCAACGATGTTGATTCGGTAGTCGTTCCAGCGAATGGCCGTGTTCTTGGCCAGAATGGTGATACCGCGCTCACGCTCCTGGTCATTGGAATCCATGATGCGCTCAGCGCTTTCATCGCGGCGGTTCAGAGTGCCTGACTGCTGCAGCAGCTTGTCGACCAGTGTGGTTTTGCCGTGGTCAACGTGGGCGATAATGGCAATATTTCGGAGGTTTTCAATCACGCGTGTGTACCCTGTGATGGTGTAAAGCGCGACATTATACGGAAGGGAGGTTAAACAAGCGATCACTGAGTGATCATTATTCTGTGACAGCAGTCTATTTTTTTCCATTGACCTCAGACTGATACTGCTCGCTTGCGGTGCAGTACTTCTGAGCCATGTGCAGATAGTGTGATCGGGTATCGCCGCTATAGGTATCCGTCAGTGCACGGTAACGACTGCAGCGGGCTCGAAGTGTGTGGGCGGCCTGCTCGCGGCAGAGTCGATACATATAGCTGCTATCGGGGTAGTTGTAGCAGATTGTTTCCAGTCTGATCTCACCGTTACGTTCCAGCCACTGCGCCGGGAAGCGCTTGCGGTAGCTTTCCTCTGAGGCGGTGGAGGCTGTCGCAGCGGTGCTGATGCTCAATAATGCGGTCATCAGTGTGGCAATCATCAATTCCCTGGCAGCCATGTTCCTCTCCGTTGGTTGAGCATCTCGTCGTCACAGGTTACTGGTAAAAAAAGCTGTCGGGAAGCCTGCCTCAGGCACAGCATTTCTGGTCTGATTGCACTATCATGGATTACCGATTACCAGTACGGCCCCAAAATCGACCATCAATGCACCTTAATGGGTCATTATTTCCCGGCATGCACGATTTTGGTGCCTTCTGTATTATCAAAGGATGTGAGATAAGCAGAAAATCAGTGGGTTAGCATGATTTTCAAGATGGCACAGCCTTTGCTTATGTAATAGCAAACCGGTTTCCGGATCCGTAATGACAGAAGTATTGTTTTGGCAATACTTAATAACGAGTGGGGATAGCCAAATGTCAGAGAAGACTCTGAATCTGATCAAAGAAAGCGGCGCAAAATGGATCGACATGCGCTTCACCGATTTCAAGGGCAAGGAGCAGCACGTGACCATCCCTGTCACAGACATGGGTGATGACTTCTTTGAAGACGGCAAAATGTTTGATGGTTCTTCCATTGCCGGCTGGAAGGGTATTCAGGAATCCGACATGATCCTGCGTCCGGATGACAGTGCTTCCGTTCTGGATCCCTTTACCGAAGATGCAACCGTTATCGTACGCTGTGACATCATCGAGCCGGCTACTGGCCAGGGTTATGAGCGTGATCCGCGTTCTGTTGCGCGACGTGCTGAAGAATACCTGAAGTCTACCGGTATCGCTGATTCCGCCATGCTGGGCCCAGAGCCAGAATTCTTCGTGTTTGACGGTGTTGAATGGCATGCTGACATCAGCGGCTGCGGTTACAGCATCCAGTCTGAAGAAGCATCATGGGCATCCAACCACAAGATCGAAGGTGGTAACACCGGTCACCGTCCGCGCGTCAAAGGCGGTTACTTCCCGGTTCCGCCGATTGATTCCCTGCACGATCTGCGTGCAGCGATGTGTGATGCCATGGAAGCCATGGGCCTGACCATCGAAGTACACCACCACGAAGTGGCGACTGCCGGTCAGTGTGAAATCGGTGTGCGTGGCAACACCCTGGTCGCCAAGGCAGACGAAGTTCAGATCCTGAAGTACTGTGTACACAACGTTGCACACGCATACGGCAAGACCGCTACCTTTATGCCCAAGCCGCTGGTTGGTGATAACGGTTCCGGCATGCATGTTCACCTGTCCATGTCCAAGGACGGTGCAAACATCTTCGCGGGTGACGGCTACGGTGGTCTGAGCGAAACCGCTCTGTACTACATTGGTGGTATCGTTAAGCACGCCAAAGCGCTGAATGCTATCTGCAACCCGTCTACCAACTCCTACAAGCGTCTGGTCCCGGGCTTCGAAGCACCGGTAATGCTGGCGTACTCCGCTCGCAACCGTTCCGCTTCCCTGCGTATTCCGTACACCACCAGTCCGAAAGGGCGTCGTGTTGAAGCGCGCTTCCCTGATCCGGCTGCCAACCCGTACCTCTGCTTTGCAGCGCTGCTGATGGCCGGCCTTGACGGTATCCAGAACAAGATTCACCCGGGCGATCCGGCTGACAAGGATCTGTACGACCTGCCGCCGGAAGAGGCAAAAGAGATCCCGACTGTTGTCGCTTCTCTGACCGAAGCGCTGGATGCTCTGGAAGAAGACCGTGAGTTCCTGACACGTGGCGGCGTATTCACCGACGACATGCTGGATGCGTACATCAAGCTGAAGCGTGAAGAAGTGGCCAAAGTGAACATGACCACTCACCCGGTCGAGTTCGACCTGTACTACTCCGTGTAATTCGACACTGAGTTGTAAAACTGAAAAGGCTTCCCTCGGGAGGCCTTTTTTGTCTCCGGCATTCAGGCTTGTGCGTTTCCGGTGCAAGAGTGCACCGGATTAAATCTTTGCACTATTATGGTGCGTAATACCATTTTCAATAGCTGACCTACAGGGCCTTGGTTTGGCCTCAAGCCCCATATGCCGGGCGATTGGGATTTCAGAAAAACTGGCGCTTTTCTTGCATGAGAAGGGTCAGGAAGGAGAGCAGCCGATGTCCCGTTCACAGTCACACAAGCAGATACTGGATAACCTGACCAGTTCGGTATTGGTACTGAACGAGTCCCTTTGCATCCAGTACATGAATCCGGCCGCTGAAATGTTGCTGGAGGCCAGTGCGCGACGGCTCAAAAATCGCCCCATTGAAGAGTGGCTGTCGTCCAGTGAAGCGGAGCTGGATGTCCTGCGCCAGTCATTGTGCAGCGGCCACCCCTACAGTAAGCGGGAAGCACGGCTGGTGACTCAGACCGGGCAGGAGTTGACCGTTGATTACAGCGTCAACCCGATACCGGATGGAGGGATTCTGCTTGAGATACAGGCCCGTGACCGATTGATGCGAATTGAACGGGAAGAGGAACTGCTCACCCGTCATGCCAGTGCACGGATACTGGTACGAGGGCTCGCACATGAGATCAAGAATCCGCTTGGCGGCATCCGCGGGGCTGCTCAGTTGCTGGACCGCGAGCTTGATCGGGCAGAGTTGCACGAATACACCCAGATCATTATTGAAGAAGCGGATCGGCTGCGCCACCTGGTGGACCGCTTGCTGGGGCCGCATAAGCTGCCGGTGATTGAGCGGGTGAACATTCACGCCATTCTTGAGCATGTCTGCAGCCTGGTAAAGGCCGAAACCGGCAATCGCGTCAAACTGATGCGCGACTATGATCCGAGTATTCCCGAGTTTGATGGTGCTCGAGGCCAGTTGATTCAAGCGGTTCTGAATATCATCCGCAATGCGGTACAGGCGATGGAGGAGGCCGGTACAACGGCTCCCCAGATCATGCTGCGTACACGAGCACTGCGCCAGATTACATTGGGTACAGAGCGGCATCGGCTGGTGTGTTCACTTGAGATAATCGACAACGGTCCGGGCATACCCGACGATATTGCCGATACCATTTTCTACCCTATGGTCAGCAGTCGGGCGCAGGGGTCCGGCCTGGGCCTGTCCATCGCCCAGTCGATCATGAATCAGCACAAGGGGCTGATCGAATTTACGTCGGAGCCGGGGCAGACCCGCTTCAACCTGTTTATACCACTGGAGTTGAGTCATGACACAAGCAGCCAAGGTCTGGATCGTTGATGACGATCGCTCGATCCGCTGGGTTCTCGACAAGGCGCTGACATCGGCAGGCTTCGAGACCGAAGCCTTCGATTCGGCGCAGCCACTGCTGGCGCGACTGGAAGACGAGCACCCGGATGCCATTCTGAGTGACGTGCGCATGCCGGGCATGGATGGGCTGAAGCTGTTGCAGCATCTGCACGAGGTGATGCCGCAGCTGCCGATCATCATCATGACAGCCCATTCGGATCTCGACAGTGCCGTGGCCTCCTATCAGGGCGGTGCCTTTGAGTATCTGCCCAAACCATTTGACGTGGATGAGGCACTTTCACTGGTGCGACGTGCGGTTGCACATGCCCAGGAACAGCGCGAGCAGACGGCACAACCCCAGCCTGAGCAGGCGGCTGAAATTATCGGTGAAGCGCCTGCCATGCAGGAGGTGTTCCGTGCCATTGGGCGGTTGGCGCACTCCAATATCACGGTACTGATCAACGGTGAGTCGGGCACCGGCAAGGAGCTGGTTGCTCATGCCCTGCATAAGCACAGCCCGCGAGCAGAGAAGCCGTTCATTCCACTGAATATGGCGGCGATTCCGCGAGACCTGATTGAGTCCGAACTGTTCGGGCATGAGAAAGGTGCCTTCACCGGAGCCGCCGCGAGCCGTCGCGGCCGTTTTGAGCAGGCGGATGGTGGCACCCTGTTTCTGGACGAAATTGGTGATATGCCGGCGGATACCCAGACTCGACTGCTGCGTGTACTGGCCGATGGCGAGTTCTATCGGGTTGGCGGTCATACACCGGTGCGAGTGGATGTCAGGATCATTGCTGCAACCCACCAGAATCTGGAGAAGCTGGTACGGGACGGGCGTTTCCGTGAGGATCTGTTTCACCGCCTCAATGTGATCCGCATCCATATCCCGCGGCTGGCGGAGAGGCGCGAAGACATTCCGCGCCTGGCACGGCACTTTCTGGCCAGTTCGGCCGAAGAGCTGGCGGTAGAACCCAAGGTACTGAAACCGGAAACGGCCGAGTTCATGTGTGATCTGTCATGGCCTGGCAATGTGCGTCAGCTGGAAAATACCTGTCGCTGGCTGACTGTGATGGCATCCGGGCGTGAGGTGCTGGTCTCTGATCTGCCGCCAGAGCTGCTGGAGCAGCAGCAACATGATCCCAAGGTGGCCGGCACCAGTTGCAGCTGGCAGGAAGGATTGAGGCTCTGGGCCGAACAGCAGTTGGCACGAGGCTCAGAAGGTATCCTGCAGGAGGCTGTGCCGGCCTTTGAGCGCGTCATGATTACCGCCGCGTTGGGATCCACTGCGGGTCGCCGACGTGATGCCGCTCGTCTGCTGGGTTGGGGGCGCAACACCTTGACGCGCAAGATCAAGGAGCTGCAGATGGATACCTCCGGTCTTAATGACGAAGAGGGTGACGATTAACCGCTGGCCGGTATAATGTGGGCCGATCCACCGGAGACTCTGATGCTTGATCTGGCCCTTTACCAACCCGAAATTCCACCGAATACCGGGAACATCATCCGCCTGTGTGCCAACACCGGCTTTCGTCTTCACTTGATCCGGCCACTTGGGTTTGATCTTGATGACAAACGTTTGCGTCGGGCAGGGCTGGATTACCATGAGTGGGCCCGGGTACAGGTACATGATGATCTGCAGTCCTGCCTGGAGACGCTTCGGCCCCGGCGAGTCTGGGCGCTGACGACCAAGGCAAAGCGTGGTTATGCTGATGCCGACTTTGCTCCCGGCGATCTGCTGTTGTTCGGCCCTGAAACCCGAGGTCTTCCCGCTGAAGTCATTCAGCAGTACTCAGGCCTGCGTCTGCCGATGCTGGCTGACAGTCGCAGTCTGAATTTGTCCAACGCCTGCGCTGTCGTGGTGTACGAGGCCTGGCGTCAGTTGGGGTTTGAGGGGGTTCTTGCCTGAGCCCTGCGTCGCTCGATGACAAATTCCGCCAGTGCATCGGCCTGCAGGTCGCTGAGTTGGCTGAAGGTGGGCATGTGAGTGTGCCCCTGATCGTAGCCATGCTTGATCATCAGGACAATCTCGTGTCTCTGCAATGAGCGTTCAGTGAGTGGGACCTGTTCCAGAAAAGGGCCAAGTCCGGCTTTCTGGTGGCAGTTTTGGCAGTAGTAGGCATACAGCTTATCCCCTTGCTTCATCCGTTCGGGTGGGGGCTCTCCACAGGCGGTCAGCAGCAGGGGAATGATCGGTAATACAGAGTATCGCAACAGCTTCATGCCGGCTCCTCAACCAAGTCTGCCGTTGAATACTAACAGGCGTGCCGGAGTCTGTCAGTTCAGTGTATCGGGTGTGGCAGGCCCAGCTGGCAGCCGGACAGCTCGAGTGTGAGGCTGGACAGCAGCAGCCAGGGGCAACTGTTGAGCTGGCCCTTGATCGCCAAATCAATATCATGGCTCAGTACCAGCAGGCTTTCCAGCCTTGCTGCTGGCGTCTGTTGACAAGCCTTGCGCATCAGTGGCTTGCGCTTGCCCCAGATTTTCTCTCGCTGGCACAGGGTGTCATAGGGTACGCCTGAGGCCAGTCCGCGCTGCAGGTTGAGTAGGCTACGGATCTCTCGGGTCAGAGCCCAAAGTACCAGAGTGGCCTCGATGCCTTCCTGACGCAGGACCTGCAGGATTTTCTGGCAGCGTGCGGGGTCGCGCATCAGTACGGCATCACTGAGCGCAAAAATGTCGTAACGGGAGCTGTCAGCGACGGCTTCAACCACTTGCTCGGCATCGATGGTTTGGCTGGGGTAAAGCAGGTTGAGCTTATCCAGTTCCTGTTTGGCAGCCAGCAGATTGCCCTCTATCCGTGCACACAGCAGTTGCAGTGCATCGCTACTGAGCTGGAGTCCTTGAGCGGCAGCTCGCTGTGACATCCACTGCGGCAGCTGTTCAGGCTCAACTGGCCAGATCTCTACTACCAGCCCACATTTTTCGACCTGCTTGAACCAGGCACTTTTTTTTGCACCGGCATCGAGTCGGTCGGCCTGAATCAACAGCACATTGTCGGGGGCGGGATTATCAAGATAGCGTTGCAGCAGTGCACTGGCCTGTTTGTCCAGTTTCTGGCTGCCCAGGCGCAGCTCAATGATCTTGCGGTCGGCAAACAGGGACAGGGCGTTGGCGCTTTCCAGCAGGCGCTCCCAGGAAAAGCCTGCATCCACATGCATCACGTCGCGTTCGGTAAAACCTGCCTGACGCAGCCAAGCGCGAATGGCATCGCAGCTTTCAGCATGCTGCAGCGGCTCGTCCCCGGTGACCATAAATACCGGAAAGGGGGAAGTGAGTCGCTGCAGCTGAGCGTTCAGCTGTTCCGCACGGGTTTTCATTGCGCGGTGTTGACGCGCAGGTACTGACGTACCACTTGCTGGGCAAGATCCTGCAGCATCTGCTGTCTGATCAGTATTTCCTGTGAGCCGCTGGCAGTAATGTTGTCGCGCTCGTTGCGATAAACACGTTCGTTCATGATTCTGCGTTCGGGCATTACGACCGCATTGTCATGCTGACGATCCAGTACCCGGAAACGGATTTCCGAGCGCAGTTCATATTCAGCCGCATCGGCGTTACCGGTCAATGTGGCGATACGGCGAGTATGCCGCTCCGACAGTATTTCCAGTTGATAGCGGCCCGACTCCGTAAGGCTAATCCGGTTCACCTCCAGTGCCGAGCGCAGTTCCGGCTCAATCTGACTGGGTGTGGACTCGGTTACCAGATGCACCTGACGCAGTACCTCCGGTACATCATAAAGGCCGCGCAACTTGAAGCCGCAGGCACTCAGTGTCAGGCTCATCAGTACAGCAAACAGGGGCAGGGTCAGGCGCTTGGTCATGGCAGTCTCCGTTCAGCCCACAACAATATTGAGCAGCTTGCCGGGCACAACGATTTTTTTGCGAATCGTTTTGCCTTCAAGGTGCTTCTGTACGTTTTCGCTGGCCAGGGCGGTGTGCAGGATCACGTCTTCGTCCGCATCGGCGGATACGGTAATCTTGGCGCGAACCTTGCCGTTGACCTGCACAACCAGTTCAACGCTGGCGCGGGTCAGCGCCGATGCATCCACCCGGGGCCACGGAGTGTGCAGCAGGTCATTCGTGTGGCCCAGTTCAAGCCAGAGCTGATGCGTAATGTGAGGCACAATGGGCGACAGCAGGCGGATGGCCGCTTCCAGTGCCTCACGTGTGACGGCACGGCCCTGTTCGCTGACATCGACAAAACGGCCAATAGCGTTGGATAGTTCCATCACGGCCGCAATGGCCGTGTTGAAGGTCTGACGGCGCTCCATGTCATCGCTGACCTTGGCAATGGTCTCGTGCACCTTGCGACGCAGGTCGCGCTGCGTTTCGTCGAGTGCTTCAATGTCCAGTGCCGGGCATGCGATACCCTGCTGCAGATGGTCATGCACCTGCTTCCAGAGGCGACGCAGAAAGCGGTGTGCCCCTTCTACTCCCGAGTCGAGCCATTCCAGCGATTGCTCCGGCGGCGCGGCAAACATCATGAACAGACGCACGGTATCGGCACCGTAGCGGTCGATCATGATCTGCGGATCGATGCCGTTGTTCTTGGACTTGGACATCTTCGACATGCCGTCATGGTTAAGCTCTCGACCTGCGGCGTCGGTGGCACGAATCACGCGGCCCTTTTCGTCTTTCTCGGTGGTAACGTCAGCCGGGGAGACCCACACCTGACCGCCTTTTTCGTTTTCATAGTAGAAGCTGTCGGCCAGTACCATGCCCTGACACAGCAGGCGTTTGAATGGCTCGTCTGAGTCGACCAGACCTTCGTCACGCATCAGTTTGTGGAAGAAGCGCGAGTAGAGCAGATGCAGAATGGCATGTTCGATACCGCCGATGTACTGATCCACCGGCAGCCAATGATTGGCCTGCTTGGGGTCAAGCATGGCATCAGGATTCATGCTGGCGTAACGGGCGTAGTACCAGCTGGACTCCATGAAGGTATCGAAGGTGTCGGTTTCACGTTCAGCAGGACCGCCGCACTTGGGGCAGGTCGTGTCGATGAAGTCGCGCATCTTCTTGATCGGTGAGCCTGTGCCATCGAATTCGACCTCTTCCGGCAAACGCACCGGCAGCTGGTCTTCCGGAACCGCTACGGCGCCGCAGCTGTTGCAGTTGATCACGGGAATCGGTGCGCCCCAGTAACGCTGGCGTGAAACACCCCAGTCACGCAGGCGGTAGTTGATGGTGGTGCGGCCCCTGTTCTTGCGTTCCAGCTCTCGGGCGATGGCCTTGAAGGCAACATCAAATTCCAAGTCGTCAAAATCGCCGGAGTTAACCAGTACGCCCTTGTCGGTAAAGGCTTCTTTTTCGAGGTCTACGATCACATCGCCATTCAGCGGTGCGACGACCTGCTTGATTGGCAAGCCGTACTTACGGGCAAACTCCCAGTCGCGCTGGTCGTGGCCTGGTACTGACATCACCGCACCAGAACCATAATCCATCAGTACGAAGTTGGCTGTCCAGACCGGAAGCTTTTCACCGGTCAGCGGGTGTACTGCTTCAATTCCCAGTGCCATACCTTTCTTTTCCATGGTTGCCATGTCGGCTTCGGCAACCTTGGTGTGGCGACACTCTTCGACGAATGCAGCCAGCTCGGCATTGTTTTCAGCGGCCTGCAACGCCAATGGATGCTGGGCCGCAACTGCTACGTAGGTTACGCCCATCAGGGTGTCTGGGCGGGTGGTGAACACTTCAAGTTCGCCGTAGCCGTCCACCTGGAAGCTGAGTTCGACCCCTTCCGAGCGACCGATCCAGTTACGTTGCATGGTCTTGACCTGCTCCGGCCAGCCATCGAGCTTGTCCAGGTCGTCCAGCAACTGGTCAGCATAGTCGGTGATTTTCAGAAACCACTGTGGGATCTTTTTCCGCTCGACAAGCGCGCCGGAGCGCCAGCCACGACCATCGATTACCTGTTCATTGGCCAGAACTGTCTGATCAACCGGATCCCAGTTGACCTCTGCTTCCTTCTTGTAGACCAGCCCCTTTTTCATCAGTCGGGTAAAGAACCATTGCTCCCAACGGTAATATTCAGGATGGCAGGTGGCCAGCTCGCGTGACCAGTCATAGCCAAAGCCCATTTGCTTGAGCTGATGGCGCATGTAGTCGATGTTTTCGTAGGTCCACTTGGCCGGTGGTACGTTGTTTTTCATTGCCGCATTCTCAGCCGGCAGACCAAACGCATCCCAGCCCATTGGCTGCAGTACGTTGCGTCCCTGCATGCGCTGGTAGCGGGAAACTACATCACCGATTGTGTAGTTGCGAACGTGCCCCATGTGCAGGCGGCCGCTGGGGTAGGGGAACATGGAAAGGCAGTAGAAGGGCTCTCCCGGCGCACTTTCGTCCGCCTTGAAGCTGTCCTGTTGTTCCCAATGCTGCTGTACCTTGGGCTCGATATCCTGGGGGGTATATTGTTCGTTCATTATGCTTGGCTGCAACTCACTGATAACGGGAATTTGCGCTGTGTGGCCGGTCGTCACCGGGCCTGCGCCGCAAAAGGCTGAATGGGGCATAGCATACAATATTCCCCTCGTCGTCAACAGGGGAGAAGTCGGCAGCGAGCTGTAGCACAGAGATTGACCTGCAACGCTGAGCTTTTCCGCAATCGGGGATATACTGAACGCAAAAGGGGCACGAGAATCGGGCCCCGCCCGCTGACACAGGAGTTGCCCATGAGCGAGCATGAACAGAAAACCCCAAAGCATTCGGATCAGGCACCGCGTGCCTATGATCGGGTGCTGGAACGTTTGCGCCAGCGGCTTGATGAGGCCGGTGAGGTAAGTTGGGACTATCTGCAGGATCAGATCGAAGAAGCGGCAGAGCTGGAGTTGGCTGCTGAAGAGATGACCCGGGATGAAGTCGAGCTGATGAAGGCCTATTTGCGGCGTGATCTGAAGCAGCTTGGTTACTATGCGCATGAAACCGGTGATGGCCTTGCGGCTTGGCTGAACTTCGATCTGGGGGTGCTGGAAGAGAAGGTGCGCCAGGCGCTGCTGGATCTGGCCGACAAGACTCGCGTTCAGCATGAGCTGCTGCGTGAACAGCTGGCTCATGATGAAGATCAGTATCTGGCAGGCGAAGTCAGTGCGCCGGGCACTTTGCGCTGCCTGCAGTGCGGTGAGTCTCAGCAGCTCAAGGCAACCGACAAAATTGCCGCCTGTTCACACTGTGGTGCGGTGGTGTTTGAGCGGGTGTCGCTGCCCTGGGCGCCAGTAACCCAGCAGTAGCAGGCCTGCAAGCCCTGCCAGCAAAGGCCAGAGGCCAAAATGCTGCCAGGGCGTATTGCCCTGCATCGGTTGCACCTCGCCGGTGAGAGTGGTCGAGCTGTCAAGCGGAGCCTGTCCACTGACCTTGCCTCTGGGGTCGATCAGTGCTGTATAGCCGTTGTTGGTGCCGCGCAGCAGCCAGCGACCGTTTTCCAGTGCCCGCATGCGGGCGATCTGCAGGTGTTGTTCCGGCGCGATGGAGCGCCCAAACCAGGTGTCGTTGGATACGGTCAGCATCAGGCTGCTGTCACGGGCCAGGCGGTTGACCAGTTGCGGGTAGGCGATCTCATAGCAGATCGCCGGCGCAATGCGCAGGTTATCCAGCTGCAGCGTATCGGTATTGTCTTCAGGCAGGCTGAAGCTGGACATGGGCAGGTTGAAAAAATCGATCACACCACGCAGCTGCTTCTCCAGCGGTACATATTCGCCAAAGGGGACCAGCCGCTGCTTGTGATATAGATCGCTGCCGTTACTGAAAATACCCAGACTGTTGTGAAAGCGCTGGCCGAAAGGGCTATTCGGGTCGGCTTCGGCATAGGGAAAGCCGCTGATCAGGGTGACGCCATTGTGATCAAGCTGATCCAGAAACGGGCCCAGTATGGGGGCTGCTCGATTGAAGGTGGAAGGAATGGCAGTCTCGGGCCAGATCAGCAGGTCTGCATCAGGGTGCTGGCGACTGAGCTGCATCTGTTGCTGCAGAATCCGTCTCAGCTGGTCCGGCTGCCATTTCTGCAACTGCGGTATGTTGGGTTGCACCAGCACGACTTTCAGTGCGGGAGAGTCGGCTGGCTGGGTCCAGTTTTGAGGCAGCAGCAGGGAACCGACCGCCAGCAGCACGCCCGGCAACAGTGGCAGCCATTTGCGATCTGCCAGAGCGCGGGCACTGGCGGTGGCCAGCAGTACCAGAATCAATGACAGCCACCAGATACCAAACAGGGGTGCCCATCGCTCCAGTGGGGTGTCCAGCACGGCATAGCCCAGATACAGCCACGGGAAGCCCGTCAGCAGCCAGCTGCGCAGCCACTCGAATCCCACCCAGACAACCGTGAATATCAGCCAGCGCTGTCCGGCGTTTCGGGCCAAATGGGCAAACAGCCAACCCTGCAGTGCAAACAGCAGGGCCAGTGCCATCACGAACAGCGCTGTCAGCGCAGTGGCCAGTATGGCTGAAGCGCTGCCGTAGGTGTTGATGCTAACATAGACCCAAGAGACTCCGGCACCCCAGAATCCCAGGCCAAAACAGTAGCCGCTGAACAGGGATCGCCGGGGTGTCTGGTGGCGCTGGATCAGGTAAAGCAGGGCGGGACCCAGCAACACCAGCAGTTTGAGGTCAAAGGGCGCCAGTGCCAGCGTGATGCTGGCACCTGCAAGCAGTGCAGTAAAGACTGTCGTCAGTGATCGAGCCATGCGGTCAGTGCTCACGCTCAGGTGCGGGTAACCTGCAACAGGCGCAGGCGTCGGTTGTCGGCCGACAGCACTTTGAAGTTGAAACCTTCGATGACAATGCTTTCATCCTTGGCCGGCAGGTGTCCGAAGTGTTGAGTGACGATGCCGCCAATGGTGTCAAATTCGTCATCGGAGAAGCCGACGTCAAAATAGGCGTTGAAATCCTCGATGGGTGTCAGTGCCTTGACCAGGTAGCCATTATCGTCGAACGGTTTGATGTTGCCGTCATCTTCCTCGGCGTCATGCTCGTCTTCGATTTCGCCAACAATCTGCTCCAGCACATCCTCGATGGTGATCAGCCCGGCGATGCCGCCATATTCGTCCACTACTATCGCCATATGATTGCGGGTGCCGCGGAACTCGTTGAGCAATACATTGAGGCGCTTGCTTTCAGGGATGAATGTGGCCTTGCGCAGGCACTGGCGGATGTCGAACTGATCAAGCGTCCCTTCAAGCATGTAAGGCAGCAGGTCTTTGGCCAGCAAAATGCCAAGCACCTCGTCGGGATTCTCGCCGCAGACAGGAAAGCGGGAGTGGGCGCTGGAGATGATCACCGGCAAAAACTCGCGTGGTGTCTGGTTGACCTGCACCATGGTCATTTGTGAGCGCGGAATCATCACATCCCGCACCTGCATTTCGGTGACCTGAATGGCGCCTTCGATGATGCCATGAGCATCGTTGTCCAGAATCCCGGATTCGCAGGCCTGCTGCAGGATTTCGCGGACATCCTCTCGGCTGCGGGGCTCGTCAGAAAAGGCCTGGGCCAGTTTTTCCAGCCAGCTTTTTGACGTGCCGCTCGATCGGTCTTCGCTCATACGGGTCCTCTGAATGCATAGGGGTCGGCTATATCCAGCCGGGCCAGCAGGGCGCGTTCCAGCGCCTCCATCTCCTCGGCTTCGTCGTCATTTATATGATCGAATCCGAGCAGATGCAAGGCTCCGTGCACAACCATGTGTGCCCAATGGTCCTGCAGGGCCTTGTGTTGCTCTTCCGCCTCCTGGGCCACCACTTCGGCGCAGATCACCAGATCACCCAGTAGCGTGACCGGAATTCCGGCTGGAACTTCAAACGGAAATGAGAGGACATTGGTCGGTGCATCCTTGCCGCGGTAGTCGCGGTTCAGCTCTCGACTTTCCTCTGGGCTTACCACGCGGATGCACACTTCGCCTTCGGATTTCTGCTGCTTCAGAACCGTTTCCACCCAGCGTGCAAAGTCGGCTTCGGAGGGTAGGTCGGGTGCATCACATGCAATCTGCAGATCAATCTGTGTGCTCAATTGTCCTGCTCCTGTGCGCTCTCATACCGTTCATAGGCTTCAACAATATGCTGTACCAGCGGATGGCGTACCACATCCTTCGAACCGAAATGGGTAAAGCCGATCTCTTTTACGCCATCCAGTACCTCCATCGCATGCAGCAGACCCGAGCGGGTGCCCTTGGGCAGGTCGATCTGGGTCTTGTCGCCGGTGATCACCGCAGTGGAACCGAAGCCGATACGGGTCAGGAACATTTTCATCTGTTCCCGGGTGGTGTTCTGGGCTTCGTCCAGAATCACGAACGAGCCGTTCAGTGTGCGACCACGCATGTAAGCCAGCGGTGCAACCTCGATCACGTTGCGCTCGATCAGCTTGGCAACCTTTTCGAACCCCATCATCTCATACAGCGCGTCATAGAGCGGTCGAAGATAGGGGTCAACCTTCTGGCTCAGGTCGCCGGGCAGGAAACCCAGTTTTTCACCGGCTTCGACCGCTGGGCGCACCAGCAGGATGCGACTGACTTCTTCACGCTCCAGTGCTTCCACGGCACAGGCCACGGCCAGGTAGGTCTTGCCGGTGCCGGCCGGGCCGATGCCGAAGTTTATATCGTGGGTGCGGATGCGCTGCACATAGTCCTGCTGATTGCCGCCGCGTGGACGGATCAATACCTTGCGGGTACAAATGGCGTAGCGTTTTTCCGCTTCAGTTTCGGCCTTGTCGCGCTTGGGCTGATCCAGACCACTGCCCTGCAGTTGCAGGTGGATCTGTTCGGGAGACAGATCGGCGCCACCCAGAATCTGCTGATAAATCTGCTCCAGCAGTGCGGTCAATGCCTTGACCTGAGTCGGCTGACCGACCAGCTGAAAACGGTTGCCACGGTTGCGGATCTCGACGCCGGTGCGTTCCTCAAACAGTTTGAGGTGAGCATCAAACTGGCCGCACAGAGTGAGCAGGGCTGCCGGGTTATTGGGTTCCAGCAGCAGGGTGACGGATTGGGTCGGGGTCAAAAAATGCTCCTCGGGAAAAATCAGTGATCAAGCTCGGAGCTGACCAGCTCACCCAGCAGGGAGTTGGCGTAGGCCTGAGCGATACGTACATCGGCAAAGTGGCCGATCAGGTCAGGGTTGTCACAGCGGAAGTTGACCACTCGGTTGTTCTCGGTGCGGCCAGACAACTGCCCTGGGTCTTTTTTGGAATAGCCGTTGACCAGAATGCGTTGCGTAGTGCCCACCATGTGTCGGCTGATCTGAAACGCCTGCGCAGTGATGCGGTCCTGCAGGATCTTCAGACGCTGCTTCTTGGTTTCTTCGTCCACGTTGTCCGGCAGATCGGCGGCCGGAGTGCCCGGGCGTCGGCTGTAGATAAAGCTGAACGAGGCGTCAAAGCCGATCTCGGCGATCAAGTTCATGGTGGCTTCAAAATCGGCCTCGGTCTCGTTGGGGAAGCCGATGATGAAGTCGGAGGAGAAACTGATGTCCGGACGCAATTTCTTGATGCGGCGCAGTTTGGACTTGTACTCCAGTACCGTGTGACCGCGTTTCATAGCCATCAGAATACGGTCGGAGCCACTCTGTACCGGCAAGTGCAGATGACTCACGAGCTCGGGTACTTCCGCATAGACATCGATCAGGCTGTCGCTGAACTCTACCGGGTGCGAGGTGGTGAAGCGGATGCGGTCGATGCCGTCGATGGCCGCCACGCAACGGATCAGCTCAGCCAGGTCGGCGCTGTCGCCGTCATGGGTAGCGCCGCGATAGGCGTTCACGTTCTGCCCCAGCAGGTTGACTTCGCGTACGCCCTGTTCCGCCAGTTCGACACATTCAGCAAGGACATCATCCAGCGGACGACTGACCTCTTCGCCGCGGGTGTAAGGCACCACACAGAAAGTGCAGTACTTGCTGCAGCCTTCCATTACGGACACAAACGCTTCGGCGCCTTCCACCTTGGGAGCCGGCAGGTGGTCAAATTTCTCGATCTCGGGGAAGCTGACATCCACGATGCCAACACTGCCCTTGCGGCTTTCGGTAATCATTTCCGGCAGGCGGTGCAGGGTCTGCGGTCCGAAAATCATGTCGACATAGGGCGCGCGTTCCAGAATTGCGGACCCTTCCTGAGATGCAACACAGCCACCGACACCGATCATCAGGTCAGGCTTGTTCTGCTTCAGTTTGCGCCAGCGCCCCAGCTGGTGGAACACCTTGTCCTGCGCCTTCTCACGGATTGAGCAGGTGTTCAGCAGCAGGACATCCGCTTCGTCCGGATTGTCCGTCAACTCCAGCGCGTGGCTCTCGCCCAGCAAGTCTGCCATGCGGGAGGAGTCGTATTCGTTCATCTGACAGCCATGTGTCTTGATAAACAGCTTTTTGGCCATGAATCACCTGTGTTGCGTCGTGAAAATAAAAAGGGCCTCGAAAGAGGACCGCGAATTATACCCAAGGGGGGCGTTGTCGGCTACAAACTGATCAAAAAATGCTCAGCCTTGTTTTTCTTTGGGCTGCCCCCATAATCGCCGCAGCAACAGAGTTTATGTCGGAGTGAGTCGGGCCATGGCCAGTGAAGAACGTCTTTATCGTGTCAGTTTCGTCAATCAGGACAAGGTGTACGAGGTTTATGTCCGACATGTCTATCAAAGCGACATGTGGGGGTTCATTCAGTTGGAAGAGTTTGTTTTCGGCAATCGTTCAGAGTTGCTGGTCGATCCCGGTGAAGAAAAACTGAAGCAGGAGTTTGCTGACGTAAATACCTGCTATGTGCCGATGCAGGCCATCATTCGCATCGACGAAGTACGCAACGAAGGGGTGGCGCGCATCAGTGAGGCCAAAGGGAATGTGGCGGCTTTCCCTTTGGCTCCTCCCAAACGTGACAAATAATCGTCGCGTCAGTGTGCCTAGCGTACAGTGCGTTCGGCCGTGAGGTTGTTGCCGCAGTTGCTGTTGCGCAGCTCGCTGCCGTTGAGCAGGGCAAAACGGTCAGTGGCATGGTATTCCACGCTCTGGTCTTCGGCATAGATCAGCTCGGCACCTTCAATCCGAAAACAGCCCAGGTCACGGTGCTGCCAGACCTGCTTCCAGACTTTGTCACCACTGTGCTCGCCCGGCGCAAAGGGGCCGGCAACACGAAGCCATGTGTCGGGACGACCACTTTTTTTCGAGTTCACACGTTGACCGCTGTGGGTAAAGGCGGTGGTTTTGAACATCACGTACTGCAGTGTCTTGTCCGTACCGTTGATAAAGCTGATATGTGCATCACTGCTGCCACCGGCACGGTGGTCGCTGATCATCAATACCGGCTTGAGCACAGGGGCTGGTTTGGGCTGTGCAACCGGTTCAGGCTTCTTTTGGGCGCAGGCACTGAGCAGTGCTGCCGTCAGTGCCAGGCTGCCCAGTCGAATCACCTGACGGGCTGAAGGTATGGTCATGCAGGTCTCCATGGAGTTGATGATCCTCATTTTTAATTCTGTGGGCAAAAGTGCAGCTTTACATCTGAACATCGGCTGAGCAACGCGCTCAGTCAACCTGCCCTGGCTGTAATGGCAACAGCAGTGTCTTGGATGGACGCCCGGGAATCTCGCGCGCCAGCCGAGGCACGAGGTAACCAGGCAGCTCCGACTGCAATTCCCCTACCAGTCGCTGGGCCTGTCGGTCATCAACGTCAAAATGTGCAGCACCCGCGACCGCGTCCAGTACGAACAGATAATAGGGCAGGACCCCGCAGGAGAACAATGTCTCGCTGAGTATTTTTTGTACAGATTTGTTGTCATTGATATCACGCAGCAGTACCGCCTGATTAAGCAACGTGATGCCGGCCTGCTTCAGGCGCACGCATGCCTTGATCACATCTGCGTCAATCTCCTGAGGATGATTGACGTGTAGTACCAGTACCGGCTGCAGACGTGAGGAGGTCAATGCGCTGATCAAGGTGTCTGTCACTCGCTGCGGGATGACCACCGGAAGGCGAGAGTGGATGCGTACACGCTGAAGATGGGGCACTTCACCCAAATCGCTTAGCATCCGCTGCAGTCGATTGTCCGGTGTGGCAAGCGGGTCGCCACCGGAGAAAATCACTTCACTGACCTGAGTGTGTTGATGCAGGTAGTCCAGCACTGCCTGCCACTGGCGCGGCCCCAGTTGGTTGTCGGCGTAAGGGAAGTGGCGTCGGAAGCAGTAACGACAATTAATGGCACAGGCACCGGACAGGATTAGCAGTACCCGGTCGGTATATTTATGGATCAGACCGCTGGTGTGGTTAGCATCGGCCTCGGCCAGCGGATCGGTGTTGAAACCGGGCACCTGCAACAGCTCATCCGCCAGCGGCAAAATCTGACGCAATAACGGATCGTTCGGGTCGCCCTTGCGGATGCGGCTTAGCCACGGACGAGGCACGCGCAGTGCAAACTCGCGGTTGGCAGACAGAGCACCCTCAAGCAGGGTTGCGGGCAGTTCCAGCAACTCCAGCAGTTCAGCCGGGTCTTCAATACACTGGCGCAGTTCGGTCTGCCAGTCAGAGGCAGTGGGGTAGAGCAGATTCATCAAAAGTGCCGGTGCAGGGTGAGCAGGATAAATTGGCCTGCATTCTCCTTTGCAGTAGAATGGCTGTCAATTTATCGGGCTGCCCTTCAGAAGAATGTAGCCTGCTCTGGAATCCAAGACGCGGAACCTTCAATTTATGGCTAATTACTCCAGCAACCAGTTCAAAAACGGCATGAAAGTGATGATCGACGGCGACCCCTGCAGTATGGTCGATGTTGAATTCGTAAAGCCGGGCAAGGGGCAGGCGTTTACTCGCGTGCGTCTGCGTAACCTGCTGACCGGCCGTATCTGGGAGCGTACCTTCAAGTCCAACGAATCGGTTGAAAGTGCTGATGTGATGGATCTGGATATGGAGTACCTCTACAACGATGGCGAAATGTGGCATTTCATGGATCCAAGCTCTTTTGAGCAGTTCGCGGCTGATCAGAATGCGGTTGGCGATGCGGCCAAGTGGCTGAAGGAACAGGACAAGAGCATCATCACGCTGTGGAACAACAACCCGATCAGCGTAACACCACCGAACTTTGTTGAACTGGAAGTGGTTGAGACTGATCCGGGCCTGAAAGGCGACACCGCCCAGGGTGGCTCCAAGCCTGCTACCCTGAGCACTGGCGCTGTGGTGCGTGTGCCGCTGTTTATCGAACGTGGTGAAGTGCTGCGCATCGATACCCGTACCGGCGAGTACGTCAGCCGCGCCAACTGATTCTGCTGAAGTGGAGCCGGAGGAGGTTTACGGACTGTCTGCGGCCAAGGATGGTCGCAGTCAAGCCTACAGGGATGTATTCATGACGTGTCCGTAAACCTTCACCGGCATCCGCTCGCTTATGAAATGGCAGCTTCGGCTGCCGTTCTTGTTTTTGAGCAAAATTCCGATGCAAGAGTCATTCTGGCGTCCCAGCGCCCCGATTCACAATCTGCGTGCCCGAGCCAAAGTGCTGGAACGGATTCGTCATTTCTTTGCCGAGCGCAACGTACTGGAAGTTGAAACTCCGGTACTGTCTCATTGCGCGGTCAGTGACCCTTTTATCGACAGTCTTGAGGTCAGTTTCGGCTTTCAGCCGGGAATCGAGGATGAACGGCTTTATTTGCAAACTTCGCCTGAATACGCCATGAAGCGGCTGCTCGCCGCGGGCAGTGGTGATATCTATTCGATGGCTAAAGTGTTTCGTAACGGCGAGTCTGGGCGGCGCCACAACCCCGAGTTCACCATGCTGGAATGGTATCGTCTGGGGTTTGATGATCGCCAGTTGATGGCGGAAGTGGACGCTCTGCTGCGCTCGGTGATACCCGATCTTGAAGTGAGCTATCTAAGCTATGCCCGGCTGTTCGAGTCCGAGCTGGGGCTGGATCCACATACGGCCAGTCTGGAGCAGTTGCAGCGGATCTGCCGTAAGCACGTGGATGCGCCTTTCGAGGACGATGATCGCGATACCTGGCTCAACTTGCTGATGTCCCACGTGCTGGAGCCGCGATTGCAGAGTGCCGTGTTTATCCACAGCTATCCGGCCTCCATGGCGGCGCTGGCGCAGGTGCGCGAGGATGAGCAGGGGCGCCGGGTGGCCGCCCGCTTTGAGCTGTTCGTCAACGGCATCGAACTGGCCAACGGCTACCATGAGTTGACCGATGCGGCTGAACAGGCGCGACGCCTGCAAGCTGACCAGCAGCAGCGTGCGGCGCTGGGGCTACCACAGCGACCACTGGAGCTGCGACTGGTACAGGCGCTGGAAACCGGACTGCCGGACTGTGCCGGTGTCGCCCTCGGCGTCGACCGGCTGGTGATGTTGGCGCTGGGCGCCGAAGGGTTGGATCAGGTGGTATCCTTCATGCATGAGCGGGCGTGAGCCTGCTCATGCCGGCAGTTCCTTCAACAACGCCCGTCTCATTCTGTCGACAGCTTCTTCCAACAGTGCTCTTGGGCAGCCGAAATTCAGTCGCATAAAACGCTCATCGCCAAAGTCCCGTCCTGGTGACAGGCCAACGCCGGCCTGCTCGAAAAAGTGGGGTGGGTTATCCAGGCTGGCGGCGGAGACATCGATCCAGGCCAGGTAGGTGGCTTCAATTGGATCAAGCCTGAGGCCGGGCAGGGCGTTGATCGCTTCAACCAGATAGTCCCTGTTGCCGCGCAGGTAATCCAGCTGGGCACGGTTCCACTCATCGCCGTCGCGGTAGGCCGCCAGTGCGGCGGTATAGCCAAGCAGGTTGACGTCAGGCACGATCCCTTTGCGTACACGCTGAAAGCGCTGGCGAAGTTCCGGGTTCTGGATGATGGCAAAGGAGCAGCCAAGGCCCGCGATGTTGTAGGTCTTGCTCGGTGCCATCAGGGTGATGGTGCGGGCCGCAATCTCGTCGTTCAGCGACGCGATCGGGGTATGTGTCAGGCCCGGTTGCAGAATCAGGTCGCAGTGGATTTCGTCAGAGCAGATGATCAGGTCGTGGCGGATGATGATTTCGGACAGGGCTTCCAGTTCTTCACGGCGATACAGGGTGCCGCCGGGATTGTGCGGGTTACAGAACAGCAGCAGCCTGGCATCCGGTGTAATGGTAGCTTCGAGTGCGTCCAGATCGATGACGCTGCGCCCATCCTCCTCACGGATCAGCGGTACCTTGATCAGGCTGCGATCGGACAGACGCGGGGCCGACATGAACGGCGGGTAGACCGGTGCCGGAGTGAGTACGGCAGAGCCTGATTCGCCCACCGAGCGGCAGGCCAGGTTAAGGCCGCACACCAATCCGGGCAGCCAGACCAGATCGTTGACCTCAATAGACCAGTCATACAGCCGCTGCATCCGCTCGATCACCAGCCGATTCAGCTCGGCAGGAGTACTGGTGTAACCGAACACGCCGTGATCGATGCGCTGATGCAGCGCCTGAATCACGGCTTCTGGCGCCATAAAGTCAGTATCGGCCACCCACATCGGCAGAATTTCCGTGTCGGCATATTTCTCCCACTTCTCGCTGGAGGTGGCGCGGCGGTCAATCAGCTGGTCGAAACGGGTTGGGCTCATCGGTACTCCTTCATCGGGTCTGCGGTCAACGACAATCTGGTGATACAATAATAGCCATAACACAGCCCTGATCCTGTTTTTCACTCGGGTTAATGCCCGATCTTACAATCAGAGCTTCAGTATCTACATGCAGGCGACGGTTGTCAGCCTGTATAGAAGGGAGTAGCCAGCATGAGCAGCAACGATCGCGTCATTATTTTTGATACCACCTTGCGTGACGGTGAGCAGAGTCCCGGTGCCTCCATGACCCGTGATGAAAAGCTGCGCATCGCCAAACAGCTGGAAAAGCTGCGTGTGGATGTGATCGAAGCAGGCTTCGCCATCGCCAGCCCCGGCGACTTCGAGTCGGTGAAATCGATCGCCGATACCATCAAGGAGAGCACCGTCTGCTCTCTGTCCCGTGCGCTGGACGCGGATATCGACCGGGCCGGTGAAGCGCTGAAAAATGCCGCCTCCGGTCGCATTCATACCTTTATTGCGACCTCTCCGATCCACATGCAGTACAAGTTGCAGATGGAGCCGGATCAGGTGGTGGAAAACGCCGTGCGTGCAGTCAAGCGGGCGCGTAATCTGGTCGGTGACGTGGAGTTCTCGCTGGAAGACGCCAGTCGCTCCGAGCTGGACTTCATGTGCCGCATCATTGAGCAGGTGATCGAAGCCGGTGCCCGCACCATCAATATCCCCGATACCGTGGGCTACGCGGTGCCGCACGAATACGGCAACACCATTCGTCAGCTGATCGAGCGTATTCCCAACTCCGACAAGGCGATCTTCTCGGTTCATTGCCACAATGACCTGGGGCTGGCAGTGGCCAACTCGCTGGCAGCCGTCAATGCCGGTGCGCGTCAGGTGGAATGTACCATCAACGGCCTGGGCGAGCGTGCCGGTAATGCCGCGCTGGAAGAGATCGTCATGGCGCTGCGTACTCGCAAGGATACATTCGGTCTGGAAACCCGCATCGACACCACTCAAATTGTGCCGGCGTCGCGTCTGGTCTCCAGCATCACCGGTTTCCCGGTACAGCCCAACAAGGCGATTGTCGGTGCCAATGCCTTTGCTCATGAGTCCGGCATTCATCAGGATGGCGTACTCAAGCACCGTGAAACCTATGAAATCATGACGGCAGAAGATGTGGGCTGGAATACCAACCGCATGGTTCTGGGCAAGCTGTCCGGTCGTGCCGCCTTCCGCGCCCGCATGGAAGAGCTGGGCACCGTGTTTGCCACCGACGCCGAGCTGAATACGGCTTTTGCCCGCTTCAAGGAACTGGCGGACAAGAAGAGCGAAATCTTTGATGATGATCTGGTTGCTTTGGTCAGCGATGCCCGTGCCTCTGCCGGTCATGAAAAGTACAAACTGAGCAGTCTGAATGTCACTTCCCAGACCGGTGAAGTGCCGGTGGCTAACTTGGTGGTGTCCGTGGATACGCAGGAACACAGCGCTGAAGCCTCCGGCAGCGGTCCCGTGGATGCGGCTTTCAAGGCGATCGAGCAGGTGGCGGCTTCCGGTGCCAATCTGCAGCTGTACTCGGTCAATGCTATCACCAGCGGCACCGACTCTCAGGGTGAAGTCACCGTGAGGCTGGAAAAGGCTGGTCGCATCGTCAACGGTCTGGGTGCCGATACCGATATCATTATTGCCTCGGCCAAGGCCTATCTGCACGCACTGAATCTGCTGGATGCCAATATCCAGAAAGCTCATCCGCAGGTGTGAGGCCGGTATGACGCTGGCGGCACAAGAACAGAATCGTCACCGCTGGCTGGAGGCACTGGGTGTCGACAGCTGGCTGCCGCGTGGAAATTTGCCCGGTGCAGCCGAGATAGCGCCCTGGGTGGAATCATTTTGCTATCCTGATGATGCTCAGGCCGATGCCTGGCTGGAAGATGTTGCCGAAAGCGTTGAGGAGCAGGCGATCCCTGTTTCTACCCCTGCTCCAAAACCTGTCGCTGCACGTGCCAGAATTGACACCGATACCCTGCTGGATCAGCGGCCTGCCGCTGTGCCGAAAGCGACACCGGTTGAGCGACCGGTTCGCACGACGCCAACCTCAACAGTGGTTGAAGCGCCGCGTTTCAAGCTGGCCTTTGTGCTGCGGCAGGATCTGCTGATTGTCGATTCACTGCCGCCACACCAGCCGCAGGGGTTCAGCCGGCATCATCGTGCCCTGCTGACCGGAATCACCACCGCGCTGGGGGCTGAAGCTGATACTGAACTGAGCGATGCCATGATGCTGCCCTGGCCGATGCTGGCCAGCCGCACGCTGGATCAGGGCGCCGAGGAGGCGCGCCGCGCCGTGCAGCACAAGCTCCGGCGTACGCTGGAGTCACATCGCCGTATCACTCAGGTGCTGCTGATGGGAGAGGCCGCTGCCCATTGGATACTTGGTGAAACGGCACCGTTGGATACGCTGCAGGGGCGCAGCTTCAAACTGCCTTCAGGGCTGCCGGTGGTGGTAACCTTGAGTCTGAGTGAACTGCTGCGGCTGCCCGAGCGTAAAGCTGAAGCCTGGCGTGATATTCAGCCGCTGCGCCTGGTCCGTTCAAGTGACTGATCTGCAGCTGCAACAGCTTGAGAAGGCTCAGCTGGATGCGGTGCTCAAGCTTGATGCGATCTGTTTCGAGAGCGAGCCTTTTGCTGCTGTCTGGTGGCAGAAGGCATTGACCAGCGCCGGGGCCAGCAGCTGGATTTTGTCCTGGAAGGACCGACCGGTGGCCTATTGTTTGTTCAGCGAGATAATGGATGAAGCTGAGCTGCTACGTATAGCGGTTGATCCGCAACAACGTGGCAAGGGCTTGGCTACCGACCTGCTGCACAAGGTACAGGATGCACTGATTGAGCGAGGGATAACCCGCTTTTTCCTTGAGGTGCGTGCATCCAACCGTGCTGCACAGGCCCTTTATCATCGTTGTGGTTGGCAACCCTGCGGTCGCCGTAAAAACTACTATCCTCTGGGTGATGCGCTTGAAGACGCGCTGTTGTTCAGCCGGGAACCTTGAAGCGGGAGTGAGCCGAAATGAGTCTGACACAGGGACTGATCAGTGGGGGCTGGCTCTGGGCGGCAAGCCTGGCAGCGCTGCTGGTGCTGTTGCTGGCGCTGAAGACTGCTCCCTGGTCAGTGCTGATGCAGCAGCGCCGGCTGCAGCATCTTCTGTTTGGCGCAACCGTTGTACTGATGCTGATGTGGACCATGCGGGCCGGCATCTCGCCCGGGCTGGGCATTCACTTTCTCGGTATGACCACGCTGACGCTGATGTTTGGCTGGGACCTGGCCATCCTGTCCGGCACGTTGGCATTGTTGGGCATGACCCTGATCGGGCGGGAAAGCTGGGACACGTTGAGTGTCAATGTGCTCTGTTCAGTGGTGTTGCCGGCGCTTGCCAGTATGGCGGTACTGCGCCTGGTTGAAGCAAAACTGCCGCGCAACTTCTTTGTCTATCTGTTTCTGTGTGCCTTCTTTGGTGCCGGTGTGGCAACCGCTGTTGGCGGCATGGCGATGGCACTTCTGCTGTGGGCCGATGGTGTGTATCCCTGGGCCAAGATCTATCTGGAGTATGTGCGCTTTCTGCCGCTTATCATGTTCCCCGAAGGACTGCTGAACGGCATTATCATGACCGGCATGATGGTGTTTCATCCTGACTGGATCCGTACATTCGACGCCCGCCATTACATTGATGAGCAGTAGCTCTGCCGACGTCAGCGCCGCACCGGATGCTTGGCAAGCTTGCGCTGCAGGGTGCGGCGATGCATCCCCAGTGCCCGTGCCGTGGCTGAGATATTGCCTTCGTGCTCATGCAAAACTTTCTGGATATGTTCCCATTCCAGCCGGTTGACCGACATCGGTGTGTCCGGAATGTCGCTGTTCAGCTCTGAAGCCTCTGCTTCACCTTCAAGTGCCCGCAGGATCTGATCTGCATCAGCCGGCTTGGGCAGGTAGTTATGTGCCCCCGACTTGATTGCTTCGACAGCAGTGGCAATGCTGGCATAGCCGGTCAGCACAAGAATGCGTACCTCTGAATTCAGCTGTTTGAGCTGAGGAATCAGGCACAGGCCGGATGGGCCCTCCATTTTCAGATCCACAGTGGCCAGGTCTGGCGCCTGTTGATGGGCCAGCGCAACGGCTGTTGCTACGTCGCGTGCGACCTGAACCTCGAAGCCTCTCCGGGTCATGGCACGGGCCAGTACACGGGTAAAGGCCGGGTCATCGTCCACAATCAGAAAATGTCGGGTCATACGTCAGCTCCCTTGAATGGCTCGGGTATGATCGGCAGTTCAACTTCAGTCAGGGTGCCCCCGTCCGGGTGGCTGTAAAGGCGCACTTCACCCTGGTGTCGAGCCAGAGTGGAAGAAGTGAGAAACAGGCCAATACCCAGCCCTCGCCCCTTGGTCGTTACAAACGGTTTGCCCAGTTGATCGGCCTGTTCCAGCGGTAGCCCGGGACCCTGGTCATGCACTTGCAGGAGGATACGCTCACTGTCCCAGCTCAGCGCAATCTCGATATCCTCGGGGTGGGCATCGGCCGCATTGTTGAGCAGGTTAAGCAATGCCTGTTGCAGTGTTATAGAAGCGCTCACCCTTGGTGCCGGGCCAGAAGGAAACGGGGGTATGCGGTAGCTGACTTCGGGGCGCATCAGGGTCCATTCTTCAATCACGCGCTCAAGCAGTTCGGTAACGGCGATACGGCTATGGCTGCGTTGCTGTTCTTCCTGCACGCTGCGACTCATCTGCTGCAGTCGTGCCGAGCAGGTGGCCACCTGCTGGCGCAGCAGCGCGATATCATCCTGCAGTAACGCGTCACCAGGATGATCCAGCTCCATTTCACGCAGGGTAACCTGCATGGTGGACAGCGGGGTGCCCAGCTCGTGCGCAGTACCGGCGGCCAGTGTGGCCAGCGCAAGCAGCTGCTGATCACGAATATGTTGTTCACGTTCGGCCTGCAAGCGCTGTTCACCGCGCTGCAGGGTCTGATGCATGCGCACGATAAACCAGCTGATCAGCAGGACGGTAAACAGAAAATTGATCCACATGCCGGTGATGTGAAGGTCATACAAATCGAAAATCCGGTGTTGGTGACCCTGTTCCAACTTCAGTACCGGTATGTAGTGGCGCAGCAGTGAGGTATAGAGCACTACCAGCATGGTGGCCATCAACAGGGTGTATCGAGCGCCAAGGGTGGCGGCGCTGACAAGCAACGGAATCAGCAGCATGAAGATGAACGGATTGGTGGCGCCACCGCTTTGGTACAGCAGGCAGCCATAAAGCACGACATCGGCACAGAGCTGGCTGAAAAACTCCAGTTCGGTCACCGGCCAGCGCGAGTGCAGGCGTGCAAACGTCATCACATTCAGCAGTGCCAGAGCTGCAAGAGTGGACCCAAGCAGCCATACATCCAGTGTCAGATGCAGTACAAACAGAGCGAACAGCAGAGCGCCACTCTGGGCAAAAAGCACCAGAGTACGGATATAGGTCAGTTGCAGCAGGTGGTGATGAAATCCGCTCAGCACAGCAGCCCCGGAGGAATTACGCTAAGGTTAATGGGGCAGTATACCTGCCAACGGCACGTATGTGGTCCAGCGTTTGTGCGACAAAGCGTCGCACAAACGGTGACGGCCGGCAGGCTGCGACTTGCGAAAGTATAACCCGATCCAACATACTAAAAAGGTAAACGTTTCAAATCTGACCTGAGGGAGACAAACCAAATGGCGGCCAATAAAGACCCCATGATCCCCGATGGTGATGTGAATCCGATCGATACCGACTACCAGATCGGTCAGGATAACATCGTTGTCAACGTAGGCCCTTTCGGCCTGGATATCCACAACCGCGTCTTTGCGATCTCCGGTCTTGCCGTGATCGCGTTCGTACTGCTTACCCTGGTTTTTCAAAGCCAGGTGGAACCGCTGTTCAGCAGCCTTCGTGGCTGGCTGACTACCAATCTGGACTGGTTTTTCATCAGTGCAGCCAACATTTTCGTGATTATCTGTCTGGTGCTGATTTTCACCCCACTTGGCCGGGTACGCCTCGGCGGGACCGAAGCCACACCGGATTACAGCTACGCCGGCTGGTTTTCCATGCTGTTTGCTGCTGGTATGGGTATCGGCTTGATGTTCTTCGGCGTTTCGGAGCCACTGTCCCACTTCAGCTCGGCCTTTGGTGGCATTAGTATCGAGAACGGCGTTCGAACCGACTGGGCGCCACTGGGGGCTGCTGGGGGGGATGCCGAATTGGCTGCGCGCTTGGGCATGGCCGCCACCATCTACCACTGGGCGCTTCACCCTTGGGCAATCTATGCCGTCATGGCACTGGGGCTGGCGTTGTTCTCCTTCAACAAGGGTCTGCCGCTGACAATCCGTTCGGTGTTCTATCCGATTCTGGGTGAACGAGTCTGGGGTTGGCCGGGACATGTCATTGATATTCTGGCCGTGCTGGCGACCCTGTTCGGCCTGGCTACTTCTCTGGGCTTCGGTGCCTCTCAGGCTGCATCAGGTTTGAACTATCTGTTCGGTATTCCGCTGGGCAACACGACACAGATTGTTCTGGTGATCGGGATCACCGCCATAGCGCTGGTTTCAGTACTGGCCGGTCTGGATGCCGGGGTGAAGCGACTGTCTGAAATAAACATGGTGCTGGCGGTCTTGTTACTGGCGTTCGTGATCATCGTTGGGCCGACGCTGGCCATTGCAACCGGCTTCTTCGATAACCTGATGGCGTATCTGACCTATCTGCCGGAGCTGGCTAACCCCGTTGGGCGTGAGGACAGCAACTTTGCATCTGGCTGGACCGCGTTTTACTGGGCCTGGTGGATCTCTTGGTGTCCGTTTGTAGGCATGTTTATCGCGCGCGTGTCCAGGGGGCGTACCGTACGTGAGTTCATCATCTCGGTACTGTTGGTGCCCTCGCTGGCCTGCGTGTTGTGGATGACCGTGTTTGGTACCACCGCCATCGACCAGGTGGTGAATGCGGGCTACGACGCCGTGGCCGACGCGGAGCTGCCGCTGCAGTTGTTCACCATGCTGGACGTATTGCCGCTGGCACAGATCACCTCGTTCATCGCGATCATTCTGGTGGTGGTGTTCTTTATAACCTCATCCGACTCTGGCTCGCTGGTCATCGACGTAATCGCAGCCGGTGGCAAGGTGGATGCGCCGACGCCACAGCGCGTGTTCTGGTGTACGTTTGAAGGGCTGGTGGCCATTGCGTTGATTCTTGGCGGGGGGCTGGTCGCGCTGCAGGCAATGGCAGTGTCGACCGGTTTGCCGTTTACCATTGTGTTGCTGGTTGCAGCCTTCTCGATGGTGAAAGGGCTAGCCTCCGAGCCGAGGGTCTGATTACCCATGGTTGAGACGCAGCAGGCTGAACATATCGAGATACTCGACTTCCTGCGCCGTACTACTCCCTTTACGGAGCTGTCCGAGGAAACCCTGGGACAGGTTGCGGGGCAGGTTGAAGTCGCCTATTTCAAGGCGGGTAGCCAGATACTGAACTTTGGTGAAGATATCAGTGACTGGTACATCATCCGCAGCGGTGCCGTTGAGGTGTTCCGACGTAACGGTGATCTTTACAACCGTTTGAGTGAAGGAGGTTTCTTCGGTGAGTTCGGCCTGCTGCGCAACAAGCGGGTGCGATTTCCGGTAGTGGCGCTGGAAGACACGCTGGTGTATCTGATTGCCGAGCCCCTGTTCAACGACCTGTTCGACAATAACGAAGGCTTTGCTGATATTGTTGAGGTGGAAGACCGCACTCGTCTGCGCCAGGCAGTGGCGCGGCGTGAGGATGCCAATGAGTTGATGACCTCCAGGGTTGAAACCCTGGTGAGTCGTGAGCCTGTGTGTCTGCCGGTTACGGCCACGGCGCGCGAGGCGGCCATTCGGATGACGGAAGAGGGTGTGTCGTCTCTGCTGATTCTGGATGCGAACGAGGATCCCGAGCGTGACAGCCGCATGGCGGGTATTATCACCGACAGGGATATTCGCAATCGTTTGGTCTCTCCGGGACTGGACTACGATACGCCGGTCACCGAGATTATGACCTCCGAGCTTCGGTACGTTGAGCACTCCCAGTTCGTGTTTGAAGCGATGCTGCTGATGCTGCGTTTCAATGTGCACCATCTTCCGGTTCTGAAACACCGGCAGCCGATCGGGGTGATCGCCCTGTCCGACATCATCCGCTACGAGTCGCAGAACAGCCTGTTTGTGGTCAGCAGCATCTTCCGGGCACAGAGTGTGGAAGAGCTGGTGGCACTGAAGCAGGATGTACGCGCCTGTTTCACCCGCATGGTGAACGAGGATGCCAACTCGCGCATGATTGGCGGTGCCATGGCGGTGATCGGTCGCAGCTTCAAGCAGCGTCTGCTGGAGTTGGGCGAGGCAGAGTTGGGGCCACCTCCGGTGCCTTATTGTTTTCTGGCACTGGGTTCCATGGCGCGGGAAGAGCAGCTGATCGTCACCGATCAGGATAACGCCATGATTCTCGACAATCGTTACGACCCCAAAGAGCATGAAGACTATTTCAAGGCCTTGGCGGAGTTTGTCTGTGACGGGCTGGATGCCTGTGGCTACACCTATTGCAGCGGCAAGATCATGGCCACCAACCCGAAATGGCGTCAGCCGCTACGGGTATGGGAGCAGTACTTCACTGAGTGGATAGACAAACCGACACCGGAGTTTTTGCTCAACAGTGCCATATTCTTCGATCTGGAGGGTGTGTGGGGCAGGACCCGTTGGGCTGAGATGCTGAATGACCTGATCCGGCGCAAAGCGCAACGCAATCCTCGCTTCCTGGCCTGTATGGCACGCAATGCACTTTTGCGTACGCCACCGCTGGGATTCTTCAAGGACTTCGTGATGGAGACCGATGGCCGGCACACTAACTCGATTAACATGAAGCGGCGCGGGACGGCACCGGTGGCAGACCTGATTCGCGTGCATGCACTGGCTGTCGGGTCTCGGGCGAGCAACTCTTTCGAGCGTCTGCGTGATGTGATCGATGCGTCGGTGATGCCCCCCGGACGTGGGCCGGACCTGCGCGATGCGCTGGAGTTGATTTCCATGGTACGGATACGGCATCAGGCGCTGGACCTTGAAGCGGGACAGGAACCGGACAATAACGTGGAGCCGGAAAACCTGTCCGACTTCGAGCGCAAGAATCTCAAGGACGCGTTCCAGATTTTGAGCCACGCGCAGAAGTTTCTGAAATATCGTTATCAGCCCGGACGCTCGAACTGATGTTCTATCTGGATCGGAATGCCCTGCAGGAGGAGCCGGCTCGGGATGCCCAAGACCTGCAGGTGAGCGACTGGTCGGTCCGGTTTGCCGAACTGGCTCGGCAGGCACGCTACCCGGCGCTGAAGGACTTTTATCAGGCGGGTGCCGTGATGCCGGATACACCGCTGAAGGACGTGCCGCTGGTGGCGATCGATTTCGAAACCACTGGGCTGGACCCCCGGAAGGGCGGCATTGTCAGTATCGGGCTGATGCCGATGAGTCTGAGCCGTATTCACTGTGCCGGTGCGCGTCATTGGGTGGTCAAGCCCCGTGCTCGGCTCAGCACTGAATCGGTGGTGGTTCATGGCATCACCCATTCAGAGATAGCGGCAGCACCTGATCTGTCCCAGATCCTGGATCAGTTGCTGGAACAGTTGCGTGGCAGAGTTGGGGTCGTGCACCATCGCGGCATCGAACGCAGCTTTCTCAATGCGGCCCTGCAGGCACGAATTGGCGAAGGAATCGAGTTCCCGGTGATTGATACCATGGAGCTTGAAGCGCGACTGCACCGTCGCAGGCCTCTTAGCCTCTGGGATCGTTTGCGCGGACGCAGGCCGGTTTCAATCCGCCTGGCTCAGAGCCGCGAGCGCTATCATCTGCCTCACTATCGCCCTCATCATGCTCTGACCGACGCGCTGGCCTGTGCCGAGCTGCTGCAGGCTCAGGTTGCGGACCGGTTTTCGGTCGATACCCCAGTGGGGGAACTGTGGTGTTGACTGACCACTGATCCAATATAAATCAACGTCGGTGACTGTAATCGGTGCTGTTGCACCGTTTGTGGCAGATCCGCCAGCGTGCAGGCCAGGGTGCGCTGGTCCTCTCGGGTACCCTTTTCGACCAGCAGCGCAGGCCAGTCCGGAGGCAGACCGGCAGTCTGCAGGCCGTGACTGATGGCAGCGGCCATCGACAGCCCCATGTAAAAAACCAATGTTTCATCCGCCCGCGCCAGATCCTGCCAATTGATTTCACTGTCATCACAGGAATGGGCCGTGATCAGCCTCAGTCGTGCAGATTGTCCTCGCTCGGTCAGCGGAAATCCGCAACTGGCGGCACAGCCGGCTGCAGCGCTGATGCCGGGTACAATACTGAACGGAATATCGGCGGCTCTCAGTGCATTCAACTCTTCTCCCAATCGACCAAATATCAGCGGGTCGCCTCCCTTGAGCCTTACCACTCGGTGCCCTTGCCGAGCCAGCTTGACCAGCAGCTCACAAATTTCGCGTTGAGAGTGTGAATGTCGCCCCTTCAGCTTGCCGACATATATGCGCTGTACATGCAGCGGTATCTGAGCCATCAACTCAGGGCTGACCAAGGCGTCATGCAGCACTACCTCGGACTGCTCAATCAGGCGCCAGCCCTTGCGAGTGATCAGCTCCGGATCACCGGGGCCGGCACCCACCAGGTCCACGCGCCCGAGGGGGGTGTTGTCGGTGTGGGATAAACGGCTGCCGAACAATGTCTGTCGGCTTGGTAATGCTAACCGTATTTCAGCAAACGAACGTACCAAAAGCGTAAACATGTTCTAGCCCTCATAAAAAAACGCCTGCCCGTGACCGGTTTGGCGATCACGGAGCAGGCGTCGTTGCCTTAATTCAAATGTTAAGCAGAAATAAACAAGCAAAACCGGTGCCAGTTGCGAGAGCTGGAACATAAATTGCTTGTCCCGATGGTATCCCTGCAACTTCTTTGCTGAGAGGCCGCCGATGCAAGCTTCAAGTACACCGCTGACCCACCGCTTTCTGCTGGCTGCTCGTGAGGCCGAGATTGAGGCACTGAAACAATTGGCCGTGGGTTGCCAACAGGCGATTCTGACCGGGAGGTTAATCCATGAGCTGCAGCGTGAACGCGGTATTTCAAATGTCTTTCTGGCTTCCGGCGGTGAGTGCTTTGCCCGTCAGTATCCGGAGCAGGTCGCGCGTAGCCGTGTGGCCGAACAGGCCTTTCGGCAGGGAGTTGCAGACCTGATGCCGGGCACAGGCAGTGCACCGGCGGGAATGCGCCTGTGCAACTGCATCGCGGCGGTACTGCTGCAGCTGGAAGAGCTGGATCTGCTGCGTGCTCAGGTGCAGCAGCAACAACTGGAGGCGGCAACGCTCACCTGTTGGCTCAGTGAGCTGATTGCCCGTTTGCTGGCGGTCATATTTGAACTGGCGGACAGCTGTGGCGACCCGGAGTTGACGCGGGCTCTGGTCGCGACATTCAACTTCATACAGGGGAAGGAGTATGCAGGGCAGGAACGTGCCTGGGGAGCAATCGGCTTCGCGGCAGGTCGGTTCGAGGCCGAGCAGCTGGAGCGGTTGATAAACCTGCAGGATGCCCAGCAACGCAGTTTTGATACCTTCACCTGTTATGCAGAGGCAGAACCGCTGGCACTCTGGCACAAGCTGCAGGCGACCTCGGAGCATGCCGAGCTGTTACGATTGCGGGGCATGTTCAGCCGACTGCAACCCAAAGAAGAAGTGCCGATGTCATTGAGTGAGCTTTGGTATGAGCTGGCCACCTGCCGCATCGATCGCATGCAGCAGCTTGAAGCCCATCTGGAGCAGCTCCTTCTGCAAAAGAGTCGTGACAAGACCGCCGCGGCTGAAGCGGAGCTGAGGCATCACCGGCAACAGCTTAACACCCTGATAGAAGCCGCTGCGCAGCGTACGGTTCCGGTCAACCTGACACCCATGGCTGAGCTGCTGAGCAGTCCCGGACATGAAGGCGGGGGGTTGAACGATACGGTATATGACCTGTTACTGACTCAGGCACGCCATCTGGAACAGGTTCAGAAAGAGCTGGAGCTGGCACGTTCGGCTCTGGATGAACGCAAGCAGATAGAGCGGGCGAAGGGATTGCTGATGCAGTTTCATGGCCTCAGTGAAGAGCAGGCCTATCGTCAGATGCGGCAGCAGGCGATGCAGGCCAACATCCGTCTGGTCGATCTGGCGGCTCGTCTGATAGCCGCCTGTGACGGCCTGGGGAAAACGTAATTATGTTTTTCCGTGCCCTGTTAAGGGTCGTTTCGACCCTGTCTGCACCTTTTTAAAGCGCCCTTGTCGTTGTTGTTCGGGTAAAAGCCCCGCTTCTGCCTGTTATTGACCGATTGGCATAAACCCTGCAATACCAGTTGCAGGTCAGGCCTGAGGTCAGACGCTCATCAAGTGGTTTTTTGGACAACGGTGTCCACTCCTTGCTGCATGTGCAGCACAGAAGTGGCACCGTTTTTTTTTATCTGAAACTAAGAGAGTGCCGTATGAAACAGACAGACTGCACCGGTACCCGTCGCCCTTTGCGCGTGGCCGTGATTGGCAACGGCATGGTAGGGCATCACTTTGTGGAACAGTGGTTGGCCAGTGAAGCTGCTGAGCAGGGTGAACTGATGGTTTTCGGGGCTGAACGCTATCCCGCCTATGATCGGGTACACCTGTCAGACTATTTTGATTCGGGCAGTGCCGACGCGTTGAGGCTGGGGTCACCGGAGCTGTATCAACACCCCGCCGTGAGCCTCAAACTGGGTGAGTCGGTTCTGTCCATTGATCCCCAATGCAAAACCCTGCACACCCAGGGGGGGGAATACAGATACGACAAACTGGTGCTTGCGACAGGCTCGTGGCCCTTCGTTCCACCCATCCCCGGCGGGGCTCAGCCACACTGCCTGGTCTACCGAACACTGGATGACCTGGATGCGATTCGTGCCAGTGCCGAGGGTGCCAATGTCGGCGTGGTGATCGGCGGTGGACTGCTCGGCCTGGAAGCCGCCAACGCCCTCAAGCGGCTGGGGCTGGAGGTACATGTGGTCGAGTTTGCCCCCCGGCTGATGCCGGTTCAGCTGGATGACGAAGCGGGAGCCTTGCTGCGCCACAAGATCGAGGCGCTCGGGGTTGCGGTGCATACCGACAAGGCGACGCAGCAGATTATTCGGGGTGACAGTGCAAGGATGAAGATGTGCTTTGCCGACGCTACCGAGCTGGAGACCGACCTGATCGTGTATTCCGCCGGTATCCGGCCGCAGGACATGCTGGGCCGTGAGGCTGGCCTGCAGCTGGGTGAGCGTGGCGGTATTGAGGTGGACCAGCACTGCCGCAGCAGCGATCCTGGCATCTATGCCATTGGCGAGTGTGCGGTGTGGAACGGGCGTCATTTCGGTCTGGTTGCACCGGGTTATGCCATGGCACGAGCGGCCCTGTCGCATCTTGTTGGTGATGGCCAGGCACATTTTCAGGGGGCCGACATGTCGACGAAACTGAAACTGCTGGGTGTGGATGTGGGCTCGATAGGTGATGCTCACGGCCATACACCGGGGTGTCAGAATTACCGCTACAGCGATGAGCGCAGCGGCGTCTATCGTCGGTTGGTGGTCTCGGAGGATGGCAAGCGCCTGCTGGGTGCCATCCTGATTGGGGACAACAGCGGCTACGATCAACTGCTGCAGCTGGCACTGAATGACATGCCGCTGCCGGAGCAGCCGGAAGCATTGATTCTGCCTGCCTCTGAGGGCGGACTGCCGAGTGCGGGCAGTGCCGAGCTGCCACTGACGGCCACCATCTGCTCCTGTCACAACGTCAGCAAGGGTGATATCTGCGAGGCGATGAATGATGGTGCCGTGTCGGTGGCCGATCTCAAAGCCAGCACCCGAGCCGCCACCGGCTGTGGTGGTTGTGCCGCCATGCTCAAGACCGTGCTGGATGCGGAGCTGGAAAAGCGCGGCGTACAGGTCGATCGTTCGCTCTGTGCGCATTTCAGCCATACTCGTCAGGAACTGTTCCACCTGATCCGTGTAGATGGGATCAAGACTTTTGACGAGCTGATTCAGCGTCACGGACATGGCGGCGGTTGTGAAATCTGTAAACCGGCCGTCGGCTCCATGCTGGCCAGCTGCTGGAATGAACCTATCCACAGCCCCGAACTGGTGCCTTTGCAGGACACCAACGACACCTTCATGGCCAATATGCAGAAAAACGGTACCTACTCGGTGGTGCCGCGCATTCCGGGCGGCGAGATTACACCGAAGATGTTGATCGTGCTGGGCGAAATAGGGCAGAAATACCAACTCTATACCAAGATCACCGGTGGCCAGCGGATTGACCTCTTCGGTGCGGCGCTGGATGAACTGCCACTGATTTGGGAAGAGCTGATTGCGGCCGGTTTTGAGACCGGTCATGCCTACGGCAAGTCGCTGCGAACGGTGAAATCCTGCGTTGGCAGCACCTGGTGTCGCTTTGGCGTGCAGGACAGCGTTGGCATGGCGATCGAGATCGAGAACCGCTACAAGGGCCTGCGCGCGCCGCACAAGATCAAGATGGCCGTGTCAGGCTGCACCCGAGAATGTGCCGAGGCCCAAAGCAAGGATATTGGCGTGATTGCCACTGAAAACGGCTGGAATCTCTATGTCTGTGGTAATGGCGGCATGAAACCGCGCCATGCGGACCTGTTCGCGACTGATCTGGATGATGAAACGCTGGTGCGTTACATCGACCGTATCCTGATGTTCTACATCTACACCGCCGACCGCCTGCAGCGTACTTCAGTGTGGATGGAAAACCTTGAAGGTGGTTTGGATTACCTGCGGCAGGTTGTGATGGACGACAGTCTGGGGTTGGCGGCAGAGCTGGAATCCCGCATGCAGCATGTCGTCGACAGTTATCGCTGTGAGTGGAAAGAGGCAGTAGATGATCCCAACCGGCGCAAGCGCTTCCGCAGCTTCGTCAATTCGGATGAACCGGGCCGAGCACGGATTGTACAAGTCGTTGAGCGAGAACAGTTGATTCCGGCCCGCGAACTGGCCGTGGAGGAGGTATGATGAACAGCTTGCAATGGCAGGATCTGTGTAGCCGTGATGACCTGATACCCGGGTCGGGTGTGGCGGTCAAAATTGGTGATCAGGCCGCCGCATTGTACTGGCCAGATCCTGCTAAAGAGCAACTTTATGCGCTGTGCCATCGTGACCCCTTCTCTCAGGCGGAGGTACTGGCCTGGGGGATATTGTGTGAACTGGAGGGTGAATGGTCAGTGGCTGCGCCGCTTTACAAGCAGCATTTCCGGTTGCATGACGGCGTTTGCCTGGAACAGCCGGATGTCGTTCTGCCTCGCTGGCCGGCCAGATTCAATGGTGACAGGGTTGAAGTCGGCATTGAGTGAATGGCCGCCATCGGCGGCATCGCTGTTGTTTGCCGGAGTATCGAGTGCTGATGCACCGATACTCCGGCAAACAACCGGCGTCCTTTCAGTTGGGGCGCAGCAGCAAATGGATCACCAACAGCACCAGCACCAGAGAAACACCTTGCCAGAACAATACCGGATTGCGCTCCAGCAGTGGCGCGCGTGTACGGTTGAGAAAGCGCTGGTTGGGATGGCGCAAATCGTAGATGAACTCTGAAAGACTCTCGTAACGCCTGTTCGGGTCAGGCTTTAGCGCCCGTTCCAGGGTGTCATCGATCCAGGTGGGAATCTCGCGTTCCCGCTCCAGCACCGAGTCATAACTCAGGCGTTGCTGAGCGGCGCGGGTACGGGTGCGTGCGACCCTGTTACCATAAGGAAACCGACCGGACAGCATCTGATAGGTGATCACGCCCAGTGAGTAGAGGTCGGCACGCCAGTCACCGTATTCGCCCAAGAAATATTCAGGGGCCGAATAGAGTGCAGTACCCTGCAGATGGGGCTGCTCCAGTGCATGGGATGACTCAACGATGCCTGCCACGCGGGTAGCACCGAAGTCGATGATGCGGACTATTCCGCTGGTGTCGATCATGATGTTGTCGGGCTTGAGGTCCTGATGCACCATTTCGCGGCGATGAAATGCCTGTAAACCACGAGCGAGCTGATCGATGATGTTGCGCACGTTTTCCAGCTCAGGGCGGGGGTGGTCATTGATCCACTGAGCCAATGTCTGGCCGTCGATATATTCGGTGACGGTATAGAGAAACCGGCGTGGTCGCCCGGGCGTTATCGCTTTCAATACATGTGGGCTGTCGATGCGTCTGGCGATCCACTCCTCCATCATGAAGCGCTCCAGGTAGGCCGGGTCTTCGCCCAAGTCAATAGAGGGTGTCTTGATGACAACCTGCTCCTCTGAGGTCAGGTCCTGGGCAAGAAACACATGGCTGCGACTGGTGGCGTGCAGCACACGCAGGATCCGGTAGCCATCAAACGCCATGCCGGGCTCCAGTGTTGGTGGCAGGGGAAGTTGCTCAACCTGTTGCTGCACCACCTGATGCTCTGCAGAAGGCAGGCGGTTAATACGCAGAATCTGCAGGGTCAGGTTGTCAGGGCTGCCCTGTGCGAACGCCGCCTCCACAATTGATCGGGCAGCCTGGTTCAGATCCTCGGCATGTTGCTCCAGCAGATCGAGCAGATACTGTGCATCCAGATGCTCGTAGACCCCGTCGGTGGCAAGCAGAAACAGATCGCCGCACTGCAGCGACAGGCAGTCGTAGTCCAATTCAAGACAGTCTTCAATGCCCAGTGCACGGCTCAGATAGCTTTCCTCGCGTGATATCCACAAGCGATGATCCTTGGTGAGCTGTTCCAGCGAACGGTTGCGCACCCGGTAGATGCGGCTGTCGCCGGCATGAAGAAGGTGTGCGCTGTGGCCCTTGATAATCAACCCGCTGAAGGTGCAAACATACCCCCGGTTCCTGTCAAAACGGTGCTCGCTGTGACGGGTCTGGCTGCAAAGCCATGAGTTGGTGGCGAACAGCACCTTTTCCGCGGCAGTCTTAACGCTCCAAGTGTCGCTGGTACAGAAGTAGTCATCAAGAAAGCCCCTGACCGCCGCTGAACTGGCGATCTGGCTGACATCACTGGAACTGATGCCATCGGCGATGGCAAAAGCGGCGCCCTTGAGGCTGAGCTGAGGTTCGGTGGGGATAAGCGCACCGTAAAAGTCCTGATTGCAGTCCTTGCGTCCTGCGTCTGAATACTGGCCCAGACTGAGCTGGAGTCCTGGCGGCATGGTTTCTCTCCCCTGAATACAACAGCGCAGCGCTCCCGGAAAAGCGCTGCGCGGATGGATGGCCGTAATCAGGCCGACGCGGATGCCGGTTTGGCAGCAGAAGTGTTGGTCGCCAGTTTGCGTTTGGCCGCGGTACGCACATGGGTGGTGTACAGGGTGAGTCCGGTGAAGGCCAGACCACCGACCAGGTTGCCCAGTGCTGTGGGGATCTCATTCCAGATCATGTAGTCCATCACCGAAAAGTCGCCGCCCATGATCAGGCCAAACGGGAACAGGAACATGTTCACTACCGAATGCTCGAAGCCCATAAAGAAGAACAGCATGATCGGCATCCACATTGCCAGAACCTTGCCGCTGACATGGGTGGAGATCATGGCGCCGACAACGCCCATTGATACCATCCAGTTGCACAGCATGCCGCGGATGAAGATTGTCATCCAGCCATCGAAACCGTAGGCGGCATAGCCCAGGGTGCGTGACTCACCAATATGGGCTACCTTCTCGGCAATGGCGCCGCCATCGGTGTTGTAACCCATGGTGAAGATGTAGGACATCATGAATGCGACGGTCAGTGCACCAGCAAAGTTGCCCACAAAAACCAGTCCCCAGTTGCGCAGAATCTGCGGCCAGGTTACGCCAGGGCGTCGGTCGAGCCAGGCCAGTGGGGTCAGCATGAATACGCCGGTCAGCAGGTCAAACCCCATCAGGTAGAGCATGATGAAGCCGACCGGAAACAGCAGTGCCCCGATCAGGAAAACACCGGTCTGTACCGCCACGGTCACGGCAAATACAGCGGCCAGCGCCAGTATTGCGCCGGCCATATAGGCGCGGATCAGGGTATCGCGGGTGGACATGTGAATTTTGGATTCGCCTGCGTCGACCATTTTGGTCACGAATTCGGATGGGATCAGATAAGCCATGGTGTCACCTCAGAGATAGGTCAGTTGTATGCCGGTCTGTGTTATCTGGCGGTCGAGAAAAACTGGCGACGGGACATAAAAAAAGCGCCCGCACCGGCTCTGCCGGTGGGGCAGAGAGGTGACGGACGCCATTATCCGAATACAGTCAGTTTGTCAGGGCCGCCGGGGCCCGAAGGTTGATATGGTTACAGCAAAAGAGGGGCCAGTTTTATCAACTTTATGTTTTTAAAGGAGTTTTTGTGTTAAGTGGGGTGATGCGGCGGTAATGGGTACCGCCGCTGTGCTGTACACTGGTGCAGGCCTGCTCAGTTGCGGTGCGGCATTACACCTTGAAACGACCGGTTTGCTGTTGCAATTGCTGGGCATACCCATCCAGTGAGCGGCTGATGCTGCCGATGTCTCGTGAGCGGTCGGCCCCCTGTGTGGCCAAATCATTGATTTCGGTGATGCTGCGGTTGATCTCATCCACGACCTGAGTCTGCTGTTCGGTAGCGGAGGCTACGCTGGTATTGACGTCGGTAATATGAGAGATCGCCTGCAAGATGGTCTGTAACTCGGCTTCGGCGCTGCTGGAGAGAGATTCGGTGGCACTGGCTTCTTTGCTGCCGGTTTCCATTACGGTGACGACTTCAGAAACGCCACCCTGCAGTCGACTGATCATGTTCTGTATGTTTTCAGTGGACTCCTGAGTACGTCTGGCGAGGGTACGCACTTCGTCGGCCACCACTGCAAAACCGCGTCCCTGTTCGCCTGCGCGGGCGGCTTCGATGGCCGCGTTGAGCGCCAGCAGGTTGGTCTGCTCAGCCACATCACGGATCACATCCAGCACACTGCTGATCTCGTTGGAATTGTCGGCGAGCGTTCGGATTGAGGTCACCGCCTTCTCGGTCTGTTCGGCCAGTCGTCGCACCTGCGCCGAAGACTGGTGAATGATCTCGGCGCTGCGCTGGCCGGTCTGATCCGCTTCACGGGTTATGTCCGCGGCTCGTGAAGCGTTGCCTGCCACCTCTTCGATGGCGCTTTGCATCTCATTGATGGCCGTTGCCACCATGGAGATGGCATCAGTCTGGCGGCTGACACCTGCATCGTTATCCTGAGCTGCCGAGGCCAGGCGACCTGACTCCTGTCCCAGGTCACGGCTCAGGCTCTGAATACTGCCAATCATCTGCTGCAGATTACTCAATACCAGGTTGAAGCTGCTGGCCAGTCGACCCAGGTCGTCGTTGCTTTCAACCGGAATACGCTGGGTGAGGTCGCCTTCGCCCTTGGCAATGTTGTCAAGCTGCTCACGCAGAGCGGTGATGGAGCGCAGAATCAGACGCATGAAAATAAAGAACAGGGCCAGGCTGAGCAAAAGCGCCAGCAAGGTAATGATCAACGTGGTGACCGAACTGCTGACGCCTTCCGAGGATGCCTCGGCGGCTTTCTCCTGAGCCAGCTGCTCGGTATGGGAGCCTACCCGGTCGAAATAGTCGCGCAGCTGGCTGAACAGCGGCTGTGTGACCTGATGTGACAAGGCACGTGCACGCTCAGGGTTACCGCCTCGCGCCAGTTCCATCACTTGACGAGCTGAACTCTCCCACTGCCGGAAAGCCTGCTCAAATCCCTCGGACGAACTCGAGATACCGGTACCGCGAAGGCGCGCAACAGCCTGATTGAAACGGTCATGCGCCTGCTGAGTATTTTCGTCAAAGCTTGCGACTTGTGCGTCGGCTTCCTGCAGGTTGGTGCCCGCATCGACGGCCGCCATTTGTGCTACCAGTGCCTGATAAAGATCGCGGTCACCGTTGAGCACTTCGCTGATGGCGGGAAGATAGTTGCCGGAAATGTCATCGGTGTCGGCTACCAGGTTGCGGCTGGTGTTGACGCTGAACAGCCCGACAAAGACCAGTGCTGCGGCCGTAATAACAAAGGGGAGCGCGATGCGGGTACGAAATCCGGTTTTTGCGGTCATGGGAGGTGGTTTCCTTCCTGAAGTTTGCTCAAAGAGTAGCAGTAGAAACGGCAGGGTTAAAGCTGAAACCGGATGACCCTGCACCATGGCAATGGTAGTCTTAAGCCAGCTTTTATCCCCCGATTCAGGCCCGAAACGGAGTCTTGTCAGGCCATGAAATTCAAACCCGGTTTTGGTCATCTAGCCTTGCTGCTCACGCTGGCGTTGCTGGTGTGGCTGTTCAGCGGTGAACTGCTCAGCAGTCGCGACAATGCACCTGAAGCGGCTGCTCCCGTAGCACAGCCGATTACGGTCGCTGCCAGGCTGAGTGCGGCTCAGCCCTATCGTCGACAAATTGTGCTGCAGGGGCAGGTAGAGCCCTGGCAAAGTGTGGATTTGCGTGCACAGATCAGTGCTACAGTCGATGTTCTGCCGGTAGGGCGGGGTGCTCAGGTTGCTAAGGGCGATCTTCTGTTGCAACTGTCGGAAGACGACCGCCGCAGCCGCCTGTCGCAGGCGCGTGCCCAGCTGGCCTATAGCCGCAGTCAGCTGGAAGCAGGACAGAGTTTGCGTCGGCAGGGACTGAATGCACAAACCGACCTGTTGCGATTACAAAGTGAGCTGGCCGCTGCTGAGCAGGCAGTACGCAGTGCAGAACTTGAACTTGAACACACACGTCCGGTCGCACCTTTCGCAGGCGTACTTGACAGTCTCGATGTGGACCTGGGGGACTATCTGGTTGCCGGTCAAGTGTGGGGGAGGTTGCTCGATACGGCAGTACTGCGAGTGCGAGCGCAGGTGCCGCAGCAACAGGTGGTCGGGCTCGAGCTGGGGCAACGAGCAGAAGTGGTTTTGCTGGATCAACGTACTTTCAGCGGTGTTGTCAGTCACATCTCAAGGGAGGCGGATAGCGCCACCCGAAGTTTTACAGTGGAGATACGGCTGGAAAACCCCGAAGGTCTCAGAATCGCCGGCGCCAGTGCCACGGTTCGGATCGATATCGGCGGCGTGGATGCTCACCGGATCTCCACAGCCCTGCTGACGCTGGGTGAAGGCGGTCAGTTGGGTGTGTTGTATCTGGAGCCGGACGACCGGGTACAGTTCGCCCCGGTGCAGCTTATCAGTACCGGAACCGAAGGCAGCTGGGTGAGTGGGTTGCCGGAAGAAATTCGGTTGATCACGCTGGGCGGCGGCTTTGTCTCGCAGGGTCAGCAGGTCAAGGTTGATCAAGCGTCGGAGACGCGTTGATGGATGCGCTGATTCGGGCCGCAATGAACCGCAGCAGAGCCACTCTGCTGCTGTTGCTGATCCTGCTTGCGGCTGGGTTTGCTTCATGGGTGACAATTCCCAAGGAGGCCAACCCGGATGTCACCATCCCCTATATATATGTTTCCATGCGCCTTGAAGGGATCAGCCCCGAGGATGCAGAGAGGCTGTTGGTGCGGCCGATGGAGCAGGAGTTGCGATCGCTCGAAGGAGTGAAGGAGATGACTTCCATCGCCGCGGAAGGACACGCGTCGGTGATGCTGGAGTTCGATGCCGGTTTTGACCCCAAAACCGCGTTGGCGGATGTGCGTGAGAAGGTTGATACCGCCCGCACCGAACTGCCGGCTGAGGCCGACGAACCCAGCGTGAACGAGATCAATATCGCCCTCTTTCCGGTGCTGTCCATAGCCCTTTCCGGCCCGGTGAGTGAAGCTGAACTGGTTGGAACCGCGCGTCGGCTCAAGCAGGAAATAGAAGGTATTGCCGATGTGCTTGAAGTGGATATCGGCGGTGATCGTGAAGACCTGCTTGAGATCATTGTCGACCCTCAGGTACTGGACAGCTACAACGTGGACTATGCCGCCCTCTACCAGCTGGTCAGCAACAATAACCGGCTGGTCGCCGCCGGCAGCCTTGATACCGGTTCGGGGCGGTTGCCGCTGAAAGTGCCCGGCGTGATCGAAAATATCGAAGATCTGCTCAACATGCCGGTCAAGGTGGAAGATGATCGGGTCGTCACTTTCTCCGATGTGGCGGTGCTGCGTCGAACCTTCAAGGACCCCACCGGCTTTGCGCGTATCAATGGTCAACCGGGTGTGGTGCTGGAAGTGTCCAAGCGTGCCGGCTCCAACATCATCGACACCATTGATCAGATCAAGGAGTTGATCAAGCAGGCGCGCCCACTGCTGCCCGAGGGGGTGCAGGTGCACTACGTGATGGATCAGTCGGAAGAGGTGCAGGAACTGCTTACCGATCTGCTCAATAACGTGTTGACGGCGGTAGTGCTGGTGTTGATCGTAATGCTGGCGGCGCTTGGGCTGCGCTCATCGTTACTGGTGGGGCTGACCATCCCCGGCGCCTTTTTGACCGGTATTCTGCTGATCTACATGCTGGGATTCACGCTGAACATCATTGTGCTGTTCTCGCTGATACTGGTGGCCGGAATGCTGGTGGACGGTGCAATCGTGGTATCTGAACTGGCTGATCGTAACCGCCAGCAGGGGATGAACCCGGCTGAGGCCTGGGCTGGTGCTGCCAGTCGCATGGCCTGGCCGGTGATCGCCTCCGTTGCCACAACTGTTATGGTGTTCCTGCCCTTGCTGTTCTGGCCGGGTATCGTGGGTGAGTTCATGAAATACCTGCCAGCTACCGTGATCCTTTGCCTGCTGGCGTCACTGGCGATGGCACTGGTGTTTCTGCCGGTTATGGGACAGGTCAGCGGAGGTGGGCGCCTGTCGCCACAGAAAAGCCGCAACAGCAGGCTGGGCCGTGGCTATCGCCGCACGCTGGCATTTTTGCTGGCAAGGCCCGGACAAACGTTGACGGCGATGCTGTTGGCCATGCTTCTGGTTTACGCTTTTTATGGTCGTTTTAACCATGGCGTTGAGTTTTTTCCGGATGTGGAGCCGGAGTCCGCCCAGGTTTTGATTCACGCCCGTGGTGATCTGTCCGTGTATGAGCGGGACACGCTGGTCAAGGGGGTAGAGCAGCGTTTGCTTGGCATGCCTGAGGTCGAGGTGCTGTACGCGCGCAGTTTTGCCATGGCCGACGGGCAAATGGCTGAAGACGTGATTGGAATACTGCAGTTTCAGCTGATCGACTGGTATCAGCGCCGTCCGGCGGCCACCATCCTGGATGACATGCGTGATAGAACCGCTGATCTTCCCGGGTTGAAGCTTGAATTTCGCAAACAGGAGGAGGGCCCCAGCGCCGGTAAGCCGGTGGTGTTGAAACTCAGTTCACAGGACAGCACAGCACTGGATCAGGCGGTAAGCCGGGTGCGCAGTGCCATGGTTGAGCTGGGCGGCCTGGTGGATATCGAGGATGACCGTGCCCTACCGGGCATCGAGTGGCAGCTGCAGGTGGACAGGGAGGAGGCCGCTCGCTTCGGTGCGGATGTGCTATCCGTCGGTAATGCCGTGCAAATGGTCAGTAATGGTTTGTTGCTGGCTACTTGGCGGCCTGAAGACGCGCTGGATGAAGTTGATATTCGTGTGCGCCTGCCCGAGTCGTGGCGCAGCCTGGATCAGCTGCAGCGCATGACATTGACTGGCAATGGTGGACAAATGCCACTGAGTCATTTCGTGACGCTGCAGCCGTCTCATAAGACTGGCACCCTGCGCCGCGTGGACGGTCAGCGGACCATTACACTGCAGGCCGATGTGGCGTCAGGCTATCAAGTGGCGGAGCGGCTGCAAGCGCTGCTGGAGGCCAGTGACAGTAATTTGCCTGAGGGTGTAAGCCTCAGTGTTGGGGGCGAGGGTGAGGATCAGCAGCAGTCGGCCAGCTTCCTGATCAGTGCCTTCATCACTGCAATCCTGTTGATGATGCTGATTCTTGTGATCCAGTTCAACAGCTTTTACCAGACTCTTCTGGTGCTGTCGGCCATCGTGTTTTCGACCGCGGGTGTTCTGATCGGGCTGCTGGTCAATGGCCAGTCGTTTGGCATTGTCATGGTGGGTATGGGCATCATTGCGCTGGCAGGTATTGTGGTGAACAACAATATCGTCCTGATCGACACTTACAACCAGTTGCGCAGTGAGGGCATGTCGCCTGTAGATGCAGCATTGGAAACCGGTTGTCTGCGCATGCGTCCGGTACTGCTCACCGCCATTACCACAGTGCTGGGATTGATGCCGATGGTGATCGGCGTAAACGTCAATCTGCTGGAACCCAGCCTGGGTTTTGGTGCGCCCTCGACCCAGTGGTGGACGCAGCTGTCCAGCGCCATTGCCGGTGGGTTGACCTTTGCCACCCTGCTGACTTTATTGCTCACCCCTTGCATGCTGGTGCTGGGAGAGCGGATGTTTGCCCGTTTCAAGCGCGAGTCCAGTCAGGGTTGATACACTGAGGGGGGGCGTAACGGTATTCAAAGTCTTATTATGTGTTATATCATAACATTAATTTGATGGTCGCCTGTGGGCAAAACCCCCGTGGGTCGGCTGAATACCCGCAGTTTTTTGAGAGCGACATACCTATGAATGCAGTACTGCCCGATGTGTCCTTGACCGACGACGCCCCATTTATGACCCCTTTGCAGTGGGTTGGGATGCAGGACATTGATCTGCCCATTACGCTGACAGAGCCGGGTTACCGGCGTAGTCTGCATGCGTGTGCCGATGCTCAGGTGGATCTGCCGGCTGCGCATATCAAGGGTATTCACATGTCGCGTCTTTACCGTTTGCTAGATGGTCTGGGTGAGGATGCGCTGACACCTGAGCGCATACAGCAGGTACTGCTGGCGATGATCGACAGTCACCGGGACTGCAACAGCAGCAGTGCGCGTATCGGTCTTTCGTTTAATCTGTTGGTGCGCCGGGCAGCACTGGTATCTGAGGCTCTGGCGGGCTGGAAATCGTACCCTGTCAGGCTGAATGCTCAACTGGTACAGGGCCGCTTCAGTCTGCGCGCCGAAGTGGTTGTGGAATACTCCTCAACCTGTCCCTGTTCGGCGGCGCTGGCACGACAGCTTGTGGAGCGTCGCTTTCTTGACGATTTTCCCGGAGATCAGCCCCTTAATCGTGAAGAAATGGCCAGTTGGCTTCGCCGCAACGCTACACTGGCAACGCCGCACAGCCAGCGCAGTGAAGCGCGTGTCAGCGTGGGCCTGGAGGCAACCGACCCTTCGCTGGCGCTGCTTGCATTGATTGATACCATTGAGGCTGCCGTTGCGACACCGGTGCAAACCGCAGTGAAACGGGCGGATGAGCAGGCGTTTGCGGCGCTTAATGGCGCCAATTTGATGTTTGTGGAGGATGCGGCCCGGCGTATACAGGATGCCCTGCAAGCCCACTTCAGGGCGCCACGTACTCAGGTCAAGCATCTTGAAAGCCTTCACCCACACGATGCTGTTGCCTGGGCTGAGTGAAAACGGACATTGTTTAACCCGGTGTGATCAGCGAAAATACCCGCCATTGACGATCAACCGCACACACGGGGCGCAACGCCCTGTCCCTGTCCAGAACAGAAGACCCGAATTCATGTCCATCGCTCAGGAAGTTTCCAAACGCCGCACCTTTGCCATTATCTCGCACCCGGATGCCGGTAAGACCACTATCACCGAAAAACTGCTGCTGCTTGGGCAGCTGATTCAGGTGGCGGGTACCGTCAAGGGGCGTGGCAGCGACCGGCATGCCACATCTGACTGGATGAGCATGGAGCAGGAGCGCGGTATTTCCATCACCTCCTCCGTGATGCAGTTTCCGTACAACGGCCGTACCGTCAACCTGCTGGATACACCGGGGCACGAAGACTTTTCCGAGGATACCTACCGTACTCTTACCGCTGTGGACTCGGCACTGATGGTGGTGGACGGTGCCAAGGGCGTTGAGGAGCGCACCATCAAGCTGATGGATGTGTGTCGCTTGCGCGATACGCCGATCTTCTCCTTCGTTAACAAGATGGACCGTGATATTCGTGACCCGATCGAGTTGCTTGACGAGATTGAGGAGGTGCTGAAGATTCAGGCGGCCCCGATCAACTGGCCAATTGGCTCCGGCAAGTGGTTCAAGGGTGTGTATAACCTCTACACCGATACCATCCACCTGTTCACTCCGGGTCAGGGCCACAAGCTGCCGGAAGACAAACGCATTCAGGGGCTCGATTCGGAAGAGGCCCGCGCGCTGCTGGAAGATGACTATGACGAGCTGGTTGACGAGCTCGAACTGGTCAAGGGCGCCTGTCATGAGTGGGATCAACAGGCCTATCTGGAAGGTAAAATGACGCCGGTGTTTTTCGGTACGGCACTGGGCAATTTCGGCGTGAAAGAGATGCTGGATGATTTTGTCCAGTGGTCACCCGCACCGCCGGCGCGTCCGACCGAAAGCCGTGAAGTAGCGGCCAGTGAGGAAGCATTCAGCGGTTTTGTTTTCAAGATCCAGGCTAATATGGATCCGAAGCACCGTGACCGTATCGCTTTCATGCGCATCTGCTCCGGCTCCTATACTCGAGGCATGAAGATGAAACATGTGCGTATCGGCAAGGATATCCGCATTGCTGATGCCGTAACCTTTATCGCCGGCGATCGTGAGAACGTGGAAGAAGCCTGGTCTGGTGACATCATCGGTCTGCACAACCACGGCACCATCCAGATCGGTGATACCTTTACCGCTGGCGAGAGCCTCAAGTTCACCGGTATTCCGCACTTCGCACCGGAAATGTTTCGCCGTGTACGCCCGACCGATCCGCTGAAAATGAAACAGCTGCAGAAGGGTTTGCAGCAACTGTCGGAAGAAGGCGCGGTTCAGCTATTCCAGCCTTTGAAGAACAACGACCTGATCCTTGGTGCTGTCGGACAGCTGCAGTTTGAAGTGGTGGTGTTCCGTCTCAAGGACGAGTACAAGGTCGAGTGCGTGTACGAACCGATCAGCGTACAGACTGCACGCTGGGTGGAGTGCAGTGATAACAAGATGCTGGAAGATTTCCGCCGCAAGGGCTACGACAATCTGGCGGTGGATGGCTCCGGCCTGCTGACCTACCTGGCGCCAACCCGGGTAAATCTGTCACTGACCGAAGAGCGCTGGCCGGATATCCAGTTCCGCGCAACGCGGGAGCACTGATTGCTGATCGACACCATCTGCCACCTTGATTTTGCTGATTTTGATCCTGACCGAGCAGCGGTAATTGAGTGTGCGCACGTTGCGGGTGTTGAGCAGATTGTGGTGCCGTCGATCACGGTGGATAACTTTGAGCGGGTTCTGGATCTGTGTGCTTCAGATCGAAGCCTGTATCCTGCTTTGGGTCTGCATCCCTGTTTCAGTCATGATATTGAGCACGATCTGGCACGGCTGGATGAGATGCTTTCGCTGGCGGCAGGAGCCGTAGTGGCGGTGGGCGAGATCGGCCTGGACTTTCGCCCTGCACAGTTGCGTTCCGGACAAGAGGGGACAGCACAGCAGGAGCAGCTGCTGGAAGCGCAGCTGAAACTGGCAAAGGCTCACGACCTGCCGGTATTGCTGCATGCGGTGAAAGCACACGACCGGGTTTTGAAGTTGTTGCGTCGTCAGCACCTGCCCCGGGCGGGTATCGTGCATGCGTTCTCCGGCAGTGAACAACAGGCGCGGGAGTATGCAAAACTGGGCTTTAAGCTGGGTTTTGGTGGGGCTGTCACCTACGAACGTGCGCGTAAATTGAGAAGACTGGCAGCTGAGCTGCCGCTGGAGTGGCTGGTGCTGGAAACCGATGCGCCGGATATGCCACTGCAGGGGCACAGGGGTAAGCGAAATGAGCCCTGCCGTGTGGCGGAAGTGGCCGCGTTCATTGCCCAACTGCGAGGGATGGACGATGCAGAAGTTTCAGCCGTAACCACTGCTACGGCTTCCGGTCTGTTGCGGCTGCCTTATTGATAAATGCTGCTGTAGGCGGCTTCCAGCGTGTTCCAGACAGTGTCGGTCTTGCTGTTCACGGGAACGCGATAGTAACGCTTCTCTGCATCAACCGCTTCACTGCTGTAGCTGCCATCCGGCGGGGTGAGGATCAGCTTTGCCAGGCTGGCGGGGTAGTTCGGGCCCTTGATCTGTTCACCATAGGTTTCTTCAATCGGCCCCAGTTTGTAACGTACCGATACGATGGACGTCAGCTCCTGGCAACGACGGGTTTCACCCTTGCAAAACTGGAAGTAACGGGTGTCCAGGACATAGAACTGATCAGCGGTCGGGTCTTCCTTCAGAGCCCCTGACAGGTTGACGCAGCCACCGAGCAGCAGGGCTGCAGCGGCCGGTAACAGCAGTTGTTTCATCCCGATTCCTCCTTGTTATGGTCGTTTCAGCACAGATCTTTGTACGGGTTTTCGACCTGCAGTGAGATCGGGTTGGCATAACCGGGCAGGCGAATTTCATCGGCACTGATCTGCAGGTCATCCCCCGTCAGCACGTTGTGGTCGTACAGATAGATGGGTTTTGCCTGACCCATGATAGCAGACTGGTTATAGCTTTCGGCCTGTTCGCGTACCTGCTCGCGTCGCTTGCGCCAGGCATTCATGGCGGCTTCGCCGTGGCGCCTTGTCAGCAGCTGCTCGACCACATGGGGTGCCATTACAGCGGCGCTGGCGTTGTTGCCGCCAAACCCCTTGGCGTTAATCAATACCGAGTCCATCCCTGTAGCGCCGGTTTCCTTATGGGTCAGCGGGAAATGCAGGTTGGAGCTGTGCACATCTTCTGCAATTTCGGTTGTGGTGGTCAGACCCGGCACGATGCCGTGTTTCCAGACGCCCAGTGACGCAAATAGCTGATCCCCTCCTGCAGTGCCCTGTGAGTGCCCAAGATAGGCTTTTATGGCACTGACGGTCCAGTCAGGGATATCAAACGCCTTGGCGGTCTCGTTGATGACATGAGATTCGGTTACGCGGTTTTGCGGGGTGCTGGTGCCGTGTGCCTGTACAAAGCTGCGCTGCTTGAGTGACTCTTCACCCAACAGTGTGCCGATCAGCGATGCCGCCTTGCCAAGGGTCATGTAGTTGCCGATGCCCGGTGCCGAAATCGACTTTTTGTGCCCGTCGGCATGGACAAAAACATCGGCCACCGCACCGTGGATGTCAGCGCCAAGCTCCAGTGCGAGATCGTCACTCATCAGCACCAGGAACTGGCTGGATTCACCCATGGTAAAGCCACAGTTGTTGCCGAATGGACGACAGGCTTTGCGGTAGTGCTCCTCAGCCATCTCGGCAAGACCGTCCAGCGCCATCAGCTGTTTGTCTTCGGCCAGGGCGCCCATAGCACGGAAGCCTTCAATGATCTCCTGCGTTACCGGGGCATCACTGCCACCGACCAGTACCAGCTTGCTGCGGCCGGTACGTATCGCCTCGACGCCGCTTTTCAGGTTGTACAGAAAGGTGGCGCAGGCGCCCAGCGCGCCGCCGGTCGTGCCGACGTTACCGAGCAGGTAGGCGTTGATGAAGTCAGCCGGCATCTGGGCATAACCCAGTGGCATCTGTTTGGAGGTGGTGCGTTTGCCCAGCGCCGGGAACTTGGTCAGGCCGCCGAAGCCAAGATCGTCCAGCTGGCCAATTGAGTTGCTGGCGAACACTGCGATCTGATCCGGAGAGAGCAGATCCAGAATAGTCTGATACTCGATCCCCATCGAGCGCAGTGCATCGGAGGCAGCATAAACCGCCATCTGCAGGCCGCGGGGATGGTTGCGTGACTGGTACAGTTTGCCGGGCTCGAACCCGGTCGGTAGCATGCCGGCACTTTGTACCAGGGCTGGTTTGGAATCCGGGAAAATCAGTTCGCAACTGCCGTCGATCCGTACCTCAACCTGACCGCCACCTATCTCTTCTACCTGCCAGTTTGCCGGGATTTGCTGCGGCAGCTGGCGGCTGCGCAGGCGGAAACTCAGGCCTTGATCGCTGCCTTTGATGCTGGCTGGGCGGTTGAACATGACGGCATTAACATCGAACCAATCGGGGTGGATGCGGCGAATCAGGGTGTTGTCTCGTACCTGCTGTTCAATGCGGCTGGCCAGCTCTGCAGCCGTGAAGTGCTGGCTGGTGTCACCCTGCAGCTGGTAGCTGCCGGCATTATACTGCGCAAGCCCGGTCAGTGTTGCCAGATCAACCAGCGTATCCTGTCGACTGGATGCATCCAGCTGATCCAGTATCAGGCGACGATAGCCCTGGTGAAAGGAAGAGCGACCAGCGGGGCTGATACCACCAAAACCGACAATGACAGGCAGCTGAGACAAAAGATACTCCTCGGAGTGGTGACGCGGATGACAAAGAAGGATAACAGCGCATTTTATCGTCTGATCCTGGCGCTGGCCAGCACCCATATGCACTCCGGTGTAAAAGCGATACTGGTTTTCATTTCGTATTAAGCTATTCTGAGCTAAAAGGTATCAGGCCTGCTCTTTCATATGGAGGAGCGGGAGACCGTATTCAGGAGGAAACCATGAAAAAGCTGATGATCACCTCACTTGCGTCAGTATTGTTGCTGGGTGGGTGTACAACGCTGGACCCCTACACTCAGGAGTCTAAAACGTCGCAGGCAACCAAGGGCGCAGGTCTGGGTGCTCTGGGTGGCGCCGTACTGGGTGCAGCCGTGGCTGGCAAGGGCGATCGAAATGAGGGCGCACTGGCAGGGGCTGTTATTGGCGGTGCTGTTGGTGGTGGTATCGGTTATTACATGGATCAGCAGGAAATGCAGCTGCGCCAGCAGCTTGAAGGTACCGGTGTTCGAGTGGAGCGTGTCGGGGATGACATCCGGCTGATTATGCCGGGCAATATTACCTTTGCCACCGACAGTGATCGGGTTGATCCGTCTTTTTACTCGGTGCTCGACTCGGTTGCTCGTGTGTTGATCAAGTTCGAGAAGAGTCAGGTTGCAGTGGAAGGCTATACCGATTCAACCGGTTCATTTGAATACAATCAGCAGTTGTCGGAGCGTCGCGCCACCAGTGTTGCACGCTACCTGAATTCGGTTGGGGTCAGCCACTTGAGACTGGATGCGCGCGGTCTGGGTGAGCGTTACCCGATTGCCAATAATGACACTGAAGCGGGGCGGGCTATGAACCGTCGCGTCGAGATCAAGATTCGCGGCACTCAGCGCTGAGTCTGCTGGCCGTGCGGGCGCTGGTTCCGCACGGCTGCAAATATCTGTCAAAGGTTTTCGCTTTCCCGAAGCCGGTCAAACTTGCCCAGCAGTCGCTGCAGACTCTGCTCAGTACTTTCGCGTTCGGCTTCCAGTGTTGTCTTGCTCTCACGCAGCTCGCTGACTTCCAGTCGCAGCAGTTCGACCTCTTCGATTAATCCCTCAATCTTTTTTTCCAGTTCGGTAAAGAGTCCGCTCTGCATTTTGGTGGTGCTCCTGTATGGGTGTGGATGATTCAAGGGCGCAAGACTAAGCTGCTCAATGGGCGATTACAATATCATCCTGCTGGATGTTGAGGGTGTTGCTGTCAGCAGGCAGTCGGCCCCGTGACATGGTGGGTTGTACGTCTTCCAGAGTCAGCGTCTGGCGAGTGTTGCGCAGCTCGCTCATCGGCATCTGATTGGCATCATAATGGGTGTAGAGTCTATACACGCTCAGCCGATCACCCGGTTTCAGGCCTGCCAGCGAGCCGGCGCCGATCCATGCCTCATTGCCTTCCGTATGTGTGATGCTGCTGCGGAACGGTTCACACATCAGTGTTTCATCAATATAGCGACTGATATCCTGCAGGGTGGCCTCCACCTTCTGGCCAAAGTCCTGCTGCCAGAACAGGGGGCTCCCGAAGCCTGTTTTTTCATGTACTGGGCGGTTCCAGCGGCCTGCTGTGGCGAAGGATTGTTGCCACATCATCTGGCCTGTGAAAGTGTCAAAAATGTAGAGGTCCAATACAAAGTTGCGCAGATGTTTTGAGCTGGCGAAGTCGAGCCTGCGGTAGGTGTCGAGCAGGATGTTGGGTGGACGAGGGCCCGCCGGGTTGTGCAGGCTCAGGTCCCGGATAATGCCGGTTACCAGGAACTGGGTTTGTTGCTGTTGTGCGTGATTCAAGTGGCGGGAAAGAGCGCCCTCGGACAGTTGCTGGGGGGGCTGATCCTGGTTGCCCATCAACTGCAGATTGCCACGGTCAATGACATTAAGTGTGCTCTGTTGCAAAGACTGACTGATTATCGTGGCCAGTCCCTGTTGAATGCCTTGCAGATTGCCATGGCTGGCGTCAGCGGGACGGGCGAGGCTGAATCCGCCGATGGCAATCGTTTTGCGATAGGCCAGGGGAGGCTGGCCGTTGGCGCAGCCGGCCTCAGCTTCTACCTCGGCCAGGATACGCACAGTCAGCAGGCTGCCACGGATGTATTCATCGATGATGCGGATGTTGTTGAGCTGGGTCAGGCTGTTAATGCGCATATTGTCAATTTCAAGTATGCCGTCACGTACTTCCTGTGTGGTAGAAATCCAGGCGCTGCCCTGAAGGGAAGCCTGTTCTCGGGCACGACTGACGGCCAGCTCTCGCGCCTGATCAAGGTCATTATTTATAATCGGTGCCGAGCCCTCGGCTTCGATGGTGATGGCTGCAACATGGGGGATGGCCAGTGTCAGGCAGAGCAGTAGCAGACGGCAAAGTCGGGTCAGCATGATGGTCAGTGTCCTCAGGTATTGGCCAAAAGGTATGCAATTTGCGAGTGCGATGCAAACGCTGACGGCGGTACTCTCCTGTCATCGCTCCATTTTGTGGTACATTCAGAAAAATCACACCTGACAGAGAGCAAAACTGATGAGAGTGGCAGTGCTTACAGCCTGCAGTCTGCTGATGCTGTTGGCCGGCTGCGCCCAGCAGGGGCCCGGCCCGGTCCAGGCTCATGTAGTCAGCATGCATCCTCAAGTGCTTGCGCAAATAGAAGATGCCCGGTCAGAGCGGTCGTACGGCAGAACCGAGCTGAAACAGACAGGGGGTGATCGCAATGGACTGGACCCTGTCAGTGAGGCGGTTGTGCAGATGGCACATCAGCTGGAAACAGGCATGGACAAAAGCAATATCAGTCGGCTGCCGCTGGCTGTGCTGGCTTTTCGCAACCTGCTGCAACCGGGCCAGGTGGGCGAACTGGGCGAACGGCTGGGTGACAGTTTTGTGTTTCAGCTGGAGCAGCGGGGTTACAATCTGGTTGATTACCGCGCACAGAGCCTGGTGACCAGTGTAAAGCCGGATATCGAGCCCTATAACATGTCGGCCCTGCGTACCCGTCATCGAATCTACTTTGTGCTTACCGGTACCTATGCGCTGCACCCTGATGGTGTTGTGATTAACGCTCGATTGCTCGATACCACAACACGTCAGGTGCTGGCCTCCGGCCAGAGCCACATTCCTCTGTCCCGCCTGGAGCAACGCTGGCCCGGCTACGATCTGCTGGAAGCGCGAGAGCGTGGCATGATCATCGAAAACCGGCAAGGTCCGGCTGGAGGTTCTCAGTGATGAGATCAGTGGTTCTGATGATGCTGGCGTTGGTACTGACCGGTTGTGAAACTGTGGTGCATTCGGCCAAGACGGTGGCGGAAGCGTTGCCGGACGTGCACGCGAGCCCTCGAATTGAGGCGCCTGTAGAGCCGAACTGGGTCAGTGCGACCGGCTATGCGCCGATTAGTTTGCAGCCGGGGCAGACCGAACAGCAGAGGATGTTGATGGCGATGCGTGCGTCCAAGCTGCGAGCCTATCAGGAGCTGGCCGGTATCATTCATGGGCAGTATCTGTATGGCACTACACGGGTCGAGGACATGGTGGTGCAGAATGATAGCTTCAAAACGGCCGTTGCCGGTATCGTGCGTGGCGCACGGGTGGTCAAAAGCTACCCGGTACAGGACGATACCTATGCAACAGTGCTGGAGGTGGACCTGAATCAGGTTCAGCGCGCCTGGGTGCATGAGGCGGCGCGCTGAGTCGAGATCTGCTACTGTTTCTGCACATGTTCATCCAGCTGCTGGCAGATCGCCTGCTGCAGCTGGTGGCACAGCTCGGGATCACTGATCGGCTGATTGTTGCTGTCGGTGATGAAGAAAAAGTCCTCAACCCGCTCGCCAATGCTTGAAATCTTTGCCTTGCGCACTGAAATGCCGAACTCCACAAAAATGCGGCCGATGCGTGCCAACAGGCCGGGGCGATCCGGAGTGATCACCTCCAGAATGGTTTGCTGAGATGAGGGGTCGTTGCTCAGAGTCAGGCGCGTGGGTGTGGCAAACAGCTTGAGCTGGCGCGGCACCCGGCGCTGAATGATCTCGGGGTAGTCTTCCGGGTCGTCCAGCTCTTCGGTCAGGTGGCGCTGGATGTTGGCCAGATATTCAGGGTTTTCCGACAGTGGCTGGTTGTCATCCGTCAGTACCGTGTAGGTGTTGAGAGTGCGGCCATGGTCGGTGAGGATGATACGGGCATCCTGAATGTTAAGGTGCAACTGGTCCATGGCGGCAACCGTCGCCGGGAACAGGGTAGGCAGATCTTCACTGTAGATGAAGATCTCGGTAGCACCTTCAAAGACGCGGTAAGAAGTCTTGCGAATCAGGACCAGCGGTAGCGGGCTGTCACCGTGTTCCAGAATCGCCTGTGTATGCCAGGCGATGTTGTGCGCATCTTCTCGCAGGAAGTAGTCATCCCCCAGCAATGCCCAGTGGTCGAATATGTCCTGCTCTCGAATACCCTGGCGGGCCAGCAGCAGCATCGCTTCATGCTGTACCTGCTCGATACGGTCTTCCTTGTTGATGGGGTTTTCCAGTCCGCGGCGCAGTGAGCGTTTGGTATCCATATAGAGCTGGCGCAGCAAAGTGGCGCGCCAGCTGTTCCACAGGGTGTGATTGGTGGCATTGATATCCGCGACGGTCAGGACGTAAAGGTAGTCCAGATGTACCAAATCGCGCACCTCCATGGCGAAAGCGTGAATCACCTCCGGGTCTGAAATGTCGCGTCGCTGCGCCGTCATGGACATCTTCAGGTGGTTGCGTACCAGCCAGGCCACCAGGTGGGTGTCCCATTTGCCAAGATGATGGCGTCGACAGAAGGCTATTACATCGTCAGAACCCAGCTCCGAGTGGTCACCGCCACGGCCCTTGGCAATGTCGTGATAAAGGCCCGCAATGTACAGCAGCTCAATTTTGGGCAGCTGGTTGACGATACGGTGGGCAATGGAAAACTGTTCGCGGTATTCGCGATGACGGAACTGACGCATCTTCTGAATCACTTTCAGGGTATGCGCATCCACGGTGTAGATATGGAACAGGTCATGCTGCATCTGGCCCACGATTTTGCCGAACTCGGGAAGGTAAAGCCCCAGAATGCCGTAGCGGTTCATGCGCTTAAGTTCAGTCGACACGCGTTCCGGTGAGCGCAGCAGCTCCATAAACAGGGAGGTGTTGCGAATATCCTTGCGAAAGTCGTTGTCGATCAGATGGCGATGGTTGCGCACCAGTCGAATGGTTGAGGCGCGAACCCCCTGAATGTCAGGGTGCTGGGCCATCAGTACGAACAGCTCCATGATGGCAAAGGGGTGATGCTCGAATACCTTGTCATAGACTGCTTCCAGGTAGTTGTTGCGAATCTGAAAGCGATTGTTCAGTGGCTGGATGCTCTGCTCGTCGTCAATGCGCAGGATCGCCTCGTCGAAGTGTTGCAGCAGCATGTCGTTGAATTCCGACATGGCCATGGCGACGCGGTAATACTTGCTCATGAACTGCTCAACCGCCAGAGCGCCTTCCTGGTCTTCGTAGCCGAAGTATGTGGCGAGTGCACGCTGATGATCGAACAGCAGTCGATCCTCGCGGCGCTTGCATAGCATATGCAGGGCGTAGCGGACGGTCCAAAGATAGAGTTCGCCCTTGTTCAGGGTGTCCAGCTCGGGTTCGGTCAGGAAGCCGTGGTCCACCAGATCGCGGATGTAGGTGGCGCCAAAGTGGCGCTTGGCTACCCAGCCTACGGTCTGAAGGTCTCGCAGGCCTCCGGGCGAGTTTTTCAGGTTGGGCTCAAGATTGTATTCGGTGTTGTTAGTTTTTTCGTGGCGCTCTTTCTGTTCGGCCAGCTTGGCCTTGAAAAACTCCTTGTCGGTCCAGGCGCCCTCAGAGGTCACTCGATCATACATCTCGTTCTGCAGGGCAGGATCGCCGCAGAGCGTGCGCGACTCGATCAGGTTGGTGGCGATGGTGATGTCGTTGCGCGCTTCGTCATAACACTGGTCAATGGTGCGCACACTGGACCCCAGGTCCAGGCCTATATCCCACAGTAGAGTCAGGAAGCCACTGATGCTGTCCTGGCATTCGTTGGGATCGATCTGGTCGAACAGCAGCAGGATGTCGATATCAGAGAAGGGGTGTAGTTCTCCGCGGCCATAACCGCCCACGGCTATGAGGGCGGCCTGATGTGCCGGTGGCCAGGCAAACTGGGACCAGGCAGCATCAAGGATCTGGTCCAGTACCCAGGCGCGGCCATAGATCAGGCGGCGAATGTCTTCACCCTGCCGGAACGCATCATCCATGCGTTGTTGTGCTTCACGCAACGATTCCTTGAGCACTTTCATGACCGGTCTGTCACGATTGGACAGGCTGGTGTGGAGCTGGCTGGGGTCCAGCAGCTCCGGTGCGGCTTCTAGTGGCTGAGCGGTACGGGTCATGGAAAGGGCTCGTTCAGAGTGAAATCAGGCGACCATCTCTTCCTTGCGCAGGGTCAGAATCTCGTAACCGTCAGCGGTTACCAGAACTGTATGTTCCCATTGTGCGGACAGGCGTCGGTCAGTGGTTTCAACGGTCCAGCCGTCGCGCTTGTTAAGTTTTACGTGGCGCTTGCCGGCGTTGATCATTGGTTCGATGGTGAAAATCATGCCTTCCTTGAGTTCGTCGCCGGTGCCCGCTTTGCCGTAGTGAAGTACCTGTGGGTCTTCATGGAACTCAGCGCCGATGCCGTGGCCGCAGTACTCACGGACCACTGAGTAATGATTGCTCTCGGCGTGCTTCTGGATCACTTCGCCAATATCACCCAGGTGTGCGCCAGGACGAACCAGTTCGATGCCTTTCTGCATGCATTCGCGCGTGATTTCACAGAGACGTTGGGCATGTGGGGCAACATCGCCCACGTAGAACATCTTGCTGGTGTCGCCATGGTATCCATCCTTGATCACGGTGATATCAATATTGATGATGTCGCCATTCTTGAGTTTTTTATCATTGGGGATGCCGTGACAAACCACCTGATTTACAGAGGTGCAGATCGACTTGGGGAAGCCGTGGTAGTTGAGCGGGGCAGGAATGGCCTGCTGCTTGTTAACGATGTGTTCGTGGCAGATTTGGTTCAGTTCATCGGTTGTCACGCCCGGCTTGACATATGGCTCAATCATTTCGAGAACTTCCGCTGCCAGTCGGCAGGCGGTACGCATCTTTTCAATCTCTTCCGGGGTCTTGATTTTGATAGTCATAAATACTCGGTCTTGGCGCTTGAAGGGATGCCCGTGGCTGTAGGGCGAGAAGCCGGGCGTGAACTGGCGTCTATTGTAGCGAACAAGACGCGTTCAGCCAAAGGGCGCTTCAAAAAGTGTATCGGCTATGGTATAAATCGCGCTCCCGAAAGGGATGCTCAGGCATCGATCGGGGCTTTTAAATACATCAACTGAAAACACACACATATCGTCACATGCGTTCAGGGTGCCGCCAAGCGGTTGGGCGATGGGATATGTGGAGGTTATAACCCGTTAGAGGAAATACCACAATGGCTAAAGTTTCAATGCGCGATCTGCTGAAGGCAGGTGTTCACTTCGGTCACCAGACCCGTTACTGGAATCCGAAGATGTCCAAGTTCATCTTTGGTGCGCGTAACAAGATCCATATCATTAACCTGGAGCACACCCTGCCGGCGCTGAACAACGCCCTGGATGTGGTTCAGAATATGGCCAGCAACAAGAACAAGATCATGTTTGTCGGCACCAAGCGTGCAGCGGCTAAGGTGATCAAAGAGGAAGCCGCGCGTGCCGGTATGCCTTACGTTAACCACCGCTGGCTCGGTGGCATGCTGACCAACTACAAGACCATCCGTCAGTCAATCCGTCGCCTGCGTGAGCTGGAAGCCCAGTCTCAGGACGGTACCTTTGACAAGCTGACCAAGAAAGAAGCGCTGATGCGTAGCCGTGAAATGGATAAGCTTGAGCTTTCCATCGGTGGTATCAAGGAAATGGGCGGTCTGCCTGACGCGCTGTTCGTGATCGACGTTGACCACGAGCGTATTGCCATCAACGAAGCTAACAAGCTGGGTATCCCGGTTATTGGCGTGGTTGATACCAACAGCAACCCGGATGGCATCGATCATGTTATCCCGGGTAACGACGATGCTCTGCGTGCCATCCAGATTTACGTCAAGTCAGTTGCCGATGCCTGCATCGAAGGCGCTGCTGCCAATGCCGGCAAAGGCGAGTTCGTTGAAGTCGACGCTGAAGAAGCTGCTCAGTAATAGAGTTGACAACTGACGCGTGTAAACGTGTCTGGATGTGCAAAGGGGGGCCTGGCTCCCCTTTTTTGAATTTGAATTGAAGCGATTAATAAAGAGGAACGCGACATGGCGAATATCTCTGCAGCGATGGTCAAGGAACTGCGCGAACGTACCGGCCTGGGCATGATGGAATGCAAAAAGGCACTGGTTGAATCGGAAGGCGACATCGAAAAGGCGATCGACGATCTGCGCAAGTCCTCCGGTATGAAAGCGGCTAAAAAGGCGGGTCGTACTGCAGCTGATGGTGTGGTAGCGGTCAAGGTTGCTGATGACAACAGCTATGCGATTGCGGTTGAAGTCAACTCTGAAACCGACTTTGTTGCGCGTGACGACAATTTCCTGGGCTTTGTTAACACCGTGCTGGAAAAGGCCTTTACTGCCAAGGAAACAGACGTGGCTGCGCTGATGTCAGGTGAGCTGGAGTCTGCACGTGAAGCGCTGGTACAGAAAATCGGTGAAAACATCAGCGTGCGCCGTCTGATGCTGGTTGAAGGCGACAAGGTTGATGCCTACGTGCACAGCACTAACCGTCTGGCTGCCATCGTGGCACTGAATGGCGGTAACGCTGATGTGGCACGCGATATTGCGATGCACGTAACCGCAGTCAACCCGCGTGTTGCACGTCCGGAAGATATGCCGGAAGAAGAGCTGGTTCGTGAGAAAGAGATCATCATGGCACAGCCGGATATGGAAGGTAAGCCGCAGGAAATCAAGGAAAAGATGGCTGGTGGTCGTATCAAGAAATTCCTGGCTGAAAACAGCTTGGTTGAGCAGCCGTTCGTCAAGAATCCTGAGCAGACCGTAGGTCAGGTAGCCAAGGCTGCCGGTGCTGAAGTTGTATCCTTCGTTCGCGTTGCCGTTGGCGAAGGTATCGAGGTCGAGCACAAGGACTTCGCTGCTGAGGTTGCAGAACAGCTGAAAAAGTAAACAGCTGCTGCGCTTTCCGGCTGGGTGTAGCTCTTATGCCCAGCCGCATGCTTTCCTGCTACACTTTACGCCATTTCGTCCGCGCGGAGACAGATCATGCCTGCCAAAGATAAACAATCCAGATACAAACGATTGCTGCTGAAGCTCAGCGGCGAAGCGCTGATGGGAGAGGAGAACTTCGGGATCGATCCCAAGGTGCTCAACCGCATGGCGCTGGAAATCGGTCAGCTGGTAGGTATAGGTGTTCAGGTTGGAATGGTAATTGGTGGTGGCAACCTGTTCCGTGGCGCTGCGCTGAGTGCGGCAGGCCTGGATCGGGTTACCGGTGATCACATGGGTATGTTGGCAACAGTGATGAATGCGCTGGCCATGCGTGATGCGCTTGAGCGCTGCAATATTGCGACCCGTGTTATGTCCGCCATTCCAATGAGCGGTGTGGTTGATCAGTATGATCGCCGTAACGCAATGCGCTACCTGAATCAGGGCGATGTGGTAATCTTTGCAGCCGGTACCGGCAATCCCTTCTTTACAACCGATTCTGCTGCCTGCCTGCGCGGCATCGAAATTGAAGCGGACGTGGTCCTGAAAGCGACCAAGGTTGATGGTGTATACACGGCAGATCCGATGAAAGATCCGGATGCGCGCAGGTACACCCGTTTGAGTTTCGATGAAGTGTTGGAAAAACAGCTTGGGGTGATGGATATGACCGCCATCTGCCTGACGCGGGACCATGATATGCCGGTGCGGGTGTTTAATATGAACAAGCCCGGTGCGCTGGTGAATCTGGTGTTCGGTGGCGATGAAGGTACCCTGATTGATAGCGGCTCTGTTGCTGGAGAAAACGATGATTAATGAAATTGTTCAAGATGCTGAAGCGCGCATGAAAAAAAGCGTTGAGGCGCTGGTTGAAAACTTCAAGAAAATCCGTACCGGGCGTGCCCATCCGAGCATTCTCGACAGCATTACGGTGTCCTACTACGGCTCGGATGTACCGATTCAGCAGGTTGCCAACGTTTCGGTAGAAGATGCCCGTACCCTGACCATTATTCCCTGGGAAAAAAAGGTCGTCAGCGATATCGAAAGAGCGATTCACAAGTCTGATCTGGGCTTGAATCCGAGCACCAACGGAGATGTGATTCGCGTGCCCATGCCCGCACTGACCGAAGAGACCCGTAAGGGCTATATTCGCCAGGCACGCACCGAAGCGGAAAATGCCCGCGTTGCCATCCGTAATATCCGTCGCGATGCCAACGGTGATCTGAAAGATCTGCTGAAAGAAAAAGAGATCACTGAAGATGACAGCCGTCGTGGCGAAGATCAGGTGCAGAAGCTGACCGACAAGTATGTGGCCGAGGTGGATAGCCTGCTGGCACAAAAAGAATCGGACCTGATGGAAATCTGAACCAACGGAGCGGGGTACGCCCCGCCGCGGATCTGCATGGCTGTTGAGCACCAATTGACGATACCTCCGGGGCGCTCACTGCCCCGTCACATCGCCATCATTATGGATGGCAATAACCGTTGGGCCAAAGAGCGGCGACTGCCGGGGTTGGCAGGGCACAAGGCTGGTGTGGACAGTGTGCGTGCTGTCATTGAATGCTGTGCCGAACAGAGTGTGGAAGCGCTGACGCTGTTTGCGTTCAGTAGCGAGAACTGGAAGCGGCCTGCCGTTGAGGTCAGTGGGTTGATGCAGCTCTTCATGCTTGCGCTCAAGAATGAGGTGCGCAAGCTGGCCCGTCACAATATCCGACTGCGGGTTATCGGTGATCTTTCGCGCTTCAGTCCGGAACTGCAGGCCCTGATTCGCAAGGCTGAAGCCGAAACCGCTTCCAATACTGGGCTTGCGCTCAATATTGCCGCCAATTACGGTGGTCGTTGGGATATTGTATCGGCCGCCCGTTCTCTGGCACAGCGCTGTCTTGAGGGGGCGTTGTCACCTGAGCAGATCGATGAGGAATTGTTTACTCGTCAGCTTTCATTGGCAGAGTTGCCGCCGCCGGACCTGTGCATACGCACCGGTGGAGAGCAGCGCATCAGTAATTTCCTGATCTGGCAGCTGGCCTACACTGAACTCTATTTTACCGACTGCTTCTGGCCTGACTTTGATAAGCGGGAGATGCTGGCGGCGCTGCAGTCCTATCTCACTCGTGAGCGTCGTTTTGGTCGAACCAGTGAGCAGGTGGGGGCTGATAATCAGTGTTGAAACAGCGTGTTTTGACGGCGCTTGTGCTGGCTCCTCTGGCATTGGCGGCTGTTTTTCTGTTACCGCAGGCGGCCTTTGAAATCGTGCTGGCTGTGGTTTTCCTGTATGGCAGCTGGGAATGGGGCAACCTGTGTCGGCTGTCTCTGTTTTCTCGGATTGTTTATCTTGCCTTGCATGCCGTGGTACTGACTGTTGTGGCATTCGTTCCGGGCAGTCAGTCGGTGGCTATCGTGCTTGCCCTGCTGTTTTGGTCGGTAGCGCTGCTGTTGGTGAAAGGATATCCGGCAACGGCAGGCTACAGCCGAGTACCGCTCAGGTTGATGATGGGATTGCTGGTGCTGGTGCCGGCCTGGTACGCCGTTTCTGCTCTGCGTGCGGGTGAAAACGGCCTGACGCTGCTGCTGATGCTTCTTGTTCTGGTGTGGGGGGCTGATATTGGAGCCTACGTGTCTGGCAAGACCTGGGGGCGTCGCAAATTGCTGCCCGCAGTCAGTCCAGGCAAAACCCTTGAGGGAGCTGCTGGAGGTCTTGTGGCTTGTGTCCTGGCGGGTTTTGGCTTTGCCGTTTGGCTGGAACTAAGCCTGATTGCATCGGTCACTCTGATGTTGCTGTCATTGTTGACGGGTATGGTGTCAGTGCTGGGTGATCTACTGGAAAGCATGCTCAAGCGTGAGCGCGGCATCAAGGACAGCGGTCAGCTTCTGCCGGGGCATGGCGGTGTGCTTGATCGTATCGACAGCCTGACGGCCGCGGCACCCGTATTTTTTGCGGGTCTTTATTTTGTGACAGGGGTCTGAAAACGACATCATGAGCTTGCTGCAGACGATTCTGGCTACTCTTGTGACACTTGGGTTGTTGGTCACCATACATGAATGGGGGCATTTTTGGGTGGCGCGTCGCTGTGGTGTCAAGGTGCTGAGATTCTCGGTCGGCTTCGGCAAGCCCCTCTGGATGCGTGTGGGGCGTGACGGCACTGAGTACACCATTGCAGCCATTCCTCTTGGCGGATATGTCCGCATGCTGGATGAGCGCGAAGGGGATGTGCCAGAGTCATTGCGTGCTCAGGCCTTCAATAACAAGCCAGTACTGCAGCGCATCGCCATTGTTGCAGCTGGGCCGCTGGTTAACTTGTTGTTTGCGGTCCTTGCCTACTGGTTTTTGTTTATTTACGGGGTTTCATCGGTCGTACCGGTGGTAGGTGATGTGCGTCCAGACTCACCAGCTGCTTCCGCAAATGTGGAGTCCGGTTATGAGGTACTGGAGGTTGATGGCAATAGCGTTCGCTCATGGAGTGAGGTGAACCTCAGGCTGGCGGCGCGGGTGGGTGAAACCGGTCGTGTTGAGTTGATGTTGGGCGAGCCTGCACGTGGCTATGCTCGAAGCTATTCGGTGCCAATAGAGCGCTGGGATGTTGATCTTGAGCGCGAGTCACCGGTCACCGCTCTTGGGCTTATGCCGTGGCAACCGGAAATACCGGCCGTGATCGGCTTGCTGACTGAAGACGGTCGTGCCGGGGCTGCCGGCATTCAGGTCGGGGACCGTGTGCTGAAAGTTGACGGTGAGCCGGTGGCGGACTGGATCGAGCTTGTGCACAAGGTTCAGGCAGCGCCTGAGCAGCCGCTTGAACTCATGCTTGAGCGCGAAGGGCGTATCGTCACGTTGACTGTGGTACCCGCCACCCGAGCACTGCCTGATGGACGACCGCAAGGCTATATCGGTGCTGGCGTGTCTCCTGTTGAATATCCCGAGTCAATGCAGCGCACCCTGAGTTATGGTCCAATTGAGGCACTTGTGGCGGGTGTCGAAAAAACGGGCCAAATGATCGGTCTGACTCTGGATGCCATCGGCAAGATGATTGCTGGGGTGATCTCGGTAAAAAACTTGAGTGGTCCGATAACCATTGCTAAAGTGGCGGGGACTTCGGCTGCGTCAGGTCTGGAGTCGTTTGTCAGTTTTCTGGCCTATCTGAGTATCAGTCTCGGCGTGCTCAATTTGTTGCCGATACCTATGCTTGATGGTGGACACCTGCTCTATTACGCGGTCGAGCTGATTCGAGGGCGACCAGTCAGTGAGCGGGTTCAGATGCTGGGTCTGAGAATCGGCATGGTGTTGCTGTTCAGCTTGATGGCACTGGCGATACTCAATGATCTGGCACGGCTGTTCTGATCTGCGCCAGTTTTTCCTATCAGTCGATAACCTAACGTAAGAAGTAGTGCATGAAACGCAAACTGGGTCTGTTTTTCGTATCGATGCTATGGATGGTGCAGGCGCAGGCGGCTGCATTCCCCTTCGAAGTGAACGATATTCGTCTGGAAGGGTTGCAAAGGGTTGAGCCCGGCATCGTATTCCGTAATTTTCCTGTTACAGCCGGTGATGAGCTGACACGCTCCCAGTTGTCGGATGCGGTCAAGGCATTGTTTCGGTCGGGCTATTTTGCAGATGTGCAGGTCGAGCGTGATGGTGGTGTGCTGGTTGTACGCCTGCAGGAGCGGCCATCTGTTGCGTTGATTAACATTGATGGCAATAAGGTCATTAAAAAAGAGGATCTCCTGAACGGCCTTAAGCAATCAGGGCTGCAGGAGGGCGACGTGTTCCGTCGCGCTGCGCTGGATCAGATCAGCCAGGATCTGTTGCGTGTATATACTTCTCAGGGGCGCTACGGTGCCGATATTCAAACCGAGGTTGAGCCTCTTTCAGGCAACCGGGTACAGTTGAATATCAATATTCGCGAAGGCCAGGTTGCCTCGATTCAGCATATCAACATAGTGGGTAATACAGTTTTCAGTGATGAAGAACTGACTGACCTGTTCTCATTAAAGTTGCCCAACTTCTGGTCCTTCTACAAAAAAGATGATCGCTATGCCCGGGAAAAACTGACCGGCGACCTTGAGCGTTTGCGTTCCTGGTATCTGGATCGCGGCTATATCAACTTTGAGATCGATTCGGCACAGGTTTCCATTACACCGGACAAGAAGCACGTCTATATCAGTGTTGCCATCACCGAAGGTGAGCAGTACTCAGTGCGTGATGTGAGTGTGGCCGGCGAAATGGTGGTACCTCAGGATGTGATGCTGGGTGAGCTGAGTGTTAAGTCGGGAGAGGTTTTTTCTCGCAAGGATATGACTCAAAGCCAGGAGCGTCTGGTTCGCCTGCTTGGTGATGAGGGCTACATGTTTGCCAATGTAAGCCCTGTGCCGGAGCTGCATGAAGACAACACCGTATCCATTCGTTACTTTATTGAGCCCGGCAAGCGTACTTATGTTCGTCGTATCGCGATCAAGGGCAATACCCGCACGGCGGATGAGGTTATCCGGCGGGAGCTGGAGCAGATGGAAGCCGGTATCGCCTCAACTCGGGATATTGAGCGCTCTCGTACCCGTTTGGACAAGACCGGTTACTTCAAGACCGTCAATGTTGAAACGCGTCCGGTGCCTGGTACGGATGACCAGGTTGATATTGAGTACAGTGTCGAAGAACAGCAGTCGGGCCAGTTCTCGGCCAGTATTGGCTTCTCTCAGAACGACGGCATCATTATTGATCTCGGCGTGCAGCAGGATAACTTTCTGGGTGGTGGCAAGAAAATCGGCTTCAATATTTCCAACAGCTCAACTCGTACCGAGTACAGCTTCAACTATCTGGATCCCTATTATACGTTGGATGGGGTGAGCCGTGGCTTTAACGTTTATTACCGTGAACGCGATTACGAAGAAGACGATATCAGCTCCTATACGGCGGATGAAGCGGGAGGTGGTATCACCTTTGGCTATCCGATCGATGATTTTCAGCGTTTGAGCTTCAGTGGTGATCTCGAATTTATCCAGCTCAATACTTACCCTCAGACCGCATCTGAGGTTAAGGACTTCATTGATGATGAGGGTGACTCCTTCTTTAACTGGAAGCTGACCGCCGGCTGGAGTGATAACCGTCTTAACCGTGGCTTTTTCCCAAGCCGTGGCTATGCCCAGGGTGCCAGTTTCGAGGTGGCCGTGCCGGGCAGTGACCTGACCTATTTTCGTGCCAACTACAACAACCGTTTTTACAAACCGCTGGATGAAGATGAAACCTGGATCTTCGCTCTGCGCGGGCGTGCTGGCTATGGCGACAGTTGGGGAGATAATCAGTATCCGTTCTTCAAAAATTTCTATGCCGGCGGTCTTAAAAGCGTGCGGGGCTATTCCAACAACTCGCTGGGTCCACAGGATTCCAATGAAGATCCCTTTGGCGGCAACCTGATGCTCGCCGGCAGCGCCGAGTTTATTTTCCCGATGCCATTCCTGGACGATAAGAGTGCCTGGCGCAGTCTGGTATTCATGGATGCCGGTAACGTCTACTCTACCGGCAGTGGTGCGGATGTGGACTTGGGTGACCTGCGTTATTCTGTCGGTGTGGGCGTCAGCTGGCTGACGCCTATTGGTCCTCTGTCCGTGTCACTGGGCATGCCGCTGAATGACAAGGAAAATGACGATACCGAAGTGTTCCAGTTTGCACTCGGTCAGACTTTCTAAGGAGATATCATGAAGTTTGCTGCACAACTGTTTACTGCTGTCTTATTGGCGTTCAGTAGCCATGCCATGGCCGAGAAAGTGGCTGTACTGGGTGTGGAAGAAGCCTTGCTTAACTCCAATGCCGCAAAAAACTTCCGCGAAGAGCTGAAAAAGGAATTCGCGGATGACGAAAAGCAGCTTGTCGCACTCGAGAAACAGGCCCGCGAACTAAGAGAAAAACTGCAGAAAAACGCAGGTCTTGCCTCTGAAGACGATATCAAACAGATGCGGATGCAGTTCCAAAAGGCATTTGCCGAGTACCAGCGTCGTGGCCAGGAATTGCAGCAGAAGCGTGGAGAGCGTGAGCAGGCATTTATTGCCGAGATGCGCCCGCGCCTGGATAAAGCGATTCGAGAACTGATAGAAGGCGAGAATTTTGAAGTGGTGATCTCCAAGCAGGCGACTGTTTACAGTGCCAATAGTGTAGATCTCACGCCAAGAGTTATCGAATTGCTGAACAAGTAATACGCACCTATGGTATCGACTGCCCGCTATACTCTGGGAGATCTTGCGCAGCGATTGGGCGCAACGCTGCAGGGTGGGGACCCCAAAGCGGGCATTGTGACTCTGGCAACCCTGAATTCGGCTGGCCCAGGTGAGCTGTCGTTCTTTGCCAATCCCCGCTACCTTAGGCAATTACAGCACACTTCCGCCGAGGCTGTGCTGGTGCGGTCCGAGCAGGTCGGCCACTGCCCGGTAGCCGCGCTGATCGTTGATGATCCCTATTTTACCTTTGCCAAGGCCAGTCAGTTGTTTGACTGGCGCTCTCCAGTATCCCCGGGTGTTGACAGTACTGCCGTTATTGCCGACTCGGCCCGACTGGCTTCCGGTGTGGAAATTGGTCCCTACGTGGTGATTGGCGAGAATGTGGAGATTGCATCCGGCGTCAGTGTGGGTGCCGGTACAGTGATCGGACGCGACTGTCAGATTGGTACGGGTTGTCGGCTTGAGGCGCATGTCACGCTTTATCCCAACGTGACCCTGGGTGAGCAGGTTCTGATTCACAGTGGAGCCGTTCTGGGCAGTGATGGTTTCGGTTTTGCGCGCAATCAGCAGGGCTGGGAGAAAATTTGCCAGCTTGGCGGAGTGGTGATTGGTGACAGGGTCGAAATCGGTGCAGGTGTCACGATTGATCGTGGTGCGTTGGATGACACTCGGATCGAAGCGGGTGTGAAGCTCGATAATCAGATCCAGATAGCCCACAACGTGATTGTTGGTCGGGACAGCGCCATTGCAGGCTGTACCGCCGTAGCCGGAAGCACTAAAATTGGCGAGCGCTGTACCATCGCCGGAATGACCGGTATCACCGGTCATCTTGAAATTGCTGATGACACCCATGTGACTGCCATGTCACTGGTCAGCAAGTCCATTACCCGGCCGGGGGCCTACTCCTCTGGTACAGGGCTTGAACCGCATCAGCAATGGAAGCGCAATGTGTTCCGTTTCCGTCAGCTGGATGATCTGGCACGACGTGTGCGCAGAATCGAACAGGCTGTCGAACAAATTTCTACTGAAGGTCAAAATAATGATGGACGTTAAAGAGATCCGGAAATACCTGCCCCACCGTTACCCCTTTCTGCTGGTGGACCGGGTCTTGGCTCTTGAGCCAGGTGAGTCAATCACCGCTATCAAGAATGTAACAGTAAACGAGCCCTTCTTTAACGGCCACTTTCCCGATCATCCGGTGATGCCGGGTGTACTGATTGTGGAAGCCATGGCTCAGGCCGCCGGTATTCTGGGTTTCAAGACCATGAACAAGGGGCCGGAAGACGGGTCGATCTATTACTTCGTCGGTGCCGATAATCTGCGCTTCAAGCGCCCGGTGGTGCCAGGGGACCAGCTGCAGCTGGAAGCGAAGGTGGTTTCCGAGCGTCGCGGTATCTGGAAGTTCGATGTACGCGCCAGCGTCGATGGCGAAACCGTCAGCAGTGCCACCATTCTTTGTGCAGACAGAAAGGTGTGACATTGATTCACCCGCAAGCCATTGTCGACCCATCAGCCCGTCTGGCCAGTGATGTTGAAGTCGGCCCCTGGACATTGATTGGTCCGGATGTGGAGATTGGTGCCGGCACGCGCATCGCTTCACATGTGGTGATCAAGGGGCCAACCCGTATTGGTGAAGGCAACCGGATTTTCCAGTTCTCGACTGTGGGTGAGGACTGCCAGGACAAAAAATACCGGGGTGAGCCAACTCGGCTGGAGATTGGTGATCACAACGTGATACGTGAAGGTGTCACGATCCACCGAGGTACAATTCAAGATGCGGGTATTACCCGCATCGGCAGCCACAACCTGTTGATGGCCTATGCCCATGTAGCCCATGACTGCATCGTGGGTGATCACGTGATTCTGGCCAATAACGCGGCATTGGCCGGGCATGTGCACGTGGGTGACCATGCCATTTTGGGCGGCTTCACGGCTGTGCATCAGTTTTGTCATATAGGTCCGCATGTAATGTGCGGTGCCGGGACGGTAGTGCTTAAGGATATACCGGCCTATGTAATGGCCAGTGGCAACAGTGCGCGTCCCCACGGAATCAACCTTGAAGGACTGCGCAGGCGTGGTTTCTCAACCGAGGCGCTGGCCATTTTGCGGCGCGCCTACAAGGCAATCTATCGTCAGGGGCTGACTGTTGATCAGGCGCTTGAGACGCTTGAAGCCATGGCATCTGAAGAACCTTCAGTACGTGCTCTGATCGATTCGCTGCAGACGTCCAGTCGCGGCATTATCCGCTGAGGTTATCGATGCACCCCTTGCGGATCGGCATCGTTGCAGGTGAGGCATCCGGGGATATTCTGGGTGCTGCCTTGATCTCGGCCCTGCATCAGCGTAATCCCGACATCCAGTTTGAAGGTATCCCCGGCGAATTGATGCAGCAGCAGGGCTGCGCCGAGCTGTTTCCGCTTGAACGCCTTTCGGTGATGGGTCTGGTTGAGGTATTGGGTCGGCTGCCGGAGCTTTTGCGTGCGCGCAAGCGTCTGATTCGTCATTTTATCGATAACCCGCCCGATCTGTTCATTGGTATCGATGCACCCGATTTCACCTTTGGTATGGAAAAGGCATTGAAGCAGGCGGGGATTCCAACGGTGCATTATGTCAGCCCGTCAGTCTGGGCCTGGAAGCGTAAGCGGATCTTCAAGATCAAGCAGAGCACGGACCTGTTGCTGACCCTGTTCCCGTTTGAGGCAGAGGTGTACGCACCCACCGGACAGAATCTGCGCTTTGTCGGCCATCCGTTGGCTGATCAAATACCGGCTGACCTGGACCTGGAAAGCGCGCGCCAGCACTATGGACGCGACCGCTCTGATCAGGGGCCACTGATTGCCATTTTGCCCGGCAGTCGCGGTTCTGAACTGAAATATCTAGCCGAGCCTTTCCTGGAAACGGCACGTTGGCTGGCACAGCAGCGTCCGGAGGTGGAGTTTATTCTGCCGGCGGCCAATCAGCGCCGCTATGAACAGTTGGCGCAGCAGGTACAGCAATATCCCGAGCTGAATCTGAAACTGGTACTGCAAGGCTCTCGTGAAGTGATGGCGCTGGCCGATGCGATTCTGATCGCTTCAGGTACGGCCACGCTTGAAGCCTGTCTGCTGCAGAAGCCAATGGTGGTGGCGTACAAAATGGCTGGCCTGACCTACTCGATCTATTCGCGCATGATCAAGAGCCGCTGGATCTCGCTGCCCAATGTGCTGGCTCAGGAGGAGGTGGTGCCGGAGGTGTTGCAGGACAGGGTGACGCCTGAGGTGCTTGGACCGCTGCTGCTGCGTGCGCTGGAAGATCAGGCCTATCGTAACCGAGTCGAGCAAACTTTTGCCGCTATTGGTACTGAGCTGCGCTGCAATGCCAGTGAGCGTGCCGCTGATGCCGTGCTGGAACTTTTGGAGACCCGCCATGCACAACACTGAGATTATATTTCGCCCCAGCGGTTTGATCGCGGGTGTGGATGAGGTCGGTCGCGGCCCGCTGGTGGGGGATGTGGTGGCGGCGGCCGTAATCCTGGATCCGGAACGTCCCATTGAAGGGCTGGCCGATTCCAAGAAACTCAGCGAAAAACGTCGGGAGCATCTGTACGAATTGATCCGCGAGCGTGCCCTGGCCTGGTGTGTTGCCAAAGCCAGCCCAGCTGAAATCGATGAATTGAATATTCTGCATGCCACCCTGTTGGCGATGCAACGCGCCGTGGCCGGACTCCAGGTCGCTCCCGATTATGCATTGATTGACGGTAACCGCTGCCCGGTGCTGTCTTGCCCGGCGGAGCCTGTTGTAAAGGGTGATGCCCGTGTGGCCGAAATCAGCGCAGCCTCGATTCTGGCGAAGGTTGAACGGGATCGTCAGATGCAACAGCTGCATCTGCAATTCCCTGAATACGGCTTTGCACGACACAAGGGGTACCCGACGCCCGAACACCTTGAAGCGCTGTCCCGGCTGGGGGCGCTGCCTGAGCATCGACGCAGTTTTCGCCCGGTGCGAGAACAACTGAACCGAGAGCCCCATGTCTGATCCACGCTTTGTCCATCTTCGGGTACATACCGAATATTCACTGTTCGACGGTCTGGTCAGAATCAAACCATTAGTGGCCGCCGCAGCGGCGCAGAAAATGCCGGCCGTTGCTGTCACTGATCAGACCAACCTGTTTGCCTTAATCAAATTCTACAAGGCGGCACTGGGCGCTGGCGTCAAACCGATCTGCGGTGTTGATCTATGGGTACAAAACCCGATTGAGCCCGAGGGTGAGCCCTTTCGGCTGACCCTGCTGGTACGTACAGGCAAGGGTTATCGCAACTTGATGGAGCTGGTATCCCGCGCCTATGCCGAAGGGCAGAATATTGACCCTGAGCGTGCGCTGGTCAAGGTGGAGTGGATACGGGAAAAGGCTGAAGGTCTGATCGCCCTGTCCGGTGCGCGTCAGGGCGAGATAGGCCGGGCGCTGCTATCCGAAAGCGGCAATGCCGAAGCAATCCTCGACAGCTGGCGTAAGGTCTTTCCGGACAGCTTTTACCTTGAAGTTCAGCGTACCGGACGCTCAGGTGATGAGGCGCTGGTGCATGCCAGTGTTGAACTGGCTGCAAGAACGGGCTGCCCACTGGTGGCCACCAATGAAGTGATGTTCCTCAAGCAGGATGACTTTGAGGCGCATGAGGCTCGGGTGTGTATCAACCTGGGTCGCACTTTGGATGATCCGCAACGACCGCACAATTACTCCGATCAACAATACTTCCGTTCCGCTGATGAGATGGCCGAGTTGTTCAGTGACATTCCCAGTGCACTGGAAAACACGGTCGAGATCGCTCGGCGCTGCAACATCGAGCTGGAACTGGGAACGTACTACCTGCCGCGCTACCCCGTGCCGGAAGGGATGTTGATGGATGACTACTTCCGTCAGGTGTCTTGGGAAGGTTTGGAGGAACGACTGGCATTTCTGCTCGACAAGGATGCGCCGGACTATCAGGAGCGGCGCAGGCCCTACGAAGAGCGGTTGGAGTTTGAGCTGGATATCATCATTCAGATGGGTTTTCCCGGCTACTTCCTCATAGTGATGGACTTCATCAAGTGGGCCAAGGAAAGCGGCATTCCGGTAGGGCCGGGGCGCGGCTCTGGTGCCGGTTCTCTGGTGGCCTATGTGCAGAAGATTACCGATCTGGACCCGCTGGAATATGACCTGCTGTTCGAACGCTTCCTGAACCCGGAACGTGTGTCCATGCCTGACTTCGATATCGATTTCTGCATGGATAACCGTGACAAGGTGATTGACTACGTGGCGCGCACCTATGGTCGCGACGCGGTATCGCAGATCATCACCTATGGCACCATGGCCGCCAAGGCGGTGGTACGTGACGTCGCACGTGTACAGGGCAAACCCTTCGGTCTGGCTGACCGCCTCTCCAAGCTGATCCCGTTTGAAGTGGGGATGACTCTGAACAAGGCCTGGGAGCAGGAGGAAACTCTGCGCGACTTCGTGAATGGCAGCGAAGAAGCGCAGGAAATCATGGAAATGGCCTACAAGCTGGAGGGCGTCACCCGCAACGTCGGCAAACATGCCGGCGGTGTCGTGATTGCGCCCACCAAACTGACCGACTTCTCCGCTACCTACTGTGACGAATACGGTCAGGGTTTGGTGACCCAGTTTGACAAGAACGATGTGGAAGAAGCGGGTCTGGTGAAGTTCGACTTTCTGGGCCTGCGTACACTGACTATCATCGACTGGGCGTTAGACACCATCAATCGCAAGCGCAGGAAAACCGGCGAAGCCGCGCTTGAGATCGAAACCATCGATCTGGAAGATCCTGATACGTTTAAGCTGCTGCAGAGTGCCCAGACCACTGCGGTGTTCCAGCTGGAATCCAGCGGCATGAAGGATCTGATTCGCCGTCTTTTGCCAAACCGGTTTGAGGATATCATCGCGTTGGTGGCCCTGTTCCGTCCGGGGCCGCTGCAATCGGGGATGGTGGACGACTTCATCAACCGAAAGCATGGCCGTGCTCCACTGGCCTGGCCGCACCCTGATTACCAGCTCGACAGCTTGCAGCCTGTGCTGGAGCCTACCTACGGCATCATCCTGTATCAGGAACAGGTGATGCAGATCGCCCAGGTGATGGCGGGTTACACCCTTGGCGGCGCCGACATGCTGCGACGTGCCATGGGCAAGAAAAAGCCCGAAGAGATGGCCAAGCAGCGCAGCATCTTCCTGGAAGGGTGTGCCAATCAGGGAATCGACAAGGACCTGGCGGGCAATATCTTCGATCTGGTGGAAAAATTCGCCGGTTACGGCTTCAACAAGTCCCACTCGGCGGCCTATGCGCTGGTGTCCTACCAGACTGCCTGGCTGAAGCAGCACTACCCTGCTGCCTTCATGGCTGCCGTGCTCTCGTCCGATATGCAGAACACCGACAAGGTGGTGATCTTCATCGAAGAGTGTCGTCAGATGAAACTGACGGTACGTCTGCCGGACGTGAATGACAGTGAATACATGTTCACCGTCAACGACGCCGATGAAGTGGTGTATGGCCTCGGGGCCGTTAAGGGGGTGGGTGAAGGCCCGGTGGAAGCCATCGTACGTGCCCGTCAGGAAGGGGGGGCCTTCCGTGACCTGTTTGACTTCTGTGAGCGGGTGGGGGCAGGCAAACTCAACAAGCGAGTGCTGGAGGCGCTGGTGAGGTGCGGTGCACTGGACAGTGTGGGCCCTTCGCGTGCAGTTCTCTGGGATGCGATTCCGGCCGCATTGAAGGCGGCCGATCAGAGTGCGCGCAACGAAGATGCCGGCATGATGGACCTGTTTGGCGCGGTGGAGGCTGAAGCGCCCTCGGACCCCTATGCCGAGTTTCACAAGGCGCGTGACTGGACCGACAAGGAGCGCCTGCAGGGTGAAAAGGATACGCTGGGGCTCTATGTTACTGGCCATCCGATCGATGAGTATGAAGCGGAGCTGAAACATCTGGTCAGTCGTAAGCTGGTGGAGATTCAGCCAGATCGTGGTCGCAGCCAGAAGATGGCCGGTCTTGTCGTCGACATGCGGCTGAAAAAGACCAAAAAGGGCGATAACCTCTGTTTCTTGACCCTGGACGATCGCAGTGCGCGGCTTGAAGTCACTCTGTTTGGTGATACCTATGAAGAAGCCCGCACCGTCATCAACAAGGACGCGGTTCTGGTAGTAGAAGGCGAAGTGGTACAGGATGACTACAATGGTGGGCTCAAGGTACGCTGTAATCGAGTGCAAAGCATGGCTCAGGTACGTGCGGCACAGGCGCGCTGTGTTGAAGTGCAGTGCGATACCCGCCAGCTTGGGCCGCGGCAGTTACGACAGCTGGCTGATACTCTGGCGAAGGGGCGTAGCCCGCTGATCAGCCTGTCCGTGGCGCTGAGGTACCGTCGTGAAGACGCCGAGGCACGGGTCTGGCTGGGCAGTGAGTGGTCCGTCTCGCCGACTGATGAGCTGCTGTTGCAGTTGAAGGAACAGTTCGGTAACAAGGCTGTGCGCCTGTGTTATGACTGATGGGGTGGTGATCCACCCGCGCAACCGTTAAAATCGTGCAATTATTCAGTGCCCCCGGGCCCCATGTTACAGAACAGAAGCAGACCCGCATGAACCCCAATTATCTGGATTTCGAACAGCCGATCGCAGAACTTGAAGCCAAGATCAGTGAATTGCGTCACGTCAACGAAGGTACTGACGGTCTGAATCTGGGTGATGAGCTGGAAAAACTGCAGGACAAGAGCCGCAGTCTGACCGAATCGATCTTCAAGGATCTCTCGGCCTGGCAGATCTCCCAGCTGGCGCGCCACCCGCAGCGCCCCTATACGCTGGACTACGTCCAACATGTCTTCGACGACTTTGACGAAATCCATGGCGATCGTCACTTTGCCGATGATCAGGCGATTGTCGGTGGTTTGGCCCGTCTTGATGGTCGCCCGGTGATGGTGATTGGTCATCAGAAAGGCCGCGAAGTGAAGGAAAAGGTGCGCCGCAACTTCGGCATGCCGCGTCCCGAAGGTTACCGCAAGGCGCTGCGCATGATGGAGATGGCAGAGCGCTTCAAACTGCCGGTACTGACCTTCATCGACACCCCGGGCGCCTATCCGGGGATCGACGCCGAAGAGCGTGGTCAGTCGGAAGCGATCGCATTCAACCTGGCGAAGATGTCACAGTTGAACACCCCGATCATCTCCACCGTAATCGGTGAGGGAGGGTCTGGCGGTGCACTGGCAATCGGTGTCTGTGACGAACTGCTGATGCTGCAATACGGTACCTACTCCGTGATTTCACCGGAGGGCTGCGCGTCCATCCTGTGGAAAAGTGCAGAGCGTGCCTCTGATGCCGCCAAGGCGATGGGCATCACCTCCGGGCGCCTGCACGAGCTGGGTCTGGTGGATCAAGTCATCAGCGAGCCACTGGGAGGTGCGCATCGCAACCCCGAGTTGATGGCGGCAAATTTGAAAAAACACCTGCTGGAAACTCTGGATCGTCTGGCGGACCTGCCCGCTGAAGAACTGCTGGAGCGCCGCTATCAGCGTCTGATGTCCTACGGTGTGTTCGAAGACTGATAGCACCGGGTCGGGCGTTGTGCCTGACCTGCTTGTTGGGCTCAGGCAGCAGCTTGATACCTGCCCAAAAGTCCGCCGTTGGGTGGTTGCACTCAGCGGTGGGCTGGACTCCTCCCTGTTACTGTTTCTGCTGCAACGGCTTGAACCGTCGCAGCCGGTTATCGCCCTGCATATCGATCATCAGTTGCATAGCGATTCCGCCCTTTGGGCCGAACACTGCCGCCAGTTGTGCAGCCGGCTGAAGATCCCGTTTAATCTGATCCGCGTGACACCTGGCTCCGCTTCGGAAGCATCCGCCCGCACGGCGCGTTATCATGCCTTTGAGTCCTTTCTGCAGCCCGGTGATTGCCTGCTGTTGGCGCAGCATGCGGATGATCAGGCAGAAACCCTGCTGTTGCGGTTGTTACGTGGCGCTGGGGTGACGGGTCTTGCGGCCATGCCATGCTCACGCCCTTTGGGGCAAGGCGTGCTGCTGCGGCCCCTGTTGCTGCAGTCACGTGCCCGCCTGGAGCAGGGGGCGCTTGAGCTTGGGCTTGAGCCGATTGAAGACCCCAGCAATGCCAGTTCACGTTATGATCGCAACTTCCTACGGCTCAAGGTACTGCCGACTCTCAAACAACGCTGGCCGGCTTTGCTCTCGCGCTGCTGTGAAACCGCTGCAGTGATGCGTGAGGCCAGTGAGTTGCTAACCGAGCGCGCGCAGGAAGATATTTCCCGGTGTGAAGAGCGAGGTGGCCTCGGTCTTGCACGCTTGAATCTCCTGAGTCAGGCACGGCAGCGCAATCTGCTGCATGTTTGGGTCAGTGAGCAGAGCGGGCACCGGTTGGGTCGGATACAGTTACTGCAGTTGGAGAAGGACTTCCTGCATGCTCGATCGGATGCCCAGCCCGTTTTTCGTCTGGATGGTCACCAGCTGAGGCGTTATCAGGAAGTGCTTTATCTGTTGCCTGATCCGCTGCCGGTGGTAGACGAGGGTGAGCGCGACCTGGTGGTGGGGGAATCAATTGAATTGCCGCTGGGGTGTTTGCAGTGGCAACCGGCCCAACGGGGCCTGCCTGTCGGTCAGCAACTGACACTGCAGTTCCGCCGGGGCGGGGAACGTCTACGCCCGCTGGGGCGTGGCGGTTCGGTCAGCCTGAAACAGTTGCTGCAGGAGGCGGGACAGCCACCTTGGCTGCGCTCCTGTCAGCCGTTGCTGGTGAATGAGGGTGAAATTATTGCGGTTCCGGGTATCACTCTGTGTGAGGCGGTAACTAGTGAGGGTGGTCTCTTGCCGATCTGGAGCGGTTTTGGTTTGTCCTGAGGCGTACCTTTTGCTATCCTGCAGTCCCATCTTGAGTACGTTTTCTCCCCTCAATATCTTGATCTGACAGGTTCCGCATGACGCGTTATATTTTCGTCACAGGCGGTGTTGTGTCCTCATTGGGCAAAGGCATCGCATCAGCTTCTCTGGCGGCTATTCTCGAGGCTCGTGGCCTCAAAGTTACAATGCTCAAGCTGGACCCATATATCAACGTGGACCCGGGCACAATGAGCCCCTTCCAGCATGGTGAAGTATTTGTAACCGAGGATGGCGCCGAGACCGACCTTGACCTCGGTCACTACGAGCGCTTTATTCGCACCACCATGAGCAAGCGCAACAACTTTACCACCGGCCGTGTGTATCAACATGTGCTGCGCAAGGAGCGTCGTGGCGATTACCTGGGCGGAACCGTACAGGTGATTCCGCACATCACCGACGAGATCAAGCGCCGGGTGATCGAGGGGGCCGGCGATGCGGATGTGGCATTGGTCGAGATCGGTGGCACTGTGGGCGATATCGAGTCGCTGCCGTTCCTGGAGGCAGTACGTCAGCTCAAGGCTGAAGTGGGCGCCTCCCGCGCACTGTTCATGCACCTGACACTGGTGCCGTACATCGCAACGGCTGGCGAGACCAAAACCAAGCCGACCCAGCACTCTGTTAAAGAGCTGCGCTCAATCGGTATACAGCCGGATATTCTGGTCTGTCGTTCCGAGAAGCCGCTGGACGAGTCTTCCCGTCGCAAGGTGGCCATGTTCACCAATGTGGAAGAGCGTGCCGTTATTTCTCTGCCCGACGCCAACACCATCTACAACATCCCGGCCATGCTGTGGGAACAGCATTTGGACGAGATCGTCACCGAACGTTTCCGCATCAACTGCAAGGCTGCGGATCTGGCTGAATGGAACCGGGTAGCGGATGCGTTCCTGCGCCCGGATGGCGAAGTGACCATCGCCATGGTTGGCAAGTACATGGAGCTGCTGGATGCCTACAAGTCACTGATCGAAGCGATCTCGCATGCCGGCATCGCCTTGCGTCAAAAAGTACGTATTGAGTATATCGACTCCGAACGGGTCGAGCGCGAGGGCTGCGGCATTCTGGAAGGTTTCAGCGCCATCCTGGTACCGGGCGGCTTTGGTGAGCGTGGTGTAGAAGGCAAAATTGAAGCGGTGCGCTTCGCACGCGAGAACAAAGTGCCCTACCTGGGAATCTGCCTTGGCATGCAGGTGGCTGTGATCGAATACGCCCGCCATGTGGCAGGGCTGGACGGTGCCAACTCTACCGAGTTTGATCGTCAGTCACCGCATCCGGTGATTGCCCTGATCACCGAGTGGACCGACCATACCGGTGAAATCGAAGTGCGTGGCGAGAACTCCGACCTGGGCGGCACCATGCGCCTGGGGGCTCAAACCTGTCATTTGGCCGCAGGCTCCAACGTAGCCGAGGCCTACGGCAGCACCGAGATCCGCGAGCGTCACCGCCACCGTTATGAAGTGAACAACAATTACGTACCTCTGCTGGAAGAGGCCGGTCTTAAAATTACCGGTCGCTCAGTGGATGGCGAGCTGGTTGAAGTGGTTGAAGCACCTGATCATCCCTGGTTTGTGGCCTGTCAGTTCCACCCGGAGTTTACCTCGACGCCGCGTGATGGACATGGCCTGTTCACCGGATTTATCAAGGCCGCGCTGACACGTCAGGCGCAGCAGTAATCTTTCAAGCGTTAACTGGAGACACAAGCACAATGGCTCAGATTGCGAATATCAAGGCACGTGAAGTACTGGATTCCCGTGGTAACCCGACCGTAGAAGCCGATGTCATCCTGACCTCCGGCGTGATGGGAACAGCCTGTGCACCTTCAGGTGCTTCCACCGGTTCGCGTGAAGCACTGGAACTGCGTGACGGCGATAAATCCCGCTATCTGGGCAAGGGTGTACAAAAGGCGGTAGCCGCCGTTAACGGTACTATCCGTGAAGCACTGATCGGTATGGATGTGACCGACCAGCGTGCGCTGGATGACAAAATGCTGGCGCTGGATGGTACCGAAAACAAGGCCAATCTGGGCGCCAACGCCATTCTGGCCGTGTCTCTGGCGGCGGCCAAGGCTGCTGCAACCGAGAAGGGCATCCCGCTGTACGCGCACATTGCCGAAATTAACGGCACCGCCGGTCAGTTCTCCATGCCGGTGCCGATGATGAACATTCTCAACGGTGGCGAGCATGCTGACAACAACGTCGACATTCAGGAGTTCATGGTTCAGCCGGTGAACTTCGACAACTTTGGTGATGCCCTGCGCTGTGGTGCCGAAATTTTCCATGCCCTGAAAGCGGTGTTGAAAACTCGTGGCCTGAATACAGCCGTTGGTGACGAAGGCGGCTTTGCGCCGAACCTGGGTTCCAACGAAGAAGCGCTCGTGGTGATCAAGGAAGCGATCGACAAGGCCGGTTACAAGCTGGGCACCGACGTGACCCTGGCTCTGGACTGCGCCTCTTCCGAATTCTACAAGGACGGCAAGTACGATCTGGCTGGTGAAGGCAAGGTGTTCGATGCTGAAGGCTTCGGCGACTACCTGGCGCAGCTGTGCGAAAACTATCCGATCGTCTCCATCGAAGACGGAATGGATGAATCCGACTGGGACGGCTGGGCCAGCCTGACCCGCAAGATCGGTGACAAGGTACAGCTGGTGGGCGACGACCTGTTCGTGACCAACACCAAAATCCTCAAGCGTGGCATCGACAACGCCATCGCCAACTCCATCCTGATCAAGTTCAACCAGATCGGCTCCCTGTCCGAAACCTTGGATGCGATCAAGATGGCCAAGGATGCCGGCTACACGGCGGTAATCTCTCACCGTTCCGGTGAGACTGAAGATACCACCATCGCTGATCTGGCCGTGGGTACCGCTGCTGGTCAGATCAAGACCGGTTCCCTGTGTCGTTCCGACCGTGTGGCCAAGTACAACCGCCTGCTGCGCATTGCCGAAGAGCTGGGCGACAAGGCAGTTTACAACGGACTGAAAGAGATCAAGGGTCAGGCCTGATAGACTGACGTGTGATCCGAGGGGGCTCCGGCCCCCTTTTTTGACCCCGGGGAAGAACAGTGTATCGCTGGCTACTGTTGATATTACTGCTGTTACTGGCAGGGCTTCAGTACCGACTCTGGTTCGGCGAGGCCAACCTGCGTCAGGTGTGGCAACTGGAAGAGCAGATACTGCAACAGCAGGTCGAAAACCAGCAACTGGCCGAACGCAACCAGCGCCTTGAGGCTGAAGTACAGGACCTCAAGCGTGGCTTGGGCGCCTTGGAAGAACGTGCTCGCAGTGAAATGGGCATGGTGCGCAAGGGCGAAACCTTTTTCCAACTGATAGAACCCGAGCCGGAGCAACCAAGGCCGTGATGTTTGATTCCGCCTGCGAATGGCTGTTGGGCGAGCCACCTTCCACTGCAATCATCCGCAGTTGTCCTGAAGACTTTCAAGTATTTGAGCAGTTGCCTTTTGAGCCTGATGGCGAAGGAGAACACCTGTTTCTCCATATTCGCAAACGGGGCGAGAATACCGACTGGGTAGCACGTCAGCTGGCCAACTTCTGTCAGATCAGTCCGCGTGACGTGGGGTATGCCGGTAAAAAGGATCGCCATGCCGTTACCGAGCAATGGTTCAGTGTACGCCTGCCCATCGGCCGTACCCTGAACTGGTCCCTGTTTGGCGGCGACAGTATCGACGTGCTGCACAGCTGTCGCCACAGTCGCAAGCTGCGACTGGGGGCTCTGTCGGGCAACCGGTTCGTAATCCGTCTGCGTGACCTGACTGAGCCGGAAGCCTTTGTCGAGCGGGTGGAGAAGATCCGCCAGGGTGTCCCCAACTTCTTTGGTGAGCAGCGTTTCGGTAATGCCGGTGGCAACCTCGACAAGGGGTTGGCTCTGCTCGAAGGCAGGTTGCGTGAACGCCAGCGCCACAAGAAGGGGCTGTATATCTCTGCCCTGCGTTCCTGGCTGTTCAATCAGGTGATCAATGCCCGCCTGCGACAGGAGATCTGGGATCGTATTCTGCCTGGTGACGTACTGATGCTTGATGGCAGTCAAAGTTGCTTTATGGCCGATGATGCGCCTGACCTGATGGCGCGGTTGCAGCGCGGCGACGTGCATCTGACCGGCCCCATGTGGGGGCGTGGGCAGTTGATGACACGGGATGAGGCAGCTGTTTTTGAGCAGGCTGCACTTGCTCCGGCACAGGCGATCTGCCAAGGGCTGGAGTCACTCGGCCTCAACCAGGAGCGGCGTGCACTGCGCTTGATACCAAAGGCGCTTGCGGCACGGGAGGCGTCTGAAGGACAATGGATACTTGAATTTGAACTGCCGTCCGGCGCCTTTGCCACCAGTGTGCTGCGCGAACTCTGCCAGTGGCAGAATGCAGCGGCCTCAGCGGAAGTGAACTGAGATACATACCGATAATGTTGATTCTGATTTCAAATGATGACGGGGTCTACGCCCCGGGACTGGCGACGCTGGCCGAGCGACTGAAGCAGGATGCTGAAACCTGTGTCGTTGCTCCTGATCGCAACCGCAGCGGTGCCAGTAACTCTCTTACCCTTGACCGTCCGCTGGAGGCCCATCAACACCATAGTGGCTATATCGGTATCAATGGCACGCCGACTGACTGCGTTCATCTGGGGGGCTCTGGGCTGTTCACTGAGCAGCGTCGTCCGGACATTGTAGTGTCGGGTATTAATGCCGGTGCCAACCTGGGCGATGATGTGCTGTACTCAGGTACTGTGGCTGCGGCAACAGAGGGGCGTCACTGCCGTTTGCCGCCGATTGCTGTTTCCATGCACAGCTTTCACCCCAAACACTATGAAACTGCGGCAGAAATCGTTGCTTCTCTGGTGCAGCGGCTGGATAGTCTGGTGGTTGCGCCACGTACGGTTCTGAATGTGAATGTACCAGACCTGCCGCTGGACCAGATTCGCGGTATTCATGTAACCAGGCTGGGGCATCGCCACGGTGCCGAGCCACCGGTGCAGGTAGAAGACCCGCGTGGTCGCATCCGCTATTGGATTGCCGGTGCCGGTGCGGCAGCGGATGCTGAGCCCGGAACCGATTTTTTTGCCGTTGAAAACGGCTTTGTCTCCGTCACACCGCTGCAGATCGACATGACCCACTATACGGGCATGGACAATCTGGGGGACTGGCTGGAGGGGCTGCTGTGATCGACATGGATCTGCAGGGTATAGGCATGACCTCGCGCCGTACCCGAGACCGACTTGCTCAGCGCTTGCGTGATCAGGGTGTGATCAGTGAAGAAGTGCTGAATGTGGTTCGAGATACGCCACGCCATATCTTCATAGATGAGGCGCTTTCACATCGGGCCTATGAAGATACGGCCCTTCCCATCGGTTATAACCAGACGATTTCGCAGCCTTATATCGTAGCCCGCATGACAGAGCTTTTGCTGGAGGGTGAGTCGCTCAATAAGGTACTTGAGGTGGGTACCGGGTCTGGCTACCAGACAGCCGTACTGGCACAGTTGGTGGATCAGGTGTTCAGCGTTGAGCGCATTCGTCCGTTGCAGGAAAAGGCGCGCAAACGTTTGCAGCGGCTGAAGTTGCACAATGTGATGCTGCGCCATACCGACGGTGGCATGGGCTGGCCTGAAAAGGCACCCTTTGACGGAATTCTGGTGACTGCCGCGCCACGCGAAATACCTCACGAGTTGCTGGAGCAGCTCGCAGTTGGAGGGCGGTTGGTGATCCCCGTCGGTCATGACGAACAGATACTGAAGCGGATTACACGTGTGACCGAAGACAAGTACGAAACCGAAACGCTGGAAGCCGTGCGCTTTGTGCCACTGCTCAGCGGTACTGTGCGCTGACGGGTTGCAAGGAGGCTCGATGCGAAGCAAGAAGGATTATCTGGTCCTCTCCGGCAAGGGGATGATGATGGGAGCTGCTGATGTCGTCCCCGGTGTTTCCGGCGGCACCATTGCATTCATCACCGGTATATACGAAGAGCTGATCGACAGTATTAAACAGTTTAACCCAGAAGCGGTGCGTATTCTGTTCAACGAAGGACTGATGTCCTGCTGGCGCTACATCAACGGCAGTTTTCTGTTGGCGCTGGTGTCAGGTATTTTACTGAGCCTGTTAACCATCTCGCGGGTTGTGCTCTATCTGTTGGACGAGTACCCGATCCTGCTCTGGTCATTCTTTTTCGGCTTAATACTGGCGTCTACCTGGAGTGTCGCCCGGCATATTCGAGGCTGGAATATGAACCTCATGGCTACATTCGCCACAGGGGTGTTGCTGGCCTACATCATTACCGAACAGGCACCGGGCAGTGTAGAACCCTCAAGCCTGATTATATTCCTTGCGGGTATGATTGCTATCTGTGCCATGATTTTGCCGGGCATCTCAGGCAGTTTCATTCTGTTGCTGATGGGGATGTATGCGCCCATTCTGGGTGCAATCAAGGCTCTGGAGTGGGCTATTCTGCTGGTGTTTATGGCAGGTTGTGTGGTCGGGCTGCTGAGCTTCTCCCGTGTATTGAGCTGGGCGTTCCACCACCATCGAATGATGACACTGGCCCTGCTAGGTGGTTTTATGCTTGGCTCCCTCAACAAGGTATGGCCCTGGAAATACACGCTGTCCTACACCATCAACAGCAAGGGAGAAGAAGTGCCGGTGCTGCAGCAGAATCTGCTGCCGGGCAGTTTCGAAGCTCTGACCGGGCTCAATGACTGGTTCTGGCCCGCGCTGCTGCTGATGCTGGTTGGTGCTGCACTGGGTATACTGTTGGATCGACAGAAAACCTGAAAATGGGAGACCCTGTTGCCGAATCCTCTGCTGCTCTGGCTGATATCGCTATTGCTCCTGCTGCAGGGATGTTCGAGCGGCTATGCTCCCGTGTCCGAGCGCTCTCTGGGTGCGCGCAGCGAGGCCAGAGGCCCTGCGCCTGCCAGCTATCGGGTCCAGCGCGGTGATACCCTGTATTCCATTTCGTTTCGTTATGGGCTTGATTACCGCGAAGTTGCCCGCTGGAACGGCATCGACAGTCGCTACTTTATATACCCGGGGCAGTCGCTCACGCTGAGGTCGCCCGGCGGCTCAAAGGCCGCATCCGGCTCGACAGCTGCACCCAAGCCCTCAAGTCCAGCTCCGGCTGCCTCAACAACAACGGCGCGAACCGTAACCAACACCAACCGCTCAGAAGCGACTGCCCGCACCCCTTCTTCCAGTCCAGCACCATCCAAGCCTTCTTCCGCCAGCTCCGGAGGTAACGGTGCCGTCAGTTGGCAATGGCCGCACAAGGGCAGAATCATCAGTCGTTTCGGTGGTGGAGAACCTGCAAACAAGGGCCTGGATATTGCCGGTAACGCCGGTGAACCCGTCAAGGCCGCGGCCGGTGGCGAAGTGGTCTATGCCGGAAATGGCTTGTTGGGTTACGGCAATCTTGTGATTCTTAACCATAACCAGCGCTATCTGAGTGCATATGCGCATAACAGTCGCATTTTTGTGCGTGAGGGTGATAAGGTTAAAGCGGGTGAGAAAATTGCCGAGATAGGCAATACGGGGGCAACGCGTACGATGCTTCACTTCGAGATTCGCCGTGACGGGAATCCGGTGGATCCATTACGATATTTGCCCAAACAATGATAAAAACAATAATGATGGCCATGCAGAGATGATCTGATCATCTTGACTACCTGGGGGTGAAAAATGGAAACCGTAGGTAAAGGTACAGAATACCGCGTGTCAGCCCAGAGCAACGATGCTGAGTTTGATGACACTGAAGACCGCTACGATGAAGAAGAAACGCTCAATGTTGCCGATGAAGACAGTGATGACGCTGACAGCAGCGAGTCTGAACCGCCAGAGTTTCTGAACAGCGGGCGCGGCAGAGGTTCCATGGCGCATCAGGACCTGGTTAACGCCAAGTCGCTGGATGCAACTCAGCTTTATCTCAACGAGATCGGCTTTTCGCCATTGCTGACAGCGGAAGAAGAGGTTTACTTTTCCCGGCGTGCACTCAAGGGAGACGAGGCCTCCCGGAAACGGATGATCGAGAGCAACCTGCGTCTGGTGGTCAAGATCGCACGGCGTTATATCAACCGTGGGCTGACACTGCTTGATCTGATCGAAGAGGGTAACCTCGGCCTGATTCGCGCGGTGGAAAAATTCGATCCCGAGCGGGGCTTCCGTTTTTCGACCTATGCGACCTGGTGGATTCGACAGACTATCGAACGCGCCATCATGAACCAGACACGCACGATTCGCCTGCCGATACATGTAGTGAAAGAGCTGAACGTGTACTTGCGGGCTTCCCGTGAGCTGGCACAAAAGCTGGATCATGAGCCTACAGCTGAAGAGATCGCAGCACTCGTTGACAAGCCCGTCGCGAATGTAGAGCGGATGTTGGGATTGAACGAGCGTGTCAGCTCGGTAGATATCCCGGCTGGGCAGGGAGCTGACAAGCCTCTGCTGGATACGATCCCCGATCTGGATGCGCTTGATCCCGAAACGCTGTTGCAGAACAATAACATCAGCGGCAATCTCAATCGCTGGATGGAGATGTTGCCTGAAAAGCATGCCGATGTACTGTCGCGTCGCTTCGGTCTGCGCGGCTATGAAATGAGCACGTTGGAGCAGGTCGGGCAGGAAATTGGCCTGACGCGTGAACGAGTACGTCAGATTCAGGTTGAAGCTCTGCGCAAGCTGCGTGAAATTGTAGAGAAGAACGGTCTGAGCGGAGAAGATCTGCTGCAGTAAAAATGTGCCGGTATGGCGACCGGCACATTTTTCAAATATGAGCGCTTCAAGCCCCGCTAGCGCTCCAGATACTGGAGCTTGTCCGGCTCACCATTCCATTTGTCCGCATCAGTGAGTGGCGCCTTGCGCTGATTGATATTGGGCCATATTTCGGACAGCTCCGTGTTCAGCTGAAAGTAAATTTCCTGCGCATCGCTCAGGTCATCCTCGTGCAGAATGGCGTCGGCTGGGCACTCCGGCTCACACAGTCCGCAGTCGATGCACTCGTCCGGGTGAATCACCAGAAAGTTTGGTCCTTCGTAGAAACAATCCACGGGACATACCTCGACACAGTCCGTGTACTTACAGCGGATGCAGTTCTCGGTCACGATATAGGTCATGGATCAGCTCCGGTTGATCATTCTGTTTGCAGTATAGTGCCCCAGCGTTGTTTGTCTCATTGCAGCAGCTGCTTGAGGTTGTAAAGTGCCTCAAGTGCCTGACGAGGTGTCAGCTCATCCGGTTGCAGCTCGCGCAGCTGCAGCTCGGCAGCAGAGGGGGCTGCGGTCACAAACAGGTCGTTCTGAACCGGGCCGTTCTGGCTTGTTGCAGGTGGCTCGGGATTTCGGGCCGGTTGGCAGGCGCTGCTGCGGCTGTCCTGCTCCAGCAGTACCAGCTTGTCACGAGCCTGACGGATGACCTGTGCCGGAATGCCGGCCAGCTGAGCAACCTGCAGGCCATAGCTCTGGCTGGCCGGGCCCTGCTGTACTTCGTGCATGAATACAATGTGATCATTGTGCTCGACGGCGGTCAGATGCACGTTATCGACGCCCGTCGCCTGCTCGGGCAGGGCGGTAAGCTCAAAGTAGTGGGTGGCAAACAGGGTGAAGGCATTAACTTCACGGGCGAGATACTCGGCACAGGACCAGGCCAGTGACAGGCCATCAAAAGTGCTGGTGCCCCGACCCACCTCGTCCATCAGCACCAGGCTGCGCTCGGTGGCATTGTGCAAAATGTTGGCGGTTTCGGTCATTTCGACCATGAAGGTAGAGCGTCCGCCAGCCAGGTCGTCCGAAGAGCCCATGCGGGTAAAAATCCGGTCGACAATTCCGATTCGGGCAGCCTGAGCCGGTACGTAGCTGCCAATATGTGCCAGCAGCGTGATCAGTGCAGCCTGACGCATGTAGGTGGACTTGCCGCCCATGTTGGGGCCGGTGATGATCAGCATTCGCCGTTCTGGGTGAAGCTCCAGGTCATTGGCTACAAACGGAGTGTCCAGCACCGCCTCGACCACCGGATGACGGCCGCCCTCGATACGAATGCAGGGCTCCTCAACCAGCTGCGGCCGCTGGTATTCAAGGGCGGCGGCACGGTCGGCCAGAGTGTTCAGTACATCCAGTTGAGCCAGTGCCGAGGCGGATTCCTGCAAAGGCCCGAGTTCGGCTGCCAGCGTTTCAATCAATTCATCATAGAGTGCTTTTTCCCGTGCCAGAGCCTTGCTTTTGGCGCTCAGAGCCTTGTCCTCAAACTCTTTCAGTTCCGGCGTGATGAAGCGCTCGGCATTTTTCAGTGTCTGGCGGCGGATGTAGTCTGCCGGCATGTCGATCGCCTGTGCCTTGGTCACTTCGATATAGTAACCATGCACCCGGTTATACCCCACCTTGAGTGTGGCGATATCGGTGCGTGCACGCTCGCGCTGTTCCAGCTGCAGCAGATAATCGCCGGCGTTTTCACTGAGGCCGCGCAGCTCGTCCAGCTCGGCGTCGTAACCGGTGGCAATCACACCGCCGTCGCGGATTACGACCGGCGGACCATCAATGACTGCACGTTGCAGCAATTCGGTCATCTGAGGGAAGGTGGCAATTGAGCTGGCGAGCTGCTTGATCAAGGGTGCATCAGCGGGCTGGACCAATAGCTGAAGATCCGGAAGTGAAGCCAGTGCGTTGCGCAGGCGTTCCAGATCTCGTGGGCGGGCAGAGCGCAGGGCGACACGGGACAGAATACGCTCCATGTCACCGATCAAGCGCAGCTGCTCACTGATATCCTCACTGCGGCCTGGCTCAATCAGCCAACGAATCGCATCCTGACGTCCCTCCAGTGTGACGCGGTCACGCAGCGGACGGTGCAACCACCGGCGTAACAGGCGGCTGCCCATCGGCGTACGGCACTTGTCCAATACCGAGGCCAGCGTATTGCTGCGACCGCCTGACAGGTTCAGATCCAGCTCAAGGTTGCGCCGTGTTGCGGCATCCAGAATCACGGCTTCGTCATGCTGCTCTACCTGAATACGGCGGATATGGGGCAGTGTGCTGCGCTGCGTATCACGAGCATACTGCAGCAGGCATCCGGCTGCGCTGATCGCCAGGGGCAGATGGTCACAGCCGAAGCCGCTCAGATCACGGGTATTGAACTGATCACACAGCAGACGTCGAGCGGTGTCAGGCTCAAACTCCCAGGGCGGGCGGCCATGACTGCCGGGACGCTTGCCAAGCAGCTGCGGCAGACCGGAGTCGTCTGGGTAGAGCAGTTCGGCAGGGCGTAGCCGTTCCAACTCCGCTTGCAGAGCATTATGTCCCTCTATTTCAAACAGGCTGAAGCGCCCCGAGCTGATATCCACCATTGCCAGCCCAAATTGTTCACCCTGTGTGCTGATCGCCATCAGGATATTGTCCTGATGCTCATCCAGCAGTGCTTCGTCACTCAATGTGCCGGGGGTCACAATGCGAACAACTTCGCGTTTGACTGGCCCTTTGCTGGTGGCAGGGTCTCCGACCTGCTCACAGATCACCACCGACTCACCCGCCTTGACGATACGGGCAATATAACCCTCGGCTGAATGATAGGGGATGCCTGCCATCGGAATCGGCTCACCGGCTGATTTGCCCCGTGCCGTCAGTGAAATATCGAGTAGCTGGGCAGCCTTTTTGGCATCGTCATAGAACAGTTCATAGAAGTCACCCATGCGGTAAAACATCAGCTGGTCCGGGTGCTGAGCCTTAATGCGTAAATATTGCTGCATCATGGGAGTATGTTGGGTGTTCGGTGCTGCCACTGACATGCTGTTTGGGTCGTCCTGTTGTCCGGGGATTGAATCGATCACCGTGCGGGGTTTTAATGTCAGGATTGTACGTGAATCGTGGCGGCCTGCGTAGTCGCCCGCTTGGAGTTGGATTGATGAAAAACCTTGCACAAAAGGTAGGTGAAACACTATTGCAGAAAGGTATCAAACTGGCGACGGCCGAGTCCTGTACCGGAGGGTGGGTGGCACAGGCGGTGACAGCTGTGCCCGGCAGTTCAGGCTGGTTTGACTGCGGTTTCGTGTCCTACTCCAATACGGCGAAGCAAAAAATGCTGGGTGTGGATCTCGACGTGCTTGAACGCAACGGTGCCGTGAGTGAGTCGGTGGTAGCGCAGATGGCCGAAGGTGCTTTGCACAACAGCGAAGCCGATATTGCTGTCGCCATCAGCGGCATCGCCGGCCCTGAAGGTGGCACCGAAGATCGTCCGGTGGGCACTGTCTGGCTGGCGTGGGCCATTACGGGTCACCCCACAGTAACCTGTCTGAGTTTTTTCAATGGCGATCGCGATGCAATTCGTCAGCAGGCAGTGGAGCAGGCCCTGGAAGGGATTTTGGCTTACCTGCCACAGTGAGGCATTGAGTGGTTGCATTCTGCTCAGGTTGTGAAATAATACTGTTCAGACATACAGTATTTTAACCACCCGGCTAAAAAGGTTTACCGATGGACGCTAACAGAAAGAAAGCGCTGGATGCGGCACTGTCGCAGATTGAACGTCAATTCGGCAAGGGCGCAGTTATGCGCATGGGCGATCAGCCGCGTGAAGCGATCCCTGCGGTCTCAACCGGTTCACTGGGGTTGGATATCGCTCTTGGTATAGGCGGTCTGCCCTTTGGCCGCGTGGTTGAGATTTATGGTCCGGAATCTTCAGGTAAAACCACACTGACGCTGCAGGTCATAGCCGAAGCCCAGAAGCAGGGCAAGGTGTGTGCATTTGTGGATGCCGAACATGCATTGGATCCGAACTATGCCGAAAAACTGGGTGTCGACGTGGATGCCCTGCTGGTCTCCCAGCCGGATACCGGTGAGCAGGCGCTGGAAATTACCGACATGTTGACACGTTCTGGGGCGGTCGATGTGATCATTGTGGACTCGGTTGCGGCACTGGTACCCAAGGCCGAAATTGAAGGTGAAATGGGCGATTCCCATGTCGGTCTACAGGCGCGCCTGATGTCTCAGGCACTGCGTAAGCTGACCGGCAGTGTAAAACAGTCCAACTGCCTGCTGGTATTTATCAACCAGATTCGTATGAAAATCGGTGTAATGTTTGGTAACCCCGAGACCACAACCGGGGGGAATGCACTCAAGTTCTATGCCTCCGTACGCCTGGATATTCGTCGCATCGGTGCGGTGAAGCAGGGCGATGAAATTACCGGTAACGAAACCCGCGTCAAGGTTGTAAAAAACAAGGTGTCACCACCCTTCCGCCAGGCCGAATTTCAGATCCTGTACGGTCAGGGCATCTACCATATGGGTGAAGTGATTGACTTGGGTGTACAGCAGGGACTGGTGGACAAGTCTGGTGCCTGGTATGCCTACAAGGGTGACAAAATCGGTCAGGGTAAAGCCAATGCCGCCAAATACCTGGAAGAGCATCCGGACATCGCGCAGGAAATCGAAGCGGAAATCCGTGCTCAGCTTCTGAGTGTGCCTCAGCCAAAGGCTGCACAGGAACAGTCGGAAGAAGCCGGTCAGCTGGATCTCTGATTCAGGCATACGGCAGATGATTTAACAACAGGGGCCTTTGTGGCCCCTGTTGTCGTTATGGAGTCTTATCATGGCCAGGTTACTGGAAACTGAAGCTGAGCTGCGCAATGCAGCGTTTGCGCTGCTGGGGCGGCGAGAGTACAGCCGTGCCGAAATGGAGCAAAAGCTGGGGCGTCGCTGTGAAGATGCTGAACTGTTACGGCAGGTACTGGATCAGTTTGTGGCAGATGGATATCAGAGTGATGAGCGCTTTGCGCATGTTTTTACCCGCAGCCGTTTTGGCTCGGGCTACGGTGCCATGCGGATCAGGCAGGAGCTGCGTCAAAAAGGTCTGGGGCCCGAACTTATCGAGCAGGCACTGGAAGATGAGTCTCCAGACAGTTATCAACAGGCGTTGGAGTGTTGTCAGAGACGTTTTGGTAATCAGCCACCCGCTGATCCAAAAGAGTATGCACGCCGCATGCGTTTTCTGGTCAATCGTGGATTCTCGTTCGATGACGCCAAACGCGCGATAAAGTCTGAAGGAAGTGAGTGAATTCAGGCGTTGCAGGGCAGAAAAGCTATCGTACATTTTTTGTTCGCGTTATATACTTGTCCGCTATTTTTGCGTACATATGACCGCCGTTCCTGCAACTGGGCGGGCGGTCCTGTCGTGCCAACCAGTACAGACGCAACGGACCTTATATGAACTACATGACAAGTGCGGAAATCCGCCAGGCATTTCTTGACTACTTTAACCAGCAGGGGCATGAAATCATTGCCTCGAGTCCGCTGATTCCGGGTAATGACCCTACACTGCTGTTCACCAATGCGGGTATGGTTCAGTTCAAGGATGTGTTCCTCGGCTCTGACAAGCGTCCCTACTCCCGTGCCACGACTTCACAGCGCTGTGTGCGTGCAGGTGGCAAGCATAACGACCTTGAAAATGTTGGTTATACAGCGCGTCACCACACCTTTTTTGAAATGTTGGGCAACTTCAGCTTCGGTGATTATTTCAAGCGCGAAGCGATTCGTTTTGCCTGGGAATTTCTGACCAAGCGCCTGGGGCTGCCGGAAGAGCGCCTGTGGGTAACGGTTCATTATACCGACGATGAAGCCGAGAAAATCTGGAAAGAGGAGATGGGGGTTAACCCCGAGCGCTTCTCAAAACTGGATGAGGACAACTTCTGGGCCATGGGTGATACCGGCCCCTGTGGTCCCTGCACGGAAATCTTCTTCGACCATGGCCCTGATGTGGCTGGTGGTCCTCCGGGCAGCCCGGATGAAGACGGTGACCGTTATATAGAGATCTGGAATCTGGTGTTCATGCAGTACAACCGCTCTGCGGATGGCAGCATGGAGCCGCTGGCGCGTCCGAGCATCGATACTGGCATGGGGCTTGAGCGTGTTGCTGCGGTAATGCAGAACGTGCACAGCAACTACGAGATTGATCTGTTCCTCAACCTGCTCGCTGCTACCGCCAAAGTGCTTCGTCTGGATGATACCGACAGCAAATCCCTGCGCGTGATCGCAGACCATATCCGTTCATGCGCTTTTTTGATTACCGATGGTGTGTTGCCGTCCAACGAAGGTCGCGGCTATGTGCTGCGCCGCATTATGCGTCGTGCCATCCGCCACGGTAATAAACTGGGTGCAAAAGAGCCGTTTTTCCATAAGCTTGTAGCGCCTCTGGTCAAGGAGATGGGCGAGGCCTATCCCGAGCTGGCCAAGCTGCAGGACCAGGTTGAACGTATCCTTCTGAAGGAAGAGCAGCAGTTTGCCAAGACCCTTGAGCATGGCATGCAACTGCTTGAGCAGGCGATCAGCGGCCTCGAAGGCAATGTGATCCCGGGTGAAACCGTTTTCCGTCTGTACGATACCTACGGCTTCCCGGTTGACCTGACAGCTGATGTGGCGCGTGAGCATGATCTGAGTATCGATATGGAAAGTTTCGAGCGTGAAATGGATGCTCAGCGCGAGCGTGCTCGTGCCTCAGGCCAGTTTTCGGTCGACTACAACGAACAGATCAAGCTGGAGGGCAGCACGGCGTTCAACGGCTATGACAGCCTTGAAGACCGCTCTGAGGTAATCGCACTGTTCCGCGAGGGCGAGGAAGTGAATCAGCTTTCCGCGGGCGAGAGCGGCGTAGTGGTTCTGAAAAATACCAGCTTTTATGCCGAATCCGGTGGTCAGGCGGGTGATCAGGGTGTGTTGCGCTGGGATCGTGGCCAGTTCACTGTCCGCGACTGTACCAAAGAAAGCGGTCACCACCTGCACCATGGTCAGCTTGGCGAAGGTGTGCTGCAGGTTGGGGATCAGGTTGTAACAGAAGTTGACATGGCCAAGCGTCAGGCAACGGCGCTGAACCATTCAGCGACACACCTGTTGCACGCAGCCCTGCGCAAGGTGTTGGGTGATCATGTGCAGCAGAAGGGCTCTTTGGTGAATGCAGAGCGCCTGCGCTTCGACTTTGCCCATTTTGAGGCGATGACAGCCGAGCAGATCCAGACGGTTGAAACCTTGGTCAACGACCAGATTCGTGCCAATTCGGCGGTTGAAACCGAGCTGATGCAGCTGGAAGCCGCCAAGGCCCGGGGGGCCATGGCTCTGTTTGGTGAAAAGTATGACGACGATGTCCGTGTTCTGACCATGGGCGAAGGCTTCTCGGTAGAACTGTGTGGCGGCACTCATGCCCGTCGCACCGGTGATATCGGTTTGCTTAAAATCGTCGCTGAGAGCGGTATTGCCTCGGGTGTGCGCCGTATTGAGGCCGTCACCGGGGTTCAGGCGCTGAATTGGGTTAACAGCAACGAACAGGCACTTGGCGAAATCGCGGCCCTGCTGAAGGGTTCGCGTGAGAACGCGCTGGAAAAAGTGCGCGGTCTGAACGAACGCGCACGTCAACTGGAGAAAGAGCTTGAGCGTCTGGCAGCCAAGCTTGCCAGTGCTCAAAGTGGTGATCTGCTTAGCCAGGTACAGGACGTAAACGGTATCAAGGTGCTGGCTGCGAAGCTGGAAGGTGTTGAGCCCAAGGCGTTGCGCGACACACTTGATCAGCTTAAGAACAAACTGGGCAGCGGTGTCGTGGTTCTGCTGACTGCACAGGATGACAAGGTCAGCCTGATAGCCGGGGTGACCAAGGATCTGACCGGTCAGATCAAGGCAGGTGACCTGGTGCGTGAGCTGGCCTCACGGCTGGGTGGTAAGGGGGGCGGGCGCCCAGACATGGCGCAGGGTGGAGGCACCGATGTAAGTGCTGTTCCCGCTGCGCTGCAGGCGGTGCCCGAACTGGTTGCGGCAAGCCTGTAACTGAAAATACAGGCGCCTGCCGGTGTTCAATGCACCGGCAGCCGGATGGAAACACTGAAATGGCGTTATACGTACAGAAATACGGCGGCACTTCGGTCGGCTCTGTGGAGCGCATCGAAGCGGTGGCCGAAAAGGTCAAGGGCTTTCGTCAGCAGGGGCATGACGTGGTTGTTGTTGTATCCGCAATGAGCGGTGAAACCAACCGACTGATTGCGCTGGCCAACGAGATCCAGGAGCGTCCTGATCCGCGTGAAATGGATACGCTTGTGTCTACCGGTGAACAGGTGACCATTGCACTGCTGTGCATGGCGCTGAAAGCCCGTGGCGTGGACGCCCGTTCCTACACGGGAGGTCAGGTACGCATTCTGACTGACCAATATCACACCAAGGCCCGCATCCAGGATATCGAGACAGACCGTATACGGTCTGATCTGGACCAGGGGCGAGTTGTGGTTGTGGCAGGGTTTCAGGGTGTTGATCCTGAGGGCAATATTACGACTCTGGGGCGTGGTGGTTCCGACACGACGGGCGTTGCACTGGCAGCAGCGTTGAAAGCGGATGAGTGCCAAATCTATACGGATGTGGATGGTGTCTATACCACCGACCCGCGTGTGGTCGAAGGTGCGCGTCGACTGGAGAAAATCACCTTTGAAGAGATGCTGGAAATGGCCAGCCTTGGTTCCAAGGTGTTGCAGATTCGTTCCGTTGAGTTTGCCGGCAAGTACAAGGTGCCGCTGCGGGTGTTATCCAGCTTTCAGGATGGTCCCGGTACACTGATTACGATAGAGGATGATGAAACTGTGGAAAAGCCGGTTATCTCGGGTATAGCGTTCAATCGTGACGAAGCCAAGCTGACTGTCGTTGGTGTGCCTGATATTCCGGGCGTTGCGTCCCGGATACTGGGGCCAATCAGCCGTGCCAATATCGAAGTGGACATGATCGTGCAGAACATTGGTGCTGATCAGACCACCGATTTTACCTTTACAGTGCACAGAAACGACTATGATAAAGCACAGCAGGTGCTTGAGCAGGTTGTGCAGGAACTTGGCGCCCGCGAATGTGTCGGAGACAATAAGATCGCGAAGGTATCGATCGTAGGTGTTGGAATGCGCTCCCATGCGGGGGTGGCCAGCAAGATGTTTGATGCACTTGCAGGTGAAAATATCAACATCCAGATGATCTCAACGTCTGAGATCAAGGTATCAGTAGTGATCGCCGAAAAATATCTGGAGCTGGCAGTACGGGCGTTGCACTCGGCGTTCGATCTGGACTCTTCTGATACAGTCCGCGAGTAACGACAGTATCAGATGACGGCGGCCTGCATCTGTTCTATAGTAACGGCTGCAGGCCCCCAAGGCCTGAAACGGCCAGCGTCGCCATGATACCTGGATGGTCTAAGGACATATAAGGTGGAAGGGGCTGTGCTCGTTTCAGAAAAACCGGAACTCAGCACCCCAGGACTAAACTAAGGAGAGCCACAATGCTGATTCTAACCCGCCGCGTAGGCGAAACCCTCATGGTAGGTGACGATGTCACTGTTACTGTGCTTGGTGTAAAAGGCAATCAGGTACGTATTGGTGTTAATGCACCCAAGGATGTCTCCGTTCATCGCGAAGAGATCTATCAGCGTATTCAGCGTGAAAAGTCACAAGAGTCTGATCAGGAATAAGTTTTTCAAAATATTCCTTTTCTTTTTAAAATCAGTCTTGTAACATATGCGCCGTTGTTGACGAGGTGAGTTGGCCGAGTGGCTGAAGGCGCGCCCCTGCTAAGGGCGTATACCGCAAGGTATCGAGGGTTCGAATCCCTCACTCACCGCCATTGTGCGCCCGTAGCTCAGCTGGATAGAGTACCTGGCTACGAACCAGGCGGTCAGAGGTTCGAATCCTCTCGGGCGCGCCATTACTCAACAATGCTTTAGAAAAACATGTGTGCGCCCGTAGCTCAGCTGGATAGAGTACCTGGCTACGAACCAGGCGGTCAGAGGTTCGAATCCTCTCGGGCGCGCCATCTTTTCTTCCCCATCGGTATGCGCCCGTAGCTCAGCTGGATAGAGTACCTGGCTACGAACCAGGCGGTCAGAGGTTCGAATCCTCTCGGGCGCGCCATCCGTTTTTTACCCCTTCCCGATCAACCTGGTTACCCGACCCGAATCACAGATTCCGGAACACTCATGAAATTCATTGCCAAGCTTTTTCCCGAGATTACGATCAAGAGTCGTCCTGTTCGCCGTCGCTTGATTCAGCGCCTGCAAACCAATCTTCAAATCCTGCTGCAGCGTGTCGATGAGCGCGTCAAGGTCAGTGGTCACTGGGACAAAGTGGAGATCAGTTTTCCGGGTCAGGATATCGAGTTGAGTGCGCGTCTGGTTGATGAGATGCAGCGAGTGCCGGGCATTCAGTCGATCGTGGAGGTGCAGGAGTACCCCCTGGAGGACTTCGATCAGGTCTTTCAGTTGACACGTGATGCCTATGCAGAGCGCCTGCGCGGCAAAACCTTCAAGGTGCGAGTGCGGCGCAGTGGTGATCATGACTTTACCTCGGTTGAACTGGAGCGCTATGTCGGCGGCGGGTTGCGCCAGCATACCGATGCGGCTGGGGTTGATGTTCGCAACCCAGAGGTTTGGGTCGATCTGGAGGTGCGCAACGAGACCCTGTTTGTCGTTACGGCCATTCATCAGGGGCTGGGAGGCTATCCACTGGGGACTCAGGAAGATGTACTGTCGCTGATTTCGGGTGGTTTTGACTCGGTTGTGGCGTCATACATGACCATGCGCCGCGGCAGCAAAACGCACTTCCTGTTCTTCAATCTGGGTGGCTATGCCCATGAAATCGGCGTCAAGCAGGTAGCGCTGTATCTGTGGAAGCGCTATGGCGCATCGGCACGGGTTAAGTTCATCACGGTTCCGTTCGAGGAGGTGGTAGGTGAAATTCTGCAATCTGTTCATCACTCGCATATGGGTGTGGTGCTCAAGCGCATGATGATGCGCGCCGCTGACCGGGTCGCTGACCGAATGGAGCTGAACGCCATCGTGACCGGTGAGAGTGTGGCTCAGGTGTCCAGCCAGACATTGCCGAACCTGCGCCTGATTGATGAAAGCTGCGAGCATCTGGTGCTGCGTCCTCTTGTGACCATGGACAAGCCGGACATTATTGAAATCTCGCGCCAGATCGGTGCGTTTGATTTTGCCAGTGCCATGCCTGAGTACTGTGGTGTGATTTCTGACAAGCCTACAACCCATGCCAAGCGCGATCGGATTGAGCGCGAAGAGGCGGAATTCGATTTTGATACTCTTGACCGGGCGTTGGAGCAGGCCGAGATGATCAGTATTGACGAAATCGTAGAAAATCGTGACATCAATGCCGAGATTGAGGCGATGACGCGAGTCGAACCGAATCAGACGCTGGTTGATATCCGTCCCCCGCGCGAGCAGGAGCGCAAGCCGCTCAACATGCCTGGCTGTGATATTCGTATTATCCCTTTCTACAAGCTGGAAAGTGAATTCCCGAATCTGGAAACGGAGCGTGAGTACCTGTTGTATTGCGACAAGGGTGTAATGTCGCAGATGCATGCGCAGCATTTGCGCGAACAGGGCCACAACAACGTCAAAGTCTACCGTCCAGCCACTCATTGAGTGGCTTTTTTCTGCATCCTGTCTGTAAATTAGCCAAAAGGCTAATAGGTATTGTTCCCCTAAACGTGACATAAAAAGACTTATGTCGACATTATTGTCGCGCCAAGTGCTCTAAAGGCCTGTTTCTGTAAAAAAATTACAGATTGTCGACAATCTTGCAATGGCCCCCGGGGTCTGAGTTAGAATAGCTCAGGTTGATTGTGCATGTGTACCTGATAGTCTGAACGTTCAGGTGCATGCCGTCTGAGCATCTGTCTGTCGTTCTGGCTCTGCTAACCCAGTGAGCCGGGCGCGGCCAAAAGCCGCCGGCAGGCCAAAGGGTTTCGAATTACAACAGGAGCACCCACAGATGGATAATCTGTTCTCGGAAGGCCTCACATTGATGGTCTTCGGCATGGGTTTCGTCTTCGTCTTTCTGACGCTACTGGTGTTTATTACCAGCATCATGTCCCGGCTGATAGGCCGTTATCTGCCTGAACCTGCGCCCAAGGTCGTCAAAGCACGCCCCCAGGCTGCTGGCGTGCAGACCGGCAACAATGATGAGCTGATCGCTGTCCTTACCGCAGCGGTACACAAGTACCGCTCCAAGTGAGTCGGGTCAAAGAACAAGAACCTCTGATAGATAAAGGCTAACTCATGTCCGACGTAAAAAAACCGCTAGGCATTACCGACGTCGTCCTGCGTGATGCGCATCAGTCTCTGTTTGCCACTCGCATGCGACTCGACGACATGCTTCCGATTGCCGAGAAGCTGGACAAGATTGGTTACTGGTCCCTGGAAAGCTGGGGTGGTGCTACTTTCGACTCCTGTATCCGTTATTTGGGTGAAGACCCTTGGACACGCATTCGCGAGCTCAAGGCCGCCATGCCCAACACGCGCCAGCAGATGTTGCTGCGCGGTCAGAACCTGCTGGGATACCGCCATTATGCTGATGACGTAGTCGACAAGTTTGTTGAGCGTGCTGCCACTAATGGCGTTGATGTGTTCCGTATCTTTGATGCAATGAATGACCCTCGCAATCTTGATCGCGCCATCAAGGCGGTCAAAAATTGTGGCAAGCATGCTCAGGGTACCATCTCCTACACCACCAGCCCGGTGCACACCATCGAGATGTGGGTTGATTATGCCAAGACACTTGAAGATCTGGGCGCGGACTCCATCGCGATCAAGGACATGTCCGGCATTCTGACACCGTACAATGCCTTTGATCTGATCTCTCGTCTCAAGGCCCAGACCGGCCTTGAAGTTCAGTTCCACGCGCATGCGACAGCCGGTCTGTCAGACATGACCATCCTTAAGGCGGTTGAAGCTGGCGTTGATCGGGTTGATACAGCGATCTCTTCCATGTCCATGACTTATGGCCATACGGCCACCGAGTCAGTTGTTGCCGCATTGGCCGGTACGGATCGTGATACCGGTCTGGATCTGCTGGCACTGGAAGAAATTGCAGCCTACTTCCGTGAAGTACGGAAAAAGTATTCCAAGTTTGAAGGTTCGCTGCGGGGTACCGACTCCCGTATTCTGGTGGCTCAGGTGCCGGGCGGCATGCTGACCAACATGGAAAGCCAGCTCAAGGAGCAGGGCGCAGCAGACAAGTTTGACGAAGTACTGGCCGAAATCCCGCGTGTACGTGAAGATCTCGGCTACATTCCGCTGGTGACTCCGACTTCCCAGATCGTGGGTACTCAGGCGGTAATCAACGTACTCATGGGTGAGCGCTACAAGACCATCTCCAAGGAAGTGCAGGGGATTCTGAAAGGCGAGTACGGTGCTGCACCAGCGCCTTACAATGCCGAATTGCAGGCCCGTGTACTTGATGGCAAGGAAGCAATTACCTGCCGTCCGGCCGATATGCTTGAGTCGGAAATGGACAAGCTGACCACCGAACTGAAGCAGATTGCTACCGACAAGGGGATCAAGCTGGAGCAGGGCGAGCACGAAATTGACGACGTACTCACCTATGCACTGTTCCCTCAGATCGGTCTGAAATTCCTTGAAAACCGCGGCAACCCTGACGCCTTTGAACCTGTACCCACGCTTGAGGACGCACAACCCATGGCAGCCAAGAAAAACAACGGTCCCGAAGTTTATACCATCAACGTCAACGGCCAGAATTATGTTGTTCAGGTTACCGAAGGCGGTGACATCTCTTCCGTTTCGGCTGCTCCCGCTGCAGCGGCTCCTGCAGCTGCTCCCGCTGCCGGTTCAGGTGAGCCGGTTCCAGCACCGCTGGCAGGTAACATCTGGAAAGTTCAGGTAGCTGCCGGTCAGGCGGTTCAGGAAGGCGACGTGCTGGTGATCCTGGAAGCGATGAAGATGGAAACCGAAGTACGTGCTGCGCGTGCCGGTACCGTTGTGTCAGTTGATGTCAAAGAGGGTGATGCCGTTCAGGTCGGTGATTCCCTGCTGACTCTGGCCTGAGGTGGTACCGCATGGATAACCTGATTGAACTCTGGCAGGCCTCGGGGATATACAATATCTCTGTTGGTCAGCTGACGATGATAGTCATCGGCCTGGTGCTGCTCTATCTTGCGATCCGCAAGAACTTTGAGCCGCTCCTGCTGGTTCCGATCGGCTTCGGCGGTATTCTGGCGAATATTCCAGAAGCCGGTATGGCATTCTCGGCGGTCGAGAACGCAATTCACTTTGCCAAACCGCATGTGCTAAGTGAGCTTGCTTCCGTGCTGGGTGTGGCCGGTAACGATCCACACGCGATCACTGAGACGTATCACAGCTCCAATGCAAGCATTCATGCGGCTGCGAGTCTGGTTGCTCAGGATGCCGGTTATAGCAACGGCATGTTGTACAACTTTTACAGCATCGCAATTGCATCGGGTGCGGCACCGCTGCTGATTTTCATGGGTGTTGGTGCCATGACCGACTTCGGTCCGCTGCTGGCAAATCCGCGCACACTCTTTCTGGGTGCTGCCGCGCAGTTCGGCATCTTTGCAACCGTTCTGGGTGCTGTTGCTCTGAGTGCCTTCGGCATTATGGATTTCAGTATTCAGGATGCGGCGGCCATCGGTATCATTGGTGGCGCTGACGGCCCGACTGCGATCTATGTTGCCAGCATGTTGTCGCCCCACTTGCTGGGCGCCATTGCGGTCGCGGCATACTCCTACATGGCATTGGTACCGATGATCCAGCCGCCAATCATGCGTGCGTTGACCACTGAGGCCGAGCGCAAGATCAGCATGAGCCAGCTGCGTCATGTATCCAAGACCGAGAAGATTCTGTTCCCGATTCTGCTGCTGATTCTGGTCGCGTTGCTGCTGCCGGATGCTGCACCACTGTTGGGTATGTTCTGCTTCGGTAACCTGATGCGTGAGTGTGGCGTGGTTGATCGTCTGAGCGATACTGCGCAAAACGCTCTGATAAACATCGTGACCATCTTCCTGGGTCTGTCTGTTGGCTCCAAACTGTCGGCTGACAAATTCCTGGATATGCAGACGCTGGGTATTCTGGTGTTGGGTATCGTGGCCTTCGGTATCGGTACGGCAGCGGGTGTGTTGATGGCCAAGCTGATGAACAAGCTGCAGGGCGGCAATGCCATCAATCCGTTGATCGGTTCTGCCGGCGTCTCGGCGGTGCCGATGGCGGCGCGTGTTTCCAACAAGCTTGGCCTCGAAGCCAACCCGCAGAACTTCCTTCTGATGCACGCCATGGGGCCGAACGTGGCCGGTGTTATCGGCTCGGCGGTTGCGGCAGGTGTGATGATCAAGTTTGTCGGCTGACAATTGTCTGTGACATACCAAAAAAGGCTGCCTATCGGCAGCCTTTTTTGTTTGTGCGAGTGTCGTGTCTGGCGTCAGCCTTCTGAAAATCCGGCCAGTACTTCCAAGTGTGCCTGTACACTGAAGGCTAGCGGCACCGGGTTATATCCGCCCTCAAGGACAGACACGATTCGGCCCTGACAGTGGCGGTCGGCAAACGCTTTTATTTTCTGAGTGACCCAGCGGTAATCCTCTTCATCCAGATTCAGGTCTGCCATCGGGTCTTCCTTGTGGGCATCAAAGCCTGCCGAGATAAAGATCATGTCGGGCTTGTGCGCCTCAAGTGCCGGCAGCCAGCACTTTTCAATGGCATCATGAAACAGACTTGGATCGCTGTGAGCCGGTATTGGGCAGTTGATGATGTTGGCTCGATCGATTTCGTGATAGCGCTCCGGGTAGTAGGGGTGCTGGAACGTCGAACAGACCAGCACTTCCGGGCGGTCTTTGAAAATATCGACAGTACCGTTGCAGTGATGTACGTCGAAATCGAGAATGGCCACTCGTTCTATGCCTGCTTGCTGCAGTGCGTGGGCAGCGCCGATGGCAATGTTGTTATAGAAGCAGAAGCCCATGGCCAGATTGTATTCGGCGTGATGGCCCGGCGGGCGGACCGCACAAAATGCGTTTTCGGCCTTACCGCTCAGGACGCGATTGGTCGCAAGAATGACGCCACCGGCAGCCAGGCTTGCCGCCTTCAGAGAATCTGGACACAGGGCCGTATCGTCATCGGTATAGACCACGCCCGAGTCCGGCACTTTCATTTCCAGCCGCTTCTGGTGCAGGTGGTGGTGTGCGAGTAATATCTGCTCTTCAGTTACCTCAACAGCGGTCAGCTGATCCAGCTGATCCAGCAACCCGGTGCGTTGCAGTACCTTGTTAATGGCAACCAGCCGCACGGGGCTCTCCGGGTGTTCCGGCCCCATATTGTGCAGCATGCAGTCCTTGTGGGTGATAAATGCTGTTGTCATGGCTTTAGCATACTCCTCTACTGTCAACATTCTAGAGGAAAAGGCGTCCCGAGAGGCTTAGGCCTTGGTCTTAAGACGGTCTTTATCATGCGGTTAACCCAACTATTGATCGATGTCATGCCGTGCCGCCATCAGGTTCTTTATAGTGTCCACACAGCATAGAACTGTCTTCTGCACCGAGTGTTCTCACCCAACGCTCGGTGTTTTTTTATCCCCCTCCTCATTGCGTGAATACTTCTTGCGTGTGCCCATGCCCTGTATACTCATTGCTGATTGCCGGCCCTTGTGTGTCGGTACACAGTGTTTGGCATAGGGTGGATAGGCCACGGTGGCTTCACGCAAGGTAGATTACTCCGACAAGAACGTTTTGCTGATCGACAGCAGCGGTAACCTGCGCTCTACGATCTACTACATGCTGCGTGAGCTTGGCGTCAGAAACCTGAAAGCAACCACCGTGAACGAAAAAGTGTTGCAGCTGATCGAGGAGGAACAATTCGATATTATCCTGCTTGGTCATAACAGCAGTGACGCCGTGACGGGTATGCAGCTGCTTGAGGAAGCTCGCTTTCTCGGTTATATCCGTCCTACAGCTGGCTGGATCTTCATGACCAGTGATGCCTCACAGGAGGTGGTGCTTCACGCTATCGACAGTCGGCCTGATGACCTGCTGACACGCCCTTTTTCCATTGATGAGCTCAAGAGTCGGCTCGACCAGCTGGTGCTGCGCAAACAGATGCTGAGGCCGGTAGAGCAGTCGATTGAGGTGGGTGACCTTGAGGGTGCTGTCCTGGCCTGCGATGACATCCCTCGGCATGATCCCAACATTGACTATGCACGCCGTATTAAAGCCAACCTTTTGACTCAGCTGGGTCGAGCGGACGAGGCCTATGAGGTGCTTGAACCGATTTTCTGGCAAGACCCCGACAAGGATACGGGGCTGTGCATGGCGCAGGCATTAATTGGAATGCAAAGGCTGAGTGAAGCAGGCGATCTACTCGACAGTTTGATCGAGAGTTATCCACTGCTGATCGCGGCATATGATCTGCGCGCTCAAGTGCATGAAAAGAACGGTGATCTGGAACAGGCGCGAGAGACACTTAAAGTTGCGACCGCCAAGGCTCCGCTGGGTATTCCTCGGCAGATGGAGCTGGGGCGGGTTGCGACCCAGACTCGTGTGCTTGAACTGGCCGAAGGTGCTTACCGAAAATCGATCGTGCTGGGTCGGCGCAGCTGCTACCGCTCACCGGAGCCCTACCTGCGGTTGGCGAACATCAGGCGGCTCGAAATGAAAAGTGCAGATTCGCGGCGCCAGATCGAGCTGCGCAATGATATGGACTCCATTCTGAACAATGCCGAATACAACTTTTCCAAGGATCCTGCGCTGAAGGTCAGAACAGCCCTGTTGCGGGCTCAGGCAAGCGAGGATATGGGCGATCAGGAAGAGGCGCGGCGGTTGAGTGAGGAGGCTCAGCGCCGAAATGCTGCTCTCAGTCAGCCTTTGCAGCTTGAACGCGAGCGTCTGACCCTGTCGGGCGATCCGGTACCTGTGCTGGAACCGGAACCAGAGCACGACTCGGCCAGAGAGGCGCCTCGTCAGGTTCGTCGAGACCCGGAGATGAGCGACAAGGTCAATCGGCTTGGGGTCAAACACTACCTGGCCGGCAAGGGATCTCAGGCGATCCGCTATTTTGGTCTTGCCATCGAATATGATCCCGGCAATGTGCCGGCCCTGCTTAATCTGGCACAGCTGTTTCTTGAGGTTGCGCGGGATCAGGAAGCCAAACGAGACGAGCGCCTCAAAATGGTGGATCGCTACCTGCGTCTGACAGACCGCCTGCCACTTGAAGCGGTGGAAAAACTGCGTCAAAGCCAATTGAAAACCTTCCGTCGCATGCCGTTGTCCGAACTGCCGGAAGGCTCTCTAGGGGTGCTGCTGCGCTAGTCTGTCTGATCGAGCGACTTCAGAAATATACGGGCACTTTGCTGCAGCACCTGTTGTTGCTCTTCATCCATTTTGTGCAGCTGCCGGTAGGTCAGTCCAAGTCGCGGATTTTGGCTCAGCAATGACTCATGCCTCGCCATAAAGTCCCAATACAGGTAGTTGAATGGGCAGGCATCGGGTCCGGACTTGCGGCGTACGTCATAGCGACAGTGTTTGCAGTAATTCGACATGCGGTTGATGTAGGCGCCGCTTGCAGCATAGGGCTTGCTGGCCATCTCGCCACCGTCCGCAAAAAGTACCATGCCCAGTACGTTCGGCAACTCAACCCACTCGTAGGCATCGGCATAGACTTCCAGATACCAGCGGCTGACCTGTTCTGGGTCAAGCCCGGCGAGCAGAGCGAAATTGCCGATCACCATCAAACGCTGAATATGGTGTGCGTAGGCGTAGTCACGTGTTTGTGAAATGCACTGCTGCAAACAGTTCAAATCGGTGTCGGCACTCCAGAAAAACGAGGGCAACGAGCGGTAGGCATTCAGGTAATTGCGGCTGGCATATTCGGGCATATATAGCCAGTACAAGCCCCGAACATACTCACGCCAACCCATAATCTGGCGAATGAAACCTTCAACGGCATTCAAGGGAGCCTGCCCCTGCTGCCATCGCTCCTGTGCCGCCTGAATCACTTCCAGTGGATGGAGTAATCCCAGGTTGATGCTGGTGCTGAGCAAAGAGTGGTACAGCCAGGGCTCGTCTTGACGCATGGCATCCTGGTAGTCGCCAAACAGGGGGAGTGAGCTGTCCAAAAAATGTGATAGTTGCAGCAGGGCCTGTTCCCGTGTGACGGCATGGTTGAACGACTCAAGAGACCCGAAGTGCTGCCCGAAGCGACTTTCAACAAGTTTGATGACATCCAGCGTGATCTCATCAGGCATGAACTGAGGTTGTGTCGGCATGACTCTATTGGCCGGCAGCGGCTTGCGGTTTTCCCGGTCGAAATTCCATTGCCCGCCGGCCGGTTGGCCCTGCTCCATCAAAATGCCGTATTCCTGGCGTAACTGTCGATAGAAATACTCCATTCGCAGCTGCTTGCGGTCTTGAGCCCAGCGTCGGAAGTTATCATGGCTGCAGAGAAAACGATCATCCTCGCGAATATCAATCTGCCACTGCGGGTGCTGCTGCTGCCAATGTCGGAACTGATCCTGCAGGCGATACTCGGCCGGTTCCGTCAGTGCTACATGTCGGCAGCCTGAGCGAGCTAGTACGGATTCAATTTCGCTGAAGAAGCTGCCGCTGTTGTCCTGTGCATCCAGCGTAACGTAATGCACCTTGAAGCCCAGCAGGCGCAACTCACGGGCAAAGTGACGCATGGCAGACAACACCAATACCAGCTTCTGCTTGTGGTGGTGAACATAGGTGGCTTCGGTGGCCAGTTCACACATCAGAATCATATCCTGCTCAGGGGTCATATCCCTGAGACTGGAGATGTTCGGTGTTAACTGGTCGCCCAGAATCAGACGCAGGCAGGGGAGTGACATGCATACCTCATCGACAATTATTCAGTCTGGGGTACGCAGAAACTACCCGGATGGATTCCGGGTAGTTTCAAGCCGATCGTTCTCAGGAGGCTCGGCGCAGTACCGGGCTGAGCAGAAGGAAGCAGTAAATGGCTGCCCCGACAGCAACGGCCAGCAGCGACAGCCAATCGGTTGTTGTCGCAACATAGCTCAGTTTTGACATTGTCAGTGCGGGGGCCACCAGTGCAGCTCCAATGCCTACAACGACACACAGCAAGTATAGGAAGCCGGGTCTTGGTCCATGCTTTTTCCAGCCTGACAGCTGAGTCAGTACCAGCGGTACCAGCAGAAGCACCAATAACCACCAGTAAGGCTTGAGCGAGTAAAGAATAATCGTGATGACGCCTTCAAAAGTCATTGTTGCCTCCTACACCTGTCCGTTGAGCATGGCGTAATACGCCGGCTGCAGCATTTTTTCCTTCATTACCCACACTGCCCAGGACTCTTCGGTCGGGCTGATGAAGGGGAAGGATGGCATCAGTTCGCCGCCATAACCGAACTCGGCCAGCACGGCACGGCCAATTGAAGTAATCAGTGGGCAGGAGGTGTAGCCGTCATACTTCGCCAGCAGGGGCTGGCCCGCCAGATAGGACAGAATATTTGCCTCTGCTACGGGAGCCTGTTTCTTCACACTGGCGGCCGTTTTGCCGAAGGGAGTGCCGATAACATCGCCGACACCGAAAATCTCGGGGTAGCGGCGGTGTTGCAGATTGTACTGGTCAATCTCAAGCCACTGATTAGCCATGGGTCCTTCCTGCCAGGCCAGTTCACTCTGGCGTACTGCATCCGGTGCGCTCATTGGAGGAACGACATGGATAAAGTCATAGGATTCCCGTTTTGTCTGGCCATCTGCTGACGAGAACAATGCAGTTTTGCTGCTCGCATCAATACCGACCAGCGTGCGCTGATCGTGGAGGCCGACCTGTTGCTCCTGCCAGCGGTTCAGCACGAAATCGTTGTATACAGGTACTGAAAACACGCGGTTCTGGAATGGAGTAAAGAAGTCCACCTGGAATTGGTCACGCTTGCCGGTATCCTCCAGTCGTGACAGGGTGGTAAACGTCATTTTCAGTGGGGCGCCAGCACATTTGATGGCGGTATTGCTGAGGGTAAAAATGGCGCGTCCCGACCCTTTGCTGATCAGTGACTCGATCTGGATGTTGGTGGCACTGGCCGCAGCAGGGCTGGCGTAGACGCTACCGATACCCTTTTGGCCGATAAGGTCAGTACTCATGCCCTCAATATCGGTGTAGTTCAACTGGCAGCCAGTGGCGATGACCAGCAGGTCATATTCCAGTACCTGACCATTTGTCAGTTTGACCTTGCGTTGGTCTGGCATGAACTCGCTGACATCAGAAGGAATCCAGCTGACACCGGATGGCAGCCATTCAGCGGTACTGGTTGCGACCTTGTCAGTGGGCCAGAGGCCTGACGCGATCAGGGTGTAACCGGGCTGGTACAGGTGTTGTTGACGTTCACCTGCGATGGTGATTTTGGCGCCTGAAAGCGAGTTGTTGAGGCGATTGGCAATGGCGGTGCCTGCAGCTCCAGCACCAAGAATGACGATGCGTGCATTGCTGCCCTGACGAGCAAAGGCTGAGCCGAAGGGCAGAGCAGACAGAGCGGTTGCGCCTGCCCCCATCTGCAGAATTCGGCGGCGTCCGGGATTTTGAGGTACTGAAGCCTTAAAGGGGTGCATGGTTGCGCCTCCGTTATTACTTTTAATAATAAGTATATTACTTATAAAGTATACACAACGTAGCGCTTTGACAACCTGCGGCATACTGTCGCAGGTCAATGCAGTATAGACGGGCAAAAAAAATCCGCTCAGGCAAGCCGGAGCGGATGGAATAACAACAAACAACAGATAAGGAAAAACACCGAAGTGTCAGGATCAGGCAGCCGTTACTGCCTCCATCCGGCGGGCAGCGTCTGCCCCGATACGGCATCCGTATACGCCAACTTCACCCTTCCAGCGCATCCAAGTCAGAAATTCTGCGGTCTGAGACAGCAGCTTCGACAGTGCGCCGGGCTCAGCCTTGTAGGGCTGATCTGCATATCCCATGGCGATCAGCTCCTGCTGGATGCGGCGATCATCATTTGGAATACCGGTGTATTGATTGAATTTCATAACAACACTCCCCAAGCTTTGTGTGTTAGACATTAGTATTATAGTGACGTCTGCTGCGCTGCACAAGAGGGTGTTATGACAAGTGAGTGAATCTTCACTGGATCTATGCCTCCTGTGAGAAGCTATTCCGGCCTGACCTTAAATATTCTCCGGTTGTGGTGTTGTCGAACAACGATGGCTGCGTGGTAGCACGTTCGCCTGAGGCCAAAGCGCTGGGAATTGGTATGGCTGTGCCGTTTTTTCAGATTCAGGCACTGGCCCGGCGTTATGGGGTGGCGGTTTTCTCTTCCAATTATGCCCTGTATGCCGACATGTCAGCCCGAGTGATGAGTGTACTTGAAGACATGGCACCGGCAGTCGAGGTTTATTCCATCGATGAGGCTTTCCTTGATCTCACTGGCGTTAGTCACATTCATTGCCTTGAAACATTTGGTCTGCAAGTGCGCCAACGGGTCATGCGCTGGACAGGAATTGCCACCGGTGTTGGCATCGCACCGACCAAAACCTTGGCTAAGCTTGCCAATCATGCAGCCAAGCAGTATTCGGCCACAGGCGGAGTCGTCGATCTGAGCTGCCCCGAGCGCCAACGGCGCCTGTTGCGACGGGTACCGGTTGCAGATGTTTGATACACCGACGGCGTCCCCTGGCAGTCGAGAGCTGATGCAGGTGCTGGATCACATCAACCAAAGCGGTCGTGGGCAGGTGTTTTTTGCAGGGCAGGGCATGCGCACCGGGTGGGCGATGAAGCGGGAGCGGCTGTCTCCCTCTTACACCACGCGCTGGGAGGATATACCCTGTGTACGTTAGCCAGCTGAACTGAAGGTGTTGCGTGCCATGAGTCAGACTACATCCTCTCGCGTGATCCGTGCGACTGTCCTGCACTGTTTGGCCAGTCCAGCCGAACAGGGTGAGCAAGCAATCGAGCACCTGCAGGACGGCCTGCTCTGGATCGAACAGGGAAGGATCAAAGCGCTTGGGGAGTATAAAGCGCTGCAGGCACAGCTGCCTGCGGGACAGGTTATTGAAGATCGTCGCGGCTGCCTTCTGATACCTGGACTGATCGATACCCACACCCACTATCCACAATTGAGTATCGCGGCCAGCCCGGCCGGAGCGTTGTTTGAGTGGCTATCCAAACGAGCCTTTCCCGCCGAGGCCGCCATTCATGATGCCGTGACGGCAGAGGCGATGGCAGAGCGCTTTATCCGTGAGCTGCTGCGCAACGGTACGACAACCGCAATGGTATTCGCCGGAGTGCAGCCCTGGAGTGCGGATGCCTTTTTTCGAGTGGCGCAGCGATACAAACTGCGCACGATCAGTGGCAAGGTACTGCAGGATCGACTGGTACCGACTGAACTGCGTGAGCCTCTGGAGCAGGCACGTGAACATAGCGATGAGCTGATCGCACGCTGGCATGGGGTTGACCGGCTCAGCTACGCACTGACCCCTCGCTTTGCGCCAGCCTGTTCCGAAGCTTTGCTGGCCTGGTGTGGCGACCGTCTTGATGGTCATTCCGACCTTTACCTGCAAACCCACCTTGCGGAAACGCCCTCTGAATGTGACCGCGTCCAGCAACTCTTTCCCGAGTGCAAGGGATATCTGGATGTCTATGATCACTATGGACTGTTGCGCCCGCGCAGCCTGTTCGCACATGCCATCCATCTGAGTGCCGCCGAACAGCAGCGCTTGGGTGCCAGTGGCGCCAGTGTGGCACATTGCCCCTCGTCCAACCTGCTGCTGGGCTCTGGACTGATGCCGTTGCAGGCCCTGCGGCAGGCGGGCGTCTCCCTGTCGGTCGGGACCGATGTAGGTGCTGGGCCGAGTTGCTCAATACTGAAAACACTGGCAGATGCGTTACGGGTGCAACAACTGCGCGGCGAGCCATTGAATCCGCTTTATGCCTTCTACCTGGCAACTCTGGGTGGTGCCAGAGCGCTGCAGCTGGAGGCATATGCAGGAAACCTGCAGCCGGGGACCGAAGCAGACTTTCTGTTGCTGGATATGTCCGCTGTTCCGGAACTGGCTGTGCGCGGTGAGGCGGTGGAAAGCATTGATGAACTGCTGGCGCTGATCATTCTGCTGGGCGATGATCGGCTGGTTACCGAGGTCAACATACTGGGCAGTCCGGTGGAGTTGAACGACTGAAGCTTGATCCGTACTACTCTATACTGCCTGCTGATTCGCTATTCAGGGATACCCAAAATGATACGACGCAATGCAGTGCACATAATGGCAATAACCCTTTGGACCAGTGCCATGGTTGTGCCACAGGCCACGGCTGCCTGGGATGACCTGCTCGAACAGGGTCAGCAATTGCTGGAGGGGCAAAACCGCGCAGAGCAAAGCGAAATGGCAGTGCCGGCGGGTATGGACACAGCGACTCTGGCACGCGGACTCAAAGAAGCCCTGCGAGTGGGTGGCGAGCGTGCCATCGGCCAGCTTGCCACAACCGATGGCTACTATGGCCGCCCCGACGTGCGGATACCGTTGCCGGGCATGCTGGAAAGCGGGGCCGGGCTGCTGCGTCGTGCCGGGCTTGAGTCTTACGTGGAAACCTTTGAGCGCAGCATGAACCGCGCTGCAGAGCAGGCAATCAGTGAAGCCACGCCCGTGTTTCTGGATACACTTGAACAGATGACACTGGAAGATGCCCGACGTATTTACTCCGGTGGCGATAACGCCGCAACCGAGTATTTTCGTGACAAAACGTCAACCCGGCTACAGCAGCGTATGCAGCCGCTGATCAGCGAGGCCATGTCTGCCAGCGGCGTTAGCCTCGCCTATGAAGCACTGGTGCAACAGGCCGAGTCATATCTGCCAATGCTGCAGGGGTTCAGCCCAGACCTGAATGAGCATGTCACTTCGCGGGCGCTTGAAGGGCTGTTTCTTCGATTGGGTGAGGAAGAACGCTTGATACGTCAGCAGCCTGCGGCACGGACAACCGAACTGCTGAAGCAGGTGTTTGGGTCTTGAGTCCAAAATGACTTGACCACTACAGTTGTGCCGGTGCGTTCATTCCCTCCGGCCAATGGGGTACTCTATCCGTCATTAAAGGGACGCATTGACAACGAGTACACATGGCCACTGAACCAGCAAAAAAAGCACCGGCAAAAAAAGCAGCTGTAAAAAATGCAAAAGGGTTTGAAGAGACCCTCTGGGACGCCGCCAACAAGCTGCGTGGCAGCGTCGAATCCTCTGAGTACAAGCACATCGTACTCAGTCTTATCTTCCTCAAGTTTATCAGCGATAAGTTCGAGGCCCGCCGTCAGGAAATGATGGATGAGGGGCAGGGTGACTACGTCGACATGGTGGAATTCTACACCATGAAGAACGTCTTCTACCTGCCGGAGACCTCCCGCTGGAGCCATATTCTCAAGCATGCCAAACAGGATGATATTGCGGTCAAGATCGATACCGCCCTGCATGCCATCGAGAAGAACAACCCCGCGCTGCGCGGTGCCCTGCCGGACAACTACTTCTCCCGTCTGGGACTGGATGCCGCCAAGCTGGCCGCGTTGGTCGATACCATCAACAACATTGAAACGATGGCCAACGAATGCCACATGACCGAGCAGGATCTGGTCGGTCGCGTTTACGAATACTTCCTGGGCAAGTTTGCCGCCAGTGAAGGCAAGGGCGGGGGCGAGTTCTACACACCCAAATCGATCGTTACCCTGATTGCGGAAATGATTGAGCCTTACCGGGGCAAGATCTACGACCCCTGCTGTGGCTCCGGCGGTATGTTCGTGCAGTCGATCAAGTTCGTGAACAGCCACAACGGCAACCAGAAAGACATCTCCATCTACGGCCAGGAATACACCGGCACCACCTACAAACTGGCCAAAATGAACCTGGCCATCCGGGGAATCTCGGGCAATCTGGGTGACGTAGCCGCGGATACCTTCTTCAAGGATCAGCACCCGGATCTGAAGGCCGACTACATCATGGCCAACCCGCCGTTCAACCAGAAGGAGTGGCGTGCCGCCAACGAGTTGACCAAGGACCCTCGCTGGGCCGGCTATACAGTGCCGCCCACCGGCAATGCCAACTACGCCTGGATTCTGCACATGATCGCCAAGCTCAGTGAGAACGGCACTGCGGGCTTCGTAATGGCGAACGGCTCCATGTCGTCCAACACCAGCGGCGAAGGCGATATCCGTCGCGAGATCATCGAGAACGATCTGGTGGATTGCATGATCGCGCTGCCGGGGCAGTTGTTCTACACCACCCAGATTCCGGTCTGCCTCTGGTTCCTGACCAGGAACAAGAAGGCCGACAAGGAACGTGGCTTCCGCAGTCGCGTAAATCAGACCCTGTTCATCGACGCCCGTCAGATGGGCACCATGACCAGCCGTATCCACAAGGAACTGACCACCGAGGATATCGCCGAGATCGCCGGCACCTATCACAACTGGCGTACAGGTAGATGGAATGGTGAGTACGCTGCACAGGGAGGCGCGAGTGTCGCGGGAGGCAGGATGCCGGGAGCGACCGAAGACAAGGCGGGTTTCTGCAAGTCGGCCACCTTCGATGAAATTGAGGCCAACGATTTTGTGCTGACCCCGGGCCGCTATGTCGGTGCTGCCGAAATCGAAGATGATGGTATCCCGTTCGAGACCAAGATGGCCGAACTCAGCCGGACCCTTTACCAGCAGATGGATGAAGCCGAGAAGCTGGATGCGGTGATTCGGAAGAATCTGGGGGTGTTGGGTTATGGGAATTGAGTTTGAAAGTGTCACCCTAGGGCAGATTACAAAGCGTGGTGGAGGCTTCATTCAAACAGGCCCGTTCGGAAGTCAACTTCATGCCTCTGACTACGTTCCAACGGGTGTTCCATGCATTATGCCAGCTAATATAGTGGATGGGACCATCGATCTCGCAGATATTGCATATATATCACATGCTGATGCTCAGCGTTTATCCAAGCACATCGTGAAAGCCGGTGATATTGTGTATTCCCGCCGAGGTGATGTAACAAGAAAAGCCTTAATTAGACAGCATGAAGAAGGGATGTTTTGTGGAACGGGTTGCCTTCTTGTACGACCTGGAAAGTATATCGACCCAAGATATTTGGCCTATCATCTTAGTAGTCCTTGGAATCATGAGTGGATAATACGTCATGCTATCGGCGCGACAATGCCAAATCTGAATACAAGTATTCTCGGAGATATTCCGCTAAAAATACCCGACCTTGAAAATCAAAAAAATATAGCACGTGTTCTTGGCGTTTTTGATGAAAAACTAGAACTTAATCGCCAAATAAATCAGACCCTTGAACAGATGGCGCAAGCCCTGTTCAAGAGCTGGTTCGTGGATTTCGATCCGGTGATCGATAATGCGCTGGACGCAGGCAATCCGATACCTGAAGAGCTGGAAGCCCGTGCTGAACAGCGCAGGCAGTTTCGTGATGCAGTGGCTCAGGGTGAGGCGTCAGTGCCCGGACTGCCGGATGAGATTCGTGCGCTGTTTCCCAGTGAGTTTGAACTTACGGACGAAATGGGGTGGGTTCCGGAGGGGTGGGTAGTTTCTAGATTGGACTCCGTGCTTGAGTTAATCTACGGAAAAGCACTTAAAAAAAGTGACCGTATGGAAGGTGAATTTCCTGTCTATGGGTCAGGGGGGGTTAATGGTAATCACAATGTTTCTTTAGTGGACGGCCCAGGCGTCATCGTTGGGCGGAAAGGAACTGTGGGGTCTTTATATTGGGAGGATAAACCTTTCCATCCAATTGATACAGTTTTTTATGTTAAGAGTAAGGAAGGATATCCCCTCCAATATTGTTTCTATTTGCTTAAGAATTTAGGTTTGGAGCATATGAATACTGATGCTGCTGTTCCTGGTCTAAATAGAAATAATGCCTATTTTATAAAAATATGTGTCCCTGATTTTGATTTGATCGATTTTTTTTCAAAAAAGGTTTCTTCTATGTTTAATAAAAGAAGCCTAAATCTTGAGAATGTGTGTTTTCTTGAGAATGTCAGAGATACTTTATTACCCAAACTCATCTCCGGCGAACTCCATATCCCGGATGCCGAGCGGCAGATCGCAGAAGCGGTGAATTAAACCACACGCCCGAAAAAAACATCCATCCCGGAGCAATGCCACCGGGACCCACGCACCGGCCAGGGAAGGCCGATCACAAAAAGGAGAACCCGATGCGCCAAGCCCCCTTGCCGATGGAGATCTTCACCTCTGAAGACGGCTCTATCCGCCTGCAACTGAAGGTGGTGGATGACACCCTATGGCTGACCCAGCGGCAGATTGCCGAACTGTTCGAAAAGTCGTCCAAGACCATCAGCGAGCACCTGAACAACATCTACGATGAAGGCGAGCTGGAGCCGGACTCAACTATCCGGAAATTCCGGACAGTTGCCCGGGAGGGCACGCGAGACGTGGAACGGCTGCTCGATCACTACAACCTGGATGCGGTGTTGGCGGTGGGTTATCGGGTGCGGTCTAACCGGGGTATTCAGTTCCGCCAGTGGGCCACGCGGGTGCTGAAAGAGTACCTGATCAAGGGCTTCGCCATGGATGACGAGCGCCTGAAAAATCCCGACCGGGATTTGGGCGCGGACTACTTCGATGAGCTGCTGGCGCGGATTCGGGATATCCGTGCATCGGAGCGGCGCTTCTACCAGAAGATCACCGATATCTATGCCACAGCGGTGGACTACAACCAGAATGCCCAGCTGAGTCAGCGCTTCTTCGCCACCGTGCAGAACAAGCTGCATTGGGCGATCCATGGCCATACCGCACCGGAGCTGATCCGGGAGCGGGCCGATAGCACCCAGCCCAATATGGGCCTCACCAGCTGGTCCGGTGCCCGGGTAAGCAAAAGGGATGTATCCGTTGCCAAGAACTACCTGACTCAGGATGAAATGGCCGCCCTCAACCAAATTGTAACGATGTATTTGGATTACGCAGCTAGCCAAGCTGCCAAGAAAAGGCCGATGACCATGCAGGACTGGGCCAGCAAGCTGGACGCCTTCCTTGAATTTAACGAACATGAGATCCTGCAGAACGCAGGGCAGGTATCGGCAACAGTGGCCAAGCAGCTGGCCGAGGCGGAGTACGATAAGTACGAAACCCGGTGCCGTGAAACATTGGCGGGCCAGAAAAGTGACTTTGATGCCTTTATCGAGCATACCCAACAGCTAACGAATAAAGGCAAGCATTGATGTAACGGCGCGGGCAGGGGCGCGGCCGGACAGTACAGGGAAAAGGATATGAAGTTCACCGAAGCCAAGCTGGAAGCGGCGATTATTCAACTGCTGGGCGAGCAGGGCTATGCCCATCAACCCGGTGGCGATCTTGTGCGTCCACTGCACGAAGTGCTGTTCAAGGATGATCTGCGGGATTATCTGGCGGAACGCTATGCCGCCGATAACATCACGTCGGTTGAAATCGAATCCGTTGTGCGGCAGCTGGAAACCCTGCCGGCCAGTGATCTCTACGACAGCAACCGCCAGTTCATGAAGTGGCTGTCGGATGGTTTCCTGCTCAAGCGTGAAGACCGCAACCAGAAAGACCTGTATATCCAACTGGTGGACTACCAGGGCACCGAGCGTGCCTTTGCAGCGGTGTTGCCCGAGTTGGCCATGGCCGCGGATGCCTCGGGGCGGTTCGGCCTGGACAGCAATATCTACCGGGTGGTGAATCAGCTTGAAATTGAGGGGCCGACCGGCGAGAAGCGCATTCCCGACTGTATCCTCTACATCAACGGCTTGCCGATGGTGCTGTTCGAATTCAAGAGCGCCATCCGCGAAGAAGCGACCATCCACGATGCCTACGTCCAGCTGGCGACGCGCTACCGCCGTGCCATTCCTCAGTTGCTGGTTTACAACGCCTTCGGTGTGATCAGCGACGGGGTGAACAACAAGATGGGCTCGCTGTTTGCGCCTTACGAGTTCTTCTATGCCTGGCGCAAGATTACCGGTGATGAGTCGGTGGAAAGGGATGGCATCGACGGTCTCTACACCATGATTCGTGGCCTGTTCGACAAGGACCGACTGCGAGACGTTATCCGTCACTTCATCTACTTTCCGGACAGCTCCAAACATGAAGTGAAGATTGTCTGCCGCTATCCCCAGTACTACGCGGCCAACAAGCTTTACCGCAATATTCTGGCCCACCGTAAGCCCGAGGGTGATGGCAAGGGGGGTACCTACTTCGGGGCGACCGGTTGCGGCAAGAGCTTCACCATGCAGTTCCTGACCCGCTTGTCGATGAAAAGCGTGGAGCTGGAAAGCCCGACCATCGTGCTGATCACCGACCGTACCGATCTGGATGATCAGCTGTCGGCGCAGTTCACCAACGCCAAGGCCTATATCGGTGACCAGAATGTGATCAGTGTGGAGAGCCGCCAGCATCTGCGTGAGCTGTTGAAGGGGCGCAACAGTGGCGGTGTCTTTCTGACCACCATTCACAAGTTCACTGAAGATACCGAGTTGCTGACCGAGCGCAGCAATGTGATCTGTATCTCTGACGAAGCTCACCGTAGCCAGATCAATCTGGATCAGAAGGTTAGAGTGACCGAAACCGAGGTCATTCGTACCTTTGGCTTTGCCAAGTACCTGCACGACTCCCTGCCCAATGCGACCTATGTGGGCTTCACCGGCACGCCCATCGACGCCACGCTGGATGTGTTCGGTGAGGTAGTCGACGCCTACACCATGACCGAGTCGGTTCACGATGAAATCACCGTGCGTATCGTCTACGAAGGCCGTGCTGCCAAGGTCACGCTGGATAACGGCAAGCTGACCGAGATTGAGGAATACTACAAACAGTGCGCCGAGGAGGGTTCCAGCGAGTACCAGATTGACGAGAGCAAGAAGGCGATGCTCAACATGAACTCGATTCTGGGTGACCAGGACCGTATTCGTGCTTTGGCTGCCGATTTTGTACAGCACTACGAGAAACGGGTCACGGAAGGTGCGACGATCAGGGGCAAAGCGATGTTTGTCAGCAGCTCCCGCGAGATCGCCTGGCAGCTGTATCAGGAGCTGGAGACCCTTCGGCCCGAGTGGTTTGAGGTCAAAGCCTGTGATGATAGTGTTCAGCTGACCGAACAGGAGCGCAAGGAGATCAAGCCATCGGCCCGGGTACGGATGGTGATGACCCGCAACAAGGATGACAAGAAGGCGCTCTGGGACCTGCTGGGTACCAAGGATGACCGCAAAGAGATGGATCGTCAGTTCAAGAACTCCAAGTCCAATTTCAAGATCGCCATCGTGGTGGATATGTGGCTGACCGGGTTCGATGTACCTTTCCTCGATACCCTGTATATCGACAAACCGGTGCAGCGGCACAACCTGATTCAGACCATCTCGCGGGTTAACCGCAAGTACGAAGGCAAAGAAAAAGGGCTGGTGGTCGATTACATCGGCATCAAGGCGCAGATGAACAAGGCGCTGGCACAGTATTCCAAAACCGAAGAGACCAACTTCGAGGATGTTCGCCAGTCGGTTATTGCGGTCAAGGATCATCTGGACCTGTTGAACAAGCTGTTCCACCGATTCGATATGCAGCCCTACTTTACCGGTGAGCCGCTGGCGCAGTTGAGTTGCCTCAACATGGCCGCCGAGTTCGCCATGCTGACCGATAAGCAGGAAAAGCGGTTCATGGCGCTGGTGAAGCGTCTCAAAGCGGCCTACGACATCTGCTGCGGCAGTGAGGACTTGTCCCAGTCAGATCGAGACCTGGTTCACTTCTATCTGGCAGTGCGTTCGATAGTGTTCAAACTGACCAAGGGCAACGCGCCGGATACTGCGCAAATGAACGCCAGGGTTCGGGCGATGATCGAAGACGCGCTGAAAAGTGATGGGGTGGAGGAAGTGTTCAAGGTCGGCAGTGATGATGAGTCGGAGATCGATATCTTCGATGACGATTACCTGGCCAAGATCGAGAAAATCAAACTGCCAAACACCAAAATCAAGCTATTGCAGCAACTGCTGGCCAAAGCGATCGGCCAGTTCAAGAAGACCAACCGGGCACAGGCGATCGAGTTCTCCAAGCGCTTCCAGGCACTGGTCGAGAGGTACAATGAGCGCAAGGAAGATGATGTGCTGGTCAGTAATGTGCTGGAAGACTTCTCCGATGAGATCATTGACCTGTATCACCAGCTTCGGCAGGAGATTCAATCCTTTGAAGGGCTTGGCATCGATTTCGAGGAAAAGGCGTTCTACGACATCTTGAAGGCATTGGCGGCCAAGTACGATTTCAGCTATCCGGATGATAAGCTGATCGAACTGGCCAAGGCCGTGAAACTGGTTGTGGATGACAAGGCCAGGTATACCGACTGGAGCCAGCGCGAGAGTATCAAGGCAGAGTTGAAAGTGGAGCTGATTCTGCTGTTGGCCAAGCACGGTTATCCACCGGTTGATCGTGACGAGGTATACAAGGACATCTTCGAGCAGGCCGAGTCATTCAAGAAGTATCGGATGCAGCTGGCTTGAATGACGCCTGAATATCAATAACAGAAAAACATCAGGCGGAAAGATGGATACTGATACCCGGCAGCTCAGCGACTTTACGGCAAGATACCGGTTTTTTTGTAGTCACCCCGACTACTGTAACGGGCATGGAGTCTGCCCGGCCTGTGGCTATCCGACGCTTGGTCCATCGCCCGACTATTACTGTTTTTTTTGCGGTTGGGACAGTTGGGATTACAGGGGGGAGTCAAATGCAGATGATATGGCCCCGCCCAACGACAATACTCTGTCGGAGGCACGCCAATATTTTGAGCAAACCTTATGTGTGTGGGACTGGCATGAACAGGATGATTTTTCTCCTTCATTCCGGTGGCAACTGTTCAGTCACAGAGCGCAAAAAGCCAAAAGAGAACTGAGGCAGGCTTATGACCTGTTAATGAATACACAGTCGTCAGAGCAAATCGAAACACAATGGCAAGCCATAAGTGAAATAGACCTTCCTTGTCTCGCCAGGCTTGCCCGTCAGTCATACAGAGTGAAACTGGATTGGCACTTGGATGTCAGAAAAACATACTCCGATCCTCCGGGCCATGATCTTTTTTTTCAGCCCCGATTGCAGCTGTCCTCTGAACGTACCAAGTACGAGATCGATACCGGTAAAACACAAGATCCACTTCCCTTCTCTGCAGGTGAAAATGTATTCGATAACGATGATCTGGTGTGGGATATCGGGGCTCTGGTGAAATCAACGATCGAGCCAGGAGGGTACCATGTATTCAACTGCTCATGCGGATTTCCTGAAGATACCGATATTCATGAAAGGGTGTGCGTCAGCCATCCTGACAAAGAAACTATTGCCTGGGAAATGGACATTAAGGGATATGATGCCTGGTGGTCGTCTGACCTGCAGGGAAAGAGTGGGTATATCCAGTTTTTATTCAATCGCTCTGAGTATGAAGCGTCCATTAATTTAATGCTGGAGGCTATAGATGAATATATCAAGAGCAAAATACCAGTAGATGAAATACCGCCCAGTCATGATTTTGTGGATAATGAAAAAGTATGGCTAAGTGATCTTAAAAATAGCATAAGGCAACCACGGAAGGCACTTTTGCACACCATAAAAGACATTAAGCTGGATACCTCAAAATATCCATTTATTCTTTTTGATGGACAGCCAGCTGAAAAAATAATCGACAGCTACTTTTCAAAATGGTCGGCATTAAATGCCTTTCGAATTTTGCAGGACTATAGGCAGTCCAAAAAAACGAAAGATATCCGTGATGCACAGTGGGTTGCTGAAACATTGGTAATAAATTTTCGAAGCTGCCTATACTTTACAGGCGAAAATGATCCCAGGTCGCGATTGAACTATAATCAGGAAGTGGCATCCGTGAGTTATTTATAGGTTTTGCTGTTCTGGCTTAGTTTGTCGAGGTGGCAGTCATGAAAAGTGATGTGATTTTGCGTCTTACCCGAGGCCAGTACCGTAAATTCGCCGAAATTGCCAAATGTTCCGGTGTCGCGCTGGAAATCTGTACCTATACGGAGCCGGAAAAGGCATGGGGACGGTATAGTCTTTGGGCGATGCCGATTTTTCCCGATGTTCGTGAGGAAAGGCAGGTGGCACATGAGCGAGGTGTTATTTCACTGGCGTCTGCTATTAATACACGAACCTTTCGTGAGTGCGGGAGGACCCGGCCCGAACTGGATTGGTCGGCACTTGCCGACGACGAAATCTACTCTTTTGTTCTGTGGCATGAGATCGGGCATAGAGTCGATAACTTTAGCCTTGTTGATCTGATGTGTATGCAGAATGTCGAAGCGAGAGATGAATGCCATGGACGGATCACCTGCGTGAATGAGGTACTGGCAGACCGCTATGCATGGAACAGAGTGTGTCCGGATAAGCCCCGTCCCTTGACCAAGCGCGGGGTGGAGAGGCAAGAGGAATTCCAGGATTCTTTGGGTATTCTGAATAAGTACCTGTGTCGAGGTTGTCTCAAAATCAAACCATTACAGCCGGGGCAGTATCATGATGTCCCTGAAAGTATGCTTCGAACATCTGCAAAAGCAGCATTTGTAGGGCCTGAAGTCAGTCAGGCGCTGGTGCAACAACGGATAGAGCTGCAGAGGAAAATTTCTGCTTGGCGGTGAGGTGAGCAAAACCAAAAGAGTGTTACCAGCGGGGCTGTCCCGGTGTGTGCCCGGCAAAGATACAGGAAGCCGGCTAAAAGCGCTTGCTGCCATTCTTGCCGACAGGCACGGTCGGTCACTCGGTACTGAGTGATGAGGCAGGGTCGGCGGGTAATGCCCGTATGCGGGCATTAGTGAACTTGAATTGCTTGTACATTGAAACCTCCGGGAATGGATACCCGGTGGTTTAATATCTGGTGCGATGAATGTTGATATGGATAGAGGGCTTGCACACACATGTACGGATGTTAGGGGAGGGTTACACCAAGACCTTGTTCTAATTTTTGCTCTGATTCATAGCGAGTCTGCCGCACTCTGAGCACCACGGGTATTAGGGTACAGGGTAAACGTGAGTGACGGAGTGGGTGTCGCAACGGGGGGAAATGGTGTTTATCAGAGGTGGGCGGTCATACAAAAAGCCCCGGCACTGCCGAGGCATGAGTTGATGCTTTACTGAACATGCTGCCGAGTAGGCTTAATCATTCGTAGAATGAACAGGTTTCTTTGAGTTGATCCGCAAATTGGAAGATGTCTTCAACTCTGTCAATGGCATGACGGGTTTCCTTTTTATCCTTATCGAAGATACCGATATATTTTTGTGAGCGATTGAAATGCAGACGACATATAGGTTTGCGGTTGTTGTCATCCAGCAGCACACCGAAGTAGCTTTGTGTATCTCGTGGAGTCACTCGTTCGATATCAACATTCTGACACATAATTGCGCGGACAATGTTGAAACCTGCGACTTCTTCTTCGGTTGTCACAACCTTGCTTTCTTCAGAGTCATCTTCATCGTCTTTGTTTTCTGCTTCCTTGGTGGAGGCTGTAGACTCTGAGTCACGCTGAAGAGCTGATTTGAGACGTTCATTGACCTTGTCATTGAGATACTGCTTAAATGCTTTGACCGTTAAGTCCGCAAATAGCTCACGGACTTTCTGCGTAATCACCCCATCATAAACTCTAGATGCGAAGAACCGTATGAAGTCGTCGTCAGGCTCTGCCAGCTGCGCTGCAATCACCTTACGGATCTGGTTCATGTATTTCAGTTCGCCTGCCGAATTGATCACAGAGTTAACATCGAAGTCTTCCTTGGTCAGCTTTGCGACTTCTGGAACAATGTGCTCGTCAATGTTGGATAGATCTAGTTCTAGGAATGGCTTTTCATCCATCTTGTTGGGCGCGTCTAAATCAGTGAAAAACTGATATACAACGCCGTTGGTCAGGATGGCAATTCGAGCATTGGTCACAGAGAAATATCGATAAAGTTGAGAGGCGTGCTTCAGTGATAGTTGCTCACCAAACTTTTTACATTCAATCAGAACTTGCACTATGCCGTCTTTGATGATGGCATAATCTACTTTCTCGCCTTTCTTTGTTGCAGTATCGGCCGTGAACTCAGGGATTACTTCCGAAGGATCGAAAACGTCGTACCCTAAGACGTTGTTGAGGAATGGCATTACAAATGCGTTTTTGGTTGCTTCTTCCGTTTCGATTATGCTGCCGCGTTGTTCAATTTTCTTGGCCAGTGAGGCTAGGGCGCTACTGATATCCATAATTCACTCCATGTTGAGCTAGATCCATCGCCAAGCATGTGAGCAATCGATCCCCTCCGATCATGCAAGGCAGTGCTGCAAGCTTGCGACAAATATCTTGGAGGCGCAAGGAGGGGCTGGATATGAGGATGATTAGGGTGTTTCTAACGTGCCATTTCGTTTTATGCTTGTGCCAAATTATGCGCTAATCGTTGTCAAAAATTTCGCGCGGCTATACTGAATCAAAGTGGACACTTTGTGGACACTCAGACGAGTGTGGACATATAAGTTGTTTGCTAGGATGTGGCTTCAGCGTTGTAACCTGCTGAAATGAAAAGCTTTTAAGTGGTACCAGCGGCCGGACTCGAACCGGCACACCCGTTAAGGCGGGGGATTTTGAATCCCCTGTGTCTACCAATTTCACCACGCTGGCACTGTATCGACGGGGTTTCGAAGTGTGAAGCCCCTGCAGTGAAGGCGCATATTATATTTGTCTTTGCTGGTTCGTCAATCAGGACTGAAAAAAACCTGTTACTCAGGTAGAATTCAATCTTTCCAACAGGTTTCCAGTTTGAGTCCCATGCAGGTAAAAGACTTCTATTTCGAGCTGCCGGAAGAGCTGATTGCGCGTTATCCACTGGAACAGCGCAGTGCCAGCCGCTTGCTCTGCCTTGACGGCAATACCGGTGAACGGACCCACCGACAGTTTACCGACCTTCTTACATTGCTGCAGCCCGGCGATCTGCTGGTGTTTAACGATACCCGCGTGATTCCGGCGCGGCTGTTCGGGCAGAAAGAGAGTGGCGGCCAGATCGAGATGTTGGTGGAAAGGGTCACCTCCGAAAACACCGCGCTGGCGCACATTCGGGCCAGTCGTGCGCCCAGGCCGGGTGCGCGGCTGCTGTTTGAAGGCGGGCTTGAGGCCGAAGTAACGGGGCGTCAGGAAAACCTGTTCCAGCTCAGATTTACTAATCTGGACGACCATCTGGTGTCCGCGCTGGAGCGGCACGGTCACATGCCGCTGCCGCCCTATATGAAACGTGAGGATCAGCTGTCTGACCGCGAGCGTTATCAAACCGTTTACAATCGTAAGCCCGGTGCCGTTGCGGCTCCGACGGCAGGGCTGCATTTTGATCAAGCGTTGTTGCAGCAGCTGAAGGACAAAGGCATCGAGCAAACCTTTGTCACCCTGCATGTAGGCGCGGGCACCTTTCAGCCGGTCAAGGTCGACACCATTGCCGAGCACCACATGCACGCCGAATATATCGAAGTCTCCGATGAGGCCTGTGCGGCAGTGAAAGCCGCTCAGGCCCGGGGCAATAAAGTTGTAGCGGTAGGAACGACCAGTGTGCGCTGTCTTGAGACGGCGAGCCGGTCCGGCGAAATCGCCCCTTTCTATGGCGATACCGATATCTTTATCTACCCGGGCTATCGCTTTCGTACGGTGGATCGGCTGATTACCAATTTCCATCTGCCTGAGTCGACGTTGATGATGCTGGTCAGTGCCTTTGCAGGTCATCAGTCGATCATGCAGGCCTATGCCGATGCCGTGGCCGAGCGTTACCGTTTTTTCAGTTATGGCGATGCCATGTTTTTGACCCGCCGTGATGCGGCGGATAAGGACGCTTTGTGAGCAGAGAATGTTTTATGCAGTTCGAGACCCTTGCCAGTGAAGGCAAGGCGCGTCGTGGACGTCTGACCTTTCCCCGTGGTGTGGTTGAAACGCCCGCTTTTATGCCGGTGGGCACATACGGCACCGTCAAGGGCATGCTGCCGCGGGATATCGAAGCTACCGGCGCCCAGATCATTCTGGGCAACACCTTCCATCTGATGCTGCGTCCGGGTACCGAGATCGTACAGCAGCACGGTGATCTGCATGACTTTATGCAGTGGAAGGGGCCGATTTTGACCGATTCCGGTGGCTTTCAGGTGTTCAGTCTTGGCAAGCTGCGCAAGATCACCGAAGAGGGTGTGACCTTCCAGTCGCCGGTAAACGGCAGCAAGGTGTTCATGACGCCGGAAAGCTCGATGCAGGTTCAGCGTGAACTGGGCTCCGATATCGTGATGATCTTCGATGAATGCACGCCTTATCCGGCAACGGAAAAGGCAGCGGCCGACTCCATGCGCATGTCGCTGCGCTGGGCCGAGCGCTCCAAAAAGGCTCACGGTAAAAGCCCTTCGGCATTGTTCGGGATTATCCAGGGTGGCATGTACGAGAGTCTGCGCGATGAGTCCCTTGCCGGGCTGACCGAAATCGGCTTCGATGGCTATGCCATCGGTGGTCTCTCGGTGGGTGAGCCGAAGGAGGATATGGTGCGCATTCTTGATCATCTGGCGTGGAAAATGCCCGAGGACAAGCCCCGTTACCTGATGGGTGTGGGCAAACCGGAAGATCTGGTCGAAGGGGTGCGTCGTGGTGTCGATATGTTCGACTGCGTCATGCCGACCCGCAATGCGCGCAACGGCTTTCTGTTCACTCGCAACGGCATCGTCAAGATTCGCAATTCGGCCAATAAAACCAATACGGCACCTGTGGATGAAACCTGCAGCTGTTATACCTGTCAGAACTTCAGTCGCGCCTATTTGCACCATCTGGACAAGTGCAAGGAGATCCTGGGGGCGCAGCTCAATACCATCCACAACCTGCACTACTATCAGGAGCTGATGGCTGGTTTGCGCAACGCCATTGAACAGGGTAAATTGAGCGACTTCGTAGACGAATTCTATCGCCAGCGGGGGCAGGAAACGCCGCCGCTGACGGCTTGAAACGCATCACTGACACTGTAATCGGGAGTACAACCTGAATGAGCTTTTTCATCTCTCCGGCCTACGCTGAAGGCGCTGGCGCCATGGATCCGGGTATGTTTAACATCCTGTTCCTGGTCGGCTTTGGTCTGATTTTCTACTTCTTCATGTGGCGCCCCCAGGCCAAACGTGCCAAGGATCACAAAAACCTGATCGCCGGTCTGGCAAAAGGTGATGAAGTGATCACGGCAGGTGGCATCATCGGTAAGGTGTTGCGCCTGAGCGATGATTACGTGGTACTGGAAGTATCCGAAGGCACTGAGCTGAAGTTCCAGAAGGCCCACGTTGCGGCCGAACTGCCCAAGGGCACGATCAAGAATATCTGATCGCTCGTCTGTGTTCCGGCGCCACTGTTCAGGTGGCGCTTTCGTTTTTGGTGAGGATGGAGCACGATGCTCAACCGCTACCCCCTGTGGAAAAATTTCCTGATCCTGCTGGTGCTGGTGATTGCCGGCCTGTACGCAGCTCCCAATCTGTATCCTGATGACTATGCAATTCAGGTGTCAGCCGGCCGTAATGCGGCTCCCGTTGATCAGGGTACGCTGGCGTCCATTGAACAGCGCCTGGAAGAGGTCGGTCTGACGGCCAAGGCAACGGAATTGCAGGAGGGCGGTGTCGGCCTGGTCCGTCTTGGAAGTTCTGATGCCCAGCTTGAAGCGCGCGAACTGATTGCCCAGACACTGGGCAGCGACTATACCGTGGCGATGAATCTGGCACCGACGACACCTGAATGGCTGCGGGCCATTGGTGCCGGTCCCATGACGCTGGGCCTTGATCTGCGTGGTGGTGTGCACTTCTTGATGGAAGTGGACATGGCGCAAGCGGTTGCTCAGCGGCTGGATGTATATGTCAGCGAGATCAAGACCAAACTGCGTGAAGAAAAACTGCGTTATCGTATGGTTGACCATCTTGAAGACGGCCGTTTGTCGGTCCGTTTCGATGATGTTGCCGTGCGTGACGAGGCGCAGGGACTGTTGCGTCGCACCTGGCCCGAGTTCATGGTGGATGCCGCAGCCGATGGCGAGGACTATTTTCTCTACATCAATCTGACTGAAGAGACTATCCGCCAGATCGAAGACTACGCCATCAAGCAGAACCTCACGACCCTGCGTAACCGTGTCAACGAGCTGGGCGTTGCTGAGCCACTGGTGCAGCGGCAGGGGCGCAATCGCATCGTGGTCCAGCTGCCGGGTGTGCAGGATGCAGCGGCTGCCAAGCGCGTGATCGGCAAAACGGCGAACCTGGAGTTCCGACTTGAAGCATTGCCGGACACCAGTCGTGCCCTCACCGAGACATATGACTTCCGCAGCCAGCCAGGCCGTACTGCGGCGCTGGAAAAGGACATTATCATCACCGGTTCCAGTGTCTCCAATGCACAGGCTGCCTTTGACGAGAACGGCATGCCACAGGTGTCGATCACACTGGATGGCCCCGGTGGTCAGATGATGAACCGCGTGACGCGCAACGCGATTCAGCGCCGCATGGCAGTCCTGTTTGTCGAGCACAAGCAGCGTACACTGGTACAGACCGTCGAGGGTGAGCGCGTTGAGCGTCGTATCCCCTATACGGAGAAAAGCATCATCTCGCTGGCGACCATTCAGAGTACGCTGGGCAACCAGTTCCGCATCACCGGACTGGACAGCGCTCAGGAATCCTCTGAACTTGCACTGCTGTTGCGCGCCGGTGCGCTGGCTGCGCCAGTGTACTTCGTAGAGGAACGTACGGTCGGTCCGAGCCTTGGTGCCACCAACATCGAGCAGGGTACGCTGTCTGTGCAGATCGGCTTCGCGCTGGTGCTGGTATTCATGCTGGTCTACTACAAGGTGTTTGGTCTGCTGGCGAATATCGCGCTGACCTTGAACCTGGTCCTGCTGATGGCGGTCATGTCGCTGTTGTCAGCGACACTGACCCTGCCGGGTATTGCCGGTATAGTGTTAACCGTGGGTATGGCGGTAGATGCCAACGTGTTGATATTTGAGCGCATAAAAGAAGAGTTGAAGAATGGGCTACCGGTTCAGTCCGCCATTAATGCCGGCTTCAGTCGTGCCTTTACAACCATTCTTGATGCCAACGTGACGACGCTGATCGCAGCCGTGATACTGTTCGCCATGGGTACTGGGCCGGTTAAGGGCTTCGCCGTTACGCTGTCGGTCGGTATTCTGACCTCCATGTTCACTGCTTTGCTGGTGACCCGTGCACTGGTGAACCTGGTGTATGGCGGCCGCACGCTGAAGAAACTGATGATCTGAGGAACCCCCATGACGACGGCAAAGAAGATTTACAATTTCATGGGGATACGCAAGCTGGCGCTGGCGTTCTCCGCAGTTTTGCTGCTGGTGTCGATTGCATCACTGGCGGTCAACGGCCTCAAGTTTGGCCTCGACTTTACTGGTGGCAGCCTGGTTGAAGTCGGTTATGAGCAGGCGGTCAGTCTGGAAGATGTGCGCCAGAAGCTGAGTGCAGAAGGCTTTCCGGATGCGGTTGTACAAACTTTCGGCTCCTCGCGCGATATCCTGATCCGGCTGCAGGTTGATCACGACCCGCAGCTCGGTGACAAGGTGCTGGAAGCCCTGCGTGCCGGGTCCGATCAAACAGTGGAGCTGCGCCGCAATGAATTTGTCGGCTCACAGGTAGGCGAAGAACTGCGTGAGCAGGGTGGTCTGGGCATGCTGCTGGCACTGTTCATGATCATGGTCTATCTTGCTTTTCGGTTTCAGCTCAAATTTTCGCTGGGAGCAGTAGTGGCACTGGTGCATGACGTTGTTATTGTGCTGGGTGTTTTCTCGCTGTTGCAGATCGAGTTTGACTTGACGGTGCTGGCTGCCGTGCTGGCCGTGATCGGTTACTCGCTGAACGATACCATCGTAGTGTACGACCGGATTCGTGAGAACTTCCGCATCATGCGTAAGGAAGACAACATTGAGGTCATGAATGCTTCACTGAGTCAGACACTCAGTCGTACCTTGATGACTTCATTGACGACGTTGTTGGTGCTGGTTGCGCTGTTCTATTTTGGTGGCGAAATGATTCACAGTTTCGCATTGGCTTTGTTGGTTGGTGTGCTGGTGGGTACTTACTCCTCCATTTATGTGGCCGCCAATGCACTGATTTTAATGCAGGTGAGTCGCGAAGACCTGATGCCGCCCGAGAAGAAAGAGGGCGAAGAGGTCGAAGAACTTCCCTGAGATCTGTAAAGCCGGCAACGCCGGCTTTATTTTTTACATATTGACGGTCTATTCTGAAGGAAAGGCCGCTGTATCGGTCAAAAGATCGTACAGAAACAACTGGATACTGAATGAGCAAGAATTGGAAAGACAAAGACCCCAACCTTCAGCTGGAAGCTGAAAAGTATGAACAGCCGGTACCGAGCCGTGACTTCATGCTTGAATTCCTCGAGAAGTGGGGCGCCCCGATCAGTCATCCCGTGCTGTGTCGGGAGCTGGGTATTGATGATGAAGACAGTGTTGAAGGTGTTCGCCGGCGCCTGATCGCCATGTGTCGAGATGGTCAGCTGATCTCCAACCGCAAGGGCGAGTACGGGTTGATTCAGAAAATGGATCTGATTCCCGGCCGCGTGATAGGACATCGTGATGGATTTGGCTTCCTGAAGCCGGACGCCGGTGGCGATGACCTGTTCCTCAGCCCGCGCAACATGCGTGAGGTGTTTGATGGTGACCGGGCACTGGTCCAGTCCATCGGAGTGGATCACAAGGGCCGACGCGAAGGCAAGATTGTCGAAGTGCTGGAACGTGGCACCACCAAGGTGGTGGGCAAGTTTGATGGCCACAGTGGTTTTGGATCGCTGATCCCCGAAAATCAACGCATCACCAATCAGGTGATGATTATCCCTGACCCGACTACCGGTCTGGAGTATGAAGACGGCCAGCTGGTAGTAGCTGAGATCATCCAGTATCCCAACCGGAAGCAGCCTGCACGCGCTCGTGTTGTGGAAGTGTTGGGTGATCGCATGGCGCCGGGAATGGAGATTCAGGTTGCCATTCACAACCATGAAATCCCGGATGAGTTTCCAGCGGATGTGCACCAGCAGATCGGTGAGCTGACACCGGAAGTGCGCGAAGAGGACAAACAGAACCGCATCGATCTGCGCGAGTTGCCTTTTGTCACCATTGACGGTGAAGACGCCAAAGACTTTGACGATGCCGTCTACTGTGAGAAAAAAACCTTTGGTGGTTGGCGTCTGTGGGTGGCGATTGCGGATGTGTCCTACTACGTACGCCCTGATTCGGCGCTGGACCGTGAAGCGGTCAAGCGCGGCAACTCGGTCTACTTCCCCGAGTTTGTGGTTCCGATGCTGCCGGAACTGCTTTCTAACGGGCTCTGCTCGCTGAACCCCAATGTGGATCGTCTGGCCATGGTGTGCGAGATGACCATCAGCCGGGCCGGTAAACTGTCGGGTTATAAGTTCTACGAAGCGGTGATCAACTCCAAGGCGCGCCTGACCTACACCAAGGTAGGGGCAATGTTGGATGCCGAGCATGAAGACAGTGCGAACCTGCGCAAGCAGTACAGCGCCGTAGTGCCTGATGTAGAGCAGCTGCATCAGCTCTACAAGGCGTTGCGCAAGGCGCGGGATGACCGCGGAGCCATTGATTTTGACACCGTTGAAACGCGTATCGTATTTGATCAGGTACGCAAAATCGATGAGATTATTCCCGTGGTGCGTAACGATGCGCACAAGATCATCGAAGAGTGCATGCTGGTCGCTAACGTGGCAACCGCACGTTTTCTGGGTAAGTACGGCAAGCCGGCTCTGTACCGAATCCATGAAGGGCCCAAGGCACAGAAGCTGCAGAATCTGCGAGCCTTCCTGGGTGAGCTGGGGCTTAACCTCCCTGGTGGTGACAGCCCCGAGCCAAAGGATTACCTGAAGCTGGCCGAGTCAATCAAGGGGCGGCCGGATCGTCACATTATCCAGACCATGATGCTCAGGTCGATGCAGCAGGCTGTATACAGCCCTGAAAATCTGGGCCACTTTGGCCTGGCCTATCCGACCTATGCGCACTTCACATCGCCCATACGACGCTATCCTGATCTGTTGGTTCACCGCGCCATTCGCAGTGCGATTCACGGTGATGGCAAGGCGAAGGCGGTCGAGCGGCCGAAGAAGTTTACCGCCAATGCCGCATTTGGCTATCCGTATTCGCTTGAGCAGATGCTGGCGCTGGGTGAACACTGCTCCATGACCGAACGGCGTGCTGATGAGGCCACCCGTGATGTGGTGGCCTGGCTCAAGTGTGAATACATGCAAAGCCAGATTGGCGAAGTGTTTACCGGTGTGGTGGCAGCTGTCACCGGCTTTGGTGTGTTTGTAGAGCTGGAAGACCTGTATATCGAGGGACTTATCCACATTACCTCACTGCCCAGTGACTACTATCACTTTGAAGTAGCGAAGCAGCGCTTGGTCGGGGATCGTACCCGTCGCGTCTTCAAGCTGGGTGACGAGCTTGAGGTCAAAGTTGTGCGTGTGGATCTGGATGAACGCAAGATCGACTTTGAGCTGGCAGCAGAGCCTGCCGCTGCACAACCCAAGCGAACCAGTCAGCGTGAAAAGCTGGCCAAGGGTCAGATCGCGGATGGTCGCGGCAAGCCGGATCATAGCAAGGGGCGTCGTCGCTCAAAAAAGCCTGAAGGCCGTACTGGCGGGGATAAGCCCGCCGGTGCTGCCACCAAGCGCAAGGCCGCTCAGAAGCGCAAGCACCCTCCCAAGGCGCGGCAAAAGCGCAAGGGTTGATGCTTGATTCAGCTGCCGGGGTAACGCCCGGCAGCCAGGTCGAATGTCAGCACCACATAAAGTCCTGTGATGACACACAGTATCCCCGCCCAGCTCAGTGGTATTCTGACTGGCGCTGGCCAGTGATATAGCCATATCCGATACATGGCTGTGATCACCAATGCTTCGGCCACTCCCGCTATCACGTCCATGGGCCAGTGTACTCCCAGCATTGGACGGGATAGCGCAACCGCCAGAATCAAGGGTATGGTGCAGAGATAACCCAAATGGCGAGTCTGATGATCCCTGTTATGCAGCAGCCATACGGCCGTCAAAGTAAAGAACGCGGCGGCAGCTGAGGCATGCCCGCTTGGGTAGCTGAAATTGGCAAGACTGCTTCCTTCAGGCCTCGGCAGGCCAAAGAGTTGCTTCAGTACATGGTTAAGCAGAATGACGCCGATAACCCCCGCAAATACTCCACAGCCGCGCCAGCCATCCCCACGCACCAGCCCAAACAGCGCACACAGGAGTGAAAGCCCGGCAACAAGTGGAATATCACCGATCAACGTCATCACCAGTGCCGTTTGTGGCAAGGCATCTCCTATTGAGCGAAGGGGTATGAGCAAAGCCGAATTGATCTGGTCGCCTGCAGAGTCAAGGTTAATAAGGGTGATGCCGATAAGAGCGGTCAACGCACACAGCAGCAGTAGTGTTGGTCCGGGCGGCCAGGGGGCGGGGAGTATTCGGCTCCAGTAAGTGTGAAGCTTGCCATGTGGTTTCAGTCGGTGATGAAACTGTTGAAACAGCAGCAGGGTAAACAGCAGTACAGCTGCTGACCAGAAAAGCGGGGCCAGTTGAGGTGAGGCGGTGGTGAGCCCTCGGCCGGTGAAGTATCCGGGCAGCAGATACAATGGCGCCCAACCCAAAGCCGAGATCAGGTTGAAGAAGGTGAAAGCCAGGCCAGGCATGCCGCAGCTGCCGGCCACAAACGGAATGACAGGACGAATCGGACCAACAAACCGACCGGTGACGATACTGAGCCCGCCCCAGCGCCGGAAAAATGCTTCGCCCCGTTGCAGCCATTCGGGGTGTCTTTGCAGCCAGTCAAGGCGGCGGATGGGTGTGGCGGAATGGCGCCCCAGTAGAAAGCTTATTCCATCACCACACACCGCGCCCGTGAACGCTGCCAGAAGGCAGACCCACGGTGACACTCCTGCTGAGCCGGCCATGACAGCCAATGCAAACAGCAGGGCAACACCGGGCAGCAGCAGGCCGACAAACGCCAGAGATTCCAGCATCGCAATCAGGGCAATCAGCACCACAATGCTTGTCGGTGTCAGTGGTAATGCCTGTAGCAGTGACTCAAGCAAAATGACTCCTCGTGCTAAAAGGACAGGACAGCACTGCGTCGAGTGCGGTCGCTCTGATATAATCGCAGCCAGATGCTGGTGATACCAGCAATGCCTCACTTAACGGAAGGGTGCGATGAACGAAATCATCCTGCTGACAATTTCCGGTGACGACCGTCCGGGCGTGACCTCGGCTATCACCGGGATCCTCGCCCGCTATCATATCAATATCCTTGATATCGGCCAGGCGGTCATTCACAACACGCTCTCGCTGGGTATTCTGATTCAGGTGCCGAAAGAATCCGAGTCGTCTCCTCTATTGCGGGATGTTCTGTTCAAGGCACATGAGATGAACATGCTGGTGCGTTTTGAGCCAGTGGATGACGCGGCCTATGAACACTGGGTCGAAGGTCAGGGCAAGTCGCGCCATATCATCACTCTGTTGGCACGACGCATCAGTGCCGAGCACATTGCACGTGTGACCGCCATTGCCGCCGACCATGGCCTGAATATTGATAATATCAGCCGTCTGTCCGGGCGTATCTCACTGCAGGATGAAGGTGCGCGTCAGACTCGCGCCTGCGTCGAGTTCTCAGTGCGTGGGCTACCGGCTGATGCCGCTGCGCTGCGTGAAGAGTTCCTCAAGACGGCCAGCGATATGGATGTGGATATCGCCTTTCAGAAGGATGATATTTTCCGTCGTAACCGGCGTCTGGTGGTGTTCGACATGGATTCGACTCTGATCGAGGCCGAGGTAATCGATGAGCTGGCGAAAGAGGCAGGTGTTGGTGAGCAGGTGATTGAGATTACCGAAGCCGCCATGCGAGGTGAAATCGACTTCAACGAGAGCTTCCGCCGCCGCGTGGCGCTGCTCAAAGGGCTGGATGCCTCGGTTCTTGAACGCATTGCCGAGCGCCTGCCTTTGACTGAAGGCGCAACTGAGCTGGTGGGGCATTTGAAGGCGTTGGGCTTCAAGACCGCCATTTTGTCAGGTGGGTTTACCTATTTTGGTCACTTCCTGCAGCAGAAGCTCGGTTTTGACTATGTGTATGCCAACGAGTTGGATATTCAAGATGGCATGGTTACAGGCGAGGTAGTGGGTACCATCGTCAACGGTGAGCGCAAGGCCCAGCTGTTGCGTGAAATTGCTGAAAAGGAAGGTGTGCGACTGGAACAGACCATCGCCGTAGGGGATGGCGCCAATGACTTGCCGATGCTGTCCATCGCTGGTTTGGGGATCGCCTTCAGGGCCAAACCGCTGGTGCGTCAGAGTGCCAAGCAGGCAATATCGACACTTGGGCTGGACGGCATTCTGTACCTGATCGGTTTTCGGGACCGCGACAGCCTGCTCTGAGCAGGCTGTCGTTGACGCTCCTATCCCTCAAAGAAATCGTAATCCATCTGCTCCCGCGGGGGTTGCAGATAGTGCCCCTGAACCAGATGAACACCGGCGCTGAACAGGTCGCTGATCACACGGGTTTCTTCAACCAAAGGGGCGATGATCAGCTTGTTCTGCTGTTTCAGTGGGGCCAGCATTTCCTCCAGTGATTCCATGGTCAGGTTGCGATTCTGCAGGTCCTGAATGTAGGAACCATCCAGCTTGATAAACTCAGAATCCAGCTCCTTGCGTACATGTTCCGAGTTGGGTGAGCTGCCGAAATGTTTCAGGCATACCTGGCAGTGCAGTTGCTGAATGGCACGGGCAAAATGTCGTGCCGCAATCAAATCAACCGCAGCATCACTTTCGCTGATTTCGAATACCAGGTATTCGGCGGGTACGTGGCTTCTGCGCAGCTCTTCTCCCAGCCACTGCACCAGCTCTGCGCTACGCAGCGAGGGGCCGGATAGGTTGATCAGCAGGTGTGTGCGCTTCTCAATGTTCTGCTTGCTGCTCAGCTCCGACAGTGCCCGCTTGATGACCCAGCGGTCCAGCTCAACCAGTACCTCAGGCTCTATCGCTTGGGCGATGAACGCATTGGGAGAGATTTCCTTGTCACTGTCACTCATCAAGCGCAGCAGTACCTCGTAATACTGGGTCGGCGTTTCCAATCGCAGCGGTACGACCGGCTGGTACAGAAGTCGGAATCGGTCCATTTTGAGCGCGTTGAGCAGGCGTTTGCTCATTTTGGCATCGCTGCTGGAGAGCAGCGTCTTCTCTTCCTGATACAGACTGACACCATTGCCGGGCCGGTTGCCGTGATGCAGGCTCTCGGCCATCATGCGAGCGCGGGAAACCAGCTCTACTGGCGTCGGAGCGCTGTCGTTGATGACGACTATACCTACTGACAAGGTGGTGTGGATGGCCGTGTTCTGTACTTGGCAGATATGGCTGCTGACGGCGTGGCAAAGCTGCTCTCCAATGTCGACAGCCTTGTTGGGATCGGCGGTGTGCAGAATGATGGCAAAACTGTTGTCATCCAAATGGGACAGCAGGTGGGCACGGCTCACTTTCTGTTTCAAAATGCTGGCGATATCACGCAAAATGAGATCAACCCCGTCAATGCCAACTTCGGTTCGAATCACCTCCAGATGATCCAGTGTCAGCAGCATCAGGTTGCGGTCCTGCCCTCCGCGGCGGGCGTTATTGCAGGCAACTTCCAGTGCACGCATGAATGCCTGATGGTTGTTCAGGCCGCTGATCGGATTTATGTCGCGGAAAATTTCTTCCGATGCGTCGAAATCGGTGATGATCTCGACCTCAAGGCAGGGACGTCCATCGTATTCGGATGGCGCGAAGCTGAAACGGGCCTCGAAGCGGGTATCGTCTGGTCTCTGGGCGGTGAGGTTGCGCTGCAATGCAGAGCTGCTGTGATCGCACTCTCGCAGTATCTGGTCCAGATCATCCCTGAAGCGCTCTTCAAGCAGCTGACGCAGTGAGTGTTCGAGCAGGTGCTCTGCATTATCATAACCGAACAGGTGGGCAAAACTTTTGTTGGCATGCAGGATCAGGCCGTTATGCAGCATGCATATTGCCAAGGATGAACTTTCTACCAGTGTCTGATTGCGTTGCTGCAGCTGTGCCAGTCGGTTCTGTGTGTTACGCAGTTCACGGCGTGTTTGCAGCTGGGCGTACACCCGGTTCAGCTCGAGCAGCAGTAATTCGTGGTTACGTTCGGGAAGCATCGCTTGTACACCGATGCCAAGCCAGTGGGTTGGGTCATGGTATTCATGACCTGGCGACAGCAGTATCACCGGTATGTCACGGTTAAGACGATTCAACAGATCCAAGGCCTTGGCGGGGGTCAGTTCTGTGCTGTAGTGATCCTTGCTGGCAAAGATCAGCAAGTCCCAAGAGCGCTGACTGAGTACATTCAGCAGCTCGTCAGAGCCTTGTACAGATTGGCCGCGAGGCGAAAAATGGGCTGTTCTGAGGGTGGTCAGCAACTGGTCCATCTGGATGCCATCACAGGCGGCAAACAGCAGGTTTATGTTGCGAGCATCGTGTTGAGCCTGACTGGCCAGTGCATGTAATAGCTCGTCCGTGGAACCACTCATGTTGTATACCTGAAGTAACGGGGGATCATTAGTGCCCCATATTAACGACAAATGAATGCCGTGTCAGGTCTGTGAAAAATCAAGAAAGTGGGAGGATATGGAGCAGGATGGCAGGGGTAGGAGGATTCGAACCTCCGCATGCTGGAATCAGAATCCAGTGCCTTACCGCTTGGCGATACCCCTGTAAAGAATGGTGGCAATGGCGGGACTCGAACCTGCGACCCACGCATTATGAATGCGTTGCTCTAACCAACTGAGCTACATTGCCACAAATGGCAGGGGTAGGAGGATTCGAACCTCCGCATGACGGGATCAAAACCCGTTGCCTTACCGCTTGGCTATACCCCTGGATCTGAAAGCATGGTGGCAATGGCGGGACTCGAACCTGCGACCCACGCATTATGAATGCGTTGCTCTAACCAACTGAGCTACATTGCCATAAGCTTTCAAGGCCGCGAATTATTCCCTGTTTTCGTAACGCTGTCAACGGCTTGAAAGCAAGGAAGTTTAAAAAAACGGAAGGTGTTTGTGGCAGACTGCCGACAGGCGGGGCATTGCGGTTACCATGCCCCATTAATAGACGTTTCGGAGATGGTCACAGTCTTATTCGGCGTATATATCAGTCGCTTTTAATCGTACAGTATGGCCTGGTGTTTCCCCGAAGTACTGGCGATAGGCTTTGGAGAAGTTACTGGCATGACTATAGCCCACCGCAGCTGCAACCATCTTGATCGGAGCCCCTTTCTGCTCGATCAGCACCCGTGCGTGTTCCAGTCGCTCACGGCGCAAAAATTCTCTGGGAGAGCACTGTGCTGATACCTGAAACAGTTGGGTGAGCTGGCGCCGGGTAATGCCGAAGCGTTGGCATATATCATCTGTCTTAAGTGGAGCATCCAGGTTGCCGCGGATGTAACCTGTCAGACTTTCAAATATATGCTCGCCCCAGAGTGGGGCTCTGTCTGTGCCCTCTGTGTCGCTTGCCATTATTGTCCGAGCTACCTCCGCCAGAATAGACATGGAAACCCCCTCCAGTGCAATCTCCTGAAGCGGGTCGGATACGCTGGTACTGGGTGCAAAAACATTGGTTAACAGGCTGCGCAGGCGGGTGTTGACCGGTACTTCACGGCTGACGACACCAGACTCAGGAAATGACGAAAAGCAGGATAAAGCACCGGGCAGTGCCTCACCAAGCTGCTTGTGAAGGCCGGATATTTTACCGGCTACCCCGATATGTCGAAGCGTCTGTCCGCCTTTCATAAGAAAACGGGTGCCATTATCACGCACGCGGTAGACGATGCCGGATTGCGGAGTGATCTCATATTGTTTGCCATCCGGGGTTTCCAGCAGCATTTCGCCGCTTAACAGGAGCACGCTGCAGAGCAGGTTGGGCAGTTCGGTCTCGGCCGCACTGGTGTCGATTACACAGTCGCGCTGGACCCTGAATTCGGACCGATAAAGCCGCAGCAAATCATTGAAATCATAGCGTTGCAGGCGCCCCATGCCGCTGCCCTCCGGCAGTGGAAAGTCCTGGGCTTCAAAATCCCAGAGAGCATGGCTATCGCTGTTCAAGTGTTCAAAAGCATCATTGTTTTTATTCATGGCGGGCCAAAGGCTGAGTCAGTTGGGGGTAAAACCACACAGTCGTTTTTTACGCTACCAGAACTTACTGAGTGTTCAAAACGCATAAAAGTGCGCGAAAATCATAAAACACGATGCTTGAAGTAAAAATCAGTCACATGCATCGTTTAACGATGTCCACTTATCGCAAGCCGACACCTTTCGTATTGAATGATGCCTCGCTGCAGGCCGCTGCTCAGCCCTGGCTTGATCTGGAAATACACCAGTTAAGCGCGGGGTGTTACCAGGGCGAGTGTGCAACGCTGTCACTGAATGGTATGCACCTTGTACATGAGCGCCAGAACCAGATAGTGCACAAAAGCGGCATCACTCAAGGTAACCTGTGTGCGATTTCCATTGCAAAAACGGTTGCTCCGGGAATGCGCTTCTCCCAGTTTTTAAACCCGATGGATTCCTGGCTCTATTTTTTGCCCAGGGGTGTGGATCTTGATATTCGGGTGATGCCGGAAAGCGAAACTTTATACCTCTGTCTCGATCAAGACAGTCTGCTGGACGGGGCGCGTATTCTTGGTCAGGGCGATGAGGCGCTGCGTCCTGAAGCGCCGCAAGCGTTCAACAGCAAGCTCACGGCCGGTCTGATGGCTGATTTCAACGCCCTGCTTCATCACCGTAGCCCGGAAGGCCCGCTGCCCTTGGCCAACTGCGCCCGGCTGCTGCGTGATAGCGTTGTTGTTGCGCTCAGTCAGGCAACCGCGATCGATACCGGTGTCTGCCGCAGCGTCCGTGCCGGCTGGCGAGCCCAGCGGCTGGTCTCGACCGCCCGAGACTACATGGATGCCTGCCTGCAAGTGGGGCATGTGCCCTCCATTACCGATATTTGCGCCACCACAGACGTGTCGGAACGTACGCTGCAGTATGCCTTTCGCAGCACCATGCAGCTCACCCCCATTGCCTATCTACGTACGCTCAGGCTCAACCGGGTACGTGCAGAGCTGTTAATCGCACTGCCGGCCCACACAACTGTCACCCGGGTCGCCATGCGCTGGGGCTTTGTCCATCTGGGCGAGTTTTCCCAAGAGTACAAGCGCCTGTTCGGGCAGCGGCCATCCGAAACCCTCGCACAACGCCCGGATTAATCCTAAGGGCAGGCGTTGTTTGCGGATATCCGATAGTGGGCCAACAGCCGTTTGACGATAATCAAGTATTAAAACTCGAGCCAGCCATTGGGCCATCAAGCGTTTACAGGGAGGTAATTATGAATCACGCCTATCGTGTTGTCTGGAATCAAGCGCTTCAGGTCTGGATGGCGGTTGCCGAGATCAGCCGCCGCCAGGGTAAAACCAAAGCCTCTGTCCTGCTCAGCGGCCTGTTGCTGGGTGCATCGCCCGCCAGCGCGGTAGAGGAAACCTTCACGGCGGCGTCCGGGAACTGGTCGGATGGTGGCAACTGGGCGGACGGTTCGGCACCGGTGTCTGGTACGGACCTGCAGCTGAACTTCGAATATGTCGATTATGACAACGGCTATGAGTCGATCCATGATATTGGCGATCTAACCGTGAACAGGCTGAGCTTCTCCACCTCGAACCCGGTTTTCCCATTTATTGACGTCGATGCGGCTAGTGTGGATGACAAACTCACTTTTGCCGGGGTAAACGCGACGATTGATATGTCATCACCTTCGGAAGCTAGCTTTGAAGTATATATTAACCCTGAGGTAGTGCTCGATAGCACCCTTACGGTGGCTACCAGTGATTCAGCATCGAACAATACTGTCCTTGTTGCTGGCGGCATATCGGGGGTCGGTGGACTCACGGTTTCAGAGGGCGTGGCCGTTCATCTGGCCGCCAATGATAGCGGGCTTTATACCGGCGACACCACCATAGAAGCAGGCGGGATTCTAGTGAATGCTTGGCGCACGCCCAACGCTCTTAGTGCTGCATCCCGACATATCGTCAATGGCGAGCTCAGATTGCTCGAGTCTGGCGCCATCGGTGGTCTTGAAGGCAGTGGTCAGGTGACAATAGATGACGGGAAAAGCCTGGAAGTTCGCGCCCTGAATACCGACTCTGTTTTCTCTGGCGTTATAAGTGACTACTCAGACTCCGGTAGTCTCAATAAAACCGGCAGCGGCACTCTGACGCTCACCGGTGCCAACACCTACACCGGCGGTACCACCATTTCCAATGGCACCCTGGCCGTGCGCAATGGCGGCAGTATAAGTCATGGGGCGACAGGACTAACGGTGGGAGACGTCGCTGGTCAGGCCGGGGTTCTGGAGATCGGGGCGGATAGCTCCGTGACGAGTCACCGGTCCTATATTGGCAATACCGGCGTAGTTCGTGTTGGTGGCAGTGGTGCGCGATTGGAGGTGATGGATGGGCTCTATATAGGACAAGACGGCGAAGGAACCCTGGAGCTCCACGATGGCGGTGAGGTTGATATCACTGGAGAGCTGTACGTGGGGAGTAATGCTCCAGGCGTAGCTAGCCAGATCATCGTGGATGGCTCCGGGTCGGTTCTCAGAGGGGAGAAGTTGAGGCTGGGAAACAGTGACACCCTGACCCTGGCAAACGGTGGCTTAGTATCCCTTAATGATGGCAGTGGTGAGGTTCGTTTTGAGGGTAACTGGTCGACCAGTGGCACTCTGAATTTCGGCACCTACAACCTGGGGGAGGCCACCACGGCTGGCGTTCTACAAGCCGGCAGCATCAAAGCGGTGTACGGACTTAGCACCCTCAATTTTAACCAGACCGATACCCTGAATTTGGAGGCCGATATTCTTGAGCACACGGGAACGGCCAGCGTTAACCAGCGTGGCACAGGTACCACCATTCTGACCGGCACGAACAGCTATTCGGGAGACACCACCATCTCCGATGGCACCCTACTGGTCAATGGCTCTATCGCCAACTCACAGACTATTGTCAGTGGCGGCGTGTTGGGTGGCAGCGGATCGGTTGCGGGTGTGATGCTCAATGGCGGCAGCCTGGCCCCCGGTAACTCCATTGGCACGCTCAGCACCGGTGATGTGACCGCCAACACCGGTTCCACACTGCAATTCGAGGTGGACAGTGCCGGGGCTTCGGACACTCTGGCGGTGGTCGGTGGGGTGACCCTGAACGATGGTGTGATTATTGACATCATTGCTCTGGGTGCACTAGGCAGCCTGCCAATCCATAGTCAGCACACCCTGATCGATAATGATGGGGCTGATCCCATCGCTGGCAGCTTTACTCCGGATGTAGGCAGACTCGGCAGTGACGGTGAACTGTTTTCTGTTATTTCCAAGACAGGCGGGGATGGCAACGACCTGACGGCTGACAGCTACCGTACTGGCCTGACACTCGCCGATGGCGCAACCTTCAGTGATGACCAGGCCTTCCCGGATCACTTCCCCGGTTTTACGTTTACCGTAGAGGGCGCAGACAGTGCCACCTTTAGCGGCATTCTGGGAGAAAGCTCCACGCCGGTATCCCTGAGCAAACAGGGCACCGGCACCCTGACTCTGACCGGTGCCAACACCTACACCGGCGAAACCCGTATCGCCAACGGCACCCTGTCGGTCCGGGATGGCGGCAGCATCAGTCATGCCGCGGCGCGGCTGTATGTGGGCGATACCGCCAGCCAGACCGGAACCCTGGAGATCGGGGCGGGCAGTTCCGTGACCAATCACCAGTCCGCTGTCGGCTTAGGCGGTACCGGGGTGGTCAGCGTCGGCGGCAGTGGCGCGCAATGGCGGCTGACAGACCGTCTCTTGCTTGGAAGCACTGGCGAGGGCACCCTGGAGGTCCACGATGGCGGTGAGGTGGATGTTGCCTCAGTTCTGCACGTGGGGAATAGCTCGGGTGCCACTGGTCGGGTAACTGTGGACGGCACCGGGTCGAACCTCAAGGCGTCGCATCTGCTCCTCGGCGAGTATGGAAGCGGCTCCCTGACCCTGGCGAACGGAGGGACGGTTTCAGTTGATGGGGGCGATGGAACGGTTGTTCTCGGGGGTGACAGCGGTGGCAAGGGCACCTTGAATTTTGGCGCCTACAACCTTGCGGCCGCGACCACCGCGGGAGTGCTTGACGCTGATCGTCTCCGAATCGACCCTTTATATAATGGAAATACGGGGACCATCAACTTCAACCAGACCGACACCCTGACCCTGGAGGCCGATATCGTAGACAACTCCACCGGAACGTCCAGCGTCAACCAGCGCGGTACCGGCACCACCATCCTCACGGGGGCCAATTCCTATTCCGGTGACACCACCATCTCCGATGGCACCCTGGTGGTCAACGGTTCGATAGCGAAATCCCATATCCTGGTCAATGGCGGCTCCCTGGGTGGCAGCGGGTCGGTGGGTCAGGTGACGGTCAACAGCGGTACCGTCGCCCCGGGCAACTCCATCGGCACGCTCGCGGTGGGCGGCGACTGGACCCTGGGGGCAGGTGCCACCTACCGGGTGGAGCTGACGGGCGGCGGCACCACCGCCGGCACACACAACGACCTGGTGGATGTGGCCGGTAGTGCCACCATCGAGGACGGCGCGCTGGTTCATGTAACACCGGAGAACGGCACCGACAATGGTTCGACCAACTATGCCGATGGCGCCCGCTACACCGTGGTTCAGGCTGCCGGTGGCCTGACCGTTAACGGCAACCAGGCCGTGACCGATGACTACGCTTACCTGGATTTCCGCACTGACCATGATAGCGACAACTATTATCTGATTAGTGATCTACGGGTCATCACACCGCCACCTGAGCCTGAGCCAGAGCCAGAGCCAGAGCCAGAGCCAGAGCCAGAGCCAGAGCCAGAGCCAGAGCCAGAGCCAGAGCCAGAGCCAGAGCCAGAGCCAGAGCCAGAGCCAGAACCCGAACCCGAACCCGAACCCGAACCCGAACCCGAACCCGAACCCATCCAGAGCTTCTGCCTGGATGGCATGTCCGGCAATCAGTGCAGCACCGGTGACAGTGCCTTCAGATTGGCGGAGGGGCATCCGCTCTATGATCAGGTTCTGAATATGAGCGAAGCACAGGCGAGGGCGGCGCTGAATGCGTTGTCGGGTGAGCTGCATGCCAGTGCTCGCGCCCAGCTGGCGACCCAGAGCGATGGTATCCGTCTGGCGGCACTGGAACGGCTGCAGCCCACATCACAGCAAGCGGGTACCGGACTCTGGTTTGACATGCTGTACAGCGACGCTGAACTGAATGGCAACAGTGGCATCGCTACACTGGATAGCCAAAGCCGGGGGCTGTTGCTGGGCGCGGATGGCTACCTGCAAAACGGCTGGCGCCTTGGGGTACTGGGTGGCTATCAGGACAGCGATATGGACCTTTCTGCGCGGATGTCGTCTGCCGAGGTGGATAGTCTGTATCTGGGCGTCTACGCCTCACGCCACTGGGATAACAATTGGCACCTCAGTCTGGGGAGCACGTTTGGGCAGCACCAGTTGCAAACGCAGCGCCATGCGGTGGGCCAGACACTGAAAGCCGATTATGACGCCAGCAGTTGGCAGGCTTTTGCCGAAACCGGCTATCGCTTCGAGTCCGACACCGGCTGGGTACAGCCGTTTGTGGGCCTGTCCTGGCTGAACCAGCGTAATGATGCGTTTAAGGAATCAGGCGGCTCGGCGGCTCTGGCGGTGGAACGCACGGAGTCGAATACCGGTTTTGCCAATGTTGGTGTACGTGGTGGTGCAGAGCTGGGCGCGGACCCCTTGCCGGTGCGTGTACAGGGCTCTATCAGCTGGCGCCATGCTGTTGAGGATATTGACACGGTCAGTGAGCACCGCTTCCTGGGGGGCGACAGCCGTTTCACGATCAAGGGCGCGCCGATTGCCGAAAATACGGTTGTGCTGGACGCGGGCCTGGTTGTCCCGGTATCGAAAAATACCGATATCAGATTTGGCTACAGAGGCGAGCACTCGGATGAGAGTGATGTGCAGGAGGGATATATTCAGATGAGTGTGCGTTTCTAGTCCAGACGCATGGTCATGGCAGGCGAAAGGCGATATCGCCTGCCATGACGGGGCCTGGCACCGGTGTCGGTGTCAGGCGATGGACTTATACGTTGAAGCGGAAGTGAACCACATCACCGTCTTTGACGATGTACTCCTTGCCTTCCAGGCGCCAGCGGCCGGCGTCCTTGGCGCCCTGTTCGCCCTTGTAGGCGATGAAGTCGTCGTAGCTGATCACTTCAGCACGGATGAAACCCTTTTCGAAGTCAGTATGGATCACACCAGCCGCCTGAGGCGCGGTAGCACCGATCTTGACGGTCCAGGCGCGGACTTCCTTTACACCGGCGGTGAAATAGGTTTGCAGGCCCAGCAGGCTGTAACCGGCGCGGATGACGCGGTCAAGGCCGGGCTCGTCCATACCCATCTCCTGCAGGAATTCGATTTTTTCCTCGTCTTCCAGCTCGGCAATTTCAGACTCCAGCTTGTTGCAGATGGCAACTACCTCGGCGCCTTCGGAGGCGGCCAGTTCCTTCACTTGATCCAGGTAGGGGTTGTTTTCGAAGCCATCTTCGGACACGTTGGCGATGTACATGGTTGGCTTGGTGGTCAGCAGGTGGAAACTGCGGGCCAGCTTGCGCTCGTCATCGCTTAGCTCAAGTCCTCGTACAGGCAGACCTTCCGCCAGGTGCGGGATCATTTTTTCCAGCAGTGCCTTGGCTGCAATCGCGTCCTTGTCACCGCCCTTGGCGTTGCGCTGAACACGCAGAAGCTGCTTTTCGCAGGAATCCAGATCCGACAGAGCCAGCTCCATATTGATGGTTTCAATATCTTCCAGCGGATGAATACGGTTGGAAACGTGGATAACGTTGTCATCTTCGAAGCAGCGCACCACATGCGCGATGGCATCGGTTTCGCGGATGTTGGCCAGGAACTTGTTGCCCAGACCTTCGCCCTTGGAGGCGCCTGCAACCAGGCCGGCGATATCCACAAACTCCATGGTGGTCGGGAGGACGCGTTCGGGTTTGACGATTTCGGCCAGTGCATTGAGGCGTGGGTCCGGCATGGGAACAACGCCGGCATTCGGCTCAATGGTACAGAAAGGAAAGTTCTCGGCGTCGATGCCCGCTTTGGTCAGGGCATTGAAGAGCGTGGACTTGCCGACATTGGGAAGTCCGACAATACCGCATTTGAAACCCATGATCAGATCCTGTATTGAGGTTAGCCGTTGAAACTGTGCAGCTGGTTCATGGCACGTGCCCAGTCACCGCTGACGGCAAGGGGCAGCGCACGCAGCGCTTCATCAATGGCAGCCTGTGTCTTGTCGCGTTCAGCCACCGGTGCTTTGCTCAGTACAAAGCCGGAAACCTGGGCAGCGCTGCCCGGATGGCCGATGCCAAGGCGCAGACGATAGAAATTACGGTCGTTCCCCAGCTTACTGATAATGTCGCGCAGGCCGTTGTGTCCGCCGTGTCCGCCGCCCTGTTTCAGGCGAGCGGTGCCGGGCTGGATGTCCAGCTCATCGTGCACGACCAGTATGTCGCTGGTAGGAATCTTGTAGAAGTTGGCCAGAGCTGCCACGGACTGTCCGCTGCGATTCATGTAGGTTGTGGGAATCAGCAGATGGACCAGTTGGTGGTTGATCAGCACCTTGCCATAGAGACCGAAGAATTTCTTCTCCGATTGCAAGGAGATGTGCTGGTGGGCAGCAAGCTGCTCCACCAGCTCGGCGCCGGCATTGTGACGGGTCTGGCTGTACTCTGTCCCGGGGTTGCCGAGACCGACGATCAGTTGAATCCGGTCATTCATGCCTTTGCCTGTCTGTCAGAACTTACTTGGCGGCGCGAGCACCACGCGGTGCGTAGCAGTAGCCAACGCTCTGGTCGTGGTCTTCACCGCGACGCAGGGCGACGATTTCAACGCCTTCCGGCAGTGAAATGTCGGACAGGTGAGCGGTCTGGCCCATTTCGATCTGGCCCAGTTCCACTTCCAGAGCTTCTGGCAGGTCTTTCGGCAGGCAGGAAATTTCAACGGTGGCAGCTTCCTGAGCGAACTTGGCTGCGGCCTTGGCGGCAGCAGACTTTTCGAAGTTCACGAAGGCCAGCGGAACCTGCAGCTTGATCTTCTGGTTGTTATCGATGCGCTGGAAGTCAGCGTGCAGTACAACCGGCTTGGACGGGTGGCGCTGTAGATCCTTGATAATAACCGGCTGGTCCTGACCGTCGAGGTTCAGGGTCAGGATGGACGAGTAGAAACCGTCTTCCAGCAGCATGCGGTACAGGTCTTTGCCGATCACGGAGATCGCCTTGGGCTCGGAAGAGCCGTAGATGATGCCCGGTACCAGACCTTCACGACGCAGGCGGCGGCTCGCACCTTTCCCCTGATCGTCACGGGCAACAGCGTTTACAGTAAATTTAGCCATGTTTTATATACCTTATATATTAAAGCTGCATACCCCCGCGACCAGAAGCATGCAGCATGTGGGCGGTCCATGGTGGACCTTCAAGTCACGGGACGTGCCCGTGGTTCAGTGCCCGTTCCGGTTAGCGGAACATGGCACTGATGGATTCTTCATTGCAGACGCGGCGTACCGCTTCTGCCAGCAGAGGTGACAGTGAAAGCTGACGAATCTTGTCACACTTCTGCGCCTGCTCGGACAGCGGGATGGTGTCGGAAACGACCAGTTCATCCAGCTGAGAGCCGATAATGTTGTTGATTGCCGGGCCAGACAGAACCGGGTGGGTCACGTAGGAGACTACGCGGGCGGCACCCTTGTCTTTCAGTGCCTTGGCAGCCTTGCACAGGGTGCCGGCAGTGTCACACATGTCATCGACCAGAATGCAGGTACGACCGGACACGTCGCCGATAATGTTCATCACCTGGGATTCGTTGGCACGCTCACGACGCTTGTCGATGATCGCCAGGTCGCAGTCAAGCTGTTTGGCAACGGCACGGGCACGGACAACGCCGCCCACATCCGGGGACACCACGATGATATCATCGTACTGCTGATCCACGATGTCATCGAGCAATACCGGGGAGCCGTAAACGTTGTCTACAGGAATGTCGAAGAAGCCCTGAATCTGGTCAGCGTGCAGATCAACCGTCAGTACGCGGTCGATGCCCACGTTGGCAATCATGCTGGCCACGACCTTGGCGCTGATTGGTACACGCGCTGAACGCGGACGACGATCCTGGCGGGCGTAGCCGAAGTAGGGGATAACAGCCGTGATGCGGGTGGCCGAGGCGCGGCGCATTGCGTCAGCGAATACAATCAGCTCCATCAGGTTGTCATTGGTGGGCGCGCAGGTTGACTGGATGATGAATACATCCTTGCCACGAACATTTTCCTGGATCTCGACGCTTACTTCGCCGTCACTGAAGCGGCCAACCTGTGCCTTGCCCATGGGAATGTCCAGGCGTTCGACAACTTTTTGTGCCAGCTCCGGGTTTGCATTGCCGGTGAAGACCATCATTTTAGACACGGCGATTACCTTCTCGATTGCGTCGGAGTTAGATGTAGTAGAGAGGAAGTCTGTCATGGTGTTTGGCAGGGGTAGGAGGATTCGAACCTCCGCATGCTGGAATCAGAATCCAGTGCCTTACCGCTTGGCGATACCCCTGTCGTCTCCTGTGGTGTGGACCACGCTCCAAGAAGGCGCATATTCTCAACAAAGAGCCTGTCGAAATCAACCCCTGTGGCAAATTTGTTGCCAAATTCGATCGGCTCAAGGCTGCAGGTCGGTCGTCCAGTGGTTAACAACCAGTGTAATGCGCAGATCCGGGCGGGTCAGGCGTATCTTCTCCGGCAGCACCAGTGTGCCGGCGCGAGTGTAACGGTCATATTCAACCTTCCAGCCAGCCTGGCTGAAACCCTGCTCGTCCATCAACGCCTGCCAGTGCAGGCTGGGGTCGGGCACGCCTCGTACCCAGTAGCGTGCATGGGACAGGGGCAGGTGCCAGCCCAGCAGTTGCTGCATCAGGGCCTCGGGCGTTGTTGCCCGGTGGATTTCGTCAGATCCTGACTGCTGCAGACTGACACTATTGTCTCGGCCCTCGATGCGCAGCCCCCCCTGGCCAAGCGGGCCGGTCAGGGCTATCTGATAGGCAGCCGGCTGTTGCTTCCAGCTCAGATTGGCGCTGTTGATTTCGCCATCATGGCGAATGCCGATGCGCCCCTCCAGTGACCAGTTCTCAAGCTGCAGTACTGGACGTGGATCTGTGGGCATTGTCGGCTCACGGGTTTGCAACTGACTGCAGCCACCCAGGAGCAATACCAGCAGCAGTGGTAAAAGGGGCCTCATGGCGTGACTCCGATCATATCGGAGGCTTCCAGCAGGTGTGAATCATTTGGCTGTTGTTCCAGTGCCTGCAGCAGCAGTTCGGTTGCTCGCTGTTGTTGGTCCAACGCCCATAGCACTTGCACCAAATGAGCCGTTACTTCTGGTTCGGGGTAGCGGGAATGAGCCTGTTGCAGAAAGTGGAGCGCCTCCTCATTGCGCCCCAGCCTGTGCAGAACCCAGCCCATTGAGTCCAGTATGGCGGCATCTTCCGGTTGCTGTGCAAGTGCGCGGCTGATCAGGGCGTGCGCCTCTTCCAGTTCGTCTGTGTAGAGTGTCAGCGTGTAGCCGAGGGCATTCTGCAGCATCGGGTTGTCAGGAGACAGGACCAGTGCACGGCGAAGGTCACTGATCATTTGTTGTGACTGTTCGGGGTCGGTCAGCATGGAACGGGTGTACAGCAGGTTAACGCTGTCGGGAGACTGCTCCAGCGACTGGTTCAGAATGGCCAGTGCCTCGGGGCGCAGGCCGACCCGGTCGAGCCACTCGACTTGCAGGATGATCAGATCTTCCCGCTGATCCGGATGACTTTCTCGACCTGTTGCGATCAGTGCGGTGACTCTGGCCTGATCATCGGCGCTTTCAAACAAGCTCAGGGCGCGGGCGTAGGCCTGAATCAGGTTGGGGCCCTGATCGACTTGAAGGAAATGTTCCAAAGCCAGCTCTCGCTGCTCCTGCTGCTGAGCAATGACCCCAAGATAGAAATGTGGTGCCGAGTTGTCAGGCTGTTGGTCCAGCAGCTGTTGCAGCAGTCGACGGCTTTGTTCGGGCCGGTTGTTCTCAAGCAACAAAAGAGCGAAATAATAGCGTAGCTGTTGATTGTCCTCCTGCTGTTGCAGCAGTTGCTGGATCGCTTCCCAGGCCATTTCAGTTTGGCCAGACAGCAGCAGCAACTGGGCGCGTGAGGCGGCCAGACGTGTATGTTCTGGTTCCTGGCGCAGGGCGCGCTGGACCAGTTTGAGCCCCTGGGCCGGCTGTCCTTGTTGGCGATAGATCTCGGCACGTTGCAGTACCAGTTCAGCCTGGTCGGGCTCCACGCGCAGACCGGCGTCCAGTAGCTCGGCAGCTGCTGTGGTTCTATCCAGCTTGCGCAGAAGCAGTACCCGAGTCAGCAGATAGTCGAGCTGCTCTGGCTGCTGTCGGTTGAGTCGAGTCAGCAAGTCATAGTAGTGCTCGGCAACTTCGGCCGGCATTTCTTCGCTCTGAGCTGCGATCAGGGTCAGTGCCTCGTCACCACCCTGCTCCAATACCTGTTCGAGCAGGGGAAGGGCTAACTCAAATTGGCGCTCATGCAGCAGGATGTTGGCCCGGATGTGCAGTGGCTCAATGTTGCCAGGCTCGATTTCACTCCACAGCCGGCTGGTCTCCATGACGGCATCCGTGCGGCGCAGAAACTGGGCAGTACGCGTGGCGCGCTCGGCTACCGCAGGGTCTCGGGTCAGCCGCGTCTGGTTCAGATAGTGCTCAAGAGCAAGGTCAAAGCGGCCCTGCTTGCCGGCCAGCTCGGCACTTAACAGCTGGTACAGGCTGTCGGCGTTGAGCTCGCCCTTGATATAGGTGGTGGTTGGCGCCAGCTCAAGAGTATCCGCATTGGCGGAAGAGGGCGTCCTGTCCATTTGGCTGCAGCCGGTGATCAGCAGGCTGGTGATCAGGCTGATCAGCAGAGGTTTGTTCATAAACTGATGCACGTTTCCGATCCTGGTGGGTTGGAAATCTCACTATAGAGCAATTGAGTCGGGGCTGTCATGCCATCTGCAACTGTCCGACGGCGGGTTGTCCTGCTCTGTACGCAGAACTGCCACGGGTGGGTTAATCCGGACGCGGCAAAGGTGTATGATTACGCGCTTGTCTGTAATGGGGTGATACGAACCTTCTATGGCTCTGCTGGCGTTAGGTATCAATCACAAAACGGCACCGGTCGAAGTACGCGAGCGGGTGGCGTTCGCACCGGAAAAACTGGCTCAGGCGCTGCATGAGGCGCGGCTGCATGCCCGGCTTTCCGAAGTGGCGATTCTGTCCACCTGTAACCGGACCGAACTCTACTGCTCTACTACCGAGCTGGAGGGTAGCCGTGCTCTGCTGGAATGGCTGGGGCGTTATCACGACCTTGACGTAGAGGAGCTGCAGCGCTGCTCTTACGCCTATTGGGACGATGCAGCGGTACGCCATATGATGCGCGTGGCCTGCGGGCTGGACTCGCTGGTGCTGGGCGAACCGCAGATACTGGGACAGCTCAAGTCTGCGTTCTCGGTGTCTCAGGCGGAGGGGCTGGTCAGCGTTGAATTGGGGCGGCTGTTCCGCAGCACATTTTCGGTGGCCAAAAATGTGCGTACTCAGACCGCCATCGGCCAAAACCCGGTTTCGGTGGCCTATGCGGCCGTTAGCTTGGCGCAACACATTTTTGCCGATCTGGGCAAAAGCCGGGCCTTGCTGATCGGGGCCGGTGAGACCATCGAATTGGTTGCACGCCATCTCAAGCGTGCCGGCGTGCAGCAGATTACGGTGGCAAACCGCACACTTGCACGCGCGCTGGCCGTTGCCGAGGAGTTCAACGGGCGTGCCATCGAGCTGGGACAGATCCCCGACGAGCTGCCCCAGACCGATATTCTGATCGCCTCCACTGCCAGCCAGTTGCCGATTTTGGGCAAGGGTGCAGTGGAAGCGGCGCTGAAAAAGCGCAAGCACCGGCCGATCTTTATGGTGGATATTGCGGTGCCGCGTGACATCGAGCCTCAGGTGGGTGAGCTGGACGATGTCTACCTCTATACCGTTGATGACCTCAAGGAAGTGATTGAGGAAAACCAGCGTGAGCGTCAGAGTGCGGCCCGTGATGCCGAAGGTATCATTGAAGCCGGCACCCTGGAGTACATGCGTCGGCTGCGTGAGCTGGATGCGGTTGATACCCTCACCCTGCTGCGACAGAGTGCTCATGAAACGGCAGCACAGGAGCTGGAAAAAGCCATGCGCATGTTGGCCAATGGCAAACCGGCTGAAGACGTGCTGCAGCGTTTCGCCCACGGACTGACTAATAAACTGCTGCATCAACCGACCGTTCAGCTGCGCCAGGCGTCCGCCGAAGGGCGTGAAGAGCTGCTGCAACTGGTACAGGAACTGTATCAGCTTACACCCCCCGACCACAGCGGTTCATGAGACAGCAACAGGAGTCTGCGTCACGATGAAAGCCTCCATACAATACCGGCTTGAGTCCCTTTGCGAGCGTTTTGAGGAGCTGGCTGCGCTGCTCAGCGATGCTGAAGTGATCGCCGATCAGGCCCGTTTCCGAGACTACTCCCGCGAATATTCCGAGCTGGAGCCGGTGGCCCAGAGTTTTTCACGCTGGCAGCAGGCGGTAGAGGACCAGTCCTCCGCCGAACAAATGCTGCAGGAAGACGATGCTGAGATGCGTGAAATGGCGCGCGAAGAGATTGAGTCGGCCCGCGAGCGTATCGAACAGCTGGAAGCCGAGCTGCAGATTCTGCTGCTGCCGAAGGATCCCGATGATCACCGCAACGTCTTCCTGGAAGTGCGTGCTGGTACCGGCGGTGATGAAGCCGCAATTTTTTCCGGCGATCTGTTTCGCATGTACTCCCGTTACGCCGAGCGTCAGGGATGGCGGGTCGAGGTAATCAGTGCCAACGAGGGTGAGCACGGCGGTTACAAGGAGATCATCAGCCGAGTGGTCGGTCAGGATGTCTATGCTCAGCTGAAGTTTGAGTCTGGTGCCCACCGCGTGCAACGTGTCCCCGAGACCGAATCGCAGGGGCGCATCCACACCTCGGCCTGTACCGTTGCGATCATGCCGGAGCTGGACGAATCCGCCGAGATCGAGATAAACAAGGCCGATTTGCGTGTGGATACGTTCCGTGCCTCGGGTGCTGGCGGCCAGCATATCAACAAAACCGACTCCGCAATCCGCATTACCCATCTGCCCACCGGGCTTGTGGTGGAGTGTCAGGAGGAGCGCTCACAGCACAAGAACCGCGCCAAGGCGATGGGGCTGCTGGCATCACGCCTGAAGCAGGCGGAACTGGACAAGCAACAGGCGGCACAGGCCAGCACCCGAAAAAGTCTGGTCGGTTCGGGGGATCGCTCCGAACGTATCCGTACCTACAATTTTCCGCAGGGACGTCTCACCGACCACCGTATCAATCTGACGATCTACCGCCTGAATGAAGTGATGGCTGGAGACCTGGATCAGGTAATCCAGCCGCTGCGCAACGAGTATCAGGCCGAGCAGTTGGGTGCCTTGTCCGGTGAATAAATGCCTGACAGTTGCGGCTGCGCTGGCACGTGCGGCCGATCTTGAAGCGGTCAGCGACAGTGCGCGCCTGGATGTCGAATTACTGCTGTGCGACGTGTTGCAACAACCGCGCAGCTGGCTGTTTACCTGGCCGGAAAAAAGCCTCACTTCTGATCAGCAACAGGCCTTTCTGGCACTGCTTGAGCGGCGCGGGGCCGGTGAGCCGGTGGCGCATCTGCTGGGCTACCGTGACTTCTGGACCCTGCGTCTGCGGGTCAGTCCTGCCACCCTTATTCCACGCCCGGATACCGAAGTACTTGTAGAACAGGCGCTGCTGCGGCTGGATACCGGCCCTGCCCGGGTTGCAGACCTGGGTACGGGAACCGGTGCACTGGCACTGGCGCTGGCCAGTGAGCGACCCGAATGGCAGCTGGTGGCCACCGACCTGCAGCCGGATGCCGTTAAGCTGGCCCAGATCAATGCGGCCGAATATGAACTGGCTAATGTTGAGGTTCGCCAGGGCAGCTGGTGCGAACCGCTGGACGGCAGGTTTGACATGATCGTCAGCAATCCACCCTATATCGATCCGGATGATCCGCATCTGCAACAGGGTGACGTACGCTTTGAACCTTTGAGCGCCCTGACTGCCGAACGCAAGGGAATGGCCGATATCGAACAGATCGCGGCGGCAGCCCGTCAGTACCTGAGCCCGCAAGGGTGGCTGCTGCTGGAACATGGCTACGATCAGGCGCAGGCAGTGCGCCGGTTGCTGCAGCAGCTGGGGTATGCACAGGTGTTCAGTGCCCGCGACTACGGTGGCAATGATCGTGTCAGTGGTGGCTGCTGGCCCGGTGATACAGTCCTGCGAGGTGACAATGCTCAGTGATGATCAGCTGCTGCGTTACAGTCGCAGTATCATGCTGCCGGAGGTGGATATTGCCGGTCAGGATGCCTGGCAGGCCGCGCGCATTCTGATCGTGGGTCTCGGAGGGCTGGGTGGCCCGGCGGCTGCCTATCTGGCCGCGGCGGGTGTGGGTGAACTGGTGCTGGTGGATGATGATCGAGTAGATTTGACCAACCTGCAGCGTCAGATTATTCATGCCGAAGCGGCCTGCGGTGAAGCCAAGGTCAGCTCGGCCGAGGCCAGCCTGAAAGCGATCAATCCGTCTGTCCGGATTACGGCAGTGGATCAGCGGTTGCAGGGTGAAGCGCTGGAGCGTCAGGTGCGTGAAGTGGATCTGGTACTGGATTGCAGCGATAACTTTGCCACCCGTTTTGCGCTCAACAGTGCCTGCTTTGCCGCCGGCGTGCCGCTGGTGTCCGGTGCTGCAATCCGCTTTGATGGCCAGATCAGTGCCTATGATCCGCGTGATGCCGAGTCGCCCTGCTATCGCTGCCTGTATGAAGAGGGTGATGAAGCGTCACTTACCTGCAGCGAGTCTGGCGTGTTTCCTCCGCTGGTGGGCGTGATCGGCAGCATGCAGGCGATGGAAGCGCTCAAACTGCTGGCCGGTATTGGTGAGCCTCTGACCGGCAGGTTACTGCTGTTGGATGGAAAACGTATGCAATGGCGCAGCCTCAGGCTGCGTCCTGACCCTGAATGTCCAGTCTGTAAAAGGAAAACGCGTGATGCAGGATAACAAGATTAAAACACTGCTCGAACGCAGCCATCGTATTGCGCTGGTGGGTGCCAGCGCCAAATCCCACCGTGCCAGTTACCAGGTAATGTCCTATCTGCTGGCCAGTGGCTATGAGGTGATTCCGGTCAACCCGGCGCTGGCTGGACAGGAACTGATGGGGCAGAAGGTTGTGTCGAAACTCTCTGAGATTGAGGGCAAGGTGGATCTGGTCGATATTTTCCGCAACTCAGTGGATGCCGGATACGTTGTGGATGAGGCGATCGAGATTGGTGCCCCAGCGGTCTGGATGCAGCTGGGTGTGATCAACGAAGATGCGGCTGAACGTGCCGAAACAGCGGGGCTTGAGGTGATCATGGACCGCTGCCCTGCAATCGAGATTCCTCGTTTGGGGGTGGTAGCCCCCGCCGCCTGAGGCCTTAGCGGCCCAGCATCATGTTCCGAATCTTGATGTCATCCAGAGTCCGGCGCAGCTGAGAGAGCAGCGCCGGGTCTTCCATGCTTTCCAGCCATTGAGGTTCGCACTTGGCACCGGATTGCAGCAGAAACTGCAGTAATGGCAGGTTGCCTGTGGGCAGCAGCCGAAGTAACAATGTGGTGCCGGTATCGTCAGGCTGGTTGATGTCAGCACCGTGCTCCAGCAGCCGGCTCAGGTGCAGCATCAGCTCAGCATCTCGACAATACTCGATACAGTGATGCAGCAGGGGACGACCGGTATGGATAAGGTTGCTGTCGGCTCCGGCTCTGAGCAGTGCCGACAGCAGGTGAAGACTCGTTTCAGTCTGCCGCAGTGCCAATACGGTCAATGGTGTGCCGCAGGATGCCTTTGGCAGTGGTGCGGGAGTACGCTGAAGCAGCAGCTGCAGAATGCGCGGCTGGCGTGACAGTATGGCCAGTTCCAGCAGCGGTCGGCCATCGTTATTAACCTGCTGCAGCGCGTCTGCCGAGAGCTTGCCCAGCAGTCTGACAGTGCGCTCTTCATCGCCCTTCACTATGGCGGCGGCGAGCTTGTCATAGTGAGATGTAAACAGTGATTTCAGCATATCTGCTTTTACCTCTTTGTGTCCGCCTCAGATCACGCCCAGCAGGCGCAGCAGATAGATTCCTCCGCTGAGTGTCAGCACCGACCCCAGTGTGGTTGTCAGTACGATATTGGCGGCCAGCTGAGCATTGCCGCCCATCGCGCGGGCCATGACAAAACTGGCGGCAGCGGTGGGGCAGCCAAACAGCACCATCATGATTGCCAGCTCTTGCCCCTCAAAGCCGTACAGCCAGGCTCCCAGTGTCAGCACCAGCGGCAGGATAACCAGCTTCAGTGCGGTTGCCCAGAATGCCTGCGATGAGGTGTCGTGCAGACTTTTCAGGTTGAGTGAAGCGCCAATGGTGAGCAGGGCCAGAGGCAGGGTCAGGTTGGCAAAGTAATTGCCGGTCCGGGCCACAACCTCGGGTAGCTGCAATCCAAACCAGGATACCGGAAGGGCCAGCAGCACAGCCAGAATCAACGGGTTTTTCAGAATCTCCAGCAGGGTATCGCTCAGGCGCATCGCTTCGCTGCGTTGCATGGGAATGCTCAGGCAAATGATGGAGAGCACATTGAACAGTGGGATTACCAGCGCCAGCAGCAGTGAAGCCTGAGCCAGTCCATCCTGACCAAACAGGTTGAAGCTGACGGCAAGGCCGATGATGCCGTAGTTGCTGCGAAAGGAGCCCTGAATGAATACGCCCAGATCTTCGGGCGCCTTGATCCAACGTGCAGCCAGCCACCAGATCAGGCCAAAAGAGAGCAGAATGGTGACCAGTACATAGCCCAGCTGTTGTGGATTGAATACGGCATGGAAGTCCATGCGTGCAATGGACATAAATACCAGTGCGGGCAGGGTAATCACGAATACCAGTTTGGAGCCGGTAGCAACGAAAGCATCATCAATCAGTTGTAGGCGACGCAGGAGGTAGCCCAGAAACAGGATGAAGAAGATCGGTGCAACAATATTGGCGGTATAACCCAGTGTTTCGAGGTAGAGGTTCAAAACCACTCTCCATCTGAATGTATCAAAGGGGCTGATTTTAGCGGATCAGGGCATTATTTTCTGGCGGAACGGTGCAGCTTTGGATAGTCGAGCCAGAGCTTACGGGCACACCCGCACTGCAGTGCGGACCAGTGGCTGATCATCAACTGCAGCTGAATGATGGCCCCGGTCGGCAGGCGTTCGGGTGCCTCGGGGCAGAGTTGTTGTACCAGCTCCAGCAGCCCAGGGTTGTGTCCCACCAGCATGGTGTGGTTGACGGAGTTCGGCAGCCTTCGCAGCACGTCCAACAGGGCGGATGCATCGGCTTCATACAGAGTCGGACTGCACAGGGCTTCATCATCGTGCAGGTTGAAGGCGTCCTTCAATGGCTCTGCCGTCAGGCGCGTCCGCAAGGCTGGACTGTAGTGCAGCTGGTCGGGTCTGGGGCCCTGCCGCTGCATGCGCTGCACCAGCCCCGGCAGGTCGCACTGTCCCCGGTGGTTCAGTGGGCGCTCGAAATCGGCCAGGGCAGGGTCGGCCCAGCTGGATTTTGCATGACGAATCAGCGTCAGGATTTTCATCAAGAGTCTCCTCAGGCAGGCTGGCGCAATGGTAATCGGTGGCCCCAAAAGAACAGAGCCAGCCCGGCAACCACGAGCAGACAGCCTTGCCACAGGCTTGCGGTCAGGGGCTCGTCATTCAGCAGGTGTCCAAGCAGCAGGGCGAAGATTGGGGTGATCAGCGTGACCAGCGCCACCGTGCTGGGCGGCAAATGGCGTAAGACATGGAAGTAGCTGACAAAGCCGACCAGTGAGCCGAAAACTGCCAGATACAGGATAGCCCAGAACGAACGACTGTCCGGATCTATCACCAGCGGTTCACCGCCGAGCAGCCACCAGGTCAGGCCAAAACCGGGCAGCGACCAGAGCAAGGCGCCTACGGTATGCGCCAGGGGGTGAGTCTGGGTTCCGGTGCGCTTGACCAGCACTGCGCTCAGACTGAATAGCAAGACGGCCAGAAACAGCAGCAGAAGGCCCGGCAGGCTGTCTCCTCCCAGGGCCAACTCATTGGTAAAGATTACACCCAGCCCGGCAAAGGCGAGTGTACAGGCGATCCAGCGATATGCCCGCAAAGCAGGCTCCTTAAGTATCCACTGTCCGAGAATGGCTGACAGAATCGGTGCCAGGCCGAACATGATCGAAATCAGCCCGGAAGGCACGTAGCGTGACGCGATATAGGTGCAGCACATGGCTCCGAATACGCCAAGAGAGGCGCAGGCATAAGTAGTCTGTGCCTCGCGGTGCAACGGCAGTGGAATTCGCAACAGTCGCAGCAAACCCAGTCCGAGCAAAGAGGCGATCAACATTCTGACCCAGCCGGCCATGACCGGGTCAACGCTTTCACTGCTCCAGGCAATGGTCAGTGGTGTCGTGGACCAGATCAGGACCACGGCTAGATAGGCAATGGGGACCGATGACATAACCGCTCCGTGTCATTAGACCGCGGTTTCAGCGACAGAGGCCGCAGAAACTGCTGCGGCCTTGGTTCAATGGGATCAGGAAAGATCAGGGCTCGGCAGCACGGCACGGCATCGCACCTTTGGTGAGATGCCAAAGGTTTCGACGCGTCGCATGATGGTGAGTGTGCAACAGGCAGGCTGCATGAGAGGGTCCTCGCTGATAGCCATTTATCATCCACCATTGTATGTAAGTGGTCAAGCCGGCAGGGCTCAACCGTCGCGGCTAAACCTTCGCGGAGACTGGTCGTAACGACAGGCATTCAGTTAAGCTGGTGCCAACAGCGCCTGACATCCAGAGCTTCAGGGTGCAGGGCGGTCCTTGAGTACCAGGAGTTGTTGATGAGTGGAGATGCCAGGCGTCAGTTTCGGATCTGTATCAATACCCGGGCGGGTGACCAGGCTGACGCTGATCTGGAGCAGCTGATTCGGCGCCGGATTCCCGAAAACTGCCTTCAGTCCCTGCAACGGCTGAGGCCCAAGACGGCGCTGCTGCCGCAACTGCAACAGCAGGTCCGGGGTTGTATTGAAACGGGGGCCATATTGGTTGTTGCCGGTGGCGATGGAACACTCAATGCAGCAGTCTCTGCATTGGCAGGCAGTGATGTGACGCTCGGTGTGATTCCCTGCGGGACATTCAATTTCTTTGCGCGTGACCGAAACATCCCGGTCGATACCGAGGCCGCACTCGATGTTCTGCTGCATGGGCGGGAGCAGCATTGTCCGCTGTCCTTTATCAATGACATCCCTTTCTGCGTCAGTGCCAGCATCGGCGTCTACCCTCGAATAATTGCGGCGCGAGAGCAGGTCAGTGCGGTGACCGGCCGCAATCGTCTGGTCTCATTGCTTAGTGGAATCTGGGTGTTCCTGACGCGCGCACGGGGGCGAAGGCTCAGCCTTGAGCATGACGGAAAGCAACATGTCGAAACCGCGCCCATGTTACTGGCCAGTGTCAGCCCTACTCAGCTTGAGAGCTTTGACCTGCCGGAGGTAGAGGCTCTGAAATATGGCAAGATGCTCGTGTTTGTCATGCGCTCGGACAGTCCGCTGGCCCTGTGCCGATACCTGTGGGCAAGTCTTAGAGGTGAGCTTAAGCGACTGGAAGAACTCGACTGTTTTCTGACCGAATGCCTGCGGGTCTCGACCCGAAGGCGCAGACTGACCGTCGCGGTGGATGGTGAGCTGCACCGCTGTCGTTCTCCGCTGGTATTGGAAACCCGACATGATGCCTACCGGTGTCTGGTGCCCACAGGAGGCAGGCGATGCGGCTGATTCAACTGTCGGATCTGCATTTTGGTACTGAGCGGCCTGAGGTGATCGAGGCACTGACCGCCACTATATGCAACCTGCAGCCTGATCTTGTGCTGCTCAGTGGCGATATCACGCAGCGGGCGCGGCGGGGGCAGTTTCGACGATGCGAGTCTTTTCTGGCGCAGTTGCCGGCTGCGCCTGTATTGGCGGTCCCGGGCAATCATGATATTCCACTGTTTAATCTCTGGCAGCGATTCTGGGCCCCTTATGCCCACTTTCGATCAAGCTTTGGTCCCAATCTGGCGCCTGAGTATACAGATGCAGATCTGCTGGTCATCGGGGTTAACACGACTCGACCTGACCGACACGTGGACGGTTGCTTCCAGCCGGAAACGGTTGCGCATGTGGAACAACGGCTGAGGCGCAGTTCGGCATCACTTAAAATCGTGATGGGGCACCATCCCGTTGACCGGGTACTGGAAAGTGATGAACGCAATGTCGGTGAGGGCGCGGAAGCAGCGGTACGGCAGTGGAGTGACGCCGGGATGGTGCTGTATCTGGGCGGCCATATCCACTATCCCTTTTGTGCTCCCCTTGAACGGCGTTACCCCGGGGTTCACTCAGAGTGCTGGACCGCTCAGGCCGGGACTGCAATTTCGCGGCGGGTCCGTGACGGCAAGCCAAACTCGTTCAACCTGATTGAGTGGCAATCTCTGCGCCGACAGCTGCAACTGGAACGTTGGGATTACAGTTCATCCAGCAGTAACGGGTTCGGCTGCGCCGAAGCCTTTCAGTTGCCGTTGCGGGGTGAGTCCTCATCGGTCTGAGGGTGAGGACCCTCTGCTTCTGTGGGCTCTGTGCTCTCACTTTCCGCCACAGGTGGCTCAGGCTTGGCCATGAGTTCGCCTTCGTCACCGCTTTCGACTTCAGGCGATGTCGGTTCCTCCCGGAACAGCTCTTCGATCGGTGTATCCACGAACTCTTCATTACGCGGGTCGATCTCGGGAATGACATGTACATCCGGGATGGCTGGAATGAAGTGTTCCTGTGCATCTACCGGCATGGGCGGTACACGATACTGTCGATAAAGGGTAAACACTGCCATGCTGACCAGGGCAACGGCGAGCGTATGGAACAGGGCCTCGGGGCCAAACCGTTCCATCAGCGCTGAGCTGACCAGCGGTCCCAGTACACTGCCAAGGCCATAACTGAGCAACAGGCCTGAGCTGGCGGCAATAATCTGGGAGCTGTCCATCATATCATTGGTGATCGCCACGGCGATTGAGTACACCGTAGAGGCCAGCCCCATCAGCACGCAGAGTGCGATCAGGCGCCAAGTGAAGGGGTCATTGACGGTGAGAGCGTTGGCGGCGCTGGCGAGGCCTGCCAGCACGCAGATCACCAGCAGCACATAGCTGCGCTGCACCCGGTCACAGATCCAGCCAATGGGCCAGGCACAGAGCATGGCCGCGAGAATGGAGGCAAACATGTAGATTGATATCTGGTTGTTTTCAAGGCCTGTCAGGCTGGCGAACAGCGGTACCAGTGAGTAGAAGGAACCGAGGAAAATGCCTCCAGTAAAAGCGGCAACAACACCCAGTGGTGCCAGCCGAAGCAGTTGTAACAGCGACATTTTCTGAGTGGCTTCACTGATCTCGGGGGAATGCATGCGGGACAGTGACAACGGGATGATGCCGGCAATGATAAACAGTGCCGACAGGGTAAAAAGGGCATAGTTGATCGGGTTGCCGTTGCCGATCAGCAGTTGGCCGCCAGCGGCAGCCGAGTAGGCCGCAATCTGGTACATGGAGAAGATTTTGGAGCGGTTGGCGTTGGTGGCCACCGCACTGAACCAGCTTTCTATGGTGATAAACAGCGCCGCGATGGTGAGCCCGCCGATACCGCGCAGAATGCCCCAATACCAGACATTGTAGGTCAGCGGATAGATCAGCGCCGCCATGGCAGCCAGGGCTGCAAATACGGCAAAGGCACGGATATGGCCCACGCGGCGTACAATTCTGTCCGCATACAGTGAACCCACCACAAACCCGGCTGAATAGCACACCATCACCATACCGATGGTGGAAGCATCAATACCGAGCAGACTGAAACGCAACCCGAGCAGGGTGATCAGGAAGGAATTGCCGACAATCAGCAATGTGAGGCTGGCGAAGAGTGCCAGCAGCGAGATCATCAGTAAGCGCATCAGTCCTGTCCGTTAACCGCCGAGATAAGCCTTGCGAACGCTGTCGTCGTTGAGCAGGGCGTTACCGGTTCCGTTCATCACAATGCGCCCATTCTCCAGTACATAGCCCCGGTCTGCAATCTTGAGCGCCTGATGAGCGTTCTGCTCCACCAGAAAAATGGTGACGCCCTCATCCCGGAGTTTTTCGATGATGCCGAAAATCTGCTGAATAATCAGCGGCGCCAGACCCAGTGAAGGCTCATCAAGCAGCAACAGGCGGGGCTTGCTCATCAATGCACGGCCAATGGCCAGCATCTGCTGCTCCCCCCCGGACATGGTGCCACCGCGCTGATTGAAACGCTCCTTCAAACGAGGGAACAGCTCCAGAACATGGTCGAGCTGAGCCTGAGCTTCGCCACGGGAGCGAAAGAAACTGCCCATGAACAGGTTCTCTTCCACGGTCATGCCCGGAAAAATGCGACGTCCTTCCGGTACCACGGCCAGCCCCTTGCGCATGATGTCGGAGGTCTTGAGCTGCTCTATGGGTTTACCGTCAAACATTATCTGGCCGCTCTGGGCACGGGGATCACCACAGATGGTCATCATCAGGGTTGTTTTGCCGGCACCGTTGGCGCCGATAAGGGTCAGGATTTCACCACGGTTCACTTCCAGCGTGACATCGTGCAGTGCCTGGATCTTGCCGTAGTAGGTACAGACCTTGTCCAGTTTCAGCATCAGCTCTCTCCCAGATAGGCCTTAATTACATCCGGATTTTCACGCACTTCAAGTGGAGTGCCGTCGGCCAGAGGTGCGCCCTGATTGATCACCGTAATATGGTCGGAGATCCCCATGACAAGTCCCATGTCATGCTCGATCAATAGAACCGAAATGTCGTGCTCGTCCCGAAGTCGCAGGATCAGTTGATCCAACTCCGAGGTTTCTTTCGGGTTGAGTCCTGCTGCCGGCTCATCCAGCATTAACAGGCTGGGCCGGGTGACCATACAACGCGCAATCTCCAGTCGGCGCTGCTGTCCGTAGGAGAGATAACCGGCTTCGCGATTGGCAAATGTCAGCAAACCTACCTGTTCAAGCCAGAACACGGCCTGCGTCATCGCCTCGGTATGGCGCTTGCGGTAACGCGGCGTATTGAGCAGCCCGGCAAAATAGTTGGTATTGAGGTGTCGATGTTGGGCCACCAGAAGATTTTCGATTACCGTCATGCTGTTGAACAGGCGCACATGCTGAAAGGTACGGACCAGGCCAAGCCGCGATATGCGATGACCTGTGAGCCGTTCGATCGGCTGGTCGCGAAACAGGATCTGACCGCCGCTGGGGCGGTAGAAACCACTGATGCAGTTGAACACAGTGGTTTTGCCGGCCCCGTTGGGGCCGATGATTGAGTGTACCTGACGAGGCTTGACGGTAAGGCTGACATTATCCACCGCCAGCAGGCCGCCAAAACGCATTATCAGGCCCGAGACTTCCAGCAGATTGGTCATGAGGTTTTAAGCTCCAGCTGGGGGCGTTTCATCGGCAACAGGCCCTGCGGGCGCCACAGCATCATCAGGACCATCACGCCACCAAACATCAACATGCGGTATTCCTGAAATTCACGCGCCAGCTCCGGCAAAATGGTCATGGCAATGGCGGCCAGAATGACCCCCAGCTGGGAGCCCATTCCACCCAGCACGACAATGGCCAGAATGATGGCTGATTCGATGAACGTGAATGACTCGGGGCTAATAAAGCCCTGCCGAGCGGCAAAGAAGCAGCCCGCAAAGCCGGCAAAGGAGGCGCCCATGGTGAAGGCCGACAGCTTGATCACGGTCGGATTCAAGCCCAGCGAACGACAGGCTATTTCGTCTTCGCGCAGCGCTTCCCAGGCGCGCCCGATCGGCATGCGCTGCACCCGATTGATCACATAGATGGTGAACAACACCAGCAGCAGTGCAACCAGGTACAGAAAAACCACTCGGTGGCTGCTGTCATAATCGATGCCGAAAAATTCATGGAAAGTCTGGCTGCCTTCGGCGGCTCGGCGACTGAACTCCAGCCCGAACAGGGTAGGTTTTTCGATGCCGCTGATGCCATTGGGGCCACCGGTGACATCGGTCCAGTTGTTCAGCAAAATACGGATGATTTCACCGAATCCCAGCGTCACAATGGCAAGATAATCCCCGCGCAGACGCAGTACCGGAAAGCCCAGAATACACCCGAACGTGGCGGCCATCAGCCCGGCAATGGGCAAACAGGCCCAGAAGGAAAGGCCGTAATATTCCGACAGCAATGCGTAGGTATAGGCGCCTACGGCATAGAAGGCCACATACCCCAGATCCAGCAGCCCGGCGAATCCCACCACAATATTGAGGCCAAGCCCCAGCATGACATAGATCAGCGCCAGGGTGGCCAGGTCCACCGAACCGCGAGACACCATGAAAGGCCAGATGAACAGGCCTAGAACCACCAGTGCAATCAGCCAGGGGGTGAGCCGACTGCGCAGTTGCTCTCGTGGCAGCAGCGCACTGATGTGCGGGGTCGTCAGGCGCTGTTTCAAGGCACTCAGGGGTTGATGAAACAGCTGCACCAGAAAGACGGCCACAACCGCAAACGCGATCCAGCCCCAGGTGGCGGCATCGGCATTGACTACGGTAAGTTCAGGGCCGTCCTGCTCCAGCTTGACACCGATCACCAGACAGGTCAGCAGGAAGGTGACCAGCGCGGAAAACAGTGCCGGGAAAAGTGCTCTCTGCATATTGGCTCCCTCCTATACCTTCTCCACTTCCGGCTTGCCGAGCAGGCCGGTGGGGCGGAACAGAAGAATGAGTACCAGCAGGCTGAAGGCCACCACATCCTTGTACTCGGACGGGAAAAAGGCAGCCGTGAGGGCCTCGGTGACGCCCAGAATAAGGCCGCCGAGCATGGCACCCGGAATGGAACCGATACCCCCCAGTACCGCAGCGGTAAAGGCCTTGAGGCCTGCCATGAAGCCGATGTAGGGGTTGATGGTGCCGTAATAGAGTCCCAGCAGTACGCCCGCTACAGCCGCCAGTGCCGCCCCGATGACAAAGGTAAGCGCGATGATGCGGTTGGTATCGATCCCGAGCAAATTGGTCATCTTCAAATCCTGAGCGCAGGCGCGGCAGGCACGTCCCAGGCGTGAGCGCGAAATGAACAGTGCCAGTGCCGTCATCGAGACCAGCGTCACACTCCAGATGATCATCTGCATCCATGAAATGCTCACCTCAAACAAGGCCGGATCACCGAAGCTGATACCGCCCGAAATCAGCGAGGGCATCGCCAGGTCGCGCGAACCCTGGGCCAGCCGGATATAGTTTTGCAGGAAAATCGACATGCCAATCGCCGTGATCAGGGGTATCAGACGCGGGCCGCCACGCAGGGGCCGGTAGGCCACCCGCTCGATTGCATAACCATAGGTGGATGAAATAATCACCGCCGTGATCAGTGCCAGCAAAAGGATGATCGGTAATGAACCCACCCCCATGGTGATCAGTCCGATGATGGTGATGAAAGCGGTATAGGTACCGATCATGTAGACCTCGCCATGGGCGAAGTTGATCATGCCGATAATGCCGTACACCATGGTGTAACCGATGGCGATCAGGGCGTAGGTTGAGCCGATGGTCAGTCCGTTGATCAGCTGCTGCAGGACATAGAGGGCGGTTTCACTCATCTGCATTCTCCAGACTGCGAGCCCCGTCAGGTAGACGGGGCTCAGACGGGACGGAGGTTATTCGCTGAGAGCGGTCTTGCTGCCATCGGCGTGGAGGCGGTACACCATGAAGGTGGATTCGGTCAGGTCCCCCCTTGCGTCGAAACCAATCTCGCCGATGGTGGTATCAAAGCGGTTGGCTCGAAGATACTCTGCCAGCGCATAGGGGTCGGTTTCGCCAGTGGCCTTGATGGCGTCGGTCATAACCTGTATTGCGGCATAAGCCGGGAACACGAACGGACCTGAAGGGTCTTCATTGCGTGCCTTGAAGGCTTCGGTCAACGCGGCATTTTCCGGGTTCTGGTCAAAGCTTTTCGGGGCGGTGGCCAGTACGCCTTCCATCGCCTCGCCTGCAATGGCAGCCAAGTCCGAATTCACTACCCCCTCAGGACCCATGAACGGTACATCAAAGCCCTTTTCACGGGACTGTCGCAGAATCAGCCCCAACTCCGGGTGGTAACCGCCGTAGTAAACGAAATCAATATTGTTGCGCTTGAGCTTGGCGATCAGCGCCGAGAAGTCCTTGTCGCCAGGAGTAACACCTTCAAACATCTCGGCTTCGATGCCATCGGCAGCCAGCAGATCCTTGACGGTTGTGGCAAGGCCTTCACCGTACTGCTGTTTGTCGTGAATAACGGCCAGCCGCTCCGGTTTGACGTGATCACGGATATGCGCCGCCGCCAGGCTGCCCTGAAGACTGTCCAGGCCGATGGTGCGGAAAATCAGCTCATATCCCTTTTCGGTAATGGTGGGAGAAGTGGATGCGGCGGTGATCATCAATACGCCCTCTTCCTCGTAAATATCCGAGGCCGGTTCAGTTGAACTGGAGCAGAGGTGGCCGATTACGTGCCGAATATCATCATTGACGATGCGGTTGGCGACGGCCACAGCCTGTTTGGGGTCGCAGGCATCATCGTAAATAATGCCTTCAAGCGTCTGACCGTTGATGCCACCGGCCTCATTGATCTGGCGGATCGCCATCATCGCGCCGATCTTTTGCATGTCACCATACTGGGCAACGGGGCCGGTAACAGGGCCTGCAATACCGATTTTCAGAGATTCAGCCTGTACGCTGGAGACTGCGGCCAGCAGTGAACCTGCCGCCAGCAGGGTTTTTCCGAAAGATCCGAACGTCTGCTTCATGTTATTCCCCTATGGGCTTCTAGTCAGGGCGGCTGTCCCGGCTGAGGTGCCGCCTGTTATATTTGTTGGTGACTATCGGTTTGATTATTACACAGTTTTTTTATATCTGCGTAACCTCGATAGGTGGCCCCTGCAGGATCTGCTACACTCGCGCCATCATACGGGGCCGCGATTGAAACCAGCAAAACCCTTGCCACTTTTAACACCCGGGAGGTGCCTATGCGCGCGTATTTCTCATCTTGTTTTCTGTTCATGTTCCTGCTTGCACTCCCGTTGGGAGTGCAAGCAGACAGTTTGGGTGAAGCGGCGATAGAGGCTTATATCGATAGCCTGGGGCCGGTGCGGCAGCTGGGTGAAAAGCTGCAGGCCGAAGGCAAGCAAAGCTTCCTCGAACGTGAAATCACACCGCGCAACGGTGAGCTGTTTGACCCCCACACCCGGGGGGTAAAAGTGTTGCAGCGAGAATCAGCTGATGACTACAGCGAGCTGGGTCGGATTGTGCGCCAATATGGCTTTACCAGTGCGGAGAGTTGGGCGCTGACCGGTGACCGTGTTGTGCTCGCTTACGGTGCGATCAAGGCCGAGGCGGAAAGCCCTGAAATCCTGCAGCTGGCACAGCAGATGCAGGGAATGGATCCGCAAATGCTGCAGCTGGTGCCACCGGAGATGCGTCAGCAGATGGAGCAGGCGGTGAGTATTGCACGCACACTGGCGCAGGTACCGGCGGCAGACAAGCAGAGTGTTAGGCCCTACACAGCTCAATTGGACCGTATTTTTTCCCAACCCTGAACACCAAAGTAAGGAGAGGCGGCATGTCCTCACTGGTTTATTGCACTGCCCAGTTTAAGCCTCGGCCCGGCAAGGAAGCCGAGCTGTTTCGCGCATTACAGATGCTGGAACCCAACGCCCACCGTGAAGATGCCTGTGTGCAGTACACGGTGACGCGTCAAATCAGCAGCCCCTTTGCCGAAGGCACCAGTTTTCCGATTGTGTTCCACGAAATCTGGAGCGATATGGAAAGCTTTGAGGCGCACTGCCAACGCAGGGAAATCGTCGAATTCTTCGAGCGTTACTGCAAGGCTGAAGATGGTCTGGCCGAAGACTGGAATGTTTGTATATATACTGACGAGCCGGAAAACTTCGACGCGCCCCAGTTCGGATAGGTCTTTGCACCATTTAGGTGCGGTTTTCCGGCCGACGGACCCGTTCTAGCCCTGACAGCGCGGTGAGTGGGACTGGTCCGTTTCTTGCTTGAGTCCTTCTGTATCCGAGTAAAGTTAGCGGTCATGGATAAACGGAGGCAACCATGGGCACACTTGCGGCTGATTTCGGTGGACTGACAGCGCAACTCTTTGAACTTGTTCAACAGCGGGCAACAGGCACCCTGTTTGTGGTCAGTGCAGATAATCATGCGGCTCAGGTTGTGCTGTCCAAGGGGCAACTGCTGGGTGTTGCATATAACGGGCTGCACAATGAAAACGCGGTGGCTCAGCTGGCCAGTCTGGCACCACTGCGCTTTTCCTTTACACCCGAGCTGATCTATCCACTGATGGAAACCCTGTTGCCTGACCAGGCGGAGCAGTTGCTGGAACGCCTGGGGTATCGCGACACGCCGGCTGTTGCACATCCGCTCGTTGAAGAGGACGAGCCGACCGACTCTGTGGCAGCGCCGGATGGGTCCAGAACCCCACTGATGGTGTACCGCGGACGTGTGATTCAGGGGTAACCCTATTGACACTCAAGCTGACAGGCCTATCCTGAATTTGACACCTTTGTCTGTTGAGGTTGATCCGTTGCGATCAAAATTTGCCTGTTGGTTTCATGTTGCCGAGATGCCTTCGGCAAGAACGATCGGAAAGCCGACCGTTCTGTTTCTTTTGGCAGTATTGCTGTTTTACGGTTTTGAGGGCGGTGCAGTCCCCAAACCGGGAGACGAAAGCCTTGCCGTCAACAGTACCGATTTGCTGCTGGATAACACCCAGACTGACACCGATTTGTTTCTGCCGCAGCCATTACACACCTCCTGTGACAGCCTGCCTGCTCCTTGTCTCGACGAAATAGCTGATCAAAGGGAATCAACCTTTGAGGCTTCTTACCGGTCACGCGCACCGCCGTTCGCCTGCTTTTGTGGCAGCCATAACACTATCGGCTAGAGGCCGATCTGGATTACCGAACGAAGCGCTGGTACAGCGCGAGGAAAAGAACATGAAGAACTACCATGAGTTGAAAACCATCGGCCTTGAGGACTACACCCGCCTTGCTGAAGGTGCAGATCACGCCATCACCAACCTGGATTCACCGGCACAACTGGTGATGACCGATTTTCGTCAAACACCACCACTGACCATGAATCTGACCGAAAGCATCAGTGATGCCACCCAGGCGATGCGCAAGGTGCATGTGCGTTCGGTCATCGTCACCGACAGCAGCAAGGCTTTCCGCGGCATCCTGACCGTGATCGATCTGGAAAGTCGCAAGGTGCTTAGCCAAGCTACCAGCCTGGGCCTCAAGCGTGAGGACCTGAGTATCAAGGACGTGATGGTCAGTCGTGACAAGCTGCGCGGAGTGCCGTTGTCAGCCCTGCAACAGGGTACCATCGGCGATCTGCTCAAGACGCTGCGTCATGAAGGTAGCATGCACATGCTGGTGGTTGACCCGGAGTCACAGGAGATCTGCGGCATTATTTCTGCCAGTGAAATTGCCCGTCGTTTGCAGGTGCCGGTCGAAATCAATCTTCAGGCGTCCAGTTTCCGCGATCTTGTGGATGTGCTTTTCGGTCGTGGAGAGTCCGTTTGATCCCTTTGTTAACGGACCCTAAGTTCACGGGGCGTTGAATGAGCGTGGCTGAGGTTGGCACAGGTCAATCTCGGCTACTGCAGGATCTGCCATACTGAACGCTTAATCCCGGATAACAGGAGTTGGGCATGGCCAGGTCAGAAACACGGATGATGGATGGCAACGAAGCAGCTGCCACCATCGCCCACCAGCTCAATGATGTCATCGCCATCTATCCGATAACGCCGGCTTCGGTGATGGGTGAGCTGGCTGACAGCTGGAGCAATGCGGGGCGCCCCAATCTCTGGGGCAGTGTGCCGGAAGTGATTGAGCTGCAGAGCGAAGCTGGTGCCGCTGGTGCCGTACACGGTTCACTTCAGGCCGGAGCCAAAACCTGCACCTTCACCGCCTCGCAGGGGCTGCTGCTGAAGATCCCCAACATGTTCAAGATTGCCGGTGAGCTGACGCCGACGGTGTTTCATATTGCGGCGCGCTCGGTGGCAACTCACGCACTGTCAATTTTCTGTGACCACAGTGATGTGATGGCTGCACGCACCACTGGCTTTGCCATCCTGGCTTCAGGCAATGCTCAAGAGGTGATGGATATGGCCACCATTGCCGAGATGGCCACGCTGGAAGGGCGGGTGCCGGTGCTGCACTTCTTCGACGGCTTTCGTACCAGCCACGAAATCAGCAAGGTAGAGCTGGTTACAACGGCCCAGCTGCAACAGCTGATCGACCCCGGTCTGATCAGGGCCTGCCGTGACCGAGCACTGTCTCCCGAGCACCCCTTTATTCGCGGCACCTCACAAAACCCGGATCTCTTTTTTCAGTCACGCGAAGCGTGTAACCCCTATTACGACGCCTTTCCGACCATTGTGCAAAACGCAATGGATCGCTTTGCAGCGGTGACGGGCCGCCAATATTCGCTGTATGAGTACAGCGGAGCCGACGATGCCGAACGGGTCGTTGTGGTGATGGGATCAGCCAGCCAGACGGTGGTTGAAACCGTAGAACATCTCAATGCCGAAGGCGAAAAGGTTGGGCTGCTGAACGTACGCCTGTTCCGGCCTTTTGCCTCTGAGCGGCTGCTGCAACAGCTGCCGGACACTGTGCGTGCCATTGCGGTGCTGGATCGCACCAAGGAGCCCGGCTCGGATGGCGAGCCGCTGCTCAAGGATATCACCACAGCTGTTTTCAACGCCTGCAGCGAAGATGCCTGGCGGGGCACTGGACTGCCGCGCATTCTGGGTGGGCGCTTTGGCCTGTCATCAAAGGAGTTTACTCCCGGCATGGTCAAGGCGGTGTTCGACCATCTGGCCCGCCCGGAAGGCAAGCGTGAATTTACCATCGGTATTGACGACGATGTCACGCGCCTGAGCCTGCGTTGGGATGAAAGCTTTCGCAACCGTGCCGCGAGACAGCAGGTGCAGGCCGTTTTTTACGGCCTGGGAGCAGACGGAACGGTATCCGCCAACAAGAACAGCATTCGCATTATCGGAGAAAAGCCAGGTCGGTTTGCGCAGGGGCACTTTGTCTACGATTCGAAGAAATCCGGTGCGGTCACCGTCTCGCATCTGCGTTTTGGTCCTGAGCCAATACGCTCGGCCTACGAGGTTCAAAGCGGTGAGGCTGATTTTGTTGGCTGTCATCAGCCCGTTTTTCTGGATCGCTATCCGATGCTGGAAAAGGCAAAACCGAAAGCCACCGTGCTGATCAATACGCCTCTGACGGGAGAGGTTTTCTGGCAGTCGCTGCCGCAGCCGGTGCAGCGGCAGATGATCGACAGGCAGCTGAAGGTTTGGCTGATCGATGCCTATCAAGTGGCGGCTGATGTCGGGCTTGGCAAACGCATCAATACCATCATGCAGACCTGCTTTTTTGCGCTGACCGATATTCTGCCAAGGGATGAGGCGATTGCGCAGGTAAAAGCCGCTGTTGAGTCCACCTACGGCAAGCGCAGCGCGCGTATTGCACAGATGAATATTGCAGCCATCGACAATGCGCTGGCACATTTGCAGCCCTTTGACGTGCCGGATCAGGCACAGAGCCTGATACCGATGCACCAAGTGAATGCTGCTGACGCGACTACTTTTGTGCGCGAAGTCACGGCAGAGTTGATTTCTGGGCGCGGCGACCGGGTACCGGTCAGCCGGGTGCCCATCGACGGTACCTGGCCCAGTGGCACGGCGGCCTATGAAAAGAGGGATCTGGCACTTGAGTTGCCGCAATGGGAAGAGGAGCTCTGTACCCACTGCGGTAAATGCGTATTTGTCTGCCCGCACTCGGTGATCCGTTCCAAGGCGTTTCCCGAGACACTGGTGAAAGGGGCGCCTGAGGGCTTCAAGGCAGTGCCGATCAAAGGCGCGAAAGACTTCCCTGAGGGTACATTGATCAGTTATCAGATCTCGCCTGATGATTGCACTGGCTGTACCCTCTGTGTCGAGATATGCCCAATTCATGACAAATCGAACCAGAGCCGTAAGGCGCTGAACATGGTTCCCAAGGACGATATCCTGGTACGTGAACGGGCTAACTGGGAGTTTTTCCGCCAGCTGCCGGAGTTTGACCGTACCGGGCTCAAGGCCAGCACCATGAAAGGATCCATGCTGATGCAGCCGCTGTTCGAGTTCAGTGGCGCCTGCTCCGGCTGTGGTGAGACGCCTTACATTCGGCTGCTCAGCCAACTGTTCGGTGATCACATGCTGGTTGCCAACGCCACTGGCTGTTCGTCTATTTATGGCGGCAACCTGCCGACTACTCCCTGGACGATGAACGCGGAAGGGCGTGGACCTGCCTGGAACAATTCCCTGTTTGAAGACAACGCCGAATTTGGCCTCGGCATGCGGGCCGCGCTGGACAAGCAAACGGAATACGCTATTGAGCTGCTGCAGGCCTTGAGTGACCGACTGGAAGCGCACCTGGTGGAGGAGTTGCTGCAGGCTGATCAGAACGATGAGGCCGGTATCCGTGCCCAGCGAGAGCGGGTTGCGAGGCTGCGCCAGTGCCTGCAGGGAATGGATGACTTGCGTGCGCATGAGCTCTATCACTTGGCAGACAAACTGTGTCGTCACAGTGTCTGGATTATCGGTGGTGATGGTTGGGCCTACGATATTGGCTACGGTGGGCTTGATCATGTGCTGGCGTCCGGTCGTAACGTCAATATTCTGGTGCTGGATACCGAGGTCTATTCCAATACCGGTGGCCAGACTTCCAAGGCGACGCCGCGCGGTGCCGTCGCCAAGTTTTCCGCCGGCGGCAAGCCGGTGGCGAAGAAGGATCTAGCCCGTATCGCCATGGATTACGAGCACGTCTATGTCGCTCATGTTGCCTATGCCGCCAAGGATATGCAGACATTGCACGCCTTTCAGGAGGCTGAAAGCTGGGACGGTCCTTCACTGATCATCGCTTATTCACCCTGTATTGCGCATGGTTTTAATCTGGCTGGCGACAACCATGAGCATCAGCGCCTGGCGGTGGAATCCGGTCACTGGCCACTCTTCCGCTACGACCCGCGCCGGGCCGAGCAGGGCGAGAATCCGCTCAAGCTGGATTCCAAACCGCCTTCCATCCCCTATGCTCAGTTCGCCCGTTCCGAGGCGCGTTTCAGCATGCTTGCACGGGCCAACCCCGAAGCGTCCAAGGTGTTTCTGGAGCAGGCCCAGAGGGAGGTTAACGAACGCTACCACCGCTATGAACAATTGGCCGGACTGAGCTGGTCCGCCGTAGAAAGTGCATCGGCAGAGAGTGCGCCTGCCGGCACAGAGCCGGAAACAGGAGGCCAGAATGAGTAAGCGATTGCATACCCGCTATCTGGGGTTTGAACTGGATAGTCCACTGGTACCTTCAGCTTCACCGTTGACGGCCACACTGGATGGCGCCTGTCGGCTCGAAGATGCAGGGGCTGCGGCCATTGTCATGCACAGCCTGTTTGAGGAGGAGTGCAGCCGTGACCATGAGCTGCTGCATCATTTCTTGTATGAACAGGAAATAGGGCACTTTGAATCGGATGATTTCCTGCCCGTACCTGATGCCTTCCGTACCGCTGAAGAGCATTATCTCGAACGGCTACAGAGTATGAAGTCGCGCCTGAAAGTACCTGTGATCGCCAGCCTCAACGGGGTCAGCCGAGACGGCTGGGCAGAGCATGCCGTGCAACTGGCAGAGGCCGGCGCCGATGCACTTGAGCTGAACATCTATCATATAGCGGCTTCGGTACGCGAGAGCGGCGCCGAAGTGGAACAGCGTTATCTGGATATCCTCACCTCAGTACGGTCAGCCGTACCGCAGTTGCCGCTGGCGGTGAAGCTGTCGTCCCGCTTTTCCAGCCCGGTGCATATGGTGAACCTGTTGCGTGAAGCGGGTGCTGATGCGGTGGTCCTGTTCAACCGCTTTATTGAGCCAACGCTGGATCTGGATACGCTGAAGATAAAACCCCAATTGCAGCTGTCCAGCCCGGCCGAGTTGAATGAGCGTCTGCGCTGGGCTGCAATCATCCGTGCTCAAGTGGCGCTGGATATGGCGATTACCGGTGGCGTGCATACCGGTGAAGATGTTATTCGCACTCAGCTCGTCGGTGCCGAAGTCGCTCAATTGGCCAGCGTGCTGATGCAGCAGGGAGAGGGTGTGCTGAAGCAGATGCGGGACACGATCCTGAACTGGCTGGATCAACATGAATATGAATCTTTGGATCAGCTGCGCGGCAGTGTCAGTTATGCCCGTGCCGAGGACCCCTCCGGCTGGGAGCGGGCCAACTATCTGGATACACTGGATCAGTGGTGCCCTTGAGGCAATGCGCGAAAGAAATGTCTTATAAAGGGAAAAGATTTTTCATTGAGCGGATTTTTTACTTTTCTCGGTTAACCGATCAGTTATCATCTATAGTCATTCAATACATTCATATGTCACCAGATAGTGACACACCCTCAGGGTCGAGGAAGGGGAGAAGTGCTGGTTGAATCTTAAATCAAGGCTCAGCCTCCTCGCAGTCGTACTGATTCTTGCGTCAGCCGCTGCTGTCTGGATCTCGGTTCAGACCCTGGCAGAACGGATCATTACGGAGTGGGCGCTCAGATACGTTGAAAAGCAGGTTCTTTACGATAAGGAGCGGGTGCTGCAACCGCTGCTGCGTGAGATCGTGCTTGCACGTCAGCTGTCGAGCTCACCGGTGTTGATCGAATGGCTGGAAGACCCGGATAACATCCTCGCCGAGTATCATGGCTTGATGGAGCTGGAGCGTTACCGCGAAAGCTTTACCGACAGCAACTATTTCCTCGGTATATTGCGCAATGGGCACTATTATTACAACAATGCCGAAAACGAGTTTGCCGGCGACCAGATGCGTTACCGGCTCAGTGCCTCTGAGCCGGCAGATCGCTGGTTCTTCGATTTGATCGAGCAGAACCGCGACCTGCATATCAATGTTAACCCTGATGCTCACCTCGGCGTTACCAAGCTATGGGTGGATGTGCTGCTGCGTAATCCCTCGGGTGAGGTTCTGGGAGTTGCCGGTACCGGCCTTAATCTCAGTAGTTTCCTCAATGATATTGTCGACAGCGGTGAAGAGGGCATCACCAGTCTGTTCGTGAATCATCAGGGCGCGATCCAGCTGTATCGTGATCAGTCGATGATCGATTTTGCCAGTCTCACCAAGAGTGACAACGAACAGAGCCGTTTGAGCGTAATGATGCCGGGCGAAGACTACACACAGTTGAAGCAGGCCATGGCGCAGGTGAAGGAAGATCCCCAGGAAGTGATCAGTCGGTTTGTCACCCTCGATGGCAAACGCTATCTTGCCGGGGTGGCGTATCTGCCTGATATTGATTGGTATGAAGTCACCCTGATGGACCTGCACCGTTTGCTGCCGCTAAGCCGGTTTAACTCCATTCTGATGATATTTGGTATTTCGCTGCTGATTACGGTACTGGTGTTTCACATTGTACTGGGCCGGGTGGTGCTGGAGCCTCTTCAAGCGCTGGACCGGGCCATTCGACGTTTCCGTAAGGGAGAATACACCGGCGAGCCACTGAATGTGCGTGCCAGTGGTGAAGTCGCACGGCTGGTGGAAGAGTTCGAAAAAATGAGTCGTGAGGTATACGAGGCGCGCACCAACCTTGAGCAGAAGGTACAGGAGCGGACCGAAGCGCTGAACCAGCTCAGCCAGACCGACCCATTGACCGGCTTGCTGAACCGACGCGGAATGGATCAGCGTTTGCGGGAAGAGCTCAAGCGCAGTGCCCGCGAAGGTCGTCCACTGGGCATCATCTGGATCGATCTGGACCTGTTTAAGGAGATCAATGATCGCTACGGTCATGCTGTCGGCGATGAAGCCCTGGTGGTGGTGGCGACGGTGTTGCGCTCGGTGTTGCGTGAGTATGACGCGGCCTCACGCTGGGGGGGAGACGAATTCCTGATCATGATCCGTGATGCAGACAGGGGCTTGGTCGAACATATCTGTGAGCGTCTGCTGCGAGTAATCCGCGGTCAGGTAGTCAGAACACCCTGTGGTGCATCCCTGAGCATGACCTTCAGTATTGGTGCCAGTCTGACCCACACCGAAGACCATGAAGAGGTGCTGCGGCAGGCTGATGCCGCGCTCTATGCGGCTAAACAGGATGGGCGTAACGGTTATCGGCTTTACACTGAGGTACTGGAGACCCAGTCTATCCTTGAAGTTGTGGATCAGACGGAAGGTCTGGCGGAAGCCGGTATTAAAATTCGTCATTCAGTCGATTGATTAACTCCTCTCGCAGGCTCAGCCGTTTCACCGCATCTTCACCGAGCAGGCGGGCCGTTTGCAGCAACAGGGTTTCACTCAAAAACTGGCTGGCAATCATGCTGTTGGTGTACAGCGGACTGTCGCCAGAGCTGATCAGGGTACAATCGGCCAGCTGTGCCAAGGGGGAGTGATGGCTGTCGGTGAGGGTCAGCAGGGGCAGGCCATATTGATGTGCCACCTGGGCAAGCATCACCGAATCCCGACTGTACGGCTCGGAACCGAACATCACTAGCAGGTCGCGCTTGCCCAGCTCGGCCAGCGCCTGCGCCTGACCTTCTCCGGCCGCGCCGACCACCGCCGTATCATCGCGAATCAGTCCCAGCATGTAACTGAATATTACCGCCAAGCCGAATGACTGACGCCGCCCCGCCACACGGATACGGCGCGCCTTGACCAGCATCCCGGCAGCCGTCAGCAGCTGCTCTTCATTCAGTTGGCCGGCGCTTTGGGTCAGGTTGTGGATCTGACGCTGCAGATGCTGACCGACCCGGCTGGATATACTTGCATTTTGATCACCGCTCACCAGTGCGCTGGCCTGTGCGCTGTAGTAGCGTCCCGGTTGGCTCAGAGCCTGACGGAACAGGGCTTGAAACTGCACAAAACCGGTAAAGCCCAGCAGCTTGGCCAGCCGGGTCAGGGAGGCGGGGCTGACCCCCGTAGCTTGTGCCAGCTCGGTGATGCTTTGGGTCGCGACCAGGCGAGGATCATCCAGCATCAGACAGAGCGCGTTCAGCAGCCGTTTGCCCATTGGCAGCTGCAACTCGCCGCGCTTGAGCAGGGATGGCAGCTTGCGCAGCTGAGCCAGCGAGCCGGGTGGAAAGGTGAAAGGGGTGCTCATCGCATTTTTATTCCTTTTTATCCCGTTTTTGCCTCATATTCATATCTTTATGAAAATAAAAGATAAATAAGGAATCTGGTGGAAAATCCATCTGAAATATGAAAATAATTTTCCATATGATAGTCCATTATTGAAAAGATTTTCAGCTGGTCCATATTACCCCACATATCAATACCCACAGGACCCGCAATCATGTTAGTCGATGCCTATCTTCGCCCCATCAACCACTCTGAAACACTGCTGATCAACGAGCGATCCGGTGCACTTGAAGCCAGCCGCAAGGTGTTTCGTTTCGGTTTTGGCCAGTCACCCTTTCCGGTGCCGGCGGAGGTGTCGACACGCCTGAGCGAGCACGCCGCAGACAAATCCTACCTGCCGGTGCAAGGGCTGAAGCCTCTGCGTGAAGCTGTAGCCACATTTCATCGAGAACAGGATGGTGTGGACTGGCAGGCTGAGCGTGTACTGGTAGGTCCGGGCAGCAAGCTGCTGATTTATGCAGTGATGGCGGCGTTTACTCGCGCCGAAGTGCTGTTGATTTCTCCCAGCTGGGTTTCCTATGAGCCGCAGGCGCATTTGGCTGGTCATGCGGTACATCGGCTGCAGACCACAGCAGAAAGTCATTGGCGACTGAGCGCCGAGCAGCTGGAGAAGTTCTGTGCCGCGCGTGAGCAGCCCGAACTGCCGCTGATTCTAGTGCTAAACTATCCAGGCAACCCCAGTGGCACCACCTACGGCGAAGCCGAACTGCAGGCGCTGGTTGGTGTGATGCGACGCTACAACATTCTGGTGATCAGTGATGAGATCTACGGCATGCTCAACCATACAGGTCAGCATCGTTCACTGGCGCGCTACTATCCGGAAGGCACACTGGTAACCGGTGGGCTGTCCAAGTGGTGTGGAGCCGGTGGCTGGCGCCTGGGCGTTATGCATGTGCCTGAAGCATTGGCGGGAAATCTGTTGCCGCGTCTGCTTGGTGTGGCATCCGAGACCTGGTCCTGCGTCAGCTCTCCTGTGCAGTATGCCGCCATCGAGGCCTATACATTTGGGCCGGATGTTCAGGCCTATGTAGCGAGTGAGCGTGAAGTGTTGAGCCTGATCGGCAACGCGGCTGCAGCCCGTTTGAACGAGGCGGGTGTTGCCACTGCTTCACCTGAAGGCGGCTTTTACCTGTTCCCGGACTTTGCCGCTTGGCGTGACCAGCTGGCACGACGTGGAATCCACGGCTCGGATCAGCTCTGCACAGCGCTGCTGGAAGAGGCCGGTGTTGCCCTGCTGCCGGGCACGGCATTCGGCATGCCGGCGCAGGAACTGGTCGCGCGGCTCTCCTATGTGAACTTTGATGGCGACTTGGCGCTGCAGCCGGATGCCGATCTGGAGCAAGTTGCACAGCCGGTACTGGAGGGTATTGGTGCCATCAATCACTGGCTGACGCAGCAGGGCCAGGAAGCAGCCTGAGGCTGCAACACAGCGTTGCTGATTTGAGTTGTGCCTTCTGCGACTGAATACGCGAAAATCCTAATCGTTTACAGTCGCATTTAAACAACAGTTTAGAAGGCCCTCATGAAACTCAACCATATAAAAATTCGTACGGCACTGCTGGTCATTCTGCTGACCTTCAGTGCCGTACTCGTTCTGACCAGTATCAACGCCTGGCTGGCCGCCCGTGATGCTCATCGTGCATTGGCCGAACTGGATCGGATCACGCGTGAGCAAACGGTGCCTGTCACCAACACCCTGATCACTGTGCTGCGTGCCCGGCTCGCGGTGATTGGTGCCGAAGCCGAATACCAGAACGGTAATCTGGACAATGCCCGCTTCAGTCATGATGCTTCGGTGCGCTTTGCGCGGGAAGCGGCCGAGCTGTTCCAGCCCTTTGTTGTTGCGCAAAAGTCTGACTTGATCCGGCCGATCGCGCAGCAGATGGAGCGCCGTTTCGCACAGTTCCAACAGGCGATTGAGCGTCTGAACAAGGCGCTGGAGGCCCGTAACCGCGACGCATTCCTGGCTGCGAACCTGGAAGCCCGGGACGCCAGTGAGGGTTACTATGCGGCGCTGTTGGAGTTTCAGCAACAGATGCGTATCAACAACGCCAAGCGCATGGAAGCAGCGGAAGGCACCTACCATCTGGCCACGGGAGAAGCGATAGCGGTGACTTTGCTGGCACTCCTGCTGGTGAGTCTGAGCCTGTGGTTTGTGCGGCGTCAGGTGATCGACCCGCTGCTGCTGGCGCAAAGCCATTTTCAGGCGATCGCATCGGGCGACCTGACCCGTGCAATTGATACCGCAAGCCGTAATGAGATCGGTGATCTGTTCCGTTCGTTGCAGGAGATGCAGCAGACCAAGCGCAGCATGATCCGCTCGCTGATGGAGTCATCCAGCCAGCTGGCATCGGCGGCGGAAGAGCTTAATTCGGTGACCGATGAAAGCCAGCGCGGCCTGCAGCAACAGAGTGATCAGTTACAGCAGGCCGCCACGGCCATAACAGAGTTGAGCACGGCGGTGGATGATGTGGCCGTCAACGCGGTGACCACTTCCGAAGCATCGCAGGCATCTAATCAACTGGCGGTGCAGTGCCGTGAAGGGGTGCGTATTACCACTACCGATATCCATGCGGTTGCGGAAGATGTGGAGCATACAGCCAAACAGGTCGGTGAGCTTGCCGAGCACAGTCGCAACATCGGTCAGATTCTGGATGTAATCCACAATGTGGCGGAGCAAACTAACCTGCTGGCGCTGAACGCAGCGATCGAAGCGGCGCGGGCGGGAGAGGCCGGGCGCGGTTTTGCTGTGGTGGCGGATGAGGTGCGCACGCTGGCACAGCGTACACAGTCTTCCACCTCGGAGATTGAGCGCTTGATTCAGGCGATGCGTGAAGGTACCGACAACGTGATGCAGTCGATGCAAACCAGCCGTGAGCGCGCCGAACGCACATTGCAGGGGGCCAATGCTGCCTCAACCGCCCTGGAAGAGATCTTCCAGTCAATTGGCCAGATCAATGACCGCAATCTGGTGATCGCCAGTGCCGCTGAAGAGCAGGCACAAGTCGCCCGTGAAGTGGATCAGAATCTGGTCAACATCCGTGATCTGTCCACCCAGACCGCTGCCGGTGCCAACCAGACCAGTGCCGCCAGCCGCGAACTGTCACGGCTGGCGGTGGAAATGCACGATATGGTGGTGCACTTCCGAACCTGATCAGGCAGCGCCGATCATCCGGCGCAGCACATAGTGCAGAATGCCGCCATGGCGGAAGTAGGCCAGCTCGTTGCCGGTATCGATGCGGCAGCGCACGCTGGCCTGAACATCGCGTCCGTCAGGGTAGCGGATGCTCAAGGTCAGCTGCTGCTGTGGCTTGAGCTGATCCAGCCCGGTCAGACTGATCTCTTCCTCGCCGGTCAGGTTCAGCTGCCTGCGGTCGGTATCGACAAACTCCAGCGGCAATACCCCCATTCCCAGCAGATTGGAGCGGTGGATACGCTCGAATGACTCGGCTATTACCGCTCGCACGCCGAGCAGACGCGTACCCTTGGCGGCCCAGTCGCGTGACGAGCCGGTGCCATATTCCTTGCCAGCGATCACCACCAATTCGCGTCCGTCCTGTTGATAGCGCATGGCCGCATCGTAAATCGACAACTGTTCACCACTGGGGAAATGGCGGGTTTCACCCCCTTCTACCCCGTCCAGCATCTCGTTACGAATACGTACGTTGGCAAAGGTGCCACGCATCATCACTTCATGGTTGCCACGGCGAGAGCCGTAGGAATTGAAGTCTTTCTGCGCTACTCCAAGTTGCTGCAGGTAGCGACCGGCAGGGCTGTCCGGTTTGATCGCACCGGCCGGGGAAATATGATCGGTGGTCACGGAGTCGCCCAAGAGAGCAAGAATACGAGCAGATGTGATGTCCCGTACCGGGTCAGGCTCGCGGCTCATGCCGTTGAAGAACGGCGGTTGTTGTATATAGCTGGACTCGGGCCAGTCATAGGTTTTGCCGGTGGCCACTTCAATCGCCTGCCACTGAGCATCGCCATCAAAAACTGCCGCGTATTCACGCTGGAACATCTCGGTGTTGACCCGCTCCAGTGCTTCGGCAATCTCGGCCTGGCTGGGCCAGATCTCTTTCAGGTAGACCGGTTTGCCATCTTGGTCTGTTCCGAGCGGCTCATCGGACAGGTTGATATCCACCCGACCAGCCAGCGCAAAGGCAACCACCAGCGGTGGTGAAGCCAGCCAGTTGGTTTTGACGGCAGGGTGAACACGGCCCTCGAAGTTGCGGTTACCGGAAAGTACGGATGCCACCGTGAGATCCTGTTCGCGTACCGCGATTTCGATTGGTTCCGGCAGCGGGCCGGAGTTGCCGATACAGGTGGTACAACCGTAGCCCACAAGGTTGAAGCCCAGCTGATCCAGTGCGGTGTTCAGCCCTGCTGCCTGCAGGTACTCGGTCACGACCTTGGAGCCGGGTGCCAGTGAGCTTTTGACCCAGGGCTTGCGTTTCAGGCCCCGGTTGATGGCCTTCTGGGCCAGCAGTCCCGCCGCCAGCATGACGCCGGGGTTTGAGGTGTTGGTACAAGAGGTAATGGCGGCAATGACCACCGCACCATGATTGAGTCGGAAACGTTCTCCGGCGTATTCAACGTCCGCTCCACCCTGAGTGCCCGGTGCGGTCTGCCCACCTTCGGCTTCCAGATCGCTCACTGCATCGGCTGGAGGGGCACTGAGGTTCAGCGCCATCAACTCGTCAAAACGAGATTTCAGCTGGCTCAGCGCGACTCGATCCTGAGGTCGCTTCGGGCCTGCCAACGACGCTTCTACGGTATCCAGATCCAACTCCAGTGTTGAGGTAAAAATCGGCTCATCGCCTGTGTTGCGCCACAGGCCCTGTTCCTTGCAGTAAGCCTCGACCAGCGAAACCTGCTCCTCGCTGCGACCGGACAGACGCAGGTAGCGCAGGGTTTCCTCGTCCACCGGGAAGAAACCGCAGGTAGCACCATATTCGGGCGCCATATTGGCCAGAGTGGCGCGGTCGGCCAGTGGCAACTGCGCCAGACCGTCGCCGTAGAACTCGACGAACTTGCCCACCACCCCATGTTTGCGCAGCATGTCGGTCACGGTCAGGACCAGGTCGGTGGCGGTGATCCCTTCGCGCAGCGCGCCGGTGAGCTTGAAGCCTACAACCTCGGGAATCAGCATGGAGATCGGCTGCCCCAGCATCGCGGCCTCGGCCTCAATGCCGCCCACGCCCCAACCCAGAATGCCAAGGCCGTTGATCATGGTGGTGTGGGAATCGGTCCCCACCAGTGTGTCCGGGTAAACCCAGGTTGTGCCGTCGCGTTCCTCACGCCAAACCGTCTGACCCAAATACTCCAGATTGACCTGATGGCAGATGCCGGTGCCCGGTGGTACAACGCGGAAGTTGTCAAACGCGGTCTGACCCCAGCGCAGGAATGCATAACGCTCGTGGTTGCGCTCCATTTCGAGTTTGACGTTGTCATGAAAGGCATCGGCGCTGGCAAAATGGTCCACCATCACCGAATGGTCGATCACCAGGTCCACTGGCGACAGCGGATTGACCTGTTGTGGGTCGGCCCCGAGCGCTGCAACGGCATCACGCATGGCGGCCAGGTCAGCCACACCGGGAACGCCGGTAAAGTCCTGCATCAATACACGAGCCGGGCGGTAGGCGATCTCACGCTCGGAGTGGCCGCCTTGATGCTGCCAGTCCACCAGTGCCTGCAGATCTTCAAGCTGTACCGCATCGGTATCGATATGGCGCAGCAGATTTTCCAGCAGTACCTTGAGTGAACAGGGCAGTCGGCTGATATCACCCAATGAGTCGGCAGCCTGTTTCAGACTGCTGTAAGTATATTGTTTCGACCCCAGTGTAAGGGTTTGTGTCACCTCATCTGCGTTCATCGTTTGAATCCTCCTGCCTGTGGCGTGAGTAAAAGGTTTACAAGACTAGTCATCTCCCTTGGCGGCGAGCTTGCGCGCCTGTTCTGCCCAGTCTGACAGTTGCAGCTGCACGATGCCGTTTACCGTAGAGGGTGGGTAACGCCCTTCACGGTCGGCAGCCCCGGCTTCTCGTCCGAACAGCAGTTCAATCAGCTGATCCAACTGGCTGACAGCGTGAATGGAAAACTGCCCTTCGCGACAGGCATCCACTACTTCTTCACTCAGGATCAGATGTGGCTCGTTACTGGCCGGAATGATGACGCCATGACTGCCATCCAGCCCACGGGAGCAACACAGCTCAAAGAAGCCTTCGATTTTTTCGTTGACGCCGCCAATTGCCTGAATTTCACCATGCTGGTTGATCGAGCCGGTAATGGCAAAACTCTGTTTCAGCGGCAAACCTGTGATGGCGGACAACAGCACGCAAAGCTCGATGGCGGAAGCACTGTCGCCATCCACCGGGCCATAGGACTGTTCGAACACCAGACTGGCGTTGAGTGAAAGAGGCTGGTTACGGGCATAACGGGCACCGATGCAAGCCCCGAGGATCATCACTCCCTTGGAGTGTAGCGGCCCCCCCAGTTTGATTTCACGCTCGATATCCAGCATGCGCCCCGTACCCATTCTGGCGGTGGCCGATATTCGACTGGGTTTGCCGAAGCGTTGATCGCCCAGCTGGAATACCGACAATCCGTTTGCTTGCCCAACGGCGCTGCCGCTGGTGTTGACGATCAGGGTGCCGCGTTCGATCTGCTGTTGCAGCAGTTCGGAATACTGGCTGCTACGGTAGCGCTGCTGCTCAATCGCTTTCTGCACATGGCTGCGACCGGTCTGTGATGCGCCCTGGCGCAAGGCCCAGAAACTGGACTCGCGCAGCAGGTCGATCAGTTGCCCGCGGTTAAGCGACAGCTTTTCGCTGTCGTCCATCTGGCGCGAGCTGTGCTCGATCACCGCTTCCAGCGCACTGCGGTCAAAATGCGTCAGACCCTCTTCACGTACCAGCATGGCGATCAGGCCGATATAGCCCTGCAGGTTCTCGCGGTCACGATCAAAGCCTTCGGCGAAGTCGGCATAGACCTTGAACAGGGTGGTGAACTCCGGATCGTAATGCTTGAGCAGATAGTAGAGGCGCCGGTCTCCGATCAGCACCACGCGCACATTGAGCGGTACCGGCTCCGGCTCCAGCGAGCGGGTGCCACTGATGCCGTACATCTTTTCCAGCGGGTCGATGCGAATCTCACGGTTGCGCAGGGCACGTTTCAAGCCCTCCCAGGCAAAAGGGAAGGAGAGCAGTTTCTGGGCATCCACCACCAGGTAGCCGCCGTTGGCGCGGTGAAGAGCACCGGGCTGGATCAGGCTGAAATCGGTGCTCAAAGTGCCGAAGTGGGCTTCGTACTCAATTCGACCGATTAGATTCTGGTAGCTGGGAATGTCCTCGTAGACAACGGGCGCACCGCCGTTTTTCTCATGCCCCACCAGCACATTGATTTGATAACGGCGGAACTTACCGGAGCGGGCACGTTTGTGCAGCGGGGCACGCTCCTCTTCTTCAGAGGGGAAAAAGTCGTCCACATTCTCAATCATGTCCTGATGGATGGTATCGAGGAAGTCGAGCACTTCGGTATGGCTGCCGTATTTCTGCCGGAGATTATTCAGTGCCGGGTCTATGACACCCTGTGTGGTTTCCTGCTCCAGCTCGCGGATGCGTGCCTGATGTTCCTGATGCATTTTTGGAACCTCATGCACCAGCTCGGTCAGTTCCTCATTCAGCTCGTCCACCGCCGCCTTGATTCTGGCCCGCTCTTCCTCCGGCAGTTGGTTGAACTGATCCGGCGTCATCAGCTTGCCGTCACGTACTGGCCCCAGCGTATAACCACCGGGAGTACGCATCAGAGTGATACCGGACTCGCGCGCCTTTTGCCCCAGTGCCTTGAAGTTTTGCTCCTCTCGCGCCTGAAACTCGTCGTTCAGTTGCTGCAGCTGGTTACGATATTCATCACTTTTAAACTGCGCCGGAACACGCAGCAGCAGGACTTCAATCAGCTTGCGAAGATCTTCATGCAGGTTTTGCCCCATGCCTCGGGGCATGATCAGTTTGAACGGCTGGTTGGGGCGGTCGAAATTGTGGATGTAGCAACAATCACTCGGTTCTTCACCGCTGGCGGCCTCGGCGCTGACGATGCGGGATACCAGCTCCCGTTTGCCGACGCCGGTAGAGCCGCTGACAAAAATGTTGTAGCCGGGATGATCCATGCCGATGGCAAACTGAATCGCGTCCAGCGCCCGTGATTGCCCCAGAACCGAGTAGTCCGGCGTGATATCGGTGGTTGAGGTGATGCCCAGCGCTTCAAGGTCACAGCGATGGCGCAACTGTTCGGGTTTCAGCAAGGTCTCGTGCATGTCAGCATCCATTGATTGCGGATTCAGAGTATCCATAAGGTTAGCAGTGCCAGGGCAACTGCGAACAGCAAGCCGGGCCAGAGCGGGCGACACAGTGAAGCATGGCCGGCAAACAGTGCCAGACCACCCTTGACCAATGTGTTGGTGATCGCGGCCAGGGTAATTCCGGTGACGGCCGTTTCGCTGCCGATGCTGTCCTGTGCCATGCGAGCCAGCGTCAGCGTGATGGCATCAACATCGGTCAGGCCGGCGACAATGGACACCAGCCACAGCCCCTGCTCGCCCATATGCTCTCGAATGCCGTGAGCGATCAGCAGGATGGCCGCCAGTAAAAGGCCGAACTGAAGGGCCGGGATCAGTTGGAAGGGCTGTGTCGAGAGCTTGCTGGTATCCACTTCTGTATAGGGTTCTCGTTTGATCCAGAGCCACACTGCGCTGATTACGCAGGCCAGCATCATGGCCAGCATCGGAGGCAGGAGCGGCGGCAGTAACTCGGGGTTGATCACAGCCACTTCGAGCAGAATGCGTGGATACATGATGGCCGAGGCCAGCAGAATGCCACAGGCCAGCAGCCGAGGCATGGGCACGCGGGCATTCATGCGTGCCAGACTCAGGGTCAGTGCGGTACTGGATGCCAGCCCTCCCAGAATGCTGGTAATCATCACCCCCTTGTCGGGCCCGGTCAGGCGCATGGCAAAGTAGGCCGCCAGACTGATACCGGCGATCAGCACTACCATCAGCCAGATTTCGTAGGGGTTGAGTGCATCCCAAGGGCCGTAGCTCTGGTTGGGCAGTACCGGCAGCAGTACGGCCGAGATCAGTGCCAGCTGCAGGATACCGCGCATCTCGCTGTCGCTCAGATGCTCCAGCGCCTGATGCAGCGTCTGCTTGAAGTGCAGCACGATGGTGGTGATGACCGCCACGGCAACGGCCAGGCTCAGGTCACCCAGTACGGTGAGCAGGCCGGTCAGGTAGGTGACGATCCCGGCCACAACGGTGGTCATGCCGTAGTCGTGGTCATCATTCGAATCGAGCCAGTGCGCCAGCCCCAGCAGCAGCGTCACTGCCAGCCCCATGGCGATGGCGATGCCGGGGCCCAGAGGGGAGGAGAGAATGCCTGCCAGAGCACCACACAGTGCCAGCAGGCCGAAGGTCCGAATGCCGGCAATGCGGCCCCCGGCCGGGGTGTTGCGCTCGTGCCAGCCGCGCTGGAGGCCGATTAGCATGCCCAGAGCCAGGGCGATCAGCATGTGTAGGAATTGCGTGCTGTGCATGGTGCCTGATCTCCCCCTTCAGCTGTATGGCCCTGTACTCAAATCTAACAGATCCCTGACTGACAGCGTAGTTGAATGGTGCTGAAAAAGGATGTGCGTAGAAAGCCTCTGTCCCTCGTCTGCTCTGTCGCCTTCAGGGGTATCAAGCATGCAAAGATGCACCGGTCAGGTAATGACCAAAAGAAAAGGTTTGATAGGTGTACAAAATGAGTTGCGGCTTGAATTAATTCAGACAGGTGGATATATCAGGGGAATGAAATAATGTCTCTATTCGCTTGCAAACCATAAATTCTATCAGGGAATAATGATTTCTATGTCTTTAATTTGATACATTCATATCTTTTAATAAAATCATACCTGCTTGAAATATTTGAGGTTTTAGATATTGTTAATCCGATATCAGGTTTTATAATGTGGTTGTTGCAATTGGTTTATGACCTGAGTTGCCTGTTCGTTTTTACTACATCAAATTTAAATTAAATTGAATTTTAACTTTAGCGGCTCGTTTTGTAATTTCTTCGAGCTGAGACCTGTTTCAACGCAGAGTGAAGGATATGGAGCCAACAAGGGAAATATCCCTCTATTTTGAGGGGTTATGTGGGATGGACAGGGAAAACTTACTCTCGGTACTTGTACTGGCCGAGATCCGGCTGAACTCAAGCTGGGTTCTGGAACCTCGGCGTGAGCATGCAGATGTTTGGCTGTGCAGGCAAGAGGATTATCAGAAGACAGGGAATTTCAGGCCTCTGATCTGCTGTACCGATCTGAAAAGTAATAGTACAGCAGAGTTAAAACCGGAGGATGGTTTTTTTGTTCTGGGTATGGACTCCAGTGGCGTTCCGATCTTTTCTGAACTGGTCAGCGTTCTTAATCAGGTAGATACCTGGCTTGAGAAACATTCGAACAGGCTTCGCCCTGTGCCCCGGGTGCCTGTTAAAAATACTGCCAGTGTTCCCACGTTGACCCACGTGATGGATCAGCCGGAGGGGCAGACATCAGTGAAATTGGGTTCGGAAATCAGCAACAGCCTGGAATCATCAGGGAAAGGCTTGAGCAGGGAAAAGCGGTCCTGGCTAGGAACTATTGCGGAATATATCCATAATGTGGATGTTAAAAGTGATAATTTTTACCATAAGATATTAATCCAGTCAGGTGAGGTCGTTCTGATAGATTTTGAAGAATGCCGATTTTACTCGAGTATTGAAATTCAAGTTTTTCTGGAAGGTGTTTCTTTAAGCAAGAAGTTTTACATGTCTGCCATTGATAAGGCCGGGCTTTTATCCGAATTGGAAAAGAAGATTTTTATTGAGAGGCCGTTATCAAATTTAAAATGGTTTATGGCTCTGCACTCCAATTTTCACAACCTGGAAATTGATGCGGAAAATACGGTTTTTAGACTTTCAGGATGGCCATCGGTAAGTCTTCCCGGACTTAGGGCTGAACACCTTAAAGTAGCCGCTTTTATGCGAACAAATAAGGCAAGCCTGGTCGATATAGCAGCGGGGACTGGTATGGACGTTGAGCAGGTAAAGGGATTTGTTGAGGCCTGCTTTTACGAAGGATTGATTATTAAAGATACAAAAAATAAAAAAGATAAAAAGGAAGTCCAGAAGCCGAGTTCTGGCTTATGGGATCGGGTGCTGCGCAAAATAAAGCGGTAGCATGTATTACCAATTATCTTGAATTGTGAGTTGAAAGATCATGTCTAAATTGGATGAAATGATGCAGGGCATTGTGAATGATGTTGATGGTGCTCTGGGATGTGCTGTAGTTGACCTGGAGAGCGGACTGCTATTGTCTGTTGCCCATAATGTCCCCTATTTTACTTCTTCGTATCTGGAAGCTGTTGCGGCGGCCGCTGTCGATATGATGCGCGGGCGTAATGTACGAGCCGTGGAGTCGCTGTTGTCCAGTCAGCGCGGTCAGCCTGTGCGCCACATGATCCAGGAAGTACAGATGAGTACTGAAAAAACCTATCATTTTATGGCGGTGGTACCTGAAAAGCCTAATTCTCTGGTTGTGCTTATTACCAGCCGTAATACCAACCTGGGAATGGGTTGGGCAGCAGTCCGCACCAATCTGCCTAAAATTGCAGAATTCTGTCCTTCCTGATAGCTGCCAGTTTTTAAAAAGAGCAAGCAGCATGGATTGCTGCTCTTTCATTATGCATGGGTCAATTGATGCTGAAGAAAAAGCTTAAAATAGCGGGTGTAGTCAGAAGAAATGAAGGTTTTAGTCCTGAGAAAATACACGAGACGATGTTACAGGGTGCCAGGATGCTCTCTGTCAACGGTGATTTTACCGGGCGCCCTGAGACCCAAATTTATGCCAGCAATCATGAGGTTGTAAAAATTCGGCGTGACCTCAGGCTGACCGCTCGGCAAGCCGACCCCTGGCTGAGAAAAGTGCTGGAAAGAGAATGCAAGCTGGAAATCCATCATCCGAAAAAAACCTGGTTTTATATATATTCTGAACAGGATGGCGTCAAGCTTCAGGATGAAGAAGTATTGATAGGGAATATCACGCCTCGGCTGCGTCCACTGCATAAGTTTTTGGAGTTAAAACCGGGAACTAAGCAGGCTCGAGCGGATGCTCTTCAGGCGTTTTCCGAAATGTTCAGAATGTATTTGATAAAGGCACAGGAATTTGAAGTCAAATTGGATGAGGGGCTGTCCAACTACGCTCTTGATGCCGATAGCGGGCTTTTTTACGTGGATGATGAACTATATGAGTGGGACAAGTTTATCTCCTTCTCAATGATGCTTGGCGTCTTAATCCGCAAGCTGGACTGGCTGGACCGCGATTTTGCCAGAGCCTTGGCAAAGGATCTTGGCAAACAACTGGATCAGATTTTTGGAGATTTGAACTACCGCGCCAGTATTGCCTATCAGTTGCGCTCAGCCTTCATGCCGGCAGGCAAGAAACGAGATATCGCCAATCTGATCTGCGCTACCTTGACCGATTCTCCGGGGGGGCAGAAAGGTGACACCAGCAGGATTTCAATGGGCTGGTCAATGCCGAATGCCGCAGAGCTTTCAGTACCTGACGCCGACTCCATAGCAGGCCTGAATGCTCAGGGACAGGTACTGAGCGGCCGGAGCGAACAAACTCTGGATTCAGCTCGACCGTTGGCTTTACTGGCGGATGTACATGCGAATATGCCAGCTCTTGAGTCTGTTCTTGACTGGTTGCAACAGGAGGGAATAGAGCAGGGAGTAGTGCTGGGGGACCTGGTTGGTTACGGCCCCGATGCAATCGCAGTGGTGGAACGGCTGCAGAGCTCCGGGTTTTATATTATCAAGGGGAACCATGATCATTCTATTGCCCTGGGGGCTTTTGACCGGGGGCTGTCAAAAAATGCCCGTTATGTGGCCGAGTGGACGCGGGAGCAGCTCTCGGATGAGCAGCTGAAGTGGCTCAAGAGGCTGCCTCCGGTGCTGGATACTGCGCAGTGGATGGCGTTGCATGGGTCCCCTTTGGACCCTGAATTTTTCTATGGTTATATTTACGAGATGACCTACAGGGAGAATCTGGACAAGCTGGGCGAGCTTCAGCGCCGGCTCTGTTTTCATGGCCACTCTCATATGCCGGGCCTGTATGGGCGGGACGCCGAAGGCCAGGATCGTCACCGTACTGACGAACGCCTTTCACTGAGTGACTTCCAGCACGCATTAATATGCCCGGGCTCGGTCGGGCAGCCACGTAATGGGTACCCTTCAGCTCAGTTCGCAATCTATGATCCCGAGCAGGATGAGGTTGTTTTGAAAGCACTGACCTATGATCACGCGCCAGTGGTTGAAAGAATGAGGGCGGCGGGGTTTCCGGCAGAGCTCTATCGGCGCCTTGATCGCGGTGTTTGAGCAAAAAAAGGCGCCTCAGGAGGGGCGCCAAACGCTTAGAGCATCGGGATTGAGGGGCGGGTTACATCCGCCCCTCGGTTTCGTAGCGCTGGTGCCAGCTCAGGGCTTCATCCAGCAGGTGTGGCGTATGCATGCCGCGACCGCTGGCACAGGCGCGGTTGAAATAGTCCAGCAGGCGTTCGCGGAAATCCGGATGTGCACAGTTGTTTATGATCGCATGGGCACGCTGGCGGGGTGACAGTCCGCGCAGATCCGCCAGACCCTGTTCGGTGACGATGATCTTCACGTCGTGCTCGGTGTGATCCACATGGGACACCATCGGCACGATGGAGGAGATCGCGCCGTCCTTGGCCGTGGAGGGCGAGACAAAGATCGACAGATAGCCGTTGCGGGCAAAATCCCCTGAACCGCCGATACCGTTCATCATCCGGCTGCCCATGATGTGGGTCGAGTTCACGTTGCCGTAAAGATCGGCTTCGATCAGCCCGTTCATGGCGATGATGCCGAGCCGACGGGCAAGCTCCGGATGGTTGGAGATGTCCTGCTGGCGCAGAATGATCTTGTCGCGGTACAGGTCGATATTCTCATCGAACTCGCGGATGCCGTCGGGACTCAATGAGAAGGCGGTGGCCGAGGCAACGCCCAGGGTGCCGGACTTGAGCATCTTCAGCATGCCGTCCTGAATCACTTCGGTGAAGGCAGTCAGGTTCTTGAACGGGCCTGCATCCAACCCTTCCAGTACCGCATTGGGGATGTTGCCCACACCGGACTGAATCGGCAGCAACTCTTTTGGCAGGCGACCGATTTCGATCTCGCGCTGGAAGAATTCGAGAATGTGCTCGGCGATCCGCCTGGAGGTGGCATCCGGTGCCTTGAACGGGGAGTTGCGATCCGCCGCCGAGGTTTCCACCACTGCAATCACTTTATCCACAGGGCAGTGCAGATAGGCTTCACCGATGCGATCCGCCGGATGGGTCAGCATGATCGGTTTGCGATTGGGGGGCAGGGCGGTACCGTAATAGATATCGTGCATCCCTTCCAGCTTGGCGTTTTGCTGGGCGTTGACCTCAAGAATGATTTTGTCGGCCTGCTCGATCCAGGTCTTGTTGTTGCCGACGGACGAAGAAGGGATCAGGCTGCCATCCTCGCGGATACCGGCGACTTCGATCAGGGCGATATCCATCTTGCCGAGAAAGCCTGACCAGGCGTATTGCGACACTTCAGATAGGTGGTAATCCACATACTCCATCGTGCCACTGTTGATCCGCCCGCGGCAGATCGGGTCGCTCTGGAACGGCAGCCGCATTTCGATGCCATCCACTTCCGCCAGTGCGCCATCCAACTCGGGAGCAGTGGAGGCACCGGTCCAGACATTGATCCGAAACGGTTTGCCGCCGGCGGCATTGTGATGGCGAATACGCTCGGCCAGCGCCGCGGGTACAGCCTTGGGGTAACCGGCACCGGTGAAGCCGCTCATGCCGACGTTGGCGCCGGGAGAGATCAGTTCAGCGGCCTGTTCGGCGCTCATGATGCGCTCACGCAAACGCGAACACAAAATTCGTGAAGTTGAAGACATGGTCGTTCCTGTTTGTTGTCAACAAGCCTGCATATTCTGATAGTGATTAATATTTACGCAGTCTGGTGGAGGCGGATTCTAGCAGTGAATGCGGGAATGTATGTAGTTTGATTGTTGCAATTATGTAAAACAGTGGCCTGATTCGGGCAAAAATAATGCTTTTTGTTGTCGATTTTGCGAAATAAAGTTGCGATTATAACAACAAAGAGCGATCGCTCTTTGGGTGAGAACTCTGATGCGCTGGGGACAGGTCGGGGTGGAGGCGATGGTGAAAGCCGGTCACTGCAGGAAGCAGCGGGCCGGCATCAGTGGCAGTACAACGCGGGATTAGCTGTCGCTGTCGGAACGTTTTTTCTTCAACGGCATAAAGCCATCAGCCAAATCGGCAGGGGGCTTGGGTGCTGCGGTCGTACGGCGCTTGCCCACCTGTTTGCGATCACGCAGGCGCTGTTTGCCCTCGGGTTTGGCGGCTGACTTCTTGCCGTCCTTGCCGTCACTCTTTTTCTTTTTGGTACCGGCAGCCTTGCCCGAGGCTTTCAGCTTCTTCGGCCCTTTGTAGTTGGCTTCCACGCCTTTCAAGGTGCGGCGCTCGAATTTGATGCGCAGGTAACGCTCAATGCTGGACATCAAATTCCATTCGGTATGCTCGATCAAACAGATCGCCAACCCCGGCTTGTCCTGGCGTCCGGTACGGCCGACGCGGTGCAGGTGTTCGTCACCCTTGCGTGCCATATCGAAGTTGATCACCATGTCCAGCCCCTGAATATCGAGGCCTCGGGCGGCCACGTCGGTGGCAACCAGGATATTGATCTTGCCGCTGCGCATCAGCCCCATCACATGCTTGCGCTCATCCTGACTCATCTCGCCGTGCAGGACTCCGGAGCGGCGGTTCTGGCGCTGCAGGCTCTTGGCCAGCCACTGCGCCTTGACACGGGTGTTAGTGAAGATGATCACCTTGTCATAGGTTTCGTTGGCCAGCAGCCACTCCACCAGACGCTCCTTGTGCTTGTCGTCATCGGCCAGAATGATCTGCTGCTGGATGTTGGCCTGCGCGTTTTGCGGCGTGTTCAGCAGCAGCTGTTCCGGCTCGTTCAACACTCGCGGCAGCAGGTCATGCACCCCGGGGTGGGTCAGGGTGGCGGAAAACACCATCGACTGGCGATTCTTGCGGCAGATCTCGGTGATCGCCAGCACCTCATCACGGAATCCCATGTCCAGCATGCGGTCGGCTTCGTCCAGAACCAGGAATTCCAGATCTCCGAAATCCAGGGTTTCACGCTCAAGGTGCTCCATCAGGCGGCCTGGAGTCGCCACAAGAATTTCCGGGTTCTTGCGCATCTCGGCGGCCTGCTCCTTGAAGCCGGTGCCGCCACAGACGGTCATGGTGGTGACGCGGGTAAAGGTGGCCAGATCCTTGACGCTTTGACACACCTGCTCGGCAAGCTCGCGCGTGGGGGTCAGGATCAAACCACGGGTGCCGGTGTTGGGCGATGGGTTATCCAGAAAGTGCTGCAGCATGGGGATAACAAAGGCGAGCGTTTTGCCGCTGCCGGTTTCGGCACCCACGATCAGATCCTTGCCCTCCAATGCCGGGGGCAGAGCCGCCAGCTGAACAGCGGTGGGTTGGGTAAAGCCAAGTTTATCGATCGCCTTGAGCAGGCGGTCATGCAGCATCAGTTCAGCAAACACGGGTTTTTTCTCGCTTGAAATCAGTTGCGAGCATACTAGCAGAAAGCGCGTGATAGAGCTGCACTGAAGCGGGTTATTGGCTTGACCTTGAATGCCTTGAGTGGTTAAACATTAAACATGAATACTTCAGGAGACGGTCATGCCACGCTCATTTACGTTGCTGACACTCATGGCGCTGCTGCTGGCGGGCTGCAGCAGCGCTCCGCGTTATGGCCATACGCCCGCTGATCTGCATCATCCACAGCGACAGCAACTCCTTGACCACTACAGCCAGTGGGCAGGTACCCCCTATCGTTACGGTGGCCAGGACCGTTCAGGTGTGGACTGTTCCGGCTTTATCCAGCGGGTCTATGCAGATCTAAATGGCACCCAGTTACCCCGTACAACCGAAAAACAGGCCCGTATAGGTTCTCCGGTAAAGCGGCATCAGCTGCAACCGGCTGATCTGGTATTTTTCAAGACTGGCTGGAAGCAGCGACATGCCGGCATCTATATCGGCAATGGCGAATTTATCCACGCGTCTACCAGTCGTGGCGTGATGATCTCGCGGCTGGATAACCCATACTGGGAAGACGCGTGGTGGATGGCGCGGCGTCCCTGAGGGGCGTTCTGGACTTTCATCCTCAGCCCATACAGGTTTCATGCACAGGCCAAAGGGAAATGTTTTACGATCCTGTCTGAGGTGTGAATAAAAATCAGGCTCTACTTCAGATAAAGCGTTAACTTAACGGAATTGGTGTCGGGATTGGGGTTGACAAAACGGGCCTGAGGAAAACCATCTCTATCTCGATCAAGAATTGTACGCTTTTGAAATATCTTTTATTTACAGATAGTTATTGTTTTGTTTTGCACACTGTCCCGAACTTATCCATGAGGTTTTACACAGAATATGTGAGCAAAACGGATCAGGTTATCAACCGCATCGAAAAGGCTTGTGGATTGTGAATACTTTAGTGCATAACATGTATGCATGAAGACAATTCGACTCGGGTCTGTAGAGTAATTCACAGGGTATGGAACTTTGGTATCGAGCATCCCGTTTTGGTTCCGGCAGCGAGGACTTGGCTGCCTGGTTGCGGTAAACTGTCGTCATATTTAGTCATGGAGAGTTGCCGGGATGCGGCTGAAGAGACGACTACAAATACTGTGTCTGCTGCTGATCCCCTTTCTGGTGACAGCGTGTCTGTCGCCCCCTTCATCCCCTATCAAGCTGGGCACAAACCTCTGGCCCGGTTATGAGCCGCTTTATCTTGCACGTGAACGGGGCTATCTGTCGGGAGATGACGTTGCGTTGGTTGAGCTCCTGTCGGCCAGTGAGGTCATGCGTGCCTACCGCAACGGTGCCATTGACGCGGCAGCGCTGACACTGGATGAAGTGATTAGTCTGCGTGAAGCTGGCCTGAAGCCAGTGATTGTACAGGTGGCGGATATATCCAACGGGGCTGATGTCATTCTGGCGCGTCCAGGTTTTAAGCAGATACAAGACCTGAGTGGCAAGCGTGTCGGGGTAGAGGCGACGGCACTGGGTGCCTACATGCTGTCACGTGCGCTTGCATTGCATGGGATGAGCGCCACGGATGTAGAGATTGTTCATCTTGAAGTTAACGAACACCATGAAGCTTGGCTCAAAGGCCAGGTGGATGCGGTGGTGACGTTTGAACCCGTTCGTCAACAGTTGTTGGCGCAGGGGGCGGTCATACTGTTTGACTCTTCAATGATTCCAGGAGAAGTGGTGGATTTGCTGGTAGTGCGTGAGTCACTGCTGAAATCCCACCGCAGGCAGATCCATCATCTTATAGATGCCTGGCATCGGGCGCTGGAATATCTGCACCAGTCGCCAGAGGCGGCGGCCGAGGTGATGACGGCCCGTATTGGCGGTTCGGCCGCTGAAGTACTCAGAAGCCTGCAACAACTGGAACAGCCGGGCCCGAAACGCTCCTCAGTCCTGATGAGCGGCAAGCCTTCTGAGCTGCAAAAGCAGGCAGAAGCGCTGGCAAGGCTGATGCTTGAGCAGGGACTGATGCAACAGTTGCCTGACCTGTCAGGGCTGGTCTACGCGGATTATCCGAGCTATGAAACTGATCACTGAGTTGCCGCTGCGGCGTATCATTCCTATCACCATCGTGCTGTTTGCACTTCTGATGCTGGTACTGGCCTTCGGTCTGATCAAACCCTATCTGGGCCAGCTTCTGCATCAGAACATGGAAGACAGCCTGCGCTATACACTCAATCGATTGCAGGGTACGACCGAGTACATGCTAGGTCACGGTGATCTGGAAGGTGTAAAACGCGAAGTCGCTGCCAGCAGCGCACATCGTGAAGTCAAATACCTGTTAGTGACCGATCCTCAGGGACAGGTGATTGCCTCCAGTCGCCTTGCTCAAGTGGGTCGGCCACTGAGCAGCCTTGGACTGCATTTTGCCCCTGAACTGATCGCTCAAGCGACAACCTCTCGGCAACCGATCTATCAGCACCAGAATGCGGGTGAAAATACCCTGTATGGCCTGATGCCCTACATTTACTTTGATCGGAACGCTTCTCTGCAGGATAGCTGGGGGTTGGTGCTGGTTGAGCTGGATCTTGAGCGTTCCATGGCGCCCTTGTTGCACCGGCTGGACCGGCTCTTTGTGTGGGTAGCACTGGCGGTGGTGCTGCTGGCGACCCTGGCATGGATATTGATTGAGCGAGCGGTGAGTCGGCGCCTGCTGTTGATCACCAATACGGCGGCGGCACTGGCTGCCGATGAGCTGGGGCAGCGTACGGGCCTCAAGGGGCGCGATGAGTTGAGCCTGATCGGACAGGCCATTGACAAGATGGCGGCGCGACTTGAACAAAGCCGGGGGCAATTGCTGCAGGCCAATCGACAGATGGAAAATATCCTGCGTTTTATCCCCTCCATGGTGTACATCAAGGACCCCAAGGGGTTCTACCGCATGGTCAACGAACGGTTTATCGAAACCCTTGGAAAACCTGACGAGAATGGCTCAACCGTGTTTGATCTGGTTCCCGAACCCTGGGCAGGAGAGGTTGCAAAGCGTGATCGCGAGGTGATGCAAACAGGCAAGGCAATGCAGTTTCAGGCGAACTTGCCGGTAAAAGGGGAGATGCACAACTGGTTCATGGTCAAGTTTCCCCTGGTGGGGGAAGATGGCATGCCCTATGCCTTATGCACTGTTGCCACCGATGTGACTGAGCAGGAGCGCAACGAGAATCTGGCGCGTATCGCCCAGCGCATTTTTGAACACTCGGCTGAAGGGATCATGATTACCGATGCTGAAAACCGCATTGTGGACGTGAACCAGTCGTTGCTTGATATGACCGGTTACGGTCGCGAGGAGCTGCTGGGGCAGCTTCCATCAGTTCAGAAATCCGAGCATCAGGACGCGGCATTCTACGCCCGCATGTGGCAGGACATTCAGCGCAATGGCAAATGGAACGGTGAACTGTGGAACCGCAGAGCTGACAAAACGGTTTATCCAGTGCGCCTGTCAATCAGCACCATACTCAATCGCAAGGGTGAGCTGGATGGTTACTTTGGCATTTTTCAGGACATCACTGAAGAGAAAAACGTAGAGCGCAACCTGCATCATCTCGCCTACCACGATACGCTGACCGGCCTCTACAATCGCACTGAGTTCATGCGCCGAGTGTCAGAAGCACTTCGTCGGGGTAAGCGTTACGATGAACCTTTCGGTTTATTGTTCATCGACTTGGACCTGTTTAAGGAAGTCAACGATAGCCATGGCCATGCCGTGGGAGACCAGCTGCTGTGTCAGGTGGCCGAGCGGCTCAAGGGTTGCCTGCGGGAGTCGGACAGTGCCTTCCGTCTTGGGGGGGACGAGTTCACTGTACTGCTGCCGCAGCCGGAAGGGGATGACAGCCTGGCTGCGGTCGCCAACAAACTGATTGATCAGCTGAAAACCCCATTCAAAGTCGAAGGGCATGCTGTGCGCATCGGCTCCAGTATCGGCATCGTCAGTTATCCGCGTGATGGCGAGGATCAGGACACTCTGGTAGGCCATGCCGATGCCGCCATGTACTTTGCCAAAGAGCAGGGTCGAGGGCGCTATGCGTTCTTCGATCCACAAATCAATGCTCGTAACCAGCGCAATATACGCATCAAAACTGGGTTGAACGAAGCGCTTGAGCGTGACGAGCTGTATCTGGTCTATCAGCCCAAGGTACTGCCTGGCGGCGCAGTCTGCGGCTACGAGGCATTGATGCGCTGGCACAGCCATGAGTTGGGGCTGGTATCGCCGGCTGAGTTCATTCCCATTGCCGAAGCCAGCCAGGCGCTGGAGTCGATGACGGTCTGGCTGTTGCATCAGGTGGGGCGAGACCTGCAACAAACGCCGCTGAAAGGCCTGCAGGTCGCTATCAACCTGTCGCCACGCCAGTTCCAGAGTGGCAGCTGGGTGGATGCACTGCGTGAGGTTTTGGAAGAGTACCACCTTGGGCCAGAGCAGTTCTGTATCGAAGTGACGGAGAGCGCGCTGGTGGAAAGCTTCAACACCACTGTGGCGCAGCTCTCCGAGGTGCAGGCACTCGGTGTTGAAGTGGCGATTGATGACTTTGGCACCGGTTACTCATCACTGGAGTACCTCAAGCGTTTGCCCATTGACTACCTCAAGATTGATCGCTCTTTCGTGCGTGACATTAGTACCGATGCTGATGACAGGATTATTGTGCAAACCATCATCCTGCTGGCCCACTCGTTGGGGTTGAAGGTGGTGGCCGAAGGGGTTGAAACACCTGAACAGGCGGAATTCCTTGGGCAGCAGGCCTGCGATGAGCTACAGGGCTATCTGTTTGCTCCACCGCGAAGGCTTGAAGAACTGGGCGATACAGCCGTAAAAAGGCAGTGAATTCGGTAACTTGCAAAATAATTTGGCCTTCGCGCTTGACACTTCGGCGCAGGACTGTAAAATCTGCGCCCATCCTTTGGAGGGATGGCTGAGTGGTCGAAAGCACCGGTCTTGAAAACCGACGGGTCGAGAGGCCCCCAGGGTTCGAATCCCTGTCCCTCCGCCATTAAGGATGATGATTTGGACAGTTCCTCGATAGCTCAGTTGGTAGAGCAGTAGACTGTTAATCTATTGGTCGCTGGTTCGAGTCCAGCTCGAGGAGCCAAATCATGATGACCTTGCCTGTCTGGCATGGTCACTGCAAAGAGCGGGTCGTTAGCTCAGTTGGTAGAGCAGTTGGCTTTTAACCAATTGGTCATAGGTTCAAGTCCTATACGACCCACCACTCTTCGCTGCCGGAGGGTCGTTAGCTCAGTTGGTAGAGCAGTTGGCTTTTAACCAATTGGTCATAGGTTCAAGTCCTATACGACCCACCATTTCCGGATTCCTTCCTGATCCAAGCCATCGTTTTTCCTGCCAAAGCCGTTATCATGTTCAGAGCGTGATTGGCATATGCCTTTGCATGTCTAATTTTGTTGTGCTGTTCACATCATAGTGGCTGTTTTATCCGCTAACGGCTCCATAACCACAGGGTTGCCTGGTGTGAATAAGAGGCTGTGGCATCAATAATGGATTTTATGAAGCCCTTTCAACTTCATTTTGCTGTGCTCATAACAATGGCTCTGTGCCTGTTGACGATCCAGGTCAGGGCGGAGCCTGAGCACTCTCCGGTCAGTATCGGTATTGTTGCTGACAATGCACCCTATTCAAGCCTTGGGCCCGGCGGTCTACGTGGTTTCTCCATTGATATCCTCGAAGAGTTGAGTCGCACCAGTGGTGTTGAGTTTGAGTATCGCGTCGGGAGTTGGTCGGAAATCTATGGCGCCTTTTTGCGTGGTGAACTGGATGCGGTAGATGAGATTTCATGGCGCGAAGACCGAGCTGACAAAATGTTGTTCACTCGGCCTTACCATCTGCGCCATACCGTTATCATGCATGATGAAAATCGACCGCTGCCCGCCATCGAGGCGCTGTCCGACCTGAAGGGATATCGGATTGGCACTCTGACTGATATTTATTACGCAGGCATCTTGAAAGAGTCCGGTCTGGAGGTTGTGGAATATGGCTTGCAGCCGGATCTGGTGCGTGCATTGGCCTTTGGCTGGGTTGATGCAATTATCGGCCCGGAGGTGACATTACGCTACATGGCTCGCCAGCAGGGGTTTGTGAATATCGAGCCCTTGGCTGCAGCACCCTTGGGTGGGCAGGAAACGGAAGATTTCAGAATTGCCGTTCACCTGGATCAGCCCCAGCTGTACCAGAGGCTTGATGAAGGACTGGCGGCCATCGACCCGCACTGGATTGAAGCCTTGCGCGAACGCTGGCAGGAGTTCGGCGGCAAGGCTTTGGATGACAAGGCCTTGAAGCTTACACCGGCTCAGCAGCTGACAGTGCGTCAACAGGCCCCTCTGAGAGTGGGGCTTATGAGCGATTACGCGCCACTGAGTTTTGAGGACGGTGGGCGCGTACAGGGACTCTCGGTGGACATCCTGACACGCGTGATGGATTTGACCGGCTTGCAGGCAACGCCTGTGGTTGATCAATGGAGCGTCCTGATTGAATTGTTTCAACAAGGTGAAATAGATGTCATCGCGAATATCTCCGATCTGAAAGAACGCAGAAGCTTCACGCGTTTCACACAACCTTACCACCACGTGCCTATCGTGGTTTTTACCCGCAAGCCTGGCTTCCGCCTGAACTCGCCCGATGATTTCCGTGGTCAGAAAGTCGCCATCAGTACCGGCATCTTCTACGAACGCAAGGTACGTGATCTGGCGTCTGAAGGGGTCATTAGCTTTGACAATCAGGCCTCCATGTTCCGGGCTTTGGCCTCCGGCACGGTGGATCTGGTACTGGCTGCCCTTCCAAACGGCAATCATTGGGTACGTGAATTGGGCCTTACAGATGTCCGCATCGCCGGTGAGCTGAGCCTGCCCGATGTGAGTGGCGAGGATCTGCGCTTCGGCTTGCGTCCCGAGCTTGAGCCACTGGTTCCGATCATCGATGCGGCCCTTGCCGCCATTACGCCAACGGAAATGCGAACTATCGAGAACCGCTGGTTGGGTGCACAGCTTGAGACCAACTCGGCGTTTACGGGGCTAAGTGCTGCAGAACAGGATTTTCTTGAAACACGCAGCAACAGTCTCAGCTACTGCATTCATCCTGACTGGATGCCGCTTGAGGGGCTGGATAGCAGAGGCCTGCATCAGGGGCTTTCGGCCACACTGCTGGATATCTTCAGCCACCGCTCAGGGGTGACCTTTAACTTGCGTCCGACCCGGCATTGGAGGGATTCTCTCGCAGCGTTGAAGGAGGGGAAATGTGATCTGGTGCCGCTAATTGGGCGATCAGAGGGGCAGTCTGAAGGGCTTGTCCTCACTTCTGCATTTTACACATTGCCAAGCATTGTACTTGGTCGCATTGAGGCGCCCTTTATCAGCAGTCTGAGTGATATTGACCAGCACCCGATTGCAATTGTGCGTGATTCACCATTGTTGTCAGAGCTGCGTCGAAGCTACCCGGGTCTGAACCTGATAGAAGTAGACAATGAAACAGAGGGGGTTCAAGGGCTGCAACGTGGGGAGTGGTATGGTTACATCAGCACATTGGCCACGGCCAGTCAGAAGCTGCAGGACCTTGGGCTGGCTGATATTCGTGTTATTGGCCGTGTCCCCATGGACCTTGAGCTGGCCCTGGCGACCTCGGCGGCTGATCAACATCTTGGTACGCTGATGCAAAAGCTGGTATCAAGCCTGAGCAGTGAAGACCTGCATCGAATGGACAGTGAGTGGCGTACCGTCAGGCTCCAGCAGAGGGTGGATTACTCCCTGTTGTGGCAGATTCTGTCGGTAACAGCCATTGTTCTGTTTATGCTGTTTTACTGGAATCGCAAGCTGGGTGCCCTCAACCGGGAGCTGGCAGCTGCCAACGAACGACTTGCTGTTACAAGTACAACGGATGAGCTGACCGGCCTCGGAAATCGAACCAGTTTTGAGCAACACTATGAAGCCTGTTACCAGGTATGTCAGCGCAACGGCTTGTCGTTTATGGTGGCCATGGTGGATGCCGATCACTTCAAACAGGTCAATGACCGGTTTGGACATGCAGTGGGAGACGAGTGCCTGCGTGCAATCAGCCGTACCATGCGTGAACACTTCCGGCGCGAAACCGATTATCTGATTCGTTTTGGCGGGGAAGAGTTCGTTATTTTTGCAGTGGCCAATTCGCCTGCTGATGCCGCTGAGCGGCTGGAAACACTCAGGCGCGGTATTGAGCAACTGCGAGTGCCAACCTCTGATGGTCAGGAGGTTCGTGTGAGTGTCAGTATCGGTTATTGCCGACTGGTGCCTGAAATAGGGCAGCGCTCTGAACAGTGGCTGCGCATGGCAGACCGAGCGGTTTACGAAGCCAAGCGCAAGGGACGCAATCGTGTTGTTGATGCGGGAAAGGATGTTGTCTAGAGCGGGCGCGGTGCGGGTCTTGGGCTTTGGTCAAACCGGGCTTGCGTGACTAAGCTTCGATTCAAACAGCCTTTCACGAAAGCCCCCTCCCGTGCAATCAGGAGGGGGCTGAGGTGTTTAATTGCTGGTGGCAGTACCCTGCATTTTTTGTTTAAGCTCCAATGCCAGGTGACGCAAATGTTCTAATGCTTCTGCCGCGTCCGGATGATCACGCTCGACCTTTTTGCTCCAAGCCTGGTCCATACCTGATGTCGCTTGCTGAATCTCCTTCATTAGTGGATCGTTGGCATCGACAAAATGTATATTCACACCTTCTTTCTTTGCCATTTCAATACCTTCTCGGTCAGACTGATCCCAGGCCTTACCGGCCATGGCTGACAGGCGTGCCCCGGATACTGACATGATTGCTTCACGATCTTCAGGGCTCAGGCTATCCATGAAATCTTCATTGGCAATGATTGCAAAGCTGCCCAGATAAAGTCCTCCGGGCAGCAGTGTCAGGTGGGACGATACTTCGGCCAAGCGAAAATCACGTTGACTGGCTGCCGGCATGAATACACCGTCCACGATGCCCTGTTGCATCATCTCGTACACCTTGGGGCCAGGTGCCGCAACTGGCGTGATCCCCAGGCGCTTGCCCAACTCCTGTTGAACACCACCGCCAAGGCGGATTTTGGCACCTTTTAGATCACTCATCGAGTTGATCGGCTTGCGGCTGTGGATCTGGCCCGGGCCATGAGTAAACAGTCCCATCAGGACAAGCCCCTGGTGTTCAGGTGAGTCTGAAAAATAGCGGTTATAGGTCTCCCAATAGGCTTGTGACGCCAGTTCAGCGTTGACACCCAGGCCGGGCAGCTCAACCATTTCTGACAGTTGGAATCGACCGGGAACATAGCCGTGAAAACTCCATGCGGCGTCCGCCACACCATCTTCCACCATTGAAAAATAGGTGCTTTGATCTCCCAGATTATACTCTAGCTTTACCTTGACCCGGCCTTCCGTTGCCTCCTCAACCCAACTCGCCCATGTCGGCAGAACTACACTGTTCTGAACATGGCCAGGAGGACCCGCGGTTGCAAAGTGAAGTGTGACCGGTTCTGCCATGACTGGCAGGCAGATGAAACAGGCAAGCAGTGCAATCTTGGTGCGTTTGAATGTCAGCATAGGTGCATCCTTTTTATTGTTATCTCGTGATGAAATTGCTGGAATCAGGCGATACATTGGCTCAATGGAATGTTGATATCCTCCGCTTTTGGGATGTCGATTTGGGTTTCTGTCATGATCATTTTCTTGGCTTGCAAAAAGTCCGCCGGTCGATTGATTGCATCGCATGCAACCAGTCGGCCCTGTTTGAGATAAAGCCAGCTGCGCGCCTGAGTATCCTGACCACGCGCGATCAGCTGGTCGTAATCCGGATTCAGACCTGCAATTTGCAGGCGTGCTTCGTACTGCGTTGACCAGAACCAGGGAACAGCTGGCTCGGGTATTGGTTGCCCGGCCAGCTGTGCCAGGATGGTCTGAGCGTGGGCGCTGGTGTTTTGAACCGACTCCAACCGCAGGTTACGGTTGTAAAGGGGGCTGAACTGAACAGCACAGTCACCGCCAGCATGAATGGCGGGGTCAGAGGTGCGACAGCATTGATCGATCACAATGCCGTTGTCACATTCAAGGCCTGCCTGCTGCGCAAGTGAAACCTCCGGGACTACCCCGATTCCCACTACAACCTGATCCGCGGCCAACACTTCCCCATTTGTCAGACGTACCGCCTCAATTGCTTGCTGGCCCATAAAGTTCTCCACACCGACACCCGTGCGGATATCAACGCCATGATTCTGATGCAGCTGCATGAAACACTCGGACACCTCAGGAGCTACCACGCGTCCAAGAGTTCGCTTGCCGGCTTCCAGAACCGTCACGGCCATGCTGTTTTGACGTGCGGCAGCCGCTATTTCCAACCCGATAAAGCCGCCACCGATCACGGCCAGGCGTTTACCGGGCTGCAGTGCACCGCGCAGCTGTCTGGCGTCAGACAGTGTCTTGAGATAATGAATACCTGCCAGCTCATGACCGGGGATATCCAGCCGACGCGGCGTTGTCCCTGTAGCCAGAACCAGTTGGTCGTATGGTACGAGATGGCCGTTGGCCACCACGGTTTTCTGCTGTCGATCAATTTCACTGACTCGGGTATTGAGTTGACAGGTGAAGCGCGGGTCGTCCCAGACGTGTTGTGCAACCAGTGCCAGTCCCTCCTCTGTCAGTTCACCCTTGAGGTACTCCTTGGACAGGACCGGGCGGTTGCAGGGCAGCGAGTCTTCTGCGCTGAGCAGTGTCACTCGACCGTCAAAACCCTGCCTGTACAGCCCCGTAATCAAGGCGGCAGCCAGATGCCCACCGCCCACAATAACCAGATGTTGCATACCGACTCTCCCGAAAGTTAAGGCTCAACATTCAGCCGGCACAATGCGCAGGCTAAGACCATCCATCTCTTGGCTCAGGCGCAGTTGGCAGCTCAGGCGTGAGCCTGATGTACGCTCATCCAGTGCGTCCAGCAGTGCCTCTTCTTCCGGTTGGGCTGTACCCAGCAAGGGTTGCCAGTCGCTCTCCAGTACGATGTGACAGGTACCGCAGGCACAGCAGCCGCCACAGATGCCTTCAACGCCCGAGGATTGATCCCGCAGCAGTTCCATCAGGCTGCTGCCGGGATCGGCTTGCAACCGCTGCTGATGGCCGTTGGCATCGATAACATGGATTTGGATGCTCATGTTTACACCTCTACCGCTGTATTGATGGCAGGCTGTGAATGAACTGCCCCTGGTGCGGAGTGCTGACTGCGTTCAGCCTCGGCACGGCGCTTGAGGTAACGACGCATGGCTACGCTGGCAATATCGGACTTTACTGAAATTTCAAAGAACTCATCTTCAGGTGACATATTGCTGAGCAGTTCTTCCATTGCTTCCAATCCCACAATGTCTTCATGGAAGGCAGCCATTAGTTGTTGGTGCATGAAGTCGGTGATGCTGTCGTCCTCGGGGGCAAAATTGCGCCCATGAACAACGAAGTAATGGGTAGAAGTCGCGGTCTCGGGCGTGGGAATATGGGCCGTCTTGATACGGGTATCGGGTCGCTCAGACTCAGGCAAGGCGATGTCATAAAATTGAGCATGTACGATATGCAGTGCCGGTGACACGAAATCTGACGTGGTGATCCGTGCCGCATCCCGTCCTCCAAGACCGGTGGGCTTGGCCCAAACCGGTGGCAACCGTGTGGGTACCACGTAGCGCTTGAGGATAAAACGATCTTCGCTGATTTCGGTATCAAACTCGGCGGCGGCATAGTCGGGTGTACCGAAGGTGTTGGCATGCAGGAAGCTCAGATGGGTCAGATCAAGCAGGTTTTCATGCAGGTATACGTAGCTGGCCTTAAGAGGCATGTAGTCGCAGGAGGTGATCCAACCCTGGTCCAGCATCGGCATGGCGGGAATCTGTTTCGGATCAGCTTGATCAGGCTCACCCATCCAGATCCAGACAACGGGCCCTTGCTCGACAAGTGGATAGCTGCGGATCGATATGCCGGCGCAGTTGCACTGTGATGGCACCTCGACACAGCTGCCGCTGGCATCATAGCGCAGACCATGATATCCACAGACAATGGTGTCACCTTCAAGACTGCTGCGTGATAGAGGGAAGGAGCGATGGCCGCAACGGTTATCCAGCGCCACGGGCTCGCCGTTTTCCTGACGGTACAAAACCAGCTGACGACCCAGAATGGTGCGAGCCTTAAGTTCCCGCCCAATCTCATGACCAAGGGCGGCCACATACCACTCGTTGAAGATGAACGGGGTTTGTCGATTGGCCAGTGTCTTGCCAGCGGCCTGAGCTGCTCGCTGTACTTTGGTAAGAGCCATAAGGCATCCCTCCGAGTTTTTATTCTTGTTTAAACGTGGTTTCAGACTACTCGGGCGGGGAGGGCCCGGCACTCACAGGATCTTGTGAGCTGTACTCGAAATTGTGGCAACTGCATGTAATACTCGGATCAAGGTGTCCGCCAGAGATACCATGCATAACAAGAACAGGGCCCTGGAGGTCTGACAATGAACCCGACAACCGTACAACACAGCCTGGCTAGCCTTGTGGGTGAGATTGGCCGTCAGGGATTTGAACACCGCCTGATGCAGTGCATGCATGAACTGACCGGTGCCGACCATTGTGTTCTGATCAGTTATGATGCCAGCCGTACAGCGCCCATAACGCTGTTTTCATCTGGAGCCATCGATCAGCCACTGGCACAGGAATGCCGCCGCCTGTACGACGAGGTCTATTACGAGCGCGACCCGAACCGGGCCTTACTGGATGCCGGTGCACATGAACCCTCAACACAACTTCTCACGCTACGCCCGGAAGAGTTGAGTGACCCGGAGTATCGTCGTACCCTGATTGAGCGCTGTGGCATCCGTGAAAAACTGGCGTTTATAGGCCATGGCCGCGAGCAAGCTTATTGCCTGAACCTGTACCGGCTCAAATCGCGCCAGCGTAAAGGTCTACTGATGGGAGCTCTACAGGACAACACGGCACTGATAGCCGCCACACTGGAGCGTCATATCAGTCTTTCGACGGAGGCCCAGGTTAGGTTTGATCTGCCGTGGGTGAGAGCACGGCTGTCGCGCAGCTGCGGTGATCGCCTAACCCAGAGAGAGATGGATGTGGCCTGCAGAATAGTGTTGGGCTATAGCTCTGAAGCCATTGGACTGGATTTGGGCGTGAGCGTAAATACAGTGCTCTCACACCGCAAGAACCTCTATGAAAAGCTGGGTATTGGAACGCAGAATCAACTGTTTGCCATTGTGACCGAAGGTCGCTGTGCTTGGGTATGAGCTTGCCTGGTACACGATGTAATCACAGTCTGTTTTAGCTGGGTTTACACGCCTGATGTGTGTTTGAAGTGTAGGCGTATTTTGGCTCACTTATACTCAACCGCGACGACCTCCAGCCAGAGTTCATCCTGATCAACCCGCTCGATGGTCACGTCATCGCCCACCTGTTTCTTGAGCAGCTGCCGTGCCAGTGGTGCATCAATGCTGATATAACCTTTGGCCGGGTCGATTTCATCTGCGCCGACAATACGGTAGCGACGCGTGTTGTCATCCTCATCGGCCAACGTGACCCAGGCGCCGAAGAAAATTCGGCTGGTGTCGTCAGGGGCGCGATCCACCACCTTGATGTGTTCCAGCCGCTTCGACAGGTAGCGGACGCGACGGTCGATCTCGCGCAGCTGTTTCTTGCCGTAGATGTATTCAGCGTTTTCGGAACGGTCACCCTGGGCCGCAGCCTCTTTTACGGCCTGTGTAACCTCGGGGCGTTTGACCTTCCACAAGTATTTCAGCTCGTTATTGAGACGCTCGTAGCCCTCCAGCGTGATGTAGGGCGAGCTTTTGGGTTGTGCCGGACGCCAGCGTGCCATGTTTTTTCCCTGATATTGAAGAAAAGGTAAAGGATTACAGTCGCTTGCCGATAATACCAGCTCAGGCGGAGGCATGATGCAGACAGATCCTATCCAGACACGAATTGAGAACTATACGGCCTCACTGCCACAGGCAGTGCAGTCGCCCAATGGTGCCCAGTTTGCGTTTCTGCTCAGTCTGATTGCATCCAACCAGGAAATCTATCGCCCGCAGGCACCGGTTCAGCCCGGCAGCGGCTTCGAGCTGCCCCCGGCAGCGCCGTTGAGCTATCCCGATCTGAATGAGCTGCACACGCCGGAAGTGGTGTCGCGGCTTAATCATTCCATCAATGATCATATTCCCGGCGACTACGCCTATCTGGTGAGCCGACTGGACACTCAGGCCCGGACACCCCGTGCGCAGGCACTGCGGTCAGACCGTTTTGAGCAAGTCGCCCTGTATGCCGCCAGTGAACTGGCCGGTACCATCGAGACCGCACGCCATACCTTGACCGCAACGGCCTGACAGGCCAAGCGCAATATGTTTTCCTAGTCGGTTTGTGTCTGCAAGGATCATAACCCATGTCGGAAAAATCACAGTCGCGGGCCATGCTGCTTGGACTCAGTGCCGTTTTGCTCTGGTCCACGGTAGCAACGGCATTCAAGCTCTCGTTACAGGTCATGACGCCGTTGCAGCTGCTGGCCTGGTCCGGCCTGTTCTCCACATTGGTACTGGCAGCCTGCGTAAGCTGGCAGAAGCGCTGGCGTGAGTTGCTGCAGCAGTGGCGCAAGCGTTCCGGTCTCTATCTGCTGCTGGGGACACTGAATCCGGCACTGTACTATCTGGTGCTGTTTAAGGCCTATGATCTATTGCCGGCGCAACAAGCTCAGGCCCTGAACTACACCTGGGCGCTGACCCTGTCACTGCTGGCTGTGCCGCTACTGAAGCAGAAGCTGCAGCGTTTAGATCTGCTGGCCATGACACTGGGATACTTTGGCGCACTGGTGATCGCGACCCGAGGGCAGCTGTTGGCACTTCAGTTTGACAGTACGCTCGGAGTGGCGCTGGCATTGGGCAGCACTCTGATCTGGGCACTGTACTGGATTCTCAATGCGCGGGCCGAGAGTTCTCCTGCGGTCAGCTTGTTGCTCTGCTTTCTCTGCGGAACGCCGCTGGTATGGGGCTTGATGCTGTGGCAAGGCGAAGTGCAGTGGCCCGGCACTCAGGGCATTCTCGGGGCGCTTTGGGTCGGGGTGTTCGAGATGGGGCTGACGTTCATGCTCTGGCTGGGCGCACTGCGTGCCGCGACTCATGTCAGCCGTGTGTCCAACCTGATATTCCTGTCGCCCTTTCTGTCGCTGGTGTTTATCTACTTGCTGTTACACGAGCCTATTGCCCCGGCAACCTTCATTGGCCTGGGGCTGATCGTTACGGCAGTGGTGGTGCAGCAGCGCGCCCGGCGTTCAGAGCCAGCGCCAACGCCGGAACAGGATTAACAGGCCGCCGACCAGCAGGCCCAGCAACAGCAGGAAAATCAGGAAGGCATAATCGTTATCAGCACCTGGAATACCGCCCACGTTGATCCCCAGCAACCCGGTGAGAAAGCCCAGAGGCAGGAAGACGGCTGAGATGATCGACAGTACGTACATGCGCTGGTTGAGCTGTTCGCCCTGCTGGCTGGCCAGCTCTTCCTGTGCCATGGCGGCACGCTCACGAATGATGTCCAGATCCTCTATGTGGCGCAGCAGCTGATCACTGATTTCACGCAGTTCCAGCTTCATTTCAGTGGTAAACCAGCTCAGGCGTTCGCTGAGCATCTGGTTGAAGGCGTCCCGCTGAGGTGCAAAGTAACGCCGCAGGGTAACGGTCTGGCGGCGCAGACTGCGCACGGCCTGGCGCATCTCGCTGCCGGGTTGGGTCAGCAGGTCCAGCTCAAGGTCTGACAGTTGCTCTTCAAGTTCTTCAACCGTCACTCCCATCCGCTCCACCAGCAGTTCGCTGAGGCGAATGACCAACTCGGCGCTGCTGCGAGGGCCCTCCCCCTGCTCGAACAGCGCCAGCAGCTTAGCGACGGACATCAAACGGCGTTTGCGGGTTGATACCACCAGTCGCGCCCCGACGCAGAGGCGAATCGAAACCATATCTTCGGGATCGGCCCCCGGGTTGGTATTTACACCGCGCAGCGCGAGCAGAAGGTGTTCATCCAGAATGGCGGCGCGGGGGCGGGTGTTTTCGGCCAGCAGGGCGTCGATGGCCAGCTCCGGCAGGCCACTGTCCTGTTCCAGCCACTGGCGCGTGGAGTCGAGGGTGTAGTCCAGATGTAACCAGAGAATGCCATCTTCTGGTTGCCAACGTTCCAGCTCCTCGGAGGAAAGAGAACGGGCGCCGCCCTGTCCATCGAGGATCAGTGCGTGCAGTGTTTCGCGGGCGGGTGTCATGGCTGTTTTCCTGTCAGTCGGTGCGCCAGGTAATTTTGTTTATTTCACCCCCTTCGATTTTCCACCATTCGTCCGGGTCGTCACCATCCTGCCATCCAGAAACGATGCAACGAACCTGGGTGTCCAGTGCTGCGGCGACTTCATGGGCACAGTCAACGTCACGTATCCAGGGGGTGGCATCGGAGCGGAACCAGACGCTGATCCAGGCTTTGCCAACCGCCTTTTCATGGATCATGACCGGAATGCGCTGACCGCTGAAAATGGCTGTGAGTGAGTGCGTGCCGCCGACACTGTTGTGTGATTCAACATTGTCGGCCCGATCGCGCAGCCACTGCAGTATCTGTTCCAGGGAACGGTTCTTGATATAGATCTCAATGTCAGGGTGGCGGATCTCGGTGCTGCTCATCGTCGTCGTCCAGAATGTGCCAGATGCGCAGAACGCTCAGGCTTAGGTAACCAATAAGGGCGAGTATGCTGCCAGCGATGGTTAGGATCAAGCCGGCCAGTGCCAGCAATTCTGCCTTGAGCCCTGGTGGCAGGCTGTATTGGGCCATGCTGATGCCACCGACGCCACAAAAGAACAGCCCGGCTCCACTGAGCAGCAGGCGCAGGTTGCCTCGGGGGTTCTGTGCCTGCTGGCGAAGCCAGTCCTTGAGTCGGCTCATCGCTTGCGTAACAGGCTCAGTCTGAAATCGGCCTGTTCGGTCAGGGCGGAGCAGGCGGCAATGCGCTCACGGGCGGCGCTGTTCAGGCGCTGGCCGTGTGGTGTCATCGCCAGCAGGTCCTGCACCGCCTCGGCGTTGTCGAGCCTGAACTCGAACGCCAGCCTTTCCAGTGCGACGGGCTCGAACTGTTGCGCCAGTGCCTGCTCAGGGCTGAAGCCCGAACTGTCACGTACCTGTTCATAGATCAAACCGCGCAGAGCACGCAGGTGCTCAGGGCCGGGGTAGACCACCAACATGAGACCACCCGGTTTGAGAACACGAGCGGTGGGTTCAGGCAGCAGGCGGCCGAAGATCAGACTGGCCATGTCGACCGATTCATCGGCCAGCGGGATATCCGCGCCAGTGGCGACCATCCAGAGAATATCGGGGTTGCGTCGGCTGGCGGTGCGTACCGCCGGTTTGGAAATATCCAGCCCGGCCACGTTCAGTTTCAACTGGCGCTGCAGCTGATCGGTGTACCAGCCCTCGCCACAACCAAGATCCAGAAGGTTTCCGGCCTGAGTTGTCTGCACATAAGGCTGCAGCAGATCAATAATGGCCTGTGCCAGCGGTGCATAGTGCCCCGCCTGCAGGAAGCGCTGTCGTGCCTGCACCATGTCGGCACTGTCGCCCGGCTCCTTGCTGCGTTTGCGCTGCGGCAGCAGCAAGTTCCAGTACCCCTGACGGGCGCGGTCAAAGCTGTGGTTGTGTTCACAGCCAAGCCGTTGCTCCTGCTGTTGCAGGGGCGACTTGCATACCGGACAGATCAGCGCAAATGTACTCATGCCTGAACCAGCAGCCGAGCCAGAATGTTTTCGTACAGGTGCGACAGATCATCCAGGTCGCTGGCGCGTACACGCTCGTTGATCTTGTGGATGGTGGCGTTGCAGGGCCCCAACTCCAGTACCTGAGCCCCGGTGGGTGCAATAAAACGACCATCAGAGGTGCCGCCGGAGGTGGACAGCTCGGTTTCGTAACCCATTACAGAGCGGATTGACTCCCGTGCCGCATCCACCAGACTGCCGGCCGCCGTCAGGAAGGGATTGCCGGACAGAATCCAGTCGATATCCCACTCAAGGCCATGCCGGTCGAGGATCTCGCGCACACGCACCTTCAGTTCATCGGCGGTCACTTCAGTTGAGAAGCGGAAGTTGAAAGCAATATCCACATGGCCGGGAACCACGTTGGTGGCACCGGTGCCGGCATTGATATTTGAGATCTGGAAACTGGTGGGCGGGAAGAATTCATTGCCTTCGTCCCAAACGGTGGCCGCCAGTTCAGCCAATGCCGGAGCGGCTTCGTGGATCGGATTGCGCACAAGATGCGGGTAGGCCACATGGCCCTGAATGCCACGTACCTTCAACGTGCCGCTGAGTGAGCCGCGGCGACCGTTTTTGATCACATCACCCACTTTTTCCGTGCTGGAAGGCTCGCCGACGATGCACCAGTCGATCTTCTCGTTGCGTGCTTCCAGATGGTCGATCACGCGGGTGGTACCGTTAATGAAGGGGCCTTCTTCGTCGCTGGTGATCAGCAGGGCGATGGAGCCCTGATGGTCCGGGTGGTTGGCGAGAAAACGTTCGACAGCGGTGACGAAGGCGGCAATGCTGCCTTTCATATCGGCAGCGCCGCGACCGCAAAGATAGCCTTCTTCGATACAGGGCTCGAAGGGCGGGAACTGCCACTGCTCTTCGGGGCCGGAGGGCACTACATCGGTGTGACCAGCGAAGCAGAACAATGGACCGGAGTCGCCACGGCGCGCCCAGAGGTTGGTCACCTCTTCAAACGGCAGGCGCTCGATGCGGAAACCGAGCTTTTCCAGTCGGCTGATCATCAGTTCCTGACAGCCATCATCCTCGGGGGTGACGGAGCGGCGGCTGATCAGCTCCATGGCCAGATCCAGCGTAGGGGAGGTCGAAGTCATGTTGAATCCTGCGGCTTGAAAACAATAAAACCCCGTACACCATCGGGTGAACGGGGTCGGTCAGCGCTGTTACGCTCAGTTGTGCTTGTGCAGCTCGGCGTTCAGCTCGATGGCGCTCTTGTTGGTTTTCACCTCGATGCGACCATTCTGCGAGTTGCGGCGGAACAGCAGGTCCGGGGTGCCGGCCAGTTCGCCAGCCTTGACTACGCCCACTTCCTGGTTGTGCTCGTCCAGAAGGGTGACCTTGGAACCACCGGTAACGTACAGGCCCGCTTCAATGGTGCAACGATCACCCAGCGGCAGGCCGAGACCGGCGTTGGCGCCCAGCAGGCAGTTCTCACCCACAGAGATCACCACGTTGTTGCCACCGGACAGCGTGCCCATGGTGGACGCGCCGCCACCGATATCGGAGCCGTTGCCCACGACAACACCAGCGGAGATACGGCCTTCAACCATGCTCACGCCCAGGGTGCCGGCGTTGAAGTTGATGAAACCTTCATGCATCACGGTGGTGCCTTCGCCCACGTGGGCGCCCAGGCGGATACGTGATGCGTCACCGATGCGAATGCCGGCCGGTACCGCGTAGTTGGCCATTTTCGGGAACTTGTCGACGGAGAATACGTCCAGCACCTTGCCCTGAGCACGAGCCGAGAGCTGACGGCGCGGCAGGTCGTCCAGTGCAACGGCGCCTTCATTGGTCCAGGCCACATTCGGCAGCAGCGGAAACATGCCGCTCAGGTCGATGCCGTGCGGCTTGACCAGACGGTGCGACAACAGCGACAGCTTCAGGTACACCTCGGCGGTGGTCTGCGGCGCAGCGTCGGTTTCCAGGATGCAGAGGACCAGCGGCTGCTGGGTGCCTTCCAGGATCTCAACCACTTCAGCCTGAGCTTCGGCGTCCACGGACAGGAAGGCCGCTTCCAGTGCCTTCAGCTGGGAGGCGTTCAGTTCGATGGTCTGGTTGCCGCCCTCGTAACCCACCTTGTCGGCCACGGCGGCAATCAGCGTGTCATCCGCGTTCAGCAGCGGTGCGTTGTAGTACACCTCCAGCCAGTCGCCGGCAGACGATTTTGTACCTACACCCAAACCAAATGCGAAATTCGCCATTGTTTACTCCGTTGTTCGATTCATCAAAAAGGGAGGCACTGTTCAGTCGAACAGGGCCGCGTAATCGGTGTCTTTAAAGCCAACTTCAACCCGACCGTCGTCCAGTTCCAGCACCGGACGCTTGATCAGAGTCGGCTGTTCGACCATCAAGGCCTGCAAGGCAGCCGCATCGGTAGTGGCCTTGACCTCATCCGGCAGCTGACGCCAGGTGGTGCCGCGCTTGTTCAGTACTTTGTCCAGCCCGGCTGCATCACCCCAATGGGCGACCTTGTCAGCGCCAAGGCCCTGTTTGCGAAAGTCATGAAATTCAAATGCAACACCACGGGCTTCCAGCCATTTGCGCGCCTTGCGCACGGTGTCGCAGTTGCTGATGCCGTACAGCGTGGTCACGGGCAACTCCTTACAGGGATTCAATATAGCGGCGAATGCGTTCGGCCGCTTCAACACACTCGGATACCGTTGCCACCAGTGCCATGCGCACAAAACCGGACCCCGGCAGCACGTCGTCCACTTCGCGGGACAGGTAGCGGCCCGGCAGCACGGTCAGATTCTGCTGTGCGAATAGACCCTTGGCAAATTCATCATCCGCCATCGGGGTGGGTGCCCAGAGATAGAAGCTGGCATCGGACTGTTTCACATCCATCACCGGCTGCAGTACGCGCAGCACCGCATCGAACTTATGTCGATACTGGCAGCGGTTTTCGTATACGTGGCCTTCGTCATTCCAGGCGGCGATGGAGGCCAGCTGGTGCTGAACCGGCATGGAGCAGCCGTGGTAGGTACGATAGAGCAGGAAAGGTTCCAGCAGGCTGGCATCACCGGCGATAAAACCGGAGCGCATGCCGGGCAGGTTGGAGCGCTTGGAGAGGCTGTGGAACACGATGCAGCGGGCATAGTCGTTCCGGCCCAGCTCGGCACAGGCCTGCAGCAATCCGGCAGGCTTGTTGTCCTCGTCCGGGTACAGCTCGGAATAGCACTCATCCGAGCAGATGATGAAGTCATGTTCATCGGCCAGGGCGATCAGCTTTTTCAGGGTCTCGACACTGTGCACGGCCCCGGTTGGGTTACCCGGTGAGCAGACAAACAGCAGCTGGGTTCGCTGCCAGATATCCGCTGGAACGGCATCATAATCGGGGATAAAGCCGTTTTCGGCCAGGCAGTTGAGGTAGTAAGGTTCGGCCCCGGACAGATAGGTGGCCCCTTCATAGATCTGATAGAAGGGGTTGGGGGACATGACCAGAGCACCGGGCTTGCGCTCGACCGCCGCCTGAGTGAAAGCAAAGATAGCTTCACGGGTACCGTTGACCGGCAGAATGTTGCGCTCAGGGTCCATGCTGTCGGTCTGCAGACCGAAGCGGCGTTCGCACCAGCTTGCCATTGCCTGACGCAGTTCCGGCATCCCCTTGGTGGTCGGGTAGGTGGAAACACCGCTGAGGTTTTCCGCCAGTACATCGGTTACGAAGGGCGGAGCCGGATGTTTGGGCTCTCCAATGCCGAGCGAGATGTGCTCAAGGCTTTTGGGGGGCTGAACACCGGCCTTGAGGACGGCCAGTTTCTCAAACGGGTAGGGCTGCAGTCGGTCGAGATCGCGGTTCATGCAAGTTTCCTGTCATACCCTGCAAAGTGCAGGGTTTTAGGCCAGATTTCAGGCGCAAAAGTATAGCGGAAGCGGCCTATTCGATGCCAGTTAAGCGCAGCGGATCGAGCAGACCTTCCACCTCTTCGCGCTCAAGGTCGGTCTGTTCCACGACCACGTCGACGATGGGTCGACCTTCGGTATAGGCCTGTTTGGCAAGGGTGGCCGCCTGCTCATAGCCCAGAACCGGGTTGAGTGCCGTGACTAGAACCGGGTTGCGCGACAGGGCCGCCTCGATATTGTCGCTGTTGACCGTAAAGCCTTCGATCGCCTTTTCGGCCAGTGTGACGGCAGCGTTGGCGACCAGCATCTCGCTCTGCAACAGGTTGTAGGCAATCAGCGGCAGCATGGTATTGAGCTGAAAGTTGCCGTGCTGGCCACAAATGCTGATGCTGACATCGTTGCCACACACCTGAGCGGCGGCCATCATGACTGCTTCGGAGATCACCGGGTTGACCTTGCCGGGCATGATGGAAGAGCCAGGTTGCAGGGCAGGCAGGGCGATTTCGCCAAGACCTGCCAGTGGGCCGGAGTTCATCCAGCGCAGATCATTGGCAATTTTCATCAATGCCGTGGCGCAGGTCTTGAGCTGGCCGGACAGCTCAACTGCCGTATCCTGACAGGCCTGAGCCGTAAAGTGGTTCTGTGCAGGCTGCAGGGTCAAGCCGGTACGAATGCTGAGCTGACGGCAGAACAGGCGTGAGAAGGCGCGCGGGGCGTTGACCCCGGTACCCACCGCCGTTCCGCCTTGAGCCACCTGCAACAGTCGCGGGCGCACGCTTTCCAGTCGTGCGATGCAGTCCTGTATCTGTGTCAGCCAGCCTGATACCTCCTGATCCATGCGGATAGGCATGGCATCCATCAGATGGGTACGACCGGTCTTGACGATCTGGGACAGCTCAGAGCGCTTGCGCGTCAGAATGCCGACCAGATGGCGCAGTGCCGGGATCAGGCTGTTTTCCAGCTGCAGCAGTGCGCTGACATGGATACAGGTGGGGATCACATCGTTCGAGCTTTGGCTCATGTTGATGTGATCATTCGGGTGCAGCTCAAGGCCAGTGCGCTGCTTGATCAGCGCACTGAGCACTTCGTTCATGTTCATGTTGCTGCTGGTGCCGGAGCCGGTCTGGAATACGTCCACCGGGAATTGGTCGAGATGTTCACCAGCGATCAGCTGGTCGGCTGCGTCAACAATGGCATCTGCCTGCTCTTTTTCCAGCAGGCCCAGCTCCGCATTGGCTCGTGCGCAGGCTGCCTTGATCTGGGCCAGCGTTGTGATGAACGCAGCCGGCAGGCACAGATCACTGATCTGAAAGTTATCCACAGCCCGTTGAGTCTGTGCGGCGTACAGGGCATCACGGGGTACCTGTACCTCACCCATGCTGTCATGCTCGGTGCGAAATTCCGGATTCATGCTTGGCTCCCTGTGCGTTTTTAAATGGTCCCGAACCGGGTGTTGTACAATCAGTTTATACACAATCCGGGGAGGATGCGCATAGCGTCAAATACCGTTTGAAGGGTGCAGGATCACCCCGGAGTGCAAAGTATCGGTGTTTGGATAATATGGGGTAGACTCTCGTTCCGTTCATCTGTTCCCTGCTTCAAGAGTGATCACCCATGAGTTTGCTTACTCGCTGGCCACGCGACCAGCTCTGCCTCAGTGTTGAAGAACGTCGTCATGCCGTGCAGGCGGTGGAGCAGGCGTTCGCTGCCACCCTGGAGTCATTGAAGGTGGATATTGGCCTGAAGGAGATGTTCGAGGAGATCTATGTGCCGCTGGCTGCCTGGATTCTGGCGCGCAAGCGACAGCAGGAAGGACCGCTGGTGCTGGGCATCAACGGTGCGCAGGGTGCCGGCAAGTCGACCCTGTTCAATCTGTTGGAAGTGATTCTGGGTGAAGGGTTTGATCTGCGAGTGGTGGGTTTCTCCATCGATGATATCTACAAGACCCGTGCCGACCGCGAGGCGATGGCGCGCAGCATTCATCCTCTGTTTGTCACCCGAGGCGTACCCGGTACACATGATGTAGAGCTGGGCATGGAGATTATCGACAGCCTGTGCGCCGATGATCCCGAACGGGTGACCAAAATTCCGGTGTTCGACAAGTCGATCGATGATCGCTGCCCCGACTCGGTGTGGCAGGAATGGATCGGCGGCGCGGATCTGATCGTGCTGGAGGGCTGGTGCGTCGGCGCGCAGCCGCAGCAGGAGGAAACTCTGGTTGAGCCGGTGAATATTCTTGAGCGCAACGAAGACCCGCACGGAGTTTGGCGGCGGCATGTCAATGAACAGCTGAAAGGGTCCTATCGAGAGCTGTTTTCACGTTTGGATGTATTGCTGATGCTCTGCGTACCGAGTATGGATGCGGTGTATGAGTGGCGTTCGCTGCAGGAGAAAAAACTGGCCGAGCGGATCCAGTATATCTATGACACTCAGCAGCCGACTGACCATCTGCGAATCATGGATGGTAACGAAATCAAACGTTTCATTCAGCACTATGAACGCCTGACCCGGGCCATGCTGGACGAAATGCCTGATCAGGCTGATGTCACCCTGTTTCTGAACGAAAACCACAAAATCGCGGATATTCGCGTGCTTAAGCCGTTGTGTAGCAGCTAGATCGGCAGCAAGGTGGTTGATGCGATGCCATGCACCACGGTATTGATCGCCCGGTTGGATGAGTCAGAGACAATTTTTGCCATCATGTCCTGATGGGCGATCAACTTGGACATAATGCGCTCGTAGCTTAGATTGGTTGGGCTGTTGGCGTACAGGAAAGGCTCACCGTTTTCCTGCCGGTAGGTATTGAGTCGCCAGGCCACGGCTTCCAGATTACGGGCGCAGTTGTACAGTTTTTGCTGATCCATCTCGTTGAGCATGTAAAACTCGTCACGATAACTGTACGAAGCGTGCAGCATCCCGGTAATGCCGACCATCAGTGCAAATACCCGGTCGCCCTGAAACGCGGGATCAAACGCCAGTGGCACGGCTTTCTCTGCATACAGGTTGTTCAGTTCTGGGTGGGTGATCAGTCGAGGGGAGTTCAGCAGCAATTCCAGGCGTCTTTCGATGGTCATACCGGGTACTTTCGCCAGCTCCCGCGGGTTGCGCTTGTACAGCTTGATAGCCAGTTCTCGCGCCAGATGAGTAACTGTTTCAACATGCAGATCGGCGACCATATCGATCTCGGACTTGCCCAGGTTTTTAAACTGGAACGGACGCTCATTGCCACTGGCTGCACAGCCGCCAAGCAGCAAGCCTGTCAGCAATAACCCAAGTATCCGTCTTGTCTGTTTTGGTCCATGCATCGATTTCAATCTCCTTGATCTGAACTGCACCCCGCGTGATCCCGGGCAGTATAACCCTGATTGTTTCGGTTATAGTAACCGCTTGAGCCCATTCGACTGGAGAAATCTATGAGTGATACCCCCGAAATCAGTGCCCTGCGCCGCGAATATGTGGCGGCGGGACTGAGTCGTGACGAGCTGGCGGCTGACCCGCTGGAGCAGTTTGGTCACTGGATGCAGCAGGCGCTGGAGGCCTATCCCGACGATGCAACCTCAATGACTCTTGCCACGGCCGGTGCGGATGGCTGGCCAGCCGCACGTATTGTGCTGCTCAAGCGTTTCGATGCGGATGGTTTCTGTTGGTTCACTGATTTTCGCTCCGAGAAGGGGGAGCAGTTGCAGCAGAACCCGAAAGCCGAGTTGCTGTTTTACTGGCGCGGACTTGAGCGTCAGGTGCGGATCCGTGGACGTGTCGAGCAGCTTGATCACGCAATGGGCGAGACCTACTTTCACGAACGGCCGCGCGGCAGTCAGCTGAGTGCGGCAGCTTCGCATCAAAGCTTCCCGATTGATCATCGTATCACGCTGGAACAGCGCGTAGCCGAACTGGATCAAACCTTTGAGGGAGCCGTCATTCCCTGTCCGTTAACCTGGGGTGGTTATCGGCTGATACCCGAGCTGTACGAATTTTGGCAGGGACGGGAGAGCCGCCTGCATGATCGCTTCCGCTACCAGTACAATGACACCGGCTGGCAGATAGAACGTCTGCAACCCTGATTAAACCGCTACACGGGAGTTGGCTGGTTGTTGACCTGCCGACTCCTCCTCAAGACACCTTTTCACGCCACTGCAAGTCGCCAATCTGCACGTTGAGCCAGTCGAACCCGATTCGACGGGCAACCGCTGCTGCACCATCCAGGCTTTTGAATTCCCGTTCCCCTTTTGAGCGCTGCAGGTTGAGTGTCACCACCTCCTGATCACGCGTGATGAATTTCAGGGTCCAACCGCGTGACATCGAGACCGGAATCGCCTGGCAGGAATCAAACACCCCCGCCTTGAAAAGCAATTTTATTTCCTTCTCTTGCATCGTCTTAATCCTTTTGTGATTCATCATTTATCTATTAATGATAATTATAAATGCAATACTGATGAATGGCAAAAAAACAGGCCTGTTATTTCATATATAACCAATTGAAAATAAAGGATTTTTTAGATTTTATTCTGGATTTTTCGCAGCTGGATATGCTTTTGCATAACCTATTGTTTATAAAGGAAAATATTTCATTTTTTACTTAGATCTTTTTGTTATTTATGAATATTTTGATTGATCGAAATGATATTTATGATTAATCATTAAGCAATTTTTGATTTTTCATTGCTGGGTATGGTCGATAGCTGCCTGGGAGGATGTAAAAGCAGATTATGAGTCAGCTCAGGTTCTGGCAGTGGGAGGGGGGCTAAGGGGCAAGATTAAGCGGGGGAGACGGGAAAAGCAGGCAGCCTGAACGGCTGCCCGGTGAGCGGATCAGTTTGAGCGCTTGGTCTCGAGCCTGGTCTGCAGGATTTGCTCAACTGCATCGAGCTGCTTACGCATCTGCTCAACAGCGCTGTTGTCATCGTTGGAGGGTGAAAAACGGAACATGTCCAGCATCTCGATCAGGAATTTCTCTTCGTTCATCTTGCTGATCTGTTCCGGCGTCCAGTTCTTGTGTGAGTACATGGTGATCTCCTTTTTGAATGTGCTGATTTAGATATGCGCCAGATGTGAGCGTTTTTCAAGTTGGATTGTACTGATGAGCTATGCTGAAAAGTCGAGAGGAGGACTCGTTGAGCTGAGTCAATATGTGCTCCAGGCTTAAGAGGTAATCTGTTCCCAACTAGGGTAACGAACGTAAAGGTGATTGTGATGTTCGGGATTGATCTGTACAGCTTCGAGGTATTGGCGCCGAGCCTGCTGGGTATTGTGGGTATGGCTGCAGTGATGGTGTGGGCCTTTATCAAGGTTCGCAAGCTGATGAATGAAGACGGCAAAAAACAGAAATAATCTTTCTGGCCGCCAACAGGACATGAAAACAAACCCGCCGAACTTGGCGGGTTTGTTTTTTCAGCCGTTGTGGTAAATCCATTCCAGCAGCTCACGTTCAAATGCCGTGATCGGGCTGGGGCCGTGGAATTTTTCCGGCAGGCTGATACTGCTCAGCAGCAGTACAAATACATAGCGTTCACCTGAGGCCGTATCGATGTATCCGGCCAGATTGCGGCTTCCGTTGACGGTGCCCGTTTTCGCCTTGATCGCTCCCTGCAACGGGGGTTGTCGTGTGCTGGCACGGTATTTCAGGGTACCGCTGGCACCCGAAACCGGCAGTGACTGGTAGCTGTGAAGTTCGGAGTGGGCAGCCAGCCAGCGCAGCAGGTTGGCCAGCTGGCGGGCCTGAATCAAATTGTCCCGTGACAGGCCTGAGCCGTCACTGAGAGCCGCCAGGTGCAGGTCAACACCGGTATGCTGTTGGATAATCGTTTTCATGGCGCGGACGCCGCTTGCAAAACTGCCGGCTTCACCGGAGTGGATCGGCAGGGTTTTAAGCAACAAGTCTGCAATCAGGTTGTCGGAACGCTGCAGGGTCTGTTGCAACAGTTCAGCCAACGGCGCTGACTGTACCTGCGCCAGCAGTTGCCAACCCGAACCCAGTGCCCCCGGCACAATATCGCCTCTTAGTACGATACCCTGTCGGCTGAGTTCCTGACGAATACGTGCCTTGCCGTGTGCAACAGGGTCGTTGATGGCAAACTTGAGCGGCAGTACATCACGCTGATCACTGATGCAGCCGCTGAGATGGTAACGGTTGCCAGGACCCAAGCGCGCTTCCAGTTCGCACAGCTGTTGTTCGATCTGTTCTTCTGGCAGCACCATTACGCTGGACGTGACTTCGATCGGCTGGTGGGCCGGCACAAAGAAGCGGGCGGGCTTACCGCTGCCGCGGCTATTCAGGCTGGCCTGAATACAGTTGCCTTCGAGGGTCAATGCCGCCACGGGTGCGCTGTAACATACGCCCAGATTATTCCAGGGCCAGCCGTGGGCACGGTCGTAACCGCTGAAACGGCTGGTATCGAGCAGAATGTTTCCCTCTATTTCGCGTACACCTTGTTGGCGCAGTTGTGTCAGTAATTCACCCAGCTGGGCCACGCTCAGGTCAGGTGCGCCGGTGAATTCAAACAGCAGGTCACCCTGCCAGCGACCACCCTGCTGTTGGCCGCGTTGCCAAAGGCGAGTGGGAAAGCGGTAGTCCGGCCCCAGGGTCAGCTCGGCGGCTGTGGCGGTAAACAGTTTCAACGTGCTGGCCGGAGGCAGCAGAGTGTCGCCGCGGTAATCGATCTCCAGGACACCCGTTGTACTCAAGGGTGCCACCACGAGTGCCATCTGACTGCCTTCAGGTGCCAGATCAAGAATTTTTTTCCACTCCTGAGCATGGACAACAGGCGCCAGTAACAGCAGGATAAAAAGTCGCAACAGCATGGTGAGTCTGCCTTTTGTTTGAGCTGGGGAGTTGAATCGAATAATAGGTGCATTGTGCCAGACCGCCACTGAACAAATACAGCGCTGAACGGAGTCGAAATGAGCCCTGACATAGCTGCAAACCCCCTGATCCCTGAACTGCTGGCCCTGCTGAGGGCCCATCCGGACGGGATCAGCGAGTTCAGGCTGATGAAAGGGCTGGAAGCGCATCCTGCCTTTGCCGAACTGGCCGATGACTATCAGCTACGCCTGTTTCAGAAACACTTCATGATCATGCACGGTCTTTATACTTTGCAGACCCGCCTCTGGTACGAAGAACAACTGAGACTTGAAATTTCTCCGCTTAGTGTACGCTGCCATGCTGAACCGGTAGACAGTATCACCGAGCAGGCATCTGTCCCCGGAGCGGCCGATCCTCTGCGTGACTACTATCTTGACTGGACGCAGCTGCAACACACCAGTGCACGAGATGTACAGCGCCTGCTGGCCGGCTTCATGGAGCAACTCGATCACCCCGGTGCGCGGCACAAGGCTCTGGAAACACTGGAGCTTGACGCCGGTGCCAGCCAGGAAAAAATTCGCAGTCGTTACCGCCAACTGGCCGCTCAGCTTCACCCTGACAAAGGGGGAGACAGTGAGGCGTTCATTAAAGTTCGCCGTGCTTACGAACTGCTCCGCTCCGGCGGCTAAGCATGTAAAGATCTGTAAAAGCCGCTGCCGCTAAAGGAACAATCCTCTAATATAAGGCTCTCACGGGACTGGCTGGCGCACTCTATGATGCGCGCTGCCGGTTTGTATCCGTACGAAACAGGGAACCGATGTGCGAATCCTACTCCTTTTACCCATGCTGCTGGTGCTGAGCGCCTGCAGCAGCCCGCCAAAATTGATGTCGCCGCAACCCGAACTGCCCGACAACTGGACCAGCGCTGAAGGGAGCGACACGGAACCGGTCTCGGAAGAGCTGCGTGGCTGGCTGGTACAACTGAATGATCCACGTTTGCAGGAACTGGCGACGGAAGCCCTGGCGGCCAATCCCGGACTGCAGGCCGCTCGGTACAATGTGAGTCGCAGCCGTGAAGCTGTGGATATAAGCCGTGCAGATCGGTTGCCTTCGCTGGCACTTAATCTGGGCAGTACCCGCAGGGAAGACAGTGATCGGGTAGACTCCCTCGATTTCAGTATCAGCCTGGATCTGGATCTGTGGGGCCGACTCAGTGCGCGTCAGCGTCAGGCCCGACTTGATCTGGCTGCGGCTGAAGCCGGGTTGCGACAACAGGAACAATCGCTGGTGGTCAAACTTGGCACTCAGTGGTTTGCTCTGCAGGAAGCCCAGCTGCTGCTCGACCTGTACCGTCAGCGTCGTGACAATCTGGCACAGAATGTCGAGGTGATTGCATCCGGCTATCGCCAGGGGCTGAATGAGGCGTTGGACCTGTATCTGGCGCGTAACAACCTGCATGCCGAAAACGCCCGTGTTGAACAGCAAACTCAGCAATTGGCTGAAATTCGTCGTGAGCTGGAGTTGCTGCTCGGGCGCTATCCGTCCGCTCGGTTGATCGCAGAAGCCGCGTTGCCCTGGCTGGAGACTGACATACCGGCAGGTTTGCCGGCCGATGTGTTGACCCGTCGCCCCGATCTGCAGCAGCAGTGGCTGGAACTATTATCAGCCGATGCGGCTCTGGCCGCTGCCCACCGTGATCGCTTTCCCAGCCTTGGTCTGACCAGTACGGGCCTTGGGGGCAGCAGTGATGCCCTCAGTGATCTGTTGTCACTGGGCAACCTGAGCTGGAGCATAGGTGCGAGGCTGACGCAAACACTGTTCGATGCCGGTCGCAAGGCATCGTTGCAGGATCAGGCGCTGGCGCGTCGGCAGGAGCTGGAACAACGCTGGCTGGAAGCAGTGTATGCCGCATTGGCCGAGGTGGAAAATGCATTGTCGCTTCGACAGAGTTTGCTCGAACGCCACGCTCAGTACCTTGAGGCTCAGCGCAATGCCGTGCATGCCGAAAACTTGGCCTTTGAGCAGTATCAGAAGGGCTTGACCAGCTACACCACCGTTCTGGAAGCCCAGAGACGCTCCTTTGATGCCCAGACCAGTGTATTGGGGCTGCGCCGCCAGCTGCTCCAGAACCGGATCGAGCTGTATCGTGCGCTGGGCGGCACTTTTCAAACCGACCTTCCAACAACAGAGCCTGAGCAGGAGCCTGCCGGACAATGATCAAACGTATTCTTCCCCTGATCGTCATTCTGGTAATGGCCACATTCGGTTGGCTTATATACAGCAATCCACCTGAAGTGCACCGTGGTAAGCCGCCGCAACCGGCCAGAATCAATGTAGATACCCAAACCATTGCTGCTGCTCCCTACCGGGTGATGATCGAAAGCTACGGTCGCATTCGGCCACGTACCCAAAGCACTCTGCAACCGCAGGTTAGCGGTGAGGTTGTCTGGCTGGCCGCTGATTTCCGTGCTGGAGGCTTTTTCGAGAAGGGTGAAGAGCTGATCCGGCTAGATAGCCGTGACTATGCGGCCGAAGTGGCGCAGGCTGAAGCCAGCGTGATCAGTGCCCGACAGCAACTGGCCGAAGAACAGGCACGGGCCGACCAGGCCGCTGCAGACTGGGAGCGTCTGGGGAACTCCGGGCAAGCACCGGCACTGGTGTTGCGCAAGCCTCAACTGGCCAGTGCCCGTGCCAGTCTGGCGTCGGCCGAGGCGGTGTTGGCCAAAGCGCGGCTTAATCTGGAACGAACCCGCATCCGTGCCCCCTATGCCGGCCGTGTACTGGAAAAAAGTGTTGATTTGGGGCAGGTGGTGTCCAGCAATACCACCCTTGCCGAGATCTACGCAGTGGACTATCTCGAAGTGCGTCTGCCGTTGCAGAGTCGTGATCTTGGCTTTGTGGATCTGCCCGAAGAATATCGCTTTGACCAGACCGGTGGCACACAGCCACGGGTGGAGCTGATCTCTGATCTGGTCCAGCGTGAAGTTTGGAGCGGCCGTATTGTGCAGACGGAAGGCGCTATCGATGCCACCAGCCGTCAGTTACATGTGCTGGCGCAGCTGGATGACCCCTATGGCGAGAAGGCAGTTGATCGGGTTCCGCTGAAAGTGGGGCAGTACGTTACTGCGCGCATCGAGGGGCGGGAAATTCCGGATGCAATCGTGATTCCCAACCGTGCCATCTATCAGGGCAGTTATGTCTACCGTGTTGAGAACGGTGTACTGCAGCGTCAGCCGATCCGCATTGACTGGCAGAATGAGACCGAGGCCTTGATTGGCGAGGGGCTTGAGCCCGGTGACGAACTGGTGCTGACGTCGCTCGGTCAGGTGATTTCAGGTACTCAGGTCAAAATTCGAGGTGCGGCCAAGCCTGAATCGGAACAACGCTCCGAAGGGCCTGCAGTACAAGGTCAGCGCCGTGCAGCAGGAGAACAGCCATGATCGCCTGGTTCGCACGCAACCATGTGGCCGCCAACCTGCTGATGGTCACCATTCTCTTCACCGGTTTGATGTCACTCAAATACAATATTCCGCTGGAGGTTTTTCCCAGTTTCGAGACCGACACCATCAGTGTCAATGTCAGTCTGCGCGGCGCAACTCCTGAAGATGCCGAGCTGAGTCTTGCAACCCGGGTCGAGGAGGCGGTCAGTGATCTGGAAGGGGTGAAACAGATCAACAGCCGTTCAGTGGAAGGGGGGGCGACGATCACGATCGAAGTCGACAGCGGCTACGATGCCCGTGAGTTGTTGGCGGATGTGAAGTCACGCGTGGATGAAATTGGCACTTTCCCCAGTGAGGCGGATCAACCGGTCATCTCACTGGCCACTTTCAAGCGTGACGTGATTACGGTCGCCGTCGCCGGAGAGCTGAGTGAACAGGAGCTGCGCGGCTATGCCGAGCGGGTGCGTGATGATCTGTTGCGCACGCCGGGGATCACTCAGGTCGAGCTGGACGGGGTACGCAACTACGAGATCGCTATCGAGCTTTCACAGGATCAGCTGCGCGCCTACGATCTGACGCTGTCGGAAGTGGCCGAGCGGATCGGCAACAGCTCACTGGATCTCTCAGCCGGCAACATCCGCACCGATGGCGGCGATATTCTGATCCGGTCCAAGGGGCAGGCGTACTATCGTGACCAGTTTGAGCCGCTGGTCATCAAGGCCAACACCGATGGCAGTCTGCTGCGACTGAGGGATATCGCCAACGTGACCGATGGCTTTGAAGAGTCGGCGTTGCGTACCCGGTTTAACGGCAAACCTGCAGCAATGCTGGATGTCTATCGTGTCGGTGATCAAAGTGCCATCGAAGTGGCCGACAAGGTCAAGGCCTATGTTCATAAGCAGCAGGCCAACCTGCCGCAGGGGCTGGAGCTGAGTTACTGGGGCGACGGTTCACTGCTGGTCAAAAGCCGCATCAAAACGCTGACCACAAACGCACTGCAGGGCGGCATCCTGGTGTTGCTGCTGCTGACTTTGTTCCTGCGCCCCTCCATCGCGTTCTGGGTGTTTATCGGTATACCGGTGAGTTTTATGGGCGCCTTTCTGGTTATGCCACTGTTCGGCGTTACCCTGAACGTGCTGTCACTGTTCGGCTTTATTTTGGTACTGGGGATTGTGGTGGATGATGCCATCGTCACCGGTGAGAACATCTACAGTCACCTGCGCAATGCCGAGTCCGGTCTGCAGGCATCCGTTCGTGGCACACAGGAAGTAGCGGTACCGGTGACCTTCGGTGTGCTGACCACGGTTGCAGCATTCTTGCCAATTGGCTTTATCGAGGGTGCCCGTGGTGCGCTGTTCGCCCAGATACCGGTCGTTGTTATTCCGGTGCTGCTGTTTTCGCTGATCGAATCCAAGTTCGTATTGCCGGCCCACTTGAAGCACCTCAAGCTGCGTCAGAACGAAGTTGAACAGCAGGGAAGGCTGTCGCAGATGCAGCAGCGTTTTGCCGATGGTTTTGAGCGCATGATTCTCAAGTATTATCAGCCGTTGCTGGCGCTGAGCCTGAAACATCGACTGACTACACTGGCGCTGTTCAGCGGCGTGTTCATTCTGATACTGGCCTTTATTCTGTCGGGCTGGACACGCTTCGTGTTTTTCCCGCGGGTTGAAGCGGATACGGCGCGCGCTTCACTGACGATGCCCAGCGGTACCCCCTTTGAAGTGACCGACCGCCATATCGTGCGGATGGTCGAAGCGGCTCGGGCACTGCAGGAGGACTACCGGGATCCGAATACCGGTGAAAGTGTGATCATGAATATATTTTCCACTACCGGTGCCGGTGGCAGTGCCGAAACGGGCCGAATTCGCTTTGAGCTGCAGCCGGCTGAAGAGCGGGAGCAGGAGGTGAGCGCTTCGACACTCATTAACGAATGGCGTGAGCGAATCGGGCCGATCCCCGGAGCCGAGACGCTGACTTTCAGAGCGGAAATAGGGCGAGCCAGTGACCCGGTCAGCATCGAGTTGCGCTCGGGAGATGTGGATGATCTGCGTGCCATGGCGCAGCAGGTAAAGGCGCGACTGGAAACCTATCCCACCCTGTTTGATATCGCCGATAACCTGTCAGACGGCAAGGAAGAGCTGCAGCTGGAGCTGACACCACAGGCTCATCTGCTTGGCCTGACTCGCAGTGACATCATTCGTCAGGTGCGGCAGAACTTTTTCGGTATCGAGGTGCAGCGGGTACAGCGTGGCCGAGACGATGTAAGGGTGATGGTACGTTTGCCGCTGGAAGAGCGTCAGGCGATTGCCGGCCTCAAGGGGATTCTGATCAACACCCCGGGTGCCGGGCAGGTACCGTTGGATGAAGTGGCGCAGCTGGTGCCGGGCAAAAGCCCTTCGGCCATCTACCGTGTTGACCAGTATCGTACCGCCAATGTGGTTGCCGATATGGACAAGGTCAACACCAATACCACGGTGCTGAATCGCGATCTAAACGAATTTTTGACTGAGCTGGTGCTGCAATATCCCGGTGCAGAATTTAGCCTTGAAGGGGAGGCCGAAGAGCAGCGGGAGTCCTTTGCCTCGCTGGCACTGGGGCTGGCATTCGTGTTTTTCGTGATCTACAGCCTGTTGGCAATCCCGTTCCGCTCCTACCTGCAACCGCTGATTGTGATGTCGGTGATTCCTTTTGGCGCCATTGGAGCGATTGTTGGTCACTGGATCATGGGGATGGACCTGACCATCATGAGCCTGCTGGGGTTGATGGCTCTGATTGGCGTAGTGGTGAACGACAGCCTGGTACTGGTGGACTTCACCAACCAGCGGCGCAAGGAGCTGCAGGCGGGAGGAGAGCACTCACACTTCGAGGCAACGCGACAGGCGGTGCTGGTTGCGGGGGTTGCACGCTTCCGACCTGTGATGCTGACTTCGCTCACTACCTTTATCGGCTTAATGCCACTGTTGTTTGAAAAGGCGGTGCAGGCCCAGTTCCTGATCCCGATGGCAGTTTCGTTGGGCTTCGGCATCATCTTTGCGACGGTCGTCACATTGATCATGGTGCCGGTCAACTTCATGCTGTTGGAAGATCTGCGCAGACTCGGGCGTCGGCTGGCGAAGCGACCCGAGCCTGTCAGCACTCACTGACCCTTCACGAGCCCGCTCCGGTCCGAGGGGCAGGCTCATGCGGCAGGTCTTCTGCCGGCGTTAGCCGTTGATGCAGCCATGCCAACGCCAGCAGTCCCAACCCTAGCCCCATGAAGGAGGCTACCCGCCAGAGCCCTGTCAGGTCTGACATGTCGATCAGGAATAGCTTGGCGACCACAACCAGCAGCAATGCCATTCCACTGCGGTAGAGTGTCCGACTGTGGAGCCAACTTCCCCCCAGCAGTGCTGCCGAGGCCAATAGCAGCCAGATGGCGGAGTAGGTGTACAGCTCGCCATCCGGAGTCGGTCTGGCCAGACTCAGTTCACCCTGCCACAGGTGGCGGATTTCCATGGAGATGAACAGCAGCAGGCTCAGCCCGGCGGCCAGTCCTGCCCAGCGACCTATTGCTGCAGGCAGCTGTCGCCATAGCAGTACCAGCAACAACGAGGGGGCACCGTAACTGATTAGCAGCAGGTTCCACAGCGGGGTGTCACTGATCTCGGTACTACTCCAGAGCGGGTTGAAAATTAGTAAAACCCATATCAGGTGATTGGCGGCTGCAGCGAGCAGATGGAGTGTTGCGATCACCTGATAGAAACGTGTCAGATGCTGGCTGAGTCGCGCACGCCACAGGTAGATGCAACCGGCACTGCCCCAGATCAGGGTGTTGAGGCTGGCTTCCAGAAAACTGTATTCCTGCCGGAAAATATCGCCATCATACAGCCACCAGCGGACTTCGGCTGCCAGCGTGAGTATCAGCAGGTGGGCTGCACCGCCCTGTAGCCAGGCAGTCATTTTCACATCACTTCGCAGAATCCAGGCAGCGGCGGCAGCACAGGCGCTGGCGCCACCGTAGGTCCAGAGTGACCAGTGGCTGTCGTTGGCATAGCTCAACAGCCAGGGGTTGAAGGTCAATCGGCATACTACGATGGCGAGCACCAGTCGGATAACCCAGGGCAACCACTGCAGCTGGTAGCGACGTTGCAGCAATGACAGGCTGATCAACTGAACGGCCAGTGCCAGTGTCAGTGTCGCATCCACCAGCCAGATAACGGCTGCCAGCGACAGTCCCAGGTGGGCACTGCTGATCAGCAGTACTCGCACCAGGTCGCTGCCGGGTTGCTGCAGGGCGATTCGTGACAGAGCCAGGTAGATCAGCCCCAGTATTAATGCGGCACCGCCCCAGGCCCAGTCACTGCTGAAAGCGGTAAACAGGTAATAGCTCAGTGCCAGCATCAGCAACGGCGTCAAACAGCCGAGGCCGATCCAGAAGGCGGCATGTTGCACCCGCCTGAACACCAGCCATGCAGGGCCTGCCGTGAACAGAATGGTCAGCATTACAAAGCGGGAGACCAGTGCGGCCTGAGTGGTTGCATCGGGAGCTGTAAACAGTAGCTGATCGCCGAAATAACTCAGCATCGGCATCACCACAGCCAGCGCGGTTGTTGCCAGTATCAGTGCCGGCAGCGGGTTGAAAAGTGGGCGCCGGCTTGCTGCCAGCAATAACAGTGCAGGCAGTAGCAGCAGAGTGAGGTAACTGCTGGCATGGACGGTTTCAAGTGCCAGTGTGTAACCCTGAGCCAATACGATCAGAATCAGGGTTGGCAATACCGGCCAATGGCGTTGGCCACGAACCTGATGCAACAGATCGAGCCAGCGGTTGGCAGCGGGCCCTGTCTGTTGCAGCAGCCAGTCCTGAGCGGGTACGGCGAGAAACAGATACGCCAATGCCAGCAGATAAAGCGAGCGCACCCCGTCAGCAGGTGTAGTGGCAAGACTTAAACCCCACCAACCGAGACTGCCGATGATGACACCTGCCCAGAGCCAAAGGCGTTCCACATAGGCCAGTAACCAGAGCGAAAACAGTGTCAGGATGCTGATGTAGACCAGTGCCAGTTCGATCTGCCCAGAACCCGTGCTGACCAGAATGGGTACCAGATAGCCGCCCAACATGCCCAGTGCTGCCAGCACGGGTCCGTGCCTCAGGGCAAGTGCCAGTGTGGCAAAGGACACCAGCGCCATGCCCGCGAAGATCAATCCGGGTGAAATACTCTCCAGCAGCTTGAAAGCGGCAAAGAGTGCGGCATACAGGATGATACTGGCTCCACCGGCAAGCGCTGCGAATACATCGTTCTGGCCGCGTTTGCGCCTGAGCCACTCGGCCAGACCATGCAACCCCACACCTGCGATCATGGATAGAATGACCCGCGTTTCAGGTCCCATCAGCCCCTGCTCGATGGAGTAGTGCACCATGAACACTCCGGCAAGGCCGACACAGATGCCACCCAGCCAGATCATCCAGTTTTCTTTAAGGCTGTCAGTTAAGCGTCTAATCAGCCCTGCCTGCGATTGAGATGGCGGTTTGTCAGGCGTTGGGCGCGATGAGGATGGTGCGGCTGAAGCTGCAGAAGTTGAGGTGATGATGCCCCAGTTGGCATCTGCCGGGGGCTCCTGTACAGGTGGTATGGGTGCTGCTTGAGCGGCTGAAGCTGGCCGTTTTTCCTGATCAGGTTGCGAAGTGCTTGATGACGGATGGAAGCCCTGTTGCGTCAGCGCCTTCAGCTGGTGTTGCAGCTGGCTTACCTGTTCACGCAGTTGGCGGGTCACTACCCAGGCCCGAATGCCAAGCGCCGCGCCGACCAACAAAAACAGGGGGAGGGCCAGAAAAAGCAGCCAGAGTTCATCCATACTTGACCTCGCACATATCCTTTGTCTGCCGTATTGCCGGCGCTGGAATCTCATTGACTATAATGCAACAGGTCCTATACAGAAAGACAGGTGCAGAAGGTGTCGCATGATCAATCCTATCCTGCCGCAGGTGCTCAATGAACTGCGACAACACCCAGAAGGGGTCAGTGAGTATCATTTGATGCGTACGCTGGAACAGCAGCACGCATTCGATGAACTGAACGCGGACGGTGCATTGGCGCTTTACCGCAAACACTTCATCATCATGAATGCGTTGTATGATTTGCAACAAGTGCTTTGGGAAGAGGAACAGCGTGTACTGGTTATTTCACCGATGCATATCGAGTTGCACAAGGCGCATGATGAATCGGATCAGGTGCAGGCCAACCCATTGTTGAGCGAGTATTACCTTGATTGGCACAATTTTGAACAGACCAGTGCTGAAGACGTACAGCAACTAATGGATTCGGTGACCGGCCCTCGTCATTGAGGGCGGTCACCGACCGCTTGAGGGTCAGTCCTCTATTTTTCCACTTTTGATCCGTTTCTCATACAGTGCTTCCAGCTTGTACATGTCCTGCTGCAGCTCGAAGAAACCGTGCCAATGAGCGTAGTCCGGGCCTGCCATCATGGCTCCATGACGGGCGCGACGGCCTTCGTGATGCCAGAGGTGGTAAAAAGTAATCTGGAACTCATCGGTCCATGGATTCTCTTTAAGCAGTCCCTTGGCTCTCAGATCCTCCAGCATCTTCTTGGCAGGGTCATAATATTCCACGTTGTAGAGCATGACGGCCTTGTCACCCTGAGCGAAGAAGCCCTTGGTGTGTGACTCACCGTGACAGGAGCTGCAGACCTGCATCATCAGCTTGCGACCGCGATCCCCATCTCCCAGCAACGGACTCATCACGTCAGTGGAGTTGCGCTTCTCGGAACGCTCATCCCAGAGGTTCCAGTACAAGCGTTCGGTAATGTTGTGGGTGGAGCCGAGTTTGCCAATACCGCTCATGTGGCAGGTGGCACAGGTGGGGGCGCGATAGTCACCGGGCTCCCAGCCATCGGCGGGGCTGTCCCAGGTCCACTCATGGCCTTCTGTCGCGTATATCTGGCCGTGCTTGCTGTTCTCGAATACTTCAATATCGGGATGGTCAGGCCCCATGTGGCAACTGGCGCAGGCGGCTGGCTTGCGCGCTTCAGCCAGCGAGAAACGGTGGCGGGTGTGGCAGGCACCGCAGTTGCCGGTTGCCCCGTCCGGATAGATGTTGCCCATACCGGAGTTGGGCCAGGTTGACGGATCAGGTTTGCCATCGGCCATCAGCTTGATCTCGGTGCCGTGGCACTGCATGCAGCCGGTCTCGTCCGGGGCGTTGCCAAGTTCGGGGTTATCACGACCTTCATGGAACTTAACCAGCGCGTGCAGACTGTTCTTTGGAATGATCTGACGATAGGCGCGGAAGTGACCGCTGTGATTGAACTCATCCTGTTCCTGGGCATGGCAGCGACCGCAGGTGTCGGGCGAGACCAGCGGTGTGATATAGACGTTGCTGAGACCTTCCTCGGCATGCAGCTGGGCATCCACATCTCCCTTGTTGGCAGCGTGGCAGTCATTACAGCCCACACCGACATGGCTATGGCGACTCTTCTTCCAGTCGGCCACAACACCGGGGTGCTCATCCTGGTGGCAGCTGACACACTTCTGGTCCAGCTCGGTCAGGCTTTTGCTGAATACGATGCTGCGTACCGGATTCATGTCGATGCCACCGCCCTCTTCAGCAAGCAGGGGGGCAGGACCGAGTATCAGGCTCAGCAGCAGTAACCAGCGTATTCTGATCAGTCTCATGACAGTTTCCTCATCCTTCAGTCGCGGGCATGGGCGAGAGTTGCGGGGGCGGGGGCAGGAAGCGTTCCAGGTCGGTATGACCGACGCGGTGGCAATCGACACACTGGTCCTGAATAGTGCCGAGAAAGTAAGGTTTGTGAGCGACGAATTGGGCGTTGTCGAGCTCAGAGCCGGACTGCAGGTTGTTGTGGCATTTCAGGCAGCCGGAATCGTAGACATATTCGTTGGCGCGTAACCGTTTGGCGTGCCAGTCCACGTCCTCGGCACCGATGACAAACTCCATCCATACATCCCAGGCACCGCTGCGGGCTTTTTGAAACAGGTAGCTCACATAGTTGTCATGGGGCAGGTGGCAGTCGGAGCAGTATGCCTGCACGCCAGTGGTGGAGCGGCCACCATGGGGATCGCGTAGGAAGGAGGCTTGCATCGGTTTCATGCTGTGACAGCTGCCACAGAACTGCTGGTCAGATGTCATGTTGAGCGCGGTATCCGTCACCGCCCAGCTGACCACGATGCCAAGCCCGGCCAGTGTCAGTATCAGTAGTGCCTTGATCCAGAACATGGCGCTAATATCCCTGCAAAATGCATGTTTTATTGTTATGCCCTGCAGCCTAGTTGATAACATCAGGGTTGTCAGATTTATGCGGCTTGCCTGACCTGTTGCCAGCGTTCAAACTGGTGTCAAACATTTAAGCAAGGATTACACCCGTGACATTGAAATTGCCTTCGGCGCTGCTAACCCTCCTGATGCTGATACCGACTACAGCTCATGCTGAAGAGCGCGCCCTGTTTCTGCAGAAAGTGTACATGTCGTTCTGCCTGAAGCATTTTGATGACTATGGTGCGTTGAGGGCGAATCTGATAGAGCAGGGGCTGCCCAAACTGTCTGTGCAACAGGCAGCCCCTTTTTTGCAGGGGCGTGAAGGTGATGCCTGGCCGGTGCCCTATGAAGGTCAGTTCGGCCAGTTTGTGCTCACACTTCCGGCCGGCGACAATCTCTGCGCGGTGATGGCGCGCAGAGCTGATCCGGACAGTACCGGCCGCTGGTTTGCCACTTTGGCCAAAACGGCACCGGAGCCGCTGGAAGTACAGCAGGTGCTGGATGAATCGACACATACTCCACTCAACGGAGAGGCATACACGCGAGCCTGGCGTTGGGCGGCTCCAGCAGCGCTGCAGCAACTGCAATTGACTCTGACGACGGCCCGTGAATCTGACGCGGCCATTCAGGCCATGGTCTCGCTGGCGGTAATTCGTACTGAACAGCAGGAGCGTTAAGTGTTACAGATATCCAATGCCGTCAGCATTGCCGACAGTGAAGTCGAGCTCAATGCGATTCGATCTCAAGGGGCTGGCGGTCAGAATGTGAACAAGGTCGCCAGTGCGATCCATCTGCGTTTTGATATCCATGCCTCGTCTCTGCCCGAGTTCTACAAGGAGAGGCTGCTGGCATCCAACGACAGCCGCATCACTCAGGATGGGGTGGTCGTGATAAAGGCGCAGCAGTACCGAACTCAGGAACAGAATCGTGAAGATGCGCTGCAACGGCTGGTCGAGCTGGTTCGCAGTGTGACGCGGGTGGAGAAAGCGCGACGCCCGACACGACCCACTCGAAGTTCACAGCGCAAGCGGATCGAGAAGAAAAAGCAGCGCGGCAATATCAAGTCGATGCGTGGGAAGGTTGATTCCTGATCATCAACAAAACTGATCTTTAATCGCTGTTTTTTACTATTCCTGATCTGCATGGTAGATACAATAATGGGGTCATTCCATTCATATCAGCGTTGCCCCGTGCACGAGGAGTCTTGAGATGACCGACCGTACCATTAAGCGCCGTATCACAGCCCGCCCCAGCCGTGACGGTGCCGGTGTAAGTCTGCTGCGCAGTGTAGGCCAGTCTCCCGGCCAGCGTATCGATCCTTTTCTGATGCTGGACTGTTTTTTCTCCGATAACCCGGACGACTACATTGCCGGCTTCCCGGCTCACCCTCATCGCGGTTTCGAGACCGTCACCTACATGCTTGATGGGCAGATGCGCCATCGAGACCATCTGGGTAATGAGGCTGTACTGGGCAGCGGAGGCGTGCAATGGATGACCGCTGGACGTGGCGTTATCCATGAAGAGATGCCAGAGCAGCAGGAGGGCCTGATGCGCGGTTTTCAGCTCTGGATCAATCTGCCGGCAGCCGAAAAAATGACTCCGGCGCGATACCAGGAATTTGCAGCTGAGGAGATCACCAATATTGAGGACTTGCAGACAGGGGCGCGTGTGAAACTGATCGCGGGCGATATCACGCTGAACGGACAGACCTATTCGGGTCCCGTCAGCGGCATCAGTCGAGCTCCTTTGATGCTGGATTTGAGGTTGCCGGCCAATACCACGTTCAGTGTGCCCCTGCAGGATGACAGAGCCGGATTCGTGTATCTGTTTGAAGGTAGCGCACAGATGTACGATGCAGGGTTGAATCTGCATGAGGCGGCCGAGCTGGGTGAAGGTGAGCTGATCCAGCTGCAGGCGGGTCCGGAAGGGGCAGCGCTGTTACTGCTGGCGGCGCAACCGATTAACGAGCCGATTGCACAATACGGCCCCTTCGTCATGAATACGCCGGAAGAGATTGATCAGGCGATCAATGACTATCGCAACGGGACGCTGGTCTAGCGCCCGTTGCCAAAACGGGCGTTACTGCCAAGGACGGAACATTTGACGCTGCAGCTGCCACATCTGCTGGCGCTGCTCTTCGGTCAGCACCTTATTCATCTCGTCCTGTGCCTTGAGGCGTGCCTCAAACAGTTTCAGCTGACGTTCCTGCATCTGCTTGTGTGCCTGCAGCAGCTGTTTGCTGTCAGGCTGACCGTCCTGGTAAAGCTTCATCATTTCCTGCTGGTGGGCCTGCATCTCCTGCATGTGGGATTGTTGCTGTTGCCAGAGCTGCTCCTGTATTTTGCTCATCTGTTTCTGTTGCGCTTCGTCCAGCTCGACAGCATATCCGGCCCCCCCCTGAAGGCCTCCCATCATCGGACAGGGCATCATGCCCATACCACCCATCATCGGGCCGCCATGCATCATGCCCATTCCCATGCCATATCCCATCATGGAACCATAACCGCCCATCATGCCCGGTCCCTGCCCCTGCATGTGTGGACCAGCGCCCATCCCCATGGAACCCTGAGCTGAAACCGATGCACTGAGGCCCAGACCCAGTGCCAGACCCAGCAGTGAGCGGGCCATCGTGTGCGTATTCATGACGATCTCCTTGCGTAGTTTGTTCAGCGTTGAATATCGCGTGTTCCAAGCATGGCACAGGCTGGGTCATGCGCAAGCAGGAGGGGCTGCAGAAATCTACTAAAACCGATCAAGATTGTGCAATACAGAGAGAGCGTATCAAGGGTAAATTTGCCATGACTATAACTATAAGATCTGGTGAATGTATGAAAATCATTATATTTTCAGATGTGCCTGCGATGGCTATTTGCGATCAGATCGAAACTGATTTTTGCGTCCGGCCTGAGTGTGTAATAACGGGTAAGGTTGATAGTACCTTGTTGAAAAAATATCAGGCGCTTTTGGATACCCGAGAAAGCCTTGTTATTCTGATATCTTCTGCAGGCTATAAGGATAGTATGGAATCTGTTCTTGGAATACGTTCATGTTCCAGTGTGCCAATTATACTTGCAGCCAATAATCTGAGCAGGGCTGATGAATATATATTGCGTAATGCAGGAGTGGATGATTTTCACGAAGGTCTGGAATACGATACCTTTTTCTGCTTGCAGATTCGATCGGCAAAGCGCTGGATAGATCGCTTTGGCAATCATGATGAAAAAAACAATATTCGATTTGGAAATTGGGTTTTTCAGAAGAATATGAGTGTTGTTGTATCACCCGATAGACGGTCTTTCAGAATTAGCCAGAAAGAGTACAGGTTTTTGGAGCTGTTGTTGAAAAGGCAGGGTGATATTATTACGCGAAGTGAGATCTCCAGATATGTTTTTAAAAGAGATTGGGATCCAACTGATAAGTCAATCGATGTATTGGTTTCAAAGCTGAGATGTCGATTTAGAAAAGAAAAGCAGTATCAGGGGCCTGCAATTGAAAATGTGAGAGGGGTTGGCTACACGCTGATACTTAACTAACTGCGCCTGATCTCCATCGGGGTCGCTCCGGTTTCCTGCTTGATATGTCGGGTCATGTGGCTCTGATCGGTAAAGCCACACAGATCAGCAATGGCTGACAGTGACAACCCACTTCTTCCCTGTGATCTAATCAGCTTTATGGCAGCGTTCACCCTGCGCCGGATAATGAAGCGGTGGGGGGTGATGCCCATATCACGCTTGAATGCACGCGAGAAGTGATGAGGTGTGCAGTGACAGAGAGCTGCCAGTTCGTTCAATGTGATTTTCTGCCCCAGGTGGGCATCGATATATTCAGTCACCCTGGTGTAGCGGTGGGATGGGATATCAGGGGTGTTGGTCAGTGCCAGAGATGTGTTCGTATAGTGCTGTATCAGGTGTGAAATCAGCGCCTTTTCCAGGCTTTCAACGTAGGTTGTACCGTGGTAATAACTCTGCTGCATTTCATGGTAAAGCAGTGTCGAAAGGCTTTTCAATACTTCGTCCTGTCGATTGAAGAAAAGATCCATCTCGATATTACCACCATTTATTTCAGCTTCCTCTTCTGCAAAAAGTTTCAGTTCTGTTGTTGGAATAAGGAAGTGGATACAAGTTGAGTTCTCTTCATCGATCACCCACTCGTTTTCACTGAAAGCCGGAACGAGTGCAAAGTCATTATTTTGCCAGACGCCCCTGTAGCGCTCACCCGAGCAGTTATACAGCACTTCGCATGCAGGTGGCTGATTATTTAAAATAAGAACATGATGGTCCATCTCGGGAAGAGTAAGATCGACGCGAGGCAGGGGCGAGTACTCTTCAATCAGAATTTTGCCTGAAGAATGAGTGTAATTGGTTTTGGTAGGGCTGAAAGGAATAAGCTCAAGTCGCCCTTTGGGAGATATTATGCGATCTTTTGTCATGGCTTATTGTCATTATTTTATTAATGCAATGCTATACCATGTTTCAGGGTTAATCAAATGTAAATAATTTGTTACATTGCGTTTCAATTTGTTACAAACAGGTTGGAAACAGAATATTTAAGCGGCCTTAAGGACTCATTAATCTGCTCCAGTCAACATACTGGAGTGAAACCATGACATATTATAAGAAAACACTGTTGTCTGGCGCTGTGCTGGCCAGCTCGCTCTTCGTTTCCCAACAGGTTATGGCCATCGCCGAGACGGTTCATCCTCGTGATTATATCCCTGCGCCTGCTGGGGTTAATCTGTCCGTTACCTATCTGGATCACCGCAGTGCCGATAAGGTAAATGCAGATGGCAATACTGTAGCCAATAACGCGGGCTTTGAGGCCAACGCGTTGATTCAGCGTTTCATCCATTACACCGAGCTGCTGGGCATGCCGGCTGACCCCCAGGTGATTGTGCCGATTGTCGATGTTGATGTGGGCATGGCGGGACAGGACAGTCAGGGTGTGGGTGACATTTTCTTTGGCTCCACCTTCTGGCCGTTGGCGGATAACGAAAACAAGCAGTGGTTCGGCATAACCCCGTTCATTTATATGCCGACTGGTGAATATGATTCCAACAAAGCTGTGAATGTGGGCGCCAACCGCTGGAGCTATGTTTTGCAGGCCGGTTATACCAAGGGTCTCACCGACAAGCTGTATCTGGACGTGATCGGTGAGGTGGAGTGGTATGGCGACAACGATGACTACCTTGGCAACTCCACCCTCTCCAAGGATGAAGCTTACCGCTTCAACACCATGTTGTCCTACGATGTGGGTCCGGGGCGTTATGTCTGGGGTCGCTATGTGAAGCAGATTGGTGGTGAAGAGTCCGTTAATGGCATGTCACTGGATAATGAGATGGATACCGACACCATGAGCATTGGCTACACCCATTGGGTGGGTCAGGACTTCCAGTTACAGGCAGAATATACCCGTGACCTTAGCGTGGAAAACGGTTTTGAAACAGATGGCGTGACCCTGCGTCTGGCGATCCCGTTCTGAGGAGGTGACTATGCGCAGTATTCATTCTGTATTACATACACTGCCCTTGGTTGCGGTATTGGCAGGGGCTTCATTTCAGCCTGTGTTTGCTGCACCGGTTACCGCCGATCGCTTGGTTGAAGCCGCCTCGGAAACGGGCAGCTGGCTGACCCATGGGCGTGATTACCGTGAGCAGCGTTTCAGTCCTTTGCAGCAGATCAATACTGAAACCGTCGACCAGCTTGGGTTGAGCTGGTACCACGAGTTTGAATCTACCCGTGGACTGGAAGCGACGCCTCTGGTGATTGATGGCGTACTTTACACTACTGGCAACTGGAACCATGTGTATGCGTTCGATGCAGTCAGTGGTGAGTTGTTGTGGGACTTTGATCCGGAAGTGGATCGAGCGGTCGGGATCAAACTGTGCTGTGATGCCGTCAACCGAGGCCTGGCGGCTTGGGGCAACAACCTCTATATGGGGACGCTGGATGGTCGCCTGATTGCAATGGATCGCGATACCGGCAAACCGGTCTGGACCGTCCAGACCACCGATCCGGACAAGTATTACTCCATCACCGGCGCGCCTCGCGTGGTGAAAGGAAAGGTGCTGATCGGTAACGGCGGTGGAGAGTTCGGTGTGCGCGGCTACTTCTCCGCCTACGATGCCGAGACCGGTGATCAGGTCTGGCGTTTTTACACGGTGCCGGACGATCCTGCCAAAGAGACCAGTCCGATCCTGAAGGAAGTAGCCTCTACCTGGAGCGGAGAGTGGTGGAAACTGGGCGGGGGTGGTACCGCCTGGGACTCCATGGCCTATGACCCGGAACTGGATCTTCTGTATGTGGGGGTTGGCAACGGCTCGCCCTGGAACCGTGAAATTCGCAGCAATGGCGAGGGTGATAACCTGTTCCTGTCTTCCATCGTCGCGGTGCGCCCGGATACGGGTGAATACGTTTGGCATTATCAGACAACACCCGGCGAAGAGTGGGATTACACCGCCACCCAGCACATGATCCTGGCGGATCTGGAGATTGATGGGCAGCTGCGCAAGGTACTGATGCAGGCGCCGAAAAACGGTAATTTCTACGTTCTGGACCGTGTGACGGGCAAGTTCATCTCTGCCAAAAACTACGTCAATGTGAACTGGATGACCGGCTTCGACGAAAACGGTCGCCCCCAGATCGTACCTGAAGCACGCTACGGCACCACCGGTAAGCCCTGGATCGCAGCACCTTCACCTTTCGGTGGCCACAACTGGCAGCCGATGAGCTTCAACCCCGAAACCGGACTGGTGTACTTCCCGACACGTGAAATGGGCTTCCCGTACGTGCCGGACACCAACTTTGATCCGGGCGAGAAGAAGGTCAACTTGGGTGCCGACCTGAATGCGGCTGCCATGCCGCAGGATCCGGCTATCAAGTCTGCCATCAAGGCCGCTACCAAGGGCCGTTTGGTTGCCTGGGACCCGATTGCGCAGAAAGAAGCCTGGGGTGTGGATCAGCCCGTTCCTTGGAACGGCGGTACGCTGAGCACCTCCGGCGGTCTGGTGTTCCAGGGCGACGGCAAGGGCAATTTCAAGGCGTTCGACGCTCAGACCGGTGAGGAAAAATGGTCCTGGTTCGCCCAGACCGGCATTGTGGCTGCCCCTGTGAGCTACAGCGTCAACGGCAAGCAGTATGTTGCCATCATGGCAGGCTGGGGTGGTGCCGTACCGCTGGTGGTCGGTGGTGAGCTTCTGTCCGAATCTCTGGCGACCAAAACCAACCGTCTGCTGGTGTTTGGTCTGGGTGGCAAGGCACAGCTGCCTGAGTTCAAACAGGTTAACAAGCCACTGACACCCCCACCGGCAACGGCTGATGCTGAAACCGTGCAATTCGGCCAGAAGCAGTACCAGACGTACTGCACTACCTGTCACGGTGACTCTGCCGTCAGTGGTGGTGTGATACCGGACCTGCGTTATGCATCGGACTGGACCTTCCAGAACTGGGAAGCCATCGTGCTGGATGGTCTTTACAAAAACAGGGGCATGGTGCCGTTTGATGATGTGATCGATGCGACGGATGCACAGGCGATCAAATCCTATGTGATTCATCGTGCACACCAAACTCTGCAAGAGCTTGAACAACGCAACAAGGGAGAAACCAAATGAAGTGGACCAAACCTGCCTACACTGATCTGCGCATCGGCTTCGAAGTCACCATGTACTTCGCCAACCGCTGAGCACCCTGCGGCCCTTCGGGGCCGCTTTTGCTTACCGATCCTTTTTTACCCCAGCGGATACACACAATAATGAAAATACAGATACTGGGCTCCGCCGCCGGGGGCGGCTTTCCGCAATGGAACTGCAACTGCGACAACTGCAAAGGCCTGCGCGACGGCACCCTCAACGCCAGGGCCCGTACTCAATCTTCCATCGCGGCCAGCCTCAACGGCACCGACTGGATTCTGTTCAACGCCTCACCGGATATCCGCGCTCAGCTGGAAAGCTTCGCGCCGCTGCAGCCGAAACAGGGCACGCGTGATACCGGCATTGCCGCCATTGTCCTGATGGACAGCCAGATCGACCACACCACCGGCCTGCTGCTGCTGCGCGAAGGCTGTCCGCATCAGGTCTACTGCACCGACATGGTCAAGCAGGACCTGAGCACCGGCTTCCCGGTGTTCAACATGCTGGAGCACTGGAACGGTGGCCTTAAGTGGCACCAGATCCCCAGTGACCAGCCCTATAACGAATTCACCATTGCCGAGGTGCCGGGCATTACCCTGACCGCCGTGCCGCTGCGCTCCAGCGCGCCGCCGTACTCGCCGCACCGCAACGACCCGCATCCCGGTGACAACATCGGCATTCTGCTCAAGGACGACGCCACCGGCCGTTCCCTGTTCTACGCTCCGGGGCTGGGTCGGATCGAGGACCACCTGCGCCCGATCATGGAGCAGGCCGACTGCCTGCTGGTGGACGGCACCCTCTGGCGCGAGGACGAGATGATCCACGCCGGCGTCGGTGACAAGCTGGGCGTGCACATGGGGCACCTGCCACAGTCCGGGGAGGCGGGTATGATCGCCTATCTGGATACCCTGGAGAAGCCCCGCAAGATCCTGATCCACATCAACAACACCAATCCGATCCTGATCGAGGACTCGCCCGAGCGCGGCGTGCTGAACGAACACGGGATCGAGGTCGCCTTTGACGGCATGAGCATTGAACTCTGAGGAGAGCCTACATGAGCAACCGTGAACCGATGAGCCGCAGCGAATTCGAACAGGCCCTGCGCGCCAAGGGCGATCTGTACCACATTCACCACCCCTACCATGTGGCCATGTATGCCGGTGAGTCGACCCCGGAGCAGATCCGGGGCTGGGTCGCCAACCGCTTCTACTATCAGGTCAACATCCCGCTCAAGGATGCCGCCATTCTGGCCAACTGTCCGCACCGCGACGTGCGTCGTCAGTGGCTGCAGCGGATCATGGACCATGACGGGTACGACGGTGCCGTCGGCGGCATCGAAGCCTGGCTGCAACTGGGCGAGGCCGTGGGGCTGTCCCGCGAGGAGATCCTGTCCCATGAGTATGTCCTGCCCGGCGTACGCTTCGCCGTGGATGCCTACGTCAACTTCGCCCGCCGCGCCACCTGGCAGGAAGCGGCCAGCTCCTCGCTGACCGAGCTGTTTGCCCCGCATATTCACCAGTCCCGTCTGGATACCTGGCCCACGCACTATCCGTGGATCAAGGCCGAGGGCTACCAGTACTTCCGCAACCGCCTCACCGAAGCACGCCGCGATGTGGAACACGGCCTGCAGATCACCCTGGATCACTACACCACCCGCGCGCAGCAGGAGCGGATGCTGGAGGTCCTGCAGTTCAAGCTGGATGTGCTTTGGAGTATGCTCGATGCCATGACCATGGCGTACGAACTGGAGCGTCCGCCGTTCCATACCGTGACGCCGGAAAAGGTATACCACCGAGGACTGTTCAATGACTAAACCGGCGCTGGACCAAATCCCAAAGCTGAACGCCATGTTCCGCTTCCAGTGGGAAGAGGCGCAGAACTGCCATGTGCTGCTGTATCCGGAAGGGATGATCAAACTGAATGACAGCGCCGGCGCCATCCTCAGTGAAGTGAATGGCGAGCAGGACTGCGCCGCCATCATTCAGGCACTGGAAACCCGCTTCCCTGACGCCGGTGAACTGGGGCCGGATGTACTGGAGTTCCTGGCGATTGCCCATGAGCAGAACTGGATCGGCTATGTCTGAGCTCAAGTCTGAACACGCGTCCACACAACAGCAGACACCCCAGCACCCGAGCCAACCGCTCTGGCTGCTGGCGGAACTGACTTACAAATGCCCGCTGCAGTGCCCCTACTGCAGCAACCCGCTGGACTTTGCCGCCCATGGCGAAGAACTCACCACCGATCAGTGGATCGAGGTGTTCCGTCAGGCCCGCAAGATGGGCGCGGCGCAGCTCGGCTTCTCCGGTGGCGAGCCGCTGGTACGTCGGGATCTGGAACAGCTGATCGCCGAGGCACGTTCGCTGGGCTACTACACCAACCTGATCACCTCCGGCATCGGGCTCAATGCGGACCGCATCGCCGCCTTCCGTGAGGCGGGGCTGGACTATATCCAGATCAGCTTCCAGGCCTCTGACGAAACGGTCAACAACATGCTGGCCGGCTCCGACAAGGCGTTCCAGCAGAAGCTGAAAATGGCCCGTGAAGTGAAGGCCCAGGGCTACCCCATGGTGCTCAACTTCGTCACCCACAAGCACAACATCGACCGGATCGACCGCATCATTGAGTTGTGTGTGGAGCTGGAAGCGGACTTTGTCGAACTGGCCACCTGCCAGTACTACGGCTGGGCCTACGAAAACAAGGGGGCGCTGCTGCCTACAAAAGCGCAGCTGGAGCGGGCCGAGCGCATCACCAACGAATACCGTGAAAAACTCGCGGCCGAAGGTAACCCGATCAAACTGATCTTCGTCACGCCTGATTACTACGAAGAGCGGCCGAAGAAGTGCATGAACGGCTGGGGCGAAATCTTCCTCACCGTGACGCCGGATGGCACCGCCTTGCCATGCCACAGTGCCCGCATGCTGCCGATCGAGTTCCCCAATGTGAAGAACAATACCCTGCAGCATATCTGGCACGAGTCGTTCGGGTTTAACCACTTCCGCGGCGATGACTGGATGCAAGAGCCTTGCCGCTCCTGTGACGAAAAGGAAAACGATCTGGGCGGCTGTCGCTGCCAGGCCTATATGCTGGCCGGTGATATGAACGCAGCGGACCCGGTGTGCAGCAAATCACCGCATCACCAGACGATCCTCGATGCCCGTGCCGCTGCCGAGCAGAGCGGTGAGGATACGCCGATCACCTTCCGCAACGAACGCAACTCACGGGTGTTTGCGCGTGGGTGAAAAGGCAACTGAATGACATTAGCCCAGCATCAGGGCTTTTTCTTATAGGCCGCTTTCAGCTGTTCGACCCACTCGGGATCAAAGGTGCTTTGATCGGTGTCGATACCCAGCGCTTCAAGTCGGGTTGCGTGTGCTCGGCTCTCTGGCAGCAGATCGGCCAAGGCGCTTTCGTGGTTTTCGAGCCGATACATCTGCTCCAGACCCTGGTGATAGAAACGCATCGCTTTCGTTGCCACCGGGTCTTGTGCCTCAACGCCCGCCTTAAGCTGGTGCATAATGTTGGTCAGGCTCATCAGGCAACGCTTGAGTTGCCAGTTGTAGCGGGCTGATTCCATCCAGGGCTGTTGTAGATAAACCAGCCTGAAAATCGCACTGGTCACAACGACACCGGCAATCACGCCGGCCAGATTCCAGCGGAAGTTACCCCCTTCAGGGCTGCCAAAAACTTTCACGCTGAGCGTGGCGAGGATCATGGCGGTGACGGCAAAAGTGCCCATCACTATCAGGTTGCTCTTGCGGGTTTCCTGACGGAACTGCTCGGGGTTGCGGGGTTCAAGGGTAAAGGGGGCAGACATGGTAGGCTCGCGCAGAAATATCGTGCTGAGGGTAACAGGAATCGTTCGAGTGGCAAAGCGGCAGCAAAATGATAAAGGTACCTGGATCTGCGCCAGGATATTGGTGTGGGCAATACTCGTGAGCTGCAGAACCCAATCGAACACGTTGTGATAATTAATGATGTCAAAGATCCAGCCCGTAGCAAGGGGTATCGTGGTCCAGCTCAGTGATCAGCCGGCTCAGTAGCTCCTGAACCCTGAGCATTTCCGGGCGTCCCTCCTGCTCGGCTCGTGACCAGAGTGCCAGGTCGCGCCGGGGGCCGGGTTGGCCTTCTACCTTGATCATCTGTTCCGGTGCTACCTCACCGGTCATCAACGTCAGTCGTGCCGGCAGACGCACCAGCAGATCGGTGGTGTTGAGCAGGTGCAGCAGCGAGCGGATACTTCCGGTCAGTGCCATTCTTGCGGCCTGTGGTTCTGTCAGTGCACGTTGGGTATCGAGAAAGCCAGCACTTGCACCGGCGATCATCCAGCGGTGTTGTGCCATTTCTTCACGAGAGACCGGCAGTTGACGTCCTATCAGCTTTGACAGCTTTCCGGCAAAGATGCCAGTACGGTCGCGAAACAGAATTTCGCGCTGTAGTGCGCTTTGTGCCACCGACAGGTGGGCGTGTGAAATCAGAAAGTCAAGCTTGCCTTCCTGTAACATCTCGATCTGAGCTGCTGCGGAAGCGGTGCGCAGATGAAACACAAACCGATTCTCACGCAGTAGCTCGGATGTCAGTCGACTGACCGCCGCGAACTCAAGCAAAGGATCGATGCCGATGACGAACTCGTGGTGGTAACCACTGTGCCACTGCCTGATTATCTCTTTACCATGTTCCGACTCCGCCAGTATGCGCTCGCCAATCTGAGCCAGTCGTGCGCCTATCTCAGTGGGTTCGACGCCGTAGCGGGTGCGGATGAGTAAAGGGGCGCCCACTTTCATTTCCAGCTGTTTGATGCTGCGTGTCAGGGTAGGTTGGGTAATGTACAGCTGTTCGCAGGCGCGGCTGATAGAGCCCTGTTTGACGACTATCGCCAGTTGCTGCAGCAAATTGGGGTTCATATACGTTTTCTTTTAGTCTGGTGTTAAAAACCTATTTTTACTGATAGATGAATCTGTTTAAAGTGATTCGCACAATAAATAGAGGAGAACATCCAATGCAGTTTCATCTTAATGGTTTTCATCCAGGCGACCCTCGTTTCAATGATCCGCAGGATGCAGTCGTGGCACCACCGATCAAGCGCCCGCTGCCGGATCAGGTTGATGTCCTGATCGTGGGCTGTGGCCCTGCCGGTCTGAATCTGGCGGCTCAACTGTCCAGGTTCGGCCTCGATATTGCCATTATTGACCAGAAAGATGATCGTCTGCTGGTCGGTCAGGCTGATGGTATCGCCTGCCGTACCGTAGAGATGTTCCAGGCTTACGGGTTTGCCGATCAGATCATCCAGGAAGCCTATCAGGTCAATGAGGCCGCGTTCTGGAAACCGGATGCCGACAATCCGGATCAGATCGCTCGCAGCAGCAAGGTACAGGATGTGGCCGATGATCTGTCTGAAATGCCGCATCTGATCATCAACCAGGCACGTGTGCACGACATGTTCCTGGATGTGATGCGCCAGAGCCCGAGCAAGGTTGAGCCGCATTATCAGCGTCGCCTTTTGGATCTGGAGATTGATCACAACGGCGGTGAGTATCCGGTAACCGCGACAGTCGAGCGTCTGGTGAACTTCTCCCAGTACAGCCAAGTGGTGGAAACCGTCAAGGCCAAGTACGTGGTCGGCTGTGATGGTGCTCGCTCCAGCGTGCGTACCGCCATTGGCAAGGAACTGGTCGGCGATGCGCTTAACCAGGCCTGGGGCGTGATGGATGTACTGCTCAACACCGATTTCCCGGATATCCGTCTCAAGTCACTGATTCACTCCAACAACGAAGGCAACATGCTGATCATCCCGCGTGAGGGTGGTTACATGGTGCGTCTGTATATCGAGCTGGACAAGCTGAACGAAAACCAGCGTGTAGCCCGTGATCAGATGACAGCTGATGTGCTTATTGCCGCTGCCAACCGTGTGATGAAGCCCTACACCCTGGACGTGAAAGAAGTCGCTTGGTGGAGCGTGTACGAAATCGGTCAGCGCATCACCACCGCGTTTGACGACTCCGACGAAGGCCTCATGCCGCGTGTGTTCCTGGCCGGCGATGCCTGCCACACCCACAGCCCGAAAGCGGGTCAGGGTCTGAACACCTCGGTAATGGATACCTGGAATCTGGGCTGGAAACTGGCGCACGTGCTGACCGGTCTGGCCAATGAAGATATCCTCAAAACCTATTCCGACGAGCGTCGCGAGTACGGTCAGGCATTGATCGATTTCGACCGCGAGTTTTCACGCATGTTCAGCGCCAAGCCGAAGTCAGCCGAGAACCCGGACGGTGTTGATCCGGCCGAGTTCCAGAGCTACTTCCAGCTGTTTGGTGAGTACACCGCAGGTGTTTCCATTCAGTACCGTCCGTCGATCATAGTCAGCGAAGGTGCGCATCAATCATTGGCAACTGGTCTGACTGTGGGCAAGCGTTTCCACTCTGCACCGGTGGTGCGTCAGGGTGACGCCAAGCCGATGCAACTGGGGCACTGCCATCTGGCCGATGGTGCCTACCGCGTGTACGCCTTTGCCGGCAATGCTGAACCGATGTCCGATCAGTGCGGCGTCAGGGCGCTGTGCGAGTTCCTGACCAACGATGTCAATTCGCCGCTGAAAAAGTACACACCGGCCGGTGCCGACGCGGATTCCGTCATTGACGTACGTGCCGTATTCCAGCAACACCATCAGGCAGTTGAAACCGACACCTTGCACCCAGTGCTGGCACCGCGCAAGGGCAAGTACGGTCTGCGCGACTTCGAAAAGGTATTCTGTGTCGACAGCCGTCCGGAATCGTCCGGCGGTGGCAAGAACATCTACGATATGCGCGGTATCGACAAAAAGCAGGGGTGTGTAGTGATTGTACGCCCGGATCAATATGTGGCGGAGGTACTGCCACTGGATGACTACAAGGGGTTCTGTGATTTCTTCAGCAATGTGTTGCTGGAGGCCTGATTTCAGCAATAGGACCCTTGCCGGTAATTGAAAAAAGGGGGGCAGGATAGCATTACTATCCTGCCCCCCTTTTTCATGAAAAATAAGTTCTGAAAGGCATGCTTTCAGATATGCGCTCGTTGTTATTAATACTCTTTCAGCTCTTCGTAGGGCAGGCCTACGTACTGTTCGGCAATAACCCTGCGACCGTTCTCGGAGTTCAGGTAGTAATCAAACTCGGATTCCATAAAGCGTGTGAACATCAGGCCATCAACACCGTTGTTGCTCACTTCGTCACCGAAGTCGTGCATCATGTTGGTCATCCACCAGCTGAAACGCTCTCCATGCCACACACGGCGCAGTGCTATTTCAGAGTACTGCTCGATGAAACGGCGGTCACCGGTCTCGTACACGCGTGTCAGAATTTTATAGAGTGTGGCTACATCGGATGCCGCCAGGTTCAGACCTTTGGCACCAGTGGGCGGGACGATGTGAGCAGCATCACCTACCAGAAACAGGTTGCCATACTGCATGGGTTCGCAGACGAAAGAGCGCAGAGGAGCGATGCTCTTTTCGATGCTGGGGCCGGTGACTACGTTGGCGGCAATTTCGTCTGGCAAGCGCTTCTTCAACTCATCCCAGAAAGCTTCGTCAGACCAGTCCTCGATTTTGTCGGTCAACGGTACCTGCAGGTAGTAGCGTGAACGGGTCTCGGAGCGCTGGCTGGCCAGTGCAAAACCTCGTTCGCTCTTGGCGTAGATCAATTCATCATGGCAAGGTGGGGTATCGGACAGCAATCCCAGCCAACCGAACGGGTATACACGTTCATGTTCGGTGCGCACATCTTCGGGAATGGTCTGACGTGACACGCCATGAAAGCCATCACAGCCAGCGATGAAGTCACAGTCCAGACGATACTCTTCACCGTCGTGGGTAAAGGTAATGAAAGGCTTGTCTCCCTTTACATCATGGGGCTGAACGTCGCTGGCTTCGTAGTAGGTGTCCAGTTTTGCAGCCTGCCGTGCCTCCATCAGGTCCTGCGTAATCTCGACCTGACCGTAGCAGACGACCACATCACCGCCGGTCAGTTCTTTCAGATTTATACGGGTGCGTTCGCCGTTGACAACCAGTTCAACACCTTCATGCACATGGCCTTCACTATCCATCCGTTCGGCTACACCTGCTTCACGTACCAGGTCGACAAATCCCTGTTCCAGAATGCCAGCACGAATACGGCCAAGGACGTAATCGCCAGTTACACGTTCTACGATGATATTGCTGATTCCCTTGCGCGCCAGAAGTTGTCCGAGCAGCAGGCCGGAAGGGCCCGCACCAATTATAGCTACCTGAGTCTGAAGTGTTTTCATGGCGTTCTCTTATAATATTGGATCATGTTGAAAGGGGTGTTCACCCAGTCACTATGATTCAATACAGAGCACTCTCGATGAATGGAGAAAGTCGACGCTTGCAGGTACATTTCAAACACTGAGTTAGCATCGCAATGTGTGGGTGGGTTCGCTTCAGCTTTGTTCGCGGTGTTCACGGAACACGGATGGAGTGGTGCCGATACGACGTTTGAAAAAGCGCGAAAAGTAGGCTGGGTCAGAAAAGCCCAGCTCATAGGCAATCAATGACACAGGTGCCGATGAATAGATCAGCATGCGCTGGGCTTCAAGCGCTAAACGATCCTGAATCAAGTCCCCGGCACTCTTGCCGGCAACCGCCTTGCATGCCCGGTTAAGACCAATAGTGGTTGTACATAAAGCCTCTGCATAAAACTGACAGGGCTGGTGTTCCCGGTAGTGCTTTTCGATCAGTTCACACAGTTGCTGATAACGGGTTTCATATTGGCTAACACTGCGTTGACGACGGTCGGCATGTAAATGACGCCCCATCTTGATCAAGATCGAGAATAGCAGACACTCGAACAACTGCTGTTTGCCCGGCTGGTTATGACTGTATTCATACACGAGTTGTTCAAGTGTTTGGTCAATGAACCGTTGATCTGCCTGGTGATCGCATAACAGTATTGCGTGTGCAGAGCGCATCAGCTCTTCCTGAAGGTTTAAGCTTCGCCCCATACGGTCTTCGCTTATTAACAGCCGCGATAATGTAATTACAAAGCCGGTTGTAACATCATGCTCGAACTCAAAGCCATGTGCGACCGATGGAGGAATGGTAAAGAGACAGGGGCCTTCAAAGGCATGCTCCTGGCCGTCAAGGTGAGCGCGAACAGCACCGCTGTGCACGTAAACCAGTTGGAACATGCGCGGGTGGCTGTGAATTCCGATGTTCCAGTTGAAAAGGCGCGCACGGGACTTGATATCCTCGATATGGAAAAACTCGGGATCTTTGAGAGAGGGCGCCTCGCTGTAGAGTGAATAGGTCGATATGCCCGATAGGCGAGACGAAGCCGCCGTATGCATGATGTGAGGCCTCCGGTTGAAAGTAGAGGGGCTTGAGGCCGTTATTGGTAGCCTCAAGCCCAGGGTGCTTTGTTACACCAGCCCCAGAGCCAGCACAGGGAAGGCTATGATCAAGGCAAGGCGAACGAGATCTGACAGCACAAACGGCATTACCCCTTTGTATATGGATCCGATCGACACATCCTTGGCAAAGGCCTTGATTACGAACACATTCATCCCAACTGGGGGAGTGATTAACCCCAGCTCAACGGTGATGACAGCAACCACACCGAACCATACCGGATCAAAGCCAGCCGCCTGTATCAGCGGGAATACAACAGGAACGGTCAGCAGCAGCATGGCGATACTGTCCATAACACAACCGAGCAGCATGAACAGCACAAGAACGGCGAACAACACCATAAAGGGAGAAAGGTTCAGAGCATCCACATACTCCACCAACTCAAACGAGATGCGCGATACACTCAGGAAAAAGCCGAAAATCTCTGCGCCCAGAATCATGAAGAAGATCATGGCGGAGGTGACAAGTGTTTCTTTCAATGCATCGACAAAACCAGTCCAGCGCATGCCGCGCTGAATGGCAATCATCAGAGTACAGAACGCACCTATTGCAGCTGCCTCAGTGGGGGTGAAAAGGCCAAGATAGATCCCGCCGATGATGATAACGAACACACTGGTAAATGGCAGTAGACCCTTGAGCCCTGCCAGCTTTTGCATCAGGGAGGTTGCTTCGCCCGGCTGAGCCAGTTCAGGTTTTAGACGCACCAAAACGGTAACGGTGACGCAGTACAGCACAAGTCCCAGAAGGCCTGGAATCAGGCCTGCCATAAACATGTCACCCACAGACTGCTCGGTAATCAACGCATACAGCAGCAGGGCGATAGAAGGAGGAATCATGATGCCCAGTGTGCCGCCGGCGGCCAGCGTGCCGGTTGCCAGCGAGTCGGCGTAACCGTGCTTACGCATTTCGGGCAGTGCCACACGAGACATACTGGCCGCCGTAGCGACAGAGGAGCCGGATATGGCCGAAAAGATACCGCAGGACATCAGTGCTGCCAGCGAAATACCGCCGCGCCATGCGCCAAACAGTGACCGGGCCCCCGAGAACAGCTGATTCGACATGTTCGAGCGGGAGGCCAGCACACCCATTAGAATGAACATTGGGATGGGGCTGAAGTTGTAATTGGTTAATGTTTCGAAAGGAGCGCTTTCGAGGATGGCCATGGCTGGGTCAAAGGCGATGATCCATGCGAAGCCTACAAATCCTGCAATAGCCATGGTCAAGGCAATAGGTATGCGGATAGCCAGCATGAACAGCATCAGGCCGATACAGATAAAACCTATAGTGGAGCTGCTCATGCTTTACACCCCATTACCTTACCGATTTGTGAGCTGGTCAGCATAAGTGAGCGCAATGCCAGCATGGCAGTGCCGATCAGGGTAGCAACAAAAATGTAGGACATCGGAAACATCAAATCCTGAGTGGTTTCGCCGCTGAGGTGCGATGATTCGACCGCATGCCAGAAGCGGATGCTCATGCCCAGTGCCAATAGTGTGTAGCCGGCAAAGCACAGAGTGTCGAGCACTGCCTTAGAACGATCGGAGAGGTTTTCTGTGAACAGGTCAACCACTACCTGTGAACGATCAACGCACCAGGGCAAGGCGTATAGAATGGCAAACAACAGCGCAAAGCGGACCAGTTCGATCCCACCATTGAAGGTGAGATCGAAACTGCCGTCAGTGAGCCTGAACAGTGCGCGGGTGATAACATCAGCCAGTACAACCAGCATCATTGCGGTTAGCATCATGGCACTGATCCACAGCATGCCTCGACAGATGGCATCAACCAGGCGGGCAAATCCAGACATTACAAACTCCTACCTGAACGCAGGGCTTAGAGGCACTGCTCGGAAAGCTCGAGGGCACGCTTGTAAACATTGCGTGCCGGCATTCCCTTGTCTTCGAGCTCTTGCAGGTAGTTTTCAGTGGTAGCATCCAAAACCGGCTTCCATGCCGGGTTTTCTGCACCGCCTTCAATAGTGATCATAGTGTGGCCCAACTCAACAGCTTCGGCACGGCCCAACTCGTCAACCTGATCAAAGATCTTGCCGGACTGCTTGGCCAGCTCCAGGCCGGAGTGCTTATCGATAACCTGTTTGAGGTCATCAGGCATGCTGTTGTAAACGGACTTGTTCATGGTCACCATAAACGACAGGCTATACAGTCCGATTTCGGTGTGAGAGTCTGCCAGTTCGTTGATGCGGAAAGAGTTCACGCCTTCCCAGGGCAGAGACACACCGTTGATTACACCGCGTTGCATGGACTCATAGGAATTCGGTGCAGGCATGCCTACGGGCTGAGCTTCAAGGCCTTCCAGCATTGACCCGACTACCAAAGTGGGGCGACGGATACGCAAGCCCGCGAGATCAGCGGGTTCACGTACCTCCTTGCCTTTCAGATGCAGATGCCCCTGACCATGGGTGAACAGAAACAGTGGACGGGTATCCTTGTACTCATCGGCAATCAGCCCTTCCTCATAGAGTGACTGAATGACACAGGACCCCTGCTCAGCGGTCTTGACGACCCCCGGCAGCTCGACAACCTGAGTCAGTGGAAAACGGTTGGCGGTATAGCCCTGCACCGTAGCCGTCATATCGGCAATACGGTTTATGACAGCATCATACTGGGCAGGTGGCTTCGACAGAGTGGCGCCGGGATAGATTTCAACTTCAATGCGGCCATTGGAGTCAGCCTCTACGGCATCCGCCCAACCCTGGAATACTTCCTTGTGAATTGGCGAAACAGCTGGCCAGAAATGCGCAAAACGCAGTGTAACATCGGCAGCCTGTGCAGCTGATGTCATGGCAATGGATGCGGTTAAAGCAGTAACGGTTTTCTTGAGTGTTGTTTTCATTATTATGCTCTCTGCGATGTTGTTATTGATTGTGTAGAGGGTGTCGGAGGGGAGGCTTGTCAGACAAACTCCTCGGTATCGATCTCGACCTGCTGTACAGCACTGTAGCGAGGGCCGTGAACGGTATTCTGGTTGATCAATTGATCCAGACGCGCGACCACATCTGCAGTCAGACTGACGCTATCGGCAGCCAGGTTTTCTTTCATGTGTGAAACAAAACGGGTGCCCGGAATCGGCACAATAAAGTCGCCCTTGGAGCGAACCCAGGCCAGTGCCAACTGTGCTGGTGAGCAGTCCACTTCGTTGGCGATTGCAACATATCCCTCCAGCAGGTTCAGGTTCTGCGGATAGTTCTCCTTGTAGAAGCGGGGCATGTTGTTGCGGATATCCTTTTCGACCAGCGTATCCACGTCCAGCAGGGTGTTGGTCAGGAACCCGCGCGCCAAAGGACTGAAAGCGACAAAGGCAGTGCCTGATTCGCGGCAGGCATCCAAAACCGCAATCTCGGCGTTGCGAGACCAGAGTGAGTACTCGGTTTGCAGGGCGGCAATCGGGTGCACGCGCTGGGCACGTTTAAGGGTAGCTGCGGAGACCTCAGACAGACCGATGGCGCCGATCTTTCCTTCGCGTACCAGGTCTGACAGGGCGCCGATACTGTCTTCGATCGGAGTATTGGGGTCGAGACGGTGCAGATAATAGAGATCGATGTGGTCGGTTTGCAGGCGACGCAGACTGGCTTCGCACTGGGCACGCAGGGTATCGGGTCGGCCGTCAATCTCTTTCTTGCCGCTTTCCTGACCTATCGCCATGCCGCACTTGCTGGCAAGGAACAATGATTGACGCTGATCCTTCAGAGCCTTGCCGACCACTGTTTCGTTGCGCCCGCCACCATAAAGGGTGGCGGTATCGAAATGGCGATACCCCATGTCAAACGCCTGACGTAATGCCTGAATCGCATCCGCTTCAGGCAATGGCGTGCCGTAAGCGTGTGACAGATTCATACAGCCAAGGCCGATGCCGGGCTGGTTGAAGTGGCTGTTAAGCGTTGTGCTCATGTGGTGACCTCCATCGATATCAGGATGATTAGCTCTCGGCCTGCAGGCACTGTTCCAGTTGATGCAGGGTTTCCATCGCAGGCAGACATTGAGCCACGCTGGAATTCGGCTCACGTCCTTCCCGAATGGCGGCGATGAACTCCCGATCCTGCAACTCGATACCGTTGTTGGAGACAGCCACGCCGGTCAGGTCGATCTTGTTTTCGTTGCCGTCGTACAGGTCGTCGTAACGGGCAATGTAGGTGCCGTTGTCACAGATATAGCGGAAGAAGGTGCCGAAAGGACCGTCGTTGTTGAATGACAAAGACAGAGTGCAGAGCGCGCCGTTTTCGGCCTTCATGCCGATGCTCATGTCCATGGCGATGCCCAGGTCCGGGTGGTGCGGACCTTCCATCGCCTGCACCTTGGTGGTTTTTTCACCGGTCTGGTATTGGAACAGGTCAACTGTGTGGCAGGCGTGGTGCCACAGCAAGTGGTCGGTCCAGGAACGGGCCTGACCCTTGGCATTAGTGTTGGTGCGACGGAAGAAGTAGGTTTGCACATCCATTTGCTGAATTTTCAGTTCACCGGCCTGGATCTTGTTGTGGATCCACTGGTGGCTCGGGTTGAAGCGACGGGTGTGGCCTGCCATGGCAACCAGGCCGGTCTTTTTCTGCACTTCAACCAACTTGCGCGCATCTTCAATATTGTCAGCCATGGGGATTTCCACCATGACGTGCTTGCCGGCCTCAAGGCACTGGATCGCCTGAGACGCATGCAACTGAGTCGGTGTGGCCAGAATGACGCCGTCAACGTCATCACGCGCCAGAGCTTCGGCCAGGTCAGTGGTGTAGTGGGGAACGTTGCGTTCTTCAGCGAACTGGCGGATCACATCGATCTTGGTGCCTACAACCGAGGTAACAGTTGCGCCATCGATAGCAGCAATTGCGTCCATATGTTTCATGCCAAAGGCGCCGCTTGCGCCCGCTACACACAGTCTCATGCATGTATCTCCTGATACTGAAGCCAAAAATCAAATAAGGGAATGCTGCGCCAGTGCGTTGCATTTGTACCAAAATCTACCACCGGCCCACGCAGTTGAGTAATTGAATAACCTCTTGTGCTATTCAATTTTTGCAAAGCGATGAGTTTCTTAGATGTCGGAATAACGTGAGGCCGCTTCTTTCAGCATTTTGATAAAACGGCTTTGTGTCGGTGTGGGTTGCCAGTCACGGCGCAGTGTAAGCCCTATGGGCCGTCTTGTATGGCTTAGAGAGTAGGGTATAACCCCGAGTATGCCCTGGCGCAATTCATGCTCTACCTGGTGGGTCGAAATCAGGGTCAGTCGGTCGCTGCCACTAAGTAGCTCTCGAATAAGTATTTGTGAACTGGTTTCAACGAGTCGTGTAGGTTGTTTGGCGCCGCGATCACTGAACAGGGTGTCGAAAAATGCACGTGTGGGTGTTCCGATTCGAGGCACAACCCAACCGTATTGACCAATATCCTCCAGTGTAAGCGTACGGTGTTGCCGAAGTGGATGATCTTTGCGGCCGATGATGGCAAGCGGTGGGGCCAATAACTCTTCCTGAATAATATCATCGGCAGGGGGCGGAAAGCGCAGTGCACCGATCAGCAGGTCCAGATCACCATTGCGCAGGTGAAACAGTAGGTCGTCATAAGGTGCATCCACCACGTTAATGCCGATATCCGGGTGAGCCATGCTGAAGCGGTTGATGACATCCGGCAGGATAGAGGTACGGGCCAAGGGCATGCTGCCCATGGTGATCCTGCCGACTTCACGGAACTGCAGGGCGCTGATTTCATAATGGCCCTGCTTGATTTCGGCAAATCCGAGCTTGGCGGCTCGAGCCAGCAGTTCGGCGGCACGTGTGGGAGTAATGCCAGTCCTGGCCTTTTCGAATAATGTGATACCCAGCAGATGTTCCAGCTCGCGCCCGGCGCGATGCAAAGATGATTGCGACAGGTCCAGGTTGCGGCTGGCAACGCTGAAACTGTGGCTTTCGGTGATGGCGATCAAGGCCCTCAGCTGTGTCGTTGTCAGCAGTGGAAGCAGGCTTGATGGGCCACCATTCTGGGATTGGGTGCTTTTTTGAGCGGCTCGGATACCACGCTCGAGATACCCCATGCAGCGGCTGACACGGTTATACAAGGCTTCGCCGGACGGAGTGGGAAACATGCCGTTGGAATGGCGCTCAAACAGGTCGGTTTCAAGCTGTGTTTCCAGTTTTCCTATCGCTTGGGTGATTGCGGGCTGAGACAGGAAAACCAGTGGTGCCGCTTTGCTGATACTTCGGCATCTGGCTACTTCCATGAATACCCGCAGGTGTCTCAAGTTGGGCATGGTGAACTGCATGGTCCCTCCTGGGAAGGGTGTGTCCTGATAGGGCGTTCTCAAAAATCAATAGTATTGTGGCCAAATTGAAATAGCCAGTCCTGTTACACAGGCGAATACTAGATGCACTTAAATTGAGCGTTAGAAGCGATTTATAAGGTGCCCGAGATGATTATCGATTGCCATGGTCACTACACCACCACGCCTCCGCAGGTGGGTGAGTACCGCGAAAAGCAGAAAGAAGCCGTTGCCAAGGACCCCAACTTCATCGGTGAAAAAGGCCAGATCATCATCAGTGATGACGAGATCCGTGAAACCATTGAGAAGAACCAGCTGCGTCTGCAGCAGGAGCGTGGTACCGACCTGACCATCTTCTCTCCGCGTGCCAGCTGGATGGGTCATCACATCGGCAATGAACACACCAGCCAGTTCTGGACCGAGCACCAGAACGACCTGATCCGTCGCGTCTGCGATCTGTTCCCGAAAAACTTTGCCCCTGTTGCACAGCTGCCGCAGTCTCCGGGCGTTGATCCGGCCAAGTCCGTTCCGGAAATTATCCGTACCGTTGAGCAGATGGGCTTCATCGGCATCAACCTGAATCCGGACCCCAGCGGGGGGCACTGGAATGGCTCTTCCTTGGCGGACCGTTCCTTCTACCCGATCTACGAAAAAATGGTCGAATACGATATCCCGGCGATGGTGCACGTCAGTGCCGCCTGCAACGACTGTTTCCACACCACCGGTTCCCACTATCTGGGCGCCGACACCACTGGCTTCCAGCAGTTGATGATGTCCGATGTGTTCAAGGACTTCCCGGATCTTAAAATCATCATTCCGCACGGCGGCGGTGCCGTTCCCTACCATTGGGGGCGTTTCCGCGGTCTGGCGCTGGATCAGGGCTTTGAACTGGAAGAGCGCGTACTGAACAACATCTATTTCGACACCTGTGTCTACCATCAGCGCGGTATCGACCTGCTGCTGGACATCGTGCCGACCAAGAACATCCTGTTCGCCTCTGAAATGATCGGCGCCGTGCGGGGTATCGACCCGGAAACCGGTCATTTCTTCGATGACACCAAGCGTTACATCGATGGTAACAAGGCGCTGACCGTCGAGCAGAAGCAGGACATCTTCGAGCACAACAGTCGTCGTGTATTCAGCCGTCTGAAAATTCCGGCCTGACAGGAGTTTTTTGTTATGAGAGAAAATGTAGTCGTTCAACATATTGAACGCGCCGATCAGGCGGTTATCGATGGTCTGGCTGAATGTGGTGTGGCCACCATTCACGAGGCCCAGGGCCGTGTCGGTCTGCTGGCGCATTATATGCGTCCGATCCAGCAGGACGTGGCTGTGGCCGGTTCTGCCGTGACCATTTCCGGCGCTGCCGGTGACAACTGGATGATGCATGTGGCGATCGAACAGTGTCAGAAGGGCGACATGATGGTGTTCGCGCCGACCTCTCCCTCTGTTCATGGTTTCTTCGGTGACCTGCTGGCGACATCGGCTCAGTCACGCGGTGTGGTGGGCCTGATCATTGATGGCGGTGTACGCGATACGCGCGACCTGCGCCAGATGAACTTCCCGGTGTGGTCGAAAGCCGTCTTCGCCGAGGGTACGATCAAGGAAACTCTGGGCTCAGTAAACATTCCGCTTGCCTGTGCCGATCAGCTGATCTACCCGGGTGATGTGATTGTCGCCGACGACGATGGTGTGGTTGTCGTTCGACGCGAAAAGGCCGCCGAAGTGCTGGAACTGTCGCGCAAGCGCATGGCGCTGGAGGAGTCCAAGCGCGTACGCATGGCCAACGGAGAACTGGGCCTGGACATCTATGACATGCGCCCGCGTTTGAAAGAGAAGGGACTGAAGTATGTCTGATGGCGTCCGCTGCATGTGGATGCGAGGCGGGACTTCCAAGGGCGGTTACTTCCTCGCGTCTGATCTGCCGGTCGACACTGCCGAACGCGACGCCTTTCTGCTGCGGGTCATGGGTTCTCCTGACCCGCGTCAGATCGACTGCATGGGCGGTGGCGATCCGCTGACCTCCAAGGTAGCCGTGGTCAAAACGTCCGACCGGGACGATGCCGATGTGGATTATCTGTTCCTACAGGTATTCGTTGATCAGGCGATCGTCACCGATGCACAGAACTGCGGCAACATCCTTGCCGGTGTTGGCCCCTTTGCCATCGAGCGTGGCCTTGTGGAGGCGCAGAACGGCGAGACCGAAGTGCGTATCTTTATGGAAAACACCGGCCAGATCGCCCGCGCCCGTGTCAGCACCCCTGAAGGCCAGGTCAGCTATGTGGGCGATGCCTGCATTGATGGCGTGCCCGGCAGTTCTGCGGCTGTGCCGATCACATTTGAAGATACCGCCGGTTCCAGTTGCGGTGCCTTGTTGCCCACCGGTAATACGGTCGATGTGATAGATGGTGTCGAAGTCACTCTGATCGATAACGGCATGCCCGTGGTGGTGATGCGCGCCGAAGACATGGGCATCAGCGGCACGGAATCCCGTGAAGAGCTGGAAGCCAACATTGTGCTGCGTGAAAAGCTGGAAGCCATCCGTCTCAAAGCCGGTCCGCTGATGAATCTCGGTGATGTCAGCGCAAAATCGGTACCGAAGATGAGCATGGTCAGCTGTGCCACCAACGGTGGGGCCCTGTCAACGCGTACGTTCATTCCGCACCGCTGTCACGCTTCCATCGGTGTACTGGGTGCGGTCAGCGTAGCGACTGCGGCGGTATTGCCCGGTTCACCCGCCGCAGCGATTGCCGAAGTGCCGGAAGGTGCATGCAAGATGCTGTCGGTCGAACATCCGATCGGCGAGATGAGCGTGATCCTGGATATGGATGCCAGAGGTCAAGTGGCCTCCGCCGCGATTCTGAGAACGGCCCGCAAGCTTTTTGACGGTGAAGTCTTCACCCACAATAACTGATTCCAAGCAGGTGTAATGAGATGATGGATCCTGACTACCTTCCTTTCCACGCCAACCCGAGCAAGCCTGAGTTCAAGGCGCCTGCCGGAGCCGTTGATGCGCACTGCCACGTATTTGGGCCGGCGGACACGTTCCCTTACCACCCCAAGCGCAAGTACACCCCTTGTGATGCGCCCAAGGAAAAGCTGTTCGAGCTGCGTGATTACCTGGGCTTTGAGCGCAACGTCATCGTGCAGGCATCCTGCCACGGTACCGACAACGCTGCGCTGGTCGATGCACTGGAAAGCGCCGGTGAGCTGGCGCGCGGTGTGGCCGTCGTAGATCCTGCGATCACCGTGGAAGAGCTTAAAGCTATGGATAAGGCCGGTGTGCGTGCCGTGCGTTTCAACTTCGTCAAGCGTCTGGTCGACACCACGCCGAAAGAAGTATTCCTGTCGATTGCCGAGAAGATCAAGCCACTGGGCTGGCATATTGTGGTCTACTTCGAAGCACCGGATCTGGAAGATCTGATTCCCTTCCTGAATCAGCTCGACACCACCATCGTAGTCGACCATATGGGGCGTCCGGATGTGACCAAGGGCGTCGATCACCCTGATTTCCAACGTTTCATCGATTTCATGGGCGGCAATGAAAAGGTTTGGGTGAAGACCACCTGCCCCGAACGCCTGACCCAGACTCCACCGGATTACAGCGATGTGGTGCCGTTCATGAAGGCGCTGGTCGAAAAATTCCCGGATCGTTGCCTGTGGGGTACCGACTGGCCGCACCCCAATATGAAGTCTCATACCCCTGATGACGGCAAACTGGTGGACGTTATCCCGCAGATCGCAACCACCGCCGAACTGCAGCAAAAGCTGCTGGTCGACAACCCGATGCGACTTTACTGGTCCTGACAGGAGAACTGATCATGAGCTCAACGCACCGCGAGATACCGGGTACGATCTTTTTCGACGGCCCCATGTCCACCAAAGGCTATCCGCTGAACAAAATGTGCTACTCCTTCAACAACGCTGACGCCCGTGAGGCTTTCAAGGCTGATGAAGCGGGGTACTGTGACAAGTTCGGCCTGACCGAAGCCCAGAAAAAAGCGATTCTCAAGCGTGACCTTAACGAACTGCTGCGTCTGGGTGGCAGTGTTTATTATCTGGCCAAGTTCGCCGGTCTTCTGGGTCTGAATATGCAGGATATTGGTGGCATGCAGACCGGGCGTACCAAAGAAGAGTTTCAGGCATACCTGGACAGTCAGGGCAGGGGGAAAAACAATGGCTAAGGTTATTGGCGGCATCACCACATCCCATATTCCGGCGATCGGCATCGCCATGGACAAGGGGTTGGAAGACACGCCTTACTGGAAGGATTTTTTTGCCGGTTACCCGCCAGTGCGCGAGTGGCTGAACGAACAGCAGCCGGACATTGCTATCGTGTTCTACAACGACCACGGTCTGGAAATGTTCCTCGACAAAAAGCCCACCTTCGCACTGGGTTGTGCGCCCATGTACGAAAACGCCGATGAAGGTTGGGGCATCGCTACCATCCCGCCAGTGACAGGTGAAACCGAGCTGTCTTGGCACATCGCTAACGAACTGATCGAGAACGACTTTGATCCAACCATCTGTCAGGATATTAAAGTCGACCACGGACTGACCGTGCCGCTGTCGATCATGTATCCGGGCCACAACTACAAGCATCTGAAAGTGATTCCGGTGTGCATCAACTGCGAACGTTACCCGATGCCGAAACCCTCCCGCTGCTTTGCACTGGGTCAGGCTATCGGCCGTGCGGTTGAGTCCTTCGCCGGTGATCAGAAGGTGGTGGTATTCGGTACCGGTGGTCTGTCACACCAGCTGGATGGCGAGCGTGCCGGTATTATCAACTCCGATTTCGATCTGGAATGCATGGACAAGCTGGTCAGCGATCCAGAAGCTCTGACCAAGTACAGCAACGATGATCTGGTCGAGATTGCCGGTGCTCAGGGCGTCGAGCTGAACATGTGGCTGGCCATGCGCGGCTGTTTGCTGGGTAACGTGAAGGAAGTGCACCGCAATTATGTGGCGCCGATTTCCAATACAGGGGCAGGTCTGCAGTTGTTGTTGAATGAATAATATTTAACTCTGACAAAAAAACCCGAATTCATTCGGGTTTTTTTGGAGCTTTTTATATTAAGAGTGATATTTGTATGACTTTTACACTATATGTATATAGGTTTATATGGATGTTTGGCATATTTATCTTGCTGTTACTAGATAAAATGAGGCCAAATTATGATGATAAGAAAAAAACTGGCGCTGGCAATTATGGTGGCGGGTATGAGCTCTCAGGCTTCAGCACTGGAGCTAGGTGAGATAAACGGAACCAAATTTAGCGTTGGTGGTTATATTAAAGCAGAGGGTGTTTTTACAGACCCTGATGATGGCGATACCTCTTTTGAGGGAAGTGCACGTCAGACACGTATAAATTTTGCGGCTGACCGACAGGTTGATGGTCATAAGCTACGAGCTTTTGTCGAAGGTGATTTCTGGGATAATAATACATCTGCGGACAGTACTTATGCCTGGCGTTTGAGACATGCCTATCTTCAGGTGGATGGGTTGACTGTTGGTCAGACCTGGAATGGGCAATTCTTCGCAAATGCTCCATTTGATGTTGAAACGATCAACTTCTTTGGCCTGGGGGCTGGGACAATTGCCGGGAGTGGGGCAGTCATTCGTCCAGACCTCGTAGTGCATTATACACATGGTGGACTCCGTTTAACGTTGCAGGACCCCATTTACAGCGATGCAAATATTCCGGATATGGTCGCGGCCTATACCTACCGTACCGACAATGGCCATGCCTTCAATGTGGCGCTTACCGGTCGTGAAGTGGAAACTCTGAACAACGATTCCGAGTTTGGTGCAGCGATCTCCGTGGCCGGTAAATTCAAATTCGGCAACTCGGCTTTGGCCTTGAGCGCATATACCGGTGAGGGCAACAACATCTACTCCGGCTGGGGTTATGCTGGTGCGTCTAGTCCGGCAAATCAGCCGTTTAGCGAGGGCGAGATCAATGCGAATGGGGATCTTGTCAAAACAACCGGTTTCTCTGCCGGTGTGAGTCATCGCTTCAGCGACAAGCTGCGCGGTAACATCCGTTACGGTCAGGTAACAGCTGATGAAGTAGCAGCTAACGTTGCTGATGATACCTTCAAGATGACCAACGTCAACCTGATCTATACCTACCTTCCCGGACTGGAGTTCGGTATTGAGTGGCGCGACCAGAATGCGGCCAACCGCCCGCCGTCATCAGCGGGCAGCTCTCTGCGTCCAGCCGGTCAGCAGCTTGAGCTGATGGCGATGTACAAGTTCTGAGACAGCAACGCTCAAAGACAACCCGGGTCCCCTTCCCCGGGTTGTCTTTTATCGGCATGAACTCACTCTGGCAGACAACGATGATGGCAAAGGCTCAGGCACAGCGACTTTGGCGACGCAGGGTTTCGGACGGCAGCTCGCCGATATGTTTGCGGTACTGGGCAGCAAAACGGCCTAAATTGGTAAAACCGTACTTGAGTGCGACCTCGGTGATGTTGCGGATTCCCGGTTTGTGGGCGAGTTCGTGGTACACGGACTCAAGCCTGAGGCGTCGGATATAGGCCGTAGGGGTCATCTTCAGTTCGCGCTCAAACAGGTTATAAACTGATTTGCGGCTGATACGACAATGCCGGGCAAGGTCTTCGATGGCCAGCTCCCCGGTTATGTTGTCCAACAGGTAATGATGGATCTGTTCCAGTTGTCGATCGTGCAGTCGGGTTTGACTGTGCGGTAAACACAGGTTGCTGTCATAGGTTTTCAGGATCGCATGAGTCAACAGTTTGCAGTAGTAAAATGATGCCCGCTCGGTACCGGTACACTCCTGGAAGGCCAGAATGTCGTTGAGTAGATTGTGCAGCGTCGCAGAATCATCAAAGGGCAAAGGCCTGCGCCCGAACTCAATCTGGCTAGAGGGCACCAGATAGCCGAATTCACGGGCGCTTTGATGCAGGAAGCTACGCGGTACTCTGATAATCAGTTTGCGACAGTCGGGTGAGTAGAGCATACCGTACTCGTCACCGGGAGGGATCACAATCGAGTCACCCTGCTGCAGGCGGAAGTGTTGACCGGCAATGTTCCATTCGCTGCTACCACTGAGAATAAACTGAAGATGATAGCTTTCCTGTATTGGAGGGATGCGCAATTTAGCAGTACTGCCATAACCATGTTCCGATATATCGAGCGGTCCGAGCTCTTTGTATTTTATATAAGAGGTTTTACCACTCGGTCCGGTTTGAATAAGACGGTGTTCGCCCAGGCGGGGTTTCATGAAGTTTGAGAGATCGCAAGCCGAAACGCCTGCGATTGAATAATTACAGGCAGATAGTATAAAGGGCATCGAGTACCTCTAGTTATTTTTATAATTGATTCTGCTTTAACCAGATCAGTAAAAATCTTATCCGGCTTCCAAATAACATATGGATTTATTTATCCATGACCATTCGGTTTTTTACCAACTCCATTCAATTTTTGTTACATGTTGGGATAGTTCGGCCCGCCGGCACCTTCAGGTACCACCCAGTTGATGTTTTGGGCCGGGTCCTTGATATCACAGGTCTTGCAGTGGACGCAGTTCTGCGCATTGATCTGGAACTGCGGACCACTATCGCCTTCCACCACTTCATACACACCGGCAGGGCAGTATCGCTGAGCCGGTTCGGCATATTTGGGCAGGTTCTGGTTGATGGGGATGCTCGGGTCTTTCAGCTGCAGATGGCAGGGCTGATCCTCTTCGTGGTTGGTGTTGGAAAGAAACACGGATGAGAGTTTGTCGAACGACAGGACGCCATCCGGTTTCGGGTACTGAATTTCCGTACTCTCACTGGTCAGCTTAAGCTGCTCATGATCCTTATGCAGGTCATGCAGGGTCACCGGGATTTTGCCGCCGAACCAGTTCTGGTCGATATAGTTGAACGCACCGCCCAGATAAGGCCCGAATTTGTGCATCGCCGGGCCGAAGTTGCGTCCACGATACAGCTCGTCATACAGCCATGAGGCCTGGTAAGCATCGGTAAAGCCGGTCAGGTCCTTGCCGCCTGCATCGCCATTAACCAGTGCCGCTGCAATCGACTCTGCCGCCAGCATGCCGGATTTCATGGCGGTATGAATGCCTTTAATCTTGGAAAAGTTCAGCGTGCCGGCATCACAGCCGATCAGCAGGGCACCTGGCATGGTCATCTTCGGCAGGGTGTTGAAGCCTCCCTTGGTGATGGCTCGGGCGCCGTAGGCCACGCGCTTGCCACCTTCGAGATACTGCTTGATCTCGGGGTGATGTTTCATGCGCTGGAACTCGTCGAACGGGCTTAGATATGGGTTGGAATAGTTCAGGTCGATAATCAGACCCACAACGACCTGGTTGTCTTCGGCATGGTAGAGGAAAAAACCGCCACTGGCGCCGTCGCTCAGCGGCCAGCCGGAGCCGTGTACGACCAGGCCGGGCTTGTGTTTGGCAGGGTCAATATCCCACAGCTCCTTGATACCGATGCCGTAGTGTTGAGGGTCAGCATCCTTGTCGAGCGCGTACTTCTCGATCAATTGTTTGCCCAAGTGGCCACGACAGCCCTCGGAGAAAATCGTGTATTTGGCATGCAGTTCCATGCCGGGCATGTAGTTGGGGCCCTGTTCACCGCTGGCGGTCACACCCATATCACCGGTTGCGATCCCTTTAACACTGCCGTCCTCGTTGTACAGTACTTCGGCGGCGGCAAAGCCCGGGAACACTTCTACACCCAGCTGTTCTGCCTGTTCACCCAGCCAGCGGGTGACATTGGCGAGGCTGACAACATAGTTGCCGTCGTTGTGCATGGTCTTGGGCACAAAGGCGTTGGGCAGTTTGATGGCACCGGTTTCGTTCTTGAGCAGAAACACCTGATCTTCTGTCACAGGCGTTTTCAGCGGGGCACCATTCTCTTTCCAGTCGGGGAAGAGCTCATCCAGTGCGCGGGTTTCCATCACGGCACCGGAAAGAATATGGGCGCCGACCTCAGAGCCTTTTTCAACTACACAAACGGTCAGTTCCTGCTCGGCTGACTTGGCCTGTTGCATCAGACGGCACGCTGCCGAGAGCCCGGCAGGCCCGGCGCCTACGATTACTACATCAAATTCCATCGATTCACGCATGGTCTACCTCTGATTCATGCAGCCCGGCTGCCGCCGGGCAGGAGTGATATCGCCTTGGCTATCAGAGCCGGGATTCCAGCTCCGGCAGCGCCTGGAAGAGGTCGGCGACCAGGCCGTAATCCGCTACCTGAAAGATAGGGGCTTCTTCATCCTTGTTGATCGCCACAATCACTTTGGAATCCTTCATGCCGGCCAGATGCTGGATGGCACCGGAAATGCCCACGGCGATGTAAAGGTCGGGTGCCACAACCTTGCCGGTTTGACCTACCTGAAGGTCGTTGCTGACAAAGCCTGCATCCACGGCAGCACGTGAAGCCCCTACGGCCGCTCCCAGCTTGTCGGCCACCTGTTCCAGCAGGGCGAAATTTTCGCCACTGCCAAGACCACGGCCACCGGAAACGACGATGCGGGCAGAGGCCAGTTCGGGCCGGTCCGACTGCGCCAGTTCTTCGCTGATGAAGCGAGCAAGGCCGGCATCACAGACGTTGTTCACTACCTCAATGGCGGCGTTGCCACCTTCGGCGGCAACAGGATCGAACGCCGAAGTACGTACGGTGATCACCTTGATCGGGTCAACGGACTGTACGGTCGCGATGGCGTTGCCGGCATAGATCGGCCGTTTGAAGGTATCAGTAGATTCGACGGCCATGATGTCCGACAGCTGGCCAACATCCAGCAATGCGGCCACGCGAGGCATGACATCCTTGCCGGTGGTACCTGCCGGTGTGATGAGGTGGCTGAAGTCGCCGGCCAGGCCGGCAATCAGGCTGCCAAGGTTTTCCGCCAGTCCTTTCGCATAGGCGTCATGATCGGCCAGCAACACCCGACCAATACCGGCCACTCGGGCGGCCTCTTCGGCAACGGCCCGACAGCCCTTGCCGGCCACCAGCACAGAGATGTCGCCACCGATCTGAAGAGCGGCATTCAGGGCGCAGAGTGTCGCCGGGTTGAGCGTCCGATTATCGTGTTCGGCAATCAATAAAATACTCATCCCAATCCCCTTAAAGTACCTTGGCTTCGTGTTTGAGTTTGTCGATCAGCGCATCCACGCTGCCCACCTTGATACCGCCCTGACGGGCCGCCGGAGCCTCAATTTTGAGTTGACGGACGTGGGTTTTCAGGGTGATACCTAGATCGGCCGGGGTTTTGACATCCAGTGGCTTGCGTTTGGCTTTCATGATGTCAGGCAGCTTGGCATAGCGTGGTTCGTTCAGGCGCAGGTCAGTGGTCACTATGGCCGGGAGAGTTAGCTCAAGCGTGCGCAGGCCGCCATCGATCTCACGGGTGACAATTGCCCTGTCGGCCTCGAGCTTGATGGCAGAGGCAAAAGTGGCCTGGGGACGACTGGTGAGTGCCGCCAACATCTGCCCGGTCTGATTGTTGTCGCCGTCGATGGACTGCTTACCCAGCAGCACCAGGCCGGGTTGCTCGGCTTCGACCACTTTGGCCAGCAGCTTGGCGATGTTAAGCGGTTCGGGCATATCATCGGTTTCAACCTGTACGGCTCGGTCGACACCCAGAGCCAGAGCTGTGCGCAGTTGTTCCTGCACCGCTTTGGGGCCGATGGATACCGCCACCACTTCAGTCGCGATTCCCGCCTCCTTGAGTCGGATCGCTTCTTCCACGGCGATTTCACAGAAGGGGTTCATGGCCATTTTGGTGTTGGCCAGGTCGACATTGGAGTTATCGGCTTTGATGCGCACCTTGACGTTGTAATCGATGACGCGCTTGACGCTGACAAGTATTTTCATGGTTCGTGTTTCCGTAAATCGGTTGTTCACATCGGTTCCGGGGCAACTGGGACGGCGGGTGGTGCCGGTTCAGCGCTCGAGCCGGAACACCTCCTCGGAGGGCTGTTCGCTGTACATGTCCCTGACCAGCTCATCACGGCTTTTCAGCACTGCACGCTGGTTGATAGAACCCTTGTCGGTGACTTCATTCAGGTCGATGGCGGGGGGCTGATCGAGTAGTCGCATGCGGCGGATCAGGGTAGAGCTACCGGTGCTGGCTTCGGCCATCTGCTCCAACAAGCGCTGGAAGGTTTCACGCAGATGGGGCGCGCGCAGCAGTTCACAGTCGGACAGCTCATCGCTGTTCGGTACCAGAGCGCGGCAATGACCCAGATCCGGGAAAATCATCGCCGACACATAAGCACGATCATGACCGGCAATCACCACATCCTGCACATAGGGAGCAAAGAAGTGGATAAGGTGTGCGCGCAGGTTACCGACACTGACCCAGGTACCTGTATCCAGTTTGAAATCTTCGGACACGCGGCCGTCGAAGCGGAAGCCGCGGTTGGGTCGCTCCGGGTCAATGTACTTCATGGCATCGCCGAGACAGTAAAAACCTTCTTCATCGAACGCCTGTGCCGTCAGTTCGGGAGCACGCCAGTATCCGGGAGTGACTGAAATGGCGCGAATGCGCGCTTCAAGCTTGTCACCGTTGGGTACCAGTTTCATCTCGATGCCCGGCAGCGGTGTGCCGATCACACCGGACGCACATTCCTCGATCGATGCGAACAGTGCTGAAGGTGCGGTCTCGGTAGCACCCAGTCCCGTGATCATGGGAATTTTTTTGCCCGTATGTTCAATGGCAAGTGCATCCAGGGCATCCCAGATGTGCTGGGAAAGTCCGGCTGCGGCAAAATGGGTCAGCTGCAGGCGAGAGAAGAATGTTTTGGCGATGTCTGGAGACTGACGCAGCTTTTTCACCAGCAGTTCATAGCCTTTGGGGACGTTGAAATAGACCGTGGGCGCCACATCCCGCAGATTGTTCAGGCTGATGTCGAATGCCTTTTCCGTTGGTTTGCCGTGGTCGATATACAGGCTGCCGCCGTTATACAGGGCAATGCCGATGTTGTGGTTGCCGCCAAACGTGTGGTTCCAGGGTAGCCAGTCCACCATGATCGGCGGTTCGTCCTTGAGAAATGCCATGATGCTTCGGATCATTTCCTGATTGGCGCAGAGCATGCGCTGGGTATTGATAACCGCCTTGGGCATGCCTGTGGAGCCGGAGGTAAACATGAACTTGGCGATGGTGTCGCCGTCGATCCGCTCCTTTGCCGCTTCGGCTAAGGGTGAAGTCGGGGTTTTGAGCAGCTCATTGAAATCGAACACGGGGTTGTTCAGCTCATCCATCGCATGGGCACTGGAAACCGCAATCAATGGGGTGGTGGCGGGTACGACAGCATCAATGGCATCGCGGAAGGGGCCCAGGTTGTCCACAAACACCATGCCCGGTGTCAGCAGGTCAAAAATATGACGCAGCTTGCCAAAATCGGTAGATACCAGTGAATAAGCGGTCGAAATCGGCGCAAAGGGGATGCCGATATACATGGCTGCAAGGCTGATCAGCAGGTGTTCATTGCTGTTGCCCGAAAGGCAGACGAGGGGGCGTTCCGGTCCTAGGTCTTGAGTCACCAGCCAGGCGGCCAGAGCACGGACATGTTTGAGGGTATCGGCATAGGTAATGGAGTCCCAGTCATCCTGAGCATCGCGCTGGGCAATGAGCACGCGCTCCGGAGCTTCCGCTGCCCAGAACTCAAGGCGCTCGATCATGTGTTCGGCGTATTCAGCTAGCGGTTGCGGGCAGCGAACGATCTGAACGCCGTCTTCGCGGATCTCTACATCCACACCATAGTTGTTTACGTTAACAGGGTGAAAGTCGGCAAGCATGTTTGGCATCTCCATCGCGGGCCGGTTTGTTGTCTTTGTCGCGGCCCGCGGTTGCGTTGTCTTGATTCTTGTTATGTGATGCTGAGCGTCAGTCGTCGAAGCGGTAATTCGCAATACCGGCTTCCGCCTGCTCGAAGCTCAGTAAGCGTGCCTGGATAGCGGGCAGGCTGTGAGCAAAGTAATACTCCGCCAGAGCGATCAGGTTCCCGTAGTAAACAGGGTCCTGATCGCGACGGCTCAAGGCCAGTGCAGCCAGATTGCCCAGCTGCCAGGCACAGCAGAGCGTTCCCAGTGCTTCCAGCAGAAGTACGGCTCCGGCATTGAGCCGCAGCAGATTGCCGCTGCTGACCATGGGGATAATCTGGTCACGAAGTGCGCCTGTTGCCTGACGCAGGGTGTCGGTCGCCTGCGGCAGGTCCTCAAGACGGTTGGCATCGGCATCTATTTCGTCCAGCAGGGCTTTGAGTGCAACCCCTTCATCGAGCTGAATCTTGCGGAACACCAGATCGCGAGCCTGGATTCCGGTGGTGCCTTCGTAGATGGTGGTTACGCGTGCATCGCGCATCAGCTGGGCAACGCCGGTTTCCTCCACAAAGCCCATGCCGCCGAAGACCTGGATACCGGTGCCCGCCATCAGGTTGGCTCTCTCCGTGGCGTAGGCCTTGAACACGGGAGTCAGCAGGGCGACCCGATCTTGCAGTCGCTTGCGCTCATCGGCGTCGGGCGTATGTTCGGCCTTGTCGATCTGGGCCGCAATCAGGTAGCTGAGTGATCTCAGCCCCATCACTTCCGAACGAATCGACAGCAGCATGCGTGCCACATCCGGGTGCTGAGCAATGGCTACCCGTTCACGGCCACCACGGTAATCAGTGCCCTGGGTGCGCTCAAGTGCATATTCCAGCGCCTGCTGATAGGCGGCCTCACCCAGAGCCACGCCTTGAATACCACAGCTTAGGCGGGCCTCATTCATCAATATGAACATGGCTGCAAGTCCGCGGTTCTCGTCACCGATCAGCTCGCCGTAGCAGGTATCCTTGTCGCCGTAGCTGATCGAACAGGTCGGACTGCCGTGCAGACCTGTCTTGTGTTCGATGCCGGTGCAGCGGACATCATTGGCTTCGCCGAGGGTGCCATCTTCACGGATGCGATACTTGGGCACCAAGAACAGCGAAATACCGCGGCTGCCGGCCGGCGCATCGGGTGTTCGGGCCAGAACCAGGTGAACAATGTTGTCCGCCAGATCGTGGTCGCCGTAGGTGATGTAGATTTTCTGCCCCTTGATCAGGTAACGCCCATCGTCCTGTTTCACTGCTCGGGTGGTGAGTGCGCCCAGGTCTGAACCTGCATTGGGTTCGGTTAGAGACATGGCCAGTGTCCAGCGACCGGAAATGAGCGGTTCCAGGTAGCGCGCCTTCTGTTCATCGCTGCCGAAGTGCATCAGGATCTCGCTGCCGCCCTGAGTCAGCGCGTGGAACATGATGAAGGCCAGGTTGGCCGACAGCCACATTTCATTCACCGGCTGGGCAATGAAGCGCGGCAGCGACTGGCCGCCAAATTCTGCTGGCAGCGCAAGTCCCATCCAGCCGGCATCACAGAACTGGCGGTAGGCGTTCTTCCATCCATCCGGGGTCATCACCTTGCCATCCTCGAAACGACAGCCCTGGATATCTCCCATGCGGTTGAGTGGTGCCAGCTCACCGGCGGCAAACTTGCCCGCTTCTTCAAGTACGGCATTGACCAGCTCGGTATCGAAATCGGCCATGGTTGGCAGTTCGTCCAGTCCGGTTGTGGTCAGGGCGTTTTCGACCAGCAACTGAATATCCTTGAGCGGGGCCTGATAGAGACTCATCATCCACCTCTTGTGTTGTTTACTTGGCAGCCATGCGGATGGCGCCGTCCAGTCGAATCACTTCACCGTTGAGCATGCTGTTCTCGATGATCTGCTGTACCAGTGAAGCAAACTCTTCCGGCTTGCCCAGTCGCTGGGGGAAGGGCACGGATGCCCCCAGTGAGTCCTGCACCTCCGGCGGCAGCACATCCATCATCGGGGTCTGGAAGATACCGGGGGCGATGGTCATGACACGGATTCCGAAACGCGCAAGCTCTCGGGCGACCGGCAGGGTCATGGCGCATACGCCACCCTTGGAGGCGGAATAGGCGGCCTGACCAATCTGGCCATCAAAGGCAGCCACGGAGGCAGTATTGATGATGACGCCACGTTCGTTGTCTTCCCCGGGTGTGTTGTGCTGCATCCGGTCGGCACTGAGGCGAATCATGTTGAAGGTGCCGAGCAAATTGACGCGCAGGGCGCGTTCGAAGGTATCCAGACGGTGGGGGGCATCGCGGCCGATGACGCGTTCTGCACCCGGAATGCCGGCACAGTTGATCAGTCCATCAATCGAGCCAAAACGCTCCAAAGCCTGATCGATGCAATTTTGTACCGAGGCTTCATCGGCAATGTCGGTCTGAACAAAATTGGCACGCTCGGCCAGGTCGTTTGCGACTCGGTTGCCGCCTTCGGTATTGATGTCGGCCAGGGTAATACGGGCGCCGAGCTTATGCAGGCGGCGGGCAACGGCTTCACCAATGCCTGAGCTGGCGCCGGTAACGATGAAGTGGCGATCGTTGATATTCATGGGGCGACTCCTCTGTTCTTGTCGTTGGTGGACGTTCAGGCTTTTTTCTTGCGGTTGAGGAAGGCGTCGATGCGTTCCTTCACTTCACCGCTGCTCTGAGTGATGCCGGTAATCAGGGACTCGGTGTAGAGCCCGTCATCTGAAGCCATGTTTTCGATGCGGGAAATACCGGTGGCCATGGCCCAGTTGGAGAAGCGGGAGTTGGTGGCGATGGTGGCGGCCAGTTCCTTGGCCTTGGCCAGGGCTTCTCCCTTGGCTACCACGTAGTGTGCCAGGCCCAGACGTTCGCCCTGTTGCGCATCCAGGGTGCGGCCGGTCAGCATCATTTCGGTCATGCGGCTGGCGCCGATGACTCGGGCTACATTAACCGAGGCACCACCGCCGACAAAGATGCCGTGCCGACCTTCCGGCAGGCGGTAGAAGGTGCTCTCGTCGGAAACACGGACGTGGGCGCAGATCGCCAGCTCAAGGCCGCCACCGATGACAGCGCCGTGCAGGGCTGCGACTACAGGGATACCAGAGTTGCGGATATAACCGAAGACGCGGTGCCACATACGGGAATGTTCGACCACTTCAAACGGCTCGCGGGCGGTGTGTTCGGACAGGTCCAGACCGGAACAGAACTCGGGACCGTTACCTGACAACAGAATGACATCCAGCCCGGTGGGCAGATTGCGGAATACATCTTCGATCTCAAGGCAGAGCTGATCGTTGATAGCATTCTTTTTCTCGGGGCGGTTCAGGGTCAGGTGACCAATGCCTTCTTCGACGGAGAAGGTCAGGTAGCGATATGCATTCATGTGTTTGCCTCTTGTTGTTCCTCAACCGCCGGCGGCGACGGGAGCCGGCGCAGTATTTGATTAGAATAATAATAGTTGTATTATCAAACAAATATCAACACAAATAATTTTTGATTTTTATTTTCCGTTATCGGCGGGCATAAAAAGAGCGGCCTCAACCGCTCGGAGATTTACCCATCATCAGTCGTTAAGAGCGGTCAACGCTCGCTGACGCGCAGAACTACGGCCATACCCTGGTCGCCACCGGCACAGCCGGTAAACAGGCCATAGCCGCCGCCGAGCAGTACCAGTTCTTCGATCAGTTCGATAATGGCTCGCATGCCGGTCGGTCCCTGGGGATGGCCCCAGATCATCGAACATCCAAAGTTGTTCATCTGCATGACATCCACACCGGTGGCTCTAGCGAAGGCGACGTCGTTAACGGCAAAGGGGTTATGGGTCTTGATTGCCTTGATCTGGCTGTAATCCACCCTTGCAGCGGTCAGTGCGCGGGCAGCCGCATCGATCGGTGCCGCCGGCATGTGGGCCAAATCGGTTCGGGCTTGGCCAAAACCGCAAATGTTGATGCGAATGCCGGGGTCATTGCTCAATGCCTGTGCCTTGTCGGCTGTAGTGAGAATCATGGCGGCGTTGCCGTCGGCAGGGTGGGTCATGTTGCCGAAGGTGACCACACCTCCCTCATTAACCGGACTCAGCTTGGCCAATCCCTCTGTAGTGGTTGGAAAGACGCCTTCATCGCCGTTCAGGTTGCCCACTTCCTTGCGGAAGGACGAATTGGGGATAGTGAACGGCAAGGTCATGTAACGCTTCTGAAACGCCTGATCGTCTTTCAATGCGTCCTGATACTGTTCATAGCGGCGCAAAGCCACAGCGTCGAGTTCTTCACGGCTGATGCCAAACTGTTTGGCCACGTTTTCACCGGTCTGGATCATTGAGTGGCCAGCAATGGCATCGTGCTGCATGTTGTATGTGACCTGGTCTTCCGATTGGCCGTAGCCGCCGGGGCCAGTGGATGCCGGGTAATAGATGTGGGCACCGTTGGAGCAACGATCCGCCGTCATCAGCAGGGACGTGTCCGCCATGCCCAGGGCTATTTCCGAGGCGGTAGCGAACAGGCCGCGCACGCCGGTGGCGCATACCTGACTCAACAGATGGCCGGGCGTGTGTGTCGCACCCAGTTCGTACAGTGGCCAGGGGGCGCCGTAGAATGACTGGTACTGTGCATTGGTCATGCCCAACACTCCCGAATCGAACAGGGTCGGATCGATATCGCGTTGTGCCAGCTCTTTTTTTGCCACCCAGGCGGCGAACTTCATCGCGTGCAGATGCTGCAGGGACCCTTGCCACTTGGCGAACGGAGTTGACCAGTAGGCGCCGTAGGGAATTTCCACATTTTCAATGGACATGGCATTTCGCTCCTGTTGTCTTTATTCGGTTAGTGGGCGTCATTCATGATGGATGCAAGACCGCCCCAGCGCTCGCCAAACAGCGCGATCGGCATCTCTTTCAAGTCATCGGCAATCAGCGGGCGGAAATCCATGGCGGCCAGAACATCGCGCTCAAGATCCAGCCCCGGCGCGATTTCGGTCAAGGTGACGCCTTCGGCACGTAGTTCAAACACGGCACGCTCGGTGATGTAGATGACCGGTTGTTTGTTCTGGCGAGCGATGTCACCACTGAAAGTAATCTGGTCCACGGCCTCGACGAATTTTTTCGCCTTGCCTTCCTGCACAATGCGGATGCCGTTCTCGCTGAACTCATACTGGGCGCCGGCGGTAAGGGTGCCGCAGAAAACGACCTTTTTTGCGCTCTGAGTAATGTTGATAAAGCCACCTGGGCCGACGACTTTGGGACCGAACTTGCTGACGTTCAAATTGCCTTTGGTATCGGCCTGAGCCAGGCCCAGGAATGCGATATCCAGACCGCCGCCATCGTAGAAGTCGAACTGGGCGTGGTGCTCGATAATTGCGTCGGCGTTCCATGCAGCACCGAAATCGCCACCTGACGCAGGGATGCCGCCGTAGGTGCCCAGCTCTGTTGTCAGTGTGAACTGTTTTACGACACCCTCTTCAGCGGCAATTGATGCAACCCCGTCCGGTACACCTATACCCAGGTTAACCAGCGTATTGGGACGCAGCTCCATGGCGGCACGGCGGGCGATCAGCTTGCGCTCACTGAACGGCATGGGCGGGATAGCACCAAGAGGGACCCGGGTGTTGCCGGCCAATCCCGGGTTGTAAACGGTGGTAATGGTCTGTTTGTGATTTTCCGGTTCGGCAACCACCACATAATCCACCAGAGCGCCGGGAATCTTCACGTCTTTGGGGTGCAGCGAGTGCGCTTCGGCCAAGTATTTGACCTGAGCGATGACGATGCCACCGGTGTTGTGGGCTGCCTGCGCCATGGGCAGGGCTTCGCTGATCTGTGCTTCCTCTTCGATGGTCAGGTTGCCGTTTTCATCGGCAGTGGTGGCGCGTATGACGGCGACGTTGACCGGAAAGCTCTTGTAGAGCAGCCACTCCTCACCTTCGATCTCCAGCAGTTTGACCAGGTCTTCGGTAGTCTGCGGTGTGACTTTGCCACCGGAAATGCGAGGGTCGACGTAGGTGCCCATGCCCACCTTGGTGATAACGCCCGGTTTGTGGCCGGCAATTTGGCGCCAGAGCGTGGCCATTACCCCCTGCGGCAGCAGATAAGCCTCGATTTTATTGTCGGCCACCATTTGTGCCATTTTCGGAGCCTGGCCGGTATGGCCGGAGATCAAACGCTTGACCAGTCCTTCGTGGGCAAGGTGTGCCATGCCTGCGTCTTTGCCATCGCCGCAACCGCAATCATGCACCGGGGTGATGTTGCGCGGCGCACCGGTTTCCAGAAAACGCTTTTCCAGTGCCTGAGCGATCTGTTCGGCAAAATAGGACATGCCGATGGTTGTCCAGGCGACCGTATCGCCGTCCTTGATCAGCTCTGCAGCCTGATCGGCGCTAATCACTTTGCTCATCCGGGTGTTCCTCTTGATGTTCTGTCTTGTTGTTCTGGTGACGAGAATGGGAATCTTGGTTTTATACCTTCACAGTTTATATATTTAATTGTTTAAATATACAACAATATTTTCAGGCCTTATTGTTCCTCGATAGTGCGCGGCGTAGCTCAGGGTTCTTCTGGCAGGAAAAGGAGGAAAAGTTGATAGAGAACTATGTTGTTTCGTATAACTGTTGAGGGTATGCAATAGTCGTGCTAAAAAGCGCCGACAGATTCAGACGGGACAAGCACAGTGGCAGACAGTGACAACATCGATTTTGGTTCTCTTCACCAATTGACCGGCTACTGGCTGCGCCGTGCGCAGCTGAACGCATTCAAAAGTGTCAATGATTTCTTTGCCGAATTCGAGATTACACCGGGTTTGTTCGGCACTCTGGAAATTGTCGATCGCAACCCCGGTCTAACCCAGACGGCTGTCGCTATGGCGATGGGCAACGACCGTTCTGCAATGGTGGCGATTGTGGACAAGCTGGAAAAGCGCAACCTGATTCAACGTCGTCCCTCGGCGCGGGATCGTCGTTCCAATGCGCTCTATCTGACCCCCGAGGGCAAGGCGTTCCAGGCGCGAGTCCGTGAGCAGGCACTTGAACACAACGACAGTTTCTTTTCCGTTTTGACACCTGAAGAACACAGAACCCTGTTTGATCTGCTCAAGCGCATCGCCGTGATCGGTATCCAATCGGGCTGATCACCCATTCGAAGCCGGTGCAAAGCCGGTTTCTCTCTCAATCCTTCCTTCTCTTTTGCCTTTCTCCGTTGTCTGGCGACTGCGGGCGTTGTGTCGGCTGTGCTGCGTCTTGTTCGAGGCTGTTCGCGGCATGGTAGCGCCGCGCACATATCCCAAAACAAATTGGGAATAACATATGTTGTGTGATTAAACAGTTTATGAGATAAATATATAGCGTGGATCGAGGATGACCTGATCTCGCTCCGCCACACGTGTTGTGCAAACACATCAAAACAATAACAAGGTGCTGATATGCGTATAAAAACTCTTGCGACAGCGGTAACACTTTCTTTGGCCGGATTGACCCTTTCCTCTCACAGCTATTCAGCTGATGCTGAATACACATTCAAGCTGCATCACATGCTGCCGCCGATGGCCATGCCGCATACCGATTTCCTCGAGCCCTGGGCTGAAAAAATCGAACAGGAGTCCGAGGGGCGCATCGATATTGAAATCTATCCGGCCATGCAGCTTGGCGGCAAGCCGCCCCAGCTGTTCGATCAGGCTCGCAAGGGGATCGTCGACATTACTTGGACAGTGGGTGGTTACACACCGGGTCGTTTCCCCAAGGCGAAAGTGTTTGAACTGCCCTTCATGCCGGCATCCGCGAAGGCAACCAGCATGGCATTGCAGGCATATGCCGAGAGCGAGATGAGCGATGAGCTGGCCGATGTACATCTGCTTGCCATGCATACCCACGCACCCGGTTCACTGCATTCAAGAGAAAAGCCAATCCAAACATCGGCAGATCTTGATCGAACCAATTTCCGTTCGCCCAACAAGGTGATGGCTGATGCCTTTTCGCCCTACGGTACCAACAGTATCTTCATGCCGGTAACCCAGATGCCCAGTGCCGTTTCCAAGGGGGTGCTGGACATTGCCGTGTTGCCCTATGAGGTGGTGGCATCCATGAAAATCCATCAGCTGGTTAAACACCATACCGAGATTCCCGGGGAGCGCGGGCTGTATACCCAGTTCTTTGTGTTTGCGATGAACAAGGATGCCTATGCATCCCTGCCGCCGGACCTGCAGCAGGTGATCGACAACAACTCGGGGCTGGAGCTCGCGGGGCATATCGGCAGTCTGTTTGACAAACATGAGCTTCTTGCCAAGCAGCAGGCGGTCGAGCAGGGCAACAGCTTCCATGTTTTGTCCGAGCAGGAGCGTGATCACTGGGTAAACACCATGGCACCGGTGCATGATGTCTGGATCAAGGACATGACAGAGCGGGGCTACCTAGGTGAACATCTCTACAAGCGCGCCAAGGCGCTGATTCAGCAATACGCCGAGCAGGTCAATGGTGAATCATGAGTAATACGGTCATAGATCAATCGGACTATCGCACACCCGTCAGCAGAGGGCTGTCCTGGCTGTCACGCCAGTTCGCGTTGACGGGTGGGCTTATCATGCTGGCGCTGGCAACCATGACGGTTGTCAGCATTATTGGCCGCTCCACCATTGGTGTGGCGGTTGAAGGTGATTATGAGCTGGTTGAGCTGGGACTGGCCGCCGCCGTCTTCCTGTTTCTGCCCGAGTGTTACCTCAGGCAAGGGCACGTGGTGGTGGACCTGTTCACCGCCGCCTGTCGGTCATCAACTCTTCGTGTTCTGGAAATGATCAGCGACCTACTGTTCGCGCTTGTGTCCTTTGTGCTGGTGTGGCGGCTGTGGATCGCCGGTCTTGAATCCCGTGAATATTTCGAACAAACGATGATCCTCGGAATGCCGCTCTGGTGGGTATTCGTCGTGGGCGTCATCACCATGGCATTGACCGGGGTTTGCGCGATGAACAATCTGTATAGCTTCTTCTCCGGGAGAAAGACGCAATGAGTGATATTCAACTGGCCTTTGCAATGATGGCCCTGTTGCTGGTTCTGATGGGGTTCCGTATTCCGATTGCACTGTCGATGTTGGGCTGTGGCGCCTTCGGTTATACCCTGCTGGCGGGTTGGCCGGCGCTGCTGCAATATCTGGGTACAACGCCAGTATCCAAATTTTCCACCTATGATTTGTCGGTCGTTCCCCTGTTTCTGCTGATGGGGGAATTGGCAACCCGTGCGGGTATTACGGCCGAGCTATTCCGTACCTGCAATAAGTGGGTTGGTCATATGAAAGGTGGCTTGGCAATGGCGGCGGTTGCCGGTTGTGCTGCCTTTGGTGCCATCTGTGGCTCTTCCCTGGCAACCGCTTCAACCATGGGCAAGGTCGCGCTGCCCGAAATGAAACGTCTGAACTACGCGGGAGGCCTGTCAGCAGGCTCGCTGGCGGCCGGTGGGACCCTTGGCATACTGATTCCGCCGTCGATGGTTCTGATCATCTTTGCCGTCCTGACCGAACAGAACATTGCCAAGATGTTCATTGCGGCTTTTATTCCCGGCTTTATGGCCGCTTTTGGCTACTTGCTGGCGATTGCGATCTATGTGCGCCTGTTCCCCGACTCCGGACCGCGAGGCGAGAAAACCAGCTGGCGCGAAAAGATTCGATCCATGCGTGATGTCTGGCACATCTCGCTGATTTTTTTGATTGTGTTGGGTGGCATCTATCTGGGCTTCTTTACCCCGACGGAGGCAGCGGCTGTAGGGGTTTTCCTGACGGCTGTGCTGGCATATACGCACGGCAAAATGGGGCTGGCCCAGTTTCGAGACAGCCTGATCAAGACCGCAGTATCTTCGGCGATGATCTTCTTTATCGTGCTGGGTGCCGATCTGTTCAGTGTATTCATAGCGCTGTCCCACCTGCCTGCAGCGGGAGTCGAGCTGATCCAAAATTCCAGTCTTTCACCCTATGTCATTCTGATTCTGATGCTGCTGACCTATCTGGTACTCGGCTGTTTCCTGGATAGCTTGGCCATGATTCTGCTGACGATTCCAATCTATTATCCGATCGTAATGGCGATGGACTTCGGTCTGTCGCCACAGGACGCAGGCATTTGGTTCGGTATCCTGGCGCTGGTGGTTGTCGAAGTGGGTCTGATTACACCGCCGGTCGGCATGAATGTCTTTATTATCAAGTCTTTTGATCGCACTCTCCCTCTTAGTACCTGTTTCAAGGGTGTTATTCCCTTTTTAATCTCTGACGTGGTGCGTGTCGGGTTGCTGGTTGCTTTTCCGCCAATCACTTTGGCGTTGGTTCATCTATTAGCCTGAACTGCAAATTTAGGAGTGCCTGCGCACTCCTAATATTACGAAGTGACAAAGTGTAGTGGTTTAATGATTCCTGACCACCCTGATAGGTGATCCCCTTGGCATCCAATAGTTGTTCAATGAAAAGACAACGTTGTTCCTTTACCCCTGAGTTCAAGCTTGAAGCTGTCAGCCTCGTCCTCGATCAGGGGTATTCTATATCCGAAAAGCTTGTCGTGCGCTTGATGTGGGCGAAGCACCCCAGCAAAGCCATGATGCCAGAGCAGAAACGCATCCAGAATTAGAAGCTCAGGTCAAACGACCGGAATAAGAAGGACAGATTAAAAAGGATTCTGTGGATTCAAGCCCATCAAGATGATCTGTCAGGCGTTCTGCAAGTTACTACGACTATCGCCGCGGTAAATGCAGAATCAACCGACGGAGGCTGGAGCCGAAAATGCACGTGAATCGCGCTTTCAAGTTGAGTCGTAGTGGGCTGGGAAATTGTGGTGATATGCCTATATCTGGACAGGGGGCTGGCTATTCACACTCGCAACCATACATGCTTTTTCATGGGCAGAGTACCGGTGGCGCTGCACTCCGGTTATTCTGCCCTGGTACAGAGAAAATGCAGTTTTAATGGCAGCGCTGGCTGGGTTTGCTCATACGATCCTTAATCATCCTAACCTTCAATGGGTGTGCACTGCTCATTCAGAATCTGTACATGTTGGTAGACCTTTCGAGCAGGTAGGCCCTGTGATTCCAATGCGTCCAGGTACTTCTCGGTTACCCTTTGCAGGGCTGGCTGCCAAGCGCTTCGTAGCTCATCTGTTAACTCCACGATTTTACTCCCTTTGGCTTGAGCCTCGCTGCGTGACTGCTTGTCGAGATCATCGAACACGGCTGCCATATGCTGTGACCACTTTTCACCGGAGTGGGTATCGACCACAGTCTTGAGATCTACGGGCAGTTGCGAGTAGACATCTTTGTTCATGGTGACCACAAACGACAGGGAATACAGATTCAGCTCGGTATGGTGGCGGGTCAGCTCATTGAGGCGGAACACTTTGGCACCATCCCAGGAAATGGCTACACCATCGATAACGTTACGCTGTAGAGACTGATAAATTTCCGGTGCAGGCATGCCTGCGGACTGGGCCCCCAGCTCTTCGAACAGTTCACCGATCAGCGTGGTGGGGCGGCGAATGCGCATGCCCGCAAGGTCTTCGGGCTTTTTGACCTCTTGCTTGCGTGTATGCAGGTGGCCGGGACCGTTGGTGTAAACAAAGAGTACATGGGTATCGGAGTACTCGTCAGCCAGTGCGCCCTGATCATACAGTTTTTGCAGTATACAGGATCCCTGGGCACTGGTTTCGACTATGCCCGGAAGCTCAATCACTTGGGTCAGCGGAAAACGATTGGCGGTATAGCCTTGTACCGTGGCCGTCACATCCGCGATACGCCCAATGACGGCGTCATAGGATTTAGCGGCTTTGGCCAGTGTCTGTGAGGGGAAAAGCTGAACCTCGATGCGGCCATCGGAGGCCTGATTCAGCGACTGGCTCCATTCCTCCAGTCCGTTATGGATGGCCGATCCGGCTGGCCAGGGGTGGGCGAATCTCAATGTCACGTCGGCAGCCTGGACGCTGAATGAAGCGATCATGGCGGTGGCGGAGGCGATGCCTGCCCAGTGTTTCAGTTTCATAGGTGGCTAGTCCTGTTATTGTTATCGTCGGGTTAAAAGAGCGACCGGTGCTCAGATATGAAATGTTCAGATATCCAGTACCAGTCGGTTGCTCTTTGCGCGCGAACAACAGAGCGCAAATTCGTCATTGGATGCATGCTCTTCCACGGTCATGTAGAGGTCCCGGTGTTCGGGTTCACCCTCCAGCAGACGAGTGGAGCAGGAGCCGCACACACCTTCTTCACAGGCAAAAGGTACATCGATATCGCATTCCAGCAGTACCTGCAGGGCAGTGCGGTCAGCCGGTACCGTCAGCACTTCTCCACTGCTGGCAAGCTGAATTTCGAATGCGGTGTCAGCTTCGTGGCTGATTGGATCGGCAGCGAAATATTCACGATGGAGCCTGGCGTCCGGCCAGCCATTGGCGCGTGCGCGCTGCAGAATATGTTCCATAAACGGGTTTGGGCCGCACACGTACAGATGGGTTTCGCTGTCTGGATTGCTTAACAGAGTGTCGGCATCCAGCCGTCCGCCATCGTCTTCCCGGCTGAAATGGAAGTGAACGCGGTCGGCAAATCGGGACTGCAGGATGCGTTCCCGAAACGCGGTTTCCTCAGCCGTGCGGGAGCTGTAGTGCAGTTCAAAAGGGCTGTCCATATGCGCCAGGCGCTCCGCCATGCAAAGGATAGGCGTTATGCCAATGCCGCCGGCAATCAGCAGATGGCGACCTGCTTCATGCTCCAGTGGAAACAGGTTACGTGGCTCACTGATGCGAATGCTGTCACCCGTCTGGAGCTGGTTGTGAACGGCAATGGATCCGCCCCTGGATTCGGGGTCACGCAGCACGGCTATCTCATAGCGGTCGCTTTCTCCCGGATGGTTGCACAGGGAGTACTGGCGTACCAAACCGCCAGGCAGATGCAGATCAATATGGGCCCCTGCACTGAAGGCCGGCAGCGGACGCTTGTCACTGCGGCCCAGTTCCAGCAGACAGATGTCGGCTGTTTCATTGGTTTTGCTTAGGATTTGCACATCGATCACGGCATGCTCTCCTGTGTTGTTGGGTGAGACGAAAGCCTGGCTTCATTGTTATTGTTGATCAGGCGCTGACACTGGCAATGCGGTTGCTGTTCTCCTCCTGCTCTTCAGCCAACACTCGATCGATGATGCGCCGTGCCTGAACTCCACCGGCATCGATATCAAGCTTCAACAGTTTGTAGTGAGGAAACTCGATCAGATTTCGCTGCTGGCGCTCCAGCATTTCCAGGTCTTCGGCAAAGATTGCACCTTGGCCTTCACGGATGGCATCGGTCAGCGCAGCGTCCTCGGGCTTGAAATTCCGTGCCATGCCCCAGAAATACCAGTGGCTGGTTTCGGTCTCGGGTGTGATGAAGTCAACGACGATGCTGTTGGCTCGTTTGTCCTCGGGCGCGTCAATACCGCCATTGCCGGCAAGCGCAACGCCAACATCGATCATAACGTGGCTTGGCGGGTTGAAGCGGCAGATCTGCCAGCGGTCCACCGGCTGATCGTTCGGCAGGCCCTTGGTGCGCAGGTTGGCCTGCCAAAAAGGTGGGGCGATGACATTGTCCATGAAACGGCTGGTCTGTACTTCGCCGTCGACAACTCGGGTCTTGACTGTCGCTTCGTCGATCTCTTTCTGGCCGATGCTGCTAGTATGCACATAGGTCTCATGGGTCAGATCCATGAGATTGTCTATCATCAGGCGGTAGTCACAGTTGATGTGGTAAAGGCCACCGCCATAGGCCCATTCATCGCTGACGGCCCATTCCAGATGCGGGATGTCATCGCTGTTCGCCTTGGTTGGATCGCCGGGCCATACCCAAATGAAGCCATAACGCTCTTCAACGGGATAGCTTTTTACGCAGGGGAAGCCTCCGACACGCTGTTTGGGCATGGAGCGGGTCTTGCCGTCGCGGCCCATTTTCAGGCCGTGATAGCCGCAGACCAAGTGACCATCCTCGACATAACCCAGAGACAGGGGGGCGCCACGGTGAGGGCAGTAGTCTTCGACGGCGGCAACCTTGCCTTCGGCATCACGATAAAAGGCCATGCGCTCGCCGCAGATCATGCGGCCCAGGGGGTTTTCGGCAAACTCTTCGGGTGTGCAGGCAACATACCAGCAGTTTTTCGGGAACATGGTTGGGCTCCTGGCGTGGATTGTTTTAGTTATGGATCCAATATGTGGGAAATATTGCCCCAACACCGGCTTATAGATCAATATTGGATCCATTTGTATTATTAATAAATATTGGATTTTTAATATATTATTACTATAATTGATTTTATTTTTTTCTTAACCATTTGATTATTATGAGTTTTATTTTTTGTGTTCTTTTATAAGCCCTCCTGTTTGCGTGCTCCCTCCCTTATTTAGCAATTGAATTGGATCCAGTTTGGTAGACTAAGCCTAAGTATTGAGGCGTTTCAGTTGTGAGGGCGAAGATGAGCAAAGCGGGACAGAAAGTTCTGAGTTCATTGCGACAAATGATCATTTCGGGTGAGCTCAAGGCCGGAGAACGAGTTGCCGAGATTCCCACCGCAGAGCGGTTGGGGGTATCGCGGACTCCGGTACGCATCGCTTTCCGGGCACTGGAACAAGAAGGTCTGCTGATCAAGCTGGAACGACGAGGCTATCGAGTACGTAAAGTGTCGCCGGACGAGGTGAGTGGTGCGATAGAGGTGCGAGGAGTGTTGGAAGGGCTGGCAGCACGTCTGCTCGCTGAGCGGGGGCTCAGCCTCGCGCAGCGCGAGGCCCTGCTTGAATGTCTGGTGCAGGGTGACGAGCTATTCGATAAGGGCTATGTGACGGAGGAAGATCTTGAGCTCTATCATGACCTCAATCACCGTTTTCATCGCATCATTATTGATGCCAGCCACAATCCAGCTATAACGGTGGCGCTTCAGCGCAACGAGCATTTGCCGTTCGCTTCGGTCAGCTCACTGGCTATCGATCGTAATAACCTCAAGGGTGAATATAGACGCTTCAGTTTTGCTCATATGCAGCATCATGCTGTCTTCGATGCGATCGATCGGGGACAGGGTGCCAGGGCAGAGGCGATCATGCGAGAGCATGCCAATGCTACCCTGCGTTATGCTGACCTTTTTGCGTCACAGAGTGAAGACGACCTCCAGCTTCGGTTAATCGGTTTGGTGATCGAGTAACATGTGTATGCCACGGCAGGTTCAGGCACTCCCTCGTGCGGGGTATCAATAACCAGTTGATATCCGGTTTGGTATACTGCAGCTCTTCGGTAACCGATATGATTTTTGATAGCAGTTAAGGGCTGATGGAGACGTGATGATATGACTGATGACAAGGTGAGTGCAGCAGAAAACGAGCAGATCAACTTTGGCGTCTTGGACTGTTTGTTGGGTTACAAGTTGAGAAGGGCGCAGATGGTGTTCTTCGACAGCTTTTCAGCAGCCTGTAGCGACCTTGGCATAAGTCCAGGCCTGTTCGGAGTGTTAGTGGTCGTAAAGGAAAACCCCGGGTTGACTCAAACAGCGGTAGCCAAGGCTCTGGGCAACGATCGCTCCGCCATGGTGGCGGTAGTAGATAGGCTTGAGTCCATGGAACTCATTGAGCGTCGGCCTTCAAAAAAGGACCGCCGTTCCTACGCCCTGTATATGACACCACACGGTAACACCTTCTTCAATGGACTGCTTGAACGAGTACGTGCGCATGAAGATGAGCTTTGCCAATACCTCGAGTCAGGTGAAAAAAAGCAATTACTCGACATGCTTGATCGCTTTCCTCGCTGATAGCATTTCACCGACGGGGTCGGTGTGCTGCAATCGTTAGCTGATCTTGACCACTACCCCACTCCTCCTTTCTAAAAAATTGATAACAATATCTATTGTTTAAATTTGAAACTATTTCTGCCTAAATTATTATCGAGGTGTTAGCTGGCATGTACTCACATGCATGCCAACGTATGATTCATCACCTTAAAAAGGATAATAATAATGAAACACCTTGGCAGAACCCTGTTGTACGGTACAGTGGGAGTGTTTTTCTCTGTATCTGCACTTGCCGCTGAAACCACGCTACGCGTTGCTACATGGCTACCACCTACCAACCCTCAGAATGAGACTGTTTGGCCTACCTGGGCCAAGTGGGTTGAAGAGGCCACTGAAGGGCGTGTAAACGTAATTATTGAAGACTATAACGGTCACCCGAGAACCTTGTTTACGGCTGTGGAAGATGGTGTCGTAGATGCCGCTTTTAGCGTCAATGCCTATTTGTCAGGACGTTTTATGCTGCCAGGCATCGCTGAGATTCCCGGTGAGGTTGCAGATGCTGAGTCAGGTTCTGTTGCTCTGTGGCGTGTTTACGAGGAGTATTTTGAGCCTGCTAATGAGTATGAGGGGCTGCATGTCCTTGGCATGTTCGTGCATGGACCGGGTCAACTGCATACGCGGTTTCCTGTGACGTCCATGAGTGATCTCAAAAGTAAAAAAATGCGTGTTGGCGGTGGGCTTGTCAATGCTCTTGCCGAACGTATGGAAGTCTCGCCAGTGAGTGCGCCGGCCCCTAAATCCTATGAAATGATGCAGCAAGGGGTAGTGGATGGCACTTTCTTACCTCCATTAGATCAAAAATTTCTGAGAATTCATGAGGTTAGTTCGCAGCTTACGCTTTTCCCCAAAGGTCTTTATACAACGGCGTTTACCATTTTCATGAATCCGGACGTCTTTGCTCAACTGAGCGCGGAAGACAGAGACGCAATCATGGAAGTATCCGGTGAAAAACTGTCCAGGCTGGCAGGTGCCGCTTGGGGAGCCGCTGATGAAGATGGAATTGCTGAAGCCACCAAAAACAATGTGAATATAGTGAGGGTAGGTGAGAATGACCCGCTGGCACAGGAGCTGAACAAGCTTAGCCGTGGACTTGATCAAAAGTGGATGGAGTCTGTTACTGAACGTAAGGTGGATGCAGCAGCTGCGTTGCAACGCTTTCGCGCAATTGTAGCCGAAGAACAAAAGTAAATCGTTGTTTTTATTCAACACAGCCATTACACAGGTTGTGTTGAATGCTCTTCTAGAGACTCAAAATATGATACTTCCAAGCTTTGAACATTTTGCATCCCTCAAAGTAACAGTAGACGATCCTTTGGAGGTTGGAGTGACTCAGGCAGGCGTGCGGCGTGTCATTCCAATTACCGGGGGAGAAGTCGTCGGTAATGGCTGGAGAGGGCAGGTATTGTCGGGTGGTGCGGATTATCAGCTTATTGTCAGTCCACGTATGGCCGAGCTTGATGCTCGATATGTGTTGGAAACCGAAAGTGGCGACAGAATCTATGTTGTTAACCGGGCTATCCGGGTGGCTGAGCCTGAAATGACTCGCAAACTCATGCGAGGAGAGCCGGTTGATCCTGATCTCATCTATTTCCGCTGTACACCCAGATTTGAAACTGAGTCTGAGAGTTTTAAATGGATTACTGAAAGTCTGTTTATTGGTACAGGGGTACGTAATCCCGATTCGGTTGAGCTGCATTTTTACCGAATATCGTAAGCTTTCTTCCCCTCTCTACTCGCCTGCGCTTTTATGCGATAATTCACCTCTTTGGTAGTATCCCCTGCCGACTGTATCGACGGTCGGCCCGCCATACCCATTCAAGATCAATCGAGTAGATTCCATTGCTGACCACTGCGAATATCACCATGCAGTTTGGCGCCAAGCCACTGTTTGAAAATGTTTCCGTTAAATTCGGTGACGGCAACCGTTACGGCCTGATCGGCGCCAACGGCTGCGGCAAATCCACCTTCATGAAAATTCTGGGGGGCGATCTGGAGCCCACCAGCGGCAACGTCTCCAAAGACCCGAACGAGCGCATCGGCAAGCTGCGACAGGATCAGTTCGCCTATGAGGCGTTCAGCGTGGTCGATACCGTGATCATGGGGCATGAAGAGTTGTGGAAGATCAAATCCGAACGTGATGCGATCTACGCCAAGTCGGAGATGACCGAAGAGGATGGTATTCGTGCCGGTGAGCTGGAAGGCGAGTTTGCCGAGCTGGATGGCTATACCGCCGAGTCCCGTGCCGGTGAGCTGTTGCTGGGCGTGGGTATTCCGGTAGAGCAGCACTTCGGCCCGATGAGCGAAGTGGCGCCGGGTTGGAAGCTGCGCGTGCTGCTGGCGCAGGCGCTGTTCTCGGACCCGGACATTCTGCTGCTGGACGAGCCCACCAACAACCTGGACATCAACACCATCCGCTGGCTGGAAGGTGTGCTCAATCAGCGCACCTGCACCATGATTATCATCTCGCATGACCGTCACTTCCTGAACAGTGTCTGCACCCATATGGCTGATGTGGACTACGGCGAGGTGCGTCTGTATCACGGCAACTACGATGAGTACATGACCGCGTCGACTCAGGCACGCGAACGCATGCAGGCGGATAATGCCAAGAAAAAGGCACAGATTGCTGATCTGAAGGCGTTTGTGAGTCGCTTCTCCGCCAACGCCTCCAAATCCAAGCAGGCGACTTCGCGCGCCAAACAGATCGACAAGATCCAGCTTGAGGATATCAAGCCGTCCAGCCGCCAGAGCCCGTTCATTCGCTTTGAACAGGACAAAAAACTGCACCGTATCGCACTTGAGGTTGAGGGGTTGTCCAAGTCATTTGATGAGGAGCTGTTCAGTGGTCTGAATCTGACCGTGCCGGTGGCTGAGCGTATCGCCATCATCGGCCCCAACGGCATCGGTAAAACGACGCTGCTCAAGTGTCTGGTGGGGGATCTGGAGCCCAGCGCCGGTCAGGTCAAGTGGTCTGAAAACAGCAACATCGGTTACTACGCGCAGGACCATGCACACGAATTCACCGAACCGAAAAGCCTCTACGACTGGATGGCCTACTGCGGTAAAGAAGGTGATGACGAGCAGGTGATTCGCGGTACGCTGGGCCGACTGCTGTTCTCCCAGAAAGAGATCGACAAGTCAGTCAAGGTGATCTCCGGGGGTGAGCAGGGCCGCATGATTTTCGGCAAGCTGATGCTGCAGCGCCCCAATATTCTGGTGATGGACGAACCGACCAACCACCTGGATATGGAGTCGATTGAAGCGTTGAACCTGGCACTGGAAAACTATCCCGGTACACTGATTTTCGTCAGTCACGACCGTGAGTTTGTTTCCTCACTGGCGACCCGTATCATTGAGCTGACGCCCACCGGCATCAATGACTTCCACGGCAGTTATGAAGATTACCTGCGCTCGCAGGAACAGTGAGCAGGAGAGAGTACCATGTCCGCCTTTGCCGAACTGGGCCTGTGCCCTGAACTGGTCGCCACACTGGACGCGCTGGAGTACCGTGCGCCCACACCGATCCAGATACAGGCGATTCCGCTGGTGCTGGCGGGACATGACCTGATTGCCGAGGCGCAGACCGGTACAGGCAAAACCGCCGGCTTTGCGCTGCCGATGATCGAGCGCCTCAGCCGCACCCCCGCAAGCGGTGATTACCACCCGATTCGGGGGCTGATCCTGACGCCAACCCGTGAGTTGGCACAGCAGGTGGGTGAGCATACGTTGGCATATGGCCAGCTGCTGGGGATGCGGGTCATCTCCATCTTCGGCGGTGTGCGCTTCGACAACCAGATCCGCAAGATGAAACGCGGAGCCGATATCCTGGTGGCAACGCCGGGGCGGCTGCTGGATATGTTGAAGCAGAAAAAGCTGTCGCTGGAACAGTTGGAAATGCTGGTGTTCGATGAAGCGGACCGCATGCTGGACTTGGGCTTCATTGGCGAGATCCGAGAGTTGCTGACCCATATGCCGGCGCAGCGGCAGACACTGCTGTTTTCCGCCACACTCAATGACTCTGTGGAGGTGTTGGCCGACAAACTGCTGCAGAACCCGAAACGGATTGCGATTGCAGTACGCAACTCGGCCAGCAAACAGGTCAAGCAGAGTGCCTACGCGGTGGATAATGCCGATAAGGCGGATGTACTCAGCTTCCTGATTCGTGGCGGCAACTGGCAGCAGACGCTGGTGTTTACGCGTACCAAAAAGCGTGCGGATCAGCTCTGTGCACAACTGCTGGAGGACGGCATCAGCGCGGTTGCGATTCACGGTGATCGCACCCAGCGTGAGCGCATGGCCGCGCTGGCCACGTTTACCGCTGGTGAGGTAAAAGTGCTGGTGGCCACTGATGTGGCCGCTCGAGGGCTGGATATCGAGGCGCTGCCGCAGGTGGTCAATTACGATCTGCCGAATCAGCCTGAGGCCTATGTACACCGCATCGGCCGTACCGGCCGGGCAGGTTTGAAGGGCTGGGCCGTGTCACTGGTATCGCCGGAGGAACGACGTTTTCTCAAGGATATATCAGCCCTGATCGGCAAGCCGCTGCAGCTGCAGCCTGTTCCGGTACTGGAAAACGGCAAGCTGATTGAAGGTGGCGCACTGGCCGAGAAAAAGGCCAACCGGACCGGTCGGACGCGCGTAGCATCATCGGGCAAAAAAGGTGCACAGGGGAAAAAAGCGGCCCGGCAGATGCCACAGGCTCAGCCGGAACCGGTCGCACCCAACCGACCGGGCAAGCGCCCCTCGCTGTTTGGGCGTTAATCACAGTAACCTGTAGGAGTCGAAAGGATGACACCCGCAGTTGATCAGGCCCGCAAAGCGGGTATTGCACACCGTATTCATGAATACAGCCATGACCCTGCAAATGAATCCTATGGGCTTGAAGCGGCCGAAAAGCTGGGGCTGGACCCCGCACAGGTATTCAAGACGCTGGTGGTCAGTCTCGATGGCAAGGCACTGGCGGTCGGCATCGTTCCGGTGGTCGGCAAGCTCAATCTGAAACAGATCGCCAAGGCGGCGGGTGCCAAAAAGGCCGCGATGGCTGATCCTGTCGAGGTCGAGCGTGTAACCGGGTATGTGCTGGGTGGGGTAAGCCCCCTGGGCCAGAAAAAGCGGCTCAAGACCTTTATTGATGACAGTGCCGCTGCTTTGGATACGATACACGTCAGCGCCGGACGGCGTGGGCTTGAGATTGAGCTGTCACCGCAAGATCTGGCTCGGCTGACATCGGGTGTTTTCGCACCGATTGCAGCCTAGAGGTCTTCGCTATTCGGGGGTTACCATGCTGTTGCACATACTGACGTTAACGCTATTGGCCGGACTGAGTATGCCGCTGGGTGCATGGCTGGCCTGCGCCGAACGGATACGCCCGCACTGGCTGGAAAAGGAGTTTCGTCACAGTGTCATCGCCTTGGGTGGCGGTGCTCTGCTGTCCGCGGTGGCATTGGTGCTGGTTCCTGACGGCCTTGAACACCTTGATACAACCGCTGCCCTGTTCTGGTTTGTACTGGGTGGAATGATTTTTCTGTGCATCGATGTCCTGCTGAACCATTTCAAGACCTCGGCCAGTCAGCTGGTGGCGATGCTGGCCGATTTTGTGCCGGAGTCCATTGCGCTGGGTGCAACCTTTGCACTTGGCGGCAGCAACGGCCTGCTGCTGGCTCTGCTGATCGGCTTACAGAATCTGCCCGAGGGCTTTAACGCATTCCGCGAGTTGCGTCATCACACCGGCTACTCGGCACGTCGCATCATTCTGATTTTTGCGCTGATGGCACTGATGGGGCCAGCCGCAGCATGGCTGGGGTACAGCTGGTTGGCAGACTATCCAGCCGTTGTGTCGTCCATCATGCTGTTCGCCGCCGGCGGTATCCTCTACTCGGTATTTCAGGACATTGCCCCCCAAGTGAAACTGGAGCGGCATTGGGGCCCTCCCATGGGGGCTGTACTGGGGTTTGCCCTCGGAATTGCAGGTCACATGCTGACGGCCTGAAGTGGCTGTCGTACACTCTGGTGCCACACCCACTCTGAAGGAGCCAGACTGATGGACGAGTCTTCCGAGCGCACCTCTCTTCATGCTTTGCTGCAGCAGGCCGTTCTGGCACCTTCCAGCCACAACACCCAGCCCTGGCTGTTCCGTTTGAATGAGACGGAGCAGGTGGTCGAGCTGTTGGCCGACAGGCAACGCGCGCTGCCGGTGAATGATCCCGACAATCGTGAATTGCATATCAGCTGTGGCTGTGCGCTGTTTAATCTGCGTGTGGCAGCTGCCGATGCCGGGCTGTCGCTGGATTGGACACTATTGCCGAAACCGGAAACACCGAATCTGCTGGCTCGGGTGCATATTGGGCGTGGTGAAAAAGAAACGACGCTGGCGAGTCTGGGAGATGCTCTGATTCACCGCCGGACCTGGCGAAACCGCTTCAAGCCGGAAGCCTTGTCGGCGGAGTTGCAGAACGCATTATGCGAAGCCGCCCGTGCTGAACACGGCCATGTGCAGTTGTTGCTGGACCCGGAGCTGCGGCAGCAGGTGGTGGAGCTGGTTAAACAGGGCGACAGCCTGCTGTGGCAGGATGAGACCTGGCGTGAGGAGCTGGCGCGGTGGATGCATCCGGGACGAGCCGGTGATGGATTGACAGTACCTCGGCTGGTGGCACCACTGGTCCGGGGTGTTGTGCGCCACTTTGACATGGGTAAAAGCATGGCATCTCAGGACCGGCTGCTGGCGGAGGAGTCTCCGTTACTGGCGCTGCTGAGCAGTGATGGCGATACGCCCCGTGACTGGCTGCAAACAGGTCAGGCTCTGCAGCATCTGCTGCTGGTCGCGCAACAGCAGGGCGTTCAAGCCTCCTACCTGAATCAGCCGATACAGCACGCACAGTTAAGGCCTCAGCTGGAGCAGCATATTGGCGCACAAGGGCATGCCCAGATTCTGTTGCGACTGGGGTACCCCGATGACCGTCTGCCTGCCTCGCCGCGCCGTCCGCTGGACGATGTCATCATCGAGTAAGGGTGGGCTCTGTCCCTGCTGGTGGTTGCTTAATGCGCGTGTACACCCAGGCCTCTTTCCCATCCTCCAGTGTCAGCCGGACTCGCTCGTAGCGAATTCCCAGTCGCTCGTATCGGTCAAGCCGGCGCAGGCTGGTCGGAGACACCTCCAGTAGCTCGCCCTGTGTCACGGCTGTTGGCTCCGTAACCAGGTCCAGCCCTTCTCGACGAAAGCCGGGCAGGCGAGCGGGTGTCGATACGATCTGTTCCCCTGTTACCAGCCAGCGCACCCAGCCATGAGTCAGTGTGCCGTACACAAACAGTCTGTGCTGGCGGTCAGGGTCAATGGCCGGCAGACCGGCTGGCGCCGTGTACCCCCATGGACTCAACAGGTTGTGCCAGAGCCACGCGGGAGGCAGTAGCAGGGTGATAGCCAGTGCCAGTATCAACCATCGGCGTCGGTTAGGGCTTGCCATGTGCTTGTGATATCCCCTTGTGTTGAAAAATGGATATTAAGTGCACCTACAGGCTTTTATCTGAAGTCTGGCTGATTTATGTTGGCTCAGCATAAGGATACTAACAGAGGAATACCCCATGAGTGGTTACAACACCCCATTTGAAGCACTGGGAGAGGAGGGCATCCGTCAGCTTACGAACGCTTTCTATGACTATATGGACAGCGCGCCTGAAGTGGCCGGCATTCGTGCCATGCATGGCAAGGACCTGACACCGATGAAAGAGCGACTCGCCGACTATCTGACCGGCTGGATGGGTGGGCCGCAGCGTTATGCCGAGAAATACGGCTCGGTCTGCATGACCAGTCCGCACAAACCCTATGCGATCGGTACAGACGAGCGCGACCAATGGCTGCTGTGCATGGACAAGGCACTGGAGCAGATTGGCGCGGATGATGAGCTCAAACAGATGTTGAAAGAGCCGATGTTTGCGATTGCCGATATGATCCGCAATCGAGACTGAGTAGCGGATAGGATTGTAAAGATTTAAGCGGGGCCGGTGATGTTCCAGCCCCGCTGATGCTCAGAGCGCCTCGATCTTGGCGTACTGTTGCTTGAGTTTGTCGAACGCGTCCTGTGCGTCGGCAATTTTCTGTTTCTCCTTGGCAACCACGTCAGCAGGAGCGTTGGCGACAAACTTCTCGTTGGAGAGCTTGCCTTCAACACGCTTGATCTCACCGGTCAGGCGATCCAGCTCCTTCTGCAGACGTCCCAGCTCGGCTTCCTTGTCGATCAAGCCGGCCATCGGTACAAGCAGCTCCATTTTGCCGACCAGCTTGGTGACGGACATGGGGGCTTCATCGTCTGCTTCCAGCCACTTGATTTCGCTCAGTTTGGCCAGCTTGGTCAGGGCAACGTAGTTTCCCTGTACGCGGCGGAAGTCTTCATCGCTGCCGTTGTGCAGTAGCAGCTCCAGCTCCTTGCCCGGGCCGATATTCATCTCGCCACGGATATTGCGCACGCTGACGATCACCTCTTTCAGCCACTCGATGTCGGCCTCGGCGGCTTCGTCGATCAGCTCGGCCACCGGTTTCGGGTAGCTCTGCAGCATGATGGTGTCGCCTTCCTTGCCGGCCAGCCCCTTGATCTGTTGCCAGATCTCTTCAGTGATGAACGGCATCAGCGGGTGTGACAGGCGCAGGATCGCTTCCAGCACACGTACCAGTGTGCCGCGGGTACCGCGACGCAGGGCGGCGAGGCGCTCTTTCTCTTCGTCGGTTTCACCTTCGGACTCATCCCAAAGCACCGGTTTGGACAGCTCCAGATACCAGTCGCAGTACTGGTTCCAGATGAAGTCGTACAGGGTCTGGGCGGCCAGATCGAAGCGGTACTCGTCCAAGTGCTTGATCACGGTCTGCTCGGTGCGCTGCAGACTGCTGATGATCCAGCGGTCAGCCAGGGTCAGCAGTACTTCAGTGTTATCCTGGGCGCAGTCCTGACCTTCGGTGTTGGTCAGGACATAACGAGCGGCGTTCCAGATCTTGTTGCAGAAGTTGCGGTAGCCTTCCAGGCGCTTCATGTCCCAGTTGATGTCACGGCCGGTAGAGGCCAGCGCGGTCAGGGTGAAGCGCAGGGCGTCGGTACCGTGGGCGGCGATGCCTTCCGGGAACTGCTTCTCGGTGCGCTTGCCGATCTTCTCGGCCAGCTGTGGCTGCATCATGTTGCCAGTGCGTTTTTCCAGCAGCGCTTCCAGGCTGATGCCGTCAATCATGTCCAGCGGGTCGAGCACGTTGCCCTTGGACTTGGACATCTTGTCGCCGTTCTCGTCGCGGATCAGGCCGGTGACGTACACGTTCTTGAACGGTACCTGCGGCTTGCCGTCTTCGTCCTTCATGAAGTGCATGGTCATCATGATCATGCGCGCCACCCAGAAGAAGATGATGTCGAAGCCGGTGACCAGGGTATCGGTCGGGTGGAAGGTTTTCAGACGCTCGGTGTCTTCCGGCCAGCCCAGGGTGCCGAAGGTCCAGAGCGCGGAGCTGAACCAAGTGTCGAGCACGTCGTCGTCCTGACGCAGTTCCAGTTCCGGGTCCAGGTTGTACTTCTGGCGAGCAGCATCCTTGTCGGCCGCGACGTAAACGTTGCCTTCGTTGTCGTAGAAGGCCGGGATGCGGTGGCCCCACCACAGCTGACGCGAGATACACCAGTCCTGAATATCACGCATCCAGGCGAAGTACATGTTTTCGTACTGTTTGGGCACAAACTTGATGTCGCCGTTCTCGACCGCCTCGATGGCCGGCTTGGCCAGAGTCTTGGCATCGCAGAACCACTGGTCGGTGAGCATCGGCTCGATCACCACGCCGCCACGGTCGCCGTAGGGGATGGTCATGTTGTTTTCTTCGATCTTCACCAGCAGGCCGGCGGCTTCCATATCAGCCACGATCTGCTTACGGGCGGCAAAACGCTCCAGGCCCTGATAAGCCTGTGGCAGGCTGGGATCGAGTTCACGGTTGTCGCTGCCGTCGGTGTTGAACACCTGGGCTTCCTTGCGGATATGGCCATCCAGCGTCAGCACGTTGATCATCGGCAGACCGCAGCGCTTGCCGACTTCGTTATCGTTGAAGTCGTGCGCCGGGGTGATCTTCACGCAGCCGGTGCCCTTTTCCATATCGGCGTGTTCGTCGGTCACGATGGGGATGCGGCGACCGACCAGCGGCAGTTCAACGAACTTGCCGATCAGGCTCTGGTAGCGTTCGTCTTCCGGGTTCACCGCCACACCGGTGTCGCCGAGCAGGGTTTCCGGACGGGTGGTACCGACCACGATGTGGTCTTCACCGGCCGCGGTTTTCACGCCATCGGCCAGCGGGTAGCGCAGGTACCACATCTTACCCTTGACCTCGCGGTTCTCCACTTCCAGATCGGAGATCGCGGTGTGCAGTTTCGGGTCCCAGTTGACCAGACGCTTGCCGCGGTAGATCAGCTTGTCGTCGTACAGGCGGATGAACACTTCCTGCACTGCACGGTAGAAGCCGGAATCCATGGTGAAGCGCTCGGTGGGCCAGTCAACGGAGTTGCCCAGACGGCGCATCTGGCGGGTGATGGTACCGCCGGACTCTTCCTTCCATTCCCAGATCTTCTCGATAAAGGCGTCACGGCCCAGATCGTGGCGGGTCAACTCTTCTTCGGCGGCCAGCTTGCGCTCAACGACCATCTGGGTGGCGATGCCGGCGTGGTCGGTACCCACCTGCCACAGGGTGTTGCGGCCCTGCATGCGGCGGTAGCGGGTCAGTGCGTCCATGATGGTGTGCTGGAAGGCATGGCCCATGTGCAGGCTGCCGGTGACGTTGGGCGGCGGAATCATGATGCAGTAGGCGTCGCCTTCACCGGAGGGTGCGAAGTAACCCTTCTCTTCCCAGGTCTGGTACCAGGATTTCTCAATATCGTGGGGCTGGTAGGTCTTGTCCATTGGGGTCCGTATCTCTGATTCGTTGGCGCTGTCGAAACCCGCCATTATACAGTGCGGCTTTCCCGGGTGACAGGGCTCGGAGCCTTCGCTATTGCAGCAAAGGGGCAGGGGGAGGAAAATGAGCCTTTCAACAGGCTATTCAGGTGCGCAAGGGATGCAAAAACCGGCGATGACAACCGATACCGCCCCCGGGTGGATTGAGTGGCACGGCCAGCGGGTGTGTCTGGGTGGCAGCTGGACGCTGTCTCACTATCGGCATCTGAAGCAGATGCTTGCGCAGCAGTCGTCCCCCGAGGGGGATTGTGTGCTGCAGCTGGAGGACATTCAGGCACTGGATACGGCTGGCGCAACGCTGCTGGCGAACTGGTTCGGTGCGGATCGACTGCGCACCCTGATCGAACAGAGCCCGACGCTGCAACCCGAGCGCAAAGGGTTGCTGCAGGTGGTGATAAAGGCGTTGTCGCGAGAACCGGCAGAGCCTTCACCCAAGCCTTCGCCGCTGATTGCCGCATTGGCGCATCTTGGCCAACAAAGCGAGATCGTGTTCCGTCATTTCTGGGAGTTGAGCGGCTTTATCGGACTGGTATTGCAGACGCTGTTCGGCATTGTATTGCGGCCCTGGCGCTGGCGCATGACTGCACTGGTGAATCAGATTCACGAAACCGGACTCAATGCTGTCCCGATCGTGGCGCTGCTCACCTTTCTGGTGGGTGCCGTGGTGGCCTTTCTGGGGGCGACGGTACTGGGTGAGTTTGGCGCCGAAATCTATACGGTGAATCTGGTGGCCTACGCCTTTCTGCGAGAGTTTGGCGTGATTTTGGCAGCCATCCTGCTGGCGGGTCGAACGGCCAGTGCCTTTACCGCTCAGATCGGTTCCATGAAAGCCAACGAAGAGTTGGATGCATTGCGAACGCTGGGGCTCAGCCACATGGAGCTGCTGGTGGTGCCACGCGTGCTGGCATTGTTGATCACGCTGCCGCTGCTGACCTTCGTGGCGATCATATCCGGCCTGACCGGTGGTGCACTGGTGGCGCTGGTATCGCTGGATATTCCGCTGGGACAGTTCTTCGGCATTCTGGCGGATGTACCGTTGAAGCACTATCTGGTCGGGTTGGTGAAAGCGCCGCTGTTTGCCTTTGTGGTGGCCGTGATCGGCTGCATGGAGGGCTTTAAGGTCAGTGGCAGTGCCGAATCCGTCGGGCGTCACACCACCTCCGCCGTGGTTCAGTCAATCTTTATGGTGATATTGCTGGATGCGCTGGCGGCGTTGTTTTTCATGGAGATGGGGTGGTGATGACAAAGGATATCAAGCCGTCCCCGCTGATTGAGGTGCGTGGCCTGTGCAACCGTTTTGGTCGCAACACGGTGCATGAGCATCTGGATCTCGATCTGTATCCCGGTGAGATCCTGGGTGTGGTGGGCGGTTCGGGTACCGGCAAGTCGGTACTGCTGCGCTCGATTGTGGGTTTGAACCGTCCGAGTACGGGTGAGGTTCGTCTGTTCGGTCAGAATCTGCTGGCATTGTCAGGGGCAAGACGCTCCCGGCTTGAGCAGCGTCTGGGGGTGCTGTTTCAGGGCGGCGCGTTGTTCAGCTCGCTGACCGTTCGGGAAAATGTGGCCTTGCCGTTGATCGAGCATGCCGGACTGAGTCGTTCCGATGCCGAGGCGTTGGCAGAGGTCAAACTGGCGCTGACGGGGCTCGCACCACATGCCGGTGATCTGTACCCGGCTTCACTGTCCGGTGGTATGGTGAAACGTGCTGCGTTGGCCCGGGCACTGGCGCTCGACCCGGATGTGCTGTTTCTGGACGAGCCCACCGCAGGGCTGGACCCCATCGGCGCCGCCGATTTTGACCAGTTGCTGCTGACCCTGCGCAACGCACTGGGGGTGGCGGTGTTCATGGTGACGCATGATCTGGATTCACTCTGGACCGCCTGCGACCGTATCGCGGTACTGTCACAAAAGCGGGTGCTGGTCGCGGATACGCCCGAGCGTGTATCTCGCCATGACGATGAATGGATACAGGCCTATTTTAATGGCCCAAGAGGCCGTGCCGCCTACGCGGCGGCAGGGGAGAGGTAAGCATGGAAACACGTGCACATCATGTGCTGATTGGACTGTTCACTCTGGCGGGGCTTTTGGCGGCGCTGTTTTTTGGCATCTGGCTGGTTCAGTCCGGACAGCAGCAGGAAACACGGCGCTATCGCGTCGTCTTCAACGAGGCGGTAACGGGTCTTACCGTGGGCAGCCTGGTGCAGTACAACGGCCTGCGCGTGGGTGAAGTAAAACAGCTTCAGCTGGACCCGGCTGACCCTCGCCGCGTTCTGGCAGACATGGAGGTCAGTTCCGTCACCCCGATCAACCAGGGGACACGTGCGCGACTGGCGATCGCCAACATTACCGGAGCAGCCAATATTCTGCTCAGTACCGACAACCCGCAGGCCCCCGCACTGGAGCGACCAAAGGAAGGGCCTCCGGTGATCGAGGCCGATCCATCACCGATCGGGGCATTGCTGGGTAACGGCGAAGCGCTGCTCACCGGTGTGAACGAACTGGTAGAGCAGGGGGCTGAATTGCTGTCACCGGAAAACATCGACCGCATTGGTCGCATCATCCATAACCTGGAGCAGGTGTCCGAGGAGCTGGTCGAATCCAGATCGGGGGTGGGTGAGACGCTGGACAACCTGAGCTCAACGGCTGAAGAGGCACAAAAGGTTCTGCAGGCCGCGACCCAACTGATCAGCCATGCCGACCGGCTGCTGTCCGATCAGGGGGCGCCGATGGTGGTGGATGGGCGCCGGGCGATGCAGTCGCTGGCGCAGAGCGGTGAACAGCTGGAACGCCTGCTGAGCCGCAATGCGAGCGCACTGGACAACGGCCTGCAGGGCATGGCTGAGATCGGCCCGGTCATGCAGGAACTGCAACGCAGTTTGGGAACGTTGAACCGGATACTGTCGAGACTGGAGGAAGATCCGGCCGCATACCTGACCGGGCGCCCGCCTGCACCTGAATTCACACCGTGAGGGAGAGTGTGTACATGAAACATCTGTTGTTGACGGGGTTGCTGGCATTGGGCGTAGCAGGCTGTAGCTGGTTGCCCTCGACTGAGCCGGTACAGAGCTGGACACTGGAACCTGCCCCCGCCGTCGTGGGTCAAAGTGTACAGGTGGAAAGCCTGAGAGTACTGCGACCCCAAACCCCGGATCTGCTCAATGGTCGCCATATGCTGGTGGTACCGCAAGGCAAGCCCCCAAGTGTATATGCGGGCGCTCGCTGGAACAGTGCGATACCGGAGCTGTGGCGTGACCAGCTGATTTCGGCCCTGCAGCGGGACAGCCGCTTCAGTCAGATCAGCGGAGATGAAGTGCGTCTGGCAGCGGACCGCGTGCTGGTATCCCGACTGGACGCCTTTCAGACCGAATATCATCAAGGGGTGCCCACGGTTGTGATCCGCGGCCACCTGCAGCTGGTAGAAGCCAATGGGCGTGCCATCCTGGCTGAAACCTCGCTGGATCTCAGCCGCCCTGCCGACAGCAGCGATCTGGCCGATGTCGTCGACGCGTTCTCGAGTCTGAGTGCCGAGATGGCCGACGTCATCAAGCAGTGGCTGCTGAAAGAAACGGCAAAATAACACACAATTTCCCGTGCCGAGGTAGAACATGTCCTACAAAAAGCTGACCCCTGAAGAAGAGTACATCATCATCAGAAAGGGGACAGAGCGACCTTTCACCGGCCAGTACAACGAGCATTTTGAAACCGGTGTCTATGCCTGCAAACAGTGTGGGGCGCACCTGTATCGCTCTGAAGACAAGTTTCCCTCCCACTGCGGCTGGCCCAGCTTTGATGATGAAATTGAAGGCGCCGTTCGCAGAGAGGTGGATGCGGACGGGCGGCGGACGGAGATCCTGTGTGCCAACTGCGGCGGTCACCTGGGACACGTATTTGAAGGCGAAATGCTGACACGGAAGAACGTGCGCCATTGCGTCAATTCCATCTCCATGGACTTCCTCAGTGCCGAAAAACTGGCACAACAGCAGGGCAGCACCCTGAAAACCGCCTATTTTGCCGGCGGCTGTTTCTGGGGGGTTGAGCACCTGCTGCAGCAGCAACCCGGTGTGGTGTCGGTTGTGTCCGGTTACATGGGCGGCCATGTGGATAACCCCAGTTATGAAGAGGTCTGCGGCAAGCAGACCGGTCATCTTGAGGCCGTGGAAGTGCTGTACGACCCGGCAAAAGTTGATTTCGAAACACTGGCCAAACTGTTCTTTGAGATTCACGACCCGAGTCAGGAAAACGGTCAGGGGCCTGATATCGGACCTCAATATGCGTCTGCCATTTTCGTGCAGGATGACGAAGAGCGCGGCATCAGCGAAAAGTTGATTGCGCAGCTGGAAAATCAGGGGCTAGACGTGGTGACGCGGGTGCTGCCGATGGCACCGTTCTGGCGTGCCGAAGAGTTCCATCAAGACTACTACGTGCGCACGGGCAAAACGCCTTATTGCCACCGGTATCAGAAGCGGTTTTAACTGCTCATCCGGTTGCCGGTGTACGTATGCAAAGAATCTGTTTGTGTCTGATGTTGCCTCTTCTGTTGGCGTCCTGTGCGACCACGCCACCGTCCAATGTGGAAAATGCCTGCCGGATCTTTCGCGAGAAGCCCGACTGGTTTGATGCCTCTCTGACGGTTGAGCGAAAGTATAGCCTGCCAATTCAGGTTCAGCTGGCCATCATGCGACAGGAATCCAGCTTCAGGCACAATGCCGCCCCTCCTCGCGACAGCTTCCTCGGCATCCCCATGTGGTGGCGAGTATCCAGCGCGTACGGATATGCCCAGGTAAAAGACGAGACATGGGACTGGTACAAGGACAAGACCGGCAACTGGGGCGCCGACCGTGATGACTACGACGATGCGGTCGATTTCATGGGCTGGTATGCCGACGTGTCGCAAAAAACATTGGGCATCTCCAAGTGGGACGCCTATAACCAGTATCTGGCGTACCACGAAGGGCACGGAGGCTGGCAACGCAAAACCTATAACAGCAAGGGCTGGCTGGTCAGCGTTGCTCAAAAGGTGGATGCCAACGCTCGGATGTATGGCGAGCAGCTCAGAAGCTGCAGACACAGCCTAAAATCCTCACCCTGGTGGTGGCCGTTCTAAACCTCAGCGCCGTCATGCTACAAGCATGGCGCGAGAGCCTGTCAATAGAGTTGGCTGCATTTTGCCGCCAGGCTTTCATATCAGAAAAATAGACCGGCAAACGTCTGCCGGTTCTGCCCATCCCTTCGTTCTGTATCCATCGCTGAACGTGTTGAAAGCACTCTGGAAATGCGGGGTTGGTACATTCGTTGCTGATAAATGCTGTGTATCCGGCTTTTGAGTATTTATCACGCAGGCAGAGGACGTCAGAGTGAGTATCTCCATCACAACGTTAATCCCGAACAGCACACCGAGCCAAATTCAGGCGCGGACTGCAATTCACAAAGAGATCAATGATCTGGTCTCCCAGGGGTTGGTCGGGGAATACACGACAACGCTTGCGATGATGTCAGAAGATGGCCTGCAGCGCTTCGAGATTACCCAGTGGAGTGAGCAAGCCAACAATCAGTGGTGGGCCTTGATGGAAGCAGGTCCCGCTGGTGTGGAAGCCGCCAGCTATCTTGAACAGATGGTCGCCCAGCGGCGCGGCTACGCGGGTGCTTATCTGGATGACTATTTCACCCTGTCCTACCGGTTGGCCGAAGCGCTGGACGAAGATTTTCCCGTCTCGGTGGAGCTTGATCAACTGGCCGAGAACGCTTTGGCCGGGCGTCATCCCAGTGAAAATGCTGACGGTACGCGGCTTGCCAAAGAGGAACGCCTGAATCAATTCTGGCAGGACAACCAGTCCGACATCGAAACGATGCTGGAGCATTATGAGAACCTGAAACAGGTGCCCGATCACTTGGGGGATTGGTTGGATCAACAGCAGATATCCCGCTCTGAAGCGGTTGATCAGGTCATTGAAATGCATCGTTACGCCGGGCTGGAAGGCGCTCGGGAACGCAGCGATGCATTGACCAATACAGCGGTATATCAACTGAATCGAGATGGTGCCGGCGGTCTGAGCGATGACCTGTCCCGCTTCATGGTGTTTAACGATATTACTGCACACCATAGGGCCAATGAGACATTCGACCCTCAGGCGTACGCCGATCTGGCACACCGCTTGATCGAAATTGGCTTGAGAATCGGCGACGCGAATATGTTGAAAAATGCCGTTTCCGGTCAGCTGTATCAAAGCGACAAACAGGCGTTGATTCAGTCCTATCAAACCTTGTATCAGCCAATGAGGGATCAGTTTTACAGTGCCCTGTCGGACCTGGAGCCCGAGGTTAACCTTCAGGACCTGCTCGATAACATCAAACATGGTGATCCTGTTGGCCAACTGCCTGATGGCAGCCTGCATCCGCAACAGGATCGTCTGGAAGCCTTTGTGGCGCAACACAGCCTCAGCCTTGAATCCATCGCAAACAAGCAACTTCAGCTGGACGAATTTCCACGAAACCGTCTGGAATGGCAAAAAATCGAGGCCAATGGCCGGCGTGCCGAACAACTGGTATATCAGCAATACGGCCTTGAGCCCTGGGAAACGGGGACGAACAGTCGCACGTTGCGTGAACTGTCCTGGCAGGGTGTCGACTACCTCAACAGCCAGCCCGATGATATCCGTCGGAACCTGATCAACGATGCCAAAGCGCGCCTGGAATCACTCATACAACAGTTCACGTCGCTGCGCGAAGAGCATCCCGGTCTGACGATGACGCTGGAACAATTGATCGACAACTTCCGCTTCAACCGACCTGCCGGCCAACTGGTTGAAGGCGGCCTGTCATCTGCACAGCAAGCGCTTGAGGCGTTTCTACAGGACAACGAGTCGCTGATTGTTGATTACATCGACTCCTCTTGGCTGCTTGGGAAGCAGGACAATCTGAGCCAGATCGACTACGCCCGCTGGATGGATTCAGAACGCGCAAGCCGGTACGCGGACACTCTGCTCGATCTGATTGAGCAGAGCCGGAAGGTGGTGGGGCAGGGGGTTGTGTGATGCGGGGAGGTATTCGTTTGGTGTGGTAGTGTCCAGAATTATGTGTCATTTTTTAGACTGAACCGAAAATTGGACTACCCCCCTAGAAAAGGTGTTCACGATTGCTGGGTAGGATCTGAGTCGATCTACTCCAACACCGTATGATTTACCAGTTTCGGAACTAGATGGGATACGTTGCCTCGAAAAACCAGATTATCTACACCGTTTATTATTCAGAAAAAAATAGCGCCTTATCAGCAATATATCCTCCTCTTTCCACCCAAGATCGGGGTTGGTTTCAGCTCGATGTAGTCGCTTTTCAAAGTTTTCACGTACTGTGTCTGGCCGCAACAGCGCTGGCTCAATTTCCGTACAAAATAGTGCTGCAGAACGGATGGTTGAAGTAACAGCGTCACAAAGCACAGTCACGAGCACCGCGTCAATCTCGCCATCAAACCCTTCAGCTATTGAATCCCCCATAGCTCCTAAACCACTCACTACATACAAATCCGGACGGCTTTTGTCTGCGTGCAACTGCTTCACATCAATAGATTTCGGCCAGCAATGAAGGACTCTCTCAAGTAGTACACTAAAGAAGAGTTCAGAATCGGCTTTACTCATTTTCTGATTTTCCCATCAGACCAGAGACTTTTTCGAATTTTCCCACTATCTTGTATTTGGCTATCTATCAACCCTTGGTGAATATAATCGATCTGTCTTTGGATAACTCCTGTCTTAAAAATATAAAGGATCTGCTGAGCCCCCGATATTGTATTATACCCTTCCACGACTTGCGATCTTTACAAGGTCTTCAATAGTGAGTTTTTGGTAACTTGTTTTCGAGGCAAATAAGCGCCAGAACTTAGCTTCAAGGTAACGGATAGCAAGTACCAATGGGTTTTGGTACTTGCTCTTAGCTATTGCTGATAGGTAAAAATGCATATTAGCTGTGGCTTCACATGGAAAGTATGTTTCAAAGTCTATATTATACATATCAACATTAAATTCAGATGAAAATTCAGCCAACAACTCATCAGCATCATCGCCAACGATTCGTAAATCTTCTCCTATCTTTGTCGTGATAGAAAGGCGGTCAGACTGACATAAAGCGTGTTTCGCAACCAGCCTTAAAATATGGTTCGTTAACTCGCTATTATTCATTGCGTACATTCATCTTCGTCACAATCTTCCATGTATTCATTGATGTAGTTGCCCCCGCTAAACCAGACATATTCCACCTTTGTCTGCCCGCTATGATCAAGCTCGGCCAGCAGCTGCCCGGATTGATTGTACAGGTAGTAGGTGGTTTGGCCATTAACAGTCTTGCTTGTACGCTGACGATGAGCATTGTACGTATGGGTTGCGCTTACCGTGCCGCTCACACTGGTGAGACTGTTGTAGCGGTCGTAGCTGAATCTCAGGCCACCTTTACTCAGTACATTGCCATTCGTGTCTTATACCCCACAGTTTCCCACGTGGATTTATCACGTTTCTGCGCCAAAAGGGCGTCACATCAGTCAGTGAGGCTGGTTGGTTGACACAGAGTTTTGAACCTCCTCTTGTATGTGCTGGCATCAAATGTAAACCCTTCTGGTCAACAGTGACAACTGAAACCGGAAAAGCGTGCAAACATTGCTGGTGAAAATGACAGCTCTATGGCAAAAAGAGGCCAGCTAGAGGCTGACCTTTTTAAGGTATTTTATAATTTATTCTCTTCGCATATATATCCAATTATCTAAAAGCTCACCTTTGATGTTCTCAGGAATGGGTATGCTGATAACTTCAAGAGAGATTTTATGAGAGTCGAAGTGAGAAAGCATTTCAGTTAAGACATCTTCACATAGCTCATTTTCATCTGCATCAGGGGTATTATCAAATACAAATTTAATACTAATATCACTTTCATCATAGCCACATGTAATGGCTCTCATATTGGGAGTAATCATGCCCAACAATGATGACTGCATAGCTAACAATACTGCTGATCTCAATTCAATACTTCCCATCTTTTACGGCCTCGCTGGAACAATATGAACACCATCTTTACTGTGATGAATAATACCATTTGTGGTACTGGAGCTATTACCTGACGAAGGATCTACATATTTCCCAATATTTTCTTGGAAATTAACTCTCTCTCTATAACCGGGCTGTCCAGCAGGTATCTTATTCACAGGAACCCCTTTCCCAGCATATGAATCCACTAGTGACTGAGGATTAGGATGCGTTAATTCACTTCTGCCTTGGGTAAAGTTATTATGCCCCGGAATGTGTTTTCCTTGCTTCCCAGCATGTATTTTTAAGCCCGGAAAGTACACATCAGAGCTAGGAATAAGCCCAACTTGCAGCGGAACAACCAGTGCTGGATAAGCACCTGCAGTTAACAATATAGCAAGTAAACTGGCACCAACAGCAGCTTCTTGTAATGCACTATCACAAGATTGTGTTCTTGCCCTTTCTCCGTGCTCTCCCCTTTCAGAGTATGCTAACCCTAAAGGGTCAACATAACTTAAAGGATTTCCCCCAACATAAGCATACGTATTCAACCCACCCTGAAGCCCAATCGGATCACTCTGAATATACCGCCCCGTACTGGGGTCGTAATCCCGACAGTAGTTGTAATGTAGTCCCGTTTCACTGTCAAAATACTGGCCAGGAAAGCGGAGGTTGAATGTCAGGATACTCCCAGAGGCAACAGATGCTTGCCCAAATACATCATAGTCCGCCCGCCAGACCACCGTTCCCTGATTATCACTCACGACTTGCGGTGTATTGAGATGATCAGTGTGTATGTAGTATACGACGGCTGAAGCGGGGCCTGAATGAATCACCGCCAGTGGCTGTGTGCCCAACCAGACATACTCAACCTTTGTCTGCCCGCTATGATCAAGCTCGGCCAGCAGCTGCCCGGATTGATTGTACAGGTAGTAGGTGGTTTGGCCATTAACAGTCTTGCTTGTACGCTGACGATTGGCATTGTACGTGTAGGTTGCGCTTACCGTGCCGCTCACACTGGTGAGACTGTTGTAGCGGTCGTAGCTGAAGTTCAGGCCGCCTTTACTCAGTACATTGCCATTCGTGTCTTATACCCAACAGTTTCCTACGTGGATTTATCGCGTTTCTGCATCAAAAAGTTGCTGCATCAGTCTATGAGGCTGGTTGGCTGATACAGAGTTTTGAAGCTCTTCTTATATGCGTTGACCCCAAATGCAAACTCTGCGGGTCAACAATGACAACCGAAACCGATTAGGTGTGCAGATTCTGCTGGTGGAAATGACAATACTGAGGATAGTAAAAAGCCCGAAGAATACGGGCTTTTTTAACAGGTATTTAGATAAGCTCTATAGAATTTTTTTGCCTTTTTCGCTCCATTCTATTGACGGAGGAATACTACTTAATACATCAATTACTTCATCACTTGTAATTATTAAGTAGTGAACTACGTCATCATCAGAGTAAATTCCTTTACTTTCTTTATGAAGCCATTCTGCTAACCTTGAGTTTTCAACTGTTAAAATTAAATACCTGTCATCTGGGATTTTATCTATAGTTTCCAATCTATAGCTCTCATTTGACTTTGAATATATATAGAAAAAGTCAAATGTAATTTTTATGGAAATACTCCTATGAACTGCATTCAAAGTTAATGCTAAGCAGGATCCATTGTCCACTAAATCCTGACAATAAATATCATCATTCACAATATGCGGTTCAGAAATTCTAAAAACTTTATATTTTTCCAAAGCTAATTACCTAAACTGAATTTTATCTGAAGGAATCTTATTTCCGGGAGACTATATCTCGATAGTCCTTTGTGCAGGCTTCCCTCGGAACTTTCCTCCACCACTGTAGTTGCCCACGCTAAACCGGACACCATTTCTTTATCCAGTTCCATTGTCGAGACAAAGTATTCTCTCGCTCAAAAATTCTCGCCATTGAAGTTTCTTTGATGATCTCTGAATTATCGAGCGATGGAAATCGCGCTTTTCCCCTGAGGAAAAAATCCAGAATACGGATAAAACTATGGGCGCTTAATAGTGCCCATAGTCTGAGAGGATCTTTTTCAGTGAGGGTTATGGTGACGCCGCCCATTTTTCTGTCGCATTTTGATCAAAATCCCTTTGATCGTACCAGCGAACAGTCTGGAAACGACTGTCGGATAAAAGCTCATGGATCGCCCGACAGTAGCTTTTTAGCTCACTTTCAGCTTGTATTTTAACTGAACTTGCAAATAAATTTTTCCAAAATGAAAAGTGCAGATGAGTTGTGATCAGCCACTGAACGGGTGAATCATTCACATACCCAACCATGCTTTCTATCCGGTAGCAGTTTTTATCTAGTAAAAAATCCCAAGCCCAGTCTTCACGGTTTTGCGGTACACTAACTTGAAAACCAGCATTTCTTAAACCTTCATTTAAATACTGAGCCAACTTTTTGCCGGGAGGACTCCCGGCTTTCCCTTCATGTGAAAAACCTGATTCAAAACTTACAAATGTTTTCATGAATTCTTGTCCTGATTAATTTTGGCAACCTCAATCCCCGCCATTAGCAGCACTTCCACCTGCCGCACCGCCGCCAATACCAGAACCCTTTGCCCAATTTGGAAGCCTTGTAAGCTGACGTTTCCACGCTGGCCAAATGGGGTTATTGCTTTTCCAGCTTCTCGGCATAAAGCGGTATCTAAACGGATCTGATAAAGCATGCGTCCTAGTCGAAACATAGTTCCCATTCCAAATGGAACGCGGGCCGCTCATCCTATTGGGTATCCAATGCGAGAACTCTTTACCTGCGGCTTTGCTTCCTGCCGCTCGCCAACCTGCTGCCCCTCCTGCTGCAAATCCATAGGCGATTCCAGCCCACTCACCACCACTATAAGCACCTGAGCATTTATTCAGTGCGCTATTGGTTCCCATTTGATTACGAACCCAATCGGTGGCACCAAAAGAAATTGTGTCGCCAAAGCCAGCAGAGAAATCAACGACGCCTTGGGGAAGTGGATCACCCCATGCCCAAAGACCATAAGGATCGTAAAACATGATGGGATTGTTATAGACGTAAGCGTATGTATTGAGCCCTCCATCCAACCCAATCGGATCACTCTGAAGATACCGCCCCGTACTGGGGTCGTAATCCCGATAGTAGTTGTAATGTAGCCCCGTTTCGCTGTCAAAATACTGGCCAGGAAAGCGGAGGTTGAAGGTAAGGGGACTTCCAGAAGCAACAGTTGCCTGCCCAAATGCATCATAGTCCGCCCGCCAGACCACCGTTCCCTGATTATCACTCACGACCTGCGGTGTATTGAGATGATCAGTGTGTATGTAGTATACGACGGCTGAAGCGGGGCCTGAATGAATCACCGCCAGTGGCTGTGTGCCCAACCAGACATATTCCACTTTTGTCTGCCCGCTATGATCAAGCTCGGCCAGCAGCTGCCCGGATTGATTGTACAGGTAGTAGGTGGTCTGGCCATTAACAGTCTTACTTGTACGCTGACGATGAGCATTGTACGTGTAGGTTGCGCTTACCGTGCCGTTCACACTGGTGAGGCTGCTGTAGCGGTCGTAGCTGAAGCTCAGGCCACCTTTACTCAGTACATTGCCATTCGCGTCTTATTCCCCACAGTTTCCTACGTGGATTTATCGCGTTTCTGCATCAAAAAGTTGCTGCATCAGCCTATGAGGCTGGTTGGCTGATACAGAGTTTTGAACCCTCTTCCTATGGCCAGAATCTATAAATCTTATGTTTTGACTCCTATTTATTAACCCGGCGGCGGTTCTTGTCGGATAAGGCTCTGCTATGACGGGGCTCCGAGCCATGATTGACAGACCTAAATTACCGCTGGGTTAATATTATTTCAAATGGCGTATAGATCTATATCGACTGATGCACCTATTTCACTCAACCATGTAATTATTTCCTTTTTAAAGAAAAGAGGGGGTTCCTTCTCGTAATAAATCACAGCTGACAGTTGAACATCTGTTTCGTTCAAAGTGGATATTTCTTTAAACTTATATTCAATTCCTTTTATTCGATTTATAATGGAATTAATTTGGATATCCAACTCAACATTTTTAATTTTTTTTGATTTTATTAGCCACCCACTCTCTTTTTCCACCATGATGGTGTTTTCTATTTTGTCACCTGTATTCCAATTCTTATCAGCAGGCATACCCAGAAAATTAACAATTTCATCAGAGCATAAGATAGAGCTAATAACAGATAGTTCAATGTATGATTCCATGAGATTACCTAAAAATTATTTATATTATAACCTGTTGGATCCCCCGGACCTTTACCATTTCTAGGCTTAACTACAATATTACCATCTTTGTCTTTGAATAAATCATATCTTGATCCTTGTTTTTTAGGTTTTAAATCATGAGGATCAACTCCAGCGCCCTTGAGCTTATCGATTTCTCCAGGAGAAAGCTTTTTGTCAGATGGTGAGTCAGATTCATTATATGCCCCCTCGGGAGTTCAGATAATAAGTGCGACACTCATGGTTGAACGGCGAGCGGTGGCCAACTGCTGATTAGTGGTACGCTTTCGCTCGCCAAAGTAAAAGATGTATCACCATGAGTTATCAGCAGTTGACCGAGGGGAAACGATACCAGATATCGGTTCTTCTTGCGCAGGGAAGTCCAGCAACAGCGATTGCCCAAGCAGTCAAAGTCCATCGTTCGACGGTCTATCGGGAGTAGAAACGCAACAGTAGCCGAGAGGCATACAATCCCGGCAAAGCGCATCAACAGGCCATGCGGAGGCGTACAGGTGCCGCCAAATACCGCTTGCCGGAACGGGTCGTTCGCTATGTGGAATTGACTTTATCCTGGCGGTGGAGCCCGGAACAGATCAGCGGCGTCAGCAAGCTCATCGGCCTACCGGTGAGCCACGAGTGGATCTACCGCCATGTGGCGGCGGACAGGGTGCGTGGCGGCAAGCTTTACAAAGCGCTGCGCCAGGGCCATAAACGGTATCGTAGAGGCGCCAACAGCAAGCGTTCGGTGATCCCTGATCCGCGCTCGATAGATGAGCGCCCGTCGATTGTGGATACGCGAGAGCGCTTCGGTGACTGGGAGGTTGATACGGTGCTGGGCAAGCATGGTAGCGGTGCCCTAGTTACCTTGGCTGAGCGCAAAAGCAGGTTGTATCTGGTCCGCAAAGTAGCAGCCAAACGGGCCAGTGATGTGCGGGATGCCATCATCGATATGCTCAAGCCCTATGCGGCGTATGTGCACACGATTACGGCGGATAACGGGAGCGAATTCGTAGAGCACAAGGCTATAACCAAAGCGCTGGGCGCGGAGTTCTATTTTGCCCACCCGTACTCGTCATGGGAGCGAGGGCTGAACGAGAACTTTAACGGCCTGCTACGCCAATACATCCCGAAAGGTACGGATCTGCGGATGATCACCGGCGAGGATGTCCGCAAGGCAGAAAAACAGTTAAACCTGAGGCCTCGCAAATGCCTCGGGTTCAGGCAGCCCGAAATTGTATTCCAGGAATACCTTCAGGCTGCATAGGCGGGTGTCGCACTTCGGAGTTGAATTCGCGGTTACTTAGATATTATGAATTCTCACATCCCAAAATTACATCTTTTACGGTTGTTGGACTGTTAATTCCAATGATAGAGATATATAGAAAAAAACGAAAAAACAGATGAGCTGATAATTAAGTTAGGAGTATATTTTGTGCATTTTGACCAGCGTGGCGTGCACGCCTTTCCGGTTTGGGTGTGCACGCCTGGCCAGCAGGGTGTGCATTCGAGGCCAGCGCCTACAGATGTGGGGGCCGGTGAAAGTGACAGGGCCTGCTGGTTTGGCGTGAACGGCTGTGCCGGTTTGCCGTGCAGGTTGTGCTATTAGTCGAGATATGTACAATAGTGAACGCTAGGCGCTTGTCAAAGCGCTGTATAGGACTACGTGACAGGGCAATCCTGTAGGTCTACTACGCCACGGGAATAGGCCACAGTGAGCTGGCACAGCACGACCTGGCGGATATCGATTTCGCGGAGCGAAAGTGTTCAAAACTCTGTGTCAGCCAATTAGCCTCACAGACTGATGTGATGCCCTTTTGGCGCAGAAACATGATAAATCCACGTAGGAAAGTATGGGTATAATACACGAGTGGCAATGTACTGAGTAAAGGTGGACTGAGCTTCAGCTATGACCGCTACAACAGTCTCACCAGTGTAAGCGGCACGGTAAGCGCAACCTTTACGTACAATGCTCATCGTCAGCGTACAAGTAAGACTGTTAATGGCCAAACCACCTACTACCTGTACAATCAATCCGGGCAACTGCTGGCCGAGCTTGATCATAGCGGGCAGACAAAGGTGGAATATGTCTGGTTGGGCACACAGGCACTGGCGGTAATTCATTCAGGCCCCGCTTCAGCCGTCGTATACTACATACACACTGATCATCTCAATACACCGCAGGTCGTGAGTGATAATCAGGGAACGGTGGTCTGGCGGGCGGACTATGATGCATTTGGGCAAGCCGCTGTTGCCCCTGGAAGTATCCTGACATTTAACCTCCGTTTTCCTGGCCAGTATTTTGACAGTGAAACGGGGCTACATTACAACTACTATCGGGATTACGACCCCAGTACGGGGCGGTATATTCAGAGTGACCCCCGTGGCATCCTACTGAACTTTAGTGATCCACAACGACGGGTCACCGCACAAATGGGATTACCTATTCCCGGCTATGGTTACGTCAATGGACTGAACCACCTATACGGATACACCGGTCAGAACTCACTTATGTATATCGACCCAACTGGTGAAACACCAGCCACAGCCGCAGGAGGCGCAGCCATTGGTGGTACTATCGGTGGACCACCCAGTGCAGTAGTAGGTGGTGTAATAGGTTTTGGTGTTGGTTGGTGGGCTGCAAGTGAATTTTGGGATTGGTATGACAATAAAGACAACCCATCAGATGATAGCCAAGAATCCAAGAAAGACCGCTGTATCGAACGTTGCTCTGATTCGGCGCTACCGACCAGTGATAACTGGCTTTTCCTTTTGGAATTGCGTAAATCGCTGTATGGAAGAACCTGACGATTGTGAATGATATGAAAAAAGAAGTAGCTACCGAAATTGTTGATCTCATGGTGGAGTTTGGCGACCGACTTAACCAGTCGGTCGCCATGGTTCAGAAAAATTGTTCGGAGGATGAGTTGGTAGTTTATCGCCGTGCAGCTGGAAAGCTGATGGGAACTATGTTGCTGGACATAATGAATCCAATATTTGATGAGCACCCTGACCTAAAGTCTGATCGGTTGGAATAATACGATTATTCATGTAAGCTGGGGGTATGAAAAACAGTCCTTATTAGGAATATTTTGTGAAATCTTTTGATGCCCCCCAATTTATACATTCAGCAAAATTGATAAGGGAAAAAGTAGAGTCTTTTGAAAGATTTCCGTTTACTCTACCTGTATTAAAAAAATCTCAATAGTATCGATTTTCATCCCAAAGTTAGCTTTTTTATAGGGGAAAACGGTACTGGGAAATCCACCTTGCTTGAAGCATTAGCTGTTTCATGTGGATTCAATGCAGAGGGTGGAACTAAGAATTTTACTTTTTCCACCAGAAAATCCCACTCGCAACTATGGAAGTTTATTCGATTATCAAGATCATTTAAAAAACCCAAAGATGGTTTTTTCTTACGCGCAGAATGTTTTTACAATGTGGCAACGGAAATAGAAAGGTTAGATGAAGGTCCCGGTGGACCACCCATTATTAACTCATATGGTGGGGTCTCATTGCACGAACAATCACATGGTGAAAGCTTTTTTGCGCTGATGATAAATCGCTTCGGCGGAAATGGATTATACATTTTAGATGAGCCGGAAGCCGCGTTATCACCTACGCGGCAAATGGCTATGCTTTCAAGGATGCACCAACTTGTAAAAGATGGATCACAATTCATTATTGCGACCCATTCGCCCATATTAATGGCATATCCGGACTCTAAAATTTTTTCACTTGATAATGGCGTAGTGGAGGAAATCGAATATGAAGAGTCTGAGCATTATACAGTTACGAGACATTTTTTGAATAATCACTCATCAATGGTTAGTCAGCTTATAGCTGATTAATAATCGTCTTATTCCAACTGATCAGGCTTTAGGTCAGAATACGTATGCTTATGTGGATGGTAATCCGCTAGTTTATATTAATCTGACCGGACTTGCAGGAAGGCCGGGGCTAGGGAGTCGTGTTGAGTCGCATAATGGTTGTAAGAATCATGTGCATTTGGGCCAAAAATCCGACCCGCGCGCTTATGCAGTAAATAAGGACGGTTCCGTCAGGCACGGAAAAGACCGTCATGTATGTGGAGCTGACGTTGTCTTGGCACTGGAGTCCGGAACAGATCAGCGGTATCGGCAAGCTCATTGGTCTACTGGTAAGCCATGAGTGGATATACCGTCATGTCGCTGCCGATAAGGCCCGTGGCGGCAAGTCTACAAGACATTGCGCCAAGGACACAAACGGTACCGCAAGGGCAGCAACAGCAAGCGTGCGGTCATCCCGGAGCCGATTTCGATCGACGATCGTCCGGCCATCGTGGACACGCGAGAGCGCTTTGGTGACTGGGAGGTCGATACCGTTCTGGGCAAGCATGGTAGCGGTGCGCTGGTCACGCTGGCGGAGCGTAAGAGTCGCCTGTATCTGGTCCGCAGGGTCGACGCCAAACGGGCTACGGACATGCGGGATGCGATCATCGATATGCTCATGCCCTATGCCGACCATGTACATACAACCACGGCGGACAACGGCAGCGAGTTCGTCGAACACAAGGCTGTAGCGGAAGCGCTGGGGGCGGAGTTCTACTTTGCACACCCGTACTCCTCATGGGAGCGTAGACTGAACGAGAACTTCAACGGGCTGCTGCGGCAGTTCATCCCGAAGGGTACGGATCTGAGGCTGATTACGGATGAAGATGTGCGGTGGGCAGAGAAGAGGTTAAACCTGAGGCCGCGTAAATGCCTCGGATTCAGGCAGCCAGAAATGGTGTTCCAAGAATACCTTCAGGCTGCATAGGCGGGTATCGCACTTCGGAGTTGAATTCGCAGATTGGTCGGTAGACCCGGATACCGGGGATATTTACGACCCAAATGGTGATCCATATGACAACCTAAATGACCGATGAGACAGGATAAAATGTCCTCAAAAACACTTAAAATTGTATTTTTAGGATCAAAATTAGATCCGAATAATGTTACCAATACTCTTGGCATTACACCTACAGATTCATATGAAAAGGGCTTCCAAAGAATAAGGAATGGGAAGAAAAGCAAACCTAGAAATGTAGGTATGTGGTGCTATAAATCAGAAATAACATCTCCATTAGAAGATGAATTAGATAGTTTATTAGCTATGTTTGAAGAACTTTCAGCTACTAGCATACATGAGGCTGATCGATCCTCCCTCCATATTTACCTTGGATTGTCAAATGATGAATCGGTAATTGAAAGCTCATTTGATTTTTCTATCAGTCAAAAAACCTTAAACAAGATTATAAAGATGGGTCTGGATCTTAGAGTTACTATTAATTGAATTATGAATCAGGACAAAAATAGGATTCCAAAAATATAGTATGTGCATCTGGACACCTGAGCCTGCACACCTTTCCGGTTTCGGTGTGCAGGCTCAGCCAGTAGAGAGTGCATTCGGGGTCAGCGCGGACAAGTGTGGGGCCGGTGAAATTAACAGGCATTGCTGGTCTGGCGTGAACAGCTGTGCCAAATTGCGGTGCGATCGGAGCGAAGATTGCCTAACCTTTTGACTCTTCAAACTTTTACCACCCTGTTAATTTTCGAAGTGAATTCGCTGGACTACTCCGTCCAGCTGCTCTTCCAAGTGCGTTAGAGGGTGTTCAAAACTCTGTATCAGCCAACCAGCCTCATAGGCTGATGTGGCAACTTTTTGGTTCAGAAACGTGATAAATCTACGTGGGAAACTGTGGGGAATAAGACGCGAATGGCAATGTACTGAGTAAAGGGGGCCTGAGCTTCAGCTACGACCGCTACAACAGTCTCACCAGTGTGAGCGGCACGGTAAGCGCGACCTACACGTACAATGCCAATCGTCAGCGCACAAGCAAGACTGTTAATGGCCAAACCACCTACTACCTGTACAATCAATCCTGGCAGCTGCTGGCCGAGCTTGATCATAGCGGGCAGACAAAGGTGGAATATGTCTGGTTGGGCACTCAGCCACTGGCGGTAATTCATTCAGGCCCCGCTTCAGCCGTCGCATACTACATACACACTGATCATCTCAATACACCGCAGGTCGTGAGTGATAATCAGGGAACGGTGGTCTGGCGGGCGGACTATGATGCATTTGGGCAAGCCGCTGTTGCCTCTGGGAGTATCCTGACGTTCAACCTCCGCTTTCCTGGCCAGTATTTTGACAGCGAAACGGGACTACATTACAACTACTATCGGGATTACGACCCCAACACGGGTCGGTACATTCAGAGTGATCCGATAGGGTTAGATGGTGGATCGAATACTTACTTATATGCAAACGGAAATCCGCTGCTTTTTATAGATCCTTTTGGACTAGAGGCATGTGAGAAAGTTGCACCAAATCAGTGGATATGTGACTCAGGAGAACGGGTTTATGCTGAAAACTATAGTCCTTCTGGCCAAGCGTCTTTCTTTGACAGCACAAATAACAATGCGCAATTTGCTAGCTGTTATACTCAGTGTAGAGATAATTCTGAAGCGCCGCAGAGTATAGCAACAGCTTGTGCTGCCACGAGCGCCCTTGTAGGTACTAAGAGCACCCCTTGGGGTTACGCTGCGGGCGGCGTTTGTGAGCTAGCTTCAACGCATACATATTGTATGAATAAATGTGCAAATGAGTGTGAGTTAAAATGCCAATCCCAATCTACACTGGAAAATGTCCTGATACTTCAAATTGTGATTTTAGTTTAACGGAATTTTTTATATGGATAATTGTGTTTCTATTGGCTACGGTAATAGTCTATTATGTTAGAAAAAAATAGAATTTTTTCTATGGCGGGGGCTGCCATAGCATTCTTAATATATATGATTCTTTCACAGTTACTTATATATTATGAATTCTCACATCCCAAACTTACATCTTTTACGGTTGTTGGACTGTTAATTCTAATGATAGAGATATATAGAAAAAAACGAAAAAACAGATGAGCTGATAATTAAGTTAGGAGTATATTTTGTGCATTTTGACCAGCGTGGCGTGCACGCCTTTCCGGTTTGGGTGTGCACGCCTGGCCAGCAGGGTGTGCATTCGAGGCCAGCGCCTACAGATGTGGGGGCCGGTGAAAGTGACAGGGCCTGCTGGTTTGGCGTGAACGGCTGTGCCGGTTTGCCGTGCAGGTTGTGCTATTAGTCGAGATATGTACAATAGTGAACGCTAGGCGCTTGTCAAAGCGCTGTATAGGACTACGTGACATGGCAATCCTGTAAGTCTACTACGCCACGGGAATAGGCCACAGTGAGCTGGCACAGCACGACCTGGCGGATATCGATTTCGCGGAGCGAAAGTGTTCAAAACTCTGTGTCAGCCAATTAGCCTCACAGACTGATGTGACGCCCTTTTGGTGCAGAAACGTGATAAGTCTACACAGGAAACTATGGGGGATCCGACGCGAATGGCAATGTACTGAGTAAAGGTGGCCTGAACTTCAGCTACGACCGCTACAACAGTCTCACCAGTGTGAGCGGCACGGTAAGCGCAACCTACACGTACAATGCCAATCGTCAGCGTACAAGCAAGACTGTTAATGGCCAAACCACCTACTACCTGTACAATCAATCCGGGCAACTGCTGGCCGAGCTTGATCATAGCGGGCAGACAAAAGTGGAATATGTCTGGTTGGGCACACAGGCACTGGCGGTAATTCATTCAGGCCCCGCTTCAGCCGTCGTATACTACATACACACTGATCATCTCAATACACCGCAGGTCGTGAGTGATAATCAGGGAACGGTGGTCTGGCGGGCGGACTATGATGCATTTGGGCAAGCATCTGTTGCCCCTGGGAGTATCCTGACATTCAACCTCCGCTTTCCTGGCCAGTATTTTGACAGTGAAACGGGGCTACATTACAACTACTTCAGGGATTACGACCCCAGTACGGGGCGGTATATTCAGAGTGATCCGATTGGGCTTCGCGGGGGACTCAATACCTACGTTTACGTGAACAGTAATCCAGTGATGTACATCGATCCTTTGGGACTTACTGCGCTTCAATATGACCAATCAAGTGGCACTCTTACAGTTGATCCGCAAAATGGATCGTCTCCATATAACATTCCGTCATCATCTGGGCGAAATGGTTCAACTGATCAAACTGCAAGAAATCAGGGACCAATTCCTACCGGTGGATATACTGGAAATGCAAGCAATTTAACTAATCCCGGATTCTTTGGCGATTTAGCACGTAATACACGAGGCGACTGGGGTGATTGGCGAATGCCATTAAATCCAAATGATGGAACAAACACCTTTGGTAGAGACGGCTTTTTCTTACATGGTGGTAGTGGGGATGGGTCTGCTGGTTGTATTGATATAGGTGGCGGGATTACCGGAAATGACCAAACGGATGGACTATTAAATGATATTCTTAATGACCCCGATGGCATAATTCCTTTGACAGTAATTCCATAATATGAAAATTAGTAACCCAATCTACATCGGTGTAATTCATATAGCTTGCTTCATTGTTGGATATGTGATGATGCAAGTTATATTTTCACACTCGGATTCACGAAATGCATATTCATTAATTAATGCTTGGTGGCTAAGTCTATATGTCGGTTTGATAGTAGGTGAAAATTTACGGTGTTTGATCGCTGCCTTTCCAGTGGCTGCTGTTGGCTTAACCGTGCTATATCTTACCGGGTTAGGGGATAGTTTTTATCATGATGCTCCAACCACTTTATCCTTCAAATTAGCTTTTGTGGTTTTTATGCAGAGTGTTGTGATAGTTAGTCCGATATTGATCAACAGTGGT